>CBDHDF010000011.1:0-1061510 GCA_965261545.1 Bdellovibrionales bacterium | reverse complement strand
ATCCCTGATGGCAACCCCGCAGACTCTGATATGTTTTTAAAAGTTATGAATTCAGTGACACAAACCTATGGGGCTTGCCCTGTAAAAGTAAGTGCAGATGGTGGGTTTGCTTCAAAAGAAAATCTTGAAGAGGCCAAAGAGATGGGGGCTAAAGATGTTTGCTTCCCAGAAAAAAAAGGAATGAAAATATTAAAGATGGTTAAAAGTGCTTGGGTCTTTAAAAATCTTCTCAATTGGAGAGCCGGAATAGAGGCTGTTATTTCATTCCTTAAGAGATGTTTTGGTATGAGAGTTGCTTACTGGAAAGGGCATGATGGTTTTAAGAGGTATGTAAAGAATGCCGTTTGTGCCTATAATTTTGTTGTCTTGGCAAGACATGAATTATCAACTGTCACCTAAATTTATCCATTAGGAATAACAGCAATGGACCAGGTCGAAGGTGCTAAAATCTTCCAAAGGTAGGGGTGCGTCTTCAAATCGAAAAAACTAGGGCGCAAGTCGCTTAAAGACCTTTTTCCCCTTAATCTGTAGAGTTTGTGTGGCAAATCTCCAACTCTCACTCCCCCATTGAGGCATTGGGAGCCTCAATGGGGAGTGTCAGAGAACAAAAAATGGGCCTTTCTGGACAGAAACTAGGTATTCTCCCTGAGGGGCCAAATAAAGTCCCACTGGATAGGAGGCTCCTCTCAATCTCCTCTCAATGTGGAATCGAGACTAAGAATCTTTCAGTCGTACCCGAAAGCCCCCTGGGGCTGAGGGGCGAGGGCAGGAGCCCGAGACTGAAAGATCCGCAACAGGATGTTGCGTCGATTCAAGCAAGTAGCCACCACCTGTGGGAGGATCTCCTGCTTTAAATGCCAGGAACTAGGCTTCCAAAAATAATCCATCAAATCAGATACAGCGAAATTATCCTTCCAAGAGAACTTGGAAATCTCAAGTGCTCTTAATTTCTTGAGCCACCAGGCGGGAGAGCAAACCAAACAGAGAGAATCAGTCATCCTTTTTTCACTCACTTCACCTCGACACACCTTGCTAATCAAAATATCACTCTCAACAACTTAAACTCAGTCAGGATAAAATCATAAAAATTGCTTCGAGGTCAAAGGAACCCATGAAAAGTCCGTCAAAATAAAGTATTGGATCACACCAGTTCCAACACGACGCCAAGTCTGTGCTCATGCCACCTTTACGCCGGCTGCCACTCGGCCAGTAATCAGGTACCTTCCGAGTTTATCCCAAGGTACTACCGGGACCTTGGTTTTGACAGCAACTAACGCATTTTCGACGCCTCATCGATGGTTCGCTTTCGCTCATCTTCACAGACTACACATGACCCAATGCCGTTTCCTTAAGCCACCACACCCCTCTGCGTTAAGCTATTTCTTTTAAAAGAACTCCCAGCCCTTTTGATAGACCTTTCATAGCTTCTTTTGAAGTGCCTCCTCTTCTCCATTGAAATCTTCATCAGCAACTTTATCTGCTTCCTAAATTTCTGATAGAGCCCCGCAACAAAAAGAGGGATGCTACCTGAAATCCCTAAAAGTTGTAACTAGGTATAGGACTTAAGTCCTGATTATTGTCTGAGAAGGCCTTCACTTTGATTAAGAGATTTTCATCTCTTCAAAAGCATAGTTACAATATTAACGATGTCATACACTTTTGAGCAAAAAAATAAGGAAAAAACCAGTAGTTCTTGCCGAGATTCGTTTTGAAACTTGGCACTGCTATTTTAAACTGTGTACTCTTATAATAATCTTAATGAAAGAAATATCTCTCAAAATTGTTTCAAATAGAGGAAAAATCTGCGATATATCTTTCCCAAGAACACATGAAACAGGCTATAGGAGATGAAACTAATTTTGGAGAGGGTTACTGAAGAAAAACCTATCTCTATAAAGTTAAAAGCTTTTGGGACAAGGAAGAGAAGCAGGCTACCACTATGCCTAATTTATATTGTCGATCCAATGGGAACGAAGGACCTTTCGAAGAAGATTTTTATGAGTCATATTAAATATATTAATACTATTAAACCTCTCAAACCGTTGATAGTAGCCAATTCCATAGGAAAAGAGAGTTAACGCAATACATTAAACCTAGTTACAACTTTTAGGGATTTCAGGATGCTATCCATTATGAAATCAAGAATCAGTTTAAAGTTAGGTTTTTTGTAGTCATTTTTTACCAACTGATTCACACTGTCTTCATCCTCATTTATGCTCATTTGAATCTTTGTATAATTGAAGAGCCAAAAATAAGAATACAGCTCTTGCAATATTCCATTAAGGCTTGTTGAGTGCCACTGCTCCATTTTCATTGTCGATGTAAAATCACGAAATGTCGTTTCTATTTCCCAACGACGAGAGTAAAGAGCAACCATATCCTTCTTGTCCAAGGAGCCATGCGGAAGATTAGTGGCCAAAACAGAGAACTCCCCAGTCTTTGGGTTTTTATACTTATAGAGATGAATGACCACCCCCTCAATAACCATTTGTGAATACCAACCTGGGCCATTAAATAAATTTACGATGGGGATAAAAGTAGAGCCTCGCTTACAACGCGCAATAAAGAAGTTACTGGCTTGAGCATGGGCCTTAATAATCTCTGTAGATAAATAAAGCCTATCGTAGAGAGTTATGCTATTACTCTCAAAACTACCTATCATTTGAATAGCATTGGCGATTTCGTTGAGAGCGGGAGAAAAGCAAAGATTCTTTGTCACACCCGATAAAACGTCATAAGCATGAGATAGATACATACGTAAGAAATGAGTTTCCATCTCATTTGGGCAAGGGTACCCACAATAACCCTCCTTTAAAAGATCTTTAGAGCGAGGAAGTGCTAATTGGTCGCCATCTATGGCATAGATATAAAAACCATGAAACGTTTTTCTCAATGGTTCGTAGTCTGTAATCAGAGATTCAAAGATATCTTTGAAAAATAGGTAAGAAATACTTTGACGTATCTTGCTGAGACTGCTTTTGACTGGCATGAGAAGCAGGTCACCAAAATAAGTCCATACCGTCTTAAGAGCGATTTGGTAGCCTTCGTAATTTGTTCCTGAAATAAGATAGATAATGGTAAAAAAGAAAATTTGAGGATTAAATTTTCGATTCCTTTTTTGTTTTTCTGGATCGACAAGGTGCTCTGGCTTGAAGGAAGAATCAAGTTTTGGTAGAATAAAATGGTCATCTGTGACGCGAACTCGTCATTTGGGGGCTTTCGAGATCAATATTGGATTGCATGTGACTTACTCCTTGGTTGAGGGTTGGGTGTAAAATAAAACAAGTCTTATTCTTGTCGATTTATCTAATGATTTCAAGAGATTTTTCTTAAGGAAACGGCATTGAGCCATGGCCCCAGAGCTTCTCAGTGTTACAGCCGGGATTTTGGCACTTACATGGCCTCTTCCAATTGTAATTCTTACCTTCTTTTACAAGGTCATCCGTTGATACAAAAGTAGCTAAAATCATAACACCTCCTGATGCAGAGTATTAAACTCATGGGGAGGTTATGACAAGACTTAGTCAAGGGAATGTAATAATTCTCTAGGGATGGTCAAAGAAAAATAAAAAATAAAGGCGAATTCTAGTCAGAATAAAGTATCGTATAACAGCAGGTTCCCACGTTCCGATACGAAGCCTGTACTAGGTTCATGCCCCCTATACACCGCACGCCGTCTAGATCGGTCATCAGGCTTCCTCTAGACTTATCCCGACGGAGACAACCTTCCTTCGGTTTTGACGCGACTGTTAATCTTTCGATGCGTCGTCGGTGGGTTTGCTTTCGCTCATCTCCCTAGTACTTACATGACCCTTTACTACGGCCTTTTCCTTGCTCGCTCACTACAAGGGCCTTGCCTCCCATGCAGCAGCAAGGTTGTTTGCACTCAAATCCTGAAATCCGAGTGCGCGGAGGACCTACCTCCATCTTCACATCAGCATGTCACCTCCGTGACTTCGTGGCACACATTGTCTTGATATCCATTCTGCCTTCTCCTTTCAGGATGATAGTTCATCCTAATATGATTCGGCAGTTACACAAAATAGTTTACAGGCTCTATTAATCCCAGCCGTCGCTTCACAATGTCAGGACCTTAGGCCAGAATCCTTGTTACCATTTTTGTAGAATTCAGGATATAACCCATACCATAATTCATTCTTCTTTCTTGGTCAAGAATATGGTGATTTATATATGAGTCAATAAGGTGTCTATTGCATTATATGTGGATCAATCCTACTGGTCTTAAGTATGGCCTCACATTTAATAGACCCACATTTAATATAGGATCCACTGTACATAATTTAGATTATACATAAGTTCATAAATCATAGTCTTTTCTCATTCATCCGAAAGTTTAGGGAATAGGAAGGATAAAAGGTCTTTTTTAGAAATCCGCAAGGCATATCAGTAGAAACTGCAGAGCCAGCGAAGACTCCAATAGGATTTTTGGGCTTAGTTGGTGGTTTAGGGCAGTGTTGGGCAAAGTTTGAGGAGAATGGGGCCAGAAAAATATGTTGTTTTATGGTGTTGAGACGTACCTTGTTAGGCGCCAATTAAAATTGGCCATTTTTAGAAGCCGTCGCCAATGAAAAACGGCCAGTTGATGATGTACTGATTTAGTTATTCTTCGTTCAGAGTTTAGTCAAGTGTCTTTATTTTGCTCATCATTTAACTCGGACTATGCCACAAGATTCTGAGGAATGATTTTCTGCCCACCACTTTTGGCATGACCCCAAATGCATCCTTCAGCCCTATGGCAGAGGTAAATGGAGTATTTTTCAGGATTCCTTGGCGCAGCTAATGTCTAAAGCTCCGCGAGAGTGACGAGCAAATAGTACGGTAAAAGCCAGTTATCCATAAATTTATCCATGGCGACACTGCGGCTGTGACCCCGATGTCTAGCAACGCAGTGCTGCTGGTGTGCCCAGCACAATATAGGAGGTAACGACTATAGAAAGCTGACATGATGATGGTGGTAGGTCCACCGTTCTCGATTTACAGGAATTGGGAACAAACAACCCTAAGCTGCGCAGGGGGCAAGACCTGGGTGGTGAACGTTAGGGAAAAGGCCAGAATAACTGGTCATGTGTAGTCTGTGAAGATGAGCGAAAGCGAACCATCGATGAGGCGTCGAAAATGCGTTAGTTGCTGTCAAAACCAAGGTCCCGGTAGTACCTTGGGATAAACTCGGAAGGTACCTGATTACTGGCCGAGTGGCAGCCGGCGTAAAGGTGGCATGAGCACAGACTTGGCGTCGTGTTGGAACTGGGGAACCTACTGGTGGATGTTAAGGGAACGGCTATAAGGTGGAAACCGAAGGGCAAATACCGATGACACCAGATAGGGGCAGAGAGACTCGTAGTAGTGAAGAAGGTTCTGTAACGGAGCTGGAGCGAAGGGGTCTCCTAATATGTGAGGAAACACTAACCAGTCGGACACTCTGTGGTCCATTTAAATGGTTTACAATAGTGGAACCTCGCAAATATTAGGAGCCGTATGACGGGAGACTGTCACGTACGTGTCTGTGAGGGGCAGTGGGGGAAGTTCCCACTGTCTACTCGATTGGATAAATTTTGTGGATAACTGGCGAGTTCCTTCCCCAAAAGTGGGGATCTCTAATGAACTTCCTTTGGTTGAACTTTCCTCTTTGCTCTGTTTAGACTTGGCTTTTGCCGATTCGGTTCTCCAACTTTCTTTTCCTTCAATGTTGAGGGTTTCACAGTTGTGAATAATTCGATCAACAGCAGCAGCGGTGGTAATAGGGTTAAGAAACACCTTATCCCATTCAGAGTAAGTTAAGTTTGTAGTGATCATGAGACTTTTCCTTTCATATCGCTGAGATATGAATTGAAAGAAAAGATCAGCACCCTCTGTGCAGGAAGCTGTATAGCCCCCGATGGGCCAATGGCATTCGTTTAGTGAGAGATCCCATTCGGTTAAGGATTTGAACCTCTAACTCCTCGGGGGTGGGCTAACCCCAAGTTTTTTTCTTTGATCCATGTGATTATCCGTTGGCCATAGCCCCCCTAACCTCTTTACTGGGTCTCCATACTCCGATGGGTTTTCTAGAAACTCGGTCGTAATGCCTATTCGGACGTAGCCTTTGTCGGCAGGTCTTCATATTTGTAATGATGCAATTGAGGGTTTTACTAAGCACTACCTTTTGTTGAAGAAAAAGACCTTCAATATTTCTTGCAATTGTCAGTAAATTGTTTTTAAAGTTTGTCTGCATGGTTTGTTTTTTACTATGGGATTGAGATGTATTAAGACGGTCTTCCGTGTAGTTGGAAAATAATCTTGTCAGAGTGATAAGTGTGAAGTGTGCAAACAATTCTTGTTTGACTCCCCTTTCACTTTGAGAATGAAACTCTTCAATGGTCATCAGTTCTTTGGATATTTTGTACAGTTCCTCTATACTCCAGCGTCCATGATAGAGATTGGCCAGATCATCAATGGAATATTTTTTTTGATCCATTAAGGTTGTTCCTAGAACAAAAGTAGTTTGTCCAATTTTATATTTGACCAAACGCAAAGCGTAGGCTTTGAAGTCGTCTTGTGGCTTTTTTTTATGTAGTTCTTTCAGAATTTGCTTGCTAGGAATGACTTGGATCACTGAGTCTTTTTGATCATTATTAATAAATTCATCAAAAACAGTGTTGGCATTTCTCCTTATCCTAAACACCGCATGCAGACTTCGCACCTTATGCTCATGAAGCATTTCGTAGGAATAATAGCCACGATCATAAACCACAACATCGTTTTCAAACAATTTTTTGAAATGAGTTTGTGCAGCCTTTCTCTCATTGTTATGGGCAAAGAGATCAAAATCCACAGGAATCTTCGACTGTAGTTGGTACAGGCAACTGACAAGACCTTGAGGGTACCATGCTTTTTCCCATGGTTGCTGATACCCATTATCTACGAGTTGACGTGGTAAATTTATTTTCGATCCATCCACTGCGAAAACCTTATGGCCCTTCCATAAGGTACTAGAATTGGATATACCGTCTTGTTTAAGAATTTCATCATGCAAAACTTTAAATATATTTTCATCTACTTTAGCCCGTGCACTACACATAGTGGATGCCCGAACTGGTTTAGGTTGAGGGAGTTCAATGTCTAATATGCGACACTGCTCCCAAAGTTCAATCAAAGTTGTATCATAACCTTGTTTTCCTTTAGAGAAAACAAGTCGGAAGATGAAAAGTATAATCAACAATGTATTCAAGACACGTTGACGCTTTTGCCAGGTTCGGTCGTACTCATCTGCAATGATAACCACTGTCTTGATGATGTTTTGCCAAAGATGCACAAAAGAGTCCTCTAGCATAGGCTCAGCCAAGTTCTTATGTGGCTTGATGGTGGGTTTCCCGACGGGTTTCTTGATAGCGCATTGGGGGCCATTCAATAAGATAGACTGATAATTCTTTGTCAGAGGTTGAACATAAACACCTTTTTGAGTTTTTCCCTTTACATTTTTGTAGGCACGACTCCCATTTGTTTTGCCCAAATAAAGCCAGTTGGCAGCACGATAGCTCGTGGCATTAAATTTGGTAAGGTCGACAAAAGTCTCCATGAGTACAGGTTTGAAAGCATGTTTTAACTCCCAGTCTGTGGGAAGTTGGCGAGTTGCCATAGATAAAGCCATCGAAGCAAGATGGCGAACCTTTACCCAGGGAAAGATCAAAAATCGACTATTGTTCACCACTAAATTCAAGTGCTTTTTGTAAGCTCGATTTTGCCAACCGATCCATTCATCACGGCAAGGCAACGTGGATGTGCCAGCTTCAAATAAAAGACAACCCAATCTTCGCCCACAATTATCTAAGATGAAATAGCGTAAGTGGGGACCAAAGGGACGTCTGTAATTGAGATAATGATGCCGATCGACAACTTCATTCCATTCCTTAATGGCCTCTTGATCAGTTACGATTTGCAAAGAAAGTGGGGTCAATGAGTCTAGTTTATCGTTGATGAGAGGCTTTTCATCTGTTCGGTGTGTCCAAGTGATTTTTTTGGAGGGGACACTCCGCTTTGACATGTCTTTTTCTGGCAGGGATAGAATGTCAAGTTCCTCTAGCGTCTCAAGCATACGAAGGCACGATTGGATGCGATGATCACCTTTGGGAGTTAGCCAACCAAGATGTTCACAAACTGTATAACCCAGTTCACGGCGACTTAAAGAAGGAAATAGCGCCACCGTCTTTTGAATGTCGGCAATTTGCTTGCGCGTCAAGCGTCTTCCAAAAAAAGTTGTTGAAGGCAATGTCTCTATGCGTGGGTCCATTTGAGTCTCTCCCCTTTGGGAATGGTTCAAATATAATGTGACACAACGATGGGGTGGACTCAAGTATTTTTTTTCGGAAAAAGAAAAAAGATAAAAGCCCCCTTAACTCAGTATGTTAGAGGGAGTCAGAAAAATGTGGAAAAATCTTCTGCAAAAACGAATGCCATTGCCCGATGGGCGGGTTAAACCAGGCCATTTGTGGGCGTGGGTGGGGAAGCAAGGCGCCCCCATGAATGTTACTAACATTATTTCATATTCTATGAAGACAATCCGTCGATTTTTGACTTTGTATAGCACCGACCTAGTAGAAATTGGGTATTTGGATACGATTTTTGAAAAGCCTATAAGAATTAGCGGCTATCATTACTCATGTCTGGAGCAGGTCCTTAGTCCTGACTCTTACAAGCCTTTGGTCCTGAAACCTAGTTATAACTGGAGGGGATTTCAGGAAATTATCCTCCCAAGAGAACTTGGAAATCTCAAGTGCTCTTAATTTCTTGAGCCACCAGGCGGGAGAGCAAACCAAACAGAGAGAATCAGTCATCCTTTTTTCACTCACTTCACCTCGACACACCTTGCTAATCAAAATATCACTCTCAACAACTTAAACTCAGTCAGGATAAAATCATAAAAATTGCTTCGAGGTCAAAGGAACCCATGAAAAGTCCGTCAAAATAAAGTATTGGATCACAACAGCATCCGTCACGTTGGCTATCACTGAGTGGGATATCTCTGCACCATGGTAAAGGTCTTTGATAGCTCCTTGAATATCCCTGGTCGTCATTCCCCTCGCATAGAGGGTCAGAATACTGTCTTCAAAGCCCTCAAGACGAGTCTTGCCTTTGGGAATGACTTGGGGCTCAAAGGAGGCACTTCGGTCACGGGGGACCTGAAACTCCACCTCGCCTTTCTCTCCCTTTATGGTCTTTCTACTGTAACCATTGCGAGTGTTGGATTTGCGGGTCTCAGACTTCTCATGCCTCTCATAACCTAGGTGATCGTCCATTTCCGCATTAAGAGCTGTCTCTAAAACAACCTTCATCAGTTGACCCGTTATGTCGGATAAATCCTTTTGGGTCTTGACCTTCTTCGCTAGTTCCTTGCCTATCGAGTAGGCAGTGGGAACTTCCCCCACTGCCCCTCACAGAACCGTGTGTGATCCAATACTTTATTTTGACGGACTTTTCATGGGTTCCTTTGACCTCGAAGCAATTTTTATGATTTTATCCTGACTGAGTTTAAGTTGTTGAGAGTGATATTTTGATTAGCAAGGTGTGTCGAGGTGAAGTGAGTGAGAAAAGGATGACTGATTCTCTCTGTTTGGTTTGCTCTCTCGCCTGGTGGCTCAAGAAATTAAGAGCACTTGAGATTTCCAAGTTCTCTTGGAAGGATAATTTCGCTGTATCTGATTTGATGGATTATTTTTGGAAGCCTAGTTCCTGGCATTTAAAGCAGGAGATCCTCCCACAGGTGGTGGCTACTTGCTTGAATCGAACGCAACCCTGTTGCGGATCTTTCAGTCTCGGGCTCCTGCCCTCGCCCCTTGTTAGCTGACAATTAAAATGCCCCACCGTCGCCAATGAAAAGTGGCCACTTTTCAGAGGAGGACCTATGGTGATTTTTGGCATTGTCAACCGAGACGCATATAATCAATTGATATTACTCATAAAAAGGCTCCGAGCTGATAAGAACTCCTTTTGGGTTCTTGTCGACCTGGAAAGGGGCTCCGTGTTGGAGAGTCCTTCCATGACAGCCTATTCAGGTTCCATATTTGTCATTTGTAGACTGTTTCTGGATTTCAATGAGGTTAAATATATAGTCAAGAAAAGCCTGTTTAGGCTGTGCCCATTTTCTAAAGTATTTAAATTCCACAAGATTCCAACATTTGCCTCAATTTTCATGGAATTTCTTTCTAAAGACAGGCTTCCCTTAAAGCCGTCGCCAATTAAAATGTCCCACTTTCAATATGGAGGTTGTCGCCAATGAAAAGTGACCAATCTTCAGGGAGTGTTCAAATACTAGACAATGAAGTCTCTTCTTCTGATATAGATACTAAGCTCACAGAGTCCCTCCCTCTTGCAACTCAAAAGGTTAGCAATGAGGAGGATCTTATGATTAGTCAATACACTTTCGGCCGCATTCGTGACCTGAGTCACAGTGGTAAAAATAAGACAGAAATATCTCGTGAATTAGGGATCAATCGTAAGACGGTGCGCAAGTACTGTGAGTCCAACACCCCACCGAAGTACAAGGCGAGGTCCAAAAGAACTCGCCCAGATCCCCTTAATGGATATATGGATCGGGTGAAGTACTTTTTGAAGTTGAACCCAAGTAACACCGCCCGTGAAATATATGAGCTATTAGTTGAGGAGGGTTATCGTGGGAGTGAGAGAACGGTTCAGAGAAGAGTTTGTGAGATTCTTGGTTCTCGCCCCAAGGAGCGTTTTTTCAGCCAAAGATATGATCCTGGAGAACAGGCTCAGTTTGATTTTAAGGAGAAGGTTGCTTTACCATTTGCCGATGGTGTTCAGATCGTTCATCTCCATTTTGGAACATTGCCTTGTAGTGGCACCTGTTGGGTTCGTGCCTACCCCTTTCTTGTCTATGAGTGTTTCATCGATGGGGTGCATGCTTTTTTTGAAAAGATAGGTGGGATGAGTGCGAACATCCGTATTGATAATTTATCTCCCTGTGTGAAGAAAGTTCTTAAAGGAAATCAGCGAATTTACACCCAATCTTTTGATCGAGCCATCCAATACTATGGATTTAAGGTTCTTCCCTGCCGCGCAGGGAAGGGCTCTGACAAGGGAGATGTGGAGCGTGATATTCGAACCTTCAGTTCTCGGATAAAAAATATTGTTAGAAACAAAGGAATTGTTTTTAAAGACTGGGATCATTTGAATCAGTTTTTAGAGTCTTATATGGATCAGCATCAGAGTGACTCCACCAAATCTCGCTTTGAGGAGGAGGCCAAAGTTCTTAAGCCTTTGCCTCCACGAGATGAAGATATTCTCTGTAAGGTGAATATTTGTCAAAGTAATGGTTATGGGACTTTGAGAATAGGTAAAACCACATATTCCATACCTGATGAGGTGATCCAAGCTCCCTGTAAAACCGTACAGGGTCCCTATCATGTCACGATCTATCGTGCAGGAGGGAAGCAAGAAATTGTCGCTCGCCATCAAAGAAAACCTGATGGGGAGCATAGTCTTCTTCTTGAACATATCCTTCCTTCTTTAGTTCGTAAGCCGCAAGCCATGGTAAGATGGGCTCACCGATCCATTCTTTTTCCAACAAATGTGTTTGAAAATTTTTATCAATACCTCAAGCAACAAGATTCAAGCCGTGCCGAGCATGAATATTTAAGAGTTATCAACTTGATTCAGCATGTGAGTTGGCAGGACTTATCTACAGCCATGGAGCTTCAATTAGAAAGTCGTGAGATTTTCGACTTTAAATCCATAAAAGATTTGCTCTTAGGAAATCCCACCAAAATTAATTTGAATGACCAACAAAAACCACTTCAACCTAGATTGTCTCAATATGACAGTCTTGTTCCAAACATAGGAGGTTCTTAATGAATCACGAAGAACTTATAGGTTCTCTTAAAAAACTCCGACTTCCAGCGATGGCGGATGAATATGTTGCAACGGCTAGAGTTGCCGAAAAAACAAAAAAGACGTATGAACAGTATTTAGGTATACTCGTTCAAAATGAGCTTGCTGACAAGCATTCCCAGAGAGTGAAAAGATTGCTTAAGGGGGCCAAGCTTCCTCAACTTAAATCACTCCAAACTTATAACTTCCAGAAAAGAACGGGAGTGACAGCTCAGCAAATTAATTGGATGGCAGAGGGAGAGTGGGTCAGAAAAGCCTGTAATGTTGTGTTTTACGGAAGCTTTGGAATGGGGAAAAGTCATTTGGCCATGTCCCTAGTTCGTTCACTCTGTGAACAAGGCTATCGATGTTTATGGGTCACCACTCATGAACTTATTGAAACAATGCGTGAAAGCAAGAAAGAACTCTCATTGAATGCTCTTTTTAAGAAATTAGACCGTTTTGATCTTATTGCTTGTGATGAACTTGGCTATACAGCTTCCTGCACAGAGGGGGCAGATCTTTTCTTTCAATTCATATCTCAGCGATATGAAAGGAAAAGTCTCATGATCACTACAAACTTAACATACTCTGAATGGGATAAGGTGTTTCTTAACCCTATTACCACCGCTGCTGCTGTTGATCGAATCATTCACAACTGTGAAACCCTCAACATTGAAGGAAAAGAAAGTTGGAGAACCGAATCGGCAAAAGCCAAGTCTAAACAGAGCAAAGAGGAAAGTTCAACCAAAGAAGTTCATTAGAGATCCCCACTTTTGGGGAAGGAACTCGCCAGTTATCCACAAAATTTATCCACAGCAGCACTGCGTTGCTAGACATCGGGGTCACAGCCGCAGTGTCGCCATGGATAAATTTATGGATAACTGGCTTTTACCGTACTATTTGCTCGTCACTCTCGCGGAGCTTTAGACATTAGCTGCGCCAAGGAATCCTGAAAAATACTCCATTTACCTCTGCCATAGGGCTGAAGGATGCATTTGGGGTCATGCCAAAAGTGGTGGGCAGAAAATCATTCCTCAGAATCTTGTGGCATAGTCCGAGTTAAATGATGAGCAAAATAAAGACACTTGACTAAACTCTGAACGAAGAATAACTAAATCAGTACATCATCAACTGGCCGTTTTTCATTGGCGACGGCTTCTAAAAATGGCCAATTTTAATTGGCGCCTAACACCCCTCAGCCCCAGGGGGCAATGCCGTTTCCTTAAGCCACCACACCCCTCTGCCTCTGCGTTAAGCTATTTCTTTTAAAAGAACTCCCAGCCCTTTTGATAGACCTTTCATAGCTTCTTTTGAAGTGCCTCCTCTTCTCCATTGAAATCTTCATCAGCAACTTTATCTGCTTCCTAAATTTCTGATAGAGCCCCGCAACAAAAAGGGGGATGCTATCCATTATGAAATCAAGAATCAGTTTAAAGTTAGGTTTTTTGTAGTCATTTTTTACCAACTGATTCACACTGTCTTCATCCTCATTTATGCTCATTTGAATCTTTGTATAATTGAAGAGCCAAAAATAAGAATACAGCTCTTGCAATATTCCATTAAGGCTTGTTGAGTGCCACTGCTCCATTTTCATTGTCGATGTAAAATCACGAAATGTCGTTTCTATTTCCCAACGACGAGAGTAAAGAGCAACCATATCCTTCTTGTCCAAGGAGCCATGCGGAAGATTAGTGGCCAAAACAGAGAACTCCCCAGTCTTTGGGTTTTTATACTTATAGAGATGAATGACCACCCCCTCAATAACCATTCGTGAATACCAACCTGGGCCATTAAATAAATTTACAATGGGGATAAAAGTAGAGCCTCGCTTACAACGCGCAATAAAGAAGTTACTGGCTTGAGCATGGGCCTTAATAATCTCTGTAGATAAATAAAGCCTATCGTAGAGAGTTATGCTATTACTCTCAAAACTACCTATCATTTGAATAGCATTGGCGATTTCGTTCAGAGCGGGAGAATAGCAAAGATTCTTTGTCACACCCGATAAAACGTCATAAGCATGAGATAGATACATACGTAAGAAATGAGTTTCCATCTCATTTGGGCAAGGGTACCCACAATAACCCTCCTTTAAAAGATCTTTAGAGCGAGGAAGTGCTAATTGGTCGCCATCTATGGCATAGATATAAAAACCATGAAACGTTTTTCTCAATGGTTCGTAGTCTGTAATCAACCTGAATTTCTGCCCAGAAGTATACACCAGGTTTCTTAAGGGCGTATCACATGGTTTTTGAGAACATTTGAGAGCCTGTAAACTATTTTGTGTAACTGCCGAATCATATTAGGATGAACTATCATCCTGAAAGGAGAAGGCAAAATGGATATCAAGACAATAGGCAAGGAACTAGCGAAGAACGTCAAGACCCAAAAGGATTTATCCGACATAACGGGTCAACTGATGAAGGTTGTTTTAGAGACAGCTCTTAATGCGGAAATGGACGATCACCTAGGTTATGAGAGGCATGAGAAGTCTGAGACCCGCAAATCCAACACTCGCAATGGTTACAGTAGAAAGACCATAAAGGGAGAGAAAGGCGAGGTGGAGCTTCAGGTCCCCCGTGACCGAAGTGCCTCCTTTGAGCCCCAAGTCATTCCCAAAGGCAAGACTCGTCTTGAGGGCTTTGAAGACAGTATTCTGACCCTCTATGCGAGGGGAATGACGACCAGGGATATTCAAGGAGCTATCAAAGACCTCTACCATGGTGCAGAGATATCCCACTCAGTGATAGCCAACGTGACGGATGCTGTTATTGATGAAGTTACGGCTTGGCAGAACCGCCCCTTGGATAGCACTTACCCTATCGTATTTTTGGACTGTATCGTGGTGAAGGTCCATCAAGACAAGAGAGTTATTAATAAGGCGATTTACCTAGCTCTTGGTATTACAGAGGAGGGTCAGAAAGACTTGTTGGGCCTATGGATTTCTGAAAATGAGGGTTCAAAGTTTTGGTTGAGTGTTTTGACTGAGCTGCAAAATCGAGGGTTGAAAGACGTATTTATATTTTCTGTAGATGGTCTTACAGGTTTTCCTCAAGCCATTTCAGCGGCTTTTCCCAAGTCTAAAGTACAACTGTGCATTGTCCATATGGTCCGCAATTCCCTTCGCTATGTTCCTTCCAAGGATATGAAAGCTGTCGCCCAAGACCTCAAGTCCATTTATGGCTCTACGACTCTGACAGAAGCTGAAAAGGCCCTTGAGGAATTTTGTACCAAGTGGTCTTCAAAGTATCCGAATATTGAAAAGTCTTGGCGTAGGAATTGGGACAATCTCATCACTATTTTCGATTATCCGGATGAAATCAGAAAGATTTTTTATACCACAAACGCCATAGAGTCGTTAAATAGCGTGATCCGCAAGGCGATCAGAAATCGTAAGATATTTCCCAGTGATCGGTCGGCTTTAAAAGTTGTATATTTAGCGATAAAAATGGCCTCTAAGCGATGGACACGACCATTACACAACTGGAAGCCAGCCATGAACAGGTTTGCCATTGAATACGGTGACCGTTTTGACAACTAAGTTTTTTAATAAGGTCCACCACCTGCCTTATAAGGGGGCTTAAAAGCCCCTCTAAGGCGTTGACAGAAGTACTGGAATACCGAGACTATGGTTAGGGTAATATAGTATGGGAACCTAAATACATGCCCTCTTGGTGCAGATTTGGGTTCCCATTTTTTTTCATATTTCATCCCAATTCTGGTATTTCTCGAATATCCTAAGTTAAAAAAAATAAAAAAAAGGGGGTAATATAGTATGGGAACCTAAACACATGAACCCTTTGATGAGATTGGAATTTCCATTTTTTTGAGAGAGCCATTGCTGATTTTTTTTCAACCAAGATGATAATTATTTATTTGAGTTCTTTCCAGTTCTGATATGATCCCATTACGGCTCCATAATACAATCAAAAGTCCAGAGTAACTAAAGAGGCCAATTATATAGACCAGCGAAGATGTCCACCTCCCCATTAACTTATAATGCATTGTGACTGACAAAATCGCTTGAAGGAAAAAATGTCAATTATACATTGACGAATAATATGGGACTGTGCTTTTTACCAGGAGTGGAGCCACATAAGTGGCTTTAAGATTTAAGAAAAAAATTGCAGTTACACAATTATTTTTACAGTCCCACATTTGAGTCTACTGATCGTAATATTCTTTCTTGATGTTTACTTAAAGTCACAGATCTAATAAATTTATTTTTCTTTTTATTATCACAAAAATAAACATTGTACATATCCTCTAAATCTTCAATTGCTTTTTCTGACGATATATCTATGCCTTTAGATTTTAAGTTTAATTTTAAAATTGATAGTATAAGATAAGATAAATAGCATATAAACACGTGAGTCTCCACACGTTTTTTTAATCTAAATCGAATAGGCCTTAACTTTGATACTCCCTTAAGAGTACGAAATGCTTTTTCTATAATATCTTTATCATAATAAAGTCTTACCATATCTTCATCAGGTATATTTTTAGTACAAAAAATACATGAGTATCCATCAAATTCTTCAGCATTTTGAAGTACGAATTCTCTTAATCTTCCTGTAGAAGTTAAATATTTATCAAGACCGATCAAAATTTCTTTATTTTCATTTATTAATTTCTGAGCTTCCACAATTTTGTTTCTTCTAGATTCTTTAATCTCTATTCTCTTAGTCTCATTATAACAAATGGCTAATTTTCCTTTAATCGATCCAAATTTGTGTGGAATTCCTTTGACATAAATAACATTTCCATTTATTTGAACCATGTTAGAAAATTGATCCATAGACCCCTTCTTCAACAATTTTCTAATGGCATTCTTTTCTTTTTCTCTCATTGTTAATCCACAAAGTGTTTTCCAGCCCATTTTACCTATAGAATTTAGGTTTTTTTCAGAGGTGATGCCTCGGTCATATACAAATAAACCTGAATTCAATCGGTACTCACTAAAACTATCTGAAAGAGACATTAAGGTTCTACTGTCATGAATATTTCCCTTGAAACTTTTATGAAAAACTGGGATGCCTTCTTTTTGAGTTGTTGCTAAACCTATTTGTATGAGGTCATTTTGACGTTTGCCATCTTTACTCTTTCCTTTCTCTCCAAAACCACATGTTTTTCCATGAAAATAAGTCCCGAGTTTGACAGCAGCATCTGCGTCAAACGAATGATATTAAAGGATTAACGCATATAGTTGTATTTTGTTTATCCACACTTGTGGGCATTAAGGATTCTGGGAGCAATGCCGTTTCCTTAAGCCACCACACCCCTCTGCCTCTGCGTTAAGCTATTTCTTTTAAAAGAACTCCCAGCCCTTTTGATAGACCTTTCATAGCTTCTTTTGAAGTGCCTCCTCTTCTCCATTGAAATCTTCATCAGCAACTTTATCTGCTTCCTAAATTTCTGATAGAGCCCCGCAACAAAAAGAGGGATGCTATCCATTATGAAATCAAGAATCAGTTTAAAGTTAGGTTTTTTGTAGTCATTTTTTACCAACTGATTCACACTGTCTTCATCCTCATTTATGCTCATTTGAATCTTTGTATAATTGAAGAGCCAAAAATAAGAATACAGCTCTTGCAATATTCCATTAAGGCTTGTTGAGTGCCACTGCTCCATTTTCATTGTCGATGTAAAATCACGAAATGTCGTTTCTATTTCCCAACGACGAGAGTAAAGAGCAACCATATCCTTCTTGTCCAAGGAGCCATGCGGAAGATTAGTGGCCAAAACAGAGAACTCCCCAGTCTTTGGGTTTTTATACTTATAGAGATGAATGACCACCCCCTCAATAACCATTTGTGAATACCAACCTGGGCCATTAAATAAATTTACGATGGGGATAAAAGTAGAGCCTCGCTTACAACGCGCAATAAAGAAGTTACTGGCTTGAGCATGGGCCTTAATAATCTCTGTAGATAAATAAAGCCTATCGTAGAGAGTTATGCTATTACTCTCAAAACTACCTATCATTTGAATAGCATTGGCGATTTCGTTGAGAGCGGGAGAATAGCAAAGATTCTTTGTCACACCCGATAAAACGTCATAAGCATGAGATAGATACATACGTAAGAAATGAGTTTCCATCTCATTTGGGCAAGGGTACCCACAATAACCCTCCTTTAAAAGATCTTTAGAGCGAGGAAGTGCTAATTGGTCGCCATCTATGGCATAGATATAAAAACCATGAAACGTTTTTCTCAATGGTTCGTAGTCTGTAATCAGAGATTCAAAGATATCTTTGAAAAATAGGTAAGAAATACTTTGACGTATCTTGCTGAGACTGCTTTTGACTGGCATGAGAAGCAGGTCACCAAAATGAGTCCATACCGTCTTAAGAGCGATTTGGTAGCCTTCGTAATTTGTTCCGGAAATAAGATAGATAATGGTAAAAAAGAAAATTTGAGGATTAAATTTTCGATTCCTTTTTTGTTTTTCTGGATCGACAAGGTGCTCTGGCTTGAAGGAAGAATCAAGTTTTGGTAGAATAAAATGGTCATCTGTGACGCGAACTCGTCATTTGGGGGCTTTCGAGATCAATATTGGATTGCATGTAACTTACTCCTTGGTTGAGGGTTGGGTGTAAAATAAAACAAGTCTTATTCTTGTCGATTTATCTAATGATTTCAAGAGATTTTTCTTAAGGAAACGGCATTGTTCCTTGCCTATTGTCTTGATATCCATTCTGCCTTCTCCTTTCAGGATGATAGTTCATCCTAATATGATTCGGCAGTTACACAAAATAGTTTACAGGCTCTACTCCTTGGTTGAGGGTTGGGTGTAAAATAAAACAAGTCTTATTCTTGTCGATTTATCTAATGATTTCAAGAGATTTTTCTTAAGGAAACGGCATTGAGGCAAGGAACTAGCGAAGAACGTCAAGACCCAAAAGGATTTATCCGACATAACGGGTCAACTGATGAAGGTTGTTTTAGAGACGGCCCTTAATGCGGAAATGGACGATCACCTAGGTTATGAGAGGCATGAGAAGTCTGAGACCCGCAAATCCAACACTCGCAATGGTTACAGTAGAAAGACCATAAAGGGAGAGAAAGGCGAGGTGGAGCTTCAGGTCCCCCGTGACCGAAGTGCCTCCTTTGAACCTCAAGTCATTCCCAAGGGTAAGACTCGTCTTGAGGGCTTTGAAGACAGTATCCTGACCCTCTATGCGAGGGGAATGACGACCAGGGATATTCAAGGAGCTATCAAAGACCTCTACCATGGTGCAGAGATATCCCACTCAGTGATAGCCAACGTGACGGATGCTGTTATTGATGAAGTTACGGCTTGGCAGAACCGCCCCTTGGATAGCACTTACCCTATCGTATTTTTGGACTGTATCGTGGTGAAGGTCCATCAAGACAAGAGAGTTATTAATAAGGCGATTTACCTAGCTCTTGGTATTACAGAGGAGGGTCAGAAAGACTTGTTGGGCCTATGGATTTCTGAAAATGAGGGTTCAAAGTTTTGGTTGAGTGTTTTGACTGAGCTGCAAAATCGAGGGTTGAAAGATGTATTTATATTTTCTGTAGATGGTCTTACAGGTTTTCCTCAAGCCATTTCAGCGGCTTTTCCCAAGTCTAAAGTGCAACTGTGCATTGTCCATATGGTCCGCAATTCCCTTCGCTATGTTCCTTCCAAGGATATGAAAGCTGTCGCCCAAGACCTCAAGTCCATTTATGGCTCTACGACTCTGACAGAAGCTGAAAAGGCCCTTGAGGAATTTTGTACCAAGTGGTCTTCAAAGTATCCTAATATTGAAAAGTCTTGGCGTAGGAATTGGGACAATCTCATCACTATTTTCGATTATCCGGATGAAATCAGAAAGATTTTTTATACCACAAACGCCATAGAGTCGTTAAATAGCGTGATCCGCAAGGCGATCAGAAATCGTAAGATATTTCCCAGTGATCGGTCGGCTTTAAAAGTTGTATATTTAGCGATAAAAATGGCCTCTAAGCGATGGACACGACCATTACACAACTGGAAGCCAGCCATGAACAGGTTTGCCATTGAATACGGTGATCGTTTTGACAACTAAGTTTTTTAATAAGGTCCACCACCTGCCTTATAAGGGGGCTTAAAAGCCCCTCTAAGGCGTTGACAGAAGTACTGGAATACCGAGACTATGGTTAGGGTAATATAGTATGGGAACCTAAATACATGCCCTCTTGGTGCAGATTTGGGTTTCCATTTTTTTTCATATTTCATCCCAATTCTGGTATTTCTCGAATATCCTAAGTTAAAAAAAATAAAAAAAAGGGGGTAATATAGTATGGGAACCTAAACACATGAACCCTTTGATGAGATTGGAATTTCCATTTTTTTGAGAGAGCCATTGCTGATTTTTTTTCAACCAAGATGATAATTATTTATTTGAGTTCTTTCCAGTTCTGATATGATCCCATTACGGCTCCATAATACAATCAAAAGTCCAGAGTAACTAAAGAGGCCAATTATATAGACCAGCGAAGATGTCCACCTCCCCATTAACTTATAATGCATTGTGACTGACAAAATCGCTTGAAGGAAAAAATGTCAATTATACATTGACGAATAATATGGGACTGTGCTTTTTACCAGGAGTGGAGCCACATAAGTGGCTTTAAGATTTAAGAAAAAAATTGCAGTTACACAATTATTTTTACAGTCCCAAGGAGTAAGTTACATGCAATCCAATATTGATCTCGAAAGCCCCCAAATGACGAGTTCGCGTCACAGATGACCATTTTATTCTACCAAAACTTGATTGTTCCTTCAAGCCAGAGCACCTTGTCGATCCAGAAAAACAAAAAAGGAATCGAAAATTTAATCCTCAAATTTTCTTTTTTACCATTATCTATCTTATTTCCGGAACAAATTACGAAGGCTACCAAATCGCTCTTAAGACGGTATGGACTCATTTTGGTGACCTGCTTCTCATGCCAGTCAAAAGCAGTCTCAGCAAGATACGTCAAAGTATTTCTTACCTATTTTTCAAAGATATCTTTGAATCTCTGATTACAGACTACGAACCATTGAGAAAAACGTTTCATGGTTTTTATATCTATGCCATAGATGGCGACCAATTAGCACTTCCTCGCTCTAAAGATCTTTTAAAGGAGGGTTATTGTGGGTACCCTTGCCCAAATGAGATGGAAACTCATTTCTTACGTATGTATCTATCTCATGCTTATGACGTTTTATCGGGTGTGACAAAGAATCTTTGCTTTTCTCCCGCTCTCAACGAAATCGCCAATGCTATTCAAATGATAGGTAGTTTTGAGAGTAATAGCATAACTCTCTACGATAGGCTTTATTTATCTACAGAGATTATTAAGGCCCATGCTCAAGCCAGTAACTTCTTTATTGCGCGTTGTAAGCGAGGCTCTACTTTTATCCCCATCGTAAATTTATTTAATGGCCCAGGTTGGTATTCACAAATGGTTATTGAGGGGGTGGTCATTCATCTCTATAAGTATAAAAACCCAAAGACTGGGGAGTTCTCTGTTTTGGCCACTAATCTTCCGCATGGCTCCTTGGACAAGAAGGATATGGTTGCTCTTTACTCTCGTCGTTGGGAAATAGAAACGACATTTCGTGATTTTACATCGACAATGAAAATGGAGCAGTGGCACTCAACAAGCCTTAATGGAATATTGCAAGAGCTGTATTCTTATTTTTGGCTCTTCAATTATACAAAGATTCAAATGAGCATAAATGAGGATGAAGACAGTGTGAATCAGTTGGTGAAAAATGACTACAAAAAACCTAACTTTAAACTGATTCTTGATTTCATAATGGATAGCATCCCTCTTTTTGTTGCGGGGCTCTATCAGAAATTTAGGAAGCAGATAAAGTTGCTGATGAAGATTTCAATGGAGAAGAGGAGGCACTTCAAAAGAAGCTATGAAAGGTCTATCAAAAGGGCTGGGAGTTCTTTTAAAAGAAATAGCTTAACGCAGAGGCAGAGGGGTGTGGTGGCTTAAGGAAACGGCATTGGGTTAAGGAGCAAAGGTCTATCATTGTCGAAGGGCCAACGGGGGTGGGTAAAACCTTCTTGGCCCAGAGCCTGGGACACCAGTGTTGTCAATCCAGAATCTCCACACTGTTTATAGACATCAACATATTTCTAGAAACCTTGGCCCTGGAAAGGCACTCAGGAAGGTATTTGAACTACTTGCGTCGTCTGGGCCGCCCCCAAGTGTTAATTTTTGATGACTTTGGATTAAGGAAGTTCTCCCAAAGTGAATCCACAGACTTCTGCGATATTTTAAAGTTTCGTTCCGATAGGTCCACCGTTATTACCACTCAACTGCCAATAACGCATTGGTCAGAAATTATTGATGATGAGGTGCTGGCAGATACTATCATCGACCGTTTGAAGCATACCGCCATAAAAATTTTACTTAAAGGAGAGAGTTATCGAAAAATCCAGGGAACAAAACTTGACCAGGACTTTTCCCTAAAATAGGAAGAAATAGGATTACAAATTAACTAAAATTTTCCCCAGAAATGGGAAGGAAAATCATCAATGACGCATTGAAATAGGGAAAGTGAGGGTAATGGGTGCAACCAGTGCGGGCAATACGCGCAATTGTACAGTTGAGGGTTGGGTGTAAAATAAAACCAAGTCTTATTCTTGTCGATTTATCTAATGATTTCAAGAGATTTTTCTTAAGGAAACGGCATTGCATGAAGGTTACTTAATACATTGCAATAAATTGTTTCTTTCACAGGTACGGGTGAATTGACAAGAAATTCTACCCGTTATAAAGAGTCACTCATCCATCTATCTCACTAGCGGGTGTAGCTCAGTTGATAGAGCGCCACCTTGCCAAGGTGGAGGCCGTGGGTTTGAGCCCCATCACCCGCTCCAGCAAAAACTTTGCTTGAATCGAACAGAGAAGGGTTTGGACGCTGAGTCAACGTAAGTTATTGAAAATTAAAAACAAATGGTTTCAATAGGTTAGCACTCAGTTCAATATCTATCCCGTTTTAATATTTCCCGAGATTTCCTAGTTTGGCTGTTTTTGGCTGTCTGCTTGGCTGTCCGAATAGCAGGGCCACTTTGTCCCAAGTATTTTTGCGGCATCTTCCTCGTAACCAACTGAATTTTTTAAAAAAAATGTGCAACTATTCGCTTGCAAAAAGTGCTATTTCGCCAGCAAGCGGTGGCTTGCCAAAGCTGAGGCAATGATATGTCTCCAGAGGAGGAACAGGTAATGGAAAAGAGAAAAAATGGTGAGGACATCACTTGGAAAATAGATGTAGGCGGTGACAAGGTTGATGCAATCACCCTGAGAAAGCTACGTGAGATCAGAGGACTCAGTCGCAAAGAGGCCGCAATCCTTTTGGGCCTAAATTTTAAATCCATTGAGAGGTTTGAAAACGGCAGGTCCACCATAGACAGGAGCCGGATTGACAAAACGGCCTCAATTTATGGGTTCACTTATGAGGACTTTTTGTTATGTCGTGCTGGCAAAAGTGAACAAATTGAAAAGAGGTTTTGTCACAAAAAAAAGGAGGTTGTTGATCACCGGAGAGATCGCCGATTTCTCAAAAAGATCATCACCAAAGAAGCTAGGGTGCTAAGGGTTTTGAGAAATCTGAAAAAACTCAGTCAATACAAGGCTAGTTCTATTTGTGGCTATCATAAGGCCGCTATTGGTCACATTGAGACGGGCCGGGTCGGACTCCCCAAAGTTAGAATTGCTCACATTGTGCAATCCTATGGGTTCACAATAGAGGATTTTGAGAGTTACATGAGGGCCGAGATTTTGGTCACGGAAGTCCAGGATGAGTGCATCTCCATCATACGGGGGCTGAGTGAAAAGAACCTCAAAGCCGTCCACCCACTGTTGTTGAATTTTAAGCCATAATAACCTGGTAGAAAAGGCCGTAGTATGGAGCGCCATGTCAACACAATTCTAAAATACTGGTGAGTTCTGACTGGATATAAAAATAATAGGCAAAGGGCATGAGCCTCGGCAGTGCCTTTCCAGTAAATTTTATATCCAGTCAGAACTCACAAATACTGACTTCAGGACTATTCTCACCAAGCGATTTTGTCGGATGACCAGTTATGTCAAGACTATGAGAAACAAGGGGTTCTCTTCCTTAGAGGCCATCAATATCGCTCTCAAGGGAGAAATTCCTATGTAAGTTGCGAGCAGTTGCAGTAAGATTTGTTTAAATCCCTTCACTTTTACGCATCTTTTATTTGCTCAATAATCTTTTTCATCCCCTCTGGTTTATATTCTTCTTCTGCCATAAGAGAAATCACAGTATTTCTCAAAAATTCATATGTGTTAGCTGACAATTAAAATGCCCCACCGTCGCCAATGAAAAGTGGCCACTTTTCAGAGGAGGACCTATGGTGATTTTTGGCATTGTCAACCGAGACGCATATAATCAATTGATATTACTCATAAAAAGGCTCCGAGCTGATAAGAACTCCTTTTGGGTTCTTGTCGACCTGGAAAGGGGCTCCGTGTTGGAGAGTCCTTCCATGACAGCCTATTCAGGTTCCATATTTGTCATTTGTAGACTGTTTCTGGATTGCAATGAGGTTAAATATATAGTCAAGAAAAGCCTGTTTAGGCTGTACCCATTTTCTAAAGTATTTAAATTCCACAAGATTCCAACATTTGCCTCAATTTTCATGGAATTTCTTTCTGAAGACAGGCTTCCCTTAAAGCCGTCGCCAATTAAAATGTCCCACTTTCAATATGGAGGTTGTCGCCAATGAAAAGTGACCAATCTTCAGGGAGTGTTCAAATACTAGACAATGAAGTCTCTTCTTCTGATATAGATACTAAGCTCACAGAGTCCCTCCCTCTTGCAACTCAAAAGGTTAGCAATGAGGAGGATCTTATGATTAGTCAATACACTTTCGGCCGCATTCGTGACCTGAGTCACAGTGGTAAAAATAAGACAGAAATATCTCGTGAATTAGGGATCAATCGTAAGACGGTGCGCAAGTACTGTGAGTCCAACACCCCACCGAAGTACAAGGCGAGGTCCAAAAGAACTCGCCCAGATCCCCTTAATGGATATATGGATCGGGTGAAGTACTTTTTGAAGTTGAACCCAAGTAACACCGCCCGTGAAATATATGAGCTATTAGTTGAGGAGGGTTATCGTGGGAGTGAGAGAACGGTTCAGAGAAGAGTTTGTGAGATTCTTGGTTCTCGCCCCAAGGAGCGTTTTTTCAGCCAAAGATATGATCCTGGAGAACAGGCTCAGTTTGATTTTAAGGAGAAGGTTGCTTTACCATTTGCCGATGGTGTTCAGATCGTTCATCTCCATTTTGGAACATTGCCTTGTAGTTGTACAATTGCACGTATTGCCCGCACTGGTTGCACCCATTACCCTCACTTTCCCTATTTCAATGCGTCATTGATGATTTTCCTTCCCATTTCTGGGGAAAATTTTAGTTAATTTGTAATCCTATTTCTTCCTATTTTAGGGAAAAGTCCTGGTCAAGTTTTGTTCCCTGGATTTTTCGATAACTCTCTCCTTTAAGTAAAATTTTTATGGCGGTATGCTTCAAACGGTCGATGATAGTATCTGCCAGCACCTCATCATCAATAATTTCTGACCAATGCGTTATTGGCAGTTGAGTGGTAATAACGGTGGACCTATCGGAACGAAACTTTAAAATATCGCAGAAGTCTGTGGATTCACTTTGGGAGAACTTCCTTAATCCAAAGTCATCAAAAATTAACACTTGGGGGCGGCCCAGACGACGCAAGTAGTTCAAATACCTTCCTGAGTGCCTTTCCAGGGCCAAGGTTTCTAGAAATATGTTGATGTCTATAAACAGTGTGGAGATTCTGGATTGACAACACTGGTGTCCCAGGCTCTGGGCCAAGAAGGTTTTACCCACCCCCGTTGGCCCTTCGACAATGATAGACCTTTGCTCCTTAACCATGCCGTTTCCTTAAGAAAAATCTCTTGAAATTATTAGATAAATCGACAAGAATAAGACTTGTTTTATTTTACACCCAACCCTCAACCAAGGAGTAAGTCACATGCAATCCAATATTGATCTCGAAAGCCCCCAAATGACGAGTTCGCGTCACAGATGACCATTTTATTCTACCAAAACTTGATTCTTCCTTCAAGCCAGAGCACCTTGTCGATCCAGAAAAACAAAAAAGGAATCGAAAATTTAATCCTCAAATTTTCTTTTTTACTATTATCTATCTTATTTCCGGAACAAATTACGAAGGCTACCAAATCGCTCTTAAGACGGTATGGACTCATTTTGGTGACCTGCTTCTCATGCCAGTCAAAAGCAGTCTCAGCAAGATACGTCAAAGTATTTCTTACCTATTTTTTAAAAATATCTTTGAATCTCTGATTACAGACTACGAACCATTGAGAAAAACGTTTCATGGTTTTTATATCTATGCCATAGATGGCGACCAATTAGCACTTCCTCGCTCTAAAGATCTTTTAAAGGAGGGTTATTGTGGGTACCCTTGCCCAAATGAGATGGAAACTCATTTCTTACGTATGTATCTATCTCATGCTTATGACGTTTTATCGGGTGTGACAAAGAATCTTTGCTTTTCTCCCGCTCTCAAGGGACTGTAAAAATAATTGTGTAACTGCAATTTTTTTCTTAAATCTTAAAGCCACTTATGTGGCTCCACTCCTGGTAAAAAGCACAGCCCCATATTATTCGTCAATGTATAATTGACATTTTTTCCTTCAAGCGATTTTGTCAGTCACAATGCATTATAATTTAATGGGGAGATGGAGCCGTAATGGGATCATATCAGAACTGGAAAGAACTCAAATAAATAATTATCATCTTGGTTGGAAAAAAATCAGCAATAGCTCTCTCAAAAAAATGGAAATTCCAATCTCATCAAAGGGTTCATGTGTTTAGGTTCCCATACTATATTACCCCATTTTTTTTATTTTTTTTAACTTGTGATATTCGAGAAATACCAGCATTGGGATGAAATATGAAAAAAAATGGAAACCCAAGTCTGCACCAAGAGGGCATGGATTTAGGTTCCCATACTATATTACCCTAACCATAGTCTCGTATTCCAGCATTTCTCAACGCCTTAGAGGGCTTTTAAGCCCCCTTATAAGGGGACCTTATTAAAAAACTTAGTTGTCAAAACGGTCACCGTATTCAATGGCAAACCTGTTCATGGCTGGCTTCCAGTTGTGTAATGGTCGTGTCCATCGCTTAGAGGCCATTTTTATCGCTAAATATACAACTTTTAAAGCCGACCGATCACTGGGAAATATCTTACGATTTCTGATCGACTTGCGGATCACGCTATTTAACGACTCTATGGCGTTTGTGGTATAAAAAATCTTTCTGATTTCATCCGGATAATCGAAAATAGTGATGAGATTGTCCCAATTCCTACGCCAAGACTTTTCAATATTAGGATACTTTGAAGACCACTTGGTACAAAATTCCTCAAGGGCCTTTTCAGCTTCTGTCAGAGTCGTAGAGCCATAAATGGACTTGAGGTCTTGGGCGACAGCTTTCATATCCTTGGAAGGAACATAGCGAAGGGAATTGCGGACCATATGGACAATGCACAGTTGCACTTTAGACTTGGGAAAAGCCGCTGAAATGGCTTGAGGAAAACCTGTAAGACCATCTACAGAAAATATAAATACGTCTTTCAACCCTCGAGGGACTGTAAAAATAATTGTGTAACTGCAATTTTTTTCTTAAATCTTAAAGCCACTTATGTGGCTCCACTCCTGGTAAAAAGCACAGTCCCATATTATTCGTCAATGTATAATTGACATTTTTTCCTTCAAGCGATTTTGTCAGTCACAATGCATTATAAGTTAATGGGGAGGTGGACATCTTCGCTGGTCTATATAATTGGCCTCTTTAGTTACTCTGGACTTTTGATTGTATTATGGAGCCGTAATGGGATCATATCAGAACTGGAAAGAACTCAAATAAATAATTATCATCTTGGTTGAAAAAAAATCAGCAATGGCTCTCTCAAAAAAATGGAAATTCCAATCTCATCAAAGGGTTCATGTGTTTAGGTTCCCATACTATATTACCCCCTTTTTTTTATTTTTTTTAACTTAGGATATTCGAGAAATACCAGAATTGGGATGAAATATGAAAAAAAATGGGAACCCAAATCTGCACCAAGAGGGCATGTATTTAGGTTCCCATACTATATTACCCTAACCATAGTCTCGGTATTCCAGTACTTCTGTCAACGCCTTAGAGGGGCTTTTAAGCCCCCTTATAAGGCAGGTGGTGGACCTTATTAAAAAACTTAGTTGTCAAAACGGTCACCGTATTCAATGGCAAACCTGTTCATGGCTGGCTTCCAGTTGTGTAATGGTCGTGTCCATCGCTTAGAGGCCATTTTTATCGCTAAATATACAACTTTTAAAGCCGACCGATCACTGGGAAATATCTTACGATTTCTGATCGCCTTGCGGATCACGCTATTTAACGACTCTATGGCGTTTGTGGTATAAAAAATCTTTCTGATTTCATCCGGATAATCGAAAATAGTGATGAGATTGTCCCAATTCCTACGCCAAGACTTTTCAATATTCGGATACTTTGAAGACCACTTGGTACAAAATTCCTCAAGGGCCTTTTCAGCTTCTGTCAGAGTCGTAGAGCCATAAATGGACTTGAGGTCTTGGGCGACAGCTTTCATATCCTTGGAAGGAACATAGCGAAGGGAATTGCGGACCATATGGACAATGCACAGTTGTACTTTAGACTTGGGAAAAGCCGCTGAAATGGCTTGAGGAAAACCTGTAAGACCATCTACAGAAAATATAAATACGTCTTTCAACCCTCGATTTTGCAGCTCAGTCAAAACACTCAACCAAAACTTTGAACCCTCATTTTCAGAAATCCATAGGCCCAACAAGTCTTTCTGACCCTCCTCTGTAATACCAAGAGCTAGGTAAATCGCCTTATTAATAACTCTCTTGTCTTGATGGACCTTCACCACGATACAGTCCAAAAATACGATAGGGTAAGTGCTATCCAAGGGGCGGTTCTGCCAAGCCGTAACTTCATCAATAACAGCATCCGTCACGTTGGCTATCACTGAGTGGGATATCTCTGCACCATGGTAGAGGTCTTTGATAGCTCCTTGAATATCCCTGGTCGTCATTCCCCTCGCATAGAGGGTCAGAATACTGTCTTCAAAGCCCTCAAGACGAGTCTTGCCTTTGGGAATGACTTGGGGCTCAAAGGAGGCACTTCGGTCACGGGGGACCTGAAGCTCCACCTCGCCTTTCTCTCCCTTTATGGTCTTTCTACTGTAACCATTGCGAGTGTTGGATTTGCGGGTCTCAGACTTCTCATGCCTCTCATAACCTAGGTGATCGTCCATTTCCGCATTAAGAGCTGTCTCTAAAACAACCTTCATCAGTTGACCCGTTATGTCGGATAAATCCTTTTGGGTCTTGACGTTCTTCGCTAGTTCCTTGCCTATTGTCTTGATATCCATTTTGCCTTCTCCTTTCAGGATGATAGTTCATCCTAATATGATTCGGCAGTTACACAAAATAGTTTACAGGCTCACCCTCGATTTTGCAGCTCAGTCAAAACACTCAACCAAAACTTTGAACCCTCATTTTCAGAAATCCATAGGCCCAACAAGTCTTTCTGACCCTCCTCTGTAATACCAAGAGCTAGGTAAATCGCCTTATTAATAACTCTCTTGTCTTGATGGACCTTCACCACGATACAGTCCAAAAATACGATAGGGTAAGTGCTATCCAAGGGGCGGTTCTGCCAAGCCGTAACTTCATCAATAACAGCATCCGTCACGTTGGCTATCACTGAGTGGGATATCTCTGCACCATGGTAGAGGTCTTTGATAGCTCCTTGAATATCCCTGGTCGTCATTCCCCTCGCATAGAGGGTCAGAATACTGTCTTCAAAGCCCTCAAGACGAGTCTTGCCTTTGGGAATGACTTGGGGCTCAAAGGAGGCACTTCGGTCACGGGGGACCTGAAGCTCCACCTCGCCTTTCTCTCCCTTTATAGTCTTTCTACTGTAACCATTGCGAGTGTTGGATTTGCGGGTCTCAGACTTCTCATGCCTCTCATAACCTAGGTGATCGTCCATTTCCGCATTAAGAGCTGTCTCTAAAACAACCTTCATCAGTTGACCCGTTATGTCGGATAAATCCTTTTGGGTCTTGACGCTCTTCGCTAGTTCCTTGCCTATTGTCTTGATATCCATTCTGCCTTCTCCTTTCAGGATGATAGTTCATCCTAATATGATTCGGCAGTTACACAAAATAGTTTACAGGCTCAATACATCATCAATTTATACACTACTGTACATTTATGGACACATGTCAGGCTGAAGGAGGTGCTGATTATCTCTTTTGCGTGTGTAAATTTTTCCTCCTGGAATGATTTTTTTAAAATCGTCACATAGGTTGCGATCTTCTGAAACTAATACTTTAACCTGAGCAGTGATAGCGAGTGCTATGATATCTGGATCATCAGATTTCAGAGCTTCCGAATCTTTTTGATTTAATAATTTTTTCTTTTCATCGTTGACTTTTCTATTATCAATATTTTTTATAAGCCCTGCTTGACGATACACTTTGAATTGTTTCTTCATTTTTCCATGTGTTTCTAACTCTTGCTTGAGTTTCTCTGTGGGAGACCAGGCGATTTTCCCTTTCTTCTTTTCTATCCAATGTCTTATAGCTTCCATATCTTTATTGTTAAGATCAAGAAAGTCACTGTATTTATTAGTGTCCAAAATAATACACATGACACTAGCCTTCAAAACCTAATAATTGATTAGATTCTTTAAGAAAGAAGTTTCTATAGCCTTTTGGTGCATCCAAAAGATTGGCTTGATTATCAAAACGAATATTATGTACATCTACTTTTGTACCCATGGGCTCCATATAAATGAGCGAAACATCCTCTGGTTTTATGTTACCATTCATGATTTCAATGCGCACACGATCTATCATGTAATCGCTGTGGGTTTCAACAACAAATTGCTGCTTTTTTTTCTTAAAAGATTGAACCAATAAAGAAGATAGCTCGGACTGCCCCTTGGGATGCAGGTGGACTTCTGGTTGTTGCATTAGAAAAATTGATCCTACCTGTTCACTCAGAATACTTACTAAAATGGGAAGAATCTGATTTACTCCATACCCTACGTCTATCAAATTGGTCTTTGGACCGTTTGCTTTTACTTGCAACTGAAACGGATCTCCTTTAGACTTTCCAAATGTTTTAACACCGATATCTGTAAATAAGCCTGACTTCTTTCCAAAATCTAACAATTGTTTTTTGATTTCTTTCCATTTTTTTTCTTCTGTCTTCGACATATTCATCAATTGCATGGGTATATTGCGACCATCAGGGCTATTTATCTGGCTCAAAGGGTTATAGGTGCGTTGTGGCTCCGAACGAATAGGTGCGAAACTGGAAACTGCTTCAACTGCTTCATTCATAGAATAGAACAGGGAAGGAGTACGATCTTCTTTATCTTTAAGACTATCACGCAATTCTTGTTCTACGATGGATATCTCTTTCTCTTTGAGTCTTACGCTAAAGAATAAGTCGAGGAGAGTGAGAGTACTAGAGTATTTAATAATAAATTTCTTTTTTTCTCCTTCGTCAGTGGATTTAATGCTAATATCCTTATCTAGGCGATTACCATCTCTTATTTTTTGACGGAAAATTTGAGATGGATACAGATCATAAATCACATCGTTAAACACAAATGTTTGTTTATGAATCATGGGTTCATATCCCCCTTCTCTTTCTGTCATGGTGAGAATAAACTCAAAAAGTTCGTTCTCTTCGTTCTGAAACCCAAAACCCATTTGAAAGGATATTTTTTGAGGATCTGATTTTTTAATAATATCGGTGAAGACACCCATTTGGTAGGGTTCAACATTGAAATTTAAATTAAAGTCTATTAATTCTTTTTTATTGTGAAATAATGATTCGTTTATAGCATTAGCTAATATTTGAAAGCAGCCGAGAACGGTGGACTTTCCGGTACTATTTTCACCAACTAAAAAGGTAATAGGGCGTATATCGAAATCCTGCCGGCCTTCAAAGCAGCGAACATCCTGGACGATGAACTTGGTGATATCATTCATAGTTTAATCCCCTTCTAAGAACAAAGAATATTTTTCGGATTACACTTCCCTCAAAAAATGGAAACTTTTTTAAGTGAACCTTGTTTATGTGTTGATCTCATGTGGTAATTGCCCCCTAGTAACAGAGATTGCTGGGTTTACTCATGTCCCTAAGCCTTAAATTACAACACAAATCTAAGCTCTATAATGTCTGCTCCCAAAGGTCATCTTACCACCCCATGATTTGATGTCTAGTTTTGATGTGTAGAGACCTAGGCTACAACCACCTCTTTTTTCGCAATTGAAATTTTGGAGTCTAGGAGAAGTACTTGGTCGTCAAATTCTGATCTTCATTTTCCTCAATTTGGTGGATACTGTTTTAAGCGAACTTTATTGTCCATTTGAGGAGGTGACCGTGACAAAAATAAGGTAAAGAGAGAAGAGATTGGTGGGGGGGGAGGCTTTTTCTAAAGAGGCTTTTCTGAGCTATTCCAGTTGGCCAAGACTTGATTAAGTTGGAAAAATATATTATAGACGCATTGCGTAGCATTGCAGCCCTTTGGACATTACCATTTTATTTGGAGTACCTTTGTTTTTTTAAGGCCAATTTCAGCTTTATGGTGGGCCAGCAATAATTCATTGTCACCCAATTTAATTTTCATTTCCTCAAAAGGCTGCTCAATTGTAGTCATTTTTTCGGGGGATTCCAATGACTTACTATGAATGTTACGATATTTCATAGTCACATTAGGGTCTCATCAACCTTTAGAACAAGTAACATGAGTTTATCCAAACTCCGTTTTATGTGTGAGCCTTGGTTTTGTGCCAAGGAAAGCCGACCACATTATCTTTAGAATCTTTCGGAACAAGAGAGTCAAGGGCTGGAATCACTTGCTAGAGATTGAAAAAAATATCTTTTGGGGTCCATATGCAGCATTAAAATCAGGAAGGCTTTGGGCAGGTAATATTAATGATAATATGCTTCCTGTTGATCTTGAGGAAATATCTATTAAAGATTGTTTATTAAAAGAAAAAAGAAAAATTGAAAAAGAACTTGAAAAAAAGCTAAAGAAATTCTTGAGCGATTTACTAATCTGTGTGAAGGAAATGTACTCCTTCATAAGAAAGATAAATATCATAAATATCCTCAAAACTTAGGCGATTTTGATGTCCTTGGTTATATTTTAAATAAGAATGTTGTAATTAGTATTGAATGCAAGCACCTTCAACAAGTATTTTCAATAAAGGATCTCAGAGATCTAAAAGAAGAGATTTTTGGTAAAGACAATATCAAAAATAGTTATATTGGAAAAGTTCTAAGAAGAGATACATTTTTGAAAAAAACCTAGGGAAAGTTGCAAGTACCATGCAGTGGTCGATTAATGATAATGCAAATATAATGTCAATTTTTTGTACTAAAGAGCCATACTATTATACCTTTTCTCCACCATTACAAGAGCCAATCAAATTCATTTGTATTGATGAGCTTCATAATTATTTGTCAGACATATAGCTTATAACAAAAAAATAGTTTATAGTGGACCCCATTTTCAAATCAAAAAAGTGGGAATCTATACGAATCAACGCATTACGATGAAATCTGGAGCCTGTAAACTATTTTGTGTAACTGCCGAATCATATTAGGATGAACTATCATCCTGAAAGGAGAAGGCAAAATGGATATCAAGACAATAGGCAAGGAACTAGCGAAGAACGTCAAGACCCAAAAGGATTTATCCGACATAACGGGTCAACTGATGAAGGTTGTTTTAGAGACAGCTCTTAATGCGGAAATGGACGATCACCTAGGTTATGAGAGGCATGAGAAGTCTGAGACCCGCAAATCCAACACTCGCAATGGTTACAGTAGAAAGACCATAAAGGGAGAGAAAGGCGAGGTGGAGCTTCAGGTCCCCCGTGACCGAAGTGCCTCCTTTGAGCCCCAAGTCATTCCCAAAGGCAAGACTCGTCTTGAGGGCTTTGAAGACAGTATTCTGACCCTCTATGCGAGGGGAATGACGACCAGGGATATTCAAGGAGCTATCAAAGACCTCTACCATGGTGCAGAGATATCCCACTCAGTGATAGCCAACGTGACGGATGCTGTTATTGATGAAGTTACGGCTTGGCAGAACCGCCCCTTGGATAGCACTTACCCTATCGTATTTTTGGACTGTATCGTGGTGAAGGTCCATCAAGACAAGAGAGTTATTAATAAGGCGATTTACCTAGCTCTTGGTATTACAGAGGAGGGTCAGAAAGACTTGTTGGGCCTATGGATTTCTGAAAATGAGGGTTCAAAGTTTTGGTTGAGTGTTTTGACTGAGCTGCAAAATCGAGGGTTGAAAGACGTATTTATATTTTCTGTAGATGGTCTTACAGGTTTTCCTCAAGCCATTTCAGCGGCTTTTCCCAAGTCTAAAGTACAACTGTGCATTGTCCATATGGTCCGCAATTCCCTTCGCTATGTTCCTTCCAAGGATATGAAAGCTGTCGCCCAAGACCTCAAGTCCATTTATGGCTCTACGACTCTGACAGAAGCTGAAAAGGCCCTTGAGGAATTTTGTACCAAGTGGTCTTCAAAGTATCCGAATATTGAAAAGTCTTGGCGTAGGAATTGGGACAATCTCATCACTATTTTCGATTATCCGGATGAAATCAGAAAGATTTTTTATACCACAAACGCCATAGAGTCGTTAAATAGCGTGATCCGCAAGGCGATCAGAAATCGTAAGATATTTCCCAGTGATCGGTCGGCTTTAAAAGTTGTATATTTAGCGATAAAAATGGCCTCTAAGCGATGGACACGACCATTACACAACTGGAAGCCAGCCATGAACAGGTTTGCCATTGAATACGGTGACCGTTTTGACAACTAAGTTTTTTAATAAGGTCCACCACCTGCCTTATAAGGGGGCTTAAAAGCCCCTCTAAGGCGTTGACAGAAGTACTGGAATACCGAGACTATGGTTAGGGTAATATAGTATGGGAACCTAAATACATGCCCTCTTGGTGCAGATTTGGGTTCCCATTTTTTTTCATATTTCATCCCAATTCTGGTATTTCTCGAATATCCTAAGTTAAAAAAAATAAAAAAAAGGGGGTAATATAGTATGGGAACCTAAACACATGAACCCTTTGATGAGATTGGAATTTCCATTTTTTTGAGAGAGCCATTGCTGATTTTTTTTCAACCAAGATGATAATTATTTATTTGAGTTCTTTCCAGTTCTGATATGATCCCATTACGGCTCCATAATACAATCAAAAGTCCAGAGTAACTAAAGAGGCCAATTATATAGACCAGCGAAGATGTCCACCTCCCCATTAACTTATAATGCATTGTGACTGACAAAATCGCTTGAAGGAAAAAATGTCAATTATACATTGACGAATAATATGGGACTGTGCTTTTTACCAGGAGTGGAGCCACATAAGTGGCTTTAAGATTTAAGAAAAAAATTGCAGTTACACAATTATTTTTACAGTCCCGAAATCTGTGCCGGCTACACGAGGTTTTTCCACAATGGCCTGGTTTGCCCTCCCCTCCGGGCTGAGAGGCAATGGCATTCGTTTAGTGAGAGATCCCATTCGGTTAAGGATTTGAACCTCTAACTCCTCGGGGGTGGGCTAACCCCAAGTTTTTTTCTTTGATCCATGTGATTATCCGTTGGCCATAGCCCCCCTAACCTCTTTACTGGGTCTCCATACTCCGATGGGTTTTCTAGAAACTCGGTCGTAATGCCTATTCGGACGTAGCCTTTGTCGGCAGGTCTTCATATTTGTAATGATGCAATTGAGGGTTTTACTAAGCACTACCTTTTGTTGAAGAAAAAGACCTTCAATATTTCTTGCAATTGTCAGTAAATTGTTTTTAAAGTTTGTCTGCATGGTTTGTTTTTTACTATGGGATTGAGATGTATTAAGACGGTCTTCCGTGTAGTTGGAAAATAATCTTGTCAGAGTGATAAGTGTGAAGTGTGCAAACAATTCTTGTTTGACTCCCCTTTCACTTTGAGAATGAAACTCTTCAATGGTCATCAGTTCTTTGGATATTTTGTACAGTTCCTCTATACTCCAGCGTCCATGATAGAGATTGGCCAGATCATCAATGGAATATTTTTTTTGATCCATTAAGGTTGTTCCTAGAACAAAAGTAGTTTGTCCAATTTTATATTTGACCAAACGCAAAGCGTAGGCTTTGAAGTCGTCTTGTGGCTTTTTTTTATGTAGTTCTTTCAGAATTTGCTTGCTAGGAATGACTTGGATCACTGAGTCTTTTTGATCATTATTAATAAATTCATCAAAAACAGTGTTGGCATTTCTCCTTATCCTAAACACCGCATGCAGACTTCGCACCTTATGCTCATGAAGCATTTCGTAGGAATAATAGCCACGATCATAAACCACAACATCGTTTTCAAACAATTTTTTGAAATGAGTTTGTGCAGCCTTTCTCTCATTGTTATGGGCAAAGAGATCAAAATCCACAGGAATCTTCGACTGTAGTTGGTACAGGCAACTGACAAGACCTTGAGGGTACCATGCTTTTTCCCATGGTTGCTGATACCCATTATCTACGAGTTGACGTGGTAAATTTATTTTCGATCCATCCACTGCGAAAACCTTATGGCCCTTCCATAAGGTACTAGAATTGGATATACCGTCTTGTTTAAGAATTTCATCATGCAAAACTTTAAATATATTTTCATCTACTTTAGCCCGTGCACTACACATAGTGGATGCCCGAACTGGTTTAGGTTGAGGGAGTTCAATGTCTAATATGCGACACTGCTCCCAAAGTTCAATCAAAGTTGTATCATAACCTTGTTTTCCTTTAGAGAAAACAAGTCGGAAGATGAAAAGTATAATCAACAATGTATTCAAGACACGTTGACGCTTTTGCCAGGTTCGGTCGTACTCATCTGCAATGATAACCACTGTCTTGATGATGTTTTGCCAAAGATGCACAAAAGAGTCCTCTAGCATAGGCTCAGCCAAGTTCTTATGTGGCTTGATGGTGGGTTTCCCGACGGGTTTCTTGATAGCGCATTGGGGGCCATTCAATAAGATAGACTGATAATTCTTTGTCAGAGGTTGAACATAAACACCTTTTTGAGTTTTTCCCTTTACATTTTTGTAGGCACGACTCCCATTTGTTTTGCCCAAATAAAGCCAGTTGGCAGCACGATAGCTCGTGGCATTAAATTTGGTAAGGTCGACAAAAGTCTCCATGAGTACAGGTTTGAAAGCATGTTTTAACTCCCAGTCTGTGGGAAGTTGGCGAGTTGCCATAGATAAAGCCATCGAAGCAAGATGGCGAACCTTTACCCAGGGAAAGATCAAAAATCGACTATTGTTCACCACTAAATTCAAGTGCTTTTTGTAAGCTCGATTTTGCCAACCGATCCATTCATCACGGCAAGGCAACGTGGATGTGCCAGCTTCAAATAAAAGACAACCCAATCTTCGCCCACAATTATCTAAGATGAAATAACGTAAGTGGGGACCAAAGGGACGTCTGTAATTGAGATAATGATGCCGATCGACAACTTCATTCCATTCCTTAATGGCCTCTTGATCAGTTACGATTTGCAAAGAAAGTGGGGTCAATGAGTCTAGTTTATCGTTGATGAGAGGCTTTTCATCTGTTCGGTGTGTCCAAGTGATTTTTTTGGAGGGGACACTCCGCTTTGACATGTCTTTTTCTGGCAGGGATAGAATGTCAAGTTCCTCTAGCGTCTCAAGCATACGAAGGCACGATTGGATGCGATGATCACCTTTGGGAGTTAGCCAACCAAGATGCTCACAAACTGTATAACCCAGTTCACGGCGACTTAAAGAAGGAAATAGCGCCACCGTCTTTTGAATGTCGGCAATTTGCTTGCGCGTCAAGCGTCTTCCAAAAAAAGTTGTTGAAGGCAATGTCTCTATGCGTGGGTCCATTTGAGTCTCTCCCCTTTGGGAATGGTTCAAATATAATGTGACACAACGATGGGGTGGACTCAAGTATTTTTTTTCGGAAAAAGAAAAAAGATAAAAGCCCCCTTAACTCAGTATGTTAGAGGGAGTCAGAAAAATGTGGAAAAATCTTCTGCAAAAACGAATGCCATTGGGCTGAGAGGGGGCCAGCAAGCTTGGGGTCATTCTGATCAGCATCCTTATACCTTCTCTGGTTTAAGGGATCATTACAATGCTCTGCTCCATACATGGAGTAGGCTTCTCCCAGAAGTTTTTTGGTGCTCACCCACAGTTGGCATTGAATTTGCCTTCCAACAAAGGCCATGGCCCTTGTTGATCCCCATATCTTTAACAACGCTCCCAAATACCAACGACACCGCCCTGAAAAGACTCTCCTTTACAAATTGGTGCAAGAAAATCTACTCACTTTCTACCGGCACATAGAAAATGAGCATGAAAATGGCCTTCCCCAGTTCGTTAAAAAAGAATTCGATGAGTTTCTCAAGTGTGGAATTCTTGCCCATGGTTTCTTGAGAACCCAGTGTGAATCTTGCCACCATGAAAGGCTTGTGGCCTTTAGCTGCAAGCGTCGAGGCTTCTGTCCAAGCTGCGGCGCAAGAAGAATGGCTGAAAGTGCAGCCCACTTAGTTGATGAAGTTTTTCCCCAAAAACCCCTACGACAATGGGTCCTTAGCTTTCCTTTTCAAATAAGATTCCTCTTTGCCAAAAATCCAAAGGTCATGGGAGAGGTCTTAGCCATCGTTCATCGAGCCATTTCCACCTACCTGATCAAAAGAGCTGGTCTCACCAAAAAATCAGGAGCCAAGACAGGTTCTGTTACCTTCATTCAACGCTTTGGCGGAAGCATCAACCTCAATATTCATTTCCATATGATGTATTTGGATGGAGTGTACACATTCCCCGAAGGTAAACCTCATTTTCACCCCATAACTCCACCCACCCAAAGTGAAATGGATCACATCTTGGTGAGCATAGCTCATAGAGTGGTCAAGCACCTAGAAAAAAAGGGACTTATCCTAAGGGATGAAACAGGGCAAGAGTATCTGGCTATGGAAGCCTCTGACAGTATGGACCAAGTCCACGGATCATCAGTCACCTATAGAATAGCTCTCGGTCCTCACAAAGGGAAAAAAGCACTGACTCTTCACACTGTATCACCAAGAGGTAAAGCCCGAGTTTGACAGCAGCATCTGCGTCAAACGAATGATATTAAAGGATTAACGCATATAGTTGTATTTTGTTTATCCACACTTGTGGGCATTAAGGATTCTGGGAGGGATGGGGACGCCTGCGGCTTTAAATAAGGAGTTGGCATTGCCAGTGATATCTGTGCGGGTCCAAATGACTTGATCACGAATTTTAACAGGGATAGCCCTAACTTCCTTGAGTTCCCTCATGGCCTGTTAGGCGCCAATTAAAATTGGCGCCTAACAGGCCATGGAGGAGTCGCATGTAGAGCCCATGAGAAAAAAAAGCGAGAGAGGGTATGCCGGTATATTTCAAGACCCAGCCTCAGTGAAGAAAGGCTTTCATTAAATGCCAGGGGCCAAGTCGTCTATAAACTCAAAACTGCCTATGACAATGGAACCACTCATATCGTTCTGGACCCCCTTGATTTCCTTAGCCGTCTTGCCTCCCTCATCCCTCGACCACGAGTGAATCTCACAAGATTCCACGGAGTTTTCGCGCCCAATTTCAAATATCGATCCTCAATCGTCCCGCAACCCCAAATCGAAGCCTCCATCGGTGAAGACTCAAGGGAAAAAACCTTAGATTTGGAAGATTCAGAGCCAAGACCAAACAAGAAAAAATCTTCAGGAATGACCTGGGCTCAAAGGCTCAGGAGGGTTTTTGACATAGACGTTGAAACTTGCCATGAGTGTGGTGGAAAAGTAAAAGTCATTTCTTCCATTGAAGACCCTCAGGTCATTGAAAAAATTCTTACTCATCTCGGCATCACCTCACAACCTCCAAGCCTATGGCCACCCAGAGGCCCACCACAAAGTGAGAGTTTCGACTCATTTTCTTAACTTCTGACTGTCCTGAATGACGCATAGGGCTGTATCATCTGCTCCCTCTATGTTCATGGAGAGGTACGTCTCAACACCATAAAACAACATATTTTTCTGGCCTTATTTTCCTCAAACTTTGCCCAACACCATCCTAAACCACCAGTTAAGCCCAAAAATCCTATTGGAGCTTTCGCTGGCCTCTGCAGTTTTTACTGATATGCCTTGCGGATTTCTAAAAAAGACCTTTTATCCTTCCTATTCACTGCGACAGTCGCTCTGTATCGCTGGGTTTAATACTGCTGGGGATGATATCACTGGATCTGGTTATCCACAGTGTCTTTTTGTTTAATTTCGTGTTGTTTTGTCAAAAAGTAGACAGCCGAGAATCTGTGCGAAGTTTCTTATCCTAAATTACTGAATGATTTCAATAGAGCGAATACAGTGAAGGTGGTATCTCTTTTGCTTCTTATTATTCCTATAAATATGTCAGCAATAAATATTTCAGCATATTCAGCCTATGTTTAGAAGAGTGTTGGATAGAGAGCGGGAGAAGTATTTATTGAAACCATTGAAGCCATGGGATTTTCAAAACAAAGCTCCATCCACAAAGGAGAAGAAAATGAATAGAGTGAAGGGAATTATAGCATTATCAACCTTAGGAAGTTTAATTGCGAGCCTGTAAACTATTTTGTGTAACTGCCGAATCATATTAGGATGAACTATCATCCTGAAAGGAGAAGGCAGAATGGATATCAAGACAATAGGCAAGGAACTAGCGAAGAACGTCAAGACCCAAAAGGATTTATCCGACATAACGGGTCAACTGATGAAGGTTGTTTTAGAGACGGCCCTTAATGCGGAAATGGACGATCACCTAGGTTATGAGAGGCATGAGAAGTCTGAGACCCGCAAATCCAACACTCGCAATGGTTACAGTAGAAAGACCATAAAGGGAGAGAAAGGCGAGGTGGAGCTTCAGGTCCCCCGTGACCGAAGTGCCTCCTTTGAACCTCAAGTCATTCCCAAGGGTAAGACTCGTCTTGAGGGCTTTGAAGACAGTATCCTGACCCTCTATGCGAGGGGAATGACGACCAGGGATATTCAAGGAGCTATCAAAGACCTCTACCATGGTGCAGAGATATCCCACTCAGTGATAGCCAACGTGACGGATGCTGTTATTGATGAAGTTACGGCTTGGCAGAACCGCCCCTTGGATAGCACTTACCCTATCGTATTTTTGGACTGTATCGTGGTGAAGGTCCATCAAGACAAGAGAGTTATTAATAAGGCGATTTACCTAGCTCTTGGTATTACAGAGGAGGGTCAGAAAGACTTGTTGGGCCTATGGATTTCTGAAAATGAGGGTTCAAAGTTTTGGTTGAGTGTTTTGACTGAGCTGCAAAATCGAGGGTTGAAAGATGTATTTATATTTTCTGTAGATGGTCTTACAGGTTTTCCTCAAGCCATTTCAGCGGCTTTTCCCAAGTCTAAAGTGCAACTGTGCATTGTCCATATGGTCCGCAATTCCCTTCGCTATGTTCCTTCCAAGGATATGAAAGCTGTCGCCCAAGACCTCAAGTCCATTTATGGCTCTACGACTCTGACAGAAGCTGAAAAGGCCCTTGAGGAATTTTGTACCAAGTGGTCTTCAAAGTATCCTAATATTGAAAAGTCTTGGCGTAGGAATTGGGACAATCTCATCACTATTTTCGATTATCCGGATGAAATCAGAAAGATTTTTTATACCACAAACGCCATAGAGTCGTTAAATAGCGTGATCCGCAAGGCGATCAGAAATCGTAAGATATTTCCCAGTGATCGGTCGGCTTTAAAAGTTGTATATTTAGCGATAAAAATGGCCTCTAAGCGATGGACACGACCATTACACAACTGGAAGCCAGCCATGAACAGGTTTGCCATTGAATACGGTGACCGTTTTGACAACTAAGTTTTTTAATAAGGTCCACCACCTGCCTTATAAGGGGGCTTAAAAGCCCCTCTAAGGCGTTGACAGAAGTACTGGAATACCGAGACTATGGTTAGGGTAATATAGTATGGGAACCTAAATACATGCCCTCTTGGTGCAGATTTGGGTTTCCATTTTTTTTCATATTTCATCCCAATTCTGGTATTTCTCGAATATCCTAAGTTAAAAAAAATAAAAAAAAGGGGGTAATATAGTATGGGAACCTAAACACATGAACCCTTTGATGAGATTGGAATTTCCATTTTTTTGAGAGAGCCATTGCTGATTTTTTTTCAACCAAGATGATAATTATTTATTTGAGTTCTTTCCAGTTCTGATATGATCCCATTACGGCTCCATAATACAATCAAAAGTCCAGAGTAACTAAAGAGGCCATTATATAGACCAGCGAAGATGTCCACCTCCCCATTAACTTATAATGCATTGTGACTGACAAAATCGCTTGAAGGAAAAAATGTCAATTATACATTGACGAATAATATGGGACTGTGCTTTTTACCAGGAGTGGAGCCACATAAGTGGCTTTAAGATTTAAGAAAAAAATTGCAGTTACACAATTATTTTTACAGTCCCTTTAATTGCATTGGTCATTGCTTACAATGGACTAACACCTCTCATCCATACTAATAGAATAACACTATCGTCATTGAAAGAACAAGATTTACAAAAAAAAATCCATAGGTGTTTCTGATTGATACACAATTTTTTTATGAATCTATGATTTATGAGTTGATTTATGATTGCCTCGTGATTGCATTTGGTAAAAACGAGCAGCGTACTCTCCACTAAGGGCCATAAGCTCTTCGTGTTGCCCTTGTGTTCTCAAAGATGGCGCACATCTTTGAGAACAAGAATAGGAGCGTCCTTATAAGTGGATTTGCCACTGCCGCTGGATCCAATAATGGCCAACATTTCCCCACGGCGAATGGAGAAATTGAGACCGCTGAGAACTTCCCTTCCAAATATTTTTCATAGCTCTTACAAACAGCGGTTTGTTCCATCACACAAGCCGACCTTGAAGACCAAGGAAAGCCAGTTTTGCAGTTGACCTCCCAAGGGTTTAATTGACGCCCTGGGACCCCGTGGACCTTGTGGGAGTGGTCGTTTGCTCATCTTGATCTTGGATGGGAACTGGTGTTGCCTTTGTGTCATCGTGAAGGTTGGCGCTGGATAGCCAAGGATGAGGTCGAGTGTTTGGCTTATTGCATACCTCTCTACCTGTTCATCTTGATCCCGTAGTTCTTTGGCGGCAATGGAGTTGATACGCCCACGCCACATGGAATCGAAAAGATAAGGTTCTAAGTAGCCCATAGTGGCTTGCAACTCATTGGAGGCTATCTTTAACAACGCTCCCAAATACCAACGACACCGCCCTGAAAAGACTCTCCTTTACAAATTGGTGCAAGAAAATCTACTCACTTTCTACCGGCACATAGAAAATGAGCATGAAAATGGCCTTCCCCAGTTCGTTAAAAAAGAATTCGATGAGTTTCTCAAGTGTGGAATTCTTGCCCATGGTTTCTTGAGAACCCAGTGTGAATCTTGCCACCATGAAAGGCTTGTGGCCTTTAGCTGCAAGCGTCGAGGCTTCTGTCCAAGCTGCGGCGCAAGAAGAATGGCTGAAAGTGCAGCCCACTTAGTTGATGAAGTTTTTCCCCAAAAACCCCTACGACAATGGGTCCTTAGCTTTCCTTTTCAAATAAGATTCCTCTTTGCCAAAAATCCAAAGGTCATGGGAGAGGTCTTAGCCATCGTTCATCGAGCCATTTCCACCTACCTGATCAAAAGAGCTGGCCTCACCAAAAAATCAGGAGCCAAGACGGGTTCTGTTACCTTCATTTTTTCAAGGAGAACCACAGGTTTTGAAGTTTGGCAAAAACCTCTGGTGAAAACCGAGGCATTTCACCAAAAGTAAAGGGAGTGTCTCGAAGTGATCGTATCACCAATGCCAATGGGCCCCGTCACAGGATAGAGCATCTCATTCCGAGTGTGTTTTCCACATCCATCAATGATTTCTATGGGTTCACGGCCCTCACGATCCATCTTGTTGGCAAAGGTAAAAATGGGAATTTGATGGAGGCGACATACTGCCCCTCCGGGCTGCTTGAGTGGGCTTAGGAAAATCCATCAAGTAGGTGTCATTTTGTTAAAATTTTTACTTTTTTGGAGAGCCTTGATTTCAGATTCAGAAAACTTTGTCACTGTAGTTATAACAGAAATTTCTATACCTTCTGAAAGTAACTTTAAAACAAAAGTCTCTCTTTCTTCCCTTCGCCCCTGTTCACGCCCCTGTTCACGCCCCTCTTCACGTCCCTGTTCACGCCCTTTTTCAAGCCCTTTTTCAAGCCCTTTTTCAAGCCCTTCTTCATGGGCTGTGTCGATCTGTGCCAAACGATCCCGACGCTGTTTATCTTCAGATTCAAGGCGCTCTCGCATGAGTTCGTCTTGAGACAAATTCCACAAATTTTTAACGGCTCTTCCCATATCCCTTCCTTTTTTGGCTAGCTTTTGGCCTGTTTGTTGATCCAACTCATCCGATTTTTTTAAGAAATAGCACCACGCTTCACGCTGGTCAACAAGGCTGTCTAAACTGCCAATGAATTTGTTCAATTCTACAATGACAAACTGAATGCCCTCGGTAAGCCTTAAATGAGGGCGTCTATCCTGCCTCATGCTACATGTATGGTAATAATTGTTGTCCGTGCGTAGTTCAGGAAGGTCCACAGTACTGAAAACAAGGGAGTAAACAGTTCTTAATTTCTCGTACTTTTCTCCTTCTTTCACTTGATTGGAGTAGACCCGTCCAGCATAGGCAAGAAGGCGATTTGTGAAGTTTTTTTGGGAGACGGTTTGCATCTCCACATTCACAGTCTCATTTTCAACCCACTCTCCACTGGACAATCGGCGAGAAATACGAATTTTCATATCCAAGATGAAGGTCTTTCCCGAAGGCTTGCTTGCCTCTGAAGAGTTTTCCTCGGCATCTAACAACTGAACATGTTCCACCCGACAACCGGGTGGCAAAGGAAGAAAATCCTGCAACAAAGGCTTGAGTAAGTCCTGGTCATGCTTAAAAAATGCTTTAAAAGTGTTATCAAGGGTTAAGCAAAGAGGAGGGAGGGATTTTTTCATAAGTAAAAATTATGCATTTTTTTTGGAATAAAATCAATACCGAATAGTGCTAAGTCAGAATGACTTGGCCGTAAAATGAAAATCTAGGTTGGGGTTTTCCTTAGATAGTTCCTGTCCAGGGAAGAAAGTTAAGTAGTTTTAAGTATTTACATGCCTTCCCTTTAGATTTTATGCTTTAAAATGGAGTCCATCAAACATAATCCGTGTAAATTCAGTTACTTACATAAAACGGAAAAATAAAATAAGTTCCCCCCCCCCTCTCTTGACGAACCTTTCACAGCCCCTCCCTTTCAGTGACTTATGTGGCTATCAACTGGTTACTTGATATGAGAGGAAGAGTTGGATCAACCTGTGTTTCCACCGTGGTGATTTCAAACCTCCTTCAGGGAAATAACATTACGTTGCGCATCAACTTCAAAAAATACTTGACGTGTTTTTTCAGAGAAATAATTTTTGATATTTTATTCTTCATTTATTTTTTATGTAGGTTTTAGGAGGCGTGGGAACCTCTCTATGAGGTAGAATTCTTATCCATGTTCTCCGAGAACCTCTCTGATTTTTTTCTTCTTAAAAGACATCCTTGCTCACTTTTTTCCCTCAAAAAAACGTATGTTAATATAAAAATTAAAGAGAAACTTTCACCAAAGGGGGGACTATGCGCCATTTGAAGAAGACACAGTTGGGACTCTTTTCCCAATATCCTAACCACCAACTCAGTACAGAATTGCAGCAAATTAATAACATCATTGATCGCCATCCAGAGTTTGCCCATATGGTTCATGAAGACCTTGTTAAAGAAAAGAAAGATTCTGGTGATATTGGTATGACATCGGAGCAAGTTCTCAAGGTGGCTATTCTTAAATCCATAAGAGGTCTTTCCTATCGTGCGTTAGCCTTTAATCTTGTCGATTCAGTATCCACCAGAGCTTTTCTGGGCCTTGAATTGGAAGAAAATTACGCTCACTCCACCTTACAGGACTTGATTGTTCAAATAAGTGAAGAAACTTGGGGAATTATTAGCGCCTCTTTAGTTTCAGATGCAAGAGATCAAAAGATTGAGCCGTGTAAGAAAATGAGAGTGGACAGTACAGTGACGAAATCAAATATTCATCATCCAACGGATGCATCGCTTTTATATGACTGCATAAGAGTTACAGAAAGAGAATTTAAAAAAGTTCGTAAAAATGTCATGAAAGATTTTTGGCGACTTATTTCAAGAGAAGATCTTAAGAGAGCAAAAACCTTTCTTTACAAAATTAATAATTCCAAAAATGATGCGGAAAGACTACCTTGCTATAAGGAGCTTTTAAAAATCGCTACCAAATTGAACAAAGGATTACCTGATACCATCAGAAAGATAAAAAAAGAACAAAAATGTGTGAAGATGAATGCTTTGAAAAAGAGTCTAAAACAGTTAGAAAATGTTGCCTTCTACCTGGAAAAAATCATCTTTCAAACTCAAAAAAGAGTTATTGAGGGGAAAAAAGTATCTTCTGAAAAAAAGGTCCTATCCATCTTTGAACCGCATACAGACATTATTGTAAAGGGGCAAAGAGAAGTCGAGTTTGGGCATAAAATCTTTCTGACCTCAGGGCAAAGCAACATGATTTTAGATTGTCAGATCCCTGATGGCAACCCCGCAGACTCTGATATGTTTTTAAAAGTTATGAATTCAGTGACACAAACCTATGGGGCTTGCCCTGTAAAAGTAAGTGCAGATGGTGGGTTTGCTTCAAAAGAAAATCTTGAAGAGGCCAAAGAGATGGGGCTAAAGATGTTTGCTTCCCAGAAAAAAAAGGAATGAAAATATTAAAGATGGTTAAAAGTGCTTGGGTCTTTAAAAATCTTCTCAATTGGAGAGCCGGAATAGAGGCTGTTATTTCATTCCTTAAGAGATGTTTTGGTATGAGAGTTGCTTACTGGAAAGGGCATGATGGTTTTAAGAGGTATGTAAAGAATGCCGTTTGTGCCTATAATTTTGTTGTCTTGGCAAGACATGAATTATCAACTGTCACCTAAATTTATCCATTAGGAATAACAGCAATGGACCAGGTCGAAGGTGCTAAAATCTTCCAAAGGTAGGGGTGCGTCTTCAAATCGAAAAAACTAGGGCGCAAGTCGCTTAAAGACCTTTTTCCCCTTAATCTGTAGAGTTTGTGTGGCAAATCTCCAACTCTCACTCCCCCATTGAGGCATTGGGAGGCTCAATGGGGAGTGTCAGAGAACAAAAAATGGGCCTTTCTGGACAGAAACTAGATAACCATTTTAAATCCCACTCTCTTTCAAGGAGAACCACAGGGTTTTGGTGAATATCATGGTGAAGGCGAGTTCCTCCTTGAATAGAGGAGATCACTCTTTGATTATTTTTCTTGTGATTCTTGTGATTCTCTTTGTGAGTTTCCTGGTGACTTTCTTTGCAAGTCACCCATCTGGCCACAGAGTAGACCTGTCTCTCCAATTTGACATTGAGTTTGTACTCACCATTGAGCCGGTGCAAAAGAACATCCAGCTGAAGCTCACCAACCACTCCTAGGATAGGGTCCTGACGTCCCAAAGCGGAATCATAAAAGAGTTGGATCATTCCCTCTTCAGCCAATTGCAGGGAAGCCTTCTCCAATTGTTTTCTTTTTAAAGGGTCCTTAATATGAAGTTTGGCAAAAACCTCTGGTGAAAACCGAGGCATTTCACCAAAAGAAAGGGAGTGTCCCGAAGTGATCGTATCACCAATTTGAAAATAGCCTGTGTCAATAATGCCCACAATATCACCGGCATAAGCCTCATTGACGGTCTCTCGGTCTTGAGCCATAAATTGGTTGGCATAGGAGAGACGCAGTTCACGTCCGAGGCGCTGAAGGTTGGCGCTGGATAGCAATGGACAATCTTCAGCCTTTTGGCTCTTGCTATTGCCAGCCAAGGAAGGCCATGAAAGTAATAGGGTTGAAAGTACTACGATATAGATTTTCATTTTAACTCCTTTGCTTGGGGCTTGAGGGCCGCGTTTGATTTCGTACTTGTTATTGGCATATGGCACTGAATGGTTGAGTGGTGCTTAATAGAATATAGAGCAAAAAATGAGCCCATACATGGAGTAGGCTTCTCCCAGAAGTTTTTTGGTGCTCACCCACAGTTGGCATTGAATTTGCCTTCCAACAAAGGCCATGGCCCTTGTTGATCCCCATATCTTTAACAACGCTCCCAAATACCAACGACACCGCCCTGAAAAGACTCTCCTTTACAAATTGGTGCAAGAAAATCTACTCACTTTCTACCGGCACATAGAAAATGAGCATGAAAATGGCCTTCCCCAGTTCGTTAAAAAAGAATTCGATGAGTTTCTCAAGTGTGGAATTCTTGCCCATGGTTTCTTGAGAACCCAGTGTGAATCTTGCCACCATGAAAGGCTTGTGGCCTTTAGCTGCAAGCGTCGAGGCTTCTGCCCAAGCTGCGGCGCAAGAAGAATGGCTGAAAGTGCAGCTCACTTAGTTGATGAAGTTTTTCCCCAAAAACCCCTACGACAATGGGTCCTTAGCTTTCCTTTTCAAATAAGATTCCTCTTTGCCAAAAATCCAAAGGTCATGGGAGAGGTCTTAGCCATCGTTCATCGAGCCATTTCCACCTACCTGATCAAAAAAGCTGGTCTCACCAAAAAATCAGGAGCCAAGGCGGGTTCTGTTACCTTCATTCAACGCTTTGGCGGAAGCATCAATCTCAATATTCATTTCCATATGATGTATTTGGATGGAGTGTACACATTCCTCGAAGGTAAACCTCATTTTCACCCCATAACTCCACCCACCCAAAGTGAAATGGATCACATCTTGGTGAGCATAGCTCATAGAGTGGTCAAGCACCTAGAAAAAAAGGGACTTATCCTAAGGGATGAAACAGGGCAAGAGTATCTGGCTATGGAAGCCTCTGACAGTATGGACCAAGTCCACGGATCATCAGTCACCTATAGAATAGCTCTCGGTCCTCACAAAGGGAAAAAAGCACTGACTCTTCACACTGTATCACCAAGAGGTAAAGGTTTTAATAGTGAATTTCTTGCCAAATATTCTGGCTTTAGTCTCCATGGAGGAGTCGCATGTAGAGCCCATGAGAAAAAAAAGCGAGAGAGGGTATGCCGGTATATTTCAAGACCCAGCCTCAGTGAAGAAAGGCTTTCATTAAATGCCAGGGGCCAAGTCGTCTATAAACTCAAAACTGCCTATGACAATGGAACCACTCATATCGTTCTGGACCCCCTTGATTTCCTTAGCCGTCTTGCCTCCCTCATCCCTCGACCACGAGTGAATCTCACAAGATTCCACGGAGTTTTCGCGCCCAATTTCAAATATCGATCCTCAATCGTCCCGCAACCCCAAATCGAAGCCTCCATCGGTGAAGACTCAAGGGAAAAAACCTTAGATTTGGAAGATTCAGAGCCAAGACCAAACAAGAAAAAATCTTCAGGAATGACCTGGGCTCAAAGGCTCAGGAGGGTTTTTGACATAGACGTTGAAACTTGCCATGAGTGTGGTGGAAAAGTAAAAGTCATTTCTTCCATTGAAGACCCTCAGGTCATTGAAAAAATTCTTACTCATCTCGGCATCACCTCACAACCTCCAAGCCTATGGCCACCCAGAGGCCCACCACAAAGTGAGAGTTTCGACTCATTTTCTTAACTTCTGACTGTCCTGAATGACGCATAGGGCTGTATCATCTGCTCCCTCTATGTTCATGGAGAGGTACGTCTCAACACCATAAAACAACATATTTTTCTGGCCTTATTTTCCTCAAACTTTGCCCAACACCATCCTAAACCACCAGTTAAGCCCAAAAATCCTATTGGAGCTTTCGCTGGCCTCTGCAGTTTTTACTGATATGCCTTGCGGATTTCTAAAAAAGACCTTTTATCCTTCCTATTCACCAACAAAGGCTTGAGCAAGTCCTGGTCATGCTTAAAAAATGCTTTAAAAGTGTTATCAAGGGTTAAGCAAAGGGGAGGGAGGGATTTTTTCATAAGTAAAAATTATGCATCTCGCTTTGGAGTAAAGTCAATGTATGTTTTCATTTACAGTTGTAGCCTACAACTCTCCCGCGTACTTTTTAAACGATTTGTAGGTCGTTGATAAGGTGGCTAATAAGTCCTCCCGATCCTTTGGAAAGACTTTCTCGATAGGAGAAGCTCAAGCGTAAATATTTATCGATTAATTTGCGACGGAGGTTGATGATGACAGTGTCGACAATATATTTGGTCCAGAACATATTGATAAAACGATCGGCACCTATCATGAGCCAGCCACAGGCCAGGGCCACAGGGATTTGCCATGCCAATTCTTGGTTTCCCTTTTCCCAAGCATCTGTGAGACTTCCAAGAAGGGGGCCTGTTGTTGATTTAAGTCCGCTGACAAGCACTCCAACAAGGAGGACAAAAAAAAGCTTAAGCTTAAAGGGCTGTAACTCGGGCCATATGCGAGCCCACATATTTTTCATAGCTTTTACATACAGCGGTTTGTTCCATCACACAAGCCGACCTTGAAGACCAAGGAAAGCCAGTGTTGCAGTTGACCTCCCAAGGGTTTAATTGACGCCCTGGGACCCCGTGGACCTTGTGGGAGTGGTCGTTTGCTCATCTTGATCTTGGAACTGATTTTTCTAGTGCTTTAGCTCAATGGGCGGCTCAAAATCAAATGGATATCTACCCCTTGCCTTAAAGTGTTTGTGGTCGGTTTTCGGTTTTGATCTACGAACACATATATCGCATCAAAGATATTTATATGTTAGCAAAACCCTGAGGCATTATGAATTTTTTATTTTTTCTTTTCGACTCATAACTTTGCTTAATTTGGGTTTTATGTAATCTATATCCAAGGTATGCTATAGGTGCTGAGGTACGCCCCTCAAAGGTCTTAGGGTAGCGTGTTCTTAACTTCCTTCTTCTCAAAATCGAATAGAGAGTGTCTTTTCCCTCATCAAGCGCACTTTTTGTGTGTGTTAGAATGATGATATCATCGACATACCTCTGATAAAAAATATGGGTTTGTTGATTAAAAAAATCATCTAAATCTTTAAGATACAACCAAGCGTAAAATGTTGACATTGAGCTTCCTTGAAAAATACTCTTTTCTCTCACAGATTTCGTATTTTTTTCTACTGGCAACAAAAGGTCTTGCCAAATGAGAGAATGCAAGCAACGCGGCACTCCTATCTTGAAAATAAGTTTTTCCAAGATTACGGTGTCCACACTAGCGAAATAAGATTTAACATCTGTCTTAAAAACGTAGGAGTAATTTGTCCTTTGGTGGTACAGTTGGCGGATCGCATAGTTCCGCCCTTTGCCTGCAGTAGACACATAGTTGTGGGCCACCCAATTCTTTGTTGCTACCATATCTCTCAAATAAGATGACAAGCAAAAATCTACAAATCGATCTTCCCATTCTTTGTAATAAGTTATTAGTTTACCGCCAATGAATTGGGTTTTTCTTTCCGAAAAAAAATAGGATTGATTTTTAATTTGATGGTTGAGTTCGCTCACAAATTCTTCTTTACGTTGGGCCCAAGACAAAAGGCGAGAACTGTGTTTGGACTTGTGATTAGAAATGAACGCTGCTAACTTATCTAGTGAGGTTATCATGATCGATCTATGGCCTCTTGGGAAGGGGGATGCCCCCTTGGGTTACACTAGGGCTATTTAAATTGGAGAAGTGATCTCGTTAACATTAACATTTGAATCCCCTGTGTGTGGCTGAGCCACAAAGGCAGACACGTCCGTTAAGGCGTTGTCGCGGCCGGAATACAGACGCCGCGTATCACGTCGTGCGGCAGCAACGCCGTGATCGGGGTACCATTACCTCCCGCCTGATAAGTCAAGGCACACGTCGAGGTAGTGCCGTCTCTAGACCGCCACACTTTGCATGCTTTGATGCCCGTGGTTGCGCCCCGTCCTAAATCCACCCATCCAACTGATGACCACTGATCTACGCTCAGCCCGGAGTGCTCGGGGCTAGATTGCGCTCGTATAACTCTGCCTTGCATGACGACGTGTGCAACGAACCCTGGCTCGCACCTTATCATTGGCCATCCAGGGAAATCCCCTATTTTCATGTCCTTCTTGGCCAGGACCGTCGTCGCGGTCGGGCCCTTTACGGCCGCCACCTCATACATCCGCACCGCCTTTACGGCAGCCACCAGTTGACCGCAACTCACTATCGGAGCATCCGCACGCCCGGGAGCTGCAGCGTCGGCAGGACTCGTCGAAAGTAGTATCCGCGCTTGCGGCGGACGGAACGGTCTGACGTAAGACCCATCCACAAATGCGACCGACAAATCACCCTGAAACTCTCCCGTTGTCCCTGTGGGACGAATATTCTTGACCTGCACAGACTGAACTGTAAGCCTGTTGTACACAGCGGTGCCCGCTGCAGCAATGATGTTATGGGGGCCTGTAAAGTCACAACCTGTGCGTATGCTCCCGAGGTTGATGTCACTGGGCGTCTTATCAGGCCTCGTGTCGATGGTAAATGGACCGATGGACTGCTTGAGACCATCTTCTGGACTCGAATTTATGCTATCCTTAAAGTGGCAATTACAGGTCTCAGTATTTTTTAGGGCTTGGAGGATTAAGTAGTGGTTACTTGCGGCTGCGAGCTGTTCTTTGATGGATGTGAGTTCCGTATGTTGAAAAGAAAACATTTGAATGAGAGTTGTCAGCAGCATCCCAGTAATGACAGTTGCTACCAGAGTGGCAGCCAGAGAAAAACCTCTATTATTAATATTAATTAGATTCACTTAACACCTCTCAACCAAAAAAATATATCCATACTAATAGAATAACACTATCGTCATTGAAAGAACAAGATTTACAAAAAAAAATCCATAGGTGTTTCTGATTGATACACAATTTTTTTATGAATCTATGATTTATGAGTTGATTTATGATTGCCTCGTGATTGCATTTGGTAAAAACGAGCAGCGTACTCTCCACTAAGGGCCATAAGCTCTTCGTGTTGCCCTTGTGTGTTCTCAAAGATGGCGCACATCTTTGAGAACAAGAATAGGAGCGTCCTTATAAGTGGATTTGCCACTGCCGCTGGATCCAATAATGGCCAACATTTCCCCACGGCGAATGGAGAAATTGAGACCGCTGAGAACTTCCCTTCCAAATATTTTTCATAGCTCTTACAAACAGCGGTTTGTTCCATCACACAAGCCGACCTTGAAGACCAAGGAAAGCCAGTTTTGCAGTTGACCTCCCAAGGGTTTAATTGACGCCCTGGGACCCCGTGGACCTTGTGGGAGTGGTCGTTTGCTCATCTTGATCTTGGATGGGAACTGGTGTTGCCTTTGTGTCATCGTGAAGGTTGGCGCTGGATAGCAATGGACAATCTTCAGCCTTTTGGCTCTTGCTATTGCCAGCCAAGGAAGGCCATGAAAGTAATAGGGTTGAAAGTACTACGATATAGATTTTCATTTTAACTCCTTTGCTTGGGGCTTGAGGGCCGCGTTTGATTTCGTACTTGTTATTGGCATATGGCACTGAATGGTTGAGTGGTGCTTAATAGAATATAGAGCAAAAAATGAGCCCATACATGGAGTAGGCTTCTCCCAGAAGTTTTTTGGTGCTCACCCACAGTTGGCATTGAATTTGCCTTCCAACAAAGGCCATGGCCCTTGTTGATCCCCATATCTTTAACAACGCTCCCAAATACCAACGACACCGCCCTGAAAAGACTCTCCTTTACAAATTGGTGCAAGAAAATCTACTCACTTTCTACCGGCACATAGAAAATGAGCATGAAAATGGCCTTCCCCAGTTCGTTAAAAAAGAATTCGATGAGTTTCTCAAGTGTGGAATTCTTGCCCATGGTTTCTTGAGAACCCAGTGTGAATCTTGCCACCATGAAAGGCTTGTGGCCTTTAGCTGCAAGCGTCGAGGCTTCTGTCCAAGCTGCGGCGCAAGAAGAATGGCTGAAAGTGCAGCCCACTTAGTTGATGAAGTTTTTCCCCAAAAACCCCTACGACAATGGGTCCTTAGCTTTCCTTTTCAAATAAGATTCCTCTTTGCCAAAAATCCAAAGGTCATGGGAGAGGTCTTAGCCATCGTTCATCGAGCCATTTCCACCTACCTGATCAAAAGAGCTGGCCTCACCAAAAAATCAGGAGCCAAGACGGGTTCTGTTACCTTCATTCAACGATTTGGCGGAAGCATCAATCTCAATATTCATTTCCATATGATGTATTTGGATGGAGTGTACACATTCCCCGAAGGTAAACCTCATTTTCACCCCATAACTCCACCCACCCAAAGTGAAATGGATCACATCTTGGTGAGCATAGCTCATAGAGTGGTCAAGCACCTAGAAAAAAAGGGACTTATCCTAAGGGATGAAACAGGGCAAGAGTATCTGGCTATGGAAGCCTCTGACAGTATGGACCAAGTCCACGGATCATCAGTCACCTATAGAATAGCTCTCGGTCCTCACAAAGGGAAAAAAGCACTGACTCTTCACACTGTATCACCAAGAGGTAAAGGTTTTAATAGTGAATTTCTTGCCAAATATTCTGGCTTTAGTCTCCATGGAGGAGTCGCATGTAGAGCCCATGAGAAAAAAAAGCGAGAGAGGGTATGCCGGTATATTTCAAGACCCAGCCTCAGTGAAGAAAGGCTTTCATTAAATGCCAGGGGCCAAGTCGTCTATAAACTCAAAACTGCCTATGACAATGGAACCACTCATATCGTTCTGGACCCCCTTGATTTCCTTAGCCGTCTTGCCTCCCTCATCCCTCGACCACGAGTGAATCTCACAAGATTCCACGGAGTTTTCGCGCCCAATTTCAAATATCGATCCTCAATCGTCCCGCAACCCCAAATCGAAGCCTCCATCGGTGAAGACTCAAGGGAAAAAACCTTAGATTTGGAAGATTCAGAGCCAAGACCAAACAAGAAAAAATCTTCAGGAATGACCTGGGCTCAAAGGCTCAGGAGGGTTTTTGACATAGACGTTGAAACTTGCCATGAGTGTGGTGGAAAAGTAAAAGTCATTTCTTCCATTGAAGACCCTCAGGTCATTGAAAAAATTCTTACTCATCTCGGCATCACCTCACAACCTCCAAGCCTATGGCCACCCAGAGGCCCACCACAAAGTGAGAGTTTCGACTCATTTTCTTAACTTCTGACTGTCCTGAATGACGCATAGGGCTGTATCATCTGCTCCCTCTATGTTCATGGAGAGGTACGTCTCAACACCATAAAACAACATATTTTTCTGGCCTTATTTTCCTCAAACTTTGCCCAACACCATCCTAAACCACCAGTTAAGCCCAAAAATCCTATTGGAGCTTTCGCTGGCCTCTGCAGTTTTTACTGATATGCCTTGCGGATTTCTAAAAAAGACCTTTTATCCTTCCTATTCACTTTAATTAACCGCACGCGTCATTTAAGTGTTTGAAATTATTGAATATTTAGTTTCTGTCCAGAAAGGCCCATTTTTTGTTCTCTGACACTCCCCATTGAGCCTCCCAATGCCTCAATGGGGGAGTGAGAGTTGGAGATTTGCCACACAAACTCTACAGATTAAGGGGAAAAAGGTCTTTAAGCGACTTGCGCCCTAGTTTTTTCGATTTGAAGACGCACCCCTACCTTTGGAAGATTTTAGCACCTTCGACCTGGTCCATTGCTGTTATTCCTAATGGATAAATTTAGGTGACAGTTGATAATTCATGTCTTGCCAAGACAACAAAATTATAGGCACAAACGGCATTCTTTACATACCTCTTAAAACCATCATGCCCTTTCCAGTAAGCAACTCTCATACCAAAACATCTCTTAAGGAATGAAATAACAGCCTCTATTCCGGCTCTCCAATTGAGAAGATTTTTAAAGACCCAAGCACTTTTAACCATCTTTAATATTTTCATTCCTTTTTTTTCTGGGAAGCAAACATCTTTAGCCCCCATCTCTTTGGCCTCTTCAAGATTTTCTTTTGAAGCAAACCCACCATCTGCACTTACTTTTACAGGGCAAGCCCCATAGGTTTGTGTCACTGAATTCATAACTTTTAAAAACATATCAGAGTCTGCGGGGTTGCCATCAGGGATCTGACAATCTAAAATCATGTTGCTTTGCCCTGAGGTCAGAAAGATTTTATGCCCAAACTCGACTTCTCTTTGCCCCTTTACAATAATGTCTGTATGCGGTTCAAAGATGGATAGGACCTTTTTTTCAGAAGATACTTTTTTCCCCTCAATAACTCTTTTTTGAGTTTGAAAGATGATTTTTTCCAGGTAGAAGGCAACATTTTCTAACTGTTTTAGACTCTTTTTCAAAGCATTCATCTTCACACATTTTTGTTCTTTTTTTATCTTTCTGATGGTATCAGGTAATCCTTTGTTCAATTTGGTAGCGATTTTTAAAAGCTCCTTATAGCAAGGTAGTCTTTCCGCATCATTTTTGGAATTATTAATTTTGTAAAGCAAGGTTTTTGCTCTCTTAAGATCTTCTCTTGAAATAAGTCGCCAAAAATCTTTCATGACATTTTTACGAACTTTTTTAAATTCTCTTTCTGTAACTCTTATGCAGTCATATAAAAGCGATGCATCCGTTGGATGATGAATATTTGATTTCGTCACTGTACTGTCCAATCTCATTTTCTTACACGGCTCAATCTTTTGATCTCTTGCATCTGAAACTAAAGAGGCGCTAATAATTCCCCAAGTTTCTTCACTTATTTGAACAATCAAGTCCTGTAAGGTGGAGTGAGCGTAATTTTCTTCCAATTCAAGGCCCAGAAAAGCTCTGGTGGATACTGAATCGACAAGATTAAAGGCTAACGCACGATAGGAAAGACCTCTTATGGATTTAAGAATAGCCACCTTGAGAACTTGCTCCGATGTCATACCAATATCACCAGAATCTTTCTTTTCTTTAACAAGGTCTTCATGAACCATATGGGCAAACTCTGGATGGCGATCAATGATGTTATTAATTTGCTGCAATTCTGTACTGAGTTGGTGGTTAGGATATTGGGAAAAGAGTCCCAACTGTGTCTTCTTCAAATGGCGCATAGTCCCCCCTTTGGTGAAAGTTTCTCTTTAATTTTTATATTAACATACGTTTTTTTGAGGGAAAAAAGTGAGCAAGGATGTCTTTTAAGAAGAAAAAAATCAGAGAGGTTCTCGGAGAACATGGATAAGAATTCTACCTCATAGAGAGGTTCCCACGCCTCCTAAAACCTACATAAAAAATAAATGAAGAATAAAATATCAAAAATTATTTCTCTGAAAAAACACGTCAAGTATTTTTTGAAGTTGATGCGCAACGTAATGTTATTTCCCTGAAGGAGGTTTGAAATCACCACGGTGGAAACACAGGTTGATCCAACTCTTCCTCTCATATCAAGTAACCAGTTGATAGCCACATAAGTCACTGAAAGGGAGGGGCTGTGAAAGGTTCGTCAAGAGAGGGGGGGGGAACTTATTTTATTTTTCCGTTTTATGTAAGTAACTGAATTTACACGGATTATGTTTGATGGACTCCATTTTAAAGCATAAAATCTAAAGGGAAGGCATGTAAATACTTAAAACTACTTAACTTTCTTCCCTGGACAGGAACTATTTAGCCTATGAACTTATAATAGAGTTTTAAGGATTGACTTTTTCCAACAAGTAGCCGATATATATTAAGTAACATCCCTACTTGGTTCGCTGGGTAGGTGCGAGGCGGCTGAAGGGCCGCTTTCGTTTCTTTTTAAGGCTCAAAAAATTGAAAACAAATGTTTACATAGACGGATTTAACCTCTACTACCGTTGTTTAAGGTGGACACCTTATAAATGGCTTAATATAAAAGAACTACTAGATATAGTGCTTACAAAGTCCCATAATATTATTAAAATAAAATACTTTACAGCTCCTGTAAAGTCTTCCAGAAATTCCCGCCGAGCTTGAAAAAACATTGAAATTCCTCCAAATCTCAGTGTGAGAATTGCACTGCATCGAATAAGGTAAACCTCCCCGTCTTCGCCATTTAGAGGCGAATGTCCAGACTTTAGTTTAGGGCAAATACGTTAAACTCTTTGGGGCACTTTGAGAAAAATGGCTGCTCACCCCGATGGGCGGATCAAAACCATCCATTTGTGGGCTAACAAAACCATCCATTTAAAAACTTAATATCTGACAAGGCGTATTATAGAATACTTCCTAGAAAACAACCTGGGAGGGAAGGATGAACGTCTTGAATAAACAAAAACAAGAAGAGATATTAACATTAATTATAGCAGGTCGCTCCTTTCGTGAAATAGCGAAAAGGCTACATGTCAGTCGATTTACAGTTTCAGAATATGCTAAAGCCCATAGTGTCATTGCGAAAAAAGGGCGCACAGGAGGTGTGGAGCCAAAGTCTCTACCTTTTTCAGGTCCCCCTGAAGCAGAACCATCATCTTCAGGGTCCCTTGAGGTTTGCTCTGTAGAGTCTTCAAGTGCTTCTGTAATCCAGATCCAAGAGCCCGATGAAGTTTCGGTTTCCTCTACAGAGGCCAATCAGCGGACACTCCTTGGGGAATCAGGCCTAACACCAGTAGAATCTCATTCAGCACCCCCTGTGGAGCCATGCTCAACTTCTTTGGCCGTGTCTGATTTGGTTAGCATGGGCCCCAGTGTTTGCCAAAAGCCCCCATCTCCAACCACCACCATGGTGGAAACGAATTTAGCTGCTCCTACAGAAACTGGATCCACCGACTGTGTAGCTCATTTAATCGAACGAGACAAGCCAGTTCCACCCTCACCTATGGATACAAAGCAGGCTTTTGCCAATGAAAAGCCACCTACTCTTTCTTCTTCGGAATTAGGTTTTGTTGTCCCCATGGAAGTAACAAAACCCTTTGAGACAGCACCACCTGAATTGAAAAAGTCTCTTACTGACCAGGCTTCCCCAAAGCACCCTCAACGATCTTCCTACCATCAGTCGGCTTGTGAGCCCCACAGGGTTTGGATTGAAAATCAGGCTTTGAACTTAGAGCGCAATCGAATGGCCATCTACCAAGATTTGGTGGAGAAATTTGGTTTTTCTCACTCCTACGACAGCGTGAAAAAATTTGTAAGGAAGCTGAAGAAGAGTACCCCCAAACGCTATGATCGCTTGGATTTTCCCCCCGGAGAGGAAGCCCAAGTGGATTATGGCCAAGGGGCTCTGACTCAATGCCGTTTCCTTAAGCCACCACACCCCTCTGCCTCTGCGTTAAGCTATTTCTTTTAAAAGAACTCCCAGCCCTTTTGATAGACCTTTCATAGCTTCTTTTGAAGTGCCTCCTCTTCTCCATTGAAATCTTCATCAGCAACTTTATCTGCTTCCTAAATTTCTGATAGAGCCCCGCAACAAAAAGAGGGATGCTATCCATTATGAAATCAAGAATCAGTTTAAAGTTAGGTTTTTTGTAGTCATTTTTCACCAACTGATTCACACTGTCTTCATCCTCATTTATGCTCATTTGAATCTTTGTGCTGAATTTCACGAGTTTGACCCACTGAATTTCACGAAGTTTGACCCACCCCTCAGTCAGTCAATTTGAGGTCCAATTTTGAATTTCACGGTGGCTCAAACTTTGTCAATTTAAACCTTCTTTTTTCTGCTGACTCAGTAACTTTTACACCCTCAATGTCACGATGTCCCAACGGTGGGTTAAGGCTTATTTGCCAGAATGTTAGATGCCAACTAAAATTGGCCACTTTGTCATTGAGAATCTCGGCCCTTCCCATTTTTGAGGTTTCAATGGAGGGTTTTTCGATGGGGATGTTGAACCCATGGCTCAAAATGGCAGAGAATAGCGAGCCAGTTATCCACAAATTTATCCATGGTGACGCTGCGTCTGTGACCCCGATGTCTATCAACGCAGCGCTGCCGTGGGTAAATTTTGTGGATAACTGGCGGGTACATGATTCAATAGTTCCGATGGAGTGTCTTCTGATGGTGTCTTCTAAGGTCTGCTTTTGCATGGATTCTCCTTAAATCGTCTTTCTCTGCCTAAATGAGCTTCCAGACATGGCTATTTTGATAGCTTGAGAGGTTATGCGATCCATAATAGCTTCACAAACGATGGGATCCCCAATGACTTCACTCCAATTTTTTATTGGAAGTTGGGTTGTAAGAATGAGGCTCAGGTCAGGGCCTCGTTCATCAATCACATCGTAAAGGTCTTGATATTGGCTGGAGGTAAGGGGTTTGATACCAAAGTCATCCAACACAAGTATAGAGATTGATTTTAGCCTTTTAAGGAAGTTTAGATATGTCCCCTGGGCTCTTTCTAAGTTGAATTTTTCAACAAGAGTATTCATTCTGAAGAACTGAGTGGAAAAACCCTGGCGACAGGCGTGATTGCCTATGGCACAAGCCAAATATGACTTTCCAACACCTGTTGGGCCAGAGATAATTATATTTTGACCTCTTTGAGCAAATCTCATAAGGGCTAGATCACTCAAAACTCTTCGATCGACTCCTCGGCTGGGCTTGGTTTCAAAGGCCTCAAGGCTTGCTTTTTGCTTCAAAGCTGCTCTTTTGATAAGTCTTAAGACCTTCTGATTGTCACGATGGATTTTTTCGTCCTCAAAGATGACATTTAGAAAGTCCTCGTAACCAAGATCCTGCTCCTCAGCTTCTTTGAGCCTCTGGCTCAAGGTTGCTAAAACTCCCCTCATTTTTAATATCTCTAATAAATTTTCTGTTTGTTTAATCATTTTCTTCTCCTATACGACCTCTCTTATGGAGGTCAAAATGACCCGTTAGGTGGTTGAGAACCACCCACCGGGGCTATGTGATTAGTGGCGGCAAGCATTCTCCCAGTGCTCTGAACCTCTTAAATTTTCATTAGGTTGACGGCAGACTCTTGGCTCCTCTTTTCGATGACTTTTTGCTGAAATGACTTTCTCAACTCCACGAACCCTAATGTCACTTAAAGCTGCATCTACAAAAAATGAGCAAGCCTGCTCCAAAGAAGCTGTTGAATACCGTTTTCTTAGATTGAGTATCCCCTGAACACGACGAAGATACATAAGCGGATGGCGAGGCTCTTTGATAAGCCGCTCGGCAACTTTGTGAATGCTTTCTCCAAGGCTTGATGCCTCTTTAAGTACATTTTGTGGCGTTTGCTCTAAAATGGCCCGGTGGGACTCAGGGAGATGAGATTTTGTCGTAAAGTAGCGCCCTCGACTGCCCTGGGGGATGTGATGTATCGCCACCCGCTCTAATTCTGAATAAACCTCCAAGCATTGTTGGCTAATACGAATATCTAATTTCTTGCCGCGATGCTTATAAGGAACAGAGTAAAAATTGTAGTTATATTGAATGTGACAATCCGGATGAACCTTGGCATGCTTCCAGAATCCACTCTCATAGCGTCTTTCAGGAAGAGGATTCAATTTTGACTTCTCAAAAGATTCAAACTTCTGTCGACGACTCAACCCATACTTTTTTTGAATACGATCATTGAAAATAGCTGCCAAATGCTTCAACTCAGCGTTGATGTCTGCTAGAGAATACATTTGTCGCTCTCTTATCTGGGGCCAAGACCAGCGCCAAAAGACTCCAAGGGTATTTTCGATAAGACTCTTGTCTTTGGGATGAGATGGCCTCATCGCCAAAGGAGCCACATTGTAGTGATCACACAAGAGGTGAAACTCAGAGTTAATATCGGGATCATAAGTATCAGCTCTTGTCACTTGAACCTTTGCGTTATCAAAAGCAATGGTTCCGGTCACACCACCAAAAAACTCAAAACCAGAAGCTATGGAGGAAAAAACATCTTCCCGCTGCTCTGTTAATGTGGCGCAGGGAAAGAAAAACTGACTCGATGGAAGTATCATCCCAAATAATCGACATTGGATGAACTCCCCAGTCTTGGCATCTGTATAGCCAAAACAAGAGTCTTTTCCCTTATAGTCAAACTCACTCCGTTCACCAGGGGTGAATGTCTGGTGCATATCAAGCTTTATACTTGGGTGCCTCCGACGAAACTCTCTCCAAAAAGAAAGATAACTCACACCGTCAATCTCGGACTGAATATGTCGCTCCCAGTAATGAGCCAATTGAGTCCCTAGGCTTTGCTTGAGGCGAACATCTGTCCAATTCACCTTGGATGACCATGGGGCTTGGTAGGGCCCATGCGACCCCTTTGAGCGGCTGTTAGGGCCTCCGGGACTATCCTTCACATACTTCTTCACAGTGTTCCGACTAACACCCATAGCTCGAGCTATTTGTCTCGAACTGAGTCCAAGCTCTATGTATTTCTTAATATTGTTGATCATTCTTGCTCCTTTTTTCTTACCTTGTTTGCCCATAGACACCTCCTCGTTAATGCGTAGCGCAGAAAGAATATCTATGAAGATCTAAGTGGGTCAATGTTTGGTGAAATTCAGTGGGTCAAACTTCGTGAAATTGGGTGGGTCAAACCAGGTGAAATTGGGTGGGTCAAACTAGGTGAAATTTTGCACTTTGTATAATTGAAGAGCCAAAAATAAGAATACAGCTCTTGCAATATTCCATTAAGGCTTGTTGAGTGCCACTGCTCCATTTTCATTGTCGATGTAAAATCACGAAATGTCGTTTCTATTTCCCAACGACGAGAGTAAAGAGCAACCATATCCTTCTTGTCCAAGGAGCCATGCGGAAGATTAGTGGCCAAAACAGAGAACTCCCCAGTCTTTGGGTTTTTATACTTATAGAGATGAATGACCACCCCCTCAATAACCATTTGTGAATACCAACCTGGGCCATTAAATAAATTTACGATGGGGATAAAAGTAGAGCCTCGCTTACAACGCGCAATAAAGAAGTTACTGGCTTGAGCATGGGCCTTAATAATCTCTGTAGATAAATAAAGCCTATCGTAGAGAGTTATGCTATTACTCTCAAAACTACCTATCATTTGAATAGCATTGGCGATTTCGTTGAGAGCGGGAGAATAGCAAAGATTCTTTGTCACACCCGATAAAACGTCATAAGCATGAGATAGATACATACGTAAGAAATGAGTTTCCATCTCATTTGGGCAAGGGTACCCACAATAACCCTCCTTTAAAAGATCTTTAGAGCGAGGAAGTGCTAATTGGTCGCCATCTATGGCATAGATATAAAAACCATGAAACGTTTTTCTCAATGGTTCGTAGTCTGTAATCAGAGATTCAAAGATATCTTTGAAAAATAGGTAAGAAATACTTTGACGTATCTTGCTGAGACTGCTTTTGACTGGCATGAGAAGCAGGTCACCAAAATGAGTCCATACCGTCTTAAGAGCGATTTGGTAGCCTTCGTAATTTGTTCCGGAAATAAGATAGATAATGGTAAAAAAGAAAATTTGAGGATTAAATTTTCGATTCCTTTTTTGTTTTTCTGGATCGACAAGGTGCTCTGGCTTGAAGGAAGAATCAAGTTTTGGTAGAATAAAATGGTCATCTGTGACGCGAACTCGTCATTTGGGGGCTTTCGAGATCAATATTGGATTGCATGTGACTTACTCCTTGGTTGAGGGTTGGGTGTAAAATAAAACAAGTCTTATTCTTGTCGATTTATCTAATAATTTCGTAACTATTCAGGGGGTGGGCGAATTCGAGTCATAAATGAGGGAAGTTTTCCTTGAAATAGCATATTTAGAGCATCTTTAGGTTCTATGCCATTTTTCTGGCAAGTCAGGAGAAAGCTTCGGTTTCTACAAAATGTCTTGGCTCCCATCAACGAACGAAAGCACCCAGATATTTTCTGCTGAAGGGACTGTAAAAATAATTGTGTAACTGCAATTTTTTTCTTAAATCTTAAAGCCACTTATGTGGCTCCACTCCTGGTAAAAAGCACAGTCCCATATTATTCGTCAATGTATAATTGACATTTTTTCCTTCAAGCGATTTTGTCAGTCACAATGCATTATAAGTTAATGGGAAGGTGGACATCTTCGCTGGTCTATATAATTGGCCTCTTTAGTTACTCTGGACTTTTGATTGTATTATGGAGCCGTAATGGGATCATATCAGAACTGGAAAGAACTCAAATAAATAATTATCATCTTGGTTGAAAAAAAATCAGCAATGGCTCTCTCAAAAAAATGGAAATTCCAATCTCATCAAAGGGTTCATGTGTTTAGGTTCCCATACTATATTACCCCCTTTTTTTTATTTTTTTTAACTTAGGATATTCGAGAAATACCAGAATTGGGATGAAATATGAAAAAAAATGGAAACCCAAATCTGCACCAAGAGGGCATGTATTTAGGTTCCCATACTATATTACCCTAACCATAGTCTCGGTATTCCAGTACTTCTGTCAACGCCTTAGAGGGGCTTTTAAGCCCCCTTATAAGGCAGGTGGTGGACCTTATTAAAAAACTTAGTTGTCAAAACGGTCACCGTATTCAATGGCAAACCTGTTCATGGCTGGCTTCCAGTTGTGTAATGGTCGTGTCCATCGCTTAGAGGCCATTTTTATCGCTAAATATACAACTTTTAAAGCCGACCGATCACTGGGAAATATCTTACGATTTCTGATCGCCTTGCGGATCACGCTATTTAACGACTCTATGGCGTTTGTGGTATAAAAAATCTTTCTGATTTCATCCGGATAATCGAAAATAGTGATGAGATTGTCCCAATTCCTACGCCAAGACTTTTCAATATTAGGATACTTGGAAGACCACTTGGTACAAAATTCCTCAAGGGCCTTTTCAGCTTCTGTCAGAGTCGTAGAGCCATAAATGGACTTGAGGTCTTGGGCGACAGCTTTCATATCCTTGGAAGGAACATAGCGAAGGGAATTGCGGACCATATGGACAATGCACAGTTGCACTTTAGACTTGGGAAAAGCCGCTGAAATGGCTTGAGGAAAACCTGTAAGACCATCTACAGAAAATATAAATACATCTTTCAACCCTCGATTTTGCAGCTCAGTCAAAACACTCAACCAAAACTTTGAACCCTCATTTTCAGAAATCCATAGGCCCAACAAGTCTTTCTGACCCTCCTCTGTAATACCAAGAGCTAGGTAAATCGCCTTATTAATAACTCTCTTGTCTTGATGGACCTTCACCACGATACAGTCCAAAAATACGATAGGGTAAGTGCTATCCAAGGGGCGGTTCTGCCAAGCCGTAACTTCATCAATAACAGCATCCGTCACGTTGGCTATCACTGAGTGGGATATCTCTGCACCATGGTAGAGGTCTTTGATAGCTCCTTGAATATCCCTGGTCGTCATTCCCCTCGCATAGAGGGTCAGGATACTGTCTTCAAAGCCCTCAAGACGAGTCTTACCCTTGGGAATGACTTGAGGTTCAAAGGAGGCACTTCGGTCACGGGGGACCTGAAGCTCCACCTCGCCTTTCTCTCCCTTTATGGTCTTTCTACTGTAACCATTGCGAGTGTTGGATTTGCGGGTCTCAGACTTCTCATGCCTCTCATAACCTAGGTGATCGTCCATTTCCGCATTAAGGGCCGTCTCTAAAACAACCTTCATCAGTTGACCCGTTATGTCGGATAAATCCTTTTGGGTCTTGACGTTCTTCGCTAGTTCCTTGCCTATTGTCTTGATATCCATTCTGCCTTCTCCTTTCAGGATGATAGTTCATCCTAATATGATTCGGCAGTTACACAAAATAGTTTACAGGCTCCTGCTGAACTTTGGTCATTCTCAGATCATTTTCTGCTATATTATTCGTAAATGGAACTATGGGGTCCTTCATAAATAGCAAGGTATCATCTTCAAAGTTTCTCAGTCGATCTAGTAAATTTCTAGATTTGGATTGTTTAACCTTTCCCTTCTTTTTTTTCTCTGTCCTCTCCATTAATGGAGATTCCTTTTCCCCTTCGAAGAGAATATTTCGATATTTCTCTTTGTAATATTCAATTCGGTCTTGTGAAAGGCATTGGTTCTGCGTATCGTGCACCTCTTTGTTTATTGTCTCTAAAAGAGACTTCATTTCTTTTGCCCATTTTTGATCATCTTGCTCCCAAGCTCTTTGAAGCTCCCTTAAATGGTGCGCATTGCAAAGGGCATGAATGCAGGAAGTATATGTATAATAAGGTTTCCAATGGTCATGACAAACAATCCCTGTGTATTTTGGAAGAATTCCCATGCGATCCATAGCCTCTGCGCCTCTTTTTTCGTCCACCTGATAGAGAACCACAGTATCATTGGACAAGAGGTGAAACCACAGCCTCTTCCCATTAACATTCACTCCAGTTTCGTCAGCATGAATCAAAGGTGAGTTCAGAAGAGTTTCCTTTGCCCACTCCTCAAAAGCTTCCAGAGCCTCAAAGGCAGATTTGTTAAAATTGTGTACCGTAGATCCAGCAAGCGATAGACCCCATTGATTAAAGTAACTTGCGACTCGAAGATGAGGGATTAACTGAAACTGGGACATATAAACTGAGTGAGCTTTCACAGAAGGGCCATATTGAGTTGGGTTATTGATTCCTTCTGGAAAACCTGCAACCCACTGATTCCCATCTTGGTCTTCGAGGATTTCTCCTTGATACTCCGTGACATGCACAGAAAGGTCTACCTCAAATACTTGACGCTTTTCAACTCCAGAAGAAATGTAATCACCTGGAGGAAGTTCCTCTTTATTAATAGAAATGAACTCCACCTTGTCTGGAGTATCCACGGGTTTTAAAGTAGCTCCTTCGTGTCCGGGTTGTCCTCCTGGCTTCTTACCAGTTTCTTCCTTAGGTTTCTTTTTAGGGCCATTCGGATCTTGAGAAGGGGCAATACTACTGTTTTGACTATTTAATTTTTTTTGATTTACTAGAATAGTGATGATTTTGATCAACAACTCAATGGCCACAATAAAAGCGGGAGAAAGGGACTTCTCTTTCTTAAGAAGCTTCCTGATTTTATTTATGGCTGAAGACACGTCAATATTTTCTATTTTCATACTTACCTTATGAAAATATTAACATGCCTTTTTTTCATTAAAAAAAATGCACTAGGATTCGTTCTAAGAAGCAAAAGGAATGAGAAGTGCCCCCCGCGACCTATGTTTCACAATCTTTCAATACTATGGCTCTCAGAGAGTTTAAGCCATATGCAGGAACATATTCGATAAAGAACAAATGAAAGAGGTCGTTTGCTTCAAAAACTTGTCAAGAATTTTTATACTTTTTTTTAAAAAAATTGTTCGAATTAATGCGGCACCCCCTGAATAGTTACATAATTTCAAGAGATTTTTCTTAAGGAAACGGCATTGCTCTAGGTGTGGAAAACATTTTCAAGGATCAAGAAGAATACCTCGTATGGTTTACTCAAGCCCTGAGCGTTATACGGGGAAAGTCTAAGAAAAATAACACCATTGGAAGCCTCATACCTGAATACATAGAGATTGAATTTAATAAGCTTATAAAAGCCCCAAGATTATATTTCCCCAAGCATCGCTTCAATACCGTTGTTGTTCAGTTACCCACTTCAGAAAATGCTCTTCGAGCTAAAGGATCAATCAAGGAACACAAATTACCTCTTTACTCTTCTATTAAAGGGAGAATAGAGGTTGCTATAGCAGATGAATTTGCCATTAAGTTTAAACTCCTAAGCAAAAAAACAAAAAGCAAAATGAAATCAGAAAATGTCAGAAAAGAAAATTAAGGATTTACGATTTAAATTTTTGACTCACATAGGGGCTAAATAACTTGAATCCCCCAAAAATACAAGGTGAATGTTACCCTATGATAGGCTTAGACCTGAAGATTAATTCAGATTTCAAACCATTTTCCCAGTTATTTTCTTGTTCACTAACCATTGGAATTTCATCATGACACAAAATGAAGACCTAAAAATTAATTTTATAGACCTTATGACCCACGATTTAAAATCATCTATTGTGAAAATTCAGTCTATCTGTAGCCGCTTAGAATTAGAAAATATCTCAAGTCATCACATTCAAGACATAAGAAATATACATGTAACAAGCTGTGATCTCAGTCGTTTCATCAACAACATTCTAAAAGCTATTCAAGTTGATTCAGGAACTTTTCATATAAACAAAGAACCTACAGATATAAATGAAACCATTGAGGATGTTATTCAAAAATTCGATATCCTTGTTAAAAAGAAAAGCATTACTATTGAAAAAACATTGGAACCTCTCTTCTTGGTTGAGCTAGATACGGCCATTATACAAGAAATTTTTTTCAATGTTATTGAAAATGCCATCAAATACTCCAATATAGGGGGGTGTATCTTTATCAGAACTTACGAAGAAGACAATCAAATTTTAGTCGATATCATTGATGAAGGTTCTGGTATCAATGAAGCTGATTGCAAAAAGGTCTTTCAAAAATACTATAGGTCCCCCCAATACATCAACTCAACCAAAGGCACTGGACTCGGACTCTATTTTGTCAAATATTTTATTGAACTACATGGAGGGCAGGTATCTTTGGAAAGTTATGAGAATTACGGGACCAAGGTCCAAATGTTTTTCCCTATTGAATTTAGCCCAAAAAATGAATGAAGGAAAATTGTGAGTTCTGACTGGATGGAAAGAGATTGCACTAAAATCAGTAAATATTTTTAGGTTTGTAGTAAAATCTGACCAATCTGAAAGAAAAATCAGATTTCCTTTTGAAAAAGTGATTCTTCAAACTTCTTCCTTTTTTACAGACTCTTTATATGTCAATCCATTTACTAGGTCATGAACCAAGAACCTAACTCCTTGATTATCTCCGGGGTTCATCCAGATCATTTTTGAGAAAATAGTGAAGGCTTCTATTGGCTTTTCTTGTCTGTAGAAACAAAGTCCTAAACCGTGAAGACAGCGAAAAAACGGACGATTATCTATCAAGCCCCATGGAAAAACATCGTTTGCTCTTTTTTTACCAATAGACTTCAAGCCAATGGCACTTCCAGTTTTATAATAATTTTTTGCCGTATTTAGATCCGTCAACTCTTTAGATTTCAAATACCAATTTCCAAGGTGGGCATAGGCATCTAAACACCGATTATCTTGCTTTAAGAGTTTTTTCATGTGCCTTATAGCTCCATGCCAATCACCGGAATCTAGAATGTCAATTCCAATACTTATTGGACAATCAAAGTCCTCTGGGTCGTAGCCTGGTAGAATATTTTGCATTTCCCATGAAGGTCTTGGTCCCGTTTTAAAAATACTATCGTAGGGTGGGGAAAGGGTGACATCTGTATCAGGGAAAGTCTCTTTAAAGTCCCACTCATCAGATGATTTTATTCTTAGACTCTTTACACTTTCAACCATCATTGCTGCTTTGGTTCCAGAACGAAATTGAACCAATTTTGAAATATCTGGATTGACATTTTTAGTTTTGTTAGTGGATTGACTTGTCCTTTTTGAAGTAGAGTTTGCATTTGCCCCGACTTCTTCCACAAGCCTAGCTACATGATTGCCACACAGTGTGCAGTGACCACGAATGATGAGATGGCTACTGGCAATATGCATTGTAGTGTTTCCCACACTAATTACTTTAGAGCAGTGAGTACACCAAACGTTGTTTAAAATTTTTAATCTCATATCGTTAGGAATATCTTTCCAAACTTTTTTAGCTTGTTGGGTTTGATTCATGGTAGCTCCTATTAAGTTGCACAATTTATCTCACGGCGTCAAAACAGCTTGATTAGGTGAAAATATGATTGCGGTAAAAGTAGATTTTTCAAAAGTGCCTCTCATTGAATTTCTTTTCACTCAGTTAGAACTCACCAATTTTTAACACACTCAATCTAATATGTTACGTTATAAATAATATATATATATGATTCTTGGCCCCGATGGAAGGGCGAAAACCAGTCATTTATGGGAGGGCACAGTCTTACCTTCCAAAAGTACCCACCAAATTGGGGCAATCCCAATGACTGCCCCTACATTTATCACTTCATTTTGGTAACCTCAATCCCAAATAGATTTTCAATATCTTTTTTGATTTTTGCTCTTGCACTCAACCTTTTCTTTTTCTTTCTTTTCTTCTTTTTGATTCCACTGGAGGGGTCGATAGACTGATAGACGGTCAACCACTCCTCACTATGAATCAAACTGACCTGAAAAGACCGGCCTTGGCAATTCACGTTAAATTGAGAGGGCTTGGGGACCTTGCCTTTGGAGTGAAATTTAACAATCCGGGAAGATGCATTACGAGTCATTTCTATATTTCCACCATCCATATTGCCATCCTCCACGGAATGGTTCTTCTTCTTTTTAGAGTGTTTTGTAGGCCCCTCCGGGGTAGGCGAAGAAGGTGGTGGTGGTGAAGATGAAGGAGAAGATATGAACTTAACAGTACAAGGCATTTGAAGGCGAGAGAGGGTATCTGCCCCGACGTAGACCTCATTTTTCAACAGTCCGCTAGGAGGCGTGCTTAATAACACCTCATCCCAATGTAAAATTCGACGATTTTTCAGATGACTGTCTCCTGGCATACGATCTCCTAGCATAGAACTCTTCGTGCTTCTAGAAACCTTCAAATTGACTTGAACAAGAAACTTTCGCTTAGATTGGCTCTGATTTATAGATAAAAAAGAGGTATATACACCCGTTTGTTTATCTCGAAGCACCTTATGGAGAACGAAGTCTTGAGTTTCGTTATTTGTCGAAAAATATTCCAAGTTCTTTTTATATTTATTTAGAACCTTGTTTCCAGACACCTCCAGTAGTTCTTTCATGAGAAAATATTTACTTTCTAGATGGTCCGTTGACTCTTTTCCATTTATCTTGTAGTATTTTCTCAGAAAATACCTGATAAATGCATAATCTTCTTCTATATCAGAAGACGTTATCTTGTGAGAGCTTAACTTTCCCTTTACCAATTCAATAATATTAACTTCCTCTGATAAAAAATAAGTTGCTATGGAGGCCCATAGAAGTAAGATCAACAAAACGGTGCCATATAATATGCGCTTAGTCATTTTCCTCACCCTTTTCATTTTTATTATTTTTTATGGGAGGATTTTTTAAAGGTATTTTATACCCCTCCTTTTTTGCCTCTACTTTCTCTGTTGTAGCCATTAAATCTTGGTGATATTTGGTATTTTTACCATCAGACACCCATTTGTCGATTTTATAAATCTTCCATTTTACAAGATTTTCTGATTTATTTCCCGTGATTGGGTCTTTGAAATATCCTTCTCCCTGAGTAAGGATTTCCAGTTGGGGGTTCTTAAGAAGGTCCAGTTCCGATCTCAAGCGTTCAATTTCCTTATCATCATTATAATAATAGTTTCCAAAAATAGCAGCTCCCGCTGCAAAGAGAGCACCCCAGGTTAAGGCATGAAACTCTGGTTTTTCTTTACGGGGGGCCGATAAGGCTCCAACTCCGGCCCCAATGGGGGCCGCAATCCCTATTGTCGCCCACCTTGACTGCGAGTTTGTGGCACAAGAGGCTAAAGCCATCGACAATATGACCACTAATAATTGATTTCTTAATGAAATGTAGCTCACAATGCCCTCCTTGTCCTTGCTTGATTCTCTGGAATCATTTTGCTTAGATTCTTATTCTTAAGAAAACGAGATTGAAGAGTTATCGTCATTGTCGTGCCTTCTCCAACCCGTGAGTGCAGCTTTATATCTCCACCCCATTCTTTCACCTTCTTATTTGTATAATAAAGCCCCAAGCCATTGCCAGACTTTTTCCCACTGGTAAAATATTCGTCAAACACCTTATCCATATTCTCTGTAGGAATACCTCGACCTTTGTCAGAGATAATGATTTTACAAGAGTGACTTCCCTCCTCTTGAAATAAGGAACACTCAATGGACCCTTGGCATCCTGGGGTGGCTTCTATGCTATTATTAATTAGATTTGATAAGATTCTTTTAAAAACAGCAGGGGAGCAAAGAGCCCTCACATCATTTTTAATATTTAATTTAAACTGAATATCTTTATAACAAACCCTCTTATCACGCAGGATTTCTTTTGTAATACATGATATATCAGTGGACCTTACTTGATCCAATCTATAACTATTTTTACTATTGGGATTTAATAAATCTTGGCTGACTTCACAGATCCTCTGAATAGACGAGTGAATGACCTCATTCACCTCTCTTCGTGTCAAGTCACCCTTCATAGCTTCTTTGAGTTCTGACGAAGGACTCACAATATCATGGGCGACTTGATAAATAATGCGATTCACTTCTTTTTCAGTCTTTAACGCTGACTGTACGTCTTCTAGATTCAGTCTTGTGGATATAGCTTTACGAGCCAACCCAACAACTTCCTGAGTGATTTTATCCTTATTTTCTGGGAAGTCTGAATAGTCCTCATGGGGTGGCCAATTTTTTAATATACCAATAATGGCATTAAGAGACTTCTTATATCTGTAAAGAGGTATAAAGGCTGAAATAAACAATAAAAATATCGTGATTAATATGATGAAAAGAAATGATGGAGAAAAGAAAGTCGATTTTGCAACCTTTGTCTTTGAAATACAAGACTTTATCTTACCTAAATGTAGCCCATTGAAGGTCAAAAGGCTCTCAATCTTTTGATCTGGGTCACAATCACCACCAGGCAACTTGTCTTCACTCCAAGAAAGAACTCGTCTCTTCTCAGAGATAAGCTCAAATTTAGATAATGGATAAGCCTTCAAGCCCTCAAATATCTTTTTTAAAAGAACTGGATTCTCTTTAGAAAAAATATTATGAGCGATGTCCTGCTCCCATTGAACGACATAATTATCAACATCCTCCTTTACTTTGTCGTAGCCTAAGGATAAAAAGAACATGTAAGATAGGCCCATGAAACAAACAATAATAGGCAGTACGATAAAAATGGGTCTTTCCGTCTTCTTCACAGGCTTTTTCATAAACTCTTCCACTGGCAAGTATAAACTTCTTTAATGGAAGACTCGTTCATAGGTTGGATTTGAAGCTGCTCTTCAAGTTCTTTGAAAACTTTGATGAGATTTTCGTCATGTCTTTGTACAGAACAGCTATACCAAGAACTCAAAAACTGCCTTATGGCTGTTGACTTAACCTGTTCATTTGGAAAGTAGACATAACATTGTCTGTCTTGAGAATTAAGCTCATATAACAAAGCCCCTTCTCCTACTTTATATTCCCTGGGAGAAACTAAATCTCCTATTGAAGAATAATAAGTACTTAAATTAACTAAACTCCTATTGTAGGTGAAACCTGGGTCAGTGCAATGACTTTCTTTGGGTGTGTAATATTTGGTTTTTCTATCAAAATCTTTCCATACGATGGGTTTATTTTCAAGCATATGGGTTGATGCATTGGCTTTAATAAACTGTTTAAGAAAATAGATTTCTTCTTCTGAAATTTTACGCATTTGGCAAGTTTTTTTCTTAAGAGGTCTTAGGGCTTCAAAAACACCTAAGTGAGACCAATAAGGGGCTATAGTAAGAGGGTCATTGGAGGAGGCGTTCTCATATTTTACTTTTGGAATACTTGAAGAATCTATTTTCTCTTTATCTATGGAACACAGGTTTTGATTGTCGGGAATGGAGATATTTTCTTTAATAAGTCTATTAGATAAATCAGGATATCTCAACATTTTACCTGATTGCAATACTACTTTTATGAGGTCTATAGAAGAACGATCATCTGGAAGATCAAAGCTATGCCCCGAATTGAGAATGATTTCAGTGATAATCTCCCAAAATTTATTTTCAACTGAGTAATATTTGTAAAATTCTCCTGATAAGAAAGCGTTCCAAGAAAAATTGGGAAAATTTCGATCAATATAGATGCCATCAGTCTTATTTTCTTTAGAATGTTCTACAGAAAGAGCTGATTTTATTATTCCTGAATCAATAGATAAAATAAATGATAGAGGAAGTATGCGGCTAAATATAGAATTATATTCTCTTTTTTCTATTGTTTCATATATATTTTTTCTATTAAAAGATAAGGATATAGAGAAATTTTCATCTGGAAATTTAGAAAATAAAAGTGAGAGAACATTTTTCATTTTTAATATATTTTGAGTAGAATCCTTGTATAAACTATGGGCAACGAGAATATAATCCCAAAGCAGACTCACTCTCGCTGAAGCACCTTCCTCGACAGTAAAATCAAGGTTAGCGATATTATAGTGCACCGTATTATTGTAATTATATGATTTTGAGTCAAACTTCCTATCAATAGAGGTTAGCAATTTTTCTATTATATCAAATTTTCCTTTTTCTTTTTTGATAAATTGAATCTGACCTTTTAGAAGATAAATGATTTCCTCATCACTCATTATTGGAAAAATAGATGATTTATCTGATAAAAAGAAATTTATTGGTTCCCTATAGCTTTCATCTCCACTCCATAGCTTTTCAAAGGCTATTCTTAAAGCCTTTTTTCCATGATCGTTCAAGAAACCAACTTCCATTTTATCCAGAAGGGTAAGCATGGACTTCGCTTCCTGTCCTGAACGACTATGAGAGAGTGCCTTTTCTAAAGAATCCTCTTGTCTTCCTGGTGCATAATTAATATTGGAAGATGCCACCATTTCAATAGCACTCATCCCACCTTCTTTTATCGCATAACTAAAAAAATTCCAAGGCAGCCCGTCATCAGCTAATAGAACTATTGCTTCTAAAATACCAATTTTTTGATCTCTTTTTAAATCACTTGAAACAAGAAATTGAAGATGCTCTTTATTCCCTCTGCGTCGATCATAAGATGTAAAGTCAAAAATATGACTTATTAGATGAGTAACATCCTCAAGTTTATAATTATTTACACTGGATTCCACAGCTTGTAAGAGAGCTAATATTTTTTTACTAAAAATATCTTTTGACTTAGGCAAATTATCAGATTTCCATGCTTCCAATACATTTTGCGCTAAATAAAAAGAAGCCTTGCTTTCTTTTGCATTGGAAAGAAGCATATCGAGAGTTTTTCCAATAAATTTCACTTTATTTTCATTTACCTTGGAATTTGCCAAGATAGCATGGACTAAGGTCTTGCACTGGTCAGAATATTTTGAGACATGGGACTCTATGACACTCGTATATATATTTATATGTGAATCGTCCAAAGGAATGGATTGCCCTTGATGCCCCATAACCCTAAGTTTGAGGGTGAGCCAATGAATATCTGTTTGATCGACCTCAGCAATCTGCATCTTTACAGACCCCTTGGTATTCATATAAGTATCTTTAATTTCTAACATCAAAGGATCGTAACCGATGGCTCGTCTTATAATTCTGAAACTATTTTCATTCTCAACAAGGTAATTTGGTTTAAATCTTACATTCTTCAAAATATATCTCACATATTCAATAGCCCCAACATCCTCCTTGCCTTTTCCTTGGGTCGTATAGACTTTGGACATAAGTTGAATTGATGTGCCTTGATGGTCAGGCATCATAAGATCTACAGGAAGATGGTGAGATTCACTTAACTTTACCGCTTTATCATATTTCCCAGCCACGATAAGCTCTTCGACAAGCGTACCATATCGCTTCACTTCATTAGTGAAAATTCTTTTCATTTCTCTTTCACCATCACTAATCATAGAAAGAGCTGTTAGATGCTCATATTTTTTATGAGGCTGGTATATCTTAGCCCCAGAATGAATGAGTTTTTCAGCTAAATTTGAATCGTAAGATTTAACAACTCTCATCAAAGGAGTGTATCCTTCAGAATCATAAGCATTAATATCGACCTTATTTTCTATAAGAGAATGAGTCGCCTTTGTATCCTTGGTGGCAATAGATTCAAAAAGATTATTTATCATCTCTTCTTTGCTGATTTTGTCATCTTTGATGGCTGAACATCCAACAAGGAATGTCATAAGTGCAAAGAGAATGACGTCCTTTACTTTATGATTTATCTTATGGTTTATTTTATCATTTATATTCTTCTCTTTCATCATGACTCATTTCTCCATTAATTTTATATATAATCTTAAAAATCAGTAACTATTCGACCCTACCTTTCTGTAAAAATAGAAATACAAGGAGCAAACCCAAAGGCTTCTTTTTGAAGCCAAGGGGGATAGTTACAAAAATCACTACAAAGAGAATCGACGAATAATAGCTAAGCGAATCATTCCTACTTCGTTTTTAATACTGTAAGAACAAGGTCTGCGAGGACCACCTGCTCCACAACTATTATTTCCTGAATGATTGACGCTATAATCTTGCTCTCCTAAATTGATATAAGAGCCTTCCATCCGTAAAAGCCAGGCTCCATCTTTGTGGGAAGATCCTTTAGCTTCTTGATTTAAAGGCACTTCTCCTCCGACTCCCACAACCCAACCTAGTTGAGTGGAGCTGTCAGTGAAAGAATCATCAAGATCCCTGTGTGCAGGTGTATTTGGACCAAAATCAATATCAATCACAGAATTTTTAATTCGAGCCACCGCTAAGCCTCCGTTGGCAAACAAAGTGGCAGGCCCCAGTTGATGCTCAATACCGGCCTTTAAGGTGACCAGCCACGGAATATCTGAGGTGGCTGTTTCGTCTAAGCCCTTTGGATCGAGCTTGTTTGTGCTTGCCGAGATGTCACCAATGGTACCATCCAGTTCAATCCGAACAGGGACACCGTTAATTCTCAACTGCTTTCCAATGAGTAAACCACCAACAGACCCTGTGTCGGAATAGTCGGTAGAAGCTCCTGGATTTCCCCAATTGGCAAACCCTTCTGTATCAATATGTGTATTCTTCCCTTTGGCTTGGCCCACAAAAACACCAATGTAGTAATCATCTGGTGAATAGGTACTTCCATCCTCTCCTTTTATTTGCAGAGTGTCCTGTGACCCACTTTTTGTAGTATCTTCTGTGGTATTGGCGTTAATAGCCCATGCATGGATGATAAGAACGCTCAATGAAACGATAAAATTTCTTTTAGAACTACCGTTTCTTATAAGAGCTTTTGTAAATATATTTTTTAATATTTTAAATAATAACAATTCTTTTTTCATAATATGTTTCTCCTTTGAGTTTATACACTCATTTTTTGTTTTTCTTCTTTTCTATTTTCTTCCTTTAAATAATCTTCTTTCTTTAAATATCTTTTGATCTTTGTTGAAGCTACAGATGCTGACAAACCAAGTGCCTTAGCTCGTTGTGTATTCTTCGGATACTTCTTGTAGGCCGCAATGAAGGCTTTTTGCTCTAACCTGTCCTTCAAAGCAGAAATACCAGGCCATCCAATTTCACCAATTTGAGAAATTATAATATCCATTAATTTATGAATATCATTGGAATTTCTACTTTCAATCTCCATAGTCGTTTCATAGCCTAAAACACTGCCCCACTTAGTATAGTCAATGGACCCATTTTTTTTCTTCGGGCAAAGGAACATCAGTCTTTCGAGGTCATTTCTGATCCCTCTGATATTGAATGGAATGTCACCCCTCTGAAAATATTCTTTTAATAAAGAAGGAAAGTCGTTGTATGAGATAGATAAATGATGTTCTTTCTTTAATTTTTGAGCAATATTTTCACAAATATATGGTATATCCTGTTTCCTATTCTTAAGTTCTGGCATTTTAATTTTAAATGCACAAATACGCCCGTACAGATCATACTTAAACTTACCTTTTTCAACCATTTCTTCTAAATTCTTGTTGGTTGCAAATATAATCCTTGCACTGCTTTTTATATCTTGTTCCCCACCAACTCGACGAAAAGTCTTTTCTTCAACAACCTTTAAGAGTTTCGCCTGTAGATCTAAAGAGGCATCACCAATTTCATCCAAAAGAATATCTCCACCTGACGCCAATTCAAATAAGCCCTGTTTTTGTTTGATAGCCCCTGTGAAGGCTCCCTTTTCGTGACCAAAAAGCTCAGACTCAATCAATTTTTCTGACAAAGCATTAACATTGATATTAGCAAATGGCCTTTTTGTCTGGTTATAAAAAATACGAGATAGTTCATTGAGCCTTTTTGCGGCATGAGTCTTACCGAGACCAGAGGATCCTAAAAATAAAACAGGGGCATTAACCTCTGATAAGGATCTAATCTGTGTGTCAATTCGTCTCATAGCTTTTGACTTACATATATAGTCATCACCCATCTCTGAAGGAATAAATTGACTTTGTAAAGATTCAATTTCAAATTGAGCTTCTTGAAGAGCGTTTAGAATTTGTTGATTCTTATACTTGATCTCTTCATCACTGGTTCCCTTGGTGATAAATCCTCTCGCTCCATTTTCCATGGCTTGCACTGCAAGCTGGGTCATTTGACTCTGCTTTTGGAACGATGTAATGACGAGGATTCTTGTGTTGGGCTGTATTTTAAGGATTGAGGGTATGAGGCTGACTCCATCTACCATTTCGCCATCATTATCTTCACCAAGATTATGATCGAGAAGAACAACATGAAATTTTTCAGACTTTAGATAAAGAAGCATTTCTTCAGCATCGGCAGCCAAGCATACTTTTAACTTTGAAGATTCATGGCTTTTAAATAGTAGAGTATTCACGGAGAGTTGATGGCTCAATCGGGCGGATTCATTATCATCAACTATTAAGATACTAATATTTTCCATTTTTCAATCTACCTTCTTGCCTATCGTTTCTTACTATTTTTATTTACCTATTCTTTGAACAATCAAATTTTCTTTTTCAATAACAATTCATTTTTTTCCATCTTTACGATGAAAAATAAGTTACCAACCCAATAACTTCCATATGAAACTAGGAAGTTTCAAACATTTATCTTCTTTTTGTAGCTGCTCGCCTCCCCTTGGATTCAGAAGTCAAATATGTGAGTTTGTAGCTCTACATCTTTCTTCTTACAGAGAGGCAGTGGTGAGTGGTTAAAATAAATATATCTTATTTTAAAGTATAATTCAAATATTTATTCCTCATTTCTAAGAAAAAACATGAATAAATTTATAAAAATACAAAAATTGTTTTTATAAAATTCTGTTTTGAAATTTATTTACGTTTAAAATTCAGAATATAGAATGTTTTTTGAAGTGATAATAATTTTATAAATTCCAATTTCATTTGTAATAACATATGTTTAAAGAATTGAACCCATTGGCATGTTTTTAGCAATAGTCATAGAGAGAAGAAAGATTAATGAGTTCTGACTTCTTAGATTTAAAGATAAATAGGATGGACAAAATTTGTCACTTCTTGAAAGAAGAAAGATTAATGAGTTCTGACTTCTTAGATTTAAAGATAAACAGGATGGACAAAATTTGTCACTCCTTCAAAAGGAAGTTTGGAACATACAGAAAGGAGGTGCTTTTAATCATAGAAATATCCCTTGTTTCAAGGAATTTAAAATTTAAATACGCATAGGAGAAAATTATAAATATTAGAGAAATAATCTCATAAAAAAAATATAAAAATATTTTTTTAATAAAAAGAAGAAATAAAACCTGAGAATTTTTTAAGATTTTTTTGGAAGAAATATTTAGTAAAAACAGGACGTTAATAACATTTATCCAAAAATATGAATAAAAATCTTCAGAAATTTTGATGAAAATTTGGCCCAATTCACCCGGTTGAAACGGTTGAAAAAAACACTATTAGTAAGGAGGTAAGAAAAATGAGAAGAAAAATGCAAAATAAAACGCCATGGTTGAACCCAGACGGGACACCGAAATCAGAAGAGGAAATCACAAGGTCCTGTAAAAGTTGGAGTCCCTCAGATTGGGAAGACTATCTAAAATCCACTGAAATTAACCAAGAGGAAGTTCTCTTAGATGACCCCGTTCTTATTGAGGAATACTCCCAAGAGGCAAGTGATGCCTTCCATAAATCCATACTGGATGCCAGGGAGTTGCCCGATCAGAGATATTTCTCGATGCCATCAAAGAAATCACTGTTAAACAAAAAATGGACAAAATTTGTCACTCCTTCAAAAGGAAGTTTGGAACTACAGAAAGGAGGTGCTCTTAGCCATGGAAAAATTCTTTGTTTCAAGGAATTTAAAATTAAATACTCATAGAAGAAAATTAGAAATATTGGAGAAATAATTTCATAAAAAAATATAAAAAATATTTTTTTAATAAAAATAAGAAATAAAATTTGAGAATTTTCTAAGATTTTTTTGGAAGAAATATTTAGTAAAAACAGGATGTTAAGAGAATTTATCCAAAAATATGAGTAAAAATTTTCAGAAATTTTGATGAAAATTCGACCCAATTCACCCGGTTGAAACGGTTGAAAAAAACACTATTAGTAAGGAGGTAAGAAAAATGAGAAAGAAAATGAGACGAAAAATGGAAAATAAAACACCATGGTTGAGCCCCGACGGAACACCGAAACCAGAAGAGGAAATCAAAAGGTCCTGTGAGAGTTGGAGCCTCTCAACTTGGGAGGATTACCTAAAAACCATTGAGGTCAACCAGGAGGAAGTTCTCTTAGATGATCCAGTTCTTATTGAGGAATACCCCCAAGAGGCAGGTGATACCTGCTTCATACTTGATGGAAAGGAGTCACTCGTTCTCCAGAGATATTTGCTCGATGCCACCAAAGAACTCACTTTTAAACAAAGAGCGGTTTTAAATTTTCTCTTCTTGGGTGGTCTGAATCTACGGGAAACAGGTGAGAGACTGGAAATTTCAGCCTACGCTGTGTCTCGCATAAGGGACCGAGCCCTAAAAAGTTTAGGGATGATACTGATAAAGCGCATGACCTCCACAAAGCCAAGGAAAGATAGGCCAAGGAGGGAAAGAGAGAAACATGCAGTTTGTTTCTAGGAATTATAAGAATTTCTTGGGATTCATAGAAGCCTAAGGACTCAAAAAATTTGAAATTTTAAGGATTTCTAAGAAGCCTCTAAACTTGAATTCGTGGCCATTTTTATACACAACATTTATAGACTATCTTTATGTTTTTTCATAACATGCCCTTCTCCTTCTGAAAAATCATTATTTTTTTAGAAAATTCTCATAAATTACTATTGCCTCCCTTTATTTTGTTGTGTATAAATTATACACAACACTAGTGAGAGGGGAAATATGAGTTACATCAGAAAAATAAAAAAAAATGGAAAAACATATTTAGCAGAAGTAGAAGGTAAGAGAATTAATGGAAAAGTAGTACAGAAACATATTCGTTACATTGGGAAAGAGGTAGATGACAAAAAGGTAATATCGATATCATCTGATGACCTTCAAGTCAATGAGGTGAAAGTATATGGACCATTATTGGTTTTAGATAGTATTTCTAAAAAATTAGAACTACAAAATATGTTGGGGTCTTACTCTAATGAAATATTAAGTATGGTATATGCCCACTGTCTAAACTATCAGAGCCTAAATAATATGCCTGAATGGTTTGAGAGAACAGATTTAAATAATATATTGGATTTAGATGGTTTAACAGAATATCGGTTGCTAACATCTCTAGATACTTTAACTGAAAGTAAGATAGAGTCTATTCAGAGGAATGTATTTAATGTTGCCAAAAGAAAATATAAGCTGTCTTTGCGAGGAATGGTGTATGATGTTACTAATACATATTTATATGGGAAAAAATGCACAATAGGAAAGCTAGGTCATAGCAAAGAAGGAAAAAAAGATAAACCGCTTATTCAAGTAGGTCTATGTGTAACTCAGAAAGAAGGGGTTCCTGTTTTCCACAAGACATTTGATGGAAATATTGCCGACAGCAAAACCCTATCTGGCCTTGTACAAGAATTCTCTCACTATAATCTCCGCTCAGGTCTTCTTGTGTATGATAGAGGAATTCCTTCTGGAGAAAACCTAAGAGAGGTCAAGAAATTGGGGTGGAATACGCTATGTGGAGTTCCAATGAACAGTAAAGAAAAAAGCACAGTCCGAGAGGTTATAAATGATGGTGGGATAAAAAATGTTTCAAATATGATCCCATTAGAGAAAAGAGTATTCTATATAAAAAAAGTAGACTATTCATTTAACAGAGTTAAAGGAAAGTTGGCTATTTGTTATAATGATCGGAAAAGAGTTGAAATACAAGAGTCTCGTCATCGTGAGATACAGCATGCTCAAAAATCATTATCTAAAGGGAAACCTATTAAGGCATGTTTAGAAAAGTATTTTACCCCCTCAGGAAGGATAAGGAAAAATATATTGGAGAGTGACGAAGAGATTGATGGATATTTTTGCCTTTTCTGCACAAAAAATATTCAAAACAAAGAAATGATAAAACTATACTTTGATAAAGATATAGTAGAAAAATCTTTTCGTACTTTGAAGGGAGTATCTAATTTGCGTCCAGTACGTCATTGGCTTTCAAATAGAGTTGTTGCACATGTTTTTATCTGTTATTTATCTTATTTAATACTTTCTATCCTGAGGATGCATTTGAAAGATATGGATATTTCTCCTTTAAAGGCTCTTAAAGATTTAGAAAGTATGTATAGGGTTTATTTATATGATAAAAGGAAAAAACATCAATTTATTAGAACAGTCATTCTTAGTAAACGCCAAAAACTAATTTTAAAATCTGTAGATAAGAATTTAATTAAGGAGTGTTGTGTATAAAAACGACCACGAAGTCAAGTCTAAAAGGCTCAGAAATACTAAGAAGTTCGAGTGAACTGAAGCGATTAAAAAAACGAATACCATTTTTAATCATTCCACAAGGAATAAAGAAGGAATCAGTCAAATGAATTTAGAAAATGTGAAAGACGAAATAATCATCAAAGAAGCTGTTGAGAGGCTCATTGCACATGTGTCCAAGAAAGCACACTTCCCTATGAAGTACGGGAGCTTTGTGATTCAGGTCCATGATGGGAGCTGTGCCAATATTGAATTTAACCTGAAAGAGCGATGCTTTACAAAGAACATGCAATCTCACAAGTCTCACACAAGAGGTCACAAATGAAAAAAAATGACATTTCTCCCCTAGCAGCCATTGCCCTTCTCGCCCTTGTTCTCCTAACACTTTTTGGCCTGAGTCACTATGAGTCCATTGTGTTGCACTGGATTCACCTTGAAAAGGCTTTTGAGGAGACACAAGACTTTCTCCTCATAGGCTTGGCTTCTGTCTCCGTCAATGCCCTGATGATGACACTCATCCTTGAAAGAGTCTTGGGCTATAAAAAGCAAGGGAGTCGTTTGCGAAGCATCAAAAAGGAAAAAATGAATGGAACAGAAGTTCTTGCAAAAACTCTGCTTTGCCTACTGTTGGCCGGCCTATTTTGGAAGCCATTTGAGTTATATACAGCACATAGCCTCTCATTCTATGGGGATATTTTTTCTCAGAGAATTCTCCAATATCTTAGTATATTTCTTAATAGCTCATTCTTACTATCCTTAAGCATTGTCTTGTATGGATCAATTTCTATTTTATTAATAACCCAAAGGTTCCTTAAGCTCGATAAAACACTGCCCAGAAAATCACGCTTTAGGGATGGACTCACTTTAGGTTCTATTGGAGAGGAGACAGATGCATTTGACAAAACGGAGCGTCCGAAGTGGCTCACTATTCCTCAAAAAGCATTGAATGGAAATATTTTAGTCACAGGCTCCATAGGGACTGGAAAGACACAAGGGACTATCTTGAACTATGTCGACCAACTCTTTACCCAATTTTCACGCAAACCAGCCGCCTTGATACTCGACCCCAAGGGCAGTTTTATTGAAAAGGCTTCCAAAATACTTCAAAAACATGACCTGGTAGATCAGTGCGTTTACCTTGGAGATATCAAGGCCCCCGGCTCCGCAGGGGAGTCTATACAAACATTTAACCCCGTCTATATTGACAACACCTTGAAAAATTCAAACTATTTGGAAGTTGCCAATATGATAAGGGCTGCGGCAAAGAACTTTTCAGGCAAATCCAACGAGTCACCCATTTGGGAGGACTCCGCTTTCAACCTTACAAAAAATGTCATCGTCTACTGTGCCGCCGTATTTGATTACTTCACCTTGCTTGATTGCTACAAAACCATGCTCATCGCAGACTCAACAGAAGTCACGCAAAACCTAAAAGCATCTTTGGACAAGAACCGCTTTGATGAGGAGGAAAGATACAACATCCAGTGCGCCCTCCAATATTTCAAGGAATACTCACTCTTTGAAGACAAGTTCAGGTCTGGCGTTTTGGTGAGTTCCACCACATTTCTCAATCAATTCCAAAACTACAAGGCGGCTCAAATCTTCTGTCCCAAAAAAGAAGACCTCACGATCCCATCCATGGATGAGATTGTTGATAATGGAAAAGTTCTTCTTTTCAATGTAAACCATGAGGCCCTTTGCCGCTCCATGGGCACTTTTATTAAGCTCCACTATGAGAGGTCTGTATTAAACCGTCTAAAAGACACCAGCCGCCCCAGAAACATTCTGACAGCCCTGATCGCTGATGAGTACCAAGATATCGTCTCCGTTGGCCATGGAGGCTCCATGGGTGATGATAAAATATGTGCCAAGGGTCGTGAGGCCAATTTCTTCTTTCTCGCAGCCTCCCAGAGCCTAAGTTCCATTTACAATGCCATTGGCAGTGAGACAGCAGCCAAGGAACTGATCCAAAACTTTCGTACAAGGATTGCTTGCCATTCTTCCGACATTGACACCATTCGTAACTTTAAAGAATTGATGGGCCAAGAGGATCAGGAGAAAACCAGTCGCAGCCTTTCTGAGCAATCTCAAAGGACCACTCGGAACTTCATTCTCGGTGGCTTTGACTCAAAGGATGCCAATATTAACGAATCCATCAGTACCAGCCAACAAAAGGAATTCCTCATCACAGGAAAGGACTTTTCAAGGCTCAAGTCCTTTGAAGCCTTTGTGCAAGTGTATGATGGCATAGAAACTAACTTCTATAAACTTTTCTTAAAACCCTATTTTCTCAAAAAGCAAAACACCAAGCACACAAAAGTCCTTAAGTGGCTTCAAAAAAAGCCTCTCCGGCCTTCTTTATGCCTGACCCTTGTGACTCTCATAACTCCTCTGGCATTGACTCACAAGGCCCAAGCTTTCCCCAATATCTGCTCGATCGTCAATACTGTGGAATTTAACTCTTGCCTAAACTTCAAATACTCAATGACAATGTGTGGTTTCCCACCACGCCCTTGTGCTCGCTTCAGCTACAATGTCCCTCAAACTTTTATTGAAGTCTCACCCCGTGCAGGTCACTCACATTTCCACAAGCTCCCAGGCGCAGCCCTCCAGTTGTCCACTGTGAAAACTCTTGCTCCCTTTGGAGTGGCCAACGATGAAGACACCCAATCCTATCATGCCAGAACCCTCTCCGTGCCTCTTGCTCAGATTCCATTTGGCATACTTCCCTGTGGTGGAATTCGGATTCCCAAGCTGTGCTTTGATGGAATGAGCGAGCATATTCATAAGCACTGGTCCACTGGGATCAGCGACAGCTTCCAACCGAATTTTCTTGCATGGTCGCTGGCTCCCAAAGCCTGTCTTATCAAAGGGGCCGTGACTTCGGCAACAGGAGGGACGGATGCTTCTTATGCCCCCGATTCTCCCATGTGCAGCGTGAAGCTTCCCCAGCTTCCCATATTTCCGCCCTCCGGCCATTCTGCCTGCAATGGTTGGGGAGTTTTTTACCCAAGAATGGGCAGTTACAACGGGCCGGCCACTCTCACCGGGGCCTTGATGATCGCTTCACGGATGAAGTCGATTTCATCAGAAATCTTTATGGCCACACCCTCAAGCTTTGGGGAAACCTGGCAAATGATAAGTCCAGGGTCCAGTTCTTGCTTTCGTGAGGGACAAAATATTGCCCTCCTCGACACCATTAAAAATGTGAGAGAAATAGGACGTCTTATGGGAGGTCGCTTAACAGGATATTTATTTGTGATCTACAAACCTGTCAGTTGCGTTCGTGACATCGCCCATATTGCAATTTCAAAAGCAGTTATTGCCGCCATGAAACCCACCTGCCAAGAACTAGAAAAAGGACTGAAAAAGTAAGGTGAATCAAAAGAATGAAAAAAATAGGGAAGATAAGATGACCCAAATCACAATGGAACGCAAACAAACCAGTGAAGAAAAAATGGCCAACTGTGGTCCTTACACCTCACTTTTCCGAGAGACCTTGCAACATGCCCAAAAGCAATCTGCAAGTGATATTCATATTGAACCCCATGCCAATGGGCTTGCCATAAGAATAAGAGTCAATGGCGACCTCTTTACTCACAAGACCCTCACTAGAGATTATCGGCAAAGCTTCATTCAGGAGACCAAAAGGCTTTGCAACCTGTCTATTGCTATCAGCAATAGACCACAAGACAGCCGTTTGTCACTTCCTTCATGGAAATTAGCCTTGAGAGTCAACTCCACCCCCACACTGTATGGGGAGAAGATTGTTCTCCGCCTTCTTGATATGACAACGGATTTTAATCTGGAGTCATCCAACCTCAGTGATGATGCTGTCTTTGACCTTAGAAACTCAGCCAATGAGCCCAATGGAGTGATTCTTGTTTCTGGACCCACAGGAAGCGGAAAAACAAGAACACTTTTCAGCCTCCTCAACTCCCTTGACAAAGAACGAAAGAACATCGTCTCACTGGAAGACCCTGTGGAATATAGCTTTCAAGGAATCAATCAGATTGAAATTAAAGACTCCCTGTCTTTTGCCGATGGATTGAGGGCTGTGCTCCGTCAAGACCCTGATATTATTTTTGTTGGTGAAATACGAGATTGGGAAACCGCAGACCTTTGCTTTAAAGCTTCAGCCACCGGGCACCTGGTGATTTCCACCCTCCATGCCAACAGTGCAGTGAAAGTCATTGAACGCCTACGAAATATGGGAGTGGAACCCTACATGCTTGAATCCAACTTGAGGTTCTGTGCGGTTCAACGACTTGTGAAAAAAATCTGTCCCTTTTGTTCAAATAGAGTGACCTCCCAAGATGTGAGAAAAATCCATGCCCTTGCCCCTCTCGCACTGAAGGGAGATTTCCGACAAATAAACTCCAAGGGATGCCAAAGGTGCAAAAAGGGAGTTGTGGGAAGAATCCCCGTTATGGAATACCTTACAAAATCTGAATTAGCACAACCCAAATCATTGAAACCCAAAAAGAGCCTTCTTGACGAGTACGTCTCAAAGGCTCAAAACAGTCTTATTGATTATCAGGAGGTATTAAACTGTGAATAACCCTATCAAGCGATTGTTTCTTTTCAATCTATTGTTTATTTCTTGCCTCACCTCAATCCAGGCAAGCCGAAATATTTCACCTCAAACCAATGACCAAGAAATAAAATATTTTCCTGATGGCATTGATTACTGGGGTAAAACGAGAAAAAAGAACTAGGAACTACGACCACCAACGAGTTCCAAAGTAAAAAAGATAAAGAAGAGACAGAAGCCAAAGAATACAAAAAAACTCAGAAAGACAAAGAAACGAAGAAAACATCAAAGCCATTTGACTGGGAAAAGTACCTCAACCCTCAAAATGATGAGTTCTTCAAGGAAGGAAGCTACAAACCTCCAGAGCCTTTTATAGAGCTTGCCCGCAACCCAACGAATGAGAATATCAGAAATTGGATGGCCTACAACAAGGTGAAAAGCTCCCTCAATAAGCGACTTCAACAGAGGATCAAAGAGTATTTGAGTAAAAACTCAAAATACACCCCTGAAGCTCGCCAAGTTCTTCAGAAAAAAATCCAAAGTCCAAAAATCTCATTTGATCCCTCAAGATACAGGGTCAGAATGTATTTTGATTCTAAATGTCCCTCATGCAAACGAATGTTTAAGACTCTCCTAAAATTACAAAATCGTGGAATCTATATTGAGGCTCGACAGGTGGATGACAGAGATTTTAAGAAAAACTCTTTTCCACTTCCCATACAAAAAGCCACAAGAGATGAGATAAAAAAGCACAAGATTGAATCTGTACCCTTCACACTTGTTGCGGATTTAAAAAAGAAAGTCCTTTACCCAGCCATTATTGGTTTCCAAGGTGCCAATTCAATGATTGCCCTACTAGAAAAAGGAGAAAAACTATGATTTATCCTGTTTGCCAGACAATGTTTAAAACAAAACACAAGGGTCATAACTCAAAAGGCTTTAAAAATTCCTATAATATGAGTTCTCCTTATAATTCCAATTCTACTCATAATTTGGAACTCATTTCTAATTTCACCCCTAACCCCACCCCTCATCTCATTCATAATAATGATGGTGAGAAATCCAACCAAGAACAAGGAGAAAAAACTATGGATGTCATGTTTGCAAAATATATGTGTCAAACAACTCCAGCCAATTTCTTTGGCAAAGACCCAACACATCGAAATCTTTTACTACTACTACTACTGCTTTTATTGACAATGGTTTCTATGGCCTATGCAGGCCCTCGGATTCCGGGAACAGATGCTTCGGACCAACTGGAAGCCGCTGGTACAGTCCTAAGAATTGTCGACACAGCCCTTTTTAAGTGGGGGGCAAGGCTGTTTTCAGGAATCAGCATCCTATCAGCAGGGTATAATCTCAAGGAGCAAAGGTTTGGAGTTGCCATTGTTTGCATCATTGCTGCCATTATTCTCGGAACAGCCCCCGTTTGGGTAGAAAATATTTTCTCCATTGGTGGAGGAAATGGGATTTTTAACTAAACCAGAAAGGAGGTTTCATTATGTACGATTATGCATTGATTAAAGCAAGACATGGGAGAAAGGTGGCTCAATCCATCGACTCACCCATCACTGTGTTCGACTTTTGGGAGTTAAGTGATGTCTTTATAGCCCTCTTTATCATCTTGATATTTGGGGTCATCTTTTATTCATGGTGGACTATGTTCATCCTATTATTACTGTTTTTGGGAATAGGGCCGGTAATAAAGAGAAGGAATCACAAAGGCATTTTCCTTCATTGGCCTTACAGTCGATGGAACATGAGCCTACCAGCTCTTATGAACCCGAAAGGAAAGAAAAAATACTCTGATTAAGCATTTAATATAAACATCTAACCATAACCGTAACCAGGAGGTCACAATGACTCACAAAAATAAAGAAAATAAGAATAAAATGATTACCAATAACCAGACAACTGCCAGCAAGCAAGCCAATACCAACAAACAAATAATTTCCAAAAAGAAAGATGGAGGATTTTATGCAAGAAGACCCATTGAAGAAGTCAAGGCTTTTAAATCTAAGGATGGAAAATCATTTGTTGTTCAAGTCATTAAGACATGCATTTTCCCGACCAATTACATTCGTACCATCATTGAGAACGAAAGTCCTTACAAAGCTCAAGGCAGCAAAAAAGAAGTGTCAGGAAGTGGTAAGTAGTATGGTGGGAGCTATGGAAAAAGGCATCCAATCCTCTCAAGTGAGTTCACCACCTGCGGGCTCCTATGATGGGGTGAACCTTAAGGTCTTGCCCAAGTATTTATGCTTTAAGGCCGCTTTATTGAAGGAGAAGATTTTATTGCAAAATATCATTCTTCTGCTCATTGGGGTCTTGGGTGTTTACTTTGTTGTGACCAGATATGAAATCGGAAACCTTCATTCAAAGCTTAGAGAAAAGGAGTATATCTTGGCCCCAGGAGTTGTGGACTTCACACCAGCCTCTCCTCAAACTGTCACCGATGGTTATGTGGAAAACGCTGTCATGTCCTTTTTAAGAATCCTTGGGAATATCAACCCCGTCAACATTGATGGGCAATACACGGAACTCTCCAGTTATATGTCCCACGACCTTAAGGTTCGCTTTGATATGGAAATATCAGAGTGGGCTGAGATGGTGAAAATGGAGAATATTTCTGAAGTCTTAAAGGTGACAGACAAGGAGATAGTATCCAATGAGCGAGGTCATTACAAGGTGGTTGCCATCACGACAAGGGAGCGTTACGCCAACAATGAGTACATGGGAAGAACTGATGAGGTTATTGAAATGGTCTTAAAGCTGATTCCCCCCAAGCAGGGTAAAAAGTGGTTCTTGCAAATCACCTCTCTCACTCGTACAGAAGCCAACTCCTTTAGAGGAAAAGAAATCACCAATAACCCCCAAGGAAAGAGGTAACCATGAATAAATATTTATGCAATGTCTTATTTATCACCTTATATATTTTATTGGTCGTATTTGTTTTTCTTGCCTTGCTTCTCTTTTCCCTCACATCTCAGGCGAGAGAAATTTACTATGGTTCAAGACCAGAGCTTGTCCGTATCTCCAAAGAGACCATTTTCAGGTTTCATAAACAGGTACGAACTATTTCTCAAGCCCAAAGATTTGAGATTAAGCCTGCCGATTCCAATGACCCCGACTACTCCATGCTTTCCATTCGCCCCCGTTTTACAAAGGGCACCTCAAAGGTGGCCTTTGTTCTCAGTGATGGGAGCGTGGTGACTCTAAAAATCAAAATTGTGAAAAACACAAACAACTCTAGCGATTCCAATCACTCTGTGGAGCCTTTTTATGATTTACGCCCAAAGAGCATGTTACTTAAGAAGTCAGAGAAAAACCTACCAGCGATCACTGTCATGGACTTTATGAGGTCCATGGATAGGGATGACAATATTGTGGGATACAAGCGCAGGGTAGAAAACAGACTCTTGTTCACCACGCCCCTCCGGGTCATGGGACCTCGATGCATCAAAACAAGACTCACCCGCACTTATACAGGGAAGGAATATAAGGGCTTTGTTGTTAGGCTCAGCAATGTTTGTAGCACAGTGAAGTTTAAAGTGGAGGTAGATCAACTGAAGTTCAAAGGATCGTCTTTGGCCATTATGTCACTTGTTGACCATGAGGTGTTATGTCCAACAAAAAGGAGTACTTGTAGCACTTTTTTAAAGATTGTTGCCAAACCAACGGCTTCGGTGAATGACCTCATGATCCCAACTTTTGTTAAGCATGAAAAAAATCAATATGAAGAAAATAAACATGCAAAGAAAGGAAGGCAAATATGAATCTACTAGTGAAGAATTTCTTTAAACACTCCTTAAGGCAATACAGTTCGGCAAAGAAGTCTTTGTTGGCTTATCCAAAGACAAAAGTGGGATTATTTCTTTTTCTTGGCCTGAGCCTTATCTATATCACAAGCAAAATGTCAGAGACAAAGAAAGTGATTTACCGAGATCACCAGAGACCAGTTTTTAAAGAGGGTCGAATTTTCGGTTCCCAAACCTCATCTTACCTCAAGAACAAGGAGGTGCAATTGAGTAAAACCGCCAAGAAGATCATGGCTGAAAGTCAGGCTCTTGAAGCGAGGATCCGGGAACTTGAAAAACAGATGGAAGCAAAGTTATAGCACCACGACCACAAACGAGTGCTACAAACGAAGACCCAAAGCTTCTACTTGAAAAGAAAAAAATTGATGCCCAGGCTTCAAATGCCCAAGCTTCAGAAAAAATGACAGAGCCAGAAAAAACAAGAGTTCTGAAAATGGGGCCACACAAAGACGAGCCTGTGAGGATTCATGTTGGAAGTGGAAGTGGCTTGCTAGGAAGCCATCAGTTGCCCCTTGGGAACAATCGACTCTCCCTTGGCGGTCCTCCCACACCCAGGAGTCATATATTCCAAACAAGAGGAAAGCCTCGTCGCCACCATGGAAACTTCAAAAGCTCTAAAGGCCCCAGAGTTATCTCCTTTCCTGTAAAACATCAGCGAGTGGAAGAAGGAGTCACTTTGCCCACAGGAAGCTATGTCAAAGCCAAGCTGATGACAGGTGTCGATGCCCCAGAGGGTAAGACCTATCCCGTGCTTCTGGCTCTCGATTATTCCTATATTGGACCCAACAAGCACAAAGTGGATCTATCTGGCTGCTTCATGATTGCCAAGAGTTCCCCATCCATGGCCACCGAACGAATTAACTTTCAGGCCACTCGCCTTTCATGTGTTTCCAAAAAAGGAAAATTCTTTGAAAGAAAGGTGAATGGCTTTATTGCGGATGATTCAGACAATACCTTTGCCGTTAAAGCCAAACTGAACTCCAAACAAAGTCGTGTGGCCCAAATGGCCTTCCTCAAATCTGTAGTGGATGGAATTGGAGACATTATCAGTCGCAGATCTCAAAACATCGGGGGTTCAAATCCAGACTCCGCCAATACCATTGTGCAAAATGGTGCCCAAGGAGCCGCCGCCAAGGTGAGTGACTGGTACTTGAAACAAGCCACCTCTCTCATCCCCACCTTAGCTGTCCATTCAGGCCAGGATGTGTGGATTGTTATGCAGGAAAAAGTCTTATTGCCCAACAATTTCTTTATGAAAAATGAAAGGAGAAATCGCCATGAAAAAGTATTTTCATATCTTACTCGCATTATTGATTAGCCTTGGAGGCTGTGCCCACACAAAAACTTCTGGGATTCTTGAAAAAAGGGCTGGTTATTCCCTTAATGCCCAGCCCAACAGGGAAAAAAGGGTCTCAAGAACCAGGGGAAAGATCAAAAAGGCTTGGCTTCACGCCCATGAGATGCCCACGGGTGATTATTTTGGTGGAGCATGGATTTACCTTTTAATTGAAGAGACCAAATGGTCTTTGCCTGAACATCACTTTAATTGAGAAGACCAAACTGAGAAGGCCAAATGGCCTTGCAGAAAATCATTGAGGAAGCCAAGAAAAAGCCAAATGGTCTTTACCTGAACATCATTGAAAATGACTGAGGAGGTCTGCATTGAAATTAAATGATACTTTAAAACCCATTCATCAAACATTGAGTGCACCATTGAGCAACCGCTTCCAGTTGACAGAAGCCCTGTTCAAACGCTCGGATTCTCTCAGTCAATGGCTTCCATATAGCGAGTACATTGATGAGTTTAGAACCTTCGTCAATAAGGATGGAAGCCTTGGCGCCATCCTCGAAGCCGAGCTTTTAGAACATGAGCCCATGACCATCAAAAATATCATTTCATCTGTTGAGTCCTTCAAATCACTATTTGCTTTGCCTGAAAACTGTGTCCTCCAAGTTCTCTTTGACCAGTCTTATATTTCCAAAAATGACAAGGTTTGGAAGAAGCTTCTCAGTGAGTACAAATACCCACATCCTGTCTCAAAAGTCCTTTACAAAGAAAAGATCAAGATGATTCAAAACCAATGCAATTCAACCAATGAGCTGGCTCCTTTGAAGAGAAAAGTCCTCTTGTCCATTCGGTTTTTCCCTCCAAAATCAGCCACAGCAGAATGGAAAAGATCACTGGAGCGAGGGGAGAGAATACTTTTCGATGAAATGAGTGAATTTGTTAAACAGATCAAACTGTTTTCCCAAATGATGAAGCAATATATTGAAAACTCAAAAATAAAACTCAAAACCCTTGATGCTCAAGAGTTCTTAACCCATGCTCGCCAATTCTTTAATCCCAAGGAGTTTTACAAAAGAGAGTTTGCAAGATTCAATAAACACCTTTCCCTTTCTGATCAGTTGATTTACAACAGTCCCACTCTTGACTATAGAGGAATCGAAAGAGAGGGAGTCAAAACAAGAACCATAACATTAAAAACAAGTCCACATTTTGCCTACGCTGGAGGCATGGCTTATTTTACCAAGTTGGATTTTCCTTTTAAAATGTCCCTAAATTTTAGCTTCCCCTCCAAGGGAAAAGTCAAAAAATTCTTTGATATTAAAGAGTTTTTTCTTGAAAACAATGTTTCACGAAGTGCCAAGGTTCAAAGAGCAGAAATTAAAGAAGCCCAAGACCGCTTGGCTGTGGGTGAAAAATGCCTTTATCTCACTTTTTGCATCATTCTTGAGGGAGAAACGGAAGAAATTCTAGACCAACGCACACGAGAACTCATCAACATCTTTCACAATGACCTTGAGTGCGAGGTGATTGTGGAGGAAGAAATTGGCTTGGGCCTAGCCCTGAACTCCCTTCCCTTAAACTACTCCCCTGAAGCGGATTACTCAACTCAGAGATACATTCGCATTTTGCAAAATGATGCGGTCATGTTTTTGCCACTTTTTGATTCTTTCAAGGGCTTATCCCACTCACTGCAAACCTATCTTTCAAGAGAGAAGAATCTTATAAACTTCAATCTCCTTGAAAATGAAACTTCAAACCATACCGTGGTTTTAGCTGATAGTGGGAGCGGAAAATCAGCCTTTGTCATTGATTGCATCCAATCTGCAAAGCGACTTGACCCAGAACCCCTTGTTTTCGTCATTGATAAGAAATCCAGTTACAAGGGAGTCATAGGCCCCTTTCATGGGGAACTGACAGTCTTTGACCCCCAGGAAGAAATGCCCTTCTCCCCCTTTCGTGGAGCTTTTGATGATGCCAAAGTGAATTTCCTCACTCATCTCCTCACCACAGCCATTAAGCTGACCTCCCCGAAGTTTGAGATTGAAAGTGAGCATATTACCAGCATCTCTAGGGCATTGAAGCTGGCTTATCTTAAAAAATCCAAGGAGTCTGGCCTTTCTTATATGGATGGAAAACTTGTTAGCGAAGAAAGCCAAGAAGAAGTGGAAGTCACAATGGATGACTTTGTAACAGCCATGGCAAGCCTCACATCTGAACTAGAGTTTGAAAAGATGAAAGAGGAGATTGAAAGAGTTCTTGTCAAACTCAACCCTTTTTATGGAGATGGGACTTATTCCAAGTATTTCCAGGGGGTGGCTCAAAAAGACAAGTCTTCAGAACTTCTTTTTGTCTATGACTTGGATGCCCTTAAGGACGAAACTCTTCAAACTCTGATGACAATGAGTGTGATTGAAGAAATACGTCAAACGATACAAAGGCCAGAGCATCGAGAGCGTGGTGGCTTTATTGTTATCGAAGAATTGGGGATGCTCGGTCGCAACAATCCCGTGGCCAAAAACTTTATTATTGATGCGGCTGAAACCTTCAGAAAGCTTGGATTCTGGCTTATTGGACTGACACCTAGACCCCAAAACTATTTCGAGCTTGAAGCTGGTCAAGCTATGTGGTCGGTGGCTGATAATTTTATTATGCTCAAAATGAGTCCCGACAACGTGGACTACCTGCTTCAAAAGTCAAATCTCTTTGATGAAGCCAATTCTGAAATTGTCAAATCTCTCAAGGTCAAAAAAGGGCAGTTTACCGAAATCTTCTACATGAACAAGGACAAGTCCAAACAAGGGGTCTTTCGATATTACCAAACCCCCTACGACCGGTGGCTTGCCCCCACCAATCGAGCCGATTTGAAAACCTTTGAGGATGCCATCAAAAAATTTGACGGCAAGCCTTGGGAAGCTCTTTTGTACTTAACCACTCATCACTCCAAGAAAAACAATAAAACCCAAGAGAAATAGGAAAACCAACAAACGATAACACAACCTAAATAGATAGTTTCTGTCCAGAAAGGCCCATTTTTTGTTCTCTGACACTCCCCATTGAGCCTCCCAATGCCTCAATGGGGGAGTGAGAGTTGGAGATTTGCCACACAAACTCTACAGATTAAGGGGAAAAAGGTCTTTAAGCGACTTGCGCCCTAGTTTTTTCGATTTGAAGACGCACCCCTACCTTTGGAAGATTTTAGCACCTTCGACCTGGTCCATTGCTGTTATTCCTAATGGATAAATTTAGGTGACAGTTGATAATTCATGTCTTGCCAAGACAACAAAATTATAGGCACAAACGGCATTCTTTACATACCTCTTAAAACCATCATGCCCTTTCCAGTAAGCAACTCTCATACCAAAACATCTCTTAAGGAATGAAATAACAGCCTCTATTCCGGCTCTCCAATTGAGAAGATTTTTAAAGACCCAAGCACTTTTAACCATCTTTAATATTTTCATTCCTTTTTTTTCTGGGAAGCAAACATCTTTAGCCCCCATCTCTTTGGCCTCTTCAAGATTTTCTTTTGAAGCAAACCCACCATCTGCACTTACTTTTACAGGGCAAGCCCCATAGGTTTGTGTCACTGAATTCATAACTTTTAAAAACATATCAGAGTCTGCGGGGTTGCCATCAGGGATCTGACAATCTAAAATCATGTTGCTTTGCCCTGAGGTCAGAAAGATTTTATGCCCAAACTCGACTTCTCTTTGCCCCTTTACAATAATGTCTGTATGCGGTTCAAAGATGGATAGGACCTTTTTTTCAGAAGATACTTTTTTCCCCTCAATAACTCTTTTTTGAGTTTGAAAGATGATTTTTTCCAGGTAGAAGGCAACATTTTCTAACTGTTTTAGACTCTTTTTCAAAGCATTCATCTTCACACATTTTTGTTCTTTTTTTATCTTTCTGATGGTATCAGGTAATCCTTTGTTCAATTTGGTAGCGATTTTTAAAAGCTCCTTATAGCAAGGTAGTCTTTCCGCATCATTTTTGGAATTATTAATTTTGTAAAGAAAGGTTTTTGCTCTCTTAAGATCTTCTCTTGAAATAAGTCGCCAAAAATCTTTCATGACATTTTTACGAACTTTTTTAAATTCTCTTTCTGTAACTCTTATGCAGTCATATAAAAGCGATGCATCCGTTGGATGATGAATATTTGATTTCGTCACTGTACTGTCCAATCTCATTTTCTTACACGGCTCAATCTTTTGATCTCTTGCATCTGAAACTAAAGAGGCGCTAATAATTCCCCAAGTTTCTTCACTTATTTGAACAATCAAGTCCTGTAAGGTGGAGTGAGCGTAATTTTCTTCCAATTCAAGGCCCAGAAAAGCTCTGGTGGATACTGAATCGACAAGATTAAAGGCTAACGCACGATAGGAAAGACCTCTTATGGATTTAAGAATAGCCACCTTGAGAACTTGCTCCGATGTCATACCAATATCACCAGAATCTTTCTTTTCTTTAACAAGGTCTTCATGAACCATATGGGCAAACTCTGGATGGCGATCAATGATGTTATTAATTTGCTGCAATTCTGTACTGAGTTGGTGGTTAGGATATTGGGAAAAGAGTCCCAACTGTGTCTTCTTCAAATGGCGCATAGTCCCCCCTTTGGTGAAAGTTTCTCTTTAATTTTTATATTAACATACGTTTTTTTGAGGGAAAAAAGTGAGCAAGGATGTCTTTTAAGAAGAAAAAAATCAGAGAGGTTCTCGGAGAACATGGATAAGAATTCTACCTCATAGAGAGGTTCCCACGCCTCCTAAAACCTACATAAAAAATAAATGAAGAATAAAATATCAAAAATTATTTCTCTGAAAAAACACGTCAAGTATTTTTTGAAGTTGATGCGCAACGTAATGTTATTTCCCTGAAGGAGGTTTGAAATCACCACGGTGGAAACACAGGTTGATCCAACTCTTCCTCTCATATCAAGTAACCAGTTGATAGCCACATAAGTCACTGAAAGGGAGGGGCTGTGAAAGGTTCGTCAAGAGAGGGGGGGGAACTTATTTTATTTTTCCGTTTTATGTAAGTAACTGAATTTACACGGATTATGTTTGATGGACTCCATTTTAAAGCATAAAATCTAAAGGGAAGGCATGTAAATACTTAAAACTACTTAACTTTCTTCCCTGGACAGGAACTAGATAGGAGGTCAATATGACTCAAGAGTACAGAAATTTTATAAAATCAATCCATCATTCCATGGGAGAAAATGCGGAAAGGTATATCTTACTCATTGGGTATTTGCTCATTGGTTCTCCCATTTATTGCATCTTGCTTCTTCTTCATATCCGCTTTGCCGGTCTCAAGAAGAGTGATTATGACATTGCCACCACATTTCTTCCCCTGTTTTCTTTAAGCGAAATTTTGACATATATGAGCATCTTCTTGGTTCCCTTGGCTCCCATAGAATTCTTAGATTTTATCCTGCTCCTAGGGCAAATGGTCTCCATTTATGTCTTACTTGTTTTAGTTCTGGAGATTGCCGGGCAGAAGGACTGGAGTCAGAAAATACGGCTTCCATTGGTACCTATACCGATTCCCATTCCCATAAAGGAAAGTTTTTATTCTAGGGAGTTCATAAATCATAAAGGAAAACAATCATAAAAGGAGAGAAAATTGAGAACAATAAAGTTAAAAGCAATGAAGTTGAGAACAATGAGAATATGGAAAACAATGAGATCTATCCTCTTGGTGTTTTTATCCCCACCCACCCTATCAGTCTCATTATTCTTATTTTCATCAGTCCTACCAGCCTTATTATTTTTATCAGCTTTGTCTGCAATGGCTGTCGCGGCTCAAAGGGCTAAGAACTTTAACTACAGGCATAACTCTGAAATGTCCTCAACGGACTACCTGTTTAAAGAACGCAGCCCAGAAAGTGATTATATCTTTGATAATTACCAAACGGTGGACCTTGGATTTAAGCTCGGTATAGACGCCGACTGTGGGAGAATTGACTTTAAAAACACTCTCCAGGGAGCTTTAAAAAACTTTTTGGACTCCAAATACTTTGAGTCTCTGGGAAACAACATCATGGCAGCAAGCCCCATGTTACTTACTTGCTACTTCAGCCCCACATGGTGTTCCATCCTCAAGCACACAAGAGTCAACGCCAACTTTCTTTCGCAAATGAGGCTCGATCAATGTGCCTTGATTGACAAATATGTCGATCAACGAACCGAAGATTTTAAGCAAGAGCGGCAAGGATGTGTCCACAGGGCCATTCAAAAAAATGGAGGAAATATGGAACAGGCCATGAAGGAGTGCCGTTCAGGTTCAGACTACTCTGTGGACTTAGCGAACTGGGCTGGAAGCCGCTTTGGACTCAAAGCCAACGAGAACAAACTCATTGAGTCTTCAGCCAAGTGGGCTGGTTTCAATTCAAAAGAAGCAAGACGCACTGTCGAGCTTATCAAAGCCCTTGTGGGGGACACTGTTGTCGGTCAAGGTCGCATTTCCGTGGAATATGGGCCAAGGCGTAGGGCTATCACTCCTAGGACAAGGCTTTATGAACTTGAAAAGGATACCTATGAGAAACTGTGCCGTGGGCTTCTGAAAAAAATTGATAAAAATGCCCACCGCATAAGCCTTGATCGCCTGATTGATATAAAAGCCCTTAAAGACATCGGTGGCCACAAAGGCCAAACCTACATTGATAAGCAAACACTCAGGTACCTGTCCTACCTCCCATTTATCAAAAGAGGTTCTTATTGTCGCAAACTTGCCTCCTCCATTGCCTTGACCAAGTTCTCCCATGAAATGAACCGTTCACTAGATATGCTCAATATTTTGGAGCAAAACCCCAATCTTCCCGCCCCAAGAAAAAAGGAAATCAACGAGAAGAGAAAAAAACTCAAAGACTCTGTGGATGCGACCTTGCAACTTCAAGAGGTCCAAAACACCCCACTCAACGCTGTCATCTCTCAGATCACCAAGGAGGGGCGTCTTTATCAAGGCCAGAGCACAGAGAGGACTTTGGGCAATGAAGCCAATAGGATCAATTCTAAGCGTTCTCAGAGGCAGCTATTTGACTGCTCTGACGGCATTCTTTGTTCTTCTGATCCGAACTCTGACCAGGGAGGATTCTAATATGTTCAGCAACACAGCCTACGAAGCCTTATACCAATATCTTGGCCTAGAACTCCACTCACAGTTTATTGCGGCTATCACATCAGAAATCTTTTTCAAGGCTATGGTTCTTGTTATTTTCGGCACAGCCTTCTTTATCACCACGATCAGATTCTTCTCACGCTATATGCCAGGAACCATTGTCACACGAAAGCAAATTCCCTTAGCAGCCTTTGTCAAAGTCATTTTTTGTCTATTTCTGGGCCTTTCCCTACTTCGAGTGGGTTCCACCACGGGGGTGAAGAATTATTACGGAGAGTCTTGGAAAGACAACCCCTACATCAAAACCCGCTATGGCGATGTGAAAGATCAAGCAAAGGTGAGCTTTATCTTTGACCTTCTGAGCCGGACGGCTGAGGAGTCCAGTGCCTTTCTTGGTCGAATCATTGACCATGTGATGGCAAGAACCCACTCTCAGCTTGGTGCCCCCAACTTCTTTTACAAAGCCATTATGTATTCGGGAACGGCCACCATTCAGAACCAAGACCTCAAAGAGCTTGTCCACTTCTACACGGAAAATTGCTTTGAAAAGACCTTGCCTCTTATTGGAGAAGCCCGTGCCCAAGGTAAGCTCAACGCCTTCTTTAACCAAGATGAGGGCCTCGACCAGAAGCTCTCTGAAATTGAAATCAAAACAGAAGATAGCCTTTATTCTTGCCTTGATGTGAAAAAAGAAGTTCGAGATCGCTTAAAGCAGTACGCCATAGATCACCACATCACTTTTATCCGCAACAGTGGGAAACATGTCTACCCCATCAGGGATGAGGCCGCCCAAAATATGCACATGGCCAATATGCTCGTAAACCACTATTTGGAAGATAAAGAATCTGTGATGGGCATTATGAAAGGCTCCCAACTTCCAGGCACAACGGCACGGGTTTTTCAGTACCTCAACCGCCTGTTTTCCTTCGATGCCGTCATGTCTTTTCTTGGATTTTCGGACACCCATGGAGCTTCTGAGGCTGCAACAAGAAGCCAGAAGTTCAGTGAGCATTTGGCCAGAGCCCCCCATGTTGCAGGGCTGATAAAGCTGGCCCTGGTGGCAATCTTCCCCTTCCTGATTTTCTTTGTTGTGGCAGGAAAGTGGAAGGTTCTTGTTTATTGGTTTGTCCTTTACTTTTCCGTTCTGCTTTGGACTCCTCTGTGGGTTTTGTTCTACCACATCATGACCAGCATGGCCCAGTCCGTGGAAGTAATGGAGGAATTGGGCCGCTTTTCTGATGGAATCTCACTCTATGGAGCCAAGCTTGTGAGTTCAAGGATGTACTATTTTTACTCCATCTATTCCTGGATTCAACTATTGGTGGCCAGTCTCACAACGGGAAGTGTCTTCTTCTTTTTAAGGCCGATGCTGATGGAAAACAAACAAGAATCTGCTCCAGAATTTATTGGCGGAGCTAGCAATACTGCGAACAAAACGAGCCTTGCTGTGAAGGCTGCGGGAGCTGCGTTATGAACCAAAGATGGACGAAAATACATCGGGAAAAGGCGAGCGAAGCGAGCACCTTGGGACTGCGAAGCAGTCATCAAGGGGGTTTGGGGGCTTGCCCTCAACAAGCAAAAAAGGGGCGAAGTCCCCCTGCTCCGCAGGAGCTTTTTTGGGATATTGCTAGCAATGTCCATGCTTGCATGAAAAAAAACGCACAAGAAAACGAATCCATACAAACAAATATCCCAAATTAGAACATGAAAAAAGATGAAATAAAATAAAAAAACAAAAATCGCAAAATTAATTTAAAAAAGAAACAAAAAAGAATACGTAAAGCAACAAAGAGGAGTTAAAAATGCAACAAAACAAGAAGTCAGAACTCAACGCAAGGAGTGTCATTTATGTGAGATTGTCTTCCCTTGAATATGAGAAAATTAAAAAGGAAAGTGAGGTATTGGGTAAATCTGCCCCTCAACTTCTGAGAGATTCTCATTTCAGCAAGCCGCCAACAAAAGTGCTTGTTAGTCAGAATGATTTAACCATTTTACAAAAAGATTTAGGCCGAATCGGAAATAATCTTAATCAAGTCGCAAGAAGATTTAACGCAGGTCTTCTTTGTGGATGGAGTGACAAAATAGATTTAATTTTAGAGCAATTTGAAACCTTAACGAACCAAATTTACTACGGCTATGGCATACATAAAAGTTAAGTGGAGAAAGAATGTCTCTCAAAAAAGAGAGCTTTCGGCAAAAGATTATGAGAAGTATTTACTTAAAGAAAGAGGAACTGAACTTATGATAAGTTGTCATCATTGCCTTGAAGGAAAGGCCATTAGGCAGTTTGAGCGCACTCAAGTCTTGTATAATAAACATAAACCCCATGGAGGCAGGAATGTCAATGTCGCCTTTGAGGTGATTCACAGCTTCAAGCCTGAAGAAAGTCAAGTCTTGTCGGCAGAAAGTGTCAATTCCATGGGGGTGGAATTGACCAAACGCTATTTCCCAAATCATGAATTTGTTGTGGTCACACATACAGACACCAGTAAGACCCACAACCATATTCTTGTTAACCCAGTGAATGAAAAAACAGGAAAAAGAGACATAATAAATAAAAAGGAACATCTCTATAACCTGCGAAGTATTTCAGACGAAATAGTAAGAGAACATGGACTTTCCATTATTCGAGAAACTGACAAAACCAGAAGTAAAAGGCTTCCCCAAAAGGTGCGAGAGATTCAACGTCGGGGTGGCAAATCTTACAGACTGGACCTTTTCCAAAAGGCTGATTTTGCAAGAAGCTATGCCACAAGTTTTGATGAATATGTGAGCATTTTGAACGAACTCTCTGTCAAAGTGGCTATTACTGAAAAGACCATCACCTATCATTATGAAGGACATGAGAAGGGCATCCGAGGCAAACAACTAGGAAATCACTATGACAAACCAGGACTTGTTGAAAAGTTCAAATCCAATGATGAGTTATTTCTCAAGCAACCCCAGGTAAAGAGAAAAATCAGAGACGGAATCAATCATTTCAAAGACGGAAAAGGAGACTTTTTGGGGCCTTCAGACCCACTTTCCATGATGGGAGGAAATGCACAAAAGCATCAAGTAAAAGACTATGAATCTTACACAAAAAGCCATCGTCGTGAGAACAGGACTCCTCTTCCCTCAGATCATGCTCTTAGGGACTCTACGGTGCCTATTGGTGAGATAAGGCGAGCTTCAAACTGTGACATTTTGGATTACTGCAAGAGGCACAATATAGCCTGTACAGAAAACAAAAAAGGACAAACGACTTTAAAAGGACGAGAACACGTTGTCATCCATGGAAATAGATGGACGAATACAAAGAACAAAACCACAGGGTCACTCATTGAGCTTGTCAGTCTCCACGAAGACATGAACTTCTTGGCGGCCATTTCAAAGATCACAGACAACAAAAACCTTCTTCTCTTAGAGCAACATTTTGGAGAGGTAAAAACAACCTACAAGCCTTTTTACATTCCAAAGATCAAAGAAGAAAGTCCACAAATTGCAATGAACAGGGTGACACAGTTTTTCAGACATCACAAAATCAAAGAAAGCCTTGCTGATGATCTTTTTCAACAAAAAAGAGTGAAAGTGGATAAAAAAGGTGGCATTTGGTTTTACTCTGATGATGAAAATAACAAAGCCATTCAGTACACATGGGACTTAAACAAAGGTTACACATCTAAATACCATGGGCCACCGGACATTCCATTTATTGATTCCTATAGCCGTGGAAACCGTGTCACTGTTTACACTGATTTTCTTAGTTTCCTGAAGGCCCATGAAAGAAAAGGATTCCGTGGAAAACAAGAACCCTCTCTTGTTTTGAAGGGTTTGGATGAAAAATCTTTTCATATTTTCTTAGCGACAAGGCCCCATATTCGACATATTGATTTTGTTGAGTCAGAGAACAAAGAACGACAGGTCGAAAAAAATGACTTTCTCCACCTTCAAAAAAAGCACCTTCAACCCCTTGATATTTCTGTCTCAACTGTTTGCATACAAAAAGCAATAACAAGAAACCATGGCTTAAGCCTATAAAAACCCAAACCCTACACCAAGGAGGTCGTATGGAACAAAGTAATATTTCAACCCCTATCAGGAAGGCTCCAAAGAAGAGTGATTCCTCAACTATACGCTGCCACAGGAGCTTTATGAGAAAAGTCTCAAAACTTGTGGATAGAGCTAATAAGAAGTCCTTTGGGAGAAAGGTAAAGACCGGAGGTATTCTTGAAAACCTTCTCTATCTTGCAGATGAAAAGTTTTTGGAAAAAGTTATTACAAAAGCCCAAGAGGACTCTATGTCCCATAATGATAGAAGAGAGGTTTTTCTAAGAAAAAAGTTAACCCAGTTTCATGGTTCTAAGGAGCAATTAGAATTGAAGATGATGGAGGTTTTTGACCAATATTTGTCACAAAATCAAACCTAGTTTTATGATGTTTTATGGTAAATATGCATGTTGTGTTATGGATATTTTAAAGGATTTTATAATTGTTCAACTAAGGAGGTTTTGATATGATTTTAGATAACTGTCAAACAAAAGGTGACAGAGGTCAGGGTGCCAGTCACGAAACGCACGACCCTGATTTGCTCTTTGACAATTTAGTTTGGTTAACAACAGAAGAAGCTGCTCAGTACCTTCGGAAAAGTGCCAATGCGGTTAGGATTCTTGTTCATAGAGGGCTTCTAAGAGCAAGGAAGTTTCGGAGAAGACTTTACTTCAGAAAAGATGAGCTTTGTGTCCTTATTGAAACCTCAGCATTTAAGGAGGGCTTATAATGGCAATTAATAGCTATAATAAAAATGAAGTGGAATTTTTTAGGGTTTCTGTTCAGGCACGAGGAAGATTGATTCGAACCTTAAGGCTGCAAAGAAGTAAGAAGAATATTCCCACCTTGAAAGAAGCCTTAAGAGTTGAAAAAAAACTCTTACAGAGCGTCACTCAGGAGGTTGCAAAACTTGAAGGTCGTGGTCTCACTTGGGGTGAGATTGTAGACCGATGGGAAATTAAAGCTAAGATTGGGCATCTGGGGGATAAATACTCAGATAACTTAACCATACAAGCCCATGTCAACAGATTAAGAAATTACACACAAATCTGGTGGAACTGTAGGGTTTCTGATTTAACCAAGGGTGATGGAAGGCAGGTTCTAGATTCAGCAAAAGCCAAGGGTGCTGGCACTGGCCTTTTAAGGAGTATCAAATCTTCCGTCAATGTTGTGTTTAGGTGGGCGGTTGAGGAGAAATACGCTTTAGGTGTTCACTCAAGCCCCACTGAAGGCTTGACGGTGGGAACTAAGGAAGAAAGGGTCCCTAAGATTCTCACAAAAGATGAGCTTAGGGTGCTTCTTAAGCAGGCTAAAGCAAGCAACAATCCTTGGTATCCCACATGGGCTTTTGCTGTTTGCACTGGTATGAGAAGCGGAGAGCTAATGGCCCTTCAGTGGAAGGACATTGACCTCGAAAAAGGAATTATAACCGTATCGAAGTCCTACAATAACACTCGCCGTACGATCAAAAGCACTAAGGCTGGGTACTGGCGATCTATTCCTATTTCAAATGACCTAAAAACGGTCATTTTAGAGTTGAGAAAAGACGCTCCCTCAGAAGGCTTTGTCCTTGAAAGGCATTATGCTTGGAAAAACGGTCAGGCTGGCAAGGTACTGCGGCAATATTTAAAAGACTTAGACATTGAAAGCAATGTCGTCTTTCATTCACTGAGGGCTTGCTTTGCCACTCATATGCTGGCATCTGGGGTCGACCAAGCCACTGTTATGAAAATTGGTGGTTGGAGAGACATCAAGACTTTTCAGATTTATGTCAGGCTTGCAGGGATTGATGTTAAAGGTGCAACAGATGCTCTTGACGTGATGCCCCAGGCGAGTGCAAGTGACAGGGTCTTAGATATGAGCAATTTTATGGGAAGAGGCTAATGCCTTTTTCCATAACAAAAAGTATTTCTCAGTATTTTGTAGGAATAGTTTAGCATGAGTGTGAATTCATTTTTCATTAATAAAATTAAAGACTTGGATGGATAAATGCTGTAATACACAAATAGAAAAAAATTTTGAGTGCGCCACGAGGTAAATACATCGGTGGTGAAAGTCCACACGGAGAAGTGCCTCAGCGCACTCCGCAGCGAGTCTTGGGCTCATAACAATATGAGTTAAGCGTAGATAGCAAGAAAGAAGGGCCGTAAGGTTGAAGTGATTGAGCCTCGAAAGATTTTATACCGTGGTGGTCGACACTGTTCAAGAAGTGGAAGACAACATCACCCTTTTGTAACTGAGGAGAACAAGGGTGGCGCCGCCGGGGTCTGAGAGCATGGCACTTTTTTGAAGGTGTATTTGTGAGCGTGGGAGACCCTCATGTTCCCCTAGGATGGGGTATTGCCAAACAAGCCTAAACAGCAAGAATGGTGAAATGAACATGAGGGAGTCAGCGAGTCCATAGTACCGATGAAGCGAGTAACGACCGTAGAGGGAAGGGGCTTAGGTAACTCTAACCTTTGAAGAGAAACGTAAATGGGATTAACAAAGTCCAACAACATTACGGAAACGAAACTGAAGAGGGTAGTTCATCTATCTGGTGAGGATCCCAAGATGTCACATGGGCGGATGTCCTAGGTGAACAAGGGTCACTCACTGGGTATTTCCATGAGTTGAATGGGATGAAGACTGTGGGAATAGATCGATATTGATATAGTTGAGTGAGTGGAGTTATCGTCTGCCTATTGCCTTAATTGGGCACGATGTGGTGGGAACGGGGGTTGGGTCGGGTAACCGGCCCTTCTACCCAATAGCTCCTCATTGTACTTTGTGGTAATTTATTTTGGATTCTTGTAAGGGGGCACCTTAAGCTTGATGTCCTTTGAGGAGTTTTCATCTCCGGCTCAATCACTTCCACTTTGAATTGTAAAGGAAGAGCCTAAAAAATGTTGTCATTTCTAGGAAATATCGGTAGTTCTATAGCAGTTCTTTTACAATATAATGCAAAGAGCTATTTTAATACAGCTAGGCTATACCTCCATAAGGAAAAGGGAGGAAAGATTCCAACTTTAACTATTAATTTGAAGAGACCGCAGTTTTCAAGAAAACCGCTACATATAGCATTTATATGCGCTGCGTTGACAACATATAGTGCAAAATTGAGAACTGCAGACTCTCCAGCACTAAGATATTAAGAGAAGCAACCAATGGCTGTATTTCTCCAACCTTACCCATGGAATTTATTCATAATGAAAAGCCTTATGAGAAGACCCCTAGCTTAAAAGCAAAACATTAAGATATTGAATAAATAAACTATTAAAAGCACAAGGAATCAATTAGGAAATGAAAATATCAAAATTAATACTTAAAAATATTAAGTGCTTTAAAGAAGTAGAGATTTCATTTGAAGATAACAATGAGATAAAAAATTGGTCTCTTCTTTCTGGAGATAATGGACAAGGAAAAACAACAATTCTAAGAAGCCTGGCGATAGGATTATGTGATAAAGAAGGAGCTTCAGCTCTTCTTGCGGAATTACATGGAGGTTTTTTAAGACATGAAGAAAAAGAGGGCTTTATTGAAGTTTTTTTAAAAGATGATACAAATAAGGAATATACAATCAAGACTGAAATAGTTTCAGATGGCAATAATGAGACCATTTCTCAACCTAAAGGATTAGCTAAAGAATCTAGAGAAGATATATTTGCTGTAGCTTATGGGTCAGGAAGGACTATAAGAGGCACAGAATCTTATGAAGAATATGCTCTCGTTGACTCTTTATATACTCTTTTTAATTATGAATTTGGTTTGCAAAATGTAGAGCTAGGTGCAAGAAGGATTTACAGTGAATCTGAGAAAGAATGGAAGAAGTTAGAAAATATTTTAAAAGAAATTTTAACATTAGATGATAACGATAAGATTACTTTAGAAAAAAAAGGACTATATGTTGAAACAAAAAAATGGAGAAAAATGTCATTTAACTCTCTAAGTGATGGCTACCAATCATTAACCTCTGTTATTTTAGATTTTCTAAGCTGGAAGCTTCTAAGTAGTGATACATTCAATTTAGATGAGATTTCAGGAATCGTAATAATTGATGAAATTGAGCAACACCTACACCCAAGATGGCAAAGAAGCATTATAAAATCATTATCAGATAAGTTTCCAAAAGTACAATTTATATGTAGTACACATACTCCCATTTGTGTTTTAGGACTTGCTGATTTAGAGGAGGGTGAGCCACAACTGATTAAAGCTTCCTATGTAAACGGACATAGTGATACTGAGAGCTTCGATCTAAAACGAGACTTCAGGGGCTATAGAGTCGATCAAATATTAACTTCTGATATCTTTGACCTTTCAGATACAAGAAATAAGCGTACTGAAGGTTTATTAAAAGAATATAAAGACATATATCTTAAGGAAACTTCTTCTAGAACTGAAGAAGAAAAAAATAGGTTAAAGAAAATTGAGTCTGAACTAGGGGAACTTCCTATGTGGGATCATGAAAAGGACAGAAAAAGAGTAAATGAACTAATTCAATTACTTAAAAAGTAAGAAGTTGGTACTACAAAATGATAAAAATTAATCGAAGAGAGCCTCCTGAAAATAATTTCATGGACTCTAAGAAGACCAGAGTTCTTAACAAGATTGAAGATGCAGTCAACAATAATGAATTAAACTCAAAGACATTTGAGAATTTATGGCGTAATGAAGAAATTAAGAAATTTCTTCATAAATCTCAACATCATAAGTGCTGTTATTGTGAAAGAAAGAGAGATCAAAGGCGAGAAAGCGATGTTGAACATTTTCGTCCTAAATCCGAGGTTAAAGAACAGCCTCAACATCAAGGTTATTGGTGGCTATCCTATGAGTGGGAAAACCTCCTCATTGCATGCAAGACTTGCAATCAAACTTCTAAGAAAACACATTTCCCACTAGAAGATGAGTCTAAAAGAGCTTATAATAAGAAAGATAATCTCCACAAAGAACAACCGCTACTGATTAACCCTTTAGAAGAGGACCCATCTCAATTTATAGAATATGACCTTCCCGGAAAAAACGAGATACCTATTATGATAAAAGCCATCGGAAAATGTAATAGAGGAACGGAGACCATTAAATTGACAGGAATAAATAGTCAAGAAGTCATGGAGGAGAGAGCAAGTAAGTTTCGGGATTATAAACACATATATGAGTGTATAAAGAAAGATCCGAATAACATACTTCAAATAAAAGAATTGGCAAAAAATCGGGCAAAAGATCTAGCAGAAGAATCAGAAATATTCTCAGGATTTGCAACATTTTATTTTAAAAAGATGGGAGTTCTTAAATGAAGGATATCTCCTGGCCTCTTCAGGATATAAATAATACTCCCTACTTTATTTATAATTTAAATAAAGTAAATGAGAAGGCAAAGTTTCTCCATCAAATCACTAGTGGATTAAAGTGCAAAATTCTTTATTCAGTAAAAGCATTACCTTTGTATAATGTATTAAGAGAGCTAGAGCCTCAAGTAGATGGTTTTTCTGTGAGTTCTTTATTTGAATCTCAATTAGTGAAAACTATGTGTCAACAAAAGAAAAACATTCATTTTGTCAGTCCTGGAATCAGAGAGGATCAATGGGGATCTATTTCAAATAATATTAGCTATTTGGTATTTAATTCTTTAGAACAAATTTCTTTCTTTGAAAAAAAATTACGAAAAGACCAGAGTTATGGAATAAGAGTAAATCCAGAAATTTCTTTTATAAAAGATGACCGATATAATCCTTGCCATAAATTTTCAAAACTTGGCGTACCTATTGAACAACTCAAAGAGAATATATCCAAGGATGCAAATTTTTTTAAAAAAATCAGTGGTCTTCATTTACATACAAACTGTGAAAGTAAAGACTTATCTCAATTAACAGAGACTTTCCTAAAAATTAAGTCCCATCTCAAAGATGACCTCAAGAAATTTCAATGGATTAACTTAGGTGGAGGTTATTTGTTTGATGAATCTGATAATCTTTCTTTATTTCATGAGCTTCTCAATGAAATTGAGCAGAATTATAATTTTACCAATGTTATAATAGAGCCGGGAAGTTTTTTTGTTGGCGATAGTGGCTACCTCGTCTCTTCTGTTATTGATATTTTCCAGAGAAAAGAAAAGAATATTGCTATATTAGACACTACCATTAACCACCTTCCAGAGGTATTTGAGTATCAATATGAACCTGATGTTTTTGGCCATCAAAAAAAATATAAAAATGAATATATACTAGCTGGTTGTAGTTGTTTGGCTGGTGATATGTTTGGCACATATTATTTTCAAGATAAATTAAAGTTAGGCTCAAAGATAATTTTTAAAAATGTAGGACATTACTCATTAGTAAAATCTCATACATTCAATGGTATTAATTTACCAGATATTTATTGTTTAAAGGGCAAGTCTGATTTAAAGAAAGTAAAGCATTTTACATTTGAAGAATATGTAAGTCATTTTGGAGGTTAATATTTATGAAATTATCAGAAACTAGTCTTTTACTTCCTAAGATTAAAAATAATGAAAATCTATTGAATTATCTTGAAAATGAAATTTCTGTTAAATTAAGTAAACGAGGTCTTTTACCCATAAGAATGGTCATCACTGACAGTTTAAAATCTAAATACAAATGTGAAGTTGGCGTTTTAAGCACTGAAAATATGAGCGGTTTTGATGAAGCCAAAACTCTTTTTGAATTTAAAAAACGTAAGTTTGAAAACACCAAAAATTTTAATATCGCCTTTCTCGTTCCAACTGGTATTGGATGTGAGATAGGGGGACATGCCGGAGATGCCACGCCCATAGCAAGACTTATAGCATCCGTTTGTGACAATCTCATCACCCACCCTAATGTTTTTAATGCATCTGATATAAACGAAATGACCACTAACAGTTTATATGTAGAAGGCAGTACGATTTGTCGTTTATTGATGGGAACTATTGGATTACAGCCTGTTAGGTTCAATAGAATTCTGGCAATTATAGATGAAAATGAGCATAAGATTTTTGAAAATGCAGCGGTTAATTCAATTAATGCAGCAAGAGCAACTCTTGGGATTGAATGCTCTGATATTGTTAAACTAAGGCCTTCTATACGAATGAAATCTTTATATGCCAAATCTGCAAGAGCTTCCGGAGTTATAGAGAATATTAACAACCTGTTCTCTCTTCTGAGAAAATATGAAGGAAATTATGATGCTGTGGCTATATCCTCAATAATAGAGGTTCCCAAGAGTTACCATATGGATTATTTCAGAAGTGAGGGCGACATGGTTAATCCTTGGGGGGGAGTTGAGGCTATGCTAACACATGCTTTATCTTATAAATTTAATGTTCCATCAGCTCATTCTCCTATGTTTGAGTCGCTTGAAATTGCCAATATGGATTCTGGCATTGTGGATGCTAGAATGTCCGCCGAGGCTGTCTCTACAAGTTATTTGCACTGTGTTTTAAAAGGTCTCCACCAAAGCCCTAAAATTATTACTGATCAGGATGCATTTTATTGTGACAATATTATTTCAGCAAAGGATATTTCATGCATAGTGATTCCTGATGGCTGCCTTGGCTTACCAACCTTGGCTGCATTAGAACAAGGCATTAAGGTTATTGCAGTGAAAGAAAATAAGAACTTGATGAATAACAGCCTGAGTGAGCTTCCCTGGAAGACCGGTCAATTCTTTTGTGTAGAAAATTATTGGGAAGCCATTGGAGTTCTAAATGCGATAAAAAACGGAATTTCTCCTTTTTCTGTTCGCAGACCATTTCACACTTTGCAAAGTTTGGAGAGTAAGATTGAGAATATCACTGAAGAAAAAAAGATAATAGGTAATAATGTTTTGAGGTTAGATTAAAGGATATGACATCAGAGCGGTTTTTAGATGTAGCCCTTTCAGATTATACTTTAAATCTGGACAGCATCAGAGAGAAAGTCTCTTGCTTAGGTATAGATAGTTTATCATCTATTATATGGGTGAGGGCTCAATCTGATAAAATTTTGCGTAAGATACTCATAGCGACCATATCTTTAAGACAAGCAAACGGAGACTTAGAGAGAGCAAAAAAGGTTATTGATGAAGCGATTAACTTTCCAGAAGGATATGTCAGATACACAGAGCATGGTCACGATCAAATTCTTGATGAAATCAGAATGACTTTAGATATCCTGTTAAACAATGGTCAAAAAGAGTTTCCTCTGAGGATTGCAGAATACACGACACATCGCGCCGAGAGTATTTCTGAGATCTTTGAGGATGATTGGGAGTGGATGGAATCAGTAAGGAATTTTATTAAGTGGATTCAGGAAAAAAAGGCAGAAAAAACTTGATGTGATTTTTATTCTATCATCAAAGTAATGAAGGTTCTTGATTGATACTTGTCGCAAGATTAACCTAATTTTTTCTAAAAAATTCCCTAATTCTGTGAAAGTTTCTAGAAATTCTCACTTGCCTAACCAAGAGGGTTTTGATATGGTTTCAGGTAACTGTCAGACGGAAAGTGGCAGGGATCAGAATGTGAGTCATAGAACTTGCGCCCCTGATTTGTTCTTTGAAAATTTGGTTTGGTTAACGACGGAAGAAGCTGTTCAATATCTTCGGAAAAATACCAATGCGATTAGGATTCTTGTTCATAGGGGGATTCTAAGAGCGAGGAAGTTTCGGGGAAGACTTTACTTCAGGAAAGATGAACTTTGTGCCCTTATTGAAACCTCAGCATTTAAGGAGGCTTATAATGGCAGTAAATAGTTATAAAAATAATGGAGTAGAACTTTTTCGAGTATCTGTTCAGACACGAGGAAGGTTGAGCCCGAGCTTAAGGCTTCAAAGAAGTAAGAAGAATATTCCGACTTTGAAGAAAGCCTTAAGGGAGGAAAAAAGGCTCTTAAGGAGCGTTATTGAGGAAGTCGGAAAACTTGAAGGTCGCGGTCTCACTTGGGGTGAGATTGTAGATCGGTGGGAAGTCAAAGCTAGGGTTGGGCATCTTGGGGATAAGTACTCAGATAAGCTAACCATACAGGCTCATGTCAACAGATTAAGGAATTATACCCATATCTGGTGGGACTGTAGAGCTTCTGACTTAACCAAGGGTGATGGAAGACAGGTTCTGGACTCAGCTAAGGCCAATGGTGCTGGAGTGGGGCTTTTAAGGAATATCAAGTCTTCTATCAATGTTGTGTTTAAGTGGGCCGTTGAGGAAAAATACATTTTAGGTATTCATTCGAGCCCAACTGAAGGTCTGATTGTAGGAACTAAGGAAGAAAGGGTCCCTAAGATTCTCACGAAAGATGAACTTAGGACTCTCCTTAAAAATGCCAGATTTAACGACAGCCCTTGGTATCCCACATGGGCTTTTGCTATTTGTACGGGAATGCGAAGTGGAGAGTTAATGGCCCTTCAGTGGAGGGACATTGACCTCGAAAAGGGAATCATAACCGTATCGAAGTCCTACAATAATACTCGCCGCACTATCAAAAGCACTAAGGCTGGGTACTGGCGATCTGTTCCTATTTCAAATGATCTAAAATCGGTCATTTTGAAATTAAGGGGAGGTAATACTCAACCCGAAGACTTTGTTCTTGAGAGGCATTATGCTTGGAAGAATGGTCAGGCTGGCGATGTATTGCGTCAATATTTGAAAGGCTTGGGCATTGAAAGCAATGTCGTCTTTCATTCACTAAGAGCCTGCTTTGCCACTCACATGCTAGCTTCTGGGATCGATCAGGCCACCGTTATGAAAATCGGTGGATGGAGAGATATAAAAACTTTCCAGATTTATGTCAGATTTGCGGGAATTGAAGTTAAAGGTGCAACTGATGTTCTCGATGTGATGCCTCAAGTGGATAGTATTACAAGTGGCGATAGAGGTCGACAATTTGATCCTTTTAAGGAAAAAGGGGCTCGGCGACCACTTTTAGCTATAGTATGAGTAGTTTTTTTCTTGGAAATGGCCACCAGAGCCTTTTCCAGAGCAAAAAGAGTGTTTCTCAGTATGTCTTTAAAAGGCTGTTTTTGTCTGTTTAATCAAGCTAAGTTTCTGGAATGACTTGTATAATCAAGTGCGCTCCATATTTCGGCAATGGTTTTTTGCAGATTTTTGAAATCAAACTTAACTATTTGAAATAACTATCAAATGGTTTCAATGGGTTAGCTCTCACTCACTCTCTATGACATTTCTCAGCATTTCCCAAAAATTCCTACGTTTGCTAATTTTGGCTAAGTGTTTGGCTAAGCCCGTAGCAAGAAGATTTTTTCGGGAGATCGTAGCAACAGTTTCTTCCTAACCAACTGAATTTTCTAATAAAAATTTGTAGTGCCTCACTAGCAAAAATGGCTACGCCTGCGGCTAGTGGGGGGCTAGCACAGTAGAGGCTACGAAAGAGTCTCAAGGAGAAAAAAGATGGGATACGAAGGAAAGATTAACGCAGTTGCGTTGAAGAAATTGCGTGAGATTCGAGGACTAAGTCGTAAAGAGGCAGGGGTTCTTTTGGGCATAGGCCACAAGACCGTTGAAAAATTTGAAAATGGGAGAACGATCATAATCAGACCCCGAATTGAACGAACTGTCAGGGCCTATGGGCTGACCTATAAGGACTTTTTGTTATGCCGTGAGGGTAAAAGTGAACAAATCCAAAAGAGGTTTTGTCACAAAAAAGAAAAGCCTATTGATGATAGAAGAGACCGACGATTTCTCAAAAAAATCATCACCAAAGAGGTTCAAGTGTTAAAGGTTTTGAGAAATTTAAAAAGTCTTAGTCAACGCAAAGCCAGCTTTTCATGTGGTTATCATAAGGATGCAATCGGTCATATTGAGAGTGGTCGGGTTGGGTTGGAGAAGGCCAGAATAATTCACATTGTAAAATCCTATGGATTCACCATAGAGGATTTTGAATATCACATGAAATCCGATATTTTGTTAACGGAAGTTCAAGATGAGTGTTGTTAGCTGACAATTAAAATGCCCCACCGTCGCCAATGAAAAGTGGCCACTTTTCAGAGGAGGACCTATGGTGATTTTTGGCATTGTCAACCGAGACGCATATAATCAATTGATATTACTCATAAAAAGGCTCCGAGCTGATAAGAACTCCTTTTGGGTTCTTGTCGACCTGGAAAGGGGCTCCGTGTTGGAGAGTCCTTCCATGACAGCCTATTCAGGTTCCATATTTGTCATTTGTAGACTGTTTCTGGATTTCAATGAGGTTAAATATATAGTCAAGAAAAGCCTGTTTAGGCTGTGCCCATTTTCTAAAGTATTTAAATTCCACAAGATTCCAACATTTGCCTCAATTTTCATGGAATTTCTTTCTAAAGACAGGCTTCCCTTAAAGCCGTCGCCAATTAAAATGTCCCACTTTCAATATGGAGGTTGTCGCCAATGAAAAGTGACCAATCTTCAGGGAGTGTTCAAATACTAGACAATGAAGTCTCTTCTTCTGATATAGATACTAAGCTCACAGAGTCCCTCCCTTTTGCAACTCAAAAGGTTAGCAATGAGGAGGATCTTATGATTAGTCAATACACTTTCGGCCGCATTCGTGACCTGAGTCACAGTGGTAAAAATAAGACAGAAATATCTCGTGAATTAGGGATCAATCGTAAGACGGTGCGCAAGTACTGTGAGTCCAACACCCCACCGAAGTACAAGGCGAGGTCCAAAAGAACTCGCCCAGATCCCCTTAATGGATATATGGATCGGGTGAAGTACTTTTTGAAGTTGAACCCAAGTAACACCGCCCGTGAAATATATGAGCTATTAGTTGAGGAGGGTTATCGTGGGAGTGAGAGAACGGTTCAGAGAAGAGTTTGTGAGATTCTTGGTTCTCGCCCCAAGGAGCGTTTTTTCAGCCAAAGATATGATCCTGGAGAACAGGCTCAGTTTGATTTTAAGGAGAAGGTTGCTTTACCATTTGCCGATGGTGTTCCGTTCATCTCCATTTTGGAACATTGCCTTGTAGTGGCACCTGTTGGGTTCGTGCCTACCCCTTTCTTGTCTATGAGTGTTTCATCGATGGGGTGCATGCTTTTTTTGAAAAGATAGGTGGGATGAGTGCGAACATCCGTATTGATAATTTATCTCCCTGTGTGAAGAAAGTTCTTAAAGGAAATCAGCGAATTTACACCCAATCTTTTGATCGAGCCATCCAATACTATGGATTTAAGGTTCTTCCCTGCCGCGCAGGGAAGGGCTCTGACAAGGGAGATGTGGAGCGTGATATTCGAACCTTCAGTTCTCGGATAAAAAATATTGTTAGAAACAAAGGAATTGTTTTTAAAGACTGGGATCATTTGAATCAGTTTTTAGAGTCTTATATGGATCAGCATCAGAGTGACTCCACCAAATCTCGCTTTGAGGAGGAGGCCAAAGTTCTTAAGCCTTTGCCTCCACGAGATGAAGATATTCTCTGTAAGGTGAATATTTGTCAAAGTAATGGTTATGGGACTTTGAGAATAGGTAAAACCACATATTCCATACCTGATGAGGTGATCCAATCTCCCTGTAAAACCGTACAGGGTCCCTATCATGTCACGATCTATCGTGCAGGAGGGAAGCAAGAAATTGTCGCTCGCCATCAAAGAAAACCTGATGGGGAGCATAGTCTTCTTCTTGAACATATCCTTCCTTCTTTAGTTCGTAAGCCGCAAGCCATGGTAAGATGGGCTCACCGATCCATTCTTTTTCCAACAAATGTGTTTGAAAATTTTTATCAATACCTCAAGCAACAAGATTCAAGCCGTGCCGAGCATGAATATTTAAGAGTTATCAACTTGATTCAGCATGTGAGTTGGCAGGACTTATCTACAGCCATGGAGCTTCAATTAGAAAGTCGTGAGATTTTCGACTTTAAATCCATAAAAGATTTGCTCTTAGGCAATCCCACCAAAATTAATTTGAATGACCAACAAAAACCACTTCAACCTAGATTGTCTCAATATGACAGTCTTGTTCCAAACATAGGAGGTTCTTAATGAATCACGAAGAACTTATAGGTTCTCTTAAAAAACTCCGACTTCCAGCGATGGCGGATGAATATGTTGCAACGGCTAGAGTTGCCGAAAAAACAAAAAAGACGTATGAACAGTATTTAGGTATACTCGTTCAAAATGAGCTTGCTGACAAGCATTCCCAGAGAGTGAAAAGATTGCTTAAGGGGGCCAAGCTTCCTCAACTTAAATCACTCCAAACTTATAACTTCCAGAAAAGAACGGGAGTGACAGCTCAGCAAATTAATTGGATGGCAGAGGGAGAGTGGGTCAGAAAAGCCTGTAATGTTGTGTTTTACGGAAGCTTTGGAATGGGGAAAAGTCATTTGGCCATGTCCCTAGTTCGTTCACTCTGTGAACAAGGCTATCGATGTTTATGGGTCACCACTCATGAACTTATTGAAACAATGCGTGAAAGCAAGAAAGAACTCTCATTGAATGCTCTTTTTAAGAAATTAGACCGTTTTGATCTTATTGCTTGTGATGAACTTGGCTATACAGCTTCCTGCACAGAGGGGTGTTATACGATACTTTATTCTGACTAGAATTCGCCTTTATTTTTTATTTTTCTTTGACCATCCCTAAAGAATTATTACATTCCCTTGACTAAGTCTTGTCATAACCTCCCCATGAGTTTAATACTCTGCATCAGGAGGTGTTATGATTTTAGCTACTTTTGTATCAACGGATGACCTTGTAAAAGAAGGTAAGAATTACAATTGGAAGAGGCCATGTAAGTGCCAAAATCCCGGCTGTAAAAGTGAGAAGCTCTGGGGCCATGGCTCAATGCCGTTTCCTTAAGCCACCACACCCCTCTGCCTCTGCGTTAAGCTATTTCTTTTAAAAGAACTCCCAGCCCTTTTGATAGACCTTTCATAGCTTCTTTTGAAGTGCCTCCTCTTCTCCATTGAAATCTTCATCAGCAACTTTATCTGCTTCCTAAATTTCTGATAGAGCCCCGCAACAAAAAGAGGGATGCTATCCATTATGAAATCAAGAATCAGTTTAAAGTTAGGTTTTTTGTAGTCATTTTTTACCAACTGATTCACACTGTCTTCATCCTCATTTATGCTCATTTGAATCTTTGTATAATTGAAGAGCCAAAAATAAGAATACAGCTCTTGCAATATTCCATTAAGGCTTGTTGAGTGCCACTGCTCCATTTTCATTGTCGATGTAAAATCACGAAATGTCGTTTCTATTTCCCAACGACGAGAGTAAAGAGCAACCATATCCTTCTTGTCCAAGGAGCCATGCGGAAGATTAGTGGCCAAAACAGAGAACTCCCCAGTCTTTGGGTTTTTATACTTATAGAGATGAATGACCACCCCCTCAATAACCATTCGTGAATACCAACCTGGGCCATTAAATAAATTTACAATGGGGATAAAAGTAGAGCCTCGCTTACAACGCGCAATAAAGAAGTTACTGGCTTGAGCATGGGCCTTAATAATCTCTGTAGATAAATAAAGCCTATCGTAGAGAGTTATGCTATTACTTGTAAAATTGGTTACGGTAGGAATGCGTGTTGCCACGCACCCCCCGCACAGATCCGGACGTGCTCGTTAAAGCATCCGGCTCCTACTTCAGGTGGTACCGCATAGCGAACCTATCTGTTGGCCACGGGTGGCGTATGGATATACGAGGCCAGAATAGACGAATCATTCTATCCAACCTCTTCCACGAGAATCTCCGTCCACGCTGTGAGCGTCGTCGGATGGCTTTCATCCAAGCACTCCTGATTGCGCAAATAAATTTTCGTAGGTACACCGTACTTCCTGGAACCGCAAAATAATTGAGCCAGCCTTTGATGACCAAACCCAACCACTTTGCACATTCCGCTAGGTCCCTCGTGTAGACTCGTTTTCTCAGACTCAGCTTCAGGTGCTGTAAGGTCCGGCAGACTCTCTTGGATATGGGTTTACGCCCTATCCTAAAGCCTCCTTTCCTCGTGCGCACACAAAAGTGAGTGAATCCTAAGAAATCAAAAGTCTCGGAGTGACCAAGACCTCGTCGGCGGCAATTTGCATTTGCAAATCGACCGAACTCTATGAGGCGAGTTTTCCCCGGATGTATTTCTAGAGAAAACTCCTTAAGCCTGCGCTTCAGATCATTGAGGAAGCGTTCAGCTTCCCCCTTGTATTGAAAGCCTACGACAAAGTCATCGGCGTAGCGAACAAATATCATGTCCCCTGTGGCATGGTCCTTGCGCCATTTCTGCATCCATAAATCCAACACATAATGTAAATATATGTTGGCGAAGATAGGGGAAATATTTGAACCTTGAACGGTCCCTCTCCCTGTGTCTTCTAAGACGCCTTGAGATAGCACTCCGCACTTGAGCCACTTTTCAAAGAGACGAATGAGTCTCTCATCTCCGATGAGGTGTTTTAGAAAGCGAATTAGAGTCTTTCTATCCACGCTATCGAAGTAGGATTTTATATCCGCATCCAATATGTAGCTGATCTTTCTACGCTCTATTCCGTAAGCCAGAGCATCCAACGCATTATGCGCTCCACGCCCTGGACGGAATCCGTAGCTATAACCGAGGAAATGTTCCTCGTAGATGGGAGAGAGGATGCTGTCTACAACGGCCTTCTGGACAATCTTGTCCTCCAAGGCCAGGACACCCAAGGGTCTTGTGCCCCCGTCTGACTTGGGTATTTCTACCCGCAAGACAGGTTGCCCTTTGTAAGCACCCGTGTGGACCCGACGATGTAAATCGAACAGGTTTTGCACGAGGTTCTCGCCATACTCCTTCCATGTTAAATGGTCCACTCCCGCACTGGCTCCCCTATTCAAATAGAGGTAAGCCAAGTGGAGGGCTTCCACAGATACATGGTGAAGCAAGCAAGTGAGCTTACCATCCTTTCTCTTTGCTGCTATACGGACTCGCTCCGTCGCCTGTGACACCTTTTCCCAACTCTGTGTTCGGCAGATGCTTTGACGGATTGAGTTCCCTTCAGTTCCACCCCTTCGCTCCAAGGACTCCGCTGGGCTTGTAGGCCCTTTGTTCGTCCTCTTCATCGCTACTATGAGTGGATCCGATTTCTTTATTTCGTTCATGGGTTACGGTTACCTCCTTTCCCATGTCGCCCGTCGCACATGACGGGGTTAAATAAAGACCTCCCGAGGTCCCGGGATAAGATTCATGTATGTGCCAGTTTCTACGACGCCGTGGAGTCACCCACCAACTCACCATAGCGCTGGTGGGTATGTTGCGTTCGGCTACCATGACAGCCTCCGCACTCCAGAGTTCGGCATTTTCGACGCTCAATTATTTGGCCCACACACACCCCTACCGATACATCGCTTCGGCCTCACGGCCGACAGCGCACGGCTTGGGGAGAGAAGTGGTCGGTTGACCTTCCTCTCGGGGGACTCTAACCCCCTATCTTATCTCAGTTCGCCCGGCGAACCATGGCATTGCCCTCACCGATTGCATGACATTACCCTCACCAGTTGCATGGCATTACCCTCACCAGTTGCATGGCATTACCCTCACCAGTTGCATGGCATTGCCCGCACCAGTTGCATGGCATTGCCCGCACCAGTTGGTTACGGTAGGAATGCGTGTTGCCACGCACCCCCCGCACAGATCCGGACGTGCTCGTTAAAGCATCCGGCTCCTACTTCAGGTGGTACCGCATAGCGAACCTATCTGTTGGCCACGGGTGGCGTATGGATATACGAGGCCAGAATAGACGAATCATTCTATCCAACCTCTTCCACGAGAATCTCCGTCCACGCTGTGAGCGTCGTCGGATGGCTTTCATCCAAGCACTCCTGATTGCGCAAATAAATTTTCGTAGGTACACCGTACTTCCTGGAACCGCAAAATAATTGAGCCAGCCTTTGATGACCAAACCCAACCACTTTGCACATTCCGCTAGGTCCCTCGTGTAGACTCGTTTTCTCAGACTCAGCTTCAGGTGCTGTAAGGTCCGGCAGACTCTCTTGGATATGGGTTTACGCCCTATCCTAAAGCCTCCTTTCCTCGTGCGCACACAAAAGTGAGTGAATCCTAAGAAATCAAAAGTCTCGGAGTGACCAAGACCTCGTCGGCGGCAATTTGCATTTGCAAATCGACCGAACTCTATGAGGCGAGTTTTCCCCGGATGTATTTCTAGAGAAAACTCCTTAAGCCTGCGCTTCAGATCATTGAGGAAGCGTTCAGCTTCCCCCTTGTATTGAAAGCCTACGACAAAGTCATCGGCGTAGCGAACAAATATCATGTCCCCTGTGGCATGGTCCTTGCGCCATTTCTGCATCCATAAATCCAACACATAATGTAAATATATGTTGGCGAAGATAGGGGAAATATTTGAACCTTGAACGGTCCCTCTCCCTGTGTCTTCTAAGACGCCTTGAGATAGCACTCCGCACTTGAGCCACTTTTCAAAGAGACGAATGAGTCTCTCATCTCCGATGAGGTGTTTTAGAAAGCGAATTAGAGTCTTTCTATCCACGCTATCGAAGTAGGATTTTATATCCGCATCCAATATGTAGCTGATCTTTCTACGCTCTATTCCGTAAGCCAGAGCATCCAACGCATTATGCGCTCCACGCCCTGGACGGAATCCGTAGCTATAACCGAGGAAATGTTCCTCGTAGATGGGAGAGAGGATGCTGTCTACAACGGCCTTCTGGACAATCTTGTCCTCCAAGGCCAGGACACCCAAGGGTCTTGTGCCCCCGTCTGACTTGGGTATTTCTACCCGCAAGACAGGTTGCCCTTTGTAAGCACCCGTGTGGACCCGACGATGTAAATCGAACAGGTTTTGCACGAGGTTCTCGCCATACTCCTTCCATGTTAAATGGTCCACTCCCGCACTGGCTCCCCTATTCAAATAGAGGTAAGCCAAGTGGAGGGCTTCCACAGATACATGGTGAAGCAAGCAAGTGAGCTTACCATCCTTTCTCTTTGCTGCTATACGGACTCGCTCCGTCGCCTGTGACACCTTTTCCCAACTCTGTGTTCGGCAGATGCTTTGACGGATTGAGTTCCCTTCAGTTCCACCCCTTCGCTCCAAGGACTCCGCTGGGCTTGTAGGCCCTTTGTTCGTCCTCTTCATCGCTACTATGAGTGGATCCGATTTCTTTATTTCGTTCATGGGTTACGGTTACCTCCTTTCCCATGTCGCCCGTCGCACATGACGGGGTTAAATAAAGACCTCCCGAGGTCCCGGGATAAGATTCATGTATGTGCCAGTTTCTACGACGCCGTGGAGTCACCCACCAACTCACCATAGCGCTGGTGGGTATGTTGCGTTCGGCTACCATGACAGCCTCCGCACTCCAGAGTTCGGCATTTTCGACGCTCAATTATTTGGCCCACACACACCCCTACCGATACATCGCTTCGGCCTCACGGCCGACAGCGCACGGCTTGGGGAGAGAAGTGGTCGGTTGACCTTCCTCTCGGGGGACTCTAACCCCCTATCTTATCTCAGTTCGCCCGGCGAACCATGGCATTGCCCGCACTGATTGGCATGACTGATTCCCCTTAGCATAGCGTCATTGATGTTCTATAAAGACCTCCAATCTTTAACCAAGGAGGTCGAAATGAGAACAAAGATGGATCATGAGCGTTACACAAAAATAAAATCATTAATAAAGGCAAATATTCCCGACCGAGAAATCAGTCGCCGCATGAAATGCTGCACCAAGACTCTTAGAAAGATAAGACGTGGTCTTTTAACAGACCCCAAGGATTGGAAGACCCAAAGAGAAATTCCCCCTTGGTCTTACGGTATAGATTGGAAGATTATTGAGAAGGAGATTGAGGATAGGCATTGTTTAAGTGACGTTTGGGAGGAAAAATTTCTGAAGGTCATTAGCTACCCCCAGTTTACGAGGGAGTTTCATAAGCAATTTCCAAAAGCTGGCAAAAGGATTATTACCTTGCGTGATTTTCAGCCAGGCCACCAAGTTGAGGTTGATTACGCAGGATTTCAGCCAGAGTGGATCGATGAAGACCTTAATATTCATAAGGCCCATATATTTTGCTCAAATCTATGTTTCTCTCAGCGTATTTTTGCTTATGGCTCTTTGAGCGAATCTAGTGAAGATTTTCTTCACGCTCACGTTCTGATGTTTGAATATTACGGTGGGGTTCCGAGAGTGGTTGTTCCTGATAATTTAAAGACTGGAGTGAACACACCCCATTTGTATGATCCAGAGTTGAATAAATCCTACCAAGAGCTTTTGGAACACTATGACACGGTGGCTGTTCCCGCTCGAGTTCGTCGTCCCCAGGATAAAAGCCTTACTGAGAATGCCGTGAAGCTCGTTACAAGGGCCCTCAGGTTTATGTACAGACGAGAGACCTTCACCAGTCTGGATCAAATTAATAAGGCTTTAAGGGAGGTGTGCGAGAAGATAAATGCTCGCCCTCACACAAGATTTAAGGTCTCTCGCAATGAAAAATTTCAACGAGAGGTAAAAACTTTAAAACCCTTGCCTTCTTTTCCCTACCGGTGGGGACGTTGGGAGAAGAAAAAACTCCACCAAGACTGTCATGTGAGCGTTGAATCCAACTTCTACTCGGCTCCGTTTCAGCACCGAGGGGAGTATGTAGATGTAAAAATTGGAGTGGAGAGTGTGGAGATTTACTTTCAAAAACAGCTCCTCGCTCGCCACAAGAGGACCAAAGGTAAACTCGGAGAGTACATCACCAAAAACGAACACCTCCCGGAGCCCAGTCGCGCCTACAAGGAGGCCACTCCCCAGAACATTCTTATTCAAGCAAGTATGATTTGTAAAGAGCTTGAAAACTTCATTGAGGAGCTTTTTCAGGGTGGGACCATTGAAAATCTCAGAAGAGCTATGGGCTTTGTAAGCTCCTGTCACAAAGAAATCCAGAAAGAGGGCAAGGAAAAGTCCCTTCCTCTCATTATCAAAGCCCTTGAGGACTGCAAGCAGTGGGAGAAAAGGAGGGTTAGATATTTTCAGCAACAACTCCATTTCTATAAAGGGCAAAAAATAAAAAAGGTGAACGAGAAAATAGATCGTAAACAAGGCAACCCTTATTTGCGACATAACGAAAATCCAAATAACCAAAGCCCCAAGGAGGTGCCAGATGGATGAAGTACAAATCAAAAACCACATGCATGAGTTGAAGCTCTATGGAATGTTAGACAGCCTTGAAGTGGCGCTGGATAACACAAGCCACAAGACTCAAGCATTGGATCTATTGAACGAGCTGTTATTTGCAGAAGTGGAGGCTCGGAAAATCCAATTCAGCCAAAGACTTCTCAAGACCTCAAAGCTGCCTCACAAGGTCAGAGGTGAGGCATTTGACCACCATGCCAAAAGGTCTATTAGTAAAAGAGAGGTGGATAGGCTTCAAACTTTATCATGGGTTAAGGAGCAAAGGTCTATCATTGTCGAAGGGCCAACGGGGGTGGGTAAAACCTTCTTGGCCCAGAGCCTGGGACACCAGTGTTGTCAATCCAGAATCTCCACACTGTTTATAGACATCAACATATTTCTAGAAACCTTGGCCCTGGAAAGGCACTCAGGAAGGTATTTGAACTACTTGCGTCGTCTGGGCCGCCCCCAAGTGTTAATTTTTGATGACTTTGGATTAAGGAAGTTCTCCCAAAGTGAATCCACAGACTTCTGCGATATTTTAAAGTTTCGTTCCGATAGGTCCACCGTTATTACCACTCAACTGCCAATAACGCATTGGTCAGAAATTATTGATGATGAGGTGCTGGCAGATACTATCATCGACCGTTTGAAGCATACCGCCATAAAAATTTTACTTAAAGGAGAGAGTTATCGAAAAATCCAGGGAACAAAACTTGACCAGGACTTTTCCCTAAAATAGGAAGAAATAGGATTACAAATTAACTAAAATTTTCCCCAGAAATGGGAAGGAAAATCATCAATGACGCATTGAAATAGGGAAAGTGAGGGTAATGGGTGCAACCAGTGCGGGCAATACGCGCAATTGTACAATTACTCTCAAAACTACCTATCATTTGAATAGCATTGGCGATTTCGTTCAGAGCGGGAGAATAGCAAAGATTCTTTGTCACACCCGATAAAACGTCATAAGCATGAGATAGATACATACGTAGTTTCTGTCCAGAAAGGCCCATTTTTTGTTCTCTGACACTCCCCATTGAGCCTCCCAATGCCTCAATGGGGGAGTGAGAGTTGGAGATTTGCCACACAAACTCTACAGATTAAGGGGAAAAAGGTCTTTAAGCGACTTGCGCCCTAGTTTTTTCGATTTGAAGACGCACCCCTACCTTTGGAAGATTTTAGCACCTTCGACCTGGTCCATTGCTGTTATTCCTAATGGATAAATTTAGGTGACAGTTGATAATTCATGTCTTGCCAAGACAACAAAATTATAGGCACAAACGGCATTCTTTACATACCTCTTAAAACCATCATGCCCTTTCCAGTAAGCAACTCTCATACCAAAACATCTCTTAAGGAATGAAATAACAGCCTCTATTCCGGCTCTCCAATTGAGAAGATTTTTAAAGACCCAAGCACTTTTAACCATCTTTAATATTTTCATTCCTTTTTTTTTCTGGGAAGCAAACATCTTTAGCCCCCATCTCTTTGGCCTCTTCAAGATTTTCTTTTGAAGCAAACCCACCATCTGCACTTACTTTTACAGGGCAAGCCCCATAGGTTTGTGTCACTGAATTCATAACTTTTAAAAACATATCAGAGTCTGCGGGGTTGCCATCAGGGATCTGACAATCTAAAATCATGTTGCTTTGCCCTGAGGTCAAAAAGATTTTATGCCCAAACTCGACTTCTCTTTGCCCCTTTACAATAATGTCTGTATGCGGTTCAAAGATGGATAGGACCTTTTTTTCAGAAGATACTTTTTTCCCCTCAATAACTCTTTTTTGAGTTTGAAAGATGATTTTTTCCAGGTAGAAGGCAACATTTTCTAACTGTTTTAGACTCTTTTTCAAAGCATTCATCTTCACACATTTTTGTTCTTTTTTTATCTTTCTGATGGTATCAGGTAATCCTTTGTTCAATTTGGTAGCGATTTTTAAAAGCTCCTTATAGCAAGGTAGTCTTTCCGCATCATTTTTGGAATTATTAATTTTGTAAAGCAAGGTTTTTGCTCTCTTAAGATCTTCTCTTGAAATAAGTCGCCAAAAATCTTTCATGACATTTTTACGAACTTTTTTAAATTCTCTTTCTGTAACTCTTATGCAGTCATATAAAAGCGATGCATCCGTTGGATGATGAATATTTGATTTCGTCACTGTACTGTCCAATCTCATTTTCTTACACGGCTCAATCTTTTGATCTCTTGCATCTGAAACTAAAGAGGCGCTAATAATTCCCCAAGTTTCTTCACTTATTTGAACAATCAAGTCCTGTAAGGTGGAGTGAGCGTAATTTTCTTCCAATTCAAGGCCCAGAAAAGCTCTGGTGGATACTGAATCGACAAGATTAAAGGCTAACGCACGATAGGAAAGACCTCTTATGGATTTAAGAATAGCCACCTTGAGAACTTGCTCCGATGTCATACCAATATCACCAGAATCTTTCTTTTCTTTAACAAGGTCTTCATGAACCATATGGGCAAACTCTGGATGGCGATCAATGATGTTATTAATTTGCTGCAATTCTGTACTGAGTTGGTGGTTAGGATATTGGGAAAAGAGTCCCAACTGTGTCTTCTTCAAATGGCGCATAGTCCCCCCTTTGGTGAAAGTTTCTCTTTAATTTTTATATTAACATACGTTTTTTTGAGGGAAAAAAGTGAGCAAGGATGTCTTTTAAGAAGAAAAAAATCAGAGAGGTTCTCGGAGAACATGGATAAGAATTCTACCTCATAGAGAGGTTCCCACGCCTCCTAAAACCTACATAAAAAATAAATGAAGAATAAAATATCAAAAATTATTTCTCTGAAAAAACACGTCAAGTATTTTTTGAAGTTGATGCGCAACGTAATGTTATTTCCCTGAAGGAGGTTTGAAATCACCACGGTGGAAACACAGGTTGATCCAACTCTTCCTCTCATATCAAGTAACCAGTTGATAGCCACATAAGTCACTGAAAGGGAGGGGCTGTGAAAGGTTCGTCAAGAGAGGGGGGGGAACTTATTTTATTTTTCCGTTTTATGTAAGTAACTGAATTTACACGGATTATGTTTGATGGACTCCATTTTAAAGCATAAAATCTAAAGGGAAGGCATGTAAATACTTAAAACTACTTAACTTTCTTCCCTGGACAGGAACTACGTAAGAAATGAGTTTCCATCTCATTTGGGCAAGGGTACCCACAATAACCCTCCTTTAAAAGATCTTTAGAGCGAGGAAGTGCTAATTGGTCGCCATCTATGGCATAGATATAAAAACCATGAAACGTTTTTCTCAATGGTTCGTAGTCTGTAATCAAAGATTCAAAGATATCTTTGAAAAATAGGTAAGAAATACTTTGACGTATCTTGCTGAGACTGCTTTTGACTGGCATGAGAAGCAGGTCACCAAAATGAGTCCATACCGTCTTAAGAGCGATTTGGTAGCCTTCGTAATTTGTTCCGGAAATAAGATAGATAATGGTAAAAAAGAAAATTTGAGGATTAAATTTTCGATTCCTTTTTTGTTTTTCTGGATCGACAAGGTGCTCTGACTTGAAGGAAGAATCAAGTTTTGGTAGGATAAAATGGTCATCTGTGACGCGAACTCGTCATTTGGGGGCTTTCGAGATCAATATTGGATTGCATGTGACTTACTCCTTGGTTGAGGGTTGGGTGTAAAATAAAACAAGTCTTATTCTTGTCGATTTATCTAATAATTTCAAGAGATTTTTCTTAAGGAAACGGCATTGGGCCATGGCTATGTGAAGAGATACTTTTTTGCATGCTCTGAAGCGGTCTACCTCAAGCGCTGGCGGTGTCCTCACTGCCACAGTGTTATAACGACAAGACCCAAGTCGTTCTGGCGTCGTTTTCAAGAGACAAAGTCTCGTATTTTCGAAGCATTACGACATCGTCTGAACCCCAAGATTCCCAAGGCATGGCCCCTTTGGACAACGAGGCAAAGAGCGGGGCACTGGCTGAAAAAACTTCTTAATCACGCTAAGGCTTATAATCTGATGAAAGAAAAAGATCCACTTAGCACAGTGGCCTTTTATCAAGAGAAAAACCTGGACATTTTTGGTTAACGAAGTTTGCCAGTGCTCCCATTTATTTTCAACCTACCGTTTCTTGTCATTAACAAAGAGTCAGGAAGTTGTGTATCTCTTATTTCAAGAAAGATTTCCAATAACGGAAATTAAATCAAAGAAAGAGAGGTCAAAATGGCTGATAAGGACAAGAAAATGGAGGTTGCCACCTTTAGATTCGGAGTGATTTCTGAATTTGTTACAGGGTTGCGCCTTGAATATGGAGAAAAAGAGAGATTGCTTACGGAAAAATCTTCCAAGAGCTATCGTGTTCCCTACTCATCATCGACTCGTGTGAGTCGTTCCACCATAAAAAAATGGATTGCAGACTACAAGGGATCGGGCAATAGATTAGAGGGGCTTGTGCCATCGGATCGCAAGGATCAAGGTCAATTTAGAAGTCTTGATGAATCTCTCCAAGTGGTCATTAAAGAGATCATGAAGGCAAAGGGACATTTTACAGGCATAGCCCTTGTCAATGCTCTACGTCAGCGCGGCTCTATTGGTACCAATGAAGAGATCAATATGAGTGTGCTTTATAGATTTTTAAAGCATCACAAATTGCAACAAAAAGAGTCCACAGATCGTAGGTCCTTTGAAGCTTCGTCTCCCAATGAAATGTGGCAGTCAGATGTTCTTCATGGCCCCATTGTGGTTGGCAAAAAGAGAAAGAAAGTAAAATCCTACCTCATTGCCATATTGGATGACAATTCTCGCATCATTCCCCACGGGGAGTTTTATGAGTCCGAAAGGCTTGAGAATATGAAGGATTGTCTTAAGAAAGCTGTTGAGAAGAGGGGGCTTCCTCAAAAGCTTTATATCGATAATGGGGCTTGTTTTAAGGCTATAAACTTGGAACAGGTCACAGCTTCCTTGGGTATTCAGATTATTCACACTCCTCCTTATACTCCTCAGGGTCGGGGGAAAGTGGAGCGTTGGTTTCGATATGTACGGGAAAACTTCTTTCCTCGCTGCGATGAAAAAACCTTGAGCCTTGAAGAACTGAATGAGGTATTTTCTGACTGGGTGGAGAGTTATCACCACAAAGTTCATGGAACCACTGGCGAAACTCCATTGGCGAAATTCCGTAAAAATATGAAGTGTGTTCGTCCCGCTCCCCCCAATCTATTGGACTATTTTCGATTTATTCAATTTCGACGAGTTAAAAAGGATCGAACTTTTCATTTGAATGGAACCATATATGAAGCTCCCGTAGACCTGATCGATAGAAGAGTGGAACTCAAGTTCCACAGAGAGACTCCCGAAGATGTTGAAATTTTCTTTGATGGAAGAAGCTTTGGTCAGGCCAATTTATTGGATCGGCATGTGAATTTTTACTTGGGTCGCAATGGAAAGGTGACTTCTGCCACGAAAGAGACAAAACCAAAATCAGGAGAATTATTTTCAGGAGATAAAACAGGAGGTAAGAAATGAAATACATTGAATATTTTGGAATGAAGTTCTCTCCTTTTAATGACAATCTTAAATCCAAAGACCTTATGTCTTTACCTGGAACAATGGCAGTGAAAGAGAGATTGGATTATGTTCTTTCCATTGGTGGAATTATGGTCGTCACCGGCGATGTTGGCACCGGAAAATCCACCGCCATGAGATGGAGTTTAGATCAATTCCACAAATCTGAAATTAACAGCTGTTATGTGACGGCGAACAGTGGCTCAACCTGTGAGCTATATAGACAATTGTGTTGGAGTATAAATTTAAATTTAAGAGGAAACCATAGGTCCTTCCTTCTTAAGGAATTCAAAGAAGCCATCTCAGAAATATTAGAACAACAAAGAAATAAAATTGTGGTTATCATTGATGAGGCATCCTTATTGAGAGTCGATGTCTTTGCTGAATTGCATACGATTAACCAATTCAACTTTGATTCTGAAAAAAGATTCTCACTTATTTTGGTGGGACAGAATAACCTTCTTGATAAATTGAAGTATAGAACTTCTCTGCCCTTGGCTTCTCGTGTGATGACCCACGCTCACCTACCAGCTCTTAATGAAGAAAATATGAGAAATTATCTAGATCATCACCTTAAAATCTCTGGAATCAAGAATAAACTCATGACAGATAATGCTGTCACAGCCATTTGGCAGGGCTCTGGAGGCTTGCTAAGAAAAGCCAATTTGATTGCCAGAGGTTCATTGATTGCATGTATGAAAGCTTCTGAAGAACAAATTACAGAAGAACATGTTCGCCAAGCCGCCACAGAACTTATTTAAACTACATGGTCGGTAGTTATTCTCCCTGAGGGGCCAAATAAAGTCCCACTGGATAGGACGCTCCTCTCAATCTCCTCTCAATGTGGAATCGAGACTAAGAATCTTTCAGTCGTACCCGAAAGCCCCCTGGGGCTGAGGGGCGAGGGCAGGAGCCCGAGACTGAAAGATCCGCAACAGGATGTTGCGTCGATTCAAGCAAGTAGCCACCACCTGTGGGAGGATCTCCTGCTTTAAATGCCAGGAACTAGGCTTCCAAAAATAATCCATCAAATCAGATACAGCGAAATTATCCTCCCAAGAGAACTTGGAAATCTCAAGTGCTCTTAATTTCTTGACCACCAGGCGGGAGAGCAAACCAAACAGAGAGAATCAGTCATCCTTTTCTCACTCACTTCACCTCGACACACCTTGCTAATCAAAATATCACTCTCAACAACTTAAACTCAGTCAGGATAAAATCATAAAAATTGCTTCGAGGTCAAAGGAACCCATGAAAAGTCCGTCAAAATAAAGTATTGGATCACAACAGGCTTGTTTAAGAACTCACTTCCTGAGTCTGAGTTCATGGCCAGTAGTTTAAAAGGTATAGCTTGGTTAATGTTGTTGATTTGCCTTCTCACCTCCGTCCCTTTCTTGGTAAACATAGCCCGACACTCTGTCCATGTGGTGTTAATGTCGGTCACTGTAAGAGAGCTGATAAAAGGGCCTTGGGCACTCGTTCCTCGTTCCACAGTGAGCAACCGTATCTGTTTGTATATAACCAGGCCTTGTGACCTTGGAGTCCAGTGTATTGATGGGAACCTTATTTTTCATATATTGGGCAGGACAGGTTGTGGACAATCCCTTAGAGACCAATGAAGCCAAGCGAATTTCCTTCAGATAACGCTTCAAGGTGCTGGCACTCATTTTTTCTAACTGAAGCTTTAAGTGGGGAGGACACGACTCATAATTGGGGAGCCAATCCGGTAGAGCGGCTTTTATTCGTACAGCCGAGATTTTTTCCATTTGTTCCCACAAATATTTGATGTGGGGTCGTAACTCCTCTTGAGAATAAGCCAGAGGCCTCCCTGACCGCTTGAGTGGCACAGAGCCATTATTTTGTTGAATCTCGTTTAATCTCCTTATGAGTCGCTTCCTAGAGAGGTTTGTGACCAGTTCCGCATGATCTAGCAACTCCCCTTTTTTAGCCTTAGAACTTTGTTGATATAAGCCTGAAATTGCAGTTAAGTAGTTTCTGTCCAGAAAGGCCCATTTTTTGTTCTCTGACACTCCCCATTGAGCCTCCCAATGCCTCAATGGGGGAGTGAGAGTTGGAGATTTGCCACACAAACTCTACAGATTAAGGGGAAAAAGGTCTTTAAGCGACTTGCGCCCTAGTTTTTTCGATTTGAAGACGCACCCCTACCTTTGGAAGATTTTAGCACCTTCGACCTGGTCCATTGCTGTTATTCCTAATGGATAAATTTAGGTGACAGTTGATAATTCATGTCTTGCCAAGACAACAAAATTATAGGCACAAACGGCATTCTTTACATACCTCTTAAAACCATCATGCCCTTTCCAGTAAGCAACTCTCATACCAAAACATCTCTTAAGGAATGAAATAACAGCCTCTATTCCGGCTCTCCAATTGAGAAGATTTTTAAAGACCCAAGCACTTTTAACCATCTTTAATATTTTCATTCCTTTTTTTTCTGGGAAGCAAACATCTTTAGCCCCCATCTCTTTGGCCTCTTCAAGATTTTCTTTTGAAGCAAACCCACCATCTGCACTTACTTTTACAGGGCAAGCCCCATAGGTTTGTGTCACTGAATTCATAACTTTTAAAAACATATCAGAGTCTGCGGGGTTGCCATCAGGGATCTGACAATCTAAAATCATGTTGCTTTGCCCTGAGGTCAGAAAGATTTTATGCCCAAACTCGACTTCTCTTTGCCCCTTTACAATAATGTCTGTATGCGGTTCAAAGATGGATAGGACCTTTTTTTCAGAAGATACTTTTTTCCCCTCAATAACTCTTTTTTGAGTTTGAAAGATGATTTTTTCCAGGTAGAAGGCAACATTTTCTAACTGTTTTAGACTCTTTTTCAAAGCATTCATCTTCACACATTTTTGTTCTTTTTTTATCTTTCTGATGGTATCAGGTAATCCTTTGTTCAATTTGGTAGCGATTTTTAAAAGCTCCTTATAGCAAGGTAGTCTTTCCGCATCATTTTTGGAATTATTAATTTTGTAAAGCAAGGTTTTTGCTCTCTTAAGATCTTCTCTTGAAATAAGTCGCCAAAAATCTTTCATGACATTTTTACGAACTTTTTTAAATTCTCTTTCTGTAACTCTTATGCAGTCATATAAAAGCGATGCATCCGTTGGATGATGAATATTTGATTTCGTCACTGTACTGTCCAATCTCATTTTCTTACACGGCTCAATCTTTTGATCTCTTGCATCTGAAACTAAAGAGGCGCTAATAATTCCCCAAGTTTCTTCACTTATTTGAACAATCAAGTCCTGTAAGGTGGAGTGAGCGTAATTTTCTTCCAATTCAAGGCCCAGAAAAGCTCTGGTGGATACTGAATCGACAAGATTAAAGGCTAACGCACGATAGGAAAGACCTCTTATGGATTTAAGAATAGCCACCTTGAGAACTTGCTCCGATGTCATACCAATATCACCAGAATCTTTCTTTTCTTTAACAAGGTCTTCATGAACCATATGGGCAAACTCTGGATGGCGATCAATGATGTTATTAATTTGCTGCAATTCTGTACTGAGTTGGTGGTTAGGATATTGGGAAAAGAGTCCCAACTGTGTCTTCTTCAAATGGCGCATAGTCCCCCCTTTGGTGAAAGTTTCTCTTTAATTTTTATATTAACATACGTTTTTTTGAGGGAAAAAAGTGAGCAAGGATGTCTTTTAAGAAGAAAAAAATCAGAGAGGTTCTCGGAGAACATGGATAAGAATTCTACCTCATAGAGAGGTTCCCACGCCTCCTAAAACCTACATAAAAAATAAATGAAGAATAAAATATCAAAAATTATTTCTCTGAAAAAACACGTCAAGTATTTTTTGAAGTTGATGCGCAACGTAATGTTATTTCCCTGAAGGAGGTTTGAAATCACCACGGTGGAAACACAGGTTGATCCAACTCTTCCTCTCATATCAAGTAACCAGTTGATAGCCACATAAGTCACTGAAAGGGAGGGGCTGTGAAAGGTTCGTCAAGAGAGGGGGGGGGGGAACTTATTTTATTTTTCCGTTTTATGTAAGTAACTGAATTTACACGGATTATGTTTGATGGACTCCATTTTAAAGCATAAAATCTAAAGGGAAGGCATGTAAATACTTAAAACTACTTAACTTTCTTCCCTGGACAGGAACTAGCTAGTTTCTGTCCAGAAAGGCCCATTTTTTGTTCTCTGACACTCCCCATTGAGCCTCCCAATGCCTCAATGGGGGAGTGAGAGTTGGAGATTTGCCACACAAACTCTACAGATTAAGGGGAAAAAGGTCTTTAAGCGACTTGCGCCCTAGTTTTTTCGATTTGAAGACGCACCCCTACCTTTGGAAGATTTTAGCACCTTCGACCTGGTCCATTGCTGTTATTCCTAATGGATAAATTTAGGTGACAGTTGATAATTCATGTCTTGCCAAGACAACAAAATTATAGGCACAAACGGCATTCTTTACATACCTCTTAAAACCATCATGCCCTTTCCAGTAAGCAACTCTCATACCAAAACATCTCTTAAGGAATGAAATAACAGCCTCTATTCCGGCTCTCCAATTGAGAAGATTTTTAAAGACCCAAGCACTTTTAACCATCTTTAATATTTTCATTCCTTTTTTTTCTGGGAAGCAAACATCTTTAGCCCCCATCTCTTTGGCCTCTTCAAGATTTTCTTTTGAAGCAAACCCACCATCTGCACTTACTTTTACAGGGCAAGCCCCATAGGTTTGTGTCACTGAATTCATAACTTTTAAAAACATATCAGAGTCTGCGGGGTTGCCATCAGGGATCTGACAATCTAAAATCATGTTGCTTTGCCCTGAGGTCAGAAAGATTTTATGCCCAAACTCGACTTCTCTTTGCCCCTTTACAATAATGTCTGTATGCGGTTCAAAGATGGATAGGACCTTTTTTTCAGAAGATACTTTTTTCCCCTCAATAACTCTTTTTTGAGTTTGAAAGATGATTTTTTCCAGGTAGAAGGCAACATTTTCTAACTGTTTTAGACTCTTTTTCAAAGCATTCATCTTCACACATTTTTGTTCTTTTTTTATCTTTCTGATGGTATCAGGTAATCCTTTGTTCAATTTGGTAGCGATTTTTAAAAGCTCCTTATAGCAAGGTAGTCTTTCCGCATCATTTTTGGAATTATTAATTTTGTAAAGCAAGGTTTTTGCTCTCTTAAGATCTTCTCTTGAAATAAGTCGCCAAAAATCTTTCATGACATTTTTACGAACTTTTTTAAATTCTCTTTCTGTAACTCTTATGCAGTCATATAAAAGCGATGCATCCGTTGGATGATGAATATTTGATTTCGTCACTGTACTGTCCAATCTCATTTTCTTACACGGCTCAATCTTTTGATCTCTTGCATCTGAAACTAAAGAGGCGCTAATAATTCCCCAAGTTTCTTCACTTATTTGAACAATCAAGTCCTGTAAGGTGGAGTGAGCGTAATTTTCTTCCAATTCAAGGCCCAGAAAAGCTCTGGTGGATACTGAATCGACAAGATTAAAGGCTAACGCACGATAGGAAAGACCTCTTATGGATTTAAGAATAGCCACCTTGAGAACTTGCTCCGATGTCATACCAATATCACCAGAATCTTTCTTTTCTTTAACAAGGTCTTCATGAACCATATGGGCAAACTCTGGATGGCGATCAATGATGTTATTAATTTGCTGCAATTCTGTACTGAGTTGGTGGTTAGGATATTGGGAAAAGAGTCCCAACTGTGTCTTCTTCAAATGGCGCATAGTCCCCCCTTTGGTGAAAGTTTCTCTTTAATTTTTATATTAACATACGTTTTTTTGAGGGAAAAAAGTGAGCAAGGATGTCTTTTAAGAAGAAAAAAATCAGAGAGGTTCTCGGAGAACATGGATAAGAATTCTACCTCATAGAGAGGTTCCCACGCCTCCTAAAACCTACATAAAAAATAAATGAAGAATAAAATATCAAAAATTATTTCTCTGAAAAAACACGTCAAGTATTTTTTGAAGTTGATGCGCAACGTAATGTTATTTCCCTGAAGGAGGTTTGAAATCACCACGGTGGAAACACAGGTTGATCCAACTCTTCCTCTCATATCAAGTAACCAGTTGATAGCCACATAAGTCACTGAAAGGGAGGGGCTGTGAAAGGTTCGTCAAGAGAGGGGGGGGAACTTATTTTATTTTTCCGTTTTATGTAAGTAACTGAATTTACACGGATTATGTTTGATGGACTCCATTTTAAAGCATAAAATCTAAAGGGAAGGCATGTAAATACTTAAAACTACTTAACTTTCTTCCCTGGACAGGAACTAAGTAAGCATTAACAGCCGACTCCCTCACTGAAGACCCCCTCGTTGATTGTTTGTTTCCAAAGATCAATCTTACTGAGAGGATCAACAGAGGGGTAGCTCGGCTGATCTGTTTTAGAAGGCGTAACAACCGGTGTCTTATTGAGTGAGGGAGTCTCCTCAACGCACATTTTTGACTCAAAAAGAGAAAAGTGGGAACTCGGTGTCGGAATAATGAGCCAGCCAGGTGGAGGACCATAACCCGGGCACCACGAAGGTGTTTTAATGTGATGCGTCTTGGTGTCGTTATTTTTGACCCAATTCGAGTGAATCCAGCCATTCTCTAGCAGGCTCTTTTTCGCTTAACACCTTCTATAATTAATGTTAATATCTCTTCTTGTTTTTGTTTATTCAAGACGTTCATCCTTCCCTCCCAGGTTGTTTTCTAGAAGGTATTTTATAATACGCCTTGTCAGATATTAAATTTTAAATGGCCTGGTTTGCACCCCCATCCGGGCCAACGAAGTGTTCTGATAAAATCACGTTATGTTACAGAAATATCTTATAACTGACCTTAAGAATTTTTGACAGTCTTTGGGACATTCGCTTACCTATGGGCCTTTTCCCATGCTCCATCTCAGAAATATGACTCTGAGAGATTTTCAACTTATCAGCTATTTTTTTTTGAGAAAGGTTTTCTTTCAGCCTTGCCCCTTTTAGAATGGCTCCTGGTTTTGTGTATTTTTTGTTGAGATCAGAAAATAAATCTTCTGTTTCCAACTTGTTCTTATCATGAACCTCAAACCTTTCCATTAAGCAGATCAGCCCTTGAACTTTCGATTTTGGTAATAAGAACTGACGTCTTGTTTTTTTACTCCTCACTGTTACTGTGAAAGTATCAATAAGGGGCTTTTTCATGGGTTCCGACATAGTAAACCTCTACAGACTTAGTGTTTTTATTTATAATTTCCCAGCAAACAACATAAGTGGGTTGTCCTTTCTTCAAATGGCAATGGTATCGACCAGACTCCAACTTAGAGTAATTTTTCCATGTTGATCTGAATGGTCCTTCTTTTTTTATTTCTTCAACTAAGACTTGAAGAATAAGGCGGATTGTTTCCGGAAGCCGCTTAACTTGTTTCTCTGCTTGCCTTGAAAAATTAACCTGCCACAATTTAGACAACCCTCTACTTTTATTACCTTTAGATGATATACCATTTTATGGTATATTTCAATCGGAAAATTATCAATGACGGATTGGAGTAGGGAAAGTACGCGTAGCGTGCAATTGTACACCTAGAACTCTTATTGGATGCCTATCATCCCAGAAATCCTGAATTCCAAGGGTCTGAGCTAGAAACTTCTTTGATCTTTTGTTGGATGAGAGCTTCTTTTTTGGCTTCAAGTCTTTTCGCCTCCTCGATGCGGGTTCTTTCTTTTTCCCGCTCTTCTGTTTCTTGTATGAATCTTCTCCTAGCCTCTTTTTCTTTGTCTCGTTTCTCTTTAATGGCCTCTTCTGTGGCCTTTATATCTTCCTGTTCGCGGTTATGAGAGGATAGGAACATAATTGGTGTAACTAGTTCCTGTCCGAGAATGACCTTTTTTTGAATATTTTATCTCTCAAATCCCGTTAGGTTTGAGTAGGAGAAGAAAATTGGTGAAAAAGAGCCATTCCTGGACAGGAACTATCTATGGTTATACCCGATGGTAAGTAGGTCTTCTGCTTTTCTTGAAGATACGAAAGAATTTTGTAACACTTCTGAGCCAACTTTTTCAAAAGACTGGCATCTGTTAGCTGACAATTAAAATGCCCCACCGTCGCCAATGAAAAGTGGCCACTTTTCAGAGGAGGACCTATGGTGATTTTTGGCATTGTCAACCGAGACGCATATAATCAATTGATATTACTCATAAAAAGGCTCCGAGCTGATAAGAACTCCTTTTGGGTTCTTGTCGACCTGGAAAGGGGCTCCGTGTTGGAGAGTCCTTCCATGACAGCCTATTCAGGTTCCATATTTCTCCTTTGTAGACTGTTTCTGGATTTCAATGAGGTTAAATATATAGTCAAGAAAAGCCTGTTTAGGCTGTGCCCATTTTCTAAAGTATTTAAATTCCACAAGATTCCAACATTTGCCTCAATTTTCATGGAATTTCTTTCTGAAGACAGGCTTCCCTTAAAGCCGTCGCCAATTAAAATGTCCCACTTTCAATATGGAGGTTGTCGCCAATGAAAAGTGACCAATCTTCAGGGAGTGTTCAAATACTAGACAATGAAGTCTCTTCTTCTGATATAGATACTAAGCTCACAGAGTCCCTCCCTTTTGCAACTCAAAAGGTTAGCAATGAGGAGGATCTTATGATTAGTCAATACACTTTCGGCCGCATTCGTGACCTGAGTCACAGTGGTAAAAATAAGACAGAAATATCTCGTGAATTAGGGATCAATCGTAAGACGGTGCGCAAGTACTGTGAGTCCAACACCCCACCGAAGTACAAGGCGAGGTCCAAAAGAACTCGCCCAGATCCCCTTAATGGATATATGGATCGGGTGAAGTACTTTTTGAAGTTGAACCCAAGTAACACCGCCCGTGAAATATATGAGCTATTAGTTGAGGAGGGTTATCGTGGGAGTGAGAGAACGGTTCAGAGAAGAGTTTGTGAGATTCTTGGTTCTCGCCCCAAGGAGCGTTTTTTCAGCCAAAGATATGATCCTGGAGAACAGGCTCAGTTTGATTTTAAGGAGAAGGTTGCTTTACCATTTGCCGATGGTGTTCAGATCGTTCATCTCCATTTTGGAACATTGCCTTGTAGTGGCACCTGTTGGGTTCGTGCCTACCCCTTTCTTGTCTATGAGTCAATGCCGTTTCCTTAAGAAAAATCTCTTGAAATCATTAGATAAATCGACAAGAATAAGACTTGTTTTATTTTACACCCAACCCTCAACCAAGGAGTAAGTCACATGCAATCCAATATTGATCTCGAAAGCCCCCAAATGACGAGTTCGCGTCACAGATGACCATTTTATTCTACCAAAACTTGATTCTTCCTTCAAGCCAGAGCACCTTGTCGATCCAGAAAAACAAAAAAGGAATCGAAAATTTAATCCTCAAATTTTCTTTTTTACCATTATCTATCTTATTTCCGGAACAAATTACGAAGGCTACCAAATCGCTCTTAAGACGGTATGGACTCATTTTGGTGACCTGCTTCTCATGCCAGTCAAAAGCAGTCTCAGCAAGATACGTCAAAGTATTTCTTACCTATTTTTCAAAGATATCTTTGAATCTCTGATTACAGACTACGAACCATTGAGAAAAACGTTTCATGGTTTTTATATCTATGCCATAGATGGCGACCAATTAGCACTTCCTCGCTCTAAAGATCTTTTAAAGGAGGGTTATTGTGGGTACCCTTGCCCAAATGAGATGGAAACTCATTTCTTACGTATGTATCTATCTCATGCTTATGACGTTTTATCGGGTGTGACAAAGAATCTTTGCTTTTCTCCCGCTCTCAACGAAATCGCCAATGCTATTCAAATGATAGGTAGTTTTGAGAGTAATAGCATAACTCTCTACGATAGGCTTTATTTATCTACAGAGATTATTAAGGCCCATGCTCAAGCCAGTAACTTCTTTATTGCGCGTTGTAAGCGAGGCTCTACTTTTATCCCCATCGTAAATTTATTTAATGGCCCAGGTTGGTATTCACAAATGGTTATTGAGGGGGTGGTCATTCATCTCTATAAGTATAAAAACCCAAAGACTGGGGAGTTCTCTGTTTTGGCCACTAATCTTCCGCATGGCTCCTTGGACAAGAAGGATATGGTTGCTCTTTACTCTCGTCGTTGGGAAATAGAAACGACATTTCGTGATTTTACATCGACAATGAAAATGGAGCAGTGGCACTCAACAAGCCTTAATGGAATATTGCAAGAGCTGTATTCTTATTTTTGGCTCTTCAATTATACAAAGATTCAAATGAGCATAAATGAGGATGAAGACAGTGTGAATCAGTTGGTAAAAAATGACTACAAAAAACCTAACTTTAAACTGATTCTTGATTTCATAATGGATAGCATCCCTCTTTTTGTTGCGGGGCTCTATCAGAAATTTAGGAAGCAGATAAAGTTGCTGATGAAGATTTCAATGGAGAAGAGGAGGCACTTCAAAAGAAGCTATGAAAGGTCTATCAAAAGCGCTGGGAGTTCTTTTAAAAGAAATAGCTTAACGCAGAGGCAGAGGGGTGTGGTGGCTTAAGGAAACGGCATTGGTCTATGAGTGTTTCATCGATGGGGTGCATGCTTTTTTTGAAAAGATAGGTGGGATGAGTGCGAACATCCGTATTGATAATTTATCTCCCTGTGTGAAGAAAGTTCTTAAAGGAAATCAGCGAATTTACACCCAATCTTTTGATCGAGCCATCCAATACTATGGATTTAAGGTTCTTCCCTGCCGCGCAGGGAAGGGCTCTGACAAGGGAGATGTGGAGCGTGATATTCGAACCTTCAGTTCTCGGATAAAAAATATTGTTAGAAACAAAGGAATTGTTTTTAAAGACTGGGATCATTTGAATCAGTTTTTAGAGTCTTATATGGATCAGCATCAGAGTGACTCCACCAAATCTCGCTTTGAGGAGGAGGCCAAAGTTCTTAAGCCTTTGCCTCCACGAGATGAAGATATTCTCTGTAAGGTGAATATTTGTCAAAGTAATGGTTATGGGACTTTGAGAATAGGTAAAACCACATATTCCATACCTGATGAGGTGATCCAATCTCCCTGTAAAACCGTACAGGGTCCCTATCATGTCACGATCTATCGTGCAGGAGGGAAGCAAGAAATTGTCGCTCGCCATCAAAGAAAACCTGATGGGGAGCATAGTCTTCTTCTTGAACATATCCTTCCCTCTTTAGTTCGTAAGCCGCAAGCCATGGTAAGATGGGCTCACCGATCCATTCTTTTTCCAACAAATGTGTTTGAAAATTTTTATCAATACCTCAAGCAACAAGATTCAAGCCGTGCCGAGCATGAATATTTAAGAGTGCTGAATTTCACGAGTTTGACCCACTGAATTTCACGAAGTTTGACCCACCCCTCAGTCAGTCAATTTGAGGTCCAATTTTGAATTTCACGGTGGCTCAAACTTTGTCAATTTAAACCTTCTTTTTTCTGCTGACTCAGTAACTTTTACACCCTCAATGTCACGATGTCCCAACGGTGGGTTAAGGCTTATTTGCCAGAATGTTAGATGCCAACTAAAATTGGCCACTTTGTCATTGAGAATCTCGACCCTCCCCATTTCTGAGGTTTCAATGGAGGGTTTTTCAATGGGGATGTTGAATCCATTGCTCAAAATGGCAGAGAATAGCGAGCCAGTTATCCACAAATTTATCCATGGTGACGCTGCGTCTGTGACCCCGATGTCTATCAACGCAGCGCTGCCGTGGGTAAATTTTGTGGATAACTGGCGGGTACATGATTCAATAGTTCCGATGGAGTGTCTCCCGATGGTGTCTTCCAAGGTCTGCCTTTGCATGGATTCTCCTTAAATCGTCTTTTTCTGCCTAAATGAGCTTCCAGACATGGCTATTTTGATAGCTTGAGAGGTTATGCGATCCATAATAGCTTCACAAACGATGGGATCCTCAATGACTTCACTCCAATTTTTTATTGGAAGTTGGGTTGTAAGAATGAGGCTCAGGTCAGGGCCTCGTTCATCAATCACATCGTAAAGGTCTTGATATTGGTTAGAGGTAAGGGGCTTGATACCAAAATCATCCAACACAAGTATCGAGACTGATTTTAGCCTTTTAAGGAAGTTTAGATATGTCCCCTGGGCTCTTTCTAAGTTGAATTTTTCAACAAGAGTATTCATTCTGAAGAACTGAGTGGAAAAACCTTGGCGACAGGCGTGATTACCTATGGCACAAGCCAAATATGACTTTCCAACACCCGTTGGGCCAGAGATAATTATATTTTGACCTCTTTGAGCAAATCTCATAAGGGCTAGATCACTCAAAACTCTTCGATCGACTCCTCGGTTGGATTTGGTTTCAAAGGCCTCAAGGCTTGCTTTTTGCTGCAAAGCTGCTCTTTTGATAAGTCTTGAGACCTTCTGATTTTCACGATGGATTTTTTCGTCCTCAAAGATGACATTTAGAAAGTCCTCGTAACCAAGATCCTGCTCCTCAGCTTCTTTGAGCCTCTGGCTCAAGGTTGCTAAAACTCCCCTCATTTTTAATATCTCTAATAAATTTTCTGTTTGTTTAATCATTTTCTTCTCCTATACGACCTCTCTTATGGAGGTCAAAATGACCCGTTAGGTGGTTGAGAACCACCCACCGGGGCTATGTGATTAGTGGCGGCAAGCATTCTCCCAGTGCTCTGAACCTCTTAAATTTTCATTAGGTTGACGGCAGACTCTTGGCTCCTCTTTTCGATGACTTTTTGCTGAAATGACTTTCTCAACTCCACGAACCCTAATGTCACTTAAAGCTGCATCTACAAAAAATGAGCAAGCCTGCTCCAAAGAAGCTGTTGAATACCGTTTTCTTAGATTGAGTATCCCCTGAACACGACGAAGATACATAAGCGGATGGCGAGGCTCTTTGATAAGCCGCTCGGCAACTTTGTGAATGCTTTCTCCAAGGCTTGATGCCTCTTTAAGTACATTTTGTGGCGTTTGCTCTAAAATGGCCCGGTGGGACTCAGGGAGATGAGATTTTGTCGTAAAGTAGCGCCCTCGACTGCCCTGGGGGATGTGATGTATCGCCACCCGCTCTAATTCTGAATAAACCTCCAAGCATTGTTGGCTAATACGAATATCTAACTTCTTGCCGCGATGCTTATAAGGAACAGAGTAAAAATTGTAGTTATATTGAATGTGACAATCCGGATGAACCTTGGAATGCTTCCAGAATCCACTCTCATAGCGTCTTTCAGGAAGAGGATTCAATTTTGACTTCTCAAAAGATTCAAACTTCTGTCGACGACTCAACCCATACTTTTTTTGAATACGATCATTGAAAATAGCTGCCAAATGCTTCAACTCAGCGTTGATGTCTGCTAGAGAATACATTTGCCGCTCTCTTATCTGGGGCCAAGACCAGCGCCAAAAGACTCCAAGGGTATTTTCGATAAGACTCTTGTCTTTGGGGCGAGATGGCCTCATCGCCAAAGGAGCCACATTGTAGTGATCACACAAGAGGTGAAACTCAGAGTTAATATCGGGGTCATAAGTATCAGCTCTTGTCACTTGAACCTTTGCGTTATCAAAAGCAATGGTTCCGGTCACACCACCAAAAAACTCAAAACCAGAAGCTATGGAGGAAAAAACATCTTCCCGCTGCTCTGTTAATGTGGCGCATGGAAAGAAAAACTGACTCGATGGAAGTATCATTCCAAATAATCGACATGGGATGAACTCCCCAGTCTTGGCATCTGTATAGCCAAAACAAGAGTCTTTTCCCTTATAGTCAAACTCACTCCGTTCACCAGGGGTGAATGTCTGGTGCATATCAAGCTTTATACTTGGGTGCCTCCGACGAAACTCTCTCCAAAAAGAAAGATAACTCACACCGTCAATCTCGGACTGAATATGTCGCTCCCAGTAATGAGCCAATTGAGTCCCTAGGCTTTGCTTGAGGCGAACATCTGTCCAATTCACCTTGGATGACCATGGGGCTTGGTAGGGGCCCATGCGACCCCTTTGAGCGGCTGTTAGGCCTCCGGGACTATCCTTCACATACTTCTTCACAGTGTTCCGACTAACACCCATAGCTCGAGCTATTTGTCTCGAACTGAGTCCAAGCTCTATGTATTTCTTAATATTGTTGATCATTCTTGCTCCTTTTTTCTTACCTTGTTTGCCCATAGACACCTCCTCGTTAATGCGTAGCGCAGAAAGAATATCTATGAAGATCTAAGTGGGTCAATGTTTGGTGAAATTCAGTGGGTCAAACTTCGTGAAATTGGGTGGGTCAAACCAGGTGAAATTGGGTGGGTCAAACTAGGTGAAATTTTGCAAGAGTTATCAACTTGATTCAGCATGTGAGTTGGCAGGACTTATCTACAGCCATGGAGCTTCAATTAGAAAGTCGTGAGATTTTCGACTTTAAATCCATAAAAGATTTGCTCTTAGGCAATCCCACCAAAATTAATTTGAATGACCAACAAAAACCACTTCAACCTAGATTGTCTCAATATGACAGTCTTGTTCCAAACATAGGAGGTTCTTAATGAATCACGAAGAACTTATAGGTTCTCTTAAAAAACTCCGACTTCCAGCGATGGCGGATGAATATGTTGCAACGGCTAGAGTTGCCGAAAAAACAAAAAAGACGTATGAACAGTATTTAGGTATACTCGTTCAAAATGAGCTTGCTGACAAGCATTCCCAGAGAGTGAAAAGATTGCTTAAGGGGGCCAAGCTTCCTCAACTTAAATCACTCCAAACTTATAACTTCCAGAAAAGAACGGGAGTGACAGCTCAGCAAATTAATTGGATGGCAGAGGGAGAGTGGGTCAGAAAAGCCTGTAATGTTGTGTTTTACGGAAGCTTTGGAATGGGGAAAAGTCATTTGGCCATGTCCCTAGTTCGTTCACTCTGTGAACAAGGCTATCGATGTTTATGGGTCACCACTCATGAACCAATGCCGTTTCCTTAAGCCACCACACCCCTCTGCCTCTGCGTTAAGCTATTTCTTTTAAAAGAACTCCCAGCCCTTTTGATAGACCTTTCATAGCTTCTTTTGAAGTGCCTCCTCTTCTCCATTGAAATCTTCATCAGCAACTTTATCTGCTTCCTAAATTTCTGATAGAGCCCCGCAACAAAAAGGGGGATGCTATCCATTATGAAATCAAGAATCAGTTTAAAGTTAGGTTTTTTGTAGTCATTTTTTACCAACTGATTCACACTGTCTTCATCCTCATTTATGCTCATTTGAATCTTTGTATAATTGAAGAGCCAAAAATAAGAATACAGCTCTTGCAATATTCCATTAAGGCTTGTTGAGTGCCACTGCTCCATTTTCATTGTCGATGTAAAATCACGAAATGTCGTTTCTATTTCCCAACGACGAGAGTAAAGAGCAACCATATCCTTCTTGTCCAAGGAGCCATGCGGAAGATTAGTGGCCAAAACAGAGAACTCCCCAGTCTTTGGGTTTTTATACTTATAGAGATGAATGACCACCCCCTCAATAACCATTTGTGAATACCAACCTGGGCCATTAAATAAATTTACGATGGGGATAAAAGTAGAGCCTCGCTTACAACGCGCAATAAAGAAGTTACTGGCTTGAGCATGGGCCTTAATAATCTCTGTAGATAAATAAAGCCTATCGTAGAGAGTTATGCTATTACTCTCAAAACTACCTATCATTTGAATAGCATTGGCGATTTCGTTGAGAGCGGGAGAAAAGCAAAGATTCTTTGTCACACCCGATAAAACGTCATAAGCATGAGATAGATACATACGTAAGAAATGAGTTTCCATCTCATTTGGGCAAGGGTACCCACAATAACCCTCCTTTAAAAGATCTTTAGAGCGAGGAAGTGCTAATTGGTCGCCATCTATGGCATAGATATAAAAGCCATGAAACGTTTTTCTCAATGGTTCGTAGTCTGTAATCAGAGATTCAAAGATATTTTTAAAAAATAGGTAAGAAATACTTTGACGTATCTTGCTGAGACTGCTTTTGACTGGCATGAGAAGCAGGTCACCAAAATGAGTCCATACCGTCTTAAGAGCGATTTGGTAGCCTTCGTAATTTGTTCCGGAAATAAGATAGATAATAGTAAAAAAGAAAATTTGAGGATTAAATTTTCGATTCCTTTTTTGTTTTTCTGGATCGACAAGGTGCTCTGGCTTGAAGGAAGAATCAAGTTTTGGTAGAATAAAATGGTCATCTGTGACGCGAACTCGTCATTTGGGGGCTTTCGAGATCAATATTGGATTGCATGTGACTTACTCCTTGGTTGAGGGTTGGGTGTAAAATAAAACAAGTCTTATTCTTGTCGATTTATCTAATAATTTCAAGAGATTTTTCTTAAGGAAACGGCATTGACACGAGGGACCTAGCGGAATGTGCAAAGTGGTTGGGTTTGGTCATCAAAGGCTGGCTCAATTATTTTGCGGTTCCAGGAAGTACGGTGTACCTACGAAAATTTATTTGCGCAATCAGGAGTGCTTGGATGAAAGCCATCCGACGACGCTCACAGCGTGGACGGAGATTCTCGTGGAAGAGGTTGGATAGAATGATTCGTCTATTCTGGCCTCGTATATCCATACGCCACCCGTGGCCAACAGATAGGTTCGCTATGCGGTACCACCTGAAGTAGGAGCCGGATGCTTTAACGAGCACGTCCGGATCTGTGCGGGGGGTGCGTGGCAACACGCATTCCTACCGTAACCAATTGTACACTTCAATTATACAAAGATTCAAATGAGCATAAATGAGGATGAAGACAGTGTGAATCAGTTGGTAAAAAATGACTACAAAAAACCTAACTTTAAACTGATTCTTGATTTCATAATGGATAGCATCCCCCTTTTTGTTGCGGGGCTCTATCAGAAATTTAGGAAGCAGATAAAGTTGCTGATGAAGATTTCAATGGAGAAGAGGAGGCACTTCAAAAGAAGCTATGAAAGGTCTATCAAAAGGGCTGGGAGTTCTTTTAAAAGAAATAGCTTAACGCAGAGGCAGAGGGGTGTGGTGGCTTAAGGAAACGGCATTGACTCATGAACTTATTGAAACAATGCGTGAAAGCAAGAAAGAACTCTCATTGAATGCTCTTTTTAAGAAATTAGACCGTTTTGATCTTATTGCTTGTGATGAACTTGGCTATACAGCTTCCTGCACAGAGGGTGCTGATCTTTTCTTTCAATTCATATCTCAGCGATATGAAAGGAAAAGTCTCATGATCACTACAAACTTAACTTACTCTGAATGGGATAAGGTGTTTCTTAACCCTATTACCACCGCTGCTGCTGTTGATCGAATTATTCACAACTGTGAAACCCTCAACATTGAAGGAAAAGAAAGTTGGAGAACCGAATCGGCAAAAGCCAAGTCTAAACAGAGCAAAGAGGAAAGTTCAACCAAAGAAGTTCATTAGAGATCCCCACTTTTGGGGAAGGAACTCGCCAGTTATCCACAAAATTTATCCACAGCAGCACTGCGTTGCTAGACATCGGGGTCACAGCCGCAGTGTCGCCATGGATAAATTTATGGATAACTGGCTTTTACCGTACTATTTGCTCGTCACTCTCGCGGAGCTTTAGACATTAGCTGCGCCAAGGAATCCTGAAAAATACTCCATTTACCTCTGCCATAGGGCTGAAGGATGCATTTGGGGTCATGCCAAAAGTGGTGGGCAGAAAATCATTCCTCAGAATCTTGTGGCATAGTCCGAGTTAAATGATGAGCAAAATAAAGACACTTGACTAAACTCTGAACGAAGAATAACTAAATCAGTACATCATCAACTGGCCGTTTTTCATTGGCGACGGCTTCTAAAAATGGCCAATTTTAATTGGCGCCTAACAGCATCGGAGGGATAAGCCATATTGGCTTCCTGAACGGTCGAATCGACATCCAAATGAGAGGCGTCTGCAAACCCCAGGGATTGAGCCAAGCGAAGAATATAATCTCCTATTTCTTTGTGAGTCTCTTCCGTCAGTCGATTGCGAAATTTTTCTATTTTCGTATGATCGGGACAACACCATTTTTTGAGGATATTTAGACCACAAAAAAGCTGATAACTGGCCGTCTCTTTTATCCGTTGCTCCACCCCTCGATCCGTGAGTTTGAATAGAACCTGAAGCAGCAGCACGGCTAGATGAACTCTTAAAAAGAGCTTTCTTCCTAGCCACCAAAAACCCTTTGCAGTCGTGGCTTTTAAGTCGGGCATGACAAGACACGACAGATAGCTCCAATCGACGTGGTTGGCCAGTTGAATCAGAGGATCGGATTCTGTGACGATAATAGATAGTTTCTGTCCAGAAAGGCCCATTTTTTGTTCTCTGACACTCCCCATTGAGCCTCCCAATGCCTCAATGGGGGAGTGAGAGTTGGAGATTTGCCACACAAACTCTACAGATTAAGGGGAAAAAGGTCTTTAAGCGACTTGCGCCCTAGTTTTTTCGATTTGAAGACGCACCCCTACCTTTGGAAGATTTTAGCACCTTCGACCTGGTCCATTGCTGTTATTCCTAATGGATAAATTTAGGTGACAGTTGATAATTCATGTCTTGCCAAGACAACAAAATTATAGGCACAAACGGCATTCTTTACATACCTCTTAAAACCATCATGCCCTTTCCAGTAAGCAACTCTCATACCAAAACATCTCTTAAGGAATGAAATAACAGCCTCTATTCCGGCTCTCCAATTGAGAAGATTTTTAAAGACCCAAGCACTTTTAACCATCTTTAATATTTTCATTCCTTTTTTTTCTGGGAAGCAAACATCTTTAGCCCCCATCTCTTTGGCCTCTTCAAGATTTTCTTTTGAAGCAAACCCACCATCTGCACTTACTTTTACAGGGCAAGCCCCATAGGTTTGTGTCACTGAATTCATAACTTTTAAAAACATATCAGAGTCTGCGGGGTTGCCATCAGGGATCTGACAATCTAAAATCATGTTGCTTTGCCCTGAGGTCAAAAAGATTTTATGCCCAAACTCGACTTCTCTTTGCCCCTTTACAATAATGTCTGTATGCGGTTCAAAGATGGATAGGACCTTTTTTTCAGAAGATACTTTTTTCCCCTCAATAACTCTTTTTTGAGTTTGAAAGATGATTTTTTCCAGGTAGAAGGCAACATTTTCTAACTGTTTTAGACTCTTTTTCAAAGCATTCATCTTCACACATTTTTGTTCTTTTTTTATCTTTCTGATGGTATCAGGTAATCCTTTGTTCAATTTGGTAGCGATTTTTAAAAGCTCCTTATAGCAAGGTAGTCTTTCCGCATCATTTTTGGAATTATTAATTTTGTAAAGCAAGGTTTTTGCTCTCTTAAGATCTTCTCTTGAAATAAGTCGCCAAAAATCTTTCATGACATTTTTACGAACTTTTTTAAATTCTCTTTCTGTAACTCTTATGCAGTCATATAAAAGCGATGCATCCGTTGGATGATGAATATTTGATTTCGTCACTGTACTGTCCAATCTCATTTTCTTACACGGCTCAATCTTTTGATCTCTTGCATCTGAAACTAAAGAGGCGCTAATAATTCCCCAAGTTTCTTCACTTATTTGAACAATCAAGTCCTGTAAGGTGGAGTGAGCGTAATTTTCTTCCAATTCAAGGCCCAGAAAAGCTCTGGTGGATACTGAATCGACAAGATTAAAGGCTAACGCACGATAGGAAAGACCTCTTATGGATTTAAGAATAGCCACCTTGAGAACTTGCTCCGATGTCATACCAATATCACCAGAATCTTTCTTTTCTTTAACAAGGTCTTCATGAACCATATGGGCAAACTCTGGATGGCGATCAATGATGTTATTAATTTGCTGCAATTCTGTACTGAGTTGGTGGTTAGGATATTGGGAAAAGAGTCCCAACTGTGTCTTCTTCAAATGGCGCATAGTCCCCCCTTTGGTGAAAGTTTCTCTTTAATTTTTATATTAACATACGTTTTTTTGAGGGAAAAAAGTGAGCAAGGATGTCTTTTAAGAAGAAAAAAATCAGAGAGGTTCTCGGAGAACATGGATAAGAATTCTACCTCATAGAGAGGTTCCCACGCCTCCTAAAACCTACATAAAAAATAAATGAAGAATAAAATATCAAAAATTATTTCTCTGAAAAAACACGTCAAGTATTTTTTGAAGTTGATGCGCAACGTAATGTTATTTCCCTGAAGGAGGTTTGAAATCACCACGGTGGAAACACAGGTTGATCCAACTCTTCCTCTCATATCAAGTAACCAGTTGATAGCCACATAAGTCACTGAAAGGGAGGGGCTGTGAAAGGTTCGTCAAGAGAGGGGGGGGGAACTTATTTTATTTTTCCGTTTTATGTAAGTAACTGAATTTACACGGATTATGTTTGATGGACTCCATTTTAAAGCATAAAATCTAAAGGGAAGGCATGTAAATACTTAAAACTACTTAACTTTCTTCCCTGGACAGGAACTAGATACCTTGGCAGGGTGGACCTTGGTTTCGAGGCCTTCTGGGCATAAACTCATAGCGATAATCCTTTATCATGAGGTGAAACATGGTAATAAGGTTAACAGGAGGCCCAATGAAAAAGAAGCAAATCATTCAACCAAGAAGGAAAGAACTTGAAAAGGCTATTAGTGATTTTTGTGACCAATATATAAACGATGAGTATAAAAACCTCTGTCACGGTGTAGTAGCAAGAATGTCTCGAAAAAGACAAGTCCCTTACATGACAGGAAGAGTAGAAATTTGGGCTGCGGGGATTATTCATGCCATTGGGAGAATTAACTTTCTTTATGATAGCAAGATGTCACCATATGTTTCCATGGATGAGATTGTCCCGAGTTTGACAGCAGCAGGTGTGTTAAATGGCTAAAATTGGTCTGAGCTAAAATATATCCATAGTAGAGCGAATTTGCGGAAAAAAGTGTGGTAAACAAAATATGAAGAAAAATCATTCACATTACTGTTATCACTTGATCTTATTCATTTTTAGTAGTCACATTTCCTTATGTTCATACGGAAAGTCAAAAATCAGGCTGGACAGACCTACTACCACATCGTGGAGTCCTACCGAGAGGGTAAGAAAGTTCGCAAGCGTACCTTACTTTCTTTGGGCCGTGTCGAGGATGGCAATTTAGATAGCTTACTCAATTCTGCGAAGCGTCATAAGGAGATTCTTACAGTTGCGGAATTGGCTAAAAGCGTCTCCATTGACAAGACTTTTATTTTGGGTCCCCTCCTTATTTTGGAAAAAATGTTTGAAGATTTGGGAATCAACGATGCTCTCAAGGAAATCACAGACTCTCATAAGAAAATCAAATTTGATTTACAAAAGATCGTATTTACCATTGTTGCTAGCCGTTTTGTTCAGCCCGGATCAAAATTAAAGATTTTTGAACATTGGCAAAATTTATTTTATCCTGATATGTTGGAAGGAGATATCCAATTACACCAATTTTATAGAGCCATAGACCTGCTTTCCCAGCATAAAGACGACATTGAGATGTCTTTATTTCATAGAGATAGGGACTTATTTAATCGACAGGTAGACATTGTTCTATATGATCTCACCACACTTCGTTTTGAAAGTACGAGAACGGATTTAGGGGATCTTCGCCAGTTTGGTTACAGTAAAGAGATGCGTTCTGACTGCACTCAGGTTATTTTTGGTCTTTTGGTTGACCGAGATGGAATCCCCTTGGGCTTTGAGGTTTATCCTGGAAATACTTTTGAGGGTCACACTATTTCTAGCATAGTTGATAAGATGAGAAAGAAGTTCTGTGTTGGGCGTTTTATTTTTGTGGCGGATCGAGGGCTTTTTTCCAAAGATAATTTGAGAACACTGAGTGATTGTAATGGGGAGTTTATTGTAGGCATGAAATTGGGTACCTTGAAAAAGGATTTCAAGGAGGATGCTTACAATATTGATAACTTTAGTTGGGTTATAAAAGACGAATTGGCCATTTATGAAAAGGAATTTGAAAAATATAGATGTATTGTCACTTGGTCTTGTCAGAGAGCTAAAAGAGATCGAAAAATTCGATCAGAAATTATTGAGAAGGTTAAAAAGAAATTATCATCCAAGAGCGTCAAAATCAATACTTTTATTTCCAATAAAGGTTATAAAAAATATGTACATATTCCTGACAGTAAAGATCAGAAACCCATACTTAATGTAAAATTCATAGATGAAGAAGAAAAAAAGGATGGCTTTTTTGCTATTGTAACTAACGTCAAAGACGTGAAATCTAGCGAAATCCTTAAGAATTATAAGGAGCTTTGGAAGATAGAAGATGCCTTTGGGGAGCTAAAAGGAACTTTGAAAACCCGTCCTATTTTTCATTGGACCGATAATAGAATTATCGGTCACCTGGTCTTGTGTTTCTTGGCTTATTTATGTGAGGCTCATTTAACAAAGAGGCTCAGAGACAAAAAGTTAGCTTTAAAAAGCCAAGCTATTGAGGATAAAGCTATAAAGCCAAGGGCCTTGACCATAGTGGAAGCTATGAAGGAATTACGGGAGGTCAAAGCTATACCTGTTAAAATAGGTCATCGTACCGTGTGGGTACGCACAGATATTGCCGGTAATGCAGCGGCCTTATTTCGAGCCACAGGACGGGCTATTCCTCCCAAACTACTCAAGTGTGGGGAGATTCAACCATGTAGGTAGAAAAAAGCAGGCTCAAAATAACGCATTCAGTCTGATCCTCCGATTTGTGGTGGCACAAAAAACAACTGTGTGCGTTAAGTACTTGATACTACATGTTTGACGCAAATGCTTCTGTCAAACTCGGGAGATAACAACAACAATTACACTGTTGGCCCTCCGGAGAAGGAGTAGCAAGCCTAGAGGCAAAGAAGGAAGGACAAATGAAAGTTAAATTGGTTTCACACAATTTAGAGCAATCTGATGGAGGTCTCTCGTCGTGCTATGGAGATCGGGAATCGGGAGGACTGTACTCACGAAATGTACCATCTTTTACCTGAAGGCCGTTGAGCAAGGGGTCTGTTCCTAGTTTTTGCACACTGTGCTTAAGAATCCCCATGCTATCAGGATCGTCTTGTAAAACCTGGATATAGTAAACAAGAACAGCATTTTCATGGGCCTCATGCTCAAGCCCTGGAAGGGTATTGCCCGCTGGCACAGCCAGTGTTTCGTAGACCGGGAGCACCCTTTGTTGAAAACTATAGCAGTCTTTTTTCACATCATTGAGGGGTGTTAACCTTGTATCATAGGCAGCCACGTCGGGATCTTTGAACAAAGGGTTTCTATGCTGTTTTATCTGCACAAGAACACTTTCCTCTCCATCTGGGTTATCCTTGATATTTTCACGGTCGAGAGCCGCCGTATAACGAGTGGAGCGACCCGTCTGTTAGGCGCCAATTAAAATTGGCCATTTTTAGAAGCCGTCGCCAATGAAAAACGGCCAGTTGATGATGTACTGATTTAGTTATTCTTCGTTCAGAGTTTAGTCAAGTGTCTTTATTTTGCTCATCATTTAACTCGGACTATGCCACAAGATTCTGAGGAATGATTTTCTGCCCACCACTTTTGGCATGACCCCAAATGCATCCTTCAGCCCTATGGCAGAGGTAAATGGAGTATTTTTCAGGATTCCTTGGCGCAGCTAATGTCTAAAGCTCCGCGAGAGTGACGAGCAAATAGTACGGTAAAAGCCAGTTATCCATAAATTTATCCATGGCGACACTGCGGCTGTGACCCCGATGTCTAGCAACGCAGTGCTGCTGTGGATAAATTTTGTGGATAACTGGCGAGTTCCTTCCCCAAAAGTGGGGATCTCTAATGAACTTCTTTGGTTGAACTTTCCTCTTTGCTCTGTTTAGACTTGGCTTTTGCCGATTCGGTTCTCCAACTTTCCCCGGAGGGGAGGGCAAACCAGGCCATTTGTGGGCGGGCAAACCAGGCCATTTAAAATTTAATATCTGACAAGGCGTATTGTAAAATACCTTCTAGAAAACAACCTGGGAGGGAAGGATGAACGTCTTGAATAAACAAAAACAAGAAGAGATATTAACATTAATTATAGCAGGTCACTCATTTCGTAAAATAGCGAAAAGGCTACATGTAGGTCGATCTACGGTTTCAGAGTATGCGAAAGCCCATAGGGTCATTGCCAAAAAGGGGCGTACAGGAGGTATAGAGCCAAAATCTCCAGCCTTTTCGGTGTGCTCAGAAGCAGAGTCATGTTCATCTTCATGTTCTCCTGAAATTTGCTCTGCGGAGCCTCCAAGCCTTCCTGTGGCCCAGTTCGAAAAGCCCAAGGAAGTTTCGGTCTCCTCCACAGAATTCAATCAGCAGGTTCTTCTAGGGGAAGCCACACCCCCCTTAGAAACGCCTCCATCTTCCCCTATAGGATCAGGCTCAGCATGTCTCCCGAGTTTGACAGCAGCATCTGCGTCAAACGAATGATATTAAAGGATTAACGCATATAGTTGTATTTTGTTTATCCACACTTGTGGGCATTAAGGATTCTGGGAGGGATGGGGACGCCTGCGGCTTTAAATAAGGAGTTGGCATTGCCAGTGATATCTGTGCGGGTCCAAATGACTTGATCACGAATTTTAACAGGGATAGCCCTAACTTCCTTGAGTTCCCTCATGGCCTCTACAACAGTTAAAGGTCGCTCTTTAACATGACCAATGCCTATGGCTGGGCTTTTTAGGTTCATCTTCTTATCTCTTAAACATTTTGTAAGGTGGGCCTCACAAAGATAAGTTAAAAAGCATAGAGTTAAATGTCCAATAATCCTCTGGTCTGTCCAATGGAAAACAGGACGTGTTTTCAAAGTCCCTTTTAACTCACCAAAAGCATCTTCAATTTTCCACAATTCTTTGTAGTTGATAATAATCTCATCTGCCGTCAAGTCTTTGACATTTGTAAGGACGGCAAAAAAACCATCAATTTTTTCATCTAATTCTATTTGTTCTGCATTTAATTCAGGTTTTTTATTTTTGTCGTCAGCCATCTTTACATATTTCTTATAACCTTTATTGGAAACAAAAGTACTAGACTGAACACCTTTAGAAGATAGTTTTCCTTCGATCTTTTCAAGAAGGGATTCTCTAGATTTTTTATCCCTCTCTGCTCTTTTCCTAGACCAAGTCACAATACATCTATGCCCCCCATGGTCTGTTTCGTAAACAGCAAGCTCATTCTCATATACCCAGCTAAAACGATTTAAATCATAGACCTCTTGTTTCTTTTCTTTTTTTAAAGATCCAAGCTTCATACCAACAATAAACTCGCTTTGATCCTCACTGAGTTTGTCAGTATTAGCCTTTGATAAAAGCCCCCTATCAGCCACAAAAATGAAACGGCGTACATTAAACTTTTTTCTCATTTTATCAACAATATCTGAAAGCGTCTTGCCTTCAAAAGTATTACCAGGGAAAACCTCAAAACCTAAAGGGATGCCATCCCGATTCACCAACAAACCAAAGACAACTTGGGTGCAGTCTGATCGTCTCTCTTTACTATAGCCAAATTGACGAAGTTTCCCTAAGTCTGTTCTTGTACTCTCGAAGCGTAAGGTTGTTAAATCATACAACACAATGTCTACTTGGAAATTAAATAAATCTCGCCCCACCCAATAAAGCGAGTTCTCTATTTCATCCTTATGGGAGGCAAGTAAGTCCATAGACCGATAAATATGCTGGAGACTCAAATCACCCTTAATCATGTCTGGGTAAAAAGATTTTTGCCAATACTCAAAAACCTTTAACTTGGAACTAGGAGCAATAAATCGGCTGGCAACTAAGGTAAAAATCACCTTACATAAATCAAATTGAACTTTCTCATGAGAATCTTTTATGTCTTTGAGGGTCTTATTGATACCCAGTTGATCAAACAACTTTTGTAAAATCAGCAAGGGACCCAAAATGAAAGTCTCTTCGATGTAAAGCTCCTTAGCCAATTGACTCACAGTGAGAAGCTCTCGGTGGCGGGATACGCCTGCGCCAAACTATTAATCTTATCCTCTCCTCCTTCTCCAGCCTTACCTAAGGACATGAGCATGCGTTTTTTGGATTTGCCTTTTTCTCTGTAGGACTCCACAAGGTGGTAGTAGCACTGACCTTTTGAGTTTTTAGTCGTTTGGATGTACATGAGGATATTTTCTACATATTTCTATGATATATCAATATTTAAAACGATAAAATCCTATTTTGTTTTCTACACTTTTTTTACGTCAATTTTAATTTTTCCAGCAGCTACCATTATATTTCAGTACAACCCCAATTTCTGGAAATTTCGCATTTTAACGCAGATGCTGCTGTCAAACTCGGGAGCTTCAGGGTTTCCCCTCGTCATCGTAAGACCTTGCGTACGACCACTGCGCGTCCTAATTTCATGTTCTTCACATTTTGTCAGTAAATCAAAGTCTTGGTCAGAACGATCCTGACATGCTGGGAACAATGTTCCCGGATACCTAAAGCGCAGCCAGTGAAAAAAGTCTCCATAGCCATCTCCAAAACTAAAGCGGTTGGCGGGATCAAAGGTTTTCCCCTCCTTCTTTAATTCTTCAGCATACAAATTGTTCATTGTCCTTTCATCGCGATCACACATTCCATCTGCATCTGAGTCCACATCAACCCTTCCGTCAAAACAAAATCCAGCATTGAGATTGTAAACCAAAAATTCCTTAAGACTCCATGGTATCACAGTATTGGTGACAAAAAGTTGATCCAAATCCCATTTGTCACCACTCTCAAAATTGACAAAATTTCCACCACCCACTTTTGCCATATCTTCAAGTATCTTAATCGCACCGGCACCGCCATTGCCATAAAAGGCTGTGCTTAAATAAATTTCACTCCCACCGACCGTATTGACAAGACTGGAAACTGTGGATTTATTATCTCCATCATTTGGTCGTCCATCTGAAATAAGAAATACGATATATTTTGACCTTTCATCGGGAAACTTCAACATGTCATTCTCAATGGCACTTTTTGTCATCATGAGGGCCAGTCCATACTGTGTACCTCCACGGAAGGGATTTGCCCGGATTTTATTGGTGGCTAATTTGACTTCATTGGAATCCTTTGTAAAAGTGGCCTTCGTTTTGTCACCACTGTCATGAATAAGAGCCCTGGGTTCGTTATTAAATAAGATGATTCCATATTGATAGTGCTTTTGATCTTGCAGGGACAAATCATCTACAAATCTGTCAATATTGTCAGCACGCTTGGACCCATTTTTGTCTGTCGCGCCGTTACTTCCTGAGATATCCACCACAAACATAATCTTTAGAAAGGATTCGTTTTCTAGAGGATCATCAATACAAAAATTATCTTGAGAAGCCACAGACGATGCCTCTATGGGAGGTGAAGGAACAATAGATACATCCGCACATCCATTGAAGATCAAAGCCAAGGCTAAAGCCAAAGCCCAAGACAAAAAAAGAGGATAAATCCGAGATTTTCCACGCTGTTTTAAAATGATATGTCTTATATGATTTGAACTGTACATGCTTCCCCCTAACACTTTAGGGATGCAAGTTAGAGGCCAAAAAATAGGGACTTCTCTTTGAGTTGAATGGGGGGATGAGGTCGGATCGGGTCGGGCTGATGTTTATAGTTTGAACAAGCTTTATAAAAACTAACAGTGACCTAAAGCCATGAGACACTTGGGGCAAATTCCTTCGTATTCCCCCATTGTACCTAAATGAGAACTATAATTTCTGGAAATTTCGCATTTTAACGCAGATGCTGCTGTCAAACTCGGGCAAGATGTCACCATATGTTTCCATGGATGAGATTGTTGAGCACTTCAACACATCAAAAAGGACAGTGGGGCCAAAAGCAAAAATCATCATGGATATGTGTAAAATGAACCATTTTGACCCAGAATTCTCTACTCGCTATCTTCAGGAGAGGAGTCCATTTAAAAATCTTATGCAAATTGAAAATTATATTTATCAAAAAGACCACCTTGAAGCTGAATGATGGATTTCTTAAGTCTATTTCGCGACAGCGACTAGTTCATCTATCTGGTGAGGATCCCAAGATGTCACATGGGCGGATGTCCTAGGTGAACAAGGGTCACTCACTTGGTATTTCCATGAGTTGGATTGGATGAAGACTGTGGGAATAGATCGATATTGATATAGTTGAGTGAGTGGAGTTATCGTCCGCCTATTGCCTTAATTGGGCACGATGTGGTGGGAACGGGGGTTGGGTCGGGTAACCGGCCCTTCTACCCAATAAAAATAGGTAAGAAATACTTTGACGTATCTTGCTGAGACTGCTTTTGACTGGCATGAGAAGCAGGTCACCAAAATGAGTCCATACCGTCTTAAGAGCGATTTGGTAGCCTTCGTAATTTGTTCCGGAAATAAGATAGATAATGGTAAAAAAGAAAATTTGAGGATTAAATTTTCGATTCCTTTTTTGTTTTTCTGGATTGACAAGGTGATCTGGCTTGAAGGAAGAGTCAAGTTTTGGTAGAATAAAATGGTCATCTGTGACGCGAAATCGTCATTTGGGGGCTTTCGAGATCAATATTGGATTTCATGTGACTTACTCCTTGGTTGAGGGTTGGGTGTAAAGTAAAACAAGTCTTATTATTGTCGATTTATTTAATGATTTCAAGAAATTATTCTTAAGGAAACGGCATTGCCCCTTGGGGTGGAGGTTTTTTTGGGGAACTCCAGTATTCTCGCAAGTAAGATTGATTAATTCAATGTAGGGCAAGACTTTTTTTACAAAGTACTAATTCAAAACGCTGGGTAATTCAGGTATAAAAATAAAGTTTTATCTTGTCAGAGCTTTTCACAAAGAATAGAATGCGACCCATGGGGCCTTAGCTCAGCTGGGAGAGCGCCACGCTGGCAGCGTGGAGGTCAGCGGTTCAAACCCGCTAGGCTCCACCATGTTCAGATGAGCGCTTCAACTGCGAAGAATTTCTAAGCTTACAATTTGGAAGAAGGAAATAGATTCTAAGAATCCATAGGAGCAATTATGAGTAAGGCTGAGAATTTGCGAGTAGAAAAGAGTTTGTGGGAAGAACTTTGCTCCTTATCTGATAATGTAGTTGGTGAGATTTTTAACGATGAACTTATTGTCTCTCCTAGACCATCTCTAAGACATGTAGCTGCATCTTCTGATTTGGGTGTTTTAATCGCCGGACCATTCCGTTTTGGAAATGGTGGGCCGGGAGGTTGGATAATTCTCCATGAGCCAGAACTTCACTTTAAAGATCCTCCTCAGAGAAAAGAAAAAGAAAATGTTGTTGTACCTGATCTTGCTGGGTGGAAGAAAGAGCGTCTCCCAAGATTGCCAAAGACCGCTTATTCTGAATTACCGCCAGATTGGGTTTGTGAAGTGTTGTCTCCATCAACGGCTCGTTATGACAGGGTTTCAAAATTGCGAATATATGCTGCAAATAAAATTCCCTACTACTGGATTATCGACCCAATAGCTAAAACATTAGAGATTCTAGTTTTTGATGGAGGGTCTTATAAATTTGAAGTGGCTTTTTCAGAAGACGAAAGGGTTTCAGCTCCTCCATTTGAGGCCATAGAATTTGACTTAGGTGCTTTGTGGTATCCAATGGAACCTGAAGAATCCGATTAAAAATAATTGATAGGAGTACCCATTTGAAGCGATGTGCTTTTATTTTATCACCACGTGAATTATTTTAGAAGTTTAACATATTCAGAGGAGTTATTTCATGAGTGAAGCAAAAAATGTAAAAACATATTCAAGCTTATGGGAAGAACTATGCGATTTACCAGAAAATGTAGTTGGTGAAATTTTTAACGATGAACTTGTGGTCTCTCCTCGACCGGCTCCCAAGCACGCTGTTACATCTTCATCCTTAGGAGAAGAACTTATAGGCCCTTTTCAAAAAGGAAAAAACGGAGGCCCCGGTGGATGGTGGATCATTGGTGAACCAGAACTTCATTTTAAAAAACCTGTTCAAAAGAGAGAGAAAAAAAATACTGTTGTCCCTGATTTAGCAGGATGGAAAGTTAGTCGCTTGCCAGAGCTTCCAGAAACAGCCTATTTTGAGCTACCTCCAGATTGGGTTTGTGAGGTTTTGTCTCCATCAACCGCTCGTTATGATAAGATTTCAAAGTTGCAGATATATGCAGCCAATATGATTCCTTATTACTGGATTGTAGACCCAATAGCTAAGACCTTAGAGATTTTGGTTTTTGACGATGGGTCTTATCGTCTAAAAACTGCTTTTGCAGAAAGCGACAAGTTTTCATCCCCTCCGTTTGAAGCCATAGAGATTGATTTGAGTGCTTTGTGGTCGAAGCCTAAAGTCTAGTCTTTGCCCATTTTTTGTGCAATTAACTCTGAGGTGTCTGATAGGTGCAAAATTTCACCTAGTTTGACCCACTTAGAGTCTTCATAGATATTCTTTCTGCGCTACGCATTAACGAGGAGGTGTCTATGGGCAAACAAGGTGAAATTTTGCACTTGGTTGACAATGCCAAGAATCACGATAACCCTCCTCTGAAAAGTGGCCACTTTTCATTGGCGACGGTGGGGCATTTTAATTGTCAGTTAACACCTGTGAGATCAGCCTCTCTAAGGTCGCAACCTTTTTGAGTTCTCCCGAGTTTGACAGCAGCATCTGCGTTAAAATGCGAAATTTCCAGAAATTGGGGTTGTACTGAAATATAATGGTAGCTGCTGGAAAAATTAAAATTGACGTAAAAAAAGTGTAGAAAACAAAATAGGATTTTATCGTTTTAAATATTGATATATCATAGAAATATGTAGAAAATATCCTCATGTACATCCAAACGACTAAAAACTCAAAAGGTCAGTGCTACCTGAAATCCCTAAAAGTTGTAACTAGGTGTAGGACTTAAGTCCTGATTATTGTCTGAGAAGGCCTTCACTTTGATTAAGAGATTGTCATCTCTTCAAAAGCATAGTTACAATATTAACGATGTCATACACTTTTGAGCAAAAAAATAAGGGAAAAACCTATGTCTATAAAGTTGAAAGCTTTTGGGACAAGGAAAAAAAGCAGGCCAGGCAAAAACGCATCTACCTTGGAAGAAAGGATGAGTTTACAGGTCAAATTAAGACCAAAAGAAAAAAGATTCCCATAGGCTCCTATAATGTGGGAGCCTTATTTTTCTTAGAGAAAATATGCGAACAACTAAATCTTCTAAAAACATTGTCTAAAATTTATCCAGATAATTACGAACATTATTTGCATTTAGCTTTTTTTAAAATAATCAAAAGAGAGCCCTTTTATCTTTACGATATGTGGTGTCAAGAAGCTTATGTTTCAAAGAAAAATTTTATGTCGTCACAAAAAATAAGCAATCTCTTATGTGATCTTGGGAGAGATCAAAAAAAGATAGAATCTTTCTTTAGCGAATGGATAAATCAAGTGAAGGGTTCTGGTACGGTAATGTTTGACATCACATCCTTTTCTTCCTACTCTATGAATAATGAATTTTTAGAGAAAGGTTACAACAGAGATGGAGAGAATCTCGAACAAATAAACTTAGGTCTGATAAGTAGGAAATCTGAAGACAATAAAACTCATACGCCTATAGCGTACAGAATCTATCCTGGAAGTATACCGGATGTCAAAACTTTATCGAATATTATTGAGATCATAACAAGTTATAAATTAGATTTAGATTGTTTAGTTATGGATAAGGGTTTTTCTAGTGTAGAAAATATTAAGGGACTGCATCGTAAGGAATTGAAGTATTTGATACCCATGAGTTTTAGAACAAAACTCTCAAGAGAGCTTGCTGTGGCTTTAAATGAGAAAATAAAATCTCCATCATGCTCTTTTACTTTTAATGAGGAAATTTATTCGCATTGCAAAGAATCAATAAAAATCGGAGGATTTGATTGTACGGCTCATATTTTCTTAGACAAAGAAAGAAGGGTTTATGAGGAATCTGTGTTAATGAAAGAGTTGCTTGATTTTATGAAACTCTTTCTTGAGAAAGATTTGAAATCAGAAGAACAAGCTAGTTCCTATATGAAAGAAACTTTAGGAAATAAAAAAAGGTTTCTCAATATCTCTGATTGCACTCCATTTAAGATTTCTTTAAATGAAGAAAATATTAATGAAGAATCTTCTACGCTGGGTATTATGATATTAATTACAAATAGTCATGATTTAAAGAAAACAAATATATTGAGTTTATATCGAAACAAAGATATCATTGAGAAAGTATTTTTCTCATTCAAGCATGATATTAATGGAAGGAGAAGTCGAGTTCATTCTCTCATGAATATGAGGGGAAGCATCTTTATTAATTTTCTCTCTTTAATTTTAATTTCACATATTGATACTGTTATGAAAGATAAGAAGTTATATAAAAAAATGTCTAAAATAGAAATTTACAAAATGATGGACCGATTAAAATTTTATGAATTAGCTACAGGTGATCTGATGCTTGGAGAGCTGTCTAAAAAACAAAAGGATATTTTTTCAGCCTTCCAAATAGATGGGCTTCCCAAGACAAAATGATGTTTTTTATCTGTTTCAAATGTGACGGTGGCTGTGGCTACCACTATGCCTCATCTATCCAATGGGGACGAAGAGGACCTTTCGCAGCAAATTCTTATGAATCATATTAAATATATTAATACTATTAAACCTCTCAAACCGTTGACAGCAGCCAATTCCATAGGAAGAGAGGAAAGTTAACGCAATACATTAAACCTAGTTACAACTTTTAGGGATTTCAGGGTGCTACTACCACCTTGTGGAGTCCTACAGAGAAAAAGGCAAATCCAAAAAACGCATGCTCATGTCCTTAGGTCAATGCCGTTTCCTTAAGCCACCACACCCCTCTGCCTCTGCGTTAAGCTATTTCTTTTAAAAGAACTCCCAGCGCTTTTGATAGACCTTTCATAGCTTCTTTTGAAGTGCCTCCTCTTCTCCATTGAAATCTTCATCAGCAACTTTATCTGCTTCCTAAATTTCTGATAGAGCCCCGCAACAAAAAGAGGGATGCTATCCATTATGAAATCAAGAATCAGTTTAAAGTTAGGTTTTTTGTAGTCATTTTTTACCAACTGATTCACACTGTCTTCATCCTCATTTATGCTCATTTGAATCTTTGTATAATTGAAGAGCCAAAAATAAGAATACAGCTCTTGCAATATTCCATTAAGGCTTGTTGAGTGCCACTGCTCCATTTTCATTGTCGATGTAAAATCACGAAATGTCGTTTCTATTTCCCAACGACGAGAGTAAAGAGCAACCATATCCTTCTTGTCCAAGGAGCCATGCGGAAGATTAGTGGCCAAAACAGAGAACTCCCCAGTCTTTGGGTTTTTATACTTATAGAGATGAATGACCACCCCCTCAATAACCATTTGTGAATACCAACCTGGGCCATTAAATAAATTTACGATGGGGATAAAAGTAGAGCCTCGCTTACAACGCGCAATAAAGAAGTTACTGGCTTGAGCATGGGCCTTAATAATCTCTGTAGATAAATAAAGCCTATCGTAGAGAGTTATGCTATTACTCTCAAAACTACCTATCATTTGAATAGCATTGGCGATTTCGTTGAGAGCGGGAGAAAAGCAAAGATTCTTTGTCACACCCGATAAAACGTCATAAGCATGAGATAGATACATACGTAAGAAATGAGTTTCCATCTCATTTGGGCAAGGGTACCCACAATAACCCTCCTTTAAAAGATCTTTAGAGCGAGGAAGTGCTAATTGGTCGCCATCTATGGCATAGATATAAAAACCATGAAACGTTTTTCTCAATGGTTCGTAGTCTGTAATCAGAGATTCAAAGATATCTTTGAAAAATAGGTAAGAAATACTTTGACGTATCTTGCTGAGACTGCTTTTGACTGGCATGAGAAGCAGGTCACCAAAATGAGTCCATACCGTCTTAAGAGCGATTTGGTAGCCTTCGTAATTTGTTCCGGAAATAAGATAGATAATGGTAAAAAAGAAAATTTGAGGATTAAATTTTCGATTCCTTTTTTGTTTTTCTGGATCGACAAGGTGCTCTGGCTTGAAGGAAGAATCAAGTTTTGGTAGAATAAAATGGTCATCTGTGACGCGAACTCGTCATTTGGGGGCTTTCGAGATCAATATTGGATTGCATGTGACTTACTCCTTGAGCCTGTAAACTATTTTGTGTAACTGCCGAATCATATTAGGATGAACTATCATCCTGAAAGGAGAAGGCAGAATGGATATCAAGACAATAGGCAAGGAACTAGCGAAGAACGTCAAGACCCAAAAGGATTTATCCGACATAACGGGTCAACTGATGAAGGTTGTTTTAGAGACGGCCCTTAATGCGGAAATGGACGATCACCTAGGTTATGAGAGGCATGAGAAGTCTGAGACCCGCAAATCCAACACTCGCAATGGTTACAGTAGAAAGACCATAAAGGGAGAGAAAGGCGAGGTGGAGCTTCAGGTCCCCCGTGACCGAAGTGCCTCCTTTGAACCTCAAGTCATTCCCAAGGGTAAGACTCGTCTTGAGGGCTTTGAAGACAGTATCCTGACCCTCTATGCGAGGGGAATGACGACCAGGGATATTCAAGGAGCTATCAAAGACCTCTACCATGGTGCAGAGATATCCCACTCAGTGATAGCCAACGTGACGGATGCTGTTATTGATGAAGTTACGGCTTGGCAGAACCGCCCCTTGGATAGCACTTACCCTATCGTATTTTTGGACTGTATCGTGGTGAAGGTCCATCAAGACAAGAGAGTTATTAATAAGGCGATTTACCTAGCTCTTGGTATTACAGAGGAGGGTCAGAAAGACTTGTTGGGCCTATGGATTTCTGAAAATGAGGGTTCAAAGTTTTGGTTGAGTGTTTTGACTGAGCTGCAAAATCGAGGGTTGAAAGATGTATTTATATTTTCTGTAGATGGTCTTACAGGTTTTCCTCAAGCCATTTCAGCGGCTTTTCCCAAGTCTAAAGTGCAACTGTGCATTGTCCATATGGTCCGCAATTCCCTTCGCTATGTTCCTTCCAAGGATATGAAAGCTGTCGCCCAAGACCTCAAGTCCATTTATGGCTCTACGACTCTGACAGAAGCTGAAAAGGCCCTTGAGGAATTTTGTACCAAGTGGTCTTCAAAGTATCCTAATATTGAAAAGTCTTGGCGTAGGAATTGGGACAATCTCATCACTATTTTCGATTATCCGGATGAAATCAGAAAGATTTTTTATACCACAAACGCCATAGAGTCGTTAAATAGCGTGATCCGCAAGGCGATCAGAAATCGTAAGATATTTCCCAGTGATCGGTCGGCTTTAAAAGTTGTATATTTAGCGATAAAAATGGCCTCTAAGCGATGGACACGACCATTACACAACTGGAAGCCAGCCATGAACAGGTTTGCCATTGAATACGGTGACCGTTTTGACAACTAAGTTTTTTAATAAGGTCCACCACCTGCCTTATAAGGGGGCTTAAAAGCCCCTCTAAGGCGTTGACAGAAGTACTGGAATACCGAGACTATGGTTAGGGTAATATAGTATGGGAACCTAAATACATGCCCTCTTGGTGCAGATTTGGGTTTCCATTTTTTTTCATATTTCATCCCAATTCTGGTATTTCTCGAATATCCTAAGTTAAAAAAAATAAAAAAAAGGGGGTAATATAGTATGGGAACCTAAACACATGAACCCTTTGATGAGATTGGAATTTCCATTTTTTTGAGAGAGCCATTGCTGATTTTTTTTCAACCAAGATGATAATTATTTATTTGAGTTCTTTCCAGTTCTGATATGATCCCATTACGGCTCCATAATACAATCAAAAGTCCAGAGTAACTAAAGAGGCCAATTATATAGACCAGCGAAGATGTCCACCTCCCCATTAACTTAATAATGCATTGTGACTGACAAAATCGCTTGAAGGAAAAAATGTCAATTATACATTGACGAATAATATGGGACTGTGCTTTTTACCAGGAGTGGAGCCACATAAGTGGCTTTAAGATTTAAGAAAAAAATTGCAGTTACACAATTATTTTTACAGTCCCCTCGAATTCGCCCACCCCCTGAATCAATGCCGTTTCCTTAAGAAAAATCTCTTGAAATCATTAGATAAATCGACAAGAATAAGACTTGTTTTATTTTACACCCAACCCTCAACCAAGGAGTAAGTCACATGCAATCCAATATTGATCTCGAAAGCCCCCAAATGACGAGTTCGCGTCACAGATGACCATTTTATTCTACCAAAACTTGATTCTTCCTTCAAGCCAGAGCACCTTGTCGATCCAGAAAAACAAAAAAGGAATCGAAAATTTAATCCTCAAATTTTCTTTTTTACCATTATCTATCTTATTTCCGGAACAAATTACGAAGGCTACCAAATCGCTCTTAAGACGGTATGGACTCATTTTGGTGACCTGCTTCTCATGCCAGTCAAAAGCAGTCTCAGCAAGATACGTCAAAGTATTTCTTACCTATTTTTCAAAGATATCTTTGAATCTCTGATTACAGACTACGAACCATTGAGAAAAACGTTTCATGGTTTTTATATCTATGCCATAGATGGCGACCAATTAGCACTTCCTCGCTCTAAAGATCTTTTAAAGGAGGGTTATTGTGGGTACCCTTGCCCAAATGAGATGGAAACTCATTTCTTACGTATGTATCTATCTCATGCTTATGACGTTTTATCGGGTGTGACAAAGAATCTTTGCTATTCTCCCGCTCTCAACGAAATCGCCAATGCTATTCAAATGATAGGTAGTTTTGAGAGTAATAGCATAACTCTCTACGATAGGCTTTATTTATCTACAGAGATTATTAAGGCCCATGCTCAAGCCAGTAACTTCTTTATTGCGCGTTGTAAGCGAGGCTCTACTTTTATCCCCATCGTAAATTTATTTAATGGCCCAGGTTGGTATTCACAAATGGTTATTGAGGGGGTGGTCATTCATCTCTATAAGTATAAAAACCCAAAGACTGGGGAGTTCTCTGTTTTGGCCACTAATCTTCCGCATGGCTCCTTGGACAAGAAGGATATGGTTGCTCTTTACTCTCGTCGTTGGGAAATAGAAACGACATTTCGTGATTTTACATCGACAATGAAAATGGAGCAGTGGCACTCAACAAGCCTTAATGGAATATTGCAAGAGCTGTATTCTTATTTTTGGCTCTTCAATTATACAAAGATTCAAATGAGCATAAATGAGGATGAAGACAGTGTGAATCAGTTGGTAAAAAATGACTACAAAAAACCTAACTTTAAACTGATTCTTGATTTCATAATGGATAGCATCCCCCTTTTTGTTGCGGGGCTCTATCAGAAATTTAGGAAGCAGATAAAGTTGCTGATGAAGATTTCAATGGAGAAGAGGAGGCACTTCAAAAGAAGCTATGAAAGGTCTATCAAAAGGGCTGGGAGTTCTTTTAAAAGAAATAGCTTACTTAACGCAGAGGCAGAGGGGTGTGGTGGCTTAAGGAAACGGCATTGAGTCTAGGGTAAGATATTTATGAGTCATTCGGTGATTTCCTAAAAATATCGCACCGAGCAAAGTTACCTTTATTGTGAGTCAATGCATTTTAATGTGATGCGTCTTGGTGTCGTTATTTTTGACCCAATTCGATAACTTTGGGGAATTTCAGGTATTTATAGTTGTACGATAAAAGTGCTTATGTTATCTTTAGGGTGGAATCAATATCGTTGTACATAAAACATGACATTATTTTTTTGACTTGTTTTATGGGGGTGACATGGATTCGACATGGGTATTGAAGCTTAAGGAGCATGCAGAGGCACCCGAGGTCCTCTTCAAAACGGGTAAAACTATAGTTGATAATAGCAACTATGCACTAGCTGCCTAATCGGTTCAGCTACGTCTCTTCGCACTAAGGTAGTGGGTGTGGAGAGATGTCACTCAAACTACCTCGGTCGCAAGTTGGTTTCTCCAGGAATTGCAACTTAAATCACTGGAGGAGGGACTTATAGCACTTTGTCTGTGGAGGTCTATAGGTCACCTATAAAACATAGACTAAGCATGTAGCTTTGCCTTAATGTGAAAGACTTATGGACGTGGGTTCAATTCCCACCACCTCCACCAGTTACAACGCTGGACGAACCGTGGGCCAGAGAAGGCCCGAAACTGCCGCCGAGGCTGCTTTTGGGCGTCATTCTCCCTTGTGGGAGAATATAGACACCTAAATTTGCAGCTCTTTTTATATCGGAAAACCTATCCTCACGAGAGGCATTCTCACGAAAAGATGCCTCAAGTGGCCTACCTAGGGGCTGAAAAGGGAGAACAACTCCTGATTGAAATGCATCCTTTACAGCAACGCTAGACTGACTCTCACTGGTCCAAAAATCAATGCGAATCACATTATCGGGATGGACATGAATCGTCTTGATAACATCTTGCACAATAGCTCTTTTCTTGGAAACCTTAGCTTTGCGAAACCCATCTTCGCGAAACTTTTTGATGCCAGAGAGAATAAACTGTGGGTCGATGGTGGGTTGCGCCGCTTCTATGATGCGCTGTTCCTCAAGTTTTGACAGTTGAGCTTTCAACTCAAGTATCTCGGCCTCATTTTTCTTGATACGGCCCAGCAGGGCATCTAGCCCTTGGGCTTCTGCATGATCGGCCATAAGATTGATAAGTCTCTCATTTTCAGAGTGGCGTTTTCCAATATCCTCCTGGGTCTTTTTGAGGAGAGCCTCCGAGATTTTGGAAGAGCCTTGAACCTGTTCAGACAAAGCTTGAATGAATTGCTTGCCCATGGCTTCATTGTTGATAAGGGTGAAAAGCTGTCTACGAAGAACCTTTTCTAGAGCCTCAGCATCATATCTTTGAACCTTACAGGATGTCTTTCTATTGTGCCCGTAGTAGAAATAGATTCTATTTCTACCTGTCCCCGTCTTACCAGAAAGAGGCGCTCCGCACTCGTCGCATACCATGATGCCTGAATAGCAAAAATCAAAGTTCATGGGCTTCTTAACTTTCTTATTGATATTAAGCTTTGTTTGGGCCTTTTGAAAAGTTTCAGGGTCTATAATGGCCTTCCAACTGGAATCAACAAGAGTATATTGTTCTTCAGTCTTGAGAGATTCCGAGACTAATTTTTTGTTTCTCTTGTTTACTTCTCGCTTTCCAATATAGGCATAGTTGGTCAGTGTTCGCAAAACCGAAGTGGCACGAAAAGGCTGCCCTCCGCAGGCTTTTCCATCTTTGCTTATCCATGACTTATTTTTAATGTTTTCCTCATTGAGATATTTTGCCGATTCTGAAAGACTCTTACCCTCTAAGTATAAGTCAAATATTTTCTTTACAATCACCCCTTCATGGGTATTCACCAAAAGTTGTCCTGACTGAGTAGGGTCTCTATCATAGCCCAAAAAAGGCACTCCCCCATTGGACAACCCCCGTAAGGCACGGGCGTGAAAGTTATTTCTAATTCTTTCGGCAGTCAATTCTCGCTCAAACTGGGCGAGGGCCATAATGATAGTCATAAAGACTTTACCTGCGGGACTTGTGGTATCAAAATCATATTGAGGGCAAATAAAGTCACAACCATGGTCTTCAAGCTCTTCAATGAAACTTAAAAAATCGGTGACTGAGCGACTCAATCGAGACAACTCCGTAATAAGGATGGTATTCACTCGCTGTGTTTTTACATCGGTCAACATGCGTTGAAATTCAGGGCGGTCTGTATTCTTCCCGGAATAAGCTTCATCTTTATAGATACCCACCACTTTTCCCCATTGACCATTCTCATAGGAGTTTTTCTCATTGACTTTCATTTGAAGTCGCTGAACTTGAGAAGTGATAGACCCTTCCTTATTCTTTGCCTGCTCATCGGTACTCACTCGACAATAAAGCGCTACTTTTCTCATACTCTATCGTTCCCTTTCCAGCTTCCATCAATAATGAGCAGCTATGTTTTAGTGTTTTAACTTTAGTCATTTTCAACTTAAAAGTCCAGTTATTTTCCGTCATCACTCACATAAAATTATTTTTTTTAGTGTCTTTTTCCTTTTTCCTACAGTCTGACTCTAAAGACCCTCGGTGAGGATAAATAAGCTGACAAAGCCTTATGAGTCGATTGTAATTCTTTGCTTCATTCAAAGGTACGGGCTGAAGAATAACCTTCATTTGACTAATTTCATCATGACTGAGGGTTTTCTTGTTCCTCCTTTTTGATTCCTTCTGGGGTGAATTGGAAACCTTCAGTGATTTTAACAACCGGCCCTCTAATTGGAAGCTCTGAAAAGCGTTTTCAGGAAATACTCAGAAACACACCTCACATGGAGATTCCTATATGGATTACTTTAGAAGTCAGAAGAAACATTTCAGGAAATATTCAAAAAAATAATTCTTTTGTGGAGAAAGCCTGGTTAGGCTCTCCTCGCATGGTCACTTAAACTCACAACTTTATCAGTTGTGACAGGTCGAATCTTAGGCAAGACACTTAAAATATCTGTTGCCCCATGGACCTCAACACCAGCCAATCGAACATAAATCTGGAAAGTCTTTATATCTTTCCATCCACCGATTTTCATAACAGTGGCTTGATTGGCCCCCTGAGCTAGCATATGAGTCGCAAAGCAAGCTCTGAGCGTGTGAAAAACAATATCCTTGTCTATCCCCTGCTCTTTCAAAAAGCCTCTGAGAACCTCCCCAGCTTGCCCATTTGTCCAAGTGTAGTGACGAGGTAACACAAAGTCTTTAGGTGTTAGTTTCTGGCCTTCTTTTAAGCCGGAAATAATCCCTTCAAGTTCCGGTGAAATGGGAACATTTCTCCAGTACCCAGCCTTTGTGCCTTTAATACCCTTTAAATGGGGGCTATAGGACTTGGAAACCGTTATTATACGCTTCTCAAGGTCTATATCCTTCCACTGTAGGGCTTTAAGCTCGCCACTTCTCATACCAGTTAAAAAAGCAAATGCCCAGATGGGATACCAAGGGTGGTCAAGTTTGCACGCCCTTCCAAGCAAAGTCCGAATATCCTCAAGAGTTAAAATTTGAGGAACCTTCTCCACTTTGTCTGAAACACAAAGACCCTCAACTGGGGTTGAAGATGTACCAACAATATACTTCTCTTCGATTCCCCAGTTAAAAACAACATTCACTGAAGTTTTGATTTTCTTCAAAGAACTTCCTGTTACACCATCAGCTTTGGCAGCATTTAAAACCTGCCTTCCATCACCTTTGGTCAAATCAGAAGCTCTGCGTTGAAGCCAAATCTTTGTGTATTCGTTCAACCGATTCACATGAGTTTGAATCAAGTAATTGTTTTGATACTTGTCTCCGAGATCCCCTCGACGGGCTTTAATCTCCCATCTGTCGATAATCTCTCGCCAAGTCAACCCGCGACCTTCAATCTTTGCAATCTGCTCGATAACTTCTTTGAAAAGAGCTTTTTCAAGTTTTTGAGCCTCCCGAAAAGAAACAATTTTCTTTCTCTTACGTTGAAGTCTCAAATTTTTATCCTCTTTTCCTTTTGCTTGAACATAAACACAATAAAATTCTCTACCATTTTCCTTGTATGTACTAACTGCCATAACAATAACCTCCTTTAATAAGTGAGGTTTCAATCAAGGCATCCAGTTCATTCCTCTTAAAAAGCAGAGTCTTCGACGAAATTTTCTAACCTTAAGAATCTTTTATAAACCATGATTCTTAAAGCATTGGCACTTTTACGCAAATACCGAGCCGCTTCTTCTGTCGTCATCCATATTAAATTTTCAAAGAACATACCAGAGCCACAAACACTATTACTTATGACTCATACACTGGTCCCTGTCATCTTCTGTCTGACAGTCATTTGCTTACAACTATATCAACCACTTTCTTGTTAGGCAAGTCTCCTACAGGAGGGAAGAGAAATATTAGAGAAATTTTCCAGAACAGGCTGATACTTGGTTCACTCAAGACGTTGTGTCGATCATCAATAAAATCAATAAACAAGCGAGCAGACCTGAGTTATTGCCCTGCGCCAGGCCACTCGACCGTTTGACTATAATTATTTCTTATTGTACCTTTGTACCCATCAGTTCTTTTCCCCAGCAATGGCCTTGCATATATTTAATAAATTATGATCTATGAGCAACAAGATGAGAAGTAAAGAAAACAACGACGATGACAACGACATATACTTGGGCCTCATTGCACCAATGGGTTGTGATGTAAAAAAATTCACAAATTCCCTAGAGAATATATTGAAAGATTACAATTATATTCTTGAGCCCATTAAAATAAGTAAGTTTTTAGAGGACAAGTATAAAGAAGACAAAGGTAAAATTCCAGAGACCCCTTTTGAGAGAAAGAAAGAATTAATCAAAATGGGAGATAAGTTAAGAAATGAAAATAAGCCTGATTATTTAGCTGAAGTAGCGATTTCTAGTATCTACTCTTTAAGGGAAGACAAATCTGAGAGAAACAAAAAAACTGCGTTCCTTATAAATGGATTTAAGCACTACAAAGAAATTGAAAAAATACGCTCTCTCTATGGGAGTAGTTTCTTCTTAATAGGATTGTATAGTGATATACCTGAGAGGCTAAATTACCTTAACAAGGAAGAAGGTATTGCTGAAAATAATGCAAAGAAATTACTAAAATTAGAGCAAGATAACATAAAAAAATATGGACAAAAGGTGAGTGATTCATTTCATAAGTCTGATGTATTTATTCCAATTGATAATAAAACTAGGTTAGATAGAGAACTATCTAGATTTATAGATTTAATATTTGGCCATCCATATCACACACCTAATAAAGATGAGTATGCCATGTTTCATGCGTACGCAGCCTCGTTAAGATCTGCTGATTTGTCTCGACAAGTGGGGGCAGTCATTGTTACTTCAGAGGGGGAAATTGTTGCCCAAGGAGCAAATGACGCTCCAAAGTTTGGTGGTGGCCAATATTGGTCAGATGATTATCTTACAGGGATGGACCAAAGAGATTACGCTAGAGGATATGATTCAAATAAAAAAAGGAGAGAGGAGATCGTAGAAGAAATAATTAAAGGGGTCTCATCAGACAGCGAGCTTAAAGAAATAGCGGGCAATAAAATTAAAGAAGTTAAGGATATCATAAAAAGAGAAATTGATGACAGCGAATTCAAAGGCATAACAGAATATGGGCGTGCTGTTCACGCTGAAATGGCTGCACTTTTGTTGATGAACCGGTTGGGAATACAGAGCAAAGGGTTGTCATTATTTACAACAACTTACCCATGCCACAACTGTGCGAAGCATATAATTTCAGCAGGAATTAAGAGAGTCGTTTATGTAGAGCCTTACCCTAAAAGTTTGGCTAAAAAATTGCATGATGATGCTATTTCAGAAGATAAGAATGAGAAAAACAAGCTACACTTTGAACCATTCACAGGAGTTGGTCCGCGGAGATTCTTTGATCTATTTTCTTTGACTTTAAGCTCTGGAGATGAAATCTTGAGAAGTGATAATGGTCGAGTCATAGATTTTAATTTTGGTAGAAAATCTGCTCTACCTCGAATAAGACTAAACCTAGGATCAATCATTGAGCAAGAGCATTTACTATCAAGAAAATTATTTCCTACTAAGGAGTAGAAAATGAGTTCAGATATTGAAGCAAGAGAAGAGCGTAATTTTCAAATTTTTAAAAAAATGTCCAAAAATATTTATAAAGATAAGCGACATGAAAAATGGGAGCCTTGGAAATTTGAACCGAAAGCAAATTTCTTCATGACAGCAAATTCTAGAGATCTTAGATTCTCTAAAAAAGAAGACCCACCTACTGAATCGTAACTCATTCAGGCTCATATTCAGAAACAATTTTCCTTGAAAAGAGACGTCGGACTACAGCTTCTTATCGTTCTTTTTTATAAATTTATTGTAACTATTCAGGGGGTGGGCGAATTCGAGTCATAAATGAGGGAAGTTTTCCTTGAAATAGCATATTTAGAGCATCTTTAGGTTCTATGCCATTTTTCTGGCAAGTCAGGAGAAAGCTTCGGTTTCTACAAAATGTCTTGGCTCCCATCAACGAACGAAAGCACCCAGATATTTTCTGCTGAACTTTGGTCATTCTCAGATCATTTTCTGCTATATTATTCGTAAATGGAACTATGGGGTCCTTCATAAATAGCAAGGTATCATCTTCAAAGTTTCTCAGTCGATCTAGTAAATTTCTAGATTTGGATTGTTTAACCTTTCCCTTCTTTTTTTTCTCTGTCCTCTCCATTAATGGAGATTCCTTTTCCCCTTCGAAGAGAATATTTCGATATTTCTCTTTGTAATATTCAATTCGGTCTTGTGAAAGGCATTGGTTCTGCGTATCGTGCACCTCTTTGTTTATTGTCTCTAAAAGAGACTTCATTTCTTTTGCCCATTTTTGATCATCTTGCTCCCAAGCTCTTTGAAGCTCCCTTAAATGGTGCGCATTGCAAAGGGCATGAATGCAGGAAGTATATGTATAATAAGGTTTCCAATGGTCATGACAAACAATCCCTGTGTATTTTGGAAGAATTCCCATGCGATCCATAGCCTCTGCGCCTCTTTTTTCGTCCACCTGATAGAGAACCACAGTATCATTGGACAAGAGGTGAAACCACAGCCTCTTCCCATTAACATTCACTCCAGTTTCGTCAGCATGAATCAAAGGTGAGTTCAGAAGAGTTTCCTTTGCCCACTCCTCAAAAGCTTCCAGAGCCTCAAAGGCAGATTTGTTAAAATTGTGTACCGTAGATCCAGCAAGCGATAGACCCCATTGATTAAAGTAACTTGCGACTCGAAGATGAGGGATTAACTGAAACTGGGACATATAAACTGAGTGAGCTTTCACAGAAGGGCCATATTGAGTTGGGTTATTGATTCCTTCTGGAAAACCTGCAACCCACTGATTCCCATCTTGGTCTTCGAGGATTTCTCCTTGATACTCCGTGACATGCACAGAAAGGTCTACCTCAAATACTTGACGCTTTTCAACTCCAGAAGAAATGTAATCACCTGGAGGAAGTTCCTCTTTATTAATAGAAATGAACTCCACCTTGTCTGGAGTATCCACGGGTTTTAAAGTAGCTCCTTCGTGTCCGGGTTGTCCTCCTGGCTTCTTACCAGTTTCTTCCTTAGGTTTCTTTTTAGGGCCATTCGGATCTTGAGAAGGGGCAATACTACTGTTTTGACTATTTAATTTTTTTTGATTTACTAGAATAGTGATGATTTTGATCAACAACTCAATGGCCACAATAAAAGCGGGAGAAAGGGACTTCTCTTTCTTAAGAAGCTTCCTGATTTTATTTATGGCTGAAGACACGTCAATATTTTCTATTTTCATACTTACCTTATGAAAATATTAACATGCCTTTTTTTCATTAAAAAAAATGCACTAGGATTCGTTCTAAGAAGCAAAAGGAATGAGAAGTGCCCCCCGCGACCTATGTTTCACAATCTTTCAATACTATGGCTCTCAGAGAGTTTAAGCCATATGCAGGAACATATTCGATAAAGAACAAATGAAAGAGGTCGTTTGCTTCAAAAACTTGTCAAGAATTTTTATACTTTTTTTAAAAAAATTGTTCGAATTAATGCAGCACCCCCTGAATAGTTACAATTTATTTATACAACTTATATATTTCTCACACATCTCTCTACCTTCTTTAGGTGGATTGAGTGTAAGAGCTTTTTTAAAGTCATCACGAGCTTTTTCAAAATGCCTTAAATAATAATAAGCCCGACCTCGGGAATAATGAGCTATATAGTTTACAGGCTCTTGAAATTCAATACTTGTATTGAAATCATCAATAGCCTTTTCATACAATTTTTGTTCCAACCTTATTTCACCTCGGAGACAGTAAGATAGATTATTACTGGGGTCCAATTGAATAGACTTTTCAACATCAATCATCGCATTTTCAAAATCCTTATTTTTTAATCTAATATACCCTCTTTGCAAATAATGGATTGAATTATTAGAATCTAATTCAATAGATCTATTAATATCCTCAAGGGCACCCTTATCTTGAATTATTATAAATTTCATCAAGGAACGACTTGCGTAAGCTTCTACATAGTAAGGATTTAGATTAATTGCCTCGTCATATTGATTGATAATTTCGTTAATAGATTTTACTTCATCTTTTACTTTATCTCCTTCTCTATTAAATTTCTTATAAAGATATTCTCCGTGAGTATAATGATTGTGGGCGAGTATATAGTTGCCATTATCATTATTACTTTTGATAAAACCTATTACATCGTTGTAAATAGTTTTAAGGGAAATATTGTGATATTTTTCTATATAATCTAAAATATCTTTTTTATATTCTTTTTTTATTATTTCTTTAATACAACTTTTTTTGTCTAAATATCCTTTATAGCAATAAACAAATATACTTGATTGAGATATCACTCTATTCTTGCTAGAAAATATTTGTGTAGGTTCTATAATCTGAGGGTTGTTTTTATATTTTGAATTGACCTCTTGTTCGACGCTATCTTCTTTATTACTTTTTTTAAATTTTAATTCGAGACTATTCTCTGGATATTTAATTTCTTTGCGAATCTTTAGGCCATCAGTTTCCAATATTATAAGTTGGCCGTCTTCTTTATAATTTTTATTACAAATAAAAAATAAAGAAACATATAAGCTACGACTAAAATCAATAAGATTCACATCGGCGCCATAGTGACGTAACTCAGTTAAAATTTCCACATCACTTGTATTTGAAGGGAAGTAAATTCTTGCATTTTCTATAATATCTCTTTCTGCATATAAAAGTGTAAGAGATTTACCCTTCACTTCTTTATTTTTATTAAATTTCCTAAATAAAGGAGAGCTAATTTCCCTATCTGATTCCTGTATTTTACTTATTCCTCTAAATATAGGCTTTTTATATCTGCATTTGTTAATGATTTCATCAATCAATTCTCTTATTTCTTTATATTCTATTTCTTCTTTTCTATTCATTAAGAACACTCATAATATTTTAACTCCTCCACATATTAAAAATATTCTAACTGCCAATTATTCTTTAAAAAATCTCTTCTGAATCGTAACTCATTCAAAAAAAATATTCCATAGTGTCACCTTTAATTGATGCTGTTCAAAATGAGAAAGTGACGAAAATTATCACTTATGCCCTACCCGGGGCGGACAAAACCATCCATTTGTGGGCTAACAAAACCATCCATTTAGGGTGATCTGACAAGATGGGCTCACCCTACATTTAATTTTTTATCTTGACAAGTCGGTTTGAAGCTTCCTTCAATCGGTAGCTTTTTCCCTCAAATTTTAATAGTTGGCTGCAGTGGAGAAGGCGATCCAGGATGGCAGAGGCCACGGTATTATCGCCCAAACACTTTCCCCAGTCCTCAATAATGCGATTGGAGGTAATAAGAGTGCTTTTTCTCGCTGAGTATCGATCCAGAATGATTTCCTGGAAGTCATCACAAGCCTCTGGTGGGATGCGCTTTCTAAGAAAAAGATCATCAATGATCAATAGGTCCACATGGATGAGTTGGGTGTAGAACCTCTTTCTGCGCCCCAGCTGCCTGGCCTCAAAGAGATTTTCAAAAAGCTTGTGAGCTTCCTGATACAAAACCTTGTAATTTGATATGGAACAGACCTTGGTGGCTATAGCTTTTGCAATGTGGCTTTTTCCAGTTCCAGGGGAGCCAATAAGCAAGGCTCCCTCCCCCTGCTTGATGAACTTCAAGTTCATTAATTCCAAGATCATTGGCTTGGGTATTTTTGGGTTAAAATTCCAATCAAAGCCGGTGAGGGTGGACTCTTCCGTGAGCTTGGATGCTTTGAGGAGTCTCTCACATTTTTTGCTTTTCTTGAAATCCTTTTCATCCTGTAAGAGCAATGAGAAGGTCTCTTGGAAGTTTTGTTGGTTCTGTGTGTGTTGGTAACTTCGAGCCTCAAATGTTTCAAACATGCCTATAAGCTTAAGGCTTTTGAGAGTCTCTTGTATTTCTGTAGGTGACATTGGCATTGTGATTGCTCCTTTCCTCTAGAAGAGGGGTTGGGGGGGGTGGATTAAGTAAGGTTGGTGCTAGGATGAGGGTGTAAGGGTGAGTGGTGGATTTCGTTGTTGGCATGTAAATCCCAGTAGATGGCATACTCGGATGGTGGTCGAATGATGTCGTGGTCTTGGGTGAGGTGGGATTCCATCTTTTTCTCATCCACAGGGGGCTGTAGTTCCTCAACAAGCCTTTTAAAGACCCTAAGAGATAAGACCCCTCTGCTCACAGCCTGAATGGCTGCTTTTTCAATAAGATCAGAGTGATATTTTTTAGCCAAGGACACCACCCCACGCATCTGCCTGTTTCCAACTCTCTCATCCACCCTGAGTAATGACTGACAAAAAGCTTTTGTTTGAGGGCCAATCTGACCCGCATCAGCTAAAATATTTTCTACATGGCGAGATGGATGTTAGCTGACAATTAAAATGCCCCACCGTCGCCAATGAAAAGTGGCCACTTTTCAGAGGAGGACCTATGGTGATTTTTGGCATTGTCAACCGAGACGCATATAATCAATTGATATTACTCATAAAAAGGCTCCGAGCTGATAAGAACTCCTTTTGGGTTCTTGTCGACCTGGAAAGGGGCTCCGTGTTGGAGAGTCCTTCCATGACAGCCTATTCAGGTTCCATATTTCTCATTTGTAGACTGTTTCTGGATTTCAATGAGGTTAAATATATAGTCAAGAAAAGCCTGTTTAGGCTGTGCCCATTTTCTAAAGTATTTAAATTCCACAAGATTCCAACATTTGCCTCAATTTTCATGGAATTTCTTTCTGAAGACAGGCTTCCCTTAAAGCCGTCGCCAATTAAAATGTCCCACTTTCAATATGGAGGTTGTCGCCAATGAAAAGTGACCAATCTTCAGGGAGTGTTCAAATACTAGACAATGAAGTCTCTTCTTCTGATATAGATACTAAGCTCACAGAGTCCCTCCCTCTTGCAACTCAAAAGGTTAGCAATGAGGAGGATCTTATGATTAGTCAATACACTTTCGGCCGCATTCGTGACCTGAGTCACAGTGGTAAAAATAAGACAGAAATATCTCGTGAATTAGGGATCAATCGTAAGACGGTGCGCAAGTACTGTGAGTCCAACACCCCACCGAAGTACAAGGCGAGGTCCAAAAGAACTCGCCCAGATCCCCTTAATGGATATATGGATCGGGTGAAGTACTTTTTGAAGTTGAACCCAAGTAACACCGCCCGTGAAATATATGAGCTATTAGTTGAGGAGGGTTATCGTGGGAGTGAGAGAACGGTTCAGAGAAGAGTTTGTGAGATTCTTGGTTCTCGCCCCAAGGAGCGTTTTTTCAGCCAAAGATATGATCCTGGAGAACAGGCTCAGTTTGATTTTAAGGAGAAGGTTGCTTTACCATTTGCCGATGGTGTTCAGATCGTTCATCTCCATTTTGGAACATTGCCTTGTAGTGGCACCTGTTGGGTTCGTGCCTACCCCTTTCTTGTCTATGAGTGTTTCATCGATGGGGTGCATGCTTTTTTTGAAAAGATAGGTGGGATGAGTGCGAACATCCGTATTGATAATTTATCTCCCTGTGTGAAGAAAGTTCTTAAAGGAAATCAGCGAATTTACACCCAATCTTTTGATCGAGCCATCCAATACTATGGATTTAAGGTTCTTCCCTGCCGCGCAGGGAAGGGCTCTGACAAGGGAGATGTGGAGCGTGATATTCGAACCTTCAGTTCTCGGATAAAAAATATTGTTAGAAACAAAGGAATTGTTTTTAAAGACTGGGATCATTTGAATCAGTTTTTAGAGTCTTATATGGATCAGCATCAGAGTGACTCCACCAAATCTCGCTTTGAGGAGGAGGCCAAAGTTCTTAAGCCTTTGCCTCCACGAGATGAAGATATTCTCTGTAAGGTGAATATTTGTCAAAGTAATGGTTATGGGACTTTGAGAATAGGTAAAACCACATATTCCATACCTGATGAGGTGATCCAAGCTCCCTGTAAAACCGTACAGGGTCCCTATCATGTCACGATCTATCGTGCAGGAGGGAAGCAAGAGATTGTCGCTCGCCATCAAAGAAAACCTGATGGGGAGCATAGTCTTCTTCTTGAACATATCCTTCCTTCTTTAGTTCGTAAGCCGCAAGCCATGGTAAGATGGGCTCACCGATCCATTCTTTTTCCAACAAATGTGTTTGAAAATTTTTATCAATACCTCAAGCAACAAGATTCAAGCCGTGCCGAGCATGAATATTTAAGAGTTATCAACTTGATTCAGCATGTGAGTTGGCAGGACTTATCTACAGCCATGGAGCTTCAATTAGAAAGTCGTGAGATTTTCGACTTTAAATCCATAAAAGATTTGCTCTTAGGCAATCCCACCAAAATTAATTTGAATGACCAACAAAAACCACTTCAACCTAGATTGTCTCAATATGACAGTCTTGTTCCAAACATAGGAGGTTCTTAATGAATCACGAAGAACTTATAGGTTCTCTTAAAAAACTCCGACTTCCAGCGATGGCGGATGAATATGTTGCAACGGCTAGAGTTGCCGAAAAAACAAAAAAGACGTATGAACAGTATTTAGTTTCTGTCCAGAAAGGCCCATTTTTTGTTCTCTGACACTCCCCATTGAGCCTCCCAATGCCTCAATGGGGGAGTGAGAGTTGGAGATTTGCCACACAAACTCTACAGATTAAGGGGAAAAAGGTCTTTAAGCGACTTGCGCCCTAGTTTTTTCGATTTGAAGACGCACCCCTACCTTTGGAAGATTTTAGCACCTTCGACCTGGTCCATTGCTGTTATTCCTAATGGATAAATTTAGGTGACAGTTGATAATTCATGTCTTGCCAAGACAACAAAATTATAGGCACAAACGGCATTCTTTACATACCTCTTAAAACCATCATGCCCTTTCCAGTAAGCAACTCTCATACCAAAACATCTCTTAAGGAATGAAATAACAGCCTCTATTCCGGCTCTCCAATTGAGAAGATTTTTAAAGACCCAAGCACTTTTAACCATCTTTAATATTTTCATTCCTTTTTTTTCTGGGAAGCAAACATCTTTAGCCCCCATCTCTTTGGCCTCTTCAAGATTTTCTTTTGAAGCAAACCCACCATCTGCACTTACTTTTACAGGGCAAGCCCCATAGGTTTGTGTCACTGAATTCATAACTTTTAAAAACATATCAGAGTCTGCGGGGTTGCCATCAGGGATCTGACAATCTAAAATCATGTTGCTTTGCCCTGAGGTCAGAAAGATTTTATGCCCAAACTCGACTTCTCTTTGCCCCTTTACAATAATGTCTGTATGCGGTTCAAAGATGGATAGGACCTTTTTTTCAGAAGATACTTTTTTCCCCTCAATAACTCTTTTTTGAGTTTGAAAGATGATTTTTTCCAGGTAGAAGGCAACATTTTCTAACTGTTTTAGACTCTTTTTCAAAGCATTCATCTTCACACATTTTTGTTCTTTTTTTATCTTTCTGATGGTATCAGGTAATCCTTTGTTCAATTTGGTAGCGATTTTTAAAAGCTCCTTATAGCAAGGTAGTCTTTCCGCATCATTTTTGGAATTATTAATTTTGTAAAGCAAGGTTTTTGCTCTCTTAAGATCTTCTCTTGAAATAAGTCGCCAAAAATCTTTCATGACATTTTTACGAACTTTTTTAAATTCTCTTTCTGTAACTCTTATGCAGTCATATAAAAGCGATGCATCCGTTGGATGATGAATATTTGATCACTCATGTTGATACCCCCTTAGTAACGTAGCTTTTTAATTGATCCGGACTTAAGTTTTTTAAAGTCAGATATGGTTTTTTTCTTATCTGGAAAGAGATAAGCCTTTGTTTTCTCGTGTTTTTTGACAATGATCCTCCCTTGTTTAATATGGTGATAAATCCAATGAACTTTAACATCAATAAGTGCTGCAATTTGAGATGTTGTGAGGCTTCCCTCGACTTTGGTCGGAAAAGAGTGCTTTCGATTCCGATAGATTTTATTGTTTAGTCTATAGGACTTCACAGTATTTCTGAGAAAAGTGGTATCCATTGGTGATCTGAATCCTTTTTGGGTCAATAGTTTGGCAATATCTTCATCAGACACCCCAAGCTTGACCTGATGCGCAATTATTTTCTTTATCGTTTCAGAAGATGACAGTTCATCAAAAGATCCAACTTTGATTGGAATGCTAGCTTCTGTTGTATCTCCTCCAATCCAAACAATTCTCAGTGCAACCATATCTCTTTTCTTTCTGTGAATGACAACCTTTTCAACCAATGTTCTAAGAATTTTCTTTTTCATGTCTTTGGTCAATATCTTATCCTCCCATAGCGAAGGTAGTTTTTGATTCAAATCTGAAAATTCTCTTTTCATTTTTTGAGAGATCACAGTTGGAATACGCTGTTCATTCTTAACCCTCTCTAGGTGATCTTCGGCTTTTTTAAGTATTACTAAAGCCTCTTCCCATTGTGTTTCTAATTCATCTGCAACAAGTCTATTCTCAGGGTCTACTTTGCGATACCTCTTTTCTACCAGTTGAGCTTCATACCTTAAACGCTGAATTTGCTGAATGTGTGATTTGTAAACCTCTTGGTCAATTTTTGACTTATTTTCTAAAGCCTTGGCATACAAGTCTAGCTCGACAGGGGAAAGAACCTTAAAAAAAGCGTTTACTACATAATCATCGATTGGATCTGTAGGAATGAATTGGCAAGTAGGTTCCCGATGTTGTTGGCGTAGATAGTTGCATAAGTATCGAGTTGCTGTTTTATACTGCACTGACATTTTGTGGCCACATTCTCCACAATAGACTATCCCATGTAAGAGGGCCTTACCAGGGCGAGGTATGCCTCTTGTTTTATTACGAGTATATTCAGTGTAGTTGTCTTTTAGAATTTCTTGTATCTTTAAGAATGTATTCCAATCGATATATTTAGGATATTTATCTTTCACAACAATTTTCCATTCATTAAGTGGAAGCTTTGTACGCTTAAGTTTTCCAGCTAAGTCTTTTCTACGGTATTCAGCTTTGCCATATACAAAAGTTCCGCTATAAGCTGGATTCTTCAAAATAGAAAGTATGGCTGCCTTGGATGTTTTTTTCCAATGAATACTTTTTACAAAATCAACTCTTGGAAGTAAGAGGTTGTTATCGTTAAAAAATCGCGACACCTTACCGGCTGATTTCAGTTTTAAGAATATAGTAAATACTAAATTTATGCGATCTTGTAAATCTTTATTTGGATCTTTTAGCACTTTACCTTGTTCTGTTCGAATAAAACCAACTGGTAATTTAAGAGCTAAATCTCCTCGCTTGGCTTTGTTGAGAAGACCTGCTGTTAATCTATTGCGTATCGTAAATAATTCCATTTCTGAGAGTTGACCTTTAAACCCGAGTAACATTCTTCCATTAACATTAGAAGGGTTATAAATAGACTCTCTATCAGCAATGAGGCAATTCTTAAAAGCACACAGATCAAGTAATTGGTACCAGTCCGTACAGTTTCTAGATAGACGAGTGACATCGTACGATAGAATAATACCAATTTTTTCCAAGGTCACTTCTGCAAGGATATTCTTGAAGCCTTCTCTAAACTGTATACTACTTCCTGTGATCCCCAAATCATCATCGACAATTTCAATACTATCTTCTTGCCAACCTAATTCAGTAGCTCTTTGCCTGAGTGAGTATTGAAGGTCGAGACTTTCTTTGTTTTTGATGGCTTGCTGAGGGGTCGACTGTCTGATGTATATTATGGCTTTTCTCTTTAAGTGAATAGGTGTAATCAATTCCGATGTTTTCATATATAATCTCCTCAATGGCTAAAGTTAAGTCTTTGATGACTTGCTTTTGAATTTCTTTTGGCAGTCTTGGCCAGACATCTTTTGGTGTAATTGACATAGTTGCTCTTCCAGTTGTTGAGTCAGTGAAATTAGCTCCTGAATTGCAACTATACCAAGTTTGCTTGGGGCCTGCCTATCGTAGAGATTGGGGTTCAGATTGGTAGAAGCCAATGGTATGCGTAGCGTCATGTGGTTCTTGTATTGAACAAAAGCAAAAGTAGATTTTTTCTGATTTTTAGGTATGGAAATCACCTTGAATGACTTCCTATAAAGGGGATGGGAGGGGTCCGTGACCCTTAGCTCTCTAAAACCTCTGTCGTTGACGGGGGTATTAAGTAATGGACTCGTTTGATTTCGTCACTGTACTGTCCAATCTCATTTTCTTACACGGCTCAATCTTTTGATCTCTTGCATCTGAAACTAAAGAGGCGCTAATAATTCCCCAAGTTTCTTCACTTATTTGAACAATCAAGTCCTGTAAGGTGGAGTGAGCGTAATTTTCTTCCAATTCAAGGCCCAGAAAAGCTCTGGTGGATACTGAATCGACAAGATTAAAGGCTAACGCACGATAGGAAAGACCTCTTATGGATTTAAGAATAGCCACCTTGAGAACTTGCTCCGATGTCATACCAATATCACCAGAATCTTTCTTTTCTTTAACAAGGTCTTCATGAACCATATGGGCAAACTCTGGATGGCGATCAATGATGTTATTAATTTGCTGCAATTCTGTACTGAGTTGGTGGTTAGGATATTGGGAAAAGAGTCCCAACTGTGTCTTCTTCAAATGGCGCATAGTCCCCCCTTTGGTGAAAGTTTCTCTTTAATTTTTATATTAACATACGTTTTTTTGAGGGAAAAAAGTGAGCAAGGATGTCTTTTAAGAAGAAAAAAATCAGAGAGGTTCTCGGAGAACATGGATAAGAATTCTACCTCATAGAGAGGTTCCCACGCCTCCTAAAACCTACATAAAAAATAAATGAAGAATAAAATATCAAAAATTATTTCTCTGAAAAAACACGTCAAGTATTTTTTGAAGTTGATGCGCAACGTAATGTTATTTCCCTGAAGGAGGTTTGAAATCACCACGGTGGAAACACAGGTTGATCCAACTCTTCCTCTCATATCAAGTAACCAGTTGATAGCCACATAAGTCACTGAAAGGGAGGGGCTGTGAAAGGTTCGTCAAGAGAGGGGGGGGGAACTTATTTTATTTTTCCGTTTTATGTAAGTAACTGAATTTACACGGATTATGTTTGATGGACTCCATTTTAAAGCATAAAATCTAAAGGGAAGGCATGTAAATACTTAAAACTACTTAACTTTCTTCCCTGGACAGGAACTATTTAGGTATACTCGTTCAAAATGAGCTTGCTGACAAGCATTCCCAGAGAGTGAAAAGATTGCTTAAGGGGGCCAAGCTTCCTCAACTTAAATCACTCCAAACTTATAACTTCCAGAAAAGAACGGGAGTGACAGCTCAGCAAATTAATTGGATGGCAGAGGGAGAGTGGGTCAGAAAAGCCTGTAATGTTGTGTTTTACGGAAGCTTTGGAATGGGGAAAAGTCATTTGGCCATGTCCCTAGTTCGTTCACTCTGTGAACAAGGCTATCGATGTTTATGGGTCACCACTCATGAACTTATTGAAACAATGCGTGAAAGCAAGAAAGAACTCTCATTGAATGCTCTTTTTAAGAAATTAGACCGTTTTGATCTTATTGCTTGTGATGAACTTGGCTATACAGCTTCCTGCACAGAGGGGGCAGATCTTTTCTTTCAATTCATATCTCAGCGATATGAAAGGAAAAGTCTCATGATCACTACAAACTTAACTTACTCTGAATGGGATAAGGTGTTTCTTAACCCTATTACCACCGCTGCTGCTGTTGATCGAATTATTCACAACTGTGAAACCCTCAACATTGAAGGAAAAGAAAGTTGGAGAACCGAATCGGCAAAAGCCAAGTCTAAACAGAGCAAAGAGGAAAGTTCAACCAAAGAAGTTCATTAGAGATCCCCACTTTTGGGGAAGGAACTCGCCAGTTATCCACAAAATTTATCCACAGCAGCACTGCGTTGCTAGACATCGGGGTCACAGCCGCAGTGTCGCCATGGATAAATTTATGGATAACTGGCTTTTACCGTACTATTTGCTCGTCACTCTCGCGGAGCTTTAGACATTAGCTGCGCCAAGGAATCCTGAAAAATACTCCATTTACCTCTGCCATAGGGCTGAAGGATGCATTTGGGGTCATGCCAAAAGTGGTGGGCAGAAAATCATTCCTCAGAATCTTGTGGCATAGTCCGAGTTAAATGATGAGCAAAATAAAGACACTTGACTAAACTCTGAACGAAGAATAACTAAATCAGTACATCATCAACTGGCCGTTTTTCATTGGCGACGGCTTCTAAAAATGGCCAATTTTAATTGGCGCCTAACAATGGATTATAAACACGATCTTTGTCTAGCAAAGAGAGACTCCCCGGGAGAGTGGCTTTTTGGTGGCGGCGGATCACACTCATCGTGGCAGGGTCCATAATCTCTATGTCTTTATCATAAATACGCACAATGACTTGGCTCTTTAGATCAGAAGGGTAGGCGCAATAGTAACTGTTTCCAACTTGAATGAGCCCATCGTCTGCAACTGTTCGTATCTCTTGTTTAAAAAAATCAAATTTCTTTTGGGGGAGCTTTTTGAGAAAGGGGCTCTCTTCTTCAAACATCTCAGAAACGACCCGCTTGGTGCAAACCATGGACTCGAGGGCGAGCCCAAGTGTGCTCCCAGTGCATGAGCCACTCATTTTGCTCCTCAATGGTTTTAAATGAACGACCCTTCAGTGCTGTGTCTTGGGTGTGGTGAATGGCGTGCTCAACGGTTCCTTTCCTATCAGGATCACGAACTCTTGCCGGGTCAGCAACGACCCCGTAGTGAGTCAGTACAGCGCCATAAACGGCGTTCAGCGTTGGCTCATAGATATCTGGCTTAATAACACCTTCCTTGAGATTGTCTAAGACGACATATTGAGGGGCAGCCCAAAAAATAATGAAAAGCCTCCCTGAAATCCCTAAAAGTTGTAACTAGGTATAGGACTTAAGTCCTGATTATTGTCTGAGAAGGCCTTCACTTTGATTAAGAGATTTTCATCTCTTCAAAAGCATAGTTACAATATTAACGATGTCATACACTTTTGAGCAAAAAAATAAGGAAAAAACCAGTAGTTCTTGCCGAGATTCGTTTTGAAACTTGGCACTGCTATTTTAAACTGTGTACTCTTATAATAATCTTAATGAAAGAAATATCTCTCAAAATTGTTTCAAATAGAGGAAAAATCTGCGATATATCTTTCCCAAGAACACATGAAACAGGCTATAGGAGCTGAAACTAATTTTGGAGAGGGTTACTGAAGAAAAACCTATCTCTATAAAGTTAAAAGCTTTTGGGACAAGGAAGAGAAGCAGGCTACCACTATGCCTAATTTATATTGTCGATCCAATGGGAACGAAGGACCTTTCGAAGAAGATTTTTATGAGTCATATTAAATATATTAATACTATTAAACCTCTCAAACCGTTGATAGTAGCCAATTCCATAGGAAAAGAGAGTTAACGCAATACATTAAACCTAGTTACAACTTTTAGGGATTTCAGGAAGCCTCCTCATGGAGTCTGCTCCACGTCTCTTGGCTGGACTTCCAAACAACCTTGCGAAAAGAGGCACGAGAGTACTTGAGGGTCATCACAAAAAGGCGAGGCCGCCTATATTTGCCTGTCCGGGGGTGAATAGTCAGAGCCCCTTGGCCATAATCCACTTGGGCTTCCTCTCCGGGGGAAAATCCAAGCGATCATAGCGTTTGGGGGTACTCTTCTTCAGCTTCCTTACAAATTTTTTCACGCTGTGTTAGGAGTGAGAAAAACCAAATTTCTCCACCAAATCTTGGTAGATGGCCATTCGATTGCGCTCTAAATCCAAAGCCTGATTTTCAATCCAAACCCTGTGGGGCTCACAAGCCGACTGATGGTAGGAAGATCGTTGAGGGTGCTTTGGGGAAGCCTGGTCAGTAAGAGACTTTTTCAATTCAGGTGGTGCTGTCTCAAAGGGTTTTGTTACTTCCATGGGGACAACAAAACCTAATTCCGAAGAAGAAAGAGTAGGTGGCTTTTCATTGGCAAAAGCCTGCTTTGTATCCATAGGTGAGGGTGGAACTGGCTTGTCTCGTTCGATTAAATGAGCTACACAGTCGGTGGATCCAGTTTCTGTAGGAGCAGCTAAATTCGTTTCCACCATGGTGGTGGTTGGAGATGGGGGCTTTTGGCAAACACTGGGGCCCATGCTAACCAAATCAGACACGGCCAAAGAAGTTGAGCATGGCTCCACAGGGGGTGCTGAATGAGATTCTACTGGTGTTAGGCCTGATTCCCCAAGGAGTGTCCGCTGATTGGCCTCTGTAGAGGAAACCGAAACTTCATCGGGCTCTTGGATCTGGATTACAGAAGCACTTGAAGACTCTACAGAGCAAACCTCAAGGGACCCTGAAGATGATGGTTCTGCTTCAGGGGGACCTGAAAAAGGTAGAGACTTTGGCTCCACACCTCCTGTGCGCCCTTTTTTCGCAATGACACTATGGGCTTTAGCATATTCTGAAACTGTAAATCGACTGACATGTAGCCTTTTCGCTATTTCACGAAAGGAGCGACCTGCTATAATTAATGTTAATATCTCTTCTTGTTTTTGTTTATTCAAGACGTTCATCCTTCCCTCCCAGGTTGTTTTCTAGGAAGTATTCTATAATACGCCTTGTCAGATATTAAGTTTTTAAATGGATGGTTTTGTTAGCCCACAAATGGATGGTTTTGATCCGCCCATCGGGGGTGAGGAAAAGGTGGTATAAACCATCAGGTACGAGCAAGAGAGTTGATTGCAAAAGAATCACTGATGACATATCGAAAAGTTAATACTGAGGTCGAAACTAGAGAATGTATCACTCTACGATAAGCCCAGCGGCAACCTGTTTACTGGTTGGGCGATCTCCGGTACTGAGGTGACAAGAATCTTGCTTAGGCTCTTTCAGGAAACTTGGGAACCATCCTCTGGATGTTAAGGTAGGAGTTCGAGTGGGCGGTAATCCACAAGACTCAAATGCCGATGCCAGATGGTGGGGCAGAGTGTCTCGTAGTAGCAAAGCTACACTGTAATAGGTGTAGGGCGAAGGGGGCACATTCTAAACGTAGGTTAGATGCAGAAACTGAAAAAGGAGGTAAGCATAGAGTCTACACAACCTAAAACAAAGCCCTTTGAGGGCATTGCAAAGAACATGGTGAAGTACGCCTATTTGGAGGTACGGGACAACGGTGGAGCTGGTGGAGTGGATGGAGTCAGCTTGGATGATTTTGGTCAGGATTTGAGAAACAATCTCTATAAAATCTGGAATCAAATGGCTTCAGGAAGTTACTTCCCTCCCGCAGTGAAAGCGGTGCCCATACCAAAGAAAGATGGCGGAGTGCGAATGCTTGGAATTCCCACAGTGGGAGACCGAGTTGCGCAAACGGTGGTCAGACGATTTATTGAGCCAAAGCTAGAGCCTTTGTTTCATCCAAACTCTTACGGATACCGTCCCAATAAGTCAGCACACGATGCTGTGGGAAAGGTGCGAGAGAGATGCTGGAAATATTCATGGGTCCTAGAATTTGACATCAAAGGATTATTCGATAATATTTCCTGGAGTTTGCTCTTAAAAGCGGTGGAGTTTCACATCCAAGATAAATGGGTTCTTTTATACATCAAAAGGTGGCTGGAAGCTCCCATGAGTCACAACGGAAAGGAAAAACCTCGCACAAAGGGCACGCCACAGGGTTCAGTTGTGACTCCCCGGACACAATGGCAAACTTTTGGATGTTGGCACAACGTGTCGAACCACAATTTCACTTGTCTTAATGTTCACCTCAACCTCCTTTACCAGTAGCCTTACAATCTCCTTTTTTTGCTCAAAACTCAATACCTTTAAGTTGGCACTCACTTTTTTTTGGAATTCTTGGAGTTGATCTACAAGCTGTAATTGTTGTCCTTCTTGCCTTTGCTCATACTCTAAAGATTGCTTTTCATTTTCAAGTTGCTTTATTTTGCCTCTTATTTTTTTTAATCGTGACTCTATTTCTGATAGATTTAGAGTTCCATTTTGATAAAGATCCAAGAGACGTTCCTTTTCATGTGTTATTTGACGAATCTCCTGAGCCTTTTTTGCAATTAATTTTTCCAATGATTGTTGTTGGCCTTTTTGCTCATGAATTCTATTTGTATACTCATCTATAACTGCCTGAGGATTTTCAAGTAATTTAACTGTTTGTTCCCAAACTAAGTCATCTAAAACTTCAACTCTTACGGGATGAGATGAGCAAACTCTACCTTTAGCTGGCCATCTATGACCATCTTGTCCCATACAGCGATAATAACAACGCTTATACCTTGAATTAGAAGCGGGTTTGCCATAGATCGAATAACCACACTCTTTGCATCGTAAAAGACCACTTAACAAATACTCATATTTTTTATTATTCCGAGGGGAAAGTTTTTTGTTAGTTTCCAATTGACTGGATGCATCTTGAAAAGTTTTTGAAGAAATTATAGATGGAACGGGAATATATATCCAATCCTTTTTATTTCGATCGGAAGAGCTTGATTTAGGATTTTTTGGATAAAAATTATTGTCTCTTGCTAACTTGGTTGGACGCAACCTTTCTACCTGGATAGTCTTTCTAAAAGCAGCTTGTCCATAATAAGCGGGGTTTTTAAGCATACACCAAACAGTTGAACGCTCCCAAATACCTTGTTGTTTTTTAGTAGGCACCCCCCTTATATTTAATTCCTTTGCAATTGCTCCAATACTTAGTTTGTTTCGGCAATACATTTGAAAAACATCTTTAACAACTTTAGACTCTTCTGGATGGACCTCATATCGTGCGTCAGCGGAGTCTGCTTTCGGAATATATATATAACCATAGGGAGCTCCACATAAAACGCTAACAAAGCCCTTAGAAGCCTTTTGAAGTTTACCCCTTCGACTTCTTTCCATAATTTTTTCTCTTTCATATTCTGAAATGACTCCTTGTATTTGTAGCAAAAGCTGATCTTCGGGTGAATTTGTAATATCTCTATTAGAAAAAATAATTTCAACACCTAGCCTCTGAAATTCTTCAATTAGAATCAATTGATGGGCATATTTACGAGCTAATCTGTCTGGACATAACACAAGTACCTTTGTAACCTCCCCAGAAAAAGCTTTGTCGCGAAGGGAGTCTAAAGCAGGACGAACAAGGGTGGCACCACTCACACCATTATCCGTAAATATAAGATCCTCCTCTACACAAAAGCTGTGTTCCTTAGCGAAATCGTGAAGACTAGAAATCTGTGAATCAATGGTTCCCTCTTGAGCTTGTTTATCTGAGGACACTCGACAATAAAGAGCTACTGATGTTTCCATTTTTAACCTCCATTATTTTCTGTTGTTTTACTTTCTGCTTTAATTGTTTCTTTATTTTTGGAACAACAACTTCGTATGTCTGTTGAACCCGTGTGGCTTGGTCGCTTTGATAGACACTTTTTAACTGAGCTGTCCATGGATTTTGATGTTTTGTTTGGTGGGCCATTATCATTCCTTTGACTATGGTTCGAAGCTAAATGGGAAGAATCCTCAGGTGGATGCCAACGATAGCGAGCATATTTACGACCAATTGCATAAAGTGAATGATTATATATATTTATGGAAATTTCAATGGAAAAGTTGTCTATTGTGTCCGGGGAGTTGCTTCACCCCTGCTAAGTAATCTATTTCTCCACTATGCCTTCGATATATGGATGGCCAGGAATCATCCTGAATCCCCATTTGTACGGTACGCAGATGACGCTGTCATTCACTGCCGCACAAAGAAGGAAGCCAGCCAAATGAGACGGGCATTGGAGGAAAGGCTCTGCGAAGTGGGGTTGGAAATTCACCCAAAGAAGACGCACATTATTCATTGCCAAATGTCAGGAAGACGCAGGTTGAAAGGAGAGAAAGTCAACTTCGATTTTCTCGGTTACACCTTTAAGCCGAGGCCAGCAAGGAATTATAGGGGGTAGGATTTTATAAATTACCTTCCTGCCGTAAGCAATAAGGCCAAGAAAGCAATGAATGATAAAATTCGCAAGGAGAAGGTGCGTTTGAGCAGTCATCTCTCCATGGAAGATATTGCCAAGAAGTGGAATCCCATTCTTAGAGGGTGGTACAATTACTATGGTAAGTTCTCCCCTTCAGCAATGTACATTGTTCTTCACAGATTCAACGGAGCACTCATGAGATGGGCGCGCCGAACCCTCAAAAGCTTGAGAGGAAGCTTCCGTCGAGCCTACAAATGGTGTAAGAGCTTTGCCCGTGCAAGGCCACAACTGTTTGTCCATTGGCGAGTGGCCCCTCCGTAGGTTGTTAGGATAGGAGCCCCGTGACATGAGAATGTCCTGCGGGGATCTGTGAGGGCTCGGGGGTGCAATTCCCCCGTTCCACTCGATCCCAGTTCGTTCACTCTGTGAACAAGGCTATCGATGTTTATGGGTCACCACTCATGAACTTATTGAAACAATGCGTGAAAGCAAGAAAGAACTCTCATTGAATGCTCTTTTTAAGAAATTAGACCGTTTTGATCTTATTGCTTGTGATGAACTTGGCTATACAGCTTCCTGCACAGAGGGTGCTGATCTTTTCTTTCAATTCATATCTCAGCGATATGAAAGGAAAAGTCTCATGATCACTACAAACTTAACTTACTCTGAATGGGATAAGGTGTTTCTTAACCCTATTACCACCGCTGCTGCTGTTGATCGAATTATTCACAACTGTGAAACCCTCAACATTGAAGGAAAAGAAAGTTGGAGAACCGAATCGGCAAAAGCCAAGTCTAAACAGAGCAAAGAGGAAAGTTCAACCAAAGAAGTTCATTAGAGATCCCCACTTTTGGGGAAGGAACTCGCCAGTTATCCACAAAATTTATCCACAGCAGCACTGCGTTGCTAGACATCGGGGTCACAGCCGCAGTGTCGCCATGGATAAATTTATGGATAACTGGCTTTTACCGTACTATTTGCTCGTCACTCTCGCGGAGCTTTAGACATTAGCTGCGCCAAGGAATCCTGAAAAATACTCCATTTACCTCTGCCATAGGGCTGAAGGATGCATTTGGGGTCATGCCAAAAGTGGTGGGCAGAAAATCATTCCTCAGAATCTTGTGGCATAGTCCGAGTTAAATGATGAGCAAAATAAAGACACTTGACTAAACTCTGAACGAAGAATAACTAAATCAGTACATCATCAACTGGCCGTTTTTCATTGGCGACGGCTTCTAAAAATGGCCAATTTTAATTGGCGCCTAACAACATCATTTATGAATCGAAATTCATGTGTCACTCCATTCTCTACCACGGTGAAGTGAGAAACTGTTCCTAAGCTATCTGCTCCATTTACAAACTCAAATAAAACTTTGTGGTCCCCCATCTTACAGCCTAAAATATAACTTAATTTTAATTCGTTAAGAAGAGTGATGTGAGGAGCATTGGAAGCCAATCCATCCTCAATAACAATCACTGGAAGGTGAGGGTGTTCCCTGCGAAAATCTTCAAGGAGTCGTTTGGCTGCATTACGCTCACAATCATTTTTGCTCGATCCATCTGTGTTTGAAATGGGCTCTGGAGCAATAGGTATACCTGTTTCTTATCGGGGTGAACAATCACTCCTGCTAACATTTGATGATAGTAGGTCTTCGTCTCATCACGATGATTCTTTATACAACAATTCTCACAATGAATAGTCGAGGAGCTAAAGGCACCTGTTCCATCAATGCTGAGAAGATATTTTCCACCCAAATATGGGTAACCCTCCAAAACCTTCCCTCCGGGCTACAAAGCCAATGGAGACAGGTTAAGAAATGATAGTGGTTTAGAGTTTGCATTTCAATGCTCTTGGAATGGGAAGACAATAGTCGTGGAGTTGGCCCGGAGGGGCGGGAAGGCACCATAGTATTGGCTGCTCCTTCACCAAGCCGCTTGAGAAGATTGCAAAAGATATCAAACGTCGCCTTTTACCTGCCTACAGAGATGACTATTTTGAGCACAAAAGGGAGGAGAATAGAATGAGGGAAAAGGAGGTCTTTGAGAGAAAGAAGTTGGAGGCCATAGCTCAGGCTTCTGGTGGAAAAATGGGAGATAGGTATTCCAGCTCTTGGGGAACAGAAAAATATGTTGAGTTCGAGAATGGGTCTATTGCACAGCATTATGATGGAAAGTACAAGGTGAGGTTTCAAGCCAGTTTTGGGGAGACATTAAAAATCGTCTCCTTTCTCATGGAAATGAATCAATCCAGGGAATAGAAAAAAGCCTCCCCGGAAGGGGTTTTACAAAAGGTGCTTTTTTTAAGGAGGTCCATAAAAATAACTGAGAGGGGGACGAAGGTCCCCCTCCCGATGGACTGCAAAAAAAATGTTGAGGCTGCTCTCATTTGATGCTGAGGTCCACTTTCATCAGCGACCACTGGACCCATGAAATAACTCATATTGTCAAAAGTAGTCGGAACACAGAAGAAAGGGGGGCTATGCCCCCCTTTCTTCTTTAAAGTGGGTATTTCTCTCTGAGAAATGGGCTCGTCTTTAAAAATTACGATTTAAAGTTGAGCAGTAAGGGGTGAACGGCTTTGAGATTCTTCTCGCACAAGCTCTTGATAATAGATATGCACTCGTCTTGAATTTCTGTAACTAAAATGTCGGCCTCCATGTAATGATGAAAATCTTCTATTGTGAACCCATAGGACTCTACAATGTGGGCAATTCTGGCCTTACGGAGTTCAACCCGACCATTTTCAATATGACCAATAGCTTTTCGGTGGTAACCACAAATAAAACTGGCTTTATACTGGCTAAGGTTTTTCAGGATTCTCAACACCTTCAACACCCGTGCCTCTTTGGTGATAATTTTTGTGCGAAACCGCCTACCTCTTTTATAATCAAGAGGCTTTTCTTTTTTGTGACAAAACCTTTTCTGGATTTGTTCACTTTTGCCTTCACGACACAACAAAAAGTCCTCATAAGTGAAGCCATAGGCCCTGAGAGTTTGTTCAATCCGGCTTTGCTTTAGGTTTGTTCGGCCATTTTCAAACTTCTCAATGGCCTTATGCCCTATGCCAAGAAGGACGCTCGCCTCCTTTCGACTTAGCCCTCTAATCTCACGCAACTTCCTTAAAGTAACTGCATTCATTTTTACTTCTTCACTTCCCACATTTTCCTCCTTGAGACTTTTGTTTGGAGCCTCGTTTATCAACCACCGGCTTGCGGCAAAATAGCCATTTTCCACAAGCAAGGGGCTATGAATTTTTGTTAAGAAATTCAATAGGATAACGGAGAAGAAGTGCTACGATATGAGCTAAAGAGTGGGTTGCTACTCGTGAAGCCAAGCGTGAAGCCAAAAGTAGCAGTTTCAAGAAATTTCGGGAAAACTCAGGAAATTTTGAGGGGAAGCCGGATGGTTAAATGATTGAAACCATTAAGTTTTTAATTTCAATGACTTGGGTTGATTTTCTTGAAAGTGATTCTGACGACTAGAGTAATATGGGGCGACTGACGGGACTTGAACCCGCGACAACCGGAATCACAATCCGGGGCTCTACCAACTGAGCTACAGCCGCCATGAATTCTATTAAGTTTACCCGGAGGGGCGGACAAAACCATCCATTTAGGGCGATCTGACAAGATGGGCTCACCCTACCTTTAATTTTTTATCTTGACAAGTCGGTTTGAAGTTTCCTTCAATCGGCGAATTGGGTCAAAAATAACGACACCAAGACGCATCACATTAAAACCGCATTGACTCACAATAAAGGTAACTTTGCTCGGTGCGATATTTTTAGGAAATCACCGAATGACTCATAAATATCTTACCCTAGACTGGTTGTTGTACCAAAACGACACATTAAGGGGGAATTATGAGCCACTCGGCAAAAAAAGCAATATTTAATGGCTATTCTTGAGCGCTACCAAAAATCGTCCAAAAGCGAGAAAAAAATTATTTTAACTGAGTTTTGTACTATTTGTGGTTATAACCGGAAATATGCCATAAGGCTACTGAATGGCCAACTTACCCTTCCCATAGCAAAACGAGGTAGAAAGCCTAAGTACACCCAAGAGACACTAGGTCACCTTAGGACCCAATGCCGTTTCCTTAAGCCACCACACCCCTCTGCCTCTGCGTTAAGCTATTTCTTTTAAAAGAACTCCCAGCCCTTTTGATAGACCTTTCATAGCTTCTTTTGAAGTGCCTCCTCTTCTCCATTGAAATCTTCATCAGCAACTTTATCTGCTTCCTAAATTTCTGATAGAGCCCCGCAACAAAAAGGGGGATGCTATCCATTATGAAATCAAGAATCAGTTTAAAGTTAGGTTTTTTGTAGTCATTTTTTACCAACTGATTCACACTGTCTTCATCCTCATTTATGCTCATTTGAATCTTTGTATAATTGAAGAGCCAAAAATAAGAATACAGCTCTTGCACATAGGTGTTCGTGGTTTTTTTCTAATTTTAATTCCGAATTAATGGAAATACTTTTCAAGCCTCCTTTTTTACATAGAGGGAAGTGGGCGATTTATAAATATTTATAGATGGTATTTTGAGAAATGGACGCAGATTGACATTTGATATCCACGACAAGCCATGTGTTTTAAGAGACTTAATTGTGTAACGAAAGAACTGTGGACTTTTGGGAACAACAGAATTTAAATTTCTTTCCACTTCCGCATGGACAGGATTGATTTCTTCCAATTTTTTCGCTTTGGTCATTTTTCTGCTGTGATGCAGACATATCTTCAGTTACAATTTTTTTTTGCTTTTCATCTTCCAAATCCTCATCCAAATTATCAAAAAGAATATCTCCTAGATTCTGGTGAAAGTAACGATTTTTAAATTGAGATATGAGCATCATAAAAATACATGTAAGAACCAAAAGTGTGAGTGAAGCAAAAAACAAAGAAGATGCTTGCATCTGAGTTAATGGGAGGATGAGTGCCAGTAAATAACCAAATCCAAATACCAATAAGGAAATAAGAAGAGATATAAAGGATCCCAAAGAAAGTAATATTAAAAGTCCAAAAATCATTGCTATTTTTTGCTCCTGTCGAATACAATGAATCCGCATAGATACAAGTGAGTTATCTACAGACTTAATGATTCTCGCGTTAGTATCTTAATAGGTCAAGATTAATTGGAGGAAATTTTTATTTTTTAAACGCAGGGGGCAAATATGAGCACGGAAGCTCAAACACTTAAAACGATCAAAAAATGTTTCAAGAAAGTTATTCCTGAAAAGGACTCTCGGGCAACCATTCCACCTCTTGAGTTTATTGTGGCTCTTGTCTTGTCATTCCAGGGAGACTCTAAGACATATTCAATAGAGGGAATTAGGAGGTTTATGATAAGTCATTTAGGATTAAGAATTGAAAGACACAGCTTCTGGGAAAGACTCTCTAGAAAAAGATTAAAAGAGCTTCTGAGTAAACTGGTTGAAATGCTCATGATAAAGCTATCTCAGGAGCTTTTCATGGGAGCAAAGCCATATTATTACAACTGGGAGTCTCAGACGTTCTTCTTGTTGACTCGTAACTATTCAGGGGGTGCTGCATTAATTCGAACAATTTTTTTAAAAAAAGTATAAAAATTCTTGACAAGTTTTTGAAGCAAACGACCTCTTTCATTTGTTCTTTATCGAATATGTTCCTGCATATGCCTTAAACTCTCTGAGAGCCATAGTATTGAAAGATTGTGAAACATAGGTCGCGGGGGGCACTTCTCATTCCTTTTGCTTCTTAGAACGAATCCTAGTGCATTTTTTTTAATGAAAAAAAGGCATGTTAATATTTTCATAAGGTAAGTATGAAAATAGAAAATATTGACGTGTCTTCAGCCATAAATAAAATCAGGAAGCTTCTTAAGAAAGAGAAGTCCCTTTCTCCCGCTTTTATTGTGGCCATTGAGTTGTTGATCAAAATCATCACTATTCTAGTAAATCAAAAAAAATTAAATAGTCAAAACAGTAGTATTGCCCCTTCTCAAGATCCGAATGGCCCTAAAAAGAAACCTAAGGAAGAAACTGGTAAGAAGCCAGGAGGACAACCCGGACACGAAGGAGCTACTTTAAAACCCGTGGATACTCCAGACAAGGTGGAGTTCATTTCTATTAATAAAGAGGAACTTCCTCCAGGTGATTACATTTCTTCTGGAGTTGAAAAGCGTCAAGTATTTGAGGTAGACCTTTCTGTGCATGTCACGGAGTATCAAGGAGAAATCCTCGAAGACCAAGATGGGAATCAGTGGGTTGCAGGTTTTCCAGAAGGAATCAATAACCCAACTCAATATGGCCCTTCTGTGAAAGCTCACTCAGTTTATATGTCCCAGTTTCAGTTAATCCCTCATCTTCGAGTCGCAAGTTACTTTAATCAATGGGGTCTATCGCTTGCTGGATCTACGGTACACAATTTTAACAAATCTGCCTTTGAGGCTCTGGAAGCTTTTGAGGAGTGGGCAAAGGAAACTCTTCTGAACTCACCTTTGATTCATGCTGACGAAACTGGAGTGAATGTTAATGGGAAGAGGCTGTGGTTTCACCTCTTGTCCAATGATACTGTGGTTCTCTATCAGGTGGACGAAAAAAGAGGCGCAGAGGCTATGGATCGCATGGGAATTCTTCCAAAATACACAGGGATTGTTTGTCATGACCATTGGAAACCTTATTATACATATACTTCCTGCATTCATGCCCTTTGCAATGCGCACCATTTAAGGGAGCTTCAAAGAGCTTGGGAGCAAGATGATCAAAAATGGGCAAAAGAAATGAAGTCTCTTTTAGAGACAATAAACAAAGAGGTGCACGATACGCAGAACCAATGCCTTTCACAAGACCGAATTGAATATTACAAAGAGAAATATCGAAATATTCTCTTCGAAGGGGAAAAGGAATCTCCATTAATGGAGAGGACAGAGAAAAAAAAGAAGGGAAAGGTTAAACAATCCAAATCTAGAAATTTACTAGATCGACTGAGAAACTTTGAAGATGATACCTTGCTCTTTATGAAGGACCCCATAGTTCCATTTACGAATAATATAGCAGAAAATGATCTGAGAATGACCAAAGTTCAGCAGAAAATATCTGGGTGCTTTCGTTCGTTGATGGGAGCCAAGACATTTTGTAGAAACCGAAGCTTTCTCCTGACTTGCCAGAAAAATGGCATAGAACCTAAAGATGCTCTAAATATGCTATTTCAAGGAAAACTTCCCTCATTTATGACTCGAATTCGCCCACCCCCTGAATAGTTACTATGAATCTCCGGGGTAGTTTGGACGCACGAATCCACTATCCGTTCTTCGAATTTTTTCAAATGTCCGAGTTTTTAAATCATCCTACATTACATGAAATCATACTTTTTTAACGCTCTAATCCACCTTGGTGCATTTTTTTTCACCATGAGCTTTTCATAGTCAATTCCAGGGTCTTTGTAGGGGGTGTCATTACTTATGACTGAATAAACAACTCCCATCATTTTGTGACCAACGGCAATCACTGATCTCTTGTGCCCACGCCTTATAACAAGTGATTGGTATTTGCCTTTGAATTGTGAATTCGTCTTAATAGCACTATTGGCCATCTCACATACCAACGATTTCACATATGTGTTCGCTTTCCTCGTTCGTGAAGACTTTTTTTTTCCTGCGCTCTCATTATTGGATGGGCAAATCCCCATCCAGGAGCAAAAATTTCCTTTATTTTTAAAAGACTTCACATTGCCTCCTATTTCTGCAATCAAAAGCGCTGCACTTAATTCGTCAATTCCAGGTATAGTCTGGAGTAGATGCCACTGCCTTTCATAGGGTTTCATACGAATGAAAAGTTCTTCTTCAATTTGAGAGCATTCTTTTTTCAAAAAATCTATTCGATCAAGAATGCGTTGAAGAACAAAACGATTTTCTTCCGTCATCTTTCCCGACAGGGCGTAAGAAAATTCTTCGGTCTTTTGACGTAAAGACCCTCTGGCAAGAGACATCAATTTAGAAACTGATCTCTCTCCATTAGCTATGGCACGAATCATGGCCATACCAGATACGCAGTCAGCTTTAGACATTGCATAGGTTAAACGAATGCCTGAATATTCAAGAACCTTATACATACGATTTTGTTCCGAAGATATTTGGCGGATCGTTTTTGTACGATAACGAGCCAAAAGTCTAATAGAACGAATCTCACGTGGAGGAATGAAGCTAGCTCTTAGAAGACCACAAGCACCAAGCTCTGCAATCCACTGGCTATCCAACACGTCAGTTTTTTTACCAGTAATATTTTTGACATGAAAGGCATTGATAACATCTACTTCATAACCTTTTTCTGTCAAATCATCGTATAAAGAATTCCAATAAATCCCTGTGCTCTCAAAAAGAACTCTCTCAACCTTATGTGGCTTCATCCAAGAGCGCATTCTAGGAAAATTTTTTGGAAAATTCTTGAACTCTTTTGTGAAAAACTTCTTCTTACCGTCTTCCACTTTGACAATCGTACACATCAACATATGTTGATGAACATCTATTCCACAAACAGAACTATAAATAATATCCACATGACTCCTCCTTTCTGTTAGAAAAAAAGAAGGTGATAAAACTAGAGCCTTGGGATTTTGCCATAAATTCTAAAGCGAAAATAGGTCAACTTACTATACGTCCATACACTCAGAGTGCAGGTACATGCGTGGGTTCGATCCAAAGCTCAAGACCATGTTACTTCACGGAATTAAAATTACCAATCTATTCAACGGCCACTCATCTTATCACCTTCCAATAATGTTATTGCTTTATCCTTTATTGTATCGGAATCATACATGACAAAAATACAATCAAAAGTCCAGAGTAACTAAAAGAGGCCAATTATATAGACCAGCGAAGCTGTCCACCGAGTTGCTTCGTGCAAAGAAGTGGGGGCCTAGATAAGATTCATGGGCGTGGGTGGGGAAGCAAGGCGCCCCCATGAATGTTACGTTGACTCAAGCACAATAAGCCTTTGGGATGGAGCATCTGAGAATTTTCCAGGGACAAGAACAAACGCAGGAATTAAATGGCACGCTTGTTTCAGTTTATTCAGTGGTATAATGACTTGGTTCGAATTAACTCCGTCTTCCACTAACGATAGGAAGTGCTTTCCTGATATAAAGGAACTCGTTGGAAAATTAGTCATCTTTGATTTGGGATATTGGGACTATGGCTTATTGTCATCTATTCATGAAGCTAAAGGATTTTTCTTGTCTAGAGTGAAGTCAAATGCCTCTATTCTTATTGATGCTGTTGTTGAAGGTTTGCCAGATTACTATGTTGGAAAAGAGTTCTCTGATATTAAACTCAAGAAAAAAAACGATGTTGTTGAATTTATAGGCAGTGTCTTGTCCAATGGTAAATGGGTAAGTTTGAGAATTGTAGGCTTCTGGAATTCCTCCGAAAAACGCTATCATTGGTATTGCACGAATTTAGATGTGGCAGCGGAGTCCATATATCCAATTTATCGTTTACGTTGGCAATGTGAACTTATTTTCAAATCTTGTAAGAATTCTTTGAATGCAAATCAGATCACCTCAAACGATCAAAATATCATAGAGAGTCTTCTTCTTGCTTCATTAGCGGCTCACCTCACATCAAGTGTTGTTTTGAGGATAGGAAGAACTAAACTCAATAAGGAACAAAATGACTCCACATCGTTTCAAAGAGTTGCTAAGGTTACCGTCTTATTAGCCTCTGATTTTATCAAATATCTCCTAAGCTCATCTCAAAAGTATTTAAATATTTTGATAGAGAAGATCAAGATATTCTCCCATGAAATTTATGACACAAACTACCGACGGCGAAAAACATGGGACTGTAAAAATAATTGTGTAACTGCAATTTTTTTCTTAAATCTTAAATCTTAAAGCCACTTATGTGGCTCCACTCCTGGTAAAAAGCACAGCCCCATATTATTCGTCAATGTATAATTGACATTTTTTCCTTCAAGCGATTTTGTCAGTCACAATGCATTATAATTTAATGGGGAGATGGAGCCGTAATGGGATCATATCAGAACTGGAAAGAACTCAAATAAATAATTATCATCTTGGTTGGAAAAAAATCAGCAATAGCTCTCTCAAAAAAATGGAAATTCCAATCTCATCAAAGGGTTCATGTGTTTAGGTTCCCATACTATATTACCCCCTTTTTTTTATTTTTTTTAACTTGTGATATTCGAGAAATACCAGCATTGGGATGAAATATGAAAAAAAATGGAAACCCAAGTCTGCACCAAGAGGGCATGTATTTAGGTTCCCATACTATATTACCCTCCATAGTCTCGTATTCCAGCATTTCTCAACGCCTTAGAGGGCTTTTAAGCCCCCTTATAAGGGGACCTTATTTATTAAAAAACTTAGTTGTCAAAACGGTCACCGTATTCAATGGCAAACCTGTTCATGGCTGGCTTCCAGTTGTGTAATGGTCGTGTCCATCGCTTAGAGGCCATTTTTATCGCTAAATATACAACTTTTAAAGCCGACCGATCACTGGGAAATATCTTACGATTTCTGATCGCCTTGCGGATCACGCTATTTAACGACTCTATGGCGTTTGTGGTATAAAAAATCTTTCTGATTTCATCCGGATAATCGAAAATAGTGATGAGATTGTCCCAATTCCTACGCCAAGACTTTTCAATATTCGGATACTTTGAAGACCACTTGGTACAAAATTCCTCAAGGGCCTTTTCAGCTTCTGTCAGAGTCGTAGAGCCATAAATGGACTTGAGGTCTTGGGCGACAGCTTTCATATCCTTGGAAGGAACATAGCGAAGGGAATTGCGGACCATATGGACAATGCACAGTTGCACTTTAGACTTGGGAAAAGCCGCTGAAATGGCTTGAGGAAAACCTGTAAGACCATCTACAGAAAATATAAATACGTCTTTCAACCCTCGATTTTGCAGCTCAGTCAAAACACTCAACCAAAACTTTGAACCCTCATTTTCAGAAATCCATAGGCCCAACAAGTCTTTCTGACCCTCCTCTGTAATACCAAGAGCTAGGTAAATCGCCTTATTAATAACTCTCTTGTCTTGATGGACCTTCACCACGATACAGTCCAAAAATACGATAGGGTAAGTGCTATCCAAGGGGCGGTTCTGCCAAGCCGTAACTTCATCAATAACAGCATCCGTCACGTTGGCTATCACTGAGTGGGATATCTCTGCACCATGGTAGAGGTCTTTGATAGCTCCTTGAATATCCCTGGTCGTCATTCCCCTCGCATAGACAATGGCATTCGTTTTTGCAGAAGATTTTTCCACATTTTTCTGACTCCCTCTAACATACTGAGTTAAGGGGGCTTTTATCTTTTTTCTTTTTCCGAAAAAAAATACTTGAGTCCACCCCATCGTTGTGTCACATTATATTTGAACCATTCCCAAAGGGGAGAGACTCAAATGGACCCACGCATAGAGACATTGCCTTCAACAACTTTTTTTGGAAGACGCTTGACGCGCAAGCAAATTGCCGACATTCAAAAGACGGTGGCGCTATTTCCTTCTTTAAGTCGCCGTGAACTGGGTTATACAGTTTGTGAGCATCTTGGTTGGCTAACTCCCAAAGGTGATCATCGCATCCAATCGTGCCTTCGTATGCTTGAGACGCTAGAGGAACTTGACATTCTATCCCTGCCAGAAAAAGACATGTCAAAGCGGAGTGTCCCCTCCAAAAAAATCACTTGGACACACCGAACAGATGAAAAGCCTCTCATCAACGATAAACTAGACTCATTGACCCCACTTTCTTTGCAAATCGTAACTGATCAAGAGGCCATTAAGGAATGGAATGAAGTTGTCGATCGGCATCATTATCTCAATTACAGACGTCCCTTTGGTCCCCACTTACGCTATTTCATCTTAGATAATTGTGGGCGAAGATTGGGTTGTCTTTTATTTGAAGCTGGCACATCCACTTTGCCTTGCCGTGATGAATGGATCGGTTGGCAAAATCGAGCTTACAAAAAGCACTTGAATTTAGTGGTGAACAATAGTCGATTTTTGATCTTTCCCTGGGTAAAGGTTCGCCATCTTGCTTCGATGGCTTTATCTATGGCAACTCGCCAACTTCCCACAGACTGGGAGTTAAAACATGCTTTCAAACCTGTACTCATGGAGACTTTTGTCGACCTTACCAAATTTAATGCCACGAGCTATCGTGCTGCCAACTGGCTTTATTTGGGCAAAACAAATGGGAGTCGTGCCTACAAAAATGTAAAGGGAAAAACTCAAAAAGGTGTTTATGTTCAACCTCTGACAAAGAATTATCAGTCTATCTTATTGAATGGCCCCCAATGCGCTATCAAGAAACCCGTCGGGAAACCCACCATCAAGCCACATAAGAACTTGGCTGAGCCTATGCTAGAGGACTCTTTTGTGCATCTTTGGCAAAACATCATCAAGACAGTGGTTATCATTGCAGATGAGTACGACCGAACCTGGCAAAAGCGTCAACGTGTCTTGAATACATTGTTGATTATACTTTTCATCTTCCGACTTGTTTTCTCTAAAGGAAAACAAGGTTATGATACAACTTTGATTGAACTTTGGGAGCAGTGTCGCATATTAGACATTGAACTCCCTCAACCTAAACCAGTTCGGGCATCCACTATGTGTAGTGCACGGGCTAAAGTAGATGAAAATATATTTAAAGTTTTGCATGATGAAATTCTTAAACAAGACGGTATATCCAATTCTAGTACCTTATGGAAGGGCCATAAGGTTTTCGCAGTGGATGGATCCAAAATAAATTTACCACGTCAACTCGTAGATAATGGGTATCAGCAACCATGGGAAAAAGCATGGTACCCTCAAGGTCTTGTCAGTTGCCTGTACCAACTACAGTCGAAGATTCCTGTGGATTTTGATCTCTTTGCCCATAACAATGAGAGAAAGGCTGCACAAACTCATTTCAAAAAATTGTTTGAAAACGATGTTGTGGTTTATGATCGTGGCTATTATTCCTACGAAATGCTTCATGAGCATAAGGTGCGAAGTCTGCATGCGGTGTTTAGGATAAGGAGAAATGCCAACACTGTTTTTGATGAATTTATTAATAATGATCAAAAAGACTCAGTGATCCAAGTCATTCCTAGCAAGCAAATTCTGAAAGAACTACATAAAAAAAAGCCACAAGACGACTTCAAAGCCTACGCTTTGCGTTTGGTCAAATATAAAATTGGACAAACTACTTTTGTTCTAGGAACAACCTTAATGGATCAAAAAAAATATTCCATTGATGATCTGGCCAATCTCTATCATGGACGCTGGAGTATAGAGGAACTGTACAAAATATCCAAAGAACTGATGACCATTGAAGAGTTTCATTCTCAAAGTGAAAGGGGAGTCAAACAAGAATTGTTTGCACACTTCACACTTATCACTCTGACAAGATTATTTTCCAACTACACGGAAGACCGTCTTAATACATCTCAATCCCATAGTAAAAAACAAACCATGCAGACAAACTTTAAAAACAATTTACTGACAATTGCAAGAAATATTGAAAGTCTTTTTCTTCAACAAAAGGTAGTGCTTAGTAAAACCCTCAATTGCATCATTACAAATATGAAGACCTGCCGACAAAGGCTACGTCCGAATAGGCATTACGACCGAGTTTCTAGAAAACCCATCGGAGTATGGAGACCCAGTAAAGAGGTTAGGGGGGCTATGGCCAACGGATAATCACATGGATCAAAGAAAAAAACTTGGGGTTAGCCCACCCCCGAGGAGTTAGAGGTTCAAATCCTTAACCGAAGAGCCTGTAAACTATTTTGTGTAACTGCCGAATCATATTAGGATGAACTATCATCCTGAAAGGAGAAGGCAGAATGGATATCAAGACAATAGGCAAGGAACTAGCGAAGAACGTCAAGACCCAAAAGGATTTATCCGACATAACGGGTCAACTGATGAAGGTTGTTTTAGAGACGGCCCTTAATGCGGAAATGGACGATCACCTAGGTTATGAGAGGCATGAGAAGTCTGAGACCCGCAAATCCAACACTCGCAATGGTTACAGTAGAAAGACCATAAAGGGAGAGAAAGGCGAGGTGGAGCTTCAGGTCCCCCGTGACCGAAGTGCCTCCTTTGAACCTCAAGTCATTCCCAAGGGTAAGACTCGTCTTGAGGGCTTTGAAGACAGTATCCTGACCCTCTATGCGAGGGGAATGACGACCAGGGATATTCAAGGAGCTATCAAAGACCTCTACCATGGTGCAGAGATATCCCACTCAGTGATAGCCAACGTGACGGATGCTGTTATTGATGAAGTTACGGCTTGGCAGAACCGCCCCTTGGATAGCACTTACCCTATCGTATTTTTGGACTGTATCGTGGTGAAGGTCCATCAAGACAAGAGAGTTATTAATAAGGCGATTTACCTAGCTCTTGGTATTACAGAGGAGGGTCAGAAAGACTTGTTGGGCCTATGGATTTCTGAAAATGAGGGTTCAAAGTTTTGGTTGAGTGTTTTGACTGAGCTGCAAAATCGAGGGTTGAAAGATGTATTTATATTTTCTGTAGATTGTTAGGCGCCAATTAAAATTGGCCATTTTTAGAAGCCGTCGCCAATGAAAAACGGCCAGTTGATGATGTACTGATTTAGTTATTCTTCGTTCAGAGTTTAGTCAAGTGTCTTTATTTTGCTCATCATTTAACTCGGACTATGCCACAAGATTCTGAGGAATGATTTTCTGCCCACCACTTTTGGCATGACCCCAAATGCATCCTTCAGCCCTATGGCAGAGGTAAATGGAGTATTTTTCAGGATTCCTTGGCGCAGCTAATGTCTAAAGCTCCGCGAGAGTGACGAGCAAATAGTACGGTAAAAGCCAGTTATCCATAAATTTATCCATGGCGACACTGCGGCTGTGACCCCGATGTCTAGCAACGCAGTGCTGCTGTGGATAAATTTTGTGGATAACTGGCGAGTTCCTTCCCCAAAAGTGGGGATCTCTAATGAACTTCTTTGGTTGAACTTTCCTCTTTGCTCTGTTTAGACTTGGCTTTTGCCGATTCGGTTCTCCAACTTTCTTTTCCTTCAATGTTGAGGGTTTCACAGTTGTGAATGATTCGATCAACAGCAGCAGCGGTGGTAATAGGGTTAAGAAACACCTTATCCCATTCAGAGTATGTTAAGTTTGTAGTGATCATGAGACTTTTCCTTTCATATCGCTGAGATATGAATTGAAAGAAAAGATCTGCCCCCTCTGTGCAGGAAGCTGTATAGCCAAGTTCATCACAAGCAATAAGATCAAAACGGTCTAATTTCTTAAAAAGAGCATTCAATGAGAGTTCTTTCTTGCTTTCACGCATTGTTTCAATAAGTTCATGAGTGGTGACCCATAAACATCGATAGCCTTGTTCACAGAGTGAACGAACTAGGGACATGGCCAAATGACTTTTCCCCATTCCAAAGCTTCCGTAAAACACAACATTACAGGCTTTTCTGACCCACTCTCCCTCTGCCATCCAATTAATTTGCTGAGCTGTCACTCCCGTTCTTTTCTGGAAGTTATAAGTTTGGAGTGATTTAAGTTGAGGAAGCTTGGCCCCCTTAAGCAATCTTTTCACTCTCTGGGAATGCTTGTCAGCAAGCTCATTTTGAACGAGTATACCTAAATACTGTTCATACGTCTTTTTTGTTTTTTCGGCAACTCTAGCCGTTGCAACATATTCATCCGCCATCGCTGGAAGTCGGAGTTTTTTAAGAGAACCTATAAGTTCTTCGTGATTCATTAAGAACCTCCTATGTTTGGAACAAGACTGTCATATTGAGACAATCTAGGTTGAAGTGGTTTTTGTTGGTCATTCAAATTAATTTTGGTGGGATTTCCTAAGAGCAAATCTTTTATGGATTTAAAGTCGAAAATCTCACGACTTTCTAATTGAAGCTCCATGGCTGTAGATAAGTCCTGCCAACTCACATGCTGAATCAAGTTGATAACTCTTAAATATTCATGCTCGGCACGGCTTGAATCTTGTTGCTTGAGGTATTGATAAAAATTTTCAAACACATTTGTTGGAAAAAGAATGGATCGGTGAGCCCATCTTACCATGGCTTGCGGCTTACGAACTAAAGAGGGAAGGATATGTTCAAGAAGAAGACTATGCTCCCCATCAGGTTTTCTTTGATGGCGAGCGACAATTTCTTGCTTCCCTCCTGCACGATAGATCGTGACATGATAGGGACCCTGTACGGTTTTACAGGGAGCTTGGATCACCTCATCAGGTATGGAATATGTGGTTTTACCTATTCTCAAAGTCCCATAACCATTACTTTGACAAATATTCACCTTACAGAGAATATCTTCATCTCGTGGAGGCAAAGGCTTAAGAACTTTGGCCTCCTCCTCAAAGCGAGATTTGGTGGAGTCACTCTGATGCTGATCCATATAAGACTCTAAAAACTGATTCAAATGATCCCAGTCTTTAAAAACAATTCCTTTGTTTCTAACAATATTTTTTATCCGAGAACTGAAGGTTCGAATATCACGCTCCACATCTCCCTTGTCAGAGCCCTTCCCTGCGCGGCAGGGAAGAACCTTAAATCCATAGTATTGGATGGCTCGATCAAAAGATTGGGTGTAAATTCGCTGATTTCCTTTAAGAACTTTCTTCACACAGGGAGATAAATTATCAATACGGATGTTCGCACTCATCCCACCTATCTTTTCAAAAAAAGCATGCACCCCATCGATGAAACACTCATAGACAAGAAAGGGGTAGGCACGAACCCAACAGGTGCCACTACAAGGCAATGTTCCAAAATGGAGATGAACGATCTGAACACCATCGGCAAATGGTAAAGCAACCTTCTCCTTAAAATCAAACTGAGCCTGTTCTCCAGGATCATATCTTTGGCTGAAAAAACGCTCCTTGGGGCGAGAACCAAGAATCTCACAAACTCTTCTCTGAACCGTTCTCTCACTCCCACGATAACCCTCCTCAACTAATAGCTCATATATTTCACGGGCGGTGTTACTTGGGTTCAACTTCAAAAAGTACTTCACCCGATCCATATATCCATTAAGGGGATCTGGGCGAGTTCTTTTGGACCTCGCCTTGTACTTCGGTGGGGTGTTGGACTCACAGTACTTGCGCACCGTCTTACGATTGATCCCTAATTCACGAGATATTTCTGTCTTATTTTTACCACTGTGACTCAGGTCACGAATGCGGCCGAAAGTGTATTGACTAATCATAAGATCCTCCTCATTGCTAACCTTTTGAGTTGCAAGAGGGAGGGACTCTGTGAGCTTAGTATCTATATCAGAAGAAGAGACTTCATTGTCTAGTATTTGAACACTCCCTGAAGATTGGTCACTTTTCATTGGCGACAACCTCCATATTGAAAGTGGGACATTTTAATTGGCGACGGCTTTAAGGGAAGCCTGTCTTCAGAAAGAAATTCCATGAAAATTGAGGCAAATGTTGGAATCTTGTGGAATTTAAATACTTTAGAAAATGGGCACAGCCTAAACAGGCTTTTCTTGACTATATATTTAACCTCATTGAAATCCAGAAACAGTCTACAAATGACAAATATGGAACCTGAATAGGCTGTCATGGAAGGACTCTCCAACACGGAGCCCCTTTCCAGGTCGACAAGAACCCAAAAGGAGTTCTTATCAGCTCGGAGCCTTTTTATGAGTAATATCAATTGATTATATGCGTCTCGGTTGACAATGCCAAAAATCACCATAGGTCCTCCTCTGAAAAGTGGCCACTTTTCATTGGCGACGGTGGGGCATTTTAATTGTCAGCTAACAGTAGATGGTCTTACAGGTTTTCCTCAAGCCATTTCAGCGGCTTTTCCCAAGTCTAAAGTGCAACTGTGCATTGTCCATATGGTCCGCAATTCCCTTCGCTATGTTCCTTCCAAGGATATGAAAGCTGTCGCCCAAGACCTCAAGTCCATTTATGGCTCTACGACTCTGACAGAAGCTGAAAAGGCCCTTGAGGAATTTTGTACCAAGTGGTCTTCAAAGTATCCTAATATTGAAAAGTCTTGGCGTAGGAATTGGGACAATCTCATCACTATTTTCGATTATCCGGATGAAATCAGAAAGATTTTTTATACCACAAACGCCATAGAGTCGTTAAATAGCGTGATCCGCAAGGCGATCAGAAATCGTAAGATATTTCCCAGTGATCGGTCGGCTTTAAAAGTTGTATATTTAGCGATAAAAATGGCCTCTAAGCGATGGACACGACCATTACACAACTGGAAGCCAGCCATGAACAGGTTTGCCATTGAATACGGTGACCGTTTTGACAACTAAGTTTTTTAATAAGGTCCACCACCTGCCTTATAAGGGGGCTTAAAAGCCCCTCTAAGGCGTTGACAGAAGTACTGGAATACCGAGACTATGGTTAGGTAATATAGTATGGGAACCTAAATACATGCCCTCTTGGTGCAGATTTGGGTTTCCATTTTTTTTCATATTTCATCCCAATTCTGGTATTTCTCGAATATCCTAAGTTAAAAAAAATAAAAAAAAGGGGGTAATATAGTATGGGAACCTAAACACATGAACCCTTTGATGAGATTGGAATTTCCATTTTTTTGAGAGAGCCATTGCTGATTTTTTTTCAACCAAGATGATAATTAGTTTCTGTCCAGAAAGGCCCATTTTTTGTTCTCTGACACTCCCCATTGAGCCTCCCAATGCCTCAATGGGGGAGTGAGAGTTGGAGATTTGCCACACAAACTCTACAGATTAAGGGGAAAAAGGTCTTTAAGCGACTTGCGCCCTAGTTTTTTCGATTTGAAGACGCACCCCTACCTTTGGAAGATTTTAGCACCTTCGACCTGGTCCATTGCTGTTATTCCTAATGGATAAATTTAGGTGACAGTTGATAATTCATGTCTTGCCAAGACAACAAAATTATAGGCACAAACGGCATTCTTTACATACCTCTTAAAACCATCATGCCCTTTCCAGTAAGCAACTCTCATACCAAAACATCTCTTAAGGAATGAAATAACAGCCTCTATTCCGGCTCTCCAATTGAGAAGATTTTTAAAGACCCAAGCACTTTTAACCATCTTTAATATTTTCATTCCTTTTTTTTCTGGGAAGCAAACATCTTTAGCCCCCATCTCTTTGGCCTCTTCAAGATTTTCTTTTGAAGCAAACCCACCATCTGCACTTACTTTTACAGGGCAAGCCCCATAGGTTTGTGTCACTGAATTCATAACTTTTAAAAACATATCAGAGTCTGCGGGGTTGCCATCAGGGATCTGACAATCTAAAATCATGTTGCTTTGCCCTGAGGTCAAAAAGATTTTATGCCCAAACTCGACTTCTCTTTGCCCCTTTACAATAATGTCTGTATGCGGTTCAAAGATGGATAGGACCTTTTTTTCAGAAGATACTTTTTTCCCCTCAATAACTCTTTTTTGAGTTTGAAAGATGATTTTTTCCAGGTAGAAGGCAACATTTTCTAACTGTTTTAGACTCTTTTTCAAAGCATTCATCTTCACACATTTTTGTTCTTTTTTTATCTTTCTGATGGTATCAGGTAATCCTTTGTTCAATTTGGTAGCGATTTTTAAAAGCTCCTTATAGCAAGGTAGTCTTTCCGCATCATTTTTGGAATTATTAATTTTGTAAAGCAAGGTTTTTGCTCTCTTAAGATCTTCTCTTGAAATAAGTCGCCAAAAATCTTTCATGACATTTTTACGAACTTTTTTAAATTCTCTTTCTGTAACTCTTATGCAGTCATATAAAAGGGATGCATCCGTTGGATGATGAATATTTGATTTCGTCACTGTACTGTCCAATCTCATTTTCTTACACGGCTCAATCTTTTGATCTCTTGCATCTGAAACTAAAGAGGCGCTAATAATTCCCCAAGTTTCTTCACTTATTTGAACAATCAAGTCCTGTAAGGTGGAGTGAGCGTAATTTTCTTCCAATTCAAGGCCCAGAAAAGCTCTGGTGGATACTGAATCGACAAGATTAAAGGCTAACGCACGATAGGAAAGACCTCTTATGGATTTAAGAATAGCCACCTTGAGAACTTGCTCCGATGTCATACCAATATCACCAGAATCTTTCTTTTCTTTAACAAGGTCTTCATGAACCATATGGGCAAACTCTGGATGGCGATCAATGATGTTATTAATTTGCTGCAATTCTGTACTGAGTTGGTGGTTAGGATATTGGGAAAAGAGTCCCAACTGTGTCTTCTTCAAATGGCGCATAGTCCCCCCTTTGGTGAAAGTTTCTCTTTAATTTTTATATTAACATACGTTTTTTTGAGGGAAAAAAGTGAGCAAGGATGTCTTTTAAGAAGAAAAAAATCAGAGAGGTTCTCGGAGAACATGGATAAGAATTCTACCTCATAGAGAGGTTCCCACGCCTCCTAAAACCTACATAAAAAATAAATGAAGAATAAAATATCAAAAATTATTTCTCTGAAAAAACACGTCAAGTATTTTTTGAAGTTGATGCGCAACGTAATGTTATTTCCCTGAAGGAGGTTTGAAATCACCACGGTGGAAACACAGGTTGATCCAACTCTTCCTCTCATATCAAGTAACGCAGTTGATAGCCACATAAGTCACTGAAAGGGAGGGGCTGTGAAAGGTTCGTCAAGAGAGGGGGGGGAACTTATTTTATTTTTCCGTTTTATGTAAGTAACTGAATTTACACGGATTATGTTTGATGGACTCCATTTTAAAGCATAAAATCTAAAGGGAAGGCATGTAAATACTTAAAACTACTTAACTTTCTTCCCTGGACAGGAACTAATTATTTATTTGAGTTCTTTCCAGTTCTGATATGATCCCATTACGGCTCCATAATACAATCAAAAGTCCAGAGTAACTAAAGAGGCCAATTATATAGACCAGCGAAGATGTCCACCTCCCCATTAACTTATAATGCATTGTGACTGACAAAATCGCTTGAAGGAAAAAATGTCAATTATACATTGACGAATAATATGGGACTGTGCTTTTTACCAGGAGTGGAGCCACATAAGTGGCTTTAAGATTTAAGAAAAAAATTGCAGTTACACAATTATTTTTACAGTCCCCAAAAGCTATGTTGATGCTGTCTATCTTCTCTATCTCTTATACTCTTTTTTATATGTTTGGCTGGATTCTTTTTATTCAATATGGTGCGCTAAGTCATATTTTTGGTTACCACTGTGGATCTTTGCTTATGTTTTTAAATATTTTGGTTCTTATATGGGCTTGGCGTCGAATTTTTGTGAAAAAATCAATTGCCTTAGCTGCTGGTGTCATTGTATTGAAGTATGCGTTGTTGGTCTGGACTCTTTATGTTTTGGTTCAGAGTGTAGATCCTCTCGCCTTGGTTTTGGGTATTAGTGTTTTTATCCCGGCCCTCTTTTCCATGGCTTTGTTTGAGGTTTTTTTTCGCAAGGGTGAAGATGGTCCATTTTAATTGGGTGCAATTATGGGTTGAGCACGATATGGTGCATGTGGCGACAATGGCTGCGGCAACCCTGGTTATTGCTGTGCTTAGTGTGTTGGCTCGTCTGGCTTTAGGTCGTGGAGAGGCCGCCATAGCACCTTCCGGTCGCTTTTCATTGAAGGGTGTATTTGAACTTATCACGGAGTTTCTTGCTTCGCTGTCTGATATGATGATTGGAAAGAGGGGGCGGTGGTTTGCTCCTCTCTTTGCCTCATTGTTTTTCTTTATACTTGTCAATAATCTTCTGGGGCTTCTTCCGGGGATGACGCCAGCCACTGAGAATATCAACACAACCATTGCCATTGGTTTATTTTCATTTGTGATTTACAATTTTTATGGGATCAAAGAGCATGGTTTCGCCTATGTGAAGCAATTTTTAGGCCCCCTTGTCCTTTTGGCCCCTCTTATGCTCATTATCGAGTTGATTTCTCACATTGTTCGACCTATAAGTTTGGGCTTGAGGCTCTATGGGAATATGCTAGGGGATCATACTGTGCTGGGGATATTTTTAGATTTACTTCCCTATACCGGGGTTCCCGTTATTTTTTACATGTTGGGCTTATTTGTCTGCTTTATGCAAGCTTTTGTTTTTACGATGTTAAGTATGATATATGTGTCTCTGGCGATATCTCATGATCATTAAAAGGCAAAGATAGTTTATTTTAGTAAACAGTTCATTAAATCGTTCGTTTATATACAAATAACATAGGACAAGAACACAGGAGAGTCATATGGGAAAAACAACAAAAACAACTTTCTTTAGTTTTATAACACTTTTCTTTTCTTCCTCCGCTTGGGCAGAAGAGGCATCTCGTACTGCAAGTACCATGGGAGTGGGTGAATATGCTATTGGGGCCGGTGTTGCTATTGGAGTGGCAGCTTTAGGTGGAGCTTTAGGGCAGAGCAAGATCGGTGCGGCAGCTATGGATGGGATCGCTAGAAACCCTCAAGCACAGAAGGCCATGTTTGTTCCTATGATTTTAGGTCTTGTGCTTATTGAGTCTCTTGTGATCTACGCCCTTGTCATTAGCTTTCAGTTGGCTGGAGCTTATAAAGTAATCCTTGGTCTATAAAGCCATTCTTGGCCTCTAAGGAAATTTATCATAAAATGAGATTTATCCTAAAAGAGGCTTGATGGTGTCTTCAAAGCATTCTTGAATTTTCTTTAGGTTTTCCTCTGTGTTGGCTTCAAATCTTAAGACGAGAACGGGCTGTGTATGAGATGCTCGAGCGAGAGCCCACCCACAGCCGTGGAAGCTAACTCGAATACCGTCGATGGTGTTTATGGAGTACTCGTCACTGTTTGTTGAAAATTTAGATTTTAGTTTCTCAACAATGGAGTGTTTTTTCTCTTCTGTGGTGTCAATTCTGATTTCAGGTGTGTTGTAAACCTTGGGGAGGCCTTCGAGCAACTCCCCAATGGTTTTGCCTGTTTTAGATAGAATCTCCACAATTCTTAGGCCGGCATAGAGAGCATCATCGTATCCATAATTGCGGTCAGCAAAGAAAATATGTCCGCTTAACTCTCCACCAAAGGGGGCTTTTTCTCGCCGGATTTTTTCTTTGATAAGGCTATGTCCTGTTTTCCACATAATGGGGATGCCCCCCTGCTTTTGAATATCATTGTAAAGCTCATCGGAGCATTTGACGTCTCCAATGATCTTTTGGCCAGGGTGATCCTTGAGAATACTTCGGCTGCAAATGGCCATGAATTCATCACCGCAGATGATACGTCCCGTATCATCCACCAGCCCGATGCGGTCAGAGTCTCCATCAAAGCCAATTCCGATAAGTGAGTTTGTTTCTTTCACTTTGGCTTGGAGGGCGGCAAGGTTTTCAGCCACGGTGGGGTCGGGGTGGTGGTTGGGAAAATCTCCATCTGGAGTTTCAAAAAGAATATGGGGTTTGAGTCCTATGGCTTCATAGAGTCGCCTTGCAATACAGCCCGCAGTGCCATTTCCACAATCTAAGACCAAGGGGATATTGTTCAAAATGCCAAACTCCCGTTTGTACCGCTCGACGTAGTGGTCAAAGATATTGTGCTGTGAAATAGAGCCTTGTCCAGAAATGAAGTCCCTTTGGAGAATAAGTTCTTTGAGAAGCTGTATATTTTGCCCAAAAAGTGTGGTTTGTCCTGAGGATACTTTGAAGCCGTTGTACTCCTTGGGGTTGTGACTTCCCGTAATCATCACTCCACCGTGGACATTTTCCAAGGTGAAAAGGGAGTAGTAATTCATGGGGGTGGTGCTAAGTCCCAGTTGAATAGCCGTCCCTCCGGACTCCACAACCCCCTGTGAGATGGCTTTTGCCAAATGGGGGCTGCTGTGACGAGCATCAAAGGAGATGGAAATACCTGGAGTCTCAACATTTTGGTCACGGGCGACAAAGGTGGTGATGGCTCTTCCTAGGTTTCGAGCAAATTTGTTGTCAAAATTTTTACCAGGAATACCGCGTATGTCATATTCTCTGAAAATCACTTCATCCATCATCATTTCATCTGTTGTTGCGTCATTTATTGTCGCACCATCCATTGCTGTATCATTCATAATCACCTCATCTATCATTGCCTTTGCTCTTCACCCCCGATGGGCGGGTTAAACCAGGCCATTTAGGGCGATCTGACAAGATTCACCCTACCTTTAATTTTTTATCTTGACAAGTCGGTCGGTCCAGAATGATTTCCTGGAAGTCATCGCAAGCTGCAAAATTTCACCTGGTTTGACCCACTGAATTTCACCAAACATTGACCCACTTAGATCTTCATAGATATTCTTTCTGCGCTACGCATTAACGAGGAGGTGTCTAGGGCAAACAAGGTAAGAAAAAAGGAGCAAGAATGATCAATAATATTAAGAAATACATAGAGTTTGGACTCAGTTCGAGACAAATAGCTCGAGCTATGGGTGTTAGTCGGAACACTGTGAAGAAGTATGTGAAGGATCAATGCCATTCGTCTATGAAAAAGTATGTCAAGAAAATATACCTACCTGAAATCCCCCAAAGTTATAACTAGTTCCTGTCCAGGGAAGAAAGTTAAGTAGTTTTAAGTATTTACATGCCTTCCCTTTAGATTTTATGCTTTAAAATGGAGTCCATCAAACATAATCCGTGTAAATTCAGTTACTTACATAAAACGGAAAAATAAAATAAGTTCCCCTCCCCCTCTCTTGACGAACCTTTCACAGCCCCTCCCTTTCAGTGACTTATGTGGCTATCAACTGCGTTACTTGATATGAGAGGAAGAGTTGGATCAACCTGTGTTTCCACCGTGGTGATTTCAAACCTCCTTCAGGGAAATAACATTACGTTGCGCATCAACTCATAGGTGTTCGTGGTTTTTTATTCTTTCATAGCAAGACCTTTTTAGCCATATTCATTGATGTTTTTCGCCGTCGGTAGTTTGTGTCATAAATTTCATGGGAGAATATCTTGATCTTCTCTATCAAAATATTTAAATACTTTTGAGATGAGCTTAGGAGATATTTGATAAAATCAGAGGCTAATAAGACGGTAACCTTAGCAACTCTTTGAAACGATGTGGAGTCATTTTGTTCCTTATTGAGTTTAGTTCTTCCTATCCTCAAAACAACACTTGATGTGAGGTGAGCCGCTAATGAAGCAAGAAGAAGACTCTCTATGATATTTTGATCGTTTGAGGTGATCTGATTTGCATTCAAAGAATTCTTACAAGATTTGAAAATAAGTTCACATTGCCAACGTAAACGATAAATTGGATATATGGACTCCGCTGCCACATCTAAATTCGTGCAATACCAATGATAGCGTTTTTCGGAGGAATTCCAGAAGCCTACAATTCTCAAACTTACCCATTTACCATTGGACAAGACACTGCCTATAAATTCAACAACATCGTTTTTTTTCTTGAGTTTAATATCAGAGAACTCTTTTCCAACATAGTAATCTGGCAAACCTTCAACAACAGCATCAATAAGAATAGAGGCATTTGACTTCACTCTAGACAAGAAAAATCCTTTAGCTTCATGAATAGATGACAATAAGCCATAGTCCCAATATCCCAAATCAAAGATGACTAATTTTCCAACGAGTTCCTTTATATCAGGAAAGCACTTCCTATCGTTAGTGGAAGACGGAGTTAATTCGAACCAAGTCATTATACCACTGAATAAACTGAAACAAGCGTGCCATTTAATTCCTGCGTTTGTTCTTGTCCCTGGAAAATTCTCAGATGCTCCATCCCAAAGGCTTATTGTGCTTGAGTCAACAAGAAGAACGTCTGAGACTCCCAGTTGTAATAATATGGCTTTGCTCCCATGAAAAGCTCCATGAGATAGCTTTATCATGAGCATTTCAACCAGTTTACTCAGAAGCTTTTTTAATCTTTTTCTAGAGAGTCTTTCCCAGAAGCTGTGTCTTTCAATTCTTAACCCTAAATGACTTATCATAAACCTCCTAATTCCCTCTATTGAATATGTCTTAGAGTCTCCCTGGAATGACAAGACAAGAGCCACAATAAACTCAAGAGGTGGAATGGTTGCCCGAGAGTCCTTTTCAGGAATAACTTTCTTGAAACATTTTTTGATCGTTTTAAGTGTTTGAGCTTCCGTGCTCATATTTGCCCCCTGCGTTTAAAAAATAAAAATTTCCTCCAATTAATCTTGACCTATTAAGATACTAACGCGAGAATCATTAAGTCTGTAGATAACTCACTTGTATCTATGCGGATTCATTGTATTCGACAGGAGCAAAAAATAGCAATGATTTTTGGACTTTTAATATTACTTTCTTTGGGATCCTTTATATCTCTTTTTATTTCCTTATTGGTATTTGGATTTGGTTATTTACTGGCACTCATCCTCCCATTAACTCAGATGCAAGCATCTTCTTTGTTTTTTGCTTCACTCACACTTTTGGTTCTTACATGTATTTTTATGATGCTCATATCTCAATTTAAAAATCGTTACTTTCACCAGAATCTAGGAGATATTCTTTTTGATAATTTGGATGAGGATTTGGAAGATGAAAAGAAAAAAAATTGTAACTGAAGATATGTCGGCATCACAGCAGAAAAATGACCAAAGCGAAAAAATTGAAAGAAATCAATCCTGTCCATGCGGAAGTGGAAAGAAATTTAAATTCTGTTGTTCCCAAAAGTCCACAGTTCTTTCGTTACACAATTAAGTCTCTTAAAACACATGGCTTGTCGTGGATATCAAATGTCAATCTGCGTCCATTTCTCAAAATACCATCTATAAATATTTATAAATCGCCCACTTCCCTCTATGTAAAAAAGGAGGCTTGAAAAGTATTTCCATTAATTCGGAATTAAAATTAGAAAAAAACCACGAACACCTATGCGCATCAACTTCAAAAAATACTTGACGTGTTTTTTCAGAGAAATAATTTTTGATATTTTATTCTTCATTTATTTTTTATGTAGGTTTTAGGAGGCGTGGGAGCCTCTCTATGAGGTAGAATTCTTATCCATGTTCTCCGAGAACCTCTCTGATTTTTTTCTTCTTAAAAGACATCCTTGCTCACTTTTTTCCCTCAAAAAAACGTATGTTAATATAAAAATTAAAGAGAAACTTTCACCAAAGGGGGGACTATGCGCCATTTGAAGAAGACACAGTTGGGACTCTTTTCCCAATATCCTAACCACCAACTCAGTACAGAATTGCAGCAAATTAATAACATCATTGATCGCCATCCAGAGTTTGCCCATATGGTTCATGAAGACCTTGTTAAAGAAAAGAAAGATTCTGGTGATATTGGTATGACATCGGAGCAAGTTCTCAAGGTGGCTATTCTTAAATCCATAAGAGGTCTTTCCTATCGTGCGTTAGCCTTTAATCTTGTCGATTCAGTATCCACCAGAGCTTTTCTGGGCCTTGAATTGGAAGAAAATTACGCTCACTCCACCTTACAGGACTTGATTGTTCAAATAAGTGAAGAAACTTGGGGAATTATTAGCGCCTCTTTAGTTTCAGATGCAAGAGATCAAAAGATTGAGCCGTGTAAGAAAATGAGATTGGACAGTACAGTGACGAAATCAAATATTCATCATCCAACGGATGCATCGCTTTTATATGACTGCATAAGAGTTACAGAAAGAGAATTTAAAAAAGTTCGTAAAAATGTCATGAAAGATTTTTGGCGACTTATTTCAAGAGAAGATCTTAAGAGAGCAAAAACCTTACTTTACAAAATTAATAATTCCAAAAATGATGCGGAAAGACTACCTTGCTATAAGGAGCTTTTAAAAATCGCTACCAAATTGAACAAAGGATTACCTGATACCATCAGAAAGATAAAAAAAGAACAAAAATGTGTGAAGATGAATGCTTTGAAAAAGAGTCTAAAACAGTTAGAAAATGTTGCCTTCTACCTGGAAAAAATCATCTTTCAAACTCAAAAAAGAGTTATTAAGGGGAAAAAAGTATCTTCTGAAAAAAAGGTCCTATCCATCTTTGAACCGCATACAGACATTATTGTAAAGGGGCAAAGAGAAGTCGAGTTTGGGCATAAAATCTTTCTGACCTCAGGGCAAAGCAACATGATTTTAGATTGTCAGATCCCTGATGGCAACCCCGCAGAGTCTGATATGTTTTTAAAAGTTATGAATTCAGTGACACAAACCTATGGGGCTTGCCCTGTAAAAGTAAGTGCAGATGGTGGGTTTGCTTCAAAAGAAAATCTTGAAGAGGCCAAAGAGATGGGGGCTAAAGATGTTTGCTTCCCAGAAAAAAAAGGAATGAAAATATTAAAGATGGTTAAAAGTGCTTGGGTCTTTAAAAATCTTCTCAATTGGAGAGCCGGAATAGAGGCTGTTATTTCATTCCTTAAGAGATGTTTTGGTATGAGAGTTGCTTACTGGAAAGGGCATGATGGTTTTAAGAGGTATGTAAAGAATGCCGTTTGTGCCTATAATTTTGTTGTCTTGGCAAGACATGAATTATCAACTGTCACCTAAATTTATCCATTAGGAATAACAGCAATGGACCAGGTCGAAGGTGCTCAAATCTTCCAAAGGTAGGGGTGCGTCTTCAAATCGAAAAAACTAGGGCGCAAGTCGCTTAAAGACCTTTTTCCCCTTAATCTGTAGAGTTTGTGTGGCAAATCTCCACTCTCACTCCCCATTGAGGCATTGGGAGGCTCAATGGGGAGTGTCAGAGAACAAAAAATGGGCCTTTCTGGACAGAAACTAGGTAGTTTTGAGAGTAATAGCATAACTCTCTACGATAGGCTTTATTTATCTACAGAGATTATTAAGGCCCATGCTCAAGCCAGTAACTTCTTTATTGCGCGTTGTAAGCGAGGCTCTACTTTTATCCCCATTGTAAATTTATTTAATGGCCCAGGTTGGTATTCACGAATGGTTATTGAGGGGGTGGTCATTCATCTCTATAAGTATAAAAACCCAAAGACTGGGGAGTTCTCTGTTTTGGCCACTAATCTTCCGCATGGCTCCTTGGACAAGAAGGATATGGTTGCTCTTTACTCTCGTCGTTGGGAAATAGAAACGACATTTCGTGATTTTACATCGACAATGAAAATGGAGCAGTGGCACTCAACAAGCCTTAATGGAATATTGCAAGAGCTGTATTCTTATTTTTGGCTCTTCAATTATACAAAGATTCAAATGAGCATAAATGAGGATGAAGACAGTGTGAATCAGTTGGTAAAAAATGACTACAAAAAACCTAACTTTAAACTGATTCTTGATTTCATAATGGATAGCATCCTGAAATCCCTAAAAGTTGTAACTAGGTGTAGGACTTAAGTCCTGATTATTGTCTGAGAAGGCCTTCACTTTGATTAAGAGATTGTCATCTCTTCAAAAGCATAGTTACAATATTAACGATGTCATACACTTTTGAGCAAAAAAATAAGGGAAAAACCTATGTCTATAAAGTTGAAAGCTTTTGGGACAAGGAAAAAAAGCAGGCCAGGCAAAAACGCATCTACCTTGGAAGAAAGGATGAGTTTACAGGTCAAATTAAGACCAAAAGAAAAAAGATTCCCATAGGCTCCTATAATGTGGGAGCCTTATTTTTCTTAGAGAAAATATGCGAACAACTAAATCTTCTAAAAACATTGTCTAAAATTTATCCAGATAATTACGAACATTATTTGCATTTAGCTTTTTTTAAAATAATCAAAAGAGAGCCCTTTTATCTTTACGATATGTGGTGTCAAGAAGCTTATGTTTCAAAGAAAAATTTTATGTCGTCACAAAAAATAAGCAATCTCTTATGTGATCTTGGGAGAGATCAAAAAAAGATAGAATCTTTCTTTAGCGAATGGATAAATCAAGTGAAGGGTTCTGGTACGGTAATGTTTGACATCACATCCTTTTCTTCCTACTCTATGAATAATGAATTTTTAGAGAAAGGTTACAACAGAGATGGAGAGAATCTCGAACAAATAAACTTAGGTCTGATAAGTAGGAAATCTGAAGACAATAAAACTCATACGCCTATAGCGTACAGAATCTATCCTGGAAGTATACCGGATGTCAAAACTTTATCGAATATTATTGAGATCATAACAAGTTATAAATTAGATTTAGATTGTTTAGTTATGGATAAGGGTTTTTCTAGTGTAGAAAATATTAAGGGACTGCATCGTAAGGAATTGAAGTATTTGATACCCATGAGTTTTAGAACAAAACTCTCAAGAGAGCTTGCTGTGGCTTTAAATGAGAAAATAAAATCTCCATCATGCTCTTTTACTTTTAATGAGGAAATTTATTCGCATTGCAAAGAATCAATAAAAATCGGAGGATTTGATTGTACGGCTCATATTTTCTTAGACAAAGAAAGAAGGGTTTATGAGGAATCTGTGTTAATGAAAGAGTTGCTTGATTTTATGAAACTCTTTCTTGAGAAAGATTTGAAATCAGAAGAACAAGCTAGTTCCTATATGAAAGAAACTTTAGGAAATAAAAAAAGGTTTCTCAATATCTCTGATTGCACTCCATTTAAGATTTCTTTAAATGAAGAAAATATTAATGAAGAATCTTCTACGCTGGGTATTATGATATTAATTACAAATAGTCATGATTTAAAGAAAACAAATATATTGAGTTTATATCGAAACAAAGATATCATTGAGAAAGTATTTTTCTCATTCAAGCATGATATTAATGGAAGGAGAAGTCGAGTTCATTCTCTCATGAATATGAGGGGAAGCATCTTTATTAATTTTCTCTCTTTAATTTTAATTTCACATATTGATACTGTTATGAAAGATAAGAAGTTATATAAAAAAATGTCTAAAATAGAAATTTACAAAATGATGGACCGATTAAAATTTTATGAATTAGCTACAGGTGATCTGATGCTTGGAGAGCTGTCTAAAAAACAAAAGGATATTTTTTCAGCCTTCCAAATAGATGGGCTTCCCAAGACAAAATGATGTTTTTTATCTGTTTCAAATGTGACGGTGGCTGTGGCTACCACTATGCCTCATCTATCCAATGGGGACGAAGAGGACCTTTCGCAGCAAATTCTTATGAATCATATTAAATATATTAATACTATTAAACCTCTCAAACCGTTGACAGCAGCCAATTCCATAGGAAGAGAGGAAAGTTAACGCAATACATTAAACCTAGTTACAACTTTTAGGGATTTCAGGTAGCATCCCTCTTTTTGTTGCGGGGCTCTATCAGAAATTTAGGAAGCAGATAAAGTTGCTGATGAAGATTTCAATGGAGAAGAGGAGGCACTTCAAAAGAAGCTATGAAAGGTCTATCAAAAGGGCTGGGAGTTCTTTTAAAAGAAATAGCTTAACGCAGAGGCAGAGGGGTGTGGTGGCTTAAGGAAACGGCATTGAGATCAAGATGGAGCCAAGTTCTTCGCTCCCAGGGGTGAGTTCTCCCTCCCATTCAGGCATCATTTTGAGATGGTCAAGGGGGCAAGTCATCCGTTTTCCCCATGTGGATGGGCTGATTGAATTTCTAAATAGTTCCTGTCCAGGGAAGAAAGTTAAGTAGTTTTAAGTATTTACATGCCTTCCCTTTAGATTTTATGCTTTAAAATGGAGTCCATCAAACATAATCCGTGTAAATTCAGTTACTTACATAAAACGGAAAAATAAAATAAGTTCCCCCCCCTCTCTTGACGAACCTTTCACAGCCCCTCCCTTTCAGTGACTTATGTGGCTATCAACTGGTTACTTGATATGAGAGGAAGAGTTGGATCAACCTGTGTTTCCACCGTGGTGATTTCAAACCTCCTTCAGGGAAATAACATTACGTTGCGCATCAACTTCAAAAAATACTTGACGTGTTTTTTCAGAGAAATAATTTTTGATATTTTATTCTTCATTTATTTTTTATGTAGGTTTTAGGAGGCGTGGGAACCTCTCTATGAGGTAGAATTCTTATCCATGTTCTCCGAGAACCTCTCTGATTTTTTTCTTCTTAAAAGACATCCTTGCTCACTTTTTTCCCTCAAAAAAACGTATGTTAATATAAAAATTAAAGAGAAACTTTCACCAAAGGGGGGACTATGCGCCATTTGAAGAAGACACAGTTGGGACTCTTTTCCCAATATCCTAACCACCAACTCAGTACAGAATTGCAGCAAATTAATAACATCATTGATCGCCATCCAGAGTTTGCCCATATGGTTCATGAAGACCTTGTTAAAGAAAAGAAAGATTCTGGTGATATTGGTATGACATCGGAGCAAGTTCTCAAGGTGGCTATTCTTAAATCCATAAGAGGTCTTTCCTATCGTGCGTTAGCCTTTAATCTTGTCGATTCAGTATCCACCAGAGCTTTTCTGGGCCTTGAATTGGAAGAAAATTACGCTCACTCCACCTTACAGGACTTGATTGTTCAAATAAGTGAAGAAACTTGGGGAATTATTAGCGCCTCTTTAGTTTCAGATGCAAGAGATCAAAAGATTGAGCCGTGTAAGAAAATGAGATTGGACAGTACAGTGACGAAATCAAATATTCATCATCCAACGGATGCATCGCTTTTATATGACTGCATAAGAGTTACAGAAAGAGAATTTAAAAAAGTTCGTAAAAATGTCATGAAAGATTTTTGGCGACTTATTTCAAGAGAAGATCTTAAGAGAGCAAAAACCTTGCTTTACAAAATTAATAATTCCAAAAATGATGCGGAAAGACTACCTTGCTATAAGGAGCTTTTAAAAATCGCTACCAAATTGAACAAAGGATTACCTGATACCATCAGAAAGATAAAAAAAGAACAAAAATGTGTGAAGATGAATGCTTTGAAAAAGAGTCTAAAACAGTTAGAAAATGTTGCCTTCTACCTGGAAAAAATCATCTTTCAAACTCAAAAAAGAGTTATTGAGGGGAAAAAAGTATCCTCTGAAAAAAAGGTCCTATCCATCTTTGAACCGCATACAGACATTATTGTAAAGGGGCAAAGAGAAGTCGAGTTTGGGCATAAAATCTTTCTGACCTCAGGGCAAAGCAACATGATTTTAGATTGTCAGATCCCTGATGGCAACCCCGCAGACTCTGATATGTTTTTAAAAGTTATGAATTCAGTGACACAAACCTATGGGGCTTGCCCTGTAAAAGTAAGTGCAGATGGTGGGTTTGCTTCAAAAGAAAATCTTGAAGAGGCCAAAGAGATGGGGGCTAAAGATGTTTGCTTCCCAGAAAAAAAAGGAATGAAAATATTAAAGATGGTTAAAAGTGCTTGGGTCTTTAAAAATCTTCTCAATTGGAGAGCCGGAATAGAGGCTGTTATTTCATTCCTTAAGAGATGTTTTGGTATGAGAGTTGCTTACTGGAAAGGGCATGATGGTTTTAAGAGGTATGTAAAGAATGCCGTTTGTGCCTATAATTTTGTTGTCTTGGCAAGACATGAATTATCAACTGTCACCTAAATTTATCCATTAGGAATAACAGCAATGGACCAGGTCGAAGGTGCTAAAATCTTCCAAAGGTAGGGGTGCGTCTTCAAATCGAAAAAACTAGGGCGCAAGTCGCTTAAAGACCTTTTTCCCCTTAATCTGTAGAGTTTGTGTGGCAAATCTCCAACTCTCACTCCCCCATTGAGGCATTGGGAGGCTCAATGGGGAGTGTCAGAGAACAAAAAATGGGCCTTTCTGGACAGAAACTAAATAAGACAGATAAGACAGAAAAGAAGGCCTCATGACTTGAATTCGTGGCCATTTTTATACACAACATTTATAGACTATCTTTATATTTTTTCATAACATGCCCTTCTCCTTCTGAAAAATCATTATTTTTTTAGAAAATTCTCATAAATTACTATTGCCTCCCTTTATTTTGTTGTGTATAAATTATACACAACACTAGTGAGAGGGGAAATATGAGTTACATCAGAAAAATAAAAAAAATGGAAAAACATATTTAGCAGAAGTAGAAGGTAAGAGAATTAATGGAAAAGTAGTACAGAAACATATTCGTTACATTGGGAAAGAGGTAGATGAAAAAAAGGTAATATCGATATCATCTGATGACCTTCAAGTCAATGAGGTGAAAGTATATGGACCATTATTGGTTTTAGATAGTATTTCTAAAAAATTAGAACTACAAAATATGTTGGGGTCTTACTCTAATGAAATATTAAGTATGGTATATGCCCACTGTCTAAACTATCAGAGCCTAAATAATATGCCTGAATGGTTTGAGAGAACAGATTTAAATAATATATTGGATTTAGATGGTTTAACAGAATATCGGTTGCTAACATCTCTAGATACTTTAACTGAAAGTAAGATAGAGTCTATTCAGAGGAATGTATTTAATGTTGCCAAAAGAAAATATAAGCTGTCTTTGCGAGGAATGGTGTATGATGTTACTAATACATATTTATATGGGAAAAAATGCACAATAGGAAAGCTAGGTCATAGCAAAGAAGGAAAAAAAGATAAACCGCTTATTCAAGTAGGTCTATGTGTAACTCAGAAAGAAAAGAAGGGGTTCCTGTTTTCCACAAGACATTTGATGGAAATATTGCCGACAGCAAAACCCTATCTGGCCTTGTACAAGAATTCTCTCACTATAATCTCCGCTCAGGTCTTCTTGTGTATGATAGAGGAATTCCTTCTGGAGAAAACCTAAGAGAGGTCAAGAAATTGGGGTGGAACACGCTATGTGGAGTTCCAATGAACAGTAAAGAAAAAAGCACAGTCCGAGAGGTTATAAATGATGGTGGGATAAAAAATGTTTCAAATATGATCCCATTAGAGAAAAGAGTATTCTCATAGGTGTTCGTGGTTTTTTTCTAATTTTAATTCCGAATTAATGGAAATACTTTTCAAGCCTCCTTTTTTACATAGAGGGAAGTGGGCGATTTATAAATATTTATAGATGGTATTTTGAGAAATGGACGCAGATTGACATTTGATATCCACGACAAGCCATGTGTTTTAAGAGACTTAATTGTGTAACGAAAGAACTGTGGACTTTTGGGAACAACAGAATTTAAATTTCTTTCCACTTCCGCATGGACAGGATTGATTTCTTCCAATTTTTTCGCTTTGGTCATTTTTCTGCTGTGATGCAGACATATCTTCAGTTACAATTTTTTTTTGCTTTTCATCTTCCAAATCCTCATCCAAATTATCAAAAAGAATATCTCCTAGATTCTTGTGAAAGTAACGATTTTTAAATTGAGATATGAGCATCATAAAAATACATGTAAGAACCAAAAGTGTGAGTGAAGCAAAAAACAAAGAAGATGCTTGCATCTGAGTTAATGGGAGGATGAGTGCCAGTAAATAACCAAATCCAAATACCAATAAGGAAATAAGAAGAGATATAAAGGATCCCAAAGAAAGTAATATTAAAAGTCCAAAAATCATTGCTATTTTTTGCTCCTGTCGAATACAATGAATCCGCATAGATACAAGTGCAAAATTTCACCTAGTTTGACCCACCCAATTTCACGAAGTTTGACCCACTGAATTTCACCAAACATTGACCCACTTAGATCTTCATAGATATTCTTTCTGCGCTACGCATTAACGAGGAGGTGTCTATGGGCAAACAAGGTAAGAAAAAAGGAGCAAGAATGATCAACAATATTAAGAAATACATAGAGCTTGGACTCAGTTCGAGACAAATAGCTCGAGCTATGGGTGTTAGTCGGAACACTGTGAAGAAGTATGTGAAGGATAGTCCCGGAGGCCCTAACAGCCGCTCAAAGGGGTCGCATGGGCCCTACCAAGCCCCATGGTCATCCAAGGTGAATTGGACAGATGTTCGCCTCAAACAAAGCCTAGGGACTCAATTAGCTCATTACCCCCGATGGGCGGGTTAAACTAGGCCATTTGTGGGCGGGCAAACCAGGCCATTTAGGGCGATCTGACAAGATGGGCTCACCCTACCTTTAATTTTTTATCTTGACAAGTCGGTTTGAAGCTTCCTTCAATCGGTAGCTTTTTCCCTCAAATTTTAATAGTTGGCTGCAGTGGAGAAGGCGATCCAGGATGGCAGAGGCCACGGTATTATCGCCCAAACACTTTCCCCAGTCCTCAATAATGCGATTGGAGGTAATAAGAGTGCTTTTTCTCGCTGAGTATCGATCCAGAATGATTTCCTGGAAGTCATCGCAAGCCTCTGGCGGAATGCGCTTTCTAAGAAAAAGATCATCAATGATCAACAGGTCCACATGGATGAGTTGGGTGTAGAACCTCTTTCTGCGCCCCAGCTGCCTGGCCTCAAAGAGATTTTCAAAGAGCTTGTGAGCTTCCTGATACAAAACCTTGTAATTTGATATGGAACAGACCTTGGTGGCTATAGCTTTTGCACAATGCCGTTTCCTTAAGAAAAATCTCTTGAAATTATTAGATAAATCGACAAGAATAAGACTTGTTTTATTTTACACCCAACCCTCAACCAAGGAGTAAGTCACATGCAATCCAATATTGATCTCGAAAGCCCCCAAATGACGAGTTCGCGTCACAGATGACCATTTTATTCTACCAAAACTTGATTCTTCCTTCAAGTCAGAGCACCTTGTCGATCCAGAAAAACAAAAAAGGAATCGAAAATTTAATCCTCAAATTTTCTTTTTTACCATTATCTATCTTATTTCCGGAACAAATTACGAAGGCTACCAAATCGCTCTTAAGACGGTATGGACTCATTTTGGTGACCTGCTTCTCATGCCAGTCAAAAGCAGTCTCAGCAAGATACGTCAAAGTATTTCTTACCTATTTTTCAAAGATATCTTTGAATCTTTGATTACAGACTACGAACCATTGAGAAAAACGTTTCATGGTTTTTATATCTATGCCATAGATGGCGACCAATTAGCACTTCCTCGCTCTAAAGATCTTTTAAAGGAGGGTTATTGTGGGTACCCTTGCCCAAATGAGATGGAAACTCATTTCTTACGTATGTATCTATCTCATGCTTATGACGTTTTATCGGGTGTGACAAAGAATCTTTGCTATTCTCCCGCTCTGAACGAAATCGCCAATGCTATTCAAATGATAGGTAGTTTTGAGAGTAATAGCATAACTCTCTACGATAGGCTTTATTTATCTACAGAGATTATTAAGGCCCATGCTCAAGCCAGTAACTTCTTTATTGCGCGTTGTAAGCGAGGCTCTACTTTTATCCCCATTGTAAATTTATTTAATGGCCCAGGTTGGTATTCACGAATGGTTATTGAGGGGGTGGTCATTCATCTCTATAAGTATAAAAACCCAAAGACTGGGGAGTTCTCTGTTTTGGCCACTAATCTTCCGCATGGCTCCTTGGACAAGAAGGATATGGTTGCTCTTTACTCTCGTCGTTGGGAAATAGAAACGACATTTCGTGATTTTACATCGACAATGAAAATGGAGCAGTGGCACTCAACAAGCCTTAATGGAATATTGCAAGAGCTGTATTCTTATTTTTGGGTATATCCGAGTTTCTCAACAGAAAATGGGCCTAATTTCGACGTTGCAGAATTACCGCATTAAAAACCAAGAAAATAATTCAATTTCCATGATTTATCCCCCTCATTACTTTACCCATAACAAAACCATGGTTTAATCTCTTAATTTACTTATTGGAAAATAATACAGGAGATGCCATGGTCTTGAATAAGTTTATTATAAAGATGTTGAAATTATCATTCTTAAAAGTGACTTGGGTTAAATTTAAAAATCGAAATCAAGAACTTCACTTAGGGGTTAAACCCCATAAGAATGGCTGCCGCTGTCCTCATTGTGGACGCCGCTGTAAGATACTTAGATGCTTAGAAGAAAGAGTGTGGCGAGATATCGTCGTGTGCGGTACCCCCATTTATTTCCATTATTCTCCGAAGGAAGTTCTGTGTCCCACTCATGGTCGTATTATGGAGAGAATTCCTTGGGCCGACCACTTCAGTCGAGTCACCTATCGTCTGGAACTAACAATTCTGACCCTGACCAAGCAGATGACCCAAAAAGCCGTTTCAGAGCTTGTCAAGATACCCACATCCACCTTATCTGATCTTATTCATCGAATCATCCACAGGGAACGAGATGGTCACAAAATTCGTGGTTTGGAGGTCATTGGAGTCGATGAAATTTCTTATGCTAAGGGAAGGAAGTTTATTACCTTGATTTACGACATGAAGAAAGGCTGTGTCGTTTGGATTGGAAAAGGTAAGGGTAAGGAGACAATAGACTCCTTTTTTACAAAGGAACTCAGCCAATATCAGCGAGACAAAATTAGAGTGGCTTGTTGTGATATGGCTCAAGGCTACATCTCCTCTATCAAGGAGCATTGTAAGAATGCTACTCTCGTTTTGGACAAATTTCACATTATTCAATCCCTCAACAGGGCTGTGGATGAGGTGAGAAAAGAAATTTGGAGAGATGCCTGCAAGAAGGACAGAAAGGCTATTAAGGGAACTCGCTGGTTGATAGCCTACAGTTCATCCTCTCGTAGTAAGGCCCAAACTCGTAAAATTAACCTCATGGAGAAATCTAACAATAAAATATTCAGAGCATGGCTGCTTAAAGATAATTTTGAGCATTTCTGGGATTATGTGAGTCCAGGTCATGCTGCGAATTTTCTGAATGCCTGGATCACTCGTGCCTTAAGATCACGCATTGATTCTATGAAAAAGTTTGCCTTGATGCTCAGGAAGCACCAAGAAAATATTCTTTCCTTCATTAAAGATCCTGTCACAAATGCCAAGGCTGAGGGAATCAATCGCCTTCTAAAGATCATAAAAAATCGGGCTTCAGGATTTAAGAACCTACAGGGTTTTGAGAATATGATTTACTTGTGTGCTGGGGATTTGGATATTGTTGGAAGTTTCCCCAAGCGTTTTTGTACATTATAGTTTTTATTGTCGATCAACATTTCTTTTTCCAATTCACCTCCCCATACTAACTCCGCCAAGATGAGTCAGTTATCCACAGACTCATCCATGGCGACGCTGCGGCTATGGCCCTCGGAGCCACAATAAAGCAGCGCTGCTGTGGGTGAGTCTTGTGGATAACGGCGGCTCTCCACACAAGTGATTTGGTAGCCCTGTCCTCCGTGTTTTTATGTACAAATCTTAGGAATAACCTGTACATCCAGTTTTTAGCTATTTCCCTAGGGAATTTGGACTTTAGGCTCCGAGAAACTCGGATATAGCCTTATTTTTGGCTCTTCAATTATACAAAGATTCAAATGAGCATAAATGAGGATGAAGACAGTGTGAATCAGTTGGTAAAAAATGACTACAAAAAACCTAACTTTAAACTGATTCTTGATTTCATAATGGATAGCATCCCTCTTTTTGTTGCGGGGCTCTATCAGAAATTTAGGAAGCAGATAAAGTTGCTGATGAAGATTTCAATGGAGAAGAGGAGGCACTTCAAAAGAAGCTATGAAAGGTCTATCAAAAGGGCTGGGAGTTCTTTTAAAAGAAATAGCTTAACGCAGAGGCAGAGGGGTGTGGTGGCTTAAGGAAACGGCATTGAGCTTTTGCAATGTGGCTTTTTCCAGTTCCAGGGGAGCCAATAAGCAAGGCTCCCTCCCCCTGCTTGATGAACTTCAAGTTCATTAATTCCAAGATCATTGGCTTAGGTATTTTTGGGTTAAAATTCCAATCAAAGCCGGTGAGGGTGGACTCTTCCGTGAGCTTGGATGCTTTGAGGAGCCTCTCACATTTTTTGCTTTTCTTGAAGTCCTTTTCATCCTGTAAGAGCAATGAGAAGGTCTCTTGGAGGCTTTGTTGATTCTGTGTGTGTTGGTAGCTTCGAGCCTCAAATGTTTCAAACATGCCTATAAGCTTAAGGCTTTTGAGAGTCTCTTGTATTTCTGTGGGTGACATTGGCATTGTGATTGCTCCTTTCCTCTAGAAGAGGGGTTGGGGGGTGGATTAAGTAAGGTTGGTGCTAGGCTGAGGGTGTAAGGGTGAGTGGTAGATTTCGTTGTTGGCATGTAAATCCCAGTAGATCCCGAGTTTGACAGCAGCATCTGCGTCAAACGAATGATATTAAAGGATTAACGCATATAGTTGTATTTTGTTTATCCACACTTGTGGGCATTAAGGATTCTGGGAGGGATGGGGACGCCTGCGGCTTTAAATAAGGAGTTGGCATTGCCAGTGATATCTGTGCGGGTCCAAATGACTTGATCACGAATTTTAACAGGGATAGCCCTAACTTCCTTGAGTTCCCTCATGGCCTCTACAACAGTTAAAGGTCGCTCTTTAACATGACCAATGCCTATGGCTGGGCTTTTTAGGTTCATCTTCTTATCTCTTAAACATTTTGTAAGGTGGGCCTCACAAAGATAAGTTAAAAAGCATAGAGTTAAATGTCCAATAATCCTCTGGTCTGTCCAATGGAAAACAGGACGTGTTTTCAAAGTCCCTTTTAACTCACCAAAAGCATCTTCAATTTTCCACAATTCTTTGTAGTTGATAATAATCTCATCTGCCGTCAAGTCTTTGACATTTGTAAGGACGGCAAAAAAACCATCAATTTTTTCATCTAATTCTATTTGTTCTGCATTTAATTCAGGTTTTTTATTTTTGTCGTCAGCCATCTTTACATATTTCTTATAACCTTTATTGGAAACAAAAGTACTAGACTGAACACCTTTAGAAGATAGTTTTCCTTCGATCTTTTCAAGAAGGGATTCTCTAGATTTTTTATCTCTCTCTGCTCTTTTCCTAGACCAAGTCACAATACATCTATGCCCCCCATGGTCTGTTTCGTAAACAGCAAGCTCATTCTCATATACCCAGCTAAAACGATTTAAATCATAGACCTCTTGTTTCTTTTCTTTTTTTAAAGATCCAAGCTTCATACCAACAATAAACTCGCTTTGATCCTCACTGAGTTTGTCAGTATTAGCCTTTGATAAAAGCCCCCTATCAGCCACAAAAATGAAACGGCGTACATTAAACTTTTTTCTCATTTTATCAACAATATCTGAAAGCGTCTTGCCTTCAAAAGTATTACCAGGGAAAACCTCAAAACCTAAAGGGATGCCATCCCGATTCACCAACAAACCAAAGACAACTTGGGTGCAGTCTGATCGTCTCTCTTTACTATAGCCAAATTGACGAAGTTTCCCTAAGTCTGTTCTTGTACTCTCGAAGCGTAAGGTTGTTAAATCATACAACACAATGTCTACTTGGAAATTAAATAAATCTCGCCCCACCCAATAAAGCGAGTTCTCTATTTCATCCTTATGGGAGGCAAGTAAGTCCATAGACCGATAAATATGCTGGAGACTCAAATCACCCTTAATCATGTCTGGGTAAAAAGATTTTTGCCAATACTCAAAAACCTTTAACTTGGAACTAGGAGCAATAAATCGGCTGGCAACTAAGGTAAAAATCACCTTACATAAATCAAATTGAACTTTCTCATGAGAATCTTTTATGTCTTTGAGGGTCTTATTGATACCCAGTTGATCAAACAACTTTTGTAAAATCAGCAAGGGACCCAAAATGAAAGTCTCTTCGATGTAAAGCTCCTTAGCCAATTGACTCACAGTGAGAAGCTCTCGGTGGCGGGATACGGCCTGCGCCAAACTATTAATCTTATCCTCTCCTCCTTCTCCAGCCTTACCTAAGGACATGAGCATGCGTTTTTTGGATTTGCCTTTTTCTCTGTAGGACTCCACAAGGTGGTAGTAGCACTGACCTTTTGAGTTTTTAGTCGTTTGGATGTACATGAGGATATTTTCTACATATTTCTATGATATATCAATATTTAAAACGATAAAATCCTATTTTGTTTTCTACACTTTTTTTACGTCAATTTTAATTTTTCCAGCAGCTACCATTATATTTCAGTACAACCCCAATTTCTGGAAATTTCGCATTTTAACGCAGATGCTGCTGTCAAACTCGGGATGTTTCAAACATGCCTATAAGCTTAAGGCTTTTGAGAGTCTCTTGTATTTCTGTGGGTGACATTGGCATTGTGATTGCTCCTTTCCTCTAGAAGAGGGGTTGGGGGGTGGATTAAGTAAGGTTGGTGCTAGGCTGAGGGTGTAAGGGTGAGTGGTAGATTTCGTTGTTGGCATGTAAATCCCAGTAGATGGCATACTCCCTGAAATCCCTAAAAGTTGTAACTAGGTTTAATGTATTGCGTTAACTTTCCTCTCTTCCTATGGAATTGGCTGCTGTCAACGGTTTGAGAGGTTTAATAGTATTAATATATTTAATATGATTCATAAGAATTTGCTGCGAAAGGTCCTCTTCGTCCCCATTGGATAGATGAGGCATAGTGGTAGCCACAGCCACCGTCACATTTGAAACAGATAAAAAACATCATTTTGTCTTGGGAAGCCCATCTATTTGGAAGGCTGAAAAAATATCCTTTTGTTTTTTAGACAGCTCTCCAAGCATCAGATCACCTGTAGCTAATTCATAAAATTTTAATCGGTCCATCATTTTGTAAATTTCTATTTTAGACATTTTTTTATATAACTTCTTATCTTTCATAACAGTATCAATATGTGAAATTAAAATTAAAGAGAGAAAATTAATAAAGATGCTTCCCCTCATATTCATGAGAGAATGAACTCGACTTCTCCTTCCATTAATATCATGCTTGAATGAGAAAAATACTTTCTCAATGATATCTTTGTTTCGATATAAACTCAATATATTTGTTTTCTTTAAATCATGACTATTTGTAATTAATATCATAATACCCAGCGTAGAAGATTCTTCATTAATATTTTCTTCATTTAAAGAAATCTTAAATGGAGTGCAATCAGAGATATTGAGAAACCTTTTTTTATTTCCTAAAGTTTCTTTCATATAGGAACTAGCTTGTTCTTCTGATTTCAAATCTTTCTCAAGAAAGAGTTTCATAAAATCAAGCAACTCTTTCATTAACACAGATTCCTCATAAACCCTTCTTTCTTTGTCTAAGAAAATATGAGCCGTACAATCAAATCCTCCGATTTTTATTGATTCTTTGCAATGCGAATAAATTTCCTCATTAAAAGTAAAAGAGCATGATGGAGATTTTATTTTCTCATTTAAAGCCACAGCAAGCTCTCTTGAGAGTTTTGTTCTAAAACTCATGGGTATCAAATACTTCAATTCCTTACGATGCAGTCCCTTAATATTTTCTACACTAGAAAAACCCTTATCCATAACTAAACAATCTAAATCTAATTTATAACTTGTTATGATCTCAATAATATTCGATAAAGTTTTGACATCCGGTATACTTCCAGGATAGATTCTGTACGCTATAGGCGTATGAGTTTTATTGTCTTCAGATTTCCTACTTATCAGACCTAAGTTTATTTGTTCGAGATTCTCTCCATCTCTGTTGTAACCTTTCTCTAAAAATTCATTATTCATAGAGTAGGAAGAAAAGGATGTGATGTCAAACATTACCGTACCAGAACCCTTCACTTGATTTATCCATTCGCTAAAGAAAGATTCTATCTTTTTTTGATCTCTCCCAAGATCACATAAGAGATTGCTTATTTTTTGTGACGACATAAAATTTTTCTTTGAAACATAAGCTTCTTGACACCACATATCGTAAAGATAAAAGGGCTCTCTTTTGATTATTTTAAAAAAAGCTAAATGCAAATAATGTTCGTAATTATCTGGATAAATTTTAGACAATGTTTTTAGAAGATTTAGTTGTTCGCATATTTTCTCTAAGAAAAATAAGGCTCCCACATTATAGGAGCCTATGGGAATCTTTTTTCTTTTGGTCTTAATTTGACCTGTAAACTCATCCTTTCTTCCAAGGTAGATGCGTTTTTGCCTGGCCTGCTTTTTTTCCTTGTCCCAAAAGCTTTCAACTTTATAGACATAGGTTTTTCCCTTATTTTTTTGCTCAAAAGTGTATGACATCGTTAATATTGTAACTATGCTTTTGAAGAGATGACAATCTCTTAATCAAAGTGAAGGCCTTCTCAGACAATAATCAGGACTTAAGTCCTACACCTAGTTACAACTTTTAGGGATTTCAGGATACTCGGATGGTGCTCGAATGATGTCGTGGTCTTGGGTGAGGTGGGATTCCATCTTTTTCTCATCCACAGGGGGCTGTAGTTCCTCAACAAGCCTTTTAAAGACCCTAAGAGATAAGACCCCTCTGCTCACAGCCTGAATGGCTGCTTTTTCAATAAGATCAGAGTGATATTTTTTAGCCAAGGACACCACCTGTTAGCTGACAATTAAAATGCCCCACCGTCGCCAATGAAAAGTGGCCACTTTTCAGAGGAGGACCTATGGTGATTTTTGGCATTGTCAACCGAGACGCATATAATCAATTGATATTACTCATAAAAAGGCTCCGAGCTGATAAGAACTCCTTTTGGGTTCTTGTCGACCTGGAAAGGGGCTCCGTGTTGGAGAGTCCTTCCATGACAGCCTATTCAGGTTCCATATTTCTCATTTGTAGACTGTTTCTGGATTTCAATGAGGTTAAATATATAGTCAAGAAAAGCCTGTTTAGGCTGTGCCCATTTTCTAAAGTATTTAAATTCCACAAGATTCCAACATTTGCCTCAATTTTCATGGAATTTCTTTTTGAAGACAGGCTTCCCTTAAAGCCGTCGCCAATTAAAATGTCCCACTTTCAATATGGAGGTTGTCGCCAATGAAAAGTGACCAATCTTCAGGGAGTGTTCAAATACTAGACAATGAAGTCTCTTCTTCTGATATAGATACTAAGCTCACAGAGTCCCTCCCTTTTGCAACTCAAAAGGTTAGCAATGAGGAGGATCTTATGATTAGTCAATACACTTTCGGCCGCATTCGTGACCTGAGTCACAGTGGTAAAAATAAGACAGAAATATCTCGTGAATTAGGGATCAATCGTAAGACGGTGCGCAAGTACTGTAAGTCCAACACCCCACCGAAGTACAAGGCGAGGTCCAAAAGAACTCGCCCAGATCCCCTTAATGGATATATGGATCGGGTGAAGTACTTTTTGAAGTTGAACCCAAGTAACACCGCCCGTGAAATATATGAGCTATTAGTTGAGGAGGGTTATCGTGGGAGTGAGAGAACGGTTCAGAGAAGAGTTTGTGAGATTCTTGGTTCTCGCCCCAAGGAGCGTTTTTTCAGCCAAAGATATGATCCTGGAGAACAGGCTCAGTTTGATTTTAAGGAGAAGGTTGCTTTACCATTTGCCGATGGTGTTCAGATCGTTCATCTCCATTTTGGAACATTGCCTTGTAGTGGCACCTGTTGGGTTCGTGCCTACCCCTTTCTTGTCTATGAGTGTTTCATCGATGGGGTGCATGCTTTTTTTGAAAAGATAGGTGGGATGAGTGCGAACATCCGTATTGATAATTTATCTCCCTGTGTGAAGAAAGTTCTTAAAGGAAATCAGCGAATTTACACCCAATCTTTTGATCGAGCCATCCAATACTATGGATTTAAGGTTCTTCCCTGCCGCGCAGGGAAGGGCTCTGACAAGGGAGATGTGGAGCGTGATATTCGAACCTTCAGTTCTCGGATAAAAAATATTGTTAGAAACAAAGGAATTGTTTTTAAAGACTGGGATCATTTGAATCAGTTTTTAGAGTCTTATATGGATCAGCATCAGAGTGACTCCACCAAATCTCGCTTTGAGGAGGAGGCCAAAGTTCTTAAGCCTTTGCCTCCACGAGATGAAGATATTCTCTGTAAGGTGAATATTTGTCAAAGTAATGGTTATGGGACTTTGAGAATAGGTAAAACCACATATTCCATACCTGATGAGGTGATCCAAGCTCCCTGTAAAACCGTACAGGGTCCCTATCATGTCACGATCTATCGTGCAGGAGGGAAGCAAGAAATTGTCGCTCGCCATCAAAGAAAACCTGATGGGGAGCATAGTCTTCTTCTTGAACATATCCTTCCCTCTTTAGTTCGTAAGCCGCAAGCCATGGTAAGATGGGCTCACCGATCCATTCTTTTTCCAACAAATGTGTTTGAAAATTTTTATCAATACCTCAAGCAACAAGATTCAAGCCGTGCCGAGCATGAATATTTAAGAGTTATCAACTTGATTCAGCATGTGAGTTGGCAGGACTTATCTACAGCCATGGAGCTTCAATTAGAAAGTCGTGAGATTTTCGACTTTAAATCCATAAAAGATTTGCTCTTAGGCAATCCCACCAAAATTAATTTGAATGACCAACAAAAACCACTTCAACCTAGATTGTCTCAATATGACAGTCTTGTTCCAAACATAGGAGGTTCTTAATGAATCACGAAGAACTTATAGGTTCTCTTAAAAAACTCCGACTTCCAGCGATGGCGGATGAATATGTTGCAACGGCTAGAGTTGCCGAAAAAACAAAAAAGACGTATGAACAGTATTTAGGTATACTCGTTCAAAATGAGCTTGCTGACAAGCATTCCCAGAGAGTGAAAAGATTGCTTAAGGGGGCCAAGCTTCCTCAACTTAAATCACTCCAAACTTATAACTTCCAGAAAAGAACGGGAGTGACAGCTCAGCAAATTAATTGGATGGCAGAGGGAGAGTGGGTCAGAAAAGCCTGTAATGTTGTGTTTTACGGAAGCTTTGGAATGGGGAAAAGTCATTTGGCCATGTCCCTAGTTCGTTCACTCTGTGAACAAGGCTATCGATGTTTATGGGTCACCACTCATGAACTTATTGAAACAATGCGTGAAAGCAAGAAAGAACTCTCATTGAATGCTCTTTTTAAGAAATTAGACCGTTTTGATCTTATTGCTTGTGATGAACTTGGCTATACAGCTTCCTGCACAGAGGGGGCAGATCTTTTCTTTCAATTCATATCTCAGCGATATGAAAGGAAAAGTCTCATGATCACTACAAACTTAACATACTCTGAATGGGATAAGGTGTTTCTTAACCCTATTACCACCGCTGCTGCTGTTGATCGAATCATTCACAACTGTGAAACCCTCAACATTGAAGGAAAAGAAAGTTGGAGAACCGAATCGGCAAAAGCCAAGTCTAAACAGAGCAAAGAGGAAAGTTCAACCAAAGAAGTTCATTAGAGATCCCCACTTTTGGGGAAGGAACTCGCCAGTTATCCACAAAATTTATCCACAGCAGCACTGCGTTGCTAGACATCGGGGTCACAGCCGCAGTGTCGCCATGGATAAATTTATGGATAACTGGCTTTTACCGTACTATTTGCTCGTCACTCTCGCGGAGCTTTAGACATTAGCTGCGCCAAGGAATCCTGAAAAATACTCCATTTACCTCTGCCATAGGGCTGAAGGATGCATTTGGGGTCATGCCAAAAGTGGTGGGCAGAAAATCATTCCTCAGAATCTTGTGGCATAGTCCGAGTTAAATGATGAGCAAAATAAAGACACTTGACTAAACTCTGAACGAAGAATAACTAAATCAGTACATCATCAACTGGCCGTTTTTCATTGGCGACGGCTTCTAAAAATGGCCAATTTTAATTGGCGCCTAACAACACCCCACGCATCTGCCTGTTTCCAACTCTCTCATCCACCCTGAGTAATGACTGACAAAAAGCTTTTGTTTGAGGGCCAATCTGACCCGCATCAGCTAAAATATTTTCTACATGGCGAGATGGATTATAAACACGATCTTTGTCTAGCAAAGAGAGACTCCCCGGGAGAGTGGCTTTTTGGTGGCGGCGGATAACACTCATCGTAGCAGGGTCCATAATCTCTATGTCTTTATCATAAATACGCACAATGACTTGGCTCTTTAGATCAGAAGGGTAGGCGCAATAGTAACTGTTTCCCACTTGAATGAGCCCATCGTCTGCAACTGTTCGTATCTCTTGTTTAAAAAAATCAAATTTCTTTTGGGGGAGCTTTTTGAGAAAGGGGCTCTCTTCTTCAAACATCTCAGAAACGACTCGCTTGGTGCGACCATGAACCCGAGGGCGAGCCCAAGTGTGCTCCCAGTGCATGAGCCACTCATTTTGCTCCTCAATGGTTTTAAATGAACGACCCTTCAGTGCTGTGTCTTGGGTGTGGTGAATGGCGTGCTCAACGGTTCCTTTCCTATCAGGATCACGAACTCTTGCCGGGTCAGCAACGACCCCGTAGTGAGTCAGTACAGCGCCATAAACGGCGTTCAGCGTTGGCTCATAGATATCTGGCTTAATAACACCTTCCTTGAGATTGTCTAAGACGACATATTGAGGGCAGCCCAAAAAATAATGAAAAGCCTCCTCATGGAGTCTGCTCCACGTCTCTTGGCTGGACTTCCAAACAACCTTGCGAAAAGAGGCACGAGAGTACTTGAGGGTCATCACAAAAAGGCGAGGCCGCCTATATTTGCCTGTCCGGGGGTGAACAGTCAGAGCCCCTTGGCCATAATCCACTTGGGCTTCCTCTCCGGGGGGAAAATCCAAGCGATCATAGCGTTTGGGAGTACTCTTCTTCAGCTTCCTTACAAATTTTTTCACGCTGTCGTAGGAGTGAGAAAAACCAAATTTCTCCACTAAATCTTGGTAGATGGCCATTCGATTGCGCTCTAAGTTCAAAGCCTGATTTTCAATCCAAGCCCTGTGGGGCTCACAAGCCGACTGATGACATAAGGGGCGTTGAGAGGTTTTATCTTTAAGAGATTTTTTCAATCCAGGTGGTTCTATACAGTCCGTGGATCCAGTTTCTGTGGGAGCAGCCATCGGTTCCACCATGGTTGTGGATGGGCGCGTGAGGCAGGCGGAGGAGTGCATGGAAGCCCCATCAGACACGACAAGACATGCTGAGCCTGATCCTATAGGGGAAGATGGAGGCGTTTCTAAGGGGGGGGGTGGCTTCCCCTAGAAGAACCTGCTGATTGAATTCTGTGGAGGAGACCGAAACTTCCTTGGGCTTTTCGAACTGGGCCACAGGAAGGCTTGGAGGCTCCGCAGAGCAAATTTCAGGAGAACATGAAGATGAACATGACTCTGCTTCTGAGCACACCGAAAAGGCTGGAGATTTTGGCTCTATACCTCCTGTACGCCCCTTTTTGGCAATGACCCTATGGGCTTTCGCATACTCTGAAACCGTAGATCGACCTACATGTAGCCTTTTCGCTATTTTACGAAATGAGTGACCTGCTATAATTAATGTTAATATCTCTTCTTGTTTTTGTTTATTCAAGACGTTCATCCTTCCCTCCCAGGTTGTTTTCTAGAAGGTATTTTACAATACGCCTTGTCAGATATTAAATTTTAAATGGCCTGGTTTGCCCGCCCACAAATGGCCTGGTTTGCCCTCCCCTCCGGGATTACTGGGAGCGACATATTCAGTCCGAGATTGACGGTGTGAGTTATCTTTCTTTTTGGAGAGAGTTTCGTCGGAGGCACCCAAGTATAAAGCTTGATATGCACCAGACATTCACCCCTGGTGAGCGGAGTGAATTTGACTATAAGGGAAAAGACTCTTGTTTTGGCTATACAGATACCAAGACTGGGGAGTTCATCCAATGTCGATTATTTGGGATGATACTTCCATCGAGTCAGTTTTTCTTTCCCTGCGCCACATTAACAGAGCAGCGGGAAGATGTTTTTTCCTCCATAGCTTCTGGTTTTGAGTTTTTTGGTGGTGTGACCGGAACCATTGCTTTTGATAACGCAAAGGTTCAAGTGACAAGAGCTGATACTTATGATCCCGATATTAACTCTGAGTTTCACCTCTTGTGTGATCACTACAATGTGGCTCCTTTGGCGATGAGGCCATCTCATCCCAAAGACAAGAGTCTTATCGAAAATACCCTTGGAGTCTTTTGGCGCTGGTCTTGGCCCCAGATAAGAGAGCGACAAATGTATTCTCTAGCAGACATCAACGCTGAGTTGAAGCATTTGGCAGCTATTTTCAATGATCGTATTCAAAAAAAGTATGGGTTGAGTCGTCGACAGAAGTTTGAATCTTTTGAGAAGTCAAAATTGAATCCTCTTCCTGAAAGACGCTATGAGAGTGGATTCTGGAAGCATGCCAAGGTTCATCCGGATTGTCACATTCAATATAACTACAATTTTTACTCTGTTCCTTATAAGCATCGCGGCAAGAAATTAGATATTCGTATTAGCCAACAATGCTTGGAGGTTTATTCAGAATTAGAGCGGGTGGCGATACATCACATCCCCCAGGGCAGTCGAGGGCGCTACTTTACGACAAAATCTCATCTCCCTGAGTCCCACCGGCCCATTTTAGAGCAAACGCCACAAAATGTACTTAAAGAGGCATCAAGCCTTGGAGAAAGCATTCACAAAGTTGCCGAGCGGCTTATCAAAGAGCCTCGCCATCCGCTTATGTATCTTCGTCGTGTTCAGGGGATACTCAATCTAAGAAAACGGTATTCAACAGCTTCTTTGGAGCAGGCTTGCTCATTTTTTGTAGATGCAGCTTTAAGTGACATTAGGGTTCGTGGAGTTGAGAAAGTCATTTCAGCAAAAAGTCATCGAAAAGAGGAGCCAAGAGTCTGCCGTCAACCTAATGAAAATTTAAGAGGTTCAGAGCACTGGGAGAATGCTTGCCGCCACTAATCACATAGCCCCGGTGGGTGGTTCTCAACCACCTAACGGGTCATTTTGACCTCCATAAGAGAGGTCGTATAGGAGAAGAAAATGATTAAACAAACAGAAAATTTATTAGAGATATTAAAAATGAGGGGAGTTTTAGCAACCTTGAGCCAGAGGCTCAAAGAAGCTGAGGAGCAGGATCTTGGTTACGAGGACTTTCTAAATGTCATCTTTGAGGACGAAAAAATCCATCGTGACAATCAGAAGGTCTTAAGACTTATCAAAAGAGCAGCTTTGAAGCAAAAAGCAAGCCTTGAGGCCTTTGAAACCAAGCCCAGCCGAGGAGTCGATCGAAGAGTTTTGAGTGATCTAGCCCTTATGAGATTTGCTCAAAGAGGTCAAAATATAATTATCTCTGGCCCAACAGGTGTTGGAAAGTCATATTTGGCTTGTGCCATAGGCAATCACGCCTGTCGCCAGGGTTTTTCCACTCAGTTCTTCAGAATGAATACTCTTGTTGAAAAATTCAACTTAGAAAGAGCCCAGGGGACATATCTAAACTTCCTTAAAAGGCTAAAATCAATCTCTATACTTGTGTTGGATGACTTTGGTATCAAACCCCTTACCTCCAGCCAATATCAAGACCTTTACGATGTGATTGATGAACGAGGCCCTGACCTGAGCCTCATTCTTACAACCCAACTTCCAATAAAAAATTGGAGTGAAGTCATTGGGGATCCCATCGTTTGTGAAGCTATTATGGATCGCATAACCTCTCAAGCTATCAAAATAGCCATGTCTGGAAGCTCATTTAGGCAGAGAAAGACGATTTAAGGAGAATCCATGCAAAAGCAGACCTTAGAAGACACCATCAGAAGACACCATCGGGAGACACTCCATCGGAACTATTGAATCATGTACCCGCCAGTTATCCACAAAATTTACCCACGGCAGCGCTGCGTTGATAGACATCGGGGTCACAGACGCAGCGTCACCATGGATAAATTTGTGGATAACTGGCTCGCTATTCTCTGCCATTTTGAGCCATGGGTTCAACATCCCCATCGAAAAACCCTCCATTGAAACCTCAAAAATGGGAAGGGCCGAGATTCTCAATGACAAAGTGGCCAATTTTAGTTGGCATCTAACATTCTGGCAAATAAGCCTTAACCCACCGTTGGGACATCGTGACATTGAGGGTGTAAAAGTTACTGAGTCAGCAGAAAAAAGAAGGTTTAAATTGACAAAGTTTGAGCCACCGTGAAATTCAAAATTGGACCTCAAATTGACTGACTGAGGGGTGGGTCAAACTTCGTGAAATTCAGTGGGTCAAACTCGTGAAATTCAGCACAAGTGAGTTATCTACAGACTTAATGATTCTCGCGTTAGTATCTTAATAGGTCAAGATTAATTGGAGGAAATTTTTATTTTTTAAACGCAGGGGGCAAATATGAGCACGGAAGCTCAAACACTTAAAACGATCAAAAAATGTTTCAAGAAAGTTATTCCTGAAAAGGACTCTCGGGCAACCATTCCACCTCTTGAGTTTATTGTGGCTCTTGTCTTGTCATTCCAGGGAGACTCTAAGACATATTCAATAGAGGGAATTAGGAGGTTTATGATAAGTCATTTAGGATTAAGAATTGAAAGACACAGCTTCTGGGAAAGACTCTCTAGAAAAAGATTAAAAGAGCTTCTGAGTAAACTGGTTGAAATGCTCATGATAAAGCTATCTCATGGAGCTTTTCATGGGAGCAAAGCCATATTATTACAACTGGGAGTCTCAGACGTTCTTCTTGTTGACTCAAGCACAATAAGCCTTTGGGATGGAGCATCTGAGAATTTTCCAGGGACAAGAACAAACGCAGGAATTAAATGGCACGCTTGTTTCAGTTTATTCAGTGGTATAATGACTTGGTTCGAATTAACTCCGTCTTCCACTAACGATAGGAAGTGCTTTCCTGATATAAAGGAACTCGTTGGAAAATTAGTCATCTTTGATTTGGGATATTGGGACTATGGCTTATTGTCATCTATTCATGAAGCTAAAGGATTTTTCTTGTCTAGAGTGAAGTCAAATGCCTCTATTCTTATTGATGCTGTTGTTGAAGGTTTGCCAGATTACTATGTTGGAAAAGAGTTCTCTGATATTAAACTCAAGAAAAAAAACGATGTTGTTGAATTTATAGGCAGTGTCTTGTCCAATGGTAAATGGGTAAGTTTGAGAATTGTAGGCTTCTGGAATTCCTCCGAAAAACGCTATCATTGGTATTGCACGAATTTAGATGTGGCAGCGGAGTCCATATATCCAATTTATCGTTTACGTTGGCAATGTGAACTTATTTTCAAATCTTGTAAGAATTCTTTGAATGCAAATCAGATCACCTCAAACGATCAAAATATCATAGAGAGTCTTCTTCTTGCTTCATTAGCGGCTCACCTCACATCAAGTGTTGTTTTGAGGATAGGAAGAACTAAACTCAATAAGGAACAAAATGACTCCACATCGTTTCAAAGAGTTGCTAAGGTTACCGTCTTATTAGCCTCTGATTTTATCAAATATCTCCTAAGCTCATCTCAAAAGTATTTAAATATTTTGATAGAGAAGATCAAGATATTCTCCCATGAAATTTATGACACAAACTACCGACGGCGAAAAACATCAATGAATATGGCTAAAAAGGTCTTGCTATGAAAGAATAAAAAACCACGAACACCTATGAGAGTATTCTATATAAAAAAAGTAGACTATTCATTTAACAGAGTTAAAGGAAAGTTGGCTATTTGTTATAATGATCGGAAAAGAGTTGAAATACAAGAGTCTCGTCATCGTGAGATACAGCATGCTCAAAAATCATTATCTAAAGGGAAACCTATTAAGGCATGTTTAGAAAAGTATTTTACCCCCTCAGGAAGGATAAGGAAAAATATATTGGAGAGTGACGAAGAGATTGATGGATATTTTTGCCTTTTCTGCACAAAAAATATTCAAAACAAAGAAATGATAAAACTATACTTTGATAAAGATATAGTAGAAAAATCTTTTCGTACTTTGAAGGGAGTATCTAATTTGCGTCCAGTACGTCATTGGCTTTCAAATAGAGTTGTTGCACATGTTTTTATCTGTTATTTATCTTATTTAATACTTTCTATCCTGAGGATGCATTTGAAAGATATGGATATTTCTCCTTTAAAGGCTCTTAAAGATTTAGAAAGTATGTATAGGGTTTATTTATATGATAAAAGGAAAAAACATCAATTTATTAGAACAGTCATTCTTAGTAAACGCCAAAAACTAATTTTAAAATCTGTAGATAAGAATTTAATTAAGGAGTGTTGTGTATAAAAACGACCACGAAGTCAAGTCATGATAGCTTTGAACCGCAGGACCAAAATATTCGTCTGTAAGGAGCCCACAGATATGAGGGCTTCTTATGATTCTTTATTTCATCGAGCCAAGACAGTTTTAGACAAGGACCCTTTTTCGGGTCATTTATTTTTGTTTGTCAACCGCCGTCGTACGTCGTGCAAGTGCCTGTACTATGATGGCACAGGATTGGTAATTTTATCCAAGCGTCTTGAGCAGGGAACATTTTCTAGGATCAATCCTTTTCATAGTAAAGAAATTGTATTAACAGAGGCCGAGTTTGGTTTATTTTTTGAGGGAGCGAATTTAGAAAAAAGGTTTATAGAAAGTCCTTTGGAGATAAAAAAAGTTGCTAAAAAAATATTCCCAATGAGTCAAGAGTTGTCACTTTAAAAATATTTGTTTATCCTTTTATTTATGAGCCAAGAAGATCTTTTCAAAGTTGTTCCAAAGACTCGATTTGACTTGATAAAAAAAGGTGAAGTTGTTTACCTTTTCCAAGAAGCCGAGCACACCATCCGCAAGCTGCAAAAAGAGATCAAAGACTTAAGAAATCTCCATGGAGAACTGAAGCAAAAAACTTTCTTGGTGGATGAGCAATATATTCTTTTAAAGAACAAGCTTTTTGGCAAAAGCTCAGAAAAGGAATCTCCAGATAATAAGAAAGATTCATCCCACCCAGCTTCGTTTCAAAATTCTACTTCTGACAAGGATGAAAAAAGAAAAAAGCGTATCCAGCTCCCCTCGGAAAGATATCCCAATGCCCCCGTTGTTGAACAAGAGGTGGAGCTTCAAGAACCTCCCAAATGCACTTGCTGTGGGGCCGAGATGAAGGACTCAGGTCTTACGGAAGCCAGTGAGTACCTCACCGTGGTTCCTGCCAAATATCTTATTATTAGACAAAAACGCCACAAATATAACTGTGGCCGTTGTCACGGGAGTCTTAAAACCGCTTCTACCCCCCCTCGAATCAAACCAAAGAGTTCTTACAGCGATGAAATGATGTTGGATGTGTCTTTGACCAAATACTGTGACCTCATTCCCATAGAGCGCTATGGGGCCATAGCTGGAAGAGCTGGGCTCGAAGGCTTACCTCCCCAAAGTCTCATAGAGTTGACCCACCATGTGGCCGACTTTACAAAAGGAGCTTACGATAAGCTCAAAGAAGAGATTCAAAGCAGCCAGGTTCTTCATGCCGATGAAACCCCTCACAAAATGCTTGAGAGAAATGGGGGGAAGAGTTGGTATTTATGGGGATTTTCCAATACAAAGACGAGTTATTTTGAAATACACAACACTCGCTCTGGGGATGTGTCTTCAAAGATGATAAAGAACTCCAAGTGTGAATATTTGGTCAGTGATGTTTTTTCTGGCTACAGCAAAACAGTGAGAGAAGTGAATCAATACCGGAAAGACAGAGAAAATAAAGAAGAATTTAAGAAACTTTACAATGTGTACTGCAATGCCCATGCGAGGAGAAAGTTCAGGGAGGCCGTGGTGGCGAACTTGAACAAAGAGCCAGATCCATCCCAGTGTGCCCAATATTTTGTGAATATCTATGGAAAGATTTATCGTCTGGCAAAAATAGCCAAGAATGGGGAGCAAGGCTGTGATAAATTCCTGCGTGCTCAAAGGCTTATGCTCTGTCTATTTGAGAAGATGAAGGTGCGGGCCATGGAAGATATGGGGGGCTACTCTTCCAAAAGCTCTATGGGCAAGGCCATGGGATATCTTCTCAGAAACTATAAAGGCTTGACTTTGTTTGCTCACCACCACGGCTTGCCCATTGACAATAATTGCCAAGAACGACAGCTTCGCAGTCCTGTGGTGGGGCGCAAGACATGGTATGGAACGCACTCTAAAAGAGGGGCTGAAACAGCCTCCATATTGTTCTCCTTGGTAGAGTCATGCAAACTCAATCAGGTCAATCCAAGGGAGTATTTCAAAAAACTGGTCCAAGATATCCATCAAGGCAAAAATCCATATACACCCTCTCAATACAAGATCTTGTATCCTCCCAACGAAAATAAAGACGATTTATTGCATATGTGACAAACTTTTTATCCATTTGGCTTGACGACTTCCCATACAGCTAGCCTTAAATGCCCCTTAACTTTGTGTGCAACGCCAACAGCATCAAGTAATGCAAGCCGTTCTAGAGGAATACTATCAATATTTTGGTCGTCTTCAAATTCTAAGTGAATGATCTTTTTGTGAAGAAACTCCTTCATCTCTGGTCGAATATTTTTGTCAATAGTAACAACCAAAAAATTAAAATGATTGGCCTTTGTCTTCATAGGCCAAAACCCAAGACTTCGAAGTCTGCTCAATTTCTTGTGTAAAATCTCTAAATCCATATTTACCTCCTCGTAAGTGGTTATGGATTCAGTCTATTACACCTTCAAATTATTGAAAGACGGGGTTCCTGGATGATTTACGTAGTCTGTAATCAGAGATTCAAAGATATCTTTGAAAAATAGGTAAGAAATACTTTGACGTATCTTGCTGAGACTGCTTTTGACTGGCATGAGAAGCAGGTCACCAAAATGAGTCCATACCGTCTTAAGAGCGATTTGGTAGCCTTCGTAATTTGTTCCGGAAATAAGATAGATAATGGTAAAAAAGAAAATTTGAGGATTAAATTTTCGATTCCTTTTTTGTTTTTCTGGATCGACAAGGTGCTCTGGCTTGAAGGAAGAATCAAGTTTTGGTAGAATAAAATGGTCATCTGTGACGCGAACTCGTCATTTGGGGGCTTTCGAGATCAATATTGGATTGCATGTGACTTACTCCTTGGTTGAGGGTTGGGTGTAAAATAAAACAAGTCTTATTCTTGTCGATTTATCTAATGATTTCAAGAGATTTTTCTTAAGGAAACGGCATTGAGATCAAGAGATGTGAATAAAAATATTGTGAGTTCTGACTGGATATAAAAATAATAGGCAAAGGGCATGGGCCTCGGTAGTGCCTTTCCAGTAAATTTTATGGCTATATCCAGTCAGAACTCCAGTATATCTTTGTGAGAAATGTGGGTTAGAGGCCATGACCTTGAGCAGGATTTCCTTCGATCCTCTTATTTATAAAGTCCATAAATCCAAGTCAGCGTTTTCACCTTAACCAGAGTGCACATATAATATATATTACATATTCTTGTATCAAGTTGAGAAGAAAAAAGGTGAAAAGAAGAAAATATGAGCGGAGGAGGTAAGCTTTGACTCCACTACAAACTTTTGCAAGATGCACCCTACCTTTACTTACCATGGGTCTCTCTGTTGGCCTGACCATGGCGAGTCTTTTAGGCTGTGGTGATACAAAACAAACTCCTTCTGAGGCAGCTTCTTCCTTTATCTCTGTGTGGCGTTTGTCCAGTGAAAATGAGTCCATCACTCTTCCATTGCGACCAGGGTATAATTATAATTTCACTGTGGACTGGGGTGATGGTGCCTCTAGTGAAATCACATCCCATGATGACAGCGATATCACTCATACCTATGCCGAGTCTGGAGACCACAGCATCACTATTTCGGGGGAGCTTGAGGCTTGGTATTTCAACAACAGTGGGAGCAAAGACAAACTTATTTCTGTGACCGACTTAGGGAATATGGGGTGGATCAACTTAGAGGGAGCCTTTGAGGGTTGCAGCAACCTTCGTCAAATAGGGGGAGGAGACGTCTCCAATGTCACAAACATGGATCGCATGTTTAAAGGAGCGACTTCTATAAAGAAAATAGACTTCAGTGGATGGAATTTTGCTCTTTTGGCAAAGATGGATGAGACTTTCAGTGAAGTCACCCTTCCCACAGGGGTCTATAACACACTCCTTCAGCGACTTTATGAAACCTCCACCCAGGAAAATTTCACATTGGATGGGGGAAACTCTAAGTACGACAGCCGTTCTGAAAATATCCGACAACTCTTAAAAGAACGAGGGTGGAGTATCAGTGATGGAGGGTTCTCTTTCTTTGTCTCTGTTTGGAGAACTTCTCAAGCAAGTGAAGCCATCGCTCTCCCCTTGCCCTCAGGATACAAGTATAATTTTACTGTGGATTGGGGGGATGATTCCTCCAGTGAGATCACGTCCCATGATGACAACGATATCACTCATATTTACGCCGAAGCTGGAGATTACACTGTCACCATTTCGGGGACCCTTGAGGCTTGGAATTTCAGGACAGAGGCGACAGCACATAGGTTAAAACTCATTTCTGTGAAAGATCTAGGAGATGTGGGGTGGCGGAGTTTAAAAGGAGCCTTTAGGCAATGCCAGGCCCTTGAGTATCTAAGTGGAGGAAATGTTTCTGGGGTCACAGACATGAGTTCTATGTTTGGATATACAGAATCTATTCATCTCGACGTTGGAGGTTGGGATACATCCAAGGTTACAGACATGAGTAATATGTTTGAAAGGGCGACAACGGCCAATCCCGACGTCAGCGATTGGGATGTCTCCAATGTCACAAATATGAGCTCTATGTTTGATCAGGCATATATGGCCGATCTCGATGTGAGTCGCTGGGATACATCCAAGGTTACAGACATGAGTAATATGTTTGAAAGGGCGACAACAGCCAATCCCGACGTCAGCGATTGGGATGTTTCCAAGGTCACAAATATGAGTAGTATGTTTAATAGGGCAGTTGTTACCAACCCCGATGTTAGCGGTTGGGATGTTTCCAATGTCACAGACATGAATTATATGTTTTTTGAGGCAGATGTTGCCAATCCCGATGTCAGCGGTTGGGATGTCTCCAATGTCACAGACATGAATTATATGTTTTTTGGGGCAGGTGTTGCCAATCCCGATGTCAGCGGTTGGGATGTTTCCAAGGTCACAGACATGAGTTTTATGTTTTCTAGTGCAGATGTTGCCAATCCCGACGTAAGCCTTTGGGATGTCTCCAATGTCACATACATGGAATCTATGTTTTCTGGGGCAGATGTTGCCAATCCCGATGTCAGCGATTGGGATGTCTCCAACGTCACAAATATGAACTATATGTTTGCATATACAGAAGCTGGCAATCCCGATGTTAGTGGTTGGGATGTTTCCAATGTCACAAACATGGGAGGGGTGTTTATTGGGGCAGATGTTGCCAATCCCGACGTAAGCCTTTGGGATGTTTCCAATGTCACATACATGGGACAGATGTTTGCCGGGGCAGATGTTGCCAATCCCGACGTAAGCCTTTGGGATGTTTCCAATGTCACATACATGGGAGCGATGTTTACTGGGGCAGCTGTTGCCAATCCCGATGTCAGCGATTGGAATGTTTCCAATGTCACATACATGAGTTATATGTTTAGGGAAGCCCCAATGGCTCAACCCGATATGACTCAATGGAATTTCCTTAGTGTCACAGACATGAGTGACATGCTTGAAGGGCTCACCCTTCCCACGGCAATATACAGCAGTCTGCTCAACCAAATCCACACCACCTCACAACAGAATAATATCTCATTCCATGGTGGAAATTCAAAATACAATAGTAGTGCCACTAATGCACGAAGTGTCCTGAGTGGTCGTGGTTGGAGTATTAATGACGGTGGATTCGATGATGGTGGTTAAAGTATTTTCCGAATCGAGTAGACAGTGGGAATTTCCCCCACTGCCCCTCACAGACACGTACGTGACAGTCTCCCGTCATACGGCTCCTCTAATATTTGCGAGGTTCCACTATTGTAAACCATTTAAATGGACCACAGAGTGTCCGACTGGTTAGTGTTTCCTCACATATTAGGAGACCCCTTCGCTCCAGCTCCGTTACAGAACCTTCTTCACTACTACGAGTCTCTCTGCCCCTATCTGGTGTCATCGGTATTTGCCCTTCGGTTTCCACCTTATAGCCGTTCCCTTAACATCCACCAGTAGGTTCCCCAGTTCCAACACTGTTATACGATACTTTATTCTGACTAGAATTCGCCTTTATTTTTTATTTTTCTTTGACCATCCCTAGAGAATTATTACATTCCCTTGACTAAGTCTTGTCATAACCTCCCCATGAGTTTAATACTCTGCATCAGGAGGTGTTATGATTTTAGCTACTTTTGTATCAACGGATGACCTTGTAAAAGAAGGTAAGAATTACAATTGGAAGAGGCCATGTAAGTGCCAAAATCCCGGCTGTAAAAGTGAGAAGCTCTGGGGCCATGGCTATGTGAAGAGATACTTTTTTGCATGCTCTGAAGCGGTCTACCTCAAGCGCTGGCGGTGTCCTCACTGCCACAGTGTTATAACGACAAGACCCAAGTCGTTCTGGCGTCGTTTTCAAGAGACAAAGTCTCGTATTTTCGAAGCATTACGACATCGTCTGCACCCCAAGATTCCCAAGGCATGGCCCCTTTGGACAACGAGGCAAAGAGCGGGGCACTGGCTGAAAAAACTTCTTAATCACGCTAAGGCTTATAATCTGATGAAAGAAAAAGATCCACTTAGCACAGTGGCCTTTTATCAAGAGAAAAACCTGGACATTTTTGGTTAACGAAGTTTGCCAGTGCTCCCATTTATTTTCAACCTACCGTTTCTTGTCATTAACAAAGAGTCAGGAAGTTGTGTATCTCTTATTTCAAGAAAGATTTCCAATAACGGAAATTAAATCAAAGAAAGAGAGGTCAAAATGGCTGATAAGGACAAGAAAATGGAGGTTGCCACCTTTAGATTCGGAGTGATTTCTGAATTTGTTACAGGGTTGCGCCTTGAATATGGAGAAAAAGAGAGATTGCTTACGGAAAAATCTTCCAAGAGCTATCGTGTTCCCTACTCATCATCGACTCGTGTGAGTCGTTCCACCATAAAAAAATGGATTGCAGACTACAAGGGATCGGGCAATAGATTAGAGGGGCTTATGCCATCGGATCGCAAGGATCAAGGTCAATTTAGAAGTCTTGATGAATCTCTCCAAGTGGTCATTAAAGAGATCATGAAGGCAAAGGGACATTTTACAGGCATAGCCCTTGTCAATGCTCTACGTCAGCGCGGCTCTATTGGTACCAATGAAGAGATCAATATGAGTGTGCTTTATAGATTTTTAAAGCATCACAAATTGCAACAAAAAGAGTCCACAGATCGTAGGTCCTTTGAAGCTTCGTCTCCCAATGAAATGTGGCAGTCAGATGTTCTTCATGGCCCCATTGTGGTTGGCAAAAAGAGAAAGAAAGTAAAATCCTACCTCATTGCCATATTGGATGACAATTCTCGCATCATTCCCCACGGGGAGTTTTATGAGTCCGAAAGGCTTGAGAATATGAAGGATTGTCTTAAGAAAGCTGTTGAGAAGAGGGGGCTTCCTCAAAAGCTTTATATCGATAATGGGGCTTGTTTTAAGGCTATAAACTTGGAACAGGTCACAGCTTCCTTGGGTATTCAGATTATTCACACTCCTCCTTATACTCCTCAGGGTCGGGGGAAAGTGGAGCGTTGGTTTCGATATGTACGGGAAAACTTCTTTCCTCGCTGCGATGAAAAAACCTTGAGCCTTGAAGAACTGAATGAGGTATTTTCTGACTGGGTGGAGAGTTATCACCACAAAGTTCATGGAACCACTGGCGAAACTCCATTGGCGAAATTCCGTAAAAATATGAAGTGTGTTCGTCCCGCTCCCCCCAATCTATTGGACTATTTTCGATTTATTCAATTTCGACGAGTTAAAAAGGATCGAACTTTTCATTTGAATGGAACCATATATGAAGCTCCCGTAGACCTGATCGATAGAAGAGTGGAACTCAAGTTCCACAGAGAGACTCCCGAAGATGTTGAAATTTTCTTTGATGGAAGAAGCTTTGGTCAGGCCAATTTATTGGATCGGCATGTGAATTTTTACTTGGGTCGCAATGGAAAGGTGACTTCTGCCACGAAAGAGACAAAACCAAAATCAGGAGAATTATTTTCAGGAGATAAAACAGGAGGGAAGAAATGAAATACATTGAATATTTTGGAATGAAGTTCTCTCCTTTTAATGACAATCTTAAATCCAAAGACCTTATGTCTTTACCTGGAACAATGGCAGTGAAAGAGAGATTGGATTATGTTCTTTCCATTGGTGGAATTATGGTCGTCACCGGCGATGTTGGCACCGGAAAATCCACCGCCATGAGATGGAGTTTAGATCAATTCCACAAATCTGAAATTAACAGCTGTTATGTGACGGCGAACAGTGGCTCAACCAGTGAGCTATATAGACAATTGTGTTGGAGTATAAATTTAAATTTAAGAGGAAACCATAGGTCCTTCCTTCTTAAGGAATTCAAAGAAGCCATCTCAGAAATATTAGAACAACAAAGAAATAAAATTGTGGTTATCATTGATGAGGCATCCTTATTGAGAGTCGATGTCTTTGCTGAATTGCATACGATTAACCAATTCAACTTTGATTCTGAAAAAAGATTCTCACTTATTTTGGTGGGACAGAATAACCTTCTTGATAAATTGAAGTATAGAACTTCTCTGCCCTTGGCTTCTCGTGTGATGACCCACGCTCACCTACCAGCTCTTAATGAAGAAAATATGAGAAATTATCTAGATCATCACCTTAAAATCTCTGGAATCAAGAATAAACTCATGACAGATAATGCTGTCACAGCCATTTGGCAGGGCTCTGGAGGCTTGCTAAGAAAAGCCAATTTGATTGCCAGAGGTTCATTGATTGCATGTATGAAAGCTTCTGAAGAACAAATTACAGAAGAACATGTTCGCCAAGCCGCCACAGAACTTATTTAAACTACATGGTCGGTAGTTATTCTCCCTGAGGGGCCAAATAAAGTCCCACTGGATAGGACGCTCCTCTCAATCTCCTCTCAATGTGGAATCGAGACTAAGAATCTTTCAGTCGTACCCGAAAGCCCCCTGGGGCTGAGGGGCGAGGGCAGGAGCCCGAGACTGAAAGATCCGCAACAGGATGTTGCGTCGATTCAAGCAAGTAGCCACCACCTGTGGGAGGATCTCCTGCTTTAAATGCCAGGAATGTTAGCTGACAATTAAAATGCCCCACCGTCGCCAATGAAAAGTGGCCACTTTTCAGAGGAGGACCTATGGTGATTTTTGGCATTGTCAACCGAGACGCATATAATCAATTGATATTACTCATAAAAAGGCTCCGAGCTGATAAGAACTCCTTTTGGGTTCTTGTCGACCTGGAAAGGGGCTCCGTGTTGGAGAGTCCTTCCATGACAGCCTATTCAGGTTCCATATTTGTCATTTGTAGACTGTTTCTGGATTTCAATGAGGTTAAATATATAGTCAAGAAAAGCCTGTTTAGGCTGTGCCCATTTTCTAAAGTATTTAAATTCCACAAGATTCCAACATTTGCCTCAATTTTCATGGAATTTCTTTCTGAAGACAGGCTTCCCTTAAAGCCGTCGCCAATTAAAATGTCCCACTTTCAATATGGAGGTTGTCGCCAATGAAAAGTGACCAATCTTCAGGGAGTGTTCAAATACTAGACAATGAAGTCTCTTCTTCTGATATAGATACTAAGCTCACAGAGTCCCTCCCTTTTGCAACTCAAAAGGTTAGCAATGAGGAGGATCTTATGATTAGTCAATACACTTTCGGCCGCATTCGTGACCTGAGTCACAGTGGTAAAAATAAGACAGAAATATCTCGTGAATTAGGGATCAATCGTAAGACGGTGCGCAAGTACTGTGAGTCCAACACCCCACCGAAGTACAAGGCGAGGTCCAAAAGAACTCGCCCAGATCCCCTTAATGGATATATGGATCGGGTGAAGTACTTTTTGAAGTTGAACCCAAGTAACACCGCCCGTGAAATATATGAGCTATTAGTTGAGGAGGGTTATCGTGGGAGTGAGAGAACGGTTCAGAGAAGAGTTTGTGAGATTCTTGGTTCTCGCCCCAAGGAGCGTTTTTTCAGCCAAAGATATGATCCTGGAGAACAGGCTCAGTTTGATTTTAAGGAGAAGGTTGCTTTACCATTTGCCGATGGTGTTCAGATCGTTCATCTCCATTTTGGAACATTGCCTTGTAGTGGCACCTGTTGGGTTCGTGCCTACCCCTTTCTTGTCTATGAGTGTTTCATCGATGGGGTGCATGCTTTTTTTGAAAAGATAGGTGGGATGAGTGCGAACATCCGTATTGATAATTTATCTCCCTGTGTGAAGAAAGTTCTTAAAGGAAATCAGCGAATTTACACCCAATCTTTTGATCGAGCCATCCAATACTATGGATTTAAGGTTCTTCCCTGCCGCGCAGGGAAGGGCTCTGACAAGGGAGATGTGGAGCGTGATATTCGAACCTTCAGTTCTCGGATAAAAAATATTGTTAGAAACAAAGGAATTGTTTTTAAAGACTGGGATCATTTGAATCAGTTTTTAGAGTCTTATATGGATCAGCATCAGAGTGACTCCACCAAATCTCGCTTTGAGGAGGAGGCCAAAGTTCTTAAGCCTTTGCCTCCACGAGATGAAGATATTCTCTGTAAGGTGAATATTTGTCAAAGTAATGGTTATGGGACTTTGAGAATAGGTAAAACCACATATTCCATACCTGATGAGGTGATCCAAGCTCCCTGTAAAACCGTACAGGGTCCCTATCATGTCACGATCTATCGTGCAGGAGGGAAGCAAGAAATTGTCGCTCGCCATCAAAGAAAACCTGATGGGGAGCATAGTCTTCTTCTTGAACATATCCTTCCCTCTTTAGTTCGTAAGCCGCAAGCCATGGTAAGATGGGCTCACCGATCCATTCTTTTTCCAACAAATGTGTTTGAAAATTTTTATCAATACCTCAAGCAACAAGATTCAAGCCGTGCCGAGCATGAATATTTAAGAGTTATCAACTTGATTCAGCATGTGAGTTGGCAGGACTTATCTACAGCCATGGAGCTTCAATTAGAAAGTCGTGAGATTTTCGACTTTAAATCCATAAAAGATTTGCTCTTAGGCAATCCCACCAAAATTAATTTGAATGACCAACAAAAACCACTTCAACCTAGATTGTCTCAATATGACAGTCTTGTTCCAAACATAGGAGGTTCTTAATGAATCACGAAGAACTTATAGGTTCTCTTAAAAAACTCCGACTTCCAGCGATGGCGGATGAATATGTTGCAACGGCTAGAGTTGCCGAAAAAACAAAAAAGACGTATGAACAGTATTTAGGTATACTCGTTCAAAATGAGCTTGCTGACAAGCATTCCCAGAGAGTGAAAAGATTGCTTAAGGGGGCCAAGCTTCCTCAACTTAAATCACTCCAAACTTATAACTTCCAGAAAAGAACGGGAGTGACAGCTCAGCAAATTAATTGGATGGCAGAGGGAGAGTGGGTCAGAAAAGCCTGTAATGTTGTGTTTTACGGAAGCTTTGGAATGGGGAAAAGTCATTTGGCCATGTCCCTAGTTCGTTCACTCTGTGAACAAGGCTATCGATGTTTATGGGTCACCACTCATGAACTTATTGAAACAATGCGTGAAAGCAAGAAAGAACTCTCATTGAATGCTCTTTTTAAGAAATTAGACCGTTTTGATCTTATTGCTTGTGATGAACTTGGCTATACAGCTTCCTGCACAGAGGGTGCTGATCTTTTCTTTCAATTCATATCTCAGCGATATGAAAGGAAAAGTCTCATGATCACTACAAACTTAACTTACTCTGAATGGGATAAGGTGTTTCTTAACCCTATTACCACCGCTGCTGCTGTTGATCGAATTATTCACAACTGTGAAACCCTCAACATTGAAGGAAAAGAAAGTTGGAGAACCGAATCGGCAAAAGCCAAGTCTAAACAGAGCAAAGAGGAAAGTTCAACCAAAGAAGTTCATTAGAGATCCCCACTTTTGGGGAAGGAACTCGCCAGTTATCCACAAAATTTATCCACAGCAGCACTGCGTTGCTAGACATCGGGGTCACAGCCGCAGTGTCGCCATGGATAAATTTATGGATAACTGGCTTTTACCGTACTATTTGCTCGTCACTCTCGCGGAGCTTTAGACATTAGCTGCGCCAAGGAATCCTGAAAAATACTCCATTTACCTCTGCCATAGGGCTGAAGGATGCATTTGGGGTCATGCCAAAAGTGGTGGGCAGAAAATCATTCCTCAGAATCTTGTGGCATAGTCCGAGTTAAATGATGAGCAAAATAAAGACACTTGACTAAACTCTGAACGAAGAATAACTAAATCAGTACATCATCAACTGGCCGTTTTTCATTGGCGACGGCTTCTAAAAATGGCCAATTTTAATTGGCGCCTAACAGCCGTGGACCATGATGGTGATGGCAAGCGTGACATCTGGAATAATCTCCCTGATATATTTGCTTCAGCGGCCAATTTCTTAGCTCATGCAAAATGGCAGAAGAAACAAGCTTGGGGCCGAGCTGTCCTCCTTCCTAGGAAGTTCGACAAAAGGCTAGCCAACTTAAGGGTGAAAAAAACACTTTCTCAATGGCAGACTCTAGGTATTAGGAAGATCAATGGGAGCAACTTATCTAAGAGCAATTTCATGGGCTCCATGGTATGGCCTCACAAAGGTTTGCATAAGAATTTGAATAAAAAACAGGCACGATCAGAGCCAGATGCATATACAGCATATATAGTTCATGAGAACTACCGCTCCATATTGCGCTGGAATCGCTCTGTCTCTTTTGCCCTCGCTGTGGGACTTCTTTCAAATCGCATTTCAGAGAAATAAACTTAAAGTGTAGAATTGGGGAGTTCTTCAATTTCAGTGAGAGGAGTTTGGCCACTTATGCAAGATAGATGGGAAATTATATATGTTTCAATCCGCTCCCCCAACCGCAGTCAGGGGAGATAATTTGCTTGTCATTTTTGACGTGCGTGATGACGGGTTTCAATCCGCTCCCCCAACCGCAGTCAGGGGAGATAGCGTTCATCGAAGAGCTACGCCAACCAGCGCAGTTTCAATCCGCTCCCCCAACCGCAGTCAGGGGAGATAAGATGCGTCGGACTTAGCGATTATGCTACAAAAGTTTCAATCCGCTCCCCCAACCGCAGTCAGGGGAGATTCCTCGGCACAGCAAGAATGCAAGAAGTCCTGCGTGTTTCAATCCGCTCCCCCAACCGCAGTCAGGGGAGATGGGATGTAATGGATCAGTTGACGAAAGAATTCTATAGTTTCAATCCGCTCCCCCAACCGCAGTCAGGGGAGATCCTGGTTAAAAAAACCAGAGAAATATCAAGCAATTACATGTATAAATATGCGAACCTCTTTTCACATGCATTCTCTTATCCATATGAACACCTAGATTTCACCATAAGGTGTTGTTAATTATAAGTTTTTGGATATTGCGAAAGTAATGGGAAATCACTGTAGCTTTACCTTCGCACCAATTACAAAATTGGGTATATCCGAGTTTCTCAACAGAAAATGGGCCTAATTTCGACGTTGCAGAATTACCGCATTAAAAACCAAGAAAATAATTCAATTTCCATGATTTATCCCCCTCATTACTTTACCCATAACAAAACCATGGTTTAATCTCTTAATTTACTTATTGGAAAATAATACAGGAGATGCCATGGTCTTGAATAAGTTTATTATAAAGATGTTGAAATTATCATTCTTAAAAGTGACTTGGGTTAAATTTAAAAATCGAAATCAAGAACTTCACTTAGGGGTTAAACCCCATAAGAATGGCTGCCGCTGTCCTCATTGTGGACGCCGCTGTAAGATACTTAGATGCTTAGAAGAAAGAGTGTGGCGAGATATCGTCGTGTGCGGTACCCCCATTTATTTCCATTATTCTCCGAAGGAAGTTCTGTGTCCCACTCATGGTCGTATTATGGAGAGAATTCCTTGGGCCGACCACTTCAGTCGAGTCACCTATCGTCTGGAACTAACAATTCTGACCCTGACCAAGCAGATGACCCAAAAAGCCGTTTCAGAGCTTGTCAAGATACCCACATCCACCTTATCTGATCTTATTCATCGAATCATCCACAGGGAACGAGATGGTCACAAAATTCGTGGTTTGGAGGTCATTGGAGTCGATGAAATTTCTTATGCTAAGGGAAGGAAGTTTATTACCTTGATTTACGACATGAAGAAAGGCTGTGTCGTTTGGATTGGAAAAGGTAAGGGTAAGGAGACAATAGACTCCTTTTTTACAAAGGAACTCAGCCAATATCAGCGAGACAAAATTAGAGTGGCTTGTTGTGATATGGCTCAAGGCTACATCTCCTCTATCAAGGAGCATTGTAAGAATGCTACTCTCGTTTTGGACAAATTTCACATTATTCAATCCCTCAACAGGGCTGTGGATGAGGTGAGAAAAGAAATTTGGAGAGATGCCTGCAAGAAGGACAGAAAGGCTATTAAGGGAACTCGCTGGTTGATAGCCTACAGTTCATCCTCTCGTAGTAAGGCCCAAACTCGTAAAATTAACCTCATGGAGAAATCTAACAATAAAATATTCAGAGCATGGCTGCTTAAAGATAATTTTGAGCATTTCTGGGATTATGTGAGTCCAGGTCATGCTGCGAATTTTCTGAATGCCTGGATCACTCGTGCCTTAAGATCACGCATTGATTCTATGAAAAAGTTTGCCTTGATGCTCAGGAAGCACCAAGAAAATATTCTTTCCTTCATTAAAGATCCTGTCACAAATGCCAAGGCTGAGGGAATCAATCGCCTTCTAAAGATCATAAAAAATCGGGCTTCAGGATTTAAGAACCTACAGGGTTTTGAGAATATGATTTACTTGTGTGCTGGGGATTTGGATATTGTTGGAAGTTTCCCCAAGCGTTTTTGTACATTATAGTTTTTATTGTCGATCAACATTTCTTTTTCCAATTCACCTCCCCATACTAACTCCGCCAAGATGAGTCAGTTATCCACAGACTCATCCATGGCGACGCTGCGGCTATGGCCCTCGGAGCCACAATAAAGCAGCGCTGCTGTGGGTGAGTCTTGTGGATAACGGCGGCTCTCCACACAAGTGATTTGGTAGCCCTGTCCTCCGTGTTTTTATGTACAAATCTTAGGAATAACCTGTACATCCAGTTTTTAGCTATTTCCCTAGGGAATTTGGACTTTAGGCTCCGAGAAACTCGGATATAGCCACAAAATTAATGGAGCACTCAAATTAAGAGGCTCCTTGGTCCCATGATGTTCAATCTTATTCCTAGTACCTTCCCCCAAATGATAGATTCTGAGAGAATCTTGCTTATAATTAATTTCCTCAAGTAAGCGGCCCCTTAATTTTGCCCACTCAGTTCCTCCCACTTGGCATTCAAAGACTGACATTTGGACTCGTACGCCATAATCTTCACAAGTTCTTGCTATACGGCGTAACCGTTTTTGCCCAGCCCTATCCGATGTAGCAACATCATAGGTAATTAAAATGAACACTGACACATCCTTCTAAAATAAGGTAGAGATCCTTATAACAAGTGTGAGCAGTTAATTGTTAAGTTAACCCACCACACTAGAGGTTAATTCCTCTTCTTTTTTTCCTCTATACAAAGTCATAGTTGGAGATGGTTTCCTTTAGAGAATTTTGGAGCCCCAAAAGAAAGGGGCTTTATATTTTACCTCATATAGCCTTATTTTGGAATAAAAGCAATATAGTCACAGAAATTCCCGCCGAGCTTGAAAAAACATTGAAATTCCTCCAAATCTCAGTGTGAGAATTGCACTGCATCGAATAAGGTAAACCTCCCCGTCTTCGCCATTTAGAGGCGAATGTCCAGACTTTAGTTTAGGGCAAATACGTTAAACTCTTTGGGGCACTTTGAGAAAAATGGCTGCTCATGATGTGTCGAAAACATCTGAGGCAGCAATAGGCTTAATCCCATAAGCCATTATGGCGAGGAGTTCCTGCCAATTTTTAAAGTATAGGGTATGGAAATACCCCCTCATATGATCCCATAGATAAGATAGTCTCCTCTCTTTTTCTACCGCCTTTTGAAACAATTTACAGGCCAAATGTTGAAGTTGGTCCACTAAAAATACCAGCATCATAATCACGGCTAAATTGTTACACAAATTTTGCTTGCCGTGGCCAAAATTGTGCTCAAAGTTGTAACCCAAATTCTTTAACGTATTAAATGTTTCATTTTCTATCTTCCAGCGTGCTCTTCCCCCCCTCATTATTTGCATTATGTTGTCTTCGTTGATCTCAATGTCAGTCACCCAGCTAAAGTGCTGAACCTTACCGTTTGCTTTCGTTTCTTTGTATTCAATAAAATTCACTCGACAATCAGGATTTGAATCATTGAGTGAAACATCATTTATGAATCGAAATTCATGTGTCACTCCATTCTCTACCACGGTGAAGTGAGAAACTGTTCCTAAGCTATCTGCTCCATTTACAAACTCAAATAAAACTTTGTGGTCCCCCATCTTACAGCCTAAAATATAACTTAATTTTAATTCGTTAAGAAGAGTGATGTGAGGAGCATTGGAAGCCAATCCATCCTCAATAACAATCACTGGAAGGTGAGGGTGTTCCCTGCGAAAATCTTCAAGGAGTCGTTTGGCTGCATTACGCTCACAATCATTTTTGCTCGATCCATCTGTGTTTGAAATGGGCTCTGGAGCAATAGGTATAACCTGTTTCTTATCGGGGTGAACAATCACTCCTGCTAACATTTGATGATAGTAGGTCTTCGTCTCATCACGATGATTCTTTATACAACAATTCTCACAATGAATAGTCGAGGAGCTAAAGGCACCTGTTCCATCAATGCTGAGAAGATATTTTCCACCCAAATATGGGTAACCCTCCAAAACCTTCCCTCTTTGAGCTACGGTAAACAAAGATTTAAAAAAATTTTGAAACTCACGGGTTGGAACAGGATCTAAAATCTCTCGCATAGCCGTATCACTAGGAATTTGGCCTATTTGAAACAAATGGTGTAGGTTGTTTTTTGCCACTGGGTCATGGACACGATCACAAAACTGAAGCATGGATGGATCTTTCAAGGCAAACATTGCCACAGATGACATAATGGCATCGCTCAGAGGAATCCTATGGGGACGCTGCGATCTTATATCTGGAACTGCAAGAGATTTACTGTGTAGCAGGGAATACATTCCTGAAGCGGATAGACCTTTTCTAAAATGTTGATGCGACATGACGAACCCTCCTTGGTCTGATGTGCAACAACAAATATTCAAACAGATACTTAGGCAAAAGTCTACGAACTCTTTTTGAGGCGAATCTTTTGGAAGCCACTACTGTGGCCTAAACTATTTTTCGACGGGAATTGCTGATATAGTCAGGAATATCCCCACGTAGTTTCCTTGCTAATAACTTAGCTTGGATGCTAAACACCTGCCCTAAGCGAATAGACTCTTTGAATAGAGCATGTTTCACTTCCGTTTGCTTGCGCCGCTGCCAAGCTTGAATAACCTCCTTTCTACCTCGTTCGGTAAATTCTACAGCACCACCCTCTCGTTCACAAAAATGTTTAGGCTCGATCTGGCGGCGATTGATTAGGGTTAATGCTAAACGATCTGCTAAGCAAGGTCGAAATTCTTCCATCAAGTCAAGAGCACAAGCCGGTCGTCCGGCACGTGTTACATGAAGCCAACCAACATATGGATCCAGTCCAGCGGTTGTTAATGCAGCCAAACAATCATGGCGAACTAGAGCATAAATGAAGGAAAGTAGACAATTGATTCGGTCCTGAGGTGGGCGCCGAGTACGGGTTACAAATCGAAAGTCTTCACGCTGTTGTTTGAGCATGTATTGAAGTACTGAAAAATAAATTTTGGCACCCAATCCTTCTAACCCTCGAATTGGATCAAGCATCTCCCGGAGTGAACAACCCTTGTCAGTGAGTTGATGATGACTAAGGCGGCGGATAATCTGAGCAAGTTCATCAGCAGCTTTTGCGAGTTGTTTATAATCTGCATTATCATCAGCTTCCCTTTTTGCCCTTAATACATTGGATCGTGAATTTTGTAGCTTTCCAGCAACAAACTGGCGAGCTATGTGGGCAGCACCCTTTGGACTATCTGCTGTGGAGTATTGAGCCCGACGTAACAAGTAGCGTGTATCTCCGCTCCCCAATACTTGTGCCAAGAGGTAGCCGTTCTCTGTATGGTAATGTATAGCTACCTGATGATCCCAGCACAAAGACATAGCTGGAGGTGTCACTACAACTCGCCCAAATGCACAGATGCTTTCTAAGTGATGAATGGGTACAATTAGGCGAGTTTCTTTCTCAATTTCAACCCGAAGTGTTAAATGATCCTTAACAACTGCGGCCCCTGGTGTTGTCAAATAAAGGGTATTTTGAATAATAGCCATAGTGATTGTTTGACCTCCTTTAACAGTTAACAAAAGTATTAATCATCTGTATCAAATACTGCCTGACTAGCTTTAGCTAGTGCGGGCGGAATACTTGTGACTTCAGGCATGCAACTTCCAAAAAGCGAGCACTCCGAACACTGAGGTTTATGCACGGCCCGTGGCATAACTTTCTCTAATAGCAGTTGGTGCATATCTCTGATCACCTGTTTGGTGAGACAGCGTAATTCCTCGGTAAATTCTACTTCCCGGCGACGCTTGGTTTTAAAATAAAAAATAGCACCTCGGTGAATACTTCGACCAAACATTTCTTCAAGGCAAATGGCCTGAGCGCAAAGTTGGGCATCATCGTTACCGAACTTCCGGCGTCGACCTTTTTTGAACTCGACAGGAAATAATGTACCATCAGGATGGCGTTCGACAATATCGCACTTGCCACTAAGCCCAAATTGACCAGACCAAACAGGCAAAGCACGAAGTAAAGTCACGCCTTTAATGGTTGCATAGCCAGAAGTATCGACTTCCTTATGAAGCTGGCGGCCAAGAACTGTATGCTCATTATCAGTAAAGACGCCTTCCACATACATAAGTCCTGCCCGACGAGAACAATAAAGAAATTGGTTAATAGAGGAGAGAGGTATAATACTCTCGCCGCTATCAAGTGGAGGAGTGAGCAGAAAATTTGTTTTATCATTCATTTTATGTCTTTAATTGTCTGTAATTTCACGCCTTCGTATTTGGGATCTTTATTATTCCAGTCGCATTTAATTTTATAATCAGAAAAAGATTGAGGAGAATCTACACCATCCTTTAACTCTACTTTGACTTCCTCAAAGAGCTTGTGAGCATGGGCACATCCGAGGCGAGCTTCACGCTTATTTTGTTCGATGTTATTTTTATGCTGAGTGCCAATATGTTTAAAATCATATATATCACGCACTATCATTTCACCACGAGCAGCTGAACGGTCATGCTCAAACATATTCTTGATTGCACCTAAGAGGATATCAAAATCAGAATTTGTAAATTCGGTGCGCTCAGCAAATCCAGGAGATACATAAACCTTAGACGAGTAAAGGGCGTAAGGTATAATGTGTTTGTTACCCATAGTTCGTTCTTTTTTAATATCGTCTTCTTTAGTCACGGCGCAACGAGTTATGGAAATCTCCAATGGTGTAATGCGGTGGTATGATTGAGCAAAAGTAAATTGTACCGGCCCTCGTACTTGTCCCCAAGAAGATCCTTTCATGTGATTACCTGTAGAGACAATGCCGTTTCCTTAAGCCACCACACCCCTCTGCCTCTGCGTTAAGCTATTTCTTTTAAAAGAACTCCCAGCCCTTTTGATAGACCTTTCATAGCTTCTTTTGAAGTGCCTCCTCTTCTCCATTGAAATCTTCATCAGCAACTTTATCTGCTTCCTAAATTTCTGATAGAGCCCCGCAACAAAAAGAGGGATGCTATCCATTATGAAATCAAGAATCAGTTTAAAGTTAGGTTTTTTGTAGTCATTTTTCACCAACTGATTCACACTGTCTTCATCCTCATTTATGCTCATTTGAATCTTTGTATAATTGAAGAGCCAAAAATAAGAATACAGCTCTTGCAATATTCCATTAAGGCTTGTTGAGTGCCACTGCTCCATTTTCATTGTCGATGTAAAATCACGAAATGTCGTTTCTATTTCCCAACGACGAGAGTAAAGAGCAACCATATCCTTCTTGTCCAAGGAGCCATGCGGAAGATTAGTGGCCAAAACAGAGAACTCCCCAGTCTTTGGGTTTTTATACTTATAGAGATGAATGACCACCCCCTCAATAACCATTTGTGAATACCAACCTGGGCCATTAAATAAATTTACGATGGGGATAAAAGTAGAGCCTCGCTTACAACGCGCAATAAAGAAGTTACTGGCTTGAGCATGGGCCTTAATAATCTCTGTAGATAAATAAAGCCTATCGTAGAGAGTTATGCTATTACTCTCAAAACTACCTATCATTTGAATAGCATTGGCGATTTCGTTGAGAGCGGGAGAAAAGCAAAGATTCTTTGTCACACCCGATAAAACGTCATAAGCATGAGATAGATACATACGTAAGAAATGAGTTTCCATCTCATTTGGGCAAGGGTACCCACAATAACCCTCCTTTAAAAGATCTTTAGAGCGAGGAAGTGCTAATTGGTCGCCATCTATGGCATAGATATAAAAACCATGAAACGTTTTTCTCAATGGTTCGTAGTCTGTAATCAGAGATTCAAAGATATCTTTGAAAAATAGGTAAGAAATACTTTGACGTATCTTGCTGAGACTGCTTTTGACTGGCATGAGAAGCAGGTCACCAAAATGAGTCCATACCGTCTTAAGAGCGATTTGGTAGCCTTCGTAATTTGTTCCGGAAATAAGATAGATAATGGTAAAAAAGAAAATTTGAGGATTAAATTTTCGATTCCTTTTTTGTTTTTCTGGATCGACAAGGTGCTCTGGCTTGAAGGAAGAATCAAGTTTTGGTAGAATAAAATGGTCATCTGTGACGCGAACTCGTCATTTGGGGGCTTTCGAGATCAATATTGGATTGCATGTGACTTACTCCTTGGTTGAGGGTTGGGTGTAAAATAAAACAAGTCTTATTCTTGTCGATTTATCTAATGATTTCAAGAGATTTTTCTTAAGGAAACGGCATTGCCTGTAGAGAGGACTCCGCCAAAAGCACGAATATCAAAATATTCATGACACATCCAGAGCCTGTAAACTATTTTGTGTAACTGCCGAATCATATTAGGATGAACTATCATCCTGAAAGGAGAAGGCAAAATGGATATCAAGACAATAGGCAAGGAACTAGCGAAGAACGTCAAGACCCAAAAGGATTTATCCGACATAACGGGTCAACTGATGAAGGTTGTTTTAGAGACAGCTCTTAATGCGGAAATGGACGATCACCTAGGTTATGAGAGGCATGAGAAGTCTGAGACCCGCAAATCCAACACTCGCAATGGTTACAGTAGAAAGACCATAAAGGGAGAGAAAGGCGAGGTGGAGCTTCAGGTCCCCCGTGACCGAAGTGCCTCCTTTGAGCCCCAAGTCATTCCCAAAGGCAAGACTCGTCTTGAGGGCTTTGAAGACAGTATTCTGACCCTCTATGCGAGGGGAATGACGACCAGGGATATTCAAGGAGCTATCAAAGACCTCTACCATGGTGCAGAGATATCCCACTCAGTGATAGCCAACGTGACGGATGCTGTTATTGATGAAGTTACGGCTTGGCAGAACCGCCCCTTGGATAGCACTTACCCTATCGTATTTTTGGACTGTATCGTGGTGAAGGTCCATCAAGACAAGAGAGTTATTAATAAGGCGATTTACCTAGCTCTTGGTATTACAGAGGAGGGTCAGAAAGACTTGTTGGGCCTATGGATTTCTGAAAATGAGGGTTCAAAGTTTTGGTTGAGTGTTTTGACTGAGCTGCAAAATCGAGGGTTGAAAGACGTATTTATATTTTCTGTAGATGGTCTTACAGGTTTTCCTCAAGCCATTTCAGCGGCTTTTCCCAAGTCTAAAGTACAACTGTGCATTGTCCATATGGTCCGCAATTCCCTTCGCTATGTTCCTTCCAAGGATATGAAAGCTGTCGCCCAAGACCTCAAGTCCATTTATGGCTCTACGACTCTGACAGAAGCTGAAAAGGCCCTTGAGGAATTTTGTACCAAGTGGTCTTCAAAGTATCCGAATATTGAAAAGTCTTGGCGTAGGAATTGGGACAATCTCATCACTATTTTCGATTATCCGGATGAAATCAGAAAGATTTTTTATACCACAAACGCCATAGAGTCGTTAAATAGCGTGATCCGCAAGGCGATCAGAAATCGTAAGATATTTCCCAGTGATCGGTCGGCTTTAAAAGTTGTATATTTAGCGATAAAAATGGCCTCTAAGCGATGGACACGACCATTACACAACTGGAAGCCAGCCATGAACAGGTTTGCCATTGAATACGGTGACCGTTTTGACAACTAAGTTTTTTAATAAGGTCCACCACCTGCCTTATAAGGGGGCTTAAAAGCCCCTCTAAGGCGTTGACAGAAGTACTGGAATACCGAGACTATGGTTAGGGTAATATAGTATGGGAACCTAAATACATGCCCTCTTGGTGCAGATTTGGGTTCCCATTTTTTTTCATATTTCATCCCAATTCTGGTATTTCTCGAATATCCTAAGTTAAAAAAAATAAAAAAAAGGGGGTAATATAGTATGGGAACCTAAACACATGAACCCTTTGATGAGATTGGAATTTCCATTTTTTTGAGAGAGCCATTGCTGATTTTTTTTCAACCAAGATGATAATTATTTATTTGAGTTCTTTCCAGTTCTGATATGATCCCATTACGGCTCCATAATACAATCAAAAGTCCAGAGTAACTAAAGAGGCCAATTATATAGACCAGCGAAGATGTCCACCTCCCCATTAACTTATAATGCATTGTGACTGACAAAATCGCTTGAAGGAAAAAATGTCAATTATACATTGACGAATAATATGGGACTGTGCTTTTTACCAGGAGTGGAGCCACATAAGTGGCTTTAAGATTTAAGAAAAAAATTGCAGTTACACAATTATTTTTACAGTCCCAAAAGGATGGCTCTTTTCCTGCTATCTTGGACTTGAAGGTCAATAGGCTTTTTAGTAATGAGTTGAAAGTTTGCTGCTGGGCTCTTTCAATCTGTGCCCAGAAATTATCATACTTCTTACGATTGTTTTCCTGCCGCTTCTCCCGCTTCTTCTCTTCTTTTTTTCCTAATTCTTCTAAGTTTGTGTCTAAAGCAAACACGGCTGTAATGCTATCTACCAAGAACTCAGCCACACCACCGGCCACTTTGGAGCCCAGTATCCTTGGACATTCGAATGCCTTACCCTGGTTCTTTCCTCCCTCAGTTTCCACTGGTCCTTCTCCAATGAGGTTTCCAGCCTCATCTAAAGTAATGATCCAGCGCACTTCCTTACGTGTAAAAGCCAAGTCATCAAGAAGATTTCGAGAAATTGAAAAATCATTCAAATATTTTAATAGCATTAGCAACTCTTCATTGGTTAAGTATTTCGATTTGATTAGGATGACAAGTCAAAGTGGAGTCTTTAATTTTAGCGTGAAAAAAATAAGGCTTAGGTTTGACTAGCTTACCAATAAATTCATTGTGTTGGCCCCAACGAAAACCATGGATACGATTTGTCGGTGAAAAAACATCATAGAGCATCAAGCCTAAGTCTTCATCGGGCTGTTGACAATTTATGCTCAGTTCATTGGCTCGTTGTTTCCAGGCTATCTTAGGATCACTTACCCATTCAAAATCCGCAGCAAATTCACGCATACCTAAGGCAGGTCGGTGAAAACATTTGCCTTGCTGGGCACGACGCTTGAACTCAGAAAAATACTTTAATGAGGAGTCTTTCTTGGGGTTCGCTAAAGACGTGGTATGTAATTCAGCACTAATGATGTACTCCACCTCTTGCAGTGCCAACATGTTGCGCTGAGTACGATTGCTTTCTACCTGAATTGGTGAGGAATTCTCTGGCTTTACCATCCATTGACAAATATTTTTCATGCTGATGACTGCTTGCACTTCATTTCTCCGAATTGAAGTCCAAAGACCACGTTTTACCACCCGGATAGTATCAATGTAATAACAGACTTGTGGTTCCCAGAAAACGGCCTCCAAGATACCCCGAGCGGCAGAAGGTGTCATAACTGGATAACTAACACGCTCGACTTTCATTTCAGGGCGAGTAAAGCAAGCCCAGTCGCCCCAAACTCTCAGGTGTATAGCATAGTGGTCTTTCATAATAAGAAGTCCTCAGTTGGTCGCTGGTCAATAATTACACCAAGGTATTCATGGTAAGCTGCTTTATCTAACACACATAGCTCCATACCGGGCAAAAGTGGGTGAAGCAGTTCCATTGTATTTAGCTGCTGGAAGTCTCTTCTATGTAGGTTCACCATAAATCGTTGTAAGTTGCGTAAATCCCCACGAGTAAAGCGAGAACTACTTGCTTGGGGGCGTTTTCGTATTTTGTTCACTTCTTCTAAAGCCTTCACCCTTGGAGCAATTACAGGTTGAGTATCATCAGTAATAACTCTTGCCTTGCCAGCTACGTCACGAAAACGCAATGCCTCTCGATCCTCTTGAATGGAAGATTCTCTTCTATGTTGATGATCTGTTGGTACATATTGAAACAACTCGTTAAAGTAACAGCTGAACAGAGACGGATCTCTAGATAAATCATCCGTAGATAAATGTTTCGGCTGGCTTAGCAATCGTGCCGTGATGTTTGTGGCTACAGAATACACACCCTTGGGCAATTTGGCATCTGTTGGTTTAAAAACAATCATGCGCCCCTTTTTCAACCGCCCTTCACGATTGCACCGTCCAGCGGCTTGTACAATCGAATCTAGCGGCCCCAAAGCTCGATAAACCAATGGAAAGTCAATGTCTACCCCTGCTTCGATTACCTGTGTAGCTACTAGTCTGCAAGACTTTTTGTTTTCCAAACACCGTTTCACCTTTCCTAGAACCTCAGTCCGGTGATCAGCACACATAGCTGAAGAAAGATGGAAAATGCCTTTCAAGTGACGATTCCTCAAGAACTCCCACCATGCAACTGCTTGCTTACGAGTGTTGACCACCCCTAGGACTTGAGGGCAGGTCTCCCACTCTTCGGCTAACTCTGGCCAATCATTTGTTTCAGACCTCACTTCGTAGGTTACTCGTCTTAGTCTTTGAAATAGTTTGTCAGGCTGTGAAACAATTTCTTGCAACTCTCTTGCCTTAAAACCATTCTTTAACGACGTACTGTATTTAAAAGAAGGCTGAGTGGCAGTAGATAAAACAAAACTCGTGCGATAATTTTCCTTGAGATCTCGCAGCACATGTAGAAGCGGATCAAGCAAATGAGAAGGAAGCGTCTGTACTTCATCCAACAGCACCACAGAGTTTGCAATATTGTGTAGCTTTCGACACTTTGAGGTTCGATTCGAGAAGAGCGATTCGATAAATTGTACCGAAGTAGTGACAATTATGGGTGCTTCCCAATTTTCTGCTGCCATCTCCTCTAGAGTTCGTCCTTGTTCTTCCTCGTCATCCTTGGAACCCACTGACGAATGATCTTCAATAACGATACCTTTATTTTCTGGATCTAATACTCTTCTATATTCAGAGGCATTTTGCTCTATAATTGACAAGTAAGGTATCACTACTATGATTCTTTGCATTTTGTGACGCCGTACATGCTCTACAGCAAAGGCCATACTGGAGAAGGTTTTGCCACCCCCTGTGGGTACGGTCAGGGAAAAAAATCCTCTTGGCTCTGCTGCCTTTCTTAAACAGTCTTGAAATATACCACTACGTAACTGATTGATTTCTCTTGAAGAGTCAAACTTACTATGATGCGTTTGCAATCTTTTCAACATTAACTCAGAATCTATTTTCAAAGGACATCGTTCCCGTCGATTTTTGAACTGCTCCGTATCTAAAAAGTCTGCGTCTACTAAGCAAGAAAATAACATGCGCACATAGAATTCAGCAATAGCTTTGTCTTCCTTTTTAGCAAATTCTGGTTCATTTAGTTCACTGGGTATCTTTTCCAATTCAGTTTCAAACAACTCTTCCAAAGAACTTAGTTGATCCATGGCGCTGTATTTTTTTCCACAAACCAACTTCTTTAAATCACTCCGATTATGCAAGCCTGCATGGTGTCCAGCAATGGCAAAAGATGGCCCCACCCAACCTCTTTTAAAACACAAGGCGGCACCATATACTGCATGGTGAGTGTTTTCTGACCCTGGAATTTTACCTTCTAAATATTCTTGAAATTGAATTCGATACTTACCTAAGTCATGAAGCAATCCAGCTTGTTTAGCCGCATTAGCGAGCAAAGGTTCTGCAAATTTTTCTGCCTTAATCCCCACATTACGTAAGTGTTTAGCAAGTAGGTTCCAGCTCAATTTATCCGGATTAGAGTCTCCGGTTTCAGTTTCAGATGTGTGAGCGTAGTAAGTTACACCCTTTGATTTTGATTGCACAAGTTTTAACACCTATAAGATTTGAAATTTAACCCCACCTACCATTTAAATAGGTATCATCTTTAGATTCCCTGGTCGATCGTATCAAAATTGCAAGACGATATAAATGGGAAATTCATGAGCGTTTTACTAAATTACCAAAAATCATCTTACTACTCTATGGTTTAATGTTTAACTTTGATTTATAAATCTAGACCTTGATGATCGGTCCGGTTGAAGATTAACAAATATATCCCTAACCTGGCGAAGCCAAAACCAAGAATTAAGCCTTGAAGTCCAGTTTTAATTCCTAAGTCTATGTCTGTTGTGACCCTGTCTCACAGTGCTTAAGATGGATGGAGTAAAATTACGCTCGAATTTTTTAAATTTTTCAATATAATGACAAGCAAGGAACTATACTCTTTCAAGCAAAAGGAAGAAAACTATAGAAAACCTACTTGAAAGCAGCTAAACAAGAACCTTGGGTAGGATACGGATTTGGCTTTGCTCGCACTCTTTGATCAAGGTGGGATCGCTGTAGTTGCTGGTGACAAGTAAGGAAATGTGTTGGAGCTTGTTTTTCTTGATGAAGTCAATACCGTTAATTTGGGGGTCTTTAAGATCAAAGTCTACAAGAAAAGTAACTATTCAGGGGGTGCCGCATTAATTCGAACAATTTTTTTAAAAAAAGTATAAAAATTCTTGACAAGTTTTTGAAGCAAACGACCTCTTTCATTTGTTCTTTATCGAATATGTTCCTGCATATGCCTTAAACTCTCTGAGAGCCATAGTATTGAAAGATTGTGAAACATAGGTCGCGGGGGGCACTTCTCATTCCTTTTGCTTCTTAGAACGAATCCTAGTGCATTTTTTTTAATGAAAAAAAGGCATGTTAATATTTTCATAAGGTAAGTATGAAAATAGAAAATATTGACGTGTCTTCAGCCATAAATAAAATCAGGAAGCTTCTTAAGAAAGAGAAGTCCCTTTCTCCCGCTTTTATTGTGGCCATTGAGTTGTTGATCAAAATCATCACTATTCTAGTAAATCAAAAAAAATTAAATAGTCAAAACAGTAGTATTGCCCCTTCTCAAGATCCGAATGGCCCTAAAAAGAAACCTAAGGAAGAAACTGGTAAGAAGCCAGGAGGACAACCCGGACACGAAGGAGCTACTTTAAAACCCGTGGATACTCCAGACAAGGTGGAGTTCATTTCTATTAATAAAGAGGAACTTCCTCCAGGTGATTACATTTCTTCTGGAGTTGAAAAGCGTCAAGTATTTGAGGTAGACCTTTCTGTGCATGTCACGGAGTATCAAGGAGAAATCCTCGAAGACCAAGATGGGAATCAGTGGGTTGCAGGTTTTCCAGAAGGAATCAATAACCCAACTCAATATGGCCCTTCTGTGAAAGCTCACTCAGTTTATATGTCCCAGTTTCAGTTAATCCCTCATCTTCGAGTCGCAAGTTACTTTAATCAATGGGGTCTATCGCTTGCTGGATCTACGGTACACAATTTTAACAAATCTGCCTTTGAGGCTCTGGAAGCTTTTGAGGAGTGGGCAAAGGAAACTCTTCTGAACTCACCTTTGATTCATGCTGACGAAACTGGAGTGAATGTTAATGGGAAGAGGCTGTGGTTTCACCTCTTGTCCAATGATACTGTGGTTCTCTATCAGGTGGACGAAAAAAGAGGCGCAGAGGCTATGGATCGCATGGGAATTCTTCCAAAATACACAGGGATTGTTTGTCATGACCATTGGAAACCTTATTATACATATACTTCCTGCATTCATGCCCTTTGCAATGCGCACCATTTAAGGGAGCTTCAAAGAGCTTGGGAGCAAGATGATCAAAAATGGGCAAAAGAAATGAAGTCTCTTTTAGAGACAATAAACAAAGAGGTGCACGATACGCAGAACCAATGCCTTTCACAAGACCGAATTGAATATTACAAAGAGAAATATCGAAATATTCTCTTCGAAGGGGAAAAGGAATCTCCATTAATGGAGAGGACAGAGAAAAAAAAGAAGGGAAAGGTTAAACAATCCAAATCTAGAAATTTACTAGATCGACTGAGAAACTTTGAAGATGATACCTTGCTATTTATGAAGGACCCCATAGTTCCATTTACGAATAATATAGCAGAAAATGATCTGAGAATGACCAAAGTTCAGCAGAAAATATCTGGGTGCTTTCGTTCGTTGATGGGAGCCAAGACATTTTGTAGAAACCGAAGCTTTCTCCTGACTTGCCAGAAAAATGGCATAGAGAGCCTGTAAACTATTTTGTGTAACTGCCGAATCATATTAGGATGAACTATCATCCTGAAAGGAGAAGGCAAAATGGATATCAAGACAATAGGCAAGGAACTAGCGAAGAACGTCAAGACCCAAAAGGATTTATCCGACATAACGGGTCAACTGATGAAGGTTGTTTTAGAGACAGCTCTTAATGCGGAAATGGACGATCACCTAGGTTATGAGAGGCATGAGAAGTCTGAGACCCGCAAATCCAACACTCGCAATGGTTACAGTAGAAAGACCATAAAGGGAGAGAAAGGCGAGGTGGAGCTTCAGGTCCCCCGTGACCGAAGTGCCTCCTTTGAGCCCCAAGTCATTCCCAAAGGCAAGACTCGTCTTGAGGGCTTTGAAGACAGTATTCTGACCCTCTATGCGAGGGGAATGACGACCAGGGATATTCAAGGAGCAATGCCGTTTCCTTAAGAAAAATCTCTTGAAATCATTAGATAAATCGACAAGAATAAGACTTGTTTTATTTTACACCCAACCCTCAACCAAGGAGTAAGTCACATGCAATCCAATATTGATCTCGAAAGCCCCCAAATGACGAGTTCGCGTCACAGATGACCATTTTATTCTACCAAAACTTGATTCTTCCTTCAAGCCAGAGCACCTTGTCGATCCAGAAAAACAAAAAAGGAATCGAAAATTTAATCCTCAAATTTTCTTTTTTACCATTATCTATCTTATTTCCGGAACAAATTACGAAGGCTACCAAATCGCTCTTAAGACGGTATGGACTCATTTTGGTGACCTGCTTCTCATGCCAGTCAAAAGCAGTCTCAGCAAGATACGTCAAAGTATTTCTTACCTATTTTTCAAAGATATCTTTGAATCTCTGATTACAGACTACGAACCATTGAGAAAAACGTTTCATGGTTTTTATATCTATGCCATAGATGGCGACCAATTAGCACTTCCTCGCTCTAAAGATCTTTTAAAGGAGGGTTATTGTGGGTACCCTTGCCCAAATGAGATGGAAACTCATTTCTTACGTATGTATCTATCTCATGCTTATGACGTTTTATCGGGTGTGACAAAGAATCTTTGCTATTCTCCCGCTCTCAACGAAATCGCCAATGCTATTCAAATGATAGGTAGTTTTGAGAGTAATAGCATAACTCTCTACGATAGGCTTTATTTATCTACAGAGATTATTAAGGCCCATGCTCAAGCCAGTAACTTCTTTATTGCGCGTTGTAAGCGAGGCTCTACTTTTATCCCCATCGTAAATTTATTTAATGGCCCAGGTTGGTATTCACAAATGGTTATTGAGGGGGTGGTCATTCATCTCTATAAGTATAAAAACCCAAAGACTGGGGAGTTCTCTGTTTTGGCCACTAATCTTCCGCATGGCTCCTTGGACAAGAAGGATATGGTTGCTCTTTACTCTCGTCGTTGGGAAATAGAAACGACATTTCGTGATTTTACATCGACAATGAAAATGGAGCAGTGGCACTCAACAAGCCTTAATGGAATATTGCAAGAGCTGTATTCTTATTTTTGGCTCTTCAATTATACAAAGATTCAAATGAGCATAAATGAGGATGAAGACAGTGTGAATCAGTTGGTAAAAAATGACTACAAAAAACCTAACTTTAAACTGATTCTTGATTTCATAATGGATAGCATCCCCCTTTTTGTTGCGGGGCTCTATCAGAAATTTAGGAAGCAGATAAAGTTGCTGATGAAGATTTCAATGGAGAAGAGGAGGCACTTCAAAAGAAGCTATGAAAGGTCTATCAAAAGGGCTGGGAGTTCTTTTAAAAGAAATAGCTTAACGCAGAGGCAGAGGGGTGTGGTGGCTTAAGGAAACGGCATTGATTCAAGGAGCTATCAAAGACCTCTACCATGGTGCAGAGATATCCCACTCAGTGATAGCCAACGTGACGGATGCTGTTATTGATGAAGTTACGGCTTGGCAGAACCGCCCCTTGGATAGCACTTACCCTATCGTATTTTTGGACTGTATCGTGGTGAAGGTCCATCAAGACAAGAGAGTTATTAATAAGGCGATTTACCTAGCTCTTGGTATTACAGAGGAGGGTCAGAAAGACTTGTTGGGCCTATGGATTTCTGAAAATGAGGGTTCAAAGTTTTGGTTGAGTGTTTTGACTGAGCTGCAAAATCGAGGGTTGAAAGACGTATTTATATTTTCTGTAGATGGTCTTACAGGTTTTCCTCAAGCCATTTCAGCGGCTTTTCCCAAGTCTAAAGTACAACTGTGCATTGTCCATATGGTCCGCAATTCCCTTCGCTATGTTCCTTCCAAGGATATGAAAGCTGTCGCCCAAGACCTCAAGTCCATTTATGGCTCTACGACTCTGACAGAAGCTGAAAAGGCCCTTGAGGAATTTTGTACCAAGTGGTCTTCAAAGTATCCGAATATTGAAAAGTCTTGGCGTAGGAATTGGGACAATCTCATCACTATTTTCGATTATCCGGATGAAATCAGAAAGATTTTTTATACCACAAACGCCATAGAGTCGTTAAATAGCGTGATCCGCAAGGCGATCAGAAATCGTAAGATATTTCCCAGTGATCGGTCGGCTTTAAAAGTTGTATATTTAGCGATAAAAATGGCCTCTAAGCGATGGACACGACCATTACACAACTGGAAGCCAGCCATGAACAGGTTTGCCATTGAATACGGTGACCGTTTTGACAACTAAGTTTTTTAATAAGGTCCACCACCTGCCTTATAAGGGGGCTTAAAAGCCCCTCTAAGGCGTTGACAGAAGTACTGGAATACCGAGACTATGGTTAGGGTAATATAGTATGGGAACCTAAATACATGCCCTCTTGGTGCAGATTTGGGTTCCCATTTTTTTTCATATTTCATCCCAATTCTGGTATTTCTCGAATATCCTAAGTTAAAAAAAATAAAAAAAAGGGGGTAATATAGTATGGGAACCTAAACACATGAACCCTTTGATGAGATTGGAATTTCCATTTTTTTGAGAGAGCCATTGCTGATTTTTTTTCAACCAAGATGATAATTATTTATTTGAGTTCTTTCCAGTTCTGATATGATCCCATTACGGCTCCATAATACAATCAAAAGTCCAGAGTAACTAAAGAGGCCAATTATATAGACCAGCGAAGATGTCCACCTCCCCATTAACTTATAATGCATTCTGACTGACAAAATCGCTTGAAGGAAAAAATGTCAATTATACATTGACGAATAATATGGGACTGTGCTTTTTACCAGGAGTGGAGCCACATAAGTGGCTTTAAGATTTAAGAAAAAAATTGCAGTTACACAATTATTTTTACAGTCCCAATTTAAACCCTACAGGAAATACAAAAATGTAAAATATATTAAAACAGCCTCATAAAAATCTCAGTAGTTCTTTAAGCATATAGCGAAAAGTAGACAATGACTTTATTATGAGGTGAGGATAGATAGCTCAATCCATTCGATAGCCATAAAGGTTCATTTAAACGATTAGTACGTCCTCTATTCCTTAACATTTACGATGACCCAAATTGAAGATTGTAGGAAGGAGCATTTTCCAACCGGTCTTGAATTAAGAGTGTCCAAATAGACGAATCATAGGAATATGTTGTTTTAGAGATGTAAATAAAAAGCCATTAACCATGAAGAAGAAGTGCTAGAAAGAACTTGGTGAGAGATTTCGGAAGGACGGGTGACCGTATGCAGCAAAAGATGGTAATTTTTTGCAACATGGATAGGTATATTTTCTTGACATACTTTTTCATAGACGAATGGCATTGTAACAGAGGAGGAAGCTGAAGAGTGTCGCCGAAGAATTAAGAGATTAAGAGTCTTAGAAAAAAAGGTCGCTTTGATTGCGCAAAAAGGTATGTCAAAGACACCTTGGAAGTGATAAAAGTTTCCTAAGTGATTGAAATTAAAGACAACTGACTCCAACTTTTTGCGCCTTAAAAGTGCGGAATGTAGGCTATATTTCTCATCTTGTCAGAAGAGCAAGGGTGAGCAGTTACGAGAAAGTTAAGAGGAAATGATGTCTTTTTCAACTCTGTGGTAACCAACCCATTCTTTGAGCCGGCCTCTGGGGCGCGCACCTTCAGTTGTACCTTTGGGATACTCAATGAGGACATAGGTCAGTCGAGTGGCTTGTCCTAGCGTTCCTATATCAAGAGAGGTCATTTCGGTCCAAGTCCCTGTATTAAAATATTCTTTTCCGTCCGGAAATTGTCGATATTGGTAAACGTGGGTATGACCAAAGATAACTGTATGCACTCTCTCATCGGTAAGAATTTGGCGAGCAGCTCCACTAAGGTCGGGAAAGACGGCACTTTCCAGTATAACATTTATAATTTTTTGTATGGGCCAAGAACCCTTGCGAAGAGGCTTATAAAACGTAGAACGAATGAAATACAGTAGGAGAGAAAAAATTCCACTTACAGTCAGAAGTGTTTCATTAAAAAGGCCCCATTTTACCATCTTGTTAAAAGGCCTTATTTTGTCAACATTGGGATTTTTTTCTTTCAATTTGAGTACGAAATCAACAAAGAAATAAGAGCCAAAAGGCAGATTTAAAATAGGTTCTGCTAGATTCTTTTTTAAAAAAAACTTTCTAGAATCAAATCTATTGGCCGCCTCGTGCATATGTCCATGCTCAATGTGAAATCCATCAAAAAAATAAGCAATATTCTTGTAACGAATTGTTGTTTCTAGGGCTGTGTCTAAATGAGCCCTGACCTTTGGCCACAACATGCCTTGATCGTGGTTCCCAACAACAAATGTTATCATATTTCTTTCTTGGCTAGAAAATTTTTTTAATGATTGAAAAAATATGGGGTGACCCTCTATGATAAATTTCATTTTTTCTAAGGTAATACTTTCTGTGATAACTGTGAGGTAGTGGTCTCTGTAGTCAACTTGTAAGAAATTAAAAATATCTCCATTAAAAATAATTTCAATATCATAATCTTCAAAGTTTCCTCTAGAGTAATAGTCAATAAATTCAGAAAATTTTTCATCGTAATTAAATTCTTCTAGAGGGTTGGGTCGACCATCTTCTAGGAGACTTCCCAGGCCAAGATGTAAATCACTTAGAACGAGTTTTATTTTTTTTCTCATAATTCTATATTTTACTTTCTTTTTAGATGTATTTAGTTTGTGTTTATCCTCTATTTATATTTAATTTATAGATTAGCTAATCTTTTTTGATGAAACATCCCCACTTTCGAGCATAAGGAGAGCTAATCGCAGGGCTTTCACTGTTCTTTGTAGGGCTTCTTTCTTTTCATTAAGTTGTTTATTTAAGCTTTGTCCTTTATTCCTAAAATTATCAAGCTCTAAAGAAAGCTGATCAACTTGTCTTTTTAAGTTCAATACAACTTCATCTTTTCTATGGTTAACTGCCATATGTTCCATTTTTATAAGCTCTAGACGATTTTCTAAATCTCTTTCTCTAACTCGTATTTTCCTAAAATTTGACTCCAAACGTGTTTCAAGATTCTTTTTTTCAGAAGTGATCTTATTTATTTCTTCTTCTCTTTCTTTTAATATCTTGGATATAATTTCTTTTTCTTTAGTGAGTTGATCGACTTCTTCATGTGTTATTTTATGGATTTCTTCTAATTGGGCTGTAAGTTCTTCATTTCTATCTTTAAGGTTTGTACCGGCGGCGGTTAATTTTTCATTTTCGATCCTGAGAGTGTCGATTTCGTCTTCAAGGGTTAATATTTTTTCTTGAGCTACCTTTAGGTGTTGGGATTGCACAAGAGCTACATCTGTTGATGATAAATCAGAAGATGAGCTATAGTGGTGCAAATGAGGTGCCTTCGGCAAAAAAGGAGAGGTGAGACTTGATTTTGTTGTGTCCCTTTGATTTTCATTGGGATAAGAATGAAATAACAGGGGTGAATGAGAAGAAGAGTTTATGGGAAGAGTTTTTTCGTGGTTGATTTCTTCTTTAGAGAAAGGCTCTTTCTCTATTTTTGTTTTTTTGGGTGTACGAAGTGGCTTTATGGCCTCTGTGTCTTCCGTAGTCTTTGGAGTTTGAGGTGATTTTGTGCTCTTTTCAGTCGTTTTTGTGGCTCTCTTGGTGATGGATTGGGGTTTCTCTAATCTTTTGACTTTTGTGAGGGGCGTTGCTTGTGTCACCGTTTGGTCCTCTGAGGATAATCTTGTGGATATCTCTGAAGCCACTGAAAGCCTTTTTGGTTTTTCTTGTTTTTTGGAGGAAGAAATTACTTCTATGGATTCATCAGTTAGAGATTCATCAGCAAGTTCGCCAATTAAAAGGTCTTCTACTCTCCACTCAATGTTTTTTTTTAATGAAGAGAGTTTGAGTAAAGCTGTTGCTGTACCATCTAGCTCTTGTTTTTGTATTTTCTTGCTGGAAGCTTTTTTATTCCTTTTGCCTTGGACTCTACTTTTGTCTTGGTCTTGACTTTCACCTTGGTCTTTATTTTCGTTCTCCCCCCTGCTTTTATTGATACCTTTAGCTTCACTTTCATCGAGAGTCACCTGGGACAAATCTTCTTCTAAAAGATCCTCCATGAGTTCGCTGGCAAGAGAGTTAGATTTCTTATTCTTCATCAGTTAAGTTATCGGAATTTTTGAGGAAGAATTTGAGACAGTCCCCTCTTTACTTCGCCGAAAAAAGCGTATAATAAAGATTATCTTGACTTGACGAAAGGCAGAGGGCCAGGAAAAGCTGAGATACTTGAATGAGATATTTGAGATACTTGATATACCATAGGAGGTCAGATGGGTTCTGTGAAAAAGGCTCTTATTCCCGCAGCGGGGTTGGGAACTCGGTTTCTTCCAGTAACAAAAACAGTGCCCAAGGAATTGCTGCCCATTGTTGACCGCCCCATTATTCTCTATGTCATCGAGGAGGCTGTACGAGCTGGCATTGAGGAAATTATCCTTGTTACACGCCAGGGCAAGGAGAGCCTTGAAGATTTCTTTAAACCAACTCCCCGTCTTGCTGACCACTTAGATAAAAATGGTCAGCAAGAAACCCTCAAGATGCTCAAAGAAATAGAGTCTATGTGTCGTATTACGCCTGTTCGTCAGGACAAACCTCTAGGTTTAGGGCATGCCATTTGTTGTGGTGAGCCTGCTATTGGAGAGGAACCTTTTGCTGTTCTGTTGGGTGATGAAATTATGTGGACTCCCCCAGAAGAGATACCTGTCATAGGGCAACTTATCCAAAATTGGGACAAAAATAGGGTTTCCACAGTGGCTGTTACCCCAGTAGAAAAAAGCGAGGTCCACAAATATGGGATTATCAAACATCAAAGAATAGAAGATTTTCGCTATACTGTGGAATTTGTGGTTGAAAAGCCTGTTATGGAAGAAGCTCCTAGTCAACTCGCACTCCCTGGTCGCTATATTTTTCATCACCACATTTTTACATGTCTTAGATATGGAAAACCTACAAAAAATGGTGAAATTCAGCTCACAGATGGTATGACATTATTGGCACAGAGCCATGGAATGGAGGCTATTGAAGTCCAAGGACAGCGCTTTGATGCTGGCGATCAACTGGGTTATCTCAAGGCAAATATTGAATTTGGTTTGAAGAATCCAAAAATTCAAAAGGATTTAGCTTATTACTTGAAAAGTATGGCTTAAGGAAGCAGCATTGCAATCTGGGGTGAGAAATGTAGGCTAGGAACTTATGTCTGTCTAAGTCACTGCTGGACACCGCTCTCAACAGAGAATAGTTTATATGTATGCGCAACATTACTGTGGAAATCACAACAAAGTATCATCCTGAAGAAGTGTTTGATAAAGTGTCTAGTCTTTTACAGTCAGATCGGGATCTTAAGAGGCTAGACCCCGACTTTTCCTATGATTTTTGTCGAGAAAAACTTGCTGGCTCCATATCCAGCCGCCATTTTAAAGCTTCTATGGATATTGTGGCCCAGGGTGATGGGTCCCGTGTTATTGTGACTGTCAAGCTTCCCCTGCGGCTGGCGCTTCTTCGAGGCCCTATTCAAAGTAAGCTAGAGGAGAAACTAAACAAGCTGCTTATGTAGTTTGATCTGCTCAGCGATGGCCCCCTATAGCATAGAGCAAGTAAAGAAATATTGAAATGAAGAAACAAATATTGAAAACAGTGAACTCTTCTCAAGGATTCAGCCAAAAGAAAAAGAAGAAGTCTCAGCTTCCGTTGAAGCCCCTGATGTCGCCCTCGTCTTCTTCGAGTACAAAGGCTCTAGCTCCCTCCGATCCCGTGGCCCAATATATGGCAGAGGTTCGCAAGTATCCTGTACTCACCAGAGAAGAAGAAAAAGAGCTTGCCATAAAATATAAGGAAACGGGTGACCCCAAGCTTGCAGAAGCCCTTGTCACGGCCAATCTTCGCTTTGTTGTCAAAGTGGCTATGGAGTACTCACGGTTTGGAGCGAAACTCATCGACCTCATACAGGAGGGTAACGTGGGACTTATGCATGCTGTAAAGGAGTTCAACCCCCACAAGGGAGTGCGACTTATCTCCTATGCCGTGTGGTGGATTCGTGGATATATTCAAGAGTATTTGATGAAGCAGTATTCACTAGTGCGAATTGGAACGACACAAAATCAAAAAAAACTTTTTTATCAACTTCAGAAGCATCGCGAGGAGTTGGAAAAAATGGGAAATGAGGCTTCGGTAGCTTTATTGAGCGGCCGCTTGGGAGTTTCAGAAAAGGAGGTTGAGGACATGACCATGAGAATGTCAGGCCATGATTTCAGCTTAGATACTCCCGTGCACCAGGGAGAGGGAAGTATGACTTTTTTGGATTTTCAGCAAGACAATGAAGAAAGCCCCGTGGAAGCCCTTTCTCGCTTTGAAGAGCTTTTAAGGCTGAAGAATCAATTGAAAGAAATCAAGGGACAACTCAATGAGCGAGAGAAGTTTCTTCTTTCTGAGCGTCTGCTTTCTGACAGTCCCATGACTCTTCAAGAGGTGGGGGATCAATACGGAATTACCCGAGAGGCCGTTCGACAACTGGAGCAAAAACTCATTAAAAAAATACGGTCTAAAATGGAAATTTCTGAATAGCCACGCACTGGTGTGTCATGGGGAGCTTTCTGGAAAATGGAAGAGCATTTCTTAGTTTGTGAGAAATGCAGGCTAGCACTACCTTGTAGCCAATGCCGTTTCCTTAAGCCACCACACCCCTCTGCCTCTGCGTTAAGCTATTTCTTTTAAAAGAACTCCCAGCCCTTTTGATAGACCTTTCATAGCTTCTTTTGAAGTGCCTCCTCTTCTCCATTGAAATCTTCATCAGCAACTCCCGAGTTTGACAGCAGCATCTGCGTCAAACGAATGATATTAAAGGATTAACGCATATAGTTGTATTTTGTTTATCCACACTTGTGGGCATTAAGGATTCTGGGAGGGATGGGGACGCCTGCGGCTTTAAATAAGGAGTTGGCATCGAGTAGGCAGTGGGAACTTCCCCCACTGCCCCTCACAGAACCGTGCTTGAAAGTCTCCCCTCACACGGCTCCTATGATTTTCCGTTTCATTAGGCTCCTCCTCAGCATAACCAAGTTGGCCTGACTACTTCCATAAATCATGTGACCCCTTCGCTCCATTCTCATTACAAGAACTTCATCACTACTACGAATCACTCTGCCCCTGGTTGGTGGCATCGGTATTTAGCACTTCGGGGGTCTCCCTTATAGCGTTTCCCTTATCATCCACCAGCAGGTTCCCACGTTCCGATACGAAGCCTGTACTAGGTTCATGCCCCCTATACACCGCACGCCGTCTAGATCGGTCATCAGGCTTCCTCTAGACTTATCCCGACGGAGACAACCTTCCTTCGGTTTTGACGCGACTGTTAATCTTTCGATGCGTCGTCGGTGGGTTTGCTTTCGCTCATCTCCCTAGTACTTACATGACCGTTTACTACGGCCTTTTCCTTGCTCGCTCACTACAAGGGCCTTGCCTCCCATGCAGCAGCAAGGTTGTTTGCACTCAAATCCTGAAATCCGAGTGCGGAGGACCTACCTCCATCTTCACATCAGCATGTCACCTCCGTGACTTCGTGGCACACATTGCCAGTGATATCTGTGCGGGTCCAAATGACTTGATCACGAATTTTAACAGGGATAGCCCTAACTTCCTTGAGTTCCCTCATGGCCTCTACAACAGTTAAAGGTCGCTCTTTAACATGACCAATGCCTATGGCTGGGCTTTTTAGGTTCATCTTCTTATCTCTTAAACATTTTGTAAGGTGTGTTAGGCGCCAATTAAAATTGGCCATTTTTAGAAGCCGTCGCCAATGAAAAACGGCCAGTTGATGATGTACTGATTTAGTTATTCTTCGTTCAGAGTTTAGTCAAGTGTCTTTATTTTGCTCATCATTTAACTCGGACTATGCCACAAGATTCTGAGGAATGATTTTCTACCCACCACTTTTGGCATGACCCCAAATGCATCCTTCAGCCCTATGGCAGAGGTAAATGGAGTATTTTTCAGGATTCCTTGGCGCAGCTAATGTCTAAATCTCCGCGAGAGTGACGAGCAAATAGTACGGTAAAAGCCAGTTATCCATAAATTTATCCATGGCGACACTGCGGCTGTGACCCCGATGTCTAGCAACGCAGTGCTGCTGTGGATAAATTTTGTGGATAACTGGCGAGTTCCTTCCCCAAAAGTGGGGATCTCTAATGAACTTCTTTGGTTGAACTTTCCTCTTTGCTCTGTTTAGACTTGGCTTTTGCGGATTCGGTTCTCCAACTTTCTTTTCCTTCAATGTTGAGGGTTTCACAGTTGTGAATAATTCGATCAACAGCAGCAGCGGTGGTAATAGGGTTAAGAAACACCTTATCCCATTCAGAGTAAGTTAAGTTTGTAGTGATCATGAGACTTTTCCTTTCATATCGCTGAGATATGAATTGAAAGAAAAGATCAGCACCCTCTGTGCAGGAAGCTGTATAGCCAAGTTCATCACAAGCAATAAGATCAAAACGGTCTAATTTCTTAAAAAGAGCATTCAATGAGAGTTCTTTCTTGCTTTCACGCATTGTTTCAATAAGTTCATGAGTGGTGACCCATAAACATCGATAGCCTTGTTCACAGAGTGAACGAACTAGGGACATGGCCAAATGACTTTTCCCCATTCCAAAGCTTCCGTAAAACACAACATTACAGGCTTTTCTGACCCACTCTCCCTCTGCCATCCGATTAATTTTCTGAGCTGTCACTCCCGTTCTTTTCTGGAAGTTATAAGTTTGGAGTGATTTAAGTTGAGGAAGCTTGGCCCCCTTAAGCAATCTTTTCACTCTCTGGGAATGCTTGTCAGCAAGCTCATTTTGAACGAGTATACCTAAATACTGTTCATACGTCTTTTTTGTTTTTTCGGCAACTCTAGCCGTTGCAACATATTCATCCGCCATCGCTGGAAGTCGGAGTTTTTTAAGAGAACCTATAAGTTCTTCGTGATTCATTAAGAACCTCCTCATAGGTGTTCGTGGTTTTTTTCTAATTTTAATTCCGAATTAATGGAAATACTTTTCAAGCCTCCTTTTTTACATAGAGGGAAGTGGGCGATTTATAAATATTTATAGATGGTATTTTGAGAAATGGACGCAGATTGACATTTGATATCCACGACAAGCCATGTGTTTTAAGAGACTTAATTGTGTAACGAAAGAACTGTGGACTTTTGGGAACAACAGAATTTAAATTTCTTTCCACTTCCGCATGGACAGGATTGATTTCTTTCAATTTTTTCGCTTTGGTCATTTTTCTGCTGTGATGCCGACATATCTTCAGTTACAATTTTTTTTTCTTTTCATCTTCCAAATCCTCATCCAAATTATCAAAAAGAATATCTCCTAGATTCTGGTGAAAGTAACGATTTTTAAATTGAGATATGAGCATCATAAAAATACATGTAAGAACCAAAAGTGTGAGTGAAGCAAAAAACAAATAAGATGCTTGCATCTGAGTTAATGGGAGGATGAGTGCCAGTAAATAACCAAATCCAAATACCAATAAGGAAATAAAAAGAGATATAAAGGATCCCAAAGAAAGTAATATTAAAAGTCCAAAAATCATTGCTATTTTTTGCTCCTGTCGAATACAATGAATCCGCATAGATACAAGTGAGTTATCTACAGACTTAATGATTCTCGCGTTAGTATCTTAATAGGTCAAGATTAATTGGAGGAAATTTTTATTTTTTAAACGCAGGGGGCAAATATGAGCACGGAAGCTCAAACACTTAAAACGATCAAAAAATGTTTCAAGAAAGTTATTCCTGAAAAGGACTCTCGGGCAACCATTCCACCTCTTGAGTTTATTGTGGCTCTTGTCTTGTCATTCCAGGGAGACTCTAAGACATATTCAATAGAGGGGATTAGGAGGTTTATGATAAGTCATTTAGGGTTAAGAATTGAAAGACACAGCTTCTGGGAAAGACTCTCTAGAAAAAGATTAAAAAAGCTTCTGAGTAAACTGGTTGAAATGCTCATGATAAAGCTATCTCATGGAGCTTTTCATGGAAGCAAAGCCATATTATTACAACTGGGAGTCTCAGACGTTCTTCTTGTTGACTCAAGCACAATAAGCCTTTGGGATGGAGCATCTGAGAATTTTCCAGGGACAAGAACAAACGCAGGAATTAAATGGCACGCTTGTTTCAGTTTATTCAGTGGTATAATGACTTGGTTCGAATTAACTCCGTCTTCCACTAACGATAGGAAGTGCTTTCCTGATATAAAGGAACTCGTTGGAAAATTAGTCATCTTTGATTTGGGATATTGGGACTATGGCTTATTGTCATCTATTCATGAAGCTAAAGGATTTTTCTTGTCTAGAGTGAAGTCAAATGCCTCTATTCTTATTGATGCTGTTGTTGAAGGTTTGCCAGATTACTATGTTGGAAAAGAGTTCTCTGATATTAAACTCAAGAAAAAAAACGATGTTGTTGAATTTATAGGCAGTGTCTTGTCCAATGGTAAATGGGTAAGTTTGAGAATTGTAGGCTTCTGGAATTCCTCCGAAAAACGCTATCATTGGTATTGCACGAATTTAGATGTGGCAGCGGAGTCCATATATCCAATTTATCGTTTACGTTGGCAATGTGAACTTATTTTCAAATCTTGTAAGAATTCTTTGAATGCAAATCAGATCACCTCAAACGATCAAAATATCATAGAGAGTCTTCTTCTTGCTTCATTAGCGGCTCACCTCACATCAAGTGTTGTTTTGAGGATAGGAAGAACTAAACTCAATAAGGAACAAAATGACTCCACATCGTTTCAAAGAGTTGCTAAGGTTACCGTCTTATTAGCCTCTGATTTTATCAAATATCTCCTAAGCTCATCTCAAAAGTATTTAAATATTTTGATAGAGAAGATCAAGATATTCTCCCATGAAATTTATGACACAAACTACCGACGGCGAAAAACATCAATGAATATGGCTAAAAAGGTCTTGCTATGAAAGAATAAAAAACCACGAACACCTATGAGAACCTCCTATGTTTGGAACAAGACTGTCATATTGAGACAATCTAGGTTGAAGTGGTTTTTGTTGGTCATTCAAATTAATTTTGGTGGGATTGCCTAAGAGCAAATCTTTTATGGATTTAAAGTCGAAAATCTCACGACTTTCTAATTGAAGCTCCATGGCTGTAGATAAGTCCTGCCAACTCACATGCTGAATCAAGTTGATAACTCTTAAATATTCATGCTCGGCACGGCTTGAATCTTGTTGCTTGAGGTATTGATAAAAATTTTCAAACACATTTGTTGGAAAAAGAATGGATCGGTGAGCCCATCTTACCATGGCTTGCGGCTTACGAACTAAAGAAGGAAGGATATGTTCAAGAAGAAGACTATGCTCCCCATCAGGTTTTCTTTGATGGCGAGCGACAATTTCTTGCTTCCCTCCTGCACGATAGATCGTGACATGATAGGGACCCTGTACGGTTTTACAGGGAGATTGGATCACCTCATCAGGTATGGAATATGTGGTTTTACCTATTCTCAAAGTCCCATAACCATTACTTTGACAAATATTCACCTTACAGAGAATATCTTCATCTCGTGGAGGCAAAGGCTTAAGAACTTTGGCCTCCTCCTCAAAGCGAGATTTGGTGGAGTCACTCTGATGCTGATCCATATAAGACTCTAAAAACTGATTCAAATGATCCCAGTCTTTAAAAACAATTCCTTTGTTTCTAACAATATTTTTTATCCGAGAACTGAAGGTTCGAATATCACGCTCCACATCTCCCTTGTCAGAGCCCTTCCCTGCGCGGCAGGGAAGAACCTTAAATCCATAGTATTGGATGGCTCGATCAAAAGATTGGGTGTAAATTCGCTGATTTCCTTTAAGAACTTTCTTCACACAGGGAGATAAATTATCAATACGGATGTTCGCACTCATCCCACCTATCTTTTCAAAAAAAGCATGCACCCCATCGATGAAACACTCATAGACAAGAAAGGGGTAGGCACGAACCCAACAGGTGCCACTACAAGGCAATGTTCCAAAATGGAGATGAACGATCTGAACACCATCGGCAAATGGTAAAGCAACCTTCTCCTTAAAATCAAACTGAGCCTGTTCTCCAGGATCATATCTTTGGCTGAAAAAACGCTCCTTGGGGCGAGAACCAAGAATCTCACAAACTCTTCTCTGAACCGTTCTCTCACTCCCACGATAACCCTCCTCAACTAATAGCTCATATATTTCACGGGCGGTGTTACTTGGGTTCAACTTCAAAAAGTACTTCACCCGATCCATATATCCATTAAGGGGATCTGGGCGAGTTCTTTTGGACCTCGCCTTGTACTTCGGTGGGGTGTTGGACTCACAGTACTTGCGCACCGTCTTACGATTGATCCCTAATTCACGAGATATTTCTGTCTTATTTTTACCACTGTGACTCAGGTCACGAATGCGGCCGAAAGTGTATTGACTAATCATAAGATCCTCCTCATTGCTAACCTTTTGAGTTGCAAAAGGGAGGGACTCTGTGAGCTTAGTATCTATATCAGAAGAAGAGACTTCATTGTCTAGTATTTGAACACTCCCTGAAGATTGGTCACTTTTCATTGGCGACAACCTCCATATTGAAAGTGGGACATTTTAATTGGCGACGGCTTTAAGGGAAGCCTGTCTTCAGAAAGAAATTCCATGAAAATTGAGGCAAATGTTGGAATCTTGTGGAATTTAAATACTTTAGAAAATGGGCACAGCCTAAACAGGCTTTTCTTGACTATATATTTAACCTCATTGAAATCCAGAAACAGTCTACAAATGACAAATATGGAACCTGAATAGGCTGTCATGGAAGGACTCTCCAACACGGAGCCCCTTTCCAGGTCGACAAGAACCCAAAAGGAGTTCTTATCAGCTCGGAGCCTTTTTATGAGTAATATCAATTGATTATATGCGTCTCGGTTGACAATGCCAAAAATCACCATAGGTCCTCCTCTGAAAAGTGGCCACTTTTCATTGGCGACGGTGGGGCATTTTAATTGTCAGCTAACAAGGTGGGCCTCACAAAGATAAGTTAAAAAGCATAGAGTTAAATGTCCAATAATCCTCTGGTCTGTCCAATGGAAAACAGGACGTGTTTTCAAAGTCCCTTTTAACTCACCAAAAGCATCTTCAATTTTCCACAATTCTTTGTAGTTGATAATAATCTCATCTGCCGTCAAGTCTTTGACATTTGTAAGGACGGCAAAAAAACCATCAATTTTTTCATCTAATTCTATTTGTTCTGCATTTAATTCAGGTTTTTTATTTTTGTCGTCAGCCATCTTTACATATTTCTTATAACCTTTATTGGAAACAAAAGTACTAGACTGAACACCTTTAGAAGATAGTTTTCCTTCGATCTTTTCAAGAAGGGATTCTCTAGATTTTTTATCTCTCTCTGCTCTTTTCCTAGACCAAGTCACAATACATCTATGCCCCCCATGGTCTGTTTCGTAAACAGCAAGCTCATTCTCATATACCCAGCTAAAACGATTTAAATCATAGACCTCTTGTTTCTTTTCTTTTTTTAAAGATCCAAGCTTCATACCAACAATAAACTCGCTTTGATCCTCACTGAGTTTGTCAGTATTAGCCTTTGATAAAAGCCCCCTATCAGCCACAAAAATGAAACGGCGTACATTAAACTTTTTTCTCATTTTATCAACAATATCTGAAAGCGTCTTGCCTTCAAAAGTATTACCAGGGAAAACCTCAAAACCTAAAGGGATGCCATCCCGATTCACCAACAAACCAAAGACAACTTGGGTGCAGTCTGATCGTCTCTCTTTACTATAGCCAAATTGACGAAGTTTCCCTAAGTCTGTTCTTGTACTCTCGAAGCGTAAGGTTGTTAAATCATACAACACAATGTCTACTTGGAAATTAAATAAATCTCGCCCCACCCAATAAAGCGAGTTCTCTATTTCATCCTTATGGGAGGCAAGTAAGTCCATAGACCGATAAATATGCTGGAGACTCAAATCACCCTTAATCATGTCTGGGTAAAAAGATTTTTGCCAATACTCAAAAACCTTTAACTTGGAACTAGGAGCAATAAATCGGCTGGCAACTAAGGTAAAAATCACCTTACATAAATCAAATTGAACTTTCTCATGAGAATCTTTTATGTCTTTGAGGGTCTTATTGATACCCAGTTGATCAAACAACTTTTGTAAAATCAGCAAGGGACCCAAAATGAAAGTCTCTTCGATGTAAAGCTCCTTAGCCAATTGACTCACAGTGAGAAGCTCTCGGTGGCGGGATACGGCCTGCGCCAAACTATTAATCTTATCCTCTCCTCCTTCTCCAGCCTTACCTAAGGACATGAGCATGCGTTTTTTGGATTTGCCTTTTTCTCTGTAGGACTCCACAAGGTGGTCAATGCCGTTTCCTTAAGAAAAATCTCTTGAAATCATTAGATAAATCGACAAGAATAAGACTTGTTTTATTTTACACCCAACCCTCAACCAAGGAGTAAGTCACATGCAATCCAATATTGATCTCGAAAGCCCCCAAATGACGAGTTCGCGTCACAGATGACCATTTTATTCTACCAAAACTTGATTCTTCCTTCAAGCCAGAGCACCTTGTCGATCCAGAAAAACAAAAAAGGAATCGAAAATTTAATCCTCAAATTTTCTTTTTTACCATTATCTATCTTATTTCAGGAACAAATTACGAAGGCTACCAAATCGCTCTTAAGACGGTATGGACTTATTTTGGTGACCTGCTTCTCATGCCAGTCAAAAGCAGTCTCAGCAAGATACGTCAAAGTATTTCTTACCTATTTTTCAAAGATATCTTTGAATCTCTGATTACAGACTACGAACCATTGAGAAAAACGTTTCATGGTTTTTATATCTATGCCATAGATGGCGACCAATTAGCACTTCCTCGCTCTAAAGATCTTTTAAAGGAGGGTTATTGTGGGTACCCTTGCCCAAATGAGATGGAAACTCATTTCTTACGTATGTATCTATCTCATGCTTATGACGTTTTATCGGGTGTGACAAAGAATCTTTGCTTTTCTCCCGCTCTCAACGAAATCGCCAATGCTATTCAAATGATAGGTAGTTTTGAGAGTAATAGCATAACTCTCTACGATAGGCTTTATTTATCTACAGAGATTATTAAGGCCCATGCTCAAGCCAGTAACTTCTTTATTGCGCGTTGTAAGCGAGGCTCTACTTTTATCCCCATCGTAAATTTATTTAATGGCCCAGGTTGGTATTCACAAATGGTTATTGAGGGGGTGGTCATTCATCTCTATAAGTATAAAAACCCAAAGACTGGGGAGTTCTCTGTTTTGGCCACTAATCTTCCGCATGGCTCCTTGGACAAGAAGGATATGGTTGCTCTTTACTCTCGTCGTTGGGAAATAGAAACGACATTTCGTGATTTTACATCGACAATGAAAATGGAGCAGTGGCACTCAACAAGCCTTAATGGAATATTGCAAGAGCTGTATTCTTATTTTTGGCTCTTCAATTATACAAAGATTCAAATGAGCATAAATGAGGATGAAGACAGTGTGAATCAGTTGGTGAAAAATGACTACAAAAAACCTAACTTTAAACTGATTCTTGATTTCATAATGGATAGCATCCCTCTTTTTGTTGCGGGGCTCTATCAGAAATTTAGGAAGCAGATAAAGTTGCTGATGAAGATTTCAATGGAGAAGAGGAGGCACTTCAAAAGAAGCTATGAAAGGTCTATCAAAAGGGCTGGGAGTTCTTTTAAAAGAAATAGCTTAACGCAGAGGCAGAGGGGTGTGGTGGCTTAAGGAAACGGCATTGACCTATGACTAAATGCTGATTGAAGAGGGCACAAATTGACGCTGTGGGTATATAATCTACAGTATATCGTTAGCACACCCAAATAAAGTCACTACAACTGTGAGAATGGTCAGCATGGACTGAATAAATAGTTTAGTCTCTCGTGGGATACTCTTGTCAGAAAGAATCTTCTTAGATTCCTTCTGGAGGTTTTCAATTTCGCTTCGTAAGGATTGTTTTCTTGTATTCACGAAAGAATTATTAAATGGGGAGGCTTGAGAATCAATACTTTAGTATAAAAATGGTCTTTAGGCTAAAAGTCTGGTGTAGAAGGGGTACGAGCAGTTACGTTTTTTCAAAAAAATCAACAAAGTATGCAAGATGCTCCACGAGATATACCGAGGAGAGTTCTCTCTGCGGCCCTCCGGGTCTGCCCCTCGGGCTGCGGTTCATCTTCGTAGAGAAAATGAGATGCCAAAGACAAAACCAATGAAATCATATGGCCTATATCGTATGCCCGGAGATCAGAAAAGTCGTTTAAAAAGTACGGGGAGAGAGTTGTAGGCTACAACTGTAAATGAAAACAGCCATTGACTTTACTCCAAAGCAAGATGCATAATTTTTACTTATGAAAAAATTCCTCCCTCCCCTTTGCTTAACCCTTGATAACACTTTTAAAGCATTTTTTAAGCACGACCAGGACTTGCTCAAGCCTTTGTTGCAAGATTTTCTTCCTTTGCCACCCGGTTGTCGGGTGGAACATGTTCAGTTGTTAGATGCCGAAGAAAACTCTTCAGAGGCGAGCAAGCCTTCGGGAAAAACCTTCATCTTGGATATGAAGCTTCGTATCTCTCGACAATTATCCAGTGGGGAATGGGTCGAAGATGAAACTGTGAACGTGGAAATGCAAACCGTCTCCCAAAGAGACCTTACAAATCGCCTTCTTGCCTATGCGGGACGGGTCTACTCCAATCAAGTGAAAGAAGGAGAAAAATACGAGAAATTAAGAACTGTTTACTCCCTTGTTTTCAGTACTGTGGACCTTCCTGAGCTACGCAAGGACAACGATTATTACCACACATGCAGCATGAGGCAGGATAGACACCCTCATTTGAGACTCACCGATGGTATGCAATTTGTCATTGTAGAATTGAACAAGTTCATTGGCAGATTAGACAGCCTTGTTGACCAGCGTGAAGCGTGGTGCTATTTCTTAAAGAGATCGGATGAGCTGAATCAACAAACCAGCCAAGAGCTAGCCAAAAAAGGAAGGGACATGGGAAGAGCCGTCAAAAATTTGTGGAACTTGTCTCAAGACGAACTTATGCGAGAGCGACTTGAAGCTGAAGATAAGCAGCGTCGAGATCGTTTGTCACAGATCGACACAGCCCATGAAGAGGGGCTTGAAAAAGGGCTTGAAAGAGGGCGTGAAAAAGGGCGTGAAGAAGGGCTTGAAAAAGGGCTTGAAAGAGGGCGTGAAGAAGGGCTTGAAAAAGGGCTTGAAAAAGGGCTTGAAAGAGGGCTTGAAAGAGGGCTTGAAGAAGGGCTTGAAAAAGGGCGAAGGAAAGAGAGAGAGGCCATTGCTTTAAAGATGATTTTAAAAGGACAGGAAGCTTTGGAGATAGCCGAAGCAACAGGGCTTTCTGAAGACGAAATCAAGGCTCTCCCAAAAAAGTAAAAAATTTTCTTTCCATAGATCCCGAGGGGCGGATCAAAACCATCCATTTAGGGCGATCTGACAAGATGGGCTCACCCTACCTTTAATTTTTTATCTTAACAAGTCGGTTTGAAGCTTCCTTCAATCGGTAGCTTTTTCCCTCAAATTTTAATAGTTGGCTGCAGTGGAGAAGGCGATCCAGGATGGCAGAGGCCACGGTATTATCGCCCAAACACTTTCCCCAATCTTCAATGATACGATTGGAGGTAATAAGAGTGCTTTTTCTCGCTGAGTATCGGTCCAGAATGATTTCCTGGAAGTCATCTGTGAAGCTATTATGGATCGCATAACCTCTCAATCCATCAAAGTAGCCATATCTGGAAGTTCATTTAGGCAAAGAAAGACGACTTAAGGAGAATCCATGCAAAAGCAGATATTTGAAGACGCCATCGGGAGACACTCCATAGGGACTATTTCGTGAAATTCAGCAGTAGATCGCCAAGCCGTGAGCAGTTACAATTTTACCGTTTCTCTTTTGCTCATGTAAATAAGACATTGTTACCAATGGTAACAATGATTTTGAATTCTTTCAATTCAAAAGAGGTCTGAAACCACGTTATATTTGTTCTGAAGTCAGCTTCTAGACTTTAGACCTGAACCTTGTTACCATTTTTGTAGAATTCAGGTTACAAATCGCCTTCTTGCCTATGCGGGACGGGTCTACTCCAATCAAGTGAAAGAAGGAGAAAAATACGAGAAATTAAGAACTGTTTACTCCCTTGTTTTCAGTACTGTGGACCTTCCTGAGCTACGCAAGGACAACGATTATTACCACACATGCAGCATGAGGCAGGATAGACACCCTCATTTGAGACTCACCGATGGTATGCAATTTGTCATTGTAGAATTGAACAAGTTCATTGGCAGATTAGACAGCCTTGTTGACCAGCGTGAAGCGTGGTGCTATTTCTTAAAGAGATCGGATGAGCTGAATCAACAAACCAGCCAAGAGCTAGCCAAAAAAGGAAGGGACATGGGAAGAGCCGTCAAAAATTTGTGGAACTTGTCTCAAGACGAACTTATGCGAGAGCGACTTGAAGCTGAAGATAAGCAGCGTCGAGATCGTTTGTCACAGATCGACACAGCCCATGAAGAGGCAATGGCATTCGTTTAGTGAGAGATCCCATTCGGTTAAGGATTTGAACCTCTAACTCCTCGGGGGTGGGCTAACCCCAAGTTTTTTTCTTTGATCCATGTGATTATCCGTTGGCCATAGCCCCCCTAACCTCTTTACTGGGTCTCCATACTCCGATGGGTTTTCTAGAAACTCGGTCGTAATGCCTATTCGGACGTAGCCTTTGTCGGCAGGTCTTCATATTTGTAATGATGCAATTGAGGGTTTTACTAAGCACTACCTTTTGTTGAAGAAAAAGACCTTCAATATTTCTTGCAATTGTCAGTAAATTGTTTTTAAAGTTTGTCTGCATGGTTTGTTTTTTACTATGGGATTGAGATGTATTAAGACGGTCTTCCGTGTAGTTGGAAAATAATCTTGTCAGAGTGATAAGTGTGAAGTGTGCAAACAATTCTTGTTTGACTCCCCTTTCACTTTGAGAATGAAACTCTTCAATGGTCATCAGTTCTTTGGATATTTTGTACAGTTCCTCTATACTCCAGCGTCCATGATAGAGATTGGCCAGATCATCAATGGAATATTTTTTTTGATCCATTAAGGTTGTTCCTAGAACAAAAGTAGTTTGTCCAATTTTATATTTGACCAAACGCAAAGCGTAGGCTTTGAAGTCGTCTTGTGGCTTTTTTTTATGTAGTTCTTTCAGAATTTGCTTGCTAGGAATGACTTGGATCACTGAGTCTTTTTGATCATTATTAATAAATTCATCAAAAACAGTGTTGGCATTTCTCCTTATCCTAAACACCGCATGCAGACTTCGCACCTTATGCTCATGAAGCATTTCGTAGGAATAATAGCCACGATCATAAACCACAACATCGTTTTCAAACAATTTTTTGAAATGAGTTTGTGCAGCCTTTCTCTCATTGTTATGGGCAAAGAGATCAAAATCCACAGGAATCTTCGACTGTAGTTGGTACAGGCAACTGACAAGACCTTGAGGGTACCATGCTTTTTCCCATGGTTGCTGATACCCATTATCTACGAGTTGACGTGGTAAATTTATTTTCGATCCATCCACTGCGAAAACCTTATGGCCCTTCCATAAGGTACTAGAATTGGATATACCGTCTTGTTTAAGAATTTCATCATGCAAAACTTTAAATATATTTTCATCTACTTTAGCCCGTGCACTACACATAGTGGATGCCCGAACTGGTTTAGGTTGAGGGAGTTCAATGTCTAATATGCGACACTGCTCCCAAAGTTCAATCAAAGTTGTATCATAACCTTGTTTTCCTTTAGAGAAAACAAGTCGGAAGATGAAAAGTATAATCAACAATGTATTCAAGACACGTTGACGCTTTTGCCAGGTTCGGTCGTACTCATCTGCAATGATAACCACTGTCTTGATGATGTTTTGCCAAAGATGCACAAAAGAGTCCTCTAGCATAGGCTCAGCCAAGTTCTTATGTGGCTTGATGGTGGGTTTCCCGACGGGTTTCTTGATAGCGCATTGGGGGCCATTCAATAAGATAGACTGATAATTCTTTGTCAGAGGTTGAACATAAACACCTTTTTGAGTTTTTCCCTTTACATTTTTGTAGGCACGACTCCCATTTGTTTTGCCCAAATAAAGCCAGTTGGCAGCACGATAGCTCGTGGCATTAAATTTGGTAAGGTCGACAAAAGTCTCCATGAGTACAGGTTTGAAAGCATGTTTTAACTCCCAGTCTGTGGGAAGTTGGCGAGTTGCCATAGATAAAGCCATCGAAGCAAGATGGCGAACCTTTACCCAGGGAAAGATCAAAAATCGACTATTGTTCACCACTAAATTCAAGTGCTTTTTGTAAGCTCGATTTTGCCAACCGATCCATTCATCACGGCAAGGCAAAGTGGATGTGCCAGCTTCAAATAAAAGACAACCCAATCGTCGCCCACAATTATCTAGGATGAAATAGCGCAAATGGGGACCAAAGGGACGTCTGTAATTGAGATAATGATGCCGATCGACAACTTCATTCCATTCCTTAATGGCCTCTTGATCAGTTACGATTTGCAAAGAAAGTGGGGTCAATGAGTCTAGTTTATCGTTGATGAGAGGCTTTTCATCTGTTCGGTGTGTCCAAGTGATTTTTTTGGAGGGGACACTCCGCTTTGACATGTCTTTTTCTGGCAGGGATAGAATGTCAAGTTCCTCTAGCGTCTCAAGCATACGAAGGCACGATTGGATGCGATGATCACCTTTGGGAGTTAGCCAACCAAGATGCTCACAAACTGTATAACCCAGTTCACGGCGACTTAAAGAAGGAAATAGCGCCACCGTCTTTTGAATGTCGGCAATTTGCTTGCGCGTCAAGCGTCTTCCAAAAAAAGTTGTTGAAGGCAATGTCTCTATGCGTGGGTCCATTTGAGTCTCTCCCCTTTGGGAATGGTTCAAATATAATGTGACACAACGATGGGGTGGACTCAAGTATTTTTTTTCGGAAAAAGAAAAAAGATAAAAGCCCCCTTAACTCAGTATGTTAGAGGGAGTCAGAAAAATGTGGAAAAACCTTCTGCAAAAACGAATGCCATTGCATGAAGAGGGGCTTGAAAAAGGGCTTGAAAGAGGGCGTGAAAAAGGGCGTGAAGAAGGGCTTGAAAGAGGGCGTGAAGAAGGGCTTGAAAAAGGGCTTGAAAGAGGGCGTGAAGAAGGGCTTGAAAAAGGGCGAAGGAAAGAGAGAGAGGCCATTGCTTTAAAGATGATTTTAAAAGGACAGGAAGCTTTGGAGATAGCCGAAGCAACAGGGCTTTCTGAAGACGAAATCAAGGCTCTCCCAAAAAAGTAAAAAATTTTCTTTCCATAGATCCCGAGGGGCGGATCAAAACCATCCATTTAGGGCGATCTGACAAGATGGGCTCACCCTACCTTTAATTTTTTATCTTAACAAGTCGGTTTGAAGCTTCCTTCAATCGGTAGCTTTTTCCCTCAAATTTTAATAGTTGGCTGCAGTGGAGAAGGCGATCCAGGATGGCAGAGGCCACGGTATTATCGCCCAAACACTTTCCCCAATCTTCAATGATACGATTGGAGGTAATAAGAGTGCTTTTTCTCGCTGAGTATCGGTCCAGAATGATTTCCTGGAAGTCATCTGTGAAGCTATTATGGATCGCATAACCTCTCAATCCATCAAAGTAGCCATATCTGGAAGTTCATTTAGGCAAAGAAAGACGACTTAAGGAGAATCCATGCAAAAGCAGATATTTGAAGACGCCATCGGGAGACACTCCATAGGGACTATTTCGTGAAATTCAGCAGTAGATCGCCAAGCCGTGAGCAGTTACAATTTTACCGTTTCTCTTTTGCTCATGTAAATAAGACATTGTTACCAATGGTAACAATGATTTTGAATTCTTTCAATTCAAAAGAGGTCTGAAACCACGTTATATTTGTTCTGAAGTCAGCTTCTAGACTTTAGACCTGAACCTTGTTACCATTTTTGTAGAATTCAGGAAGAAAGCTGTCGCAGTTCTGTACTTATTCATTTTCAATCACTCTCTTTATTTTATCTTCATATTTTGGGTGAATAAGTCCTTTTTTAATGGCTTCGGTGGCGGCTTGAACAAGAATATCCTTTCCCAGGTGGTTTGATTCAAAAAGATCAAGAATTGTCCGCACAGGGGTTGTCACTGCAAACCCTCTTATAAGCCTGATATCCGATTTTAGAAGTGAAGCCTTGTGGAGAACTAAAATTTTTGGAATTTCATTAAACTTTCTAAAGTGGGATGGAACTGTCATGTGTAGTTTCGATGGCATGAGATCACTTAAATCATAGACCCTGAGTGCTGTATCGTGAGAATAAACTCCTTGGGGAGTTTCGTTCCGGCTTCTGGACCAAAGGTACCAAAGAATAAGTTGAGCATCTCCACCATCTTGGGGAAACTTTACAAGATGATAAATCCCTCGCATTTCACGAATCCAATGGCCTGCTTTGACATGGTAGGAGTGATGGGCTCTGATGTAACCCGCAGACTCAGCTTGCTTGGTTGTAAAATACCCTTGTTGCTGTGAGGCAACTTCATAGAGAGCCTGATCTGGACTGATTACTTTAGATTTCATAATTACCACAATTTATGTGTTAATTATACGTATCTAAATGGTCACCTGTCATCATAATTATCACAATTTATGTGTTAAATGTGAAGATTTATAATCTGGCCCACTTAGGGGAACCCCACAAAGCTCATGTTGTGATTTCTCAATGACATAGCGACGACAAATAAAAATAACTCATTATTTACAAATACTTATATAACTCAACCAAACTTATGCTCCGCACAATAAGACTGAGGTGGACCCCAATGTCAGACTGAAAAACTATATTACAAAATACGAGAGAGGTCATCTTAACAAATCACTAAGGCTTGGAGATCAAACACGAGCCCAATCAATACTGACAAAGCAAAGCGAGTAAATCTTGTTGCGTTCTCGGCCGCAACAAGATTTTTGCCCTTGATTCCGCAACACATACGCAACAAACACCTAGGTCAGTTGGACGTATCTTCAAGGTTTTCTTGACGTTGGTTTGAAGTGGGAAAGGGCCGTATTTGCTGAATTTTCATGAACTTAGGGAGGGTTTCGTCTTTCAAAGGTTAATGATTGAGCCTGTAAACTATTTTGTGTAACTGCCGAATCATATTAGGATGAACTATCATCCTGAAAGGAGAAGGCAAAATGGATATCAAGACAATGTGTGCCACGAAGTCACGGAGGTGACATGCTGATGTGAAGATGGAGGTAGGTCCTCCGCACTCGGATTTCAGGATTTGAGTGCAAACAACCTTGCTGCTGCATGGGAGGCAAGGCCCTTGTAGTGAGCGAGCAAGGAAAAGGCCGTAGTAAACGGTCATGTAAGTACTAGGGAGATGAGCGAAAGCAAACCCACCGACGACGCATCGAAAGATTAACAGTCGCGTCAAAACCGAAGGAAGGTTGTCTCCGTCGGGATAAGTCTAGAGGAAGCCTGATGACCGATCTAGACGGCGTGCGGTGTATAGGGGGCATGAACCTAGTACAGGCTTCGTATCGGAACGTGGGAACCTGCTGGTGGATGATAAGGGAAACGCTATAAGGGAGACCCCCGAAGTGCTAAATACCGATGCCACCAACCAGGGGCAGAGTGATTCGTAGTAGTGATGAAGTTCTTGTAATGAGAATGGAGCGAAGGGGTCACATGATTTATGGAAGTAGTCAGGCCAACTTGGTTATGCTGAGGAGGAGCCTAATGAAACGGAAAATCATAGGAGCCGTGTGAGGGGAGACTTTCAAGCACGGTTCTGTGAGGGGCAGTGGGGGAAGTTCCCACTGCCTACTCGATAGGCAAGGAACTAGCGAAGAACGTCAAGACCCAAAAGGATTTATCCGACATAACGGGTCAACTGATGAAGGTTGTTTTAGAGACAGCTCTTAATGCGGAAATGGACGATCACCTAGGTTATGAGAGGCATGAGAAGTTTGAGACCCGCAAATCCAACACTCGCAATGGTTACAGTAGAAAGACCATAAAGGGAGAGAAAGGCGAGGTGGAGCTTCAGGTCCCCCGTGACCGAAGTGCCTCCTTTGAGCCCCAAGTCATTCCCAAAGGCAAGACTCGTCTTGAGGGCTTTGAAGACAGTATTCTGACCCTCTATGCGAGGGGAATGACGACCAGGGATATTCAAGGAGCTATCAAAGACCTCTACCATGGTGCAGAGATATCCCACTCAGTGATAGCCAACGTGACGGATGCTGTTATTGATGAAGTTACGGCTTGGCAGAACCGCCCCTTGGATAGCACTTACCCTATCGTATTTTTGGACTGTATCGTGGTGAAGGTCCATCAAGACAAGAGAGTTATTAATAAGGCGATTTACCTAGCTCTTGGTATTACAGAGGAGGGTCAGAAAGACTTGTTGGGCCTATGGATTTCTGAAAATGAGGGTTCAAAGTTTTGGTTGAGTGTTTTGACTGAGCTGCAAAATCGAGGGTTGAAAGACGTATTTATATTTTCTGTAGATGGTCTTACAGGTTTTCCTCAAGCCATTTCAGCGGCTTTTCCCAAGTCTAAAGTACAACTGTGCATTGTCCATATGGTCCGCAATTCCCTTCGCTATGTTCCTTCCAAGGATATGAAAGCTGTCGCCCAAGACCTCAAGTCCATTTATGGCTCTACGACTCTGACAGAAGCTGAAAAGGCCCTTGAGGAATTTTGTACCAAGTGGTCTTCAAAGTATCCGAATATTGAAAAGTCTTGGCGTAGGAATTGGGACAATCTCATCACTATTTTCGATTATCCGGATGAAATCAGAAAGATTTTTTATACCACAAACGCCATAGAGTCGTTAAATAGTTCCTGTCCAGGGAAGAAAGTTAAGTAGTTTTAAGTATTTACATGCCTTCCCTTTAGATTTTATGCTTTAAAATGGAGTCCATCAAACATAATCCGTGTAAATTCAGTTACTTACATAAAACGGAAAAATAAAATAAGTTCCCCCCCCTCTCTTGACGAACCTTTCACAGCCCCTCCCTTTCAGTGACTTATGTGGCTATCAACTGGTTACTTGATATGAGAGGAAGAGTTGGATCAACCTGTGTTTCCACCGTGGTGATTTCAAACCTCCTTCAGGGAAATAACATTACGTTGCGCATCAACTTCAAAAAATACTTGACGTGTTTTTTCAGAGAAATAATTTTTGATATTTTATTCTTCATTTATTTTTTATGTAGGTTTTAGGAGGCGTGGGAACCTCTCTATGAGGTAGAATTCTTATCCATGTTCTCCGAGAACCTCTCTGATTTTTTTCTTCTTAAAAGACATCCTTGCTCACTTTTTTCCCTCAAAAAAACGTATGTTAATATAAAAATTAAAGAGAAACTTTCACCAAAGGGGGGACTATGCGCCATTTGAAGAAGACACAGTTGGGACTCTTTTCCCAATATCCTAACCACCAACTCAGTACAGAATTGCAGCAAATTAATAACATCATTGATCGCCATCCAGAGTTTGCCCATATGGTTCATGAAGACCTTGTTAAAGAAAAGAAAGATTCTGGTGATATTGGTATGACATCGGAGCAAGTTCTCAAGGTGGCTATTCTTAAATCCATAAGAGGTCTTTCCTATCGTGCGTTAGCCTTTAATCTTGTCGATTCAGTATCCACCAGAGCTTTTCTGGGCCTTGAATTGGAAGAAAATTACGCTCACTCCACCTTACAGGACTTGATTGTTCAAATAAGTGAAGAAACTTGGGGAATTATTAGCGCCTCTTTAGTTTCAGATGCAAGAGATCAAAAGATTGAGCCGTGTAAGAAAATGAGATTGGACAGTACAGTGACGAAATCAAATATTCATCATCCAACGGATGCATCGCTTTTATATGACTGCATAAGAGTTACAGAAAGAGAATTTAAAAAAGTTCGTAAAAATGTCATGAAAGATTTTTGGCGACTTATTTCAAGAGAAGATCTTAAGAGAGCAAAAACCTTGCTTTACAAAATTAATAATTCCAAAAATGATGCGGAAAGACTACCTTGCTATAAGGAGCTTTTAAAAATCGCTACCAAATTGAACAAAGGATTACCTGATACCATCAGAAAGATAAAAAAAGAACAAAAATGTGTGAAGATGAATGCTTTGAAAAAGAGTCTAAAACAGTTAGAAAATGTTGCCTTCTACCTGGAAAAAATCATCTTTCAAACTCAAAAAAGAGTTATTGAGGGGAAAAAAGTATCTTCTGAAAAAAAGGTCCTATCCATCTTTGAACCGCATACAGACATTATTGTAAAGGGGCAAAGAGAAGTCGAGTTTGGGCATAAAATCTTTTTGACCTCAGGGCAAAGCAACATGATTTTAGATTGTCAGATCCCTGATGGCAACCCCGCTGTTAGGCGCCAATTAAAATTGGCCATTTTTAGAAGCCGTCGCCAATGAAAAACGGCCAGTTGATGATGTACTGATTTAGTTATTCTTCGTTCAGAGTTTAGTCAAGTGTCTTTATTTTGCTCATCATTTAACTCGGACTATGCCACAAGATTCTGAGGAATGATTTTCTGCCCACCACTTTTGGCATGACCCCAAATGCATCCTTCAGCCCTATGGCAGAGGTAAATGGAGTATTTTTCAGGATTCCTTGGCGCAGCTAATGTCTAAAGCTCCGCGAGAGTGACGAGCAAATAGTACGGTAAAAGCCAGTTATCCATAAATTTATCCATGGCGACACTGCGGCTGTGACCCCGATGTCTAGCAACGCAGTGCTGCTGTGGATAAATTTTGTGGATAACTGGCGAGTTCCTTCCCCAAAAGTGGGGATCTCTAATGAACTTCTTTGGTTGAACTTTCCTCTTTGCTCTGTTTAGACTTGGCTTTTGCCGATTCGGTTCTCCAACTTTCTTTTCCTTCAATGTTGAGGGTTTCACAGTTGTGAATGATTCGATCAACAGCAGCAGCGGTGGTAATAGGGTTAAGAAACACCTTATCCCATTCAGAGTATGTTAAGTTTGTAGTGATCATGAGACTTTTCCTTTCATATCGCTGAGATATGAATTGAAAGAAAAGATCTGCCCCCTCTGTGCAGGAAGCTGTATAGCCAAGTTCATCACAAGCAATAAGATCAAAACGGTCTAATTTCTTAAAAAGAGCATTCAATGAGAGTTCTTTCTTGCTTTCACGCATTGTTTCAATAAGTTCATGAGTGGTGACCCATAAACATCGATAGCCTTGTTCACAGAGTGAACGAACTAGGGACATGGCCAAATGACTTTTCCCCATTCCAAAGCTTCCGTAAAACACAACATTACAGGCTTTTCTGACCCACTCTCCCTCTGCCATCCAATTAATTTGCTGAGCTGTCACTCCCGTTCTTTTCTGGAAGTTATAAGTTTGGAGTGATTTAAGTTGAGGAAGCTTGGCCCCCTTAAGCAATCTTTTCACTCTCTGGGAATGCTTGTCAGCAAGCTCATTTTGAACGAGTATACCTAAATACTGTTCATACGTCTTTTTTGTTTTTTCGGCAACTCTAGCCGTTGCAACATATTCATCCGCCATCGCTGGAAGTCGGAGTTTTTTAAGAGAACCTATAAGTTCTTCGTGATTCATTAAGAACCTCCTATGTTTGGAACAAGACTGTCATATTGAGACAATCTAGGTTGAAGTGGTTTTTGTTGGTCATTCAAATTAATTTTGGTGGGATTTCCTAAGAGCAAATCTTTTATGGATTTAAAGTCGAAAATCTCACGACTTTCTAATTGAAGCTCCATGGCTGTAGATAAGTCCTGCCAACTCACATGCTGAATCAAGTTGATAACTCTTAAATATTCATGCTCGGCACGGCTTGAATCTTGTTGCTTGAGGTATTGATAAAAATTTTCAAACACATTTGTTGGAAAAAGAATGGATCGGTGAGCCCATCTTACCATGGCTTGCGGCTTACGAACTAAAGAGGGAAGGATATGTTCAAGAAGAAGACTATGCTCCCCATCAGGTTTTCTTTGATGGCGAGCGACAATTTCTTGCTTCCCTCCTGCACGATAGATCGTGACATGATAGGGACCCTGTACGGTTTTACAGGGAGATTGGATCACCTCATCAGGTATGGAATATGTGGTTTTACCTATTCTCAAAGTCCCATAACCATTACTTTGACAAATATTCACCTTACAGAGAATATCTTCATCTCGTGGAGGCAAAGGCTTAAGAACTTTGGCCTCCTCCTCAAAGCGAGATTTGGTGGAGTCACTCTGATGCTGATCCATATAAGACTCTAAAAACTGATTCAAATGATCCCAGTCTTTAAAAACAATTCCTTTGTTTCTAACAATATTTTTTATCCGAGAACTGAAGGTTCGAATATCACGCTCCACATCTCCCTTGTCAGAGCCCTTCCCTGCGCGGCAGGGAAGAACCTTAAATCCATAGTATTGGATGGCTCGATCAAAAGATTGGGTGTAAATTCGCTGATTTCCTTTAAGAACTTTCTTCACACAGGGAGATAAATTATCAATACGGATGTTCGCACTCATCCCACCTATCTTTTCAAAAAAAGCATGCACCCCATCGATGAAACACTCATAGACAAGAAAGGGGTAGGCACGAACCCAACAGGTGCCACTACAAGGCAATGTTCCAAAATGGAGATGAACGATCTGAACACCATCGGCAAATGGTAAAGCAACCTTCTCCTTAAAATCAAACTGAGCCTGTTCTCCAGGATCATATCTTTGGCTGAAAAAACGCTCCTTGGGGCGAGAACCAAGAATCTCACAAACTCTTCTCTGAACCGTTCTCTCACTCCCACGATAACCCTCCTCAACTAATAGCTCATATATTTCACGGGCGGTGTTACTTGGGTTCAACTTCAAAAAGTACTTCACCCGATCCATATATCCATTAAGGGGATCTGGGCGAGTTCTTTTGGACCTCGCCTTGTACTTCGGTGGGGTGTTGGACTTACAGTACTTGCGCACCGTCTTACGATTGATCCCTAATTCACGAGATATTTCTGTCTTATTTTTACCACTGTGACTCAGGTCACGAATGCGGCCGAAAGTGTATTGACTAATCATAAGATCCTCCTCATTGCTAACCTTTTGAGTTGCAAAAGGGAGGGACTCTGTGAGCTTAGTATCTATATCAGAAGAAGAGACTTCATTGTCTAGTATTTGAACACTCCCTGAAGATTGGTCACTTTTCATTGGCGACAACCTCCATATTGAAAGTGGGACATTTTAATTGGCGACGGCTTTAAGGGAAGCCTGTCTTCAAAAAGAAATTCCATGAAAATTGAGGCAAATGTTGGAATCTTGTGGAATTTAAATACTTTAGAAAATGGGCACAGCCTAAACAGGCTTTTCTTGACTATATATTTAACCTCATTGAAATCCAGAAACAGTCTACAAATGAGAAATATGGAACCTGAATAGGCTGTCATGGAAGGACTCTCCAACACGGAGCCCCTTTCCAGGTCGACAAGAACCCAAAAGGAGTTCTTATCAGCTCGGAGCCTTTTTATGAGTAATATCAATTGATTATATGCGTCTCGGTTGACAATGCCAAAAATCACCATAGGTCCTCCTCTGAAAAGTGGCCACTTTTCATTGGCGACGGTGGGGCATTTTAATTGTCAGCTAACACCCGCAGACTCTGATATGTTTTTAAAAGTTATGAATTCAGTGACACAAACCTATGGGGCTTGCCCTGTAAAAGTAAGTGCAGATGGTGGGTTTGCTTCAAAAGAAAATCTTGAAGAGGCCAAAGAGATGGGGGCTAAAGATGTTTGCTTCCCAGAAAAAAAAGGAATGAAAATATTAAAGATGGTTAAAAGTGCTTGGGTCTTTAAAAATCTTCTCAATTGGAGAGCCGGAATAGAGGCTGTTATTTCATTCCTTAAGAGATGTTTTGGTATGAGAGTTGCTTACTGGAAAGGGCATGATGGTTTTAAGAGGTATGTAAAGAATGCCGTTTGTGCCTATAATTTTGTTGTCTTGGCAAGACATGAATTATCAACTGTCACCTAAATTTATCCATTAGGAATAACAGCAATGGACCAGGTCGAAGGTGCTAAAATCTTCCAAAGGTAGGGGTGCGTCTTCAAATCGAAAAAACTAGGGCGCAAGTCGCTTAAAGACCTTTTTCCCCTTAATCTGTAGAGTTTGTGTGGCAAATCTCCAACTCTCACTCCCCCATTGAGGCATTGGGAGGCTCAATGGGGAGTGTCAGAGAACAAAAAATGGGCCTTTCTGGACAGAAACTATCTACCTCGGTAAATGGGGTAAATGATATGGCCAAAGAACATCTTTATATTGTTGCATATGATATATCTGAACCAAAGCGTTGGAAGAGTGTATTCAAGCTAATGAAAGGCCATGGACAATGGTTACAGATGTCAGTTTTTCAATGCCGTTTGACAGTTCAACGTTGTATTGAGATGAATATACGCTTGAAAGATGTAATAAAGCTAGAGGAAGACCATATCTTAATCATTGATTTGGGGCCGGCAGATGGAGTTCGTACTCGTGTAGAAAGCTTGGGCAAAAAATATGAAGTCCCTACAAAGAAGGCCATTATTGTTTAGTCCACCCACCATCGAGGCAAAGGTGGATGGACTAAAGCTGCCGTGATGGCTTGCGAGAGCTTGAGTTCTGTGAAAATTACTACTAGCGCTCGCATTTCAATTTTCTCTTGTATTTCAAGGTGATAGGGTATATCATAAAGATTGTTTGGGAGGTAATTTGAGATCATTAAGTGCCAAAAACTACAGTCCTCGCAGAATGACCATAAAACCCAATAAATCTAAAAACATATATAGGGACTATTTCCGGGGTGTAGTTGCCCCGGCCTCATTGAAGCGCCTGTTTCGAGAGACATTAGAACCTTACCAATACCAATTTCCGGGGTGTAGTTGCCCCGGCCTCATTGAAGCCTCTCAATGTACTCAATAACTTGTTCCGTGCCGTAATAATTTCCGGGGTGTAGTTGCCCCGGCCTCATTGAAGCTATTTTTCTACTATTTCTTCTAATTCGTAACTTTTACATTATTTCCGGGGTGTAGTTGCCCCGGCCTCATTGAAGCATGAATTTGGCATATGTGGTATTCGTGTAGCCAAAGTCTGCATTTCCGGGGTGTAGTTGCCCCGGCCTCATTGAAGCGCTTGGCTGAAGCACATGTCGCTCACTTTCTTCCACTATTTCCGGGGTGTAGTTGCCCCGGCCTCATTGAAGCAATCAAAGAATCTCGCTGCGTGGTTCTCCATCACAAATTTCCGGGGTGTAGTTGCCCCGGCCTCATTGAAGCCCTGAAGCACAGAAAGACGCGATTGGGCTGTGCACGGTATTTCCGGGGTGTAGTTGCCCCGGCCTCATTGAAGCTATTAAGACCTCCCTTGTCTTAAATAGTTTGAGAAATAATTCCCGGGGCACAGTTGCCCCCGGCTTCATTGAAGCACTGAAGCTGCACCAAAGAAATTTAATTCCTTAGGAGCTGTCCCAAAGTAAGTCGGACAATTCAGTGGTATTTCTTATGGTTAAGAGCCTTCAATCCGTTCAACTTATTTTGACACACCTCCTTACTTGGTCATTGGTTGAAAATTCAAACATAATTTTAATTCATTCTAGGTTTTGGTTCTGCTTTCGACAGGCTAGATGCATTTGACAAAAATTAAGAGATACCACCTTAATATTTATGGTTTTTGTATCAAAAAAAATTTTAGTGTTTTTCTATTCTATCTGGAGGCATGGAAGTGCCGCCCCTTTTCATCGTGGTCTAAGTTGTTATACTTATCCACACAAAAACCGAGCTCAAAAGGCTCACAAACGAAAGGAGCGGCAATGCCCAAGTTATACATAGGAGTCGATTTTCACAAGAATAACTCAGTTCTTTATGCTACAGATCAAAAGGGAGAAATGGTTCAAGGAGTCCCTAGAGTCAGTTGTATTCAGACGAAGAATCTTCCTCGCTATTTCTCAAATAGAGAACCCTGTGAGATAGCCATTGAGGCCACAGGAGGGGTTAACCCCTATGTCCAGAAATTACAGGATTTGGGTCACACTGTTCACATCATCAACCCAAACAAGTTTAGGGGCATAGGTATCAGCGGCAAGAAAACCGACGAGCGGGATGCCAAGGCTTTAAATACTTTTCTGCGCCTGAACCCTGATAGTGATTGTGAGGTTCATCTCCGTAGTCCTGGTTCCAGAGACATAAAGAGTCTGCTCGTTTCCCGTGAACTTACTGTAGGCACACGGGTGAGTTTAACAAACCACATCAGAGGTCTTTTGAGGGAACAGGGTCTTACGATTCCCGTGGGAGCAAATCAGTTTTGGGTGAAAGCACCAGCGACTATTTCCAAAGTGCCCAATCCTTTTATTCGCAGCACTCTTCAGGAATTGTACGGTCAGGCCGAAGCCCTCCAACAGCAAGAAAAGTCTATCACCCACCGGATTGAGTTTTTAGTTCAGGAGAAAGAGTCTGTAAAACAATTGAGAACTTTGCCTGGAGTTGGTCTTCTCACGGCTGCGGCTATGGTGGCAGTGGTGGATGATATCAGTCGTTTTGATGATGCCAGTAAGTTTGCCAGCTACCTGGGTTTAGTTCCCAGTGTTAGCTCTTCAGCAAACACTCGTATGATGGGCTCCATCACCAAAAGTGGCAATGAGATATTACGTCGCTATCTCATCCATGGGGCGCGGGCTTGGCTCAAAAAGAGCACTAAATGTGATGATCCTGTTCGGAAATGGGCCTTAGAGGTTGAGTCGAGGAGGGGAACCAATAAGGCTGTTGTGGCCCTGGCTCGCAAGATGAGCTGTATCTGCTATGCGATGCTGCGGGACAACCGTGGCTATAAGGAATATGCTTTCCAAGCCAATTTGGAGAAGATGGGAGCCTAGCATTTCAGGATCCGAGCTTTGTACATGAAACCACGGAGGACAGAGTTGCCAACACACTTGTGTGGAGACTCCGTCGCAGTTATCCACAGACTCATCCACAGCAGCGCTGCCTTATTGGCTCCCCTAGGGCCATAGCCGCAGCGTCACCATGGATGAGTCTGTGGATAACTGACTCACCTCAGTGGTCTTAGTATGCTGCATGTAACGCAGTCATTGGGTGGAATAGGAATACCCAGGAGTTTAATTATGCCTTTTACATTACAAATGACTGTGGCTAGGCATTTCTGAGGGGGAGGAGTTATGAAATATGAAATAATGTAGTTTGATAAAAGATTGAATAGCTTCGTAAATCTTGAAATTTTCTTGATAAAAACGGTGACGAGCCTCGCCCCATGGACAACGAACCTCCATAGAGCAATTATGACTCTGATATTTACTGCATGTTGACATGGGCGGCAGGGGGAACAGGATAAGGCGATCCCGTAAGGGTGAAGACCTTGAATAGGTGAGCAAGACACAGCTGTTTTATGTACCTGATAATTAAAGAAAACCAGCTTGAATGTAAAAAACATCTCAAGCGTGAGAAATAGAGAGCCGAGTAAGTTAAATATAGGATCGTGTGAAATTCGTTCCACGGGCTGATAGTTTTGGTAAGTTTCGGTAAGTTGAGAGACTTGATTTCCGGATAAAGATCAGCAGCGAGGAAGCCTACATGTGGGTTGTTTCTGTATCAGTGAGAAAACAGATATAGAAACAAGATTGCGGATAGTCGGGTTCAAGGACGAATTTTGAAAACAGACGATCTAAATGGGGACCTACGTCCGGGAACTCACCAACACATCGGCGGCACTTCCATAGGTGGAAGCGCGTTGGCAGGTCGCCATTGAACTAATTCATAGTCCATCTGATTTCCGGGGTGTAGTTGCCCCGGCCTCATTGAAGCATTAAAATTTGTATCTCCATATTTAAGGCGGATATATCATTTCCGGGGTGTAGTTGCCCCGGCCTCATTGAAGCTATTAAGACCTCCCTTGTCTTAAATAGTTTGAGAAATAATTCCCGGGGCACAGTTGCCCCCGGCTTCATTGAAGCACTGAAGCTGCACCAAAGAAATTTAATTCCTTAGGAGCTGTCCCAAAGTAAGTCGGACAATTCAGTGGTATTTCTTATGGTTAAGAGCCTTCAATCCGTTCAACTTATTTTGACACACCTCCTTACTTGGTCATTGGTTGAAAATTCAAACATAATTTTAATTCATTCTAGGTTTTGGTTCTGCTTTCGACAGGCTAGATGCATTTGACAAAAATTAAGAGATACCACCTTAATATTTATGGTTTTTGTATCAAAAAAAATTTTAGTGTTTTTCTATTCTATCCGATGAGTTTTTGTTATGTGATGTGTATAGGCATCGACATCATGGTTATGAATCTTCTAGGAACTCTACAAACACAAAGAAAACATCACTTTACTTCTCATCCCCCGAGTAATAACAATGAGTCTTAAGAAGACTTCTCGGACAGAAATTTATTTCTTAGATATTGTGAAGATAAAGCGCAAATTAACACATACTGGAAAATTATTAAGTGAATGTAATCCAAAGGGGTTAACAAAGTTCACTGGAAATCAGTAAAGAGGATATATTGAGTTCAGATAATAATGATGCTGTTAAAGATCACCTTTTGCTAACTGTACTTGGAACAAATTCAAGTAAGGCTTGTTACTCCCTTGGTGGTCAAACCACTGAGGCAAAGCTTGCTCCTATCGCCTTACTCAAGTTGTTGCAACAAGAAGAAAGACCAAGTCAAATTATGGCTATCTGCACCCCCGAAGCCAAGAATAAAAGCTGGCCTATACTTAAAGAAGAATTGGATAACAATTACCATCTGTTAGATCCAGTTTGTGTATCAAATGAACATACCCAAGAAGGTATCAACTCTTATATCACTTTGGTATCCAAAGCCGTGAAAGATAAGCCTGACCTCACTTTAGATATTACTCATGGCTATCGACATTTTTCCTTTCTTACATACATGGTTGTTCTCTACTTGGCTGCACTTCGTAGAGTTCAGATAAAGGGTGCATACTACGGACTGTTGCAAGATGGAAAGAGCCCATTTCTCGATTTGCGCCCACTTTTGGAACTACCTCGATGGCTTAATGCCTTGGAGGTAGTTCACAATACAGGCAGTACGCTTCCAATGGCAAAGGCAATTAGTAATAATTCACCAGGATCATTTGGTGAGGAGATCAAACGTGATTTATCACATTTTTCTCAAGCATATCTTTCGGGTTTGCCTCTTGAATTGGGTTATCAAACACATCAGTTGCAAAAAAAATATAAACCCCTGAAGAAAGAACTAAAGAAATACCAACTACCTCTTGTCGATGAATTGGTCAATCAACTCGAAGAAACCTTCAAACACTTTGCCATGAATGACCTGCCTCTTGGTGAGGGTTGGAAGGGACAAGTAACTCTGTCTGAAGAAGAACTGAAGCGTCAGGCAAAAGTTATTGACAGTCTATTGAAACAGAGGAATTTTACAGTTGCCCTTGGCCTCATGAACGAATGGACAGTATCTTGGGTGGTATTACGACATTATAACACAAATCAATGGCTGGACTATAAGACGGCTCGCCGTAGAGCCTCTTGTCTTCTCGGGACGATTGGTACCATTGAAAAAGATGTGAAACTGAGAAATATCTTGACTGATAAGCAATGTTCCCTTGGTAAGTTTTGGAGAAGCCTTTGTCAACTGCGTAATTCCTATCATCACCATGGTATGCGTGACCAGATTTTAGTAAACAATATGAATATCGACCAAGAGCTTTGTTCAGTAAGGAAATTTTGGGAGAAAACGCTTTGTTTGTGCCCAGAATTTTCACTCTCTCTCGGTGAGTCTCTGGATAAATCTATTCTCGTCATCCCTATTGGAAAACGTCCTGGGGTACTCTTTAGTGCCTTGCAAGCATGTCGGACGCAAAAAAATATTGCTGAGCCGGCCATGTGTTTCATTATTTGCTCACCTGAAACCGAAAGGTCTATTGATAAGGCATTGGAATGCGCTGATTATGGTGGTGAGACCAAGCCATTGCTTCTTAAAGATGCTTACGGTGGTTATGAAGAGATCGAACACTTACAGAATGAAGTGCGTTCGTGCTTTATCGGTGCAAGTGAAGTGATTGTGAATGTCACCGGTGGCACCACTCTCATGGGGCTTACTGCTGAAGCACTTGCAGATACAGCTAGTAAACTGGCTTGTCCTGTTCGCAGGTTCGGTTTGATCGACCGTAGGCCCCCAGAGCAACAGGATGCAGACCCGTATCAATCAGGAGAACCCTTTTGGTTCGGTCCCATGGAGGATGACAATGATAGTAAATATTAAGGTCACTTACCGGATTGTTACCCCTCTATTCTGCGCAGGTGCTTCGGATTGTCCTGAAATCCGCCTACCTAGTTTCAAGGGAGTGCTGCGCTTCTGGTGGCGTGCTTTAGCGTGGTCAAAGTAGAAAGAGGAAGATGCTCTATTTGGAAGTGCGAATGGTGGTCAGTCGTGTGTATCCATGCGCTTGAAAATGGATACAGATTTTCAAGAAATTTCCCAAGGCGCAGTACTCAAGGCCGGAGAAACAGTTGTCGGTGAAGGAGCACGCTATCTTGGTTATGGTGTGATGAAGACCTTTTCCAGCAAAGAGAAGGGTACCAATAGTGGACAACTTATGCGTTTTATGCGTTCTTGTATTCTGGCACCTTGCAGCTTCACTGTTCTCATGCGATGTCATGGCTTAAAAGACGAAACGCAAAAAGACACAGAGCAATTGGAATTACTTCAAAATGCCTTAATTGCGCTTGGAACCATCGGTGGAATGGGAGCAAAAAGTAGAAAAGGTTACGGTTCATTGGCCATCCAAACTTTGAGTGTGGACGGAGAAGAGCAGCATCTGCCAAAATCTATAAGTGAGTTGAGTGAGACAATCAAGAAACTTCGGCATGTTGACAAAGATAAAGATATAGAAAAATTACCTGAGTTCACCGCCTTTTCTAGTAAATCTCGCCACGTACTTCTATCTAGCGAAAAGAAAGAGCCCATTGAATTGTTGGATCTCGTTGGTCGTGAACTTGTTAGATTTAGAAGTTGGGGTCGTAACGGAAAAATTCTTGGAAACACAGTTGATTCAGAAAAGAATTTCAAATGTGATCACGATTTGATGAAAAGTCTCCAAAAACATCACCCCCTCCGTATTGCGTTTGGACTCCCACATGGGCCAATAAAGCCTAAGGATTTTAATCGTCGAGCAAGTCCACTGTTCATTCATATTCACCAATGTGGTGATGACATGCCTGTTGCAGTTCTATCCTTTCTTCCAGCACTATTTTTGCCTAAGGACAAGAAATCAGATATTTCATATATTTCAGTGGGAAAAACTAAGGTCCCCCAGCTTCCAGAGGAAGAACTGTATAAACCAATCCACAATTTTCTTGATCGCCTTCTTGATACCAAGAAATGTAAGGAGCTATTTAAATGTAAAGAACCATTCACTAAGCGACTGAAGGTGTGCCCATGACAAAGCATCTTGATATGTTTATCGGCCCGGTTCAGGGTTTTATTGCCCAGTCTCGCCGCACTCGGGATCTATGGGGAAGCTCCTATCTTTTATCATTTCTGTCAGCACATGCAATGCATGGAGCAAAGAAAGCCGGTGGTACGATTATCCGACCCATTGTCGATAATGATCCCCTCTATTTGTGGATCTCTGATGAACAGAAAAATGGTGCACCCGAAATGGGTTCATTGCCTAATCACTTTGTTTTAGAAGTGGATGGGGATGCTCGGTGCGTAGCCAAAGCAGGAATCAAAGCATTTAACGAAGCTTGGGAAAAGGTGTACTGCGCTGTATGGGAGGCTTTTATTGAGTCTGTCTGCTCCAAGGATAATAATGGGACCAAGGATATTTGGGATCGTCAGGTTAAAGGTTATTGGGAAATCATGTGGACTGCGACCAATAATACTAAAACTGCTGAGGACAGTGACAGAGCAAACCAAATGGCTATGACACGTCGCAAGCATTGGCGAACCCAATGTCCTCCAGATGAGCCAGGTGATAAATGCACCGTCATGCACGATTTGCAAGAACTTTCGGGATATATTCGTGCTGAGGGCAAAGAAAGTGCAAATAAACAAGATGAGTTTTGGAAATCTTTACGGGAACAGAGGCCCATTGGCCCATTAAACCTGAGAGACAATGAAAGGCTCTGTGCAATTGCATTCGTAAAGCGAATGTTTCCAAAAATAACCAAAAAATTGGACCTAAACATCGATGCTTCACACTGGCACTCGACTGTACATGTTGGAGCTAAACCATGGATTCATCGAGTGCAATCTTTTGCACGGAAAGAGATGCAAGAATATGTTAGCACTATTGCCAAATATCAGTCTTCTTTCAAGGATTTGAAAATCAACAATATGGATGATTTTTCCAAAATTGATACGAATTACTTCCATTACGAATCTATAGAGAACGAACGATTATGTCCTTTAGATAACGACACCGGAAATGACACTCGCAAGAAGCTGTCTAAAATGCTTAAAGAAAAAATTTATAAGACCAAGGACACCTCAGGACGTTCGTTGGGACCACCCTCCTCATTCTATGCGTTGTTACTTGCAGACGGTGATAGCCTAGGCAAATTAGTGGGGAAGTTAGGTGGGGAAGTTGTCGGGCAAGCACTTTCTAAATTCACCACCGAAGTCCCAGAGATCGTGAAAAAGCACGACGGAGTCACAATCTACGCAGGTGGAGACGACGTTCTTGCGATGCTGCCTGTTCCAAGGGCTCTCTCTTGTGCTGCTAAGCTTTCACAGTGCTATAAGTCTGCCTTTGAGGAGGATAAAATGGCCAATGCCAAAACTAATGCCAGTGGCACCAATGCAACCCTCTCTGCGGCGGTAACATTTGCTCATATTCGATTGCCATTGGACATAGTACTTGCTGAGTCCCACCGGTTGCTCGATGACGAAGCCAAAAATACCAATGGACGAGATTCGTTGGCAGTTGGAATCATGAAATCTGGTGGATTGCAATCCCAATGGGTGACGACTTGGATGCGAAAAGATACTGATGGTACTTCTTTATGTGCACTGAAGCCACTCGAAGATTTAATGAACCAACTCAATAGTTTTAAGACAACGAATTTCAATGAGAGCACATCGGATATGGGGCTCTCATTGGCACTCATCTACCGAATCCGAGAGATATTATCTCTGCTGTGTGGATGGTCCCAATGGAAACCGGGCGAATGGGGAAATTTGCCCAATGACTTTGAAATTGATGATTTTCGAGAATTGCTGCGTGCTGAAATTCTCCATAGCCTGACAAGTAGCTTACCCAATGGTGGAGGAGAATCAAATGTAGATAGTTTAAGCGGTCTCATTTGGAAACTTCTAAGACCTTCACGCAGACAGACTAACGATAATACTGGTGATAACAACGACCAGAAGACCCCAGCAGAGCTTGGCGTTGATGCACTTATGCTTGCACGCTTTCTTGCTAACCATGACTCTGACTATAAAGCCTACCATAAAGATAAAAATGAGGAGAATCGTTGATGGCTGGTATTCAACTTGATCCACTAGACACGTTGTTTTTTCGTAGTGGCACTCCCTTTTCGAAAGACAGTGCACCACAAAGCGGTGTGGAGAGCTTGTTTCCTCCTCACCCTATGTCAGTGGTCGGAGTGCTTCGTGCAGCACTCGCCTTGTGCAACGGTTGGAATGGTCATGGAAAATGGTCTGAGGAAATAAATGCAGTTCTTGGTGATGGTCCGGAAAACCTAGGTACACTCTCCATAGATGGTCCATTTTTACTTCGAGTTTGTGACGGACAACCACAACCACTCTTTCCCATGCCTCGCCACTTACTTGGCTCTACCGAAAATAAAAAATGGATTCCAAAGGTGTTTCTGCGCCCAGGCCCTGAGGTTGAGTGCGACCTAGGTAGTTTCTGTCCAGAAAGGCCCATTTTTTGTTCTCTGACACTCCCCATTGAGCCTCCCAATGCCTCAATGGGGGAGTGAGAGTTGGAGATTTGCCACACAAACTCTACAGATTAAGGGGAAAAAGGTCTTTAAGCGACTTGCGCCCTAGTTTTTTCGATTTGAAGACGCACCCCTACCTTTGGAAGATTTTAGCACCTTCGACCTGGTCCATTGCTGTTATTCCTAATGGATAAATTTAGGTGACAGTTGATAATTCATGTCTTGCCAAGACAACAAAATTATAGGCACAAACGGCATTCTTTACATACCTCTTAAAACCATCATGCCCTTTCCAGTAAGCAACTCTCATACCAAAACATCTCTTAAGGAATGAAATAACAGCCTCTATTCCGGCTCTCCAATTGAGAAGATTTTTAAAGACCCAAGCACTTTTAACCATCTTTAATATTTTCATTCCTTTTTTTTCTGGGAAGCAAACATCTTTAGCCCCCATCTCTTTGGCCTCTTCAAGATTTTCTTTTGAAGCAAACCCACCATCTGCACTTACTTTTACAGGGCAAGCCCCATAGGTTTGTGTCACTGAATTCATAACTTTTAAAAACATATCAGAGTCTGCGGGGTTGCCATCAGGGATCTGACAATCTAAAATCATGTTGCTTTGCCCTGAGGTCAAAAAGATTTTATGCCCAAACTCGACTTCTCTTTGCCCCTTTACAATAATGTCTGTATGCGGTTCAAAGATGGATAGGACCTTTTTTTCAGAAGATACTTTTTTCCCCTCAATAACTCTTTTTTGAGTTTGAAAGATGATTTTTTCCAGGTAGAAGGCAACATTTTCTAACTGTTTTAGACTCTTTTTCAAAGCATTCATCTTCACACATTTTTGTTCTTTTTTTATCTTTCTGATGGTATCAGGTAATCCTTTGTTCAATTTGGTAGCGATTTTTAAAAGCTCCTTATAGCAAGGTAGTCTTTCCGCATCATTTTTGGAATTATTAATTTTGTAAAGCAAGGTTTTTGCTCTCTTAAGATCTTCTCTTGAAATAAGTCGCCAAAAATCTTTCATGACATTTTTACGAACTTTTTTAAATTCTCTTTCTGTAACTCTTATGCAGTCATATAAAAGCGATGCATCCGTTGGATGATGTTAGGCGCCAATTAAAATTGGCCAGTTTTAGAAGCCGTCGCCAATGAAAAACGGCCAGTTGATGATGTACTGATTTAGTTATTCTTCGTTCAGAGTTTAGTCAAGTGTCTTTATTTTGCTCATCATTTAACTCGGACTATGCCACAAGATTCTGAGGAATGATTTTCTGCCCACCACTTTTGGCATGACCCCAAATGCATCCTTCAGCCCTATGGCAGAGGTAAATGGAGTATTTTTCAGGATTCCTTGGCGCAGCTAATGTCTAAAGCTCCGCGAGAGTGACGAGCAAATAGTACGGTAAAAGCCAGTTATCCATAAATTTATCCATGGCGACACTGCGGCTGTGACCCCGATGTCTAGCAACGCAGTGCTGCTGTGGATAAATTTTGTGGATAACTGGCGAGTTCCTTCCCCAAAAGTGGGGATCTCTAATGAACTTCTTTGGTTGAACTTTCCTCTTTGCTCTGTTTAGACTTGGCTTTTGCCGATTCGGTTCTCCAACTTTCTTTTCCTTCAATGTTGAGGGTTTCACAGTTGTGAATGATTCGATCAACAGCAGCAGCGGTGGTAATAGGGTTAAGAAACACCTTATCCCATTCAGAGTATGTTAAGTTTGTAGTGATCATGAGACTTTTCCTTTCATATCGCTGAGATATGAATTGAAAGAAAAGATCTGCCCCCTCTGTGCAGGAAGCTGTATAGCCAAGTTCATCACAAGCAATAAGATCAAAACGGTCTAATTTCTTAAAAAGAGCATTCAATGAGAGTTCTTTCTTGCTTTCACGCATTGTTTCAATAAGTTCATGAGTGGTGACCCATAAACATCGATAGCCTTGTTCACAGAGTGAACGAACTAGGGACATGGCCAAATGACTTTTCCCCATTCCAAAGCTTCCGTAAAACACAACATTACAGGCTTTTCTGACCCACTCTCCCTCTGCCATCCAATTAATTTGCTGAGCTGTCACTCCCGTTCTTTTCTGGAAGTTATAAGTTTGGAGTGATTTAAGTTGAGGAAGCTTGGCCCCCTTAAGCAATCTTTTCACTCTCTGGGAATGCTTGTCAGCAAGCTCATTTTGAACGAGTATACCTAAATACTGTTCATACGTCTTTTTTGTTTTTTCGGCAACTCTAGCCGTTGCAACATATTCATCCGCCATCGCTGGAAGTCGGAGTTTTTTAAGAGAACCTATAAGTTCTTCGTGATTCATTAAGAACCTCCTATGTTTGGAACAAGACTGTCATATTGAGACAATCTAGGTTGAAGTGGTTTTTGTTGGTCATTCAAATTAATTTTGGTGGGATTTCCTAAGAGCAAATCTTTTATGGATTTAAAGTCGAAAATCTCACGACTTTCTAATTGAAGCTCCATGGCTGTAGATAAGTCCTGCCAACTCACATGCTGAATCAAGTTGATAACTCTTAAATATTCATGCTCGGCACGGCTTGAATCTTGTTGCTTGAGGTATTGATAAAAATTTTCAAACACATTTGTTGGAAAAAGAATGGATCGGTGAGCCCATCTTACCATGGCTTGCGGCTTACGAACTAAAGAGGGAAGGATATGTTCAAGAAGAAGACTATGCTCCCCATCAGGTTTTCTTTGATGGCGAGCGACAATTTCTTGCTTCCCTCCTGCACGATAGATCGTGACATGATAGGGACCCTGTACGGTTTTACAGGGAGCTTGGATCACCTCATCAGGTATGGAATATGTGGTTTTACCTATTCTCAAAGTCCCATAACCATTACTTTGACAAATATTCACCTTACAGAGAATATCTTCATCTCGTGGAGGCAAAGGCTTAAGAACTTTGGCCTCCTCCTCAAAGCGAGATTTGGTGGAGTCACTCTGATGCTGATCCATATAAGACTCTAAAAACTGATTCAAATGATCCCAGTCTTTAAAAACAATTCCTTTGTTTCTAACAATATTTTTTATCCGAGAACTGAAGGTTCGAATATCACGCTCCACATCTCCCTTGTCAGAGCCCTTCCCTGCGCGGCAGGGAAGAACCTTAAATCCATAGTATTGGATGGCTCGATCAAAAGATTGGGTGTAAATTCGCTGATTTCCTTTAAGAACTTTCTTCACACAGGGAGATAAATTATCAATACGGATGTTCGCACTCATCCCACCTATCTTTTCAAAAAAAGCATGCACCCCATCGATGAAACACTCATAGACAAGAAAGGGGTAGGCACGAACCCAACAGGTGCCACTACAAGGCAATGTTCCAAAATGGAGATGAACGATCTGAACACCATCGGCAAATGGTAAAGCAACCTTCTCCTTAAAATCAAACTGAGCCTGTTCTCCAGGATCATATCTTTGGCTGAAAAAACGCTCCTTGGGGCGAGAACCAAGAATCTCACAAACTCTTCTCTGAACCGTTCTCTCACTCCCACGATAACCCTCCTCAACTAATAGCTCATATATTTCACGGGCGGTGTTACTTGGGTTCAACTTCAAAAAGTACTTCACCCGATCCATATATCCATTAAGGGGATCTGGGCGAGTTCTTTTGGACCTCGCCTTGTACTTCGGTGGGGTGTTGGACTCACAGTACTTGCGCACCGTCTTACGATTGATCCCTAATTCACGAGATATTTCTGTCTTATTTTTACCACTGTGACTCAGGTCACGAATGCGGCCGAAAGTGTATTGACTAATCATAAGATCCTCCTCATTGCTAACCTTTTGAGTTGCAAAAGGGAGGGACTCTGTGAGCTTAGTATCTATATCAGAAGAAGAGACTTCATTGTCTAGTATTTGAACACTCCCTGAAGATTGGTCACTTTTCATTGGCGACAACCTCCATATTGAAAGTGGGACATTTTAATTGGCGACGGCTTTAAGGGAAGCCTGTCTTCAGAAAGAAATTCCATGAAAATTGAGGCAAATGTTGGAATCTTGTGGAATTTAAATACTTTAGAAAATGGGCACAGCCTAAACAGGCTTTTCTTGACTATATATTTAACCTCATTGAAATCCAGAAACAGTCTACAAATGACAAATATGGAACCTGAATAGGCTGTCATGGAAGGACTCTCCAACACGGAGCCCCTTTCCAGGTCGACAAGAACCCAAAAGGAGTTCTTATCAGCTCGGAGCCTTTTTATGAGTAATATCAATTGATTATATGCGTCTCGGTTGACAATGCCAAAAATCACCATAGGTCCTCCTCTGAAAAGTGGCCACTTTTCATTGGCGACGGTGGGGCATTTTAATTGTCAGCTAACAGATGATGAATATTTGATTTCGTCACTGTACTGTCCAATCTCATTTTCTTACACGGCTCAATCTTTTGATCTCTTGCATCTGAAACTAAAGAGGCGCTAATAATTCCCCAAGTTTCTTCACTTATTTGAACAATCAAGTCCTGTAAGGTGGAGTGAGCGTAATTTTCTTCCAATTCAAGGCCCAGAAAAGCTCTGGTGGATACTGAATCGACAAGATTAAAGGCTAACGCACGATAGGAAAGACCTCTTATGGATTTAAGAATAGCCACCTTGAGAACTTGCTCCGATGTCATACCAATATCACCAGAATCTTTCTTTTCTTTAACAAGGTCTTCATGAACCATATGGGCAAACTCTGGATGGCGATCAATGATGTTATTAATTTGCTGCAATTCTGTACTGAGTTGGTGGTTAGGATATTGGGAAAAGAGTCCCAACTGTGTCTTCTTCAAATGGCGCATAGTCCCCCCTTTGGTGAAAGTTTCTCTTTAATTTTTATATTAACATACGTTTTTTTGAGGGAAAAAAGTGAGCAAGGATGTCTTTTAAGAAGAAAAAAATCAGAGAGGTTCTCGGAGAACATGGATAAGAATTCTACCTCATAGAGAGGTTCCCACGCCTCCTAAAACCTACATAAAAAATAAATGAAGAATAAAATATCAAAAATTATTTCTCTGAAAAAACACGTCAAGTATTTTTTGAAGTTGATGCGCAACGTAATGTTATTTCCCTGAAGGAGGTTTGAAATCACCACGGTGGAAACACAGGTTGATCCAACTCTTCCTCTCATATCAAGTAACCAGTTGATAGCCACATAAGTCACTGAAAGGGAGGGGCTGTGAAAGGTTCGTCAAGAGAGGGGGGGGAACTTATTTTATTTTTCCGTTTTATGTAAGTAACTGAATTTACACGGATTATGTTTGATGGACTCCATTTTAAAGCATAAAATCTAAAGGGAAGGCATGTAAATACTTAAAACTACTTAACTTTCTTCCCTGGACAGGAACTAGGTAACAACGCTCAACTTCCTGAAGCACCGGGAAGCTATAACCCTGCGCAGACTACTAAGCCCGCTAAGACAGGAGAAGGTTTGTGGCTTACACAAAGAGGCATGGAGAAAGTACTTCAAGGTGAAATCCCCTCACAAGAGGATATTGTGCCTAAGTCAGAACTTTGGAGTGAAGAGCTACGCATAGGACTTAAGCGTTGCACTGAAACGCGAGCCGCCCAAGAAGGAATGCTCTACAGCACTCGCCATGTACGCTTGATACGAGGAGTTTCTATTGGGGCAAATATCACCGGCATTCCAGAAAATTGGAAGTTACCCTTTGATCCTCCCACCGGAGTGAATCAACTGGTACCCTTTGGTGGTGAAAGTCGACTTGTGGAGTGTAAAGAATGGAGCACTGATTCGTACCTTAAACTGCCTCTAGAGGAAATCAAGGAGAAGATCAAGAATGATCAAAATGGGCGAATAGCAGTTATTGCATTGTCACCTCTTGATCTCAAAAAAGAGATTTATTGTGGCAAGAAACCCATTGAGGCTCTAGGTGGAGCCCTTGTTGTTTCTGCATGTTTGGACCGGCCACAGCGAATCGGAGGATGGAACTCATTGACACGCAAACCCCTGCCACTTCGATCGGTACTACCCCCAGGGGGTGTCCTCTTTTGTGATGGCGGTAAAAGTGCTAATTTTGAAATTTTTCAAAAAACCATGGACTCAATGAAAACAAATAAGGGCGTGCTAAAGATAGGAGCACGACAAGAATGGGGTTTTGGCCTTGTAACACTTGGTATTTGGCCGCATTAAGTGCCTCAACACCTAATAGCCAATCTGATGCCTAATATCTATGACTTAACTTAACTTTATTTAATTTAAATTAAATTGACTTAATATTTAACTTAGTAATTGGAGGTGAATTTATGCAAAAAGCAATTCTTGGACTCTTGGCTGAAACTCCAGTTCATCCAGGGGCAGGACGTAGTATGGGAGTTGTAGACCTCCCCGTAGCACGAGAAGCAGCTACAAGCTATCCGGTGCTTGTGGGGTCAAGCCTGAAGGGAGCACTCCGAGACAAGGCCGAGATGGTTGATGGGGCCCAGGAGGTTGAGAAGACTGAGGCAACTGAAACAACTAAAGAGATATGCAAAAAGCACAGTAAGCACTTCGGGAAACCAGATCATGCTGGGGACCTCATAGTGGCAGATGGACGATTATTGCTGCTTCCAGTACGAAGCTTAACTGGCACATTCCGTTGGGTGACTTGCCCTCACCTTATTGAAAGATACTGCCGTGATCTCAAACGGGCTGGCTTGAATCACCAGTTTAAGGTTCCTACTATTGAGCAAAAAGGGGTTGTTCTTGCATCTAGTGATGGGAAGTTGTTTCTTGAGGAACGACAGTTTGAAATGTTGTTTCTTGAGGAACGACAGTTTGAAATTATGAAAGGCCAGCCTGATAGTTTATTGATAGATTTGGTGGATTCTATCAAATACCTTGTGCTTCACCAAGAAACCCAAGATCGCTTGCAAAATCAAATTGCGATTTTGCACGATGATGACTTTGCATGGTTTGTTCGTTATGGGCTATCCATTCAGGCACGCAACGTCTTGGCTAAAGATGGCAGCAAGAAGAGTGAAAACCTGTGGTACGAAGAGACGCTGCCTCCAGACACAATCATGTACGCCATTGTGGCAGCCCGTAAAAATGAGGCATGGGACACCATGAAGGCACTTTTCCCTGCAAACGACCCCTATCTCCAGGTTGGTGGCAATGAAACTGTAGGTCAGGGTTGGTTCGCAGTGCGCTTCCCTAGTAATAATAAGGGGGCAGAGTGAAGAAAACCATTGAACAACAACGGGCAGAAGATGCATTGAAGCGTGTCAAAAACCTAAGTGAAAAGAATAATGATGATGATAAATTCAAGGCACGATATCGTGCCTATGTAAACCGCCTAGGGCCAAGTATTATCATGAACGGTTTGGGACAAGCACTGGCAACAGAACGAGCTGCCGCCGGATCCAAAGAAAAAAGAAACAATGATGAGCAAGCACATCACGAACTGTATCTCAGTTTGAATAAATGGCTTTGCCGAACAGACGGTGTGTACCCACAAGATAAGGATCTCTTGGAGACCATCATGGAGAACTCTGAATGCTTCTACCTTCATGCCCAAGCTGAAGCATTGGCTTGGCTGGAGTGGCACAAGAAATGCTGCCGGGCTCTATTACCCAAGGGTCAATGCCGTTTCCTTAAGAAAAATCTCTTGAAATCATTAGATAAATCGACAAGAATAAGACTTGTTTTATTTTACACCCAACCCTCAACCAAGGAGTAAGTCACATGCAATCCAATATTGATCTCGAAAGCCCCCAAATGACGAGTTCGCGTCACAGATGACCATTTTATTCTACCAAAACTTGATTCTTCCTTCAAGCCAGAGCACCTTGTCGATCCAGAAAAACAAAAAAGGAATCGAAAATTTAATCCTCAAATTTTCTTTTTTACCATTATCTATCTTATTTCCGGAACAAATTACGAAGGCTACCAAATCGCTCTTAAGACGGTATGGACTCATTTTGGTGACCTGCTTCTCATGCCAGTCAAAAGCAGTCTCAGCAAGATACGTCAAAGTATTTCTTACCTATTTTTCAAAGATATCTTTGAATCTCTGATTACAGACTACGAACCATTGAGAAAAACGTTTCATGGTTTTTATATCTATGCCATAGATGGCGACCAATTAGCACTTCCTCGCTCTAAAGATCTTTTAAAGGAGGGTTATTGTGGGTACCCTTGCCCAAATGAGATGGAAACTCATTTCTTACGTATGTATCTATCTCATGCTTATGACGTTTTATCGGGTGTGACAAAGAATCTTTGCTTTTCTCCCGCTCTCAACGAAATCGCCAATGCTATTCAAATGATAGGTAGTTTTGAGAGTAATAGCATAACTCTCTACGATAGGCTTTATTTATCTACAGAGATTATTAAGGCCCATGCTCAAGCCAGTAACTTCTTTATTGCGCGTTGTAAGCGAGGCTCTACTTTTATCCCCATCGTAAATTTATTTAATGGCCCAGGTTGGTATTCACAAATGGTTATTGAGGGGGTGGTCATTCATCTCTATAAGTATAAAAACCCAAAGACTGGGGAGTTCTCTGTTTTGGCCACTAATCTTCCGCATGGCTCCTTGGACAAGAAGGATATGGTTGCTCTTTACTCTCGTCGTTGGGAAATAGAAACGACATTTCGTGATTTTACATCGACAATGAAAATGGAGCAGTGGCACTCAACAAGCCTTAATGGAATATTGCAAGAGCTGTATTCTTATTTTTGGCTCTTCAATTATACAAAGATTCAAATGAGCATAAATGAGGATGAAGACAGTGTGAATCAGTTGGTAAAAAATGACTACAAAAAACCTAACTTTAAACTGATTCTTGATTTCATAATGGATAGCATCCCTCTTTTTGTTGCGGGGCTCTATCAGAAATTTAGGAAGCAGATAAAGTTGCTGATGAAGATTTCAATGGAGAAGAGGAGGCACTTCAAAAGAAGCTATGAAAGGTCTATCAAAAGCGCTGGGAGTTCTTTTAAAAGAAATAGCTTAACGCAGAGGCAGAGGGGTGTGGTGGCTTAAGGAAACGGCATTGACCCAAGGGTGAAGGGAATAAGACATGAATGGGAAGCTTCCACTATATAAACGCCAAGAGCCAGTGAGTTGGGAGCCTGATGGACATGCGGGCTTGTGGTTTGACAAATTCTGTAACAAATGGCAAGTCAAGAAGGAAGACAACTCTGGCAATTCTTGGACACTTTCGAGTAAAGATAGCAACCCGAAACTCGCTTGGATCCAAACTGTTACTGGATTCAATAATGGCCCAGTTGGAATCAAGAAGCAACTCACAGAGAATGTATTACGTTTGATACAAATGATCCAAAAGCGTGGTGGCCAATTTAATATCTTCAAAACTGAGTCTCGGTTTGTCACGGGAATGGGTCTGAATCATCCCATTGAAAACGGTTTTGCCTGGCATCCAACATTGGGCACTCCCTACCTTCCAGGAAGTTCGGTCAAAGGCTTGATTCGCTCGTGGGTAAATATGGAGGTTAATGTTGATAATTCTAAGCAAGAACTTTTGGATCATTTTTTTGGAGACTCAACACAAGCAGGTGACATATGTTTTCTCGACGCTATCCCAGTTAATCCAGTGCAACTTGAGGCCGATATCATGACTCCCCACTATGCGGGCTGGAGTGAGAAGGATCCACCAGGAGATTGGCGATCTCCCACCCCCATTCCCTTTCTAACGACGGCCGCTGACACATCTTTCTTATTTGGGATTATCCCTTGCCAGAAGACTGTGAATGATAACGATCTCCAAACTATTTCTCATTGGTTGATCGATGCTCTTCAAGAGGTTGGGGTTGGCGCCAAAACAGCAATTGGGTATGGACGCTTTATCCATGACAAGGAGAAAACAGACCATTGGGTAAAAAAATTGTGTAACGAAGACCAAAAGCGTATTGAGGAAAAAGAGCGACACGAGGCAATGAAAACTCCGGAGGGACGGTGGCAATTAGAACTGAAAGGTAAAACGGAACAAGAAATACTCGATTTGGTACGAATCCACTTGAATAAGGAATCATCACAAGATCCGTCCGAAATACAAGCCTTTGCTGATGCCGTCAATTCCACTGGTATGGTTGAGCACTGGCGTCGTGGCGAAACAAAAAAGCCAGAAACAAACACAGGAAAAAAGAAACTCAAGGAACGAGCACGGTGGGTCGCAACATATTCGGTAAATAAGTAAATGTAAAAAGAAGCAAACTTCCGAATTTTCTAAGAGTGCACCAATGTGGCAGAAGGGTAGGTAGATTGTCAATGAACATTTCACACAAGATTTAAGTTTTAGGAGCCATCAAACCTAAACCAAAATAACGCCCATCACCAAGAACAAGAGGTCCCGATAATGCATGATTAAAATTAATCTCCAAATGACGTAATTCATTCATTTTGAATCTTTTAGGAACAATAAAGTCTTTAGATTTTACATTATTCAAATCAAACGGCTCCCTTTGAATAAGAATAGACTTTACAGGTGTAAATACTCCTGCATGACGAAGTGCTTGCTTCACAGTACAAGCCAACTCTACTTCACCTTCTATGCGATTGTTCCTTCTACTGGTCTTAGACATCCCCTCCCTAGCCCCAACTATTTCATGAGACCCTCCTAAACGTTTCACCCTCATAGATGGAAGTACCACTGGAGTTATAGTGCGCCAAATATGAAAATTATCTTTTTTACTATTCTCAACGCCATAGTGCTTGAGAATCCTTCGATCGTTTGTGCACACAAGATTCCAAAAAATTTCCCCAGTTTTACAATCAATATCTTGAATGCCAGAGAATGCCCAAGCTAAATCATCTGCCTTCAACAGACACCTAGAAGGCACCTCAATCAGCACACGTCGAATAAATATATCCGCATGAAAATGGCCAATAGAAGGAAGGGGTAAGATACGCACTCGACATTCTTTATCTTCTTCGGTAGCACCACAACCTATAAGCACACGATCAATAATTTCAGTTTCTTTGGGTAAACTTTTTTTCAAGCGACTCGCTGCTATACTCCGGATTTTCTTTACAAGATCAAAAGTTTTAATTGACTGCCATTTCACAAAAGATTCATCAGAAGTCACTGTACGCAACTCAAACAAAAAATTGTGAGATGGTGCTTTATATATAACCTTGGTGAAATAAGGTTTTGGTTGTTGAGAAAAAATATAATCAACCTTGCTATTCTTATCCATACATGTTGTAATACGATTAGAATTGTATCGTTCTTCGAGGCTTTCAAGAGAACCTTTGGTTGGGCAAAATAACGGTGTTCCAGTGCCCAGAAAACCCTCTTGACTAGGTTGATATACAGTACCTCTATACCCTTCAATATATGTTTTCATTGTGTTTGAGTCCAATACCTTTGATTGAGCCCAAGCCATATCCACACCTCGACCAAGTTGATATATTTTTTTCGCAACATGACAAATAATTTTTGCTTTATCTTTATTTTCTCTCGTATCATGAAATGTCCAAATAAATATCAATGGAATTTTTTCATCAAAAATATGTGGATGAATACTCTTTGGAGTTCGAATTTTATTAATTTTTCTCAAATCACCTCCATATTTATCAAGATCGTTGTTCGGAACATAATTTTTGACACTCTGACCCTCACAAGCAACTTGAGCAAGAACGGTAGGTGGATCAAGATCCTGAAGCCACTCAAGTGCATACCTATACTGGGATGAAATCTTAACACCTCTTGCCGTAGCCGCCACCAAAGCTTGAAAAAAACGAAATGGTGATGGTGGCCACTCGCTTCTTCCATCGCATTCACCGTGATAGCGACCTTCATGGAAATATATTGAAAACAGAAGTGAATACTTCATATCTAAGTCTCACCCTTCGTATCTTTCTTATTTTCCTTACTCTTGTCCTTTTGTACTTCTTTCTTAGACAGTTTTTTGGCCTCAGCCAAATCAAAGTTGTAAATCAGCTGCTTAGGGCCAATCCAATTTACACCTTTTTCATAGAAAGATCTAGCCTTCTTCTGAGCATACTCAGATATATCCTTTAATAATAATTGAACTTTCTTACCTTCGCCTCTCCGAGGAATTTGCTCCCAACAATCATCATGAGTATAACGAAGGTGGCAACCCTCACGAAGGAATAAATCAATTTCATATGTTGCTGCAATTAAGGAGAGTGCTAAGAGATAAGATTGAATAGATTTAGTTTTATCTGAATTGCCACCACAAATATTGCGTAGAGCTACCAAGTTGACAGTGATATTTCTTTCAATGATTCCATTGACTAGGATACCTCCAAGAACTCTTGTCTCAAGATTAAAAATTCTATCATCAAGTGTTTTAGAAAGTTTATTTTCCCGGAATACCGAAGGAACATCAGCAAGACCTACAGCAGACCTCTTGTCATTATTTCCTGATTTCTTAAGTTCATTCTTATTATTTTCACTGAGATATTTCCATATTGAATTAAATTGCGCTGCACTATGGATGGATTCAACATCCCATGCACGAATAATCGACCGAACTAAACGAGGAGATTTTTCACCTGAACCACCACGGGAATCCCAAAATCCAAAAACCAAAGATGTTGGAGATAATTTAAATAATTTCCACGCATTACCATTTATTTTCAATTCATGAAAAGCCTTTGTCATTTCTTGCGCAAGACCTGGACATGAATAAACAGTAGCATCCGCACCCCTATGTGCTAAATCTAGTAGAGATATTTTACGAATACTATTATTTTCATTAACATTTTTTTCTTTTTCTTCTCTTTTTTCATCATTTACTAAATTTATTTCAATTTGAGGAACAAGTTTTGAGTAGGATTTTTTTTTGAAAATTCGCTCCATGCGATTGGCCTGAGAACCAACACTGTCAACAAGAGCAACCTTTGTCCCATCCCTCAGTGTATCAATATTATAACCAATATCAGCATAAGTAGGAGGGAAAATAACATTCTTCTCACCTTTTTTTCCTCCAACAGGTAATAGTTCTTGTTTCAAATGTAATGCAACAATATCACTCTCATCATCAATCCAATTTTCAATCATTTCTTCAGTTTTTTTTACATTTACCTCTTCTTCCTTCAAATCATTCATAGTGAATCCTCCTTTTGTGCAAAAGTAACAATCTTATTCTTTCCAGATTTTTCTAACTTAAAATAAAATTTTTGCATAGGAATATTTGGAATAGTTCCACAAAGTGCAGCACGCGCTAGTATTGGAAAAAGAGGAATCTTCCAAACCGCATAATGAATTTTCCTATCTTCACACTCATCTTTACTAGGTCGAGCATTTTCCAAACCCAAAGCTCCAAGAAGCTCAACGACTGGAGAAGAAACAATTTGATGTTTTTGATCGTTTAGTGAATACCCCACATTTATGGAAGTCCAATTTCCTCGGGAATCAAAATTGAAATTTCCTCCCATATGAGTAGTCATAAAAGGGTCCTTGATTAGATTAGTCTGATTTTCTTTCCAAAGATCTTTAATGCTCTCAATCATATCTCTGGCAATTTTATATGCAGAGCGATTTCCTGCATAGAGCTTAAAATTGTAACGACTAGATTCATCAGCCCAATGACTAAGATCAATACATGTATTGTCCTCACCAATGAAGTAAATAGGCAAGATCATTTCCTTTGATTTAACTTTATGATCAAAATAAAATGGAGAAAATTTGCGCAACTCTAGGTCATTTTTCTTATCTTCTTTTGATTCAGATGCTTTATTAGATGATTTATATGAATAGCCAATCGGGGCCCATCTCTTTAGCTTGGCCCTCACTAAGAATTCCAGTATGATTTTAAAAGGATTGTTATCACTCTCTACATTTAAATAGAATTTTGCTTTGGTTCCTTGATTCCAAATGAAACCTCCTTGAACATGGCCCACTAGCACCTCTGCAGCTTCTAGAAATCCAAGGCAAGCAAAAACCTGCCCTGGGTTAAAGAGATTGACAGAAATTGAAAACTGATTCACGAGACCTCCCCTATAGAATCAACGCTGCGCTCATCATTTTCACGAGATGCCTGCTGATCTGCTGATCGCAACAAGGACTCCCACCAAGCAAGACCCCAAGGTCCCCAATGCTTCTGTAACCGTGCAAATCGCAACGCTACATTTAATGCACGATCCTCAAGAACAGAAGGAGGACTATCATTGCCTGAAGTGGATATATTAGGTCGCCCCCAACCATGATGTGCAGCAATTAAGTGTAGAGCAAGGTCTTGAAGTTCAGTTGGCAAGCTCTTTAACTCCTCATTTTCTTCTGCATATGGCAATGAACCAAATTCATGACGATAACCATTCAATCGCTTTAAACTTATAGGTCCCTTTGTTTTAGCATAAATCTCACCATCAGATGGAGCATTGAATGCTCTCTGCCAATACCTGTAACGCTTACCTTCATCGTGAAGTTTGGCAGCAATCATAAGCATTTTGGTATAAATTTCTGGTAAATGAAGAGCCTTCGCCAAGACTCTTGCTTTTTTTTCAGTCCAAACATGATGTTCTTCTAATAATTGAGGAAATCCTGTAGACCGATCCTCTTCAGTCTGCGAATCACTACACCATTTTTCAATAGCAAGCCAGTGTGTGACTTCAGCATCTTGATTTATCTCAACATTAAAGCGATGGCCTTCTATCCATTTACTATTATCAGATAAGGTCTTTTTGAATAGACCTATCTTCTTTGCCCCTATACTAGATTGAATACGAAATCGAATAGTCGGTGGGCCATCATAATTAGGCATCCACTCATCATCACCATCAATGACACGCTGTAGAGGTATATTAGGCGTTGCATCAAGCATACCATTCTCAGAAAGACCTCCATAAGAACTATTTAAAATTAATATATTTCCTGAGAGTTTTTTTATTAAATCTTTTTTATATTCTTTTCTGATATCATTTGTATATATTTTTTCATATAATTTCATGGAAGAATAAAAAATATACCCAATAATATTTTTATTATTTGTGCCATACTCACATTTATTATTATTAAATTGATCTATAAACCAATTAACAACCTCAATTGTCTTGGTTTCAATTTTCTCACTGATATGTGGTGGCGCTGCTTCAAAGAAGGATTCAATATCTTTCTTAGTCGCTTCTTGTTCGCCTCTGCATATCGGTAAATATTTACGCCAGATGATCGTAGTTTGCGCATTTGATTTTTCTTCCCATCCACGCAACCATGGCTGAATATCATTGGGACGACCCGTATGTTCATGTAGTGAAGTCATCGACCAAGCATCGACAAGTGATCGAGTCAAATATGGGCATAACGGTGACTTTGTCGTAGCATCTTTAATCATATTCTGAATATTTTCATCTTTTTTTGCATACTCTTTAAGTTTCAATATGTTTCTGGGGCTTACTCCCTTCTCGTTGAAAGATATGGATAACTCTTGGTGATTCCATTCTTCATTCTTTGTTTCATAAATTTGAGATTTCTTCGTAAAGAATCTCAATGGATTTAATAATCTTAGATCGCCATTTTTTGAGTTAACAATGACTTTAATACAGGATTTACTCTCACCTCGGCGATTAACTCGACCAAAACGCTGCACCATACGCTCCCACTCAACTAAATCGCAGATCATGTGATCTGCATCAAGATCAATACCTACTTCACCTGCTGATGTCGCAATTAAAAAAGCAACTTGTGGCTGGTGCTCAACTTCATTTCTTTGAATATCTATCTTCTTCATTGATTCTTGGTTATCTTTTAAGAAACCATGACGACTCAACCAAGAAGATAATTCTTGCCGTTCAAGCACTCGACGACTACCAACCAAAAGCTCAGACACAAAATGAATTTTTTTTTCGTTATTAATTTTTTTGTGAATCTTATCTTTAATTGTTATGGCATTCTTTCGGAGATTACAATAAATAAGTATGCGACAAGTGGATCGAGAATCACACATTTCCTGACTAAGATCCCAAGCATATTTAGTTATCGCACTTACAACATCTTCCTTATCATTAGTTTTTTCGATAATAAGACTTTTACATGCGTTTAGACGCTTATTGACCAACTCATCTTTGCAGTGCTTCGAGGTTAACTGAAATACTCCTTCTTTATTTTCATTGCTCTCATACCCTGTGGCTGATAGTGATAGCAATTTAAATGGTGGCATAAAGTTGCAAATCTCTTTCTTAGAAGGTTCAAACATATTATTATTTACAATTGTTTGAAGCATTTTTTCGAAGGGAGGAACCAAATGCGCTTCATCAAGAACAACGAGTGAGTCTACTCCCATAAGTCCGGCATGATAGGATCTCATTTTATTAGACACACCATAGCCTGAAAATAGAATTCTTGAGCCAATCATATCAACAGTACCAACAATAATGGAGGGATTCGCAGGGTTAGCCAGCCAATCTCGATTATCTATATACTGACCACGCAATGTGCTTACAAGAAGTTTATGCTCTTCTAATTCATCTTGAGCTTTAATTCTAATCTCATTGGCAATTGACGTAGCTTGGTCCACTACAGATCTCCTATCGACGACATAAATCAAGCGCCGAGGTACAATATATCCATATTTCAAAGCCAAATACCAAATCGTCATCACTGAAGTCTTACCCAGACCGGTTGGAATATCAATAAATGAAGGAATATTTGGAATATTGTTATTGTTTTGACCAATAAAATACTGAAAAAAAAGATCTCTTTGCCACTCAAATGGAGAAAACCCCATTAAATATTCGAAATCTTTTTTAAAATTATTAATTATCTCATTAGATTCCAAATTTATAACCAATCAATATATGTCTAAATTTTTTTGTAAATGTTCACCCCCCATTAGCTTCATAGGGGAGGCTTTGGATTCGCAACCCTCTATTCTTCCTCACACAAAGTGGAAAGATTGAGTAGTTACTATGAATCTCCGGGGTAGTTTGGACGCACGAATCCACTATCCGTTCTTCGAATTTTTTCAAATGTCCGAGTTTTTAAATCATCCTACATTACATGAAATCATACTTTTTTAACGCTCTAATCCACCTTGGTGCATTTTTTTTCACCATGAGCTTTTCATAGTCAATTCCAGGGTCTTTGTAGGGGGTGTCATTACTTATGACTGAATAAACAACTCCCATCATTTTGTGACCAACGGCAATCACTGATCTCTTGTGCCCACGCCTTATAACAAGTGATTGGTATTTGCCTTTGAATTGTGAATTCGTCTTAATAGCACTATTGGCCATCTCACATACCAACGATTTCACATATGTGTTCGCTTTCCTCGTTCGTGAAGACTTTTTTTTTCCTGCGCTCTCATTATTGGATGGGCAAATCCCCATCCAGGAGCAAAAATTTCCTTTATTTTTAAAAGACTTCACATTGCCTCCTATTTCTGCAATCAAAAGCGCTGCACTTAATTCGTCAATTCCAGGTATAGTCTGGAGTAGATGCCACTGCCTTTCATAGGGTTTCATACGAATGAAAAGTTCTTCTTCAATTTGAGAGCATTCTTTTTTCAAAAAATCTATTCGATCAAGAATGCGTTGAAGAACAAAACGATTTTCTTCCGTCATCTTTCCCGACAGGGCGTAAGAAAATTCTTCGGTCTTTTGACGTAAAGACCCTCTGGCAAGAGACATCAATTTAGAAACTGATCTCTCTCCATTAGCTATGGCACGAATCATGGCCATACCAGATACGCAGTCAGCTTTAGACATTGCATAGGTTAAACGAATGCCTGAATATTCAAGAACCTTATACATACGATTTTGTTCCGAAGATATTTGGCGGATCGTTTTTGTACGATAACGAGCCAAAAGTCTAATAGAACGAATCTCACGTGGAGGAATGAAGCTAGCTCTTAGAAGACCACAAGCACCAAGCTCTGCAATCCACTGGCTATCCAACACGTCAGTTTTTTTACCAGTAATATTTTTGACATGAAAGGCATTGATAACATCTACTTCATAACCTTTTTCTGTCAAATCATCGTATAAAGAATTCCAATAAATCCCTGTGCTCTCAAAAAGAACTCTCTCAACCTTATGTGGCTTCATCCAAGAGCGCATTCTAGGAAAATTTTTTGGAAAATTCTTGAACTCTTTTGTGAAAAACTTCTTCTTACCGTCTTCCACTTTGACAATCGTACACATCAACATATGTTGATGAACATCTATTCCACAAACAGAACTATAAATAATATCCACATGACTCCTCCTTTCTGTTAGAAAAAAAGAAGGTGATAAAACTAGAGCCTTGGGATTTTGCCATAAATTCTAAAGCGAAAATAGGTCAACTTACTATACGTCCATACACTCAGAGTGCAGGTACATGCGTGGGTTCGATCCAAAGCTCAAGACCATGTTACTTCACGGAATTAAAATTACCAATCTATTCAACGGCCACTCATCTTATCACCTTCCAATAATGTTATTGCTTTATCCTTTATTGTATCGGAATCATACATGACAAAAATACCATCAAAAGTCCAGAGTAACTAAAAGAGGCCAATTATATAGACCAGCGAAGCTGTCCACCGAGTTACTATGAATCTCCGGGGTAGTTTGGACGCACGAATCCACTATCCGTTCTTCGAATTTTTTCAAATGTCCGAGTTTTTAAATCATCCTACATTACATGAAATCATACTTTTTTAACGCTCTAATCCACCTTGGTGCATTTTTTTTCACCATGAGCTTTTCATAGTCAATTCCAGGGTCTTTGTAGGGGGTGTCATTACTTATGACTGAATAAACAACTCCCATCATTTTGTGACCAACGGCAATCACTGATCTCTTGTGCCCACGCCTTATAACAAGTGATTGGTATTTGCCTTTGAATTGTGAATTCGTCTTAATAGCACTATTGGCCATCTCACATACCAACGATTTCACATATGTGTTCGCTTTCCTCGTTCGTGAAGACTTTTTTTCCTGCGCTCTCATTATTGGATGGGCAAATCCCCATCCAGGAGCAAAAATTTCCTTTATTTTTAAAAGACTTCACATTGCCTCCTATTTCTGCAATCAAAAGCGCTGCACTTAATTCGTCAATTCCAGGTATAGTCTGGAGTAGATGCCACTGCCTTTCATAGGGTTTCATACGAATGAAAAGTTCTTCTTCAATTTGAGAGCATTCTTTTTTCAAAAAATCTATTCGATCAAGAATGCGTTGAAGAACAAAACGATTTTCTTCCGTCATCTTTCCCGACAGGGCGTAAGAAAATTCTTCGGTCTTTTGACGTAAAGACCCTCTGGCAAGAGACATCAATTTAGAAACTGATCTCTCTCCATTAGCTATGGCACGAATCATGGCCATACCAGATACGCAGTCAGCTTTAGACATTGCATAGGTTAAACGAATGCCTGAATATTCAAGAACCTTATACATACGATTTTGTTCCGAAGATATTTGGCGGATCGTTTTTGTACGATAACGAGCCAAAAGTCTAATAGAACGAATCTCACGTGGAGGAATGAAGCTAGCTCTTAGAAGACCACAAGCACCAAGCTCTGCAATCCACTGGCTATCCAACACGTCAGTTTTTTTACCAGTAATATTTTTGACATGAAAGGCATTGATAACATCTACTTCATAACCTTTTTCTGTCAAATCATCGTATAAAGAATTCCAATAAATCCCTGTGCTCTCAAAAAGAACTCTCTCAACCTTATGTGGCTTCATCCAAGAGCGCATTCTAGGAAAATTTTTTGGAAAATTCTTGAACTCTTTTGTGAAAAACTTCTTCTTACCGTCTTCCACTTTGACAATCGTACACATCAACATATGTTGATGAACATCTATTCCACAAACAGAACTATAAATAATATCCACATGACTCCTCCTTTCTGTTAGAAAAAAAGAAGGTGATAAAACTAGAGCCTTGGGATTTTGCCATAAATTCTAAAGCGAAAATAGGTCAACTTACTATACGTCCATACACTCAGAGTGCAGGTACATGCGTGGGTTCGATCCAAAGCTCAAGACCATGTTACTTCACGGAATTAAAATTACCAATCTATTCAACGGCCACTCATCTTATCACCTTCCAATAATGTTATTGCTTTATCCTTTATTGTATCGGAATCATACATGACAAAAATACCATCAAAAGTCCAGAGTAACTAAAAGAGGCCAATTATATAGACCAGCGAAGCTGTCCACCGAGTTGCTTCGTGCAAAGAAGTGGGGGCCTAGATAAGATTCATGGGCGTGGGTGGGGAAGCAAGGCGCCCCCATGAATGTTACTATGAATGTTTTTCGTCTAAAATCCTGAATTTATTAATAAATCCTATTTTAATACACAACATTCATGGGCGTGGCTGGGGAAGCAAGGCGCCCCCATGAGTGTTACGACACAAATTTATATATCGGAAATTTATATATTTTATGAATAGGCTATTGTCTAGTTTCTGCTCAAAAATGCCACACTCCCACCTATGGAAGTGCCGCCGATCTAGGTATGTTTCAGGACGTAAATCCCCTTTAGATCAATGCCATTCGTCTAGCGAAGCGGCAATTAGAGTGACAGACGCGGAGCGGCTGGCCACGATAATTGAGGACTGGGAAAAGAGTGCTAAGCATCTTGATCGGCTGTCTACATCTAAATTGTGTGAGGGCAACCAAGTTCCTAAGCGATTTCTGTACTTTAGTCACATTTAAATGCTTGAAGTTCTCTTGGGGAACTCGGAGGCTCAAGACTATTTTTTTTGCATATGGCATGTATGTTTGAACGAGACTTTGGGTGACCATCTTTTTCGATTTACCGTTTAAGAAGGTTGAATTTATCCTAAGAAAAATGTTGTTTTAGCAAGTAAAGTGTGTGACTTTATTTTTAAAGGAGCATTGGAGACTTCAAAATTTTAAATTTACAAAGGAGCGAACGAAATGACAAGTTCGCGTCACAAACCACAAGAATATTATTTCTTATTTATCCAAAGAATTCGGGTATATCCAACTTTATGCTTACCTCCCTTTCAGTTTCTGCATCTAGCCTACATTTAGAATATGCCCCCTTCGCCCTACACCTATTACAGTGTAGCTTTGCTACTACGAGACATTCTGCCCCACCCTCTATCGGCATTTGAGTCTTGTGGATTACCTCCCACTCGCACTCCTACCTTAATATCCAGAGGATGGTTCCCAAGTTCCCTGAAAGAGCCTGAGCAAGATTCTTGTCACCTCAGTGCCGGAGGCCGACCCTTATCTCTCTCAGAATATACGAGATCACTCTTCCTGTTCCACCTCCTTTCGTTTGTTCTTGGCGCCACCAATTTTAATTGTCGTCTAACAGATTGAAACATCACAGGATCCACCTTCCCAATGCGGTACATTTACCTCCCCTGACTGCGGTTGGGGGAGCGATTGAAGCGCACAGACAACTATGAGACCTAGGGGGGGGGCCGTAATTCCCCCAGTCATCTCTCTGAAATGCGATCTGAAAGAAGTCCCACAGCGAGGGCAAAAGAGACAGAGCGATTCCAGCGCAATATGGAGTGATAGTTCTCATGAACCACATAGGCTGTATATGCATCTAGCTCTGTTCGTGCCTGTTTTTTATTCAAATTCTTATGCAAATCTTTGTGAGGCCATACCACGGAGCCCATGAAATTGTTCTTAGATAAGTTGCTCCCATTGACCTTCCTAACACCTAGAGCCTGCCATTGAGAAAGTGTTTTTTTCACCCTTAAGTTGGCTAGCCTTTTGTCGAACTTCCTAGGAAGGAGGACAGCTCGGCCCCAAGCTTGTTTCTTCTGCCATTTTGCATGAGCTAAGAAATTGGCCGCTGAAGCAAATATATCAGGGAGATTATTCCAGATGTCACGCTTGCCATCACCATCATGGTCCACGGCGTAACTCAAAAATGAGGATGGCATAAAGTTGATTTGCCCGATAGCACCTGACCATGTGCCCACCATTTGCTCAGGTAAAGCATGTCCCTCATGAATCATTTGTAAAGCACTGAACAGTTGCTTGCGAAATAAAGATGAGCGCCGCCCATCATAGGCCAGTGTCGCCAAAGCCCCAATTGCGGGAAAATCTCTCCCCTTGCGACCGAAGTCCGTTTCAATACCCCACAAGGCAACAATAATTTCCCGAGGGACTCCATATTTGGCTTCAACTTGGGCCAGTACCTTTCTATGCTGATGAAGCAGTTTGCGACCCTTTTGCACCCGCTTCTTGTTCACTTTTGATTTAAGATACTGAGGGACTGTCAAAGTAAATTCGAGTTGATGACGATCTTTCTCAATCACTTTGGCAATAGGCTTGAGGTCTTGCAACACACTCCGAACTTTCACGGATGTCAACTTGCGTTTCTTGGCCTCTTTGCGAACCTCTTTCAGCCAAGAATCAAAATGAGTCCCATGAGTCCCATGGGTCCCATGAGTTCCAGTGGTTTGCACTTTGGAGGTTGCCATGGTTTGCCTCGAACTCGAAAGGGCTTGCGCTTCCAGAGTTGTTTGAGTCCACGCTTTTGAGGCTGCGCAGAAAATACATAGAATATTTAGAAAATATAAAGAAATAGATAAAACAAGCCGTTCATGTCGTTGAGAAAATTTTTTATGTGTTAGAAAAGAAATTTTAATCTTTAATGCCATTGGAGGGGGTCCTTGAGTAAAAATTTGCAAAACAGAACTATTCTTATAAAAACTCGTACAATATCTCTGAAAAAAAGACAAGGTCAGGTGGTCAAGTTTATAGATTCGTCCGGAGAGGCTGAAGCTTCATTGTCGTCTGGCTTTGCCCTCCCCTCTGGGCCTCCGAGAAGTTGAGGCTTCATTGCTTGATTTTATCCTCCCCTTCGGGCTTCCTTCTGGGGGGCTCGACTCCGTCATTTTCCAGCTCGTTATTTCTCGCCCCCACTTTCGGCCCACCATTTTCTGAGTCATGGGGGCCTCAGTAAGTCCCTTGTGGAGTCTCTTGGTGGCTCTTTGACCTCTTTGTGAAGCCATGTAAGAATAATCTCTTGAAATTATTAAATAAGACGACGAGAATAGAACTGTTTTACGTTACACCCATCTCTCAACAGAGGTGGCTTAGAAGAACTTGTGGCAGTGGATTTAGAATATCAATGAAAATTTTTTGGAGGAATAAATGGGTAGAATATCTAAACTTGTTTTAAAGAATCTTTCATCATCGAAGGAAGACAATAATAATTCAAATGTTACTGATATTGAAACTAAAAGAAGAACAAATGAAGTTGTTAAAATATTGAAAGATAAGATCGAAGAATTAAAACGAGATGGGATAAGTCCTCTCTATAGTGTTTATATGCAAACCATACAGTTTATCTATTATCCAATTTACTCCATGGCTGAAATGAACGAGTTTAAGGACTTTTCAAAAATTAAGGATGATCGAGAAAATATCTACCTTCCAAGCTACCCTCCCATGAGTCCCATAAGCGAATCTTATTACACACAATGGGAATTATTTGATGCTCGCGCTGGCAAAGAGAAGGAAACTTTAGCAGGAATCTTCCTTGATGTCGCCGAATATCTTGGCGTTGATAAGGAAACAATAGACATTACTACCTACCTTAGTAATTCCAGAATGGGGGTTTATGAAATTCGCAAGAAGAGAGATAGGATGTTATTTTTAAGAGAATTGATCACTGAAGACGAATTTTGGGGAGAACTTACTCCTGGTGGCTACGAGGGAGAAGTTGGGCAATTGTGGTACACTCGATTCTTACCAGATATTAATGAAAAATTTGGTTACTCTACCATTAGTACCACCCCATATGTTCTCATGAATAAAAAGCGAGAGTGGATGAAATTCTTTAAAGAATATAGTGTGTCTAAAGAACAAGTTCATAATTTTATGAAATTTGGTCCTGATCTAAACTTTTGGAATGAATTTATCTTTTACAGATATTATAATTTTACAGATCAAGTCATATTTTTAAAAGGAATGCCTGGAAAGATCGACAGTTATGAACTCCCATGAATGTTATCCACCCTGATCCAAACCGCCATCTGTCATACTCCAGCCACACCCCATACCGTTTTCTTTTCCCTCTGAAGTGAGCCTGTAAACTATTTTGTGTAACTGCCGAATCATATTAGGATGAACTATCATCCTGAAAGGAGAAGGCAGAATGGATATCAAGACAATAGGCAAGGAACTAGCGAAGAACGTCAAGACCCAAAAGGATTTATCCGACATAACGGGTCAACTGATGAAGGTTGTTTTAGAGACGGCCCTTAATGCGGAAATGGACGATCACCTAGGTTATGAGAGGCATGAGAAGTCTGAGACCCGCAAATCCAACACTCGCAATGGTTACAGTAGAAAGACCATAAAGGGAGAGAAAGGCGAGGTGGAGCTTCAGGTCCCCCGTGACCGAAGTGCCTCCTTTGAACCTCAAGTCATTCCCAAGGGTAAGACTCGTCTTGAGGGCTTTGAAGACAGTATCCTGACCCTCTATGCGAGGGGAATGACGACCAGGGATATTCAAGGAGCTATCAAAGACCTCTACCATGGTGCAGAGATATCCCACTCAGTGATAGCCAACGTGACGGATGCTGTTATTGATGAAGTTACGGCTTGGCAGAACCGCCCCTTGGATAGCACTTACCCTATCGTATTTTTGGACTGTATCGTGGTGAAGGTCCATCAAGACAAGAGAGTTATTAATAAGGCGATTTACCTAGCTCTTGGTATTACAGAGGAGGGTCAGAAAGACTTGTTGGGCCTATGGATTTCTGAAAATGAGGGTTCAAAGTTTTGGTTGAGTGTTTTGACTGAGCTGCAAAATCGAGGGTTGAAAGATGTATTTATATTTTCTGTAGATGGTCTTACAGGTTTTCCTCAAGCCATTTCAGCGGCTTTTCCCAAGTCTAAAGTGCAACTGTGCATTGTCCATATGGTCCGCAATTCCCTTCGCTATGTTCCTTCCAAGGATATGAAAGCTGTCGCCCAAGACCTCAAGTCCATTTATGGCTCTACGACTCTGACAGAAGCTGAAAAGGCCCTTGAGGAATTTTGTACCAAGTGGTCTTCAAAGTATCCTAATATTGAAAAGTCTTGGCGTAGGAATTGGGACAATCTCATCACTATTTTCGATTATCCGGATGAAATCAGAAAGATTTTTTATACCACAAATGCCATAGAGTCGTTAAATAGCGTGATCCGCAAGGCGATCAGAAATCGTAAGATATTTCCCAGTGATCGGTCGGCTTTAAAAGTTGTATATTTAGCGATAAAAATGGCCTCTAAGCGATGTATAGTGGACCCCAAAAACAGACTGGTTGCTAAGTTACACCGCAGCGGGTAAAAAGCCCCTCATAGGAGGGGATAATGAGAAAGAAACACAGCGCACAATTTAAGGCCAGAGTCGCACTTGACGCCATTCGTGAGACTGACACAATGGCAGAGTTGGCCTCCAAGCATGGAGTTCACCGCATCCAAATCCAAGATTGGAAGAAGCAAGCTATTGAAGCCATTCCTAAGGCCTTAGCGAGCAAAAAAAAGGACAACAACGAGGTAGAAGAACAAAGAAAAACCATTGATGAATTGTATCGGCAAATAGGGCAGTTAAAGGTTGAAAATGATTGGTTAAAAAAAAATCTGAGAGCTTCAATGCCTGAGAAAAAAGCCGCTATCAATTGGAAACATCCAAATATTTGTGTCACTCGCCAATGTGAGTTGCTAGGACTCTCTAAGGGAGCCTTGTACTACAAGCCCATACCTGAGAGTGCCTACAACTTAAAACTGATGAGTTTAATTGACAAACAGTACTTGGAGACCCCTTTTTATGGGAGCCGTAAAATGGCAGCTCACTTAAGACTTAATGGCCATGGGGTCAACCGCAAGAGGATTCAGCGGCTCATGGAAAAGATGTGTCTTTTCGCTATCTTCCCAGGTCCAAACACCAGTCAGCGAAACCATCAGCATAAGGTTTATCCCTACCTACTTAAGGGGCTTAATATCTGCTCCCCCAACCAAGTGTGGGCTACTGATATTACTTTTATAAGGTTGTCTGGTGGCTTTGCTTACTTGGTAGCTGTGATAGATTGGTTTAGCCGATTTGTTCTGTCTTGGAGACTTTCTAATAGCCTTGAGACAACTTTTTGTTTAGAAGTCTTTGAGGAAGCCATAGAAACATTTGGTTGCCCTGATATCGTCAATACTGATCAAGGGTGCCAATTCACTTCTGAGGTTTTCACAAAATTATTGAAAAATCATGGAATCTCGATCAGTATGGACGGCAAAGGCAGGTGTTTAGACAACATTATGATCGAGCGGCTTTGGCGGTCTGTTAAGTACGAAGAGGTTTACTTGAAAGGCTATCAAGACAAATCAATGGTTCAAGCCAACAAAGGTTTTAAAACGTATTTTAATTTTTATAATAATAAAAGGCCACACCAGTCTCTTCAGGATTGCACCCCTTATCAGGTGCATATGGGAGAGGTGGATTTAACACATTAACACGGGGCTTCTTTGTGCGCTGTGGTGTAGCTTAAAAATCAAGTTTTTCAGTCTGACATTGGGGTCCACCTCAATGGACACGACCATTACACAACTGGAAGCCAGCCATGAACAGGTTTGCCATTGAATACGGTGACCGTTTTGACAACTAAGTTTTTTAATAAGGTCCACCACCTGCCTTATAAGGGGGCTTAAAAGCCCCTCTAAGGCGTTGACAGAAGTACTGGAATACCGAGACTATGGTTAGGGTAATATAGTATGGGAACCTAAATACATGCCCTCTTGGTGCAGATTTGGGTTCCCATTTTTTTTCATATTTCATCCCAATTCTGGTATTTCTCGAATATCCTAAGTTAAAAAAAATAAAAAAAAGGGGGTAATATAGTATGGGAACCTAAACACATGAACCCTTTGATGAGATTGGAATTTCCATTTTTTTGAGAGAGCCATTGCTGATTTTTTTTCAACCAAGATGATAATTATTTATTTGAGTTCTTTCCAGTTCTGATATGATCCCATTACGGCTCCATAATACAATCAAAAGTCCAGAGTAACTAAAGAGGCCAATTATATAGACCAGCGAAGATGTCCACCTCCCCATTAACTTATAATGCATTGTGACTGACAAAATCGCTTGAAGGAAAAAATGTCAATTATACATTGACGAATAATATGGGACTGTGCTTTTTACCAGGAGTGGAGCCACATAAGTGGCTTTAAGATTTAAGAAAAAAATTGCAGTTACACAATTATTTTTACAGTCCCTCTGAAGTTTCTCAGCCCCGTTATTTCTTGTCCTCGCTATTTCTCGACTCCGTTTCCCGGCCCGTCATTCTCTGAGTCAATGCCGTTTCCTTAAGAAAAATCTCTTGAAATCATTAGATAAATCGACAAGAATAAGACTTGTTTTATTTTACACCCAACCCTCAACCAAGGAGTAAGTCACATGCAATCCAATATTGATCTCGAAAGCCCCCAAATGACGAGTTCGCGTCACAGATGACCATTTTATTCTACCAAAACTTGATTCTTCCTTCAAGCCAGAGCACCTTGTCGATCCAGAAAAACAAAAAAGGAATCGAAAATTTAATCCTCAAATTTTCTTTTTTACCATTATCTATCTTATTTCCGGAACAAATTACGAAGGCTACCAAATCGCTCTTAAGACGGTATGGACTCATTTTGGTGACCTGCTTCTCATGCCAGTCAAAAGCAGTCTCAGCAAGATACGTCAAAGTATTTCTTACCTATTTTTCAAAGATATCTTTGAATCTCTGATTACAGACTACGAACCATTGAGAAAAACGTTTCATGGTTTTTATATCTATGCCATAGATGGCGACCAATTAGCACTTCCTCGCTCTAAAGATCTTTTAAAGGAGGGTTATTGTGGGTACCCTTGCCCAAATGAGATGGAAACTCATTTCTTACGTATGTATCTATCTCATGCTTATGACGTCTTATCGGGTGTGACAAAGAATCTTTGCTATTCTCCCGCTCTGAACGAAATCGCCAATGCTATTCAAATGATAGGTAGTTTTGAGAGTAATAGCATAACTCTCTACGATAGGCTTTATTTATCTACAGAGATTATTAAGGCCCATGCTCAAGCCAGTAACTTCTTTATTGCGCGTTGTAAGCGAGGCTCTACTTTTATCCCCATTGTAAATTTATTTAATGGCCCAGGTTGCAATGCCGTTTCCTTAAGAAAAATCTCTTGAAATTATTAGATAAATCGACAAGAATAAGACTTGTTTTATTTTACACCCAACCCTCAACCAAGGAGTAAGTCACATGCAATCCAATATTGATCTCGAAAGCCCCCAAATGACGAGTTCGCGTCACAGATGACCATTTTATTCTACCAAAACTTGATTCTTCCTTCAAGCCAGAGCACCTTGTCGATCCAGAAAAACAAAAAAGGAATCGAAAATTTAATCCTCAAATTTTCTTTTTTACTATTATCTATCTTATTTCCGGAACAAATTACGAAGGCTACCAAATCGCTCTTAAGACGGTATGGACTCATTTTGGTGACCTGCTTCTCATGCCAGTCAAAAGCAGTCTCAGCAAGATACGTCAAAGTATTTCTTACCTATTTTTTAAAAATATCTTTGAATCTCTGATTACAGACTACGAACCATTGAGAAAAACGTTTCATGGCTTTTATATCTATGCCATAGATGGCGACCAATTAGCACTTCCTCGCTCTAAAGATCTTTTAAAGGAGGGTTATTGTGGGTACCCTTGCCCAAATGAGATGGAAACTCATTTCTTACGTATGTATCTATCTCATGCTTATGACGTTTTATCGGGTGTGACAAAGAATCTTTGCTATTCTCCCGCTCTCAACGAAATCGCCAATGCTATTCAAATGATAGGTAGTTTTGAGAGTAATAGCATAACTCTCTACGATAGGCTTTATTTATCTACAGAGATTATTAAGGCCCATGCTCAAGCCAGTAACTTCTTTATTGCGCGTTGTAAGCGAGGCTCTACTTTTATCCCCATCGTAAATTTATTTAATGGCCCAGGTTGGTATTCACAAATGGTTATTGAGGGGGTGGTCATTCATCTCTATAAGTATAAAAACCCAAAGACTGGGGAGTTCTCTGTTTTGGCCACTAATCTTCCGCATGGCTCCTTGGACAAGAAGGATATGGTTGCTCTTTACTCTCGTCGTTGGGAAATAGAAACGACATTTCGTGATTTTACATCGACAATGAAAATGGAGCAGTGGCACTCAACAAGCCTTAATGGAATATTGCAAGAGCTGTATTCTTATTTTTGGCTCTTCAATTATACAAAGATTCAAATGAGCATAAATGAGGATGAAGACAGTGTGAATCAGTTGGTAAAAAATGACTACAAAAAACCTAACTTTAAACTGATTCTTGATTTCATAATGGATAGCATCCCCCTTTTTGTTGCGGGGCTCTATCAGAAATTTAGGAAGCAGATAAAGTTGCTGATGAAGATTTCAATGGAGAAGAGGAGGCACTTCAAAAGAAGCTATGAAAGGTCTATCAAAAGGGCTGGGAGTTCTTTTAAAAGAAATAGCTTAACGCAGAGGCAGAGGGGTGTGGTGGCTTAAGGAAACGGCATTGGCCCAGGTTGGTATTCACGAATGGTTATTGAGGGGGTGGTCATTCATCTCTATAAGTATAAAAACCCAAAGACTGGGGAGTTCTCTGTTTTGGCCACTAATCTTCCGCATGGCTCCTTGGACAAGAAGGATATGGTTGTTCTTTACTCTCGTCGTTGGGAAATAGAAACGACATTTCGTGATTTTACATCGACAATGAAAATGGAGCAGTGGCACTCAACAAGCCTTAATGGAATATTGCAAGAGCTGTATTCTTATTTTTGGCTCTTCAATTATACAAAGATTCAAATGAGCATAAATGAGGATGAAGACAGTGTGAATCAGTTGGTAAAAAATGACTACAAAAAACCTAACTTTAAACTGATTCTTGATTTCATAATGGATAGCATCCCTCTTTTTGTTGCGGGGCTCTATCAGAAATTTAGGAAGCAGATAAAGTTGCTGATGAAGATTTCAATGGAGAAGAGGAGGCACTTCAAAAGAAGCTATGAAAGGTCTATCAAAAGGGCTGGGAGTTCTTTTAAAAGAAATAGCTTAACGCAGAGGCAGAGGGGTGTGGTCAATGGCATTCGTTTAGTGAGAGATCCCATTCGGTTAAGGATTTGAACCTCTAACTCCTCGGGGGTGGGCTAACCCCAAGTTTTTTTCTTTGATCCATGGAGCCTGTAAACTATTTTGTGTAACTGCCGAATCATATTAGGATGAACTATCATCCTGAAAGGAGAAGGCAAAATGGATATCAAGACAATAGGCAAGGAACTAGCGAAGAACGTCAAGACCCAAAAGGATTTATCCGACATAACGGGTCAACTGATGAAGGTTGTTTTAGAGACAGCTCTTAATGCGGAAATGGACGATCACCTAGGTTATGAGAGGCATGAGAAGTCTGAGACCCGCAAATCCAACACTCGCAATGGTTACAGTAGAAAGACCATAAAGGGAGAGAAAGGCGAGGTGGAGCTTCAGGTCCCCCGTGACCGAAGTGCCTCCTTTGAGCCCCAAGTCATTCCCAAAGGCAAGACTCGTCTTGAGGGCTTTGAAGACAGTATTCTGACCCTCTATGCGAGGGGAATGACGACCAGGGATATTCAAGGAGCTATCAAAGACCTCTACCATGGTGCAGAGATATCCCACTCAGTGATAGCCAACGTGACGGATGCTGTTATTGATGAAGTTACGGCTTGGCAGAACCGCCCCTTGGATAGCACTTACCCTATCGTATTTTTGGACTGTATCGTGGTGAAGGTCCATCAAGACAAGAGAGTTATTAATAAGGCGATTTACCTAGCTCTTGGTATTACAGAGGAGGGTCAGAAAGACTTGTTGGGCCTATGGATTTCTGAAAATGAGGGTTCAAAGTTTTGGTTGAGTGTTTTGACTGAGCTGCAAAATCGAGGGTTGAAAGACGTATTTATATTTTCTGTAGATGGTCTTACAGGTTTTCCTCAAGCCATTTCAGCGGCTTTTCCCAAGTCTAAAGTACAACTGTGCATTGTCCATATGGTCCGCAATTCCCTTCGCTATGTTCCTTCCAAGGATATGAAAGCTGTCGCCCAAGACCTCAAGTCCATTTATGGCTCTACGACTCTGACAGAAGCTGAAAAGGCCCTTGAGGAATTTTGTACCAAGTGGTCTTCAAAGTATCCGAATATTGAAAAGTCTTGGCGTAGGAATTGGGACAATCTCATCACTATTTTCGATTATCCGGATGAAATCAGAAAGATTTTTTATACCACAAACGCCATAGAGTCGTTAAATAGCGTGATCCGCAAGGCGATCAGAAATCGTAAGATATTTCCCAGTGATCGGTCGGCTTTAAAAGTTGTATATTTAGCGATAAAAATGGCCTCTAAGCGATGGACACGACCATTACACAACTGGAAGCCAGCCATGAACAGGTTTGCCATTGAATACGGTGACCGTTTTGACAACTAAGTTTTTTAATAAGGTCCACCACCTGCCTTATAAGGGGGCTTAAAAGCCCCTCTAAGGCGTTGACAGAAGTACTGGAATACCGAGACTATGGTTAGGGTAATATAGTATGGGAACCTAAATACATGCCCTCTTGGTGCAGATTTGGGTTCCCATTTTTTTTCATATTTCATCCCAATTCTGGTATTTCTCGAATATCCTAAGTTAAAAAAAATAAAAAAAAGGGGGTAATATAGTATGGGAACCTAAACACATGAACCCTTTGATGAGATTGGAATTTCCATTTTTTTGAGAGAGCCATTGCTGATTTTTTTTCAACCAAGATGATAATTATTTATTTGAGTTCTTTCCAGTTCTGATATGATCCCATTACGGCTCCATAATACAATCAAAAGTCCAGAGTAACTAAAGAGGCCAATTATATAGACCAGCGAAGATGTCCACCTCCCCATTAACTTATAATGCATTGTGACTGACAAAATCGCTTGAAGGAAAAAATGTCAATTATACATTGACGAATAATATGGGACTGTGCTTTTTACCAGGAGTGGAGCCACATAAGTGGCTTTAAGATTTAAGAAAAAAATTGCAGTTACACAATTATTTTTACAGTCCCGATCCATGTGATTATCCGTTGGCCATAGCCCCCCTAACCTCTTTACTGGGTCTCCATACTCCGATGGGTTTTCTAGAAACTCGGTCGTAATGCCTATTCGGACGTAGCCTTTGTCGGCAGGTCTTCATATTTGTAATGATGCAATTGAGGGTTTTACTAAGCACTACCTTTTGTTGAAGAAAAAGACCTTCAATATTTCTTGCAATTGTCAGTAAATTGTTTTTAAAGTTTGTCTGCATGGTTTGTTTTTTACTATGGGATTGAGATGTATTAAGACGGTCTTCCGTGTAGTTGGAAAATAATCTTGTCAGAGTGATAAGTGTGAAGTGTGCAAACAATTCTTGTTTGACTCCCCTTTCACTTTGAGAATGAAACTCTTCAATGGTCATCAGTTCTTTGGATATTTTGTACAGTTCCTCTATACTCCAGCGTCCATGATAGAGATTGGCCAGATCATCAATGGAATATTTTTTTTGATCCATTAAGGTTGTTCCTAGAACAAAAGTAGTTTGTCCAATTTTATATTTGACCAAACGCAAAGCGTAGGCTTTGAAGTCGTCTTGTGGCTTTTTTTTATGTAGTTCTTTCAGAATTTGCTTGCTAGGAATGACTTGGATCACTGAGTCTTTTTGATCATTATTAATAAATTCATCAAAAACAGTGTTGGCATTTCTCCTTATCCTAAACACCGCATGCAGACTTCGCACCTTATGCTCATGAAGCATTTCGTAGGAATAATAGCCACGATCATAAACCACAACATCGTTTTCAAACAATTTTTTGAAATGAGTTTGTGCAGCCTTTCTCTCATTGTTATGGGCAAAGAGATCAAAATCCACAGGAATCTTCGACTGTAGTTGGTACAGGCAACTGACAAGACCTTGAGGGTACCATGCTTTTTCCCATGGTTGCTGATACCCATTATCTACGAGTTGACGTGGTAAATTTATTTTCGATCCATCCACTGCGAAAACCTTATGGCCCTTCCATAAGGTACTAGAATTGGATATACCGTCTTGTTTAAGAATTTCATCATGCAAAACTTTAAATATATTTTCATCTACTTTAGCCCGTGCACTACACATAGTGGATGCCCGAACTGGTTTAGGTTGAGGGAGTTCAATGTCTAATATGCGACACTGCTCCCAAAGTTCAATCAAAGTTGTATCATAACCTTGTTTTCCTTTAGAGAAAACAAGTCGGAAGATGAAAAGTATAATCAACAATGTATTCAAGACACGTTGACGCTTTTGCCAGGTTCGGTCGTACTCATCTGCAATGATAACCACTGTCTTGATGATGTTTTGCCAAAGATGCACAAAAGAGTCCTCTAGCATAGGCTCAGCCAAGTTCTTATGTGGCTTGATGGTGGGTTTCCCGACGGGTTTCTTGATAGCGCATTGGGGGCCATTCAATAAGATAGACTGATAATTCTTTGTCAGAGGTTGAACATAAACACCTTTTTGAGTTTTTCCCTTTACATTTTTGTAGGCACGACTTCCATTTGTTTTGCCCAAATAAAGCCAGTTGGCAGCACGATAGCTCGTGGCATTAAATTTGGTAAGGTCGACAAAAGTCTCCATGAGTACAGGTTTGAAAGCATGTTTTAACTCCCAGTCTGTGGGAAGTTGGCGAGTTGCCATAGATAAAGCCATCGAAGCAAGATGGCGAACCTTTACCCAGGGAAAGATCAAAAATCGACTATTGTTCACCACTAAATTCAAGTGCTTTTTGTAAGCTCGATTTTGCCAACCGATCCATTCATCACGGCAAGGCAAAGTGGATGTGCCAGCTTCAAATAAAAGACAACCCAATTTCCGCCCACAATTATCTAGGATGAAATAGCGCAAATGGGGACCAAAGGGACGTCTGTAATTGAGATAATGATGCCGATCGACAACTTCATTCCATTCCTTAATGGCCTCTTGATCAGTTACGATTTGCAAAGAAAGTGGGGTCAATGAGTCTAGTTTATCGTTGATGAGAGGCTTTTCATCTGTTCGGTGTGTCCAAGTGATTTTTTTGGAGGGGACACTCCGCTTTGACATGTCTTTTTCTGGCAGGGATAGAATGTCAAGTTCCTCTAGCATCTCAAGCATACGAAGGCACGATTGGATGCGATGATCACCTTTGGGAGTTAGCCAACCAAGATGTTCACAAACTGTATAACCCAGTTCACGGCGACTTAAAGAAGGAAATAGCGCCACCGTCTTTTGAATGTCGGCAATTTGCTTGCGCGTCAAGCGTCTTCCAAAAAAAGTTGTTGAAGGCAATGTCTCTATGCGTGGGTCCATTTGAGTCTCTCCCCTTTGGGAATGGTTCAAATATAATGTGACACAACGATGGGGTGGACTCAAGTATTTTTTTTCGGAAAAAGAAAAAAGATAAAAGCCCCCTTAACTCAGTATGTTAGAGGGAGTCAGAAAAATGTGGAAAAACCTTCTGCAAAAACGAATGCCATTGCCCCCAACCCCTCTTCTAGAGGAAAGGAGCAATCACAATGCCAATGTCACCTACAGAAATACAAGAGACTCTCAAAAGCCTTAAGCTTATAGGCATGTTTGAAACATTTGAGGCTCGAAGTTACCAACACACACAGAACCAACAAAACTTCCAAGAGACCTTCTCATTGCTCTTACAGGATGAAAAGGATTTCAAGAAAAGCAAAAAATGTGAGAGACTCCTCAAAGCATCCAAGCTCACGGAAGAGTCCACCCTCACCGGCTTTGATTGGAATTTTAACCCAAAAATACCCAAGCCAATGATCTTGGAATTAATGAACTTGAAGTTCATCAAGCAGGGGGAGGGAGCCTTGCTTATTGGCTCCCCTGGAACTGGAAAAAGCCACATTGCAAAAGCTATAGCCACCAAGGTCTGTTCCATATCAAATTACAAGGTTTTGTATCAAGAAGCTCACAAGCTCTTTGAAAATCTCTTTGAGGCCAGGCAGCTGGGGCGCAGAAAGAGGTTCTACACCCAACTCATCCATGTGGACCTGTTGATCATTGATGATCTTTTTCTTAGAAAGCGCATTCCGCCAGAGGCTTGCGATGACTTCCAGGAAATCATTCTGGATCGATACTCAGCGAGAAAAAGCACTCTTATTACCTCCAATCGCATTATTGAGGACTGGGGAAAGTGTTTGGGCGATAATACCGTGGCCTCTGCCATCCTGGATCGCCTTCTCCACTGCAGCCAACTATTAAAATTTGAGGGAAAAAGCTACCGATTGAAGGAAGCTTCAAACCGACTTGTCAAGATAAAAAATTAAAGGTAGGGTGAGCCCATCTTGTCAGATCGCCCTAAATGGCCTGGTTTGCCCGCCCACAAATGGCCTGGTTTAACCCGCCCATCGGGGACAACGCTCCCAAATACCAACGACACCGCCCTGAAAAGACTCTCCTTTACAAATTGGTGCAAGAAAATCTACTCACTTTCTACCGGCACATAGAAAATGAGCATGAAAATGGCCTTCCCCAGTTCGTTAAAAAAGAATTCGATGAGTTTCTCAAGTGTGGAATTCTTGCCCATGGTTTCTTGAGAACCCAGTGTGAATCTTGCCACCATGAAAGGCTTGTGGCCTTTAGCTGCAAGCGTCGAGGCTTCTGTCCAAGCTGCGGCGCAAGAAGAATGGCTGAAAGTGCAGCCCACTTAGTTGATGAAGTTTTTCCCCAAAAACCCCTACGACAATGGGTCCTTAGCTTTCCTTTTCAAATAAGATTCCTCTTTGCCAAAAATCCAAAGGTCATGGGAGAGGTCTTAGCCATCGTTCATCGAGCCATTTCCACCTACCTGATCAAAAGAGCTGGCCTCACCAAAAAATCAGGAGCCAAGACGGGTTCTGTTACCTTCATTCAACGATTTGGCGGAAGCATCAATCTCAATATTCATTTCCATATGATGTATTTGGATGGAGTGTACACATTCCCCGAAGGTAAACCTCATTTTCACCCCATAACTCCACCCACCCAAAGTGAAATGGATCACATCTTGGTGAGCATAGCTCATAGAGTGGTCAAGCACCTAGAAAAAAAGGGACTTATCCTAAGGGATGAAACAGGGCAAGAGTATCTGGCTATGGAAGCCTCTGACAGTATGGACCAAGTCCACGGATCATCAGTCACCTATAGAATAGCTCTCGGTCCTCACAAAGGGAAAAAAGCACTGACTCTTCACACTGTATCACCAAGAGGTAAAGGTTTTAATAGTGAATTTCTTGCCAAATATTCTGGCTTTAGTCTCCATGGAGGAGTCGCATGTAGAGCCCATGAGAAAAAAAAGCGAGAGAGGGTATGCCGGTATATTTCAAGACCCAGCCTCAGTGAAGAAAGGCTTTCATTAAATGCCAGGGGCCAAGTCGTCTATAAACTCAAAACTGCCTATGACAATGGAACCACTCATATCGTTCTGGACCCCCTTGATTTCCTTAGCCGTCTTGCCTCCCTCATCCCTCGACCACGAGTGAATCTCACAAGATTCCACGGAGTTTTCGCGCCCAATTTCAAATATCGATCCTCAATCGTCCCGCAACCCCAAATCGAAGCCTCCATCGGTGAAGACTCAAGGGAAAAAACCTTAGATTTGGAAGATTCAGAGCCAAGACCAAACAAGAAAAAATCTTCAGGAATGACCTGGGCTCAAAGGCTCAGGAGGGTTTTTGACATAGACGTTGAAACTTGCCATGAGTGTGGTGGAAAAGTAAAAGTCATTTCTTCCATTGAAGACCCTCAGGTCATTGAAAAAATTCTTACTCATCTCGGCATCACCTCACAACCTCCAAGCCTATGGCCACCCAGAGGCCCACCACAAAGTGAGAGTTTCGACTCATTTTCTTAACTTCTGACTGTCCTGAATGACGCATAGGGCTGTATCATCTGCTCCCTCTATGTTCATGGAGAGGTACGTCTCAACACCATAAAACAACATATTTTTCTGGCCTTATTTTCCTCAAACTTTGCCCAACACCATCCTAAACCACCAGTTAAGCCCAAAAATCCTATTGGAGCTTTCGCTGGCCTCTGCAGTTTTTACTGATATGCCTTGCGGATTTCTAAAAAAGACCTTTTATCCTTCCTATTCACAAGCCACCACACCCCTCTGCCTCTGCGTTAAGCTATTTCTTTTAAAAGAACTCCCAGCCCTTTTGATAGACCTTTCATAGCTTCTTTTGAAGTGCCTCCTCTTCTCCATTGAAATCTTCATCAGCAACTTTATCTGCTTCCTAAATTTCTGATAGAGCCCCGCAACAAAAAGAGGGATGCTATCCATTATGAAATCAAGAATCAGTTTAAAGTTAGGTTTTTTGTAGTCATTTTTTACCAACTGATTCACACTGTCTTCATCCTCATTTATGCTCATTTGAATCTTTGTATAATTGAAGAGCCAAAAATAAGAATACAGCTCTTGCAATATTCCATTAAGGCTTGTTGAGTGCCACTGCTCCATTTTCATTGTCGATGTAAAATCACGAAATGTCGTTTCTATTTCCCAACGACGAGAGTAAAGAGCAACCATATCCTTCTTGTCCAAGGAGCCATGCGGAAGATTAGTGGCCAAAACAGAGAACTCCCCAGTCTTTGGGTTTTTATACTTATAGAGATGAATGACCACCCCCTCAATAACCATTCGTGAATACCAACCTGGGCCATTAAATAAATTTACAATGGGGATAAAAGTAGAGCCTCGCTTACAACGCGCAATAAAGAAGTTACTGGCTTGAGCATGGGCCTTAATAATCTCTGTAGATAAATAAAGCCTATCGTAGAGAGTTATGCTATTACTCTCAAAACTACCTATCATTTGAATAGCATTGGCGATTTCGTTCAGAGCGGGAGAATAGCAAAGATTCTTTGTCACACCCGATAAAACGTCATAAGCATGAGATAGATACATACGTAAGAAATGAGTTTCCATCTCATTTGGGCAAGGGTACCCACAATAACCCTCCTTTAAAAGATCTTTAGAGCGAGGAAGTGCTAATTGGTCGCCATCTATGGCATAGATATAAAAACCATGAAACGTTTTTCTCAATGGTTCGTAGTCTGTAATCAAAGATTCAAAGATATCTTTGAAAAATAGGTAAGAAATACTTTGACGTATCTTGCTGAGACTGCTTTTGACTGGCATGAGAAGCAGGTCACCAAAATGAGTCCATACCGTCTTAAGAGCGATTTGGTAGCCTTCGTAATTTGTTCCGGAAATAAGATAGATAATGGTAAAAAAGAAAATTTGAGGATTAAATTTTCGATTCCTTTTTTGTTTTTCTGGATCGACAAGGTGCTCTGACTTGAAGGAAGAATCAAGTTTTGGTAGAATAAAATGGTCATCTGTGACGCGAACTCGTCATTTGGGGGCTTTCGAGATCAATATTGGATTGCATGTGACTTACTCCTTGGTTGAGGGTTGGGTGTAAAATAAAACAAGTCTTATTCTTGTCGATTTATCTAATAATTTCAAGAGATTTTTCTTAAGGAAACGGCATTGAGTCAGAGCCCCTTGGCCATAATCCACTTGGGCTTCCTCTCCGGGGGGAAAATCCAAGCGATCATAGCGTTTGGGAGTACTCTTCTTCAGCTTCCTTACAAATTTTTTCACGCTGTCGTAGGAGTGAGAAAAACCAAATTTCTCCACTAAATCTTGGTAGATGGCCATTCGATTGCGCTCTAAGTTCAAAGCCTGATTTTCAATCCAAGCCCTGTGGGGCTCACAAGCCGACTGATGACATAAGGGGCGTTGAGAGGTTTTATCTTTAAGAGATTTTTTCAATCCAGGTGGTTCTATACAGTCCGTGGATCCAGTTTCTGTGGGAGCAGCCATCGGTTCCACCATGGTTGTGGATGGGCGCGTGAGGCAGGCGGAGGAGTGCATGGAAGCCCCATCAGACACGACAAGACATGCTGAGCCTGATCCTATAGGGGAAGATGGAGGCGTTTCTAAGGGGGGGGGGGGTGGCTTCCCCTAGAAGAACCTGCTGATTGAATTCTGTGGAGGAGACCGAAACTTCCTTGGGCTTTTCGAACTGGGCCACAGGAAGGCTTGGAGGCTCCGCAGAGCAAATTTCAGGAGAACATGAAGATGAACATGACTCTGCTTCTGAGCACACCGAAAAGGCTGGAGATTTTGGCTCTATACCTCCTGTACGCCCCTTTTTGGCAATGACCCTATGGGCTTTCGCATACTCTGAAACCGTAGATCGACCTACATGTAGCCTTTTCGCTATTTTACGAAATGAGTGACCTGCTATAATTAATGTTAATATCTCTTCTTGTTTTTGTTTATTCAAGACGTTCATCCTTCCCTCCCAGGTTGTTTTCTAGAAGGTATTTTACAATACGCCTTGTCAGATATTAAATTTTAAATGGCCTGGTTTGCCCTCCCCTCCGGGCCAAACGACTAAAAACTCAAAAGGTCAGTGCTACTACCACCTTGTGGAGTCCTACAGAGAAAAAGGCAAATCCAAAAAACGCATGCTCATGTCCTTAGGTAAGGCTGGAGAAGGAGGAGAGGATAAGATTAATAGTTTGGCGCAGGCCGTATCCCGCCACCGAGAGCTTCTCACTGTGAGTCAATTGGCTAAGGAGCTTTACATCGAAGAGACTTTCATTTTGGGTCCCTTGCTGATTTTACAAAAGTTGTTTGATCAACTGGGTATCAATAAGACCCTCAAAGACATAAAAGATTCTCATGAGAAAGTTCAATTTGATTTATGTAAGGTGATTTTTACCTTAGTTGCCAGCCGATTTATTGCTCCTAGTTCCAAGTTAAAGGTTTTTGAGTATTGGCAAAAATCTTTTTACCCAGACATGATTAAGGGTGATTTGAGTCTCCAGCATATTTATCGGTCTATGGACTTACTTGCCTCCCATAAGGATGAAATAGAGAACTCGCTTTATTGGGTGGGGCGAGATTTATTTAATTTCCAAGTAGACATTGTGTTGTATGATTTAACAACCTTACGCTTCGAGAGTACAAGAACAGACTTAGGGAAACTTCGTCAATTTCGCTATAGTAAAGAGAGACGATCAGACTGCACCCAAGTTGTCTTTGGTTTGTTGGTGAATCGGGATGGCATCCCTTTAGGTTTTGAGGTTTTCCCTGGTAATACTTTTGAAGGCAAGACGCTTTCAGATATTGTTGATAAAATGAGAAAAAAGTTTAATGTACGCCGTTTCATTTTTGTGGCTGATAGGGGGCTTTTATCAAAGGCTAATACTGACAAACTCAGTGAGGATCAAAGCGAGTTTATTGTTGGTATGAAGCTTGGATCTTTAAAAAAAGAAAAGAAACAAGAGGTCTATGATTTAAATCGTTTTAGCTGGGTATATGAGAATGAGCTTGCTGTTTACGAAACAGACCATGGGGGGCATAGATGTATTGTGACTTGGTCTAGGAAAAGAGCAGAGAGGGATAAAAAATCTAGAGAATCCCTTCTTGAAAAGATCGAAGGAAAACTATCTTCTAAAGGTGTTCAGTCTAGTACTTTTGTTTCCAATAAAGGTTATAAGAAATATGTAAAGATGGCTGACGACAAAAATAAAAAACCTGAATTAAATGCAGAACAAATAGAATTAGATGAAAAAATTGATGGTTTTTTTGCCGTCCTTACAAATGTCAAAGACTTGACGGCAGATGAGATTATTATCAACTACAAAGAATTGTGGAAAATTGAAGATGCTTTTGGTGAGTTAAAAGGGACTTTGAAAACACGTCCTGTTTTCCATTGGACAGACCAGAGGATTATTGGACATTTAACTCTATGCTTTTTAACTTATCTTTGTGAGGCCCACCTTACAAAATGTTTAAGAGATAAGAAGATGAACCTAAAAAGCCCAGCCATAGGCATTGGTCATGTTAAAGAGCGACCTTTAACTGTTGTAGAGGCCATGAGGGAACTCAAGGAAGTTAGGGCTATCCCTGTTAAAATTCGTGATCAAGTCATTTGGACCCGCACAGATATCACTGGCAATGCCAACTCCTTATTTAAAGCCGCAGGCGTCCCCATCCCTCCCAGAATCCTTAATGCCCACAAGTGTGGATAAACAAAATACAACTATATGCGTTAATCCTTTAATATCATTCGTTTGACGCAGATGCTGCTGTCAAACTCGGGAGATCAATCTTACTGAGAGGATCAACAGAGGGGTAGCTCGGCTGATCTGTTTTAGAAGGCGTAACAACCGGTGTCTTATTGAGTGAGGGAGTCTCCTCAACGCACATTTTTGACTCAAAAAGAGAAAAGTGGGAACTCGGTGTCGGAATAATGAGCCAGCCAGGTGGAGGACCATAACCCGGGCACCACGAAGGTGTTTTAATGTGATGCGTCTTGGTGTCGTTATTTTTGACCCAATTCGATGTTTTTTCAAGCTCGGCGGGAATTTCTGAAATAGCCTTTACTGAAGTGATTTATTACTTTAATATAGTCTAGCATGTATAGTACTTTATGGCCTATGGTAAAAAATCTCCTGAACTTACTTTTTATCGTCTTGCGCTCGCTCTGCTTCTCCATTGTTTTCGTGGCTCCTTGGGCCGTGAATGCAAAGCTTTTTAGCAACGCCTACTTGAGCTTTGAACTACCAAATCATTGGAAGTGTCAACTTGAAGGCACCGAGTGGACATGCCGAAGTGAATTTAAAGAAAAATCAGTTCAAGCCATTATTGTCTTAACTGCCAAAGAGATGGGGCCCACGGATAACCTTCAGTCCTACAAGTCCTATTTATCCGCCCCTAAGGTTATCACATCTCCCAATGGCACCTCTCAACACTCTCAGGTTTTACATGTTCGAAAGAAGGTCATTGCGGAACATGACTGGGTGGATGGAATGCATTTAGGTAGTGAAGTTTCCGGCTTTTACACTCGCTATTTGGCAACGACCAAGAAGCAACTTGCCATTGTTGTGACCATGAGTGCCCATAAAAAATACTATACCCAATACAGCACAGACTTTATTCGAGCCATTGAGAGTCTCAAAGTGGTGGCCTCAAAGTCTATGCTGTCAGGACGAGGGAATGACGCACTTTCTAACTCCACAACCCACTCGGGACCTTCTCAACAGTGGTTTCCCATCAATATCCCTCAAAGAATTCAAAAAATAGAGGATCTTCCAGGAACTGAAAACCCCAACCCCTCCAACCAGAGAAAAGAAAAACAATCCAATGAAGTGATTCTTTTTCTCGCTCTGCTATTGATGACTGGAGGAGTCTATATTTTTCTTAAGAAAAAAAAGGGCAGGAACCCATGAGAAAGATTCGCCTAAGACCCTTCTCTTCTCTTTTCTTCTCTTCTTTCTCCTTATTTTCTCTATGGATACTACCCCTAGCCATATCTCTCTCCCTACAGGCAAAGCCCCTAGAAACTTCATACCTCATCACCAAAGTGCCCGATGACTGGACTTGCAAATTGGCAGACCAGCAGTGGATTTGTCAAAGCACTCTCAAGGGCTATGACACTCGTTTGGTGGCGAGTTTTTTAGCCAAGCAATCTCTGCCTGAAGAAAACATTGAAAACTTCTTAGGTCACTTTAAAAGCTCAAAGTATATAACCTCTAAATCGGGGCGCTCTCTGGTCTCCAAGGTTATTTATGTAAAAAAGGTGAGTGTCAATCGAGTGACTTGGGTGGAAGCCCTTCACTTTCAAAGTGAGGTTCCCAATTACTACACTCAATATATGGTGACCGTCAACGGAGGCGTCTCCATTCTTCTACAGCTTTCGGCCCATAAAGACATTTTTGAAGTGATGAAACCATATTTTACAAGTGTGATTCTCAACACTCGCCTTAAAAAACTAGGCACCATAAACCCGCCCCATTCATCTCCGTCATATACAAAAGAGCCATCACAGCCCTCCTCGCCTCAGCTCTCAGCCCAGAGATCCCCCCCCCAGACCCAAGGATCACAAACGCCTACTCAAAGCTCTAGGTTCCCCCCTTTGGTGATAGCTGCCTTTATTCTTATCACCACTATTTTTCTAGGTGGACTGCTTTTGAAAAATTTGAAAAAAAAGGACCTCAAGAAATGAATCCTAGTTCTCATAAGTACACCATACATCAATGCCATTCGTCTATGAAAAAGTATGTCAAGAAAATATACCTATCCATGTTGCAAAAAATTACCATCTTTTGCTGCATACGGTCACCCGTCCTTCCGAAATCTCTCACCAAGTTCTTTCTAGCACTTCTTCTTCATGGTTAATGGCTTTTTATTTACATCTCTAAAACAACATATTCCTATGATTCGTCTATTTGGACACTCTTAATTCAAGACCGGTTGGAAAATGCTCCTCCCGAGTTTGACAGCAGCATCTGCGTCAAACGAATGATATTAAAGGATTAACGCATATAGTTGTATTTTGTTTATCCACACTTGTGGGCATTAAGGATTCTGGGAGGGATGGGGACGCCTGCGGCTTTAAATAAGGAGTTGGCATTGCCAGTGATATCTGTGCGGGTCCAAATGACTTGATCACGAATTTTAACAGGGATAGCCCTAACTTCCTTGAGTTCCCTCATGGCCTCTACAACAGTTAAAGGTCGCTCTTTAACATGACCAATGCCTATGGCTGGGCTTTTTAGGTTCATCTTCTTAACATTCATGGGGGCGCCTTGCTTCCCCACCCACGCCCATGAATCTTATCTAGACCCCCACTTCTTTGCACGAAGCAACTCGGTGGACAGCTTCGCTGGTCTATATAATTGGCCTCTTTTAGTTAGTTTCTGTCCAGAAAGGCCCATTTTTTGTTCTCTGACACTCCCCATTGAGCCTCCCAATGCCTCAATGGGGGAGTGAGAGTTGGAGATTTGCCACACAAACTCTACAGATTAAGGGGAAAAAGGTCTTTAAGCGACTTGCGCCCTAGTTTTTTCGATTTGAAGACGCACCCCTACCTTTGGAAGATTTTAGCACCTTCGACCTGGTCCATTGCTGTTATTCCTAATGGATAAATTTAGGTGACAGTTGATAATTCATGTCTTGCCAAGACAACAAAATTATAGGCACAAACGGCATTCTTTACATACCTCTTAAAACCATCATGCCCTTTCCAGTAAGCAACTCTCATACCAAAACATCTCTTAAGGAATGAAATAACAGCCTCTATTCCGGCTCTCCAATTGAGAAGATTTTTAAAGACCCAAGCACTTTTAACCATCTTTAATATTTTCATTCCTTTTTTTTCTGGGAAGCAAACATCTTTAGCCCCCATCTCTTTGGCCTCTTCAAGATTTTCTTTTGAAGCAAACCCACCATCTGCACTTACTTTTACAGGGCAAGCCCCATAGGTTTGTGTCACTGAATTCATAACTTTTAAAAACATATCAGAGTCTGCGGGGTTGCCATCAGGGATCTGACAATCTAAAATCATGTTGCTTTGCCCTGAGGTCAAAAAGATTTTATGCCCAAACTGAGGTGGACCCCAATGTCAGACTGAAAAACTTGATTTTTAAGCTACACCACAGCGCACAAAGAAGCCCCGTGTTAATGTGTTAAATCCACCTCTCCCATATGCACCTGATAAGGGGTGCAATCCTGAAGAGACTGGTGTGGCCTTTTATTATTATAAAAATTAAAATACGTTTTAAAACCTTTGTTGGCTTGAACCATTGATTTGTCTTGATAGCCTTTCAAGTAAACCTCTTCGTACTTAACAGACCGCCAAAGCCGCTCGATCATGATGTTGTCTAAACACCTGCCTTTGCCGTCCATACTGATCGAGATTCCATGATTTTTCAATAATTTTGTGAAAACCTCAGAAGTGAATTGGCACCCTTGATCAGTATTGACGATATCAGGGCAACCAAATGTTTCTATGGCTTCCTCAAAGACTTCTAAACAAAAAGTTGTCTCAAGGCTATTAGAAAGTCTCCAAGACAGAACAAATCGGCTAAACCAATCTATCACAGCTACCAAGTAAGCAAAGCCACCAGACAACCTTATAAAAGTAATATCAGTAGCCCACACTTGGTTGGGGGAGCAGATATTAAGCCCCTTAAGTAGGTAGTTCCTGTCCAGGGAAGAAAGTTAAGTAGTTTTAAGTATTTACATGCCTTCCCTTTAGATTTTATGCTTTAAAATGGAGTCCATCAAACATAATCCGTGTAAATTCAGTTACTTACATAAAACGGAAAAATAAAATAAGTTCCCCCCCCCTCTCTTGACGAACCTTTCACAGCCCCTCCCTTTCAGTGACTTATGTGGCTATCAACTGGTTACTTGATATGAGAGGAAGAGTTGGATCAACCTGTGTTTCCACCGTGGTGATTTCAAACCTCCTTCAGGGAAATAACATTACGTTGCGCATCAACTTCAAAAAATACTTGACGTGTTTTTTCAGAGAAATAATTTTTGATATTTTATTCTTCATTTATTTTTTATGTAGGTTTTAGGAGGCGTGGGAACCTCTCTATGAGGTAGAATTCTTATCCATGTTCTCCGAGAACCTCTCTGATTTTTTTCTTCTTAAAAGACATCCTTGCTCACTTTTTTCCCTCAAAAAAACGTATGTTAATATAAAAATTAAAGAGAAACTTTCACCAAAGGGGGTACTATGCGCCATTTGAAGAAGACACAGTTGGGACTCTTTTCCCAATATCCTAACCACCAACTCAGTACAGAATTGCAGCAAATTAATAACATCATTGATCGCCATCCAGAGTTTGCCCATATGGTTCATGAAGACCTTGTTAAAGAAAAGAAAGATTCTGGTGATATTGGTATGACATCGGAGCAAGTTCTCAAGGTGGCTATTCTTAAATCCATAAGAGGTCTTTCCTATCGTGCGTTAGCCTTTAATCTTGTCGATTCAGTATCCACCAGAGCTTTTCTGGGCCTTGAATTGGAAGAAAATTACGCTCACTCCACCTTACAGGACTTGATTGTTCAAATAAGTGAAGAAACTTGGGGAATTATTAGCGCCTCTTTAGTTTCAGATGCAAGAGATCAAAAGATTGAGCCGTGTAAGAAAATGAGATTGGACAGTACAGTGACGAAATCAAATATTCATCATCCAACGGATGCATCGCTTTTATATGACTGCATAAGAGTTACAGAAAGAGAATTTAAAAAAGTTCGTAAAAATGTCATGAAAGATTTTTGGCGACTTATTTCAAGAGAAGATCTTAAGAGAGCAAAAACCTTGCTTTACAAAATTAATAATTCCAAAAATGATGCGGAAAGACTACCTTGCTATAAGGAGCTTTTAAAAATCGCTACCAAATTGAACAAAGGATTACCTGATACCATCAGAAAGATAAAAAAAGAACAAAAATGTGTGAAGATGAATGCTTTGAAAAAGAGTCTAAAACAGTTAGAAAATGTTGCCTTCTACCTGGAAAAAATCATCTTTCAAACTCAAAAAAGAGTTATTGAGGGGAAAAAAGTATCTTCTGAAAAAAAGGTCCTATCCATCTTTGAACCGCATACAGACATTATTGTAAAGGGGCAAAGAGAAGTCGAGTTTGGGCATAAAATCTTTCTGACCTCAGGGCAAAGCAACATGATTTTAGATTGTCAGATCCCTGATGGCAACCCCGCAGACTCTGATATGTTTTTAAAAGTTATGAATTCAGTGACACAAACCTATGGGGCTTGCCCTGTAAAAGTAAGTGCAGATGGTGGGTTTGCTTCAAAAGAAAATCTTGAAGAGGCCAAAGAGATGGGGGCTAAAGATGTTTGCTTCCCAGAAAAAAAAGGAATGAAAATATTAAAGATGGTTAAAAGTGCTTGGGTCTTTAAAAATCTTCTCAATTGGAGAGCCGGAATAGAGGCTGTTATTTCATTCCTTAAGAGATGTTTTGGTATGAGAGTTGCTTACTGGAAAGGGCATGATGGTTTTAAGAGGTATGTAAAGAATGCCGTTTGTGCCTATAATTTTGTTGTCTTGGCAAGACATGAATTATCAACTGTCACCTAAATTTATCCATTAGGAATAACAGCAATGGACCAGGTCGAAGGTGCTAAAATCTTCCAAAGGTAGGGGTGCGTCTTCAAATCGAAAAAACTAGGGCGCAAGTCGCTTAAAGACCTTTTTCCCCTTAATCTGTAGAGTTTGTGTGGCAAATCTCCAACTCTCACTCCCCCATTGAGGCATTGGGAGGCTCAATGGGGAGTGTCAGAGAACAAAAAATGGGCCTTTCTGGACAGAAACTAGGTAGGGATAAACCTTATGCTGATGGTTTCGCTGACTGGTGTTTGGACCTGGGAAGATAGCGAAAAGACACATCTTTTCCATGAGCCGCTGAATCCTCTTGCGGTTGACCCCATGGCCATTAAGTCTTAAGTGAGCTGCCATTTTACGGCTCCCATAAAAAGGGGTCTCCAAGTACTGTTTGTCAATTAAACTCATCAGTTTTAAGTTGTAGGCACTCTCAGGTATGGGCTTGTAGTACAAGGCTCCCTTAGAGAGTCCTAGCAACTCACATTGGCGAGTGACACAAATATTTGGATGTTTCCAATTGATAGCGGCTTTTTTCTCAGGCATTGAAGCTCTCAGATTTTTTTTTAACCAATCATTTTCAACCTTTAACTGCCCTATTTGCCGATACAATTCATCAATGGTTTTTCTTTGTTCTTCTACCTCGTTGTTGTCCTTTTTTTTGCTCGCTAAGGCCTTAGGAATGGCTTCAATAGCTTGCTTCTTCCAATCTTGGATTTGGATGCGGTGAACTCCATGCTTGGAGGCCAACTCTGCCATTGTGTCAGTCTCACGAATGGCGTCAAGTGCGACTCTGGCCTTAAATTGTGCGCTGTGTTTCTTTCTCATTATCCCCTCCTATGAGGGGCTTTTTACCCGCTGCGGTGTAACTTAGCAACCAGTCTGTTTTTGGGGTCCACTATAAACTCGACTTCTCTTTGCCCCTTTACAATAATGTCTGTATGCGGTTCAAAGATGGATAGGACCTTTTTTTCAGAAGATACTTTTTTCCCCTCAATAACTCTTTTTTGAGTTTGAAAGATGATTTTTTCCAGGTAGAAGGCAACATTTTCTAACTGTTTTAGACTCTTTTTCAAAGCATTCATCTTCACACATTTTTGTTCTTTTTTTATCTTTCTGATGGTATCAGGTAATCCTTTGTTCAATTTGGTAGCGATTTTTAAAAGCTCCTTATAGCAAGGTAGTCTTTCCGCATCATTTTTGGAATTATTAATTTTGTAAAGAAAGGTTTTTGCTCTCTTAAGATCTTCTCTTGAAATAAGTCGCCAAAAATCTTTCATGACATTTTTACGAACTTTTTTAAATTCTCTTTCTGTAACTCTTATGCAGTCATATAAAAGCGATGCATCCGTTGGATGATGAATATTTGATTTCGTCACTGTACTGTCCAATCTCATTTTCTTACACGGCTCAATCTTTTGATCTCTTGCATCTGAAACTAAAGAGGCGCTAATAATTCCCCAAGTTTCTTCACTTATTTGAACAATCAAGTCCTGTAAGGTGGAGTGAGCGTAATTTTCTTCCAATTCAAGGCCCAGAAAAGCTCTGGTGGATACTGAATCGACAAGATTAAAGGCTAACGCACGATAGGAAAGACCTCTTATGGATTTAAGAATAGCCACCTTGAGAACTTGCTCCGATGTCATACCAATATCACCAGAATCTTTCTTTTCTTTAACAAGGTCTTCATGAACCATATGGGCAAACTCTGGATGGCGATCAATGATGTTATTAATTTGCTGCAATTCTGTACTGAGTTGGTGGTTAGGATATTGGGAAAAGAGTCCCAACTGTGTCTTCTTCAAATGGCGCATAGTACCCCCTTTGGTGAAAGTTTCTCTTTAATTTTTATATTAACATACGTTTTTTTGAGGGAAAAAAGTGAGCAAGGATGTCTTTTAAGAAGAAAAAAATCAGAGAGGTTCTCGGAGAACATGGATAAGAATTCTACCTCATAGAGAGGTTCCCACGCCTCCTAAAACCTACATAAAAAATAAATGAAGAATAAAATATCAAAAATTATTTCTCTGAAAAAACACGTCAAGTATTTTTTGAAGTTGATGCGCAACGTAATGTTATTTCCCTGAAGGAGGTTTGAAATCACCACGGTGGAAACACAGGTTGATCCAACTCTTCCTCTCATATCAAGTAACCAGTTGATAGCCACATAAGTCACTGAAAGGGAGGGGCTGTGAAAGGTTCGTCAAGAGAGGGGGGGGGAACTTATTTTATTTTTCCGTTTTATGTAAGTAACTGAATTTACACGGATTATGTTTGATGGACTCCATTTTAAAGCATAAAATCTAAAGGGAAGGCATGTAAATACTTAAAACTACTTAACTTTCTTCCCTGGACAGGAACTAACTAAGATTTTTCCCAGAAATGAAAAAGAAAATCATCATAGAGGTCCACTGAGATTGGTCGGTAGGATTTAATTTTTGGTTTGGGAATCCGATAAGTTCATTGGGGAGCCTTCACAATCTTCCTCCTTGACCAAAATGGAACGCAGTGCTGCGCTGAGGTCTGATTCATCAAATTTTTATTTTATAAATTCATTTTCTGTAGTGTTTAGGGAGGTTTTAAATGGGTCCACTATGTCTCATTGCTGTTATCATTACTGCTGTTTCAATTTGGTATCATTATTTTACTAAAGATGGGCGAGAACGCTACAGAAACATAAAATATGTTCGGCGTAAGATATTTAAAATGCAAAAGCCTTGGATGAAGATATGTAGTTTTATTACCATTGCGATTGTCATTTTGAGCTTCACTTTCAAGGCCAAATATCCTGACTTGTTATGGGTGGACCAATTTTTCAAATTTGCAATGGGTCTCCTAATATTAAATGTTATTGTGATCAACTCAAACTACTTCAAGGTTTTACGTAAACTCAAAGAGAACAATGAGGATAAAGCACCGCCTAAATGGAATAGTATTCTATCAAAATGGTGGTGGTAAACAAAACGGCTATATCCGAGTTTCTCGGAGCTTAAAGTCCAAATTCCCTAGGGAAATAGCTAAAAACTGGATGTACAGGTTATTTCTAAGATTTGTACATAAAAACACGGAGGACAGGGCTACCAAACCACTTGTGTGGAGAGCCCGCCGTTATCCACAAGACTCACCCACAGCAGCGCTGCTTTATTGTGGCTCCCGAGGGCCAAGCCGCAGCGTCGCCATGGATGAGTCTGTGGTCAATGCCGTTTCCTTAAGCCACCACACCCCTCTGCCTCTGCGTTAAGCTATTTCTTTTAAAAGAACTCCCAGCCCTTTTGATAGACCTTTCATAGCTTCTTTTGAAGTGCCTCCTCTTCTCCATTGAAATCTTCATCAGCAACTTTATCTGCTTCCTAAATTTCTGATAGAGCCCCGCAACAAAAAGAGGGATGCTATCCATTATGAAATCAAGAATCAGTTTAAAGTTAGGTTTTTTGTAGTCATTTTTTACCAACTGATTCACACTGTCTTCATCCTCATTTATGCTCATTTGAATCTTTGTATAATTGAAGAGCCAAAAATAAGAATACAGCTCTTGCAATATTCCATTAAGGCTTGTTGAGTGCCACTACTCCATGTCACACCCGATAAAACGTCATAAGCATGAGATAGATACATACGTAAGAAATGAGTTTCCATCTCATTTGGGCAAGGGTACCCACAATAACCCTCCTTTAAAAAATCTTTAGAAGGAAGAATCAAGTTTTGGTAGAATAAAATGGTCATCTGTGACGCGAACTCGTCATTTGGGGGCTTTCGAGATCAATATTGGATTGCATGTGACTTACTCCTTGGTTGAGGGTTGGGTGTAAAATAAAACAAGTCTTATTCTTGTCGATTTATCTAATGATTTTAAGAGATTTTTCTTAAGGAAACGGCATTGACACATGACCAGTTATTCTGGCCTTTTCCCTAACGCTCACCACCCAGGTCTTGCCCCCTGCGCAGCTTAGGGTTGTTTGTTCCCAATTCCTGTAAATCGAGAACGGTGGACCTACCACCATCATCATGTCAGCTTTCTATAGTCGTTACCTCCTATATTGTGCTGGGCACACCGGCAGCGCTGCGTTGATAGACATCGGGGTCACAGACGCAGCGTCACCATGGATAAATTTGTGGATAACTGGCTTCTACCGTACTATTTGCTCGTCACTCTCGCGGAGCTTTAGACATTAACTGCTCCAAGGAATCCTGAAAAAAAATACTCCATTTACTCTGCCATAGGTCTGAAGGATGCATTTGGGGTCATGCCAAAAGTGGTGGGCAGAAAATCATTCCTCAGAATCTTGTAGCATAGTCCGAGTTAAATGATGAACAAAATAAAGACACTTGACTAAACTCTGAACGAAGAATAACTAAATCAGTACATCATCAACTGGCCGTTTTTCATTGGCGACGGCTTATAAAAATGGCCAATTTTAATTGTCGTCTAACAATATGAAGGAAAACCATGTGGCTGTGAACCAAGAAAGTGTCGTACCTGAAAAAGAAAGTGTTATGCTTGAAAAAAAAAGTATCATGCTTCTTCCCCCAAAAAAAGTGGATGTTTCCAAATACATCACTTTTTCCTTGGGGGACCCCCAGCTCAAAAATTATCTTCAAGGCACTTTTTCCACAACACAAAGGGCGATTCCTATTCCAAGTTTAAATGGCTACCTTTCCCATATCACATTTAGGGTTGTGGATATAGCCTCTATATCTCGTCCTTCTTGGTTCGTGATTTTGTTCAAATCCCTTCGCTGGGGCTGGCTTCCCTTGACCTGCATCCCCATTTTATTTGTTTACTTGGGTTTTAGAAAAGGGGAGGTTCATGGCCTCTCCATGGCTTTGTCTCTATGGAGTTTATTATGTTTTTACTTGGCTGTGTTTTTATTCAATGATTCTTCTGATTATATCACTGGGACGGATGGAGTAGGAAGATACCGTATCAACCCTGTTTTGAAAAAGGGGTGGATGAGTGCGAAGCAAATTCACCAATATGCCAAGGTGTGGCTGCTTCTTGGTATGGGTGCTGGTCTTCCTATTTTATGGTTTCGCCCATTCACACTGGTGATTGTTTCCCTGTTTTCCATTATAGGCTTGGTGGGTTACTCCCTCAAAGGGCGAGGCTTTAAGGCTTTGGGAGTAGGAGAGCTTGTGATCTACCTGTGTTTGGGCCCATTCTCTGTGATAGGGTTCGCCTTTGCCACCACAGGAAGTTTTCATTTTCAGCACCTCCTGTTTGGTTTTTTCTGGGGAGGGGTGGCAGCTACGGCCTTAAGTTTTAAGCATTTTCAACATTTAATGCTTGATGAGCAAGCTGGTGTGAGAACCTTGATGAGGCGTTTGGGGTTTGATCGTGGAAAGTGGTGGTTGAGCTTTCAGATATTTGCTAATGCTCTTTTTTGCTTGATTTTACATTTTTATTTCTTCATAGAGAAAGGAATCATAAAATTTGATTCCCTTGGTTCCTTGGGATCACTGGATTTACTTCGTTCATTGGAATCATTTTTGCCGGGACGCAACTCCCTGGAGATTTTGGGAGGGAGCATGACTTTAGGGGCGGAGCAGGCCTTGGGATTGGGGTGGTCGATTTTATGGGTATGGACTGTTCTTGCAGTTGTTCTAGGATGGAGTTTCTATTTAGTAAAAAGAATTCTTGCCATTGACTCTTCCCTATCTTCCGCCCTAGGGAAGCTCCACAGGGCCTCCATCCTAACGACATTTTTATATGGTGCTTTGGTGATCTGTATGGTGCTTTGGTGAGACGAATGACATTGACCATACTTTTTCATAGACGAATGACATTGACCATACATAGTCATAGGTGCTATGAAAATTGTAGTCTATGAAAATTCAGTGGTATAAAAAGTCAATGAGATTTGTGAGATTAGAAAGTCCTAAAATATTATGAAGATCAATGAACTCAGAAAAACCTTTATAAATTCATTTGCACAACAGGGGCATGAACACCTCCCCAGCTCTCGGCTTATTCCTGAAAATGATCCCACTCTCCTTTTCGTCAATGCGGGGATGAACCAGTTTAAAAATACCTTCCTTGGTTTAAAAGAACGAAAAAATCCCAGAGCCGTCACCGTCCAAAAATGTGTACGGGCCGGCGGAAAACACAACGACCTTGAAAAGGTGGGGTACACAGATCGACACCATACATTTTTTGAAATGCTGGGAAATTTTTCCTTTGGTGATTACTTTAAAAAAGAAGCCATCCACTACGCCTGGAACTTTCTTACAAACACACTCGCTCTTCCCAAGGATCGACTTTGGGTGACTGTGTTTGAATCCGATGATGAAGCCTTTGATATTTGGCACAAACAAGAGGGCATTCCCAAAGATCGCATTCGCAGGTTTGGCGAAAAAGACAACTTTTGGAGAATGGGAGATGTGGGACCCTGTGGTCCATGCTCTGAGGTTTACTATGACCTCGGTGAAAGTATGAATGGTGTGAATGAGGGCCTACCGGACCTACCCAGTATACCGGGCATACCAGCAAACATAGCTCGTATACCTGGCATACAGAGGAAAGGAAAAGGAGTAGACAACAACACCCTCGGAGGCGAAGGGGATCGTTACATGGAGATTTGGAACCTCGTTTTTATGCAATTTGTGGAAGGTCCCCATGGCAAACGAACCCCCCTGCCCAACCCTTCTATTGACACAGGGGCCGGCCTGGAAAGGCTCGCCTGTGTGCTCCAAAATCAAGTGAGCAACTACCACATCGATTTATTTCAAAAGCTCATTTCGGCGGCCTGTGATAAATCCTCATCCCACTTTGAACTCCATGCCTCTCCAGGCTCCACCAGCGACAAGACCAACATTGCCCTCAAAGTTCTCGCTGACCACGCCAGAGCTTCCGCCTTTCTTATTGCTGACGGCGTTCTGCCCTCCAACGAAGGGCGCGGCTACGTTCTTCGCAGAATCATTCGCCGAGCGGTTCGATATGGCAGACAACTCACCCAAGAGGATGGCCTCCTTCACCATGTGGTTCAGACTGTTATTCAAGAAATGAGTTCCCCCTATGGAGAGCTTTTGGATCAAAGGGATCTTATTCTCTCTAGAGTTCAAGATGAAGAGCAGCGATTTCTTAAAACCCTAGATCAGGGAAATCACCTCCTTAAACAGGTTTTAAATAAATTGCCTCAATCGGGGTTTCCTATTCTCAGCGGTGAGGTGGTGTTTAAACTCTACGACACTTATGGCTTTCCCGTAGACCTCACACGGCTCATCGCCCAAGAAAACGGTGTGGATGTAGACCAAGCAGGCTTTGAAAAACATATGAAAGAAGCCAAGAAAAAGGCTAAGACCTCATGGAAAACAAAAAGTATCCCCAATGACAGAGCCCATATAATCAAAATAGCACAACAGATCAGGCAAGAATTTGGACCCACAGAATTTGTGGGACACACCCAAATTCAGCACTCCGAAAAACTACTTTTGCTTTCCAATGGAACCGAAACCGTCGAATCTCTCTCCCCAGGAGAAAGCGGATTTGCCATTTTCAATGGATCAAGTTTTTACGCCGAAGGGGGCGGACAAGTGGGAGATTCAGGCACTATTTTTTTTCCCAACGATAATGGCATGGCTAAGGTCAACGATGGTAGGGATGGCGGCATGGCTGAGGTCATAGACTGCACCCAAGAAAATGATATCTTCTTTCATCACCTCCAAGTTCTTAAGGGCGAAATCAAAGTGGGAGTCCAGGCCACGCTACATGTCATAGAGTTAAAGCGTCGAAGCACCACCAGAAATCACTCAGCCACACACTTAATGCACTCCGCCCTACGCCAAGTCCTTGGACACCATGTTCGGCAAGCGGGGTCCCTTGTGGAGACCCAGCGACTTCGTTTTGACTTCACCCATAACCAACCCCTCTCCATGAAAGATATCTCCCAGGTGGAAAAGCAGGTCAATGAAGCTATTTCTAGAACCACCGATGTTCAAACACAAATTATGACCCCCGAAATGGCTCGCTCCGCAGGAGCTTTGGCCTTGTTTGGTGAAAAATACGGAGAAAAAGTTCGAGTGGTGCAAATGGGTGATTTTTCCATAGAACTTTGCGGAGGAACCCATGTTTCCAATACGGGGATGATTCGCCTATTTAAAATTGTCAGTGAGGTTGGTATTAGCGCTGGGGTCCGACGAGTGGAAGCTATCACAGGAGATGAAGCTGCCCATTATTTATTCAAACATACCGAGGAAAACCTGCGGATTCGCGAACACCTCCACCTCCCAACAAAATGGCAAAGCTTTGAAGATTCACACCATACCCATGCCAGTGCCAACACCTGTGACACCCATGATTGTACCAGCACCAGCACCAGCACCAGCACCAGCACCAGCACCATTATGGATTGGGTTCACAAAAAACAAAATGAAATTAAAAAACTTCAAAAAACTATCAAAGAATTGAAAAGCCAATCTATTGATATAAACTCCCTCATCAAAAGCGCTTACCCCTTTGCCCATAATGGGGTGGAAGGGAAACTTGTCCTGGTGGACATCGATATGGAAGACCGAGCCCTCCTTAGGGACATTGGCGACCAACTTCGCTCTAAAATAAAATCGGGAGTCGTCGTTATCGTTGGTTCAGACCAGCAGGTCCATGGCAGTGGTGAACAAAGCCAAAAGGGGCAGCACCCCGTCCTTGTGAGTGTCACCAAAGACTGGGCCAAATCTATTCCCGCAGGCAAATTATTGCAAAAAATTGTCTCTCCCATGAAGGGCAAGGGAGGGGGGCGCCTCGATTCAGCCCAAGGTGTGGCTTCACAAAGAGACCATCTTGCCTCTGCCTTTCAAGTGGCCAAAGATGTGGTCGCCAGAAAGTATCCACTAAATAAAGAATAAAACGGCCTATCAGCTGGATTGACCTCTGAAACAACACCATTTTATTTAATGAGTTTACGCTTGTCCAAATCGTATTTTTCAACCTTCATGATAAGACCCGCTCGGCTAATCCCCAGCTCTTTGGCCAACTTCGACTTGTTCCACCCCGTTCTTCTCAAGCCTTCTTGAATCATTTCTCGCTCTAGCTCTTCCAAGGCATCCTTCAATCTTCCATGAGTCCGAGACCCCTGAATTTTAGCATCTTCGGTGGAATCCAATATCTTAGGTGAAAGCATATCTGCTGTAATCTTATTCTCAGCACCAGAAAGAACCAACAGGCGCTCCATTTCATTTTGCAACTCACGCACATTGCCTGGCCAAGCATAGTCATAGAGTTTCTCCAAAGCTCTTTTTGTAAGAACCTTCTTCTCTTCTCCCTCTTGGGCCGCGTTAAGAAAATACTCAGCCAGTAGGGGAATGTCCTCTTTTCTCTCTTTGAGAGAGGGGACATAGATATTGATAACATTGAGTCGATAGTACAAATCTTCACGAAAACTTCCCACTTTCACCATTTCTCGAAGATTCTTATTTGTCGCCACAATGATACGAACATTGACTTTTCTCATTTCAAGACCACCCACAGGTGTAAAAGTTCCCTCCTGCAAAACCCTCAGAAGCTTCACTTGCATGATCGGCGAAGTGTCCCCAATCTCATCTAAGAAAAATGTACTATTGTTGGCAATTTCAAATAAGCCCTTTTTATCTCTCACGGCTCCAGTAAAAGACCCTTTAACGTGACCGAAAAGCTCGGACTCCAACAAGTTATCATTAAAAGCCGAGCAGTTTTGAATCACAATTTGCTTATCTTTTCTAGAAGAGTTGTAGTGAATGGCCTTGGCGATAAGTTCTTTACCTGTTCCATTATCACCTTGAATAAGCACCGTACTCTCAGCCCCTTTAATTTTATCAAGTAGTGAGTAGAGAGTTTGCATGGGCTTAGACTTACCAATCATATTGTCGTATTTGTAGCGACTTCCAAGTTCCTTATTGAGCTCCTTAATACGATCTTCGCGCGCCGTAATTTCCAGATGCAACACCACAACCTCTTGAGCCACAAGCTCAATGAGTTCTAGAAAATGTTGTCGATCTTGGTCATTAATATAGTTAATCTTTAAAAGGGACTTCTCAATCACATCAGGACTTGCCCCCAATAAGGCAAGACGCTCTTGAATCTCTTGCAGTCGGGATGGACCCTCTTCTTTGAGAAAACCTAAGGCCACCACAGAACCCATAAAATCATTGTCAATCAAAATGGGAACGACAACAATGTCAAATCCAGAAGTGTCCCACTTGCGAACAATGTAGCGATTTCCTGATACTTTCAAATCATCAATAGATTGGGATATAGCTTCTGCCAGACTCTTTCGCACATTTTCCTTGGCCAGAAAATATCGAATGGCGGGGTTACTTAAGTCAGACTCCTGAATTTTCATTCCACGCATCTGACTTTGATCCTGCAAATTGGTCCCCCGTATTTGACCATATTCATCGGTAAAAACCAAATCCACATTCCACCAAGAGCTTAAAATATGTTTCAACTTTTGAATGACATGTATATGTTCAAACTCATCCCAATTAATCATAATGCACTCCTTTTACTTTCACACACCTTCATCATTAAAAAAAAGTTCATATAAAGTGATGATAATTTATTTATCGCCAATAATTTGACAATGTTTAGTAAAAATTCACAAAATAGACATTTTTTTTACATAATGATCCCTTTAGACATTCATAGAGGGAGTTTAACCACCTAAAATCTATAGATAAGTTCCCTCAGTGGCTTTATATGAGACTTGTTTGAGATGATAACAAAAAATAGGCAGATACAAAGAAATACGATGAAAACTACCTATTGATGCGTCGAGATTTACTTTGTATTTGACGGCGGGACTTTTTGTGAGCTTCCTTACGGGAAGCCAAAAGTTTCATCAACTGAGTTTTTTGTTTTTCCTCTTCAGGATCCACCGTTTCCTCGTCTTTCAAAGGAGGCAAAGCGTAATCCACAAACTCAATATAGGCCATATCGGCCATATCTCCTGGACGAGGCCCCAGCTTGATGATACGAGTGTAGCCACCTGGACGATTTCGAAATCGGGGGGCAATATCCGTCATAATGCGGTGAACAGTATCTTTATTTGGATACTTGGACAAAAGCAAGCGACGCGCATGAAGACTGTTTTCCCTTTGACCAAGTGTAATGGCCTTCTCCACCAAAGGGCGAATATACTTAGCCTTGGTGAGTGTCGTCCGTATACGCTCATGCTCCACAAGCGAACTGACAAGCCCTCTAACAAGGGCCTTCTTGGGGCCAGGCTTACGCCCAAAACCTTGGTTATTGACACGATGTCTCATTCCCGTCTATCTCCCATCTTGAGTGGCTCCAAAGCTACCGCTATCACCCACTGAGGAGGTTTCTGATGTTGTGTTAGAAACTTCTCCCATGGATACCATCACTGTCGCCCCCCCCCCACCGAGGGGAGAGGAAGCCGGCGGCTTCACTGTATTTGGATCCCATCCAGGGGGAGGCCACCCTTCAATAGCCATTCCTAAATCCAGTCCAATGGTCACAAGAATCTCTTTGATTTCATTGAGGGACTTACGACCAAAGTTCTTTGTTTTTAACATCTCAGCTTCTGAACGACAAACCAACTCACCAATATAGCGAATATTGGCATTCTTGAGGCAGTTGGCACTACGCACAGAGAGTTCAAGGTCATCCACAGAGCGAAATAGATTTTCATCCAATTGAGTGCTTTGTGCAACTTCCTTGACTTCTTCAGGTCCAAGACTTTCATCAAATGTTACAAAAATCTGAAGCTGCTCTTTAAGAATTTTGGAACCGAGAGAAACAGCTTCTTCAGGTTTCAAAGATCCATCTGTCCAAACCTCTAAGCTCAAAGCATCATAGTCTGTTCTCTGACCCACACGGGCATTGGCAATATTGTAATTCACACGCCGAACAGGACTATGAAAAGCATCCATAGCAACAAAACCTATGGGAAAACTCCCCTCACTGGCCTCCACATATCCACGCTTAAAACTCACAACGATCTCAGCCTCAAAATTCGCCTTTTTACCCAAAGTTGCAATATGCTGACTGGGATTAAGCACCTCGATTTGGTCGTTGACTTGAATATCTGCTGCGGTCACAACCCCAGGCCCCTTTTTTCTAATGAATAGATTTTTAGGCTCAGAGTCATATTGCTTAAAGCGAACCTCTTTTAAGTTTAAAACAATATCTGAGACATCCTCAAGAACCTCAGAGATCGTGCTAAACTCATGGAGCACTCCCTCAAATTTCACTGCTGAAACAGCTGATCCCATCATTGAACTCAAAAGAATTCGACGAAGGGAATTTCCCAGTGTCACACCATAGCCCCTCTCAAGAGGACGAACCGAGAACTTACCGTATTGATCCGTAAGATTGTCTGTATCAACTTCAAAACTTTTCGGACGAATAAGATCGTGCCAAAATTTGTAATAATGCTGCTGCATGGGGTTCCTCCAAAATAATGAATGAATGAATAAATAAATAATAAGATTCTAAACTAAACTCGACGTCTCTTAGGGGGGCGACAACCATTATGGGGAACAGGGGTCACGTCTCTTAAAGACACCACACGAATACCTGCATTGGAAATAGCTCGAACTGCTGGCTCACGTCCGGCCCCTGGGCCTGTCAAAAATAATTCCACTGACTTCATACCAAAACCCAAAGCCTTCTTAGCCGCATCCTCAGCTGCCATTTGTGCTGCAAAGGGAGTTTCCTTGCGGCTTCCCTTAAAACCCAAGGCCCCCGCTGATGACCAACACAGAACATTGCCTCCACCATCTGTTATGGAGACAATGGTGTTTCCAAAACCAGCTTCAACATAACACCGACCGGAAGAAACATTTTTTTTTACTTTTTTCTTAACACTCTTTCGAACTGCCATACCTTTAGATTCCTAATAGATTCTTAATAATTCCCAATGATATAATTCTCAACGATTTCGAATAATCTCTAATAATTTCTAACAAATCCTTTAAAAAAAGACTTCTAAGTTTTTATGTCATTTAAACTTTAAACAGCCTTTTTCTTATTTGCCACCGTCTTCTTAGGACCCTTACGGGTGCGAGCATTCTGACGGGTGCTTTGCCCCCGGACAGGGAGTCCCCTTCGATGTCTTATGCCTCTGTAACACCCTAGGTCCATGAGACGTTTTATAGACAGCCCCACATCACGCCTTAAATCACCTTCAACTTTGTAGTTGCTTTCAATCACCGAACGAAGCTGGACAACTTGATCTTCCGTGAGTTCATCTGCACGAATCTTATCTCCTAAACCTGTGAGCTTACAAATTTCTTTAGCACGCGCCCTACCTATGCCAAAAACATAAGTCAATGCAACCTCTAACCTCTTCTTACGAGGTAAATCCACACCACCAATACGCGCCATATCTAACCTTGCCTTTGTTTATGCTTGGGGTTTTCACAAATAACACGAATCACACCTCGCCTTTTAATCACCTTACACTTTGGACACATCACTTTGACAGAAGCCCTAACTTTCACAACACACCTCTCAGTAAAGCCAAATAAAAATGGAGCCAATAAGTATGGAATACCATAACATGGGCAGCCATCAACATGACAATAAATAAATACTAGGAGCACAGTTAGCAAGCCTTGTAACATGTCTTATATGGCCTGTCCAGCATAACCCTGCTCTGAAGTTCTTCCAACTACATTTTCAACTCATTCACAATTCGCCCAAAAACATCTTCCGCTGAACCCGTTCCATCCAAAGATACTAACTTCTCCTTTTCTTCAAAATACTTCATGAGTGGCGTTGTGGACTCCCTGTAAATCTCAAGCCTTTTTCTAATAGCACTTTCACAGTCATCAGCCCTCTGAGTCACCTCTCCCCCACAGTGGTCACATTGGCCTTCTTTTTTGGGAGGAAAAGACTCTATATGATAATTGAAACCACAATCTCGACAAATACGGCGACCAAGAATACGACGCATTAGAAAACCCTCAGGGACATCCAAAAAAATAGCCCTTCCCAAATCCAAGTCAAGGTTGAGAAGCTGCTGCTCCAGGGACTTAGCCTGCACCACCGTTCTTGGAAAACCATCCAAAACAAAACTCTGTCCCTTGAGAGAGTACAAGGCATCCTTGAGCATATCAATGACAATGGCGTCGGGGACAAGATCACCTTGACGCATATAGCCTTGGGCCCTGAGACCCAGTGAAGTCTTTGAATCAATGGCCTGCCTAAACAACATCCCTGTGCTAATATGCTTGACTCCATATCTTTGAACAAACAAAGTGGACTGAGTCCCCTTACCTGCACCGGGAGGACCAAATAAGAGTATATTCATCAATAACTAACCCTCCGTCGCTTCATTTTTACACCCTTCATGACCCCATCGTATTTAGCGGTTAACATGTGAGATTGAATCTGTTGGCTCGTATCCAAAGCCACTCCCACAAGGATTAAAAGACTTGTACCACTAAAGCCAAAGGGGAGACTGAGCTTGCTCACCAGCAAGGTGGGAGCAATACAAATAAAACTCAAATAAATAGATCCCGTCACAGTAAGACGGTCCAGCACTCTCTTAATATACTCAGCCGTGCTTTTTCCAGCGCGAATACCGGGAATAAAACCTCCATATTTTTTTAAATTGTCTGCCACCTCCATGGGGTTAAAAACAATTTCTGTATAAAAGAAACAGAAAAACACAACCAAAACAATAAAAACAACATTGTAGATAGCCCCTGTGGGAGTAAACTGGTTGGCCATTTGATTGAGCCAAGGAGTATCAAAAAAGCTGACCATTGTTGCGGGAAATGCCAATAAGCTGCTGGCAAAAATAGGAGGAATAACATTGGCAAAATTAATTTTTAAAGGCAAATGACTTACTTTCTGCTGCATAGCTTGACGACCAGTTCCCTTTTGAGAGTATTGAATGGGAATCCGGCGCTGAGCCACCTCCATAAACACGATGCCAGCCACAGATAAAAGACAGCCCGCAATGATAACAAGAGCTAAAACCCCACTCACATGACCATTGGACACACTCTGAAAAAGAGCTGTCGCCCCACTGGGAATGCTTGAAGCAATACCTGCGAAAATAATAAGGCTCGCCCCATTGCCCACTCCCCTTTCTGTGATCTGCTCCCCCAACCACATGATGAAACAGGTTCCCGCCGTCAAAGTCACAACGGTTAACACTTCAAAAGGCACAAAACCAAACATAGGGTGGGAGACAATGGGCTGACCCGCTTGACTGGTTTTGATGAGTAAACTGGCCATGGCATAGCCCTGAACCGCCGCCAAAAGAACTGTGGCATAACGGGTGTATTGGCTAATTTTCTTTCTTCCTTGCTCTCCCTCTTTTTTTAAAGCTTGAAGGCTTGGAACGGCTGATTGCAAGAGCTGAAAAATAATGGAGGCTGAAATGTAAGGCATAATTCCAAGGGCAAAGACACTGAACCGCTCAAGAGCACCTCCTGTAAAAGTGTTGAAAATACCAAATAGCCCCGCTCCTTGAGACTTAGAAAAAGCCATCATAGCTTCAGCATCCACACCAGGAGTGGGCACAGCAATACCCATGCGATAAATAGCCAACATCGCCAAGGTAAACAATATCCTCTTTTGTAGCTCGCGAGGAACGGTAAGGTTCTCAGATACACTCACTGAACAGCCTCAACCTTTCCACCAGCAGCTTCAATAGCTCTTTGAGCTGACTGGCTCCACTTGTGAGCCTTGATATGCAGAGGCTTTGTTACTTCTCCACGCCCCAGTATTTTAATAGCTGATGTATGATGAATCAAACCCTTTTCCTTTAAAACTTCAGGAGTGATCTCTCCACCAACATCCAGTTGGCTTAACTGCTCTAGGTTGACAATTTCATAGGTCTTTCTAAAGCGATTGTTAGTAAAACCAAACTTGGGCAAGCGAATATGTAAGGGAGTTTGTCCACCTTCAAATCCACGACGAATAGGTGCACCCGCTCTCGCCTTCTGACCTTTATGCCCTTTGCCTGATGTCCCACCCCAACCTGAGGCTGGACCTCGACCCACTCGACGCTTGGAGTGAGTGGAACCCTTTTGGGACTTTAGCTCACTTAATAAACTCATCTTTATCCTCCATCAATTCAATCATAAATCATCCATTCAACCCATTCAGTGAATGGGTGTTACAGATACAAGGTGCTGCACCTTTAATATTTGCCCCCTTTGGGCTGGATTATCTTTGACAATAACTTCCTTGCCAATTCCACGAAGACCGAGGCAACGAATGGCCTCTTTTTGCTTTCTCGTTTTGCCAATAGTGCTCCTCACTTGCTTCACTTTAAATTCTTTGGCCACTTTCTTTACACCTCGTCTTTTTGAAGCTTTCTTTAGCTCCTTAAATTCTTAGTTCTTTAGTTCTTTGGTTCTTTAGTTCTTTGGTCTTAACCCTCAAACTTTGAAGGACGAGAGTCAACAAGTTGTCCTAGCCCCTCAAGAGTCGCCCTCACAGCGCTGTGGGGATTCCGAGTGCCCACACACTTGGTAAGAATATCTTTCACCCCCGCACTTTCCAAAACAGCACGCACAGGCCCCCCAGCAATGACCCCTGTCCCGGGGGCCGCAGGAATCAAAATCACACGGGCCGCTCCAAATTTACCAACCACCTCATGGGGAATCGTTCGCCCCTCTTTTAATAAAAATTTGCGCATGGACTTTTTAGCAATACGACTGGCCTTGTTAATGGCCTCTGGCACTTCACCTGCTTTACCTGATCCAAAGCCAACCTCTCCCAAGCCACTTCCAACAACAACAAGAGCGGAAAAAGAAAAGCGACGCCCTCCCTTAACCACTTTAGCCACTCGATTGATAGCAACAACTCTCTCTTGAACTTCTTCTTGCTTTTTTTCCACTGACTTCTCCTAATGCCTAGGTGCCTTCACGGGAGAGATGGATTTAGCACCTCTGTGAACTTATACCTCCACGGAGGCTCACGGGAGGCTATATCTTTTTTTTCTAACTCTGCAAATTTAACTCTACAAACTCATGCTTCCACAAACTTAAAAATTTAAACCTGACTCACGCGCTCCTTCGGCCACAGCTTTCACTCGACCGTGAAAAACATAACCGCTGCGATCAAAAACAATATTCTTAATGCTCTTCTCCTGGGCTCTTTTACCAAGTTCTTGTCCCACCCACTTGGCAGCATCCACAGAACTGCTCGAACCTGTGGGGACATTTTTCTCAAGAGTCGATGCCGAAGTTAGCACTTTGGCCTCTGTGTCCACCACCAACTGAGCGTAGATATGTCGACAACTCCTAAAAACAGCGAGACGAGGTCTTTGCGCTGTACCAGCGATCTTCTTTCGCACACGAACCTTATTTTTTAGCCGACTCTTTAATCGCAAGCTGGCTTGCTTACTAAATTTTAATCTCATTTTAAACTCCAATTCCGATTTATAACTTCAATCTCCCACTTTATGATTTTACGGCTGATTTACCAGCTTTACGTCGAATGTGTTCATCACTGTACTTCACTCCCTTGCCAAGAAAGGGCTCCGGAGGACGAAAACCTCGAATCGTAGCAGCCACTTGACCCACAAGTTGGCGGCTGGGACCCCCAATCACAACTTTGGTGTTTTTCTCCACTTTCACATCAATCCCCAAGGGAATATCATAGGAAATAGGATGGCTATACCCTAAGTTCAACTCTAGAATTCGACCCTTTACAGAAGCACGATAACCCACTCCGTTAAGCTCAAGCTCCTTGGACCAACCCTTGGATACACCCGTCACAGCATTTTGAATAAGGGCCCTGTAGAGACCGTGAAAGGCGCGAATATGAGGATCATCATTGGAGCGAGTCAAGTTCACTTGTCCCTCACCCACTTCCACCTTAATCTCTGGTTTCACCCGAACCATCTGGGTGTGCTTACCAGACTTCACTGTAACGATATTGTCTCCATCTATTGTGACGTTGACATCCTTTTCAAAAAATATTGTTGCTCTTCCAATACGCGACATTATTGACCTACCAAACTCGACATAGAACTTCACCGCCTACATTTTCTTTCACCGCTTGCTCACCACTTATAACACCTTTATTGGTACTTAAAATAGCTATACCGTAACCTGAGCGAACCTTTGGAATATCGTTGGCCCCCACATAAACTCTCTTCCCTGGGCGACTGACACGACTAACTTCGGTAATGACATGACGACCCTTTTGATCATAACGAAGATACACACGCATAACACCCTGCTTATCGTCTTTAGCTGCCTTATATTGTCGAATATAACCGGCATCTTGGAGTACTTTTGCAATACCCACACGCATATTTGAACATGGTACATCCACTTTGTCATGCTTCGCCATACCTGCATTTCTCATTCTCGTTAAAAAGTCCCCAATCGTATCCATATATCTCCTAAGTGTTTCTACTATGTCTTGGCTTTGCCTGTTTTCTCTTACGTGCTCGGATTGCTTTACTTCACCCTGCTTTCTTCTACTTTTTGAAAGGCATACCTATAGCCTCTAGTAAAGCCTTTCCGCCTGCATCGGTGGAACTGGATGTGCAAATAGTGATATTCAATCCCCGCACCTTATCAACCTTATCATAGCTGATTTCGGGAAAAACAATTTGCTCCTTCAAACCCATATTGTAATTTCCACGACCATCAAAGCCCTTGGGAGAAAGCCCCCTAAAGTCACTGACACGAGGAATAGAAAAGTGGATGAGCTTTTCGAGAAAAGTGTACATTTTTTGTCTTCTCAAAGTCACTGCAGCCCCCAAGGGCATTCCCTCACGCAATTTAAAGTTAGCAATGGCCTTTTTAGCTTTTGTGATCTGTGCCTTTTGTCCTGTGATGGCCGTGAGTTCCTCCACCGCCACATTGAGTATCTTTGGATTTTTAACAGCCTCACTGATACATACGTTCAAAACCACTTTTTGAAGCTTGGGAACCTCCATGACATTTTTGGTTCCCAACTGCTTCATCAAAACGGAAACAGCTTCTGTTTTATACTTCTCTTGCAACGAACTCACTTGGACTCCTCTACCCCTAACTTCTTTACTCTTAGCTCACTACAGAACTTCTGGTGCCAAAGATATGATCTTAATAAATTTCTTAGCCCTTAACTCTCTGGCCACAGGCCCAAAAATGCGTGTTCCAATGGGCTCTTTAGAGGCGTTGATAAGGACCGCCGAGTTGTCATCAAAGCGCACATAACTTCCATCGGGACGACGAATCTTGTGAATAGTGCGAACAATCACAGCTTTGGCCACGTCTCCCTTTTTAACTTTCGACTTAGGAAGTGCCTCCTTGATAGAAACAACAATAATATCACCCACAAAAGCTGAGCGACGCTGACTACCACCTAAAACCTTAATACACTGAACCTCACGAGCACCTGAGTTGTCGGCCACTTTCAACCACGATTGCATCTGAATCATATTGATGTTTCCTTTTCAGCACGGCTTACAATCTCTCGAAGCTTCCACCGCTTGGTTCGACTCATGGGACGCACTTCATAAATCTTCACACGATCCCCCACTTTGGCTGTATTGCACTCATCGTGGGCCTTGAAGACAGAGGTTCGACGGATAAACTTTCCATAACGCTTGTGCTTGACCAAACGATAGATCAAAACAGAAATGGTCTTATCCATTTTGTCGGAAGTCACTTCTCCGACAACCTCATTCATACGACCTCTCACCTTAACCATCCCCTTCGAGGGGAAACATGGGGATGAGGAGCCTTCTACTGGGGGTGAAGCCCCCCCTGACACAACTTCAATTTCACTCATTGTAACCTCTCTGTAGAAGGCGAGGGAGAAGAGTCGCCCTTAGCTCTTAAGGCTGTTAAAGCTGTTTCAATTCTCGCAATATTCCGCCGAACTTGTCGAAGATGATTGGAGTTAGAAAGTTGCCCAAAGGCATGCACCATTTTGGATTGAAAATAATCCTCCCTAGACGCCAATAACCTCTTTTTTAACTCTTCAGAGTCTAAGCCTTGAATTTCTGTAAATTTCATTATTTTGTACCTTCCCTTTTAATTTATTCTTACTTAACTACGCGCCAAAAAGTGAGTCTTAAGGGGTAGCTTGTGAGCAGCAAGACGAAAAGCTGTTTCAGCCTGCTCTCGAGTCACTCCGTTCATTTCAAAAATAATGCGACCAGGTTTCACCTTAGCCACCCACAACTCAGGGCTTCCCTTTCCTTTACCCATACGAACTTCCGCAGGTTTTTTTGTAATGGGAAGATCCGGGAAAATTCTTATCCATATATTTCCACCACGCTTGACCGATCGGCTGATGGCAATACGACTGGATTCAATTTGGCGAGATGTAATACGCCCCGCTTGAGTTACCGCAAGAGCATAATCACCAAAACTAAGACTGGAGCCACGGTAAGCAAAGCCACCGTAAGTGCCACGATGTTGCCGCCGCCACTTGACTCTCTTAGGACTTAACACGGTTGGCCTCCTGAAGTTCTTTTGTCGAAAGGACATCTCCACGATAAATCCAAGTCTTCACTCCAATAATTCCGTAAGTTGTCAATGCCTCTGCTGTTCCATAGTCAATATCGGCACGAAGCGTGTGCAAAGGGACACTTTTTTCATTGTACCATTCTGTCCGAGCAATCTCCGCACCGTCAAGGCGACCACTGACCATGACTTTAATTCCACGAACACCACTTCTCACAGAAGCCGCCATAGCCTTTTTTAAAACTCTTCTCCAGGAAATACGCTTTTCTAACTGGAGAGCAATATTCTCAGCCACAAGTTGGGCATCCAAATCAGGCTTCCGAACTTCTTGAATCGTCAAGAAAACCTCATTGGGAGTTTCCTTTTGAATATCTGTTTTTAAAGCATCAATTCCCGTCCCCTTTTTACCAATAACAATACCTGGACGAGCTGTTGAAATAATAATCTTGAGCTTTTGGGCCGCCCTTTCCATTTCAATCTTAGCCACACCCGCATGCTTTAGCTTATTTTTGATATACTTGCGCAAGCGCAAATCCTCGTGGAGATTCTCAATGTATTTGGGCCCCTTGGCAAACCACCGAGAGTCCCAAGATCGAATCACTCCCACTCTTAACCCGATCGGGTTGACTTTCTGTCCCACTTCAAATCCTACCTTTCATCATCTAAAATCACACTAATATGACTTTGTTTTTTATTAATTTTAAAGGCTCGCCCTTGAGCTCGAGGCATAAAACGCTTGATCGCAGGGCCTTGGTCCACTGTGATTTTTTTGACATAAAGGTTGTCCGCATCAATAACCTCTTTGTAAGTTGCATTGGACACCGCCGACTCAAGAAGCTTTTTAATCATAAGAGCTGCCTTGGGCTTCATAAAAGTGAGAAGGTTTATGGCTGTGTTGATATCCTTGCCACGAACAAGGTCGGCCACCAGTCGAGCCTTCATAGTTCCAATTCGAGCGTAACGCAATTTAGCTTTGACTTCCATATCACAACACCTTTTTATTTTTTCTTATCACCAGAATGACTACTAAATTGACGAGTCATGGAAAATTCACCGTATTTATGACCAATCATATTCTCAGTGACATAGATGGGAACAAACTTCTTACCATTATGAACCGCAACTGTTAACCCCACGGCCTCTGGAGTGATGGTCGAACGACGCGACCAAGTTTTAATGACCTTCTTATCCCCTGTATTTTGGGCCTTTGTAATTTTATTCATGAGATGATGGTCCATATAAGGACCCTTTTTTACCGATCGAGCCACGCTCTACTCCTAACTTTCTTTCTTTTTACGACGCCGTTTCACAATCATATTATCTGTGCGTTTGTTATTGCGAGTCTTATGCCCCTTACATGGCTTACCCCAAGGGGTCATTGGATGATTTCCCTTGCCCACACCCTCGCCACCACCCAAGGGGTGGTCAATGGGGTTCATAGCCATTCCTCGAACTTTGGGGCGACGACCTTTCCAACGAGTGCGCCCCGCCTTGCCCACATTGAGATTTTCATGCTCTGTGTTGCCAACTTGGCCAATGCTGGCCTTGCAAGTAGAAAGGACTTGCCGTACTTCCCCAGAGGGGAGCTTGACTTGACAATATATACCAAGCTTGGCCACAAGGGTTGCACCCACACCAGCTCCACGAGCCATTTGCCCTCCCTTGCCTGGCCTCATTTCAACATTGTGAATAGTTGTGCCCGTGGGAATAGAGTTTAGGGGAAGACAGTTCCCCGGTTTAATATCTGCGGATCCACTGGAAACAACATGGTCACCCACGCTTAAACCCACAGGGCAGAGTATGTAACTTTTTTCACCATTTTCATAACAGATGAGGGCAATGCGACAGGTGCGGTTGGGGTCGTATTCAATGGATTTAACAACAGCTGGTATTTCCATTTTCTTGCGTTTGAAATCAATAATACGATAGTGCCGCTTATGCCCTCCTCCGATATGGCGCATAGTGATTCGCCCTCGGTTGTTGCGACCTCCAGTTTTATGCTTAGCCTCAGTGAGTGATTTTTCTGGAGTCGATTTAGTCAACTCCTTAAAGTCAAAGGCCGTCATATTACGAAGACCGTTTGTTCTCGGTTTTAAAACTTTAATACCCACAAGAAATCTCCCTCAAAAATCCACGTCTCTCAAAAATCTAAGTTCCCTCAAAAGTTGAAATTTTCTGGCCGGGTGCCAGCTTAACAATGGCCTTTTTCCAATAGCGCACAGGGCCAAGCCCCACTCGTGTCTTCTTGGAGCGCCCTCGACAAACCAAGGTACGAACGGACCCTACTTTCACTCTAAAATACTTTTCCACGGCATTTCTAACATCTACCTTTGTGGCATTGCGATCCACTTCAAAAACATAAACTCCTTGTATGCCCCGGGTCTTGTCACTGACTAAAGGTCGTTTTATCACATAACAGGCTTTATGCATCTTAGTCACTCTCCCCTAAACAACGACACTCCAGAGCCTTCACAGCTTTTGGAGTTAAAACAAGACAATTGTACTTGAGGAGATCATAAACATTCACACCCTCCACATTATTGTAACGAACCCTAGGTATATTACGTATCGCTCTTTGAAACAACGGGTTCACCTCTTTGTCAATAAATAGGGCTTGTTTGACTCCCAGGGAGTGAAGGCAACTGGCTAAAATTTTTGTTTTTCCATCGGGGGAATCCAATTGGTCAATAACAAAAAGTCTCCCCTCTCCTTTTAAGTAGGAAAGGGCCGAGCAAAGGGCTTTGCGCTTTTGTTTTTTAGGCACTGTGTAGGAATAATCCCGAGGTTGAGGGGCGAAGATCACTCCACCACCTTCAAGCAATGGAGAACGAGAAGAACCCTGACGAGCATTCCCTGTGCCCTTTTGCTTAAAGGGTTTGGAGCCTCCCCCACTGACCATGGCGCGAGTTTTTGCCTGGTGGTTTCCACTTCTTCGACAAGCAAGCTGCCACCTAACAACAGTATGCAGGATATCTTTGCGAACCTCCACATCAAAAATCTTGCTTTGCAATTCGACACTGCTCACTTTTTGCTTATTCCAATCAACCACTTCCATAGTTACCATCACGATACCTTCATGACCTGAATGAGAGAATTCATCGCTCCCGGTACAGGACCCTTCACAAGAACCACGCTTTCCTCAAGAAGCACATCCACCACACTTGTGCGAGGAATAGTGACTCTCTCAACACCAAATTGACCAGCCATCTTGTGACCGGGCATCACGCGACCGGGATCCGCACAGTTACCTATGGAGCCTGGACGACGATGAAAACCGGACCCATGGGAGGCTGGACCTCCACCAAAACCCCAGCGTTTCAAAGTTCCAGAAAAGCCACGCCCCTTAGAGTAACCCATGATACTGATTTGATCTCCCTTGGATAAACTCTTGATAAGAACCCTTTGTCCCACACAAATTCCCTCGGGAAGAGGCTGACGAATTTCCTTAATCACACGGGCTCCATTCTCCATCCCAGAGGCTTTGAGGTGGCCTTTTTCCGCCTCCGTGGCAGCTCTCCTAGGCATACAAGCTATTTGCACGGCTTGATATCCATCTTTTACATGATCCTTAATTTGAGAAACCACACTGAGCTTATACTCCAAAACTGTTACAGGAATTGCTTTGCCTGTGTCACTGTAAACAAAAGACATCCCCTTTTTAATAAGGTAAAGACCATTTAATTTTATTTCTTGGTTGGCTGGAGGTTTCACCTCTTTGGAAGCACCTGGAGCATCTGAAGACTCAAGCGGTTGTTTTTTTATTTCCTCACTCATGTTTTTCTCTCTTCTCTCTTTTTCAACCTGGATTTTCCAGCTTTAAGTACCTACTGCGGATAGTTTGATTTCCACGTCGACCCCTGCCGACAAATCAAGCTTCATAAGTTGGTCAATGGTTTGCTGAGTTGGCTCTAAAATATCCAACAAACGCTTGTGAGTTCTAATTTCAAATTGCTCACGGGATTTTTTATTCACATGAGGAGAGCGCAGCACAGTGTAGCGATTCACCCGGGTGGGTAGCGGAATGGGTCCAGCAACAGAGGCCCCGGTCCTACGAGCTGTATCAACAATCTCCCGAGTGGATTGATCGAGCAGCTTGTGGTCGAAAGCCTTCAAGCGAATGCGAATTTTCTGGCTTTGCATTGTTTCACCTACTTCACTTAATATAAATGACTTATGAACTTATGTGTCTTGAACCTACGTCTCTATAACTATGTCACTATGTCTTCAGATTTACTCACTATATCTTCAGTTCCATAACTTTATTTATTTTAAGCGCAACAACCCACTTTCCCATGAGTTTGACAAACCTCAGTATCCAAAATTTAGCCCCCCTTGAATATGAACCAGATAAGGAAGGAAACCCAAAAAAGGAAGGACTGAAGGCCCTCTTGCCCAAGAAATAGCTAAGGCACAGAAAAGACGACTATGTTCTCTATTTAGGTGTTTTGTCAATGGCCTTTTGGTAAATACTCATCTTTTTTAGAAAAAAGGCGCCTGTAGAGCTTCACATAACTGGCTGCCTGCTGATCTCCAGTAAAAAGCTGCCAATACCTTCTTTCAGCATGTTTCCCCATTGCATCTGATTTTTTGAAGTTGTCAATGAGATATTGCATGGCTTGGTCCAGAGCCATGGAGTCTTGGGGTGGTACGACAAGACCCGTCTGACCATGAATATTAATATAGGTGGTCCCCGTGCCTATTTCACAGGAAATAAGTGGTTTGCCATACATAGCCCCTTCCAAAAGAGAAACTCCAAAAGCTTCTGAGCGCATATGGGAGGGAAACACATAGCCATAACAAGCCTCGAGCAGAGCTGATTTATCCTCGCCTGAGACAGGGCCAAGAAAGTGAACATTTTTAAGGCCCAACCGCTTCACCTGAACTCTTAATTGGGGCTCCATGGGACCTTCTCCAGCCAAAGCCACTTGAAAGGTGGCCTCTCGAGACTGAGCACGAGCCATGGCTTCGAGAAGAAATTGCAAACCCTTGTAGTAACGCATAACGCCAATAAACAGGAAAAACCGCCCCCCCAGCTTTTGCTTCCACCCTTGAACCCTGGCCTCGGAGGCTGCAGGATAAAGGCTCTTGTCTATACCTATCGGTATGACATCCACCTTATCTATGTACTTTTGCAAAATGGCACTAGAGTGCTTATAGTTGGAGGACGTCGCCACAATTGCTTGCATATGACTGAGAAAATGGTGCATCAAGGGCCCATATAGGAAAAGCCATTTTTTCTGCCGTATGATGTCGGAATGATATGTCACCAGTGCTGGCTTTTTAATACCACATGCAAAATGCAAAATATCCATAAAGGGCCACGGAAAGTGGTAGTGAATGATATCAAACCTCTTTGCTATCTCTGCGAACCTTAAAAAAGATGCAAAAGAGACACCCATGGAGGCCACATTAAAGCTTTGCTTCACTCGATAGAGGTCATAGCCATTGATAGAAACTGGCTCTGAAGAAGTCACAGACTCACTCAATGCATAGACGCTAGATAACACACCATGACGCTCAACACCGCAAGCCAATTGGTCCATCACTTGCTCTACCCCACCCACAGAATCAGGCCACGCCGTTTTATAAACTTGAAGCACACGCATAGGATGAGAATATAAATAATCCTTGGTCATCAAGCAATCTTCAATTGCCTTGCCTTCGCACGAAAACTCTTCGCATGAAAAGTTGGAATACGGTTTTTAAGCGAAATCTGGGGAAGGCAGTGCTATATGCTGTATGGTTAAACCGCTATCGAGCTATAAGTCCAGACTTTATCTTCTTGAAAATTATTTATTTGAATCTAACAAATATCACCCGATATAATCATTCAGGGACTTGCTAGGCAAGTGCAAAACATAAAATTATGAAACAATCAAAACAACAACAAAAGGAGTAAAAATGAAAAAATATATCGCTTTATTTATTTCTACAATCGCCTTGGTTTTTTGTGTCAGCTGTGGAGATGATGATGACAATACTGATGACAATACTGTGACTTTTACCCTCCAAGGGGACGATGAGATTTAGTTTTATCAATAATCTATAGTCATTGAATTAAAAACATATTAATGAGGTCAATGAAAAAATCAATTAAGATAACAACTCAATAACTAACAACTACTAACAACATGTATGAGGTACTCGCATATGAAATACTTATTCTTAATCACGATTCCAATCATTTCTTTTTGGTTCCACATTTCTTCAGCCCTAGCTGCTGATGCCACTGAGCTCAGCATAAGGCTTTATAGCTTTGCCGTAAGTACAAACGATGATTGTTCGAACCTTACCTCTGTTATCGATAATGGAAGCAATCCCAGCCCCGTCAATCTTATAAGTGCCGATGGCGCTGTCAACTTAGGGGTCGGCAGGATACCCATAGGCACATACCCCTGTGTCGTCATAGAAATGTCTGATCATATTAGATTTCAAACAGCATCCAGTAGTGGAGGCTGCACTGCAGACACAGACCAGGAATACGATGTTTGTGAAAATCCACAAGCACCTAGTAATACACTTTCCGATGGCACCACTGTCACCTGTGCTGACAGTGAACAAAGAATAGCTTTACGCTTAACAACAGACCAAGGACAAGCGTCGACGGATTGGACTTGGATTATCTCAAATCCTTTAGAGGTCACAGAGGCGGCTGCGGGAAAATTTATCGTACCCAGTGTGAGTGCAATTGACGACAGCAACAATAATGCATGTGTTTTTAGCAGACCTGACTTTGATTTTTCCCAATTCATACCGTAGTAGTAACGAAGATCGGTGAGGGGAGTGCGCCCTCTCCATGACTCATGGCTCTTCGGAGGTTCGAGTAGTGGCAAAAAGTCAAGAAAACAAAGAATTTCTGATGAGCCCGGAGGCTCCCGAACCTGTGGGAGCTTATCCCCATGCCAGAAAAGCGGGATCCCTTCTTTTTCTATCTGGAGTGGGACCAAGAAAAAAAGGAAGTGTTGACATCCCTGGCGTTACTCTCAATAACCAAGGGCATGTGGTGGAAAAAGACATCACCCTACAAACAAAGTCTGTGATTGCCAACGTTCAAGCCATCCTAGAAAGCTCTGGAAGCTCTTTAGAAAAAGTGGTCGATATCCAAGTGTTTTTAACAGACATGAAAAACGATTTTAAAATCTTTAACAAAGTCTATGCCGAATATTTTTCGTCCATTGGCCCCACCAGAACCACTATTGAAGTCCTCTCCCTACCCACCTCCATTGCTGTGGAATTCAAAGTCATTGCCACTCTATGAAATGAGGAGCCTGTGAATCAAAATTTAGAAAACAATTACCCCTGCGATCCCCTCGGTGAACAAGAAGACAATATTCCCACAGGTCGCCATGTGGAATGGGAACCCTTGGTCGACTACCGAAGAAATGGTGTGAGTGAAACCACAGTCCATGGGGCTATCTCTTGGTACAGTGGAAAAAGTCTCATTCATTCCTTTGGGGGAAATGTTTTGTGTTATGGGCGCAGTATGATGAAACCCTTTTACTTAAAGGTTTTTGCTAAAGAACTGGAGCCTATCACCAACTGGAAACAAAAAGCCATCAGTGTCGCCAGCCACAACGGCACTGTGGCCCATGTGGAAGCCGCACAATCTCTCCTAAGCCAAGGAGAGTGGGGTTTGATGCAAACACCCCTGGACCTTCCCCTCGTTCAGTTTGGGAGACAAGTCCGCCGCCCGCGTCGCTGGTACAACAACTCATCAGGGCAACATGCCGCCATTCTTAGAGGGTGCCGAGAAAAGGGGTGGAACCGCGCTGGCTACACTCTACCCAGTCATCGCATTTTCAAAGAGTACTTAAAATGTATTCAATGCTATTTAGGAAAAGACTGGAAGCCTTTAAAAATTGCCAAAGATGGTGATGGCCTTCCCACTTGTTCAATGACAGTGAACGAACTGGCAAAATGCTATGCCGGCCTTACTCAAAATCGCCATGAAGATTGGATTTGGGAGGGGATGGTTCGAGAGCCCGACCTTGTGGGAGGCTATAATCGTTTGGACACCACCATTATTAAGTCAGGGCAAGGGCAAGTCATTGCCAAAGAAGGAGCTGATGGTCTGCTGGGCCTAGCCATTGCCCACGAGAACTACCCCGAGGGCCTAGGCATTGTGATAAAAATCGCACACGGCTGGAACCCCCAGGCCACTTGGTATATTGCCCGCAGCACCTTAGGAGTCTTGGGGTTTGAGTTGAGAAACCCCTATCCCCTGCATCGACAAAAAGCTTTCTTAGTTCCAGGTATTGTTCCTAAAAAACACTTGAAAACGCTTAAAAGCATCCCCACCTGGGACCCCTGGGACCCTGACAGTGATCGTTGGTATTTCGACCCCCAATCCCACGGAAATCTTTTCGGAGGTTAGGGTAGAAAAACAGTGGGCAGTAAAGTTAAGTCAGTAAATAAGTATAGTCATTGAGCATTTCAACTTTCCTAGTCCATAAGCACCTGCCATGAAAATAATTTGATTGCTACCATTTAGATATTGAGTTGAATATTACTATCACCATTAGACATAGAGCAACATTAGATATATTACAATCAAGGAGGAGTCATGAACTTATTTATTCATTTCATAACAACTTTTACCATAGCAACTCTCATGAGTTTGGTGCTCGCACCAAACATGGTCTTGGCACATAGTAGGACAGATACAAATGATTGGGGATATATTCGTATTGACAACCTCAGTTTGAACTCCATTAGCACAAAATGTTACAATAGGTATGGTAAAGGCGGAAAGTGGAGAAAGACTCCAGGCCGCTCTTACTATGATAACCATTTTAGAAGCTGCCACGGCGCTTACATAAGAATCGACTATAGTGTTAACAACAAAAAAACAGTGACACGCTTCTGGCGAAATCATTTTAATTGTGGAAGCAAGGGGCTTCGCTTGGAGTTCCATCAAGGGTCCAGTGCAGAACCTGCCTGGATAAGAGCTAATTGTAGATAAGAGCTAACTGTAGATAACCCCAGCTTCAAGGGGTTGTAAGGGCTGGGGTTGTTAGCAAATAATAAGTTCCCTTAGCACAAGCAATCATAGATAATACGCCTCCTACTGCGGCCCCCATTGCGACTGCAGCTGTTGCTCCTACTGGTGATGCGGCCGCTGTTGTTGTTTCTCCTATGGCCACGATGACTCCTCCTGCTACGATTCCTGCTGCGATCCCAAACTCTTCTTTAACTCCTGCTTTGACTGCGACCCCTGCGACTCCTCCCCCTGTTGCTCCTATTGCACATCCAGCACCAATAGCAACAGAAATCCATTTAGCAGCAGTCACTACTCCCGCGACGACTGGGGGAAGCATGGCCAATTGCATGGGGTCCTCCACAGCCAGGTCTGCGGTTTCTCCCATCATAGCTATATCGTTTGGGCCACACTCTGAATAGAGAGCAAGGATATTGTCAATTTCATCCATACGACTTGAAGTTTCATTGAAAGAAGCCACATAGAAGGAAGATGGAACGAGGCTTAAACCCTCAGAATCTGAGACTTTTAAACCACACTGGCTTTTATCGTTTCTTGTGTGAATGATACCTCCCACAACTTTTTGGTCCTCACGATTCTCATGGTCCTTTGAAAACTCTAAATAAGAACTTTCAGAAATGGCTGAGTACCCATAGGTGGGCAACAAAGCCAAAGCGAATAGAGTGGTGGTTATAGATATAATTTTACACATAAAAATCTCCTGTGGTTACACTTGTATTTACCCCCGTAAATCACCCGAAAAAACTCTCTTTATTAGCGTTTGGAGAACTGAGAAGAGCGTCGCGCTTTGTGAAGACCGTACTTTTTACGCTCCACCATACGAGAGTCCCTTGTTAAAAAGCCCACCTTTTTAAGCTTTTCACGGTGGCTTTCATCATAGGCCAAAAGGGCTTTGGAAATACCATGCCTTACAGCTCCCACTTGCCCTGTTGTGCCGCCACCTTGGACTGTTATATAAATATCAAACTGAGACTTTGTACCTGTAAGAGCAAGAGGTGAAAGGGCTGTAACTCGGCCAGCATCTGTTTGAATATAGTCCCTAATAGAACGACCATTGACGGTGATCTTTCCCGAACCAAGGCGTAGAAAAACTCTTGCTGCACTTGTTTTGCGTTTTCCAGTGGCGTAAAAAACTTTTTCCTCTGTATTGTTCATGGTGCTTCCTTCACCCCTTCACCCATAAATCCACCCATGGCCTTGGGGTTTTGAGCCAAATGAGGGTGCTTATCACCTTTGTAAACTTTCAATTTCTTTATTAACTTACGGGACAATCGATTCTTAGGCAACATTCCTCGAACGGCTTGAGTGACAACCTGCTCTGGATTCTCATCGAGAACTTGTTGGGCCGTTTTCTCCTTGAGGGAGCCAACAAAACCTGTATGTTTATAGTATATTTTGCTTTCTTTCTTGTTCCCGGTGAGTTTAATTTTTTCACAATTCAAAACAATGACAAAATCACCGGTGTCCACATGGGGAGTGAACTGAGGTTTATGCTTCCCACGCAGGATATTTGCCACTTGGGTGGCGAGTCGACCACAAACTTGGCCATCGGCATCCACAACCCACCAGTCTCGCTTTACTTCATTTGGTTTTGCACTCCAAGTTCGCATCTTTAACTAACTCCCTTACCTTGACCTTAATCTCATTCTCTGGCTCTGATTCATTCCCTGAACCTCCACTCAATCACTCACTACCAACTCACTATCATCACCTAACCATGGGAAGTTAAAGCTTACGGCAATAATTGTCAAGTTCCTCGGGGTAAGAAACTGAATCCAAGCAAAGCCCCTTAGGTAAAGCTGTGGTGCCAGCTTTTCTCCGGTCGCAAGCTCGAAGAATCCCCACAACATCAGATGGTGGCGCCCCTCTGTGGTGAAGCTCTAAAAATGTCCCTACAATATTTCGCACCATTTGCCGCAAAAACCCACTGCCAGTAATGCAAAATGTTATTTCTCCATGGGAGGACCGCTCCCAATGGGTCCCCCAAATCCTTCTCACCGTATTTTTAACAATGGAGCCACTATTTTGGAAACTTTGAAAGTCATGGCAACCCACCAAGGCTTGAGAGTAACTATTGAGAAGATTGAGGTCAAACTCCCTAGGACACCAAACGCTAAATCTTTGCCTAAAGGGACAGGGAGTGGAGGAGTGGTAAAAAGTATAAATATAGGTTTTTTTTTCCGCCGAAGCCATGGCATGAAAATCTTGAGGAACCTCCCATAGGCCGCGAACAGCTACTTCCTTGGGGGTTAAGGAATTAAGTCCATAGAGAAGCTTGTTGCCCTCAAACTTTCGGGGGGCCACAAAGTGGGCCACCTGCCCTCGAGCATGAACTCCTGCATCTGTTCTCCCCGAGCCACATATTCCCACAAATTCATTGAAAATTTGATGGAGAGCTTCCTCTAAAGAACCTTGAACTGTAGGTCGCCCTGATTTTTGACGCTGCCACCCCCCAAAGCCTGTCCCATCGTAAGAAAGAAGCATTTTGACTTTCACGCTCACAACCCAATGGCTCTGCTACTCGATGAAAATATAATTTTTAGGATCCACGGGCACACCATTGATACGAACCTCATAGTGAAGGTGAGGGCCTGAAGAGCGTCCCGTGTTTCCCACCGCAGCAATCCGATCACGACGTCGAACCTTTTGGCCCAGTTCAACAAAGACCTTGGAATTGTGCGCATAACGAGTTTTCACACCATAGCCATGGTCAATACTCACAATCTTGCCATAACCCCTCTCATGGCCAATATAAGAAACAACACCGTGGGCGGAGGCATAAACAGGGGTCCCTTGTGAGGCTGCTATATCCAACCCTTTATGCATTTCCTTAAAGCCTGAAAAAGGATCAATACGATATCCAAAACTGGAGGTATTCCAGCCGTGAACAGGTCGAATACTAGGTGTTGCATTGAGTAAACTTTGTCTCTGAATCAGATTTTCGTAGAGTTCTAAGACATTTTGTTCGCGAAGCTCTGCTTCTCCCATAGTGCGATCAATACGGATGGAAAGAGTGGAATAGTCCTTGCTTTCTTCAACAAGCTCTCCATACCCTTGGGCAGGAGGGGCCTTTGAGCCCAGAAACATGGCATCCATCTCAAAATCCGACGAAGCCGGTTTTCTAGAAGTCCTCAGGGGGGGGGAGTCTAGGTGAGCGCCCCCTTGAAGGTTCATACCCACATTTAATTTCATTGCACGATCCTCATCGCCAACACTGGTAATCAGCTTCAGCTTGGTCGAAAAACTTTTGATTCTTTCAAGGCTTGCTTCAAGGGACCTCACCTTGCTATCCACCACAGCCATCTGACGCTGCAGGGATCTGTTTTCAAAACGCAATTTTTGGCTCTCATTGACCTGAAGTCGCAAAATGACATAGTCAATAACTATGGCCGTCAATAGAAACATCACCACAGATAGGAAGCCCCCCGCTAAATTCAAAATACCTGAAGAGAGAGAAAAGCTATGAACTTGGCCCTTGCGGTTACTGGTAACCCACAAAGTGTACGACTTCCTACTCCTATTCCTATTTTTGTCGCCTTTAGGGCCCTTGTGAAGTGGGCTCATCATAATGATTCACCTTTATTTCTCATTGTTATAAAATAACGTATCTATACCTATATATCTATATCATATACTATCATTCGTTATCATTTATCATTCATTTTAAAGAAAAAATAATCACAGAAATATTATCATCTCCGCCATTTTTTTTGGCTTCATCCACACAAAGGGAAACAGCTTCTTGAGAGGCATTCTCTTGAAGTATTTTTGCAATCCCACTATCAGAAACCATGCCTGTAAGCCCATCGGAGCACATTAAAAACGACTCTCCCGCTTGAGTTTTCCTCTCTAGGATATCCACCAAGATATCTTTTTCAAATCCGACACTTCGTGTTATTACATTTTTTCCCATTATATTTTCTGAGTCTTGTTGGATGAACCCAGCCTTTTGCTGCTCGTACACCAACGAATGGTCTTCTGTCAGCTGCCAAAGGTAGGGATTTCGAAAAAGGTAGGTGCGGGAATCTCCCACATTGGCGATATAAACAGAGCGACCCCAAATCAGTCCTGTGACCAAGGTTGTCCCCATACCCTTTAGTTCCGGCTTTTCAAAAGCACTTGTGTTATGGATTCTCATAGAAGCCTCTTCGTAGGCTTTAGACAAAAAGAAATAGGGGGAAACAGGCTTTTTCTTTTTGGTTTCCTCAAGAACCATCTCATAAATGACCTCTACGGCTATAGCTGAGGCAACTTCTCCGCCTTTATGACCACCCATGCCATCAGCGACAATAAATAAGCCAATGTCCTTTTCCACCAAAATACTATCTTGGTTGCTCTCCCGACGTAAACCAACATCTGTTTTTGCCCAAGCTTCTACCTGCATTCTTTTACCTGCATTTAGTGATTGTAAGCACTTCCTTGATTTACGTCAATAAGCGTCTCCCTAGACCCAAATTTCTCACAGCTATGACTCAAAACCCCCCGCCAAACAACCGATAAGCCATTGTGCTTAAGAAATACTCCAAACCTCTCGCCATAGCTCTTATTAGCTCCATGTTGGCTCATAGTCTACTTTGGGGCGTTTTGCTCTCTTTTTCTCACTTCAAACGACCATTTCATACATCGACTACGACCAAAATCCAGGAAGAAAATATAGAAATTTTAGTTCTCGACCCTCCACCTTCTCTTGCTCCTCTCCCCAAGAAAAAAGTCCGGCAAGTCGTGGAGCAAATCAATTCAAAGGACAAAAGGAAACCCAAAGAGGCCAAGTATCTCAGTGCTGAAAATCAAAGTGTTGAAAAAGAAACTCGTGCGGAAAAAGTTGGTGATTTTAACAATGAGGCTGGAAAAGGAGTTTCAAACAATACACGAAGTCAATCTCCCCCACCCCCTAAAAAACAAAACCCAAGCCCCGCCCCCCCAAGAGTTGCCAAAGAAGTACCCCAAAAATCTACCCCAACGACGCCCCCCCCGCAGCCTCCCCACATAACGACAACGCCCGAAACATCCACCCAAAAGCCTACCGTTACAAAGCCCCAACCACCCCCCCCCCTTAAGAATAGCAATCGCCTTAGCCTTCAGGCCAATGATCTTCCCACAGTGACTTCACCTCCTCCATCCCTCAAAGACCTTTTGCCAAAAGTGAATCTTCAAGCTCATAAGACCTCTCCTCCTTCAACACCTCCACCCACTCCAAGTGCTAATGCTGAGTCTTCTGACCAGCCCCTTATCCAGAAAGGAAAATCTGGGCGTGAGAGTGCGAGCCGAGACTATTTGAAAGACAAAGAGAAGGGCCTTCAAACTCTTTTAAACACCCGTGAGTTTGCCTTTTATACCTACTACCAAAGAATTCGCAATAAAATTCAGTTTCTTTGGGAACCCGCCATTGAGCAAAAAGTCAGGCACCTCTTTCGCCAGGGCAGGAGGATTGCCTCCACTCAAAATCACATTACAAAAGTGATGATCGTTCTCAATCATCAAGGACAGCTTGAAAAAGTTCAAGTGCTTGAAAAAAGCAGTTGGCGCGACCTCGACAGTGCCGCAGTGGAAGCTTTTCGGGCCGCAGAACCATTCCCCAACCCACCCAAAGGTATTGTTGAAAAAGATGGTAAAATCAGAATTCGATGGGACTTTATCTTGGAGGTATAATAAAATGAGGTATAATATAAAATACTATGAAGCTTATAAAAATAAAAAAAATGATAAGAACTTTACTCGCCACTCTACTTTTATCCTGCATAAACATTGGCATTGGCATACTCAATGTCTCCGCAACGCAAGCAACTCCCCAAACGACCACCTCAGTCACCACACAAACAGCCACTCAAACAACCATCCATATCTACGATCATGCCAGTAAAACCTACGATATCAACTTTGACAAGGGAGAAGACATTCGTGCTTCAAATCGAAGAAACGGCCCCCGTGTAGGATCCATGGCCTTTTACAATGGTCTTTCAAGTGCTTACCCCGATGGAGAAGGTTCCTACTTCGATGAAACTGTTCATGTGATATGCGTCTTTCCAGGCCGTCGTTACAAGTCAGATCCACAAGATGTTCTCAAAGTTCAGCGCAAAGTTCGCTCGAATCAAATGATTGTCTGTGAGAAGGCCCTTGAAATACAGACCAAATTTACCAACCCTGCCTTGCCTGAATTCAGAATTCGCTACAAGCTTCTACGCAAACATTGCCCCAAGGGACACTTTCTACCTTTCATCTACGTAAAGGGGGATGCCCCCCCCAACAAAAATGTTCAGCTTCTACCCCATGGCAGCTTTATCAGGCGTGGAGGCTATTACTGTGAAAATACTCAAGACGGCATAACCCCGCTCAATTTTATTTAAATAAAACACTTGAATAAGAGTAAAGTTAAGTAAAACTAAGTAAGTAATTGAATAAAATATTTACATCTATATTAAATTAGTAAATCTAAACTTTTGGAGAATCACACATGAGAAATCAAATGGACCCAACGGATATTTTTGCCACAAACTCTTCCACTGACCCTTCTATAACCCATTCTATAAACCACTCTATCATAGACTCCATTGTTCAGCGAACTCACTACCTTATCAACCAAATGATTTATATGGCCAACCATCGCAAAGACAAAGAAAAAGGAGACCCCAAGGTGGGGGGACACTCTGCGGGATCCACCAGCACCCTCCACATTATGGGTGCCCTTCACCTATTTTGTAAGACAGGTTTTGATCATTTGGCCAATAAACCCCATGCTTCACCCACGGATCACGCCTATAACTACCTCCTTAACCTTTTTTTAAAACAGGATTTATCCAAACTCAGCCTTGAAGAGGCCCACCAAGCCATGTCCGGATTGAGGGCCTTTCCCCAGAGTGGTGAGTACGTTTTTCAATCTTACCATTCGTCCTACGATCCCGATCACCATAATTTCTTTCCCTCGGGCACGGTGGGGATTCCCCCTGTGCAGGCAGGGTATTTGGCCCATGCCTACCGCTATGCCAAAAACCATGGATATGAAGTTCCAGGGACGGCCCATTTTTGGGCTGTGATGGGAGATGCAGAGTTTCGGGAGGGCTCTCTGTTTGAAGCCATTCCCGATTTTGCCGAAAGAGAACTTGGAAATCTCACTTGGATCATTGACTACAATCGCCAAAGTTTAGATGGTCACCGCATTACCCACCCCGAAATTATGAGTGGTAACGATGACATTCGCATTCAAAAAACCATGGAAGCCAACGGCTGGGATGTCATTCAAGTTCGCCATGGTCAGTGGAGACAAGCTTTATTTTCTCAAAAAGAGGGAGTCGCCTTTCAAAATTGGTTGGAAAAAGAACTCACTGACTACGAACTCCAGTCCCTTCTTCTTGTAAACTCCCCCGAAAAACTGAAGACCCATGTTAAAAATAAATTTAAAAAATTAAATAAATTCTTAAATTCTATCAGCGATACAGACTTCCAAAAAGCCATCCACGATATGGGGGGACACGATATTCAAAGCCTTGTGGAGGCCATGGAGCAGTCAAAGAAAAACCAGAAAAGACCCTGCTTTATCATCGTTCACACCATCAAGGGCTGGGGGCTTGAAATGGCGGCGGCTTCGGGCAATCATTCTTCTTTGCCCAGTGAGAAGGAGATGAACCAACTTCGTGATAAACAAGGTTTGACAGAGCCTTTTGGACGATTCTCAAAATCCTCCAAGGAGGGGACGTTTCTTCACAAGCGTGGTCAACAGCTCTATAAAGAAATTCTAGAGCAACATCGTATGAAAGAAAGAAACCAAAAAAAGTTTTTATCTCAAGCCACCAATTTTGGGGATATCCCCGAAACACTTCATGTCAATTTAAAGATGGCAAGCTATCCTCACACTCAATGGATGCTGGGGCAGCTAACCTCGAAATTAACTCGTATTGCCAACACACCCTTAGAGGAATCTCAACTCGCTGAAAAACAAAAGCCCCTTAATGACTTTGAAAAGTCTTGGAAACTTTCTGGGGAACTCATGGTCGCTATGGCCCCTGACGTAGGAACAAGCACGAACCTCAATCCCACCATGGATGGCAAAATTTTTGGCTCCCATGTCACTGATGACATTGAGGCAAAACTCGACGTCAAAGATAAAAAGATGCCTGACCTTGTTCCCCGTGAAAGCCAAAGCCATCGCTTTATTCGCTTTGACATTGCCGAAGCCAATGTCATGTCCTGCATGGGCTCCTATGGAAAGCTCCGGGATGTGCTGGGAATTCCCCTGCTCCCTCTCATGACCGTTTATGATTTCTTTGTCAAACGAGCCCTGGATCAATACTTTTATAATCTTTACTGGGGTTCAAGTTTTATTCTCGTGGGAACTCCATCGGGGGTCACTCTTTCCCCTGAAGGAGCTCAACACGGTTGGAAATCAGATATTCAAATTCCCAATCAAATTACTTGGGAGCCCTTTTACTGCCAAGAACTCGATTGGATTCTCTGTGATTCCATCAAGCGTCACATTATGAACGACAATCACAATCGCAATGGAGTTTTTATTCGAGGCGTAACCCGCGGAGTGGAGCAAAAAGATCTTTTGAAACGCCTCAAGGCTCAAAGAAAATATAATACGACGGATGAATCCCAAATGACTCCATGGCCAGAGACAAACATCCTATCTCAGTGGCGCAAAGAAGTTTTATCTGGGGCTTATGATCTCATTCGCTACGAGGGCTATGTGGGTTATGAACCGGGAGACAATGTTGTCCATATATTTGCCATGGGAAGTATGGGAACAGAGGCCCTCAAAGCTTCGGACGAACTCTTAACACGAGGTATCTACGCCAATGTTATCATTGTGACAAGCCCAGACCTTCTCGTGGGAAATCTAGGTGCAGCTAATGATTTCCGTTACCTCAAAGAAGAATTAAACATCAACTCCCATCTTTATTTACAACCCCAACTCAACGGAGCTCTCCACGCCTCGGAGGTCGCCACCTTTGCCGGTCGCCGAGTGCCCATTGTGAGTGTTCACGATGGAGAGCCTGGCTTACTCGATAATATTGGCTCCATTGTGGGAGTAAAACAGGAGGCCCTCGCCGTACGCAAACACTCCCGCTGTGGACGCCCCAAAGACGTCTACAAATACCACGATATCGATAGTGAAGCCATTGTGAGAGCCTGTGGGAAGGCTCTGGCTGAAACCGCTCTTGAGCAAGTCACAATCAGCATGGACAAAGAGGTTCAACAGGAGTTTCAACAACATACCAATCCAATGATGCACTGGACAGAACTCTGGCCAGAGCACAAACAACTATGAAAACTCAGGAGACCATTACTATTCACACATGAACGCCTTTAGTCCTGGATTTCTCGGGACTTTAGTCTTGAAACCTAGTTATAACTGGAGGGGAATTCAGGTAACTCCTCTAAGGAATTTGTTTTATTTATGCGCCACAAATTCTCTCTAAGAGATCAGTATATCAACAAAACCTTTGCTCAAGAAAGCTTCCACTTGTTAAAAATCAAAGAAGCTCTTGCTAAGAATGATAAGCAGGGAATCCACATCTCTCCCTATGAAGGGCGGCTCCTCAGTTTTTGGATTCAAGTCCTCCAGGCCAAAGACATCATTGAAGTGGGAACCCTTTATGGATACTCCACTTTGTGGATGGCCCAAGCTCTCCCCAAGGGTGGAAAAATTATCTCCCTTGAGAAAAATCCAGAACATCACCAAAAAGCCCAGAAGCTACTGGAACCCACCCCCCAGTGGAATCGCATAGAACTCCTTTTGGGAGAGGCCCCAGACCTCCTTTCCCAACTCCACGGCATGTACGACATGATCTTTATTGACGCCGATAAGGCGGGATACATGACATACTTGCGCTGGGCGGATGAACATATTCGTCCAGGGGGCTTCATTGTCGGCGATAATACCCTTCTCTTCGGTCACCTCATTGGGGAGGGGCAAAGCCAAGTGTCTCAAAAACAACTGAAGGCCATACAACAATTCAATCAATATTTATCCAACCACAAAAAATACGAAGCCGTTATGATTCCCACTTGGGAAGGCATGACCGTGGCCATGAAAAAATAAGATCAACTTGATTAAAAAGTAAATAAGAACTAATCTCATTTATAGATGGCTGGCAAAAAACAACACCCTATTCTGATTGCAGGGAAACAAAGCGTTGAAGAAAACCTTATTGGTCGTAAAAAACTTGATGAGGAGGCTTTTAAGCGTATTATCCGAAGAATGGGACTTAAGATTACTTGGCAACGCTTGGCCATTCTTGGAAGTTTTGCCAGCGGAAGAGTCCATGTCACAGCCCAAGAATCCTTCGAGGTTGTTCATAAAAAGTATCCTGATATCGGCTTTGCCACAGTGTATCGATTTTTACGCAAATTGACAGAACAAGAAGTTGTCACAGAGTTAAGAATTGGCGGCCTCCCCGCTCGCTACGAGCTTAAGACCCACCAACACCATGACCATATGACATGCACACAATGTCATAAAATTGTTGAGTTTGAAAATACTCAAATCGAGGCCCTGCAAGAGCAGGTGGCCAAACAGCATCACTTTCGACTCACTCATCATGTGCTTGAACTTTATGGCCTGTGTGATAACTGTGATAGCGGTTCATCGAAGCACTTCTCACACTCTCATGTTTTGAAGAAATGCAACCGATGACTATTTTAGTATGTCAATTATATCAATCAAAGTTCTTACAACTCTCAAAGAGTGTTCTCACTCCTCTCCCCAAAAAAATGACTTCACCCTCCCCATATCCAAACAACAGTACTCCCTCCCCACCCCACCCTCTCCCCATCAACAAACTTCACTACTTCGTCCCATACACCCTAGCAAAAAAGGCTTCTCCCCACCCACAAATTTAAACACAAGCTTAAGTGCATTGGATGCAAACATAGATATAGAAGTCCAAAAGGCCCATACAGAAAATGCACTGCACTTTCTTCTCCAAGAGTGGAACCCTCATATTCTTGTGATTGATTTAAGTATGTTTCCCATAAAGCTTATTGAATGTGTACGCAAGCAACCTCATCAGCTTTTTCTTGGCATCATTGCTTGTGGCCACAAGCTCACACCTCATGAAGAAATATTATGTTTCAATTATGGTGCCGATGATTTGATTCCCTTGCGACATGAGTCTTGGCAAATAAACTGCCGCATACATGCCATTATGCAAAGAATGGAGCGATGGCAAGAACACTCCAAAAATCTCCAAATCCACAACAAACTCTTTCATGGACAGCGCCAACTCCTCTCCTTTAATAACATTTGTTTAGATACAAAAAAGTATACTGTCAAAGTTGCTGGCAAAGCCATCCATACAACCCCCACCCAATTCCGCCTCCTCCAAGTCTTTATATCCTATCCCAACACCTTACTCACAAGGTCATGGCTCCAAACCAATGTTTGGTCTCATTTAAAAATATCTGCACGATCCATTGATGCCCATATATCAAAACTTAAAAAAATATTTCCCTCCCTAGACCACCACCTCATCAGTATCTATGGAAAAGGTTATCGACTCTCCCCTGGGAAGAGCCTTAAAAAAGCAAGTTAGTCTGGGAAAACACAACAGATAAGCAACCTGAATTCCCCTCCAATTATAACTAGTTTCTGTCCAGAAAGGCCCAAATGAGTACTCCGATTGATTAAATAGCCTCTTGGAGGTGACCTTGAATCTTTTTCAACTCATCCTCCATAAACAATGCAGCTGACTGTGATTTTTGGCGGTAGCTTTCAATCTCTTGTTTCGCAAGCTTCCACATTTTGTGGTTTGTCAACATAAGTACATAAGAACGCACAACTCCGGCATGGACTTTATCTCCTTGGCTCTTCAAAAGAATCTGATACTGAGATATGGCCTCTTGAGGTTTTCCCGCCCCCCCCAACAACTTGGCATATGCGTAGCGAGCCTTTGCCTTTCCTCCCCCACTCTCAAAATATGTCCGATAAGTGTCAAGACCCGATTCTTTATTCCCTAAATCCATATAAAGCTTGGCCAGTTCACCCAAAACTTCAATCTCACCTGAGTCTTTCTCATAGGTTTGACTGTGGGCTCGAATCACACAGTCCCAATTTTTTCGCTCTTTGCAAATAGAGGCAATCTGTCTAAGTTGAGGAGCATCCGCCAAACCCAGAGCTTGCTGTGCTTTAAGAGGAATAATTCTTATGGAATGAGAACTCCAGTGAAACACATGAATAAAACCGAGAATCATACCAAAAGCCACCAACACAAGAATCACAGATGTCGTGTCTAAAGAGAAACCCTTTTTCTCAGCCGACAAAGAAAATGTCCAACCGCAATCACAAGCGACAGTGTCCCCAAAAAACCTTTCTGGAGAGATCGGCTTCTGACAAGCTTGGCATATATATTTCTTGCTCGCCTTATCTCCTTTGCCCATGCTTTCCCCCTTTACCTATATATTCTTATTGCAGATAGGGGGCCAAGATTGTAAAGCCTCAATAGGGGGAAATATAAATATTCTGACCAAGTCCAAGGGCCTGTAAATTCACTTAACAAAACAAGGACAAAAAATACCCCAAATGCGACACTTGATAATGGTGCATCTTAGACGTGGCCTTTATTTGTGAATCTTTAAAGAGGGCGGACCCTAGAGTGCTTTCTCATAAGTGAGCAAGAACGACCTTTTAAAAAGGAAATAATATCCCTGCTTTAACTACAATGGAACTGGCTGAAACATCCTCCGAGGATGGATAAATGTCATATTGAATTTGAATGGGAATAGTCATGCCCCCTAGGTTCCATTCCATACCTCCCCCAAATACCATGGCGCTGGTAGAAGAAATAGAGTCCTTATCGATAGCACTGGAATCATGGGAAAGGGGGTAAAGTAGGTTGATGCCCATACCAACCCAAGGACGAAAAGAATAGGAAAAAACAAATCGACCCCATATATCCACGGAAAAATAACTGATGCTCACCTCACACATCTCATTATTATTTATGCCACAAAAGGAATCCTCAGAAGAAGCTTGAAGCTGCTGCAAACCAGTCAAGGTGCGAAGCTCCATCATATTGGATATTTTATAATCCCAAAGACCCTTGAGAGTAAAACCTGTTCCCGACATAGAAGCCATTTTTGTTGGTGTCCCCACAGGGTACTGCTTCGCAGACATGGAGTGCATACCCATTCCAGCGAGAAAACCCCAGTGGTTCTTGGCATGAGAAACATTTTTGTCCCTATCAGGGCCGCTCTGAGACATTGTACCCTGCTGCTCACCACGACCACTGCCTCGCAATTTCTTGCCCTTTAGCTTCCAGCCTCGACGAGCTTTTCCCTTAAGAATCCGACCCACAGCACGGCCCTTCTTTGTGAGTTTTGTAATCCTCAAAGAACCACGCTTTCTACCATTTTTAGACACAATTCTCAAAACCTGGCCCTTCTTAAAACGACCGCCCTCTCTGTCAATGAGTACCTTGCGTCCTTTGACCTTAAGAATAGTGGCTGCTTCCACGGAAAACCAAGGGTACAGAAAGCTTAAAGTCAAAGTTAGGAAGACAGTAAGTAAACATCCTTGCAAGCGGTGTGAAAAAAGCATCTTTCTTTTCCCCTTTATATTTTATATTATTGTCGTTATGCTTGTGTTCAAATTACAGCCAATAACTGCTTTTCCTGCTCCATCAACTCAAAAAAAACAATGAAATCTCTAATGAAACCTCTTGGGACCTAGACCTAAATGGGACATATATAGTGTCTCCACGAGATCATGGGCCAAGGGAATATAAACTTCCTTGGAAACATTGGCGACGTCAAAGACACAGTGAAATACCAAAGGGTCAAGATCATTCACAGAAATTTCCACATGGGCAAGATCACCCTTTTTCCGCACACGAAGCCCCTCCTCCTCACTCTGAAGAACCGGATTTGGGGGAAACCGCCCTTCATCGAAAACACTCATCTCACTGAGAAAAACCACATCACTTTCACTAAAAAGACAGTGTTTTTTAGCATTGGCTTTGAGGCTTTTCGAAAAATCAATGGTAAGTTGTTTACAATTCTTCTTTGTTGGAGATTTGACACATAGGCGAAGGGGGGATTGGTAAAGCTCACAGCCCAGAAGAAAGCATAGGAGAAAGGGTAGAAAAAATGGTAAGGGTATGAAGGGCGAAAAGAAAGTGATCTGTTGTAAGCAACAGGGTCTGATATAACTTATCATATACTTTACTGGTTTATACCACATCGAATTATATATCCCCTCAACCTCTTTCTCCTAATGGATAAATATTAGTAGGCTTTTTGAACATCGACCAATGAAACCTATAGATAATATGGACAAACTAAACTAAATGCTGGGTTTACAATATGAAATAACTCAGTTTGCAAAAGTTCATTCAGTTTGAACTTAAAAAGTCGCCCATGGTGGAGACAGCAGAAGGCCCTCAACGAGAAGATCTCTGAGGAGGGCCCCCCAAAAAAAATCATTAAAATGGCACCTCTTCGTTGCTATCAAAGGAAGGTTCTGGACCAAAATTTTGCGAACCCATATGACCATTGCCCGTGGAATCCACCGCATTGTCATTGGCCGTTGCCATGGAACTCGGTTTCTGCTCCCCACGGGACCCTAAAAATTGAACTGTAGAGCCTACAATTTCAGTTGTATAACGCTTTTGACCCTGCTGATCTTCCCACGAATTGGTTTGAAGGCGGCCCTCCACATACACCTGACGCCCTTTGCTTAAATATTTACCACAAATATCAGCCAACTTTCCCCACACGACAACACGGTGCCACTCCGTACGCTCCTGCTTTTGCCCGTCTTTACCCGTCCACCCCTCACTGGTGGCAAGATTGAACTGAGTGACCATCTGGCCACTGGAAAGATTTTTAACCTCAGGGTCGCTGCCTAAATGACCTACAAGAATGACTTTATTGATACCTGCCATATTGGATTCTCCTTTCACGCTAACTTTTCACGTTAACCTTACCGTTGTTTCTTTCTTTTCGTTTCTTTACTTTCTTACTTGTAACTATGCTTTTGCTTTTACCTTGTTTTGACCTTATTGCGGAAGCCAGTGATCCATAGTGTGATGGCTCAATGACTTTATGGCTTGAAATCAAGACCTACAACCCTTTCACACAAAAAACATAACTTCCGAAGTCACATATATGCAAGACATATGCAAAAATAACGCCAAGCCATCATCACACAACATCATACATTTGCTGACACCACCCTTAACACCATGCCTACCACACAATATTGACGCATCGTCCTGAAGATGCCTCTTTGAATGATTTAATAAATACCTGCATTCCCCAGCGTTTTGAACTAGGTTTCAGGACCTAAGTCCATGGATCCCCCAGTATCTTGAACTGGACCTCAGGGCCCAACCCCATTTCTTTCAGAACATACGAACTTATTCCTTTGTTTCACCTCCTCTGTTCGTTTCTTGGCGCCAAAAGTTAGGTTTTTTGTAGTCACTTTTCACCAAATTCTTAGTTCTGGCTTCGCGAGGTTATTTCTTTGTGTGCCTAAAGCCTTCTGTGGAGCTTGGCTGGAGAACAAGGCCACAAAGTTGATAGAGAATTCTTGCTCCTACGTTGGCATCCCACTCCCTTGCACTCTTACGTTGGTTAAATTCATTAATATCATTGCTTGCGTCGCTTCCATTACTACCATTGTTTGCGTCACTTTTATCGCTCTCGTCATCCTCATCATTCTCATCTGTTCCAACTCTTTCTTCTTTGCCTGCTGGCGCAACTTCACAAAGGTCAAACCCAATCACTGTTTTGTGACTTTTTCTAAGCACACTTAACAAGTGGATAGTTTGATCATAGGATAGACCTCCAGGAACCGGGGTTCCTGTATGGGGACAAAATTCAGGACTTAATCCATCAATATCAAGGGAGATATAAACTTTATCAGGCAATGTTTGAATAATAGAGTGGCAAATATCATCCCAGTGTGTATTTGAAAATAGTTGGCTCTTTATATCTCTATCAAAGAAACATTGAATATCTTTTCTTTGGCAAATATAATTGAATTCTTCTTCACAATAATCACGCACCCCCACTTGTGTAAGAATGGAAGGAGCCTTTTCTAGCTCCATGACATTTCTCATAATGGAGGCATGGGAGCCTTTAAAACCCTGGTAGGATTTTCTTAGGTCAGCATGGGCATCAATGTGAAGAAGACCCATTTGAGGATACTTTTCACAATGAGCTTTTATAGAGCCTAGTGGGGAGGAGTGGTCTCCTCCAATGATTCCCACCTTGGCCTTTTGGGGGGCATTCAAGACAGCAAGAGTTTTTTTATAGAGCCAGTCATTGAGCTCTTGGCTTGCTTGATTGACCGCTGCAAGTTCTTTCTTGTTCTCTTCACTCAAAACAGGTATTGCCTCCAACTCACTCCATGGGTCTATTTCGCTCCATGAATTCATGACTCTTTGGGCTAAATTTTTATATTTGTGGCTCTTGGTTTTCACTTCATCTTGGGGGCCATCCCAATGGATACCTTTGCCCCTAATATCGCCAAACTCAAAGTCCCAATAATCCAATTGCAAACTGGCCTCAAGAATACTTGCAGGTCCCATGGAACTACCTCCTCCATAGGAAGACGTAACCTCCCATGGTACGGGTATAAGAATCAGCTCAGATTCTCTAAAAGGTGAGTATGAGTTAAATATCGGAAGGGAGTAGGGCAAGGAATGGGATGAAGTGCGAGGCAGGATGTAGGATGGAAGAGACATTTTATTAGAGTTACCCTAGTTTGTCATTTTTCTTTCAAAAAGCTACGATTGATGTTCCTTAGGTTTCATGGCGAAGCCTCCAGATACTACCCTACTCACCATTATAAGTAAAATCGGCCTAGAAAGCAAATTTCTGCCAACTCCACGGTCAACTCCACGGTCAACTCCACGGTCAACTCCACGGTCAACTCCACGGTAGAGATTTATATCGGGGAAGCCTATCTTTGGAGGTCTAGATTTATTAGGAATAGCCGCCAAACCTCAAAAAATGACAAACAAATCGAATAAACACATACCTTAAGACTTTTGTAACCTTTGTTGTTCTTGATTTAGTATTATATTAAACTTATAATTAATATAATTAAGAATCTAGAACTTGCCCTTTTAGGACTTGTTATTTCTCTTTCTCAATGGTGGTACCATAATCAGTCCTAGAGACCAAGCCTCCATGTGGCGACAGTTCACGAGAAAATCAGGAGGGAAAGTCAGATGATTATTAGGACCGTAACATACTGAAGTTATTTAGTCATTTTGAAAGAAACATAAAACCATGAATTAAGTTTCAGAGCTTATTTCACCATGGAGGATTCTGGAAGTATGCGCACTTTACCAATTGTTATACTTACTGCTTCTGTTCTAGCTATGGCGTCATTCTCCATTTGGCAGTTTTCCAAATACCACATTCCACAAGCCCACGAAAATCTACAAAACTCCACGGAAAAGAGTGTTCAGCACCTCCAATATGTCTTGGCTCAAAAGGTGAAAAACCTCCGCAAAGAGTTCATCTTTTTATTAAAAAAAAGGACTTCCTCATTAAAAAATAAGATGAAGGAGCAGACAAAGAGCCCGACGAAAGACCAAAGTCCTTTTGTCCATATCTCTGAGTGGCAGTACTCAACCACAGATACCCTCATACTCCAGTGGAAAAGACCCTTAAATTCCTCCTCTCTAGAGTGGTCGGCCCCCAATATTCTCAAAATAATCCAAACCTTGTCCTTACCTCGCTCACTGGAAGACTCCATTTATTTTGGAAGTGTCACCTTCACTAAAGGAACGAACTATATTGCTGCCATCATTCAAAATCAAAATAAGATTTATGTGGGATTCTTGCCAAACCATTTTTTTGCAGATATTGATCAGCTTTACAAGGGGGGGGTGGATGAAGCCTTTATTATTGACACTCATGGATATGCTCTCGCCTACTCACAAAGAAAGTACCTTGGCACAAAGATCGAGGGAAATGCCGTTGTTCAATCCATCCTTCTCAACAAAGGTCAAGATGACCAGAGTTCAGGCCAATACACAGATTTTAAAACCAACAAAGTGATAGGGGCCTATGAAAAAGTCATTGGTAGCAATATGTATGTTGGTGTAAGCCAAATGGTCCCCAGTTGGATACACCTCATCGGTCAAAATGTCTTGATTCGAATTCTTATTATAGCTATGATTGTTATCCTTGTTGCCATCAGTTTTCTACTCACCCTTCAAGAAGCCTTTGTTAAGCAATATGAATATCTCTTTCACGGAGTTATATCTCTGGCTCGTCGTCAATCAGTCGGCGAACCTCTTGGAAATAGTAAATCTTGGTGGGCCATGGGACAAGCCATGAAGGCCATACAAAATGATATGAACTCCTCCTCACCTAAAGAAAGTTTAGGTGGCGCCAATACATTATCACTACAGCAAGAAGGTCTAAAAGATCTAAGTGAAGAACAGGGAAATCACGAACTTCATGAGGAACACAAGGCTTTAAATCACATCTTCATGACTACCATGCAGTCATCCCGAGGCATGTTATCCGTCATTCTTGGCCATGTTCAAATGGCTCTTGAGAAAGTATCTAAAGAAGACGTTGTTGAACACTTGAGAGTCGTTGAAAGAGAAGCCCGCCAACTGCACAACACCAATGAAAAACTACTAAGGGTGGTCGGAGATGAAGAGACATCACTGGTGGATGTGGAACTTCGAAAAATTCTTCTCGACTTGATGAACTCTTTACCTAAAGACATCAAAAACAAAAATATAACATTTTCAAAAAAGATGCCTCACTCAGTGCATGTCAAAGGAATTGAAAATCAATTCAGAATTCTGTTCAACAGCCTTTTACAAATCTCTATTGGATCCATAGAAAACACTTCAACGAAGAATATTTTCGTTGAACTCTTCAGCAAAGAAGCCAAAGTTTATTTAAATATTCAGAATACAGGAATAGAAATTCCTTCTGAAATTTTAAGCCAAATCTTTGAACCCTCTTACTCGCCTCAAAAGAATGATAACCCCCTTGGGGCCAAACTCACAGTTATTATGGGTTTGATAAAAAGCTTTGGTGGAGAACTTCAAATCAACTCAAGTCCAACTCAAGGAAACGTTTTCTCTCTTGCCTTTCCCGAAACCGCCAAAGAAAAACGTCAAGAGCCGTCTTCGATGGCCTCCCTGCCAATACAATCAGAAGCAGAAACACAAGTAGAAGTGGAAGAACATTTGCAAGATACTTCAGAAACCTCAGGTCTCCACGCCACTGAAGCCTTCGATGACGTGGCCACTCACTCCCAAACCCAATCCCAATGGGAATTGGAAGATCGAGAAGAGTGGGGAGCTGAAGAGTTAGCCTCTCTCCATGGCGATATTCAATTGAAAAGCAGTCACAAGCCTTCAGTGAGTTCTGAAGAATTATCCAACACCTTGGATAGTGATCTCAGCTGGGAAGATAAAACACAGTTTATCTCCGCAGAAGATGCAAAAAAAATCATGGAAAACGATCAAGACTCTTCTCAACCCGAAGAAGTCACAGCTCTGAACAATGATCTCAGCTGGGAAGATAAAACACAGTTTATCTCCGCAGAAGATGCAAAAAAAACCATGGAAAACGATCAAGACTCTTCTCAACCCGAAGAAGTCACAGCTCTGAACAATGATCTCAGCTGGGAAGATAAAACACAGTTTATCTCCGCAGAAGATGCAAAAAAAACCATGGAAAACGATCAAGACTCTTCTCAACCCGAAGAAGTCACAGCTCTGAACAATGATCTCAGCTGGGAAGATAAAACACAGTTTATCTCCGCAGAAGATGCAAAAAAAATCATGGAAAACAATCAAGATTCTTCTCAACCCGAAGGGATCATAGATGACGTCCCCCACGGTGCAACTTCTGAAAGCGACAATTTAGACACAGCTCTTCAGGTGGAGGCGGCACAAGGTGAAAGCGACAATTTAGACACGGCTCTTCAGCTCTTCAGTGGAGGCGGCACAAGGTGAAAGCGACAACTTAGATACCGTTGAAACCAACAATAGCGATACAGAGAAATTAGAGTTAGTATCTAAAAAAAGTGGAGAAAACGAAGAGTGTATCCAAGAGGAACCTGCAAGCAACAAAAACGACAACTGGGATGAGCAAACAGAATCGATTATCATTCCACTCAACAACCTCAATGCCGATGATAAAGAGACCATAAAATCAACGATAGAAACAACCATAGAAACTTCTCCTCCAGCAACAATCACAAAAATCGCTACGAGTAACGGCCATGATAGTGGTGATAATAGTGATCGTGACAGTGAAATTAATCATAGTGGTGAAGAGAAAAATGAATGTGATGATGACGAAGACCATTTAAAGCTAGATGAGGCCAGAGTCGTAAGTCGCAATGGAGTTATTTGGGGGTAATAATGAGCAACCATAAGCATCTTCATGAGCAACCTCTATCAACAGAGGAGCTTCCCAGCATGACCTACCAAGGAAGGTGGCTTAAGAGGCTTTATGCCCTTACCAACATAAAAGAGGTTGTGGACTATTTCTTAGAAGAAGCATCAAGATATTTAAGGTCCTGCCCCATTGTCTACTTAAAATATACTCCAGCTCACCACACATTTGTGGCTTCAAGAAAAATAGGCTTAGACATGAGTATTGATAACCTTGGCATTCGGTTGCCCGGAGACAAATATACATTGAACCTCCATACCCTACGAGAAGCCAATAAACTCAGCGAATTTGATGAATTCGTACAAGAAGCTTTTTCCGTCAAAGACTACTCTATACTATGCCTGGAAGATGAGGACGCTGATAGCGTTCAGGGTTTATTCCTGTTTTTAAATCTTAAGGGGATACAAAAAGACCCCTATGTTCAATGGTGCCAGAGCCTCTTATTCACCAAAGTTACACAGATACTTATGGAGAGAAAGCTCCACAATCTCACGCTGTATGATGTGAGAACCCACCTCTTAAAACGCCGTCATTTCTTAAAGACACTGATGGAAGAAGTCCACCGTGGAAAAAGAATCAGTCATCCCATCTCCTTACTGATTGTTAGTATCGATCGTTTTCACCAGTACGTTGAAGATATGCCAACAAAAGACATGGATGTATTGTTAAAAATGCTAGCCATGATTATGAGAAAAGATAGCCGTATGAACGATGTTGTTGGCCGAATGACTGCGGATGAATTCGGCCTCATACTACCCCATACTCCACTGAAGGGGGCCATGGCCCATGCGGAGAGATTGAGAAGCATTATCGAAATGGCAACTTTTTCTAAAGTCTTGCCACGACTTGGAAAAATGACAGTAAGTATCGGCGTCAGTGAATACCCAACTCTTTGCGGCAACATTGATGGCTTGTTGGAATCCGCAGATAACGCACTCGCTCAATCGAGAAAAACCCCTGGTAACAAAGTTTTTATAGCTTCCTCGCCCCATGGCCTTGTTCCTGATTTTATTGTTAATGCGTCAAATCAGATTCAAAGCCAAATATGACCAAAATAAAATGAAAAAAATGAAATGAAAAAAATAAAATGAAGCGAGTTGTAGTGTGTATCGTCAAACATATCTGGAAATAGATCTAGAGGCTCTAGGCTTCAACTTTAGACTTTTAAAACAAAGGGCCGAGTCTAGGTGGTTTTGCTCCATAGTGAAAGCCGATGCCTATGGTCACGGAGCCACTGAGGTCGTTCGCACACTGCTTCAAGAAGGTCAAGAAGTTTTTGGTGTTGCTCTCATCGAAGAAGCTATCAAGTTAAGAGAAGCTGGCTTCCATAATATCCAACTCCTCGTCTTTGCTCCCATAGACAAAGAGGCTGTCAAGGCCATCAACCTCTATGGGTTGACTCCTATTATTACACAGCCTAGCGAAATCCCCCTTCTGGAAAATGGCCTACACAAACCTGTCAATGTTCACCTCAAAGTCAACTTGGGTATGAATCGCCTTGGTGTCGCTTTGAAAGACATACCCCTATGCCTGAATTTACTTCAAAACTCAAAGCAGTTGAACCTCACCTCTCTATGTGCACACCTGTCTCACAGCGAGGTCTCTCATATGTCCAAAAAACAGGTCGCTCCTCTATTGAAAGTATCTAGGCAAAAAAAACTTCCCTTTTCTTTGCTAAATAGTCCTGCTTTTTTAGGTGAATACTGGACTTCCATTCCCATCAATGGCACAAGGGTGGGAGTTCGCTTAGGATTAAGTTTGTACGGTTTAAAGCCCTCAAATAATACCGCTGGAGTTTCTGGAATTTCTAGGCCCTCTAAAACTGACGACACCGCTAGAGTTGCCCGATCTTCGGAGGCTTTAAACAGCTTAGCTCCCGTGATGTGTCTAAAAAGCCATGTCGTTCAATGCCACCGCGTTCCCCAGGGAGAAGGTGTTTCTTATAACTGGACATGGCGAGCCAAGCGTCCCAGCCTGATTGGTGTGATTCCCATTGGCTATGCCGATGGTTTTAACCGAAGCCTTTCCAACAAGGTCTCTGTTTTAATCAATCACCAGAGAGTTCCCCAAGTGGGAGCAATTTGTATGGACTATACCATGGTGAACTTGACAAATATTTTTCAAAGCTGCGAAGAGGCCCTCGGACAAAAGGTGGAACTTTTTGGAGGAAGGCATCCCCATAGCATTTCCGCTCAGGAACTGGCTGATAAATCAGGAACCATCCCCTACGAAATTCTTACTTGTATGGGATCACGCTTGCCCCGAAAGTATGTGAAGGGGACCCCTTGATGCCACAAATTTGGAATCAAAACAGAGAGCATATCAACCGAACCATAGACAAGCTTCTTCTCTCTCTATGGCACCCTTTTCAGCAATTATGCATCCGCAGTGGAAGCATATGTATCTTTTTAACACAGTCCTCCCTCCTCATTTTAACAAAGCCTTACCGCTGGAATGAGATCATTAAACACATAGAGTTTATTGGAAACAAATCCCTGATTATCATTGCTCTTACGGGCGCCTTCACAGGAATGGCTCTTTCCTATCAAATTTACATGGGCTTTAGTCTGGTCAATGCCACCAATCTTGTCGGCCCCACAGTAGCCCTCGGTATCACTCGCGAGTTGGGCCCCGTTTTGACAGGGCTCATTGTTGCTGCACGCGCGGGTGGCGCCATGGCGGCTCGCTTGGGAACCATGCGTGTCACAGAGCAAATCGACGCCCTCGAAGTGATGGGAATCAATCCCATACAATACCTTGTTGCACCACGGATTATTGCCGCTTTCATATCCATGCCACTTCTCTGTGGTGTCTTTGATAGCGTGGCTCTCCTAGGTTCCCACGCTTTATGTGTTCATGTTCTCTCTTTGGATGAAGCCATCTTTTGGGATAAGATTCAATCCTGGCTCAGCCCTAGCGACGTGGGTGAAGGGCTTGTGAAGTCCGCTTTTTTTGGCCTCATTTTTACAGCAATATGCACAAATCGGGGTTTTAATACCAAAGGAGGGGCCAAAGGAGTTGGAGAGGCGACCAACCAGGGAGTTGTCAATAGTATGGTTCTTATCATTATTATAAACTTTTTTATGACAAACTTATTTCGCCTCACAAGCCAGCTTTTGGGAGAAATCTAGCCCATGCCACTCGCTGTCCACTTAGACAATGTTAAAAAATCTTTTGATGGGGGACATGACTTTATTCTCAATGGCATTGACTTGAAAATTCCCAAGGGAAGCCTCACAGTGATTATCGGCTACAGTGGGACAGGAAAGAGTGTGATGCTCAAGCATATTCTTGGACTCCTACGACCCACATCGGGAAATGTTTATGTCTTAGATCGAAACATCTGGACCATGAGCCAGGGCGAACTAATCGATATGCGCTGTCGCATTGGTGTTTTATTTCAACATGCGGCCTTATTTGACGATATGACAGTTATGGAAAATGTTTGTTTTCCTCTGGAAGAACACCGGAGGCATATGACTCCCACCGAAAGGTTGGATTTGGCCCACAAAAAGCTGACCATGTCGGGTCTGGATGAGAAGCACTTTGCCAAACTCCCCTCAACACTCAGTGGAGGAATGAGAAAGAGAGTGGGCCTTGCAAGAGCCTTGGCCTTGGACCCTGAAATCCTCATTTATGATGAACCCACTACAGGCTTGGATCCCATTCTTACAGAAATGGTGGATGACCTTATATTAGAGACCCATCAAAAACATCGAGGCTCAACAGCGATTGTTGTGAGCCATGATCTTATCTCTGCCTTTCGCATTAGTCATCATATTGTCATGTTGAATAAGGGAAAAGTCCTACTCACGGGAACTCCAGATACTTTTTTCAACTCAAAGGATAAACTCGTGCAAAAATTTGTTGAAAAGGGAATAAAGCAAAAATGATAGGTCTCAACTCTCCGGAATTTAAAGTTGGCATGTTGGTGATCCTAGTGTCTTCTCTCATAGGTGGACTATCCCTCAAGGTCGCAGATAACCCCACCATATATCCAAGCCTCCGAGAACATCACTTTGATGTTGAAAATGCCAGTGGGCTTATAAAAAACAGTGCCGTTAAAATGGCGGGCATCAAGGTGGGATTTATTAAAGACATCCAACTCGTCAAAGGAAAGGCGAGAGTTTTTTTAAGTTTTTACGAGGATGTTCCCTTAACAGCAGCAAGCCTTGTTGAAATACGCGCCGATGGCATTCTTGGAGATAAACATGTGGAAATTCTTCCTGGCCCCATCACAGGAACAAGCCAACCCCTAGAGTCTGGAAGATCTATCCCAAACTCCCCTAACCAAGCCTCCTTGGGGCAAATGATAAAAAATATCAATAAAGTCGTCATACCCTTGGAAAGAGTGATCCTTCGACTGGAAGAATTCACCATAAAAGATGAAGATGATACCCATCTCATTGGACGAATTGCTGCCAACATTGAAGATTTCACCAATGACTTGGCAGAAATATCTGGAAAAAACCGAGAGAGAATCAACAATATCTTACTTCGCACCCAATCTCTCATGGCTGATTTAGATAACCTCGTCAACGACAAGCTTTCCACCAACGTACTTCGTTCCGTTCAAAATGTTGAAGAAATCACAGATAAAATCAACTCAGGGGACGGAACCATTGGTCGCCTTATTAACGATAAAGAGACCGTGGAGGGACTGAATGAAGCCATCGAGGGAATCAATGGCTTTTTAAGTGATATTAAAAGCTTAGAGACAAGCATCGACTTTCACACAGAGCACCTTATGAATATGGACTCTTCCAAAACCTATGTCTCAGCACGATTGACACCCGGCCTTGATCGCTACTATGAAATTGGCCTCGTCGACGATGCCAAAGGTCTCACTCGCACTCATATCACAGAGCAAACGCCCCTGGATGGAACCACTTCCGAAATTAAAACTGTGAAGACTTTTAAAGATAGAGTGAAGTTGACAGCTCTTTTTGCAAAGAATTTTCACAACTTCACCGTCAAGGGAGGAATTCTTGAAAGCTCGGGGGGGCTTGGATTGGACTACTATTTGGGACGGCGAAATTGGCGTTTTTCTGTGGAAGCCTTTGATTTTGATAATCTTTATGTCAGATCATTTGTGAGATACAATTTCTTTAAGGGAGCCTATGTCATTGGAGGGGCCGATCACCTCTTGGATATTGGTGGTGACGGTCGTGAAGGCAGTTTTTTCTTAGGGGCTGGCATTTTTCTCACCAATGACGACTTAAAGCTACTTGGTTCTCAATTTTCTTTTTAGGGAAAAACATGTAAAGATATGTAAGAGGAAAACATGTATGTTTAAAAATGCGCTTGTAAGCGTCTCTGATAAAGTGGGACTTGCTGATTTCATAAGAGATCTCAACCAATATGAAAGTGTCAGACTCCTTTCAACGGGAGGAACTGCCACATACTTAAGAGAAAGTGGCTTTCAAGTCATTGATATTCAAGAGCAAACCCAATTTCCCGAAGTTATGTCGGGTCGAGTGAAAACTCTCCACCCCTATATACATATGGGTTTATTGGCCAGAGACCATGTGCCCGAAGACCTTCAACTGTTGAAGCAATATGGCTTAAAACCCTTTGATTTGGTCATTGGAAACCTCTACCCCTTTCAAGAAACTCTCGCAGCCTATTCTCACCCCCCTCCCCCCCCCCTTTCTCATCAGCATAGGCACCAACCTCATCTTCACAGAGAACTTATCGAATTTATCGATATTGGCGGTCCTTCCCTTTTGCGTGCCGCAGCTAAAAGTTTTGAAAGAATATGTGCCATATGCGACCCTAAGGATTATCTTTGGGTGACAAAAAGACTCAAAGAAAATGGAAGGCTTACCATGGAGGACAGAAAATATTTAGCTTCTAAAGTTTTTGCCCATACATCCTCTTACGATGCTTGCATTGCCCAGACCCTACAAGGCGAAAACATCCTACAAAATGAAAACACCACACAAGACAAACACACCTCAACAAACCACAATCTCTCGCAACCAAACTACAATCTTGCACAGAAGGGCCCCTCACCAGTGGCCTCCTCGCCTTCTCCATTTTTAGAAAATTTCTCACGAACAGGAGAACTTGTGTGCCAGTTGAGATATGGAGAAAATCCTCAACAAAAAGCTGCTTGGTATAGCTGTCAAATCTCTGGCCTTCACAATATGAAGCTCCTTCAAGGCAAGGCTCTTTCCTACAATAATATCTTAGATATGGACGCTGCCATTTCCATGCTTATGGAATTTGAGGGAGAACCTTGTTGTGTTTCAATTAAACATAACAACCCCTGCGGAGTGGGTCTTGGCCATCACATTCTCGAAGCCCTGGAGTCTTCCTTAAAAGCGGATCCCATCAGTGTCTTTGGTGGCGTTGTCGCCCTTAACAAAAGGGTGGGAATGGAGGAGGCTCAAAACCTGACCTCACTCTTTCTCGAATGTATTATCGCCCCTGATTACACTTCTGAAGCTCTTGAGGTTTTTAAGAAAAAGAAAAATCTACGAATTCTCCAAGGAGTCCCTCCTAAAAAGAAAACGCAGGAACTCAGTCTAAGAAGCATTTACGGTGGATTTTTAGTCCAATCTGGAGATGAGTTAGAGAGTATAAATGCATGGGAATTTTTAGGGGACAAACCCAAGCCTCAAACTATGGAAACCTTGATTCTTGCCTGGAAGGTGGTTATGAAGCTAAAAAGCAATGCCATTGCCATCTCTCGCTGGAAACAGACCCTTGGCTTAGGAATGGGCCAAGTCAACCGAGTGCATGCTGTCACCCAAGCCCTTGGTCGCATGAAAGAGTTCCATCCAGAATACAGCATTGAAGATGTGGCTCTTGCCAGTGATGCATTTTTCCCTTTTACAGACTCTATTGAAGTTGCTGCCCAAGCAGGCATAAAATGGATTATTCAGCCAGGTGGATCCATGAAGGATTCCGAAGTTCTTAAAAAGGCCGAGGAACTAGGAGTCAATATGGTTTTAACAAAAACTCGTCATTTTTTACATTAACAAACCAACATCGGGGGCTTGATTGGCACAACAACAATGGCTTGTAAAAAGTAGTAGCCGTATTTTAGGTCCCTATACCTATGACCAGATTGTCGATGGGCTACACCAACGAGAATTTGTTATCATTGATGAAATCGCGCTCCCCCAAAGCTATTTCTGGACTCTCATTCGAGACCAAAAAGAATTTACCGACACAGTGGAAAAATTGGCGCTCGAAGATGTCAGTGAGGGAGAAAACACAGAAATTATTAGTGTCACAGACATCGCTGAAAAAAGAGATCCCCTAGAAAATACGACTATAGAAGAACCTTGCCCACAGAAGATCAGCCCTCACAGTTCTTCCCGTGGAGCTGGAGCCCTTGAAGCTGGAGCCCGTGCTGGAACACATGAAGCCGAGACCGAGTACGTCTACCATCAAGAAAATTCACCAAAAAAAGATCCTTTACGCATTCCTCTTATGATAACGGCTCTCCTTATTGTATCCTCTCTTTGTATTATCTTTTACTTCAAAATCATATCTCTTGCTGAAGAAAAACAAAAAAAATATGAAACCCTACTCCTTGAGGGAAAAAACCTCGTTCACTATGGAAGCTTCAAAGAGGCCCTTCTGAAATACAAAGAAGCCTACCAACTCAATCCCACCACTTCTGACTTTCACCTTTACTTTGGAATTCTCTTAACACATTTTGGAGAAACTGTTCAAGCACGACGCATCTTAGAAGATTTAGCCAAGACAATTCATGAAGCCCCTGAGGCCAAAGTCAAGGTGAACTTAGCCCTAGGGCTGGTAGCTGTAATGAACGGTCATTATCAACAAGCCATAAAGACCTTTGATGAAGTTCTTCCCTCTGAGATTTATTCAGCAAGCATCAATAAAGCATGGTCTTTGTCTCGACTGACAGAATACACACAAGCCTATAACCTCCTTACAAAACTGACGAACCAAGACGAAAACCCCTCTCTCACCTTGATGCTTATGGCAAAACTAAGAATACAGCTCTGGCTTGAAACAAAAAATGAAAATCACCTCATTCAGTCTTATTTTGAATTGGAAAAACTGATCCCCAATGAATCCGATTATTACCAAGAGTCCCTTTTCTTGCGAGCCTATGTGCAATACCTACTAGGTCAAGAGGAGCAAACAAACCTTTTGATAACACAAATGTTTCAGGCAAGCCCCTACCAGACTTATGATTTAAGAAAAAATATTTTCATTCACACTTCAATGATGGAGTGGCCTCTCTTGGGCAAGTGGTGTCAGGAACTTGTTCAATTTCTCAACCCAAAAATCAGTGGCCAAATATTGAAGGCCTACTGCAACTTTAAAGAAGGTGATCGCAAGCAGGCTATGATGACCATTGAAGCAACTGTCGAACAAAATCCAGAAAACTCCAACGGACTGAGTCTTTACTCCTTTATGCTTAGTGAGTTGAGTGATGATAACAAAGCACTTGTGGAAGTCATAAAGGCTCTCAAAATAGAACCTCAAAATCCAATGGGTCTTGTAATGAGGGGACGACTCTGTGAAAAAATGAAAAAATGGGACTGCGCTCTAGAATCTTGGTCCCACTTACTGAATGTGCAGAAAAACTCCCTAGAAGGCCATGCAGGGCTTGTAAGATACCACCTTTCCAAGGGGGACATGGACCAAGCTCTTCCATACTATAAAGCAGGCTCTGAACTCAACAAGAACTATATTCCATTATTAAAGTTAGAAAAGAAACTTCATCCATAAAATGATCGCAGCCCATGAATCGAATTTTCACACATATTAAGGAACTTGTCACTCTTAAAGGATCTGTCCAAAAAGATGGTCGTGGTATCTGTGAAGAGGATTTAGGCATCATCAAAGATGGTGCCTTTATCACACGTGGTGAAAAAATCCTCTGGGTCGGCCCCGAAAAGGATGTGACCAATGAATTGCTCCAAGAACTCTTCCCTGCCAATGCTAATGCCAATAAAAATAAAAATGACAATGGCAGTAATAGCAACAATAACAGCGATAGCGACAATGATCGCAACAGTGAAGTGGTTTGCTATGAGCCTCTCAGGGGGCATACCGTGATGCCGGCCTTCACCGAATGCCATACCCACTTGATATTTCAAGGCGATCGGAGCCATGAACTAGAAATGCGCCAGCAAGGAAAAAGCTACCAAGAGATCGCCCAGCAAGGTGGAGGTATTCTCTCCACAGTGAAAGACACCCGTAAATCCACCGATGAAGAGCTTTACAATTCTGCCAAAGAAAGGGTGAGGCGATTTGTTGACCAGGGTGTGACTTGCGTTGAAATTAAAAGTGGCTATGGACTCGACACACTCAACGAAATGCGCATACTCATTGCAGCACAACAAAAATACGAAGTTGATGTCTATAGAACATTTCTTGGCCCCCACGCTTGTCCATCTGAATTTTCTTGCCCCAGGGAGTACATGAATTTTATTCTAAAAGAATCACTTCCCAAAGTGGTGGAAAAAAAGCTAGCCCACCGTGCAGATATATTTATTGAACATGGCTACTTTGATACAGATATGGCCAGGGATTACTTCAAAAAGGCGAAAAAACTTGGCCTCCCTATAACAGCCCATGTGGAGCAACTCCAACAAGCAGGGGGAGCCCAACTGGCAGTAGAATTTGGGGCTCTTTCTGCGGATCACTTGGTTTACGCCAATGCCGAGGATATTGCAGATCTTGCCTCCTCCAACACTGTTTGCACCTTTCTCCCTGGAGCCGATCTTTACTTAAATAGCCCCTACCCACCCGCAAGAGACTTTATCAATGCTGGAGCATGTGTCGCCCTAGCCACGGATTTTAATCCAGGAAGTTGCCCCACACAAAATCTCTCTTTCATAGGTGTTTTGGCCAGGGTGGAAATGAAAATGACCCTTGCGGAGTGCCTCTCGGCCTACACCTATGGCTCAGCCAAAGCCCTGGGCCTCCAACACGAAAGAGGCTCCATCACTCCAGGAAAGCTTTGTGATTTTATACTCCTGGAAGGCTCTTGGAGAGAATTATTTTACTCCATGGGCCATCACCCCATCCGCCAAGTCTGGCACCGAGGTCATTGCCTAAGATCCAAATGAAGATATAAGTGAATATAAATAACTTCTAACTCACCTTTTAGAATGGCGGAGTTGTTGCTGCATGGCTCGATTTTCCTCACGCTTTTTAATGGCCTGTCTTTTGTCAATAGTCTTTTTGCCCTTGCCAAGGCCAAGTTGTACTTTGACAATACCTTTCTTAAAGTAAATTTTAAGAGGAACGCAACTCAATCCCTTTTCTCGCAAGGCCCCATAGATTTGTTTCAACTCATGCCTGTGCATCAAAAGTTTTCTCAATCTCTCAGGTTCGTGATTGTTATAACTACTTTCCTTGTACACACTAATATGAGCCTTTTGAAGAAAGGCTTCATCCTTGCGGAAGGAAACATAGGCATCCTTGAGAGAGCATGATCCTGCACGAAGGGATTTCACCTCACTCCCTCGAAGGGAGATGCCAGCTTCATAGGTCTCTACAATGTGGTAGTCAAACCTAGCTCTCTTATTAGATGAAATGATCTTTATGCCCATAGCTATATTCTCCAGAGAATTTGGATACCACATGAACAAATCTATTAGTATATAGATCTATTGGTATATAGTATAGTGCTTAACAAAATAAATTATCCTACATTCCGCAGTAAAAAATGAAAAAGTTCTTCCCTACAGTTCTGAGCGGCAATCAAATAACACACAATATCATTTAAAGAATTTTGATAACGGCCCCCATTAGCGCTATAATTTTTTTCTGATTTAGAAAAAGAAAAAATAGCCACTTTTCATTGGCGACGGTGGGGCATTTTAATTGTCAGCTAACATGGGAGGGGAGGTCCACCTCAACACCAGGGGTCCACCTCAGTCAGCTTATAAAAATTTCAACAATAAAGTTTATCGGAATCATAATTTATACTTCCAAATCTTACTAATTCAGTGTAACATGGGTCCCATGAAGGATTATATCGAAATTAAAGATTATATCGAAATTAAAAATGTCTATTCGTGGTTTTTAGCGATTTCTTTTTTTCTGATTACAGTTTTATTCTCACAATTTTCTTTCGCTCAGGAGCGTGAACGTGAATACGACCTGGAGCTTAGAAAAGAAACTGTGAACATCACTGGAAAGCCGATTGATTTTGCGCTCACTGTAAATGGTGGCATTCCAGCTCCTACTCTTCGATTCGTGGAAGGCGAAGAGGCTGTCATTCATGTTAAGAATTCAACAGATGAAGACACTTCTATTCACTGGCATGGGCTTCTAGTTCCATGGAATATGGATGGGGTTCCTTACTTGAATACCCCCCCCATCAAGCCAGGAGAAACATTTACCTATCATTTTCGACTCCGACAAAGCGGAACATACTGGTATCACTCCCATATGAACCTTCAAGAGCAGCGTGGTGTTTACGGCGGGATAGTCATTGAGCCCAAAACAAATATGATACCTGTGGATCATGAAGTTGTAATGGTCTTAAGTGATTGGATTGACGAACATCCCCAAGCAGTTTTAGCAAAGCTAAAAAGAGATGGGGACTACTACGGGTGGAAGAAAGATACTATACCGTCATTCGCCGATGCTGCTAGCAAAGACTCCTTGGGTGCCTATCTAAAGAATCAGTGGAATCGAATGGGCGGGATGGATTTTGGAGATGTTGGTTACGATGCGTTCTTGATCAATGGGAATATTGAAAACAATGCTCTTCAAAACTTAAAACAAGGGGATAAGGTTCGGATTCGAATCATTAACGCTGGAGCATCGAGTTACTTTTATGTGAATTTGGGCAAACAGAACTTTATGGTCGTTGCAGCAGATGGAATCGATGTCCAGCCAGTTATGGCGAAAGAACTCCTTATGGGAATGGGGGAAACCTACGACATTATGTTTACAGTTCCAGAAAATAAATCCTATGAATTTAGAGCGACCTCACAAGGTGTTCAAGGTTATGCCTCAGCCTACTTAGGTCATGGTGATATTGAGCATGCACCAAATAAGCCTAAACCCAATATCTATAAGATGGGTATGGGTGGAATGAGCCACGGTGGAGGCGACATGAACCACAGTGGAAGCGACAATGGCAGCGAAGCCTCGATGGGCCATGGTCGCCACCGTATGAATATGAATGACTCAGTGTCTGACATAGATGGTGAAAAACCAATGCCAATGCGGTTGAAATACTCTCAGCTTAAATCTAAAACCCCTACCAACTTTGCGGCGAGAACTCCTGAAACAGAACTAAAAATAGTTTTAGGTGGCGATATGGAAAGGTATGCCTGGTTTTTAAATGGCAAGTATCTTTCCGAAGACACATATATTGATATTGAAGAAGGTAAGGTCATTCGTTTTGTCCTAGAAAATAAAACAATGATGCATCATCCGATGCATTTACATGGCCACTTCTTCAGGCTTCTTAATGGGCAGGGTGATTTCTCTCCGCTTAAGCATACAGTTGACGTAGCCCCTATGAGTTCTGTAACGATTGAGTTTCTTGCTGACGAGCCAGGGCAATGGTTCTTTCACTGCCATAACCTTTATCATCTCAAAGCAGGCATGGGACGGGTGGTTAGGTATGTAGGGTTTGATCGTCCAGCGGATGAGCCTAAAAAAATCAAAGAGGGTTTGGATAATCTTATTGCAACGGACTCAAAATTTTACCCAGGAGCTGAGGTGGGGGCTTATTCAAACGGCGCGACTTGGGATATCCGTTTTAACGGAGGAAGATATGAGGTTCAAGTTGAAGGTGAGATCACAGAATATGACCATGAGAAAAGTGAAAATGAGGTCTACGTTAAGCGTTATTTTTCTAGATACTTTAATGTCTTTGGGGGAGTTGAGCTAGATGAGCAGAAATTTCGCCCGATGGTAGGTGCCTTTTATATGATGCCGTTAAATTTCGAACTTATTGGCTATGTAAACACTGAAGGAACTCTTACCTTTAATATTGAGAAGGCTATTCAAATTACAAAACGTTTTTATATAGAGGCCAATGTGGATGTTAGATTCGAGGACCGTTTTAGAGAAACTGAAGTAGAATCTGAGGTAAGCCTCAACTATAGCATCAACAGAAATTTGTCACTCGGCCTCAGATATCAGAAGCAAGATAACTTAGATGATAAAATCGGAATCGGATCTAGATTTCGCTGGTAGAAAGCTAAGATATCCTCTATTGAAAAGGCTCCATTTTGTCCACGGAGTGTCATAATCCAAAAGCCATTTTTCTGTTGGACTGAAGTCCAGATGCATGTAGTTAGAATTTAAATGTTGGTTCTTATTTGGTCATTAGTTGTCAGAACTTAAGCATAATTTTAATTCATCCTAGACTTTAGTGCTGGCTTCACCAGGCTGGATGCGCTTGGCCAAAATGAGGACACGCCCTAGTCAGAATAAAGTATTGTATAATAGGGAAACCTCCTTCCCTACTCGACTCCGCCCATTGCCTTAATAGGGCACGATGTGGTGGTAATGGGGGCTGGGTCGGGTAACCGGCCCTTCACCCAATAAACCTAGTTATAACTGGAGGGGAATTCAGGTTACTAGCCTTTGTGTCAATTCTTTGTGGAGGGGTTGCTGTGCCATGGGTTTTTAGCACATCACTGGGAGCTTCACATTTAATTTACAGCATGAGCAGACTCAGGCATAATCTATAGATGAGTAGAAGATGATCTGATAACCCTAGGGAATCATATAGATATGAATTTTGTGACTCTTATTTTTGTTGTTTTTATTGGAGGATTTCTCATGGTCATGGGAGGAAACTCTGCTTTGGCTCAAAGTGATTTTGAGTCTGAGAAAAATCGTTCTGAAAGGCGATATCAAGACTTTTACCAGCGTTTTCAGGAAAAAAAACGAAAGACCTTCGCTCGTCAACACTTGGCAAAAGATCATAAAAAGGTGCGTCAAAATCAAAAGAAGAAAAATGATAAATTGCGCCGTCAGTTTATCAAAATAGGCCGAAAGAAGAAAAATCAAAGTACTGCGTTGCCTGAATTGTATCAAGCCATGCAAGACAAAAGGGACAAGGATCGTCGACAAGTGAGGAAAAAGTATATTCAACAAAAAAGGCGCTTACAAAAAATACGAGAGAAGTCCTTGACGATTCCCTCAGACCAAGAATTCGGTTTATGAAGACATAGATATAAGCTGCAGTAGTTTAGAATTGTGTTGACATGACACTCCTTGCCACAGTCTTTTCTACAGATTTTATATGCGTATAGTCATCTCCTCATTTTTTGATTTTGGGGCGAAGGGGTCCAGTGCCCCGCGGCCCTCTAGTAATTGGCTACTGTTTATTGAATTTTTGTGCTTCGGGCCGTTTCAACAAAGGCTTCGCCGTTTGTTGAAATTACGGTCTCGATCTCACACTTCTGGTTATCTATGACATATTTTTGATAGAGCTTGTAGCCTGCATCCCAAGTTTCTTTGGGAGTTCTACCTTGACAGCGTTTTCCTTGGTTCGTTCGTTCATTCATTGTTATATGAGGTGGACCCCAATGTCAGACTGAAAAACTTGATTTTTAAGCTACACCACAGCGCACAAAGAAGCCCCGTGTTAATGTGTTAAATCCACCTCTCCCATATGCACCTGATAAGGGGTGCAATCCTGAAGAGACTGGTGTGGCCTTTTATTATTATAAAAATTAAAATACGTTTTAAAACCTTTGTTGGCTTGAACCATTGATTTGTCTTGATAGCCTTTCAAGTAAACCTCTTCGTACTTAACAGACCGCCAAAGCCGCTCGATCATGATGTTGTCTAAACACCTGCCTTTGCCGTCCATACTGATCGAGATTCCATGATTTTTCAATAATTTTGTGAAAACCTCAGAAGTGAATTGGCACCCTTGATCAGTATTGACGATATCAGGGCAACCAAATGTTTCTATGGCTTCCTCAAAGACTTCTAAACAAAAAGTTGTCTCAAGGCTATTAGAAAGTCTCCAAGACAGAACAAATCGGCTAAACCAATCTATCACAGCTACCAAGTAAGCAAAGCCACCAGACAACCTTATAAAAGTAATATCAGTAGCCCACACTTGGTTGGGGAAGCAGATATTAAGCCCCTTAAGTAGGTAGGGATAAACCTTATGCTGATGGTTTCGCTGACTGGTGTTTGGACCTGGGAAGATAGCGAAAAGACACATCTTTTCCATGAGCCGCTGAATCCTCTTGCGGTTGACCCCATGGCCATTAAGTCTTAAGTGAGCTGCCATTTTACGGCTCCCATAAAAAGGGGTCTCCAAGTACTGTTTGTCAATTAAACTCATCAGTTTTAAGTTGTAGGCACTCTCAGGTATGGGCTTGTAGTACAAGGCTCCCTTAGAGAGTCCTAGCAACTCACATTGGCGAGTGACACAAATATTTGGATGTTTCCAATTGATAGCGGCTTTTTTCTCAGGCATTGAAGCTCTCAGATTTTTTTTTTAACCAATCATTTTCAACCTTTAACTGCCCTATTTGCCGATACAATTCATCAATGGTTTTTCTTTGTTCTTCTACCTCGTTGTTGTCCTTTTTTTTGCTCGCTAAGGCCTTAGGAATGGCTTCAATAGCTTGCTTCTTCCAATCTTGGATTTGGATGCGGTGAACTCCATGCTTGGAGGCCAACTCTGCCATTGTGTCAGTCTCACGAATGGCGTCAAGTGCGACTCTGGCCTTAAATTGTGCGCTGTGTTTCTTTCTCATTATCCCCTCCTATGAGGGGCTTTTTACCCGCTGCGGTGTAACTTAGCAACCAGTCTGTTTTTGGGGTCCACTATAATACTTCCACACGTATTCATCCAAATCTTTTTGAATGTCTTCCAAAGATGTGTACATACATTTTCGAAAAGCCACAGAGTAAAATTCATCTTGATTTGATTGTCGTCTAACACCTAGTTCAAAAATTTGGGGAATTCAGGTAAATAGCTTATAGCTTCTGGATGGAGGTTAAGTTAGGGGAAGACCGAAAATTAGGGCCACTCACTTCAAACAAGTAGCGTGACCCATCATTGGTTTTGGTTTCAAATTTTCCGATAAAGCCCAAAAATAAGGCAAGCTCAGACTTGAGTGATTTTTTGACATGCATATCTAATTTCAATTCGTAATCCTTGAGATTCACACTCAATTTAGTTCCTGCCCGCCTCCACTTGAGCCCAACTTTTCCTTTGAACTGCCCACTCATGGGCTCTTGATTTTGACCAAGGCGCCCCTCATCAATCATCACTTGCCCTCCTCCCAAGCGAACCTTCATGGAGAGAGATGAAAATTTTATATCTGGCAGGGCTAAGGGGCCAAGAGCTGTGGATACAGAGGAGGGGGGTTGCATATTGGTCACAGTCACAACCATTTGACCACGAGGCTGCTTCTTAAAGCTAGGGTCCTCAACCTCCCACTCCATTTGACCCTTAAGTTGCCCCACAAATTCTAAAGGAGATTTTCGAGAACTTTGAATAAAGGCTGAAAGCCTTTGGAGGTTGATGTTTTCAAATTTCAGGCTTGCCGAGGAAAGATGGGGAGAACTGCGCATATTTTCGACTTCCCCTGCAAACTGAACTTGGCCTTCCCACAAACCCTGGGCCGAAAGATTTAAAACGACCTTAAAAACAAGAAGCTTCATCAGGGAAAAGGCAATAGAGAGTTGGTCCACTTGGATCGTGGGCAAAGATGGCGTATCAATGCGAACATCAGTGAGCTTAATCCCCAAGCCAGGAAGAAAGCTTAAACCAATTTTATCAAACCTTAGAAAAACTTGGTTCTGGGTGGCCTTTGAAACTTGAAACGTGAGTAAATTCGAGAGATCTTTATACGGAAAAAGAAGAATAAAAAACAAAAAGATGAGGAGTACCACAAGAGCTATTTTCTTTTTGTGATACTTTAACAAATTTTTCATCCATTGAAGGGGTACCATTATCATCACCATAAAAATTCCTCACTGATATTCATTGGCACTAATTTGGCGTACTTGGCGCTACTTTGGCGGGCTTAACGCAACTACTATTTGGTCCTACTTTTTTGAACGATGCTTTTTTCTCTTTCTCAGTTTCTTTCGTTTCTTTTTCCCACCCTTGCCAACTTTTTCATCTCCATCTTCACTTACATCTTCCACTTCGAGCTTAGGAAGAGAGAATCCCGCAAATTTATAGGTGACGTTATAGTAGTGGTTCTTTTCTCGATCTTCCTGAATATCTAAACCAAGCATTCTGACATGGGATTTTAAACTCTGAAGTCGAAAGCCAATATCAATAATCTGTTGAACTGTGAGCCACTGGAGCTTCACTTGAAAATGAGACTGTATGATCGGGGGAGTTGCCAGGGTGGGCTCTCCCCACTCCTTGGTAGAAGCCTCCTTCACCTCTACAATTTGCTCAGAAAGCAATTGAAAGGATTGCAGCGAAGAGCGAAAAACACTTATCATACCCGCAAGGCTCTCTCCCTGTGGCAGCCCTGACATGGATGGATCCACTCGCCCATACTCAAAAAGTTCATCTATTAACTTCAGTTGGGAGTCATACGAATCTATAGACTCACTGGCGGAACTCATATAAGACATGGGCAGAGCCATCACAAGCCAAGCTCCAAAGAGAAGGCCGCCCACAACGATAACTCTTTGCACAGCCACCGGAAATTCGAGAAACTTTTCTTTGAAGTTATTGTAAACAGTGCTTTCTTCGAGTTGGTCTTGCAGTTCAGCCCATTTATCCTTGACTTGGTCTTTAATGTCGTCGAAACTCACATTTTACCTCTTGGAGCCGCCCCCTTCTCCGAAAGAAAATTCATCTTGAATTTGTAACTAAAGGCAACTTGTCCTTTTTTAGAAGGACTTTGGGAAGGTTTTAGTGTCTCCACCTGGGAACCCTTGGCGATTTTCTTTAAACCACTCAACAAGGAAATAAGGTGAGAAGATTGGCCAACCTCACCAACCAATGTCACATCTCCTCTCAAGATGGTCATAGACTTAATATTGAGACCAATGTCTGACTTTGAGGGAACAGCCTCTGATACTTGCTTCAATATCTCCATAGCTGAGGTTAATTTTTGAATTTTCTTAGCCGATGACATGCTTTTGCTGATTTTCTTATTGGACTTAATAAGCGCCTTAATTTTTTTCTCTCGAGCTTGGCGGCCTTTGAGACCAGCGATGACCTTCGCCTGCTTTTTCACTTGTTTTTTGACCTGGGATTGAGCCTCTACGGCTAAGTTATAACGAATAAGGGCAAAGGTACAAAAAAGTACAAAAGCTACGGCACATACTTGTACCGTATAAGACCACTTTTCCCAAAAGTGTTGAAAGCCATCACCCTTGATAGCGAATTCCCCCTGCAAGAGGTTGGTTGCTGGATTCTTGGGCCTTTTAAAGCCCTCCATGGCGAGGCCAACGGCAGTCAGCCCCCAAACCAATGTGGACTCTTCGGATTCCATTTCCACCTCAGGAATGGGAGAAATGTATTTGAGACGATTGGTGGGTATTTCAATGGTTTGAGTAAGGTAGGCGCCAATATTCTTAATTCGACTCAATCCCCCCGTCATGGAGACTTCAACGTACTTCAGATTAAATCTAGCCTGGTCTTCAAGGAGAGTAAGGCGCACCTGTATAGAAAAATAATGAAAAGACCTTTTAATAATGTTAGAAAATATAATTTGCTCTTTGGTGGCCCCCTCGTGACTAAGAAGAACATAGGGTTTAGCTCGTAACTCATGTAAAGCTTCTGTAAAAGATATCTTGTAGTGTTCTGCGATAGCTTCAGCGACATGATATCCACCAAAGTCTATATGGCGCACATCAAAAAGCACTTCCTCCTTAAAGATCATAAGCACACTACTTGTGTGACCCATTTGGAGAACAACACGGGATGAAGAAGTCGCTGTAGGAGGCGTGCCCGGAAGCCCCTCCTCCACCATCATCTCCTCAGTCTCCATGAGCATGCTATTGTCTTCCAAGGGATTACTGATTCCCACCCACCGACCAAAAATATTGGCTGTGGCCAGTCCTCCCACACTCAGAATATGAGGCTTAATAGAGCTATCTTGACAAAGCTCTATAAGATCGCGCACATAATTTTTAGGGCAAGCAATAGCGAGGACCTCCGCTTGGTGGCCTTTATGCTGAACCACCTTCACATCAAAAATGGCATCTTCTTGAGTGAAGGGAATCTCATCTTCCAATTCAAAAGAGACACTTTTTAAGATTTTATGTCTTTCTCGAAAAGGAAATCGACATAAGCGTACGCTGACAAGACGCTGTTGAACCCCCAAAATAAACTGAACATCTTCTGTGTATTCATTGGAAAGCCTTAAAAGCAATTCGATGATTTCAATTTTTCGATCTTGATGGATGTCCAGACTTAAGGGGTACTCCTCCAGGCGAACTAAAGCCAGACCTTTGGAAGAAGACTTGATTTCAGCCACCTTAATACTATAGGAACCTAGATCTATGCCGACACAAGTTTGAGCCAAAACACCATCCTTACCCTTGGTTGAATGCCACGAACCACCCTGTGGGGGATCCCCTAGGTATCGTCACTCACTGAAGTTTAAGTACAGGTAACTTACAAGTAACCTACAAGTAGCTTAAGTATACATAAATTTACTTAAACATACTCAAGTATACTAAGTATAAATATAAATATTAAGCGTTAAGTGTTCAGATCAACGACCTTTTGCCACTATCTATACCACCCTACTCTCCACATTATCCCTATACTAGCCCTGCGACGACTGGTCTTCACTATCTCCATACCAACGTAGAGATAGACATGTTATATCATCGGACTGTGGAGCTTCACCCACGTGACTATCCACAGCGGCTAACATTTGATCAATAGCATCCTCATCATTCTTAAATAGACCTGCTTGAAAAACTTCCTCCATACGCCGATTGGTAAACTCCTGTTTTTCAAGATTAAAAGCCTCACATATACCATCCGTGTAGAGAAAGAGAGTGTCGTTGGGTTTAAGTTTCACTTCACCCTCATGAAAGCTGATATTTTCAATCATACCTAAAACCAAATCTCCCTTGGAAGGTATCTGCTCCACCCTCGTATTTTTGGAGGCGTCGGACGAGTGAGGTGGAGATGAATGGAATGAATTTGGGTCTGAAATGATATAAGGTGGATTGTGGCCACCGTTGGCATATTTGAGAATTCCATTTTTATGGTCTAAAATGGCGTAAAAAACGGTGACAAACATCTCTAAGGGATTTTCTTCACAAAGCTTGGCGTTGACACGCTCAAGAACAAGAGCGGGGCTACCTCCTGTGATCCCCTCATTGCGTAGCTCTGTACGAGATACAGACATGAAAAAAGCCGCAGGGATTCCCTTGCCCGACACGTCGGCAATGGCAAAACCTAAGTGGTCTTCATCAATGGTAAAGATATCGTAAAAATCTCCTCCCATCTCTTTGGCCGGACGCATAAATCCATAGCCAGAAAAGCGATTGTGCTTTGGAGGCTTGGGAAGAAGGGCCGCCTGAAAGGAACTTGCCAAGGCCACTTCATCACGCATTTGCTTTTGTGCATTTTCCAGGGCTGCGGTGCGCTCCCTCACCAACTGATCGAGTTCTTCTTTTTTTTGGTGGATATCCACAGCCATGCGTTGAAATTCTCGAACAAAAGTTCCCAGTTCATCCTTCCGACTCGTAAAAGGTGCAATGGGTAATAAATTGAGTTGTCCTCCATAGAGTGCGCGCACCGAGGAAGTTAAAGCCAAAATGGGACGACTCAACCACCCCCCCACAATAGTGGCGACGATAATGGACAAGATAAGAGCAATGATTCCAAAACCTAGGGTCTTTTGCAGAGATTGGTTTAAAAGCTGACGAAGAGCATCTGTGGGAAAGCGAATAAGAGTGGCTCCTAGAACCACTTTGCTGTTGGGAGACAAAATGGGAGCCACCACACGAATATGCCCTCCATCAAAAGAAAGGGCGATTCTACTGGAGCTGAGAACCCCTTGGACAATATTTTCATCCTCCTCAGAGGGGGTCCCTCGAACTCCTTCTTCTCCTTGAGTACGATCCTTCCCTACAGTGGAGTCTTTTACAATAGGGTCCTGGTCCTTTACAACAGAGCCTTTTGCCGATGCTAAAGCACTCTCAGTTGAAGTCCCCTCAAAAAAGAGTTGAGCCTCCATATTTGCAACGGAACTATGGGCCAAAACCGAAAGCTTTTTGTCAAAGACCCAAATGGATTCCACTCGCCTGTCGCGAACAATAGCCTCCACCAGCCGGTTGAGCCCCACCCGGTCGACGAGATCTTCCATAAATTCAAAGTCGTAGCCCACCTGAACAATTCGCTGCATGTCAACACCTTTGGTCCCAACATACTTAAACATGCTGTCGTCAATTTCACGAATGCGAGCCTCTTGGGCAACATTCTTAACAGATTTGTCTTTGAGAAGGGGGTAAAAAATATAAGCTTGAGGCTGTTCTTTGGGATCTGAAGAAAAACTAAAATCAACCCCATCAACATTGGTCAAATAGGCACGCCCGGTGGGATCTGTGATCCAAAATTCGTCAATATCGGTCTCTTTGACAATGGATTTTAAGCGGTTGCGAATTTGGCTTTGGGATTCTCCCGACTTTTCCGCTGCGGCCACCATATGAGCTGTAATCTTAGCTTGAGCCAGCATTTGTTGATCAAGAATCGTCTCGACTTCCCCAATGACCGTTTGAGAAACCCCTGCCAAGCGAGCCAGGGTCCCTGCAACAGTGACGGCGTAACGCTCAGCTTCCACACGCATCTTTGACCTAAGATCAAAAGTCATGAACACCAGAGCCCCAGTTCCACTACCAAAGACAAGAATGAGGATCAAAATTGCAAGCTTGTGTTTTAAGGAAAGAACTCCGCTATGCACTGGAGGAGGGGGCAAGAAACCTGAAGACATGCTCGATCGAGGCTCTCCAACCAAAGCCCCCCCTTCCAAATCCTTCGACTGTAAATTCTTCTTGTTGTCCAAATCAGTCACTGGAATAGGGTATGACTTTTATGAGCTATTCGGTAGCTTTCTCAAAAAAAAATATTGCACCATGTAATGACAAAACACACCCATACCTGACAAAACTAGAATCGAAGAGTTCCCGGAACTCATGGGCCTAAAGAACCCATGGGCCCAATGAACCAAGCGAACCAAATGAACCTACCAAAACCAAACCAAGCTCAAAGGACCCCGCCATGAAAAAAAAATTACATCCTGAATCCCGAAATGTCGTTTTCAAAGATGTTTCTTGTGACTTTACCATCCTCACCCAATCCACCGTTTCTACCAAAGATACAATCCATTGGACAAATGGCCAGGAGTACCCTCTCGTCAAATTTGACATCTCCAGCCAGTCTCACCCCTTTTATACGGGCCAGCAACGCTTGGTGGATACAGAGGGACGAGCTGAAAAGTTCCGTAAAAAATACGGTAAGAAACAGAAATAAGAAGATGGAAGGAAGTGATATAAATGATCTCAGAAATAAAACTCTTACAAATTCAAATTCTTATCCACCGCCACCTTCTTCTCTCTGTGGTCTTTTTCTTTTTTGCTTCCCTTCTCTACCTGGAAAGTTCAATCCCTCAAACAGTTCCTTCTAGAAACATCCCTAAAAACATTCAAAGACAGCCTGCAATGGTTGAAAGCCCTATATTTAGAAAAGTCGCCGACCAAATCCGCTTTCATGTGGAAAAATTTCAGTTGGACAATGGTCTAACCGTCCTCCTCCACGAGGATCACTCAACCCCCTTAGTGAATATTCAACATTGGTTCCGAGTGGGCTCTCGCCATGAACAGCCGGGCAAAACAGGCTTGGCCCATTTCTTTGAACACCTCATGTTCAAGGGAACAAAAAAGTATCCCGACTTTAACTCCATGATGAGAAAGCATGGCCTCGAAAACAATGCCTTTACTTCCCACGATTACACGGGCTACTACACTGTGGGCACCCAAGAAACCATGGAGCTCATCCTAGACATAGAGTCCGACCGAATGCAAAACCTTCTCTTTGAGCAAAGCAAAATTGATAGCGAAAGAGAGGTGGTCAAAGAAGAGCGACGATCTAGACTCGATAATAGTATCCATGGAACCCTCCGAGCAGCCATGTTTGGCTCGGTTTTTAAAGTCCATCCCTACAAAGCAACTGTTCTTGGCTCTATGGCCGACCTCAATGGAGCCAGCATAGACGACCTCAAAGCCTTTTATAAAACCCATTACGCTCCCAACAATGGGGTTCTCATTATTGTCGGGGCTATCTCCATAGCCAAGGCAAAAAAAATAATTAAAAAATATTATGGTTCCATTCCTCCACAGCCTCTCCCCGACCGCACCATACCCACCGAACCCCAACAAATGGCCCCACGCAAGGTCACTCTCAAAAAAGAGGTTCAAGCCCCTATTTTTTACTACGCCTATAAAATTACAAAGGCGGGCAGCGATGATGCTTATGCCCTAGATATTCTCGCTTCTATTCTCGGATCCGGCGAATCAAGTCGCCTCCACCAATCCCTGGTCGTCAAGTCAAGGCTGGCGACTTCCTCCTCGGCCTACGCCTACACCCCCAAAAACCCTGGAGTCTTGGCCATTTTCACGTCCATGCAACCCAACAAAAGCACAAAACAAGCTCAAAAAAAAGTGCTTAAAATCATCAGCCGCTTCCGCCACTTCCTTGTCACTGACCTAGAACTGACCAAAGCAAAAAACCAAGTGATGCGAGCTTATGTGGACTCCTTAAAAAGCATCAGTGGAAAAACTGAAACTCTTGCCCTCAATGAAATTTACTTTGGTGACTACAGCCAATTTTTTCTAGACGTGGATAGGTATCAACGCGTCACCAAAGAAGACGTCTTAGCCGTGGCTCAAAAATACTTGAACCCCACTCAAAAATCCCTTGTGGAAATCGTTAAAAAGGAGACATTGTGAGGAATCTCATAAGAATAGGACTTACATTGATCTTGATGATGCTCCTCGAAGCTTGCCAGGCTTCCCCTCAGCATCGCCAAGAACTTTCAAGTCAAAGCTCTAAATTCAAACTCAGGCCCTTCAGTGAAATAACACTGTCCAATGGACTCCCGGTCTTACTCATACCCGATAAAAAGCTTCCTTACCTTGAGTTGGCCCTAGTCATTCGCTCGGGAGCCAGTTCCGATCCCCATGGAAAATTTGGCCTTTCCCACCTCACAGCTCAACTCATAAATAAGGGAACCGAAAAACGCTCCGCCATAGAAATCACCCAATCCCTAGAACAGTTGGGCAGTTCTCTCAGTATTTTCTCAGACCAAGATACCACCACTATGTCAACATCAGGTCTCTCCTTTTATAAAGACCAGTTACTCAAAGATTTTTCAGAGGTTCTTCTCCAACCCACTTTTTCAAAATATGAATTAAGAAATTTAAAGGAAAAAGTTCTTGCCACTTTGGTCAAAAGGGTCGATAAACCTGAAGCTTTCACTGAGGTGGTGCTCCAATCCTACCTCTACGGCAACCACCCTTACTCTCGATACCCCACTGGAAATAAGAAAAATATTCAGAGCCTCCGCCGCAAAGATATCTTGCAGTTCTATAAAGAGCACTACACTCCAAAAAATTCCATGCTTGCTGTGGTGGGAGACTTTGATGACAATATCATTTCTCAACTAGAAACTCACTTGGGGCTTTGGCAGGGGAACCATGTTTCTTCCGTTCATTATCCTGAAGTTCCTAAGATTTCAGGTGTCCAGATTCGCCTTGTTCACCGTGCCGACGTCCAGCAAACACAAATACGCCTGACTCACAAGGGGATTCAAAGGTCCCACCCCGACTATCTCACTTTAAAGCTTGCCAATATTATTTTGGGATATGATTTTGGAAGCCGCCTCGTAGACGAAATTCGACTCAAAAGAGGTCTGACTTATCACATTGGTTCCTTCTTTGATGCGAGAAAAGACTTTGGTCCCTTTGTAATCTCAACATCCACTCGACATGAAAAGGTCGGTGAAACCATAAGAGAAACTCTCTATAACCTTAAGAATTTTGTAAAAGATGGGGTGACAAAAAAAGAACTTCAACGAGCCAAAGCTGTTCTCAAAGGGAATTTCCCAAGAGCGCTCGAAACCGCAGACAGCCTTGCCCTTAATTTATTAACACTGAAATTTTTTGGTGTCCCAAAAACATATCTGACTCAATTTTATGAAAATGTGAATCGCATTCGCACCTCCGACGTCCATAAAGCTATTAAAAGGGCCATTGACCCCGACAATATTAAAATTGTTATCTATGGTCCCAAAGATCAAACTATTGAACAAATCCGCTCCATAGGTGCCGTCGAAATTATAGATTACCAAGAGCTTCTGTAAATTTCTGTCAAAGAGGGGTACATAGGCGCCCTCGCAGGGCGGAAACCAATAGGGTTTCTGCGACCGTGCGACTGGACATAAATGAGGGTCTACCCTTTGTATTTCTTTAGTAAACCCAAATTAAGTTCAAGAGAACTTCCTAGATACAAAGAACTTCCTAGATAAATGTCTTAATTTGTACTAAAATCTAAAGAACTTACCTACCAAGTTCCGATATTTTTCTTATGATAAAGTGGTTCGTATGCAATAACGAAGAAGTTTCAGGTCCTTTCTCTACGGAAAAAGTCCATGAAATGTCAGACAGTGGAATTATTCACTCAGAGTTCCTTATATGGTCTTGTGCACAAAAGGAATGGAGCACTCTGCGCAGGTGGCAGAAGGAAGTCCCAAGTATTTTAAAAGATTACAAAATCTCTGTGCAAAAACAACTTCAACCATGGTATTACGCTCATAAGGGGGAATCATTTGGCCCCTTTCCCAAAGACCAACTTATTGAAGAGATACAACAAGTTGACAATAAACAAGCCGTGACTCTATGGACAAAAGACATGCCATCATGGAAAAGTATTTTTGAATTCAATGATATCATTAAGGCTGTGGGACTGAACCGAAGGGCTCATCCTAGAGCTGATATTGACGGCACTGTGGTGACCAAGGTGGATGGTCAGAGTCATATTTCAAAACTCAAAACCATTAGCTTAGGTGGCTGTGGTATCACTGAGGCACCTCACTTATCCGTGGGTCAGAGAATGCATCTTGAGATTCAAAGTGAGCATTTTTTTTCTCCACTTAAGGCTATTGCAGAAGTTCGCTATATTTCACAAAGTGGGTATGTTGGAATTAAATTTGAGCAGATTCACATGGAGTCCCAGTCAACCATTATTGAGTACATTAAAAATCTAGAAATTCAACCCCAGGCAGCTTAGGAAGAAGTGTCAGAAAAAAAAAATAAGAGCCTCTTCAGAGCCATTATCAATAAGAATATGCTTATCTGCATTTTTAATGGTTTTACGGCGGGCCTGCCCCTCTACTATCTATTTCAATTAGTACCAGCTTGGTTGAGAGATGAGGGAGTTGACCTTAAGACCATTGGTTTATTTGCTCTTATAGGTCTCCCCTACACCTGGAAGTTCATTTGGTCACCCATCATGGATCGATGGACCCCTCCATTCCTCGGTCGAAGGCGTGGATGGATGCTCATAACCCAGGTGGCCTTGATGGCCACCATGTTTGCATTTAGCTTTCTTGATCCCAAACTTTCTATTTGGCTTATTGCCTACACGGCCTTTGTACTCGCCTTCTTTTCTGCTAGCCAAGACATTGTTCTTGATGCCTACCGCAGAGAGTTGCTCCCCGATGGGGAACTGGGGCTTGGAAACTCCATGTATATGAATGGCTATCGTGCTTCGGGCTTTATCTCTGGAGGCTTGGGCATTTTTCTCGCAGGAACGATGCCGTGGCCTACTGTTCATTTCATTATAGGTTTGTTTATGGTCGTGGGAATTGTAAAAACTTTTCTTATTAAAGAAGCCATTCAAAACATAAATCCACCCAAAAGCCTTCGAGATTCTGTGGTGGAACCGCTGAAAGAGTTTTTTAAAAGAAAGGGAATCCATCAGGCCATTCTCGTTATTGTCTTTATGTTTTTTTATAAATTCGGTGACAATCTAGCAACAGCCTTATCCACACCATTTTATTTAGACATGGGCTTTTCAAAGGCCATCATTGGTTCCATCGTAAAGTCTACAGGTTTCTTTTCCACTCTCATAGGTACTTTCCTGGGTGGTGTAATTATTTTTAAGATTGGTATTAATAAATCTCTTTGGATTTTTGGTTTTGTTCAAATGATAAGCATTCTTGGCTTTGCCTTGCTTGCGACTTACCCTCAAGGGGTGATTTTTCTAGATTACCTCCTTTCACCCATTTTTCTTTTGGGCTCTGTCATTGCGTTCGAATACCTTGGTGTCGGCCTTGGAGCCTCTGCGATGGTTGCCTTTATGGCTCGATCTTCCAATATCAATTTTACAGCGACCCAATTTGCATTGTTTTCAAGTATTTTGGCTTTGCCAAGAACCCTGGCCAATGCAACAACGGGCTTTCTCATTGAAGGTGTTCAATCCACAGATGGAATATACTTTGAAATATTTGGCTCCTTTGAAGGAATGGGGTATATTAATTTCTTTTACTTTTGCACGGCCTGCGCTATTCCTGGAATGATTCTTTTGCTTTGGGCCGCTCCATGGGGCGAAGAACTCAGCCAACAAGGATAACACCGACCATTTCGAGAGCAAAGCTTCGGCCTTTTTCGACACCCTCATTTTAAAATCTATTCATTTTGTAGTGTATAAAAATGACCACAAACTCAGGTAATTTAGATATAGAATTTCTTACGCTGAGAAGAAGGGAGAATCTTTAAGGATTCTCTGTACTTTGCCACTGTTCGACGGGCGATATTAATGCCATCTTTGGATAGGATGTCTACAATTTTTTGATCTGAAAAAGGGTGTTTGGGGTCTTCTTCTTCGATCAATTTCTTTACTTTGAGCTTCACAGATTCACTGGCGACAATGGCTCCATCGGCTTTATGGATGCCAGAACTAAAAAAGTACTTGAGTTCAAAAATGCCATGGGGGGTGTGAACGTACTTATTTGTGGTCACACGGCTCACAGTGGATTCATGCATTTCAATATCATTGGCAATATCTTTAAGAATCATAGGTTTAATAAAAGAAGGTCCTTTATCAAGAAAATCAGTTTGATGCTTTACAATACTTTCTGTTACTTTGTAAATGGTACGTTGTCTTTGATGAATGGAGCGAATGAGCCACACGGCTGAACGCAATTTATTTTGAATGTAGTCCTGTGTTCCTTTTTTACCAATGGTTTTAACAGCGACATCACTTTCTAGAGGTTTCATTTCATCTCCAGAGGATTTTTGTATCAAGTTGGAGGCTGCGGTCTTACCCTCTTGAAGTAAGTTTTTATACAAGTTAGAAACCTTTAAACGAGGGAGTCCATCTTCGTTGAGAAGAACCACATATTCATCAGCCACTTTTTGTACATAAACATCGGGAGTGACAAAGTGAGTTTCTGGAGTAAGAAAGAGGCGACCCGGCTTGGGATCCATATTAAGAATCATATGACATAAGTCCGCAGTATAATCCAACTCAACATTCATGTCTTTGGCAATAGCCTGAAAATTTTTCTTTTCTAAATTCTTGAGGTGATTTTTAATGATGTAAACGAGATCATGGGTGTCTTCTTGTAAATTCTGAGCTTGTAGTAGCAAGCACTCCTCAAGATTTCGAGCTCCTACTCCTGGGGGGTCAAATTCTTGTACAAAGGGGAGAACCTCTTCTAGGTCTTGACATGTTATATCCTCTTCATGCTCGGCAATTTTCTCTAGAGAAACTCCGCAGTATCCGTCGTCATTGATATAGTTAATAAGTATATTAACAATTTGAAGCTCTTCGTCGTTAAAGCCAGACATACTTGCTTGCCATGTCAAATGCTCATGAAGTGTCTTTGTGGTGGACATTAGGTTTTCGTAATTTATAACCTCATCTGAGAACCCTTCCCCTGAGTGACTGGGCTTATATTGGCTTTCTATATAACTTTCCCAATCGAATTCATCTTGCTTCCTAGGATCAGCATCATCGATACTCTTGGTATCTGTATCCTGAATATCCTCGCTGACCTGGTTATCTTTTTGAGCTGGGTCATCGCCATCCACTTCATGAATTTCTTCGAGAACAGGGTTTTCGTTGAGCTCTTTGCGTATGGCAATGTCCATCTCCATTTTTGAAAGCTGTAGAAGTTTAATCGCCTGCTGCAACTGAGGTGTCATTCGTAACTGTTGAGAAAACTTCATGGACATTTTAAGTCCCTGTGCCATAAGTAAAACCTCCTATATATACTTAATATACTATGATATCTCATGGGCTATGGAGAGTTTTCTACACATAGCTTCTATGTTCAAAAACATCTAGAGCCAGGTTTATCGACGACTCAAACTTTGTATTAACTACTCAACTATTTATAGTTATCGGCTTTTTATCTTCATATTTTTACCCTTAAGATCATCTGACCGTACAAAAGTCTACTGAGTTGGCAAAGTCAAAACCAAGAATTCAAAACTCAGAAGGAATGAGCAGGGTATTGGAATTTTTGGAGTTGGGCACTGAATCCATAACCACTTACCACTTACGAGGAGGAGGTTTGCTCGCCATCCCGCTCAGGTATCATTTTGAGATGGTCGAGGGGTCAAGTCATCCGCCTTCCCATGTGGATGGGTTGATTGAGTTTCTAAATAAGACAGAGAAGAAGGCTTCATGATAGCTCTGAACCGTAGGACCAAAATATTTGTCTGCAAGGAGCCCACAGATATGGGGCTTCTTATGATTCTTTATTTCATTTAGCCAAGACAGTTTTAGATAAGAACCCTTTTTCGGGTCATTTATTTTTGTTTATCAACCGCCGTCGTACGTCGTGCAAAAGTCTGTACTATGATGGCACAGGCTTGGTGATTTTATCCAAGTGTCTTGAGAAGGGGTTTTCTAGACTTAATCCTTTTCATAGTAAAGAAATTGTATTAACAGAGAGTGAATGACCTTTTTGTGAAGAAGCTCCTTCATCTCTGGTGGAATATTTTTGTCAGGGGACGCTGCTGTGGGTGAGTCGTGGATAACGGCGGGCTCTCCACACAAGTGGTTTGGCCCTGTCCTCCGTGTTTTTATGTACAAATCTTAGAAATAACCTGTACATCCAGTTTTTAGCTATTTCCCTAGGGAATTTGGACTTTAGGCTCCGAGAAAGTCGGATATAGTCGAGAATTTGTTCATAATCATCTGGAAAAGATTTTTTAAGTATTTGTATCAAACCTAATTTCTTGCTAATGTATTTCAATAAATGGAGAGAACCAACATCTTGGGAAGATGTCGGAATACTGGATTGAGATTTAGGAATTAGTTTACCTGTTGATGGATCTTTTTTGCCAAGATAAACCTTTTTAGAACGAGATTGTTTCTTCTCTTTGTCCCAATAGCTTGTGGACTTATAGAGGTAAGTTTCGCCCTTTATTTCTTGCTCATATATAGAAGACATGACCACAATTATGGCTATGAACGCGAGGCGTTGTCAAGATTTTGAAAGATAAAAATTCAATATAGAGGAGGTGACTATACGCATATAAAATCTGTAGAAAAGACTGTAGCAAGGGGTGTCATGTCAACACAATTCTAAACTACTGCACATAAGGAAACAACCAACTATGTCTATCTCCACCTTAAAATCTCAAAAACCCCAATCCCTAGACCTAGACTCCTTAAAGTCTATCCAATTCCTAGAGTCCCATGATCCCGAAATTTTTAACTTTCTCCAACAGGAGTCACAACGCCAGGAACTTGGCCTTGAAATGATTGCCTCTGAAAACTATGCCTCATCTGCCGTCATGGCTCTTCAAGGGTCCATCTTAACGAACAAGTATGCCGAAGGTTATCCTAAAAAGCGCTACTACGGTGGCTGTGAGTTCGTGGACGGTATCGAACAAATCGCCATCGACCGAGCTAAAAAACTCTTTGGAGCCGAGCATGCCAATGTGCAACCCCACTCTGGTTCCCAAGCCAATATGGGGGCTTACTTAGCCGCTCTCCAACCAGGAGACACCATCATGGGTATGGATCTCTCCCATGGGGGGCACTTAACCCACGGCTCACCTGTCAACTTTAGTGGGATTCTCTTTCGGGTGGTTTCCTATGGCTTAGATCCTGAAACAGGGCGCCTCAATTACAACACCATACTTGATGCTGCCAAAAAACACCGCCCGGCCCTTCTCATTGCGGGCTACAGTGCCTACCCACGACAGTTAGACTTCCAAGCCTTTCGCGATATTGCCGACAAAGTAGGTGCTCTTCTTCTCGTGGACATGGCCCACTTTGCAGGACTTGTGGCCGCAGAAGTCCATCCCTCCCCCGTTCCCTATGCAGACTATGTCACCTCCACCACCCACAAAACCCTTCGGGGACCAAGGGGAGGATTCATTCTCTGCCCTGAAAGCTCAGCAAAAAAGATAAATTCAAAAATCTTTCCTGGCATTCAGGGTGGCCCCCTGGAGCATGTCATTGGCGCTAAGGCCATCGCTTTCCACGAAGCCCTCCAACCTGAATTTAAAAACTATGGAAAACAAGTGATCCAAAATGCACAGGCTCTAGGGGAGAGTCTTGCCACCAGGGGATTTCAGCTTGTCACAGGAGGAACAGACAACCACCTTATACTCTTGGATTTATCCGATCGAAATATCACTGGGCAAGAAGCCGAAAGGCTCCTCGATAGAGCGGGAATGACTGTCAATAAAAACACGGTTCCCAACGAAAAACGAAGTCCCTTTGTTACAAGTGGCATTCGACTGGGCTCCCCCGCCTTGACCACAAGAAAAATGAAAACCCAAGAAATGAAACTTATCGGTGGTTGGATCTCCGATCTTCTTGAATCCCCCACAAGTGAGGACCTCATCCCATCCACTAAAAATAAGGTCCAAGAACTTTGCAAGAGATTTCCCATTCCCCAGTGATAAAAATCATAGGGGAATGGGAGGAAACTATTTCTTCACCTTTTCTTCTTTAGCAGCCTTTTCTCCTGTGGTGTCTTTCTTTGTAGGAGAATCAGCATCAGTCTTCTTTTCTTTGGCATCCAAAGCAGCATCAATATCGCCGCTTTGAAAATCATTCCCCTCTTTGCCCACAATACTTAAAAGTTCAACTTCAAAAATAAGAACAGAATTTCCAGGAATCACAGAACTACCACGAGGTCCATAGCCTAGGTTCGAGGGAACATAAAACTCGTACTTGGAACCCACACTCATCAACTGAAGCCCTTCAATCCAGCCAGGAATCACGCTCCTCACAGGAAACTCTGCTGGCTCCTTGCGATCATAGGAGCTATCAAACTGAGTGCCATCAATCAAAGTGCCTCGATAATGCACTTTAACAGTATCCTTGCTCACAGGCTTCTCACCCTCTCCCTCTCTGACCACCTTGTATTGAAGACCCGACTCAGTAGCTTGAACTCCTTCTTTCTTTTTATTTTCCTGTAAGAAGGTCTCACCAGCCTCCTTGTTCTTCTCAGCCGTTTCTTTTCTATCGTGACGCTTTTTTTCAGACATTGATTTCATAATGGCTCGACGCTCCTCTTTATTTAAACGCTCCTGCTTTCCCTCCATGACATCGACCACCGCTGTTGTAAAGGCATCATAGCTCAACTTCACTTTCTGGCGTTTCATATTATTGCCAATTTCATAGCCCACAGCATAACTAAACTTGGCTTCCTCAGACTCCAAATTTATATTTTTAGAGTGATTTGAATCCCTTTGGCAGCCAGAAAAAACAAAAGTGATACCTGCACCGTAAATTATACTTATGCATATAATAATAATTTTTATTTTTTTCATTGTTTCTCCTCACAGTCTCAATACAATCTTATCCTTATTACAAACAGGTCGAAAAACCCAGTTTCCACTCTAATGCTCCTCAAAGTCTTCTTAAAAGTCTATAAATAATATAAAATAATATGCAGCGTTGAATTTCCTCAACACCAAAACCTCTTTCACAAACTAAGCGAGAGCAGGAGTTAAGCATTTTTTTTACCACGCCACTAGGATTTTCTTCAAATGGATGAACAGGCGCAGTCAGCGAAGGTCCCTCAACTGGGAGAAATTTAACAGGTTTCTTGCTAAATTCCCCCCACCAAGGATTCGCATAGTACACAGGCTGTATTGATCATATGATCATAGTTGAGTGAGCAAATTTATCGTCCGCCGATTGCCTTAATAGGGCACGATGGGTGGTAACGGGGTTGGATCGGGTAACCGACCCTTCTACCCAATTCGATTTATTTAATGATTTCAAGAAATTCTTCTTAAGGAAACGGCATTGACTCCTGACTCAACAAATCACCCAAAGCCTCTTTCATAAATTGAGGGTGACAAAAAGCCGCCTGATGAATCTCTGGATTGTAATAGGAACAACCCAACTGCAAAGAAGACCACGATTTCCCACTCATACTAACACCTAAGTCTCTCAATGGGTGCAGGCCCTTTGAGGCAAAAGCAAAAGACCAAATGCCCCCAGGGTAGGTCATATTCGAGTAGTTATAAATCTGAGTGATGGGGAACAGAGATTTCAATATTGTAAGAACAGATTTCTGCATCTCCAAATAATAATAGGGAGACTCACACTGGGAAACAACCACACCACGATCTGTCAATAACCGATGGACATTTTCATAGAACTCTTTGCCAAAAAGAGGGGTCGCAGGCCCTATGGGATCTGTGGAGTCAACGAGAATGACATCAAACATTTCAGTCTGCTCCTGGGCCACATACTTGACGGCATCTTCAATTTTTAAGTCAAGCTTAGGGTGCCCTTTTAAACAAGAAGCCGTCACAGGTATGTGCTTCTTACAAGCATCGACGACCATGCCATCAATTTCAACCATCGTGCATAGCTCCACTTCAGGGTGCTTTAAAACCTCCCGGGCCGTTCCCCCATCTCCTCCACCCACAACCAAAACCCGTCGGGGCCTGGGATGGAGGCAAAGGGGAACATGGGCTATCATTTCGTGATAAACAAATTCATCTCTCTCCGAAACCATGGCAAGTCCGTCATTGAAAAGCATCTTTCCATGACCATAGGTATCAACCACCTCCACCTTTTGAAAATCACTTTGACCACTAAATAAAATCTCTTTAATACGATAACTTTTCCGTAAATAACCTTCGTGACTCTCTGTCACCCACTCCTGTTTTTCCATAAGCTCAACTTCCTCGCCTCTTAATAAATTTACTTTTCTATCTCCTACATATCACTCGCCTCAATCAACAAAGCTGCCTTTGGCGATGGCGGAGGCTGATAATAGCTGGCAAAACAAACCTCGTAACCACAACTCACCCGCTGACACACATTATTTATTATTTGATATCCTAACATCTCACAAAGAGGGGCTAGGGAGGGCCTAAAGTCGACAACATCAAAAGATTTTGGCTGGAAAAGGTTAATGACATAACCAATGGCATCCTCCCTTCTCGGAACCATATTTGTCTCAAAGCTCACATAGGGACTGAAAAGTTGGGGAGTTACATGGATGGCGAAGTACTCCTCCCCCTTGAGAGCATTGCAAGAGTACCCCATGGGTTTGAAAAGGTGGCTATCTAACTGAAAACCCTCAAAGGCACCCCTTGTAAAGAAACCTCCCTCCACACCCAATAATTTATGCACTCCCTCCCCACAGTGAGGCACCTCTGTAAAAACCCTGCGGGCCTCCCCTTGAATCTCATACATAAGCACCTCAAGAGTTTGATCAGAACTCTGGGGCTCAAAGGCTTTATCTAAGTGAAATAAAAATAGATGATGCTCGTTGGTATCACCAAAGCGATAGGCCTTTCCGGGCATGTGCTTATACAACCGCTTTAAATCTTTAAATATGTCTGATTTTTGATAGTAGGGAAAAGACTCATTTTTTCTTTCAAAAATAAAAAGTTCAACTTGATTCTCACCGTACTCTTCAAACAAATCAATGGCCACATCCACAAGCGTCGTTTGCCCACAAGTAATCATGGTCAACCGATTCTTCCAAACAAAAAGGCTGGACTCAGAAAGAAGATAAGCATCACAGTCTGGCGAAGTCATTTTTGAAAGGATCTGGGCTCCTACCTTGGTGACCATGACAGGCCAGTCCTTCCCTCGAAGATCACCTACAGAGGAAGATATCACCATTTCAAGCTTTTTTTCGGCTCCTTCAAAAAACAATAGCTTTCTCCAAATCTATCATGCTATTTTTTAACGCTGTTTCTCAGCGCCATCTATAGCGTCATCTATAAGGATCTATAAGAAAGGATAGACAAATATGTCAACTTTTAAAAGCTACGATTTATTTAACCCCACCGAAGAACATAAAATGCTTCGCCAAATGGTGACTGAATTTGTCACCACCGAGGTGGAGCCCCAAGCCCAAGAACACGATCGCCAAGAAAAATTTAACCTAAAACTGTTTAGAAAGCTGGGAGACCTTGGACTCCTAGGCATCACCGTGGACGAAAAATACGGTGGAGCCGGTATGGATGCCACAGCAGCTATTATCGCCCACGAAGAACTTTCAACCTCAGATCCAGGTTTCACACTGGCCTACCTCGCCCATTCAATGCTCTGTGTTAACAATATCAACCTCAATGGAAGTGAAGAACAGAAAAAAGCTTGGCTCCCGAAACTCTGCTCTGGTGAGTGGGTCGGCTGCATGGCCATGTCTGAACCCCATGTGGGCACAGACGTCCTAGGTATGAAAACAAGGGCAAAATCAAATCCTAAGGGCTACACACTGGATGGCCGTAAAATGTGGATCACCAATGGCTCCATCGACGAAAAGAGCACCCCCGCAGACCTTGCTTGGGTCTACGCTGTCACGGGGGAATCCAAAGGACGCCCCAGCCTTTCCACATTTGTGGTTTTAAGAAGTGATCTTGGATACAGCGTGGGACAAAAAATTCAGGATAAACTTGGTATGCGAGCCTCCAACACCGCCGAACTTGTCTTCGAAGATTGTCATATTCCTGGCTCCCAACTCATTGGCCACGAAGGAGCCTCCATCACTCATATGATGAGAAACTTAGAAATTGAACGAATCACCCTTGCCGCACAAAGCCTTGGAATAGCCAAGCGTTGCCTTCAAGTCATGAATCGATATGCCCAAGAGCGTAGAGCCTTTCACCAACCCCTGTCATCTTTTGGGCAAATTCAAAAAATGATTGGAGAAAGTTATGCCGAGTACCAGGCCGCCCGTTGCTACACCTATGAAACAGCTCGCCGAATGAACCTCCAACAGTCAGGCCAGCGACTCCACTCAGATGGTGTCAAATTGGTGGCCGCCACCATGGCCAAAACCATTGCCGATCGGGCCATTCAAGTTCTAGGGGGCTATGGTTATGTGGGGGAATATGTGGTAGAAAGACTCTGGCGAGATGCCAAGCTTATTGAAATTGGTGGAGGCACCCTTGAAGCTCATCAAAAAAATATCACCAAGGATTTAGCTAAGCATGGGTTCTAATATGAAAGAGACCACTTTAGACAGCGAGGGGCTTATATGAAAGGAGCCACCTTAGGGCAAGTGAGGGCTCTCATATGAAAAGACCCATCTACTTAGACTATAATGCAACCACACCCTTGGATCCAGAGGTTTTACAAGCCATGAAGCCCTATTTGGAAACCGAGTTTGGGAACGCTTCAAGTACAACTCATTCCTATGGATGGGCCGCTCAAGCCGCCGTCACAAAAGCTCGCCAACAAGTGGCTCAAAAAATTGGGGCCCACCCAAAGAGTATTTTTTGGACCAGTGGTGCCACCGAGAGCAATAATATCGCTCTTATAGGCTTTATTCGCCCCTTTGTGGACCAGAAAGAAAAAATTCATATTCTAACCTCCAAGGTGGAACACAAAGCCGTTTTAGAAGTCTGCCAATGGATATCTCACCACTGGCCTGTGGAAGTAGATTTTTTAGACGTCAACAAATATGGGCAGGTGGAGATCGACACTCTCAAAGAAGCCATTCGCCCCCATACAAAGCTGGTTTCCATTATGAGTGCCAACAATGAAATTGGCTCCATCAACCCCATTCAAAGAATAGGTGAGCTCACCCACTCCCATGGCATTGCCTTTCACACCGACGCCGCCCAAGCCATGGGCAACATACACATAGATGTGGAGGATATGAATATCGACTTGCTTTCTATCTCGGGCCACAAAATATATGGACCCAAGGGAGTCGGAGCCCTTTATGTTCGCCAAAAGCCTCAAAAAATACACCTAAAGCCCCTCATGTTTGGAGGAACTCAAGAGGAAGGGCTTCGACCAGGAACCCTCAACACCCCAGGCATTGTCGGACTTGGAAAAGCCTGTGAACTCTGTCATATCCACATGGATGAAGAAACCCAAAGACTCTCGCAACTTCGAAACCAACTCATCACATCTGTGCTTCAAGGAATCCCCACATCCTACCTCAATGGCCACCCCAAGGAGCGATTGAGTAACAATGCGTCCTTTTCTTTTGCCAGCCTCTCTTCAGATATCTTTGCCCTTGGACTCAAGGGCCTAGCCTGTAGCTCTGGCTCTGCATGCAGTGAGGGAGCTACCCATCCAAGCCATGTCCTCAAGGCCATTGGTCACGATGATTCCCTCGCACGAGCCACCATCCGCATTGGCATAGGGCGCTTCACCTCCCCCGAAGAAACTAAAATCGCAACCCAGAAAATCCTTGCTATGGCTAAGGAGAATCAAGATAGATCCATTTTCTAGCGAGTTTGTTGCTCATCTGGCTCAGCCAGAACCAAGAGTCCAGAATGAATTAAAATAACGCCGAATTTTGAAAAACATTTGAAAAGCAATGAACGAATAAGAAACTCACCAGAACGAACCAAGGCGTACAAGGAAACCCCATGACCCTATTTACGAAAATTATTAGCAGAGAAATTCCCGCTGACATCGTCTACGAAGACGATCAATGTTTAGCCTTCCGAGATATCCAACCCCAGGCACCCACTCACATCTTACTTATTCCTAAAAAAGAAATCCCCTCCATGGAAGCTGTCACAAAGGAAAATCAACTCACCCTAGGCCACCTCATGTGGAAAGCCTCAGAGATTGCAAATGACCAAGGCCTCCAAGAAGGCTATCGATTGGTCATCAATACCAATGCCCACGGGGGACAAGAGATTTTCCATCTTCACATTCACATTCTTGGTGGACGCCAGCTTCAGTGGCCCCCCGGCTAACAGTCCTTTAAGCCACCCGAAGCTCTGTGGCCTCATTCACTCTATGAATTCCCAGTGTGTAGCTCGCCGTTCTCAAAGAAACATTGTACTTTTTAGAACATTCGAGGATCTGATTAAAGGCCACCTTCATTTTTTTATCAAGTTCCACATTGACCTTCTCCTCGGACCATTTATACTGCTGTAAGTTTTGAATCCACTCAAAATAACTCACAACCACACCACCAGCATTGCAGTAGATGTCGGGAAGCACATGAACCCCCTTATCTGAAAAAGTCTTGTCACCCTCAAGAGTGGTGGGGTTGTTGGCCGCTTCAGCCACCAACTTACAGTTCACCTTTGAGGCTGTGGAGCTATTAAAAACTCCTCCAAGAGCAGCAGGAATTAAGATATCACATTCAAGGGAGAGAAGTTCCTCATTGGTCAAAGGTTCTGTCCCCTCAGCACCCTTTAATGTTCGATGTTTCTCCATATGCTTCACCAGTGAGGGCACATCGAGACCTCCTCCACTGTAAATACCTCCCGTCACATCTGAAACGGCAATCACTCGACAACCTCGCTCTTGAAGAAAACGAGCCGCAAAACTTCCCACATTACCAAAGCCCTGAACGACCACACGAGCATCTTTGGTGGGAATATTAAAGGCTTCACATGCCTCCATAATAGCAAACATGACCCCTCGACCAGTGGCCTCTCTTCTCCCTAAGCTCCCCCCCAAGGAAACAGGCTTTCCTGTCACCACAGCAGGAGTGTAACCATGTATTTTGCCATATTCATCGAGAATCCAAGCCATAATTCTCTCGTTGGTGTTCATGTCTGGTGCGGGAATATCTCGATAAGGCCCCATAATCGCATGAATTTGTGAAGTAAACTTCCGTGTCAGTGATTGAAGCTCCTTGCGAGTCAACTTAGAGGGATCCACTGAAATGCCACCCTTAGCCCCTCCAAAGGGAATATCAACCACAGCTGTTTTCCAAGTCATCAATGTTGCCAAGGCTAAAACCTCGTCTCGGTCGACTTCAGGATGAAAACGAATTCCACCTTTATAAGGACCTCGCACAGCATTGTGTTGAATACGATAGCCTTGAAACATTTCCAAAGTTCCATTATCCATTCTCACGGGCAAATGAACATGAAGTTCTCGATAGGGTTTTTTCATCAAAACCCTATAGTCCTCACGCAAACCTATCAAGTCTGCAGCCTTGTTAAATTGATCGTTAAGAATCTCAAGTGGATTGTCTTCTTTCATTTTTACCTCTTTGTGGAAAATAACCTTTTTTAATATCTCATTAACTATTTTATATCCTTATTCATTCCATTTAACCAGATAATATTTCTATCGAAAACTCACCTCCCTATTATTGAGACTTCACAGAAAAAAGAGGTAAAAAGGCCAGACAACTCTCAACACAAGTCGCCCCCTACCAAGCTCCAACAGCCCACCCATGGGGGCAGAACCTCCTCCACCCATGACTATCAAATGGGCGATAAAGAAGTAGGTGCGAATCGTCGTTATGCTCCTAGAAACCCCTGTTCCTAAAAACCTTAATTCTCAAGATTTGTCCATAATCTACCGACAAAACTAAAGAGAAAGGGAGAAGAATGATGAGTCCAGCAACTATCCAACGATCTATTGTATCCCTCCTCTCCCTATTGATTCTTATGACTTTTTACACAAACTGTGATGTTCTCAAAAACTTCCCAAAGAAGAAAATGACCACACGACGACATCCTTCCTCAGAGCAGAGAGGGGAGGAGAAAAAAGAGGAGAGAAGAGAGGAACCGATGGATCCAAAAGATATCCCGTTGATGCCTTTTGGACGAGGCCAAAGAGTGGAGAATTGTTTGAAAACAACCACAGAGTTTGCCAACGCCTGTATATTTGAAAAAAACCCCATTGCTCACCAAGGAAGACCACTTCACCCTCAAGAAATTCCCTTGGTGAATGCTGGAGCAATATTGAATGACAAAAGTCAAACTTTAATAGGGATTAACGATGTTTCAAACATTCAAACATATGCTGTACGGATCCCAGGAGACCAACTGAAAAGCCAGTTCTTTTCTGTGGATTATTCAAAAGTCGGTAGCTCTGAAGAACCCTTAAAGAAGAATCTTCATGACGATTGGAAGTATGCATTTCACAATGACATCAACATGAGTCTGGTCGATATTCACGCCTTTTTCTGGCTCAACCATTTATCGAAACGAGTCCAAAAACTTACGGGGCAATGGCACCCAAAGGATAAGAGTATTTCGGTGCTCCCCTTTGTCGCCTTTTCTAAAAAATCTGAGAAAATCTCCATTTTCAGCAATGCCTTTTGGGTAAAAAGTCGGAACTTTATGGCCTTTGGCCTTTCCAAGGCTTTAGGCACCGATGACCAAGGAGGTTCTACCTATATTCCCCTGGGCTTAGATGCAAGCATCGTTCTCCATGAAGCCGGCCATGCTATCTTAGACCACTCCACCTCCTCCTCCCTCTCTTCGGGAAACTTAGACAGAAAATGTGGAACAAGCATGTGCTCTCGGTCTATAAATGGAAGCCCAAGAGCCATTCATGAAGGGGTGGGAGATATCATGTCCATCCTTATCTTCCCTGATTTCACCGCCATTGGCGAAGTCTTTTACAACAACACTCAAGGCTTCAGGAGCTGCGAAGCCCCTCGAAGTGCTAAAGAAATTAAGAAGCAAAAAATCACGGCACAAGATTTATTTAATGCCTGCTCCCCAAAAAAAGGAGAAATTCATGCCATGGGCGCTATCTATAGCACCATATGGTATGGAGTATTTCAAAAGGCTCTTCAGCGAGGGGGGAAGGAAGAACGAGAAATAGCTTACCAACTCTTTTTTGAGCACCTAAAAAATATTACATCCAATGACACCTTTATCACCCTTAAAAAATCCATAAAAGTGATCGATCAGAATCTATTTAAAGGTCATTTCTCAGGATTTTTAGATGAAGAATACAAGCTTCTTAACCTATGAGTAAAGCACCTCAAAGGGCCAGCACACCACAGAAGCTAAGCACCCTCCTCAGAGCCAAAACCCAATTCAATGGCTTGAAGAAGGTTTTCCTTGAGAACTGAAAGGTGCTTGAGAACATTGTCACGGTCTTTTAAACGACCCATCATTTCATCGGGGGCAAAGCTAAGAACTTCAAAGATTTTGTTTTGACGCTGAATCGCCTCACCCAGCTCTCTTCGTACACTTGGGGGCAACTTTAAAATCAGCTTTTCCAATTCGACGTTGGCTCCCCCTAAATTAGCGATTTCTCCAAGTGTTTTGCAGGTGAGATTGGTCACAACTGTCCCTACTTCACGCCAGTTTTCATTTTTCACCAACTCCTCCACACCATGGGTTTTGATATGGACCCACTGACGCAAGTCCTTTTTTTTCTGAGTGCGCCCAAACTCCACCTTCCATCGCCAGATCAAAAAGGCAAAAATCAACATATAAACCAAGATCCAAAATGTCCATTTGTATGGCTGGTCCCAACCCTGAGACTTCCAACTTGCAATTACTCCAGGGAGTTGGGGAGGGTTTTCTTTTTGACGATTCAAATTACTGGAGGAAAGCATGACCTCATCCTCCCCTAAAAGAACCTCCAAAATGTGAGAGTTGGTTTTCTTTTGGTAATAGCTCCCCGCCTCAGGATCAAAGGCGTTGAAACTTAAAGAGGGAACGACAAAAGATCCCGAACTTCGTGGAACGAGGATCACCTCAAACTCCTTATAACCTTGTCCGCTTTTGAAAAACTTGGAGTCTGCTTTTGTATCGTAAACTTCGATCTCTTTTGGTATTTCATTCAGAGAGGGAAGGTCAATAAGTTTAGCGTTTCCGCGTCCAGTGATTTTAATTTTGAGGGTAACCGGCTGGTTTGTAGAAACCTTGGAGTTATCGAGTTCAGAACGCACTTGAAACATCCCCACGGCTCCTGAAAAATGGGAAGGTCGATTCTCCTGGGGCAAGGGCATCACTTCAATGGTGACAGGCTCACTTGATTTAGTTAGCTGAGTGGGCTGGCGAAAACCATAGCTGTTTCTGGAAATGAAGGTGCACTTCACTTTATAAGAGTCAATAACAGCCTCTCCCTCTTTAAGGGGGAAAAGGGCGTAGGAAGCTAGAAGAGCCCTGTGATAAAGAATCCCATTGACAACTTGAGACTGAAACTTCAGACGTTGAGCAATGTGGATATCTTCTTTCCAAAAACCTTGATTGCTAGGGTGTTTTAATGTGTCGAGATCACGTACATGGCCCCTTGTATAGATATACCAAGAAACCATGATTTGCTCACCCACATAAGCCTTGGTTTTGTCCACATGAACTTCAAGAAAAAGAGGCTCTCCAGAGGTATTCAAAGATGGCGATTGTGGAATAGGGGTTGGGGAGTTTGGAGAATTTTGGGGAGGAGTTCTTTGTCCCGGGGAACCTCCAAAGAAGTTATTAAACATATCATCCATTTGGCCAAAGGGATCGGGAATTCTCTGGGGAAAACCTTGAGTCCCATGACCATGACCCTGCCTCCCCCCCTGCCGGGGGCGACCTTGGGGGTGACCTCCTTGTTGCTGAGAACTGGTGGAGCCTGGAGACTCGACCTTGAGAGTTATAGAGTCCGTGGTATAAGCCCTTCCTGAAACCACAACTTCAATGGAGCCTATGACATGTGAGCCAATTTTCTTGGGAAGAAGGGTGTAGTGAAAAATTTTTGTTCTCTTCGTCTGCATACCTCCACTACCAAAGGAGCTTTGAAATTGTGAACTCGTCGATTGGCTCAAAAAATCAAAGACACCTAAGTGGGGCAATTTGGGTTCCTTGATACTCACGGACCCATTGGAGGTCACCCTGACAGAAAGTGTAAATGTTTGCCCTTGAGTGACGGAGTTGCCATCCACCGAAGCTATGACATGGACTTTGTTTTGCTCCTCTTCTCCAGAGCTTGTTTGGGCTTGAATCACCTCGGTGGTTGCGAGTCCCAAAAGTATAGCCCCCCAAGCCCCCAGCGATAACTTTCCCATAAGAAAGATCATAGGGAAACATTTCAAGAATGTATAAAATGTATCACATACATCGCAGGGGGCATAAAGAAAATAGGGCTTCCCATTACCAATCTTTAGCACGTGATTTCTCCTTGATGGGCTTACTTTCTTTGGCTCGAATTTTTTGCTCTTGATTCTTTATTTCTTCCAATATCTTTCTCACGTCATCCTCTGAAAGTTCACGACCTTCAAAGGTGCGAGGGGTTTCTTTGCCATTTTGAATGGGCCCCTCCTTCTTATTGGCTTCTTTTTGAGATTCCTCCGATTCATCCTTTGGCTCTTGCTGATGGTCTTTCTCGCCCTTATCACTTTGTGATTTTTGATTTTTGGAACCTTGACTCCCCTGGGGCTTTGGTGGTGGTTGTGATGTCAGCAATTCAATGTTGGTTTTTACTTCAATGGATTGAGGTATAATCTCTAGAGCCTTTTGGTAAATGTGTAGAGCCTCATCCACTCGCCCTTGGTGCCCTCGAATTCTTGCAGAATTGTAAAGAGACAAGAAATCTGTTTTGGGGCTCTCCTTGGAGTACTTGTGAGCCTTTTCATAGGCGAGAAAGGCTTTCTCCCACTCACCATTGAGTTCGAAAGCCAAACCCAAATTTAAATACAAACTGGGATCAAAATTTTCCTTTTCCAAGGCCCTTAATAAGTATTTGTAAGCCTCATAGGCATCCTTTTGAATAAGGGCGTGAAGATCTTCCTTTTCAAGGGACTTCGAAAAGTTAAGGGGAGCCTTAGGACTTTCTTTTTTATCTAATTCCTCTAGGATATTTTCCAATTTTTTTACGGCCTTGTTGTTATTTCTCACCACACGTGGATCGTAGCCAATCCAAGGGTTTCCCCCTCCTGTATGCGGAATTCTTAAGGCTGTAGGCTGCTGAGCATCCTCTTCTTTGGCATGAGTATGAACGGCGGCGACATCCTCTTCTTCAGCCCATGCCACTTGGTTGTGACTCCAAGGCGTCCAAGAAAACGCCAGGAACCATACCCCCAAAAACCATACCCATAGAGCAAAAATAGCTATGGCCTGCAAAGTTCCTACTTTCTTTCTCATACTTAATAGCTCCTCAATGCTTAATAGTTCCTTAATCCTTAATAATTTTTCAGTGCTTAGCAACTTCAAACCTTCCCTTCCAAATTCTACCTGGAGGCCGCCGCTCTCCTAAGAACATCTCTAAGGCTGCTAATAAAAGAGCCAAACCCAAAAGCCACTGGTACTTTTCGTTATACTCCCGCACGGACATACTTTCAAACTCCGACTGCCGTAACTTTTTTAAATCTTGATGCAACTCCTCCATCGCACGGCCCCCGTAGGTCACATGACGAAAACTTCCCTCCCCCTTCTTGGCCAATTCTCGCAAAATGGTGCCCTTGGTTTGTGTGAGAATCACCTTGCCACTTTTATCTTTGTAATACTCTCGTACATTCCCCATGGCATCACGGATGGGAATGACCCCTCCCTTTTCAGTTCCAAAACCAAGAGTAAAAATATGAATACCTTGGTGAAGCAGATTCTCTGCGGCCAGCAAGGCTCCGGGCTCATGATCTTCTCCATCGGAAACAATAAGAATGGCCCTTGTAATGGTGGACCTCATGGCTGACCCTTGGGGTTCTTCCTTACCTCGGTCCACCCCTCCCCTCTCAAAAGCCTTGTGCGCTGTTTCTAAAGCTCCTCGAAATTCAGTGCCCTGGCTACTCACAGACTCCGTCGTTAAAGATTCCACAAACATTTTTAAAGCTGCTTTATCTGTGGTCATGGGAGAAAGGAGAAGCCCTGAACCAGCAAATGCCACAAGCCCAATGCGATGACCGATGTTTAAATCTAAGAATCTTATCACTTCTTTTTTGGCAAATTCAAGGCGACTGGGCTTTACGTCCTCAGCCAACATACTCCTCGAAATATCAAATAAAATCATCAGTTCAATGCCTTCACTGACCACCTTTTCCTCAGATTGCCCCGTTTGAGGCCGTGCCAAGGCCACAATCATCAAGCCTGCAATCACCACCTGTAAAAACAACTTGAATTGACGACGCTTGGTAGAAACCGAAGAAATAAGTAGGGGCATCACCTTGCCACTAAGATATTTAGACCACTGCCACTTCTGGTGCTTTCCCATGACAAAAAACAAAGCAACCATAAATGGCAGCAACCACAGTAGATTTAAGTACAATAAATTTTCAAATCTAAGAACCATGAAGTTCTCCTTCTTTAATTTAAGATCTTTTTGAGGGTCTTCCAAGACCTTCTAGAGCCTTCTAGACCTTCTAAAGACTGGATGTCTTCTAAGCCTTCGAAAAACTAGGGTTTTCGCCTTAGAAGAGTTTGCCCCAAGAAAAAAGCAAAAAGGTAAAGTCCCAAGGCCCATTTAAGAAAGGGAGTAAATAATTCTTCATATCTCACATAAGTGTTGACCTCAACTTTTGTGGTTTCCAGTTCATTAATTTCGGTAAACACACCCTCTAGGGCTCTGGAGGTATTGGCACGAAAGTATTTGCCTCCAGTTTCACTGGCCATACGACCAAGAAGCTTCTCATTGATTTTGCTGTGAATGGGACGATATTGCTTTATCTTTCTTCCCCCCACATCCACATAAACAGGCAGTTGAGTTTGACCATCGAGCCCCATACCAATGGAGTAAATTTTGATACTATAACCCTTGGCAATATCGAGAGCTGTCTCAGGGTCAATAGTTCCACTATTGTTTTCTCCATCTGTAAGAAAGATAATAATGCGGCTCTTCGCTATGGAATCCTTGAGACGTGCCACAGCATTGGACAGAGCTACACCAATAGCTGTTCCCATTTTAATGTTTCTTGTTGTCGAGACCTTCTGAAGGCTATCTAAGAGAATAGGGTAATCAAGGGTCAGAGGAACTCTCGTGTAGGACTCCCCTGAAAAAACCAAAAGACCAATTCGATCTGAAACTCGATTCATCACAAATTCTCGAATGGTTTTCTTTGAAGCCTCAAGCCTATTTTGAGGTTGCATATCCTCAATAAGCATGGAATCAGAAACATCCAGAGCCACCATAATATCGATGCCCTCTGAGTGGCGAGTCACTTTGGTGTCAGACTTTTGTGGCCTCGCGAGGGCGATGGTGGCAAGAATAAGGGCAAGGGCTTGAAGAAAAGTAGGAAGTTTAGCAAGCCTTGCCCTCAATGTAATACCAGCCTCTTTAAAAAGTCGGATACGACTAAAAGTCACAGAAGCTTTTTTGTTACGAAAGGTCGTCCAAAACCAAAGGACGACAAGTGGAATGAGAAGAGCAAAGGCCCATGGAGTGGCCCACACAATCACGGTTTTACCACCTTGTGAATTTGCTCCACCACACGGCGACTCATTTGATGAAATTGGTTGCAATCCAAAATATTGATTTTTTCTGGAGATTTTAGAGCTTTTTCAAACTCTCTCAAGGTTTGCCTGATCTCTCTTCCCACCTCTTTGTAAACTCCCCTGTGGCGCTGCTTGATATCTAGGGTGATCTGAGGCTCTTTCCAAACCAAGGCGGGAATTTTCAGTTGCCGAAACAAATAGAGCTTAAAAATACGATCAATTTCATGGATATATTCTTGGGCTGAACCTCCACTCTCAATTTGATTGAGATCACTGGGGCTTTGGTATTCTCTTATCACTTGTCTCATTTCTCGGTGATATTGACGATAGGGAGAAATCGCCGTCCTGTGGGAAGCTAGGCTTTCCATCAGTGTTTTTCTCTTCCAAAATTTCATCCACTTGAAGCCAAGCACAATAATCACAGAGGCCACCACGAAGAACAAGCCCCCCCACACCCACCCTGGCATGGGGAGATAAATGGGTTCAGAGGGACCAAAGCCACGGGGTTCTTGCTTATTTTTAATAACAGATTGAACCTCCCAAGACAGAGACTTCACACGAAAGCCTGGCGAAGTCATAACTTCGTGGTCGGTGTGATCCTTGATAGAGGGCTGAGCACTGGGGGGCTGAGCATGGAAGGATTGAGCTTCTCCCATAACAATAAAATTTACATTGACAAACTGGCCTGGCTTATAACTTGTGACGAGAAGAGTGATACGGTCATAATCTGATGAAATGATTTCAAGGGGGTGAAGCGACCACTTAAAGCTTTGATCGCTCATTAAAATGCGAGGCTGGAGACGTATTTTTTCACGAATCTCCTTACCGTAGCAGGTCAGTTTTTTCTTATCTCCCACCGTAAAGCTTTCAATGTTCTCAAACTCACACTCCCAAGCTGGAAATGAAAGTTCAGTTTCAGTACCAGCAGTGCCAGCTTCAGCCTTGATATCAGCGTCAACCTTGGCGTCAGTACCAGCACCGGCCTTGGTATCATTTCTAGCTTCGGTCTTCGCGCCAACTCCACTTTCACTTGTATTTTCAACGGTCATCGACAGTTCCTCTTCTTAAAAAAAGAAATGAGAGGCTGAACAAAGTCTCCATGGGAAGAAACATCAATTCGATCTATCCGGGACCTTTTTAAAGTCAGGTCCCTTTGCTCCTGCGTCTGGGATGCCGTCCTTTTATAACTTTTTTGAAAAATAGACGAAGAGGTGTCCACAGTGATGATTTCTCCTGACTCTGCATCTTGAAAATCCACCAAACCCATTTTAGGAAGCCTTTTTTCCATTTCATCGTGGACGACAACGGCAACAATATCGTGTTTTCTATGGAGCATCTTCAAGGCTCTGTCATAAGAGGAATTCTCCATAAAATCGCTCAACAAAAAAATATGAGAACGCTTCTTTAAAACGCCGTAGAGATAGTCAAGAGCCAGGGTAATATGAGTCCCATGAGATTTAGGCTTAAAGTAGTACAAGTCTCTCAGTATTCTATGGACATGGGACACACCTTTTTTGGGTGGCACATAGTGCTCCACTTGGTCGCTAAACAACAAAAGGCCCACAGCATCTTTATTTTTGCTTGCACTAAAGCTTAAAAGAGCTGCCAGGTGGGCCATGACCTCACCCTTGAAATATTCCCCTGAACCAAACTGAGAGGAACCGCTGATGTCCACAACCAACATGAGAGTCAACTCTCGCTCTTCATCGAATTTTTTAATATAGGGCTTGCCCGCCCTTGCTGTGACAGGCCATGAAATGGTGCGAACATCATCTCCCGGCACATATTCTCGAAATTCAGAAAATGTCATTCCCTGACCTTTAAAGGCAGAGTGGTATTCACCTGCAAAGAGATTGTTCACAAGGCGGCGAGTGCTGATCTCTAGGAGTTTAACCTTTTTAAGAATTTCGGGGGGCAAGGACATGGAGGTTACGGAACCTCAACATGATTGAGAACCTCTTTAACAATCTCTTCGCTGGTCACACTTTCAGCTTCGGCCTCATAGGTGAGAATGAGGCGGTGCCTGAGAACATGGTAGGCCACAGCTTTAATGTCATCGGCCGTCACATAGCCCCTTGCTTTTAAGAAGGCATGGGCACGAGCCGCTTTGGTGAGGTTGATCGTGGCCCGAGGAGAAGCGCCCACACTGAGAAGGTCTTGAATATGACCCAATCCATAGTCGCCAGGCTTCCGAGTGGCCATAACAATTTCAACAATATAATTCTTTAACTTATCATCAATGTAGATATCATCCACTCTCTGCCGGGCTTTCATCAACTCCTCTTGGTGAATCACAGGCTTAATTTGAGGCATCACCGACTTGGACATGCGATTGAGTATCTCAAGCTCCTCCACTTTGTCAGGGTAGGAGACAATAACCTTAAACATAAAGCGATCAAGCTGGGCTTCGGGTAAGGGGTAAGTTCCCTCTTGCTCCAAGGGGTTTTGAGTAGCCAGAACAAGAAAAGGACTATCGAGTTTGTAAGACTCATCTCCAATGGTCACCTGCTTTTCTCCCATAGCCTCAAGAAGAGCGCTCTGGACTTTGGCCGGGGCTCGGTTGATTTCATCGGCCAAGACAATATTGGTGAAAATGGGGCCCTTTTTGGGTGCAAACTCCCCTGTTTTTGGATTAAAGATCATGGTTCCAATGAGGTCTGTGGGAAGTAAATCTGGTGTAAATTGAATCCTCTGAAACTTTAAGTCCACAGATTGGGAAATGGCAGAAATAGTGAGAGTCTTTGCCAACCCTGGAAGCCCCTCTAAAAGAACATGCCCCCCTGTCAATAGGCCCATGACAATTCCCTCTAACATATCCTTCTGGCCGACAATCACCTTAGAGGCTTCTTGAAGAGTTTTGTCTACAAATTGACTTTCCTTTTTAATGGCTTCGTTAAGTGCCAAAATATCGACGTCCACATGCCCCCCTTCAATGGATTTTATAATACCTATTCCTTTACCCTACCTACTTGCGTAACAGTGTCAATAAAGCACTTGGTGTCAAGTTCACAAGACGACAAGCTAAGCACACTGCCCCCCAGAAGGCACAATGCACAGCCAACTCGCCTGGGTGGATAAGTTTCTAGAGGTTGCAACAAGACCTTATGGGAGCAAGAGAGCGTTATGTTATCATATTATATTATATTGCATTGCATCTATCAAAAATACTTTTGAGGACTTTGCTTTTTACACATGCACGGACTCATGGAAGAATAAATCATTTGTAAAATGTTTTATAAAATATAAAGTATAAAACAGATGGAAGAGTATAAAGCCGATGGAAGTGAAAAGAAAACGAAGGGAAGACAGGAGAATGTTGGAAAAGGTAGGGGAGTTTTGGAAAAGATGATTTCAGTTCAAACGACACAGACGAGTCAAGCGGGCCAAATAAGTAAAACAAACCAAAAAAAAGTTAAACTGCCTTTAGCAAAGCCGACTCAATCCACTGAGCCCACCAAACCCAACCTTGGGAGCTATACAGATTTTCGCAAATACCTTGAAGACTTCTACAATTATAAAAAAACTCTTGATGTAGGGGCGGTTCGCCCCTACTCCTATGCTATCTTCAGTGTGGCTGCAGGGATTAAATCTCCCAGCTACCTAAAACTTATTATTGACGGCAAAAGAAATCTCTCCTCTGGCATGATGGATAAATTTTCCAAGGCTCTCCAACTCAATAAAAGCGAATTGAAAGAGTTTCGTGCCTTGGTCGAATACGGCCAAGCCAAGGATTCTTTGGCACGAAATCAGGCCCTCAAAACCTTGGCCGAACTTCGAGTTTGTCGTCAAATCAAAAAAGGAGAGATCAATGGACAAACATGGGACAAAGCCTCCGATTGGTTGACCTGGGTCTTGTACAATATGGTGGACCAAAGGGACATTTTTTTCCATCCCCAAGAGCTACAAAAGCTCCTACGAGGCCGTGTGACTGTAGAAATGGTCAAAAGGGCTAAGGAGAATCTGTTGGCATCAGGAGAGCTTGTGTGCGACACAAACACAGGGAAGATGAAAAAGAAGCGTCTTCTCATGGAGAAGTCTGAAGAAATTTCTGTGGAGATTGTGAGAAAGCTTCAGTCAGAATTTATCTATCTTAGTCTAGAGTCTTTGTTTCGAGACCAACCTAGAGACCGTGAATTTGGTGCCGTAACTTTGGCTCTCACTGAAAAAGAGTTTGAGAAAATGAAATTTGAACTTCGTCAGCTTAAAAAGCGCTTCTTCACATCCATGGCCACCAATAGAGAGTTTTCCAAGGGAGATCGTATTTACCAATTGAATATCCAGTTCTTTCCTATCACCGACGCCGCTCCTAAACCCACTCACAAAATCTAAAAATAATACTTATCTAGCCGAAAGACCAAGTCTGACCTTTTGATTACTTAGTTGTCATACCTTATCAATCATGGATACCATAGAAGTATGGCCACAACATACTCCTATGAAACCCTTCTTCTCAAGGGAACAAGCATTAAAGAGGACCAACTCAAGTCCATGTTAAGGCTTACAAACAAAGATGGTATTCCCATTAAAAAGTTCCTTGACGACAAAACTTATAATACGGTGGAGGGGGTCATGGCCGACCTCTGTAAGCACCTGGATGTTCCTTTTATCAAAGATATTCCATCCAATGATATTCCCGTGGATTTAGTTCGAAGTATTCCCATTAATTATGCAAAGAGCCAAGAGGTTCTTCCTTACAAATTCACCAAAGATGCCGTGATGATTCTTTCTTCAAATCCCCTTAGGCACAAGGCCCTGGACGATCTAAGGGTTTTGTTTGATAAGAAGGTGACGATTCTGACTACCACCAGTCAAAAAATTCAGGATGCCATCAATCGTGTTTACGAAAAAAGTACGGCTGCCCTTGAGGGCCTGGATGTCATCGAAAGCGAAGAATACGATTTGGATGATCCCGTCATTGACTTGCTGGAAGCGGGCAATGATGATGCCCCTGTGATTAAGCTTGTGAATTCTCTTCTCTTTCGTGCTGTCAAAGAAAAGGCCTCGGATATTCACATTGAACCCTACGAAAAGGATATGTCCGTGCGATTTCGTGTGGATGGAATCTTGTTTGACATTTTTAAGCCCCCGAAGAAGCTCCAAAATGCCATTACTTCCCGAATTAAAGTGATGGGCAATCTCAATATTGCTGAGAAAAGGTTGCCCCAAGATGGGCGTATTCCCTTGAAGCTAGCGGGTAAAGATATTGATGTTCGTTTGAGTACGGTCCCTACGGCCTTTGGCGAGCGCATTGTCATGCGTTTGCAAGATCGATCCAATGTAGTTCTTGAATTGAATCAATTGGGTTTTTCGCAGGATAGTCTCGACAAAGTCAACGATATCCTCGGCAAGACCTATGGTATTTTTTTGGTCACTGGCCCTACGGGCAGTGGTAAGTCGACAAGCCTTTATGCTGCGATATCTCAGATCAACAGCATTGATAAAAATATTATCACTGTGGAAGACCCTATAGAGCAAAGAATCCATGGAATCGGGCAAATACAAGCCAACGCCAAAATTGGACTTACCTTTGCCCAGGGTCTTCGAGCGATCCTTCGTCAAGATCCCAATATTATTATGTTGGGAGAGATTCGCGACCTAGAGACCGCCGAGATTGCCATCAATGCTTCTCTTACAGGCCACCTCGTGCTTTCCACCATTCATACCAACGACTCTGCGGGTGTTTTTCCTCGTTTGATTGACATGGGGTGCGAGCCCTTTCTGATTGCAACTTCCCTGTTGGGTGTTGTCGCTCAAAGGTTGGTGCGCCTCCTTTGCCCACACTGCAAAGTGCCCCACGCCCCCACAGAAACGGAATTAAAAAATTTGGAGTTGATTCAGAGTGATGTCGAAAATGCCAATATTTGCCGGGCTGTAGGTTGTGATGAATGCAATCAAAAGGGTTACTTGGGGCGCTCCATCATTCAAGAATTTCTTGTGGTCAGTGAAGAAATTCGCACTCTTATTATGCAGAGAAAAGATGGTGCCGCTATCAAAAAACAAGCCCTCACAGATGGAATGATTCCCTTTCGTAGTCACGGTATTCAAAAGGTTCTCAATGGTTTGACAACCATTGAGGAAGTTCTCACAAACACACAAATGGATTTGTAAGGATTCCCCATGCCTCTTTTTGAATATCAAGGGCTTACGACTGGAGGAAAAAATACACGGGGAACCATTGATGCCGATAACTCACGCACAGCAAAACTTCGCCTTAAAAAGCAAGGTATCTATGTGGTTACTATTAAGGATAGATCCCTTAAAAAGAAAAGACTTGGTGCTAAGTCAGTCAGTCAACGAAGTGTGGGGGTCAAGGATCTCTCTTTGATGACACGCCAATTGTCGACCCTTTTAAAGGCCAGCATTCCCCTGGTCGATAGTCTGGGAGCTGTGTCGGAGCAAGTTGAAAATGAGATGCTCTCTGAGACCATGGCTGAGATCAAAAATATGGTGAATGAAGGGGCCACCCTCCACCGGTCTTTGGCCAAATATCCCAAGATTTTTAACAAAATCTATATCTCCATGTGTGAGGCAGGTGAGATGTCGGGAAATTTGGATGTCATTCTTATTCGCCTTTCTGAGTTCACAGAATCCCAAAATGAACTACGTAGCAAGATCAAGTCGGCCATGATTTATCCTATTATCATGATGCTTTTTTCCTTGGGAATGCTCGTTCTCATTTTTATCTATGTCATTCCTAGGATTGTCGTTGTCTTTGAGGCAACTCCTGAACTCACTCTTCCTTGGTTTACGGTGGCACTCATCGATCTCAGCCATTTTCTCACCGCCTACTGGTACCTTCTTGTTATTGGTGGGGTATTGGGCTATTTCTTTTTTAGAAATTGGAAGGAAACTCCCTCAGGCAGGAAGCAATGGGATTTTTTTATCTTGGTTGTTCCGGTGGTGGGTAAGCTCGCTCGTCTCATTGCCGTGTCTCGCTTTGCTCGAACTCTCTCGACCTTGCTCACAGGGGGAGTGCCCATGCTTTCAGCCATGGATATTGTTCGCAATGTAGTGAGTAACGAGATATTGGCGGCCGCCATTGATACAGCCCGTGACAATATCAGTGAGGGGGAATCCATTGCAGGACCTCTCAAAAAGTCAGGTCAGTTTCCTCCCATGGTGTTGCATATGATAAATATTGGAGAAAAAACGGGGGAACTAGAAAGAATGTTGACGCAAGTGAGTGATTCCTATGACTTTCAGGTGAGCACAGAGGTGGAGGGACTGACTGCCATTATTGCGCCTGCCATGATTGTGGTCATGGGTGGGGTCATTGCCGTTATCGTTTTTGCTATTCTTATCCCTCTTTTTGACCTTATGAATCTAGGAGGTTGATTTGGAGCGAGGAGAGGGCTAATATATGCCATAAGGTCAAGAGCGAAAAACAAAAAGCTAAAAGCCAAATGGAGAGAAATATGATGAGTTCAGCAAAAAAAATCGAGAATATCGACAGTATGAACAACAGAGTCAGAAATATAGTAAATAGGGCCTTGGGGTCGTTGGTCTACAAAACGACAAGAGGTATGGTTAAAAATAATGAAAGAGGGATGACCCTTATCGAAATTATGATTGTGTTGGTCATTCTTGCTGGTATTGGTGGTATATTGATCACTCAAGTGACGGGTTCGTTGAAAAAATCCAAGATCAAAAATGCTCAAATTTTGATCTCTGAATTGGGAAAGACTCTAGATACCTACTACACAGATTGTGGAAGCTACCCCGATGATTTGGATGCCTTAGTGACAGATCCCGGAAGTTGTTCCAACTGGGGCCCTGAGCCCTATTTGAAGAAAGTTCCCAAAGACCCCTGGAATAACGATTTTGTCTATGAGCCCAGTGGCTCATCTTATGAATTGATCTCCTTGGGTGAAGATGGAGAGGAGGGGGGAGATGGGCACAGCAAGGATATCTCTTCGGAAGGTGACGACGACAGCGATTCATAAGTCACCACATGCCCACCGAGAGGGGGGCATGACACTTATTGAGATCATGATTGTTCTCACCCTTGTGGCAGCAGCCTCGACTCTTTTGTTAAGTCGGATTAACAATAGAAACAATCAACTTAAAGACACCATTCGACAAATAGGAATTTTGAGCCGAGACATTCGTTACCGGGCGAAGTTAAAAAATGTGACCTATCGACTGGTCATAGACATGCATACAGGTGAGTCATCACAAGTTCCCCACCAGTATTGGGTTGAAAAAAGCTCTGGCCCCACTCTTCTCTCTGAGGGAAGTCGCCACACTTCCTATGAGGATAAGGGGGATAAGGAACAAGAGGGTGACAAAGAGGCCCCTCGCTCTAATTTTGAGGTGGATCGTTCCCTGACCCCCAAAAAGAAACCTCTTGTTGGAGGCTTGGTTTTTGAGGATGTTGAAATCGCTTCTCTCTCTGAAAAGTTGACCGATGGAGTTGCCTATATTCACTATTTCCCCCAAGGTCTCGTCGACGAAAGTGCCATCCATATTAAATACAGTGAAAAACTTCGATGGACTCTTGCCATTCACCCCCTCACAGGCAAGGCTGAGGCTGTCAGTAAATATATCAGTCTTAAGGAGATTTTAGATCGATAATTTTGCGAAATATCTTATGAGCTTTATTAGAAAGTGTCGACTTAGCCTTATTAGAAAATATCGGCCTATGTGTGGGTTTTCCCTTGTGGAAGTCATGGTGTCTTTGGGGATTCTCTCCATTGTTGCCGTGACCATTGCTTCGGCATGGTCGGGGAACCTATTAAGGGTGAGGCAGGCTCGAACGAAACAAACACTGGCGATTTTCTTGGAAAGAAAGGCCATTGAAATGGAAGTCAAATTTAAAAACACTCCCCTTGACGAAATCAACGATGAAAGTGGGGATTTTGGTGAGGATTTTTCCAAGTATCGTTGGGAGTTTAAAGTCAAAGAGTTTAGTATGCCCGATATCTCCTCTCTTTTGGTGTCAAGAGAGGAGGGAGCTGATGAACTCCTCCTTACGATGGTCAAACAAACCACAGAGTTTATTTCAAAATCCGTGAAAGAGGGAAAAGTTTCTGTTTTCTTTAAAGTTGATAAGAAAAAAGAGGCCGAGTACCATTTAACTATGTACTTTGTGGATTACAACCAGCCTTTCTCTATTGGGGGGGGGTGAGATTGAAATGGAGGGGGGTAGTTTGAATTCTCAGCGACTTAAACTCATTTCTAATGGGTGGGGGTTTACCCTCATTGAGGTTCTCATCGCCCTCAGTCTTCTTTCTTTTTTGGGACTCTGGACATCTCAGTCCATCACAAATGCCATTCGTTCAAAGAAAAAAATTCAAAAAATGGTAGATAAATCAGGTCTTCTCCGCGATGCCCTTCAGGTTATTCAAAAAGACATTAACCTCGCTTTTCATCACTATGATATCAATGTGGATATTTATAATGAAAGCCAAAAAGAACGCATCAAGCGCTGTGAGAAAAATATTCGTAAGAAAAGCTCTCGTCCTCCTGCCGCCCGTGGTCGCTCTCCTACTCGCCCCTCTCCTCCCAGAGGTTCAAAGGCACCTCCTAAAAATACTCTTCAATACTGTTCTTATTTGAAGAGCAAGTTTAAAAAGAAGGTACAAAAACAACTCACCCAGTTTCAGGGAGATCCAGACTCCCTTCACTTCACAAGTTTAAGCAACGTGAGGGCGAAAAGAAATTCCAAGTTGAGTCGTCAAAGTGAGGTGGGATATTTTGTTAAAGATTGCAAAGGGCGTTTGGATAAAACAATTTCTAGCCCATGTTTGTGGAGACGAGTGAGCCCCTTCATTGATAACGAGGTCAGCGAGGGAGGGCGTAAGACGGTTCTCCTTGAAAATGTAACAGCCTTTGAACTTAGATACTTAGGACCTGAAAAAGAAAAGGGAATGCAGTGGATTAAGAAGTGGAAAACAGGAGAAAATGCTGATGCTGTCACCCGTGGGAAATTTCCCTCGGCGGTGGAGGTGAAGGTGACATTGCAGAATAAAAATAAAGATAAGGACAAAGAAATCACCATGACGATGGTGGCAGGTATTAGCTTTCCCAACAACGAAAGGTTGAAGCGAAAAAAAGCCTCTTCTTCTCCATCTTCTTCCCCCAGTCAGAGGGGCCGTGCTCAGCCTCCACAAGGAGCCCGTACTCAATGATAAACCTTTTTAATTTCTGCCACTATGCTACCAAAGTATATGGGAACGAAAAATTGAGTTTCAGGGGGAGAGTCAAGGGGAAACTTCAAAGAGTTCTCACTTCCAAAGTTTTCAAAGACCTTTTCCCCTTCACATCTCATATCATGAAAACTCCACCCCGTGGTGTCGCCCTTTTGATGGTTTTATTTTTCTTTATGTTTATGACCTTTCTTGCCATTTCTGTGTCCTACGAAACCATTGTGGAGTACAGAGTGGCCTCCCAGCAGGTAAGTCGCCTTAAAGCCTATTATGCAGCCAAATCGGGAGTTGAAATCAGCCTCTTGCGCCTTCTCGTTTACAAGAAGGCTCTTGCCGCTGTTGGTAATCAAATAGATAAGAGCCTCCTTGAACCCATTTGGAGCTTTCCCCTGGCATGGCCTCCCAGTGCTTTTCTTCCCGATGGCTTGGACCTTGTCAACCAGAGGCTTATTAAAGACGCCGAGAAGGAATCTTCCATGGATTCCTCCTATGTGACAGATATTTCCCTGGAGGGGGCACTCATAGACATCAACGATTTGGGCTCATCATCAAAAGCTTTGCAGGAGGCCACCAAAAAACAGCTTTTCAATATTTTTAATATGGAGGTGCAGAATAATGAGGAGTTTGCAGACAAATATGAAGATTTTGACTTTGAAAAACTGATAAACAATATGGTGGATTGGATGGATGCCGACAACCAGAGTCTCAATGGGGGCAGTGAAAAAAATGAGTACTATGACATTGAGGAAATTGATTTTACATCTTTCAATAACGATTTTTTACCTCCCAATACCCCCTTTAAAACCTTGGATGAACTCCATATGGTGGCGACCATGGAGGATAATTTTTTTGAGCTTCTTCAAAATCGCATCACTATTTTTGGGAACAAGGGGATCCAAGTCAATCATACCAGCCAAGAGGTTCTTCTCTCCTTGGATCCAGAGATGACCCCAGAAATTGTTACCCAGATCCTTGCAAGAAGGGAAGACCCTCTTGCGGGCGGTCCCTTTAAAGACGAAGATGATTTTGTGAATTTTATTGCCAATGCTGATGGCTCCGAGATCGACCCTGAAGATTTTAATAAAAGGGCGATTCCTCTTTTATTTGATGATATTTTTAATTTCAGAGTGACGAGTACGGGACAGTTTGCCCAAAGCACCCGGGAAATTGTGGCCATCGTCTATGACTTTGAGGCAACCAAAGAGCGCCTTATCACTCTTCTAGAAAAAGAAGACAAAAAAGATAAAAATGAGGACCAGAGCTCGCCTCCCAGTGCAGGCGGCAAGAGTGCAGGCGGCAAGAGTGCAGGCGGCAAGAGTGCAGGCGGCAAGGATGCAGGCGGCAAGCCTGGCAAATCTTCGACCCCCTCTTCTTCACCCCCTCCCGGAGGTCGCCCTCATATTGTTTACTGGGAGGAGAGATGAGGAATTTAGAGAATATTTGCAGCCAGTTCGGCAAGTTCAGACCGCTCCCCTTTTTTCATGGAGATATGGGCCGCTATGCTTTGACCTTTAAATTTTTCAACGACATAAGTGAGCCCACTGTTGGTTGAATTCACATAGGGGTTGTCAATTTGGAAGATGTCTCCTGTGAGAACAACCTTGGTTCCCTGCCCAGCGCGAGTGACAATAGTTTTTATTTCGTGGGGAGTGAGATTTTGGGCCTCATCCACAATAAGGTACTGGTTGGGTATGGATCGACCTCGAATATAGGTGAGGGGCTCAATATTCACCATACCTTGGTTGATAAGTTCTTGGGCACGACCGGCGGATTTTTTGTCAGAACCCATGAGAAATTCGATATTGTCAAAAATGGGTTGCATCCAAGGATTGAGTTTTTGCTCCACATCTCCGGGGAGATAGCCAAGGTCACGTCCCATGGGAAAGATTGGACGGCTCACAAGAAGCCTTTGAAAACGTCCCTCATCGAGGGTTTTGAACAGGCCCGCCGCTAGGGCCAAGAGGGTTTTTCCCGTACCTGCCTTGCCCACCAAGGACATAAATAAAATATCATCATTTAACAAGCCGTCTATGGCAAAACTTTGCTCCACATTTCGAGGATAAATTCCCCATACACTTTCTGGTGAATGAATGAGGGAGACAATTTTTTCTTCAGACATGCTGTAGCGTCCAATGGCACTGTGGTTCGCATTGGATTTATCCTTTAACAAAACGTATTGGTTGGCGTGGAGGTGGGCTGTTTCATCCAATTTCAAAGACTTGTCTTTGTAAAAAAGATCGATGGATGGGGAGGAGACATGAATCTCCTTGGTCCCTAAATAGAATTCTTCTTGGGGATGACTTTCTGGCTCGTAGTCCTTGGCACAGATTCCAAACACATCCGCTTTGATACGTAGACTTATGTCTTTGGTGACCAATTCCACATCGGCTTTGGAGTCTGCATTTTGCAGAGAAATGGCTGTGCCCAAAATTCTGTTGTCGGCGATATGAGTGTCTAGTTCAGGGGGGAGGTCCTGCAAGTCGTTGTCCACAGTGACATAAACTTTAGAAGTGCTGCCATCGAGAGGAACCCCTTTGGCAAGAGAGCCCGTGGACCTCAAAATGTCAATAAAGCGGCTAAATTGACGGGCATTTCTCCCGTTTTCACCAAGGTCTCTTTTAAAGCGATCCACCTCCTCGATCACAGTAAAGGGAATGTGAACTTCAGCATCATTGAACTTGGTGATCGCTAAGGCATCAAAAAGAATAACATTGGTGTCTACAATAATAACTCGTCGCGATAAATTTTTGGAGATATCCCCCATGACTCCTTCCCCCTCTGTGAATGTTTTTGTTATGGTTTTTGGCCGATTTCTATCATTCCCAAGATCTTGGTCTATGTCTACCTAAATAGGTGCCAACACTGAGGGATTCTTGATAAACTTTGGTTATGAGCCTAAAAAGTTCCGCCTCCAGTCATAGGATTTCCAATGAGCCACCAAATGGTTTTCAGCGTCGCTTTGAGAAGTTTTATGTCTACATTCTGATTATTTTTATGGCTTATATAGTCGCTGATCTTACGATTTTGTATCTTCGTCCTCAGATGTTACCCACAGATGCACCTCCCGAGCCTCCCGTCCAAAAGGTGACTTCTATTCGTGAGTCCTTGTCCAATTATGCTGCCATTGTTAAAAGAAATATCTTTAATAAAGATGGTGTTATCCCTGAACCTTTGGCAGATGAAGGTTCCACTAAGGATAAAAAACCGGCGGACCAGGGTGTCCCTGTTTTAAGTTCCCTTCCCCTGGAACTCAAGGGAACCATTGTTCACAGAAATCCCGCTAGGTCCCTAGCGACGATCATTGCCACAGGGCGCACCAATGCCGAGGCGACAGCTTTTCGTGCCCATGAAGAAATCAGTGGTCTGGCGAAAATTATTGCTATTGAACGCCGTAAAGTGATCTTAAAAAATCTCAGTAGTGGGCGGAACGAGTACATTGAAATACCCCAGGACAAGGGTGTTGCTCTGGGCTCTAAGAATGCAAGTGTTTCTAAGAGTGTGGTTCCTAGTGGTAGTAATGAAATCAAACAAACCAGTAGCAATCAGTTTAGCCTTAAAAGGTCAGATATAACAAAGTACACAAATAATTTATCTTCTGTTTTAAAACAGGCACGTATGGTTCCCAATTTGGGGGCAGGGGGAAAGGTGGAGGGCTTTCGTTTTGTTTCTATTCAGCCCAATAGTATTTATGAGAAACTGGGGTTTAAGGTGGGTGACATTATTAAGAAAGTGAATAATGAACCCATCAATAGTCCATCTAAGGCCATGACTCTTTATAGAGAACTTCAAAAGTCGGATAAAGTTCAAATAGGTATTGAACGCGATGGTCGCATTGAAGATAACACGTACTCTATTTCGGATTAATTCTTAATGATTTAGGGTTTTGACATTCTCTCTCGTAGGAATTTTGACATTTACTTGAGAACTTTGAGTGCAATGAGTACAATAAGTACAAGCAGTGAGTGCAACAAGATAAGTGCCGTGAACTAAACTGCATACAACAAACTGAACACAATAGGTGGCATGAAGCCAAATGGATCACAAGGAGTGTGAGCGTGCAAAAATTAAGGATTTTTTTTTCTTTTTTGGAGCCAGTAACTTTTATTTTTCTCTTCTGGCTGCTGGTTGCGGGGACGGAGGTTTCTGCTCAAAATTCCCAAGGTTCAACTCCCTCCCCCTCCAAGGGGAGTGGAACTTCCCAGGGGGGAAGTCTTTCCAACACGAAAGTCGATATGTCTCAGGCCAATCCAGAAGATATCACCAATGAAAATTTTCCTGATATTATAGATAGTTTTGATTTTCAAAATACGGATTTGGTCGAAGTCATTAAGGCCATGAATAAACTGACAGGTAAAAATATTATCCTTGATAACAGTAAGATTCGAGGAAAAATTACGATTCTTGCGCCATCAAAAATCACAGTGGCCGAGGCTTACAAGGCTTTTCTCTCTGCTTTGGCCATGAATGGCCTCACCATTGTCCCCAGTGGAAAGTTTTTAAAAATTATGTCGGCTAAGGATGCCCAAAAAAATAGCATTGAAACCTACACCGAGTATTTTCCCAACACCGACCAAATGATTACAAGAATCATCCGCCTTAAATACATCAGTGCTGAAGAAGTTCAACGGGCCCTCAGTCGGCTGAAGTCTCGGTCAGGAGAAATGCAGGCCTATGGGCCCACCAATTCGATTATTATCACAGACTATGGATCCAATATTCAGCGTATCTCTGGAATCTTAGATCACCTCGATGTTCCAGGCTTTGAGGAACAACTGACAGTCATTCGCATTGAACATGCCAAGGCCAAGGAAATATCTAGTATTATTGATAAAATTATAAACAAAGGTAGCAGTGGGAGGCGTTCCGGATCATCTCGCTTTCGCCGTCGCTCAAAGTCAAGAGGAGCTGGGGGGCAGTCGGGATCTGAGTCCTACTCTCTTGTCGTTCCCGATGACCGTTCCAACTCCATTATTGTCATGGGAAATAAAGCGGGAATTATTCGCATAAAAAAACTTGTGAAAAAACTAGATTTTCCTCTCAACCCCGAAGATGCGGGAGGGGTTTACGTCTATTATGTTCGACATGTGAAGGCAAAGCAAATTGCCGATGTTCTCAGTGGTATTGCTGCCGATGTTAAAAGCACTAAGCGTCCAGGAGGAAATTCGAGACGACCCCAGCCAAGTTCTTCAGGAAATTCCAGCCTTTTTGGTGGCGACGTGAAAATCACCGCCGATGAAGTCACCAACAGCCTTGTGGTTACAGCCAGCAAACAAGACTATGCCATTGTCAAGGGTCTTTTGGCAAAGCTCGACATCTCCCGAGACCAGGTGTTTGTGAAAACCATCATTATGGAGATGGATGCTCAAAGGGGGTCCAACTGGGGGGTCAACTACTTTAAGTTTGACCACAATAGCAATGGGTTGGGGCGAGTTGGTTTTGGAACAGGCACACTGGCCGACTTTGCAAATCCCCTAGGTGGGGCGGGAGCGATTCTTGGTTTTGGAGATGGGGAGACCTTTGAACTTCAGCTTCCCACAGGGAAAACAGCCACAATTCCAAGCCTTCTTACCCTCATTCATTTTCTTAAAACTCATGTGGGTGGCAATATTCTCTCGCAACCTCAAATCATGGCAGTGGACAACGAAGAGGCCACCATTGAAGTGGGTCAGGAAGTTCCCGTGGGGACAACAACTACGTCCACGACCACGGGAAATGTACAGTCCATTGAAAGAAAGCAGGCGACCATTAAGCTGACGATCACTCCCTTTATTAGTCCAGACACAGATTCTGTGATGATGAATATTGACCAGCAAGTGAAGCAGGTTTCACAGGATCGTGTTCAGGCTTCTCAGTTGGCCAATGCTGCAGTGACTCTAAATACGAGAGCCATTAAGACTTCCATTGTGGTGGATAGCGGTGATACGGCGGTGCTTGGGGGACTTATGCAAGACCAAGAGTCTGAGCAGGTGAACAAGGTGCCTTTGCTTGGGGATATTCCCCTTCTGGGCTGGCTATTTAAGGGGAGAAAAATTGATCGAGTAAAAAAGAATCTGCTCGTCTTTATCACTCCCAAAGTAGTTCGCATGTCTCAGGATAATTCCGACTTACTCAATGAAAAACTCAATGAGCGTCTTGACTTTATTAAGACCTACATGAAGGGAAAGGATTACCACAAAGACGTCATTGAGAATCTTCCGCGCAAGTCTCAAGAGAATCGCCTCTCCAGCGAAGAAGCCGCCAAAGAGGAAGATCTTTTTGAAGATGAGGATGGGCGGCCTGCTGTGACAGAGACATTTTAATCATTATCACTGGAAGAGTGGGGTTTGTTTGATGAGTGGGGCTCTGGCTCATGACCTTTGCGAAAAATAAGGGTATGGATTTTTCTTTCGTAATCACTCAGTTCAATGACAGTCTTTGCTAGGTCTTCTATAGAGTATTCGTAGGAAGAGGTATTTTCGGGCCATAGAAAATCATCGGCGGGAAAGGTGCTTCCGTATTTTTTCATAAAACTCCACCAAAGGGGAAGGGCCCCTGAGGCCCCCGTCAGACCTGTGGGACGGTTGTCGTCGTAGCCCACCCACACCACTGTGAGGACATAGGGGGTAAAGCCCACAAACCAGTTATCTTTGGTATGGTTTGTGGTCCCCGTTTTCCCTGCGGTGGGCCGAGTCCAACCTCTCCAAGAGGAAAGGCTTCTTGCGGTCCCTGTAGTCACCGTTTGCTTCAACATGCCTATGAGGGTTGCGGCAGATTCGGGAGCGACCCTGATTTCATTTTTGAGATCTCTTTGGTAGAGCAAGTCCCCTTGAAGAGACTCCACTCTGGAAATCGTTGAAATGGAAGAAAAATTTCCCCCTCGGGCGATGGTGGTAAAGGCTTCAGCAACTTCCAAAGGATAGAGTTCAAAGGCCCCTAGAACAAGGGAGGGAAGAGGGATGATTTTAGATTTCACACCCAACCTTTTGGTCACATCCATGACCGAGGAGAGGCCAACCTGAAGTCCCAAACGTGCTGTGGGAATATTGATAGAATTTTTTAGTGCGTAAAAAAGGGGAACAGATCCTTTAAAATCCCTTTGATAATTTTGTGGTTTCCAAGTCTGACCTTCGTATTTATGGGTAAAGGGGGTGTCATTTAAAAGAGTGAGGGGAGTGTAGGGCTGTCCGTTTTCATCAATGGACTCAAGGGCTGCCAGATAAACAAAGGGTTTCATGATAGACCCCACTTGGCGGTGGGCATCCAGAGCTCGGTTGTACTGAGTCTTCTTGTAGCCTCGTCCTCCCTCTAGGGCCACAATGGAGGCATTATCTAAGCGTATGCTGATAAGAAGAGCTTGGAGGTCTTCAGCATGGTGGCCGGTGGGGAAGAGCTTTTTTCCACGAATTGGATTTTTAGTTTGTCTTCTCAATTTTCCTTCCATTTGTTCCATTTGTTTTTTCAACTGCTCTGTCGAGAAGTTCTCGATGAGAGGCATTTGTTGGCGGAGGCTTTGGTGGGCGGATTCTTGGGCAAAGATATCCAGGTGGGTGTAAACTTTTAAGCCCTTGGATGAATCTATATTTAAATTTTTGAGTTCCCTACGAACGGCTTGAAGGTAGTAAAAAGGAGGTTGGGAAAGTCCCTTTTTAATTCCTGTGGGCAAAGGGAATTTGTCTGCTTGTTCTCTTTCATCTTCTTCAATCATGTTAAGTTCTGCCATTTTGCGAAGAACCCGGTGGCGTCGCTGACGAGCCCGTTCGGAGTGCCGAGAGGGATCAAAGCGCCCAGGGCTATTAACAATGGCGGCCATCAAAGCACACTCGGGCAAATTCAAAGAGGCAAGGGTTTTACCAAAGTAGTGTTGGGAGGCTGACCCATAGCCTCGAACTTCAAAGGGGCCACTTTGTCCCATATAAATAACATTGAGGTAATGTTGTAAAATTTCATCTTTGTCCAAGCGAAGCTCCAGAAGCATGGCCATGATAATCTCCTTGAGCTTACGTTTGATAGTTCTTTGGGGGGTCAAGAAATAGTTTTTCACCAACTGTTGGGTGATCGTGCTTCCCCCCTCCACAAACCCAATATTTATGATATTTTTTAAAGTGGCTCTGAAAATGCTTGTGAAATTAATACCACCGTGATCGAGAAAGCGGTTGTCTTCAATGGCGGTAATGGCTTGCAAACAAAAGAGAGGGATTTCGCCAAGGGTTAGTATTTGCCGAAGAACGGGCTTTTCGTTATAAAATTGGGCAAAAAGCTGGTGTCCCTGAGTCTTCAGGTTCTCTTGATGTTTTTGGCTCTGATGTGGATCCCTCTGCAAACTCTTTCGTGGATGCTTCTCTGGGTGAAACCTAGGGTAGGATTTTTTTGGGGGACTCTCAAACGGGGAATCTCCAGGTTTATTTGTCAAGGTGGTTGTTGCTGAGTAGTACTCCACAGGTGGGGGAAACCAAGACCTAGAGGAACTCTTAAGGATTTCCCGGTTTAGTTCAAAGACCCAGAGCCCCCCACAAATGACAAGCAGCAAAAAAAAGCTGATTAAAATCCAAAAAAAACAAAAAATGACTTTTAACTTCAGTGGGGCTCCTCACGTTGCGTCTTAACGGGATATTTCTTACCCTTGACTTTAAGGTTGTAAGAGCATTTAGTCAAAGTTATGAAAGCTTCAGAGAGTCAAATTCAAAGAATGGTTCATTTAATTTTTAAGGAACTAAAGGACGGAAATCTGGTTCAATTCAAGGCCAAGGAGTCTGATGTTTTTCAGCAAGCGGTGAGAATTATCAAGGCAAACTTTGCCAAGGAGCAGGAACTGGATCGAGAGGTTCACTCCATGATGGATGACCTTGAAAGAGAAAATCCAGGGTCGTTTCAGCGCTATAAAATGTTTCCCTTGTTGAAAAAAAAATTAGCGGAAAAAAAGGAATTTGTTCTATGATTCTCTCGGAAGATCGCCAGCAGCACCTCGCTTATTTGGTGATAGATGGTTTATGGAAGGATGACCTTGTGGACTACTCGGATGAGGACAAGGCCATGCGTTCAGGAAAGCTAGCCATGTCTAAGTTTGCCCAGGAGATACTGGAAATTGATCGCAAGGCAAGAGATTCTGTGTCGAGGCTAAAACGCAATGTCATTGAAGGCAGCCCGGAGTGGGAAGTGATGTATCGAAAGTACTACGAGGAAGAACTGAGTCGTCGTGGTATTGGCAGCTAGTGAGAGTGATGGTTTATAGATTATAATATAAATAATGGATCACTCGGATATTGACTTTAATAGGTTATAGATAATTAACTTTTAAGATGATGACTTTATAAGTGAATAAATATGGGGTTAACATGATAAATACAATAAGCGTAAAGAGTACCAATGCAAATGCCAATATAAACACAACCAATACAGCAAGGGTTTTTAGATTGGCTCTGGGGGCTTTTCTCACTTTTTCAATGAGTTCTTACTGTTGGGCAGACCTGGATTGGTCGGGATTTTACCGACTGGAGGGGTACCATATTAACAACCCTGAGATATCAGGGGGAGATAATAAGTCCTATGGTTTGCACCACTTGGTTTTGAAACCCAAAATTGTGGCGGCTGATAATCTTACAATTTATAGCCGGTTCGATATATTTAATCAAGAATCCTCAGGTTTTGCATCCAATAATCAAATGGGCGATATTTGGGGACGTGGGTTTTCTGGCCAGGGATCCTTAAACACAGTCTCTGAAAGGCAGAAGGCGGGGAACCTAGAAGTCTCTCACCTCTATATGACTTACAACCAAGAATTTGGTTCATTTATTGTGGGAAGGGCTCCTGTGCATTTTGGGTTGGGGATGACTTATAATGCTGGTGATGGTATCTTTGATCACTGGTATGACACCCGTGATTTGCTGGGATATAAGTTGGTTTTGGGAAGTTTTTCTATTTTTCCTATGATGGCCAAGGTGAATGAGGGAGACCTTCATAAATCAGATGACATTTCAGAGTGGCTTATTCAGCTTCAGTACAAAAAGCCTGAGGCTGGATTAGAAACTGGCTTTTTCTATCGTGCTCGCCAGGCTGATTGGGCCGCCAACGATGCCAATGGAGGAGAGAGAGGTGTCAATTTAAATAACGAGCTTGCGACGAACTCTGTTGAAGCCAAAGAACCACCATCCCAAGCCCGTTCCGTGGGGCTGTATGGCTATGGTTCTGGAAGTGTGGTGGACAAGTACGCAATGAGGGCCATGAGCTTGTACTTGAAGTGGCAAATGGAATCATGGACATTGGGTGTTGAGGCTTCCACCCAAAGTGGATCCACGGGTATTCAAGATGACATCACAGGGCGCAGCATTGGCCTTTCAGGGAAAGGTCTTGCCATTGAGTTGGAAAAGCCCTTTGAAAGTAAAGATTCCAAGTGGGCCGGTCGTATTGACTTTGGGTATGCCTCTGGAGATGACCCCGTGACAACCCATCAATACGAAGGTTTTATTTTTGATCGCAACTACGACATTGCATTTCTTATGTTTAACCACCCCTTGGGGAGAGTGGATTATTTGAGAACAGCTTTGGTAACGGGGCGGAATGACTTAACTTCGGAGGTGAATTTAGCGGATGTGGAGGCCATTAGCAATACCATCTACTTTTCCCCCAAGGTGACCTATCGTATGACAGAGTCTTGGCTTGTGGATGTTGGTTTGACCACAGGGTGGTTGAATGAGGATCCCCTTAATGCCAATACATCAAAGGGCCTTGGTTACGAGTTGGATGTGAACTTTAAGTTTTTCAGACCGCATTTGGTTTGGGTCAATAGCTTAGGATTCTTTGCTCCAGGACAGGCTTTTCAAGGGGGAAGCAATAGTTTTGAAACCGACCTGAGCCTTGGCTTTATGAGTCGTGTGTCCATAAGCTTTTAACTAGGTAAGCTTTTAACTAGGTAGGTATTTTTCACTTTTGGGGTATGGAACATACATGATAAATGGCCCGGACCATGAGTGTAAAGAGTCAGAACCACCTATCATGGGCACCAAGAATTCCAATTCGTGGCAAGGCTTGCCCTACTATCCTATCAGTCAATTCTATCATCGTCAGTTTGGTCAGAAAGTTTATAAGATTCCCGTCTCTGTATTTCAAACTTGTCCAAATCGTGAGGGTTTAAAGGGAATGAAAACCTGCATATTTTGCGATGTTTGGGGTTCGGCGGCTTACCCTGAGCGTCGGGATATGGAGTTGAAAGACCAAATTGGCAAGACCATGGGAACCATTCGAAAGAGGTTTAAGGCCCAAAAATTTCTGGTTTATTTCCAAGCCTACACAAATACATTTACACGCACAACTCAGTTAAGAAAGTATTTTGAAGTGGCTGTGGAGTGTGAAGATGTTGTCGGCATGGTCGTGGCAACTCGCCCCGATTGTCTTTCACATGCCGTTTTGGATCTATGGAATGAGTATTCCAAAAAAACTTTTCTCGCCGTGGAGTTGGGAGTTCAAAGCTTTGATGACGACCAACTACTGTGGATGAGGCGTGGGCATACATGCCAGCAATCCATAGATGCCATTTATAAGATCAAGCGTCAGTGCGATGTTGACCTGGGGCTTCATTTAATTTTCGGTTTTCCTGGGGAAACCAAAAAGGACTTAGTGGAAGCAGCCAAATTGGTGTCAAGCCTCTCTGTGGATAATGTGAAACTTCACAACCTCCATGTTCTTAAGGGCACACCTCTTGGAGAACAATACCTTCAAGGTGACTTCTCTCCCCTTGGTCGTAAAGAATATATTGATAGAACTATTCTCTTTTTGCAGCACCTTTCTCCAAAGATTGCTGTCCATAGGTTGGCTGCTGTGGCCAGTCGTCACGAAGAGCTTATGGCTCCCAGGTGGGCAAAAAGTAAAATGGAAACCTATCAACTTTTTCTGGACGAATTCTCACGTCGCAATGCTTACCAGGGACAACACTCCCACTAGCCTCTGGCAAAAAAAAAGGTAACTGCTCGCACCTTACATAGGAATTTCTCCCTTGAGAGCCATATTGATGGCCTCTAAGGAAGAGAACCCCTTGTTTCTCATAGTCTTGACATAACTGGTAATCCGACAAAAGTGCTTTGCCATTTTTGCTGTCCTGAAGCAACCTGATACTTTCTTTTTCACCTTATTCATTCTCAAGTCTCGCTCGGCTCTGTTGTTGGTTGGGTCCACCTCTTTCACTTTGGCAAAGAGAAGGATTTCTGCTTCATATTTTTTAAAGCGGAGCCAAAGATTTTGAGCATCTGTATGTTTCACTCGTCCTTTTTTACCATTCTTCTCTGGAAAGGGAGGAAGCTCCTTTAAAGCCCTTGTGAGAATATTCCTATACCTCCTCTGAAGAGTTTGATACTCTTTTCGAGTCAATATCTTAGATTTTCTTTTTTGGACCAATTCAACAGCTTCCTGAAGAAGTTTTTTCAGATTGGTGGCCCATTTCGAACCAGAGCTATCCTCCACAAATTTCAATTCCCTAAGAAGATGGGCAACACACAGAGCATGAAGCATATCTGTATAAGAAAAATAGGGACTCCAACAGTCATGTACCAAGATACCTCCATACCTGTCCAATATGCCAATATCTTTGATGGCATCTTTTCCACGGGAAGGATGGATGAACTGCAATGTAAGATCACCACAGCTATAAGTATGAATCCAGTAGTTCTTCTTATTGACTCTCATGGAGGTTTCGTCAACATGAATGACCACAGACTCAAGGATTTGTTGTTTTGCCCATTGTTCCCACTCTTGAAGAGATTCGCTCAGTTGAGAAATATACTTCAACATGGTTGAGGGTGAGATAAAGCGGCCAACGAGACCCTTGTAGTGTTCACCAACACGCTGGAGAGACATCATTTAAATGACAATAAAATTAATAATTGAGGCCCTAATTCCAATACCATATTGGATCGGTCCATCTATGCCCTCTGGGAATGGGCCTTTGTTTTCTGTACCACATTCATGGCACTCTTTGATTTCAGAGGTGACAGTGTGGGTGTTTATCTCATAGAGAATATCAATTTTTTTACGCTCTTCGGAGCCTTTCATCTCAGTTTCCTTCAAATCGGCCCCACATTTAGAGCAATTTGATGGAGAGACTGTTTCCTTGCTCTCTGTGTCCTTACTGTTATCGAGCCTTGATCCTTTCTTGCTGTCTTCCTCAGCCCCTTCCTTATTGCGGTTCCCATTGCTACCAGAGTTCTGAGAAGGGGGCAGCCCACTATTGCTGGAGTTTTTACGAGTCTTTTTTTCCAAAAATAAAATCACTACAACTGTGAGAATGGTCAGCATGGACTGAATAAATAGTTTAGTCTCTCGTGGGATACTCTTGTCAGAAAGAATCTTCTTAGATTCCTTCTGGAGGTTTTCAATTTCGCTTCGTAAGGATTGTTTTCTTGTATTCACGAAAGAATTATTAAATGGGGAGGCTTGAGAATCAATACTTTAGTATAAAAATGGTCTTTAGGCTAAAAGTCTGGTGTAGAAGGGGTGCGAGCAGTTACCCTTTTTTGTTTTTCTGGATCGACAAGGTGCTCTGGCTTGAAGGAAGAATCAAGTTTTGGTAGAATAAAATGGTCATCTGTGACGCGAACTCGTCATTTGGGGGCTTTCGAGATCAATATTGGATTGCATGTGACTTACTCCTTGGTTGAGGGTTGGGTGTAAAATAAAACAAGTCTTATTCTTGTCGATTTATCTAATAATTTCAAGAGATTTTTCTTAAGGAAACGGCATTGGGGTGCGAGCAGTTACAAAAAAAGATCTTATGTGCCTATTGAGCCGCTTTGTAGCTAAGGACCACATGGGGTTCATTATATAGACCAAAGTCAAAACCTTTCCCTATTCCTTCTTTTCTTATTCACAAGAATAAAGAAATATATATAATTGGAACTATAAAAAATAATAATACAAACACCAACACATGGCCTGGAAGCCATAATCTTTAAACTTAAAAAGGGAGGAAAATATGCTTTCATTCATTCGTATGACTTTTATGATTGTTATTTTTGGCTTGATATCCACTATGGCTTTGGGACAGGGGGAAGATGAGGGAGATGCAAGGGAAGAAGCAAGAGATTGGGGATATATACGCATTGACAATCGCTCTGGAACTATACTTAAGACCAATTGTTATGATGAAGGTGGTGGAGGTCGAGGATGGAAAACAACCTACGTCCGTCAATTTAGAAGTTGCCATGGTGACTATATGAGAGTCGATGTTGTCGCTGGTAAGACAATGCGTTTTCACAGGAAAAATTTCAACTGTGGTCACAACGGACTTTATATCACCCTGTCGGGACCCGCTGATGACATCAAGAAGGAATTTATGTGTAAGTAGGGCAACAGGCCATAGAAAAAAGTTGGCTATCTCCCCTCATTCTCCAACTTTTCGTGGAAAAAGCTAGTGGAGACTTGAAATATTCAGAAAAATTGAAATATCCCTAAGAGGGGGAGCAGAAGCAAAAAAATGCCCCCCCCCTTTGGTTACTTTGGTTAATATTTTGATTTTATGCAGAGTGTATAGAGTGTCACCCAGTACTTTTCAAAGTATTTTCTTCTTTACAAGAGGTGGCTTTATGAATACAAAATCTCATGAATAAAAAGCGAATGATTTTCACAGCTTGTACTGTGTTCGGTGGGATTTTCTGTCTCGTCATGGTGACTGCACTCACTTTACGGATCGGATGGTTTCCCCTCCCACCCAAATCTGTGCTTGGTTCCACTGCATCGGCTCCCACTTTTGATGCACCTGGAAATGCCCCTACTCTCGACTCTAAAAAACATCTAAAAATTAAAATACTCATTCTCGGTGACTCCCTCACCGAGGGCTATGGTGTTGCTAAAAAAGATGCTTATCCCACTTTGTTAGAAGCCCATCTTCAAAAAAGAACTCAAAAGATTCTAAATTCCAGACAAAAACAAAATCGAGGACAAAACCAGAACAAAAACCAATGGCAAAATCCAATCTCCGGATCAGTTCCAAGCCCAATTCTAGGACAAAGCCAAAGGAAAGTGTCCATTCAAGTCATCAATGCTGGAATCAGTGGGTCCACCACGGCCAGTGCCATTTCAAGGCTTAAGTGGTATGTTGCTGCCAAGCCGCAAATCTTACTCTTGGCACTGGGAAGCAACGATGGACTTCGAAGTTTTGATACAGCAGTCACTCAGAAAAACCTCCATAAAACTATTGAGCTTGCCAAGATTTACAAAATGGAGGTCGTTCTTGCGGGAATGAAACTTCCCTACAATTACGGTAAAGAGTATCGTCAAAAGTTTGAGAATATCTTTAAGAATCTTGTTCAAAAGCACCAAATTGGCTTTATTCCATTTTTGCTAGAAAGTGTGGGTACTGTGAAAAAGCTCAATTTGCCCGATGGAATTCACCCCAATGAAAAAGGACATAAAATCATCGCTCAAACGGCCTTTAAATATCTCATGCCCTATGTGGAAAAGCTTCTATAAGTGCGGCTTTAGAGAGGAAAGACTATTCTCCAGGATTATCGTGAAACCCAAATTAGATCGGATTTTTAGGCCTGGAAACTGATCTTTCACTGGTTTTTATGGAAAAGGTGGCTGTAACCATGATTTTAGAAGTTAAGAATATTTCAAGGGATTTTCAACAAAGCACAGTTTTGATTCCGGCCGTGCAGAATATTACTTTTTCCATGGAGGAGAAAGAAACATTAGCCATTGTCGGTCCCTCAGGTAGTGGCAAGACCACTCTTTTATCCTTGCTCGCAGGGCTTGATGCCCCCACAAAGGGAACCATCGATATCTATGGTCACCGAATCACCTCTATGACAGAGCGTGAACTCTCACGCTTTCGAGCCCATCACATTGGTATTGTGTTTCAGCAGTTTCACCTTATGCCCCACCTTACGGCAGAAGAAAACATTCGTCTTCCTTTGGAGATTTTAGGCAAAGCTGCCATGGGTAAGAATCATTCTATAGGTGAGAATCATTCCATAAGCAAGAACTCCATAAGTGAGAATGCCACAGCCTCTGGAGGGGAGGGCAAAACTTCCATTGGAGAAAAAGTTTACGAAGTCCTTAGCAAGGTGGGACTTTTGGATCGTAGAACCCATATGCCCCACCAACTCAGTGGTGGAGAAAATCAACGGGTGGCTATTGCAAGAGCCCTTGTGGCTCAGCCTAAAATCTTATTGGCTGATGAACCCAGTGGGAACCTAGACACTCGTACTGGAACCAAGGTCATGGACCTTTTATTTGCCCTAGTGGAAGATCATTCCATGACTATGGTCCTGGTTTCCCATGACGAGGGCTTTGCTGCTAGGTGCAAACGAAAAATTGAAATGAGGGCTGGTCGAACTCTATGATTCTGTTTTCATACATCATAAAAGAGCTTTTCAATGACAGGCGTTTTTCCCTTCTTTTTATTATTAATCTCACTCTAGGACTTGTAGGTTTTGTGGCTCTAGATGGTTTTCGTGACTCCATAGATAAGACTCTCTATACCAAGTCAAAAGCCATTCTCGGTGCGGACTTTGGTCTTTCTTCTAGGCGGCCCCTTAAGAGTGAGGAGCTAAATTTCGTCACCAAAAACTATGAAAATGACCACAGTCCTTTATTGAAGCAAGGTTCTTTGTTAAAGCAAAGTCCTTTGTTGAAGACCAACATGGTGGAAATGTTTTCCATGGTTGCAAGCCAGCAAGGAATATCTCGCCTGATACAAATCAAAGCTATTGAAAAAGGTTTTCCTTTTTACGGCAAGCTAGAACTTGAAAAAAATAAGTTTGCAGATACTAAGGACTTTCAAGCTCTTTATGATCGCCCCGTTGCTTGGGTGTATCCTGAACTTCTCACTCAGTTACAAATAAATATTGGCGACAGGATTCAAATTGGGGAAGGCGAATTTGAAGTGGCTCATGCGGTCAGCAATGACTCGGCTGCTGGCTTTACAACAAACATGGCTCCTAGGATCTATATAGGGCTTTCTCAAATCCATAAAACAGATCTTTTAAAGCCGGGAAGTCTTGCTTGGTACAGCACTCTTTTTAAAATGCCAATATCTCCAAGACAGATCAATGAATTAAAACAAAAGGTCTTTCAGGCCATAGATAACCCCGATGTTCAAGTTTATACTCATAAGAATGTCAGCCAACAAATGGCAAGGCTACTGTCTTACCTTAATGATTTTTTGGGTCTCTCTTCCCTCGTAGCTCTCTTTTTAGCCTCTATGGGAACAGGATTTTTATTTCGTTCGTACCTTCGACGAAAAATCAAAGAGATTGCCATTCTCATTAGTCTTGGTGTTTCCCACAGACAAGCATTTTTTCTTTACCTCCTGCAAGTTGTCACTTTGGGTTTCGTAAGCTCTCTTCTTGCAGGTGCCTTATCTTGGGGAATTTTACCCATTTTGAATTTTGTGACAAAGGGCTTACTTCCCTTTCCCATTGAATTTAGCGTGCATCCGTCGTCTTTGTTGATGGGGGCCCTGATAGGAACACTGGGTTGTGTTTGCTCTTGTCTACCTATGCTCATGCAACTTCGAGGGCTGAAACCTTCCCTATTGTTCACACAGGTTGTGCAGCCATCACCTCATACTTGGATTTACTTTGTAGCCTTCCTTCCTGGAGCTTTTCTCTTTTGGTATCTTTCTGTATGGCTCTCTCATTCATGGCGAATGGGGTCTTTATTTATCGGTCTCTTTTTTGGGGCTGGCCTGATTCTTACACTCAGTGCATGGCTGGTGTTTAAGCTTTTGGGCACTTGCGAACCATCAAAGATTTTAAGCCTGAGGTGGGCTCTACGCCACCTCACTCGAAATCCCTTGAGCACTCTTTCTTCCTTTTTATCCATAGCTATGGGAATGGTTCTTCTTAACTTGATCCCCCAGATACGGCACTCTCTACAGATTGAGCTTCAAAGCCCTGAAAAGTCAAAATTACCCAGTTTGTTTTTATTCGATATCCAGGAGGAGCAGCTTCCTGAAATAAAAAAATTCCTTCAAGATGAGAGCCTTAAATTTCAAAAAATTTCTCCTCTAGTCAGAGCTCGCCTCAAATCCGTCAATGGTGTGGCCTTTAGCAAGAGCATGGGGGCTAAGGACGACCAACGTATGAGTCTGGAAGAAGAGCGTGAAATGCGTGCAAGAAATCGTGGATACAATCTCTCCTACCGTAATGACCTCATCCAATCAGAGAAAATCATACGCGGAAAACCGTTTTCGGGAATCTATGAAGCGAAAACCTCTTTGGCGCCTACGGATTCCAAGAGCATGAATTCCAAAGATATGGATTCCCAGAGAGAACGCTCTGTCAAAGACTCCAATCTCCATGAGATTGGCATCAGGTTCCCTGAGATTTCTCTAGAAAAGCGCTTTGCAAGAAGACTGAATTTAAATATAGGTGACACGATGACATTTGATATTCAGAGTGCTTTAGTCATGGGGAAGGTGATTAATATTCGGTCTGTCCAATGGACCTCTTTTCAGCCTAATTTTTTTATTCAGTTTCAGCCAGGTGTTTTAACTTCGGCCCCAAAAACATTTTTAGGTACACTGCCTCCACTTGTCGCTTCATTGAAGACGAATCTTCAAAATAAAATTGTAGGAAAATTTCCCAATGTTTCTATTGTTGATGTTTCAAGAATTGTTCATCGCCTTAAGGATATTACCAATCAAATCACCTGGGCTCTACAGTTCATGACAGCTTTATCTCTCATGACAGGATTTATGGTTATCTTCCTAATCACTCACTATCAAGCTCAAAGTCGTCGTAGAGATATGGGACTTTTAAAAGTTCTTGGGGCTCGCTTTCAGGACATTCGCTATCAATTTCTATGGCAACTTGGTATTATTTCGCTTCTGGCAAGTCTTCTCGGTTTGGCTGTGGGTCTTTTGGTGAGTTTCTTGATCTCAAAGATTCTTTTTGAAAGCTTCTGGGCTTACGAGCCTATCACACCCATGATCAGCCTCATTGTTTGTGTCTTATCCACTCTCTTGATCACAGAGCTTGCCACCCGGGGAGCCCTCGCCACAAAAGCCAAGGAACTGTTATAAAAAACGGGCTGGTTCGTCCCCTCTCAGCGCTTGATTATTTGCGTTTTATTGAGTAGAAACTTAAGTAGTGGAAAACTGTAAAAATGAGACGGCAATGAAATTGAGGTTGAAGCACGTGCTGACTGTGACTGCGATTGTGGTGGGAGTTTATGGGAGTTCTATGACCACCTTTTTATGGTGTGAAAAGGCTCTTGGGCAGGCCTTCAATTTAACAAAAAGGGCTGTTTCCACCAAAAAAATGGATTCAATCAAAAAAACGACTTTAACTAAACAAAGAAACTCCACTCAGAAAAAAGTCCATAAACTCCATGGTCGAAGGCCATTGGTGGACCCTTTTATTGTTGGAGAGAGAACAGCTCTTGATGTGACTTATTTCAATATGAAAGTGGGCCAATTTATCATGGAAGTTCGTCCCTTTGTAAAAATAAATGGGAGCAAGTTCTATCACTTTGTGTTAACTCTTAAATCCAAAGGTTTTTTTTCCTATTTTTACTCTGTGGACGATTTTGCGGAAACCTATATGGACTATGAAACAATGACTCCTTACAAATTGAATATTCATATGAAAACCAAGGGTAAAAAGCGCAAAATTCATACATATTTTGATTGGAAAAATCTCAAAGGTCACTACAGGGAAGAAAAAAGGATAAAAAATGGAAAAGTAAGAGTAAAGAAAAAAGATTGGAATATTGAGCCCTTTTCTCAAAACATTGTGAGTGCCATGTACTATTTGAGATCCTTGGACTTGAGCCTTAACAAGACCTGGGTATTCAAAGTTGCTAAGAAAGGTAAAAACATAATTTTTACCGCAGAGATTCTTCGCAAGGAAAAGCTTCATACTGCGATAGGCACTTTAAACACTATTGTTTTGCAACCAAAACTTGATGTGGAGGGAAGGTTCAAACCCACTGGCGATATCTTAATATGGTTAACTGATGATCCTCGCAAAAGATTGGTGCAAATGGATATAAAAATAAAACTAGGTCGCTTTAGATTAAAGGTGAATCCACGTCACTAGTCTATGTGAGTGTAAGGATGAGGTGAAGATTAAGATGAAAACAAAGATATACGAAGCAGAAAGTTTTCCATCCTACTTGCCTAAGCTTAATGCTCTTTACAAAGACCTTTTTTCCCATGGCAAGGGCCTACGCTCCCAGCTTATTCAAAGAATTTCTAAGCCCTTGAAGCTCACAGATAAGCAAATCCAGTTGCTTTGTCAAGCCATTGAGTTTATCCACAATGCCTCTCTTTTGCACGATGATCTCATGGATCGCTCCACACTGCGTCGCAATAAGAAGGCTGCTTGGCATAAGTACACCCCTGAGTATGCCGTTCTCGCCGGTGATTATCTACTGGCCCAAGTGATGATACGTCTTTCTCGCCACGGCAACCTGCGCTTAATTCAATACACAGCAGAGATGATTGGCGACCTTTTGGAGGGAGAATGGATACAGGATTCCCTTGTCAGTGATTGGAGTGTGAGTCTAGAGAATTTAGACCAAGTTCATAACCTCAAGACAGCTTCGCTTTTCAAGTGGTGCATGTGCGCTCCCTTTCTCTGTCACGAAAGGTACGATTCAGTACTACACTCCATTCTCACTGAACAGGGAACTCTGCTTGGCCTCCTTTTTCAGCGCAGTGATGACTTGCTCGATTTTGACGTGCGCAACTATGAGAAAAAGACGGTTCTTTCTGATTTAAAATCAGGCTACTTAAACTCCTTTGGAGCTTATTTGACAAAAAGGCTCAACAAGATTCAAAAAGGGGGGCTTCAAGGGTGTCAGAGTATGGAGGAGCTTAAAGCTATTGTTGGAGAGTCCCTGTGGAATGAAACTGTGGCAAGTTTCGATCAAATAAACATTCAGATCATTGAACTCTATCATCATCATCTTGAGAACTTAAAGGCCTACCTTAAGCCCCATGAGTGGTGCCTCATAGATGATTTAGCTCAACTCCCTGAGAGGCTTTACTGGAGAAAGGCATAAAAGTAAAAAGATAGTCACCCAAAGTTTCGTTAAAACATAACCTACATTCCGCAGTAAAAAATGAAAAAAGTTCTTCCCTACAGTTCTGGGCGGCAATCAAATAATACACCATATCATTTAGAGAATTTTGATAACGGCACCCCCATTAGCTCTATAACTTTTTTCTGATGTGGAGTTAATTTATCCCAAAAAGCTGACAATTAAAATGCCCCACCGTCGCCAATGAAAAGTGGCCACTTTTCAGAGGAGGACCTACGAGTTGATTGGTGCTTCGTGCAAAGAGGGTGTGCTAACGATATACTGTAGTATTTATGCAGCCACGGGATACCCATATTGATCAATTTTTTGCCAGAACTGACCCCATCGACAGTCCGTATGGCTTAAAGATCGTAAAGAAATGACAGAAGCTGCTCCTTTCTCTTTCCACCTCATCCCAGAATTGCAAAGCCTTTGTTTTATTAATGTCTTACATGCTGCCTCTGTAACACCTGAGCCAATTGGAAGTTATTCTCCTGATTTTGTGCATATCTCATTTTAGACTTATTATTCTCAAAATATGTAATGGCAGACACTAACTCCCTTTCTTGGCTTGACTCAGTCGATGAGTGTCTTTAAACCCCTTGAGCTCATTGAGTAAGCGGGTCGCTGCCCCTATATTATGCTTAAGATTATGACATGCGTTATCAAGCCACTCCTTACGTTCAGATTTTTTCTTGTCACCAGCAAACATAGCCCCCGCAGCCCTCCCCAAGTACTCTGATGCATGCCAAAAATCAATGGTCTGATTATCTGTTTTACTCTTTAAATAATCCCAATTTGACTTGGCTCCATCTGCAATACCAATATAGGTAGACTTAGGGTGTCTCTCTTTTACCTGAGTCAACTCCTTCTCAAATCTTGAATAAAATTTACCCTTACCATACTCTGGTGTTGCTCCTACTTGAATCGTATGCATGCGACTTCCCTTATTGTCATATAAACTAATTGTTCCCACCATGGCTTCTCGCCAACCATCTTCAACCATTAACATACAAGTGCCGTCTACTCCTACAGCAATGCCGTTTCCTTAAGCCACCACACCCCTCTGCCTCTGCGTTAAGCTATTTCTTTTAAAAGAACTCCCAGCCCTTTTGATAGACCTTTCATAGCTTCTTTTGAAGTGCCTCCTCTTCTCCATTGAAATCTTCATCAGCAACTTTATCTGCTTCCTAAATTTCTGATAGAGCCCCGCAACAAAAAGGGGGATGCTATCCATTATGAAATCAAGAATCAGTTTAAAGTTAGGTTTTTTGTAGTCATTTTTTACCAACTGATTCACACTGTCTTCATCCTCATTTATGCTCATTTGAATCTTTGTATAATTGAAGAGCCAAAAATAAGAATACAGCTCTTGCAATATTCCATTAAGGCTTGTTGAGTGCCACTGCTCCATTTTCATTGTCGATGTAAAATCACGAAATGTCGTTTCTATTTCCCAACGACGAGAGTAAAGACTTGACTTCGTGGTCGTTTTTATACACAACACTCCTTAATTAAATTCTTATCTACAGATTTTAAAATTAGTTTTTGGCGTTTACTAAGAATGACTGTTCTAATAAATTGATGTTTTTTCCTTTTATCATATAAATAAACCCTATACATACTTTCTAAATCTTTAAGAGCCTTTAAAGGAGAAATATCCATATCTTTCAAATGCATCCTCAGGATAGAAAGTATTAAATAAGATAAATAACAGATAAAAACATGTGCAACAACTCTATTTGAAAGCCAATGACGTACTGGACGCAAATTAGATACTCCCTTCAAAGTACGAAAAGATTTTTCTACTATATCTTTATCAAAGTATAGTTTTATCATTTCTTTGTTTTGAATATTTTTTGTGCAGAAAAGGCAAAAATAGAGCCTGTAAACTATTTTGTGTAACTGCCGAATCATATTAGGATGAACTATCATCCTGAAAGGAGAAGGCAGAATGGATATCAAGACAATAGGCAAGGAACTAGCGAAGAACGTCAAGACCCAAAAGGATTTATCCGACATAACGGGTCAACTGATGAAGGTTGTTTTAGAGACGGCCCTTAATGCGGAAATGGACGATCACCTAGGTTATGAGAGGCATGAGAAGTCTGAGACCCGCAAATCCAACACTCGCAATGGTTACAGTAGAAAGACCATAAAGGGAGAGAAAGGCGAGGTGGAGCTTCAGGTCCCCCGTGACCGAAGTGCCTCCTTTGAACCTCAAGTCATTCCCAAGGGTAAGACTCGTCTTGAGGGCTTTGAAGACAGTATCCTGACCCTCTATGCGAGGGGAATGACGACCAGGGATATTCAAGGAGCTATCAAAGACCTCTACCATGGTGCAGAGATATCCCACTCAGTGATAGCCAACGTGACGGATGCTGTTATTGATGAAGTTACGGCTTGGCAGAACCGCCCCTTGGATAGCACTTACCCTATCGTATTTTTGGACTGTATCGTGGTGAAGGTCCATCAAGACAAGAGAGTTATTAATAAGGCGATTTACCTAGCTCTTGGTATTACAGAGGAGGGTCAGAAAGACTTGTTGGGCCTATGGATTTCTGAAAATGAGGGTTCAAAGTTTTGGTTGAGTGTTTTGACTGAGCTGCAAAATCGAGGGTTGAAAGATGTATTTATATTTTCTGTAGATGGTCTTACAGGTTTTCCTCAAGCCATTTCAGCGGCTTTTCCCAAGTCTAAAGTGCAACTGTGCATTGTCCATATGGTCCGCAATTCCCTTCGCTATGTTCCTTCCAAGGATATGAAAGCTGTCGCCCAAGACCTCAAGTCCATTTATGGCTCTACGACTCTGACAGAAGCTGAAAAGGCCCTTGAGGAATTTTGTACCAAGTGGTCTTCAAAGTATCCGAATATTGAAAAGTCTTGGCGTAGGAATTGGGACAATCTCATCACTATTTTCGATTATCCGGATGAAATCAGAAAGATTTTTTATACCACAAACGCCATAGAGTCGTTAAATAGCGTGATCCGCAAGGCGATCAGAAATCGTAAGATATTTCCCAGTGATCGGTCGGCTTTAAAAGTTGTATATTTAGCGATAAAAATGGCCTCTAAGCGATGGACACGACCATTACACAACTGGAAGCCAGCCATGAACAGGTTTGCCATTGAATACGGTGACCGTTTTGACAACTAAGTTTTTTAATAAGGTCCACCACCTGCCTTTAAGGGGGCTTAAAAGCCCCTCTAAGGCGTTGACAGAAGTACTGGAATACCGAGACTATGGTTAGGGTAATATAGTATGGGAACCTAAATACATGCCCTCTTGGTGCAGATTTGGGTTTCCATTTTTTTTCATATTTCATCCCAATTCTGGTATTTCTCGAATATCCTAAGTTAAAAAAAATAAAAAAAAGGGGGTAATATAGTATGGGAACCTAAACACATGAACCCTTTGATGAGATTGGAATTTCCATTTTTTTGAGAGAGCCATTGCTGATTTTTTTTCAACCAAGATGATAATTATTTATTTGAGTTCTTTCCAGTTCTGATATGATCCCATTACGGCTCCATAATACAATCAAAAGTCCAGAGTAACTAAAGAGGCCAATTATATAGACCAGCGAAGATGTCCCCTCCCCATTAACTTATAATGCATTGTGACTGACAAAATCGCTTGAAGGAAAAAATGTCAATTATACATTGACGAATAATATGGGACTGTGCTTTTTACCAGGAGTGGAGCCACATAAGTGGCTTTAAGATTTAAGAAAAAAATTGCAGTTACACAATTATTTTTACAGTCCCCAAAAATATCCATCAATCTCTTCGTCACTCTCCAATATATTTTTCCTTATCCTTCCTGAGGGGGTAAAATACTTTTCTAAACATGCCTTAATAGGTTTCCCTTTAGATAATGATTTTTGAGCATGCTGTATCTCACGATGACGAGACTCTTGTATTTCAACTCTTTTCCGATCATTATAACAAATAGCCAACTTTCCTTTAACTCTGTTAAATGAATAGTCTACTTTTTTTATATAGAATACTCTCATAGGTGTTCGTGGTTTTTTATTCTTTCATAGCAAGACCTTTTTAGCCATATTCATTGATGTTTTTCGCCGTCGGTAGTTTGTGTCATAAATTTCATGGGAGAATATCTTGATCTTCTCTATCAAAATATTTAAATACTTTTGAGATGAGCTTAGGAGATATTTGATAAAATCAGAGGCTAATAAGACGGTAACCTTAGCAACTCTTTGAAACGATGTGGAGTCATTTTGTTCCTTATTGAGTTTAGTTCTTCCTATCCTCAAAACAACACTTGATGTGAGGTGAGCCGCTAATGAAGCAAGAAGAAGACTCTCTATGATATTTTGATCGTTTGAGGTGATCTGATTTGCATTCAAAGAATTCTTACAAGATTTGAAAATAAGTTCACATTGCCAACGTAAACGATAAATTGGATATATGGACTCCGCTGCCACATCTAAATTCGTGCAATACCAATGATAGCGTTTTTCGGAGGAATTCCCCTGAATTCATGGTTAAAAATATACACCAGGATTATTCTTCTTCAAAAATTTTGAAAAAATCTCATTTTCAAAGGGAAAATTCAATTTTTTCTTAGATTTTAATAAAAAATCTATTTTCATTTTCTCAAAAATGGTGTATAAAATATACACCATGACAAAGGGGGTGAAATGAGTTTTATAAGAAGAATAAAGAAAAAGAACGGTCAAGTTTATTTAGCTGAGGTTGAAAATAAGTGGATTGATGGTAAGTCTGTGCAAAAACACATTCGTTATCTTGGCAAAGAAGTCGACGGTGAAACAGTAATTTCTCTTTCATCAAAAGATCTTCAAGTTGATAGTGTAAAAATTTATGGCCCACTTCTTGTATTTCATAGTATTGCGAAGAAGATTAATCTTCCAGATATTCTAGGAGAATATTCTAATGAAATATTAAGTATGGTTTATGCTCATTGTATGGATTATAAGAGTGTTCACAAAATGCCATCATGGTATAAGCGTACAGATTTAAATCTTCTTTTAGGTTTAGACAAGCTAACAGAAAATCGTTTAGTCTCAGCCATGGATAATCTAAATGAATCTAAGATACATGAATATCAAAGAAATATCTTTAACAATGTAAAGAAGATATATAAATTAAATTCAAAAGGAATTGTTTACGATGTAACAAATACTTATTTTCATGGAAAAACATGTGGTTTTGGAGAGAAAGGAAAGAGTAAAGATGGCAAACGTCAAAATGACCTCATACAAATAGGTTTAGCAACAACTCAAAAAGAAGGCATCCCAGTTTTTCATAAAAGTTTCAAGGGAAATATTCATGACAGTAGAACCTTAATGTCTCTTTCAGATAGTTTTAGTGAGTACCGATTGAATTCAGGTTTATTTGTATATGACCGAGGCATCACCTCTGAAAAAAACCTAAATTCTATAGGTAAAATGGGCTGGAAAACACTTTGTGGATTAACAATGAGAGAAAAAGAAAAGAATGCCATTAGAAAATTGTTGAAGAAGGGGTCTATGGATCAATTTTCTAACATGGTTCAAATAAATGGAAATGTTATTTATGTCAAAGGAATTCCACACAAATTTGGATCGATTAAAGGAAAATTAGCCATTTGTTATAATGAGACTAAGAGAATAGAGATTAAAGAATCTAGAAGAAACAAAATTGTGGAAGCTCAGAAATTAATAAATGAAAATAAAGAAATTTTGATCGGTCTTGATAAATATTTAACTTCTACAGGAAGATTAAGAGAATTCGTACTTCAAAATGCTGAAGAATTTGATGGATACTCATGTATTTTTTGTACTAAAAATATACCTGATGAAGATATGGTAAGACTTTATTATGATAAAGATATTATAGAAAAAGCATTTCGTACTCTTAAGGGAGTATCAAAGTTAAGGCCTATTCGATTTAGATTAAAAAAACGTGTGGAGACTCACGTGTTTATATGCTATTTATCTTATCTTATACTATCAATTTTAAAATTAAACTTAAAATCTAAAGGCATAGATATATCGTCAGAAAAAGCAATTGAAGATTTAGAGGATATGTACAATGTTTATTTTTGTGATAATAAAAAGAAAAATAAATTTATTAGATCTGTGACTTTAAGTAAACATCAAGAAAGAATATTACGATCAGTAGACTCAAATGTTCTCAAAAACCATGTGATACGCCCTTAAGAAACCTGGTGTATACTTCTGGGCAGAAATTCAGGGAATTCCAGAAGCCTACAATTCTCAAACTTACCCATTTACCATTGGACAAGACACTGCCTATAAATTCAACAACATCGTTTTTTTTCTTGAGTTTAATATCAGAGAACTCTTTTCCAACATAGTAATCTGGCAAACCTTCAACAACAGCATCAATAAGAATAGAGGCATTTGACTTCACTCTAGACAAGAAAAATCCTTTAGCTTCATGAATAGATGACAATAAGCCATAGTCCCAATATCCCAAATCAAAGATGACTAATTTTCCAACGAGTTCCTTTATATCAGGAAAGCACTTCCTATCGTTAGTGGAAGACGGAGTTAATTCGAACCAAGTCATTATACCACTGAATAAACTGAAACAAGCGTGCCATTTAATTCCTGCGTTTGTTCTTGTCCCTGGAAAATTCTCAGATGCTCCATCCCAAAGGCTTATTGTGCTTGAGTCAACAAGAAGAACGTCTGAGACTCCCAGTTGTAATAATATGGCTTTGCTCCCATGAAAAGCTCCATGAGATAGCTTTATCATGAGCATTTCAACCAGTTTACTCAGAAGCTCTTTTAATCTTTTTCTAGAGAGTCTTTCCCAGAAGCTGTGTCTTTCAATTCTTAATCCTAAATGACTTATCATAAACCTCCTAATTCCCTCTATTGAATATGTCTTAGAGTCTCCCTGGAATGACAAGACAAGAGCCACAATAAACTCAAGAGGTGGAATGGTTGCCCGAGAGTCCTTTTCAGGAATAACTTTCTTGAAACATTTTTTGATCGTTTTAAGTGTTTGAGCTTCCGTGCTCATATTTGCCCCCTGCGTTTAAAAAATAAAAATTTCCTCCAATTAATCTTGACCTATTAAGATACTAACGCGAGAATCATTAAGTCTGTAGATAACTCACTTGTATCTATGCGGATTCATTGTATTCGACAGGAGCAAAAAATAGCAATGATTTTTGGACTTTTAATATTACTTTCTTTGGGATCCTTTATATCTCTTCTTATTTCCTTATTGGTATTTGGATTTGGTTATTTACTGGCACTCATCCTCCCATTAACTCAGATGCAAGCATCTTCTTTGTTTTTTGCTTCACTCACACTTTTGGTTCTTACATGTATTTTTATGATGCTCATATCTCAATTTAAAAATCGTTACTTTCACCAGAATCTAGGAGATATTCTTTTTGATAATTTGGATGAGGATTTGGAAGATGAAAAGCAAAAAAAAATTGTAACTGAAGATATGTCTGCATCACAGCAGAAAAATGACCAAAGCGAAAAAATTGGAAGAAATCAATCCTGTCCATGCGGAAGTGGAAAGAAATTTAAATTCTGTTGTTCCCAAAAGTCCACAGTTCTTTCGTTACACAATTAAGTCTCTTAAAACACATGGCTTGTCGTGGATATCAAATGTCAATCTGCGTCCATTTCTCAAAATACCATCTATAAATATTTATAAATCGCCCACTTCCCTCTATGTAAAAAAGGAGGCTTGAAAAGTATTTCCATTAATTCGGAATTAAAATTAGAAAAAAACCACGAACACCTATGAGAATACTCTTTTCTCTAATGGGATCATATTTGAAACATTTTTTATCCCACCATCATTTATAACCTCTCGGACTGTGCTTTTTTCTTTACTGTTCATTGGAACTCCACATAGCGTGTTCCACCCCAATTTCTTGACCTCTCTTAGGTTTTCTCCAGAAGGAATTCCTCTATCATACACAAGAAGACCTGAGCGGAGATTATAGTGAGAGAATTCTTGTACAAGGCCAGATAGGGTTTTGCTGTCGGCAATATTTCCATCAAATGTCTTGTGGAAAACAGGAACCCCTTCTTTCTGAGTTACACATAGACCTACTTGAATAAGCGGTTTATCTTTTTTTCCTTCTTTGCTATGACCTAGCTTTCCTATTGTGCATTTTTTCCCATATAAATATGTATTAGTAACATCATACACCATTCCTCGCAAAGACAGCTTATATTTTCTTTTGGCAACATTAAATACATTCCTCTGAATAGACTCTATCTTACTTTCAGTTAAAGTATCTAGAGATGTTAGCAACCGATATTCTGTTAAACCATCTAAATCCAATATATTATTTAAATCTGTTCTCTCAAACCATTCAGGCATATTATTTAGGCTCTGATAGTTTAGACAGTGGGCATATACCATACTTAATATTTCATTAGAGTAAGACCCCAACATATTTTGTAGTTCTAATTTTTTAGAAATACTATCTAAAACCAATAATGGTCCATATACTTTCACCTCATTGACTTGAAGGTCATCAGATGATATCGATATTACCTTTTTTTCATCTACCTCTTTCCCAATGTAACGAATATGTTTCTGTACTACTTTTCCATTAATTCTCTTACCTTCTACTTCTGCTAAATATGTTTTTCCATTTTTTTTATTTTTCTGATGTAACTCATATTTCCCCTCTCACTAGTGTTGTGTATAATTTATACACAACAAAATAAAGGGAGGCAATAGTAATTTATGAGAATTTTCTAAAAAAATAATGATTTTTCAGAAGGAGAAGGGCATGTTATGAAAAAATATAAAGATAGTCTATAAATGTTGTGTATAAAAATGGCCACGAATTCAAGTAAAGAGCAACCATATCCTTCTTGTCCAAGGAGCCATGCGGAAGATTAGTGGCCAAAACAGAGAACTCCCCAGTCTTTGGGTTTTTATACTTATAGAGATGAATGACCACCCCCTCAATAACCATTTGTGAATACCAACCTGGGCCATTAAATAAATTTACGATGGGGATAAAAGTAGAGCCTCGCTTACAACGCGCAATAAAGAAGTTACTGGCTTGAGCATGGGCCTTAATAATCTCTGTAGATAAATAAAGCCTATCGTAGAGAGTTATGCTATTACTCTCAAAACTACCTATCATTTGAATAGCATTGGCGATTTCGTTGAGAGCGGGAGAATAGCAAAGATTCTTTGTCACACCCGATAAAACGTCATAAGCATGAGATAGATACATACGTAAGAAATGAGTTTCCATCTCATTTGGGCAAGGGTACCCACAATAACCCTCCTTTAAAAGATCTTTAGAGCGAGGAAGTGCTAATTGGTCGCCATCTATGGCATAGATATAAAAGCCATGAAACGTTTTTCTCAATGGTTCGTAGTCTGTAATCAGAGATTCAAAGATATTTTTAAAAAATAGGTAAGAAATACTTTGACGTATCTTGCTGAGACTGCTTTTGACTGGCATGAGAAGCAGGTCACCAAAATGAGTCCATACCGTCTTAAGAGCGATTTGGTAGCCTTCGTAATTTGTTCCGGAAATAAGATAGATAATAGTAAAAAAGAAAATTTGAGGATTAAATTTTCGATTCCTTTTTTGTTTTTCTGGATCGACAAGGTGCTCTGGCTTGAAGGAAGAATCAAGTTTTGGTAGAATAAAATGGTCATCTGTGACGCGAACTCGTCATTTGGGGGCTTTCGAGATCAATATTGGATTGCATGTGACTTACTCCTTGGTTGAGGGTTGGGTGTAAAATAAAACAAGTCTTATTCTTGTCGATTTATCTAATAATTTCAAGAGATTTTTCTTAAGGAAACGGCATTGACCCTTACACCCTCAGCCTAGCACCAACCTTACTTAATCCACCCCCCAACCCCTCTTCTAGAGGAAAGGAGCAGTCACAATGCCAATGTCACCTACAGAAATACAAGAGACTCTCAAAAGCCTTAAGCTTATAGGCATGTTTGAAACATTTGAGGCTCGAAGTTACCAACACACACAGAACCAACAAAACTTCCAAGAGACCTTCTCATTGCTCTTACAGGATGAAAAGGATTTCAAGAAAAGCAAAAAATGTGAGAGACTCCTCAAAGCATCCAAGCTCACGGAAGAGTCCACCCTCACTGGCTTTGACTGGAATTTTAACCCAAAAATACCGAAACCAATGATCTTGGAATTAATGAACTTGAAGTTCATCAAGCAGGGGGAGGGAGCCTTGCTTATTGGCTCCCCTGGAACTGGAAAAAGCCACATTGCAAAAGCTATAGCCACCAAGGTCTGTTCCATATCAAATTACAAGGTTTTGTATCAGGAAGCTCACAAGCTCTTTGAAAATCTCTTTGAGGCCAGGCAGCTGGGGCGCAGAAAGAGGTTCTACACCCAACTCATCCATGTGGACCTATTGATCATTGATGATCTTTTTCTTAGAAAGCGCATCCCACCAGAGGCTTGTGATGACTTCCAGGAAATCATTCTGGATCGATACTCAGCGAGAAAAAGCACTCTTATTACCTCCAATCGTATTATTGAAGATTGGGGAAAGTGTTTGGGCGATAATACCGTGGCCTCTGCCATCCTGGATCGCCTTCTCCACTGTAGCCAACTATTAAAATTTGAGGGAAAAAGCTACCGATTGAAGGAAGCTTCAAACCGACTTGTCAAGATAAAAAATTAAATGTAGGGTGAGCCCATCTTGTCAGATCACCCTAAATGGATGGTTTTGTTAGCCCACAAATGGATGGTTTTCTCCGCCCCTCCGGGTCCAACACGTCAGTTTTTTTACCAGTAATATTTTTGACATGAAAGGCATTGATAACATCTACTTCATAACCTTTTTCTGTCAAATCATCGTATAAAGAATTCCAATAAATCCCTGTGCTCTCAAAAAGAACTCTCTCAACCTTATGTGGCTTCATCCAAGAGCGCATTCTAGGAAAATTTTTTGGAAAATTCTTGAACTCTTTTGTGAAAAACTTCTTCTTACCGTCTTCCACTTTGACAATCGTACACATCAACATATGTTGATGAACATCTATTCCACAAACAGAACTATAAATAATATCCACATGACTCCTCCTTTCTGTTAGAAAAAAAGAAGGTGATAAAACTAGAGCCTTGGGATTTTGCCATAAATTCTAAAGCGAAAATAAGTCAACTTACTATACGTCCATACACTCAGAGTGCAGGTACATGCGTGGGTTCGATCCAAAGCTCAAGACCATGTTACTTCACGGAATTAAAATTACCAATCTATTCAACGGTCACTCATCTTATCACCTTCCAATAATGTTATTGCTTTATCCTTTATTGTATCGGAATCATACATGACAAAAATACAATCAAAAGTCCAGAGTTGTTAGGCGCCAATTAAAATTGGCCATTTTTAGAAGCCGTCGCCAATGAAAAACGGCCAGTTGATGATGTACTGATTTAGTTATTCTTCGTTCAGAGTTTAGTCAAGTGTCTTTATTTTGCTCATCATTTAACTCGGACTATGCCACAAGATTCTGAGGAATGATTTTCTGCCCACCACTTTTGGCATGACCCCAAATGCATCCTTCAGCCCTATGGCAGAGGTAAATGGAGTATTTTTCAGGATTCCTTGGCGCAGCTAATGTCTAAAGCTCCGCGAGAGTGACGAGCAAATAGTACGGTAAAAGCCAGTTATCCATAAATTTATCCATGGCGACACTGCGGCTGTGACCCCGATGTCTAGCAACGCAGTGCTGCTGTGGATAAATTTTGTGGATAACTGGCGAGTTCCTTCCCCAAAAGTGGGGATCTCTAATGAACTTCTTTGGTTGAACTTTCCTCTTTGCTCTGTTTAGACTTGGCTTTTGCCGATTCGGTTCTCCAACTTTCTTTTCCTTCAATGTTGAGGGTTTCACAGTTGTGAATGATTCGATCAACAGCAGCAGCGGTGGTAATAGGGTTAAGAAACACCTTATCCCATTCAGAGTATGTTAAGTTTGTAGTGATCATGAGACTTTTCCTTTCATATCGCTGAGATATGAATTGAAAGAAAAGATCTGCCCCCTCTGTGCAGGAAGCTGTATAGCCAAGTTCATCACAAGCAATAAGATCAAAACGGTCTAATTTCTTAAAAAGAGCATTCAATGAGAGTTCTTTCTTGCTTTCACGCATTGTTTCAATAAGTTCATGAGTGGTGACCCATAAACATCGATAGCCTTGTTCACAGAGTGAACGAACTAGGGACATGGCCAAATGACTTTTCCCCATTCCAAAGCTTCCGTAAAACACAACATTACAGGCTTTTCTGACCCACTCTCCCTCTGCCATCCAATTAATTTGCTGAGCTGTCACTCCCGTTCTTTTCTGGAAGTTATAAGTTTGGAGTGATTTAAGTTGAGGAAGCTTGGCCCCCTTAAGCAATCTTTTCACTCTCTGGGAATGCTTGTCAGCAAGCTCATTTTGAACGAGTATACCTAAATACTGTTCATACGTCTTTTTTGTTTTTTCGGCAACTCTAGCCGTTGCAACATATTCATCCGCCATCGCTGGAAGTCGGAGTTTTTTAAGAGAACCTATAAGTTCTTCGTGATTCATTAAGAACCTCCTATGTTTGGAACAAGACTGTCATATTGAGACAATCTAGGTTGAAGTGGTTTTTGTTGGTCATTCAAATTAATTTTGGTGGGATTGCCTAAGAGCAAATCTTTTATGGATTTAAAGTCGAAAATCTCACGACTTTCTAATTGAAGCTCCATGGCTGTAGATAAGTCCTGCCAACTCACATGCTGAATCAAGTTGATAACTCTTAAATATTCATGCTCGGCACGGCTTGAATCTTGTTGCTTGAGGTATTGATAAAAATTTTCAAACACATTTGTTGGAAAAAGAATGGATCGGTGAGCCCATCTTACCATGGCTTGCGGCTTACGAACTAAAGAAGGAAGGATATGTTCAAGAAGAAGACTATGCTCCCCATCAGGTTTTCTTTGATGGCGAGCGACAATTTCTTGCTTCCCTCCTGCACGATAGATCGTGACATGATAGGGACCCTGTACGGTTTTACAGGGAGATTGGATCACCTCATCAGGTATGGAATATGTGGTTTTACCTATTCTCAAAGTCCCATAACCATTACTTTGACAAATATTCACCTTACAGAGAATATCTTCATCTCGTGGAGGCAAAGGCTTAAGAACTTTGGCCTCCTCCTCAAAGCGAGATTTGGTGGAGTCACTCTGATGCTGATCCATATAAGACTCTAAAAACTGATTCAAATGATCCCAGTCTTTAAAAACAATTCCTTTGTTTCTAACAATATTTTTTATCCGAGAACTGAAGGTTCGAATATCACGCTCCACATCTCCCTTGTCAGAGCCCTTCCCTGCGCGGCAGGGAAGAACCTTAAATCCATAGTATTGGATGGCTCGATCAAAAGATTGGGTGTAAATTCGCTGATTTCCTTTAAGAACTTTCTTCACACAGGGAGATAAATTATCAATACGGATGTTCGCACTCATCCCACCTATCTTTTCAAAAAAAGCATGCACCCCATCGATGAAACACTCATAGACAAGAAAGGGGTAGGCACGAACCCAACAGGTGCCACTACAAGGCAATGTTCCAAAATGGAGATGAACGATCTGAACACCATCGGCAAATGGTAAAGCAACCTTCTCCTTAAAATCAAACTGAGCCTGTTCTCCAGGATCATATCTTTGGCTGAAAAAACGCTCCTTGGGGCGAGAACCAAGAATCTCACAAACTCTTCTCTGAACCGTTCTCTCACTCCCACGATAACCCTCCTCAACTAATAGCTCATATATTTCACGGGCGGTGTTACTTGGGTTCAACTTCAAAAAGTACTTCACCCGATCCATATATCCATTAAGGGGATCTGGGCGAGTTCTTTTGGACCTCGCCTTGTACTTCGGTGGGGTGTTGGACTCACAGTACTTGCGCACCGTCTTACGATTGATCCCTAATTCACGAGATATTTCTGTCTTATTTTTACCACTGTGACTCAGGTCACGAATGCGGCCGAAAGTGTATTGACTAATCATAAGATCCTCCTCATTGCTAACCTTTTGAGTTGCAAGAGGGAGGGACTCTGTGAGCTTAGTATCTATATCAGAAGAAGAGACTTCATTGTCTAGTATTTGAACACTCCCTGAAGATTGGTCACTTTTCATTGGCGACAACCTCCATATTGAAAGTGGGACATTTTAATTGGCGACGGCTTTAAGGGAAGCCTGTCTTTAGAAAGAAATTCCATGAAAATTGAGGCAAATGTTGGAATCTTGTGGAATTTAAATACTTTAGAAAATGGGCACAGCCTAAACAGGCTTTTCTTGACTATATATTTAACCTCATTGAAATCCAGAAACAGTCTACAAATGACAAATATGGAACCTGAATAGGCTGTCATGGAAGGACTCTCCAACACGGAGCCCCTTTCCAGGTCGACAAGAACCCAAAAGGAGTTCTTATCAGCTCGGAGCCTTTTTATGAGTAATATCAATTGATTATATGCGTCTCGGTTGACAATGCCAAAAATCACCATAGGTCCTCCTCTGAAAAGTGGCCACTTTTCATTGGCGACGGTGGGGCATTTTAATTGTCAGCTAACAAGAGTAACTAAAAGAGGCCAATTATATAGACCAGCGAAGCTGTCCACCGAGTTGCTTCGTGCAAAGAAGTGGGGGCCTAGATAGTTTCTGTCCAGAAAGGCCCATTTTTTGTTCTCTGACACTCCCCATTGAGCCTCCCAATGCCTCAATGGGGGAGTGAGAGTTGGAGATTTGCCACACAAACTCTACAGATTAAGGGGAAAAAGGTCTTTAAGCGACTTGCGCCCTAGTTTTTTCGATTTGAAGACGCACCCCTACCTTTGGAAGATTTTAGCACCTTCGACCTGGTCCATTGCTGTTATTCCTAATGGATAAATTTAGGTGACAGTTGATAATTCATGTCTTGCCAAGACAACAAAATTATAGGCACAAACGGCATTCTTTACATACCTCTTAAAACCATCATGCCCTTTCCAGTAAGCAACTCTCATACCAAAACATCTCTTAAGGAATGAAATAACAGCCTCTATTCCGGCTCTCCAATTGAGAAGATTTTTAAAGACCCAAGCACTTTTAACCATCTTTAATATTTTCATTCCTTTTTTTTCTGGGAAGCAAACATCTTTAGCCCCCATCTCTTTGGCCTCTTCAAGATTTTCTTTTGAAGCAAACCCACCATCTGCACTTACTTTTACAGGGCAAGCCCCATAGGTTTGTGTCACTGAATTCATAACTTTTAAAAACATATCAGAGTCTGCGGGGTTGCCATCAGGGATCTGACAATCTAAAATCATGTTGCTTTGCCCTGAGGTCAAAAAGATTTTATGCCCAAACTCGACTTCTCTTTGCCCCTTTACAATAATGTCTGTATGCGGTTCAAAGATGGATAGGACCTTTTTTTCAGAAGATACTTTTTTCCCCTCAATAACTCTTTTTTGAGTTTGAAAGATGATTTTTTCCAGGTAGAAGGCAACATTTTCTAACTGTTTTAGACTCTTTTTCAAAGCATTCATCTTCACACATTTTTGTTCTTTTTTTATCTTTCTGATGGTATCAGGTAATCCTTTGTTCAATTTGGTAGCGATTTTTAAAAGCTCCTTATAGCAAGGTAGTCTTTCCGCATCATTTTTGGAATTATTAATTTTGTAAAGCAAGGTTTTTGCTCTCTTAAGATCTTCTCTTGAAATAAGTCGCCAAAAATCTTTCATGACATTTTTACGAACTTTTTTAAATTCTCTTTCTGTAACTCTTATGCAGTCATATAAAAGGGATGCATCCGTTGGATGATGAATATTTGATTTCGTCACTGTACTGTCCAATCTCATTTTCTTACACGGCTCAATCTTTTGATCTCTTGCATCTGAAACTAAAGAGGCGCTAATAATTCCCCAAGTTTCTTCACTTATTTGAACAATCAAGTCCTGTAAGGTGGAGTGAGCGTAATTTTCTTCCAATTCAAGGCCCAGAAAAGCTCTGGTGGATACTGAATCGACAAGATTAAAGGCTAACGCACGATAGGAAAGACCTCTTATGGATTTAAGAATAGCCACCTTGAGAACTTGCTCCGATGTCATACCAATATCACCAGAATCTTTCTTTTCTTTAACAAGGTCTTCATGAACCATATGGGCAAACTCTGGATGGCGATCAATGATGTTATTAATTTGCTGCAATTCTGTACTGAGTTGGTGGTTAGGATATTGGGAAAAGAGTCCCAACTGTGTCTTCTTCAAATGGCGCATAGTCCCCCCTTTGGTGAAAGTTTCTCTTTAATTTTTATATTAACATACGTTTTTTTGAGGGAAAAAAGTGAGCAAGGATGTCTTTTAAGAAGAAAAAAATCAGAGAGGTTCTCGGAGAACATGGATAAGAATTCTACCTCATAGAGAGGTTCCCACGCCTCCTAAAACCTACATAAAAAATAAATGAAGAATAAAATATCAAAAATTATTTCTCTGAAAAAACACGTCAAGTATTTTTTGAAGTTGATGCGCAACGTAATGTTATTTCCCTGAAGGAGGTTTGAAATCACCACGGTGGAAACACAGGTTGATCCAACTCTTCCTCTCATATCAAGTAACCAGTTGATAGCCACATAAGTCACTGAAAGGGAGGGGCTGTGAAAGGTTCGTCAAGAGAGGGGGGGGGGAACTTATTTTATTTTTCCGTTTTATGTAAGTAACTGAATTTACACGGATTATGTTTGATGGACTCCATTTTAAAGCATAAAATCTAAAGGGAAGGCATGTAAATACTTAAAACTACTTAACTTTCTTCCCTGGACAGGAACTAGATAAGATTCATGGGCGTGGGTGGGGAAGCAAGGCGCCCCCATGAATGTTACCTTTTTTGTTCATTAAGCTAAGACATCGTTACTACTAGTAACGAGAACTTTACTACTAGTAACGAGAACTTTGGTTTTTCTCAACCCCAAAGAGGTCTGAAATGCCACTGTATTTGTTCTGAGAGCAAATTCTAGATCTTAACCTTGATCCTCGTTACCATTCTTGTAGAATTCGGGGTCTTAAGGACGCGACATGGATAGCTAGACTAAAATAAAGATCTTTTCTTACCCCCCTTTTTTCCTATTCACAAGAATCAAGAAATATATATAATTAAGGTCATAAAAAATAATAATATGATTTCACGCATGACTTAAAATTCGTGATTTTGTAATTTATTAAATTGAAAAAGGAAAGGAGAAAAAATATGCTTTCATTTATTCGTATGATTTTTATGATTCTTGTTTTTGGCTTGATATCCACTGTGGCCTTGGGGCATCTGGAAGATCCAAGAGACTGGGGATACATACGCATTAACAATCGTGCTGCGGTGGTGATTAAGACAAATTGTTATGACGAGGGTGGCGGAAGTCAAGGATGGAGAACAACCTACGCTCGCCAATTTAGAAGCTGTCATGGTGACTACATGAGGATGGATGTTGTCTCTGGTAATACACTGCGCTTCTACAGAAAAACGTACCATTGTGGTGACAAAGGGCTTTATATAACCATTTCTGGACATAACAATGACATTCAAAAGAAAGTTGAGTGCAAGTAGTTTAGGTAGTTTCTGTCCAGAAAGGCCCATTTTTTGTTCTCTGACACTCCCCATTGAGCCTTCCAATACCTCAATGGGGGAGTGAGAGTTGGAGATTTGCCACACAAACTGAGCCTGTAAACTATTTTGTGTAACTGCCGAATCATATTAGGATGAACTATCATCCTGAAAGGAGAAGGCAGAATGGATATCAAGACAATAGGCAAGGAACTAGCGAAGAAGGTCAAGACCCAAAAGGATTTATCCGACATAACGGATCAACTGATGAAGGTTGTTTTAGAGACAGCTCTTAATGCGGAAATGGACGATCACCTAGGTTATGAGAGGCATGAGAAGTCTGAGACCCGCAAATCCAACACTCGCAATGGTTACAGTAGAAAGACCATAAAGGGAGAGAAAGGCGAGGTGGAGCTTCAGGTCCCCCGTGACCGAAGTGCCTCCTTTGAGCCCCAAGTCATTCCCAAAGGCAAGACTCGTCTTGAGGCAATGCCGTTTCCTTAAGAAAAATCTCTTGAAATCATTAGATAAATCGACAAGAATAAGACTTGTTTTATTTTACACCCAACCCTCAACCAAGGAGTAAGTCACATGCAATCCAATATTGATCTCGAAAGCCCCCAAATGACGAGTTCGCGTCACAGATGACCATTTTATTCTACCAAAACTTGATTCTTCCTTCAAGCCAGAGCACCTTGTCGATCCAGAAAAACAAAAAAGGAATCGAAAATTTAATCCTCAAATTTTCTTTTTTACCATTATCTATCTTATTTCCGGAACAAATTACGAAGGCTACCAAATCGCTCTTAAGACGGTATGGACTCATTTTGGTGACCTGCTTCTCATGCCAGTCAAAAGCAGTCTCAGCAAGATACGTCAAAGTATTTCTTACCTATTTTTCAAAGATATCTTTGAATCTCTGATTACAGACTACGAACCATTGAGAAAAACGTTTCATGGTTTTTATATCTATGCCATAGATGGCGACCAATTAGCACTTCCTCGCTCTAAAGATCTTTTAAAGGAGGGTTATTGTGGGTACCCTTGCCCAAATGAGATGGAAACTCATTTCTTACGTATGTATCTATCTCATGCTTATGACGTTTTATCGGGTGTGACAAAGAATCTTTGCTTTTCTCCCGCTCTCAACGAAATCGCCAATGCTATTCAAATGATAGGTAGTTTTGAGAGTAATAGCATAACTCTCTACGATAGGCTTTATTTATCTACAGAGATTATTAAGGCCCATGCTCAAGCCAGTAACTTCTTTATTGCGCGTTGTAAGCGAGGCTCTACTTTTATCCCCATCGTAAATTTATTTAATGGCCCAGGTTGGTATTCACAAATGGTTATTGAGGGGGTGGTCATTCATCTCTATAAGTATAAAAACCCAAAGACTGGGGAGTTCTCTGTTTTGGCCACTAATCTTCCGCATGGCTCCTTGGACAAGAAGGATATGGTTGCTCTTTACTCTCGTCGTTGGGAAATAGAAACGACATTTCGTGATTTTACATCGACAATGAAAATGGAGCAGTGGCACTCAACAAGCCTTAATGGAATATTGCAAGAGCTGTATTCTTATTTTTGGCTCTTCAATTATACAAAGATTCAAATGAGCATAAATGAGGATGAAGACAGTGTGAATCAGTTGGTAAAAAATGACTACAAAAAACCTAACTTTAAACTGATTCTTGATTTCATAATGGATAGCATCCCTCTTTTTGTTGCGGGGCTCTATCAGAAATTTAGGAAGCAGATAAAGTTGCTGATGAAGATTTCAATGGAGAAGAGGAGGCACTTCAAAAGAAGCTATGAAAGGTCTATCAAAAGCGCTGGGAGTTCTTTTAAAAGAAATAGCTTAACGCAGAGGCAGAGGGGTGTGGTGGCTTAAGGAAACGGCATTGCGTCTTGAGGGCTTTGAAGACAGTATTCTGACCCTCTATGCGAGGGGAATGACGACCAGGGATATTCAAGGAGCTATCAAAGACCTTTACCATGGTGCAGAGATATCCCACTCAGTGATAGCCAACGTGACGGATGCTGTTATTGATGAAGTTACGGCTTGGCAGAACCGCCCCTTGGATAGCACTTACCCTATCGTATTTTTGGACTGTATCGTGGTGAAGGTCCATCAAGACAAGAGAGTTATTAATAAGGCGATTTACCTAGCTCTTGGTATTACAGAGGAGGGTCAGAAAGACTTGTTGGGCCTATGGATTTCTGAAAATGAGGGTTCAAAGTTTTGGTTGAGTGTTTTGACTGAGCTGCAAAATCGAGGGTTGAAAGACGTATTTATATTTTCTGTAGATGGTCTTACAGGTTTTCCTCAAGCCATTTCAGCGGCTTTTCCCAAGTCTAAAGTACAACTGTGCATTGTCCATATGGTCCGCAATTCCCTTCGCTATGTTCCTTCCAAGAATATGAAAGCTGTCGCCCAAGACCTCAAGTCCATTTATGGCTCTACGACTCTGACAGAAGCTGAAAAGGCCCTTGAGGAATTTTGTACCAAGTGGTCTTCAAAGTATCCGAATATTGAAAAGTCTTGGCGTAGGAATTGGGACAATCTCATCACTATTTTCGATTATCCGGATGAAATCAGAAAGATTTTTTATACCACAAACGCCATAGAGTCGTTAAATAGCGTGATCCGCAAGGCGATCAGAAATCGTAAGATATTTCCCAGTGATCGGTCGGCTTTAAAAGTTGTATATTTAGCGATAAAAATGGCCTCTAAGCGATGGACACGACCATTACACAACTGGAAGCCAGCCATGAACAGGTTTGCCATTGAATACGGTGACCGTTTTGACAACTAAGTTTTTTAATAAATAAGGTCCCCTTATAAGAGGGCTCTAAGGCGTTGAGAAATGCTGGAATACGAGACTATGGTTAGGGTAATATAGTATGGGAACCTAAATACATGCCCTCTTGGTGCAGACTTGGGTTTCCATTTTTTTTCATATTTCATCCCAATGCTGGTATTTCTCGAATATCCCAAGTTAAAAAAAATAAAAAAAGGGGGTAATATAGTATGGGAACCTAAACACATGAACCCTTTGATGAGATTGGAATTTCCATTTTTTTGGAGCCTGTAAACTATTTTGTGTAACTGCCGAATCATATTAGGATGAACTATCATCCTGAAAGGAGAAGGCAAAATGGATATCAAGACAATAGGCAAGGAACCAATGCCGTTTCCTTAAGCCACCACACCCCTCTGCCTCTGCGTTAAGCTATTTCTTTTAAAAGAACTCCCAGCCCTTTTGATAGACCTTTCATAGCTTCTTTTGAAGTGCCTCCTCTTCTCCATTGAAATCTTCATCAGCAACTTTATCTGCTTCCTAAATTTCTGATAGAGCCCCGCAACAAAAAGGGGGATGCTATCCATTATGAATGTAAAATTGCATGGCATTGCCCTCACCGATTGCATGACATTACCCTCACCAGTTGCATGGCATTACCCTCACCAGTTGCATGGCATTACCCTCACCAGTTGCATGGCATTGCCCGCACCAGTTGCATGGCATTGCCCGCACCAGTTGGTTACGGTAGGAATGCGTGTTGCCACGCACCCCCCGCACAGATCCGGACGTGCTCGTTAAAGCATCCGGCTCCTACTTCAGGTGGTACCGCATAGCGAACCTATCTGTTGGCCACGGGTGGCGTATGGATATACGAGGCCAGAATAGACGAATCATTCTATCCAACCTCTTCCACGAGAATCTCCGTCCACGCTGTGAGCGTCGTCGGATGGCTTTCATCCAAGCACTCCTGATTGCGCAAATAAATTTTCGTAGGTACACCGTACTTCCTGGAACCGCAAAATAATTGAGCCAGCCTTTGATGACCAAACCCAACCACTTTGCACATTCCGCTAGGTCCCTCGTGTAGACTCGTTTTCTCAGACTCAGCTTCAGGTGCTGTAAGGTCCGGCAGACTCTCTTGGATATGGGTTTACGCCCTATCCTAAAGCCTCCTTTCCTCGTGCGCACACAAAAGTGAGTGAATCCTAAGAAATCAAAAGTCTCGGAGTGACCAAGACCTCGTCGGCGGCAATTTGCATTTGCAAATCGACCGAACTCTATGAGGCGAGTTTTCCCCGGATGTATTTCTAGAGAAAACTCCTTAAGCCTGCGCTTCAGATCATTGAGGAAGCGTTCAGCTTCCCCCTTGTATTGAAAGCCTACGACAAAGTCATCGGCGTAGCGAACAAATATCATGTCCCCTGTGGCATGGTCCTTGCGCCATTTCTGCATCCATAAATCCAACACATAATGTAAATATATGTTGGCGAAGATAGGGGAAATATTTGAACCTTGAACGGTCCCTCTCCCTGTGTCTTCTAAGACGCCTTGAGATAGCACTCCGCACTTGAGCCACTTTTCAAAGAGACGAATGAGTCTCTCATCTCCGATGAGGTGTTTTAGAAAGCGAATTAGAGTCTTTCTATCCACGCTATCGAAGTAGGATTTTATATCCGCATCCAATATGTAGCTGATCTTTCTACGCTCTATTCCGTAAGCCAGAGCATCCAACGCATTATGCGCTCCACGCCCTGGACGGAATCCGTAGCTATAACCGAGGAAATGTTCCTCGTAGATGGGAGAGAGGATGCTGTCTACAACGGCCTTCTGGACAATCTTGTCCTCCAAGGCCAGGACACCCAAGGGTCTTGTGCCCCCGTCTGACTTGGGTATTTCTACCCGCAAGACAGGTTGCCCTTTGTAAGCACCCGTTACTCCTCGGACACAATAGACAACTTTTCCATTGAAATTTCCATAAATATATATAATCATTCACTTTATGCAAGTGGTCGTAAATATGCTCACTATCGTTGGCATCCACCTGAGGATTCTTCCCATTTAGCTTCGAACCATAGTCAAAGGAATGATAATGGCCCACCAAACAAAACATCAAAATCCATGGACAGCTCAGCTAAAAAGTGTCTATCAAAGCGACCAAACCACACGGATTCAACAGACATACGAAGTTGTTGTTCCAAAAATAAAGAAACAATTAAAGCAGAAAGTAAAACAACAGAAAATAATGGAGGTTAAAAATGGAAACATCAGTAGCTCTTTATTGTCGAGTGTCCTCAGATAAACAAGCTCAAGAGGGAACCATTGATTCACAGATTTCTAGTCTTCACGATTTCGCTAAGGAACACAATTTTTGTGTAGAGGAGGATCTTATATTTATGGATAATGGTGTGAGTGGCGCCACCCTTGTTCGTCCTGCTTTAGACTCTCTTCGCGACAAAGCTTTTTCTGGGGAGGTTACAAAGGTACTTGTGTTATGTCCAGACAGATTAGCTCGTAAATATGCCCATCAATTGATTCTAATTGAAGAATTTCAGAGGCTAGGTGTTGAAATTATTTTTTCTAATAGAGATATTACAAATTCACCCGAAGATCAGCTTTTGCTACAAATACAAGGAGTCATTTCAGAATATGAAAGAGAAAAAATTATGGAAAGAAGTCGAAGGGGTAAACTTCAAAAGGCTTCTAAGGGCTTTGTTAGCGTTTTATGTGGAGCCCCCTATGGTTATATATATATTCTGAAAACAGACTCCGCTGACGCACGATATGAAATCCATCCAGAAGAGTCTAAAGTTGTTAAAAATATTTTTCAAATGTATTGCCGAAACAAACTAAGTATTAGAGCAATTGCAAAGGAATTAAATATAAGGGGGGTGCCTACTAGAAGACAACAAGGTATTTGGGGGCGTTCAACTATCTTGTGTATGCTTAAAAATCCCGCTTATTATGGACAAGCTGCTTTTAGAAAGACTATCAAGGTAGAAAGGTTGCGTCCAACCAAGTTCGCAAGAGACAATAATTTTTATCCAAAAAAACATAAATCAAGTTCTTCCAATCGAAATAAAAAGGATTGGATATATATTCCCGTTCCATCTATAATTTCTTCAAAAACTTTTCAAGATGCGTCCAGCCAATTGGAAGCTAACAAAAAACTTTCCTCTCGGAATAATAAAAAATATGAGTATTTGTTAAGTGGTCTTTTACGATGCAAAGAGTGTGGTTATTCGATCTATGGCAAACCTGCTTCTCACTCAAGGTATAAGCTTTGTTATTATCGCTGCATGGGACAAGATGGTTATAGGTGGCCAGCTAAAGGTAGAGTTTGCTCATCTCATCCCGTAAGAGTTGAAGTTTTAGATGACTTAGTTTGGGAACAAACAGTTAAATTACTTGAAAATCCTCAGACAGTTATAGATGAGTATACAAGTAGAATTCATGAGCAAAAAGGTGAACAACAATCATTGGAAAAATTAATTGTAAAAAAGGCTCAGGAGATTCGTCAAATAACACATGAAAAGGAACGTCTCTTGGATCTTTATCAAAATGGAACTCTAAATCTATCAGAAATAGAGTCACGATTAAAAAAAATAAGAGGAAAAATAAAGCAACTTGAAAATGAAAAGCAATCTTTAGAGTATGAGCAAAGGCAAGAAGGACAACAACTACAGCTTGTAGATCAACTCCAAGAATTCCAAAAAAAAGTGAGTGCCAATTTAAAGGTATTGAGTTTTGAGCAAAAAAAGGAGATTGTAAGGCTACTGGTGAAGGAGGTTGAGGTGAACATTAAGGCAAGTGAAATTGTAGTTCGACACGTTGTGCCAACCTCCAAAAGTTTGCCATTGTGTCCGGGGAGTAGTGTGGACCCGACGATGTAAATCGAACAGGTTTTGCACGAGGTTCTCGCCATACTCCTTCCATGTTAAATGGTCCACTCCCGCACTGGCTCCCCTATTCAAATAGAGGTAAGCCAAGTGGAGGGCTTCCACAGATACATGGTGAAGCAAGCAAGTGAGCTTACCATCCTTTCTCTTTGCTGCTATACGGACTCGCTCCGTCGCCTGTGACACCTTTTCCCAACTCTGTGTTCGGCAGATGCTTTGACGGATTGAGTTCCCTTCAGTTCCACCCCTTCGCTCCAAGGACTCCGCTGGGCTTGTAGGCCCTTTGTTCGTCCTCTTCATCGCTACTATGAGTGGATCCGATTTCTTTATTTCGTTCATGGGTTACGGTTACCTCCTTTCCCATGTCGCCCGTCGCACATGACGGGGTTAAATAAAGACCTCCCGAGGTCCCGAGATAAGATTCATGTATGTGCCAGTTTCTACGACGCCGTGGAGTCACCCACCAACTCACCATAGCGCTGGTGGGTATGTTGCGTTCGGCTACCATGACAGCCTCCGCACTCCAGAGTTCGGCATTTTCGACGCTCAATTATTTGGCCCACACACACCCCTACCGATACATCGCTTCGGCCTCACGGCCGACAGCGCACGGCTTGGGGAGAGAAGTGGTCGGTTGACCTTCCTCTCGGGGGACTCTAACCCCCTATCTTATCTCAGTTCGCCCGGCGAACCATGGCATTGCCCGCACTGATTGGCATGACTGATTCCCCTTAGCATAGCGTCATTGATGTTCTATAAAGACCTCCAATCTTTAACCAAGGAGGTCGAAATGAGAACAAAGATGGATCATGAGCGTTACACAAAAATAAAATCATTAATAAAGGCAAATATTCCCGACCGAGAAATCAGTCGCCGCATGAAATGCTGCACCAAGACTCTTAGAAAGATAAGACGTGGTCTTTTAACAGACCCCAAGGATTGGAAGACCCAAAGAGAAATTCCCCCTTGGTCTTACGGTATAGATTGGAAGATTATTGAGAAGGAGATTGAGGATAGGCATTGTTTAAGTGACGTTTGGGAGGAAAAATTTCTGAAGGTCATTAGCTACCCCCAGTTTACGAGGGAGTTTCATAAGCAATTTCCAAAAGCTGGCAAAAGGATTATTACCTTGCGTGATTTTCAGCCAGGCCACCAAGTTGAGGTTGATTACGCAGGATTTCAGCCAGAGTGGATCGATGAAGACCTTAATATTCATAAGGCCCATATATTTTGCTCAAATCTATGTTTCTCTCAGCGTATTTTTGCTTATGGCTCTTTGAGCGAATCTAGTGAAGATTTTCTTCACGCTCACGTTCTGATGTTTGAATATTACGGTGGGGTTCCGAGAGTGGTTGTTCCTGATAATTTAAAGACTGGAGTGAACACACCCCATTTGTATGATCCAGAGTTGAATAAATCCTACCAAGAGCTTTTGGAACACTATGACACGGTGGCTGTTCCCGCTCGAGTTCGTCGTCCCCAGGATAAAAGCCTTACTGAGAATGCCGTGAAGCTCGTTACAAGGGCCCTCAGGTTTATGTACAGACGAGAGACCTTCACCAGTCTGGATCAAATTAATAAGGCTTTAAGGGAGGTGTGCGAGAAGATAAATGCTCGCCCTCACACAAGATTTAAGGTCTCTCGCAATGAAAAATTTCAACGAGAGGTAAAAACTTTAAAACCCTTGCCTTCTTTTCCCTACCGGTGGGGACGTTGGGAGAAGAAAAAACTCCACCAAGACTGTCATGTGAGCGTTGAATCCAACTTCTACTCGGCTCCGTTTCAGCACCGAGGGGAGTATGTAGATGTAAAAATTGGAGTGGAGAGTGTGGAGATTTACTTTCAAAAACAGCTCCTCGCTCGCCACAAGAGGACCAAAGGTAAACTCGGAGAGTACATCACCAAAAACGAACACCTCCCGGAGCCCAGTCGCGCCTACAAGGAGGCCACTCCCCAGAACATTCTTATTCAAGCAAGTATGATTTGTAAAGAGCTTGAAAACTTCATTGAGGAGCTTTTTCAGGGTGGGACCATTGAAAATCTCAGAAGAGCTAGGGCTTTGTAAGCTCCTGTCACAAAGAAATCCAGAAAGAGGGCAAGGAAAAGTCCTTCCTCTCATTATCAAAGCCCTTGAGGACTGCAAGCAGTGGGAGAAAAGGAGGGTTAGATATTTTCAGCAACAACTCCATTTCTATAAAGGGCAAAAAATAAAAAAGGTGAACGAGAAAATAGATCGTAAACAAGGCAACCCTTATTTGCGACATAACGAAAATCCAAATAACCAAAGCCCCAAGGAGGTGCCAGATGGATGAAGTACAAATCAAAAACCACATGCATGAGTTGAAGCTCTATGGAATGTTAGACAGCCTTGAAGTGGCGCTGGATAACACAAGCCACAAGACTCAAGCATTGGATCTATTGAACGAGCTGTTATTTGCAGAAGTGGAGGCTCGGAAAATCCAATTCAGCCAAAGACTTCTCAAGACCTCAAAGCTGCCTCACAAGGTCAGAGGTGAGGCATTTGACCACCATGCCAAAAGGTCTATTAGTAAAAGAGAGGTGGATAGGCTTCAAACTTTATCATGGGTTAAGGAGCAAAGGTCTATCATTGTCGAAGGGCCAACGGGGGTGGGTAAAACCTTCTTGGCCCAGAGCCTGGGACACCAGTGTTGTCAATCCAGAATCTCCACACTGTTTATAGACATCAACATATTTCTAGAAACCTTGGCCCTGGAAAGGCACTCAGGAAGGTATTTGAACTACTTGCGTCGTCTGGGCCGCCCCCAAGTGTTAATTTTTGATGACTTTGGATTAAGGAAGTTCTCCCAAAGTGAATCCACAGACTTCTGCGATATTTTAAAGTTTCGTTCCGATAGGTCCACCGTTATTACCACTCAACTGCCAATAACGCATTGGTCAGAAATTATTGATGATGAGGTGCTGGCAGATACTATCATCGACCGTTTGAAGCATACCGCCATAAAAATTTTACTTAAAGGAGAGAGTTATCGAAAAATCCAGGGAACAAAACTTGACCAGGACTTTTCCCTAAAATAGGAAGAAATAGGATTACAAATTAACTAAAATTTTCCCCAGAAATGGGAAGGAAAATCATCAATGACGCATTGAAATAGGGAAAGTGAGGGTAATGGGTGCAACCAGTGCGGGCAATACGCGCAATTGTACATTATGAAATCAAGAATCAGTTTAAAGTTAGGTTTTTTGTAGTCATTTTTTACCAACTGATTCACACTGTCTTCATCCTCATTTATGCTCATTTGAATCTTTGTATAATTGAAGAGCCAAAAATAAGAATACAGCTCTTGCAATATTCCATTAAGGCTTGTTGAGTGCCACTGCTCCATTTTCATTGTCGATGTAAAATCACGAAATGTCGTTTCTATTTCCCAACGACGAGAGTAAAGAGCAACCATATCCTTCTTGTCCAAGGAGCCATGCGGAAGATTAGTGGCCAAAACAGAGAACTCCCCAGTCTTTGGGTTTTTATACTTATAGAGATGAATGACCACCCCCTCAATAACCATTTGTGAATACCAACCTGGGCCATTAAATAAATTTACGATGGGGATAAAAGTAGAGCCTCGCTTACAACGCGCAATAAAGAAGTTACTGGCTTGAGCATGGGCCTTAATAATCTCTGTAGATAAATAAAGCCTATCGTAGAGAGTTATGCTATTACTCTCAAAACTACCTAGTTTCTGTCCAGAAAGGCCCATTTTTTGTTCTCTGACACTCCCCATTGAGCCTCCCAATGCCTCAATGGGGGAGTGAGAGTTGGAGATTTGCCACACAAACTCTACAGATTAAGGGGAAAAAGGTCTTTAAGCGACTTGCGCCCTAGTTTTTTCGATTTGAAGACGCACCCCTACCTTTGGAAGATTTTAGCACCTTCGACCTGGTCCATTGCTGTTATTCCTAATGGATAAATTTAGGTGACAGTTGATAATTCATGTCTTGCCAAGACAACAAAATTATAGGCACAAACGGCATTCTTTACATACCTCTTAAAACCATCATGCCCTTTCCAGTAAGCAACTCTCATACCAAAACATCTCTTAAGGAATGAAATAACAGCCTCTATTCCGGCTCTCCAATTGAGAAGATTTTTAAAGACCCAAGCACTTTTAACCATCTTTAATATTTTCATTCCTTTTTTTTCTGGGAAGCAAACATCTTTAGCCCCCATCTCTTTGGCCTCTTCAAGATTTTCTTTTGAAGCAAACCCACCATCTGCACTTACTTTTACAGGGCAAGCCCCATAGGTTTGTGTCACTGAATTCATAACTTTTAAAAACATATCAGAGTCTGCGGGGTTGCCATCAGGGATCTGACAATCTAAAATCATGTTGCTTTGCCCTGAGGTCAAAAAGATTTTATGCCCAAACTCGACTTCTCTTTGCCCCTTTACAATAATGTCTGTATGCGGTTCAAAGATGGATAGGACCTTTTTTTCAGAAGATACTTTTTTCCCCTCAATAACTCTTTTTTGAGTTTGAAAGATGATTTTTTCCAGGTAGAAGGCAACATTTTCTAACTGTTTTAGACTCTTTTTCAAAGCATTCATCTTCACACATTTTTGTTCTTTTTTTATCTTTCTGATGGTATCAGGTAATCCTTTGTTCAATTTGGTAGCGATTTTTAAAAGCTCCTTATAGCAAGGTAGTCTTTCCGCATCATTTTTGGAATTATTAATTTTGTAAAGCAAGGTTTTTGCTCTCTTAAGATCTTCTCTTGAAATAAGTCGCCAAAAATCTTTCATGACATTTTTACGAACTTTTTTAAATTCTCTTTCTGTAACTCTTATGCAGTCATATAAAAGGGATGCATCCGTTGGATGATGAATATTTGATTTCGTCACTGTACTGTCCAATCTCATTTTCTTACACGGCTCAATCTTTTGATCTCTTGCATCTGAAACTAAAGAGGCGCTAATAATTCCCCAAGTTTCTTCACTTATTTGAACAATCAAGTCCTGTAAGGTGGAGTGAGCGTAATTTTCTTCCAATTCAAGGCCCAGAAAAGCTCTGGTGGATACTGAATCGACAAGATTAAAGGCTAACGCACGATAGGAAAGACCTCTTATGGATTTAAGAATAGCCACCTTGAGAACTTGCTCCGATGTCATACCAATATCACCAGAATCTTTCTTTTCTTTAACAAGGTCTTCATGAACCATATGGGCAAACTCTGGATGGCGATCAATGATGTTATTAATTTGCTGCAATTCTGTACTGAGTTGGTGGTTAGGATATTGGGAAAAGAGTCCCAACTGTGTCTTCTTCAAATGGCGCATAGTCCCCCCTTTGGTGAAAGTTTCTCTTTAATTTTTATATTAACATACGTTTTTTTGAGGGAAAAAAGTGAGCAAGGATGTCTTTTAAGAAGAAAAAAATCAGAGAGGTTCTCGGAGAACATGGATAAGAATTCTACCTCATAGAGAGGTTCCCACGCCTCCTAAAACCTACATAAAAAATAAATGAAGAATAAAATATCAAAAATTATTTCTCTGAAAAAACACGTCAAGTATTTTTTGAAGTTGATGCGCAACGTAATGTTATTTCCCTGAAGGAGGTTTGAAATCACCACGGTGGAAACACAGGTTGATCCAACTCTTCCTCTCATATCAAGTAACCAGTTGATAGCCACATAAGTCACTGAAAGGGAGGGGCTGTGAAAGGTTCGTCAAGAGAGGGGGGGGAACTTATTTTATTTTTCCGTTTTATGTAAGTAACTGAATTTACACGGATTATGTTTGATGGACTCCATTTTAAAGCATAAAATCTAAAGGGAAGGCATGTAAATACTTAAAACTACTTAACTTTCTTCCCTGGACAGGAACTACCTATCATTTGAATAGCATTGGCGATTTCGTTGAGAGCGGGAGAATAGCAAAGATTCTTTGTCACACCCGATAAAACGTCATAAGCATGAGATAGATACATACGTAAGAAATGAGTTTCCATCTCATTTGGGCAAGGGTACCCACAATAACCCTCCTTTAAAAGATCTTTAGAGCGAGGAAGTGCTAATTGGTCGCCATCTATGGCATAGATATAAAAACCATGAAACGTTTTTCTCAATGGTTCGTAGTCTGTAATCAGAGATTCAAAGATATCTTTGAAAAATAGGTAAGAAATACTTTGACGTATCTTGCTGAGACTGCTTTTGACTGGCATGAGAAGCAGGTCACCAAAATGAGTCCATACCGTCTTAAGAGCGATTTGGTAGCCTTCGTAATTTGTTCCTGAAATAAGATAGATAATGGTAAAAAAGAAAATTTGAGGATTAAATTTTCGATTCCTTTTTTGTTTTTCTGGATCGACAAGGTGCTCTGACTTGAAGGAAGAATCAAGTTTTGGTAGAATAAAATGGTCATCTGTGACGCGAACTCGTCATTTGGGGGCTTTCGAGATCAATATTGGATTGCATGTGACTTACTCCTTGGTTGAGGGTTGGGTGTAAAATAAAACAAGTCTTATTCTTGTCGATTTATCTAATAATTTCAAGAGATTTTTCTTAAGGAAACGGCATTGGTTCATGAGTGGTGACCCATAAACATCGATAGCCTTGTTCACAGAGTGAACGAACTAGGGACATGGCCAAATGACTTTTCCCCATTCCAAAGCTTCCGTAAAACACAACATTACAGGCTTTTCTGACCCACTCTCCCTCTGCCATCCGATTAATTTGCTGAGCTGTCACTCCCGTTCTTTTCTGGAAGTTATAAGTTTGGAGTGATTTAAGTTGAGGAAGCTTGGCCCCCTTAAGCAATCTTTTCACTCTCTGGGAATGCTTGTCAGCAAGCTCATTTTGAACGAGTATACCTAAATACTGTTCATACGTCTTTTTTGTTTTTTCGGCAACTCTAGCCGTTGCAACATATTCATCCGCCATCGCTGGAAGTCGGAGTTTTTTAAGAGAACCTATAAGTTCTTCGTGATTCATTAAGAACCTCCTATGTTTGGAACAAGACTGTCATATTGAGACAATCTAGGTTGAAGTGGTTTTTGTTGGTCATTCAAATTAATTTTGGTGGGATTGCCTAAGAGCAAATCTTTTATGGATTTAAAGTCGAAAATCTCACGACTTTCTAATTGAAGCTCCATGGCTGTAGATAAGTCCTGCCAACTCACATGCTGAATCAAGTTGATAACTCTTAAATATTCATGCTCGGCACGGCTTGAATCTTGTTGCTTGAGGTATTGATAAAAATTTTCAAACACATTTGTTGGAAAAAGAATGGATCGGTGAGCCCATCTTACCATGGCTTGCGGCTTACGAACTAAAGAAGGAAGGCATAGGTGTTCGTGGTTTTTTATTCTTTCATAGCAAGACCTTTTTAGCCATATTCATTGATGTTTTTCGCCGTCGGTAGTTTGTGTCATAAATTTCATGGGAGAATATCTTGATCTTCTCTATCAAAATATTTAAATACTTTTGAGATGAGCTTAGGAGATATTTGATAAAATCAGAGGCTAATAAGACGGTAACCTTAGCAACTCTTTGAAACGATGTGGAGTCATTTTGTTCCTTATTGAGTTTAGTTCTTCCTATCCTCAAAACAACACTTGATGTGAGGTGAGCCGCTAATGAAGCAAGAAGAAGACTCTCTATGATATTTTGATCGTTTGAGGTGATCTGATTTGCATTCAAAGAATTCTTACAAGATTTGAAAATAAGTTCACATTGCCAACGTAAACGATAAATTGGATATATGGACTCCGCTGCCACATCTAAATTCGTGCAATACCAATGATAGCGTTTTTCGGAGGAATTCCAGAAGCCTACAATTCTCAAACTTACCCATTTACCATTGGACAAGACACTGCCTATAAATTCAACAACATCGTTTTTTTTCTTGAGTTTAATATCAGAGAACTCTTTTCCAACATAGTAATCTGGCAAACCTTCAACAACAGCATCAATAAGAATAGAGGCATTTGACTTCACTCTAGACAAGAAAAATCCTTTAGCTTCATGAATAGATGACAATAAGCCATAGTCCCAATATCCCAAATCAAAGATGACTAATTTTCCAACGAGTTCCTTTATATCAGGAAAGCACTTCCTATCGTTAGTGGAAGACGGAGTTAATTCGAACCAAGTCATTATACCACTGAATAAACTGAAACAAGCGTGCCATTTAATTCCTGCGTTTGTTCTTGTCCCTGGAAAATTCTCAGATGCTCCATCCCAAAGGCTTATTGTGCTTGAGTCAACAAGAAGAACGTCTGAGACTCCCAGTTGTAATAATATGGCTTTGCTCCCATGAAAAGCTCCATGAGATAGCTTTATCATGAGCATTTCAACCAGTTTACTCAGAAGCTCTTTTAATCTTTTTCTAGAGAGTCTTTCCCAGAAGCTGTGTCTTTCAATTCTTAATCCTAAATGACTTATCATAAACCTCCTAATTCCCTCTATTGAATATGTCTTAGAGTCTCCCTGGAATGACAAGACAAGAGCCACAATAAACTCAAGAGGTGGAATGGTTGCCCGAGAGTCCTTTTCAGGAATAACTTTCTTGAAACATTTTTTGATCGTTTTAAGTGTTTGAGCTTCCGTGCTCATATTTGCCCCCTGCGTTTAAAAAATAAAAATTTCCTCCAATTAATCTTGACCTATTAAGATACTAACGCGAGAATCATTAAGTCTGTAGATAACTCACTTGTATCTATGCGGATTCATTGTATTCGACAGGAGCAAAAAATAGCAATGATTTTTGGACTTTTAATATTACTTTCTTTGTGATCCTTTATATCTCTTCTTATTTCCTTATTGGTATTTGGATTTGGTTATTTACTGGCACTCATCCTCCCATTAACTCAGATGCAAGCATCTTCTTTGTTTTTTGCTTCACTCACACTTTTGGTTCTTACATGTATTTTTATGATGCTCATATCTCAATTTAAAAATCGTTACTTTCACCAGAATCTAGGAGATATTCTTTTTGATAATTTGGATGAGGATTTGGAAGATGAAAAGCAAAAAAAAATTGTAACTGAAGATATGTCTGCATCACAGCAGAAAAATGACCAAAGCGAAAAAATTGGAAGAAATCAATCCTGTCCATGCGGAAGTGGAAAGAAATTTAAATTCTGTTGTTCCCAAAAGTCCACAGTTCTTTCGTTACACAATTAAGTCTCTTAAAACACATGGCTTGTCGTGGATATCAAATGTCAATCTGCGTCCATTTCTCAAAATACCATCTATAAATATTTATAAATCGCCCACTTCCCTCTATGTAAAAAAGGAGGCTTGAAAAGTATTTCCATTAATTCGGAATTAAAATTAGAAAAAAACCACGAACACCTATGAGAAGGAAGGATATGTTCAAGAAGAAGACTATGCTCCCCATCAGGTTTTCTTTGATGGCGAGCGACAATTTCTTGCTTCCCTCCTGCACGATAGATCGTGACATGATAGGGACCCTGTACGGTTTTACAGGGAGATTGGATCACCTCATCAGGTATGGAATATGTGGTTTTACCTATTCTCAAAGTCCCATAACCATTACTTTGACAAATATTCACCTTACAGAGAATATCTTCATCTCGTGGAGGCAAAGGCTTAAGAACTTTGGCCTCCTCCTCAAAGCGAGATTTGGTGGAGTCACTCTGATGCTGATCCATATAAGACTCTAAAAACTGATTCAAATGATCCCAGTCTTTAAAAACAATTCCTTTGTTTCTAACAATATTTTTTATCCGAGAACTGAAGGTTCGAATATCACGCTCCACATCTCCCTTGTCAGAGCCCTTCCCTGCGCGGCAGGGAAGAACCTTAAATCCATAGTATTGGATGGCTCGATCAAAAGATTGGGTGTAAATTCGCTGATTTCCTTTAAGAACTTTCTTCACACAGGGAGATAAATTATCAATACGGATGTTCGCACTCATCCCACCTATCTTTTCAAAAAAAGCATGCACCCCATCGATGAAACACTCATAGACAAGAAAGGGATAGGCACGAACCCAACAGGTGCCACTACAAGGCAATGTTCCAAAATGGAGATGAACGATCTGAACACCATCGGCAAATGGTAAAGCAACCTTCTCCTTAAAATCAAACTGAGCCTGTTCTCCAGGATCATATCTTTGGCTGAAAAAACGCTCCTTGGGGCGAGAACCAAGAATCTCACAAACTCTTCTCTGAACCGTTCTCTCACTCCCACGATAACCCTCCTCAACTAATAGCTCCCTGAAATCCCTAAAAGTTGTAACTAGGTTTAATGTATTGCGTTAACTTTCCTCTCTTCCTATGGAATTGGCTGCTGTCAACGGTTTGAGAGGTTTAATAGTATTAATATATTTAATATGATTCATAAGAATTTGCTGCGAAAGGTCCTCTTCGTCTCCATTGGATAGATGAGGCATAGTGGTAGCCACAGCCACCGTCACATTTGAAACAGATAAAAAACATCATTTTGTCTTGGGAAGCCCATCTATTTGGAAGGCTGAAAAAATATCCTTTTGTTTTTTAGACAGCTCTCCAAGCATCAGATCACCTGTAGCTAATTCATAAAATTTTAATCGGTCCATCATTTTGTAAATTTCTATTTTAGACATTTTTTTATATAACTTCTTATCTTTCATAACAGTATCAATATGTGAAATTAAAATTAAAGAGAGAAAATTAATAAAGATGCTTCCCCTCATATTCATGAGAGAATGAACTCGACTTCTCCTTCCATTAATATCATGCTTGAATGAGAAAAATACTTTCTCAATGATATCTTTGTTTCGATATAAACTCAATATATCTGTTTTCTTTAAATCATGACTATTTGTAATTAATATCATAATACCCAGCGTAGAAGATTCTTCATTAATATTTTCTTCATTTAAAGAAATCTTAAATGGAGTGCAATCAGAGATATTGAGAAACCTTTTTTTATTTCGGGACTGTAAAAATAATTGTGTAACTGCAATTTTTTTCTTAAATCTTAAAGCCACTTATGTGGCTCCACTCCTGGTAAAAAGCACAGTCCCATATTATTCGTCAATGTATAATTGACATTTTTTCCTTCAAGCGATTTTGTCAGTCACAATGCATTATAAGTTAATGGGGAGGTGGACATCTTCGCTGGTCTATATAATGGCCTCTTTAGTTACTCTGGACTTTTGATTGTATTATGGAGCCGTAATGGGATCATATCAGAACTGGAAAGAACTCAAATAAATAATTATCATCTTGGTTGAAAAAAAATCAGCAATGGCTCTCTCAAAAAAATGGAAATTCCAATCTCATCAAAGGGTTCATGTGTTTAGGTTCCCATACTATATTACCCCCTTTTTTTTATTTTTTTTAACTTAGGATATTCGAGAAATACCAGAATTGGGATGAAATATGAAAAAAAATGGAAACCCAAATCTGCACCAAGAGGGCATGTATTTAGGTTCCCATACTATATTACCCTAACCATAGTCTCGGTATTCCAGTACTTCTGTCAACGCCTTAGAGGGGCTTTTAAGCCCCCTTATAAGGCAGGTGGTGGACCTTATTAAAAAACTTAGTTGTCAAAACGGTCACCGTATTCAATGGCAAACCTGTTCATGGCTGGCTTCCAGTTGTGTAATGGTCGTGTCCATCGCTTAGAGGCCATTTTTATCGCTAAATATACAACTTTTAAAGCCGACCGATCACTGGGAAATATCTTACGATTTCTGATCGCCTTGCGGATCACGCTATTTAACGACTCTATGGCGTTTGTGGTATAAAAAATCTTTCTGATTTCATCCGGATAATCGAAAATAGTGATGAGATTGTCCCAATTCCTACGCCAAGACTTTTCAATATTAGGATACTTTGAAGACCACTTGGTACAAAATTCCTCAAGGGCCTTTTCAGCTTCTGTCAGAGTCGTAGAGCCATAAATGGACTTGAGGTCTTGGGCGACAGCTTTCATATCCTTGGAAGGAACATAGCGAAGGGAATTGCGGACCATATGGACAATGCACAGTTGCACTTTAGACTTGGGAAAAGCCGCTGAAATGGCTTGAGGAAAACCTGTAAGACCATCTACAGAAAATATAAATACATCTTTCAACCCTCGATTTTGCAGCTCAGTCAAAACACTCAACCAAAACTTTGAACCCTCATTTTCAGAAATCCATAGGCCCAACAAGTCTTTCTGACCCTCCTCTGTAATACCAAGAGCTAGGTAAATCGCCTTATTAATAACTCTCTTGTCTTGATGGACCTTCACCACGATACAGTCCAAAAATACGATAGGGTAAGTGCTATCCAAGGGGCGGTTCTGCCAAGCCGTAACTTCATCAATAACAGCATCCGTCACGTTGGCTATCACTGAGTGGGATATCTCTGCACCATGGTAGAGGTCTTTGATAGCTCCTTGAATATCCCTGGTCGTCATTCCCCTCGCATAGAGGGTCAGGATACTGTCTTCAAAGCCCTCAAGACGAGTCTTACCCTTGGGAATGACTTGAGGTTCAAAGGAGGCACTTCGGTCACGGGGGACCTGAAGCTCCACCTCGCCTTTCTCTCCCTTTATGGTCTTTCTACTGTAACCATTGCGAGTGTTGGATTTGCGGGTCTCAGACTTCTCATGCCTCTCATAACCTAGGTGATCGTCCATTTCCGCATTAAGGGCCGTCTCTAAAACAACCTTCATCAGTTGACCCGTTATGTCGGATAAATCCTTTTGGGTCTTGACGTTCTTCGCTAGTTCCTTGCCTATTGTCTTGATATCCATTCTGCCTTCTCCTTTCAGGATGATAGTTCATCCTAATATGATTCGGCAGTTACACAAAATAGTTTACAGGCTCTTTATTTCCTAAAGTTTCTTTCATATAGGAACTAGCTTGTTCTTCTGATTTCAAATCTTTCTCAAGAAAGAGTTTCATAAAATCAAGCAACTCTTTCATTAACACAGATTCCTCATAAACCCTTCTTTCTTTGTCTAAGAAAATATGAGCCGTACAATCAAATCCTCCGATTTTTATTGATTCTTTGCAATGCGAATAAATTTCCTCATTAAAAGTAAAAGAGCATGATGGAGATTTTATTTTCTCATTTAAAGCCACAGCAAGCTCTCTTGAGAGTTTTGTTCTAAAACTCATGGGTATCAAATACTTCAATTCCTTACGATGCAGTCCCTTAATATTTTCTACACTAGAAAAACCCTTATCCATAACTAAACAATCTAAATCTAATTTATAACTTGTTATGATCTCAATAATATTCGATAAAGTTTTGACATCCGGTATACTTCCAGGATAGATTCTGTACGCTATAGGCGTATGAGTTTTATTGTCTTCAGATTTCCTACTTATCAGACCTAAGTTTATCTGTTCGAGATTCTCTCCATCTCTGTTGTAACCTTTCTCTAAAAATTCATTATTCATAGAGTAGGAAGAAAAGGATGTGATGTCAAACATTACCGTACCAGAACCCTTCACTTGACTTATCCATTCGCTAAAGAAAGATTCTATCTTTTTTTGATCTCTCCCAAGATCACATAAGAGATTGCTTATTTTTTGTGACGACATAAAATTTTTCTTTGAAACATAAGCTTCTTGACACCACATATCGTAAAGATAAAAGGGCTCTCTTTTGATTATTTTAAAAAAAGCTAAATGCAAATAATGTTCGTAATTATCTGGATAAATTTTAGACAATGTTTTTAGAAGATTTAGTTGTTCGCATATTTTCTCTAAGAAAAATAAGGCTCCCACATTATAGGAGCCTATGGGAATCTTTTTTCTTTTGGTCTTAATTTGACCTGTAAACTCATCCTTTCTTCCAAGGTAGATGCGTTTTTGCCTGGCCTGCTTTTTTTCCTTGTCCCAAAAGCTTTCAACTTTATAGACATAGGTTTTTCCCTTATTTTTTTGCTCAAAAGTGTATGACATCGTTAATATTGTAACTATGCTTTTGAAGAGATGACAATCTCTTAATCAAAGTGAAGGCCTTCTCAGACAATAATCAGGACTTAAGCCCTACACCTAGTTACAACTTTTAGGGATTTCAGGTAGCTCATATATTTCACGGGCGGTGTTACTTGGGTTCAACTTCAAAAAGTACTTCACCCGATCCATATATCCATTAAGGGGATCTGGGCGAGTTCTTTTGGACCTCGCCTTGTACTTCGGTGGGGTGTTGGACTCACAGTACTTGCGCACCGTCTTACGATTGATCCCTAATTCACGAGATATTTCTGTCTTATTTTTACCACTGTGACTCAGGTCACGAATGCGGCCGAAAGTGTATTGACTAATCATAAGATCCTCCTCATTGCTAACCTTTTGAGTTGCAAAAGGGAGGGACTCTGTGAGCTTAGTATCTATATCAGAAGAAGAGACTTCATTGTCTAGTATTTGAACACTCCCTGAAGATTGGTCACTTTTCATTGGCGACAACCTCCATATTGAAAGTGGGACATTTTAATTGGCGACGGCTTTAAGGGAAGCCTGTCTTCAGAAAGAAATTCCATGAAAATTGAGGCAAATGTTGGAATCTTGTGGAATTTAAATACTTTAGAAAATGGGCACAGCCTAAACAGGCTTTTCTTGACTATATATTTAACCTCATTGAAATCCAGAAACAGTCTACAAATGACAAATATGGAACCTGAATAGGCTGTCATGGAAGGACTCTCCAACACGGAGCCCCTTTCCAGGTCGACAAGAACCCAAAAGGAGTTCTTATCAGCTCGGAGCCTTTTTATGAGTAATATCAATTGATTATATGCGTCTCGGTTGACAATGCCAAAAATCACCATAGGTCCTCCTCTGAAAAGTGGCCACTTTTCATTGGCGACGGTGGGGCATTTTAATTGTCAGCTAACAATTTTACATCGACAATGAAAATGGAGCAGTGGCACTCAACAAGCCTTAATGGAATATTGCAAGAGCTGTATTCTTATTTTTGGCTCTTCAATTATACAAAGATTCAAATGAGCATAAATGAGGATGAAGACAGTGTGAATCAGTTGGTGAAAAATGACTACAAAAAACCTAACTTTAAACTGATTCTTGATTTCATAATGGATAGCATCCCTCTTTTTGTTGCGGAGCTCTATCAGAAATTTAGGAAGCAGATAAAGTTGCTGATGAAGATTTCAATGGAGAAGAGGAGGCACTTCAAAAGAAGCTATGAAAGGTCTATCAAAAGGGCTGGGAGTTCTTTTAAAAGAAATAGCTTAACGCAGAGGCAGAGGGGTGTGGTGGCTTAAGGAAACGGCATTGACTTATGACCCAATACGATGCTGCTGTCAAACTCGGGAAATCCTATTTTGTTTTCTACACTTTTTTTACGTCAATTTTAATTTTTCCAGCAGCTACCATTATATTTCAGTACAACCCCAATTTCTGGAAATTTCGCATTTTAACGCAGATGCTGCTGTCAAACTCGGGACTCGGGAGGAAGGCTGAAGCCCGCGAAGCGTGGCTCAGCCCTCCTAGGTTATTTATCTGGTGGAATTTTTGATAAATTGTAGGATGTCTATGGTGGATTAGTTTAGAATTCGCAGGTTTGAGCCCATAAAGAAAATTTGTCTAATGTTTCTTTGTCTGTACGAATTCTCAAGAGAAGGGCCGCCTCTAAATCTTTATTGCTCTTATTTGAATCAGATGGCAGAATAACATTCGGAGCAATGAACTTAAATTGAATCCATATTGGGTCAAATAGATAGAGCTTTCCACCTTCAAATTTCAGGCCTCCCGCGCATTGACTCTCCCAGCCATTTCCAGGTGCAATATCACATATTTTCATGCTGTTATCTTGAATATTGAATACAAATGTGTAGCTATCGCCTCCTAAGCGGGAACAGAATCCAGAAGCATCTTTTGCCTCCATAGCATAAGTGAGTTGTGGAGTCGCCCAGTAGCCGTCAAAATCGGAGTTTGCTGCATCCTCCTTGGGAAAATTTGTTTGAATTGGGTCAGATAATATCTGGCTTTTAGTATCACCAGAAACATAAGATGACATAACTAAGATCAGAAAAAATAGAGATATTGAAAAATTATTTTTTATCATGTTTATAACCCCCTTGTATTAAACTTTTTTATGTTGCACATTTCTTTAACTTATTCATTGTGTTAAATTTAATATAAAGAATAAATATAATCAACATAATTTTTGTTTATTTGGAGGTTTTGTGAAATTTTTTCTCCTGACTTCGACACGAACATACGCGCTAATTCAATGATATTAATATGTTAACAAAAACATGGGGTACTACATATAACTCTACGCATAACAAATTGTGTCCAGAATATCCCTCATTCAAAAATGTCTAGGTGAAGGGCTTGGCCCTCACCCCGGCCCATGCCGCTATTTTACCAATATCCTCCCGACCCGGAGATGCTCCCCGGTGCTTTCCCATATGTTATGGATACGCCTTTTAAAGGTGTGACTTCTACTGGGGCCTCACTCCCGTATTGGGTCATAAGTCAATGCGTATTGGGTCATAAGTAAACGACACCAAGGAGCGGTTTGTCATTTTGCTCATCTTATGCCACCTCCTTGATATTTTCCTGTCGTACTAATTTGAAAAACTCTTTAAGTTTTAGTTCAAGTCCCCTCTTTAGCTCAAAGGGGTTGAGTTCAGCTTTACGCCTCCTCAGTGCTTCATCCTCCTCATGGTTTAATACCCCACTTTCAATAACTCTCTGATAGGGAGTCTTAGGGGTGCCATACTTTTTCTTGATTCTGGCTCCCACTCGTACCTTTTCCTGAAGTTTAAATGTGGGGAGAAAGAAGTTCTGGAGGGGACTCCAGTGGTTTTTATAAATGTCATTCATTAAAGGAACTAGCCTTGGATCTTCAAACCTCTCATAGCCAAACAATTCTCTGACGTGGGTGAAGTTTTTTTGCTCAATGTAGCAGTTGTCATTCTTTTTGTAGGGGCGAGAACGAGTGAACTTGATGTTAGATAATTGGGTGAATTGAAGGACAGCCTTGTTTAAGAACTCACTTCCTGAGTCTGAGTTCATGGCCAGTAGTTTAAAAGGTATAGCTTGGTTAATGTTGTTGATTTGCCTTCTCACCTCCATCCCTTTCTTGGTAAACATAGCCCGACACTCTGTCCATGTGGTGTTAATGTCGGTCACTGTAAGAGAGCTGATAAAAGGGCCTTGGGCACTCGTTCCACAGTGAGCAACCGTATCTGTTTGTATATAACCAGGCCTTGTGACCTTGGAGTCCAGTGTATTGATGGGAACCTTATTTTTCATATATTGGGCAGGACAGGTTGTGGACAATCCCTTAGAGACCACTGAAGCCAAGCGAATTTCCTTCAGATAACGCTTCAAGGTGCTGGCACTCATTTTTTCTAACTGAAGCTTTAAGTGGGGAGGACACGACTCATAATTGGGGAGCCAATCCGGTAGAGCGGCTTTTATTCGTACAGCCGAGATTTTTTCCATTTGTTCCCACAAATATTTGATGTGGGGTCGTAACTCCTCTTGAGAATAAGCCAGAGGCCTCTTTTTTAAAAATATCTTTGAATCTCTGATTACAGACTACGAACCATTGAGAAAAACGTTTCATGGTTTTTATATCTATGCCATAGATGGCGACCAATTAGCACTTCCTCGCTCTAAAGATCTTTTAAAGGAGGGTTATTGTGGGTACCCTTGCCCAAATGAGATGGAAACTCATTTCTTACGTATGTATCTATCTCATGCTTATGACGTTTTATCGGGTGTGACAAAGAATCTTTGCTATTCTCCCGCCCTCAACGAAATCGCCAATGCTATTCAAATGATAGGTAGTTTTGAGAGTAATAGCATAACTCTCTACGATAGGCTTTATTTATCTACAGAGATTATTAAGGCCCATGCTCAAGCCAGTAACTTCTTTATTGCGCGTTGTAAGCGAGGCTCTACTTTTATCCCCATTGTAAATTTATTTAATGGCCCAGGTTGGTATTCACGAATGGTTATTGAGGGGGTGGTCATTCATCTCTATAAGTATAAAAACCCAAAGACTGGGGAGTTCTCTGTTTTGGCCACTAATCTTCCGCATGGCTCCTTGGACAAGAAGGATATGGTTGCTCTTTACTCTCGTCGTTGGGAAATAGAAACGACATTTCGTGATTTTACATCGACAATGAAAATGGAGCAGTGGCACTCAACAAGCCTTAATGGAATATTGCAAGAGCTGTATTCTTATTTTTGGCTCTTCAATTATACAAAGATTCAAATGAGCATAAATGAGGATGAAGACAGTGTGAATCAGTTGGTGAAAAATGACTACAAAAAACCTAACTTTAAACTGATTCTTGATTTCATAATGGATAGCATCCCTCTTTTTGTTGCGGGGCTCTATCAGAAATTTAGGAAGCAGATAAAGTTGCTGATGAAGATTTCAATGGAGAAGAGGAGGCACTTCAAAAGAAGCTATGAAAGGTCTATCAAAAGGGCTGGGAGTTCTTTTAAAAGAAATAGCTTAACGCAGAGGCAGAGGGGTGTGGTGGCTTAAGGAAACGGCATTGGGTTAAGGGTCAATGCCGTTTCCTTAAGAAAAATCTCTTGAAATTATTAGATAAATCGACAAGAATAAGACTTGTTTTATTTTACACCGGGACTGTAAAAATAATTGTGTAACTGCAATTTTTTTCTTAAATCTTAAAGCCACTTATGTGGCTCCACTCCTGGTAAAAAGCACAGTCCCATATTATTCGTCAATGTATAATTGACATTTTTTCCTTCAAGCGATTTTGTCAGTCACAATGCATTATAAGTTAATGGGGAGGTGGACATCTTCGCTGGTCTATATAATTGGCCTCTTTAGTTACTCTGGACTTTTGATTGTATTATGGAGCCGTAATGGGATCATATCAGAACTGGAAAGAACTCAAATAAATAATTATCATCTTGGTTGAAAAAAAATCAGCAATGGCTCTCTCAAAAAAATGGAAATTCCAATCTCATCAAAGGGTTCATGTGTTTAGGTTCCCATACTATATTACCCCCTTTTTTTTATTTTTTTTAACTTAGGATATTCGAGAAATACCAGAATTGGGATGAAATATGAAAAAAAATGGGAACCCAAATCTGCACCAAGAGGGCATGTATTTAGGTTCCCATACTATATTACCCTAACCATAGTCTCGGTATTCCAGTACTTCTGTCAACGCCTTAGAGGGGCTTTTAAGCCCCCTTATAAGGCAGGTGGTGGACCTTATTAAAAAACTTAGTTGTCAAAACGGTCACCGTATTCAATGGCAAACCTGTTCATGGCTGGCTTCCAGTTGTGTAATGGTCGTGTCCATCGCTTAGAGGCCATTTTTATCGCTAAATATACAACTTTTAAAGCCGACCGATCACTGGGAAATATCTTACGATTTCTGATCGCCTTGCGGATCACGCTATTTAACGACTCTATGGCGTTTGTGGTATAAAAAATCTTTCTGATTTCATCCGGATAATCGAAAATAGTGATGAGATTGTCCCAATTCCTACGCCAAGACTTTTCAATATTCGGATACTTTGAAGACCACTTGGTACAAAATTCCTCAAGGGCCTTTTCAGCTTCTGTCAGAGTCGTAGAGCCATAAATGGACTTGAGGTCTTGGGCGACAGCTTTCATATCCTTGGAAGGGACATAGCGAAGGGAATTGCGGACCATATGGACAATGCACAGTTGTACTTTAGACTTGGGAAAAGCCGCTGAAATGGCTTGAGGAAAACCTGTAAGACCATCTACAGAAAATATAAATACGTCTTTCAACCCTCGATTTTGCAGCTCAGTCAAAACACTCAACCAAAACTTTGAACCCTCATTTTCAGAAATCCATAGGCCCAACAAGTCTTTCTGACCCTCCTCTGTAATACCAAGAGCTAGGTAAATCGCCTTATTAATAACTCTCTTGTCTTGATGGACCTTCACCACGATACAGTCCAAAAATACGATAGGGTAAGTGCTATCCAAGGGGCGGTTCTGCCAAGCCGTAACTTCATCAATAACAGCATCCGTCACGTTGGCTATCACTGAGTGGGATATCTCTGCACCATGGTAGAGGTCTTTGATAGCTCCTTGAATATCCCTGGTCGTCATTCCCCTCGCATAGAGGGTCAGGATACTGTCTTCAAAGCCCTCAAGACGCAATGCCGTTTCCTTAAGAAAAATCTCTTGAAATTATTAGATAAATCGACAAGAATAAGACTTGTTTTATTTTACACCCAACCCTCAACCAAGGAGTAAGTCACATGCAATCCAATATTGATCTCGAAAGCCCCCAAATGACGAGTTCGCGTCACAGATGACCATTTTATTCTACCAAAACTTGATTCTTCCTTCAAGTCAGAGCACCTTGTCGATCCAGAAAAACAAAAAAGGAATCGAAAATTTAATCCTCAAATTTTCTTTTTTACCATTATCTATCTTATTTCCGGAACAAATTACGAAGGCTACCAAATCGCTCTTAAGACGGTATGGACTCATTTTGGTGACCTGCTTCTCATGCCAGTCAAAAGCAGTCTCAGCAAGATACGTCAAAGTATTTCTTACCTATTTTTCAAAGATATCTTTGAATCTTTGATTACAGACTACGAACCATTGAGAAAAACGTTTCATGGTTTTTATATCTATGCCATAGATGGCGACCAATTAGCACTTCCTCGCTCTAAAGATCTTTTAAAGGAGGGTTATTGTGGGTACCCTTGCCCAAATGAGATGGAAACTCATTTCTTACGTATGTATCTATCTCATGCTTATGACGTTTTATCGGGTGTGACAAAGAATCTTTGCTATTCTCCCGCTCTGAACGAAATCGCCAATGCTATTCAAATGATAGGTAGTTTTGAGAGTAATAGCATAACTCTCTACGATAGGCTTTATTTATCTACAGAGATTATTAAGGCCCATGCTCAAGCCAGTAACTTCTTTATTGCGCGTTGTAAGCGAGGCTCTACTTTTATCCCCATTGTAAATTTATTTAATGGCCCAGGTTGGTATTCACGAATGGTTATTGAGGGGGTGGTCATTCATCTCTATAAGTATAAAAACCCAAAGACTGGGGAGTTCTCTGTTTTGGCCACTAATCTTCCGCATGGCTCCTTGGACAAGAAGGATATGGTTGCTCTTTACTCTCGTCGTTGGGAAATAGAAACGACATTTCGTGATTTTACATCGACAATGAAAATGGAGCAGTGGCACTCAACAAGCCTTAATGGAATATTGCAAGAGCTGTATTCTTATTTTTGGCTCTTCAATTATACAAAGATTCAAATGAGCATAAATGAGGATGAAGACAGTGTGAATCAGTTGGTAAAAAATGACTACAAAAAACCTAACTTTAAACTGATTCTTGATTTCATAATGGATAGCATCCCTCTTTTTGTTGCGGGGCTCTATCAGAAATTTAGGAAGCAGATAAAGTTGCTGATGAAGATTTCAATGGAGAAGAGGAGGCACTTCAAAAGAAGCTATGAAAGGTCTATCAAAAGGGCTGGGAGTTCTTTTAAAAGAAATAGCTTAACGCAGAGGCAGAGGGGTGTGGTGGCTTAAGGAAACGGCATTGCCTCAAGACGAGTCTTACCCTTGGGAATGACTTGGGGCTCAAAGGAGGCACTTCGGTCACGGGGGACCTGAAGCTCCACCTCGCCTTTCTCTCCCTTTATGGTCTTTCTACTGTAACCATTGCGAGTGTTGGATTTGCGGGTCTCAGACTTCTCATGCCTCTCATAACCTAGGTGATCGTCCATTTCCGCATTAAGAGCTGTCTCTAAAACAACCTTCATCAGTTGACCCGTTATGTCGGATAAATCCTTTTGGGTCTTGACGTTCTTCGCTAGTTCCTTGCCTATCGAGTAGGCAGTGGGAACTTCCCCCACTGCCCCTCACAGAACCGTGCTTGAAAGTCTCCCCTCACACGGCTCCTATGATTTTCCGTTTCATTAGGCTCCTCCTCAGCATAACCAAGTTGGCCTGACTACTTCCATAAATCATGTGACCCCTTCGCTCCATTCTCATTACAAGAACTTCATCACTACTACGAATCACTCTGCCCCTGGTTGGTGGCATCGGTATTTAGCACTTCGGGGGTCTCCCTTATAGCGTTTCCCTTATCATCCACCAGCAGGTTCCCACGTTCCGATACGAAGCCTGTACTAGGTTCCCCCTATACACCGCACGCCGTCTAGATCGGTCATCAGGCTTCCTCTAGACTTATCCCGACGGAGACAACCTTCCTTCGGTTTTGACGCGACTGTTAATCTTTCGATGCGTCGTCGGTGGGTTTGCTTTCGCTCATCTCCCTAGTACTTACATGACCGTTTACTACGGCCTTTTCCTTGCTCGCTCACTACAAGGGCCTTGCCTCCCATGCAGCAGCAAGGTTGTTTGCACTCAAATCCTGAAATCCGAGTGCGGAGGACCTACCTCCATCTTCACATCAGCATGTCACCTCCGTGACTTCGTGGCACACATCGAGTAGGCAGTGGGAACTTCCCCCACTGCCCCTCACAGAACCGTGCTTGAAAGTCTCCCCTCACACGGCTCCTATGATTTTCCGTTTCATTAGGCTCCTCCTCAGCATAACCAAGTTGGCCTGACTCATAGGTGTTCGTGGTTTTTAATTCTTTCATAGCAAGACCTTTTTAGCCATATTCATTGATGTTTTTCGCCGTCGGTAGTTTGTGTCATAAATTTCATGGGAGAATATCTTGATCTTCTCTATCAAAATATTTAAATACTTTTGAGATGAGCTTAGGAGATATTTGATAAAATCAGAGGCTACCTGAAATCCCTAAAAGTTGTAACTAGGTTTAATGTATTGCGTTAACTTTCCTCTCTTCCTATGGAATTGGCTGCTGTCAACGGTTTGAGAGGTTTAATAGTATTAATATATTTAATATGATTCATAAGAATTTGCTGCGAAAGGTCCTCTTCGTCCCCATTGGATAGATGAGGCATAGTGGTAGCCACAGCCACCGTCACATTTGAAACAGATAAAAAACATCATTTTGTCTTGGGAAGCCCATCTATTTGGAAGGCTGAAAAAATATCCTTTTGTTTTTTAGACAGCTCTCCAAGCATCAGATCACCTGTAGCTAATTCATAAAATTTTAATCGGTCCATCATTTTGTAAATTTCTATTTTAGACATTTTTTTATATAACTTCTTATCTTTCATAACAGTATCAATATGTGAAATTAAAATTCAAGAGAGAAAATTAATAAAGATGCTTCCCCTCATATTCATGAGAGAATGAACTCGACTTCTCCTTCCATTAATATCATGCTTGAATGAGAAAAATACTTTCTCAATGATATCTTTGTTTCGATATAAACTCAATATATTTGTTTTCTTTAAATCATGACTATTTGTAATTAATATCATAATACCCAGCGTAGAAGATTCTTCATTAATATTTTCTTCATTTAAAGAAATCTTAAATGGAGTGCAATCAGAGATATTGAGAAACCTTTTTTTATTTCCTAAAGTTTCTTTCATATAGGAACTAGCTTGTTCTTCTGATTTCAAATCTTTCTCAAGAAAGAGTTTCATAAAATCAAGCAACTCTTTCATTAACACAGATTCCTCATAAACCCTTCTTTCTTTGTCTAAGAAAATATGAGCCGTACAATCAAATCCTCCGATTTTTATTGATTCTTTGCAATGCGAATAAATTTCCTCATTAAAAGTAAAAGAGCATGATGGAGATTTTATTTTCTCATTTAAAGCCACAGCAAGCTCTCTTGAGAGTTTTGTTCTAAAACTCATGGGTATCAAATACTTCAATTCCTTACGATGCAGTCCCTTAATATTTTCTACACTAGAAAAACCCTTATCCATAACTAAACAATCTAAATCTAATTTATAACTTGTTATGATCTCAATAATATTCGATAAAGTTTTGACATCCGGTATACTTCCAGGATAGATTCTGTACGCTATAGGCGTATGAGTTTTATTGTCTTCAGATTTCCTACTTATCAGACCTAAGTTTATTTGTTCGAGATTCTCTCCATCTCTGTTGTAACCTTTCTCTAAAAATTCATTATTCATAGAGTAGGAAGAAAAGGATGTGATGTCAAACATTACCGTACCAGAACCCTTCACTTGATTTATCCATTCGCTAAAGAAAGATTCTATCTTTTTTTGATCTCTCCCAAGATCACATAAGAGATTGCTTATTTTTTGTGACGACATAAAATTTTTCTTTGAAACATAAGCTTCTTGACACCACATATCGTAAAGATAAAAGGGCTCTCTTTTGATTATTTTAAAAAAAGCTAAATGCAAATAATGTTCGTAATTATCTGGATAAATTTTAGACAATGTTTTTAGAAGATTTAGTTGTTCGCATATTTTCTCTAAGAAAAATAAGGCTCCCACATTATAGGAGCCTATGGGAATCTTTTTTCTTTTGGTCTTAATTTGACCTGTAAACTCATCCTTTCTTCCAAGGTAGATGCGTTTTTGCCTGGCCTGCTTTTTTTCCTTGTCCCAAAAGCTTTCAACTTTATAGACATAGGTTTTTCCCTTATTTTTTTGCTCAAAAGTGTATGACATCGTTAATATTGTAACTATGCTTTTGAAGAGATGACAATCTCTTAATCAAAGTGAAGGCCTTCTCAGACAATAATCAGGACTTAAGTCCTACACCTAGTTACAACTTTTAGGGATTTCAGGAGGCTAATAAGACGGTAACCTTAGCAACTCTTTGAAACGATGTGGAGTCATTTTGTTCCTTATTGAGTTTAGTTCTTCCTATCCTCAAAACAACACTTGATGTGAGGTGAGCCGCTAATGAAGCAAGAAGAAGACTCTCTATGATATTTTGATCGTTTGAGGTGATCTGATTTGCATTCAAAGAATTCTTACAAGATTTGAAAATAAGTTCACATTGCCAACGTAAACGATAAATTGGATATATGGACTCCGCTGCCACATCTAAATTCGTGCAATACCAATGATAGCGTTTTTCGGAGGAATTCCAGAAGCCTACAATTCTCAAACTTACCCATTTACCATTGGACAAGACACTGCCTATAAATTCAACAACATCGTTTTTTTTCTTGAGTTTAATATCAGAGAACTCTTTTCCAACATAGTAATCTGGCAAACCTTCAACAACAGCATCAATAAGAATAGAGGCATTTGACTTCACTCTAGACAAGAAAAATCCTTTAGCTTCATGAATAGATGACAATAAGCCATAGTCCCAATATCCCAAATCAAAGATGACTAATTTTCCAACGAGTTCCTTTATATCAGGAAAGCACTTCCTATCGTTAGTGGAAGACGGAGTTAATTCGAACCAAGTCATTATACCACTGAATAAACTGAAACAAGCGTGCCATTTAATTCCTGCGTTTGTTCTTGTCCCTGGAAAATTCTCAGATGCTCCATCCCAAAGGCTTATTGTGCTTGAGTCAACAAGAAGAACGTCTGAGACTCCCAGTTGTAATAATATGGCTTTGCTCCCATGAAAAGCTCCATGAGATAGCTTTATCATGAGCATTTCAACCAGTTTACTCAGAAGCTTTTTTAATCTTTTTCTAGAGAGTCTTTCCCAGAAGCTGTGTCTTTCAATTCTTAACCCTAAATGACTTATCATAAACCTCCTAATCCCCTCTATTGAATATGTCTTAGAGTCTCCCTGGAATGACAAGACAAGAGCCACAATAAACTCAAGAGGTGGAATGGTTGCCCGAGAGTCCTTTTCAGGAATAACTTTCTTGAAACATTTTTTGATCGTTTTAAGTGTTTGAGCTTCCGTGCTCATATTTGCCCCCTGCGTTTAAAAAATAAAAATTTCCTCCAATTAATCTTGACCTATTAAGATACTAACGCGAGAATCATTAAGTCTGTAGATAACTCACTTGTATCTATGCGGATTCATTGTATTCGACAGGAGCAAAAAATAGCAATGATTTTTGGACTTTTAATATTACTTTCTTTGGGATCCTTTATATCTCTTTTTATTTCCTTATTGGTATTTGGATTTGGTTATTTACTGGCACTCATCCTCCCATTAACTCAGATGCAAGCATCTTATTTGTTTTTTGCTTCACTCACACTTTTGGTTCTTACATGTATTTTTATGATGCTCATATCTCAATTTAAAAATCGTTACTTTCACCAGAATCTAGGAGATATTCTTTTTGATAATTTGCATGAGGATTTGGAAGATGAAAAGAAAAAAAAATTGTAACTGAAGATATGTCGGCATCACAGCAGAAAAATGACCAAAGCGAAAAAATTGAAAGAAATCAATCCTGTCCATGCGGAAGTGGAAAGAAATTTAAATTCTGTTGTTCCCAAAAGTCCACAGTTCTTTCGTTACACAATTAAGTCTCTTAAAACACATGGCTTGTCGTGGATATCAAATGTCAATCTGCGTCCATTTCTCAAAATACCATCTATAAATATTTATAAATCGCCCACTTCCCTCTATGTAAAAAAGGAGGCTTGAAAAGTATTTCCATTAATTCGGAATTAAAATTAGAAAAAAACCACGAACACCTATGTGGCCTGACTACTTCCATAAATCATGTGACCCCTTCGCTCCATTCTCATTACAAGAACTTCATCACTACTACGAATCACTCTGCCCCTGGTTGGTGGCATCGGTATTTAGCACTTCGGGGGTCTCCCTTATAGCGTTTCCCTTATCATCCACCAGCAGGTTCCCACGTTCCGATACGAAGCCTGTACTAGGTTCATGCCCCCTATACACCGCACGCCGTCTAGATCGGTCATCAGGCTTCCTCTAGACTTATCCCGACGGAGACAACCTTCCTTCGGTTTTGACGCGACTGTTAATCTTTCGATGCGTCGTCGGTGGGTTTGCTTTCGCTCATCTCCCTAGTACTTACATGACCGTTTACTACGGCCTTTTCCTTGCTCGCTCACTACAAGGGCCTTGCCTCCCATGCAGCAGCAAGGTTGTTTGCACTCAAATCCTGAAATCCGAGTGCGGAGGACCTACCTCCATCTTCACATCAGCATGTCACCTCCGTGACTTCGTGGCACACATTGTCTTGATATCCATTTTGCCTTCTCCTTTCAGGATGATAGTTCATCCTAATATGATTCGGCAGTTACACAAAATAGTTTACAGGCTCTTTACACCCAACCCTCAACCAAGGAGTAAGTCACATGCAATCCAATATTGATCTCGAAAGCCCCCAAATGACGAGTTCGCGTCACAGATGACCATTTTATTCTACCAAAACTTGATTCTTCCTTCAAGCCAGAGCACCTTGTCGATCCAGAAAAACAAAAAAGGAATCGAAAATTTAATCCTCAAATTTTCTTTTTTACTATTATCTATCTTATTTCCGGAACAAATTACGAAGGCTACCAAATCGCTCTTAAGACGGTATGGACTCATTTTGGTGACCTGCTTCTCATGCCAGTCAAAAGCAGTCTCAGCAAGATACGTCAAAGTATTTCTTACCTATTTTTTAAAAATATCTTTGAATCTCTGATTACAGACTACGAACCATTGAGAAAAACGTTTCATGGCTTTTATATCTATGCCATAGATGGCGACCAATTAGCACTTCCTCGCTCTAAAGATCTTTTAAAGGAGGGTTATTGTGGGTACCCTTGCCCAAATGAGATGGAAACTCATTTCTTACGTATGTATCTATCTCATGCTTATGACGTTTTATCGGGTGTGACAAAGAATCTTTGCTATTCTCCCGCTCTCAACGAAATCGCCAATGCTATTCAAATGATAGGTAGTTTTGAGAGTAATAGCATAACTCTCTACGATAGGCTTTATTTATCTACAGAGATTATTAAGGCCCATGCTCAAGCCAGTAACTTCTTTATTGCGCGTTGTAAGCGAGGCTCTACTTTTATCCCCATCGTAAATTTATTTAATGGCCCAGGTTGGTATTCACAAATGGTTATTGAGGGGGTGGTCATTCATCTCTATAAGTATAAAAACCCAAAGACTGGGGAGTTCTCTGTTTTGGCCACTAATCTTCCGCATGGCTCCTTGGACAAGAAGGATATGGTTGCTCTTTACTCTCGTCGTTGGGAAATAGAAACGACATTTCGTGATTTTACATCGACAATGAAAATGGAGCAGTGGCACTCAACAAGCCTTAATGGAATATTGCAAGAGCTGTATTCTTATTTTTGGCTCTTCAATTATACAAAGATTCAAATGAGCATAAATGAGGATGAAGACAGTGTGAATCAGTTGGTAAAAAATGACTACAAAAAACCTAACTTTAAACTGATTCTTGATTTCATAATGGATAGCATCCTGAAATCCCTAAAAGTTGTAACTAGGTGTAGGACTTAAGTCCTGATTATTGTCTGAGAAGGCCTTCACTTTGATTAAGAGATTGTCATCTCTTCAAAAGCATAGTTACAATATTAACGATGTCATACACTTTTGAGCAAAAAAATAAGGGAAAAACCTATGTCTATAAAGTTGAAAGCTTTTGGGACAAGGAAAAAAAGCAGGCCAGGCAAAAACGCATCTACCTTGGAAGAAAGGATGAGTTTACAGGTCAAATTAAGACCAAAAGAAAAAAGATTCCCATAGGCTCCTATAATGTGGGAGCCTTATTTTTCTTAGAGAAAATATGCGAACAACTAAATCTTCTAAAAACATTGTCTAAAATTTATCCAGATAATTACGAACATTATTTGCATTTAGCTTTTTTTAAAATAATCAAAAGAGAGCCCTTTTATCTTTACGATATGTGGTGTCAAGAAGCTTATGTTTCAAAGAAAAATTTTATGTCGTCACAAAAAATAAGCAATCTCTTATGTGATCTTGGGAGAGATCAAAAAAAGATAGAATCTTTCTTTAGCGAATGGATAAATCAAGTGAAGGGTTCTGGTACGGTAATGTTTGACATCACATCCTTTTCTTCCTACTCTATGAATAATGAATTTTTAGAGAAAGGTTACAACAGAGATGGAGAGAATCTCGAACAAATAAACTTAGGTCTGATAAGTAGGAAATCTGAAGACAATAAAACTCATACGCCTATAGCGTACAGAATCTATCCTGGAAGTATACCGGATGTCAAAACTTTATCGAATATTATTGAGATCATAACAAGTTATAAATTAGATTTAGATTGTTTAGTTATGGATAAGGGTTTTTCTAGTGTAGAAAATATTAAGGGACTGCATCGTAAGGAATTGAAGTATTTGATACCCATGAGTTTTAGAACAAAACTCTCAAGAGAGCTTGCTGTGGCTTTAAATGAGAAAATAAAATCTCCATCATGCTCTTTTACTTTTAATGAGGAAATTTATTCGCATTGCAAAGAATCAATAAAAATCGGAGGATTTGATTGTACGGCTCATATTTTCTTAGACAAAGAAAGAAGGGTTTATGAGGAATCTGTGTTAATGAAAGAGTTGCTTGATTTTATGAAACTCTTTCTTGAGAAAGATTTGAAATCAGAAGAACAAGCTAGTTCCTATATGAAAGAAACTTTAGGAAATAAAAAAAGGTTTCTCAATATCTCTGATTGCACTCCATTTAAGATTTCTTTAAATGAAGAAAATATTAATGAAGAATCTTCTACGCTGGGTATTATGATATTAATTACAAATAGTCATGATTTAAAGAAAACAAATATATTGAGTTTATATCGAAACAAAGATATCATTGAGAAAGTATTTTTCTCATTCAAGCATGATATTAATGGAAGGAGAAGTCGAGTTCATTCTCTCATGGGACTGTAAAAATAATTGTGTAACTGCAATTTTTTTCTTAAATCTTAAAGCCACTTATGTGGCTCCACTCCTGGTAAAAAGCACAGTCCCATATTATTCGTCAATGTATAATTGACATTTTTTCCTTCAAGCGATTTTGTCAGTCACAATGCATTATAAGTTAATGGGGAGGTGGACATCTTCGCTGGTCTATATAATTGGCCTCTTTAGTTACTCTGGACTTTTGATTGTATTATGGAGCCGTAATGGGATCATATCAGAACTGGAAAGAACTCAAATAAATAATTATCATCTTGGTTGAAAAAAAATCAGCAATGGCTCTCTCAAAAAAATGGAAATTCCAATCTCATCAAAGGGTTCATGTGTTTAGGTTCCCATACTATATTACCCCCTTTTTTTTATTTTTTTTAACTTAGGATATTCGAGAAATACCAGAATTGGGATGAAATATGAAAAAAAATGGAAACCCAAATCTGCACCAAGAGGGCATGTATTTAGGTTCCCATACTATATTACCCTAACCATAGTCTCGGTATTCCAGTACTTCTGTCAACGCCTTAGAGGGGCTTTTAAGCCCCCTTATAAGGCAGGTGGTGGACCTTATTAAAAAACTTAGTTGTCAAAACGGTCACCGTATTCAATGGCAAACCTGTTCATGGCTGGCTTCCAGTTGTGTAATGGTCGTGTCCATCGCTTAGAGGCCATTTTTATCGCTAAATATACAACTTTTAAAGCCGACCGATCACTGGGAAATATCTTACGATTTCTGATCGCCTTGCGGATCACGCTATTTAACGACTCTATGGCGTTTGTGGTATAAAAAATCTTTCTGATTTCATCCGGATAATCGAAAATAGTGATGAGATTGTCCCAATTCCTACGCCAAGACTTTTCAATATTAGGATACTTTGAAGACCACTTGGTACAAAATTCCTCAAGGGCCTTTTCAGCTTCTGTCAGAGTCGTAGAGCCATAAATGGACTTGAGGTCTTGGGCGACAGCTTTCATATCCTTGGAAGGAACATAGCGAAGGGAATTGCGGACCATATGGACAATGCACAGTTGCACTTTAGACTTGGGAAAAGCCGCTGAAATGGCTTGAGGAAAACCTGTAAGACCATCTACAGAAAATATAAATACATCTTTCAACCCTCGATTTTGCAGCTCAGTCAAAACACTCAACCAAAACTTTGAACCCTCATTTTCAGAAATCCATAGGCCCAACAAGTCTTTCTGACCCTCCTCTGTAATACCAAGAGCTAGGTAAATCGCCTTATTAATAACTCTCTTGTCTTGATGGACCTTCACCACGATACAGTCCAAAAATACGATAGGGTAAGTGCTATCCAAGGGGCGGTTCTGCCAAGCCGTAACTTCATCAATAACAGCATCCGTCACGTTGGCTATCACTGAGTGGGATATCTCTGCACCATGGTAGAGGTCTTTGATAGCTCCTTGAATATCCCTGGTCGTCATTCCCCTCGCATAGAGGGTCAGGATACTGTCTTCAAAGCCCTCAAGACGAGTCTTACCCTTGGGAATGACTTGAGGTTCAAAGGAGGCACTTCGGTCACGGGGGACCTGAAGCTCCACCTCGCCTTTCTCTCCCTTTATGGTCTTTCTACTGTAACCATTGCGAGTGTTGGATTTGCGGGTCTCAGACTTCTCATGCCTCTCATAACCTAGGTGATCGTCCATTTCCGCATTAAGGGCCGTCTCTAAAACAACCTTCATCAGTTGACCCGTTATGTCGGATAAATCCTTTTGGGTCTTGACGTTCTTCGCTAGTTCCTTGCCTATTGTCTTGATATCCATTCTGCCTTCTCCTTTCAGGATGATAGTTCATCCTAATATGATTCGGCAGTTACACAAAATAGTTTACAGGCTCTCTCTCATGAATATGAGGGGAAGCATCTTTATTAATTTTCTCTCTTTAATTTTAATTTCACATATTGATACTGTTATGAAAGATAAGAAGTTATATAAAAAAATGTCTAAAATAGAAATTTACAAAATGATGGACCGATTAAAATTTTATGAATTAGCTACAGGTGATCTGATGCTTGGAGAGCTGTCTAAAAAACAAAAGGATATTTTTTCAGCCTTCCAAATAGATGGGCTTCCCAAGACAAAATGATGTTTTTTATCTGTTTCAAATGTGACGGTGGCTGTGGCTACCACTATGCCTCATCTATCCAATGGGGACGAAGAGGACCTTTCGCAGCAAATTCTTATGAATCATATTAAATATATTAATACTATTAAACCTCTCAAACCGTTGACAGCAGCCAATTCCATAGGAAGAGAGGAAAGTTAACGCAATACATTAAACCTAGTTACAACTTTTAGGGATTTCAGGTAGCATCCCCCTTTTTGTTGCGGGGCTCTATCAGAAATTTAGGAAGCAGATAAAGTTCAGGAACAAATTACGAAGGCTACCAAATCGCTCTTAAGACGGTATGAGGTGGACCCCAATGTCAGACTGAAAAACTTGATTTTTAAGCTACACCACAGCGCACAAAGAAGCCCCGTGTTAATGTGTTAAATCCACCTCTCCCATATGCACCTGATAAGGGGTGCAATCCTGAAGAGACTGGTGTGGCCTTTTATTATTATAAAAATTAAAATACGTTTTAAAACCTTTGTTGGCTTGAACCATTGATTTGTCTTGATAGCCTTTCAAGTAAACCTCTTCGTACTTAACAGACCGCCAAAGCCGCTCGATCATGATGTTGTCTAAACACCTGCCTTTGCCGTCCATACTGATCGAGATTCCATGATTTTTCAATAATTTTGTGAAAACCTCAGAAGTGAATTGGCACCCTTGATCAGTATTGACGATATCAGGGCAACCAAATGTTTCTATGGCTTCCTCAAAGACTTCTAAACAAAAAGTTGTCTCAAGGCTATTAGAAAGTCTCCAAGACAGAACAAATCGGCTAAACCAATCTATCACAGCTACCAAGTAAGCAAAGCCACCAGACAACCTTATAAAAGTAATATCAGTAGCCCACACTTGGTTGGGGAAGCAGATATTAAGCCCCTTAAGTAGGTAGGGATAAACCTTATGCTGATGGTTTCGCTGACTGGTGTTTGGACCTGGGAAGATAGCGAAAAGACACATCTTTTCCATGAGCCGCTGAATCCTCTTGCGGTTGACCCCATGGCCATTAAGTCTTAAGTGAGCTGCCATTTTACGGCTCCCATAAAAAGGGGTCTCCAAGTACTGTTTGTCAATTAAACTCATCAGTTTTAAGTTGTAGGCACTCTCAGGTATGGGCTTGTAGTACAAGGCTCCCTTAGAGAGTCCTAGCAACTCACATTGGCGAGTGACACAAATATTTGGATGTTTCCAATTGATAGCGGCTTTTTTCTCAGGCATTGAAGCTCTCAGATTTTTTTTTTAACCAATCATTTTCAACCTTTAACTGCCCTATTTGCCGATACAATTCATCAATGGTTTTTCTTTGTTCTTCTACCTCGTTGTTGTCCTTTTTTTTGCTCGCTAAGGCCTTAGGAATGGCTTCAATAGCTTGCTTCTTCCAATCTTGGATTTGGATGCGGTGAACTCCATGCTTGGAGGCCAACTCTGCCATTGTGTCAGTCTCACGAATGGCGTCAAGTGCGACTCTGGCCTTAAATTGTGCGCTGTGTTTCTTTCTCATTATCCCCTCCTATGAGGGGCTTTTTACCCGCTGCGGTGTAACTTAGCAACCAGTCTGTTTTTGGGGTCCACTATAGCTGGTATTTCTCGAATATCCCAAGTTAAAAAAAATAAAAAAAAGGGGGTAATATAGTATGGGAACCTAAACACATGAACCCTTTGATGAGATTGGAATTTCCATTTTTTTGAGAGAGCTATTGCTGATTTTTTTCCAACCAAGATGATAATTATTTATTTGAGTTCTTTCCAGTTCTGGTATGATCCCATTACGGCTCCATCTCCCAATTAAATTATAATGCATTGTGACTGACAAAATCGCTTGAAGGAAAAAATGTCAATTATACATTGACGAATAATATGGGGCTGTGCTTTTTACCAGGAGTGGAGCCACATAAGTGGCTTTAAGATTTAAGAAAAAAATTGCAGTTACACAATTATTTTTACAGTCCCGGTGTAAAATAAAACAAGTCTTATTCTTGTCGATTTATCTAATGATTTCAAGAGATTTTTCTTAAGGAAACGGCATTGAGTGTTGGGGAGGTATAACTTAGCCCCCTTATGGACAAAAACTGCGGACTCTCAAGTTGGTTTTCAATCACCTTGCAATCGATTCAGTTCGTATTCTCATGTCATCAGATCATGTCAAGTCAATAGGAAATTAAGATCCTCCATGGAGAGCTTTTTAAGCATCCCTGTATCAGAGCTAAGAATGGCATTTGACAGTTCTTTTTTAGTTTCTTGGAGTTGAAGAATTTTTTCTTCCACAGTGCCCTTTGAGATCAACTTATAGGCCATGACCTTATTTTTCTGACCTATACGATGAGTTCGGTCAATGGCCTGAAACTCAGCTGCGGGGTTCCACCATGGGTCCAAAATAAAAACATAATCGGCTGCCGTAAGATTGAGCCCTACTCCTCCAGCCTTCAAGCTAATAAGAAAAACTTTAAATCGAGGGTCTGTTTGAAAAGTATCTACCAACTCTTGTCGCTTTGAAGTTTGTCCATCTAAGTAACAATACTTGATTTTACCACGATCCAGTTGGTTCTGAACAATTTTTAAGAAAGAAGTAAATTGTGAAAAAACAAGGCACTTATGCCCACTGCTACTAATTTCTTGAAGCCTTTCAAGTAGAGTGTCCATTTTGGCACTTCTGCAATTACGATGACCTTTGTTGAGAAGGCGAGGGTGACATGCCGCTTGCCTTAGCCTCAATAAGGCTTCTAAAACATCTATCTTACTTCTTTTAAATCCTTTTTTGGCAAACTTTTTAGATAAATTCACTTGGTAGTAAGATTTCAAGTCATTATATATTTTCTTTTCTCTGAACGATAATTCGCACTTGAGAGTACTTATTGACTTGCTAGGAAGATCCTTGAGAACCTGTTCTTTTGTTCTTCTTAAAATGAGAGGGGAGAGAGCCTTATTAAGAGATGCTAACTCTTTATGGTTGGAAGAGCTAACAAGAGTTGCTTTTTTATTAAATTGTCTCTTTAGAGGAGCACTGATAAGTCCTGGGTTGGTAAAATCCATAATGGAAAATAGATCTGTAATAGAATTTTCAACGGGAGTCCCTGTGAGAGCAAGTTTGTTTCGACCTGGTATCTTTTTACATGCCTGACTGATTTGAGATGTGTCATTTTTGATGGCCTGGGCTTCATCTATAATCACATAATGAAATGATTGCTTAGAAAAGCAATGGAAATCTCTTCTTAGTGTGTGGTAGGTGGTAATAACAATATCATTTTCAATCATTTCTGAAAGCATTTCCAATCGATTCAAACCAACGTAAGTGGCGACCTTCATTTTAGGAGTAAACGTGTTGGCTTCATTTTTCCAATTAAAAACGAGGCTTTTTGGAACGATGATAAGGCTAGGTTTATGACATTTATTTCGCCTTATTTTCCTTACCTCTTTCTGTAAAAAAGAAAGAACCTGTATCGTTTTCCCAAGACCCATATCATCAGCTAAAATACCACCAATTTCAAAGTGCTTTAAGTACTCCATCCAGGAGAGACCTTGTTTTTGATAATTCCTTAAAGTACCATTAAAAAATTTGGAGGGCTCACTTTCCTTTTGCATCTTAAATTTTTTGATATTCTTCTGAAATTTCTTAAAATCGAGATCGAATTTAACATCTTCTTCTTCTGAGAGGTATTCATCAAGAAAGAAGCCTTGGGCCTTTGTAAACCTAATTGTATTTTTGTTTTTGTCTTTGTCCTTATGTCTCTCTCCCATATTTGCAAGTTTTACGTACTTCTCAAGCCATTCCTCAGGTATCATACCAAACTCTTGTGAGCCTAGAGGTATAAGTTTATGGCCGGCTTTAAGAGATGCAAGAATAGATGGGAGAGTGACTGACAATGTGTTAGAATCAGAACTGTTAAAATCAATTTCGGCATCTAAGTCAAACCAGTTTATACCAGATGAAACTGACAAGTTAAATTTCTGGGCTGTTTTGACTTTTCTCCCATAGGCTTCTACTTCCCAGCCTTTGGCAATTAGCTCTTCAATAGCCGGAAGAAATTGACTCTGAGAAAGACAAAAATCATAATCGCTTAGGTAGGGAGGAGTATCTGAGAATCCACACTCTATCAATTGTTGTAAATATTCATTTTCAGAGGATGTATCTCTTAGATATAAAATCCTCTTTTCTTCATTTGTAACATATTTATTTTTTATTCGAAGACCAATATCTTTATCTTCGTACATATATCTTACTTGTGCACATAGACCTGTATAAAAGCCATGGCTTGGATAATCTATGATAACCTTCGGTTGAGGGCGAATAGAAATTTTACGCCACTTTAAAGATTCAGGCCACTGAATAGGAGGAGTCTCAGCAATGGCCGAAAGAGTCATAACAAGAAAGCCCCCCTCATCTTTAGTAATGGTCTCACCTTTTAAACTCCTCAAAAACTGAAGCCAATCGTAGTACTTAGCATCCAAATGGCCAATATGTGTATTTGTGGCATAGATTCCTTCTTTGGTAATAAGAGGAACCTCTGTGACATCCCACTCTTTTTCTTCAATGGGATGATTGAGCTTGCCGGTAACCTGATATCCACTAGGAACTTCTATGACTTCGACAGATAGTGAACCTACAGACTCTTGGTGCTTAAGAGGGGTAGAAAAACTTCCTTGCTCTGTATGGAGAGATCCCAAAAAGAGACGTCCAGTGCTTACCATCTTTGAAAGAAGTAAATTTTGAAAGTTCTGAGGTATAAATACCATCGAAATAGGAGGTATGTCTCCATAGTCTGAGGGGTTTTCTTTTAGTAATGAAAATAAGACTTTGAGGATTTCTCTATCTTGGAAATCTTTAAAAAGGGGAACCTCTTGCTCAGAAATCCCCAGTTTTATAGGGGCACTTTCCATATCTTTTCCCACTTCTTGGAAGTAAAGCTTGATCGGAACCTTATATTCATATGTGTTTTGAGAAGAATCTGAAGAGCTTGAAGAATCTATGATGTAGTAAGCTTGGAAAGATTTGGATCTTTGTTTGTTGAGTGAAAGAGAAGATTGAGATAAACTCTGAGCCCATTGTTTCCATGGCTTTGGTTCTTGTTCGGATATCTGATGAACTTTTGCGATGGGAAGGTACTGTAGTTCTTGACCTTTATAATCTTCATGGCCCTCATGGGAAAGTTTAGTTTTGTAATTACTAGGTTCACTCTGAATAGACTCATTTTTCAATTTATAAGATTCATTATCTCTCAAGAGATAAATGGGACGTGAACCAGTGATGTTGTTATTCCAAACTCTCTTTTCATCGCCATAAAGTATGCTGGCCCAAAGGTGCTTACAGTTATAGCCTTGTTTGTAATGAGGGCAAGGGCAAGAAACTGAAAGCACTTGTTCCTTTTCATTTTTTTTCCAATCTATATAACAAGTATAGTTTTCTTGTGTGCCATGAACATCGAAAACAATAGAGTTATTATCACGAGCAATAATTTTTATCTTTTTTTCTTTAAGATAAATTTTCCCACGCTCTTGAATAATATTTGAGAATTCTTCTTTAAAATGTTCCCCTAAACTTATCATGAAACACTCCTATAAGATCCATATAGATATATCTCATGTATATCAATTTCTCTTTGAACATTCATAATTTCATATCTTTTTTTCATTGATTCTTTTTTATCCCTACCCTATCATACATATGCTTTATCGTGTTCTCATACATATATATGCTAATGCTGTTATACACTTCTACTTATTTTTTTTAGATGTAGATTTGAAATAACTTCAAAATGATCGGATCCTATAATGCCATCAAGACTTGGTTTATGGCCAAAAAGAGCACTGGAGATAACTTCTTCAAATTGAGAACTAAGAAAAATATAATCAATTCGTCTTGGGCGCCCATTATATTTCCTAAAGAAATCTTGCACTTCCTTGATGTCAAAGGTAGATACCGAAAAACCAAAAAGCGATGTATATTGGTGATTTTTTTTATTTTTTAAGGGATCCCATGTGTACGGACGGGGAAAGTAGGTAGACATAGTGTTTCGAAGCTGATAGGTTTCAATAAGTTCTTTATAAATAAGAGAATGGACAGTGAAATTGAAATCTCCGGCTAAAATAAGAGGAAGCGGATTATCTTTCTGAAGTTGTTCAACTTTATTGAAAAGATTTTGTAACTCCTGCATTCTTCTTAGGTTGGAGTCATCAATGGTTTCTTCGATCTCTACTCTTTGTGCACTCGTAAGAACTTCATTGCTTTCCCATGTGTTAAGTTTTTCACGAACTTGAGGGCTCCACTTTACGCCATGGTGAAAGTGAGTATTCACTAGCAACATGGAACCATAGTCTGGATGACTTGCCATAGCAAAAAGTCCATACCTAAATTCATCATATTGAAATGTAAAAAGAGGATTATGACAAAACCCGAAGGGACCACTAAGCTTGAATCCCTTGATTTTTTTAATTTGGAAAGGCGGACGTACAAGAATAGCAATTCCCATACTTAAATTAGTGGGAATTCCTAAGCCTAAAACAGAGATTCCACAGTTTGTAACATGATAAATACCAAACATGCCCAACTTTTGAGCTATTTTTTTCGAGAAAGATGAAATTGGATTCAGTTCTTGTAAAAATAAAATATCAGGACGAGCCTCTTCCAACTCTTTAAGCTGAGTTTGAAAGCGTTGTTTTTTATGGTTGGGTGGATCAAGCCCCTTTCGCTTGAAAATACCCTGACCAATATCATGCCATAAATTATAGTTGATAACATTAAGAGAGCCGGTTGAAGGTGGCAAGCTGGTGATATTTTCGTCTGACGCTAAAGAGCCCGTGGTCATTAACGCCCAAGCAAAGATTAAAACAGAAAAATTTCGAAAAAAAGGTCTCAGAAGCCCCATACATCCCTCTATTTAATTTATTACGCTGTAGCTTACCTACCCGTTTTACCCGTTTCTCTCTTTTAGTAAGAGAATATAGAATAAAGCTGGTGCCCCCTAAGCTTACCTATGAGATCTATGGAGCACAAGCCGCTCCATAGATCTCACTTCGTATGTGATGAGTTTTAATTGAAATATAGTGAGTATTAACTGAAAGCATTAAGTCAAGTATTCGTTCGAGGCCTAAGAAAAACCTGTAACCACCACCCCTGCCCTCTAACAAAAGGAAAAGTGTAAGACCGCAAACCATAGGTTTTCCTATGAAACCAATAACGATGTGAGCTGTTACAAAAATACTTCCCCCCAGCCTCTTTATTCTTTATGTTCTTTATTTTTGCTCTCTTTTTACTTTCATCCAAAAGTCACAACCAATAAAAGTCCTAACATTGATTATCTGAAAGGTCAATAAATTTTTAAAGGTATAAATTTCGTTCCTATTCTTTTTCTTTTTGAGTAATAAACCAAGTCGAGTTCTTAATTTATACTTTTAGAAATTTAATTATTCAGAGGGGTACGCTTAAACAGTCAAACCCTTCTATTTTCGACTTGAGTGCAAGTAGGTGTATCCAAAAGGCGTCCGATCAAAAATTAAGAGAGTCTTAACACTTAAAATAACACCCCCTGAATAATTACTTAGAAATTAACTTAAACTCATGGAGAGAAAGGAAGTCAAAAAAAAAAGCCAAAAACTCTTCAAAAAGAAATTACACTATGCGCAATCGCTTGTTATCACCACGAACATGAAATAAGTAAGCCTTTGCTTAGCCTTGCGATTTTCTACGCAGAAACATCTAAGCTATTGAACTATCCGTTTTGTTGCGGTTTGCATGGGGGCATAGCTCAGTTGGTAGAGCACTTGATTTGCATTCAAGAGGTCGCAGGTTCGATCCCTGTTGCCTCCACCATTCCAACCGATATGCAGAATGCGTCCTCAACCCTGCGAAAAAGGGTCGAGGACGAGTCTTTGAAGACAAATTGCAGTTGAACCCTGGAGCTATCCAAGGGTTTTACGATGATCTTCTCAAAAAATTTTCGATAAATGGCTCTCAGGGCGACAAGGTCCTTTTTCTGGACATGCTGGAGAGCGTCATTCACCAACTTCTGCCTTTCTTCTTCTTTTTGGGGGAGAGGTGTTGTGAATTGAGCTTGGATCCGTCGCATCTTCTCTCTCTGATGGTTGAGTTCTTGCTCTTGGTCTCTTAGCTTCACAAATTGTTTTTTGTATTCGCCTTTGAAGGCGAGAGCCATTTCCATATTTTCATCATTGCCAGTAGTGCGATCACTACTATCACTACCACCACGGCCATCACTGCTAGGGTCTCCATTGCCGTGACTACCATCATTGCCACTGCTGCCACTATTACTACAGCCGTCACTGCCACCACTACCACTATCGCCTTCACTTCCACCGCCTCCACGACCATGGCTATCATCCGCCAAGAGGAAGTTCAGCCGCTTATCGAGCTGCTCCCTTTGGGTGGCAAGTTTCTTAAACTGCTCTTCAATGTTTTGCATCTTATCCTTGATCCTCTCCAAAGTGCTATCCTTTTTTTGGGTAAGCTTCACAAGAGCCCCTTGGAACTCCTTGGAGTGATTTTTGACATGACATAACATTTTCTCAGCTTCCTTCTCAAAAATCTTTGTGGGTATTCGAAGCTTGTGGGAGACATTGTAATAATAAGTGGCCTTGTATTGACGCCCCCAGGCACCAGTCCCTATAAAATGGGTACCATCCTCTAAAAAAAGAAGCCCCGAAAGAGGGTAGCACCTTTTCACTCCCTTGGCCCGTGACTGGTCCATGCTGCGCACCTTCTCTTGCACTTGGCTCCAAAGCCTCTCATTGATGACACAGCCATAATCAAAACTCACCTCCATATAACGGTCGTAGGGCATAAGCTTGTCTTGCCTTTTATCCTTACTATGGGGGTTGCGATACCACTTGCCCACATAGCGAGGGTTGGTAAGCAGAGCCTTGAGGCTATTTCGACTCAAGGGTTTTCCGTGCTTGTTTTGAATACCTTGTTCTTTGCATATATTGAGAAGGGTTCCATACTTATCCACCTGAAGAAAAGAAGTCATGACCCACTCCACTTGCTTGAGTTCCTTGGGGTTGGGTTTGTAAACCCCCGTTCCCTCCCCGTGTTCATTGGTCACAAGGTCAAAACCAAGCAAAGGGTAATCTCCATTGAATTTCCCAGAAGTGATAAGGGCGGAATGATTGCTTTCTCTGATGCGCTTGGAAGTGGTGCGTGATTCAAACTCAGCATAGGCCGCCAGTTGATCTAACTGCAAAATGGAAGCCGGATCATTGGGATTAAATGGAAGGCCACGCAGACAAATTTCACAATCATGGTTTTGGCAGAGCTTGAAAAATCGCTTCCAGATTTCCAGGTCTCGCACCAGTCGGGAAATTTCCTTGAAGATAATAAATTGATGGGTCTTAAGGAGAATATTCTGCTGCAACCTTATAAACTCGGGCCGATTGTCATGGGTTCCTGTGACTCCGGGTTCAATATAAAACTCGCTGATCTTGTAGTTGATCTTTTCCTGTTCCGAACGATATTGGGCTTCTGAGACGGCAATGTGAATTTGTTGTTCCAGAGAACCCCTTTCCACAGCCACTTGGGCATTGTCGGAAAGTCTCAGATACACGGCTCCCTCAATGGTGGACCAACTCTTATTGGTGGGCTTCCAGTTTTTAACATGATTGTCAGCAAGTCTTTTACAGTCATCAACAACTTTAAAAACAAGTTTTTTCATTTCCCTATGACTCATTCTTTTTCTAGCCATGTGCAACTCCTCGTTTAGTCATGTGGAACTCCCCGATAAAGATAGGCGTGGGCAATCATCATGGCAACATCCACAAGAAGATCCGGGCTTGGTTCGCCCACAATGATACTTTCCACAGTGAGGTCATTACCATTGATGTGAATATGCCTTTCCCTATACTCTTGCTTTTTGATTTTCTGCATTTCTTTCCTTCTTTCTTTTCTTCGCCTGACTTGTGCCTTTTTTCGACACTCCTTGCACTGGCTGTCACGCCCTTGGTGGCCCAAGGGTTTTCGGTGAAAACCCTCCCAATCTTTAAATTTTTGGCACTTTCTGCAATGTCTTCCCGAACTCTGATTTCTCCCCGACAAATTGCCATGATTTTTCGATAAGTTGTCATATTTTTCTGGTGAATTGTCGTATTTTCCCAGCGAGTTCCTACGTTTTTCTGGCGAATGACAATGCTCTTCCCATGCATGACAATGTCCTCCCGATGAATCGAAGCTTATGGGTTTCCTTTTTGGAACAACCACAAATGCCTTACTTTATGGCCACCATGGAGTCGGCCATTTTGTCAATAACACCATCCATAGTTTCTGAAGTTTTTGAATTTTCTGAATCATCGTCTTGTGAAATGAACGGCCGCATAAACTTGAGTTTCATATGAACAGGCCAATTCATTTGTAACTCTCGGCTCACTTGTAACCCTTGATTCATTTGTGGTCCTCGAAATTTGGGATAAACCAAATTTTGCTTCTCTGAATTTCTGTCCTTAAAGATTTTTAGGAGTTTCTTGGTCTCCCTTTTGCTCTTTCCTAAGATGTAGACATACTTATGCTTTCTTGGAAGCCTACGACGTTGGCAACAAGCTTGATATTTTCTTGAGGCTTCTCTAAGTTGAGTCACAAGAGCCTCGGGAATTCGCTCCCAATGGATATGATCCCTATTGTTCCAGTCACTCTTCCAATGAATGCCAAGAGCAAGGGCATATTTCTTATAACTACTTATTTTTCTAAACCTCCGGTCACTGAACCAACCCTTTTCGGGGTCATGAGGGTCATAATATTCAAAACGTGCCCCTGAATTTTGTCCTAGATAAATAAAATTAGAAGCTTGGTAGATAGTTCCCATCTCTCTGGCTTCAGTGTCTGAATAGGCTGAGAAATAACGATAGGAAGTGTTTTTCACCATCCAGCGGACAGAAAACATTACAAGGGAACTTGCCAGATTCTTGGGGCTCCAAGAAATACAAGCTCCCCGACTGATAAGCTTCTCTTTGTCACGATTTTCTTTACCCAAAAGATGAGAAAATGCATTGGGCGTGGCCATCACAATTGCACCAGCCAATTGTCCTTTGTAGGTCGCTATAAAGCGATGGGTAGGACGATGGGGCATTTTGCCAAGCCATTCATGGTGAAGAATAAAGGCTTTCACTTTTTTACACATTTCTTTATTACTTTTTGAAACATGGAAAAAATCAAAGTGAGAGACTCGAAGTTTAGACATTTCATTATAAGTAAGACCGACCATTTTTAGGTCCTTGGCGAGGTTCTTTTTTCTCATTTCGTATTGCCAGCAATGATCTTCACTGAAGAAATCTTTCCCTAATATATTTTTGTTAAGCATAAGCCTCTTGCAAAAAAGACATTGAAAAAAATATTGAATGAATCATGAAATACCTCCTTCATAGGTGTGGTGTGGGTTAAGTTAGGTCCCGTAGGTGGGTTCATAAATTGCGTTGGCTAGAGCACCGTGATAGATTGAAAACTGGGTTGGGTTCATGGGGGCTTGAAGATTGGGAAATCCCCTATCTTATGAACTTAATGGGGCATGAAGGCTCAAAAACCCCCATTCTGAGGATTTTTTTTGACGATGGGCAAAAAAATAAAGTTTGGCCCTTTTCAAAACGGCCAAAATGGGTGTAGGCCATGGCCGCAACCACATTCAGAAGAACCACACTCAAAAATAACGGATGGAATCCATGGAAAAATTTGAACATTTAACAAAAGATAAACTTAAGAATATTTGTCACCGACTCTTTGAGATTCAAAGTGGATTCAATGGGCTAGGCTCTCTTTTTGAGTTTCAATCACAACATAGCTGTATGTCTCCAGACGAATTCTTTGGGGTAGGTAAGCTTATAAAGCTTCTTGCCGAAGACCTATCTATTCAAGAAGAAATACTTCGAACCTGTTGCGATGCTTCATCTATGACTAAAGAGCCATCTGGTAATATTAAAGAAGGCTCTAAATAATTAATTCTTCACTCATAGGAGGTTAGAATGCATATCAAGCACCATCTTAGAAAAAAAGAGTTAGAAATGCTCGTTATAGGTGGAAAATCTCATCACAAGAGAATAATATCTAATACTTTTGAAGACAGTCTATTGCGGCTCATCTTCGTAGAGAAAAATGAAGCACTCAAGAAAAAATCAATAAAATTATACGATCTATACTGTATGCCCAAAGAAACGGAAGAAAATGGCAAGATCATAAACTACATGACCATTATTTATTGAAATAATAAGATTGTTCTTGGAATAAAACTACGAAACCACATCTTATCTTGTGAGCGGATCGACTAGAGTCCAGAAGATATGAGTAAATCACTTAGCTTTTTATAGCCAAGGCTTCTTGCCAAACGATACATAGTGATTAACTTGGGGTTACCTCTGCCCGCAGTTATTTCATAGATAGCAGCTCGCGATATATCTGCGTCAAAAGAAAGCTGCTCTACTGGACGCTTGGAGTCAATATCATGCGATATGTCATAGTTGACTTGCCTACCAAAACTTTTAAGAACTCGCAGCTCATTGCTTGCAAATGAATTCTTCCGTTGGCGTGAAGCGGTTCCTTTGGTGGCAGACAATTTTTTAGGGTTCGCCATATAGACATAATAAATGGCTTATTGAAGAATTCATGTAGGTATGAAAGACTATTTTATCTACAAAATAGTTATTCCGAGCTGAATCTAGGCTCAGCGTGTCAATTAAATTGACTTGAATAGCACTGACACTGAAATATCCAGCCCGTTTGCGATGAGTAGTAAAGAGGAAAGTCTAGGGTCTTTTTTGCCTTTTTCAATATCTGATAAATTTCCCTTAGAAACACCAGCCTCATAGGCTAACCTTGTCAAAGAAAGCCCTTTTTTTCTCCTAAAAACGGCAATGGCTTCGCCAAGTTCAAGTTTTTTTATTTCTAAATCAATCTCGTCCACAGGTTAAGCTTATCTCTTCTACATTGCGTTATAGTTCGCTATAGCGAACATTTCGTGCTAAGTGTAAAATTCGCTATGACGAACGTCTCAGAGTAAGCGAATAGCACTGTTTCTATCCCATAAACTTACGCTTCTGATAAGCTGACACGTCGATTGAACAAGATACTTGGTCATCCAAAAATAAGAGCATCAAAATGCAGAAAATTATAGGTTTATACAAAAAAGCAAGAAGAACTCCCCCAAAACATAACCTTGGGGTGAGCCTTATAGGTTCTTCTCAGAAAATAAGCCAACTCTCTAAGGAAATTCACCAAATCAGTCTTATGGATACTCCGATTTTGATTCGAGGGGAAAAAGGGGCTGGCAAAAAGCAAGTGGCCCATGTCATTCATAAAAAATCCAGCCGCCGATACAGCCCCCTTTTTTCTGTTCATTGCCCCAATTTTCTTGTCCAGAACTTTACAGAAGAATTATTGGGGTATGATGTCGGGGCACCTAGAGGCTATCTCATTATTAGCCCCGGCTGGCTTGAGGTTTTAGGCAAAAGCACATTGCTTCTTAATGACGTGGACTCCCTTGATTTGAGAGCACAGAAAGAGTTGGCAGAGTTACTTAGAAAAAAGAAGTTTTTTTCTCTTGAAAGGAGTGAGGAGGTCACATGTCATACCCAAATCATAGCAACATCGAGCTGTGATCTAGAAATGATGGTGACACAAAGAACGTTCCTAAAAGAATTACTGGATATCTTAAGCTTCGCTACCATTTGGGTCCCTCCTCTAAGGGAGAGGAGGGATGATATTGAAAGCCTTATTCATTTTTTTATTAAAGCAAAGTCTCCCCCCAACAGAACCATAGGCATACAACCAGACGCTCTTACAGCTTTGAAGCTTTATGACTGGCCAGGGAATGTTGCTGAACTCAGGAGTGCCATTGACAGCACCTTTATGTTGAAAAACTCTGAGTCAATCACTCTGGAGAGCCTCCCTGAGATGATTCAATTAAAGGCTCTTTACCATAAGTGGAAAAATGGAAACTCTTTTGCCCCTCATTGGGTTTGAGGCTGGAGGTGGAGGGTCTGAGACTGGGACTTCTGATGATGCTAAGATTCACTTGGAACCTTCTTCTCACATGGTTGCTCACTTCATGGAATTGCAGGGCCGTGGGTGGACTGATCTGAAACTCCCTTTTATTTCTGTTTGGGCAATGGCCATAGCCCAAAAAACCAACCTTTACTATTTCTTCAGATGTATTTACAGGCTGAAGATAAAGCATCCCAGGTTCTTGAACCATTCCCTCAGTGATTTTTAGGGAGCCCGTGACAGAAGATTCATCAGAAGATCCTTCAGGGAAATTGATCTTGTCAAGGCTGTAAGGCTTTCCTCCAAGGGTAAAGTATACGGGAATATTTTCAGACTCCCTTGCAAACTCAACAATAGGAGATTCTACCTCGCCAACATAGTCACGGCGGAAAATATTGCAATCCCCGTATTCTTTAATCTCAATGCAGTCATGCACCTTCCCACCTTTCTTTTGAGAAACATTTATGTGACTCAATTCGCATTGAGACTTGATCCATGAAGAAGTCACCGTTTTGCTATAGATTTTTGAGAACTTTGGCACTGTCTTTACGCCACCTTCAAGGTGAATGATGATTTCATCTCCCACCTTAACATCACCCACGAAAGTGTCTTGATCCACCACCGTGTTTTCAAAAATAACGTCAATGATGGCCTTTTCAGGCTCTTCCGTGGCCTCTGCCCCAGAATCTTCACCTTCACCCTCTTTTGCACCTTCTGGGCCTTCTATGCCCTCCTTCGTGATTTCTTGGGGTTCTTTCCGTGGGGCCTCTTCCAATGTGTCACAGGAAGAAAGTATCATTGATATAAGAACGATCGTTAATAAAATAAGTTTATCCATTGTGTTGACTCCTTAATTTGAAAGATTCATTGTTAGATTTGAAATGTTCATTGCTTCATTGTTGATATGATTTTCTGATTTCTTGGATTCATTAAATTTACAGGTTCATTCGATTCCAGGCTCTCATTAGGCTCCAGATTTATTCGATTTTTAACAGTCTTTATTGTTATTTGAACCATCGTTAGTTTTTGATCTTCGTTTTGACTTTCCCTTCCCATGCCCCTGATGATGACTGACCTTTCCTAAATAGGTCTCAATGGAGTTATCCAGTTCTTCATCGGAAACACTTTGGATGATTTTCTTAAGGTAGCTTTTCTTATCGAAGAATTCATGAACAAGGTGCTCACGCTCTAAATGTTCATACTTCTGAAAGAAGATTCTTAAAATAGAATTTACAACTTTAGAGGTATCTGTTTTGCATGAATCTTCCTTCAATCTCTCAATAAGTTGAGCAAGAAAACCTGAGGATTTCTCATTTAATAGGATTCTACAGGCAGCACTCTTTTTCTTACACCTATTACTCTCTATACTTTCTATCCTTTCTTTTTGACTCTTTTCTATGGCTCCTTGTTGACTTTTCTCCATGGCTCCTTGATGATTCTTTTCGAATATACCCTTCTTTTCCATGACTTTTGGATGTTCTTCCTTCATCTGTGGGCCTTCTGTGGAACTCTTTGATGCATTGCCTTCCAACTAGTTTTCGGTGATCTCGGAGAATGGGGAGGATGGAGAGAACCAGATGGTGTGGAAGGGAAGGAGGAAGAGAGACCTGAGACTGGCAGCCAAAAAGACTGCCCATGGATGACCCACACACAGTGCCCTTCGACAAGCCGATTTCCTTTAATCTCCCAATCAGAACAATTCTTATCGACTTCAGGAGTTGCAACTTTGAAGTCTTTAACTCCTCTTTCCTTGGTGTTCTGTCTTGGTCTTCCTCTAGAATCTCCTTCAAAAGACATGGATGACATGAACTCATTAAACCGGAGTAGGGTTTCTTTTTTGATTTTTTCATCCCTCTTCTTCAGGGAGTGGTGAACAACATAAGCACTAGAACCTCCCAATGTAGCTCCTATGACAAGGCCCTGTAAAGCCCACTTTTCCTTGTTCCTTTTATTGATGATAATTCCTGTAGCAGCACCGGTCATGGCTCCAACCCCCATACCTGTAAACACAGATTTCTGAGTGGAAGCGCAAGAAGATATCAATAGACTTCCCATTATCAAATAAATTTTAATTCTATTCTCCATGGTTATTTCTCCTTATTAAAAGGTTATTCGTCCTTGTTAAAATGACTATAGATAATTGTAAGTGATTATTAGATGCTCTTAAGATGACTCTCGAAAGTGATTTTTATTTGAATATGTGAAATCTTATGACTACTTTTCGCCTCCAGAGCAAGATTATCATGATTTCAATAGGTTACAGATTTTTTCTAGGATTCAGTGACAGGTACTCAACAGTAGGTGCCGACAGGACCCATAGATAACCTATCGAACCCTGAAGATGTAATTCTCAATATCTCTAAATATCAATTCCTTCTTATCCATAGTGATCTCATTCAGAAGTGCAAAGTATATCTTCGATGAGCATTGGTGCTTTTGGGAAACTTCCCTTTCCACTTTATGCAAAGCATTTAAGACATATGAAGTTGCGCAGATATACAAAACCCCATGAACCTTTGATTCCCAGTAGTAGGCATCTATCTTCTTGTGATATCTCTTCTTAGACTTTACACAGGAATCAAACTCAACAGCTAAATTTAAAATACCCACTTTGGTTTCAACACAGACAACTCCATCGCTTTTGAGATTGACAAACCCCTGGTACTCATCTGCAATTTTCGGGCAACTCTGAAGGATATTTTCCGTACAGTAGTTCTTTACAGAATCTTTGAACTCAAAAGCTTTTCTGATATCCACGAGAATCATATCGTGCAAAGGAGCGTAACTTTTAGTCACTTTTCCTTGGGTGCCATAGGCTATGAGGGGTTTAACTTTGTTAAAGCCATTGGGTGTGAGACTATAGGTGTAAATCACCCTTTTCCCTTGCTCAATAAGCATTCTTTGAATAAGCCCAAGTTCAAATATCTTTTTAAGCCTGCCATTAACTGTGCTCTTAGAGGCACCATCAAAAAAATAAATGTTGATCTGATCTCGACTTACAACTTTATGCTCAAAAATAAATTGAAGTATCTTTATATCTCTTTCTGTGAGAATAACACCCTTGGGTCGTCCTCTCCTTTCTTTCAATTGACTTTGAATGGATTTTATTTGTTTTTGGTTCATGCCTATTTGTTTATGATTCATTTCCATTTGATCCTGAATCATTTCTAGTTGACTTTGTTTTATCTTCATTTATTTATAGATTCCTCCGACTTGTTTGTACATCCTTCTCCTCATTCCCATGAATCTCCTTTTTACTTTCATGAACTTTCTTCTCACATCCCTTCTCCCTTGCCTTAGTGATAGACGATTTTCGAGATTTTCCCAAAAGAGGCTGGAAATTCCTGCGAAGACCATCGGTGAATTCTTGTTGGATAATCTCAAGCTCCTGTTTGAGTGATTCATCATCAATGTAGGGTGCTTGCACTTCTTGGTGATGACTTCCATAGGTCCACATGGCTCGCCCCTTAATGGCAGGGAGTTTTTTGGCAAGATTCCCTCCCATGGCGACATTGGATGCTGCTGAGGACACCATACGAAAGGTCATACGCCCTGTGAGATTGTCCAATATCTCTGTGTCAATGGCATCTTTCACAGGCTTTTGCGTGGAGGGCACAAGATGAATGCCTGAAGCCCTTGCAAGCCTTGCCAATTCGCCAATGTGCTTTCTTGCCAGTTCATTGGATTTATTTCCAAAAAGAGCTGCGGCCTCATCAATTCCCACGACAATCAAATCGAGTTCATCCCTAGACGGATCAATGCATTTATAACCATGACTTTCTAAAAAGTGGTAACGCCGATGCATTTCTTCCACAAGAGACTGTAAAATATGTGTGGCCTCCTTCTCATCCTTGGCAGTGGTCACATTGGGGAGGGCTTCAAATTCTTTGACTTCAACCCCACGCTTGAGGTCCAGAAGATAAACCTGAAGATAGGGTGAGCTTTTTAGAAGCGAAAGAACGGTGGTGCGAAAGAAAATAGATTTACCCCCTCCCGTAGCCCCTGAGATGAGCAAGTGAGGCAAAGAGCGAAGGGGCTGAACCATAGGACCTTTCAAACTCTGACCAATGATAAAGGAGTAGGGCTCTTTGATATGGGCATAGATTTCGTGAAAACCAATCATCTTAGGTAGATCGCACTCACAAAGATCAATCACAACCTTTCCCTTGTCCTCGTGGAGCATGATGCTCTCAATGGTTTGGCGAAAGCCCGCTGTGAGACTGTCTCTTTGAGTTTCAAACTTATTGAGTCCCACACCGAGGGTTTCAACAATAACCTTGGAACGATGTTCTCCCACGCTGATGATAGATTTAACTTGGGGAACCTCACCAAGGGCTGTTTTGAGTCCTGATCTTTCAATGGCTTTTTGAAAAGCCATCTTTCTCCGAAAATATGGAAAACCCATGACTGCAAGTGCACTGACAGTCAGGAAACCCAAAAGAACCCAATATTGAGTCATGGGACTCATTGTAAAAAAGAGATGGAAGTAGAAATGAAGTGGATCTCCCCATATAAATTCAATGACATTCTGCAAATAATTGGGTTCTCCAAGAATAAGAGCTGCCAAAAAACTGGCTATAGCAGCAAAACGAAGCAACATTTCAAGACTCTCCTCGCGAGCCCTTTTTATTCCAAACCAACAAATTTTAGAGAAAATAAAAACACCTTGTCCAAGAACCATGACAAAGTCTTCAATTCCCTTCTGATTTTTATGACTATAGTTTTTTTTCATTTTTCACCATAATAAGTTGTTAAGAGGTTGACGATTATTTTTTGCCCTGCTGGCAGGGTGACATATTCAGGTTGCTTTCCCATGTGATTCGCTCGCCTTTGGGCTTCCATTTGACTGGCCTTGGAAACTCCCTGATAAAAAGCATTTCTGGCTGTCGCTCTAGGAGTGAGGTGAGCCCCTTGGCCATGGAACTCCTTCTTGGTCAAAGTCTCGGTCATGGTAGATAAAACGCCAAGCCCCAATGTGGAAGCAATTTTCTTCATGGCTTGACCATGAAAATCACCAACAAGCCCTGGGGATTGATCTTTAGGATGGAGTGCTTGGGCATGAATTTTCCCCTCTCTGCCATTTGGAAGAAGAATTTTTGTAAATTCCATAAAAACTTTTTTTCCCTGTCCTGGATACCTCACTGTTCCAAAGAGAATTGAATTTCTAGGAATGAAGCTACCGTTTTTGTCTTGCCCACCTTCAGGAAGCAACACCTTGTAGAGTTGTGTGGTCTCTCGTGTATCAATGGCAGTAAGAAGCCTTCCCTTAATATGGGTTCCTAGGGGAAGACCCATAACTCCTCCCTCACTGACTTTGCGACGAATCACTTGGGGGGCTTTGTACTTTATGGAAAAAGTTTCTGACTTGGCAGGGGGAGAATGATGCTTTCGAGAGGTCGCTGCTTGAGCTTTTTCTGTTTGAGAAATGGCCCTTCGAAAGGTTTTCGGCCTTTGCCCTTGTGTGGAAGACTCTTCTCCTTTCGTAGAAGAATTTTCGCTTTCCGAAGATTTGAGTAGCTGGCTCACAACCGGAGAACCTTTGGTGCCATGGGTATTCGTATTGGCATGAACCGAAATATTGCCATGACTTGACTTATTATGGGGTGATTGGGCTTTTTCGTTCTGTGCAAAAAGAGCCTTCGCCGTCCCATTGTTCACTGTCATCAATTTGCTGGAGTCTTTGCAGCTCTTAAGAAAGAGAGTCATGAAAAAAACCAAAATGACCACTGTGCTTACAGCCATAGAGATTTTTCTTTGATTAAGAACATCCTTACCCCCATCTTTTTTGATAACAAGCGAACCCAACCTATGAAGAACCTTCTGAAAAACCTTCATTGGAGGTACTTCCCTTGGATGATGATTTTTCCTTTTTCATCTCCACAGGTGACATGAAGTGTAAAAGCCTTCTTCTCCTTGGAAGAGATAAAGAGCCTTGCCTTGGAACTCTCATGGTTATTCAGATGATCTTTGCCCACTACATAGCTTTGAGGGTTCAAAGGTTTTCCCTTTCTTGTGGCCCATATTTGGAGGGATTCAATGTTTTTGTGAGAAACACCTTTGTTCTTGATCTGAATATCTATAATGCGCAATGATGGTAGTGATCGCAATGATGGCTTAGAAGCCACCATCGTTTGAATGATTTTAACGAAAAGGGAGCGACCTATGGGAAGTACTAAATCAATATCAATAGGATGGAACCTTGGCATCAATTTTTTTGATTTTGCCCCTTCCTTTTGATTCTTCTGATGAGATAGCACCGACAAAAACTTTAGAGGTTTCGGCTTCCATTTGACATGCAAGAAATCATCATATGGGCAGTGGTCACATACATCGAGCAAGAAACCATAGGTATGATAAGGAGTGTAGACAAAGAGGTTGGTTTCCACTTTGTCCAAGGGTTGGATCGTGAGATCATTGTCAATAAACTCAATGGAGTGGTAATTTTGGTTTCCAATGACGGCCTTCCTTGGGGTTTCAGAAAAGCGAAGAATGGAGGACCGCCCCATTCTTAACTGGATTCGAGACATTTCCCTATCATTCACTCTTATGGTTCTGATTTTGTTTGAAAAGGCAGTTGAGACTGAAAAAATCAAAATGAGCACTAAAATAAAAACCAAAGGAAATCTTGAGGCGTCAATGACCCACCTCTTATTATGAGTGATATTATTGATCTTATTAGTAATAAAATGAATTATTATATGAGTGACATGGTTCATACGGATCACATGATTCATGTAAATCACATGGGTCATTCGATAAGTCGTTAAATGAGTCATTTTCATAAAAATCCTTTCTTTGACCTTTCTCTGGTCTGATGCGATAATTTGGTTATGAGAGACATCAAATTATCTGTATGATTCATCTCTATGATTTTAGATGGGGAGTTTAAAAATTATGGTGAATTTTCTTGAAGAAATCAGTGACTTCTTAGGTGTAAAAATTGAATCTTCAAAATCCTTGTCTGGAGGAAGTCTCCTCCAAACCTCTCAAAAAAAATACTTCCTCAAGCATAAAAATGAGGCAAATTCGGCCTTCCTCAAAGAGATACGAGGTTTGAATGAACTAAGAATGACCGGAGCCCTTGATATAATCTCTGTTGTTCATGCAACGGAGTATTTTATTTTGCTAGACTTTATGAAACCAACTCCCCCTAAAAAGAATTTCTTTTCTGATTTTGGAGTCAAACTAGCCTGTCTGCATCGTCACACCTCTCCCCAGTGCGGCTTTGTCGAAGATAATTTCTTGGGGCTGGCCCCTCAGATCAATCTCAACCCAGAGGGGCTGCCTTGGGCTGAGTTCTTTTGGGAAAAACGCCTTCTCTATCAAATCTCTAAAGGTGTTCAGAAAGGAGCTATTGAAAAACAATTGGAAGAAAAGGTTCTTTCCCTCAAATCAAATATCCACAACTTACTTGATACCACAGAGCCTTCGTCCCTTCTCCATGGAGACTTGTGGAGAGGAAACTACCTTGTGAACTCCCAAGGAGAGGTTTGCCTTATTGACCCTGCCACTTACTATGGTCATCGAGAAGCTGAATTGGCCATGTGTAAGTTATTTGGAGGATTTTCCCCAGATTTTTATGAAAACTACGAAAAAGAGTGGCCCCTAGAAGAAGGAAGCGAACAAAGGCTCCCTATATACCAACTCTACCACCTTCTCAACCACCTCAATTTATTCGGTCGCAGCTATTTACAAAATGTTCATGAAATTGTTGACTCTCTTTGTTGAAAAATACATATCTTCAACTCTTAAGGTAGAGATAACATAAATAATCGTTACACAGGAAGTCATTCAAAATGAAAATAAATAAAGTTTCAATGAATACGGGTTGGAAGATACTATGGAAAGCTTGGGATCTTGCCACAGTCAATTATAAACTCTCTCTTCTTCTATCCTTTATCATCCTTCTTGATATATCTTTGGATCTTATCATTCTATTTATTACAAACACTACTTTAAATTCCTTTTTGGGGTGGTCTACTTTTTTATCAGAAGACGAAATCTGGTTAGTGGAAGTCATTAAAGTTATCATCACTTCTCTAATTATGAGCCTCATCACAATCGTTTATACAATCTGCTCCTTTCATTGGGAAAGGGGAGAACCCTATTCAATGAAAAAAATTCTCGCTGACCTGATGGATAAAAAAATCATGAAACCACTTCTTCCTCTGATAGCTGTCTCTTTCCTTCTTTATTGTGGTTATCGGATTGATCTTGTGATAAAATCTCCTGAATCTATTTCTGGATCTATCTTTGCGTCTATGATCTACAACTCTTTTTTTAATTTAATTCTTAGCTCGATTCACTTTATTTTAATATTTATCTATCCCATTTTATATTTTAATCCGGAAATAGGTTTTAAGAAATCCTTTATTAAAAGCTTACAAGGTATTTTAAAAAATACTCTACCCTTTACTTTCGGATTGATTTTATTCGCTATTTTTGGATTTATTTGTTTCATTTTTCTGGTTATACCCTATATTTTTGTCACCACACCTGTTTCCATTTGTTTTTACTACTTGTGGTACAGGGTAATTTTTGAAGACCTGACTTTTGACGAGGAAGCATGCCAAGATTCATAGCAATTGTTCACCCATCCTTGGGCTTCAAGGGGGTCTAATTTCATTGGCCCACCTTGGCTTCTAGAGAATTTGGGTATATCTGGGAACCTAATCTCATCGAGCCCCCTCTTCTCTATGAAAATCAATATCTATAAAATTAATGTTCTAACATTTGATTGACGAGAAGGCCCATGGGGTTCCAAGCGTTGGATTTATCTTGGATCAGTTTTAGGGAGATCCTCGTGGGAACAGGTATAGGCAGACCCTCGACTCTGAGGAGCTTGTCAAATTGTGCCACCACCTCTGTTTCTGTGACAGTCACAGAGAGGTTGACAATGACTTGAGATATTTTCTTATCCTTAAAGTCATTTTCTTTGAGATGAACGAGGAATTTAAAAATCTTCTTATTCAAACCATCAGTCACCAAAGGGCTGAGGCTTGTTCTCATGGCTTTGGGATGAAGGGCCTCCCATTCGTAGCGGATGCGTAAGAAGTCCTCCACAAAATTCTTGATATCCTCTTCCGAAAGAGGTATACGAGCCCTTTGGGCTCGCAAATAACTCTTCTTTCGCCCTTCCTTGATAACCACAATAGGGTCATCCAAATATAGAAGAGCGATTGTCAATGCCTGCATAATACAAATGACTATCAATCCAAGATTGATAAGCTTATGCGTTCTTAATAGAGAATGAATATCTTTCCACGCACTCATGGCTGTGGATGAACTCATGGTAGACCTATTTTCATAATATTCATGATATTTTCTGCAAATGCTTTCATGAATTTTCTAGTACTTCTGTATGCACTTCTCTCAACACACTTCCCAGTACATTTCTTAGTATCTCTCACGGTGCTTCTCCCCATGATTTTCCTGTTGTCTGTCTTTATGCTTCTTTCTAAACTTTTCTCTACAAACTTTCCTTCATTTGTCCCCTTTGTCCCCACAAGCTTCCCCCGATTTCTCTCTATAGCTCTTTTCATTTTGCACTCCATATCCTGACAGGTTTTTTCTATGATAACTTCGATCATCATTCTTGGGGTCTCCCTTTATCAATGTAAGGTGGTGGTGGTTGCTTTCTCTCTATGCCTTCTTGTTTTGTGACGTGTGTCTGAAGTTGAGCCCTTTCTTCTGCCGAAGCATTGATATTGGCAGGAGTACTCATATTAAAATTAGCACTGACGCCCCTATTAGGATTTGTCTTCTTAGCCATTCTCTCCATTCGGTTGGCCAGTGGTCTCATCCATGGCCCCACCATTGGCTTTGCAAGAAGGGTTCTTGACAGGGGTTTAGCCATAAATTGCCCTAGAGACTGTCCAGCTCCAAGGGTATGAATCATTCCCTGCTTGGCAAATTTTTGGGCATAAAATTTAGCTGCCGTCACTGTGGCCATGGCTGGGGCTGAAGCTAGAGCAGACGCCGCGCTTTCTAAGCCATCATTAATCAAAGACCTTGTGGCAATGGGAATAAAGAGCATGCTGAGTCCAATGCACAAATTGAGGACAATGGACATAATAAAGTCTTCCATGCTATGAAACTGAGGACTCATGGCCAATTTAAGAAGTAAAACTCCAAGCACAGTCCATAAGATCTTCCAGATCACTACTTTGATAAGCCCCTTGTACAAGTTAACCGTTATATGGGATGTGGACTTCGGAACATAGGCAAGAATCATTAACGGAGAAATGGTAAATAACACCACCCACACAAAGTGAGTGAGAGCTTCGGCCACAAAGAAACCCAAAAGGGCGACAATGTAAGAAATCAAAGAGAAGATATATAAAATATGCCCCCTCAAATCAAAGAGCCCCCCAGAAAGGTCCTTTTCCTTGGGGCCAAGGTGAGTGAGCACCTCCCACACATTGGCAATCTTATCTATTTTCCCGATCACACCATCACCCACCATGCCGATCATATGGATGGTGTAATCAAGGGAAAACAGCATAATCATGGACACCACAACACGCCTTAGAATATCGAACACATCTACGGTGTTACCAGACCCTTTAAGAGACTCCATAATAACAAGTAAGAGAACAAGTGGAATCAAAAGAATCCAATAAATTTCTAAAATTTCTACCCGAATATCCTTAGCAATACCCGCAAGTGAACCAAACATTTAAAACTTTATGAACCTATCGGACCTTGATATCTTCTGAAGAGATGATCTCAATTGTTGAGACACCTTCTGATAGGACCTCACACTGGACTTTTCCTTCTTGTTTCTCATAGCCAGCATTTCACTTTGAAGTTTGAGGCTTTGACTCTGAAGACGAATCAATTGGCTCATACTTTCAAGAATCATGGCATTGGAAACGGCTGTAGCTCTAGCAGCTCCTTTGGGGGAAGATGAAGATGCTTGCTGTATGAGTGAGTTTGAATTTGCCTCCTGTGATCTGGAGTAATCCTTGGATGATGCAATCATCATAAGGGATTCAGCGATACTTTCATCGTGAAGCCTGTGAAAAGCCTCTTCCGGAGATTTGGGAATCTTGCCATAAACTTGGTAAACCGTCTCAATGGAGTTATTAAAACTACGGAGATCACTGAGAATTCCCTGATCCTTAAGCGGCAAGCTGCTCATGAGTCCCGTGATATTTTCAATTCCATAGTGAATACCTCGGAGGTAGTCACTGGAATTCTGGGATTGATCCATCATCCTCTTGAGTTGTTGGTAGCGTTTATGGTTCTCATCCAATATCTTGACCAAGTAGGGAACCTGCGCCCAGCCGGCACCCAAATCCCCAACAATGGCATAAGCCGGTGGAGAAACGATGGAAATATAAAAGATCAGAATCATGAAAATATTGGTGCCAAAAATATTTACCTTAAAAAACATATGTACTCCTTTTCATTGTATTGTGTTGTGTTGTGTTGTGTGTAGTTATGGTTTGCTCCATTGGTTATTTGATTGTTGGCGATTCGTATTTCTTGGGAAAAAATCGTACTAGAATGAAATTACTATGCATATTTCTCATCTTAAATCATCATACTTTGACTGGGTGTGCTAACGATATACTGTAGATTATATACCCACAGCGTCAATTTGTGCCCTCTTCAATCAGCATTTAGTCATAGGTTGAGCTCGACACTGTCGGTTTAAGGCCTTAAAATTTTCATCAATCCCTTAAAAGTTCAATACAAAGCACTTGCAGAGTCAATCTTGTGGGTAGATTCTTCTTAAACTGATAGTATTAAGTTAGACTAAAGGACGGTAATTTCTACAGTATATTATTAGCACACCCCTTTGACTTCACTCAACCAAACAATTTACCGAACTATTTAGTAGAAGTAGTAACGGAACAAGTTCCTTCTTTGAAGATCAAGGTAGAAAATGAGAAACAACAAAAAAATGAAGACAATCCATGAAATTTTAATCACCTTATCTTTGACAATCCTTATCGGTTGCAAGAAGAACGATAGCGACAAGCAAAATCAAGAAAGTATTGTTACCTCTCCTACTTCGAGCACCACTCCTACGTCGAACACGGCTCCCACGTCGAGCACCACTCCTACATCAAACACGGCTCCCACGTCGAACTCCAACCCGATACCGAGTGAGCGCCCCACACTAAGTATCAATGAACCATTGGCCTCCCTTCATTCATCCAATTCAAGGTCCTACACGATACAAGGAATCTGTGATTCAAATATGAATGGAAACGTGTCGGTGATTGTTGGAGAACCTCAAATCACTTCTGTAGAAGTGCCTTGTAGTTCCAATGTCTTTACAGGAGCTTTCGATGTGAGCCAAGCAACATCAGACGAAATCATGGTCACAGTGACACATGGAGAGGACACACAAAGTGTTGCTGTCGTCAATGATATCCATCATTTTGTAACAGTATGGTCTATCGATAGTAAAGATAAATTCACCCTTCCCCTTAAACCAAATTTAAAATATGATTTTATTGTGGATTGGGGAGATAACAGTGGTGTCAGTGAAGTGACGTCTTTTGATGATCCCGATAAGGTACATACCTACTTTATCGATAACGTGTATACAGTCACAATTATGGGACTTTGTGAGGGATTCCAAAATAACGTGGATTCTTCAAAAGATAGTTTACTTCAGGTGAACGATCTTGGAAATGTAGGATGGAAAGATTTGTCTTATGCTTTTGAAGACAATTCTTTGCTCAAAACAGTCTTTGGAGGAAATACTTCCAAGGTCACAGATATGAGAGCTATGTTTTTTGATGCAACCCAAGCAAACCCAGATACAAGTGAGTGGGATACTTCCAATGTCATACATATGCAGGATATGTTTTATTATGCAACCCAAGCGAACCCAGATGTAAGTAAGTGGGATATTTCTAAGGTCACAAATATGGAATATATGTTTGACAATGCAACCCAAGCAAACCCAGATGTAAGTAAGTGGAACTTTTCGAACATTTCCAACCAAAGTGGTTTCCTTAGAAATTCATCTTTATCCATTGAAAATTATTCAAAATTTCTAATACAATTCAACAAAAGCACACCTACAACAAGACATAATACAATTAATGTGGGCACATTAAAATATAACTCCAGTGCTGCATCAGCTCGTACAAGCTTAAAGGGAAAGGGCTGGACCATTATCGATGGGGAGCAAGAGTGAGTTCATCACTCCTTGACTTCATGACCTTTTGGTTTCATATTCTTGAATTTCAGGGCTCTTTGGCCTCCTCACCCTCTGGTTGTGAAAAAGCCAAATACTCCAAAACATCCAGTTGACTCATCTCTGGAAACTCAGTCTCGACATGGGAGATGCGAGTCTTGTGGTTGGCATCGGATGTGGAAAACCAATGACTCAAGGGTTCGGGAGTCAACCGTAAAATGGTGTCCCTATCTCCTTGAAGGTAATACATTTCACTGTACTCCCCTTTGCATATGGATAAGCTCTTGATTCGCTCCACCTGAACATCATTGAAGTCAAAGGTTTGCTGGAAATGATTCCAGTCAATTTTACGCTGAGGAAGGATAATAATATTGGTGGTGTTGGTCATCAGAGCGTCTTTAAGGGAGTCATCCATCATAAAGTCTTTGTAATTCTGACTCAGACACCAAATGCCACTTTTAAATTTTCGCCAAGTGCGATAACAGGTGATAACCACCTGCCTTGCTAGCTCTGATTGTAAGAGTCTTTCTGCTTCGTCAATAATCAGAAGATACTCCCTTTCGATATCCGACGAAGCCACATCTTGAATATAAGATGTTAAAATCAAAAGTATGACATCCTTAAGGTCGGGGTAGTCATTTAAGTGGCGAACTTCCACAGAGACAAGGTCTTCTGAGAGCTTCACATTGGTGGAACCATCAAGCATGTGACCATAAGATGAAGAACCTGTCCAACTATAGAGGATTTCTCCAAACCGCCTCATCTTAGGGTCACGATGACCATCTAAGAGGGATTTAAAATCAGACAGTGTTGGCAATTTTCTTAGCTCTTCTCCATATTCTTCGCGCTCTTCTTCACTATGAATTTTATAGACTTTATAAATCTGCTCTTCTAAAAGAGCCTTCTCCCTCTTGCCAAGACTTTTTTGATCTTCATCCTTGAGAATCATTTCAAGCACGGCGAGGATGGTGCGAACTCTATGGGAACTTGGTTGGGTTTCCCCCTTCTTGAGGTCAAACACATTAAGGCACAAATCCGACTCCAAGCTAAAATCCACAAATTCACCATCTAGAACTTCAATGAGCCTTTTCGATGAAGCCCCGTTGTCAATCCACACAATTCTTGGCCTATGAACTTTTCCCGATGGACTACGGGTGACCTTTCCATAGAACATGGCCATAAGTTGAACCAGCGTGTAACTCTTGCCACTTCCTGAGGAGCCAAAAACAATGCCATTCCATGAGGGAAGGTGTTCGGCGTAGGGGTCCAGTGAGAAAAGCTCCCCATCTCTTGTGGGAAGGAGACATACGGGCCTTGGGTTTCCTCGCCAATTGGCAAAGACCGGCATAAGGTGGGCGGCATTACTGGACTTCATCTTCTTGTGACGAAGTCCCTCGCAACATCCTGGAAGAGATTTAAGAAAAGCTGTTTTTCCAGCCAAGGTCTCTTGCAATCCCTCAGCTTGGTTGAGCAAACGAAAGGTTTTAAAAATCTCGTCGGTTTTATCATCAAGCTCTTCTTGAGATTTTGCCCAAATAATCACATTAAAGTCTGAAGAAACCAATCTCTCTGAACCTTCAATAAGATGGGACAAGAGCCCTTCTATTTGCCCTAACTTGTTCTCTGAATCAAGGTCACTGACATTCTGACTTCCCGAAGCCATGGAGTAGGCGATTCTTCTCTTGAGTTCTAGGGAGCCTTTTTCTTTCCTCTGGTTCAAGAGATGAATGGACTGACTTATCCAAAAGTGAAAGGGCAGCGTGGAAAAAACATGAGCCATGGAGGCCCAAGTTTGTCCTTCGGGGAGGGTGGCAAGACTGAGTGTGCGAAATTTATAGCCTCCCATAGAGATAGCATCTTTATCCCATATGAAATCAGTGAGAGTGAGTTGCTCACTTACGGAAGGGTCAAAGAGGGTTTTAGGTGGACGATAATGGGGAATGTCTACTTTTTCCCTTCGCCCCTCCGGGCTTCGTTCAAACCTCTCGAAATTGAGGTGTTCAAAAATAAGCTGGAACCAAGCTTCACGGACCAAAGGCTTGGGGCTTAGCCCTGCGGAAACAAGGTGAGACTCCACCTGATGAAGAGAACGCATAAATTTTCTTTTTCCCTGCTCAAAGTCTTTTTCTAGGAGAGAGGTAAAGTGGTGGCTTGAAGAAAAAAGCCCCTGTTTTTGAGTTCCCAAGGGCTGGCTGCGAACAAAGAAGTAAATCTCAGGGAAAAAGTATTTCTTCTCCATCTGGTTTTGACGATAGAACCCGAGGCGAGCCTGGACGACTCTCTGGTAAGGTCCTTCTATTTTCTCAGACAGCTTTCGGTGATCCTCAATAAGTTTCTCAACATAAGGGGAGAGTTTGTAAAGAACTTGAAACTTAAGCCCTTCTTCTGAGGCCACCATAAGGTCTTCAAGGTGCTGGGTCATTTGATTGATTTGCTCATTGGTGGCGCAGGTCATATCAAAGCCTGAGAGCTGGAAGCCGCTCCCAAGGGACCCATCCCTAAAAACCATTATATCTTCATCAAAGTGCCAAAATTCCAACTCACTTGCGAGGGCATCCATAGAGTTCTGATTTCCTTTCATGTGGTTTTTTTTCATTGGACTTCCTTTCATTTGTTTTTTTGCATTGGTGTTTTACAGTTTCTTGCATTGGTTTTCTTTGTAGGAGGAATTATCATAAATTTTTTTCCTCATCCGATAAATTTCCCTTGGCTCTTGCCCCGATGAGAAAAAACCTGGCTCAAGATAAAAGCGAAGAGTATCAAGTAGGAAACCTTCGGGCTTGCCTCTTTTCCCAAAGTACAAGATGGCAAGAACCAGCATGGGAATTCCAAAAACCATGGGAAATTCTAAAATTGTTTCAGAAAAACAAAGGCTCATAATGGCTCCAAGAATAAGAGAAATAAAAAGGTCGAGGGCCTCAAGCCCCCCAACCTTAAACTTAGCATCAAGATTTCGGTGCACTTCCGATCTTCTGATCTCCATTATTTAAGCCCCCTTGCCTGATCTCTATCATATTCATATCTCATTATCCTCTCACGGATGATCTCCCTCTCACGAATAATCTCCATCACCTAGATGCATCCACCATTTAGCATTTGTCATTTTTTTTGCTATCACCCTCCCACCGCCGATTGAAACCAGCGAATAATCATAGGGGCAAGAAAACCAATCATACAGGCAACAATCACGAGGAGCATTCGCTTTTTTGCTCCCTCATCCCCCATGGCCGCTTGAATAGCGGCGTAAACCAACCCTAAAATGGCAATGGTGGGCAGCATCACCGATATAAGACTATTAGTGAGGCTCTGAATACGACTTTCAAAACCGATGCCCCCTAGACCTGCCAAGGTGAAGTCCTTAGACAAAAGAAAAATTCCCATGAGTAGACATATAAGTCCTAGGCTTCTTAAACACATGGATATTCCTTGAGGTACAGCACAAGAGTTTTAAACTTGGACCCGTAGTCAATAAAGACATTCCCATAAGTTCCTTTGTGGCGATGCCCTAAGCCTACAAGTTTACGCTTGAGAAATTGGCCATTCTTGCGCTTGATGACAAGTTCCATTCTGTAGCTGGTGGACCCATCATCACTGCACTCAAAGGCTTTTAAAAAGTATTGCTTCTCATTGGGCTCTTCATCAATCTTTAAGAGATACTCACCATAGTTTGGATTGTAAAAAGCCACTCCAGCATGGTGAACAATATCATTTCTTGGGTCCATCCAACCTAAAATGAGAACCTCATTTGATCTTTTCTTAGAGAGAGAGTGATTATTTTTTTTGTTACTCATGTCAATGTTACTCATGTCAATGCCTCCATAAAATTATAGTTTTTAAAGTTGATGTTGATATAGGCTTTAGCTTTAGTCTTAGTTTTTTCCTTTGAACCTTTCGCCCGGAAGGGATGGATAGAGCCCATCACTAGGCAATTTCTTTCACAAAAATTTCAAAGTTTTGAGATTCTTGAGATCCTTGAGGATCTTGAGAATTTTGAATGGTTTGCGAATTTTCTAATCGAGAGGAGGAATGAGGTGAAGAGGGCGACAAGTCGATATAAGCATCAGAGTTATCGTAAGAATCCCATTCAAGACGAACCAGTCCCACATTAGGCCCATGCAAAAGGTAGCCCACTCCCACTCGTTCCAAATCTTTATTTTCGAGGTCCTCGTAAAATATATTGTAGTCATAGTCTTTGAGAACACTGTTTTCAGCCTCTAAAATATATTGTGAGTCACTAGACCCATGAATCTTGACTTCGCAGAAGCCAGAATCTTCACAATAGTAGGCATGACCTAATTTTCTGATTCTTTGAACTTTCCCATCCTTATTCCTGTGACCTTTAAATATATCAAATACATTTACCATGGGTAATCTCCTTCAAATAATTTTTAGTGAATTTCATTTCTTCCAAAAGAACACTTTGCTGACTTTAAAAAATTTGGATGCTCTATGCACCCAAATTTTATTTTCAACAATCCTTTCTTTAATAATTTAGAAGCTTTCTTTGTGGTGATGTTTAGGTTCATTGCAATTTCAGGTAAGGAGTAATCCTTCCAAAAGCGAAGCAGAATAGCTTTGCGTTGTTGGCGAGGAAGTTGCTTCACAAGTGATCTTACAATCATATCATCTTCAATTAAAAATCTAGTTTTCATAGTCATAAATTTATGACCTCCAGAAGAAAAGGGTGAATCGTTACTTTTTATCTATGCCTTTATTTATTGTAGCCAACTGATTTATCCTCTAGCTGGCTACCATTGGATCTGTATTGGAATAAGAATTTTTAGATTTTGATTTTAAACACTGTTTTTTGGTTTTCACCTCCTCAAAGCTTCCATTTCTTCTTGAAACTTCCTTCAATAAGAGTTTAGATATTTTTTTAAGAGCACGGTCTTTTGTTTGCAGGATGGCCACTCGACTGACGCCAAGTTCTTTTGATATCTCACCAAAGCTAAGGTTTTCCCAGAAAAGGCAATGAATGACTTGCCTTTGGTTATCTGAAAGTTGTTTGAGAATTTCACCCAAAGTTTCCTTTAGGAGCTTAAGGTTCTTCTCTTTTGAAGCCGAGGGGAGGACGCTCTTATAATCTTCTTGAGAGGTATTTTCTGTAAAGTGTGCGTCCTCCATAAGGCTTTCTGTACGCTTTCCATCAGTGGAAGAAAGATACCCCTCCCACTGCCCCGTTGACCAATGGGGGCATATTTCTAATATCTCTTTGTTAGATTTCAATTGATTCTTATGATTCATCCAAGGTTGGCTTATCTTGTTCTTTTTCATTGATATCTCCACATAGTGTGCCTTCAGTGCATGAAGGGTTAAGGTTTCATTTTCTTCCTTCCACCGAGATGCTGTAAAATTGCATGCCATTGCTACGATCTCAGGTGTGTAAAATTTATTCATATTTCTGCTTTATATTTTTTTACCCCCTCATATACGGTGATTGTACACGGGGGGGGGTTAACAGTAGCCCTCTAGGGGGTTAACAAATACCCATTTATAGGGGGGAAATTTTCTTCGACGCTTATTTCTTGAGTGAGACTGATATGACAAAGAATCATGTCGTCGCTAAGAAATAGACTTCAGGAATATCTATTGCATGTTTCTTGCCAACTCTGAAAATAAGCTAAGTTATTGAATATACTTAATTCTTGATATCTTGAATTATTCTATTTTTAGAATTTATAATTGAAAAGTTCTGTTTTCAGAATATACAAAAATAGAGCATGTAATAATTTCTCTCGATCTTCTCTTGACAAAGAGGCCGGAAAGGTATAAAAGAAACAATAACTTTTAAAAATAAATAAAATAATTTTTCAAAAATATCCAAACAACGACTTCTCTTGAATTTTTCTAACAGGAGGCTTGGCCCAATGAGAAACCATGAGCATGAGCATAAAGATCCTAAAGTGAGTGTCCTCATTATTGATGATGAGGAATCAGCGCTCAAAGTGAACCGAATGAGTGTGATGGATCTTCTTCAAAAATTGGAGCTTTCCTTTAATGAAATTAATATTCACCTAGCTTCAAACATAAGTGATGCCTTCTCAATACTTCGTAGACAAACATTGCATGTCATCCTATTGGATCGTGACCTCGGCGTGGATGATCGCGGGATAAATGTAGATGGAATGCAGCACATTCAAGAGATACTTGATATTCAGCCTGCCACCCAGATTCTTGTGGTGACGGGCCATGATGATACAAGGCTTGCCGTGGAGGCCATACAAATGGGAGCCTGTGGATATGTTGTGAAAAGCACGAGTCCCGACTATCTGGCATACAGAAATGCCCAAATTCTCAAAGCCCTCAAAAAAGCCAAGCTAGAACTCCAAAGAGTTCGAGAAAAAATGATGGATAAACAGCCCATGGGAGCATATGTTTATAAATCTTCAGCTATGCAAGGCATAGAGATACAACTGAAAACACTGGCCCAATACTCCACACCTGTTTTATTCTTGAGTGAGTCAGGTCTAGGAAAAACAGTGGCAGCTAAGAGACTTGGATCTTTGAGAGCTGTGTTTCTACAGCAAAAGAACCGCCCCTTTTTTAATATCAATATGGCAAATATACCCAAAGACCTTGCCGACAGCACACTCTTTGGCCACGAACGAGGGGCTTTTACTGGGGCTAACACAGCAAAACAGGGGCTTTTTGAACTCGCCAATGGTGGGGACCTGTTTCTTGATGAAATTGGAGAAGCAAGCCTTGAGGTTCAAGCCAAGCTCTTAAAGGTGATTGAGGAACGAGAATTTTGCCGCGTGGGGGGGAATAAAAATTTCACCACTACGGCCCGCATTATCCTTGCCACAAACAAAAATCTAAAAGAGATGGTGGAGAAAAAGGAATTTCGTGAAGATTTATATGCGAGAATCTGCACCTTTGATATCCCCCTCCCACCCCTTGAAGAACGAAAGGAGGACATCCCCCATATCTGTCAATCTATTATCAATAACCTTCAGAAAGAGAATCTGAGAAAAATTTTTTCCTATGAAGATCTTCCCGATGACTTAAAGGAATATCTCCATCGAGACAATATACCCTTTAACATCCGAGGAATCAGAAATGACCTTGAAAGACTTATGATAAGCTCTAAATCTGACAGGAATGGGGCTTTGGATTTTTCTAATTGGAAAATTATCTTAGGGGTTTCAAGAAAGTCTGTGTTTCATAGCAAAAAACCCACCGAGTATATTGAATACTCGGATTTTGAGAGTCTACCCACTCGTTTTTTAACTGAAAAATTCCCAGGGATCAAAGAGTTCAAGAGAATGTTTGAGAAAAAACTTCTCGAAGAAGCCTCTCTAAGATGTCAGACCAAAAAAGAGATGGCTCAACTCTTGGGTATCTCGGAATCTAATATTTTATCCAAAATGGATAGATACAATGTTTCATTGAGTAAAGAAAAGACATACCAACAATAAACAAACAACCAAACAACCAATAAAAATAATATATGGAGGAATAGTCATGAAAATATTAAAAATATGCCTACTTGCAATCGGTTCTTTTATCTTAACCCCTATGTTCTTGGCCAACGCTGGCTATTCTCAAGGCCCAGGATCTCAAGGCTCAGAACAAGAGGAGGACATAAACATTTTGGAACCAGGATGCTATCAAATTTTTGATAAAAATAAAGAGATCATAATTTGCCTAGAAGAAACCAGTGAGGTCGTACCTGTTGATCCATCGCATATTGAACCCATACTTGAGTTGGCAGAAAATCGTCCAGTTACAGTTTGCCTTGACGAGAAATGAGAAGAATTTTTCTTGGCACTCTTGTCTGCGCTATTATTGCTATTGTATTGATTGGAGTTATTGTGAATCATAAGAACCATGACCAAGAAAATTCTTCACCAGATAAGCTCACTGTGATTTTTCCCAACCTTCACTTTGAAAGATCGTGGAATATCTCCGATGGAGCCAGCCTTTGGAGCATCTTCATACTGAATAATATTGGTGAAACAGTGGTTCGAGTTGGAAATAACTCCGACGTAAAGACTGCTCTGGCAGATGGTTGGTCTTTTTCCAAAGATAAAAAGACCCTCAACCTATCTTTATCTGGTAAATACATATTTCATGATGGCGCCCCCATTACCCCTGAAGATACTCTCTTGAGCCTGAAGCGTGCCATCTCCTCTCCAAAGATGAAGCATTCAGACATCTACAAATCCTTGTTAAGCGCAGATATTAATGAATCTATGACCCTCAATGGGAACACCATAGAAATAAAGCTCAAAAACCCACTCAATGCGCTCATCTATAAATTAAGTATTCCAGAAATGAGTGTCGCTCCCAAGGATTATCCAGACAACCCTTCAAAGGAAAATCTTAGCAATTTATCTGGACCTTATCAGGTAACAAATTTCACATCTCAAAAAATGAGCCTAAAAAGACACTCATCCCACCCTTTGCTCAGGGATGATTCCCCTGATAAAGTCAATATCGTTGAAATAGGCGACACGCAAGAGGCCATGGACTACTACAGTAAAGCAGATGATATCGTACTTGTTGGGTCCCATTATGCCAAGAGCATCAAATATTTGGATCTGGATGGTCAAAAGTACCTCAGCGCATTTGCTCTCACAGAATTCTTTCTTCCAAATGTTAATTCTGACAAAATGAACACTGACGATAAAAGAAAACATATTTTTTCTCTTATCAAGAAAGCCTTTAAAAATACTAAAATCAATGAAGAAATTGCAGAAAGAACAGATCAAATTTTTACAAAAAATAATATATCAAGAATTCAAGAATCAAAGATTGAAAAATTATATGATTCACAGCCCACAAAAGAGAAATTGGAGATAAATTTACTTCTCCTTAGTATTATGGGTGAAAGCCCTATACCTTTTATGATAAAAGAGAAGCTCAAAGATTTTGGTGTGAATTTAAATATTATTTTCTCAGATGCCAAGAGTGATTCACTCCTCTTACAAAAAAAGGAATATGACCTTTTGTATATATACTCTGGAGTCAGCGCTTTGGACCCCATTGTGGAAATGATCTATTTATTCAATCACCCTTTGTTTAACTTCTTCGCTGACAACAAAGAGTTAAATGAACTTTTAAACAAGTCAAAAAATGAAATCGATAGATCAAAATATATCTCCCTCCTTAAAGAGGTTCATTTTGGGCTCCTAAAAAATTATATGATCTTGCCTCTCATGCACACAAGAATGGTTTACTGTGCCAAAGGTAAATATAAACTCAAAGAGATGAATTACTTTGATGGCAGCTTCAACCTATGGGATTGGCATAAGGAATGAGAGTGTCACATCTCATAGAGAATCATTTCTCAGACGCCAAAGACAAACTTGGGGAAAAATATCGTTTCACAGACGTTAAAAAATCCATTGACTGCCTACTTCAGGATGATCGATTAAAGATGAAAGATACAAATGGATGCCCAACACTTATACCATTCTTCTGGTATATGGGTGAACTTTTTATAAATAAAAAAACCATCAAATCTACTGGTGAGGGGCACAATCAAAAAACAGCCCAAATGAGATGTATTGGGGAACTTTTTGAAAGAATACCTATCTCTCATGAAAATATGAATGGGCTGAAGGTTGATTTTTCTAAAAAAATTGAGAGCCACACACACCAAATAAAGTCTTCCAATGGCCTAAGTTTCTCCATGGATCCATTGATGGGCATTTTTAACTCCTACAGGGAGATCATTGAAAGACAGGTTGTTCTTGATTTTTGGCTCAGAAAGAAAGAGTGTCAAGAAATAACTGGGATCTATAAATGGGGACTTTTGAATCTTCTTTCAGGAATGAAGAATAACCTCAAATCTCATTTTTATCATCTCCCCAATGATTATGGACTCTTTGTCATTTGTTGCCATATATCACAAAATGAAGTGCCTTACAATATATTTGGATATGGTTGTCATGAGAATATTTATTCATCCTTAGAAAAAGCGTTCTTTGAAGCGTGGAGATTTTATTGGGAATTTCACAAATTGAAGGATAGGACTCAAAGGAAATCTAAAAATGTAACTCATTTTGTGGATCATTTTTATTTTTATGCTTTTGAAGAAAGACAACAAAATGCTTATTTTCCCACTCAAAAAATAGGATTTTCCAAACTCAAAAAAAGCACCTACAAAATCAGTGATTTTCATATAGACGATATTTACATATTTCACCTTAAAGAATTTAGAATTTCTGGTTACTCTGTGCAAGTGACTAAGAAAAATATGTGGCCTTTTCAACCTGGATCTTTAAAAGAAGATATCATGGAAAGGAGGCAAGGTGAAGTTCATCCCGTGGCCTAGTTCTTTAAGTAAGAAAAAACTTATTGCTCTGATTATTCTTATAGCTATTATTTTGAACCTGACCTTTACACTTTTTATTATTCATATTCAAAGAAAGAACTTGCTCAAAGAATCAGTTCTTTCTCAATCTGAACTCGCCTTAAGCCTTTTGTCCAGAGATGTTGGCGAAGGCAACTACCGAAGAGTCATGGAGCAGCTTCTTAGTAAAGAGCTATCCGAGGGCGTCAAAATAAAATCCATCTTATTTTATGACCTCATATCAAAAGAAGAAATCACCTCCAACACAGGAACAAAATTTATTTGCAATCCTAACATGCCCTCTTCCTATTACAAATCAGGTAGTGGCCAACATGCCTATTGTATCTTTATCAACAAAGGGCTTCTCGTTCAGATCACATTCGCCTTAGATTCCTTTGGAGCCCTAGGAACACCTCAGGTTCTCATGGTCTTCTCATTGAACTTCCTCTTCGCCATCGCTCTCACGGTATTGACACTACTTGGAATGAATCTATACCTTGACCGATTTATCTTACTTCTCAATCGCCTCCTGAAAAAAGGAGAGATTGATAAAAACGTTCCTCAAGAGTTTAAGGGATCCTTTAAATCCATCAAGAATCTTTCCCATGCTCTGGATGAGATGAAAAAGATGGTTTCTGAAAGCACAAGAGAAAAAGTCTCCCATGAGATCTCCCAAAAGGTGCTTCACAATATTAAAACACCTCTAAGCAATATAAATACTATCCTCCCTCTCCTAAGAAATAGCTTTGACAAAGAAAAAGAAGAGATGCTAAGAGGTTCCATACAAGAGATTGAAGAATCTGTTTCCAAGGCTCTTGAATACAAGAAAAACAAACCACTTGCCAAAGTGAACCTCTACAATCTTGTTGAGCAAGCCGCCTCTGAAATTCGATTTCAAAACTCCCAAAAGCAGGACCTTGTCATCTCAGAAGTTCAATCCTGCCCCTTCTCCTCTTCATACACAAAAGAAGTGGACCCCATAGATTTTAAGGCTGCCATCACCAATATCTTAAACAATGCTATTGAAGCTATGAGCTTGAGTCCCTCCCGTACGGATCTTCGTCCAAACTTCCCCTCCCAATCAAGCTCCGGAAGCGATGGCGACCATGACAGCTACATCAATCTCAAAGACCACGACCACAGCGACCACACCAACCACCATAGTCACCACAAAGGTCACAAAAGCCTAAAAGAAGGAGAGGTAGACCAAATAGGCGAGATTAAAATTCATATGAAAGAGCAAGACAACTCCATCTCCATATGCATCACAGATGAAGGCCCAGGTTTCAGCGACAAAGCCCTCCCTCACATAGGCACTCAAGGCTTCACCTACGGAAAAAAAGGCGGCCATGGCCTAGGCCTTTACACAGCCAGACTCGACATTGAATCATGGGGTGGTAAGATAACTTTTGGTAATCAGAAAGGTGCCCATGGAGCTTGGGTTTGTGTTGTGATTTAATTTTGAAGAAGATTTAGAAGAATGGAAAATGGTTATACCCTATAAACTAAAAGGACATCAGAATGGAGTTCCCCAATGCTCGCCCCAATTATGAGAACACTTGCCTACGATGGCCCTGAGTGTGAGAGGACAACCCTAGAACAAGACAAAATCGGAGAATTTGATTGTCCAGTTGTGATTCTCGGTGACCCAGGTCTGGGAAAAACCGTACTCACCAAGGCACTCAGTAAACAACCCGGTGCGAAGTATATCTCCGCTGACAAACTCACCCGTACTCCCAAACCCGATTCTTTGATCTCCGCAGGTCAAAGAGTCATTATTATAGATGGGCTTGACGAGATTGCTTCTGCTGCGCCCGGCAGCGCGATCGAAAAAGTACTCGAAAAGCTTTCGGCAATGAACTACCCCAAATTTGTTCTCTCTTGCCGTGAGGCCGACTGGTTGACTGTAGATCGAGTCAAGATCAAAGACGACTACGGTGTAGTCCCTAGGCTGCTTCACCTGCAACCCTTTACCCGTGACAATGCGTACTCCTTCTTGTCGTTAGATTTTCCGAAGATTGATGCTGAAGTTCTCCTGAATCACCTTGAGCATTGTGGGATAGAGGCCCTCTACGGAAATCCCCTAACCCTACGAATGCTCGGCGAGGTCGCACAAAATTCAGATCCGCTCCCGAACACCCGTGCCCAACTCTTCGATAGTGCTTGTGGTGTCATGCTCAAAGAAGAAAATCAGTACCATCACGAAGATCCCCATGTAATGACGAACAAAGAAGAACTTCTCTTAGCCACCGGTGCAATCTGTGCAATGCAGCTGTTATGTGACTGCGCTGGCGTTTACACAGGTCCCTACTCAGATGTGCCCGATGGCTTCCTGCACATATCAGATATCAAAGAACTTCCGCGCAGCAAAGCGGCAAATGATGTGCTTAAAACTCGCCTGTTTCAAAGTCAAAGTGAATGCAAATTTTCACATATTCACCGTGTGATCGCAGAGTTTCTCGGTGCCAAATGGCTTGCACGTTGCTTTGATGATGGCCTCTCCCAAAAACGAATATTCAACCTCTTCCGTCAAAACGAAGGTGTACCGACCTCGCTACGTGGCCTGAACGCATGGATGGCACATTTCAGCAGTGCGCTGGCCGGCCGTTGCATCGACGCTGATCCCTACGCTGTTCTACTCTATGGCGATACAGAGAGGCTTGAGCTTAGCCAAGCAAGAACCCTCTTCTTTGGACTCAAAAAACTTTTCGAGCAAGACTCCTATTTTAAATTGGAAGGCTGGGGTAGGCATTCTGCCTCTGGTCTGATGAGGTCGGAGCTTCGAGAGGAGATTCTTTCGGAAATTGCGCCTAAATGCTCCACGCAGTTCAACGAACTCCTACTCGAAGCGATGGCTGGGACCAAACTGGCGAAAGAAAAAGAACTAGTGCAGACACTCAAAAATATAATGCTCGACCAGACTCGCACTTTTCACTCGCGATTGTACGCCTGGAAGGCGCTCCACACTAATATTGATCAAAAAAAACAGGAAGAAATAGTTAACAGCCTCCTCAACCTGAATGACTCCGATTCTGCACAGTTAGCAGGCGATATCCTCGCTGATATTAAAGCATCCACACTGTCTCTTAGGATTATCATTGACATTATTATCAATTATGCTAAGTTTGTGGATAATCCGAATGCCACATCAGCATCGTACAAACCTCAGCACCTACTTAACAGTGTCTTCCAAAACTTTAACACCAATCAACTCCCCACATTGCTTGACGGCATAGCGAAGCATGCAAAGCCGCTATTCGATGACAACAAATATTCATCAAAACGCCAATTCATCGTAGACATTCTGAGTTACCTTATGGCTCAAATTCTCACAGCTGATTCGACGATTAAACCCAGCCGCATATGGTCATGGATTGTGTGGAGGAACGGAGACCTTGACTACTGCAGTGACATGGTTAAAATGTTAGCTTCAATATTCTGCGACAATAAAGCACTCCGTCAAGCACTTCAAAAACATATATGTTTGACTTCCTGTGCAGACAATTTTGTGAAAAAGGTATGTCGCCTCCCCAGTACTGGTCTGGATTTGTTTCCAAATTCCAAAGATATTGCGGATCTTCTACCAACCTTGCGAACTCGTGTAGACAATGGGGCGATTGACCCGGATATGTGGCGCAATCTTTTGCAATTCGGACAAACCGAAAATGGCCTTGCGCCTGTCGTGTACAAAGCTGCCATAGAGGTGGCAAACGGCAATGAGAAATTAGTGACTATTCTCGATGAATTGATAAATATTCCTGTTTCTGAGCCAGAGTGGAAAACCATGCAAAAGGAGCAAAAAGTAGAGAGGAAAGCAAAACGAGACCAAGTTTTTCAACAGCACTGCAACAATCTTGCAGCGCAGGTGAGTGATATTGACACCGTTGATATCTACACTCTTTCTAAACCGGCCTTCGTCTATTTGGACCACGCATGTTTGAATGGGCATGAACTTTTTGACCCTAACACATCCCCAGAAAGCCGAATGCATGATTTTCTCGGTGAAGAACTCGGCGAACGAGTGATGTTAGGCTTTATCAGCGTGCTTGAACGTGACGACCTGCCGAGTTCCTCGAAGATTGCTGAACTTTACTGCGATAACAAGTCTGATAATGCCACAATCCCGATGATCTGCGGTGTCGCCGAGATGCTTCGCCGTAATCATTCACTTGATGCAGTAAATCGAGACACGCTTTTTGCAACCTACATGGCTTTGGCTTTGCAACAGTTCACTTTCAGCACCATGGGAAACAATATTAGTGAGGAGATTGAAAGGGTGCTATTCCAAAAAGAATCCGACTGGGAAACACACTTTTGTACAAGCATTGAACCTCAACTTGAATGCGGTTCTGAACATATCAATGAGTTATATCGACTTACTAATAACTCTCACCTTACTAACTTAGCGAGGCGACTTGCTGTCGATTGGCTATCTCGCTACCAAGCAATGCCCCTCTCCAACCAGGAGACCCTACTTATATGTGCCCTCCGGAGCGACGAGACCCAACTGAAAATAGTACGTAACTTGGTAAGTGACCGCATCATGGTAAACTCCCCATTAGCGACGAGCGCCGTCGACCCTAGATTGAGTGGCTGTGGTGTAGTCAGAGAGAGGCTCCTATGGTTGTCGGCGGGCTATGACATTGACTTCGATAAATACCGCACATTACTTAAAAAAGCGGCAGAAGACCATCAAGACTTTCTTTGGTTCATACGTGATCGGGTCTCACCGGAAAGAAGAGATGCCCACTTCAATAGATTTTCTGTAAACCAATTAGCCTTCATTGTCGAGAACTTCGGTACAACGTGGTCATTAACCAACCAGTCAAATTCAGTTACAGTTACACCGGACAACCTGAATCCTTGGGACGCAACAGAATTCATCCAAGACGCAATCGACGCCATCGCTGGCCACCCTCAGTCCGAAGCAACCGAAGCATTACAAAGGTTAATTGATAACCACGCTCCAAGCTACATCAATTGCTTGAAACATGCGTTGGCACTCCAACACAGAGTCCAGCGAGACCACGATTATGTTCCGCCCAAGATCAAGGAACTCCAAGCTGTAATGAAGGACGATTTGCCCGAGACGATCGATGACATGCGATCTTACTTTGCGGATCGATTGGAAGAACTCCAAGAACGAATTCAAGGCAGCAATACCGATATATGGGAAGTTTACTGGAAAGATAAAGACGAACCGCAGGACGAAAACTTCTGCCGCAATAGAATGATCGAATGTATTTTGCAGCAATTGCCAGAGTCCATCCGATTCGAACCGGAAATGCATATGCCCAATCAAAAACGGGTAGACATCGCTGCGATATGCAATAACATTGGATTGCCGGCCGAAATCAAGGGGCAGTGGCATCCCAACGTATGGAACGCCGCCAACGACCAACTCGAAAACTATACACGGGATTGGCGTGCAGAAGGCCGTGGCGTCTATATTGTTCTCTGGTTTGGAGAAAATGTACTACCCCAAAAGAAATTGAAGAGGCACCCCGATGACATCGAGCAGCCCAAGACTCCCGGTAGACTCCAAGAATTGCTGATCGATCGCCTCCCCGAAGCACGCCGCACCGATATCGACGTCTTCGTCATCGATGTCAGCAATCCTGCGAACCCCACAAACCCTCAATCTCCTTGACTGAGATTCTTCAAACTCGATGAACCTTAACCCGCCCCGATGGGCCAATGGCATTCGTTTAGTGAGAGATCCCATTCGGTTAAGGATTTGAACCTCTAACTCCTCCGGGGTGGGCTAACCCCAAGTTTTTTTTTTGATCCATGTGATTATCCGTTGGCCATAGCCCCCCTAACCTCTTTACTGGGTCTCCATACTCCGATGGGTTTTCTAGAAACTCGGTCGTAATGCCTATTCGGACGTAGCCTTTGTCGGCAGGTCTTCATATTTGTAATGATGCAATTGAGGGTTTTACTAAGCACTACCTTTTGTTGAAGAAAAAGACCTTCAATATTTCTTGCAATTGTCAGTAAATTGTTTTTAAAGTTTGTCTGCATGGTTTGTTTTTTACTATGGGATTGAGATGTATTAAGACGGTCTTCCGTGTAGTTGGAAAATAATCTTGTCAGAGTGATAAGTGTGAAGTGTGCAAACAATTCTTGTTTGACTCCCCTTTCACTTTGAGAATGAAACTCTTCAATGGTCATCAGTTCTTTGGATATTTTGTACAGTTCCTCTATACTCCAGCGTCAATGATAGAGATTGGCCAGATCATCAATGGAATATTTTTTTTGATCCATTAAGGTTGTTCCTAGAACAAAAGTAGTTTGTCCAATTTTATATTTGACCAAACGCAAAGCGTAGGCTTTGAAGTCGTCTTGTGGCTTTTTTTTATGTAGTTCTTTCAGAATTTGCTTGCTAGGAATGACTTGGATCACTGAGTCTTTTTGATCATTATTAATAAATTCATCAAAAACAGTGTTGGCATTTCTCCTTATCCTAAACACCGCATGCAGACTTCGCACCTTATGCTCATGAAGCATTTCGTAGGAATAATAGCCACGATCATAAACCACAACATCGTTTTCAAACAATTTTTTGAAATGAGTTTGTGCAGCCTTTCTCTCATTGTTATGGGCAAAGAGATCAAAATCCACAGGAATCTTCGACTGTAGTTGGTACAGGCAACTGACAAGACCTTGAGGGTACCATGCTTTTTCCCATGGTTGCTGATACCCATTATCTACGAGTTGACGTGGTAAATTTATTTTCGATCCATCCACTGCGAAAACCTTATGGCCCTTCCATAAGGTACTAGAATTGGATATACCGTCTTGTTTAAGAATTTCATCATGCAAAACTTTAAATATATTTTCATCTACTTTAGCCCGTGCACTACACATAGTGGATGCCCGAACTGGTTTAGGTTGAGGGAGTTCAATGTCTAATATGCCCCGATGGGCGGGTTAAACCAGGCCATTTAGGGCGATCTGACAAAATGGGCTCACCCTACCTTTAATTTTTCGTGAGCTCTGACTGGATGGAAAGAAATAATGCTCCTAGTAAATTTTGTAATTGGCTATTAGGACTGACTTACAGCAGCAATTCCCGCCGAGATTTTTCGGCTTTGCTTTGAGGAGAAATCTATGAATGGTAGGGGCTTATTTTAGGAATTTCTGGACTTTAGTCTTTACGAAATCATTTTTTAGCAAATAGGTTAAAACAGGCTACAGTAGCTAAAACCATCTTTCGGCGGGAATTGCTGGACTTACAGGGAAAATGACCCCCAAGAAAATGCTGTATTGCATTATATTTATCACCTTGAAAGCCATCCTATCAGCGATTACAAGCTCTTTCCATCCAGTCAGAGCTGACGAAAAATTAACCAATCTATAAGAAAAATTATGAGTCGTTGTATTAATATGGAAGGAAGGAGCCCTAAGAGGTGGTGCAGAGATAAAGTTCAGAAATTCCTTAACACCCATCTCCTAAGCTAAAAATTCAGTTTCTTCCCAGTAAGCTTTTCAGCGAATCGCTCCGAGGATGAGAGCCCTTTGGCAATTCGAATGAGAGCCATTTGCTCTATTTTTGCAAAAATGGTGGGAGCTGCATAGCCTGAGCCCAAGAGTAATAAAATAGTCATAATGACCTTAACGATGTCTGTATTCATTTTGCTCTCCTTTTGTTAGGTCCCCATGCCCATCGAGACTATGGGGGGAGCCAGTTGTTGTTGATATTTTCTCTTTGTTTTTTGATTTCGTTCTTGATTTTGTTTTCAATGTGCCTCTTGTTTGTCCTCCCGTCCGAGTTTGCTTGTAAATCCCCTCTCTCTTGAGGATGGTGATGACCATGTCGTGGTGCCAGCCTTTGCCCTGCTTTCTTGTGGGCACTTTCATGATATTGAGAAGTCTTGCAATGGCTGTGGGGCGAAGGTCCTCGTCTTCATACATGCTTTTGATGGTGGCTGCTGTTTTTATCTCAATTTTGTGGTCAATCAGTTTACCGCCAATTTTCTTCTTGCCATAAATGGAACGGGGGTGTGCATATGATTTTCTGAGGGGGATATTATACCTAACAAGTAGGTCCCTGATATGTGTTCTTGAGCACGCAAGCTCTTTGGAAATGGCCCTCATGGAGAGCTGATTTTTAAGATATTTTTCCTTGAGCATGGTCGCCGAGATGGAGGGAGAAGTTATACAAGTGGTTGATTCTATTGATAGTTCAGAATTGAGGTCGGATTCTGCATATCGGTTGGGAGCGTCCACCAATCCAACCGATATGCAGACTGTGTCTTCCATAGCTTCATAGGCTTCTCCCAGAAGTTTTTTTTGATAACTCACCCACAGTTGGCATTGAACTTGCCTTCCAACAAAGGCCATGGCCCTTGTTGATCCCCATGTCTTTAACAACGCTCCCAAATATCAACGACACCGCCCTGAAAAGACTCTTCTTTACAAATTGGTTCAAGAAAATCTACTCACTTTCTACCGGCACATAGAAAATGAGCATGAAAATGGTCTTCCCCAGTTCGTTAAAAAAGAATTCGAGTTTCTCAAGTGTGGAATTCTTGCCCATGGTTTCTTGAGAACCCAGTGCGAATCTTGCCACCATGAAAGGCTTGTGGCCTTTAGCTGCAAGCGTCGAGGCTTCTGCCCAAGCTGCGGCTCAAGAAGAATGGCTGAAAGTGCAGCCCACTTAGTTGATGAAGTTTTTCCCCAAAAACCCCTACGACAATGGGTCCTTAGCTTTCCTTTTCAAATAAGATTCCTTTTTGCCAAAAATCCAAAGGTCATGGGAGAGGTCTTAGCCATCGTTCATCGAGCCATTTCCACCTACCTGATCAAAAGCTGGCCTCACCAAAAAATCAGGAGCCAAGACAGGCTCTGTCACCTTCATTCAACGCTTTGGAGGAAGCATCAACCTCAATATTCATTTCCATATGATGTATTTGGATGGAGTGTACACATTCCCCGAAGGCAAACCTCATTTTCATCCCGTAACCTCGCCCACCCAAAGTGAAATGGATCACGTCTTGGTGAGCATAGCTCATAGAGTGGTCAAGCACCTAGAAAAAAAGGGACTCATCTTAAGGGATGAAACAGGGCAAGAGTATCTGGCTATGGAAGCCTCTGACAGTATGGACCAAGTCCACGGATCATCAGTCACCTACAGAATAGCTCTCGGTCCCCACAAAGGGAAAAAAGCACTGACTCTTCACACTGTATCACCAAGAGGTAAAGATTTTAACAGTGAATTTCTTGCCAAATATTCTAGCTTTAGCCTCCATGGAGGAGTCGCATGTAGAGCCCATGAGAGAAAAAAGCGAGAGAGGGTATGCCGGTATATTTCAAGACCCAGTCTCAGTGAAGAAAGGCTTTCATTAAATGCCAGGGGCCAAGTCGTCTATAAACTCAAAACCGCCTATGACAATGGAACCACTCATATCGTTCTGGACCCCCTTGATTTCCTTAGCCGTCTTGCCTCCCTCATCCCTCGACCACGAGTGAATCTCACAAGATTCCACGGAGTTTTCGCACCCAACTTTAAATATCGATCCTCAATCGTCCCTCAACCCCAAATCGAAGCCTCCATCGATGAAAACTCAAGGGAAGAAACCTTAGATTTAGAAGATTCAGAGCCAAGGCCAAACAAGAAAAAATCTTCAGGAATGACCTGGGCTCAAAGGCTCAGAAGGGTCTTTGATATAGACATTGAAACTTGCCATGAGTGTGGTGGAAAAATAAAAGTCATTTCTTCCATTGAAGACCCTCAGGTCATTGAAAAAATTCTTACTCATCTCGGCATCACCTCACAACCTCCAAGCCTATGGCCTCCTAGAGGCCCACCACAAAGTGAGAGCTTCGATTCATTTTCTTAACTTCTGACTACCCTAAATGACGCATAGAGCTGTATCATCTGCTCCCTCTATGTCCATGGAGAGGTACGTCTCAACACCATAAAACAACATATTTTTCTGGCCCCATTCTTCTCCTCAAACTTTGCCCAACACCACTCCAAACCACCAACTAAGTCCAAAAATCCTATTGGAGTCTTTGCTGGCCTCTGCAGTTTTTACTGGTATGCCTTGCGAATTTCTAAAAAAGACCTTTTATCCTTCCTATTCCCAAGCATGCTGATAAGGACCATAATGACACTTGTGAATTTAGTAGGGAAGAGTGTGCAATCCGTATCCTTACTACAATGAGGACCTACCAATTAGTGTTTGAAGAAACCACTAAGGCAATGAACATATTTTTTAATTGGTATAGAAGCCTCAATCCACATGTGTTGAAAGAAGGGAGTCCAATCTTGGAAATAATTGCTACAAATCCTTATTTCCAAAACTTCCAGGAGGATTGTATACCCAACCAAATAGCAGTAGGTTACCTTTTACTTACATCTCAATGTCCTGATCTATTGCTTAACCCAACGCTATTGGCAGTACTCAGCCGTCTGTGACCGACCTCATCATAAGCCCGTGATATTTACTTGTCGAAAGGATGTATTAGAAAAAATTCACTTTGATACACGTCAGTACAATCATATAATTTGGGAAGAAAGCAAATATGATTTATTCCAAAAAACACTCATGAACCGTATTGCTGCCACTATTGGAGATGGACCTTTCAAGAGGTAGCCACGAAGCAAATTCTTCGTGGCTTGACTCCAACAACCAATTCACAGATGCTCTGCTTAGCGACTCGAAAGATGATAGTATCTGCCAGTACCTCATCATCAATAATTTCTGACCAATGCGTTATTGGCAGCTGAGTGGTAATAATGGGGACCTATCAGAACGAAATTTTAAAATTGAAGCCATGAGCCTGAGCCCCTCCCATCCGGACTCCCACTCAAGCTCCAAAAATCATAACAGCCACAGCAGTTATAGTGGCCACAACAACCATAGCAGCCACAAAGATCACGGCCACAGAGACCATATAGGTGAGATAGACCACAACAATCACATAGGCGAGATTAAAATCCATATGAAAAAGCAAGACAACTCCATTTCCATATGCATCACAGACGAAGGCCCAGGCTTCAGCGACCAAGCCCTCCCCCATAGGTGCCCAAGGCTTCACCTACGGAAAAAAAGGTGGCCACGGCCTAGGTCTTTACACAGCAAAGCTGGACATCGAATCATGGGGTGGTAAGATGACTTTTGGTAATCAGAAAGATGCCCCTGGAGCTTGGGTTTGTGTTTTGATTTAGGGTTTATGATGCATGGGGCCTATAGTTTTCGTTACCAGGGGGCAACCACCCCATGAGATCAACTACAAAATTAAGCAAAATTCGCTTAAAAAACCCTCCACCTTCTTTGGGGAACTCCAGTTAGAGCCCTCACGAAAAAAAGGAGATTTGGGAGACATTAAAAAATTAGTTAAATTTGGTTTATGTCCAGAAAAAGACATTGATTCCTTTGAGAAAAAATCTCATCCAATCATATTCGTTGATCTTCTTTTTAACCCAAATCAAATTGAAAAGAAGTTAGAAAAAAAGATATTCTTTAAGAAAATATTAGAAATTGAGAGTATCTTTAGTCTAACCCGAAAGTGAGGAGATTCGTTAAGAATGAATGCTGATGAGTTTTTTAATGCAGGCACGATTAGTGGTGATATCGTTCCAAAGGGTGAGGCTAAACATCAGGCTATCCATTCTTTACGAGGTTATGCCTATCAAATTCTAGCGGCAGCACTTGCGTGGGTTGATATTGATGAAAAGGGTCAGATATTTCTGGAGGTTGCTGAAGACTATGCAGTCCTAGTAAATCAAGCACTTTCCGCTGTTCAGGTTAAAGACACAGCAGGCTCTGGATCGGTTACACTGAATAGAAAAAACATCCGCGATACGGTTGCCAATTTTGTTGGTCTTGTCGCTCAAAATCCTGACCTTCAAGTTAACCTCCATTTCTTTACGACATCAGAGATAGGAACAGAAAAGACTATTACTGGCCTAAAAGGGGTAGCTGGTTTAAAATATTGGAAAAAAGTTGCAGCGGGGAAGGCAAAGATTACACCTCTGCGTAACATATTGGAGAGTGACAAGTTCTCAGAATCCGTGAGAGCCTTCTCCAAGAATCGTAATGATGAAAATCTTCGCCGTGACCTTATTGAGAGAATACACTGGGATTGTGGTAAGCCAGATTTCTCAATACTTCACCAAGAACTAGAAGCACGTCTGATTGTTGTGGGTCGCGACAAATTTGATATACCATCTAAAGAATCAAGGCGGCTTTCCGATTGCTTAGTTCACCATGTGCTAAAAAAGAGCATTGCTAATACTCCCAGAGATCGTGTTCTTACACGGGCTGACCTTTATGAATTAATCGATAATGCGACACGAGTTTCAGTGAAGCGAAATGATCTGGAGGCTTTGAATCGATTTTTCATAAATTCTACGAAAAGGTTAGTTGAAAATCAAACTCCCAGCAATAGTATTTCTACAATAGAAACAAACCTTTTTATTGATGGCTCCACACTTCCTTCTCCACAGAAGATGATTACCAGAGGTGATGTTGAATCTGCAGTAACTGACGCTCTCAAGAATTTTGGTGTGAGCATACTAATAGGAGGCAGTGGGCTTGGTAAAACCACCGTGTCACGAGCGGTCGCCAAAGCACAGTTTGACAAGTCCTTCATAATGAACTTGCGGAACACTAAGGCGAACAAAACTCATCATCGACTCGACCAGATTTTTGCCCGTTTGGGGGGTTTACCTTCGTCGATACTGATTTTAGAAGACCTGAACCATCTTGACGACACAAATGTTGTCTTGTCATTAATGGGTGTCATTGAAGCCTTGCGTCGGCGTAATCGCCAAGTACTTATAACATGTTATCGGAAGCCTTCTTTGAAGGCACTCAATCATCTTAATCTCAATAAAAACTGTGTTGTCGATTGCCGATACTTCTCAAAGAAAGAAGTGCATGAACTCGTCCGTAATTACAGAGGAGATCATGATAAATGGGGAAACCTTGCTCATGTTGTAGGAAATGGTGGTCATCCTCAACTTACACATGCTTTTGTAGTGGGAATAGCGGAACGGGGGTGGCCAGCTAAAGAAATTGAAAACATCATCAGTCGTGGTTTTTCATCTGATGACACCGATGCAGCACGTGATACAGCACGCCGAAGTTTGGTTTCTGAGCTTCCCGAAGGAAGGCGAAATCTCCTCTATCGACTTAGCCTTATAATCGGATATTTCAATCGATCACTAGCATTAACCATTGGCGAGATTCCTCCACAAGTCAACCAAACTGGTGAATGCATGGATCAGCTGCTTGAGTCATGGATCGATGCTGTCGGTAGAGATATATTCACGGTTTCACCACTTGCAAGTAGTTTTGGGCGTAAGATGTTGTCATCTAGTAAGCAAAAGCAAATCCATGAAACCATTGCCGTCCAGATGCTTAAAGATGGTAAGGTCAATGTAATTGATTTGGACTCAATTATGATCCATGCGATGGCAGGCAAGTCAATACAAAGCCTAATCACAATCGTCCACAGTGTATTACAGGCTGACCCTATCAAACTTGAGATGCTTGCGGAACATTGTTTGATCTTTCGTTGTCGCCGAACAGATAAACCAATCTACCCTGAAAATTCTTTAGTTTCTGCAATGCTTCGTCTTGCACAATTTCGATTAGAAACCACAATGGGTGATAGAAAAAAAATTTCCGATATTTTGGCAGCATTTTTTAATGAGATTAGTAACATCCCAGAAAACAAGGAAAAATACAATGTTGAGTCAATCACAATACCTCTTGTACTTAAGACAAGAGGTATTGCGAACTATTTTGATGATTGGGTTGACCTACTGCTTCGTTTTAAAAACATGGTTGAGACTAATGATGACCTTTCTCAAAATTTTATGACTAATACTGAAGATACTACTGATGTGGTTAAATCAAACTTCTTTAGTCTTTTATTTAATACTGGAAGTGCCGACCCTACATCCGTAAGTCGGCTTGAACATATCATCAACAAACTTGATAAACTGAATGAGAGCGAACGAGCCCTCTTGCTAGAACCAAGAAATGAAGATTACTCCGATTATTTTGAATTCATCAATAGTCCTTGGTCTACGGAACAGCGTCGAGAAACTTTCAATGCAGCGGATGCTACAATAAGCTATCAACGAATGGCTGAGAAAACACGAAATTGGAGTATCCGCCCCATCTCTCTTCAATGTTCTGTAGCTCAAGCGGTTATGTTGAATGAATATCAGAACGATAAGGAAGGTGCTTTGGTCGTTCTTGAAGAGGCAGTAAAGACTCAAGGAGAAGATCCAATTCTCAGTTGTGCCCTAGCCAAAGTTTACTTTCGCAATGATGAACATGAATCTGCTCTTAAAATCTTTCGTAGCATCGTGAATCAAATTGGTAGCAATAGTCCTGTTAGTCGTGCTTTTACATTACGTGAGGCAGCCATCAGTGCGGCAAAATGTAATGAGTGGTCACAAGCAGAAGAGTGGTTCCTCGATGCCCAGAAAGCTGCCAAATTAGCCCAAGCCGACAATATGAGAATTATGGCGATTGGTCTTGGTGCCGATTCAGGAGTCGCTGCTTTTGAGACAGGGGAGATAAAGCGAGCATTAACATGCATGGCAGAGGCAATGGAAGCTTTAGATGGGATTGAGCCAAAGACGATACTGCAAACATACTGTCATCATGTCATTCCACATACGGTACTATGGATGAAGCCCCGTATTGAGAGAAATAATTTCATTCATGAGAAACCAATCATAATGGAAGCTGGGACTTGCAGCAACCCCAACCCTTCACCTGAAATTGGAAAGCTTCCACTTGGACATATTGATTGTGTTTGGTACATGTTAGCGGAAACGGAAGTCACAGCTAACCTTGATGTAGGGATCACAGCTACACTTGAACATCGACTGACTAAAGGCCCTATTCCAGTACTAGAAGCCGGCTTACGTACACGAACGATGGAAATGGATATCAACAAACTTGATGCAATTAGGTTTGCAGCCCACTTAAAAAGGTATGTCGAAGCTACTATTTATCATTCTATGCTAAAGAAGACCGATCGATCCCATGCAATTCTCAACACATCGAAACCAAAAAGAGGGCAAATACCAACATTAGATAAAAAGGTACCGTTTGATCCTGTGGCTGAACAGTTAGCGCAAGATACTATTCTGGCTTATGGCATTCGATCTGTTCTAGCAAAACAACCAGATGCAATGACGAAACTTGAATCTGCTCTGACTGATCAATTTACAAAGTTCCTTCCCGGTAAGCTTATATTTGATTATTGGAATGAAGAATCGGAATCACTCACACAACAAGAGAAAATTATCTTGGACCGCATCAAAAAATTTTTTCAAAATGAACACATAACACCGGGTAATTTCTGGATGACAGGACTGCGCTTCTTTGAATGGGTCAACAAATCTATTTTTAAGTCTCTACTCATACCCTATCTTGCCGCTTGGCAAAGATCTGGCTGGGAACGAATAGTGGATGAAGAGTTATTTCGTCTTTCTGAGCCACAGCAGACAGTGCCTCCCATTAAGGGAATCCTGATGATACCAAAAAATGATTCTAGTTTTATTGCCAAACTTATTCTTGCAACTTCCGAAGCTGTGAACTGCTCGCTTGAATCACAGTATCAAAATACCCTTAAAGTTATGGCAAAGGAAGAGTCTCCGTAAATCCCCGATGTGCGGATCAAACCCACCATCGGGGGTAAAGACTAAAATCTAGAAATTCTTAAAATAAGCCTCTATCACTCACAGATTTTTCCTCAAAGCAAAGTCGGAAAAATCTCGGCGGGAATTGCTGGAATTCTTATTACTCCGACGACAGGTCGTCCGGGCCAAAATACACTAAGTCGATTTTCCCTGCCTCTCTCGAAACTGTCGCATGGATAAGCCCGCAGCGATCTGGATTGATCGTGTTTTGGAGTGTGCCCAGGGGAAGTCCGTCAGCCGCCAATACGAGCCATTGGCCATTCCGTAGGTAGAGCTGAACAGGAGTGCCGGGCTGAGGAGCGACTTCAAACCAAGCAACGCCGGACCAGTACTGGCGTTCGTTCCAGGTGCGATTGTCATGCAGCATGAAGCTTCGCACCAGATTCGTCCACATCATCTTCGTCTCAGCAGTGGGCCAATTGGGCTGCGCACTCCATGCGGCGACTGCGTCCGAGTTGAGCCATGACTTTAGCTCTCTCCCAGTCGTGAACGTAGCCCCCGTGTCGGTCACAGCCTTGATGGCGGCCAGTCTTGAGGTGAATCCAGCCTGAATCAAGACCGAAGCCGAGCGGTTCATAGTCCCAGTTTCGACGGCAGGAACTGCGAGTCCAAGCTCATAGTCATCGAGCGCCAAGTTATTTTCACCAATGACGTCGCCGTTTGCCGCCGCCCGCACACGCACGGCTTCCATGGCCCACGGCAGACGATAAACGAGACCGCCCTCAACAAACTGGAGAGTTTTCGATTCCTGTCCGAAAGCAAGCTCTGCCAGCGGTTTACCAAGAAGCCAGTCACATAGCAAATCCCGCCAGTTTTCTGGCATAGGATATGGCGTGAATGGATAGAAAGCAAAAACCCGCTCGGCAAGACTAGTAATCGCATTGATCGCCATCTCGGTATCACCGGCAAGGAGCGTAGAATTGGCGTTCACCAGGAGCGAATTCGCCTCTACCGCGATCGCATCAAGGGCATGGCCCGTTTTCAATCCGACGCCGGCAAGAAAGTAGCCTCTCCGCTGCGCCGCAGAAGACTGTGACCAGATCAACTTACTGCGCGAGAGCAGGCCTGCCCTCAGAACCTGCTGGACCTGTTCGTTTCGGCGGAGCAGCCGACGCTGCCACAAGGACGACTGGAGGACGTCATCCAGCACGGCCTCGATCCCGTCATCCGGAATATCATTTTCGCCGATCAGACTCAGGATGGCGGTATCAAGCGTAGCAACGTGTCGTTCCCAGTCTGCAAACGCGCGCTCGCGATCCTTGGGAGCCTCCGTGGCCAACTCCGGGAAGGTCCACGCCTTGGCGTTGTTCACCACATACTCCATAAGCAGAGTGGAGTCGCCGCCGATGCGGGCCTGCATACGCCTAAGCAGCTCCATCACGAGCAGGACAAGTCCACTCTCCATTTTCCGAGCACCCATATCAGTGATGAGCGCTTCCCAATCGCGCCGCTTCTGCTCAATCTTGTCGAACATTGGGAAGAGCACGATTCCCTCCATGTCGACATAGGCTCGACCGGCTCGGCCAGTAACATTTCGGAACTCTGATATCTCGATGCGCTTGCGATTGCGGTGCAGCGAGTGCATCACTAAGGCTGTTGCCGAGAGATTGAGCCCTTGAGAAAGGGTCGGAGAAGATATCGTGACCTTCAATATACCCTCTTGAAGAAGGCGCTCGACCTCCTTGCGATAGGCAGTCGGCAAGGCGCCATGATGCAGGGCAACACCACATTTGAGGCATTTCAGGATGGCACTGTTCGGTCCAAGCCATTCCTCGCCGAGCACCATCGCTGTGTTCAGCACATTCGCATCAACCTCCAGAAGCGATCGAAGTGCACCGCGCTCGTGCAGCTCGACGATAACGTTGGCGAACGGCTCGACACTTTTGCGCATCGGGCAGTAGATCAGAACCGTCTGTCCTTCAGCGACGAGCCGCCACGCCGTCGCAAGACACAGCTCGCGCTGATCGTTCGGAAAGAGGCATTTGCGCCTCCGTTTCGGGGGTACGAAGTTGGGCGGAGTCGACCCTGTAAGGAATCTCTGGACCCAAGGACGCTCTTCGCCGACACGAAGATTGAGCCGAGCAAAGGGTGAATTCCAGACCACTTCACCAAACCGCAATCGCGTTGGCCTCCAGTCGTTCTTAATGGGACCCCCCGGATGGTCGCGCCGAAGCCAAGCAGTGAAATCGTCCATCTGATCTCCATCAGGGAGAATTGCTGAAAGGCAAACAATACGTCGCTCGTGCGCATCTGCACGCCTTAGGAGCCTCTGGATCTGCGTCTCATAGTGGACCTCGCGCTCGTTAATCCCGATCATGTGGCCTTCATCGAATACAAGAAGGCCCACATTGTCGAGCAGCGACGGATCATTTCGCAGTGCGAAGTCAAGCTTTTCCGGTGTAGCGACGACGATGTCGCGCTCACGAATTGCGTCCTCATCGAAGCCGCTCACCCCGATGCTGCCATAGAGAGCGGAGACGGTCTTTCCGAGCGGACCGAAAGTTCGCTGAAGCGTAGTTTCATTCTGGGCAGACAGCGCCCGCAATGGCGTCATGAAGACCACGCGTTTGCCGGCGGAGAGGCAACGCAGGATGCACAGCTCCGCTATGCGAGTCTTCCCCGCACTGGTTGGCAGGGACACGACTAAGTCGTCCGATTGGTCAACGGCACGCACTGCAGCTGCAATCTGTGATGGCCACAGATCGACTTCCGCTTTCGACCGGCGCAGCAAGGAAGTGATGAACAGTTTCCGCATGCGAGGCCAGCCGGCAGCCTCTCCACCGGACGGCAACCTCTCGTGGAAAGTGTTCGACCAGAGGTCGGACAGGAGATGGATTGCGACACGATGGACCCACCAATGGGGCACCAAGTTCATTTCGCCGCATATGCTCAGACTCTCCCGAAGTCGGACTAGAGCCCGATCAAGCAGCTGGCGTTCGCCACGTTCCACCGCCAATAAGAACAGAGCCATGGCGGCAAAGAACACGTCCGTCAACGCGATGGTTAGGTTGTCAAACAAAAACCCATCCGCATCGCGAGCTTGATCGGCAACCCCTTCGAGTTCACCCAGATACGCCTGGATGGACCTGGCGATCTGCTCATCACTACCGACTCCTGAGACCCTGTATTCTAAGACCGTGGTGTGGAAAGCGTTCATGTCCCGACGCATCAAGAGCGCTAGTACCCGTTCAACCGGCGAGAAGTTGTCGTCGGCATCGACGATGGTAAGGAGCGAATATGCACGCGCCGATAGATGAGCGAGATGATAGCTCGCCGCGGCCATGACGAAGTGGAAGTCCCGGTCGGCCTCTTCACGATTACCCTTGGCCACGACGGACTCAAGCGCAGTTGCTGCCTGCTCGAAGGCAACACGCGCCTGTGCGGCTTCGCCGTCCATTTCACGGAGACGCAGACCGAGCCCCAGCAGGGCGTAGCCGTAAGAATGAAGATCGTAGCTGAGCTGCGGAGAAAAGTCCGGTGCATCTGGTGGAAGAACGCCATCTCGCCAGATCATCGCACGCGCTTGACCGCGTGCGATGAGCCGGCCCCGGAATCCAGCGGCTACTGCTTCCTTGATATTAGCTACGATTGCTTCAGGCGTTGTTGGCATTCGCGATCACCTGCTCATAAACGGCGCCGATGAATTGTGCATGTCTATCAACTCTAAGGCCGACGCCCAATTGCGAGATCCTTCCCTGATAGGCTTGCAACGATGTGGTCAATAGTGCGTTTGGGTCATTACCGGAAAAGGTAAACAGAAGATGACGAACGTTTTGGATTGGAATGCCATGTTTTAGCTGCGCTTCGTCAATGGCATTAGCAAGCGGTAAGTTTCCTAATTCGAAGAGCCGGGCCGAAATAAAGGTAAGCGTGTGTGCCGATGGGCGACCGTCATCCTTGTCCAGTCCGGCCCGAGCCTTTGCAAGAACATCGTTATTCAACCTGATTCGGCTCTTAGCCTCTGTTTTCAGAAAGCGAAGGCGTTGAGACTCTGGATCCAAGTGTATCGCAATCACATCGTCACCGCGCATCGACATATTGCGATGATCCTTCCAGCGCAATCGTTTGACCGGTGCGAAGTAGCCGCCACTGTGTGCATCGATCCATTCAGTGGCGTAGATTTCTCCCAGATCGCCGGATCGAATCCTCTTAGTGGTTGGAAGTTTTCCTTGGATCAGCGCTGCTGCAGCCGGCTTATCTAGGCGGGCGAAAACGTGCGAAATCTGTTCTTCAGCTGCATAGTGACCCGGCACGACTGCCGCGGTTGCCTCGATACCGGTCGCCAGTTTGCCGGGTTCTCCAGTAAGAAGAAAAAGACTGTGATTGCCAACGACCGTATTTGTAGACTTGCACCAATCATTGAACTGAGCCACCTGCGTCCCCTATGTCTGGAACTCCAAAAAAAATGGAGGTTTTTTAAACGAATTGTGGTTGGTTTATAGCCTCTGGGTCCCCACTAAATCAAGGGCTAAGGTAAGATGGACCTCATTTCCAGACCAAAAAACCGGATTTTTAAGTGATGCAACAGCACTTTGTGGGAAGGAGATAAAGTTCAGGAATCCCTTAACGCTCACCTCCCAAACTAAAAATCCAGTTTCTTCCCAGTAAGCTTCTCAGCGAATCGCTCTGATGATGAGAGCCCTTTGGCAATCCGAGTGAGAGCCATGCGCTCTATCTTTGAGAAAATGGTGGGGGCTGCATAGCCTGAGCCTAGAAGTAGTAAGATAGTCATAATGACCTTAACGATGTCTGTATTCATTTTGCTCTCCTTTTGTTAAGCCCCCATGCCCATCGGGGTCATGGGGGGAGCCAGTTGTTGCTTGTATTTTCTCTTTGGTTTTTGGTTGGATTTTTGGTGTCCCGCTCGGAGTCCGAGGTGTGGCTCTCGTTGGCTTGTAAATCCCCTCTCTCTTGAGAATGGTGATGACCATGTCGTGGTGCCAGCTCTTACCTTGCTTTCTTGTGGGGACTTTCATGGTATCGAGAAGTCTTGCAATGGCTGTGGGGCGAAGCCCCTCCTCTTCGTACATGCTTTTGATGGTGGCCGTTGCCTTTAGTTCAGCCTTGTGGTCAAGGAGCTTTCCGCCGACTTTCTTGTTGCCATAGATGGGGCGGGGGTGTGCATATGATTCTCGGAGGGGGATATTGTACCGGATAAGTAGGTCGCGGATATGTGTTTTTGAGCACGCAAACTCTTGGGAAATGGCCCTCGTGGAGAGCCGATTTTCAAGATATTTTGCCTTGAGCACGGCCTTAGAAATGGAGGGGGAAGTTATGTAAGTAGTTGATTCTATTGTAAATTCAGAATTGAGGTCGGATTCTGCATATCGGTTGGGAGCGTCCACCAGTTGCGACCCCCTGTCAATAACAGGAGGTCCGCAAACCATTTTGCATAGCGATATTCAATAGTTCCGTCTTTTAAAGTCGGGTTCGAGAGCATGGATCTATAGATCCGTGCTTTTTGGCCCTCAAAGCCATCTAACTGCATGAAATCATGAGATGTTTTCAAAAGTTCTATGAGATCTAACGCAATCCGCCAATCCCCTTGAACTTCTGATACGCCTCCCCAACTCCCTTCTCCACCTTGCGTTACAGAAATACCGTGAAGCATTATATCTTTTCCAATTTTTTCAAGCTCCCGTTCTTTTATGGCCTGAAACTCCAAGGCTTCCTCGTGGCTCAGTAAGCCCTTTTCATAAAGATCATGAATCTGTGCCATACGATCTTGAAGCTGGGTTTTCTTTTCTCGAAGTTGGTTGACCTTTTCTGTGGAGTGCCCACTCAGTTGGCTGATACGACCTTGCACCATTTTTATAAAGGCAGCCGTAGCCTTTGGAGTAAAACGCTGAAAGGGCTCAAAGGCCGCCGAGAACTGCGCAATGAGTCTTCTTTGCTCCGTGTACACACTGTATTGCTCACACCTCTTATTGGCACAATGATAATAGGTATAAATCTTGCCTGATGCTTTTTTCTTAGACTGCCCCGTGATGTGGTGATCGCAGGTCCCGCACTTCATAAGTTGCATGAGGGGCTTGGAGACTCTTCCGGCCAAATTGAGCTTGGTGGACTGCGCTCTGATCCCACGGATCTTCTGGCAAGCCATAAAGGTCTCAAAGCTAATCAAAGCTGGCCACTTGGCATTTTTCACATACTCAAAGCCACCAGGACTTTTCCAGCTCCTCTTGGAGCCACTAGAACCTCTACCTCTTGAGTCTGTAGAGCCCTCAGAGCCTGTAAGCCCCTTCTTAGACCCCGTAAAACCATTAGAGCCTCCACAGTTCTTATAATTTGGGGAACTCTTGGAAACTCGTCTGTAATGGCAATAGACAGGGTTACTTAACACTCTCTCCAAAGCCTTATGGGTGACAAACTTTTCTTGAGCCACCACCTGGGCTTCTCCGTTTTTATCAAAGACCCTTCTTTTCACAATCCACTTGATTTTTCTCTCCAAACCAATTTTTTCCAAGTCCCTTTTGGAATAATTGCCCGTTTTGTAGAGTTCAAAGCAATCGGCAATAAAAGGGCCGATCTCTGGGTGTACTTCAAGGTTGGCTTTTCCAAACTCAGGGCGAACATTGCGATAGCCCACAGGGGCTTTGGCATTGAAGTAGCCATTTTCAAGGCGGCCATGAAGACCTTTCTTGATCTCAGACTTCAAGTTATCAATATACCACTTAGCCAAGACAACTCCGAGATAAAACCGCAGCTTCTCACTGGGGGCAGACTCCTTGTTCACCACAAGGTTATCTCGGACAAAATGAAAGCAAACCCCTGACTCGATAAGGTCCTCAATCACAACCGCAGCCCTAAGACCACGACAAGCTCGATCGACTTTATCAAAGACAACATTCTTAATCCCGTTTTCAGTGACATAATCAATCATTTCAAAAAATTTCTTTCGGTCAAACTCCTGGGAGGCAGACTCACTCACCGACCAATTTTTGGAACTCTTAAGGCTGTTAAGGTCACTGTACTCCTTGGCCTTCTCTTCTTGGGCTTTTAATGAAAATCCATCTCTTTGGTCGGTCGAAGACACCCTCCAAAACTCCACACAAACATTTTCAGGAGTGCTTTGCTTGGCTAGAAATAGACGCCTTCCTCCCAAATTCCCCCTTGAACTTTTGAGAAGAATATCTGCAATTTTGGCCTTCTCATGATCGGGTAAATCTTTTAAATGATTGTAATCAATGGCTGCTGTCATCTTGTTCTCCTTTCGATGATTTCATCGAGTTGGTTGATAATCTGGTCGAGCCTTTTCATTTCAAGCTCACAGGCCATAGTAACAAACTCTTGGAGTTTTCTTAAATTTATGGGATGTTTTCTGGCTACATATGTAGACCGAACTTGCGCTTTTTTACACGCCTTGCAACAGCTATCTATGCGATTTCCTTTAGAATAAAACTGATCTAAATGCAACTCTCTGAAGCACTTAGAGCATGTCTTGATCTCTCCCGCCTTTTTTTGATTTTTCATGAGAAATAATGACCTCCTTATCGAAGATAATGGGTGAAAGATCATGCTATATTGCCATGTGTAATAGTAAATCGGTGGGCGCGAACCTCCTTGGTTAGAGAAATGTAAGGGGTGTTTATTTTATAAATGATGTGTAAGAAAGACAAAAAATCACTACTACTGCGTACTTTTATTTAAGGCTTTACAAAGCCCTTCATAATGTTCTTCATCTAACTTTTTAACAAGGTCTAAAATATCCCTTATAATGTCTTTGCCCTCGCTCCATTGGCTTATATCCCAACCAGTCATCTCATCTATATCTGCATGAGAATGAGCATTTATAAATCTTTTTATTTTTTCTATTTTTTCAGGGTCAAAACCAACCTTCTTCTTTGCTTTAGAGAAGAGTTTGTCATGGTTTGTTTCTGAAGGAAACTTAAAAGGCAAGAAAGTTTCCATAAATTTTCTTGCGACATTAGGAAGTGGATATACTTCTACAAAGGATTCCATATCTCTTGAATCATATAGTAATTTAAAAAGGTAATGATACTCTGAATTATATTTTTTCAATAAATTATCAAGAGGACTTACCGTTGCCATTCTTTTCTTCTCTTCATAAAAATTCTTTATCATAAAAAGGTCTGCCATTCTTTTACTTTTATCCTTCATATAATCCCTTTTAAACCAGTGTTTAACATTTTTAAAGAAATCAAAATTATGAGTTAATATAAATATTTGATTTGCATCACTTATTTCTGATTTTATAAAACCGAAGGCTTGATAAATAGAATTGGAATCAAGACTAGAAATAGGGTCATCTATAACAATAATTCCATTACATAAATCAAAATTTTCTTCCTTTAACTTTGAGAGAAAGTACATCAAAGCAATTGCTGTTTTTTCACCTTCGCTAAGAGATTTTGCAAATTCACCATTGGGATACCTCTTGATATAGTATCCGTCCTCCTGTTCTTCTGCGGCCTCAAATATCAACTCTTCTCTGTATAAAAATTTTCTCAATTTTTTATTGATTTCTTGGGCTGTTATTTTATAATCTCTTTCTGTGTGAAATAATTGATTTATCTCTATATCTATCTTGGAAACTTCATCTTTAAGATTCTTTATATTATTTTCAAAATCGATAATTGTGCTCTCAAAATTTTCATATTCTTCTTGAGATTTAGATAAAAAATGATTTTCAATATCTTTTTTTTCTTTCAATCGTTGAGCATTAAAATTCATAGTTTTTTCGTTATGTTTATTTATAAAATCGTTGCATCTTTGAATTAAATTATTTATTTCAAAATATTTATAGTTTATTCTTTTCATTTTTTGAAATGGATTATTTTTCTTCTTATCTATCTGATCCGATATTCCAACTATAAACTGATTGTATTTCTCTATTTCTTTGTCTAGTTCATTTTTTCTTACTTCAAATTCTGAGGATAAATCATCATATAAAGAATCTTTATTTAATTCTGAAGATTTATTTTTTTTTGATTCCAAGACCTTTTTCTGGCTGTCTACCTTAGACATGAGGTCTTTATAGTCATCATTGAAATGTTTTTCTAAAGACTCAATCCTTTGTTTTGACACAGGTTGCTCGCAAAAGTGGCATATACTTTTGTCAGATTGATTATATAAACTCAGTCCTTCCTTAATCCATTTGTTAAGATCCTCGTTATGTTTTAATTTTTCTATAATTTCTGAAATAACTTCTTTTTCTAAAATCTCATTTACATCTTTAATATCTTGTTCATCAAATAAGTCTTTTTCTTGAAAAAAATCTATATTACCTTTTAAATTTTGTTTAATTCTTATTTTCTTTTGATCAAGCTCATTTTCAGGTAAAATTTTATGTGTTTCTTTGTCAATTTGCTTTATTTTAGATTTAAAATTTGATTTATCATAATTTGTATATTCATCATTTTCTCCTGTTCTTAATACGTTTTTTATTTCACTCGACTTGGATTTAATAAAATTATCTTCTTCTTTTTCTTTTTCTTGAAGATATTTTTGCTTAGAATCTTTCTTGTTTTCTTTACATTCTCTTATTTTTTTAAGATTTTCTAATTTTTTCTTCTTCTCTATATCTTCTTCTCCTATATAATATATAGGTTTGGCTCTACCTTCTCCCGTAAAAATATTTTCATCTATAAAATCTTTATTGAACACTCTGATATTTGAAATTTTATCTAAATTCTTATGATTGGGCGATGATTTATCTTCCATTTGTAGTTGAAATTCAGAATTAGGAAAATCACTATGAATTGTTTCTAGCTCAAAGCACCTGAGAAGACGAGAAAGTGTCGTCTTTCCTGAAGCATTCCAACCATAAATTAGATTGTATCTTTTAAATTCTAATGACGGATGGTCTATTAAGTCTTTATTAAACACACCAAAATTTTTTATATTTTTAATTTTCAAGATCATTTCTTTCACCTAAATAATTTTTAGAAAAAATAGTTTCGACTTTATTTCCTTACTTGTAATTATTCTTTCAAACAACAAACATAATTTCTTTCTACCTTATTCATGGTTGTGAGATAAGTTTATAAGTTAAGACTAGGTTCCAGATTTAATTCTTAGTTCTGTCTTCGACAGATTAGAGCCCTCACGATTCAAGACCAAATCTTGCTAAATCATTCAGAAACGAACCTAATCCTCCAGGCCACAACTTTCTTACTTTTAAAACAAAGTCAGGTTCAATTTGACTAGCGTCTTCTAATTTTTCAATTGGACGATTCATATCAAGTTGCCATTGATGCGCTTTGATTAAGATTTCTTTCTTTTCTTCTCTTTCCACACCCACTAAATCTTCCATCTTTCCTCATCTTTCTAAAAAATGTTACGGAATATTAAACGGTGGCTTAGAGTTTAATTTCTTCCGTAAATCACTCTTATTAATTTTTATCCCTCTGCTCATTTTTGATATTTCACCAATATCTATTAACTGTACTTTATCACCTTGTGATGCTAAATTTTCTGAATCAATACTAAACTTAGAATTTGTTGCTGCAACTAAAGAGAATGCTTTCTTTAAGCTACTTTCGTATACTGACTTAGCACCACGAATTTCTTGAATTGCCTTGGTTCCAGCTTCATTTTTGGAACAAGTGTGTTTAACTTGAATTAGTAAACACTGGTCACCTCCTAATCCTAAGCATACCACGTCTGCACCACGATCTCTTGATTTTCCAACCACATAGGTCTCCATATTTCTTACTAACTCAAACAAGCACGCTATGTATGCCTCAAATTCTTTATCGTTAATCAAATCTAATTTGTCGGATGAAATTTGAAAATCCTCTGATGACTCATGTTGAAGATGTTCCTTAAGATTCTTGTCAAGACTTGATTCTTCAGACGAAATTGTAAAATCATCCATAATATCTCTTTTTTCTCTCAAAAGTTCAGCTAAATGTTGTTCTGCAGATGGACTTGATGAACTTCGTCCAATTGTAGTTGGGTAGTAAACATGAACCGTCCGCTTTTGTTTCAATCGATATGCTCGATCAGTAGCCTGCCGCTCAAGAGCAGGATTCCACTCTCTTGTATAATGGATGACATGGTTTGCTTCAGTTAAATTAAGTCCAAGTCCACCTGCTTTTGGAGAAATTATTATTATCGCAAATCCTGGAGCAGATTTAAATCTACTAAGAATTTCGCCTCGTTTCTTATCTGGCACCTTGCCATTGTATACTTCTACTTCGACATGCTCTCCTCCAGTATTGCGGTTCCAGTCAAAAATAAAGTATGCGAGGTCACTCTGAATTGAACGAATATTCGCAAAAAGGATGACTTTTCTCCCCTCTTCGTCTGAATTTGATCTAATTTTTTCAAGGATTGAAATAAGCACTTCTAGCTTTGGACACAGGTGAAATAATTCGCTCTTGTTTTTCCAAATCACTTCTTTATCTGCCCCCCAAGGAGCGGAGCATGCATCTAGCATAGCTCTAAGCGCAGGGAGCCCCCCTCCAGAATCAGTCCCATAGAGGCTTGCAAACTGCCTATATCTCTCTTCCTGTGTTTCACTCATTTCAATTTCATGTTTATTCAAAATATTTCCATGAGGATCCCGAGTTGAATCGTAATGAATTATATCAGGAATCTCTGCTGAATCCTTGTAAACCTCTTTCTTGGTCCGTCTCAACCAAACTGGTTCAAGAGCTGACTCTAGTTCCTTTCGAGCCTCAATGCGTTTCTCTGAACCAGCATGAGAGCCCTTTATTCTTGCTACAAATGCTTCTCTGAAATCAGTCTGAGTTCCTAGATGATCTGGCAATACAAAATCCATGATTCCCCAGAGGTCCATTAAAGAATTTTCAATAGGAGTTCCGGTCATTGCAATATACATGTCACCCTTCAGTGCTTTCACAGAATTTGATTGTAGTGTCCCTGTATTCTTTATCTTTTGCGCTTCATCTAAAATTACCAGGGAGAAGTCGACAGATGCCAAGGCAATTCCTCTATTTCTAGCTGTCTCGTAACTCGTAATGACAATTTTGTCTGAGCACCAATCTTTTACACGCTCCAAACAATCTTTAACCTCGAAACTAATTGAGCACTCATTAATATTCTTTCCTTCTTTACGCATTTCGTCATTGATTCGCTCTGCCTCACTTTTAGATAAAAAGAAATCAGGCTTGTACGGACAATCTGAAAAGTTCAGTACCATGTTGAATGATTGAGGGTCTCTCATGCCTAGGAAATCAGGTTCTAGAAAAGAAGCAAAACCATCCTGCAACCAACTTGTGCGAATTAATCCCAAAGGAGCAATTATTAATATCGGCTTAGACTGTCTGAACTTCAACGACTTAATGTAAGAAATAAGTGCAATCACTTGAACTGTTTTCCCAAGACCCATATCATCAGCTATCAAAGCACCTCGATGTTGAGGGTTATCACCATACGATTGATGCTCGTAAATCCATCGTAGCCAAGCATACCCCACTCTTTGGTGGGGCCAAAGCTTAACATTGCTCTTGAATCCAGGTGCTAAAGAGAAACCTTCATGATCAATGGATTGCCAATGCCAAGTTGGAGGACTTCCAATTCTTCTTGTCTCACCTTCGACGGCAAGACTTATTTTGTCTTTTTGTGGTGCTGATTCTTTAGGTAAAGCACGTTTTAAAGAAACTAGAGGAATATATTTAAGTTCAGAATCTAGAGACATGTTCCACTCTACAATATGGTTGTCTGTTCTTTCTGCTTCAGCGATCTTTTCCCTGGCTACGGGAGCTTCCTCGTCTTCAATACTAACTTGATATGAATCCTCAACCTGTTTTAGAAATCTTTCTAGCTCAGATCTATTGTATTCATCACCCAGCTCTGGGACAAAAATGGTTGGAGTTGCCTTCCTAGGAAGAGGTGTCAATGATGCTCCCGATTCCCTGCGTTTTTCAATTTCACTCTCAACTTCTTCGTGCTTCAACTCTGGGATTAATCGTTTGATCGCAGCATATTCTTCTGGCAGTGGCTTATAATTTATTTGAACTGTGGAGTTGTCTGTCGCACGAAGCATCGTAGATTCTTCTTCAAAACCTTGCCCCCATTCCTTTCCGTCGCTAATATCTGCCCGATTGGACTTAGCTTTCCCTACGATAAATCCAGAGACACGATCTGAAAAGCTTTCTCCAATATATTCACGCGGAGAATAACCAAAGTAAGTTTCAGGAGACTCTGCCAAGGTCTCCTTACGGATTCGTGACAAGCGATTGAATTTCTGAAGTTTTTCATTATCGTCTTTTATAGAATCACTAAGAAAGACGCGTTTTGTAGTATCTTTACTTCCTTGCTTATTTTTCAAGTTCAAATAACTGGCCTCTGATAGATTGCTCGTAGAATTTAGTTGCTTTTCAAGAGTTCTATCGTGATCCTGATGATCAATAGGCATTCGAGGAGACGCAATTAATTCTCCATCGATATCTCTCCCCAACTCATAGGGAAGATGGTCCAGATAAACTGCATCTTCTGAAGAAATAAACTCATCCAGATTTACATGAACTCGCATTGCAAGGTCTCTTACTTCGGAAAAATCTTTGACTCGCACACCCAAATCTTTCTTGTATTTATTTGTTTTCCTCAACTTTTTATGTGACTCGATACGCCTGATGAGTCCTATCACAAGTGGATTTACAAAATAACGTTTTCCAGAAGTACTTATGACAAAATGACCTAAAGTCTCTCTGACAATTATTGAAGAACCACTTTTATCTTGAATATGCAGCTTGAATTTGAAATCACTGTGTTTGTACAGTCCGGTTGAAGACAATGAGATTCTTAATTCCTCATACTCGGGTATCTTGAGAAAATGAAGATCCGACTCAGAGATGCTAGTGATCTCTTCAGCATCACCAAAACGAATGGCACTAATAAGTTTATAACTAAGGAAAATTCCACTGTTTTCGTATCCACAATTTTTTTCAGCTAACTCTTCAGGGGTAAAACCCAGTTGCTCCTCGGAAGTTTCCACCGAAATGCTTCCAATCTGACGTACAGCAATGTCAAAATCGTATAGAGTACGCGCAACATCAGGTTGCCATTTCGAAAGATCCAATCCTCTCTCTTGCGACATTGGTAATAGCAGAGATTTACCATTTTGTTCTTTGAGAAAAACCCTAATTCCACGTTGACCAGCTTCCCAGGTCACATTTAAATTTGCTCGTTTAAAAAAATCAAAAATTCCCATTATTTATCTTTCCTTAATTTTTTCAAATGCTGAACTAGAGCGTCGAAAGTATTGACCCACCCATAAGCATTGTGGAATAGAGTGCCATCATCTCTAGTATATCCGGGTAAGGATACAGTCATTTCCTTATCTTTCCAATCACTACGCTTTGCTATAAATTCTGCGAATTGATCCCTTTTGTAGATATAAGCGGCGTTTCCTGTAGGGCCAAATTCAACAACCGCATAATCACCAAATGTTACTGCTAAACCTACGACTCCATTTGAAAGTGATTTTGTACGCACCTCGTCACTCTCGACAATCTTATTTCGCCAATATTCACCTCGATCAGGTGAAATCTCAGCCAGCTTGTCGATCACTCGTTCAAGCTCATGAATTGCTTTAATAACCACTGAAATCGAGTATGCTACTTCGTGAAACTCTTTACTTATGCGTGGAGTGTACGTTTTCTTAACATGCCTGCAAATCTCTACTAAGGGGCTATTGACCTTTAATAACTTGGTTCGCCAGTTCTCGTGCTTTTCTATGTATTTCTGTACACAATTGTCGATCAATCCGATCTTTTCCACATCTGAGTCACTCAGATCTTCTACTAATTCGACCAACTCAGATTGGTCTCGATCGATCATGACAAAGTTATATGGAGACTGACATGCAAGCCTCACAATAGTTTGCTGACCGGTCGAAAGTGATTTAGGGGAAGCTGCCGGAGATAAGCTTTCAACTAACTCACGGATACCTGACCCATTAGTTAATGTCAGTGATACTAGCGATTCAATATCACCAGTAGCAAGCTCATTTCTATACTTTAACAATCCTTCTGGCAACAATTCTTCAAGTCTCCAATGTGGATCTTCTTTAGACAAAATAAATCTTATCGTGTCTATTGGCGAAAGAGTTTCTGAAAGACGACGGCATGAATTTGAAATCGTACTGATGCCCATTCTTTCTTGAAATTGATTCTCAAACGAAGAGAAGATAGGCAAGTTAATTTTATCGAGATTGAACAAGCAAATTGATAGCTCAGCTTGTGTTAATCGCTCTTGTTTTTTCAATTTTATAAGTATTTTACTCCACTTTAAAGGATTGATTACATGAAGACTCTGCTCCAAAAAAACTGGTATTGAACGAGTTTCCCTTCGAATCTCCAATGGTTGTATCAAATTGAATATTTTAAAATTAATTAAAGCCACGTGAAGTCGTCCTCCTGTCCAGAAGACTTTTCATTGTAAATCGAAATTCCACTCTTCGACTTCGATCTTTATCTTCCTGCACCCGTCCATCGGGGAGTGTCGTAAATATAGGGAGAGCATAGCTCCTACCTGTAGCAGTTAATCGCTCCTTGCGCCACTTTACAAATTGGTTCCAATTATATTCAATAGGATTACCAATAAACTTGCCTTTGGTTACATTGGCAAAGATAACCTTTACAGCATTGAGAGATCGTTTTTGACTCAATTCTAAATTACAAAGAAAGTTACTTCTATCCGGATACCTCATATCCACACATCCGTATAACCGACTGCTATCTGTGTGTCCTTCAACAATAAGTTGTGAAATTTTTTCTCGCAGTGGATCTAGATAAATAGTTGATAACCACCGCTTTGCGAATAAAATTATGCATCGTTTTCCATCAATAGTTAAGTGCTCTTCACCCATTTTGAACCATTCGAGTTTCTTGGCACCTTTCTTTTTAAAATAGACTTGAATCGAGTTTTGTCCTCTGTTAACATTCCATAATGTGTTTTCACACTGAGGGCTTTTTCTAACTTCCTTAATGACATTTTCAAGTTTATCTAATATTTTTTCACGTTCAAATGTAGTCGAATCTACAAAGTCTTTTAATTTACGAGATTCTTCTGTTTTACGATGATTGATAACGGCCAAAACTATAAATATGAGAATAAAGCAGAGCATCAAGACTGTACTAAGGTCGGAATAAGCAACCCAGACAAATCTGTCGCTCTGGCCCTTCTTTGTGTAAGATGCTTTATATTTACTCATTTATTGAGATTCTCGCTGACTTTTATTGAATTGTGTTAGGCTTTGATTTAACTCTTCCACCGTAGGCTGCAAGTCTTCAAGCATGAACTTTAATGCGTTTATGTTATCTCTCCATTTATTCATTCCACCTGCAAGTTCTTGGTCGAATAGCTTCAAGTTAGCTTCAAGGGACTTATTGTTCTCAGAATTGAATGCGTTTACCTTTTGGGAAAAATCATTATACAAAACTTGATACTCTTGGACCACTCGTGTACTGGTGGTGGCAAGCTGACTTAGACTCTCTGTTGTAGAAACTGATGCTGCTGCAAGAGACTCAACTACTGATTTTTGTTCTGAAATATTTTTGGTAGTTTCGAGTGTGGTACTTATCAAACTCTTGTTTGCCTCACTAATACTTGATGCTGTCGATGAGAATTCCCTTGCGCTCACTTCAAATGTATTAGTGCAGATTGTGGATGCAGAATTAAGGTTAGACACGCTGAGTCCAATCGATCGATATTTCTCATTCAGGTCATTTGCAGATTTGACAAAATCCTCGTGAGCAGAACTTAGATTCTGCAGAATTTTTGACAGTCTTTCAAACCCATCAGTCACCCCTTGTTTAACCGAGTCAGAGATCTCAACAGTGCTTATTCCACCACCAGTAATGCCTTTAACAACTTCTTGACCAATCTCCATTGCGAGCTCACGTGTAGCACTGTATTGCTTGCGTGAATATTCTTCAATACGCCCCAAAAAATCCTGTTGAGTCTTTCGACGAAGTGCAGAGTCAAGGCAAGATGATAGTTCTGTTACTTTTTGTTCTAAACGACTGAATAACATTCTTTCGATAAGTGTAAATGTAATTGCAGTAAAGAGTCCAAGTATCGATGTAGTAAAAGCACCTTTCATTCCAATTAAGAATGCTGGAAGATCTTTTTCTAAATTTAATGATTCGGGTAACCCCTGAATGATTCCAATAAATGTGCCAAGGATTCCTAGTCCGGTTAATATGGTTGGTATTCCTTCAAAATAACCAGTTTTGTTTAGTGCCCAATCGTCGTACTCCACGATAATGGATTGGGCGTTGAAAAAGTTAGATGCAGGCTCGGTGTTTACATACTCAGAGGAGTATTCACTGTTTTCTGACTCTATGGCATCATATACTACAGATTCAGAAAATTCTTCCCAGTAATGCAAGAGTATTTCGCAACGAGGAAGATAAAATATATTACACAATTTTTGATAATTTTCTTCAGTTTGTGCCCAATTTCTAGATGTTCCAATTTTTTTTAATTCATGGTTTGTAAAATCTAATGCCTTTCTAATTCGAGATTCTCCATAGCGAATACTAAAAAGAGCATGCATAAAAAATATGAGAATTAACCATGAAATTAGAGCACTCATGGCGCTTTCATCAAATAGAAGAACTGACCATATTCTTTTTACAAAAGATGTATCAAAAGATATGGCAATGAGTAAAATTAAAGAGATAAAAGATACAATTCCAAGTAAAATTAATAAACATGCACCTACTTTTTTCATAGGGTACTCCACGGGAACGTTTTCTTTACATGAGATGTTAAAGAAACAGAGGTTGTAGTGACAATCTCAAAAGGCTTATGCTTGGCAACGCACCCTCTGACCCATGGCATGTCGGTGATGTCGATGGAGGATGTAGAGCACATATATATTTCTTTGAATCCGTGCTTATTGTAAAGCTCCTTGGCCCATTCTTCGCCACGCATGGGAAAATCGGGAAAGTGAGAGTCGATATACAAGGTGGCATTGGGACTCACCAGTTCCATATTCTCTAAAAATTCTGAGGGTGAGGAGAAGGCTGCAAAGTTGAGCTTCTTGCTATCGGCCTTTCCAAGCCATAGAAGTTGGCTGAGCTTGTAGTCTTCCACCAAAACATGGTCAAAGGGAGCCTGCCCACGAGATTGAAAATTTGAGAGAAATATGGGGAGCTTTATTCTAACAGTGGTTCCCTTGTCGAGTTCTGAATCTATCTCGATGGTCCCATCTTGGCTTTCAATAAATTTTTTAGCATCACTAAGTCCCCAGCCGTTGCCTCCAGGCTTGTCTATGCTCACCCCTCGGGAAAAAACTCTCTTGAGGTCTGATTTTTTGATACCTTTCCCGTTATCTTCAATTTCAATGAAGGCGTCTGGCCCCCCTCTTGTCAACTTGATTTGAATCTCACAAGGATCATCATGCTTAGAAGCCTCCCTTGCATTGTTGATAATATTGGAAAGAACAAATTTTAATTTTGTGGGATTGGTTTTAATCTTCAAATTCTTAGACTGAGGATTCAACAATATCTTAGATTTAGGCCCTTGTTGAAATTCAACTTCTTTCATGTCGACGAGGGCATCCATTAAGCCCACGAGATTGACATTTTTTGCATACTCACTAGAGTCTTCAATCAATTGCTTGGTGAGGAGGTCCAGATCGTTAATGGCATTGAGGTATACGCTTTCTTTTGTATCCTCGTTTCTATGTAAATTTAAGTGATTTAAGTGGTAGTCTCTAAGAATCATAATGGGTGACCTGATATCATGGGCGACTTGCTCACTTAAATGGCTTCGTGTTTCCATTTCATTTCTTTTGAGTAGTTCAATTTTATTCTGCTGGATGATTTCGTCACGAGACAAAACATCATTATAAATTTCTCTTAGTTCCAAGGGGAGCTTTTTTTGTTTCTGACTATTCCTCTCAAGGGCGCCAGGTTTTCTAATGATTCTTACCAAATCGTCAATGGGCCTTAGAATATGTTTTTTCATTAAAAAGTTCAAGCAAAGTAAAGTGATAAGAATCAAAACTAATGATATGACGAGAACCTTCAAGCTATGGTGATTCAAGAGAATATGGGGCTCATCTTTGAGGCGAGCCAATATATATTTGGGGGCTCCTGAAGAGTCAGAAATCGAGGTTTGAGATTTATAAAGAACCATAGAATCAGGGTGAGGGCTCTTACAGTCCCATGGGATTTTAAAATTAACAGGTTGCTTATCCACTAAGTTGCATTTGGAATCAAAGATATTGACTCCATTCACACGATCCAGATTGAAAGTGATATTGAGAATATATGATATTTGATTGACCACTCTATAGATATCTAATTTCTTAACTGTGAGTTCTATTTGCTCACGCACCAGGGATTGAGTATTGGCTTGAATTCTTTCCACCTCGTGCTTTGATAAGAATATCAGCATCACAGTGGCAAGAGCCAAAAGACTCATGGTGGCTGCCAATAAAATAGAGATTCGTATGGATCGATTTTTCATATCAATTTACCCAATCATATGCATGTCTTCTGGAAAGCTGTAGTCATTCCCTAGAGCTTCGGGGTTCATATATTTGGCCTTCCAGTGTCCTGCAAAGAGAGGCTGAATCTTTGGGGAAACAGCCTTGACCACATGGAGGCCCAGTTGGTGGAGAAATTCATTTTTTGGAGGTTCACCAAACCAAAAATCACTGTATGAAAGGTGGTGATCTATAGAGGGCATGTCATGGGAGGCTTTTTTAAGAAACCCTCCTGTCCAGGCAGTCTCCTCATACCAATGATAAAGGAAATTTTTACTCGTATTGAGAACTACAAAGGAAGGATTCTGAGATCGGTGGAGTGCGATAATCCTAGAGCTAGCTTCAAAAAAAGCCTTCTCCTTGGCTCTTTCTAGACTCTTCTCACATCCAAACCCATAGATCACCTTTGAATTCATCTGGCATTTAAAAAGAACCACATGTCTGCCCAAAGGTCCTAACCAAGCATAAAACTCATAGGTCATCTCGGAGGGAATCACATAGCTCCCATGGGTAAGTATTTTAGGTGCTAACACCTTGGCCGGAGAAAACTGAGAAACAAGAGCTTTAAGTACAACATGCCGCTCAATAAGTTCGTCAAGAGCTGATTTTTGAGCCATTTTTCTACTCGAATGAATGGCAAAACCATTGGAAGAGCCTTCAACCCAATTTCTCGATCTAGGAAATGACTTTAAAAGATCCTCATAATTTTTTCTGATAGAGAAAAAAAGATATTTCTGTGAGTAGGTCAAGTCTTTAGGCTTTGGTATTAGGATTCTTTCAATAATTTCCATAAAAGCAATAAAAATAGCCTTATCTTTAGATTCAGATTGACCGAACCCTTGCATTTGATTTCCTCGGTGGTTAACAGATACAGAGAACATGCAAGGAAGAGTAAAATGCTCGGAACTAATATCCTTCACTTTTAATTGATGATCTGGTAGTGATTGAAAATAATTTATTACATTCTTTAAAATATTTAAGGATTGAGCGTGCTTCATTTCATCACCATTTTGTGAAATTTAATGGGTTCATGAAAATTCACACTTGAGCTTTGAATGGTATCTTTTTTTATAAGAAATGGGGATGCAAAATAAAAAATGGGAATTGATTCTGAATCGTAAATCATTTGATTCAATATCTTATTAATGATTTCACTTTCTTTCTCAAGATCATCTTCACCTTGATAGGACTTAAGAAGTTCTTTTATTTTCCCTGTGGGATCGATAAGGGGACTATTTTCAGATAAATATTGAAGATTGAGAGCCTCATTGAGAACTTTATAGTCCATGGAGATAGCCATAATAGTGGCATCAAAAGTTCTTTCTTTGTCAATGGATTGAAAATACTCTTTTTTTGGAATATTGATTTCCAAATTTACTGGAATGCCTAAGGTTTGAGATAATTTTATTTCCATATTATCCGGTAAAAAATACTTCATTCCTTCTAGAGTTTTTATGGTGATTCCTTTTTTTAATTCTTCAGGAATATTTGAAGTATTAATGTCTTTGAGAATGCTTAGAACGTCAGCACCATCTTTATGACCCTTGGAGTTTGGGAGAAAAAACTGAAGAGCTTTGGTTAAAACAGAAGAGTCTTTTTCATCAATTTTGTAGGTTTCCATCATTTTTTTCTGGATCCATTGACGATTCTCAATATTTTCAAATGGCCCTGATGCGGCATTGAGAACAATATGAACGACACCATCTGTCTTATTGCTCACAATATCAAAATCCTTGGAGGATTCAATTTTTTCTACATTAGGAAAATATTCACTGAGAGTCAACATTCCAAAGTCCAAGCTCTTTTCTTCAATTTGTCGAATCACATTGGCGTTCTTATACCCATTGAAAACGACTTTCTGAGGCATGGCCTCTTTAAAATTATGAGAACTCTTATTAGAAATGAGCATGACTCTACCTTCATTGGTGTAGCCTATTCTATAAGCACCAGAAGTTACTCTTTCCCAGTCAGAAACTTTTAAATGAGTCTTTGTATATTGACTCTTATGGAGTATGGCAAGGTCGGTTATTGTGAGAAAAAAAAGAACTTCTTTAGTGGGTTTGATAAGCTTGAGTCGCAACTCTTTGTTGGATAAAACCTCAATGCCTGGTATATCTTCATTTATAGATTTAAGCTGATCGGCTCCTATCCAAAGATTTTTTAGATCAATATGGGGCACTCCCCATAATATGGATCTTTTGAATGATTGAGCCACATCTTGAGCTAAAATAGGGCTTCCATCACTAAATCTAGCATCATTCTTTAATTGAACATCTATGGTGAGTTTATCATCAGAGAAACTAATATGCTCAGCAAGATCATTTTTATATTCACCATCGTCTCCCACTTGAGTGAGCTTTGCCGTGACGTTATCAAGCACAAAATATTCTTGGACAAACCTGAGTCTTGTGGGGTCCATTGTGTCTTCTGGTTCAAAACTTATTAAATTTGTCTGAATCAACATTGACTTATTCCTTTGCTCACGAATGAAACTATAAGTTATAACAATAATGAATATAAATAAAATAATATAAATAAATTTATTTTTCATTCTTGAATTTATATCCTTTCTTATGCCATCAATAATGATTGAATGTTATGGTTTCACACAATAGTCACATGTTCTTGATGATTGAGACATAGAATCAGCAACATCAAAACCTTGACGCTCAAGACGATCCGCTATTCTATGTGCTTTAAAGCTCATTCCAACTTTTTCATCAATACTAGCATGTGGGTATAAATCCATGATTCTATCAAGTTCATCAAAATCTTCTTCTGCACTTTGTTCTAGACTCACTTCAAGGTTGCTTTCTGTTGAAACTTCCATGGCTTCATCATAGCAACCAGAGTATGCGGAAGATGCATTACTCGACATTCCGAGCATAGCAACAAGTATGGTCCATATTTTTCTCATTTTATACCTCCTTTGGCTTTTTCTTATTTTCATCTTTACTTTCCGTGAAAATGTCTAACAGTTTAAATGTTTGTTCACATTGCTTTTCTATTTCTTCTATTGTTTCTCGAATATAAATATCTATCTTAGGAATCTTATTCATTATCATTGTTGTTCCAGATAAAATAGAACTTATATTTCTTTTCAAATCGTGCTTTATTTCTTCTTTTGTTAAATTCATTTTTTACCCCATATTTTCTTTTAAGTGTCTGTATAAAGTATCTGAGCTAATTTCAAGCTGCCTCATTGTGATTCTTCTTTTCCCATCATTTTGAGTGAAAAAATGATGAACTGCTTCCCGGCATATTTGATTGACGACATTTTTGAGTCCATTTTGTTCCATGGCCTGAAGTATTTGTTGATTGACGAGGCCATATTGCTGTCTGATGGATTTTTTTTGTAAGAATTTAAGGTCTTTGAGTTCAAGAATCTTGATATTCTTCCTTTGTAAGCTGTCCACAACGTTTTTTAATTCCCTTGTATTTCCTGGCCAGTGGTAACTCATCAAAAACTTATGGGCTTCTTCAGAGATGACAAACAGTCTTCCTGACTCATGAAGCCTAATGAAATTCTGCATTTGTAGCTCTATATCCAAGGGACGTTCTTTCAGAGGTTTCAAGTGAATGACCTCCACCTGAAGCCTTTCCCAAAGATCAGGTAAGAATTTATCGTTTTCCACAAGGAAATTAAGGTCTGTACTACTTGCTGTGACCAGCGAGAAGTCAACAGGTGTTGATTTTTCAGATCCAACCCTTTGAATTTCCTTTTTCTCTATAACTTTTAATAACTTGGCTTGAAAAGACTTTGATGTCTTATCGATTTCATCTAAGAAGACGGTGCCTCCCTTGGCAAGCTCAAAGATACCCTTTCTTTGGTTGTTGGCACCTGTGAAGGCTCCCTTTTCATGGCCGAAAAGGAAGGACTCCGCAAGAGACTCTGTGATAGATGAACAGTTCTTTTCAACAAAGGGGTTTGAGTTGCCATAATGTATATGATGAATAAGTTCAGCGACGATTTGTTTGCCTACCCCTGTGGGTCCAAATAAATGAGCATTTTTCGATGAAGTGACTTTATTAAGCTCACTGAGGGTCTCTTCATCTTGGGTCATGTATCTTGATTTTATAACTCGCAAGATGCTCTTGGAGTTTATTTGCTTTGTATATTGATCGACCAGATGGGCAATCTTTGACTGCTTGATAGGCTTGTTTAAAAAGTGCTCACAACCTAGACTGTAAGCTTTTTTTACGATATCATCTGACTCACGGCAAGAGGAGATGATCGGAAACTGTACCTTTTTAGTAAACATACCAAGAAGGTCAATCCCTGCCATTCTTCGATCTAGATCAATATCAAAAACCACAATATCATAGTTATTTTGATTTAAAGCACTATAAGAGCTTTTTTCTTTGAATGTGGCTGAAACCTTGGGGGTCAATCCACACTTTCTTAGTTCTACTTTGATGAGATCTTGAATGAGTTCAGAGTCTAATTTGCTGTCCTCTATAACATGCACACTGACGACTTTGCTTTTTAATGGATCTTTCAATATTTCACTCAATTGTCTCTCCAGTTATTCTTTCATGTCTTTCGTAACTTGATCTCAATTCTTTGTGGAGTATTTTTCAAATGATGTACAAATTATTATACAATAAAAGATGATTTATTTCAAGATAAATTTCTTAAAAAATAATCTGATCAATCATTACTATATATTTATAAGATATTAAATAAATATAAATTCTTTTTTTATGTACTTTATTTCGTACTTAAAAAAGTTTTTTCCTTTTCGTCATTCGACTCTATTTCTCTCTAAGTCATTGAAATATCTCACAAATAAAGTTGGCATAGATTTCGCAACTATAAACGTGAGGGGTGAAATTTTAAATTAATTATTTTGGAGGTTTGGAATTTGATTTCTATCGACCCAAGAAATTGAAGAAAAGAATTTAAATTAAAGAAAATAATTAAATGTAACGACTGACAATTTTTGTCTCTTTAGGAACGGGAAAGTATAAATTTGGCCATTTTGTGATTTCCTTTGAACTGATAGAGGATGGTGAGTCAGAAACTACATAACAGAAATGATTAAGGACAATAAACAAAACGTATGCTCCGATCCTCTGGATATGAGCATTTACAAGATCAATATCAAGAAAGGATACGAATATGAAGACGAATACGTTGAATCAATGCCCCAGGTGCAAATGCTTAGGTTTGGAAGAAAGAGAATCCTACACGATTTGCTATTCATGCAATTGGCAGCCTAGGGATAGCCAGGAGGAAGCTTTGAGAAGCCAATCCTACTACTACCCCATGTGTGCTGATTTAGAAAAAATGCTCAAGGAAGTTGACGATGTACTCAATGACGAGAATGCGAAGTCTCAGCCTCCAAAAAGTCAGCATCTCAAATCTCAGTCTCAAGGACTTAAGAAGGCTCAGAAGACTAAAGAGGCTAATATGGCTCAAAAACTCCAAATTCATGAGGATAAACAGCATGTCTATAGTCATAGTGATGGCGGTGGTCGTGGTTATGAACATCAACACCCCGTGAAAGGAGATTTACGTCGCATTTCTTAGTGGATGGAAGACTTACAAACCTATAAAAGCGAGGATTTATTTTTGAAGCAATTCATTTATGAAAAGAAACTTATTGAATATGGAAGAAAGTGGGTAAGGAAACATGTGGCAAGGTTACCAGAGAAACATAAAATTTCTATTATACTTCGATTTTGGTATCACTTTTCTATTTTAGAAATATCTATGGTGCTTCATCTGGATTGGTCTCAAACAGATCACCTTATTAATGAGTCTTTAGAGCTAATGAAGGAATCTATGCTGGATGAACTGAACAATTAGGGAATGTATTTATGTTGAATGGGAAAAATATCAACGATTTATAAGAACTAAGAACCCGAATCAGAATCGATGATTCTGAAAACAAATTCTGGAGGATAAATCATGAAAAAAACAAAGAACTTTCAATCATCTCATGAAGATCAAAAAAATAAGAAAATTAAAGAATATCAAGGAGATAAGAAATCCAAAGTATTTCAATTGTGGTGGTTTGATAAAGAAGAAAAGCGTCATTTCCCAGCAGGAGTTGCTTTTCATGAGCATAACTTTGGGGAATATCGACTGAAAATTGATATACACCCAGAGAATCAATACTACCTCAAGCCCATTTTATCCACGGGAGATCGAACTCGCTATCGAGTGGAGGTGGTCATCAAAAAGAATGGAAAATTTAAGACACGCAAGTCAGTGGGTGAAGGCCACTCAAATGCTCTTACCCAGGGGGATGTGATTATGAATATCGGTCCTTATAGTAGGTCTCTTATTATGGGAAGCCCAGAAGGTGAGCAAGATGAGTAAGGTAAACGAGATGAGCAATATGAACAAAGCGGGCGAGATGAGCAAAGTAAACGAGGCGAACGAAGTAAGCAAGGTGAACGAGACGAACAAGGCAAACGTGGCGAACGAAGTGGACAAAATGAATCAATTCACAACCTTAAGGGCTTCTTTGAAGTGGGTCGCCATTTTTTTCTTGGTGATGTTGGCCCTTTACTACTCAGAAACAGCGTGGTCTCAGCTTCTTGGAAGTGGCTTTGAAAGCCGCATGAAGGGGCTCACAAATCAGCTTATGACCGTGATACTTCCCCTTATAAGTGTTTTGGGCCTTGTGTATGCGGTGATTCTCGCCCTTACAGGAGATGGTGCCGCCAAGGGCAGAATCATCATGGTGATTGTATGCAGTATTGTGGGCTTTCTTGCTCCCCATATTATTAGCTGGTTCCAAGCTGCGGTGGGGTACTAAATGGCTTTGGAGACTTCAAGAATTCATCGAAGACTAGATGCCAAACTTAAGATTGTGGGCATGGAGGCTCACGATCTTCTTTTTATTCTCCTATTTGCAGCCACCATGAATCTATTTTTTGGCTCCACCTTCTTGGCCACCTACCTTGTTTTCATTTTACCCGTGATGATGGCTGTGGTCTTGTATTTCGTCAAAAGAAATAAGCCTGAGAACTACTTCCTTCACCTCCTAACCTACAAGATGACTCCAGGGGTTTATAGTGCTGGCAATGTAGGAAAATTTGAACCCAAAAGACAAAAGAGGATTCTATGACTCACGCTCTCGCAGATAAACTACCCATTTGGCACTTTGATGAAAATCTCATGGTTTTTTCCGATGGCTCCCTAGGGGCAGGATTTAAACTCAATGGCATGGATATAAGTTGCACTTCCACCGAGAGCGTCAACAACTTTAATAGAAGGATGGGGAGCCTTCTGACTTCCATTCCTGAAGGTCTATCTCTCCAGGTCTTTTACAGGTTAACTCCCCATGTCTCTGAAACCATCAAAGAGCATGAAAAAATCTCGGTGACCTCAAATAAAGCACAACAAGAGATAGTGCAGGCAAGAATTGATTTCTTGAACAAGCACCAAGGCGAGTATTTCTTGCCAGAAACTTACTTGTTTCTTCGGGGAGAGCCCCTTAAGTATAAACGCCAAGGATTTTGGAAATCTCAAGAGAAATTTCAGCAGTCTTCCAAGCAAGAGTACGATGAACACAAGAAAACCTTTGAAAGAAACCGCAGGCAACTTTTCTTTTTACTCAAGGATGGAGGACTTGCCCCTGTAGAACTTGAGAGTTCACAGTGGGCCGGCCTGTTGTTTGAATACTTCAATCTCTCTCGCAGTGAGAAGGTTGGCCCTCCCCATTGGAAGGAGCATGGCGGACTTGCTGACCTTGGTGACTTTTCTGGTCTCTCTGATCTTGGTGATACTGAGTCCCCAGCAGATATTGAGGAACTTGAAGACTTTGAGCCTTCGTCAGGGATTGGGGAATTTGAGCCTTCACTAGAACTTGGGGAACTTGAGCCCCCTTCGTCAAAATTTGGCCTCCATGAGCCTTTGTCAGAGTTTTACGACCTTTTTGCCCCAAGCCTTGCCCACCAAATCCTCTTTACGGATATAGGCATCTATGAGGATTGTATAAAGTGTGGGAACTACTTCTTTCAAGTTATCACAATGAAGACCCTTCCCGAAGAAGAAACCCATGCGGCCATGATCCATCATCTCACAAGCCTACCCTTCCACTTTTGGCTTTTGCAAAATATCCAGATTCACAGGCAAAAGTCAGAGGTTGAGAAGTTAAAAGTGCAAAGAAGGCTTGCCCACTCCATGACCTCAAGTCCGCAAAATATCAGTGACCTAGAATCTGAGTCCAAGCTCTATCAGATTGAGGATTTAATGAGAGAGCTGCTTGAGGGTTCAGAAAAACTCGTCTCCACAGATCTCAATGTGATTATTTGGGGCAAGGGAAGAGAGGAGCTAACAGAAAAAGCAGATGAGGTACTGAGTGCCTTTAAGCGAATGAATCAATCTGAGGGGGTGGTGGAGACCTTGCCAGGTTTTGAAGCTTTTTCCATGACTTTTCCCGGAAGCACTCATGGGCTCAGACCCAAAAAAATGAAAAGCTCCAATGTCGCCCACTTGATGCCCCTTTATTCCTATTGGAGGGGGCACAGCAAACCCGTGTGCTTGTTTCCAAATAGATATGGAGTTTTGTTTTCCATGGACCCCTTTGCCAAAGAGCTTACCAACTGGAACGCCCTCATCTTTGGCGGCTCTGGCGTGGGCAAGAGCTTTACTATTTCTCAAATGATGTTGCAATTTTGCACCCAAACTCCAAGACCCAAAATCATTTGGGTGGACAACGGGGCTTCTTCCCAAAGGCTGCTTGAAGTCCACGGGGGTGAGTTTATCAACCTCAACATAGACTCAAAGATAAGGCTCAATATGTTTGATCTTTCGTCAGAAGACCAGACCACCCCTACGACTCAAACCACGCCCACAACATCAAAGGTGAAGCTGATCTTGGCTGTGCTGGAGTCCATCCTGAAGGATGAGGAAAAAAGAGGGCTTCCCAAGAGAGAAAAAGCCCTTCTCGAAGAGGCTATCTTTAAAACCTATGAGCAAGCAAACAGTGAGCAGGTCAATGAGCAAACCAATAAGCGAACCAACAATGAACAAGAAAATCATGGGCAGGCCAGTGAGCAAATCCATAAGCAAGCCAACAATGAACAAACCAAGGGTCGAATGCCCATTTTATCAGATTTGAGAAAAGTCCTCTCTGAACATGAAGTCTTAGAGATGAGAAACTTTGCTCAAACTCTTTACTCTTGGACGGGAAACACCGCCTACGGTCAAATGCTGGATGGTCCCAGCAATGTGAAGCTCACTAAAGACCTTATCACTATTGAGACGAAGGGGCTTGACGCCTACCCCGATTTACAAAACGTTTTCTTGCTCCTCTTTACAGATTTTATAAAGAGTGAAGCTGCCCGTGACCTCTCCACTCCCTACCTTCTCATTATCGACGAGGCATGGAAACTCTTTGAAACACCCAGTGGCCTCAGCTTTGCCATGGAAGCCTACCGCACCTTTAGGAAGTTCAATGGAGGCATTTGGTGTATTAGCCAAAACTACAAGGATTTTCTCTCTAGCCAAGAAATCAAAAATGCCATTTTTCCCAATACAGCAAGTGTCTTTATTCTCCGCCAAAAGAAAATAGACTGGAAGGATTTCCAAGAGGTCATGGACTTTAACAACGACGAAGTGGAAGTCATCAAAAGCCTTTCCCTTGAAAAGGGGAGTTTCAGTGAGTTCTTTTTTATGCAAGATGAAAATAAGGCTGTCATTCGGCTCACCCCAGACCCTTTGAGCTACTGGATATGCACCACAGATGGTTTTGATAAGGCTGCCATTGAAGCCATGGCAAGAAAATATCCAAAACTACCAAAGTTAGAAATTCTTAAAAAAATTGCCTTTGAAGGCAAAAAGGAGGCCCCATAGAACCACTCAATAGAATAAGACATTTTATCCGACAAACAAGAGACTTTATCCGAAAAGCCATTCTTCTTTCCATAGGGATTCATCTCTTTGCAGTTCCATGCTCCCATGCTTTCTTAGGCGATGCAGGTGCTGGATGGGCACAGGTTCCCTACTTGGCGAACATTCTTTCAGAAAATATGAAAAGATATGAGCAACTAAGAGTGATTCTCGAAACTGAGAAAAATAAGGACAACTATTTAAGACTGATCAATGAGGGGCTAGAGAATTCCGTGGGTCTGCTTCATTCACTCCCCATCAAAGATGCCAAAATCTTAAGTGGACTGAAAGATTTTAATAGAGCCTATAAGTCCATTGTAAAGGTCTATGGTGAAGTTCCACGCAGCATGGAATCCACCATGCAGATGCTCCATGACCAAAGTGTCGCCGAAAGCATTAAAATGGTGGGGCTTATTGGGCCATACGCCCAAAGGCAAGAGGAAAATTCAAAAATTATTTCCATGCAAAGCCGAGGGGCCTCACCCAAGGGGGCCATGCGCATGACGGCCGAAAGCAATGCCAAGATTTTACACACTCTTAATCAGATACTCAAACTCCAAGGTGAATATCTCGCCATGACGAATAAGTACGGAAAAGATAGCGTTGTTGCTTTCAATAGATTTAACAAAGATATGAAAAATGGTTTGAAGTCTCTCAAACCTGATTTCTCACTACGGAGGTTTAAATAGTGTTTGAAGGTTTATCCGAGGTGTGCCAAGAAATCCATGGGAATATAAGAGAGCTTTACTGGCTTCTCTTGGTTCCATTTACCCTCTTAGCCATTATTTTAGAATTCTTTAAAATTCCATCACAAAACCCCAATGTCCATGAAATTCTAAAAAGGGTTGTGATCTCCATAATTATGCTTATTTCATTTGAAGAATGTCTCAATACAATTGCTTTCTTGGGTGATGGAATTGCTCAGAAAATACATGCCATGGGCCAATTAAAGGATCTATTGGTTCACCTAGAAACCAATTATCAGAAAATGGAAGTGAGTTGGCTCAAGCTACGAGAAAGCATTGTATTCATCCTGTGTGTGATCTCCTATGTTGTGGCTTACGCAGGTATTTTTATTGCCAATATCCTTGTTCAATTTGTTTGGCATGTTCTTTATGTCTGCTCTCCCTTAATGATACTCATGTATGTTTCAGCAAACACTGCATTTATAGCAATGAATCTCTACAAGGGGCTCATCAATGTGGTTTTATGGAAAATCATGTGGTCCATCCTCGGTGTGATACTTCTAAAAATAGCCACTAATCCCCAAGTGGTAGATATGGAAAACTTCTTATACACCATTATGATGAACCTTTGCATTGGTTTGTCCATGTTGTTTACTCCTCTGACCACAAGGTCTCTTATCAATGACGGACTCTCCAAAACAGCATCCGCCTTAGCACTGGCTCCAGCCATTGCTTTAAGTGGAACTCTGAAAGGAATCTTAAGTCGAAAAGGTCGAGGGGCTCTTGCAAGAACTCTAGGTGGATCATCTACGAACACAGAGACACCACCACCTGCTGGCTCCTCCTCACTCATGGGCTCAATGGGGCAACTGACTAGACCGACAAGGGCGATTCGATCGACCAAAGCAGCTAGAACTTTCACCGCAGTCACAGGTTTCGGCGGCTCACATATGGGCATCGGCGCAGAATTAAGAGATTCCAAAGACTCATTGAGGCCAACCAAAGAGTTATCCGAAGAATTGTCCACGGGTTCACCATGGAAACCAGCCAAGTTTGGAGAAAGTCGATGGCTATCGCCCATAAGAAATATATGGAGGCATCAAACTTCACTGGAAACTTCCAAAGTGGCTCCTAAAAATACTGCCAAATCAACTCCTAAGCCAGACTCTAGATCAGACTCTAAGCCAAGCTCTGAGTCAAATTCTAAATCAGATTTTAAATCAACGTCTAAGGATATCCATTCAAGTTTGGAAGAAGGAGAAAAACATGACAAAGACCATGATTAAAACAGTGACAAAAAATCGTACTCAACCCTCAAACCAATGGGTGGCCCTCAACAAGGTGCTCTACCTCTACAAGCTCATGGGAGTTTTATTGGGACTCCTATGTTTTTCACTCACAATTTTCTCATTCTACTTGTCCACCAACCCTCCGGTGGTGGTTCTTCAAAATGGAGAGGAGAAGAGGTTTTACTCCTCCGAGAAAAGAGAGATTCATCTTTCTGAAAAGGACATTGCCCGTTTCCTTGAAGAATATATCAGGCTTCGCTATACATGGAGTGATTCCAACCCCATCTCAGCTCTTGAAAATATTTCTCCCCTCACGACAAAGGGGCTTCTTCAAAAGATGAGACACCAAATAAAAAAAGACTTTACCCAAAAAGAATTCAACAAGAAAATTGAGCAAACAGTCGCTAATATAAAACCCATTGTGACCCAAAGCCAAGCCTTAGCTTCTTTTGACAGAATTGTAAGAGTGAACAATATCCCCCTCATTGCCCCCACCCGCTTGTCTTTTCGTATTATTCGGAACAACCCCACAGTGTGGAATCCCATGGGCTTATATGTTGACGGAATTACCATTCATGAAACTATCCATGAGGTCAGTAAATGAGCAAGAAACTGTTGGTTGTAAGAACGGCAAAAGCGATAAAGGCGACAAGGGTGGCTAGCTCGGCGGTGGCCATAAAGGCGACTAGGGCGACCAGAGTGACAGAAATGGTAAACGCAGTAAGGATGACAAGAGCGATACGGATGACGATATCAGTAAAAGCGGCTAGGACAATAATAAGGGTGATAAATTTTAGCATAAACATAATGTGTGCTGCTATCCTCTTTTATGGAACATCTCTAAGGGCTGGCTCTATCAGAACTCTTGAGATGAATGATGAAAAAATGAAATCTATTTATTTGAAGATGGGGCAATCCACGATTTTACGCTTCCATGAACGCCCCAAAAAAGTTGTCATTGGGAATCAGAATTATTTTCAAATAGAATTTATTGGCAATGATGTCACGATACAGCCCCAGGGACCCATGAGCACCAATCTCTTTGTTTATGGCAAATACCATACCTACGGGTTTATCTTGAGGGTGCTAAGCTCAGGGAGTAAATACGATGATTTAGTAAAGGTTCGATGGAGGTCTTCCCGAAGCAATGCAGTTTATAGAAAGAGCCGAAGAAGTCAAAAAAATGGTCAGAGGAAAGTCACCAACAAGACCAACAAAATCCATCAAAGAAAGAAGCGTTCATCTTCTCACCAATCTATTTCCTCTCCTCGCCAATCTATTTCATCTGCCCATCAGCCTACTTCCTATTCTCATCGGACTATTCCTCCTTCCCATGGTTCGGCTCCATTGCTCCAGCGCCCTACTCCAGACCGAGGGCTAAGAATAGGCATCAAGCGCAAGATAGTTGGGATGATTTCCAATATTGAGAGCTTAAACCATGAAGGTCTTTATTTCATAGATATTGAACTCTGGAATATATCAAAAAAGGCTCTTAAGACCTCTGACATTCGATTATGGATGACAAGGTCTGGTAAGGCTTTACCTCAATTTGAATCCATTTTTGAAAACCATGAAATTCCTGTGGGTCAAACCCAAGTCTGCCGCATTATATTTAAAATTATGGAGAACAAAGGGTTTAGCCTCCACTTGGGATACCAGCAAGAAACCAGAAGAATCATCATTAAAAAGAGGTTCCTATGAGTCATGAATCATTTTCTTTGAAAAATTTGAAGAAGTTGAAGAAGTTTTTAAGAAAAACAATGGGTTTTTTCTATATTAAGGAAGCTGGCAAGAACGTCATCAAGTCCAATAGATTCTTTTTTGTTTTAATTCCCTCATCCGCCATAGTTCTTATTTTTATAGCTATGTTAGATTCTCACGACAGCAGTTTTATTAGGAGAGAACTCCGAGGAAGCCCTTTCCAAGGGAGTCAACTGCCAGGAAGTCAACTTCAAGACAATCAATCCCTAGGGCTTCTCCCTCAAGGGGATGAAACTCACGAAGGCTCATGGGGGATATCCCAAGAAAGGCAAGCAGGTTCCCACACAAGGAAAAAGCAGCCCCCTTTGTTAGGTGGAATTTCTGACATAAGTGCAAGTCATTCCGATGAGACCCAGGAAGCCCATAAACGCCATGGGTTCCAAGGGAACCATGGAGGTAAAATGCATGAAAGTCAAGGTCATGAAAATCAAAAATATGAAAGATATAGATATAAAGGGCATGAAGAACATGAGGGGCATGACAGTCAAAGACACCAAAACCAAAGGTATAGAAACCAAAGACGCCGAAGTTACCAACGAGACCAAAATCAAGGAAATGGAAGAAGTCAGAGAGTGGCTTTTTCCCAGGCTTCACCCATTAAGTACAAAGCCCCACAAGTCATTGTACGGGAAGAAGACCACGAATCATTGGCACTACCCACAGGCACTTATTTTGAGGGCCAATTACTCAGTGCCATTGATACCCGACAAGAGGGTGCATGGGTGAGGGTGAGACTTCCCAAGGGCGGAAGGTTTAAGGAACGAGATCGGGGGCAACTTCCCAAAGAGACGATTCTTATAGGCAGCATTCGCTATCCAGGGAAAGGGAAAAAAGTTTTTATTCATTTCTCAAAGGGTGTTCTTCCCAATGGAAATGAGTTTGGTTTGCAGGCCGAAGCACTGGCTCCTAGGAGTCATCGACCGGGCCTTTCTGGAAAATACCACAGTCGCCGAGGTGGGAAAATGGCTTCCATTCTAGGACTCAGCATGGTTGCGGGCATGACCGAAACTTTGACTCAAAAGGAGGCTCTTGGAAGATCTAAATTTGGTTCTGGTTCTGGCTCTAGTCCTAGTTCTGTATCCATCACTCCAAAAGCCACCCTAAAAAATGCTTTTTACCACGGAGCCTCTAAGGTGGCGGATATGGAGTCTCAACGTCAGGCATCGGAACTAAATCACTTGGTTCCTTATGTCACTATTCCAATAGAAACAAATCTTGTGGTGAGCCTTACCGCTCCCATGAAAGGAGATTTTTTGCATGAGTAAAAACGATAATTATCAAAAATTAGCAGAGAGCATAGAGAGAGTTATTATTGAACTCGGAAAGGCGTCATGGATATTGTGCCATATTGCCTTCCATGGGGTCAGAAGGATTGACTTTAGATCCATTGAGTTTAAGGTTTATGCCCCTTCCTTTTTGGGGTTCGTCTTTGGTATTACTTACAAACACTACTATATCTTTGTGGCCCATAAAATAGCACCCCATATCTTTACTGAGGGACTATGTGTTCTTTTGATAACACCTTCTTGGCTACATCATTATGTTCTGGTGGCTATATTCTCAGGCTTTGTTATTCTAATTCTTCTTGGTCTAGGTCCTTATTATCAAAAGAAGAAGCTCCAAAAACAATTGGATGAAGTCCACATCAAATCAGGTCATGGTACAGCCCCAAAGGTGGTAGCCATTGAAAGATTGGATCACTTCAAAACAAAGCTTACATTATTGAGCAAGGGAGTGGGGCTTGAGACATACACCCAGAAGCAAAATCAACTTGCCTCATCCTTTAACTCCATCATTGAGTCCATCCACTTGGGAAGTTCCCCCCAGTTTGTGGAAATACTTCTGACAACAAAAATCCTTCCCCAAAAGGTGGAGTGGGCTCCCCTCATAGGACACTTAAAAAAGCCCTACTCCCTTGTCATTGGAGAATCTTTGGGTGGCATTATCACAGTGGATATTAGCACTTTGCCCCATATGTTGATTGCAGGTTCCACGGGGGGTGGGAAGAGTGTTTTTTTCAAACAAGCCCTTTTGGGGCTTCTCCATAGCTCAGATTATATTCAAATGTACCTCTTAGACCTCAAAGGTGGGGTGGAAATGAAGGAGTTTGGGGACCTTCCTAATGTCAGGGTGGTGAAAAGTGAATCCGAAGCCGTGAGTATATTGAAAAAGGTGAGGGATGAAATGAAACGACGTTTTACCATTTTAGAAGAGAAAGGGCATAAGAGCATTGTCTCCCAAAGGGATAAACTCGATAAGATTATTATAGGTATTGATGAGGCCAGTGAGCTTTACACCAAGGTTTCTGTCCAAAACTCAAAGAAAGACCTCATCCTTCAAGCCAGGGAATTGACCGATGAACTGGCCAAGTTGGCCCGTGCGGCTGGCATCCATTTGATTTTTGCCACCCAGAAAATCAACAAAGACACCATGGACCCCAAGGTTCAAGAAAACATCGGAGGACGTCTGTGCTTTCGTGTCAACACCCTTGAAAACTCCATGCGTGCCATTGGCAACAACATGGCCTTTCGTTTGCCTGATATTAAGGGCCGTGGCATTTGGGCTACGGGGAATCAATTTATAGAAATTCAGTCCCCTTTGATTTCCGATGAAGACCTCAAAGAGAAAATATCTTTTCTTAAGGAAAAATACGAGGGCCAAAAGAATCTTAACTTTCAACCCATGGTGGAGGTGAATGAGGATAAAGATCAAGTCAGTGATAACCTTTCGCAGTCCTTAGAAGGGAGCCTTCTGTGAGCAGCAAACCATATCGTGGTCATGGCGATGGTGTCAATGAAGTAACAAGCAAGACTCGTCGGTCTTTAAAAAGAAAACCCTGTGCTATAAGACTGACCCAAAGAGATATAGAGTTATTTCTCTTTCTCTTTAAATACAAGGTGGGGACCCTCAGGCAACTGGCAAAATATCCCTTTCAAGGTGCCAGTTACCAAGCCTGTGGATTACGTTTATCCAGCCTGGTCAGGGGAGAGTATTTACTCAGATACTTCATGGACCATTATGATGATTGGCGTTGTTATTACTCAATCACAAACAAGGCCCTCCATCAAGTCAAACAAGAGCTACCCTATACATTATGCCAAAAGCAAAAGAAAAGTAACCATCCCATTCACGACATTGAACTTTTAGAAGTTGGGGAATGGCTAAGTAGAAGACAGTTGGTGACAGATTTCATACAAGAAAATATTCTTCAATGCTGTGAAGAAGTGGCAAATTCTAGCGACTATATGTCTTTTACCCAAATTCATTCTGATGGTGCTTTTAAGGTTAAGATCAAAGATGAGACCTTTAAATTAGCCCTGGAGTATGAATCAACCGTGAAGTCTAAAAGGAGGATTCGGGATAAATTATCTGAGTATTTGCAACTAAGTGACATTCGAGCGATTCTTTATGTTTGCAAGAATAAATCCATTGAAAAATCTATTCGAGGCATAGAAAAGGAAATTTTTACCAGTGAGGTTTCCAGAGTATTCTACTGCCAATTTGATGATATCCTTTCCTCGCCTGAACATGTGGAGGTTACAGATTTCAAAAGTAACCGATGGGCCTTGAAGTAAAAGCCAAATATTGAATGGGCCTACCCTTTGTATAGACCCCTTGTATGCCCCTTTTTCGAACTAGGGGAAAAAATCTGTAACCTATTGAAATCATGTGGTACTGCAAAAAAATCCTCAAATCTAGTCAAGGGGGATTCATGAAAATGGAAAATAGTGTGTTTTTTGAAGGCTGAGAGGGGGCCAGAAATCAAGAGAAAAACCGAATCATTGGTGAGAAATGAAATCAATAGAGGAGATTAATAAAATAAGAGTTAAAAGAAAAAGAAAGAGAGTAGAAGAGGTAGGAAGAAGTAAATAAGAATAGAATAGGAAAATAATAGGAAGATAATAATAAATGAACAGAAAAAAACGAAGCAAAAAGAACAAAAAAGAGAAAAAATTTGGAAGAATTGACAACAAATACAACAAGGAGGAATCCATTAAAAGAATTATATTGATAAAAATGATTGTTGGAACAATGCTCATTTCAGGCTGCGCTTCCACATCCACAAATTCCGAAACTTCCACTAACAAACTCACCAACTCATCTCTTCTTATGGGATTAGGTCTTGGAGCGGCGACGGGAGCCATGGTGGGTGCCACCACGAAGAGGAATAGGAAAAAATGGATACTGCATGGCCTTTTCATAGGAGCCACAATTGGAGGCACCAGTTCTTACATTATTCACAACTCGCTGAAGAGCAGAGATGAAGCAGTGAGGAAAGAAACTCTCTTTGAATTAGAGAAATTTTCATCCTTACTTTCCACTGAAAAGGAACCCAGTGAGAATGGAGTTCATGATTTCCTGGTGGCTCCTCCTGGCATTAGCAAAGAATGTTTTGACTGGGAGATCAGAAATAAGAAACTCGTCGAGGGGCACTGTGTGTGGATCATTGACAGAGATTCCTCCTGGGTTCCCCCTTCAGAAGGTTCATTTCAGGGGCCACAGGGACCGCATGGGTCAATGAAGAAACCCCGTCAAAGAAGTCGTAACAAAAGATCGAAAGGAGATCGCCGATGAACAACTTAGTTCACAAGAATAAAAACAAAGATTTGCCACCTAAGAACTCATTGAAAAGAAATGTATCTCAAAGAGTCTTGTTGGACAAAGAGATTATGTCATATGTCAATGAATGGGTGACTCAACTGAAAAGAGATTCATGCAAGGTGAGTGTCTCCAAAGTCGTCAATACTTCTCTAAAGATATTTTTTCAGAAGTATGAATCCTTAGAATACGAAAATGTCGCCCGTGGATTTTTTGATAAGAAATCCTATCTGATAAAACTCATTCAAAGCTCAAACAATGAGAATATGGATGAGTCCATCAAGCTTTATCTCGACAAAGTGAATATTTCCAAAAAGAAGCTAGGGCGAAAACCCAAAAAGAAGGCTTCAGAAAAGACTCCAGATATTTTAGGAGTCCAAATGAGGCCACAGATAAAGACAAAGTTAGGCATAGAGACAGTAATGGGAGGTACAGAGACAGCAAAGAAAGATACAAAGATAGGAATAAAGACAGAAATAGAAGATGAAAGTGTGGAGACAAACACAAAGGTAGACATAAGCAAGGAGACTGAGACGTAGATAGAAGCAGGGGCCGGTGTGAAGGTAGGAACAGAGGCCGATAAGGAAGCTGAGGTTGAGGCTGAAGATGAAGCTGAAGCTTAGACAGTAGATAAGCAGAAGGTAGGGCAAATCAGAAACAGGGCCAGAGACAGAGGCAAGAGACGTTTATGGAGCGGAGAAAGCGAAGGTAAGAGGTGATACTGCCTCATCACTTCTATCATTTTAGTATTTAATATCTTAACTATTTCACATTTCCAAGGGGTATAACGCCACCATTAATTTGTAATCTCATAGGGAGCCCTATGAGTCCACTCTCTTTACACCCTAAAGGGCTAAAGAGAACAACCTTTAGGAGAATTAAAATGATAAATAACGTAAATATATATCCATATTTGTGTAAAAATAATGATTTAATCATTTCTAAGAACAGTTCAGAAAGGTCAAGAATCTTTTTAATTTCTATGATATTTCCAATGTTTTTATTTGCATGTAATGGGGCAAATAAAAAATTAGAAACTACCTCCTGCAACCCTTCCATGGAAATAGAAAATGAAAGGACGAAAGGCTTTGACCAGGATCCAGGTATATATAATGCAGAATACATTGAAGGCCGAGAGGATGAAAATTTCTTCCAAGATTCTATGAAAAACACCGACAAAACATTCACTCAATATCCTTCTCAAACTTCATCTCTTGAAGCTGAGAAAGAGACACCTCCACCTTGCTTTAAGAGGACCTCTGATATCATCTTTCAAAATGAGAAGATCAACCAAGAGCGCTTTGTAGGTCGTGTCAAAGAGGGTGACCTTGTGAAGGTAGAGATAATATCTGGCATCCAAAAAGAAACTCAATTTTCAGATTTCTATGATGTTGCCATAGAAACAATCCAGAAAAACTATTACTGTGAAGGACCTTCAAAATTTAACAGTTCAGAAAGGTGTGGATACATATATGAAGAGGAACAGTGTATGACCTCTCGTCGAGACTATCTTGGAGAAAGTGAAACATCTATTGATATGGATGAATACACAGATAGTGTCGACTTAGTTCTAAGAATTGGAGATCAGGACTATAAATTTGAGGAAATACAGCATTTTGTAGATCTTAATCATGACTCACATCTCTCTGCCTCCCTTAAAATAACGAGAAACATGCTTCGAGGTATAAACGAACTATACCTCAAGCCCCTCAACGAATCCAAGGGTGAAGTTAAGGTTGGTTTTCAATCTTACATTTATTGTCCGAACAAATATGCGAAAGACTTTCGTTTTGAGAAAACCACTTCATCAACAACCATACCTCATAAAATAACCAGAGAGTTTGAGTTGACTCTAAAGATTCTTAGTCAGGAAGTTATGAAAGAGACAGAGTGAGGCTTTATGACACTTTTTTTAGTCATCTTCGTCGCATTGCTCAACCTTAATCACTGGTCCTCTTAGTCAGATTGGCCTCATTGGTCACCTTAACAACTAAATAATTTCAAATTTTAAAGAAGGAGTTCAATATGAATCCATTTATCTTACCCACTATTTTTATGTCCATGATATTATTTTCCTGTAGTCAATGGGAGGAGCCTGAAAGAACAAAGGCACCACCAAAGGCCATAAGTGAAACCTCTCCAGAAGAGCCAGATATAAACTCTGAAGTTGAAACTGAAACAAATGGAGAGAGCGGAAAAAGGGGTGGAGAAGAGGCTGGCAAAGGAATTGGAGAAGGTGAAGGCACACAAGAACCCCCTTCCCATGACAAGGGGGCCGAGTTTTCAGAAGGGCCAGAAACTTATATTATTTTTGAAGGGGAAATGGTTGATAAACAAGTCTTTGTGGGCCATGTGAAGGCAGGAGATGAAATTCTTGTTCGACTTCAAGGTGTCAAAATAACAAGAAGATTTTCAGAGGTTTATAAGAAAAATGTGACCTCCGTATGGACTGAGCTTGAATGCGACAACTCCCACCCATTTGAAGGAAAGAACTCCAAAATACGAGACTGCATTGAAGTTTATCAGAGTGGGGAGTGTACAGCCTCCTTTCGGGATGATACGGGAAAAGTTGAGTCACCCATTGAGTTTGAAGAGCAACCAGAAAGTATTCCCTTATACTTCATCCTTGGAGGTCGTTCTTACCGCTCTGATAAGATCAAGCTTCATGGTGGTTCCTCCGTGACCGTATCCCTCAAAGTCACTGCGGGCATGGTTGAAAAAACCGATAAACTGTATATCAGACCTATACATACTTTTAATGGACACATCAAAACGGGGTTTCTAGAATATGGCTCCTGCCAAGGCAGGGGCAAGAAGGACTTTCACGCCATGGAAGCCACAGACTCCCATGAAATCCCCAATAATGTCATAAGATCCTTTCAAGTGGACCTGAAACTCATCCGCAACCAAGCTCCACCATAATAACTTGCTTCTTGTATGCTCTTACTCACTCATTTCTTCATGCGTTGACTCTTCTGGTTCTCCTGACTCTCTCGTTCACCTCCTCCTTGGTCCACTTCGGTTTGTTTGGATCTGTCGGTGTCTGGTTCGCTCCAATTGGGGCTAATTATTTGATTCCAAAAATTCAGTTATGGGCACCCCGTGAATTTTTACTACGGGGAGAGCCCCCTGAACCACTGCCTTTTATTGACCTGGCTTTACCATTTCCCTACAGCGAACCTCATGCGAATCCACACGCTCCCCTATGAAACTAATGGAGTGTGAGCAGTTACGAAAAAAGTTATTGATTGCCTGTCTTCTTTTTGGGTTCCACAGGAGCCCACCTCATGCCAGTCATTTTTTGAGTCGCAGGACTCAAGGGCATAAGACCTTTACTCAACTTTTTAATGGTGGCTTCTCTCACTTCCTTATGGATGAACTCTAGCCCAAAATTAAATCCAAGAAGAAGAAAAATAATAGTGATAATAGCTTGAATAAAACCTTTCATAGTTGCTCCTTTTCATGAAAAAGTTATGGTTGATATATTTTTTTATTTTTATTCTTATTCTTCATTTGAGGCTCCCGAAAGGTTGGACTTCTTCCAACTTCTTCAGAACTCTTTGTCACTTCTCACTTCCCTGCTCCCTAGACTCATAAGAAAGATCGAGCACTCTATCTCTCCTCTCTTATAGAGGAAGAGCCAAGGTGGGTTGTACGGCTCTTCTTCAAGGTAAGTTTGTGAAATGTTAAACACGTCACTCTTTTTTCACCGCCTGGCTGTTATAGCCACAATTTAGAATATCCTCTTGAATTTCGATCTCACGGGAATATTGCTTCACTAACTGCCCAATACCAAAAAATTCGCCTGGTGAAGGGCAAAAATCTCCCGATTGGGATTCAAAAAGAGAGCCTAAACCATTAAGACCACTGGAAACCTCAAAAAGACGGTTGCGAACATCTTCAAGCTTCTTTTTTGTTAAATGTTTAAATTTTGCCATCTCGCAGCTCCTTTTCTTAGATTTTTTGTTGTTAACGGCCATGGCCTACATCTTTTTTGGCCCTTTTGAAAAGGGCCAAACTTCACTTTGTTGCCCGTCGTCAACAAAAAATCCTCAAAAATTGAGAACCCCTCCTCCCTCACTTAGCCCCTCTGGGTAGTGACTGCTCAAAAAGCACAAAAGGCAATCATTGAACGACCCCCTTTGTATTCACTTAGACCGTCCCCAACCACCCAAAACCAATCTGAGCCCTACGGCTCAACCAACCCATCCCCATAAGGAGGTATTTCATGGCTCATTCAATATCCTTTTCAAAATCTTTTTTGAGAGAGGTTTATGTTTAATGACAGGATATTAGGAAAGAATGCTTTCAATGAAAATCATTGTTGGCAATATGAGGTGAGAAAAAAGAACTTCATCAAGGATCTAAAGGTAGCCGAACTGACTTATGATGAAATGTCTAATCTCCGAGTTTCCCACTTTAAGTTTTCCTACATCTCCAAAGATAATAAGGAGGTATGTGCAAAAATTAAACAATTCATCCTTCGCCACGAGTGGCTTGGAAAAATGCCCCATCGCCCGACCCATCGATTTATTGCCACCTACAAGGGACATCTTGCTGGCGTCATTGTCATGAGTACCCCTAATGCCTTTTCTCACCTTTTAGGAAAGGCTTATCGTGACCAGGAGAAACTCATAAGTCGAGGTGCTTGCATTTCTTGGAGTCCCAAGAATCTAGCAAGTTCTCTTGTGATGTTCTCCATTAGGTGGATGGTAAAACATACTTCCTATCGTTATTTCTCAGCCTACTCCGACACCGAAGCCAGAGAATTGGGCACTATTTACCAAGCTTCTAATTTTATCTACCTTGGACAAAACTCAGGGGCTCGCTTTCAATATTATGACCCCCATCACCCAGACAAGGGATGGTTCAGTGACCGCAGATTTAGAAGTACCAGCAGCTATAAAAAATATGCCTTTGAATTGGGAATTTCTTGGAAAAGCCACTGGAGTGACGGAACTACAATTTATTGGGACCAGATTCCAAAGGATGTGGTAATTCAGTTAAAAGAAGCATCTAAAAGCCAACAAGGTTACTGTCTGCGCCGTAGAATCCCCAGAAAACACAAATACGTCTACCTTCTAGGAAAGACCAAGAAAGAAACAAAAGCCCTTCTAAGGCTCTTTAGAGAAAGAAACCCAGACAAAGAAAGTCTTGCCTATCCAAAAGTCCGAGGACCTCAGACGAAAAAGACTTTCAATTTCTTACCAAAAAAAAACTTCAACTCTTTGCCAAGTTTATGCAGCCATTCACTCCATGGGTTTCCAGAAGAGCAATTGAAATAGCATCCTGAAATCCCTAAAAGTTGTAACTAGGTGTAGGACTTAAGTCCTGATTATTGTCTGAGAAGGCCTTCACTTTGATTAAGAGATTGTCATCTCTTCAAAAGCATAGTTACAATATTAACGATGTCATACACTTTTGAGCAAAAAAATAAGGGAAAAACCTATGTCTATAAAGTTGAAAGCTTTTGGGACAAGGAAAAAAAGCAGGCCAGGCAAAAACGCATCTACCTTGGAAGAAAGGATGAGTTTACAGGTCAAATTAAGACCAAAAGAAAAAAGATTCCCATAGGCTCCTATAATGTGGGAGCCTTATTTTTCTTAGAGAAAATATGCGAACAACTAAATCTTCTAAAAACATTGTCTAAAATTTATCCAGATAATTACGAACATTATTTGCATTTAGCTTTTTTTAAAATAATCAAAAGAGAGCCCTTTTATCTTTACGATATGTGGTGTCAAGAAGCTTATGTTTCAAAGAAAAATTTTATGTCGTCACAAAAAATAAGCAATCTCTTATGTGATCTTGGGAGAGATCAAAAAAAGATAGAATCTTTCTTTAGCGAATGGATAAGTCAAGTGAAGGGTTCTGGTACGGTAATGTTTGACATCACATCCTTTTCTTCCTACTCTATGAATAATGAATTTTTAGAGAAAGGTTACAACAGAGATGGAGAGAATCTCGAACAGATAAACTTAGGTCTGATAAGTAGGAAATCTGAAGACAATAAAACTCATACGCCTATAGCGTACAGAATCTATCCTGGAAGTATACCGGATGTCAAAACTTTATCGAAGATTATTGAGATCATAACAAGTTATAAATTAGATTTAGATTGTTTAGTTATGGATAAGGGTTTTTCTAGTGTAGAAAATATTAAGGGACTGCATCGTAAGGAATTGAAGTATTTGATACCCATGAGTTTTAGAACAAAACTCTCAAGAGAGCTTTCTGTGGCTTTAAATGAGAAAATAAAATCTCCATCATGCTCTTTTACTTTTAATGAGGAAATTTATTCGCATTGCAAAGAATCAATAAAAATCGGAGGATTTGATTGTACGGCTCATATTTTCTTAGACAAAGAAAGAAGGGTTTATGAGGAATCTGTGTTAATGAAAGAGTTGCTTGATTTTATGAAACTCTTTCTTGAGAAAGATTTGAAATCAGAAGAACAAGCTAGTTCCTATATGAAAGAAACTTTAGGAAATAAAAAAAGGTTTCTCAATATCTCTGATTGCACTCCATTTAAGATTTCTTTAAATGAAGAAAATATTAATGAAGAATCTTCTACGCTGGGTATTATGATATTAATTACAAATAGTCATGATTTAAAGAAAACAGATATATTGAGTTTATATCGAAACAAAGATATCATTGAGAAAGTATTTTTCTCATTCAAGCATGATATTAATGGAAGGAGAAGTCGAGTTCATTCTCTCATGAATATGAGGGGAAGCATCTTTATTAATTTTCTCTCTTTAATTTTAATTTCACATATTGATACTGTTATGAAAGATAAGAAGTTATATAAAAAAATGTCTAAAATAGAAATTTACAAAATGATGGACCGATTAAAATTTTATGAATTAGCTACAGGTGATCTGATGCTTGGAGAGCTGTCTAAAAAACAAAAGGATATTTTTTCAGCCTTCCAAATAGATGGGCTTCCCAAGACAAAATGATGTTTTTTATCTGTTTCAAATGTGACGGTGGCTGTGGCTACCACTATGCCTCATCTATCCAATGGAGACGAAGAGGACCTTTCGCAGCAAATTCTTATGAATCATATTAAATATATTAATACTATTAAACCTCTCAAACCGTTGACAGCAGCCAATTCCATAGGAAGAGAGGAAAGTTAACGCAATACATTAAACCTAGTTACAACTTTTAGGGATTTCAGGTAGCATCCCATCTTTATGCTGAACACGGACGGATTTTGATCCTTCCGTCGAAACCAGGTTAGAAATTTATAAAATTAAATTGTCGTGTCTCTTTGGGAGTGAAACTTTACTTGTATAGCACTATGATAGCACGGATTAATATAAAACTTTGCTTCATCAGTTATCAATGGAACTTCATTGTTATTCATTAAAATATGGAGTTCCATCAGTACATTCACCAATGTTTGAATCTGAGTCTATTGCAAATATGGATGTAGGTGTAGTTGATCCACGAATGGCTGCTGAAGCAATTTCCTTATCCTTTTTTCAATGTGTTTTAAAAGGGCTTCATAGAAGCCCCAAGATACTCATTGAAAGATCATGTATCGAATCAAACGATGTGCTTAGCTCAAAAGATATTTCTTGCCTTGTTATTCCTGATGGTTGCTTAGGATTACCTACTTTAGCAGCTTTTGAACAAGGTATTCCTGTCATTGTAGTTGAAGAAAACGCTAACCTTATGAAAAACAATCTCTCAATTTTGCCATGGCAGAAAGGAAAGTTTTTTAGAGCAAAAAATTACCTTGAAGCCGTTGGTGTTATGCAGGCAATTCAAGCGGGCATTTCAGTCTCATCTGTAACAAGACCTTTCGCTACAGTAGAAACAAAATATTTGGACTGTGAAGAACACTCTGAAATCAAAAGAGGTGACATTTCAAATTCAGTAAAGCTCATGTCGGTCAAAAGGTGAATCTAAGGCGTCTGGAGGAGTCAGTCTGCCGTGTTGTCCCGTTTGCGAAGCTCAGCCAGTTTCTGTTTTATTCTGATTTCCAGGCCCCGATCAACCGGTTGATAAAAATTGATCGGCGGTAGCCCGTCCGGGAAATAATTTTCTCCAGCCGCATAGCCATCAGGTTCATCATGGACATATCGATAATCCTTTCCATAATCCAGTTCTTTCATCAGTCTGGTCGGAGCGTTTCTCAAGTGCAGCGGCACATCCAGTGACCCGGATTGCCGGGCTTCCGACATGGCCTGATTGTAAGCCTTGTAAACAGCGTTGCTTTTTGCTGCAACGCTCAGGTAAATAATAGCCTGGGCCAAGGTCAGTTCTCCTTCAGGGCTTCCGAGCCGTTCTTGGGTACACCATGCATTCAATGCGATTTCGAGCGCTCTCGGATCCGCATTGCCAATGTCTTCGGATGCCATGCGGACTATCCGTCGGGCAATGTATGCAGGATCGCATCCTCCGTCGATCATCCTGCAAAACCAATACAACGCAGCATCCGGATTAGAGCCACGCACCGATTTGTGTAATGCTGATATTTGGTCGTAGAATGCGTCTCCGCCTTTGTCGAATCGGCGCAATGCGCCCCCTGCCAAAACCTCGGACAAAAGATCGCCGGTGATTTTTCCATCTTCTGCAAGGTCGGCTGAGATTTCGAGCCAAGTCAAAGCCCGACGTGCATCGCCATCCGCCATTTGAGCCAAGTGCTCAATATCTTTCCGAGCCATGGACAGTCTTGCTGACCCCAGCCCTTTTTCAACATCCGCCAGCGCCCGTTCGATAACAATCACGATTTCTTCCGCCGAAAGCGATTTAAGCACATAAACCCGGAGTCGGGATAACAATGCATTATTTAATTCAAATGAGGGGTTCTCTGTGGTGGCGCCTACAAAAATGATAGTGCCGTCTTCAATATGGGGAAGGAAGGCATCCTGTTGTGCTTTGTTGAAACGGTGAACTTCATCGACAAACAGGACCGTTTTAACCTGGCTCATCTGTTGTCGAAGCTTTGCTTGTTCCACCTCTTTGCGGATATCTTTGACCCCGGACAGCACCGCAGACAAGGAGACGAAGACAGCATCGCAATGCGCCGCCAGTAATTTGGCCAAGGTCGTTTTACCCGTGCCCGGAGGCCCCCAGAATACCATGGAATGCAACTGACCGCGTTCAATCGCACCATACAGCGGCTTCCCGTCGGTCAAAATATGTTTTTGCCCTGCGACTTCATGCAATGCGGTTGGCCTGATTCGATCGGCAAGGGGCCGGTGAGAATTTTCAAGTACGGTATCTTCCATACGATGGTGAGTCCTAAAATCGTCTCAATTTGTCATTGACCGCTAACAGCTATCGGTGTCGGATATTTTGCAACGCACCAGTAAACCGAAACGATGAAAGAGATATTGAAAAAAACAAAATCTAACTAAATGTAAAATTCGTGGCGGATTCAAGTATTAGGAGGTGTGTCAAAATAAATTGATTATTTCTAGTGATTTAATTATTAAGCCCCGATGGGCGGGTTAAAACAAAATGATTAAATCGTTCAACTTATTTTGACACACCTCTTTAACAATCCATGCTTATCAATCGCACTGATGCTTTGAAGAACATAAAATATATTTTCCTATCTCAATTTCTAAATTTCGTTTAAAAATAACTAATGCTTTATTTTTCTTCATGCGTTTTATTTTTATTAAAAAGATTCTTTTTTTACTGCTCGGCATTCTTTTAGGGTTTAATGAAGTTTCTTTTTTGATAAAAAATACCTTATTTATATCAAATTTTAAAGAATTAGGAAAAACAGCTAATGCTTTGTTTTTTTTAATCTTAACGATTTCAATTAATTGTGAGATATTATTGTCAATAGGATGTAATTCTCTATTCTTTACCTCTTCTTTTTGTAGATTAACAAATATACTTGAATGATAGTCCCACATCTTACCTGTAGCGATATCAACCAAAAGTCCGATAATACCACCAAATATTATATTTCCCCATGCCCAGCCGTTGGATTTAGATTTGTTTATTTCTGTAGAATCATGATAGCCTTCCTTTTCGCATCTTGATATAATGTCTTTAGAGCTCCTATCAACATGCATAACAAATGGAGTCTTTCTAGATAAAATAGTTTTGTTTCCTTGAGAAATTATACAATGAGAACTGCGAGGATCTGAATCCACAGAAATAGATTGCTCACTGTCTTTCACAATAGTTGCACAGTTAACAACTGATAGGCTTATAAAGAAAAAGAATATATATTTATGTATTAATGTAAGTGAGGAATTTGTAACAGTTTTTTTTACATTAATCATAGATTTTTCTGCTTCCCAGTGGGACTGAGTTCAACTCATTTTGTTAAACTTTACTACTTGTAACTTATCGTCAAACTCAAGTAATTCTTGATGGCTAATTCGAGGTTTCCCTCAACTTCGACACTCTGAAATTAAGAAAAACTCTGAAGTTATTGATAATAAAGGTTTTTTGGATTTTAATTTTTGTGAACTTACAGATATTTGACTACAGGGTCTAACTCTGAATAAAGAATCCACTGAACTTAAGTGACCTAGAGGACCTCAAAATACTGGATTTGCAATCATGAGCCCGTCATAATGCGCTCTAGGAAGTGTTTTTATGAGATGAAAGGATATAAATTAACGCAATGCTCATTTTTAGAAAAAAGAATACAATCATTCTCTAAAATCACCTATGAGAATCAATTATAGAACCCTATGGTGGGTGCTACTTTCCTTAGTTTCCAGGCTCTCCAAGGCGTCAATCTTCAAAAATAACCCTAGGAAGCAATCTTAAGAATTTTAACTGAATTTTCGCGCAAGATAGAGGAAACGGCATTGACCATTGAGGTACATAATTATCAGTTTTAATTAATCAAAGTATAAGTAAATTTCAGCAACACTCTCAAAGTGTCCTCGTTAAGGCGAGGAAGAAGCTCTTGCATCTCTATTTGTGGAGTTCGTTTCTGTTTGTAGATTCGGACTCGCTCGTAGAAGCTCCTTTTCTTAAGACCATAGATTTTGAGAAGTTCGTCCAAGCGTTCATCTTGTGGGATATCGGCACGGCCGTTTTCGATATGAGCCAGCCATGAATCGGTGCGATTCATTTTTTTGGCGACGGCCCGGATGGAGAAGTTCTTAACTCCCTTTTTGGCTTGCCTTTCTTCTCGGATGCATTTTAAGCACCTAGCTTCATCGGTCATAATAATGCGGGCACATCTGCGCTCACGACGCATCCGACGGAGGGGTGTTATGTGGCGGCTTTCTTTTGAGCCACCCTCGGAGCCGTTGCCTGTGTGAGGCTCTCTGTATTGCCTGGCCTGCATGACTTCTTTCTCTAATCTAACCTCTTTGTCTTGCCCAACCAGTCTCTCCCCTAGCTCCACCACTGAAATCTAATCGAACCGGCGTCATAAGGTCGCCGGTTTTGTTGGATTTTCCTTTGTGATTTTGGTTACTTGGCTTGTCCCTATGATTTAAAAGGTTCCATGTCTTAAGTTTAGACCTGGCATGGTAGTAAGGGCGGCTGTTAGGCGCCAATTAAAATTGGCCATTTTTAGAAGCCGTCGCCAATGAAAAACGGCCAGTTGATGATGTACTGATTTAGTTATTCTTCGTTCAGAGTTTAGTCAAGTGTCTTTATTTTGCTCATCATTTAACTCGGACTATGCCACAAGATTCTGAGGAATGATTTTCTGCCCACCACTTTTGGCATGACCCCAAATGCATCCTTCAGCCCTATGGCAGAGGTAAATGGAGTATTTTTCAGGATTCCTTGGCGCAGCTAATGTCTAAAGCTCCGCGAGAGTGACGAGCAAATAGTACGGTAAAAGCCAGTTATCCATAAATTTATCCATGGCGACACTGCGGCTGTGACCCCGATGTCTAGCAACGCAGTGCTGCTGTGGATAAATTTTGTGGATAACTGGCGAGTTCCTTCCCCAAAAGTGGGGATCTCTAATGAACTTCTTTGGTTGAACTTTCCTCTTTGCTCTGTTTAGACTTGGCTTTTGCCGATTCGGTTCTCCAACTTTCTTTTCCTTCAATGTTGAGGGTTTCACAGTTGTGAATGATTCGATCAACAGCAGCAGCGGTGGTAATAGGGTTAAGAAACACCTTATCCCATTCAGAGTATGTTAAGTTTGTAGTGATCATGAGACTTTTCCTTTCATATCGCTGAGATATGAATTGAAAGAAAAGATCTGCCCCCTCTGTGCAGGAAGCTGTATAGCCAAGTTCATCACAAGCAATAAGATCAAAACGGTCTAATTTCTTAAAAAGAGCATTCAATGAGAGTTCTTTCTTGCTTTCACGCATTGTTTCAATAAGTTCATGAGTGGTGACCCATAAACATCGATAGCCTTGTTCACAGAGTGAACGAACTAGGGACATGGCCAAATGACTTTTCCCCATTCCAAAGCTTCCGTAAAACACAACATTACAGGCTTTTCTGACCCACTCTCCCTCTGCCATCCAATTAATTTGCTGAGCTGTCACTCCCGTTCTTTTCTGGAAGTTATAAGTTTGGAGTGATTTAAGTTGAGGAAGCTTGGCCCCCTTAAGCAATCTTTTCACTCTCTGGGAATGCTTGTCAGCAAGCTCATTTTGAACGAGTATACCTAAATACTGTTCATACGTCTTTTTTGTTTTTTCGGCAACTCTAGCCGTTGCAACATATTCATCCGCCATCGCTGGAAGTCGGAGTTTTTTAAGAGAACCTATAAGTTCTTCGTGATTCATTAAGAACCTCCTATGTTTGGAACAAGACTGTCATATTGAGACAATCTAGGTTGAAGTGGTTTTTGTTGGTCATTCAAATTAATTTTGGTGGGATTTCCTAAGAGCAAATCTTTTATGGATTTAAAGTCGAAAATCTCACGACTTTCTAATTGAAGCTCCATGGCTGTAGATAAGTCCTGCCAACTCACATGCTGAATCAAGTTGATAACTCTTAAATATTCATGCTCGGCACGGCTTGAATCTTGTTGCTTGAGGTATTGATAAAAATTTTGGGTATATCCGAGTTTCTCAACAGAAAATGGGCCTAATTTCGACGTTGCAGAATTACCGCATTAAAAACCAAGAAAATAATTCAATTTCCATGATTTATCCCCCTCATTACTTTACCCATAACAAAACCATGGTTTAATCTCTTAATTTACTTATTGGAAAATAATACAGGAGATGCCATGGTCTTGAATAAGTTTATTATAAAGATGTTGAAATTATCATTCTTAAAAGTGACTTGGGTTAAATTTAAAAATCGAAATCAAGAACTTCACTTAGGGGTTAAACCCCATAAGAATGGCTGCCGCTGTCCTCATTGTGGACGCCGCTGTAAGATACTTAGATGCTTAGAAGAAAGAGTGTGGCGAGATATCGTCGTGTGCGGTACCCCCATTTATTTCCATTATTCTCCGAAGGAAGTTCTGTGTCCCACTCATGGTCGTATTATGGAGAGAATTCCTTGGGCCGACCACTTCAGTCGAGTCACCTATCGTCTGGAACTAACAATTCTGACCCTGACCAAGCAGATGACCCAAAAAGCCGTTTCAGAGCTTGTCAAGATACCCACATCCACCTTATCTGATCTTATTCATCGAATCATCCACAGGGAACGAGATGGTCACAAAATTCGTGGTTTGGAGGTCATTGGAGTCGATGAAATTTCTTATGCTAAGGGAAGGAAGTTTATTACCTTGATTTACGACATGAAGAAAGGCTGTGTCGTTTGGATTGGAAAAGGTAAGGGTAAGGAGACAATAGACTCCTTTTTTACAAAGGAACTCAGCCAATATCAGCGAGACAAAATTAGAGTGGCTTGTTGTGATATGGCTCAAGGCTACATCTCCTCTATCAAGGAGCATTGTAAGAATGCTACTCTCGTTTTGGACAAATTTCACATTATTCAATCCCTCAACAGGGCTGTGGATGAGGTGAGAAAAGAAATTTGGAGAGATGCCTGCAAGAAGGACAGAAAGGCTATTAAGGGAACTCGCTGGTTGATAGCCTACAGTTCATCCTCTCGTAGTAAGGCCCAAACTCGTAAAATTAACCTCATGGAGAAATCTAACAATAAAATATTCAGAGCATGGCTGCTTAAAGATAATTTTGAGCATTTCTGGGATTATGTGAGTCCAGGTCATGCTGCGAATTTTCTGAATGCCTGGATCACTCGTGCCTTAAGATCACGCATTGATTCTATGAAAAAGTTTGCCTTGATGCTCAGGAAGCACCAAGAAAATATTCTTTCCTTCATTAAAGATCCTGTCACAAATGCCAAGGCTGAGGGAATCAATCGCCTTCTAAAGATCATAAAAAATCGGGCTTCAGGATTTAAGAACCTACAGGGTTTTGAGAATATGATTTACTTGTGTGCTGGGGATTTGGATATTGTTGGAAGTTTCCCCAAGCGTTTTTGTACATTATAGTTTTTATTGTCGATCAACATTTCTTTTTCCAATTCACCTCCCCATACTAACTCCGCCAAGATGAGTCAGTTATCCACAGACTCATCCATGGCGACGCTGCGGCTATGGCCCTCGGAGCCACAATAAAGCAGCGCTGCTGTGGGTGAGTCTTGTGGATAACGGCGGCTCTCCACACAAGTGATTTGGTAGCCCTGTCCTCCGTGTTTTTATGTACAAATCTTAGGAATAACCTGTACATCCAGTTTTTAGCTATTTCCCTAGGGAATTTGGACTTTAGGCTCCGAGAAACTCGGATATAGCCAAAATTTTCAAACACATTTGTTGGAAAAAGAATGGATCGGTGAGCCCATCTTACCATGGCTTGCGGCTTACGAACTAAAGAGGGAAGGATATGTTCAAGAAGAAGACTATGCTCCCCATCAGGTTTTCTTTGATGGCGAGCGACAATTTCTTGCTTCCCTCCTGCACGATAGATCGTGACATGATAGGGACCCTGTACGGTTTTACAGGGAGATTGGATCACCTCATCAGGTATGGAATATGTGGTTTTACCTATTCTCAAAGTCCCATAACCATTACTTTGACAAATATTCACCTTACAGAGAATATCTTCATCTCGTGGAGGCAAAGGCTTAAGAACTTTGGCCTCCTCCTCAAAGCGAGATTTGGTGGAGTCACTCTGATGCTGATCCATATAAGACTCTAAAAACTGATTCAAATGATCCCAGTCTTTAAAAACAATTCCTTTGTTTCTAACAATATTTTTTATCCGAGAACTGAAGGTTCGAATATCACGCTCCACATCTCCCTTGTCAGAGCCCTTCCCTGCGCGGCAGGGAAGAACCTTAAATCCATAGTATTGGATGGCTCGATCAAAAGATTGGGTGTAAATTCGCTGATTTCCTTTAAGAACTTTCTTCACACAGGGAGATAAATTATCAATACGGATGTTCGCACTCATCCCACCTATCTTTTCAAAAAAAGCATGCACCCCATCGATGAAACACTCATAGACAAGAAAGGGGTAGGCACGAACCCAACAGGTGCCACTACAAGGCAATGTTCCAAAATGGAGATGAACGATCTGAACACCATCGGCAAATGGTAAAGCAACCTTCTCCTTAAAATCAAACTGAGCCTGTTCTCCAGGATCATATCTTTGGCTGAAAAAACGCTCCTTGGGGCGAGAACCAAGAATCTCACAAACTCTTCTCTGAACCGTTCTCTCACTCCCACGATAACCCTCCTCAACTAATAGCTCATATATTTCACGGGCGGTGTTACTTGGGTTCAACTTCAAAAAGTACTTCACCCGATCCATATATCCATTAAGGGGATCTGGGCGAGTTCTTTTGGACCTCGCCTTGTACTTCGGTGGGGTGTTGGACTCACAGTACTTGCGCACCGTCTTACGATTGATCCCTAATTCACGAGATATTTCTGTCTTATTTTTACCACTGTGACTCAGGTCACGAATGCGGCCGAAAGTGTATTGACTAATCATAAGATCCTCCTCATTGCTAACCTTTTGAGTTGCAAAAGGGAGGGACTCTGTGAGCTTAGTATCTATATCAGAAGAAGAGACTTCATTGTCTAGTATTTGAACACTCCCTGAAGATTGGTCACTTTTCATTGGCGACAACCTCCATATTGAAAGTGGGACATTTTAATTGGCGACGGCTTTAAGGGAAGCCTGTCTTCAGAAAGAAATTCCATGAAAATTGAGGCAAATGTTGGAATCTTGTGGAATTTAAATACTTTAGAAAATGGGCACAGCCTAAACAGGCTTTTCTTGACTATATATTTAACCTCATTGAAATCCAGAAACAGTCTACAAATGACAAATATGGAACCTGAATAGGCTGTCATGGAAGGACTCTCCAACACGGAGCCCCTTTCCAGGTCGACAAGAACCCAAAAGGAGTTCTTATCAGCTCGGAGCCTTTTTATGAGTAATATCAATTGATTATATGCGTCTCGGTTGACAATGCCAAAAATCACCATAGGTCCTCCTCTGAAAAGTGGCCACTTTTCATTGGCGACGGTGGGGCATTTTAATTGTCAGCTAACAGCGGCCAACCTCAGGGGTGGTTGAAGTCAATGTGATTTTACCCACCAACTTCCGCAGCAATAGGGCTGATTTTTCAGTTTTTTGCTCCAAGGATTCAATCTCTATTTTTCATTTTTTCGCCGTCACTTCAGCTTCCTCTAAGCCGAGACAATACTTGGAGTGGCCTTGGCGCCTAACAGGGGGCCATTCAATAAGATAGACTGATAATTCTTTGTCAGAGGTTGAACATAAACACCTTTTTGAGTTTTTCCCTTTACATTTTTGTAGGCACGACTCCCATTTGTTTTGCCCAAATAAAGCCAGTTGGCAGCACGATAGCTCGTGGCATTAAATTTGGTAAGGTCGACAAAAGTCTCCATGAGGACAGAAATTCCCGCCGAGCTTGAAAAAACATTGAAATTCCTCCAAATCTCAGTGTGAGAATTGCACTGCATCGAATAAGGTAAACCTCCCCGTCTTCGCCATTTAGAGGCGAATGTCCAGACTTTAGTTTAGGGCAAATACGTTAAACTCTTTGGGGCACTTTGAGAAAAATGGCTGCTCATGATGTGTCGAAAACATCTGAGGCAGCAATAGGCTTAATCCCATAAGCCATTATGGCGAGGAGTTCCTGCCAATTTTTAAAGTATAGGGTATGGAAATACCCCCTCATATGATCCCATAGATAAGATAGTCTCCTCTCTTTTTCTACCGCCTTTTGAAACAATTTACAGGCCAAATGTTGAAGTTGGTCCACTAAAAATACCAGCATCATAATCACGGCTAAATTGTTACACAAATTTTGCTTGCCGTGGCCAAAATTGTGCTCAAAGTTGTAACCCAAATTCTTTAACGTATTAAATGTTTCATTTTCTATCTTCCAGCGTGCTCTTCCCCCCCTCATTATTTGCATTATGTTGTCTTCGTTGATCTCAATGTCAGTCACCCAGCTAAAGTGCTGAACCTTACCGTTTGCTTTCGTTTCTTTGTATTCAATAAAATTCACTCGACAATCAGGATTTGAATCATTGAGTGAAACATCATTTATGAATCGAAATTCATGTGTCACTCCATTCTCTACCACGGTGAAGTGAGAAACTGTTCCTAAGCTATCTGCTCCATTTACAAACTCAAATAAAACTTTGTGGTCCCCCATCTTACAGCCTAAAATATAACTTAATTTTAATTCGTTAAGAAGAGTGATGTGAGGAGCATTGGAAGCCAATCCATCCTCAATAACAATCACTGGAAGGTGAGGGTGTTCCCTGCGAAAATCTTCAAGGAGTCGTTTGGCTGCATTACGCTCACAATCATTTTTGCTCGATCCATCTGTGTTTGAAATGGACTCTGGAGCAATAGGTATAACCTGTTTCTTATCGGGGTGAACAATCACTCCTGCTAACATTTGATGATAGTAGGTCTTCGTCTCATCACGATGATTCTTTATACAACAATTCTCACAATGAATAGTCGAGGAGCTAAAGGCACCTGTTCCATCAATGCTGAGAAGATATTTTCCACCCAAATATGGGTAACCCTCCAAAACCTTCCCTCTTTGAGCTACGGTAAACAAAGATTTAAAAAAATTTTGAAACTCACGGGTTGGAACAGGATCTAAAATCTCTCGCATAGCCGTATCACTAGGAATTTGGCCTATTTGAAACAAATGGTGTAGGTTGTTTTTTGCCACTGGGTCATGGACACGATCACAAAACTGAAGCATGGATGGATCTTTCAAGGCAAACATTGCCACAGATGACATAATGGCATCGCTCAGAGGAATCCTATGGGGACGCTGCGATCTTATATCTGGAACTGCAAGAGATTTACTGTGTAACAGGGAATACATTCCTGAAGCGGATAGACCTTTTCTAAAATGTTGATGCGACATGACGAACCCTCCTTGGTCTGATGTGCAACAACAAATATTCAAACAGATACTTAGGCAAAAGTCTACGAACTCTTTTTGAGGCGAATCTTTTGGAAGCCACTACTGTGGCCTAAACTATTTTTCGACGGGAATTGCTGAGCCCCCAAGGATATGCCTAGGGAGGATAAGAAGCGACTAAGAGAGGCCGCAGGATTGGGTAAGTGTTATACGATACTTTATTCTGACTAGAATTCGCCTTTATTTTTTATTTTTCTTTGACCATCCCTAGAGAATTATTACATTCCCTTGACTAAGTCTTGTCATAACCTCCCCATGAGTTTAATACTCTGCATCAGGAGGTGTTATGATTTTAGCTACTTTTGTATCAACGGATGACCTTGTAAAAGAAGGTAAGAATTACAATTGGAAGAGGCCATGTAAGTGCCAAAATCCCGGCTGTAACAGTGAGAAGCTCTGGGGCCATGGCTATGTGAAGAGATACTTTTTTGCATGCTCTGAAGCGGTCTACCTCAAGCGCTGGCGGTGTCCTCACTGCCACAGTGTTATAACGACAAGACCCAAGTCGTTCTGGCGTCGTTTTCAAGAGACAAAGTCTCGTATTTTCGAAGCATTACGACATCGTCTGAACCCCAAGATTCCCAAGGCATGGCCCCTTTGGACAACGAGGCAAAGAGCGGGGCACTGGCTGAAAAAACTTCTTAATCACGCTAAGGCTTATAATCTGATGAAAGAAAAAGATCCACTTAGCACAGTGGCCTTTTATCAAGAGAAAAACCTGGACATTTTTGGTTAACGAAGTTTGCCAGTGCTCCCATTTATTTTCAACCTACCGTTTCTTGTCATTAACAAAGAGTCAGGAAGTTGTGTATCTCTTATTTCAAGAAAGATTTCCAATAACGGAAATTAAATCAAAGAAAGAGAGGTCAAAATGGCTGATAAGGACAAGAAAATGGAGGTTGCCACCTTTAGATTCGGAGTGATTTCTGAATTTGTTACAGGGTTGCGCCTTGAATATGGAGAAAAAGAGAGATTGCTTACGGAAAAATCTTCCAAGAGCTATCGTGTTCCCTACTCATCATCGACTCGTGTGAGTCGTTCCACCATAAAAAAATGGATTGCAGACTACAAGGGATCGGGCAATAGATTAGAGGGGCTTATGCCATCGGATCGCAAGGATCAAGGTCAATTTAGAAGTCTTGATGAATCTCTCCAAGTGGTCATTAAAGAGATCATGAAGGCAAAGGGACATTTTACAGGCATAGCCCTTGTCAATGCTCTACGTCAGCGCGGCTCTATTGGTACCAATGAAGAGATCAATATGAGTGTGCTTTATAGATTTTTAAAGCATCACAAATTGCAACAAAAAGAGTCCACAGATCGTAGGTCCTTTGAAGCTTCGTCTCCCAATGAAATGTGGCAGTCAGATGTTCTTCATGGCCCCATTGTGGTTGGCAAAAAGAGAAAGAAAGTAAAATCCTACCTCATTGCCATATTGGATGACAATTCTCGCATCATTCCCCACGGGGAGTTTTATGAGTCCGAAAGGCTTGAGAATATGAAGGATTGTCTTAAGAAAGCTGTTGAGAAGAGGGGGCTTCCTCAAAAGCTTTATATCGATAATGGGGCTTGTTTTAAGGCTATAAACTTGGAACAGGTCACAGCTTCCTTGGGTATTCAGATTATTCACACTCCTCCTTATACTCCTCAGGGTCGGGGGAAAGTGGAGCGTTGGTTTCGATATGTACGGGAAAACTTCTTTCCTCGCTGCGATGAAAAAACCTTGAGCCTTGAAGAACTGAATGAGGTATTTTCTGACTGGGTGGAGAGTTATCACCACAAAGTTCATGGAACCACTGGCGAAACTCCATTGGCGAAATTCCGTAAAAATATGAAGTGTGTTCGTCCCGCTCCCCCCAATCTATTGGACTATTTTCGATTTATTCAATTTCGACGAGTTAAAAAGGATCGAACTTTTCATTTGAATGGAACCATATATGAAGCTCCCGTAGACCTGATCGATAGAAGAGTGGAACTCAAGTTCCACAGAGAGACTCCCGAAGATGTTGAAATTTTCTTTGATGGAAGAAGCTTTGGTCAGGCCAATTTATTGGATCGGCATGTGAATTTTTACTTGGGTCGCAATGGAAAGGTGACTTCTGCCACGAAAGAGACAAAACCAAAATCAGGAGAATTATTTTCAGGAGATAAAACAGGAGGTAAGAAATGAAATACATTGAATATTTTGGAATGAAGTTCTCTCCTTTTAATGACAATCTTAAATCCAAAGACCTTATGTCTTTACCTGGAACAATGGCAGTGAAAGAGAGATTGGATTATGTTCTTTCCATTGGTGGAATTATGGTCGTCACCGGCGATGTTGGCACCGGAAAATCCACCGCCATGAGATGGAGTTTAGATCAATTCCACAAATCTGAAATTAACAGCTGTTATGTGACGGCGAACAGTGGCTCAACCTGTGAGCTATATAGACAATTGTGTTGGAGTATAAATTTAAATTTAAGAGGAAACCATAGGTCCTTCCTTCTTAAGGAATTCAAAGAAGCCATCTCAGAAATATTAGAACAACAAAGAAATAAAATTGTGGTTATCATTGATGAGGCATCCTTATTGAGAGTCGATGTCTTTGCTGAATTGCATACGATTAACCAATTCAACTTTGATTCTGAAAAAAGATTCTCACTTATTTTGGTGGGACAGAATAACCTTCTTGATAAATTGAAGTATAGAACTTCTCTGCCCTTGGCTTCTCGTGTGATGACCCACGCTCACCTACCAGCTCTTAATGAAGAAAATATGAGAAATTATCTAGATCATCACCTTAAAATCTCTGGAATCAAGAATAAACTCATGACAGATAATGCTGTCACAGCCATTTGGCAGGGCTCTGGAGGCTTGCTAAGAAAAGCCAATTTGATTGCCAGAGGTTCATTGATTGCATGTATGAAAGCTTCTGAAGAACAAATTACAGAAGAACATGTTCGCCAAGCCGCCACAGAACTTATTTAAACTACATGGTCGGTAGTTATTCTCCCTGAGGGGCCAAATAAAGTCCCACTGGATAGGACGCTCCTCTCAATCTCCTCTCAATGTGGAATCGAGACTAAGAATCTTTCAGTCGTACCCGAAAGCCCCCTGGGGCTGAGGGGCGAGGGCAGGAGCCCGAGACTGAAAGATCCGCAACAGGATGTTGCGTCGATTCAAGCAAGTAGCCACCACCTGTGGGAGGATCTCCTGCTTTAAATGCCAGGAACTAGGCTTCCAAAAATAATCCATCAAATCAGATACAGCGAAATTATCCTCCCAAGAGAACTTGGAAATCTCAAGTGCTCTTAATTTCTTGACCACCAGGCGGGAGAGCAAACCAAACAGAGAGAATCAGTCATCCTTTTCTCACTCACTTCACCTCGACACACCTTGCTAATCAAAATATCACTCTCAACAACTTAAACTCAGTCAGGATAAAATCATAAAAATTGCTTCGAGGTCAAAGGAACCCATGAAAAGTCCGTCAAAATAAAGTATTGGATCACAATGAGCTTGCTGACAAGCATTCCCAGAGAGTGAAAAGATTGCTTAAGGGGGCCAAGCTTCCTCAACTTAAATCACTCCAAACTTATAACTTCCAGAAAAGAACGGGAGTGACAGCTCAGCAAATTAATTGGATGGCAGAGGGAGAGTGGGTCAGAAAAGCCTGTAATGTTGTGTTTTACGGAAGCTTTGGAATGGGGAAAAGTCATTTGGCCATGTCCCTAGTTCGTTCACTCTGTGAACAAGGCTATCGATGTTTATGGGTCACCACTCATGAACTTATTGAAACAATGCGTGAAAGCAAGAAAGAACTCTCATTGAATGCTCTTTTTAAGAAATTAGACCGTTTTGATCTTATTGCTTGTGATGAACTTGGCTATACAGCTTCCTGCACAGAGGGGGCAGATCTTTTCTTTCAATTCATATCTCAGCGATATGAAAGGAAAAGTCTCATGATCACTACAAACTTAACTTACTCTGAATGGGATAAGGTGTTTCTTAACCCTATTACCACCGCTGCTGCTGTTGATCGAATCATTCACAACTGTGAAACCCTCAACATTGAAGGAAAAGAAAGTTGGAGAACCGAATCGGCAAAAGCCAAGTCTAAACAGAGCAAAGAGGAAAGTTCAACCAAAGAAGTTCATTAGAGATCCCCACTTTTGGGGAAGGAACTCGCCAGTTATCCACAAAATTTATCCACAGCAGCACTGCGTTGCTAGACATCGGGGTCACAGCCGCAGTGTCGCCATGGATAAATTTATGGATAACTGGCTTTTACCGTACTATTTGCTCGTCACTCTCGCGGAGCTTTAGACATTAGCTGCGCCAAGGAATCCTGAAAAATACTCCATTTACCTCTGCCATAGGGCTGAAGGATGCATTTGGGGTCATGCCAAAAGTGGTGGGCAGAAAATCATTCCTCAGAATCTTGTGGCATAGTCCGAGTTAAATGATGAGCAAAATAAAGACACTTGACTAAACTCTGAACGAAGAATAACTAAATCAGTACATTATCAACTGGCCGTTTTTCATTGGCGACGGCTTCTAAAAATGGCCAATTTTAATTGGCGCCTAACACCAGTTCTGATATGATCCCATTACGGCTCCATCTCCCCATTAAATTATAATGCATTGTGACTGACAAAATCGCTTGAAGGAAAAAATGCAATTATACATTGACGAATAATATGGGGCTGTGCTTTTTACCAGGAGTGGAGCCACATAAGTGGCTTTAAGATTTAAGAAAAAAATTGCAGTTACACAATTATTTTTACAGTCCCGTATTTTGAGGTCCGCTAGGTCATTTAAGCCTTATAACAACTTACCACAAGTAAGTCTGTGGCATTTAGATGAATTTTTGCGCAAGAAATAAGTTAACCACAAGAAAGTTGTTGTTTTTCATGTTTTCAAAATCAATGATTTTAACAAAATCTCCTTTGATGCGATCATCCACCCTCAGATCCACAGGTACTCCATCGTTGATAAACCTATGAAACTGTCGGTTGTTGACTTCCAGAATAGGGGATTCCGGACGAGAAAGCCTTGTTACAAACTCATCAATCTTATTTTGGGGGATATGGGGGTTGATTTTTTCGAGGGCCTCTTTAAGTTTTTCTAAAATGAGAACCTCTTTATAACTTGTCCGTTTGGGGTTATCTGAGTCAGGAGCAATATCATAACCGCACTCATAGTCCCAACCGAGTTCCTTAAACCAGTCTATGCCTATTTGCTCCAGATCATCTTCAGTCATTGTTGTTTCTGTCCTTTAAGGATTTTCTCATTTCTTTTTCAAAGTCAGAATCAATTTTTTGGATTTTATTAAACTCCTCGTATTCACCTAGGGCCTTTTCATCTGCCTTATGTTTTGAAATTTTTCCTTTGCCATCTAAAATTTTATATTTGTTAAATTTTAAGAACTCGTTTACGCTCTGGATAAACTCTTTCATAGTGAAAGATTGTTGATTCTCTATGAGGTTCTCAATATAGTCAAAAAATCCAGATACAGTTCTCTCTAGCTTTTTGATTTCTTTTTCTTGCAGGTAGTTTTTAGCTACAGTTACATCACTGGAAAGTATCCTTCCTTGAGAAGCATTTTTCCACGTGGATAGCCCCATGTGAGGCTTTTTTCGATTTGCTTTACCATGAATAATTTCAGCAGCTGTTTTTCCCGTAATAGCAAAGTGGAACTTGTTCTGTATTGTAGCATAGAAATTCTTCGTTGTTTCCGACTGAGGGTTGTAGTCGATACTACATTCAGAAAAAATATCAGTGATCTGCAAATAGACTCTTCGCTCACTGGCACGAATAGAGCGGACGGTTTCGAGGAGTTCACGGAAATAGTCTTTACCAAAGACTTCGGAGCCCTGTTTGAGTCGCTGGTTATCCACAACAAAGCCCTTGATGATATACTCTCGGAGGGTCTTTGTGGCCCATATGCGAAACTGTGTGGCTCGCTTGGAGTTAACTCTATAGCCCACCGCAATGATAGTGTCGAGGTTGTAAAAGTTTGTTAGGTACTTTTTTCCATCCTTGGCAGTTATTCGAATTTTTCGAATAACTGAATTTTCCCTTAATTCCAATGACTTAAAGATTTCTTTTAAGTGATAATTGATGGTTTGCACTTCTGCATCAAAAAGCTCTGCCATCATCTTCTGAGTGAGCCACAGGTCTTCGTCCTGTAAAAAAACCTCAAGGCGTACCTCTCCGTCAGGGGCAGTGTAGAGGAGAAAATTTTTCTGTGTAGTAAGGCTTTGCTCGTTGGTCATGAGGACCTCACCGCTTCATCGAGTTTGATATTTGATAGATCTATCTCGCCTGCAAGGAGTTTTGGGAGGAGGGTGTCTCTTAACTGCGATAGTGTTTGGTTTTCTAAGAGACTGGTATTTATTTTTCCTAACATAGAGGAAGAAATTTTTGAATACTGTTTTTGTAAATCATACACAGGTAAAATTACCTTCGCCTCAGCGACTTGCTTCGGTTGTGCCATTTGCCTGCTTCCGGTTGTTCCTGTAACTGTTTTCATAATTTTTTCTTGAAAAAATTTACTTGTGATAATTCCCCATAGGAATGCTCGATTTTTTTTGTTTTGATGGGAAAATTGCATAAACTCAGTAGAACAAATAGAACAACCCTCCTCTGATAACTGATGATACCAAACTCTTTTTATTCTAGGATTCAGTTTTGATACAAGAACAGAGTCTTTCTGCATCAAATACTTGCTGCTTTTAATATCATTGCCAAACTCTATACTTGGCATAGAATCAGTATCATAAGCAGGTATACTATAGTGATAAAATTTATTTTGTGGAATTTTATATGGCTGAATACTTTGTGTATTTAAGGTTGAAATTGCTGAGAAAGGAGAGTAAGACCACCCCCGCGGAATCTCTCCAAGTTTACTATCCTGAAACTCACTGGGAAACAGGGAGGCTATGTGAGCCACTTCCTCTTGATCTTTTTTACTCATCTTTGAGAGCTTTTGGGTGAGACGCTGGTTCATTTCATTGAAGTTCTCAGTAAAGTCTGAGGGGCTACAAACTCCTGAGACAACGGCTATGGCCGCACGCTCGGCTTGATCTTTGGAAAGACCTTTTTCCAAGGCTTTCTTTTTGGCATGGACAGGATCAAAGTCAACAAACCATGATTTGAAGATGGTTTGGGCTAAAGACTCAAGGTTCTGACTTATTTGAAAGTTCACATCAATCTTCTTATCCAGCACAGACAGAAACCACCCAATCTTTTTTTGAAAATGAACTTCAGGAATTGGAATTTCAACCTTTTTAAGTTGTGAACTTTTGATTCCTAAAACTGTTGTTCCTGTAGCTCTAGAGTATAAGTTACTTTGCACACCTTTTGACTGGAGAACATATCTTAAATAAGTATTGTCTAATTTATCTTTTTTCCCTCTTAAAGTTATTATTCTCTGAGCAAGTGCCATTAAATTGTCATGAATTTGAGCAACCTCACCTAAAGGAGCTTCTGTTGTTAATACCACATCTCCAATTTCAGGGAACCCTCTCGTCATCCAATTGTCATATGAGCCTTTACTAATAAATTCGTTTGGCTTTTGGATACGCCCATTTTTAATAATTTTTGCTGTAATTAGGGGTACACCGAATTTTTTTTTGAGAGGAGTCTTCCCCCTATAATCAATAAATTTATGGATAACTTCACTTAAGGGCATTTCTATATAATTAAAAGAGGATTCTTTTTTTTCCTGAAACACAAAGTACTCCCCCTTTATATTTTCATGAAATCTCTCAGGAACTTCATTCCAAACAAAGAAGTCTACTCGAAAAGGAAGGTCACTTTCCTCAAAAGCCTCCCTTAAATCAGACACGGCCATGTCTTGCTCTTTTGTGGTAAAAGCCACCATATCTAAGTCAGAGTAGGATTTTGCCGTCCACTTGGCTCTGGAACCGTAAGCCCAGACCTCGGTGTTGGGAATATATCTTTTTAATAAATCAGATATGATTTTCCTCTGTGCTGGAAAAACGTCAATACTCTTTGCTATTCCCATACTTTTCCAGTCATTGTCTGATAAAGTCCAATGGAATCGTCTATAAAGTCATCTATAAGCTCTATGGCCTTTTGAGCTTTGTCCCCACTATAATCATGTGTGGTTCCTACTCGGGCTGTTCTATATTTTTGCCACTGCTCTACAGAGGAAGCTAAAACCTGAACTTCAGCAGCGACTCGAAAAACTCCATTGGGAGAGTTGGGAACATCCACCCGACCCTCGACCTCTTCCAAATAGTGTTTGAGAATTTTCCACAGACAGTCGTAACAAACTTCAAATCGTTGAATGACGGATTCAACAACTCCCTCTTTAATCCATTGGGGAAATAATGAATCCATACTTTTATAATTTTTGTTTTGCACTTCAAGGTTCTTTAAAGATTTTCTAAAGTTGTTGTAATCAATCATTATTTATTCCCTTTTTAAAATCAGCCCGTCTGACTTTTACTTGTATTCCCGATATTTCAAACCCAATACCCAACAGGTTTTTTCTAATTTCCTTTTCCAATTTTTCTGATTGAGCAAACTCTTCTTTGAGTTGGCCTGTCAGTGTCCTCATTTTCTCATGGAAAGGAATCCCATCTCCTTCAACTTCGGCCATCCCCACATATCTTCCTGGGGTAAGGACATAATCATTGGATTTAATTTCTTCCAAGGTGGACGATTTGCAGAATCCTGCAATGTCTTTGTGTTCTCCGTCTTTATTTCTCCAAGAGTGATAAACGTCAGCGAGACTTTGGATGTCCTCATCTGAGAAGGCTCTTTGCACTCGGCTTCTCATCTCTCCTTTATTTCGAGCATCCAGAAAAAGAGTTTGCCCTTTTCGATTGCGTTTTCCACCTTTTCCCGATTTATTTTTAGTCAAAATCCAGATACAGGCTGGAATTTGAGTATTGAAAAATAACTGTCCTGGAAGGGCGATCATACAGTCCACAAGGTCGGCTTCCAGAATATTTTTTCTAATCTCACCTTCGTTATTTGTATTGGAAGACATGGAGCCATTAGCCAAAACAATTCCTGCATAGCCTTTAGGGGACAAGTGATGGATCATGTGTGAAACCCAGGCAAAGTTGGCGTTTCCTTCGGGGGGAAGGCCGTATTTCCACCTTCGATCTTCTTTGAGTTGAGCCCCACCCCAATCACTAATATTAAAAGGAGGATTGGCCATAATAAAATCAGCTTTAAGGTCGGGGTGTTGGTTTTTACTGAATGTATCCGCAGGTTCTTTCCCAAAGTCAAAGTCAATTCCACGGATGGCCATATTCATAGTCGAGAGTCGCCAAGTAGTGGGGTTGGACTCTTGACCATAAAGAGAAATTTTGTTTTTGGCTTCATGGATATGTTTTGTATCACAATGGGCCTCAATAAATTTTTCACTGGAAACAAAGAATCCCCCAGAACCCATGGCCGGATCATAAACACGTCCCTCATAAGGCTCAAAACATTCCACAATGAGGTTCACAACAGACTTAGGCGTGTAGAACTGACCCCCCTTCTTTCCTTCTGCCGAGGCGAATTGGCCCAGAAAATACTCATACACATGACCTAAAATATCTTTGGATTGATGTTCGGAGTCCTTAAAGCCAATGGTGGAGATAAGGTCCACAAGTTCACTTAGTCGAATATTGGGCTGTCTTCTCGCAAAATCTTTGGGGAGAATTCTTTTGAGTTTGGGATTTTTCTTCTCAATAGCATCCATGGCATCATCAATGATTTTTCCAATGTCTGATTGCTTGGCTCTGTCTTGAATCCCTTGGGTTTCAGTGGCTCCATTTCCATGCCAACGGGCCTTAACGGGTACCCAGAAAATATTGTTGGAGGTGTAGTAGTCTCTGTCCTCTAGCTCTTTTTCAACCTCTTTTTCTGTGGCTCCTTCAAAGTAGTTGTCATGTTTGGGGTCTACAAACTGAGACCTTAATTTTTTTCTAAACTCATCGAAACTATCGGAAACATATTTTAAAAAGATCAGACCCAGAACAACATGCTTGTACTCGGCGGCATCCATGCTGTTTCTCAACTTGTCTGCAGCACTCCAAAGTTTTTTCTCAATTTCTTTGAGTGACTGGGTTCCTCTCTCAGCCTTTGGGGATGTGGTTTTTTTTACTTTCTTAGTGTTCGTTGCTTTCTGACTTTTTGCCTTAGTCTTTTTTTTAGTCACCATTACTGCACACACTCCATTAGTTTTTATTTTCGTTGGGGCCACCTGCAAGGATCCAGCTATCCTACATTATTTTTTTATTATGAGCTATACATTAAATGATTACACGTCTTGTCTAAATGGCTAATTATTTCAAGAGGCGCATCATTCCATGTAGTAGATAACGCTTGTTCTGAATTAACAAAGCCTTGAGGATCTGATTTTCCTATCTTTACAAAGAGTCTAGGTATATTGCTTTTTAGAGCATATCCAATTTCTTGGTCTGTCCAACTTCCTTTATGGAAATCATCGGTCACGATTCCAATAAAATAAGTCATTGTATTCAATGCTTTGATTATTTCATCCTTCCACTCGGAAGTAGGATGGATATCTCTGTGGGCAATAAAAGTTCCAATATTATTTTTATTTAACCAATCTCCTAACCAAGCAACTTCTCTTTGAGAAGTTGCTCTATGACTTAAAAAAACAAGATTTTTACTCTTATAATACTGCCCCCATACATCCATCATTTCATTATCATTTAATATCAGATATTCTTGCTTACACATTCTAGAAAAAATCTTAGAAATAATTTTAAATAGATCAATATTTTTGATTGCCCAATGGCTTCTCTCGTTTTCGTTGAAGTAGCTTCTATTCAATTCATACCCAAGTTGAGAAAGGTTTTCTTCACTATCCATTGGAATTTTTAGTAGCTCTGGATCTAAAAAATATTCAATTTCTAAATTATTATGATATTTAGCAATTGAACGAATGTGTCCCACGCTTCCATTGTTATTAAGTCCTTCATAAGCAAATAAACAAGGTAATTCCGTTAATTTATTTAAATCGGCTTCAAAATGTGATTTAATTCCTTCTTCTGTATATTCACAAAATCTGTCATAGCCCAATTTAAAATGATCATACTTGGACCAATAATTTGGTTCAGAAGTAACTAATAAATTGTACATTCTTAATACCCCTTCTTGAGAGTCCGCAGTTCTCGGGCCTATCTCGGAGAATAACGCACGAAGTCTAGAGACTCCTCATCCCCTTGTGTAAAATTGTTTTGAAAAAAACAAGGATGAGGAGGAACCATGGATCTAGATTTAATTTAGCACAATGGAATGTGCTTGTGCAAATGCGAGGCGATTTTTCTAGGCGGCGGCCATTTTTTTGGTTTGTTGTGGCGACGCTGAAAAATTTTGTTATAAATGGGCCACTTTATTTTTACCGTTACTGGGCCTTCTCGGGGCAATACAAATAAGTTAAGAAAGTATACCCCGATGGTAGTTTTCAGCCCATCATCGGGTGATATCTCGTGAGTGCTCTAACAGACCCACCTGACTCACTTTGGATATCCTGATTTCGTGTGCCACGAAGTCACGGAGGTGACATGCTGATGTGAAGATGGAGGTAGGTCCTCCGCACTCGGATTTCAGGATTTGAGTGCAAACAACCTTGCTGCTGCATGGGAGGAGGCAAGGCCCTTGTAGTGAGCGAGCAAGGAAAAGGCCGTAGTAAACGGTCATGTTGTGATCCAATACTTTATTTTGACGGACTTTTCATGGGTTCCTTTGACCTCGAAGCAATTTTTATGATTTTATCCTGACTGAGTTTAAGTTGTTGAGAGTGATATTTTGATTAGCAAGGTGTGTCGAGGTGAAGTGAGTGAAAAAAGGATGACTGATTCTCTCTGTTTGGTTTGCTCTCCCGCCTGGTGGCTCAAGAAATTAAGAGTACTTGAGATTTCCAAGTTCTCTTGGGAGGATAATTTCGCTGTATCTGATTTGATGGATTATTTTTGGAAGCCTAGTTCCTAGCATTTAAAGCAGGAGATCCTCCCACAGGTCAATGCCGTTTCCTTAAGAAAAATCTCTTGAAATCATTAGATAAATCGACAAGAATAAGACTTGTTTTATTTTACACCCAACCCTCAACCAAGGAGTAAGTCACATGCAATCCAATATTGATCTCGAAAGCCCCCAAATGACGAGTTCGCGTCACAGATGACCATTTTATTCTACCAAAACTTGATTCTTCCTTCAAGCCAGAGCACCTTGTCGATCCAGAAAAACAAAAAAGGAATCGAAAATTTAATCCTCAAATTTTCTTTTTTACCATTATCTATCTTATTTCCGGAACAAATTACGAAGGCTACTAAATCGCTCTTAAGACAGTATGGACTCATTTTGGTGACCTGCTTCTCATGCCAGTCAAAAGCAGTCTCAGCAAGATACGTCAAAGTATTTCTTACCTATTTTTCAAAGATATCTTTGAATCTCTGATTACAGACTACGAACCATTGAGAAAAACGTTTCATGGTTTTTATATCTATGCCATAGATGGCGACCAATGAGCACTTCCTCGCTCTAAAGATCTTTTAAAGGAGGGTTATTGTGGGTACCCTTGCCCAAATGAGATGGAAACTCATTTCTTACGTATGTATCTATCTCATGCTTATGACGTTTTATCGGGTGTGACAAAGAATCTTTGCTTTTCTCCCGCTCTCAACGAAATCGCCAATGCTATTCAAATGATAGGTAGTTTTGAGAGTAATAGCATAACTCTCTACGATAGGCTTTATTTATCTACAGAGATTATTAAGGCCCATGCTCAAGCCAGTAACTTCTTTATTGCGCGTTGTAAGCGAGGCTCTACTTTTATCCCCATTGTAAATTTATTTAATGGCCCAGGTTGGTATTCACGAATGGTTATTGAGGGGGTGGTCATTCATCTCTATAAGTATAAAAACCCAAAGACTGGGGAGTTCTCTGTTTTGGCCACTAATCTTCCGCATGGCTCCTTGGACAAGAAGGATATGGTTGCTCTTTACTCTCGTCGTTGGGAAATAGAAACGACATTTCGTGATTTTACATCGACAATGAAAATGGAGCAGTGGCACTCAACAAGCCTTAATGGAATATTGCAAGAGCTGTATTCTTATTTTTGGCTCTTCAATTATACAAAGATTCAAATGAGCATAAATGAGGATGAAGACAGTGTGAATCAGTTGGTAAAAAATGACTACAAAAAACCTAACTTTAAACTGATTCTTGATTTCATAATGGATAGCATCCCTCTTTTTGTTGCGGGGCTCTATCAGAAATTTAGGAAGCAGATAAAGTTGCTGATGAAGATTTCAATGGAGAAGAGGAGGCACTTCAAAAGAAGCTATGAAAGGTCTATCAAAAGGGCTGGGAGTTCTTTTAAAAGAAATAGCTTAACGCAGAGGCAGAGGGGTGTGGTGGCTTAAGGAAACGGCATTGAGCCAGAGAGGGACGAAAATACATCGGGAAAAGGCGAGCGAAGCGAGCACCTTGGGACTGCGAAGCAGTCATCAAGGGGGTTTGGGGGCTTGCCCTCAACAAGCAAAAAAGGGGCGCAGTTATAGTGGACCCCAAAAACAGACTGGTTGCTAAGTTACACCGCAGCGGGTAAAAAGCCCCTCATAGGAGGGGATAATGAGAAAGAAACACAGCGCACAATTTAAGGCCAGAGTCGCACTTGACGCCATTCGTGAGACTGACACAATGGCAGAGTTGGCCTCCAAGCATGGAGTTCACCGCATCCAAATCCAAGATTGGAAGAAGCAAGCTATTGAAGCCATTCCTAAGGCCTTAGCGAGCAAAAAAAAGGACAACAACGAGGTAGAAGAACAAAGAAAAACCATTGATGAATTGTATCGGCAAATAGGGCAGTTAAAGGTTGAAAATGATTGGTTAAAAAAAAAATCTGAGAGCTTCAATGCCTGAGAAAAAAGCCGCTATCAATTGGAAACATCCAAATATTTGTGTCACTCGCCAATGTGAGTTGCTAGGACTCTCTAAGGGAGCCTTGTACTACAAGCCCATACCTGAGAGTGCCTACAACTTAAAACTGATGAGTTTAATTGACAAACAGTACTTGGAGACCCCTTTTTATGGGAGCCGTAAAATGGCAGCTCACTTAAGACTTAATGGCCATGGGGTCAACCGCAAGAGGATTCAGCGGCTCATGGAAAAGATGTGTCTTTTCGCTATCTTCCCAGGTCCAAACACCAGTCAGCGAAACCATCAGCATAAGGTTTATCCCTACCTACTTAAGGGGCTTAATATCTGCTCCCCCAACCAAGTGTGGGCTACTGATATTACTTTTATAAGGTTGTCTGGTGGCTTTGCTTACTTGGTAGCTGTGATAGATTGGTTTAGCCGATTTGTTCTGTCTTGGAGACTTTCTAATAGCCTTGAGACAACTTTTTGTTTAGAAGTCTTTGAGGAAGCCATAGAAACATTTGGTTGCCCTGATATCGTCAATACTGATCAAGGGTGCCAATTCACTTCTGAGGTTTTCACAAAATTATTGAAAAATCATGGAATCTCGATCAGTATGGACGGCAAAGGCAGGTGTTTAGACAACATCATGATCGAGCGGCTTTGGCGGTCTGTTAAGTACGAAGAGGTTTACTTGAAAGGCTATCAAGACAAATCAATGGTTCAAGCCAACAAAGGTTTTAAAACGTATTTTAATTTTTATAATAATAAAAGGCCACACCAGTCTCTTCAGGATTGCACCCCTTATCAGGTGCATATGGGAGAGGTGGATTTAACACATTAACACGGGGCTTCTTTGTGCGCTGTGGTGTAGCTTAAAAATCAAGTTTTTCAGTCTGACATTGGGGTCCACCTCAAGTCCCCCTGCTCCGCAGGAGCTTTTTTGGGGTTCAGATATCTGAAACCATACTTGCATGTAAAAAAACGACCCTAAATGACTAAAAAATACAACTAACTCAAACAGAAAAAAATAAGCAACAAACAAAGAAAATAAAAGTAACAAAACCAAAAAAAAAAGATGTGACAAAAAAATATGAAAAAAAGCGAAAACACAATTCTCAAACTAACAAACAAAGGAGATCAAATGAGTCAAAATAACATAACAAAAGTGGCTATATCCGAGTTTCTCGGAGCCTAAAGTCCAAATTCCCTAGGGAAATAGCTAAAAACTGGATGTACAGGTTATTCCTAAGATTTGTACATAAAAACACGGAGGACAGGGCTACCAAATCACTTGTGTGGAGAGCCGCCGTTATCCACAATACTCACCCACAGCAGCGCTGCTTTATTGTGGCTCCCGAGGGCCATACCGCAGCGTCGCCATGGATGAGTCTGTGGATAACTGACTCATCTTGGCGGAGTTAGTATGGGGAGGTGAATTGGAAAAAGAAATGTTGATCGACAATAAAAACTATAATGTACAAAAACGCTTGGGGAAACTTCCAACAATATCCAAATCCCCAGCACACAAGTAAATCATATTCTCAAAACCCTGTAGGTTCTTAAATCCTGAAGCCCGATTTTTTATGATCTTTAGAAGGCGATTGATTCCCTCAGCCTTGGCATTTGTGACAGGATCTTTAATGAAGGAAAGAATATTTTCTTGGTGCTTCCTGAGCATCAAGGCAAACTTTTTCATAGAATCAATGCGTGATCTTAAGGCACGAGTGATCCAGGCATTCAGAAAATTCGCAGCATGACCTGGACTTACATAATCCCAGAAATGCTCAAAATTATCTTTAAGCAGCCATGCTCTGAATATTTTATTGTTAGATTTCTCCATGAGGTTAATTTTACGAGTTTGGGCTTTACTACGAGAGGATGAACTGTAGGCTATCAACCAGCGAGTTCCCTTAATAGCCTTTCTGTCCTTCTTGCAGGCATCTCTCCAAATTTCTTTTCTCACCTCATCCACAGCCCTGTTGAGGGATTGAATAATGTGAAATTTGTCCAAAACGAGAGTAGCATTCTTACAATGCTCCTTGATAGAGGAGATGTAGCCTTGAGCCATATCACAACAAGCCACTCTAATTTTGTCTCGCTGATATTGGCTGAGTTCCTTTGTAAAAAAGGAGTCTATTGTCTCCTTACCCTTACCTTTTCCAATCCAAACGACACAGCCTTTCTTCATGTCGTAAATCAAGGTAATAAACTTCCTTCCCTTAGCATAAGAAATTTCATCGACTCCAATGACCTGTTAGCTGACAATTAAAATGCCCCACCGTCGCCAATGAAAAGTGGCCACTTTTCAGAGGAGGACCTATGGTGATTTTTGGCATTGTCAACCGAGACGCATATAATCAATTGATATTACTCATAAAAAGGCTCCGAGCTGATAAGAACTCCTTTTGGGTTCTTGTCGACCTGGAAAGGGGCTCCGTGTTGGAGAGTCCTTCCATGACAGCCTATTCAGGTTCCATATTTGTCATTTGTAGACTGTTTCTGGATTTCAATGAGGTTAAATATATAGTCAAGAAAAGCCTGTTTAGGCTGTGCCCATTTTCTAAAGTATTTAAATTCCACAAGATTCCAACATTTGCCTCAATTTTCATGGAATTTCTTTCTGAAGACAGGCTTCCCTTAAAGCCGTCGCCAATTAAAATGTCCCACTTTCAATATGGAGGTTGTCGCCAATGAAAAGTGACCAATCTTCAGGGAGTGTTCAAATACTAGACAATGAAGTCTCTTCTTCTGATATAGATAAGCTCACAGAGTCCCTCCCTCTTGCAACTCAAAAGGTTAGCAATGAGGAGGATCTTATGATTAGTCAATACACTTTCGGCCGCATTCGTGACCTGAGTCACAGTGGTAAAAATAAGACAGAAATATCTCGTGAATTAGGGATCAATCGTAAGACGGTGCGCAAGTACTGTGAGTCCAACACCCCACCGAAGTACAAGGCGAGGTCCAAAAGAACTCGCCCAGATCCCCTTAATGGATATATGGATCGGGTGAAGTACTTTTTGAAGTTGAACCCAAGTAACACCGCCCGTGAAATATATGAGCTATTAGTTGAGGAGGGTTATCGTGGGAGTGAGAGAACGGTTCAGAGAAGAGTTTGTGAGATTCTTGGTTCTCGCCCCAAGGAGCGTTTTTTCAGCCAAAGATATGATCCTGGAGAACAGGCTCAGTTTGATTTTAAGGAGAAGGTTGCTTTACCATTTGCCGATGGTGTTCAGATCGTTCATCTCCATTTTGGAACATTGCCTTGTAGTGGCACCTGTTGGGTTCGTGCCTACCCCTTTCTTGTCTATGAGTGTTTCATCGATGGGGTGCATGCTTTTTTTGAAAAGATAGGTGGGATGAGTGCGAACATCCGTATTGATAATTTATCTCCCTGTGTGAAGAAAGTTCTTAAAGGAAATCAGCGAATTTACACCCAATCTTTTGATCGAGCCATCCAATACTATGGATTTAAGGTTCTTCCCTGCCGCGCAGGGAAGGGCTCTGACAAGGGAGATGTGGAGCGTGATATTCGAACCTTCAGTTCTCGGATAAAAAATATTGTTAGAAACAAAGGAATTGTTTTTAAAGACTGGGATCATTTGAATCAGTTTTTAGAGTCTTATATGGATCAGCATCAGAGTGACTCCACCAAATCTCGCTTTGAGGAGGAGGCCAAAGTTCTTAAGCCTTTGCCTCCACGAGATGAAGATATTCTCTGTAAGGTGAATATTTGTCAAAGTAATGGTTATGGGACTTTGAGAATAGGTAAAACCACATATTCCATACCTGATGAGGTGATCCAATCTCCCTGTAAAACCGTACAGGGTCCCTATCATGTCACGATCTATCGTGCAGGAGGGAAGCAAGAAATTGTCGCTCGCCATCAAAGAAAACCTGATGGGGAGCATAGTCTTCTTCTTGAACATATCCTTCCCTCTTTAGTTCGTAAGCCGCAAGCCATGGTAAGATGGGCTCACCGATCCATTCTTTTTCCAACAAATGTGTTTGAAAATTTTTATCAATACCTCAAGCAACAAGATTCAAGCCGTGCCGAGCATGAATATTTAAGAGTTATCAACTTGATTCAGCATGTGAGTTGGCAGGACTTATCTACAGCCATGGAGCTTCAATTAGAAAGTCGTGAGATTTTCGACTTTAAATCCATAAAAGATTTGCTCTTAGGAAATCCCACCAAAATTAATTTGAATGACCAACAAAAACCACTTCAACCTAGATTGTCTCAATATGACAGTCTTGTTCCAAACATAGGAGGTTCTTAATGAATCACGAAGAACTTATAGGTTCTCTTAAAAAACTCCGACTTCCAGCGATGGCGGATGAATATGTTGCAACGGCTAGAGTTGCCGAAAAAACAAAAAAGACGTATGAACAGTATTTAGGTCAATGCCGTTTCCTTAAGCCACCACACCCCTCTGCCTCTGCGTTAAGCTATTTCTTTTAAAAGAACTCCCAGCCCTTTTGATAGACCTTTCATAGCTTCTTTTGAAGTGCCTCCTCTTCTCCATTGAAATCTTCATCAGCAACTTTATCTGCTTCCTAAATTTCTGATAGAGCCCCGCAACAAAAAGAGGGATGCTATCCATTATGAAATCAAGAATCAGTTTAAAGTTAGGTTTTTTGTAGTCATTTTTCACCAACTGATTCACACTGTCTTCATCCTCATTTATGCTCATTTGAATCTTTGTATAATTGAAGAGCCAAAAATAAGAATACAGCTCTTGCAATATTCCATTAAGGCTTGTTGAGTGCCACTGCTCCATTTTCATTGTCGATGTAAAATCACGAAATGTCGTTTCTATTTCCCAACGACGAGAGTAAAGAGCAACCATATCCTTCTTGTCCAAGGAGCCATGCGGAAGATTAGTGGCCAAAACAGAGAACTCCCCAGTCTTTGGGTTTTTATACTTATAGAGATGAATGACCACCCCCTCAATAACCATTCGTGAATACCAACCTGGGCCATTAAATAAATTTACAATGGGGATAAAAGTAGAGCCTCGCTTACAACGCGCAATAAAGAAGTTACTGGCTTGAGCATGGGCCTTAATAATCTCTGTAGATAAATAAAGCCTATCGTAGAGAGTTATGCTATTACCCCGGAGGGGCGGACAAAACCATCCATTTGTGGGCTAACAAAACCATCCATTTAGGGTGATCTGACAAGATGGGCTCACCCTACATTTAATTTTTTATCTTGACAAGTCGGTTTGAAGCTTCCTTCAATCGGTAGCTTTTTCCCTCAAATTTTAATAGTTGGCTGCAGTGGAGAAGGCGATCCAGGATGGCAGAGGCCACGGTATTATCGCCCAAACACTTTCCCCAGTCCTCAATAATGCGATTGGAGGTAATAAGAGTGCTTTTTCTCGCTGAGTATCGATCCAGAATGATTTCCTGGAAGTCATCGCAAGCCTCTGGCGGAATGCGCTTTCTAAGAAAAAGATCATCAATGATCAACAGGTCCACATGGATGAGTTGGGTGTAGAACCTCTTTCTGCGCCCCAGCTGCCTGGCCTCAAAGAGATTTTCAAAGAGCTTGTGAGCTTCTTGATACAAAACCTTGTAATTTGATATGGAACAGACCTTGGTGGCTATAGCTTTTGCAATGTGGCTTTTTCCAGTTCCAGGGGAGCCAATAAGCAAGGCTCCCTCCCCCTGCTTGATGAACTTCAAGTTCATTAATTCCAAGATCATTGGCTTGGGTATTTTTGGGTTAAAATTCCAATCAAAGCCGGTGAGGGTGGACTTTTCCGTGAGCTTGGATGCTTTGAGGAGTCTCTCACATTTTTTGCTTTTCTTGAAATCCTTTTCATCCTGTAAGAGCAATGAGAAGGTCTCTTGGAAGTTTTGTTGGTTCTGTGTGTGTTGGTAACTTCGAGCCTCAAATGTTTCAAACATGCCTATAAGCTTAAGGCTTTTGAGAGTCTCTTGTATTTCTGTAGGTGACATTGGCATTGTGATTGCTCCTTTCCTCTAGAAGAGGGGTTGGGGGGGTGGATTAAGTAAGGTTGGTGCTAGGCTGAGGGTGTAAGGGTGAGTGGTAGATTTCGTTGTTGGCATGTAAATCCCAGTAGATGGCATACTCGGATGGTGCTCGAATGATGTCGTGGTCTTGGGTGAGGTGGGATTCCATCTTTTTCTCATCCACAGGGGGCTGTAGTTCCTCAACAAGCCTTTTAAAGACCCTAAGAGATAAGACCCCTCTGCTCACAGCCTGAATGGCTGCTTTTTCAATAAGATCAGAGTGATATTTTTTAGCCAAGGACACCACCCCACGCATCTGCCTGTTTCCAACTCTCTCATCCACCCTGAGTAATGACTGACAAAAAGCTTTTGTTTGAGGGCCAATCTGACCCGCATCAGCTAAAATATTTTCTACATGGCGAGATGGATTATAAACACGATCTTTGTCTAGCAAAGAGAGACTCCCCGGGAGAGTGGCTTTTTGGTGGCGGCGGATAACACTCATCGTAGCAGGGTCCATAATCTCTATGTCTTTATCATAAATACGCACAATGACTTGGCTCTTTAGATCAGAAGGGTAGGCGCAATAGTAACTGTTTCCCACTTGAATGAGCCCATCGTCTGCAACTGTTCGTATCTCTTGTTTAAAAAAATCAAATTTCTTTTGGGGGAGCTTTTTGAGAAAGGGGCTCTCTTCTTCAAACATCTCAGAAACGACTCGCTTGGTGCGACCATGGACCCGAGGGCGAGCCCAAGTGTGCTCCCAGTGCATGAGCCACTCATTTTGCTCCTCAATGGTTTTAAATGAACGACCCTTCAGTGCTGTGTCTTGGGTGTGGTGAATGGCGTGCTCAACGGTTCCTTTCCTATCAGGATCACGAACTCTTGCCGGGTCAGCAACGACCCCGTAGTGAGTCAGTACAGCGCCATAAACGGCGTTCAGCGTTGGCTCATAGATATCTGGCTTAATAACACCTTCCTTGAGATTGTCTAAGACGACATATTGAGGGCAGCCCAAAAAATAATGAAAAGCCTCCTCATGGAGTCTGCTCCACGTCTCTTGGCTGGACTTCCAAACAACCTTGCGAAAAGAGGCACGAGAGTACTTGAGGGTCATCACAAAAAGGCGAGGCCGCCTATATTTGCCTGTCCGGGGGTGAACAGTCAGAGCCCCTTGGCCATAATCCACTTGGGCTTCCTCTCCGGGGGGAAAATCCAAGCGATCATAGCGTTTGGGAGTACTCTTCTTCAGCTTCCTTACAAATTTTTTCACGCTGTCGTAGGAGTGAGAAAAACCAAATTTCTCCACTAAATCTTGGTAGATGGCCATTCGATTGCGCTCTAAGTTCAAAGCCTGATTTTCAATCCAAGCCCTGTGGGGCTCACAAGCCGACTGATGGTAGGAAGATCGTTGAGGGTGCTTTGGGGAAGCCTGGTCAGTAAGAGACTTTTTCAATTCAGGTGGTGCTGTCTCAAAGGGTTTTGTTACTTCCATGGGGACAACAAAACCTAATTCCGAAGAAGAAAGAGTAGGTGGCTTTTCATTGGCAAAAGCCTGCTTTGTATCCATAGGTGAGGGTGGAACTGGCTTGTCTCGTTCGATTAAATGAGCTACACAGTCGGTGGATCCAGTTTCTGTAGGAGCAGCTAAATTCGTTTCCACCATGGTGGTGGTTGGAGATGGGGGCTTTTGGCAAACACTGGGGCCCATGCTAACCAAATCAGACACGGCCAAAGAAGTTGAGCATGGCTCCACAGGGGGTGCTGAATGAGATTCTACTGGTGTTAGGCCTGATTCCCCAAGGAGTGTCCGCTGATTGGCCTCTGTAGAGGAAACCGAAACTTCATCGGGCTCTTGGATCTGGATTACAGAAGCACTTGAAGACTCTACAGAGCAAACCTCAAGGGACCCTGAAGATGATGGTTCTGCTTCAGGGGGACCTGAAAAAGGTAGAGACTTTGGCTCCACACCTCCTGTGCGCCCTTTTTTCGCAATGACACTATGGGCTTTAGCATATTCTGAAACTGTAAATCGACTGACATGTAGCCTTTTCGCTATTTCACGAAAGGAGCGACCTGCTATAATTAATGTTAATATCTCTTCTTGTTTTTGTTTATTCAAGACGTTCATCCTTCCCTCCCAGGTTGTTTTCTAGGAAGTATTCTATAATACGCCTTGTCAGATATTAAGTTTTTAAATGGATGGTTTTGTTAGCCCACAAATGGATGGTTTTGATCCGCCCATCGGGGATTACTCTCAAAACTACCTAGTTTCTGTCCAGAAAGGCCCATTTTTTGTTCTCTGACACTCCCCATTGAGCCTCCCAATGCCTCAATGGGGGAGTGAGAGTTGGAGATTTGCCACACAAACTCTACAGATTAAGGGGAAAAAGGTCTTTAAGCGACTTGCGCCCTAGTTTTTTCGATTTGAAGACGCACCCCTACCTTTGGAAGATTTTAGCACCTTCGACCTGGTCCATTGCTGTTATTCCTAATGGATAAATTTAGGTGACAGTTGATAATTCATGTCTTGCCAAGACAACAAAATTATAGGCACAAACGGCATTCTTTACATACCTCTTAAAACCATCATGCCCTTTCCAGTAAGCAACTCTCATACCAAAACATCTCTTAAGGAATGAAATAACAGCCTCTATTCCGGCTCTCCAATTGAGAAGATTTTTAAAGACCCAAGCACTTTTAACCATCTTTAATATTTTCATTCCTTTTTTTTCTGGGAAGCAAACATCTTTAGCCCCCATCTCTTTGGCCTCTTCAAGATTTTCTTTTGAAGCAAACCCACCATCTGCACTTACTTTTACAGGGCAAGCCCCATAGGTTTGTGTCACTGAATTCATAACTTTTAAAAACATATCAGAGTCTGCGGGGTTGCCATCAGGGATCTGACAATCTAAAATCATGTTGCTTTGCCCTGAGGTCAAAAAGATTTTATGCCCAAACTCGACTTCTCTTTGCCCCTTTACAATAATGTCTGTATGCGGTTCAAAGATGGATAGGACCTTTTTTTCAGAAGATACTTTTTTCCCCTCAATAACTCTTTTTTGAGTTTGAAAGATGATTTTTTCCAGGTAGAAGGCAACATTTTCTAACTGTTTTAGACTCTTTTTCAAAGCATTCATCTTCACACATTTTTGTTCTTTTTTTATCTTTCTGATGGTATCAGGTAATCCTTTGTTCAATTTGGTAGCGATTTTTAAAAGCTCCTTATAGCAAGGTAGTCTTTCCGCATCATTTTTGGAATTATTAATTTTGTAAAGCAAGGTTTTTGCTCTCTTAAGATCTTCTCTTGAAATAAGTCGCCAAAAATCTTTCATGACATTTTTACGAACTTTTTTAAATTCTCTTTCTGTAACTCTTATGCAGTCATATAAAAGGGATGCATCCGTTGGATGATGAATATTTGATTTCGTCACTGTACTGTCCAATCTCATTTTCTTACACGGCTCAATCTTTTGATCTCTTGCATCTGAAACTAAAGAGGCGCTAATAATTCCCCAAGTTTCTTCACTTATTTGAACAATCAAGTCCTGTAAGGTGGAGTGAGCGTAATTTTCTTCCAATTCAAGGCCCAGAAAAGCTCTGGTGGATACTGAATCGACAAGATTAAAGGCTAACGCACGATAGGAAAGACCTCTTATGGATTTAAGAATAGCCACCTTGAGAACTTGCTCCGATGTCATACCAATATCACCAGAATCTTTCTTTTCTTTAACAAGGTCTTCATGAACCATATGGGCAAACTCTGGATGGCGATCAATGATGTTATTAATTTGCTGCAATTCTGTACTGAGTTGGTGGTTAGGATATTGGGAAAAGAGTCCCAACTGTGTCTTCTTCAAATGGCGCATAGTCCCCCCTTTGGTGAAAGTTTCTCTTTAATTTTTATATTAACATACGTTTTTTTGAGGGAAAAAAGTGAGCAAGGATGTCTTTTAAGAAGAAAAAAATCAGAGAGGTTCTCGGAGAACATGGATAAGAATTCTACCTCATAGAGAGGTTCCCACGCCTCCTAAAACCTACATAAAAAATAAATGAAGAATAAAATATCAAAAATTATTTCTCTGAAAAAACACGTCAAGTATTTTTTGAAGTTGATGCGCAACGTAATGTTATTTCCCTGAAGGAGGTTTGAAATCACCACGGTGGAAACACAGGTTGATCCAACTCTTCCTCTCATATCAAGTAACCAGTTGATAGCCACATAAGTCACTGAAAGGGAGGGGCTGTGAAAGGTTCGTCAAGAGAGGGGGGGGAACTTATTTTATTTTTCCGTTTTATGTAAGTAACTGAATTTACACGGATTATGTTTGATGGACTCCATTTTAAAGCATAAAATCTAAAGGGAAGGCATGTAAATACTTAAAACTACTTAACTTTCTTCCCTGGACAGGAACTACCTATCATTTGAATAGCATTGGCGATTTCGTTGAGGGCGGGAGAATAGCAAAGATTCTTTGTCACACCCGATAAAACGTCATAAGCATGAGATAGATACATACGTAAGAAATGAGTTTCCATCTCATTTGGGCAAGGGTACCCACAATAACCCTCCTTTAAAAGATCTTTAGAGCGAGGAAGTGCTAATTGGTCGCCATCTATGGCATAGATATAAAAACCATGAAACGTTTTTCTCAATGGTTCGTAGTCTGTAATCAGAGATTCAAAGATATCTTTGAAAAATAGGTAAGAAATACTTTGACGTATCTTGCTGAGACTGCTTTTGACTGGCATGAGAAGCAGGTCACCAAAATGAGTCCATACCGTCTTAAGAGCGATTTGGTAGCCTTCGCAGCAATTCCCGTCGAAAAATAGTTTAGGCCACAGTAGTGGCTTCCAAAAGATTCGCCTCAAAAAGAGTTCGTAGACTTTTGCCTAAGTATCTGTTTGAATATTTGTTGTTGCACATCAGACCAAGGAGGGTTCGTCATGTCGCATCAACATTTTAGAAAAGGTCTATCCGCTTCAGGAATGTATTCCCTGCTACACAGTAAATCTCTTGCAGTTCCAGATATAAGATCGCAGCGTCCCCATAGGATTCCTCTGAGCGATGCCATTATGTCATCTGTGGCAATGTTTGCCTTGAAAGATCCATCCATGCTTCAGTTTTGTGATCGTGTCCATGACCCAGTGGCAAAAAACAACCTACACCATTTGTTTCAAATAGGCCAAATTCCTAGTGATACGGCTATGCGAGAGATTTTAGATCCTGTTCCAACCCGTGAGTTTCAAAATTTTTTTAAATCTTTGTTTACCGTAGCTCAAAGAGGGAAGGTTTTGGAGGGTTACCCATATTTGGGTGGAAAATATCTTCTCAGCATTGATGGAACAGGTGCCTTTAGCTCCTCGACTATTCATTGTGAGAATTGTTGTATAAAGAATCATCGTGATGAGACGAAGACCTACTATCATCAAATGTTAGCAGGAGTGATTGTTCACCCCGATAAGAAACAGGTTATACCTATTGCTCCAGAGCCCATTTCAAACACAGATGGATCGAGCAAAAATGATTGTGAGCGTAATGCAGCCAAACGACTCCTTGAAGATTTTCGCAGGGAACACCCTCACCTTCCAGTGATTGTTATTGAGGATGGATTGGCTTCCAATGCTCCTCACATCACTCTTCTTAACGAATTAAAATTAAGTTATATTTTACCTGAATTCATGGTTAAAAATATACACCAGGATTATTCTTCTTCAAAAATTTTGAAAAAATCTCATTTTCAAAGGGAAAATTCAATTTTTTCTTAGATTTTAATAAAAAATCTATTTTCATTTTCTCAAAAATGGTGTATAAAATATACACCATGACAAAGGGGGTGAAATGAGTTTTATAAGAAGAATAAAGAAAAAGAACGGTCAAGTTTATTTAGCTGAGGTTGAAAATAAGTGGATTGATGGTAAGTCTGTGCAAAAACACATTCGTTATCTTGGCAAAGAAGTCGACGGTGAAACAGTAATTTCTCTTTCATCAAAAGATCTTCAAGTTGATAGTGTAAAAATTTATGGCCCACTTCTTGTATTTCATAGTATTGCGAAGAAGATTAATCTTCCAGATATTCTAGGAGAATATTCTAATGAAATATTAAGTATGGTTTATGCTCATTGTATGGATTATAAGAGTGTTCACAAAATGCCATCATGGTATAAGCGTACAGATTTAAATCTTCTTTTAGGTTTAGACAAGCTAACAGAAAATCGTTTAGTCTCAGCCATGGATAATCTAAATGAATCTAAGATACATGAATATCAAAGAAATATCTTTAACAATGTAAAGAAGATATATAAATTAAATTCAAAAGGAATTGTTTACGATGTAACAAATACTTATTTTCATGGAAAAACATGTGGTTTTGGAGAGAAAGGAAAGAGTAAAGATGGCAAACGTCAAAATGACCTCATACAAATAGGTTTAGCAACAACTCAAAAAGAAGGCATCCCAGTTTTTCATAAAAGTTTCAAGGGAAATATTCATGACAGTAGAACCTTAATGTCTCTTTCAGATAGTTTTAGTGAGTACCGATTGAATTCAGGTTTATTTGTATATGACCGAGGCATCACCTCTGAAAAAAACCTAAATTCTATAGGTAAAATGGGCTGGAAAACACTTTGTGGATTAACAATGAGAGAAAAAGAAAAGAATGCCATTAGAAAATTGTTGAAGAAGGGGTCTATGGATCAATTTTCTAACATGGTTCAAATAAATGGAAATGTTATTTATGTCAAAGGAATTCCACACAAATTTGGATCGATTAAAGGAAAATTAGCCATTTGTTATAATGAGACTAAGAGAATAGAGATTAAAGAATCTAGAAGAAACAAAATTGTGGAAGCTCAGAAATTAATAAATGAAAATAAAGAAATTTTGATCGGTCTTGATAAATATTTAACTTCTACAGGAAAATTAAGAGAATTCGTACTTCAAAATGCTGAAGAATTTGATGGATACTCATGTATTTTTTGTACTAAAAATATACCTGATGAAGATATGGTAAGACTTTATTATGATAAAGATATTATAGAAAAAGCATTTCGTACTCTTAAGGGAGTATCAAAGTTAAGGCCTATTCGATTTAGATTAAAAAAACGTGTGGAGACTCACGTGTTTATATGCTATTTATCTTATCTTATACTATCAATTTTAAAATTAAACTTAAAATCTAAAGGCATAGATATATCGTCAGAAAAAGCAATTGAAGATTTAGAGGATATGTACAATGTTTATTTTTGTGATAATAAAAAGAAAAATAAATTTATTAGATCTGTGACTTTAAGTAAACATCAAGAAAGAATATTACGATCAGTAGACTCAAATGTTCTCAAAAACCATGTGATACGCCCTTAAGAAACCTGGTGTATACTTCTGGGCAGAAATTCAGGTATTTTAGGCTGTAAGATGGGGGACCACAAAGTTTTATTTGAGTTTGTAAATGGAGCAGATAGCTTAGGAACAGTTTCTCACTTCACCGTGGTAGAGAATGGAGTGACACATGAATTTCGATTCATAAATGATGTTTCACTCAATGATTCAAATCCTGATTGTCGAGTGAATTTTATTGAATACAAAGAAACGAAAGCAAACGGTAAGGTTCAGCACTTTAGCTGGGTGACTGACATTGAGATCAACGAAGACAACATAATGCAAATAATGAGGGGGGGAAGAGCACGCTGGAAGATAGAAAATGAAACATTTAATACGTTAAAGAATTTGGGTTACAACTTTGAGCACAATTTTGGCCACGGCAAGCAAAATTTGTGTAACAATTTAGCCGTGATTATGATGCTGGTATTTTTAGTGGACCAACTTCAACATTTGGCCTGTAAATTGTTTCAAAAGGCGGTAGAAAAAGAGAGGAGACTATCTTATCTATGGGATCATATGAGGGGGTATTTCCATACCCTATACTTTAAAAATTGGCAGGAACTCCTCGCCATAATGGCTTATGGGATTAAGCCTATTGCTGCCTCAGATGTTTTCGACACATCATGAGCAGCCATTTTTCTCAAAGTGCCCCAAAGAGTTTAACGTATTTGCCCTAAACTAAAGTCTGGACATTCGCCTCTAAATGGCGAAGACGGGGAGGTTTACCTTATTCGATGCAGTGCAATTCTCACACTGAGATTTGGAGGAATTTCAATGTTTTTTCAAGCTCGGCGGGAATTTCTGTAGCCTTCGTAATTTGTTCCGGAAATAAGATAGATAATGGTAAAAAAGAAAATTTGAGGATTAAATTTTCGATTCCTTTTTTGTTTTTCTGGATCGACAAGGTGCTCTGGCTTGAAGGAAGAATCAAGTTTTGGTAGAATAAAATGGTCATCTGTGACGCGAACTCGTCATTTGGGGGCTTTCGAGATCAATATTGGATTGCATGTGACTTACTCCTTGGTTGAGGGTTGGGTGTAAAATAAAACAAGTCTTATTCTTGTCGATTTATCTAATGATTTCAAGAGATTTTTCTTAAGGAAACGGCATTGGTATTTAGGTATACTCGTTCAAAATGAGCTTGCTGACAAGCATTCCCAGAGAGTGAAAAGATTGCTTAAGGGGGCCAAGCTTCCTCAACTTAAATCACTCCAAACTTATAACTTCCAGAAAAGAACGGGAGTGACAGCTCAGCAAATTAATCGGATGGCAGAGGGAGAGTGGGTCAGAAAAGCCTGTAATGTTGTGTTTTACGGAAGCTTTGGAATGGGGAAAAGTCATTTGGCCATGTCCCTAGTTCGTTCACTCTGTGAACAAGGCTATCGATGTTTATGGGTCACCACTCATGAACTTATTGAAACAATGCGTGAAAGCAAGAAAGAACTCTCATTGAATGCTCTTTTTAAGAAATTAGACCGTTTTGATCTTATTGCTTGTGATGAACTTGGCTATACAGCTTCCTGCACAGAGGGGGCAGATCTTTTCTTTCAATTCATATCTCAGCGATATGAAAGGAAAAGTCTCATGATCACTACAAACTTAACATACTCTGAATGGGATAAGGTGTTTCTTAACCCTATTACCACCGCTGCTGCTGTTGATCGAATCATTCACAACTGTGAAACCCTCAACATTGAAGGAAAAGAAAGTTGGAGAACCGAATCGGCAAAAGCCAAGTCTAAACAGAGCAAAGAGGAAAATTCAACCAAAGAAGTTCATTAGAGATCCCCACTTTTGGGGAAGGAACTCGCCAGTTATCCACAAAATTTATCCACAGCAGCACTGCGTTGCTAGACATCGGGGTCACAGCCGCAGTGTCGCCATGGATAAATTTATGGATAACTGGCTTTTACCGTACTATTTGCTCGTCACTCTCGCGGAGCTTTAGACATTAGCTGCGCCAAGGAATCCTGAAAAATACTCCATTTACCTCTGCCATAGGGCTGAAGGATGCATTTGGGGTCATGCCAAAAGTGGTGGGCAGAAAATCATTCCTCAGAATCTTGTGCCATAGTCCGAGTTAAATGATGAGCAAAATAAAGACACTTGACTAAACTCTGAACGAAGAATAACTAAATCAGTACATCATCAACTGGCCGTTTTTCATTGGCGACGGCTTCTAAAAATGGCCAATTTTAATTGGCGCCTAACAACAGTGGGAGCTTCCCCCACTGCCCCTCACAGACACGTACGTCCCGAGTTTGACAGCAGCATCTGCGTTAAAATGCGAAATTTCCAGAAATTGGGGTTGTACTGAAATATAATGGTAGCTGCTGGAAAAATTAAAATTGACGTAAAAAAAGTGTAGAAAACAAAATAGGATTTTATCGTTTTAAATATTGATATATCATAGAAATATGTAGAAAATATCCTCATGTACATCCAAACGACTAAAAACTCAAAAGGTCAGTGCTACTACCACCTTGTGGAGTCCTACAGAGAAAAAGGCAAATCCAAAAAACGCATGCTCATGTCCTTAGGTAGTTTCTGTCCAGAAAGGCCCATTTTTTGTTCTCTGACACTCCCCCATTGAGCCTCCCAATGCCTCAATGGGGGAGTGAGAGTTGGAGATTTGCCACACAAACTCTACAGATTAAGGGGAAAAAGGTCTTTAAGCGACTTGCGCCCTAGTTTTTTCGATTTGAAGACGCACCCCTACCTTTGGAAGATTTTAGCACCTTCGACCTGGTCCATTGCTGTTATTCCTAATGGATAAATTTAGGTGACAGTTGATAATTCATGTCTTGCCAAGACAACAAAATTATAGGCACAAACGGCATTCTTTACATACCTCTTAAAACCATCATGCCCTTTCCAGTAAGCAACTCTCATACCAAAACATCTCTTAAGGAATGAAATAACAGCCTCTATTCCGGCTCTCCAATTGAGAAGATTTTTAAAGACCCAAGCACTTTTAACCATCTTTAATATTTTCATTCCTTTTTTTTCTGGGAAGCAAACATCTTTAGCCCCCATCTCTTTGGCCTCTTCAAGATTTTCTTTTGAAGCAAACCCACCATCTGCACTTACTTTTACAGGGCAAGCCCCATAGGTTTGTGTCACTGAATTCATAACTTTTAAAAACATATCAGAGTCTGCGGGGTTGCCATCAGGGATCTGACAATCTAAAATCATGTTGCTTTGCCCTGAGGTCAGAAAGATTTTATGCCCAAACTCGACTTCTCTTTGCCCCTTTACAATAATGTCTGTATGCGGTTCAAAGATGGATAGGACCTTTTTTTCAGAAGATACTTTTTTCCCCTCAATAACTCTTTTTTGAGTTTGAAAGATGATTTTTTCCAGGTAGAAGGCAACATTTTCTAACTGTTTTAGACTCTTTTTCAAAGCATTCATCTTCACACATTTTTGTTCTTTTTTTATCTTTCTGATGGTATCAGGTAATCCTTTGTTCAATTTGGTAGCGATTTTTAAAAGCTCCTTATAGCAAGGTAGTCTTTCCGCATCATTTTTGGAATTATTAATTTTGTAAAGCAAGGTTTTTGCTCTCTTAAGATCTTCTCTTGAAATAAGTCGCCAAAAATCTTTCATGACATTTTTACGAACTTTTTTAAATTCTCTTTCTATAACTCTTATGCAGTCATATAAAAGCGATGCATCCGTTGGATGATGAATATTTGATTTCGTCACTGTACTGTCCAATCTCATTTTCTTACACGGCTCAATCTTTTGATCTCTTGCATCTGAAACTAAAGAGGCGCTAATAATTCCCCAAGTTTCTTCACTTATTTGAACAATCAAGTCCTGTAAGGTGGAGTGAGCGTAATTTTCTTCCAATTCAAGGCCCAGAAAAGCTCTGGTGGATACTGAATCGACAAGATTAAAGGCTAACGCACGATAGGAAAGACCTCTTATGGATTTAAGAATAGCCACCTTGAGAACTTGCTCCGATGTCATACCAATATCACCAGAATCTTTCTTTTCTTTAACAAGGTCTTCATGAACCATATGGGCAAACTCTGGATGGCGATCAATGATGTTATTAATTTGCTGCAATTCTGTACTGAGTTGGTGGTTAGGATATTGGGAAAAGAGTCCCAACTGTGTCTTCTTCAAATGGCGCATAGTCCCCCCTTTGGTGAAAGTTTCTCTTTAATTTTTATATTAACATACGTTTTTTTGAGGGAAAAAAGTGAGCAAGGATGTCTTTTAAGAAGAAAAAAATCAGAGAGGTTCTCGGAGAACATGGATAAGAATTCTACCTCATAGAGAGGTTCCCACGCCTCCTAAAACCTACATAAAAAATAAATGAAGAATAAAATATCAAAAATTATTTCTCTGAAAAAACACGTCAAGTATTTTTTGAAGTTGATGCGCAACGTAATGTTATTTCCCTGAAGGAGGTTTGAAATCACCACGGTGGAAACACAGGTTGATCCAACTCTTCCTCTCATATCAAGTAACCAGTTGATAGCCACATAAGTCACTGAAAGGGAGGGGCTGTGAAAGGTTCGTCAAGAGAGGGGGGGGAACTTATTTTATTTTTCCGTTTTATGTAAGTAACTGAATTTACACGGATTATGTTTGATGGACTCCATTTTAAAGCATAAAATCTAAAGGGAAGGCATGTAAATACTTAAAACTACTTAACTTTCTTCCCTGGACAGGAACTAGGTAAGGCTGGAGAAGGAGGAGAGGATAAGATTAATAGTTTGGCGCAGGCCGTATCCCGCCACCGAGAGCTTCTCACTGTGAGTCAATTGGCTAAGGAGCTTTACATCGAAGAGACTTTCATTTTGGGTCCCTTGCTGATTTTACAAAAGTTGTTTGATCAACTGGGTATCAATAAGACCCTCAAAGACATAAAAGATTCTCATGAGAAAGTTCAATTTGATTTATGTAAGGTGATTTTTACCTTAGTTGCCAGCCGATTTATTGCTCCTAGTTCCAAGTTAAAGGTTTTTGAGTATTGGCAAAAATCTTTTTACCCAGACATGATTAAGGGTGATTTGAGTCTCCAGCATATTTATCGGTCTATGGACTTACTTGCCTCCCATAAGGATGAAATAGAGAACTCGCTTTATTGGGTGGGGCGAGATTTATTTAATTTCCAAGTAGACATTGTGTTGTATGATTTAACAACCTTACGCTTCGAGAGTACAAGAACAGACTTAGGGAAACTTCGTCAATTTGGCTATAGTAAAGAGAGACGATCAGACTGCACCCAAGTTGTCTTTGGTTTGTTGGTGAATCGGGATGGCATCCCTTTAGGTTTTGAGGTTTTCCCTGGTAATACTTTTGAAGGCAAGACGCTTTCAGATATTGTTGATAAAATGAGAAAAAAGTTTAATGTACGCCGTTTCATTTTTGTGGCTGATAGGGGGCTTTTATCAAAGGCTAATACTGACAAACTCAGTGAGGATCAAAGCGAGTTTATTGTTGGTATGAAGCTTGGATCTTTAAAAAAAGAAAAGAAACAAGAGGTCTATGATTTAAATCGGGACTGTAAAAATAATTGTGTAACTGCAATTTTTTTCTTAAATCTTAAAGCCACTTATGTGGCTCCACTCCTGGTAAAAAGCACAGCCCCATATTATTCGTCAATGTATAATTGACATTTTTTCCTTCAAGCGATTTTGTCAGTCACAATGCATTATAAGTTAATGGGGAGGTGGACATCTTCGCTGGTCTATATAATTGGCCTCTTTAGTTACTCTGGACTTTTGATTGTATTATGGAGCCGTAATGGGATCATATCAGAACTGGAAAGAACTCAAATAAATAATTATCATCTTGGTTGGAAAAAAATCAGCAATAGCTCTCTCAAAAAAATGGAAATTCCAATCTCATCAAAGGGTTCATGTGTTTAGGTTCCCATACTATATTACCCCCTTTTTTTTATTTTTTTTAACTTGGGATATTCGAGAAATACCAGCATTGGGATGAAATATGAAAAAAAATGGAAACCCAAGTCTGCCCAAGAGGGCATGTATTTAGGTTCCCATACTATATTAACCTTAACCATAGTCTCGTATTCCAGCATTTCTGTCAACGCCTTAGAGGGCTTTTAAGCCCTCTTATAAGGGGACCTTATTTATTAAAAAACTTAGTTGTCAAAACGGTCACCGTATTCAATGGCAAACCTGTTCATGGCTGGCTTCCAGTTGTGTAATGGTCGTGTCCATCGCTTAGAGGCCATTTTTATCGCTAAATATACAACTTTTAAAGCCGACCGATCACTGGGAAATATCTTACGATTTCTGATCGCCTTGCGGATCACGCTATTTAACGACTCTATGGCGTTTGTGGTATAAAAAATCTTTCTGATTTCATCCGGATAATCGAAAATAGTGATGAGATTGTCCCAATTCCTACGCCAAGACTTTTCAATATTCGGATACTTGGAAGACCACTTGGTACAAAATTCCTCAAGGGCCTTTTCAGCTTCTGTCAGAGTCGTAGAGCCATAAATGGACTTGAGGTCTTGGGCGACAGCTTTCATATCCTTGGAAGGAACATAGCGAAGGGAATTGCGGACCATATGGACAATGCACAGTTGCACTTTAGACTTGGGAAAAGCCGCTGAAATGGCTTGAGGAAAACCTGTAAGACCATCTACAGAAAATATAAATACGTCTTTCAACCCTCGATTTTGCAGCTCAGTCAAAACACTCAACCAAAACTTTGAACCCTCATTTTCAGAAATCCATAGGCCCAACAAGTCTTTCTGACCCTCCTCTGTAATACCAAGAGCTAGGTAAATCGCCTTATTAATAACTCTCTTGTCTTGATGGACCTTCACCACGATACAGTCCAAAAATACGATAGGGTAAGTGCTATCCAAGGGGCGGTTCTGCCAAGCCGTAACTTCATCAATAACAGCATCCGTCACGTTGGCTATCACTGAGTGGGATATCTCTGCACCATGGTAGAGGTCTTTGATAGCTCCTTGAATATCCCTGGTCGTCATTCCCCTCGCATAGAGGGTCAGAATACTGTCTTCAAAGCCCTCAAGACGAGTCTTGCCTTTGGGAATGACTTGGGGCTCAAAGGAGGCACTTCGGTCACGGGGGACCTGAAGCTCCACCTCGCCTTTCTCTCCCTTTATGGTCTTTCTACTGTAACCATTGCGAGTGTTGGATTTGCGGGTCTCAGACTTCTCATGCCTCTCATAACCTAGGTGATCGTCCATTTCCGCATTAAGAGCTGTCTCTAAAACAACCTTCATCAGTTGACCCGTTATGTCGGATAAATCCTTTTGGGTCTTGACGCTCTTCGCTAGTTCCTTGCCTATTGTCTTGATATCCATTCTGCCTTCTCCTTTCAGGATGATAGTTCATCCTAATATGATTCGGCAGTTACACAAAATAGTTTACAGGCTCTTTAAATCGTTTTAGCTGGGTATCAATGCCGTTTCCTTAAGAAAAATCTCTTGAAATCATTAGATAAATCGACAAGAATAAGACTTGTTTTATTTTACACCCAACCCTCAACCAAGGAGTAAGTCACATGCAATCCAATATTGATCTCGAAAGCCCCCAAATGACGAGTTCGCGTCACAGATGACCATTTTATTCTACCAAAACTTGATTCTTCCTTCAAGCCAGAGCACCTTGTCGATCCAGAAAAACAAAAAAGGAATCGAAAATTTAATCCTCAAATTTTCTTTTTTACCATTATCTATCTTATTTCAGGAACAAATTACGAAGGCTACCAAATCGCTCTTAAGACGGTATGGACTCATTTTGGTGACCTGCTTCTCATGCCAGTCAAAAGCAGTCTCAGCAAGATACGTCAAAGTATTTCTTACCTATTTTTCAAAGATATCTTTGAATCTCTGATTACAGACTACGAACCATTGAGAAAAACGTTTCATGGTTTTTATATCTATGCCATAGATGGCGACCAATTAGCACTTCCTCGCTCTAAAGATCTTTTAAAGGAGGGTTATTGTGGGTACCCTTGCCCAAATGAGATGGAAACTCATTTCTTACGTATGTATCTATCTCATGCTTATGACGTTTTATCGGGTGTGACAAAGAATCTTTGCTTTTCTCCCGCTCTCAACGAAATCGCCAATGCTATTCAAATGATAGGTAGTTTTGAGAGTAATAGCATAACTCTCTACGATAGGCTTTATTTATCTACAGAGATTATTAAGGCCCATGCTCAAGCCAGTAACTTCTTTATTGCGCGTTGTAAGCGAGGCTCTACTTTTATCCCCATCGTAAATTTATTTAATGGCCCAGGTTGGTATTCACAAATGGTTATTGAGGGGGTGGTCATTCATCTCTATAAGTATAAAAACCCAAAGACTGGGGAGTTCTCTGTTTTGGCCACTAATCTTCCGCATGGCTCCTTGGACAAGAAGGATATGGTTGCTCTTTACTCTCGTCGTTGGGAAATAGAAACGACATTTCGTGATTTTACATCGACAATGAAAATGGAGCAGTGGCACTCAACAAGCCTTAATGGAATATTGCAAGAGCTGTATTCTTATTTTTGGCTCTTCAATTATACAAAGATTCAAATGAGCATAAATGAGGATGAAGACAGTGTGAATCAGTTGGTAAAAAATGACTACAAAAAACCTAACTTTAAACTGATTCTTGATTTCATAATGGATAGCATCCCCCTTTTTGTTGCGGGGCTCTATCAGAAATTTAGGAAGCAGATAAAGTTGCTGATGAAGATTTCAATGGAGAAGAGGAGGCACTTCAAAAGAAGCTATGAAAGGTCTATCAAAAGGGCTGGGAGTTCTTTTAAAAGAAATAGCTTAACGCAGAGGCAGAGGGGTGTGGTGGCTTAAGGAAACGGCATTGAGCTGGGTATATGAGAATGAGCTTGCTGTTTACGAAACAGACCATGGGGGGCATAGATGTATTGTGACTTGGTCTAGGAAAAGAGCAGAGAGAGATAAAAAATCTAGAGAATCCCTTCTTGAAAAGATCGAAGGAAAACTATCTTCTAAAGGTGTTCAGTCTAGTACTTTTGTTTCCAATAAAGGTTATAAGAAATATGTAAAGATGGCTGACGACAAAAATAAAAAACCTGAATTAAATGCAGAACAAATAGAATTAGATGAAAAAATTGATGGTTTTTTTGCCGTCCTTACAAATGTCAAAGACTTGACGGCAGATGAGATTATTATCAACTACAAAGAATTGTGGAAAATTGAAGATGCTTTTGGTGAGTTAAAAGGGACTTTGAAAACACGTCCTGTTTTCCATTGGACAGACCAGAGGATTATTGGACATTTAACTCTATGCTTTTTAACTTATCTTTGTGAGGCCCACCTTACAAAATGTTTAAGAGATAAGAAGATGAACCTAAAAAGCCCAGCCATAGGCATTGGTCATGTTAAAGAGCGACCTTTAACTGTTGTAGAGGCCATGAGGGAACTCAAGGAAGTTAGGGCTATCCCTGTTAAAATTCGTGATCAAGTCATTTGGACCCGCACAGATATCACTGGCAATGCCAACTCCTTATTTAAAGCCGCAGGCGTCCCCATCCCTCCCAGAATCCTTAATGCCCACAAGTGTGGATAAACAAAATACAACTATATGCGTTAATCCTTTAATATCATTCGTTTGACGCAGATGCTGCTGTCAAACTCGGGATCTACTGGAATTTACATGCCAACAACGAAATCCACCACTCACCCTTACACCCTCAGCCTAGCACCAACCTTACTTAATCCACCCCCCAACCCCTCTTCTAGAGGAAAGGAGCAATCACAATGCCAATGTCACCCACAGAAATACAAGAGACTCTCAAAAGCCTTAAGCTTATAGGCATGTTTGAAACATTTGAGGCTCGAAGCTACCAACACACACAGAATCAACAAAGCCTCCAAGAGACCTTCTCATTGCTCTTACAGGATGAAAAGGACTTCAAGAAAAGCAAAAAATGTGAGAGGCTCCTCAAAGCATCCAAGCTCACGGAAGAGTCCACCCTCACCGGCTTTGATTGGAATTTTAACCCAAAAATACCTAAGCCAATGATCTTGGAATTAATGAACTTGAAGTTCATCAAGCAGGGGGAGGGAGCCTTGCTTATTGGCTCCCCTGGAACTGGAAAAAGCCACATTGCAAAAGCTATAGCCACCAAGGTCTGTTCCATATCAAATTACAAGGTTTTGTATCAGGAAGCTCACAAGCTCTTTGAAAATCTCTTTGAGGCCAGGCAGCTGGGGCGCAGAAAGAGGTTCTACACCCAACTCATCCATGTGGACCTGTTGATCATTGATGATCTTTTTCTTAGAAAGCGCATTCCGCCAGAGGCTTGCGATGACTTCCAGGAAATCATTCTGGATCGATACTCAGCGAGAAAAAGCACTCTTATTACCTCCAATCGCATTATTGAGGACTGGGGAAAGTGTTTGGGCGATAATACCGTGGCCTCTGCCATCCTGGATCGCCTTCTCCACTGCAGCCAACTATTAAAATTTGAGGGAAAAAGCTACCGATTGAAGGAAGCTTCAAACCGACTTGTCAAGATAAAAAATTAAAGGTAGGGTGAGCCCATCTTGTCAGATCGCCCTAAATGGCCTGGTTTGCCCGCCCACAAATGGCCTGGTTTAACCCGCCCATCGGGGATAAAGACACTTGACTAAACTCTGAACGAAGAATAACTAAATCAGTACATCATCAACTGGCCGTTTTTCATTGGCGACGGCTTCTAAAAATGGCCAATTTTAATTGGCGCCTAACAGTTACTTCCCTCCCGCAGTGAAAGCGGTGCCCATACCAAAGAAAGATGGCGGAGTGCGAATGCTTGGAATTCCCACAGTGGGAGACCGAGTTGCGCAAACGGTGGTCAGACGATTTATTGAGCCAAAGCTAGAGCCTTTGTTTCATCCAAACTCTTACGGATACCGTCCCAATAAGTCAGCACACGATGCTGTGGGAAAGGTGCGAGAGAGATGCTGGAAATATTCATGGGTCCTAGAATTTGACATCAAAGGATTATTCGATAATATTTCCTGGAGTTTGCTCTTAAAAGCGGTGGAGTTTCACATCCAAGATAAATGGGTTCTTTTATACATCAAAAGGTGGCTGGAAGCTCCCATGAGTCACAACGGAAAGGAAAAACCTCGCACAAAGGGCACGCCACAGGGTTCAGTTGTGACTCCCCGGACACAATGGCAAACTTTTGGATGTTGGCACAACGTGTCGAACCACAATTTCACTTGTCTTAATGTTCACCTCAACCTCCTTTACCAGTAGCCTTACAATCTCCTTTTTTTGCTCAAAACTCAATACCTTTAAGTTGGCACTCACTTTTTTTTGGAATTCTTGGAGTTGATCTACAAGCTGTAATTGTTGTCCTTCTTGCCTTTGCTCATACTCTAAAGATTGCTTTTCATTTTCAAGTTGCTTTATTTTGCCTCTTAATTTTTTTTAATCGTGACTCTATTTCTGATAGATTTAGAGTTCCATTTTGATAAAGATCCAAGAGACGTTCCTTTTCATGTGTTATTTGACGAATCTCCTGAGCCTTTTTTGCAATTAATTTTTCCAATGATTGTTGTTGGCCTTTTCGCTCATGAATTCTACTTGTATACTCATCTATAACTGCCTGAGGATTTTCAAGTAATTTAACTGTTTGTTCCCAAACTAAGTCATCTAAAACTTCAACTCTTACGGGATGAGATGAGCAAACTCTACCTTTAGCTGGCCATCTATGTGTACAATTGCGCGTATTGCCCGCACTGGTTGCACCCATTACCCTCACTTTCCCTATTTCAATGCGTCATTGATGATTTTCCTTCCCATTTCTGGGGAAAATTTTAGTTAATTTGTAATCCTATTTCTTCCTATTTTAGGGAAAAGTCCTGGTCAAGTTTTGTTCCCTGGATTTTTCGATAACTCTCTCCTTTAAGTAAAATTTTTATGGCGGTATGCTTCAAACGGTCGATGATAGTATCTGCCAGCACCTCATCATCAATAATTTCTGACCAATGCGTTATTGGCAGTTGAGTGGTAATAACGGTGGACCTATCGGAACGAAACTTTAAAATATCGCAGAAGTCTGTGGATTCACTTTGGGAGAACTTCCTTAATCCAAAGTCATCAAAAATTAACACTTGGGGGCGGCCCAGACGACGCAAGTAGTTCAAATACCTTCCTGAGTGCCTTTCCAGGGCCAAGGTTTCTAGAAATATGTTGATGTCTATAAACAGTGTGGAGATTCTGGATTGACAACACTGGTGTCCCAGGCTCTGGGCCAAGAAGGTTTTACCCACCCCCGTTGGCCCTTCGACAATGATAGACCTTTGCTCCTTAACCCATGATAAAGTTTGAAGCCTATCCACCTCTCTTTTACTAATAGACCTTTTGGCATGGTGGTCAAATGCCTCACCTCTGACCTTGTGAGGCAGCTTTGAGGTCTTGAGAAGTCTTTGGCTGAATTGGATTTTCCGAGCCTCCACTTCTGCAAATAACAGCTCGTTCAATAGATCCAATGCTTGAGTCTTGTGGCTTGTGTTATCCAGCGCCACTTCAAGGCTGTCTAACATTCCATAGAGCTTCAACTCATGCATGTGGTTTTTGATTTGTACTTCATCCATCTGGCACCTCCTTGGGGCTTTGGTTATTTGGATTTTCGTTATGTCGCAAATAAGGGTTGCCTTGTTTACGATCTATTTTCTCGTTCACCTTTTTTATTTTTTGCCCTTTATAGAAATGGAGTTGTTGCTGAAAATATCTAACCCTCCTTTTCTCCCACTGCTTGCAGTCCTCAAGGGCTTTGATAATGAGAGGAAGGGACTTTTCCTTGCCCTCTTTCTGGATTTCTTTGTGACAGGAGCTTACAAAGCCCATAGCTCTTCTGAGATTTTCAATGGTCCCACCCTGAAAAAGCTCCTCAATGAAGTTTTCAAGCTCTTTACAAATCATACTTGCTTGAATAAGAATGTTCTGGGGAGTGGCCTCCTTGTAGGCGCGACTGGGCTCCGGGAGGTGTTCGTTTTTGGTGATGTACTCTCCGAGTTTACCTTTGGTCCTCTTGTGGCGAGCGAGGAGCTGTTTTTGAAAGTAAATCTCCACACTCTCCACTCCAATTTTTACATCTACATACTCCCCTCGGTGCTGAAACGGAGCCGAGTAGAAGTTGGATTCAACGCTCACATGACAGTCTTGGTGGAGTTTTTTCTTCTCCCAACGTCCCCACCGGTAGGGAAAAGAAGGCAAGGGTTTTAAAGTTTTTACCTCTCGTTGAAATTTTTCATTGCGAGAGACCTTAAATCTTGTGTGAGGGCGAGCATTTATCTTCTCGCACACCTCCCTTAAAGCCTTATTAATTTGATCCAGACTGGTGAAGGTCTCTCGTCTGTACATAAACCTGAGGGCCCTTGTAACGAGCTTCACGGCATTCTCAGTAAGGCTTTTATCCTGGGGACGACGAACTCGAGCGGGAACAGCCACCGTGTCATAGTGTTCCAAAAGCTCTTGGTAGGATTTATTCAACTCTGGATCATACAAATGGGGTGTGTTCACTCCAGTCTTTAAATTATCAGGAACAACCACTCTCGGAACCCCACCGTAATATTCAAACATCAGAACGTGAGCGTGAAGAAAATCTTCACTAGATTCGCTCAAAGAGCCATAAGCAAAAATACGCTGAGAGAAACATAGATTTGAGCAAAATATATGGGCCTTATGAATATTAAGGTCTTCATCGATCCACTCTGGCTGAAATCCTGCGTAATCAACCTCAACTTGGTGGCCTGGCTGAAAATCACGCAAGGTAATAATCCTTTTGCCAGCTTTTGGAAATTGCTTATGAAACTCCCTCGTAAACTGGGGGTAGCTAATGACCTTCAGAAATTTTTCCTCCCAAACGTCACTTAAACAATGCCTATCCTCAATCTCCTTCTCAATAATCTTCCAATCTATACCGTAAGACCAAGGGGGAATTTCTCTTTGGGTCTTCCAATCCTTGGGGTCTGTTAAAAGACCACGTCTTATCTTTCTAAGAGTCTTGGTGCAGCATTTCATGCGGCGACTGATTTCTCGGTCGGGAATATTTGCCTTTATTAATGATTTTATTTTTGTGTAACGCTCATGATCCATCTTTGTTCTCATTTCGACCTCCTTGGTTAAAGATTGGAGGTCTTTATAGAACATCAATGACGCTATGCTAAGGGGAATCAGTCATGCCAATCAGTGCGGGCAATGCCATGCAACTGGTGCGGGCAATGCCATGCAACTGGTGCGGGCAATGCCATGCAACTGGTGCGGGCAATGCCATGCAACTGGTGAGGGTAATGCCATGCAACTGGTGAGGGTAATGCCATGCAACTGGTGAGGGTAATGTCATGCAATCGGTGAGGGCAATGCCATGCAATTTTACAGACAACTCTTGTATCCCCACAAACTCAGGGATTTTACCAATAATTTCTCGTATCTTTTCTCTCAATTCATCGGCTGTGATGGATGATATGGTGGATACCGTGGGTGTTTCTGTAGGCGCTATGGATGCATTGCCCTTGAGGGTGATTCTATGGGCCTCTGAAGGAAGGGCATCGCCACTTCCGCCTCCATCATAATCAGTGACCGTAGCGAGTTGGATTTTTGCCCTATTGGCAACGGCAGCAGAAAGACAGCAAACCACTGAAATCAAAAAGAAAATAAATAGCCTCTTGGCTACTTTACAGAAGAATAGTCGTGAATTTTTATTCAAACTAAAAAACATGAAAATTTCCTCAAAAAATTTTAAAGCCACAATGAAATCACAGTGAAAAGTTATGGACTCCTGTTTGGAATGATTAAGTGGCAGTTTTGGTTTTTGGAGCCTGTATCTATTTCTTCTAAAAGAGATCGTCGATGTCGCTCGTTTCGTTTCTTTTCCTCTATGGCCTTTCTAAGATTTTCGAGGTTCACCTCTTTTCCTTGAACGAGTTTTTTTAAATAAGGATGCTCCGCCCAGTGGGGCTGAGAAAGGGAGTGTTGGTCCAAAGACCGTAAGACATATCGATTCTCCTTTTTAATCAGAGCTTCTATGAACTCAGGATGTTTCGCCCAGTGGGGTTGAGAAAGAGAGTATTGGGCTAAAGCCCATAAGACCTCTTGATTCCCCTTTTTGATCAGAGCTTTTATGAACTCAGGATGTTCCGTCCAGTGGGATTGAGAAAGGGAGTGTCGGGCTAAATCCTGTAAGACCCTTTGGTTTCCCTTTTCGATCAGAGCTTCCATGAGCTCAGGATGTTTCGTCCAGCGGGGTTGAGAAAGGGAGTGTCGGGCTAAAGCCCGCAAGACATCTTGATCCCCTTGATCCCCCTTTTTGATCATGGCCTCCATGAACTCAGGATGTTTCGCCCAGTGGGGTTGAGAAAGAGAGAATACGGCTAAGACTTGTAAGACATCTTGATCTCCCTTTTCGATCAGGGTTTCCATGAACTCAGGATGTTTCACCCAGTGGGGTTGAGCTAAGGCATGCACTCCAATCTTGTTATATTTGCCGTCTTCGCTTCTAACAAAAGTCTCTAGTAATTGTGGATAATTCACAGATAGTGGAAGATAAAACCAAGATTTCCACAAATGTTCTTTGTTTTCTGTCCTTAGTAAGGAGATGGCTGCTTGGATATCCTGTTTATCTGTGGCCCAATGGGTGAGTTTATATTTCATCTTTCGCTTGAGTCTCTCCAAAGGCCCTTTGTCTGATTCCTTGAGATGACTTAAAATATGGAAATACTCATGGAGATTAGAAACCACAATGCTTTCAGGTATGACTCGAAGGGCTCGTCGATTGAAGACCACCAGTATGCCTTGGCTTTGTTGACTTTGCTGACCTTGCCTGACTCCTCCAACAAGTATGAAGTCTGAGCCATCACGAGCCTCTGTGGCCAGGGTGAAGCGAACAGTGTAACCTTGGCCCAAGCCCTGGTCTCTATTGGCCATAGTGTAAAAGCCCTCTCCATGACCCGCAGCCTCACCCACCACACCTTGCCTTGACTTGAGAACATTGGGCTCCCCCTTGCGAGACCTAGTGATGACGCTATAGATGAAAAAATCCCTGGTGTCATGAGCCACCTTGGTGATGCCAAGCTCCTTAGCTGTTTTGCCTGTCCCTTCACCAAGTTTAAAACTTCGCAGAGGTTCCTTGTTGGCCCACCAAGCAGGGCTTCCCTCTTGCTTGGGGTCTCCCACAAGAAGAAGTTTTTGCTTCAAGCCCGTTTCCTCTAAAATTTGGGCGGTGTGCTCCACACTTCTTGAATGGAGAAAGAGTTTAGGAACATTTTTCTCCAACCAACGAAAGACATAACCATTGTGATCCATGGCTTCAAATTGAGTTTGGTCGATAATTTCCAAGATCTTTTCTCGATCTTCTGGGGAGGGGTGGAGTTCATGCTGAAAAAGTTTAATAAAATACCTGATGACAGAGAATATTTCAGGATTCTTGCCCTCCATGTACTTGGAAGTTGTTTTGTGGCGAGGACTTTTGTAAAAGTGAAGCCGACTTGCAAGCACATCCTTCAAAAAACTAGGGTGGTTTGATTCCCAGTCAAAGAGGTCCTTAACAAGATCGGAATGTCTGACAAAATCAGAATCTTTAACAGGTTTGGTATTTTCGGCAAGATTCAAGCTTGTAGCAAATTCGAAGTTTTCGATAACACCTTGGGAGTCACTATTGATATCACCACTAAGGGCGATGAGCCCCACAGAGTGGGAGTCCGTATTTTGATTGAGGAAATCCGGGTTGTTGAGAAGAGCGACTTTGTCCTGATAGTTCTCACGAAGGGGTCTGATTTCCCATGCTTCCTTGGAGCCCTGAAAATGGGGGTACCTTTCCTGGAGAGTTCTTTGAAAACCGGGAATTTTGTCCACGGGTCCATCCACCACCAGATCCATATCCTGGGTGGGACGGAAAATATCCATGTAGTCCAAGTGACCCTGGGAATTTTCTTGAAAATACTCGGCGTAAAATTCCCCTGAACCTCTTTCAAACAAAAGAAACTCTTTAGCGTAATGGGCAAAAGACGCTGCTGTTCCACCAAAAAGCCAAACCTTCAAGCCATACTCTCTGGACAACTCTTGTATCCCTACAAACTCAGGGATTTTGCCAATAACTTCTCGTATCTTCTCTCTCAACTCATCGGCGGTAATACCCTCAGAAGGGTGAAGTCTGACTTCTCCCCTCTCCGTGGATGCCGTGGAAACAAAACATGTCATCGAGATCGAGTAGAAGATAGATAACAACAACATAAACATTGAGATGATGGGAGTCATATCAAGATTCAACCCATGTTTATTCACTCCCTGTTTATTCATCATATCAAAACTTTCACCCTTTATTTTATTGGCTCTTCACCAAATTATTACCAGAAGGGATCACAGAAACACATGGTAAGACTCCTGCTTTGAAAGAACTCTGAAGGTCTGCCCTTTCACCACTTTCACTATTTCCGCCACGTGATGGTTTTTTAGCTTTCGGATCTTTGCTTTGAATCATATCTTTGAACCATTGTTCATGAATAGGTAGGTTCTCTCTGATAACTTGTAATATTTCAGGGTGACCTGTCCGAACCAAAGGTCTAAGTAATGCGGCATGTTTTTTCCAATCCTCTTGAGTGAAGACCTCTGTAATGAGGGCTTTGATTGTTTCTGTTTCTCCTTGTTTAATAAGCTTGGATACAGCCTGTAAGACGTCTTCTTCGAGGGATGCTTTGTTTATTTTGGCTTGAGAGAGTTCACGGAGAGTGGGAGCCAATTTTTCACGCACAAAACGTGCTAAGAAATCATCGCTGCCACTCCATAGGGCCGCATCTAAATCTATCAGTAGTTGGATCTTTTTAAGCACAGCCTCAGATCTTTTTTCTGAGATGGGTTGTATACTTCTTTGATTCTCCTTTTCCTTTTGATCTCTCATAAAGGCTTTAAATTCACCCCGGTCTATTGTGAATTCCCCAATGAGAAGATCTCGTAGGTCTTCTACAGAGGACCTTTCTTCAATCAATAGACTGCTTGCAAGTTCTTGGGCATGTTTGAAGATTTGCTCGGACTCGCCCTTTGCCTCACTTTTGTTGAAGAGTTTTTTATCCCTTCCACTGGAAGTGGTAAATTTTTTAATTATCTCTTGAATTTGTTTCAGGTCTGAGGACCAACCTAGGTTAAGGGAATAGGCTCCTATTTCCACTTCGGATTGTCTTCCTCCAAGAGTCGTGGCCACTTCGTATATGGTATAGAGTCGATCTGGAAGTCCTCCTTCCGTAGCCTTAAAGCTGACAAAACCTCCAATGCCTTTACCTGAGCGAATGCTGATAAGTTCGACGGTTTTTTGGAGTCTATGGCCAACAATGGCATGACCAGCCTCATGGGTGGCCACCTGCTGGATCATTTCAGGAGTTAGTTGGGTTTTCTGAGCCGCTTTATGGGTCACATCCATGCCTTCTCTTAAGATGGGTTTTTCAGAGTTCTCTGAGAAGGCTTCTATTTTAAGAAGAACTTCTCTGTTTTCTCTGTCTTCCTTGTCTTCCCTATCATGTATTTCAAGGTGGATGCGGCGAATCCCTTGATCTTGAGTTTTTAAAAGAACCTTGTTGACATGTCCCATTAAAATATCATCCACAAAACTTCGAATAGACCGAGCCCCTTTCTCAGGGAGAAAAAATATGGTGGAAAGTTTCTCTATAAAGCCTTCTTCCACTGTTAACTCAACATGGCGCTCACGGAGTTCTTCCCTCAAGGGCGCGAGGAATTTTTCAGTGATGTCGTAAAGACTTTTGGGGCTTAGAGGCTTAAATAGTAAAATATCTGACAACCGTCCTAGAAAAGCTTCTGTGGCTCCTGAATTGCGCAGAATTTGACTGACCTCTTGACGTTCCTTAAACTTTTTCCATAGCTGTTGCTGAAGATCATAGGGCAGGCCCTCAAAGATTCTTTCTCCGTCATTTCCTGTGAATATCAGGATATACTTGGAGAGATCATAGACTTTGCCCGTGGCAATGGACTTGAATTTTCCCTCGTCCATAAGGGGATAAAAATCTTGAAGCAAAGTGGCTTTCAAACCAGATTCAGCCGATTTACCAGACCCAGCCGATCCAAATGATTCAGCCATACCCATATTTGAAAATTCATCAAAGGCAATGACCCCCCCCTGGGCATTGTCGATCAGAGCTTTTTCAAAGAGACTGATATCTTCGGACCCCACATGGCCCTTGGGTGAACCAAATATATTGTTGAGTTGCCCCCTGTATTGAATGTTTCCCACGGGAATGATAGCTGAACGACTTTCACTTCCGAACCAGATCTTAGCAAGGGCTTTGATAAGTTCTGTTTTTCCTAGCCCCGTTGGACCCACAAAAGCCAGCGAAAGAGGGCGAAGCCTCTTTTCAGAGGAGTAGTGGGAGAGAACAGCGTCTTTCACTGCTTGCACCAGTTCCTCTTGCCCCAAAATGAGCTTGTTGAGCTGGTCCAGGTTCTCAACTCTTTTCTTAAACTCGGGGTCATCCAAAGGGTGGAGTTTGGGAACGAGGGGGGTCTCCATTTTTACCACTTTATCTCCATGGGCCACATGGAGGCGAAAAGTTCGACCCTCTTGGTGAAGGCTGACATGGAGGCTGTCTCCCCGTTGGAGCTTCCAATCGTAGGAGGCTTCTCGTACACGATTGAGGGCATCGTGGACTCTTCTCTTAATGGGACGAGCCCCTTCTAGGATGTTGAACTCCATTTCCATCAACTTATCTATAAAATCCTCTGAAACGACAATTTGAATATTTTGATTCTTCTCGTATTTGGCGATCCATTCCCCTATTGTTTTTTGGGCGATTCTTTTAGCCAATTCTTTGTTGACAATATTGGTAGCCACCAATTCATCCACTCTTCCTAGCACAGAGGGATCGAGCTCAGCGAAGAGTTCGCGAAGATCTTTCTGGGAAAACCCATTGAGGTGTTTCTGGGTCTCAGCTTCACTCCAAGCGTGAATGCCTTCGGGATAAAGAATTTCATGACCTTGGTTGCTTGTAAGAATCACTAAAATGTTATTGACGGTGCGAGTTCGTCCATCTCCACCAGTGATAACACCTTTGTCAAAAAACTCCATAAGGCCCTCCCAGAAATCTGTGGAAGCTCTTTCAGCTTCATTGATAATGAGCACACCTCCTTGTTTTCCTTTGGCAGGGTCCTCCAACCACTCCATAAGGCGCCCTGAAGTCTTATCGCTTGATATAACTCCATTGGGAGCCCCTAAAAGGCTATTCATTGAGAAACCACCGGTTTTAAGAGAGTTGGCATCCACCTCTAAAACAGCTTGAGGGTTCTTAAAAACAACCCTTGCAATGGCATTGGCAAGAGCGGTTTTGCCAACACCTGTGGGGCCGAGGAGAATCACGGGGGACACTCTTTTTTCTTCGTCGAAGAAGAGAAGGGAGAGGTTTCTTGTGAGAGATTCAATGGCTTTTTCTTGGCCCAAGATTTCCTGGTTAAGTTCAGTTCTCCATTGGTCCAAGAAACTTTTAAACTGGGGTCCATCTTTAGGATCTGCGGGGAGATCCGTTTTTTCTTGAATAAATTTGTAGGCATTGTCTTCATTGATGGAAAAGGGAGTTTTTTGGTTGGGAGTCATACTTCGTGCATGAATGGCCATGTCTTGCATGGTTTTAATGGACGTATCAATGGGACCCCCGGCACTTTGAACAGAGATAGAGTGGTTGACAATGGCCTCGGTGGCTTCTCGGGAGAATTCCACATTGAAATGCTCCTTGAGTATGGGATACCAAGATTTTTCAAGAATTTCCATCATCTGCTCTTTGGTAAACTCCTTGACAGGGATGAGCGAAAATCTTCTTTGTGCAGCATTATTGTGCTTAAATTTAAGTTCAAATTCAGGATGAGTTGTTGCTCCAATAAAGCGAATATCACGGAGGTGGGAATCCAAGGCAGGTTTAAGGGCCTCCACTTGGGCGTCGTGGAGATTGTGGAGTTCATCTATAAAAACGATAATTTTTTGGTTGTGTTGTTTTTGAAATTCTTCCACAGCCTCTAGGAACTGCTCTAGGGCTTGGGCTTGAGCTGTTGGATTGTCGGAAAGAGCGAGAGTGGAAATGGCAGCCGGAGTTGTTTCCAAGATGATGCAATTTCTGATATTATCAAAGACCATATCTGGATTGATTTGATCCTTTTCAATCATTTCGGCGAGCTTAAGGACCACTGTGGTTTTACCTGCTCCCGCAGGTCCAACGAGAACAGGTGAACGAGCCTTGAAACGAGCCAATTTCTCAGCCAACTCTTGTGTCTCCTTTTCTCGGCCAAAAACAGAAAAGGAATGCTCTTCACCTTGGCGCGCTTGGACTTGGTCATTGAGAATATGAGAGGCGATCCGGTCAAGAATCTGAGCATTGGGGTCTCCCTTCATCATCAGGCGTTTGATCCAATCACCATAGGATTCGCCCTCTCGCTTTTCTTTTTCAAGTTTCCTCCCCTTCTTTGCATCCTTGTTGTTATTGCTATTGCCAATGTTATCTTTGTCTCCTCTAGAGGTGTCATTTTGATCTGCTTCCCCATAGAGGGAGGGCAGAATGTGATTGTGGCTTGTCATTTGATGTTTTGCCTCTTGAAAAGCTTGGAGGACATAGATGCTTGAACGTGAATCTACTTTTCCATCAATAAGGTTTTCGTTTATTCCTTTTAATTCTTCCAAGGTTTCAGTATTGCCCATAGCTCCCAGAGAGGTGAGGGCGGCATTGAGAATATAAGTGTTGGGCCTGTCTACTTTGAGTTGGCTTATGAGAAGAAATAAGAGAGCATCTTTAACTTCAGAATATCGGTACTGGCCAAGTTCTTTGGCCATTTCTGAAAGAGCTCGAGGGTCTCTTTCTTGCCCCCTCATGATTGTAGAAATCGTAGAGATCAATTCTTCTTTTCTTTCCGGCTCGTTGGCATATACATATGAAGTTGTGATCTGTATCACCATGGTGACGGCTGCCAGCGAAAAGACACAAAATCGAATCCAATTTAAAAGCATGGAAGTCTCCTCAAAGATTAAGAATTTTAAAGTCACAATGAATGAAAGCTATCGCAAGAATTATTAAGTCGAGAGTATGACTATCATTGTATGAGTTTTAATTTGGTGAAAGTGTAACATCGAAAACAACACAATGCAACAGTTCTGTCAGAGCTCCAGAAATTCCCGCCGAGCTTGAAAAAACATTGAAATTCCTCCAAATCTCAGTGTGAGAATTGCACTGCATCGAATAAGGTAAACCTCCCCGTCTTCGCCATTTAGAGGCGAATGTCCAGACTTTAGTTTAGGGCAAATACGTTAAACTCTTTGGGGCACTTTGAGAAAAATGGCTGCTCATGATGTGTCGAAAACATCTGAGGCAGCAATAGGCTTAATCCCATAAGCCATTATGGCGAGGAGTTCCTGCCAATTTTTAAAGTATAGGGTATGGAACAATGCCGTTTCCTTAAGAAAAATCTCTTGAAATTATTAGATAAATCGACAAGAATAAGACTTGTTTTATTTTACACCCAACCCTCAACCAAGGAGTAAGTCACATGCAATCCAATATTGATCTCGAAAGCCCCCAAATGACGAGTTCGCGTCACAGATGACCATTTTATTCTACCAAAACTTGATTCTTCCTTCAAGCCAGAGCACCTTGTCGATCCAGAAAAACAAAAAAGGAATCGAAAATTTAATCCTCAAATTTTCTTTTTTACCATTATCTATCTTATTTCCGGAACAAATTACGAAGGCTACCAAATCGCTCTTAAGACGGTATGGACTCATTTTGGTGACCTGCTTCTCATGCCAGTCAAAAGCAGTCTCAGCAAGATACGTCAAAGTATTTCTTACCTATTTTTTAAAAATATCTTTGAATCTCTGATTACAGACTACGAACCATTGAGAAAAACGTTTCATGGTTTTTATATCTATGCCATAGATGGCGACCAATTAGCACTTCCTCGCTCTAAAGATCTTTTAAAGGAGGGTTATTGTGGGTACCCTTGCCCAAATGAGATGGAAACTCATTTCTTACGTATGTATCTATCTCATGCTTATGACGTTTTATCGGGTGTGACAAAGAATCTTTGCTATTCTCCCGCCCTCAACGAAATCGCCAATGCTATTCAAATGATAGGTAGTTTTGAGAGTTGTTAGCTGACAATTAAAATGCCCCACCGTCGCCAATGAAAAGTGGCCACTTTTCAGAGGAGGACCTATGGTGATTTTTGGCATTGTCAACCGAGACGCATATAATCAATTGATATTACTCATAAAAAGGCTCCGAGCTGATAAGAACTCCTTTTGGGTTCTTGTCGACCTGGAAAGGGGCTCCGTGTTGGAGAGTCCTTCCATGACAGCCTATTCAGGTTCCATATTTGTCATTTGTAGACTGTTTCTGGATTTCAATGAGGTTAAATATATAGTCAAGAAAAGCCTGTTTAGGCTGTGCCCATTTTCTAAAGTATTTAAATTCCACAAGATTCCAACATTTGCCTCAATTTTCATGGAATTTCTTTCTAAAGACAGGCTTCCCTTAAAGCCGTCGCCAATTAAAATGTCCCACTTTCAATATGGAGGTTGTCGCCAATGAAAAGTGACCAATCTTCAGGGAGTGTTCAAATACTAGACAATGAAGTCTCTTCTTCTGATATAGATACTAAGCTCACAGAGTCCCTCCCTCTTGCAACTCAAAAGGTTAGCAATGAGGAGGATCTTATGATTAGTCAATACACTTTCGGCCGCATTCGTGACCTGAGTCACAGTGGTAAAAATAAGACAGAAATATCTCGTGAATTAGGGATCAATCGTAAGACGGTGCGCAAGTACTGTGAGTCCAACACCCCACCGAAGTACAAGGCGAGGTCCAAAAGAACTCGCCCAGATCCCCTTAATGGATATATGGATCGGGTGAAGTACTTTTTGAAGTTGAACCCAAGTAACACCGCCCGTGAAATATATGAGCTATTAGTTGAGGAGGGTTATCGTGGGAGTGAGAGAACGGTTCAGAGAAGAGTTTGTGAGATTCTTGGTTCTCGCCCCAAGGAGCGTTTTTTCAGCCAAAGATATGATCCTGGAGAACAGGCTCAGTTTGATTTTAAGGAGAAGGTTGCTTTACCATTTGCCGATGGTGTTCAGATCGTTCATCTCCATTTTGGAACATTGCCTTGTAGTGGCACCTGTTGGGTTCGTGCCTACCCCTTTCTTGTCTATGAGTGTTTCATCGATGGGGTGCATGCTTTTTTTGAAAAGATAGGTGGGATGAGTGCGAACATCCGTATTGATAATTTATCTCCCTGTGTGAAGAAAGTTCTTAAAGGAAATCAGCGAATTTACACCCAATCTTTTGATCGAGCCATCCAATACTATGGATTTAAGGTTCTTCCCTGCCGCGCAGGGAAGGGCTCTGACAAGGGAGATGTGGAGCGTGATATTCGAACCTTCAGTTCTCGGATAAAAAATATTGTTAGAAACAAAGGAATTGTTTTTAAAGACTGGGATCATTTGAATCAGTTTTTAGAGTCTTATATGGATCAGCATCAGAGTGACTCCACCAAATCTCGCTTTGAGGAGGAGGCCAAAGTTCTTAAGCCTTTGCCTCCACGAGATGAAGATATTCTCTGTAAGGTGAATATTTGTCAAAGTAATGGTTATGGGACTTTGAGAATAGGTAAAACCACATATTCCATACCTGATGAGGTGATCCAATCTCCCTGTAAAACCGTACAGGGTCCCTATCATGTCACGATCTATCGTGCAGGAGGGAAGCAAGAAATTGTCGCTCGCCATCAAAGAAAACCTGATGGGGAGCATAGTCTTCTTCTTGAACATATCCTTCCCTCTTTAGTTCGTAAGCCGCAAGCCATGGTAAGATGGGCTCACCGATCCATTCTTGTAACATTCATGGGGGCGCCTTGCTTCCCCACCCACGCCCATGAATCTTATCTAGGCCCCCACTTCTTTGCACGAAGCAACTCGGTGGACAGCTTCGCTGGTCTATATAATTGGCCTCTTTTAGTTACTCTGGACTTTTGATGGTATTTTTGTCATGTATGATTCCGATACAATAAAGGATAAAGCAATAACATTATTGGAAGGTGATAAGATGAGTGGCCGTTGAATAGATTGGTAATTTTAATTCCGTGAAGTAACATGGTCTTGAGCTTTGGATCGAACCCACGCATGTACCTGCACTCTGAGTGTATGGACGTATAGTAAGTTGACCTATTTTCGCTTTAGAATTTATGGCAAAATCCCAAGGCTCTAGTTTTATCACCTTCTTTTTTTCTAACAGAAAGGAGGAGTCATGTGGATATTATTTATAGTTCTGTTTGTGGAATAGATGTTCATCAACATATGTTGATGTGTACGATTGTCAAAGTGGAAGACGGTAAGAAGAAGTTTTTCACAAAAGAGTTCAAGAATTTTCCAAAAAATTTTCCTAGAATGCGCTCTTGGATGAAGCCACATAAGGTTGAGAGAGTTCTTTTTGAGAGCACAGGGATTTATTGGAATTCTTTATACGATGATTTGACAGAAAAAGGTTATGAAGTAGATGTTATCAATGCCTTTCATGTCAAAAATATTACTGGTAAAAAAACTGACGTGTTGGATAGCCAGTGGATTGCAGAGCTTGGTGCTTGTGGTCTTCTAAGAGCTAGCTTCATTCCTCCACGTGAGATTCGTTCTATTAGACTTTTGGCTCGTTATCGTACAAAAACGATCCGCCAAATATCTTCGGAACAAAATCGTATGTATAAGGTTCTTGAATATTCAGGCATTCGTTTAACCTATGCAATGTCTAAAGCTGACTGCGTATCTGGTATGGCCATGATTCGTGCCATAGCTAATGGAGAGAGATCAGTTTCTAAATTGATGTCTCTTGCCAGAGGGTCTTTACGTCAAAAGACCGAAGAATTTTCTTACGCCCTGTCGGGAAAGATGACGGAAGAAAATCGTTTTGTTCTTCAACGCATTCTTGATCGAATAGATTTTTTGAAAAAAGAATGCTCTCAAATTGAAGAAGAACTTTTCATTCGTATGAAACCCTATGAAAGGCAGTGGCATCTACTCCAGACTATACCTGGAATTGACGAATTAAGTGCAGCGCTTTTGATTGCAGAAATAGGAGGCAATGTGAAGTCTTTTAAAAATAAAGGAAATTTTTGCTCCTGGATGGGGATTTGCCCATCCAATAATGAGAGCGCAGGAAAAAAAAAGTCTTCACGAACGAGGAAAGCGAACACATATGTGAAATCGTTGGTATGTGAGATGGCCAATAGTGCTATTAAGACGAATTCACAATTCAAAGGCAAATACCAATCACTTGTTATAAGGCGTGGGCACAAGAGATCAGTGATTGCCGTTGGTCACAAAATGATGGGAGTTGTTTATTCAGTCATAAGTAATGACACCCCCTACAAAGACCCTAAAAGATTTGCTCTTAGGAAATGAGGTGGACCCCAATGTCAGACTGAAAAACTTGATTTTTAAGCTACACCACAGCGCACAAAGAAGCCCCGTGTTAATGTGTTAAATCCACCTCTCCCATATGCACCTGATAAGGGGTGCAATCCTGAAGAGACTGGTGTGGCCTTTTATTATTATAAAAATTAAAATACGTTTTAAAACCTTTGTTGGCTTGAACCATTGATTTGTCTTGATAGCCTTTCAAGTAAACCTCTTCGTACTTAACAGACCGCCAAAGCCGCTCGATCATGATGTTGTCTAAACACCTGCCTTTGCCGTCCATACTGATCGAGATTCCATGATTTTTCAATAATTTTGTGAAAACCTCAGAAGTGAATTGGCACCCTTGATCAGTATTGACGATATCAGGGCAACCAAATGTTTCTATGGCTTCCTCAAAGACTTCTAAACAAAAAGTTGTCTCAAGGCTATTAGAAAGTCTCCAAGACAGAACAAATCGGCTAAACCAATCTATCACAGCTACCAAGTAAGCAAAGCCACCAGACAACCTTATAAAAGTAATATCAGTAGCCCACACTTGGTTGGGGAAGCAGATATTAAGCCCCTTAAGTAGGTAGGGATAAACCTTATGCTGATGGTTTCGCTGACTGGTGTTTGGACCTGGGAAGATAGCGAAAAGACACATCTTTTCCATGAGCCGCTGAATCCTCTTGCGGTTGACCCCATGGCCATTAAGTCTTAAGTGAGCTGCCATTTTACGGCTCCCATAAAAAGGGGTCTCCAAGTACTGTTTGTCAATTAAACTCATCAGTTTTAAGTTGTAGGCACTCTCAGGTATGGGCTTGTAGTACAAGGCTCCCTTAGAGAGTCCTAGCAACTCACATTGGCGAGTGACACAAATATTTGGATGTTTCCAATTGATAGCGGCTTTTTTCTCAGGCATTGAAGCTCTCAGATTTTTTTTTTAACCAATCATTTTCAACCTTTAACTGCCCTATTTGCCGATACAATTCATCAATGGTTTTTCTTTGTTCTTCTACCTCGTTGTTGTCCTTTTTTTTGCTCGCTAAGGCCTTAGGAATGGCTTCAATAGCTTGCTTCTTCCAATCTTGGATTTGGATGCGGTGAACTCCATGCTTGGAGGCCAACTCTGCCATTGTGTCAGTCTCACGAATGGCGTCAAGTGCGACTCTGGCCTTAAATTGTGCGCTGTGTTTCTTTCTCATTATCCCCTCCTATGAGGGGCTTTTTACCCGCTGCGGTGTAACTTAGCAACCAGTCTGTTTTTGGGGTCCACTATAAAATCCCACCAAAATTAATTTGAATGACCAACAAAAACCACTTCAACCTAGATTGTCTCAATATGACAGTCTTGTTCCAAACATAGGAGGTTCTTAATGAATCACGAAGAACTTATAGGTTCTCTTAAAAAACTCCGACTTCCAGCGATGGCGGATGAATATGTTGCAACGGCTAGAGTTGCCGAAAAAACAAAAAAGACGTATGAACAGTATTTAGGTATACTCGTTCAAAATGAGCTTGCTGACAAGCATTCCCAGAGAGTGAAAAGATTGCTTAAGGGGGCCAAGCTTCCTCAACTTAAATCACTCCAAACTTATAACTTCCAGAAAAGAACGGGAGTGACAGCTCAGAAAATTAATTGGATGGCAGAGGGAGAGTGGGTCAGAAAAGCCTGTAATGTTGTGTTTTACGGAAGCTTTGGAATGGGGAAAAGTCATTTGGCCATGTCCCTAGTTCGTTCACTCTGTGAACAAGGCTATCGATGTTTATGGGTCACCACTCATGAACTTATTGAAACAATGCGTGAAAGCAAGAAAGAACTCTCATTGAATGCTCTTTTTAAGAAATTAGACCGTTTTGATCTTATTGCTTGTGATGAACTTGGCTATACAGCTTCCTGCACAGAGGGGGCAGATCTTTTCTTTCAATTCATATCTCAGCGATATGAAAGGAAAAGTCTCATGATCACTACAAACTTAACATACTCTGAATGGGATAAGGTGTTTCTTAACCCTATTACCACCGCTGCTGCTGTTGATCGAATCATTCACAACTGTGAAACCCTCAACATTGAAGGAAAAGAAAGTTGGAGAACCGAATCGGCAAAAGCCAAGTCTAAACAGAGCAAAGAGGAAAGTTCAACCAAAGAAGTTCATTAGAGATCCCCACTTTTGGGGAAGGAACTCGCCAGTTATCCACAAAATTTATCCACAGCAGCACTGCGTTGCTAGACATCGGGGTCACAGCCGCAGTGTCGCCATGGATAAATTTATGGATAACTGGCTTTTACCGTACTATTTGCTCGTCACTCTCGCGGAGATTTAGACATTAGCTGCGCCAAGGAATCCTGAAAAATACTCCATTTACCTCTGCCATAGGGCTGAAGGATGCATTTGGGGTCATGCCAAAAGTGGTGGGCAGAAAATCATTCCTCAGAATCTTGTGGCATAGTCCGAGTTAAATGATGAGCAAAATAAAGACACTTGACTAAACTCTGAACGAAGAATAACTAAATCAGTACATCATCAACTGGCCGTTTTTCATTGGCGACGGCTTCTAAAAATGGCCAATTTTAATTGGCGCCTAACAAGAGTAATAGCATACTCTCTACGATAGGCTTTATTTATCTACAGAGATTATTAAGGCCCATGCTCAAGCCAGTAACTTCTTTATTGCGCGTTGTAAGCGAGGCTCTACTTTTATCCCCATTGTAAATTTATTTAATGGCCCAGGTTGGTATTCACGAATGGTTATTGAGGGGGTGGTCATTCATCTCTATAAGTATAAAAACCCAAAGACTGGGGAGTTCTCTGTTTTGGCCACTAATCTTCCGCATGGCTCCTTGGACAAGAAGGATATGGTTGCTCTTTACTCTCGTCGTTGGGAAATAGAAACGACATTTCGTGATTTTACATCGACAATGAAAATGGAGCAGTGGCACTCAACAAGCCTTAATGGAATATTGCAAGAGCTGTATTCTTATTTTTGGCTCTTCAATTATACAAAGATTCAAATGAGCATAAATGAGGATGAAGACAGTGTGAATCAGTTGGTGAAAAATGACTACAAAAAACCTAACTTTAAACTGATTCTTGATTTCATAATGGATAGCATCCCTCTTTTTGTTGCGGGGCTCTATCAGAAATTTAGGAAGCAGATAAAGTTGCTGATGAAGATTTCAATGGAGAAGAGGAGGCACTTCAAAAGAAGCTATGAAAGGTCTATCAAAAGGGCTGGGAGTTCTTTTAAAAGAAATAGCTTAACGCAGAGGCAGAGGGGTGTGGTGGCTTAAGGAAACGGCATTGCCCTGAGGAGTATAAGGAGGAGTGTGAATAATCTGAATACCCAAGGAAGCTGTGACCTGTTCCAAGTTTATAGCCTTAAAACAAGCCCCATTATCGATATAAAGCTTTTGAGGAAGCCCCCTCTTCTCAACAGCTTTCTTAAGACAATCCTTCATATTCTCAAGCCTTTCGGACTCATAAAACTCCCCGTGGGGAATGATGCGAGAATTGTCATCCAATATGGCAATGAGGTAGGATTTTACTTTCTTTCTCTTTTTGCCAACCACAATGGGGCCATGAAGAACATCTGACTGCCACATTTCATTGGGAGACGAAGCTTCAAAGGACCTACGATCTGTGGACTCTTTTTGTTGCAATTTGTGATGCTTTAAAAATCTATAAAGCACACTCATATTGATCTCTTCATTGGTACCAATAGAGCCGCGCTGACGTAGAGCATTGACAAGGGCTATGCCTGTAAAATGTCCCTTTGCCTTCATGATCTCTTTAATGACCACTTGGAGAGATTCATCAAGACTTCTAAATTGACCTTGATCCTTGCGATCCGATGGCATAAGCCCCTCTAATCTATTGCCCGATCCCTTGTAGTCTGCAATCCATTTTTTTATGGTGGAACGACTCACACGAGTCGATGATGAGTAGGGAACACGATAGCTCTTGGAAGATTTTTCCGTAAGCAATCTCTCTTTTTCTCCATATTCAAGGCGCAACCCTGTAACAAATTCAGAAATCACTCCGAATCTAAAGGTGGCAACCTCCATTTTCTTGTCCTTATCAGCCATTTTGACCTCTCTTTCTTTGATTTAATTTCCGTTATTGGAAATCTTTCTTGAAATAAGAGATACACAACTTCCTGACTCTTTGTTAATGACAAGAAACGGTAGGTTGAAAATAAATGGGAGCACTGGCAAACTTCGTTAACCAAAAATGTCCAGGTTTTTCTCTTGATAAAAGGCCACTGTGCTAAGTGGATCTTTTTCTTTCATCAGATTATAAGCCTTAGCGTGATTAAGAAGTTTTTTCAGCCAGTGCCCCGCTCTTTGCCTCGTTGTCCAAAGGGGCCATGCCTTGGGAATCTTGGGGTTCAGACGATGTCGTAATGCTTCGAAAATACGAGACTTTGTCTCTTGAAAACGACGCCAGAACGACTTGGGTCTTGTCGTTATAACACTGTGGCAGTGAGGACACCGCCAGCGCTTGAGGTAGACCGCTTCAGAGCATGCAAAAAAGTATCTCTTCACATAGCCATGGCCCAATGCCGTTTCCTTAAGAAAAATCGGGGTCGAGTAGGGAAGGAGGTTTCCCCCCTTCCCCCTCCCAGAGCCGAACGTGCGCAACTAACGCATTCGGCTCCTCTGATTATAGGTTCACTGCTTGGTTGGGATAGGCGCACCGACTCTCACTAGTGTGAAAGTTTTCCAGCTTTCCTTACTAGACATTCCATTGGAATTGCTGGAAGGGGCGCCTAATCCTTGGTATGGGTAACGGGAAGCGCTTCAACAATCGGTTGTACGCCTCCCAGTTGATCTGGCGTCTTTGCGTCCTCCTCATGAGCCACTTTTTCCAAATTCTGATGACCACCCGGTAGAACCGCTTTATGTTGCGGTAGTTCCCGGGTATACCATAATAGGCATAGTGACCGTAGAGAAACTGCTGCAAACGGTTGGCTTGATGCTTGAGGGGAGCATGACGATGCCGTTTACACCAGAGGCTTACGGATGCAAGCCCCCGATCCAGACGACTTTTCATCGTGCCTCGAAAGACAACCCAGTTTCCCTTCAGAGATTTCCTCCATGTGTGGCTGAAACCTAAGAAGTCGAACGACTGGATTTTTCTCACGTCCCTCTCGTATCCCTTGAGGTTCGTGCGGGAAATACGGTAGGGAGGAGGGCGGAAATCTACGATCCGAGACTTCTCGGGGTGCATTGTTAGCCCAAATCGAGCAAGTCTTTTTGGCAACACCTCGTAGATTCGCCGTGCGTCCTCTTCCCTCTGGAATCCCATCACGAAGTCGTCGCAGTATCGAGCCATAAACCCGTATCCTTTGAGTCGTGGTTTGACATCCTTCTCAAACCATTCATCTAAGACATAATGGAGAAATACGTTAGCCATGAGCGGGGAAGCCACCCCACCTTGCGGTGTACCTGATATCGGCTTGGTGGTTCGCCCCTTATCCATGATCTCTGCATTCAGCCATTTGTCTATCAACCGACGGATCACTCCGTCTCGCACTCGCTTGGCGAGAATCTTACGAAGCTCAGAATGAGAGATGGTATCAAAGAATTTCTGGATATCAATATCTAATACCCAGTAGGCTCGATGGTCCATCATTTCATTGCGAATTCCCTCTAGTGCTTGGTGGCATGATCTTCCAGGACGGAAGCCATAGGAGCAGTTGTAGAATTCCTGCTCATACACCGCTTCAAGAACCATCACGACAGCTCTTTGAGCTACCTTGTCCTCGATCGTCGGGATGCCTAGTGGGCGCAGACTTCCATCGGCCTTGGGAATGTAGTGACGTCTGATTTTGGGCGCACGATAGCTCCCAGATTTCAGGCGTCCGAGAAGATTTTGAAGATTTTCCTCAAGCTTCTCTTCGTACTCCTTCGCCGTTATGTTATCTACACCTACCGCCCCATCCTTTCGGGTGAGACGCCACGCCTCTTTCAACCAATCTATGGTGATAAAGTGGTTGAGGGAAATTATAGCTTTGCCCTTCGTGTGTCTCGCTATCTCTGCTATCCGAGATTTTTTCGTTGACACTATCTTGGTTGGATTCAATGTTCCTCCTAATGTTTCAAAATACTCGAGTCTATAATCAGGTTAGCCCTTCCCTCGTTTGGGTCCCCTGCAAGTTCAGGTTCCCCACTCTCAACGGTACTATGGCTACCTCCGACTCCCTACAACCCATCGCCAGTCCCTTATTGATTCGTTGTGGCTACCTTGGCACGGAGATTCTTTTCGCTGCGGGTTCTGACATCTCCGTTTGCAGAACTCGCCCTAGGTTTTTTTTCACAGGATACCGACCTGCTTGCACGCCTCGGAGGTTGTAGGGCCTCCTGTGTTACTAGGTCACCTCGATACACATTCGCCCCGCTCTACGACCCCGGCAGAATTCACACGACCTCGCTCATCTATGGGCGTGCAAATGTTGCCCCCCATTCTCGACACTCGAAGGGCTTCTGCAATTTCGTTCTGTTTCGTGGCTCAATCACGCGGCTTTTGCATCGCTGTTTACGCTTTACGGATGTTGTTCCACCTCCCACCCCTCACCATTCGGTGTCGAGGTTTCATGATGTCCGTGTCCGCACAAAACTCGCTTCCAGTCGGGTGAGCTAGCCCTTACTGGGTGGGGTTCCAACCCACAAGATGACTTCAAAGGATTTCAAAACTTCATTTCCTATTCCATTCATTCCTCCTTTCTAGCCTTTGCACAGCGCACATCGAGTGGAACGGGGGAATTGCACCCCCGAGCCCTCACAGATCCCCGCAGGACATTCTCATGTCACGGGGCTCCTATCCTAACAACCTACGGAGGGGCCACTCGCCAATGGACAAACAGTTGTGGCCTTGCACGGGCAAAGCTCTTACACCATTTGTAGGCTCGACGGAAGCTTCCTCTCAAGCTTTTGAGGGTTCGGCGCGCCCATCTCATGAGTGCTCCGTTGAATCTGTGAAGAACAATGTACATTGCTGAAGGGGAGAACTTACCATAGTAATTGTACCACCCTCTAAGAATGGGATTCCACTTCTTGGCAATATCTTCCATGGAGAGATGACTGCTCAAACGCACCTTCTCCTTGCGAATTTTATCATTCATTGCTTTCTTGGCCTTATTGCTTACGGCAGGAAGGTAATTTATAAAATCCTCCCCCCTATAATTCCTTGCTGGCCTCGGCTTAAAGGTGTAACCGAGAAAATCGAAGTTGACTTTCTCTCCTTTCAACCTGCGTCTTCCTGACATTTGGCAATGAATAATGTGCGTCTTCTTTGGGTGAATTTCCAACCCCACTTCGCAGAGCCTTTCCTCCAATGCCCGTCTCATTTGGCTGGCTTCCTTCTTTGTGCGGCAGTGAATGACAGCGTCATCTGCGTACCGTACAAATGGGGATTCAGGATGATTCCTGGCCATCCATATATCGAAGGCATAGTGGAGAAATAGATTACTTAGCAGGGGTGAAACAACTGAACCCTGTGGCGTGCCCTTTGTGCGAGGTTTTTCCTTTCCGTTGTGACTCATGGGAGCTTCCAGCCACCTTTTGATGTATAAAAGAACCCATTTATCTTGGATGTGAAACTCCACCGCTTTTAAGAGCAAACTCCAGGAAATATTATCGAATAATCCTTTGATGTCATATTCTAGGACCCATGAATATTTCCAGCATCTCTCTCGCACCTTTCCCACAGCATCGTGTGCTGACTTATTGGGACGGTATCCGTAAGAGTTTGGATGAAACAAAGGCTCTAGCTTTGGCTCAATAAATCGTCTGACCACCGTTTGCGCAACTCGGTAATCCCACTGTGGGAATTCCAAGCATTCGCACTCCGCCATCTTTCTTTGGTATGGGCACCGCTTTCACTGCGGGAGGGAAGTAACTTCCTGAAGCCATTTGATTCCAGATTTTATAGAGATTGTCTTCTCAAATCCTGACCAAAATCATCCAAGCTGACTCCATCCACTCCACCAGCTCCACCGTTGTCCCGTACCCCCGATGGGCGGGTTAAACCAGGCCATTTGTGGGCGGGCAAACCAGGCCATTTAGGGCGATCTGACAAGATGGGCTCACCCTACCTTTAATTTTTTATCTTGACAAGTCGGTTTGAAGCTTCCTTCAATCGGTAGCTTTTTCCCTCAAATTTTAATAGTTGGCTGCAGTGGAGAAGGCGATCCAGGATGGCAGAGGCCACGGTATTATCGCCCAAACACTTTCCCCAGTCCTCAATAATGCGATTGGAGGTAATAAGAGTGCTTTTTCTCGCTGAGTATCGATCCAGAATGATTTCCTGGAAGTCATCGCAAGCCTCTGGCGGAATGCGCTTTCTAAGAAAAAGATCATCAATGATCAACAGGTCCACATGGATGAGTTGGGTGTAGAACCTCTTTCTGCGCCCCAGCTGCCTGGCCTCAAAGAGATTTTCAAAGAGCTTGTGAGCTTCTTGATACAAAACCTTGTAATTTGATATGGAACAGACCTTGGTGGCTATAGCTTTTGCAATGTGGCTTTTTCCAGTTCCAGGGGAGCCAATAAGCAAGGCTCCCTCCCCCTGCTTGATGAACTTCAAGTTCATTAATTCCAAGATCATTGGCTTGGGTATTTTTGGGTTAAAATTCCAATCAAAGCCGGTGAGGGTGGACTCTTCCGTGAGCTTGGATGCTTTGAGGAGTCTCTCACATTTTTTGCTTTTCTTGAAATCCTTTTCATCTTGTAAGAGCAATGAGAAGGTCTCTTGGAAGTTTTGTTGGTTCTGTGTGTGTTGGTAACTTCGAGCCTCAAATGTTTCAAACATGCCTATAAGCTTAAGGCTTTTGAGAGTCTCTTGTATTTCTGTAGGTGACATTGGCATTGTGATTGCTCCTTTCCTCTAGAAGAGGGGTTGGGGGGGTGGATTAAGTAAGGTTGGTGCTAGGCTGAGGGTGTAAGGGTGAGTGGTAGATTTCGTTGTTGGCATGTAAATCCCAGTAGATGGCATACTCGGATGGTGCTCGAATGATGTCGTGGTCTTGGGTGAGGTGGGATTCCATCTTTTTCTCATCCACAGGGGGCTGTAGTTCCTCAACAAGCCTTTTAAAGACCCTAAGAGATAAGACCCCTCTGCTCACAGCCTGAATGGCTGCTTTTTCAATAAGATCAGAGTGATATTTTTTAGCCAAGGACACCACCCCACGCATCTGCCTGTTTCCAACTCTCTCATCCACCCTGAGTAATGACTGACAAAAAGCTTTTGTTTGAGGGCCAATCTGACCCGCATCAGCTAAAATATTTTCTACATGGCGAGATGGATTATAAACACGATCTTTGTCTAGCAAAGAGAGACTCCCCGGGAGAGTGGCTTTTTGGTGGCGGCGGATAACACTCATCGTAGCAGGGTCCATAATCTCTATGTCTTTATCATAAATACGCACAATGACTTGGCTCTTTAGATCAGAAGGGTAGGCGCAATAGTAACTGTTTCCCACTTGAATGAGCCCATCGTCTGCAACTGTTCGTATCTCTTGTTTAAAAAAATCAAATTTCTTTTGGGGGAGCTTTTTGAGAAAGGAGCTCTCTTCTTCAAACATCTCAGAAACGACTCGCTTGGTGCGACCATGGACCCGAGGGCGAGCCCAAGTGTGCTCCCAGTGCATGAGCCACTCATTTTGCTCCTCAATGGTTTTAAATGAACGACCCTTCAGTGCTGTGTCTTGGGTGTGGTGAATGGCGTGCTCAACGGTTCCTTTCCTATCAGGATCACGAACTCTTGCCGGGTCAGCAACGACCCCGTAGTGAGTCAGTACAGCGCCATAAACGGCGTTCAGCGTTGGCTCATAGATATCTGGCTTAATAACACCTTCCTTGAGATTGTCTAAGACGACATATTGAGGGCAGCCCAAAAAATAATGAAAAGCCTCCTCATGGAGTCTGCTCCACGTCTCTTGGCTGGACTTCCAAACAACCTTGCGAAAAGAGGCACGAGAGTACTTCCCGAGTTTGACAGCAGCATCTGCGTCAAACGAATGATATTAAAGGATTAACGCATATAGTTGTATTTTGTTTATCCACACTTGTGGGCATTAAGGATTCTGGGAGGGATGGGGACGCCTGCGGCTTTAAATAAGGAGTTGGCATTGCCAGTGATATCTGTGCGGGTCCAAATGACTTGATCACGAATTTTAACAGGGATAGCCCTAACTTCCTTGAGTTCCCTCATGGCCTCTACAACAGTTAAAGGTCGCTCTTTAACATGACCAATGCCTATGGCTGGGCTTTTTAGGTTCATCTTCTTATCTCTTAAACATTTTGTAAGGTGGGCCTCACAAAGATAAGTTAAAAAGCATAGAGTTAAATGTCCAATAATCCTCTGGTCTGTCCAATGGAAAACAGGACGTGTTTTCAAAGTCCCTTTTAACTCACCAAAAGCATCTTCAATTTTCCACAATTCTTTGTAGTTGATAATAATCTCATCTGCCGTCAAGTCTTTGACATTTGTAAGGACGGCAAAAAAACCATCAATTTTTTCATCTAATTCTATTTGTTCTGCATTTAATTCAGGTTTTTTATTTTTGTCGTCAGCCATCTTTACATATTTCTTATAACCTTTATTGGAAACAAAAGTACTAGACTGAACACCTTTAGAAGATAGTTTTCCTTCGATCTTTTCAAGAAGGGATTCTCTAGATTTTTTATCCCTCTCTGCTCTTTTCCTAGACCAAGTCACAATACATCTATGCCCCCCATGGTCTGTTTCGTAAACAGCAAGCTCATTCTCATATACCCAGCTAAAACGATTTAAATCATAGACCTCTTGTTTCTTTTCTTTTTTTAAAGATCCAAGCTTCATACCAACAATAAACTCGCTTTGATCCTCACTGAGTTTGTCAGTATTAGCCTTTGATAAAAGCCCCCTATCAGCCACAAAAATGAAACGGCGTACATTAAACTTTTTTCTCATTTTATCAACAATATCTGAAAGCGTCTTGCCTTCAAAAGTATTACCAGGGAAAACCTCAAAACCTAAAGGGATGCCATCCCGATTCACCAACAAACCAAAGACAACTTGGGTGCAGTCTGATCGTCTCTCTTTACTATAGCCAAATTGACGAAGTTTCCCTAAGTCTGTTCTTGTACTCTCGAAGCGTAAGGTTGTTAAATCATACAACACAATGTCTACTTGGAAATTAAATAAATCTCGCCCCACCCAATAAAGCGAGTTCTCTATTTCATCCTTATGGGAGGCAAGTAAGTCCATAGACCGATAAATATGCTGGAGACTCAAATCACCCTTAATCATGTCTGGGTAAAAAGATTTTTGCCAATACTCAAAAACCTTTAACTTGGAACTAGGAGCAATAAATCGGATGGCAACTAAGGTAAAAATCACCTTACATAAATCAAATTGAACTTTCTCATGAGAATCTTTTATGTCTTTGAGGGTCTTATTGATACCCAGTTGATCAAACAACTTTTGTAAAATCAGCAAGGGACCCAAAATGAAAGTCTCTTCGATGTAAAGCTCCTTAGCCAATTGACTCACAGTGAGAAGCTCTCGGTGGCGGGATACGGCCTGCGCCAAACTATTAATCTTATCCTCTCCTCCTTCTCCAGCCTTACCTAAGGACATGAGCATGCGTTTTTTGGATTTGCCTTTTTCTCTGTAGGACTCCACAAGGTGGTAGTAGCACTGACCTTTTGAGTTTTTAGTCGTTTGGATGTACATGAGGATATTTTCTACATATTTCTATGATATATCAATATTTAAAACGATAAAATCCTATTTTGTTTTCTACACTTTTTTTACGTCAATTTTAATTTTTCCAGCAGCTACCATTATATTTCAGTACAACCCCAATTTCTGGAAATTTCGCATTTTAACGCAGATGCTGCTGTCAAACCGAATTGGGTCAAAAATAACGACACCAAGACGCATCACATTAAAACACCTTCGTGGTGCCCGGGTTATGGTCCTCCACCTGGCTGGCTCATTATTCCGACACCGAGTTCCCACTTTTCTCTTTTTGAGTCAAAAATGTGCGTTGAGGAGACTCCCTCACTCAATAAGACACCGGTTGTTACGCCTTCTAAAACAGATCAGCCGAGCTACCCCTCTGTTGATCCTCTCAGTAAGATTGATCTTTGGAAACAAACAATCAACGAGGGGGTCTTCAGTGAGGGAGTCGGCTGTTAATGCTTACTTAACTGCAATTTCAGGCTTATATCAACAAAGTTCTAAGGCTAAAAAAGGGGAGTTGCTAGATCATGCGGAACTGGTCACAAACCTCTCTAGGAAGCGACTCATAAGGAGATTAAACGAGATTCAACAAAATGGCTCTGTGCCACTCAAGCGGTCAGGGAGGCCTCTGGCTTATTCTCAAGAGGAGTTACGACCCCACATCAAATATTTGTGGGAACAAATGGAAAAAATCTCGGCTGTACGAATAAAAGCCGCTCTACCGGATTGGCTCCCCAATTATGAGTCGTGTCCTCCCCACTTAAAGCTTCAGTTAGAAAAAATGAGTGCCAGCACCTTGAAGCGTTATCTGAAGGAAATTCGCTTGGCTTCAGTGGTATCTAAGGGATTGTCCACAACCTGTTGTGATCCAATACTTTATTTTGACGGACTTTTCATGGGTTCCTTTGACCTCGAAGCAATTTTTATGATTTTATCCTGACTGAGTTTAAGTTGTTGAGAGTGATATTTTGATTAGCAAGGTGTGTCGAGGTGAAGTGAGTGAAAAAAGGATGACTGATTCTCTCTGTTTGGTTTGCTCTCCCGCCTGGTGGCTCAAGAAATTAAGAGCACTTGAGATTTCCAAGTTCTCTTGGGAGGATAATTTCGCTGTATCTGATTTGATGGATTATTTTTGGAAGCCTAGTTCCTGGCATTTAAAGCAGGAGATCCTCCCACAGGTCAATGCCGTTTCCTTAAGAAAAATCTCTTGAAATCATTAGATAAATCGACAAGAATAAGACTTGTTTTATTTTACACCCAACCCTCAACCAAGGAGTAAGTTACATGCAATCCAATATTGATCTCGAAAGCCCCCAAATGACGAGTTCGCGTCACAGATGACCATTTTATTCTACCAAAACTTGATTCTTCCTTCAAGCCAGAGCACCTTGTCGATCCAGAAAAACAAAAAAGGAATCGAAAATTTAATCCTCAAATTTTCTTTTTTACCATTATCTATCTTATTTCAGGAACAAATTACGAAGGCTACCAAATCGCTCTTAAGACGGTATGGACTCATTTTGGTGACCTGCTTCTCATGCCAGTCAAAAGCAGTCTCAGCAAGATACGTCAAAGTATTTCTTACCTATTTTTCAAAGATATCTTTGAATCTCTGATTACAGACTACGAACCATTGAGAAAAACGTTTCATGGTTTTTATATCTATGCCATAGATGGCGACCAATTAGCACTTCCTCGCTCTAAAGATCTTTTAAAGGAGGGTTATTGTGGGTACCCTTGCCCAAATGAGATGGAAACTCATTTCTTACGTATGTATCTATCTCATGCTTATGACGTTTTATCGGGTGTGACAAAGAATCTTTGCTATTCTCCCGCTCTCAACGAAATCGCCAATGCTATTCAAATGATAGGTAGTTTTGAGAGTAATAGCATAACTCTCTACGATAGGCTTTATTTATCTACAGAGATTATTAAGGCCCATGCTCAAGCCAGTAACTTCTTTATTGCGCGTTGTAAGCGAGGCTCTACTTTTATCCCCATTGTAAATTTATTTAATGGCCCAGGTTGGTATTCACGAATGGTTATTGAGGGGGTGGTCATTCATCTCTATAAGTATAAAAACCCAAAGACTGGGGAGTTCTCTGTTTTGGCCACTAATCTTCCGCATGGCTCCTTGGACAAGAAGGATATGGTTGCTCTTTACTCTCGTCGTTGGGAAATAGAAACGACATTTCGTGATTTTACATCGACAATGAAAATGGAGCAGTGGCACTCAACAAGCCTTAATGGAATATTGCAAGAGCTGTATTCTTATTTTTGGCTCTTCAATTATACAAAGATTCAAATGAGCATAAATGAGGATGAAGACAGTGTGAATCAGTTGGTAAAAAATGACTACAAAAAACCTAACTTTAAACTGATTCTTGATTTCATAATGGATAGCATCCCTCTTTTTGTTGCGGGGCTCTATCAGAAATTTAGGAAGCAGATAAAGTTGCTGATGAAGATTTCAATGGAGAAGAGGAGGCACTTCAAAAGAAGCTATGAAAGGTCTATCAAAAGCGCTGGGAGTTCTTTTAAAAGAAATAGCTTAACGCAGAGGCAGAGGGGTGTGGTGGCTTAAGGAAACGGCATTGCTCCCACAGGTGGTGGCTACTTGCTTGAATCGACGCAACATCCTGTTGCGGATCTTTCAGTCTCGGGCTCCTGCCCTCGCCCCTCAGCCCCAGGGGGCTTTCGGGTACGACTGAAAGATTCTTAGTCTCGATTCCACATTGAGAGGAGATTGAGAGGAGCGTCCTATCCAGTGGGACTTTATTTGGCCCCTCAGGGAGAATAACTACCGACCATGTAGTTTAAATAAGTTCTGTGGCGGCTTGGCGAACATGTTCTTCTGTAATTTGTTCTTCAGAAGCTTTCATACATGCAATCAATGAACCTCTGGCAATCAAATTGGCTTTTCTTAGCAAGCCTCCAGAGCCCTGCCAAATGGCTGTGACAGCATTATCTGTCATGAGTTTATTCTTGATTCCAGAGATTTTAAGGTGATGATCTAGATAATTTCTCATATTTTCTTCATTAAGAGCTGGTAGGTGAGCGTGGGTCATCACACGAGAAGCCAAGGGCAGAGAAGTTCTATACTTCAATTTATCAAGAAGGTTATTCTGTCCCACCAAAATAAGTGAGAATCTTTTTTCAGAATCAAAGTTGAATTGGTTAATCGTATGCAATTCAGCAAAGACATCGACTCTCAATAAGGATGCCTCATCAATGATAACCACAATTTTATTTCTTTGTTGTTCTAATATTTCTGAGATGGCTTCTTTGAATTCCTTAAGAAGGAAGGACCTATGGTTTCCTCTTAAATTTAAATTTATACTCCAACACAATTGTCTATATAGCTCACTGGTTGAGCCACTGTTCGCCGTCACATAACAGCTGTTAATTTCAGATTTGTGGAATTGATCTAAACTCCATCTCATGGCGGTGGATTTTCCGGTGCCAACATCGCCGGTGACGACCATAATTCCACCAATGGAAAGAACATAATCCAATCTCTCTTTCACTGCCATTGTTCCAGGTAAAGACATAAGGTCTTTGGATTTAAGATTGTCATTAAAAGGAGAGAACTTCATTCCAAAATATTCAATGTATTTCATTTCTTACCTCCTGTTTTATCTCCTGAAAATAATTCTCCTGATTTTGGTTTTGTCTCTTTCGTGGCAGAAGTCACCTTTCCATTGCGACCCAAGTAAAAATTCACATGCCGATCCAATAAATTGGCCTGACCAAAGCTTCTTCCATCAAAGAAAATTTCAACATCTTCGGGAGTCTCTCTGTGGAACTTGAGTTCCACTCTTCTATCGATCAGGTCTACGGGAGCTTCATATATGGTTCCATTCAAATGAAAAGTTCGATCCTTTTTAACTCGTCGAAATTGAATAAATCGAAAATAGTCCAATAGATTGGGGGGAGCGGGACGAACACACTTCATATTTTTACGGAATTTCGCCAATGGAGTTTCGCCAGTGGTTCCATGAACTTTGTGGTGATAACTCTCCACCCAGTCAGAAAATACCTCATTCAGTTCTTCAAGGCTCAAGGTTTTTTCATCGCAGCGAGGAAAGAAGTTTTCCCGTACATATCGAAACCAACGCTCCACTTTCCCCCGACCCTGAGGAGTATAAGGAGGAGTGTGAATAATCTGAATACCCAAGGAAGCTGTGACCTGTTCCAAGTTTATAGCCTTAAAACAAGCCCCATTATCGATATAAAGCTTTTGAGGAAGCCCCCTCTTCTCAACAGCTTTCTTAAGACAATCCTTCATATTCTCAAGCCTTTCGGACTCATAAAACTCCCCGTGGGGAATGATGCGAGAATTGTCATCCAATATGGCAATGAGGTAGGATTTTACTTTCTTTCTCTTTTTGCCAACCACAATGGGGCCATGAAGAACATCTGACTGCCACATTTCATTGGGAGACGAAGCTTCAAAGGACCTACGATCTGTGGACTCTTTTTGTTGCAATTTGTGATGCTTTAAAAATCTATAAAGCACACTCATATTGATCTCTTCATTGGTACCAATAGAGCCGCGCTGACGTAGAGCATTGACAAGGGCTATGCCTGTAAAATGTCCCTTTGCCTTCATGATCTCTTTAATGACCACTTGGAGAGATTCATCAAGACTTCTAAATTGACCTTGATCCTTGCGATCCGATGGCATAAGCCCCTCTAATCTATTGCCCGATCCCTTGTAGTCTGCAATCCATTTTTTTATGGTGGAACGACTCACACGAGTCGATGATGAGTAGGGAACACGATAGCTCTTGGAAGATTTTTCCGTAAGCAATCTCTCTTTTTCTCCATATTCAAGGCGCAACCCTGTAACAAATTCAGAAATCACTCCGAATCTAAAGGTGGCAACCTCCATTTTCTTGTCCTTATCAGCCATTTTGACCTCTCTTTCTTTGATTTAATTTCCGTTATTGGAAATCTTTCTTGAAATAAGAGATACACAACTTCCTGACTCTTTGTTAATGACAAGAAACGGTAGGTTGAAAATAAATGGGAGCACTGGCAAACTTCGTTAACCAAAAATGTCCAGGTTTTTCTCTTGATAAAAGGCCACTGTGCTAAGTGGATCTTTTTCTTTCATCAGATTATAAGCCTTAGCGTGATTAAGAAGTTTTTTCAGCCAGTGCCCCGCTCTTTGCCTCGTTGTCCAAAGGGGCCATGCCTTGGGAATCTTGGGGTTCAGACGATGTCGTAATGCTTCGAAAATACGAGACTTTGTCTCTTGAAAACGACGCCAGAACGACTTGGGTCTTGTCGTTATAACACTGTGGCAGTGAGGACACCGCCAGCGCTTGAGGTAGACCGCTTCAGAGCATGCAAAAAAGTATCTCTTCACATAGCCATGGCCCCAGAGCTTCTCACTGTTACAGCCGGGATTTTGGCACTTACATGGCCTCTTCCAATTGTAATTCTTACCTTCTTTTACAAGGTCATCCGTTGATACAAAAGTAGCTAAAATCATAACACCTCCTGATGCAGAGTATTAAACTCATGGGGAGGTTATGACAAGACTTAGTCAAGGGAATGTAATAATTCTCTAGGGATGGTCAAAGAAAAATAAAAAATAAAGGCGAATTCTAGTCAGAATAAAGTATCGTATAACACCCACGAGGTTCTTCACAATCTCTCGAGCAGACCATCAAGAAGATCAATAGTTGGTACAAGGGCTGGTCAGGATATTACCTGATGACAGAGTATCCTAGCCAACTGGTCAAGGTGGAGGCCCATGTGAGGAGGCAGCTCCGACGTCGTTGGATTGCCCAAGAAGCAATGCCGTTTCCTTAAGCCACCACACCCCTCTGCCTCTGCGTTAAGCTATTTCTTTTAAAAGAACTCCCAGCCCTTTTGATAGACCTTTCATAGCTTCTTTTGAAGTGCCTCCTCTTCTCCATTGAAATCTTCATCAGCAACTTTATCTGCTTCCTAAATTTCTGATAGAGCCCCGCAACAAAAAGAGGGATGCTATCCATTATGAAATCAAGAATCAGTTTAAAGTTAGGTTTTTTGTAGTCATTTTTCACCAACTGATTCACACTGTCTTCATCCTCATTTATGCTCATTTGAATCTTTGTATAATTGAAGAGCCAAAAATAAGAATACAGCTCTTGCAATATTCCATTAAGGCTTGTTGAGTGCCACTGCTCCATTTTCATTGTCGATGTAAAATCACGAAATGTCGTTTCTATTTCCCAACGACGAGAGTAAAGAGCAACCATATCCTTCTTGTCCAAGGAGCCATGCGGAAGATTAGTGGCCAAAACAGAGAACTCCCCAGTCTTTGGGTTTTTATACTTATAGAGATGAATGACCACCCCCTCAATAACCATTCGTGAATACCAACCTGGGCCATTAAATAAATTTACAATGGGGATAAAAGTAGAGCCTCGCTTACAACGCGCAATAAAGAAGTTACTGGCTTGAGCATGGGCCTTAATAATCTCTGTAGATAAATAAAGCCTATCGTAGAGAGTTATGCTATTACTCTCAAAACTACCTAGTTTCTGTCCAGAAAGGCCCATTTTTTGTTCTCTGACACTCCCCATTGAGCCTCCCAATGCCTCAATGGGGGAGTGAGAGTTGGAGATTTGCCACACAAACTCTACAGATTAAGGGGAAAAAGGTCTTTAAGCGACTTGCGCCCTAGTTTTTTCGATTTGAAGACGCACCCCTACCTTTGGAAGATTTTAGCACCTTCGACCTGGTCCATTGCTGTTATTCCTAATGGATAAATTTAGGTGACAGTTGATAATTCATGTCTTGCCAAGACAACAAAATTATAGGCACAAACGGCATTCTTTACATACCTCTTAAAACCATCATGCCCTTTCCAGTAAGCAACTCTCATACCAAAACATCTCTTAAGGAATGAAATAACAGCCTCTATTCCGGCTCTCCAATTGAGAAGATTTTTAAAGACCCAAGCACTTTTAACCATCTTTAATATTTTCATTCCTTTTTTTTCTGGGAAGCAAACATCTTTAGCCCCCATCTCTTTGGCCTCTTCAAGATTTTCTTTTGAAGCAAACCCACCGTCTGCACTTACTTTTACAGGGCAAGCCCCATAGGTTTGTGTCACTGAATTCATAACTTTTAAAAACATATCAGAGTCTGCGGGGTTGCCATCAGGGATCTGACAATCTAAAATCATGTTGCTTTGCCCTGAGGTCAGAAAGATTTTATGCCCAAACTCGACTTCTCTTTGCCCCTTTACAATAATGTCTGTATGCGGTTCAAAGATGGATAGGACCTTTTTTTCAGAAGATACTTTTTTCCCCTCAATAACTCTTTTTTGAGTTTGAAAGATGATTTTTTCCAGGTAGAAGGCAACATTTTCTAACTGTTTTAGACTCTTTTTCAAAGCATTCATCTTCACACATTTTTGTTCTTTTTTTATCTTTCTGATGGTATCAGGTAATCCTTTGTTCAATTTGGTAGCGATTTTTAAAAGCTCCTTATAGCAAGGTAGTCTTTCCGCATCATTTTTGGAATTATTAATTTTGTAAAGCAAGGTTTTTGCTCTCTTAAGATCTTCTCTTGAAATAAGTCGCCAAAAATCTTTCATGACATTTTTACGAACTTTTTTAAATTCTCTTTCTGTAACTCTTATGCAGTCATATAAAAGCGATGCATCCGTTGGATGATGAATATTTGATTTCGTCACTGTACTGTCCAATCTCATTTTCTTACACGGCTCAATCTTTTGATCTCTTGCATCTGAAACTAAAGAGGCGCTAATAATTCCCCAAGTTTCTTCACTTATTTGAACAATCAAGTCCTGTAAGGTGGAGTGAGCGTAATTTTCTTCCAATTCAAGGCCCAGAAAAGCTCTGGTGGATACTGAATCGACAAGATTAAAGGCTAACGCACGATAGGAAAGACCTCTTATGGATTTAAGAATAGCCACCTTGAGAACTTGCTCCGATGTCATACCAATATCACCAGAATCTTTCTTTTCTTTAACAAGGTCTTCATGAACCATATGGGCAAACTCTGGATGGCGATCAATGATGTTATTAATTTGCTGCAATTCTGTACTGAGTTGGTGGTTAGGATATTGGGAAAAGAGTCCCAACTGTGTCTTCTTCAAATGGCGCATAGTCCCCCCTTTGGTGAAAGTTTCTCTTTAATTTTTATATTAACATACGTTTTTTTGAGGGAAAAAAGTGAGCAAGGATGTCTTTTAAGAAGAAAAAAATCAGAGAGGTTCTCGGAGAACATGGATAAGAATTCTACCTCATAGAGAGGTTCCCACGCCTCCTAAAACCTACATAAAAAATAAATGAAGAATAAAATATCAAAAATTATTTCTCTGAAAAAACACGTCAAGTATTTTTTGAAGTTGATGCGCAACGTAATGTTATTTCCCTGAAGGAGGTTTGAAATCACCACGGTGGAAACACAGGTTGATCCAACTCTTCCTCTCATATCAAGTAACCAGTTGATAGCCACATAAGTCACTGAAAGGGAGGGGCTGTGAAAGGTTCGTCAAAGAGGGGGGGGGAACTTATTTTATTTTTCCGTTTTATGTAAGTAACTGAATTTACACGGATTATGTTTGATGGACTCCATTTTAAAGCATAAAATCTAAAGGGAAGGCATGTAAATACTTAAAACTACTTAACTTTCTTCCCTGGACAGGAACTACCTAGTTTCTGTCCAGAAAGGCCCATTTTTTGTTCTCTGACACTCCCCATTGAGCCTCCCAATGCCTCAATGGGGGAGTGAGAGTTGGAGATTTGCCACACAAACTCTACAGATTAAGGGGAAAAAGGTCTTTAAGCGACTTGCGCCCTAGTTTTTTCGATTTGAAGACGCACCCCTACCTTTGGAAGATTTTAGCACCTTCGACCTGGTCCATTGCTGTTATTCCTAATGGATAAATTTAGGTGACAGTTGATAATTCATGTCTTGCCAAGACAACAAAATTATAGGCACAAACGGCATTCTTTACATACCTCTTAAAACCATCATGCCCTTTCCAGTAAGCAACTCTCATACCAAAACATCTCTTAAGGAATGAAATAACAGCCTCTATTCCGGCTCTCCAATTGAGAAGATTTTTAAAGACCCAAGCACTTTTAACCATCTTTAATATTTTCATTCCTTTTTTTTCTGGGAAGCAAACATCTTTAGCCCCCATCTCTTTGGCCTCTTCAAGATTTTCTTTTGAAGCAAACCCACCATCTGCACTTACTTTTACAGGGCAAGCCCCATAGGTTTGTGTCACTGAATTCATAACTTTTAAAAACATATCAGAGTCTGCGGGGTTGCCATCAGGGATCTGACAATCTAAAATCATGTTGCTTTGCCCTGAGGTCAGAAAGATTTTATGCCCAAACTCGACTTCTCTTTGCCCCTTTACAATAATGTCTGTATGCGGTTCAAAGATGGATAGGACCTTTTTTTCAGAGGATACTTTTTTCCCCTCAATAACTCTTTTTTGAGTTTGAAAGATGATTTTTTCCAGGTAGAAGGCAACATTTTCTAACTGTTTTAGACTCTTTTTCAAAGCATTCATCTTCACACATTTTTGTTCTTTTTTTATCTTTCTGATGGTATCAGGTAATCCTTTGTTCAATTTGGTAGCGATTTTTAAAAGCTCCTTATAGCAAGGTAGTCTTTCCGCATCATTTTTGGAATTATTAATTTTGTAAAGCAAGGTTTTTGCTCTCTTAAGATCTTCTCTTGAAATAAGTCGCCAAAAATCTTTCATGACATTTTTACGAACTTTTTTAAATTCTCTTTCTGTAACTCTTATGCAGTCATATAAAAGCGATGCATCCGTTGGATGATGAATATTTGATCACTCATGTTGATACCCCCTTAGTAACGTAGCTTTTTAATTGATCCGGACTTAAGTTTTTTAAAGTCAGATATGGTTTTTTTCTTATCTGGAAAGAGATAAGCCTTTGTTTTCTCGTGTTTTTTGACAATGATCCTCCCTTGTTTAATATGGTGATAAATCCAATGAACTTTAACATCAATAAGTGCTGCAATTTGAGATGTTGTGAGGCTTCCCTCGACTTTGGTCGGAAAAGAGTGCTTTCGATTCCGATAGATTTTATTGTTTAGTCTATAGGACTTCACAGTATTTCTGAGAAAAGTGGTATCCATTGGTGATCTGAATCCTTTTTGGGTCAATAGTTTGGCAATATCTTCATCAGACACCCCAAGCTTGACCTGCTGCGCAATTATTTTCTTTATCGTTTCAGAAGATGACAGTTCATCAAAAGATCCAACTTTGATTGGAATGCTAGCTTCTGTTGTATCTCCTCCAATCCAAACAATTCTCAGTGCAACCATATCTCTTTTCTTTCTGTGAATGACAACCTTTTCAACCAATGTTCTAAGAATTTTCTTTTTCATGTCTTTGGTCAATATCTTATCCTCCCATAGCGAAGGTAGTTTTTGATTCAAATCTGAAAATTCTCTTTTCATTTTTTGAGAGATCACAGTTGGAATACGCTGTTCATTCTTAACCCTCTCTAGGTGATCTTCGGCTTTTTTAAGTATTACTAAAGCCTCTTCCCATTGTGTTTCTAATTCATCTGCAACAAGTCTATTCTCAGGGTCTACTTTGCGATACCTCTTTTCTACCAGTTGAGCTTCATACCTTAAACGCTGAATTTGCTGAATGTGTGATTTGTAAACCTCTTGGTCAATTTTTGACTTATTTTCTAAAGCCTTGGCATACAAATCTAGCTCGACAGGGGAAAGAACCTTAAAAAAAGCGTTTACTACATAATCATCGATTGGATCTGTAGGAATGAATTGGCAAGTAGGTTCCCGATGTTGTTGGCGTAGATAGTTGCATAAGTATCGAGTTGCTGTTTTATACTGTACTGACATTTTGTGGCCACATTCTCCACAATAGACTATCCCATGTAAGAGGGCCTTACCAGGGCGAGGTATGCCTCTTGTTTTATTACGAGTATATTCAGTGTAGTTGTCTTTTAGCATTTCTTGTATTTTTAAGAATGTATTCCAATCGATATATTTAGGATATTTATCTTTCACAACAATTTTCCATTCATTAAGTGGAAGCTTTGTACACTTAAGTTTTCCAGCTAAGTCTTTTCTACGGTATTCAGCTTTGCCATATACAAAAGTTCCGCTATAAGCTGGATTCTTCAAAATAGAAAGTATGGCTGCCTTGCATAGGTGTTCGTGGTTTTTTTCTAATTTTAATTCCGAATTAATGGAAATACTTTTCAAGCCTCCTTTTTTACATAGAGGGAAGTGGGCGATTTATAAATATTTATAGATGGTATTTTGAGAAATGGACGCAGATTGACATTTGATATCCACGACAAGCCATGTGTTTTAAGAGACTTAATTGTGTAACGAAAGAACTGTGGACTTTTGGGAACAACAGAATTTAAATTTCTTTCCACTTCCGCATGGACAGGATTGATTTCTTCCAATTTTTTCGCTTTGGTCATTTTTCTGCTGTGATGCAGACATATCTTCAGTTACAATTTTTTTTTGCTTTTCATCTTCCAAATCCTCATCCAAATTATCAAAAAGAATATCTCCTAGATTCTGGTGAAAGTAACGATTTTTAAATTGAGATATGAGCATCATAAAAATACATGTAAGAACCAAAAGTGTGAGTGAAGCAAAAAACAAAGAAGATGCTTGCATCTGAGTTAATGGGAGGATGAGTGCCAGTAAATAACCAAATCCAAATACCAATAAGGAAATAAGAAGAGATATAAAGGATCCCAAAGAAAGTAATATTAAAAGTCCAAAAATCATTGCTATTTTTTGCTCCTGTCGAATACAATGAATCCGCATAGATACAAGTGAGTTATCTACAGACTTAATGATTCTCGCGTTAGTATCTTAATAGGTCAAGATTAATTGGAGGAAATTTTTATTTTTTAAACGCAGGGGGCAAATATGAGCACGGAAGCTCAAACACTTAAAACGATCAAAAAATGTTTCAAGAAAGTTATTCCTGAAAAGGACTCTCGGGCAACCATTCCACCTCTTGAGTTTATTGTGGCTCTTGTCTTGTCATTCCAGGGAGACTCTAAGACATATTCAATAGAGGGAATTAGGAGGTTTATGATAAGTCATTTAGGATTAAGAATTGAAAGACACAGCTTCTGGGAAAGACTCTCTAGAAAAAGATTAAAAGAGCTTCTGAGTAAACTGGTTGAAATGCTCATGATAAAGCTATCTCATGGAGCTTTTCATGGGAGCAAAGCCATATTATTACAACTGGGAGTCTCAGACGTTCTTCTTGTTGACTCAAGCACAATAAGCCTTTGGGATGGAGCATCTGAGAATTTTCCAGGGACAAGAACAAACGCAGGAATTAAATGGCACGCTTGTTTCAGTTTATTCAGTGGTATAATGACTTGGTTCGAATTAACTCCGTCTTCCACTAACGATAGGAAGTGCTTTCCTGATATAAAGGAACTCGTTGGAAAATTAGTCATCTTTGATTTGGGATATTGGGACTATGGCTTATTGTCATCTATTCATGAAGCTAAAGGATTTTTCTTGTCTAGAGTAAAGTCAAATGCCTCTATTCTTATTGATGCTGTTGTTGAAGGTTTGCCAGATTACTATGTTGGAAAAGAGTTCTCTGATATTAAACTCAAGAAAAAAAACGATGTTGTTGAATTTATAGGCAGTGTCTTGTCCAATGGTAAATGGGTAAGTTTGAGAATTGTAGGCTTCTGGAATTCCTCCGAAAAACGCTATCATTGGTATTGCACGAATTTAGATGTGGCAGCGGAGTCCATATATCCAATTTATCGTTTACGTTGGCAATGTGAACTTATTTTCAAATCTTGTAAGAATTCTTTGAATGCAAATCAGATCACCTCAAACGATCAAAATATCATAGAGAGTCTTCTTCTTGCTTCATTAGCGGCTCACCTCACATCAAGTGTTGTTTTGAGGATAGGAAGAACTAAACTCAATAAGGAACAAAATGACTCCACATCGTTTCAAAGAGTTGCTAAGGTTACCGTCTTATTAGCCTCTGATTTTATCAAATATCTCCTAAGCTCATCTCAAAAGTATTTAAATATTTTGATAGAGAAGATCAAGATATTCTCCCATGAAATTTATGACACAAACTACCGACGGCGAAAAACATCAATGAATATGGCTAAAAAGGTCTTGCTATGAAAGAATAAAAAACCACGAACACCTATGGGCTGCCTTGGATGTTTTTTTCCAATGAATACTTTTTACAAAATCAACTCTTGGAAGTAAGAGGTTGTTATCGTTAAAAAATCGCGACACCTTACCGGCTGATTTCAGTTTTAAGAATATAGTAAATACTAAATTTATGCGATCTTGTAAATCTTTATTTGGATCTTTTAGCACTTTACCTTGTTCTGTTCGAATAAAACCAACTGGTAATTTAAGAGCTAAATCTCCTCGCTTGGCTTTGTTGAGAAGACCTGCTGTTAATCTATTGCGTATCGTAAATAATTCCATTTCTGAGAGTTGACCTTTAAACCCGAGTAACATTCTTCCATTAACATTAGAAGGGTTATAAATAGACTCTCTATCAGCAATGAGGCAATTCTTAAAAGCACACAGATCAAGTAATTGGTACCAGTCCGTACAGTTTCTAGATAGACGAGTGACATCGTACGATAGAATAATACCAATTTTTTCCAAGGTCACTTCTGCAAGGATATTCTTGAAGCCTTCTCTAAACTGTATACTACTTCCTGTGATCCCCAAATCATCATCGACAATTTCAATACTATCTTCTTGCCAACCTAATTCAGTAGCTCTTTGCCTGAGTGAGTATTGAAGGTCGAGACTTTCTTTGTTTTTGATGGCTTGCTGAGGGGTCGACTGTCTGATGTATATTATGGCTTTTCTCTTTAAGTGAATAGGTGTAATCAATTCCGATGTTTTCATATATAATCTCCTCAATGGCTAAAGTTAAGTCTTTGATGACTTGCTTTTGAATTTCTTTTGGCAGTCTTGGCCAGACATCTTTTGGTGTAATTGACATAGTTGCTCTTCCAGTTGTTGAGTCAGTGAAATTAGCTCCTGAATTGCAACTATACCAAGTTTGCTTGGGGCCTGCCTATCGTAGAGATTGGGGTTCAGATTGGTAGAAGCCAATGGTATGCGTAGCGTCATGTGGTTCTTGTATTGAACAAAAGCAAAAGTAGATTTTTTCTGATTTTTAGGTATGGAAATCACCTTGAATGACTTCCTATAAAGGGGATGGGAGGGGTCCGTGACCCTTAGCTCTCTAAAACCTCTGTCGTTGACGGGGGTATTATTGGGTAGAAGGGCCGGTTACCCGACCCAACCCCCGTTCCCACCCATCGTGCCCAATTAAGGCAATAGGCGGACGATAACTCTACTCACTCAACTATATCAATACAGCTTGTGTACTATGCGAACCCTTGGTGGAGGAAAGTTAGCAAGGAACCTGTTAAACTTATTCCAATCAAAAGATCTTCGCTGACTACGTCTGTTCATCCATTTGAAGAAAATCCTAATGGCGTAGTGAAAGAAATTCTTCACTCCTTTGTAATTATCGGAGACAGCATAGTACTGGGCGTGTCCTCTGAGCTTCTTGCAAAACCTCTCCCACAGCTCGCACAATGTACCTCTGTGACGGTTGGCTCGGCACCACTCTTTGACTACCTGTAGCTTCTTCCTTATTCTACGTCCATTGGATTTAATCTTGGGCAGTATGCGCCCTCTGCGTTTACTTATGTAGAAGGTGAAACCTAAGAAGTCGAAGGTACCTTGCTTCTCACCTCGTCGAGCCTTGGCTTTAGAAAAGGTGATACGCTTGGTTTTCTCTACATTCATCTTAAGGGAAAACCTCTCGGTTCGTCCTTGGAGTGATCTGTAAACCTTCTCAGCATCCTCCTGAAGTTCACAGCAGAATATGATGTCATCGCAGTAGCGATACATTTCCACTTGTCCTCTCGTGTACTTCTTGACTGCACCTTTGAACCAAATGTCAAAGGCGTAGTGTGCAAAGATATTCGAAAGGACGGGGCTGACACATGAGCCTTGAGGTGTACCCTCATCGGTCATCCTGAGCTCCCCATCAGACAAAACTCCAGCCTTCAGCATTCTCACAATATACCTTATGAATCTTTCATCCGTGATTTTCATCTTGAGTATGGACACTAATTTCTTATGGTCGATAGAACCAAAGTAATTTTCTAAATCCAAATCAATGATATAGCTGTTATACGATACTTTATTCTGACTAGAATTCGCCTTTATTTTTTATTTTTCTTTGACCATCCCTAGAGAATTATTACATTCCCTTGACTAAGTCTTGTCATAACCTCCCCATGAGTTTAATACTCTGCATCAGGAGGTGTTATGATTTTAGCTACTTTTGTATCAACGGATGACCTTGTAAAAGAAGGTAAGAATTACAATTGGAAGAGGCCATGTAAGTGCCAAAATCCCGGCTGTAACAGTGAGAAGCTCTGGGGCCATGGCTATGTGAAGAGATACTTTTTTGCATGCTCTGAAGCGGTCTACCTCAAGCGCTGGCGGTGTCCTCACTGCCACAGTGTTATAACGACAAGACCCAAGTCGTTCTGGCGTCGTTTTCAAGAGACAAAGTCTCGTATTTTCGAAGCATTACGACATCGTCTGAACCCCAAGATTCCCAAGGCATGGCCCCTTTGGACAACGAGGCAAAGAGCGGGGCACTGGCTGAAAAAACTTCTTAATCACGCTAAGGCTTATAATCTGATGAAAGAAAAAGATCCACTTAGCACAGTGGCCTTTTATCAAGAGAAAAACCTGGACATTTTTGGTTAACGAAGTTTGCCAGTGCTCCCATTTATTTTCAACCTACCGTTTCTTGTCATTAACAAAGAGTCAGGAAGTTGTGTATCTCTTATTTCAAGAAAGATTTCCAATAACGGAAATTAAATCAAAGAAAGAGAGGTCAAAATGGCTGATAAGGACAAGAAAATGGAGGTTGCCACCTTTAGATTCGGAGTGATTTCTGAATTTGTTACAGGGTTGCGCCTTGAATATGGAGAAAAAGAGAGATTGCTTACGGAAAAATCTTCCAAGAGCTATCGTGTTCCCTACTCATCATCGACTCGTGTGAGTCGTTCCACCATAAAAAAATGGATTGCAGACTACAAGGGATCGGGCAATAGATTAGAGGGGCTTATGCCATCGGATCGCAAGGATCAAGGTCAATTTAGAAGTCTTGATGAATCTCTCCAAGTGGTCATTAAAGAGATCATGAAGGCAAAGGGACATTTTACAGGCATAGCCCTTGTCAATGCTCTACGTCAGCGCGGCTCTATTGGTACCAATGAAGAGATCAATATGAGTGTGCTTTATAGATTTTTAAAGCATCACAAATTGCAACAAAAAGAGTCCACAGATCGTAGGTCCTTTGAAGCTTCGTCTCCCAATGAAATGTGGCAGTCAGATGTTCTTCATGGCCCCATTGTGGTTGGCAAAAAGAGAAAGAAAGTAAAATCCTACCTCATTGCCATATTGGATGACAATTCTCGCATCATTCCCCACGGGGAGTTTTATGAGTCCGAAAGGCTTGAGAATATGAAGGATTGTCTTAAGAAAGCTGTTGAGAAGAGGGGGCTTCCTCAAAAGCTTTATATCGATAATGGGGCTTGTTTTAAGGCTATAAACTTGGAACAGGTCACAGCTTCCTTGGGTATTCAGATTATTCACACTCCTCCTTATACTCCTCAGGGTCGGGGGAAAGTGGAGCGTTGGTTTCGATATGTACGGGAAAACTTCTTTCCTCGCTGCGATGAAAAAACCTTGAGCCTTGAAGAACTGAATGAGGTATTTTCTGACTGGGTGGAGAGTTATCACCACAAAGTTCATGGAACCACTGGCGAAACTCCATTGGCGAAATTCCGTAAAAATATGAAGTGTGTTCGTCCCGCTCCCCCCAATCTATTGGACTATTTTCGATTTATTCAATTTCGACGAGTTAAAAAGGATCGAACTTTTCATTTGAATGGAACCATATATGAAGCTCCCGTTGTTAGGCGCCAATTAAAATTGGCCATTTTTAGAAGCCGTCGCCAATGAAAAACGGCCAGTTGATGATGTACTGATTTAGTTATTCTTCGTTCAGAGTTTAGTCAAGTGTCTTTATTTTGCTCATCATTTAACTCGGACTATGCCACAAGATTCTGAGGAATGATTTTCTGCCCACCACTTTTGGCATGACCCCAAATGCATCCTTCAGCCCTATGGCAGAGGTAAATGGAGTATTTTTCAGGATTCCTTGGCGCAGCTAATGTCTAAAGCTCCGCGAGAGTGACGAGCAAATAGTACGGTAAAAGCCAGTTATCCATAAATTTATCCATGGCGACACTGCGGCTGTGACCCCGATGTCTAGCAACGCAGTGCTGCTGTGGATAAATTTTGTGGATAACTGGCGAGTTCCTTCCCCAAAAGTGGGGATCTCTAATGAACTTCTTTGGTTGAACTTTCCTCTTTGCTCTGTTTAGACTTGGCTTTTGCCGATTCGGTTCTCCAACTTTCTTTTCCTTCAATGTTGAGGGTTTCACAGTTGTGAATGATTCGATCAACAGCAGCAGCGGTGGTAATAGGGTTAAGAAACACCTTATCCCATTCAGAGTATGTTAAGTTTGTAGTGATCATGAGACTTTTCCTTTCATATCGCTGAGATATGAATTGAAAGAAAAGATCTGCCCCCTCTGTGCAGGAAGCTGTATAGCCAAGTTCATCACAAGCAATAAGATCAAAACGGTCTAATTTCTTAAAAAGAGCATTCAATGAGAGTTCTTTCTTGCTTTCACGCATTGTTTCAATAAGTTCATGAGTGGTGACCCATAAACATCGATAGCCTTGTTCACAGAGTGAACGAACTAGGGACATGGCCAAATGACTTTTCCCCATTCCAAAGCTTCCGTAAAACACAACATTACAGGCTTTTCTGACCCACTCTCCCTCTGCCATCCAATTAATTTGCTGAGCTGTCACTCCCGTTCTTTTCTGGAAGTTATAAGTTTGGAGTGATTTAAGTTGAGGAAGCTTGGCCCCCTTAAGCAATCTTTTCACTCTCTGGGAATGCTTGTCAGCAAGCTCATTTTGAACGAGTATACCTAAATACTGTTCATACGTCTTTTTTGTTTTTTCGGCAACTCTAGCCGTTGCAACATATTCATCCGCCATCGCTGGAAGTCGGAGTTTTTTAAGAGAACCTATAAGTTCTTCGTGATTCATTAAGAACCTCCTATGTTTGGAACAAGACTGTCATATTGAGACAATCTAGGTTGAAGTGGTTTTTGTTGGTCATTCAAATTAATTTTGGTGGGATTTCCTAAGAGCAAATCTTTTATGGATTTAAAGTCGAAAATCTCACGACTTTCTAATTGAAGCTCCATGGCTGTAGATAAGTCCTGCCAACTCACATGCTGAATCAAGTTGATAACTCTTAAATATTCATGCTCGGCACGGCTTGAATCTTGTTGCTTGAGGTATTGATAAAAATTTTCAAACACATTTGTTGGAAAAAGAATGGATCGGTGAGCCCATCTTACCATGGCTTGCGGCTTACGAACTAAAGAGGGAAGGATATGTTCAAGAAGAAGACTATGCTCCCCATCAGGTTTTCTTTGATGGCGAGCGACAATTTCTTGCTTCCCTCCTGCACGATAGATCGTGACATGATAGGGACCCTGTACGGTTTTACAGGGAGATTGGATCACCTCATCAGGTATGGAATATGTGGTTTTACCTATTCTCAAAGTCCCATAACCATTACTTTGACAAATATTCACCTTACAGAGAATATCTTCATCTCGTGGAGGCAAAGGCTTAAGAACTTTGGCCTCCTCCTCAAAGCGAGATTTGGTGGAGTCACTCTGATGCTGATCCATATAAGACTCTAAAAACTGATTCAAATGATCCCAGTCTTTAAAAACAATTCCTTTGTTTCTAACAATATTTTTTATCCGAGAACTGAAGGTTCGAATATCACGCTCCACATCTCCCTTGTCAGAGCCCTTCCCTGCGCGGCAGGGAAGAACCTTAAATCCATAGTATTGGATGGCTCGATCAAAAGATTGGGTGTAAATTCGCTGATTTCCTTTAAGAACTTTCTTCACACAGGGAGATAAATTATCAATACGGATGTTCGCACTCATCCCACCTATCTTTTCAAAAAAAGCATGCACCCCATCGATGAAACACTCATAGACAAGAAAGGGGTAGGCACGAACCCAACAGGTGCCACTACAAGGCAATGTTCCAAAATGGAGATGAACGATCTGAACACCATCGGCAAATGGTAAAGCAACCTTCTCCTTAAAATCAAACTGAGCCTGTTCTCCAGGATCATATCTTTGGCTGAAAAAACGCTCCTTGGGGCGAGAACCAAGAATCTCACAAACTCTTCTCTGAACCGTTCTCTCACTCCCACGATAACCCTCCTCAACTAATAGCTCATATATTTCACGGGCGGTGTTACTTGGGTTCAACTTCAAAAAGTACTTCACCCGATCCATATATCCATTAAGGGGATCTGGGCGAGTTCTTTTGGACCTCGCCTTGTACTTCGGTGGGGTGTTGGACTCACAGTACTTGCGCACCGTCTTACGATTGATCCCTAATTCACGAGATATTTCTGTCTTATTTTTACCACTGTGACTCAGGTCACGAATGCGGCCGAAAGTGTATTGACTAATCATAAGATCCTCCTCATTGCTAACCTTTTGAGTTGCAAGAGGGAGGGACTCTGTGAGCTTAGTATCTATATCAGAAGAAGAGACTTCATTGTCTAGTATTTGAACACTCCCTGAAGATTGGTCACTTTTCATTGGCGACAACCTCCATATTGAAAGTGGGACATTTTAATTGGCGACGGCTTTAAGGGAAGCCTGTCTTTAGAAAGAAATTCCATGAAAATTGAGGCAAATGTTGGAATCTTGTGGAATTTAAATACTTTAGAAAATGGGCACAGCCTAAACAGGCTTTTCTTGACTATATATTTAACCTCATTGAAATCCAGAAACAGTCTACAAATGACAAATATGGAACCTGAATAGGCTGTCATGGAAGGACTCTCCAACACGGAGCCCCTTTCCAGGTCGACAAGAACCCAAAAGGAGTTCTTATCAGCTCGGAGCCTTTTTATGAGTAATATCAATTGATTATATGCGTCTCGGTTGACAATGCCAAAAATCACCATAGGTCCTCCTCTGAAAAGTGGCCACTTTTCATTGGCGACGGTGGGGCATTTTAATTGTCAGCTAACACCATATATGAAGCTCCCGTAGACCTGATCGATAGAAGAGTGGAACTCAAGTTCCACAGAGAGACTCCCGAAGATGTTGAAATTTTCTTTGATGGAAGAAGCTTTGGTCAGGCCAATTTATTGGATCGGCATGTGAATTTTTACTTGGGTCGCAATGGAAAGGTGACTTCTGCCACGAAAGAGACAAAACCAAAATCAGGAGAATTGTTTTCAGGAGATAAAACAGGAGGTAAGAAATGAAATACATTGAATATTTTGGAATGAAGTTCTCTCCTTTTAATGACAATCTTAAATCCAAAGACCTTATGTCTTTACCTGGAACAATGGCAGTGAAAGAGAGATTGGATTATGTTCTTTCCATTGGTGGAATTATGGTCGTCACCGGCGATGTTGGCACCGGAAAATCCACCGCCATGAGATGGAGTTTAGATCAATTCCACAAATCTGAAATTAACAGCTGTTATGTGACGGCGAACAGTGGCTCAACCAGTGAGCTATATAGACAATTGTGTTGGAGTATAAATTTAAATTTAAGAGGAAACCATAGGTCCTTCCTTCTTAAGGAATTCAAAGAAGCCATCTCAGAAATATTAGAACAACAAAGAAATAAAATTGTGGTTATCATTGATGAGGCATCCTTATTGAGAGTCGATGTCTTTGCTGAATTGCATACGATTAACCAATTCAACTTTGATTCTGAAAAAAGATTCTCACTTATTTTGGTGGGACAGAATAACCTTCTTGATAAATTGAAGTATAGAACTTCTCTGCCCTTGGCTTCTCGTGTGATGACCCACGCTCACCTACCAGCTCTTAATGAAGAAAATATGAGAAATTATCTAGATCATCACCTTAAAATCTCTGGAATCAAGAATAAACTCATGACAGATAATGCTGTCACAGCCATTTGGCAGGGCTCTGGAGGCTTGCTAAGAAAAGCCAATTTGATTGCCAGAGGTTCATTGATTGCATGTATGAAAGCTTCTGAAGAACAAATTACAGAAGAACATGTTCGCCAAGCCGCCACAGAACTTATTTAAACTACATGGTCGGTAGTTATTCTCCCTGAGGGGCCAAATAAAGTCCCACTGGATAGGAGGCTCCTCTCAATCTCCTCTCAATGTGGAATCGAGACTAAGAATCTTTCAGTCGTACCCGAAAGCCCCCTGGGGCTGAGGGGCGAGGGCAGGAGCCCGAGACTGAAAGATCCGCAACAGGATGTTGCGTCGATTCAAGCAAGTAGCCACCACCTGTGGGAGGATCTCCTGCTTTAAATGCCAGGAACTAGGCTTCCAAAAATAATCCATCAAATCAGATACAGCGAAATTATCCTTCCAAGAGAACTTGGAAATCTCAAGTGCTCTTAATTTCTTGAGCCACCAGGCGGGAGAGCAAACCAAACAGAGAGAATCAGTCATCCTTTTTTCACTCACTTCACCTCGACACACCTTGCTAATCAAAATATCACTCTCAACAACTTAAACTCAGTCAGGATAAAATCATAAAAATTGCTTCGAGGTCAAAGGAACCCATGAAAAGTCCGTCAAAATAAAGTATTGGATCACACACGGCCTTCCTCTCATCCAACTCGTGGAAACATCTGGTGAGTGACTCCCTGTTCACGTGAGGCATAAGCCCCATGAAAACCATCTCGGGATTCTTACCAGATAGTTGAGCTACCTTCTTCAGTTTCGTTTCCGTAATATTATTGGACTTTGTCTCTCCCACTTACGTTTCCCTTCCAAAGTTAAAATTACCTGAATCCCTTCCCTCCACGGTCATTACTCGCTTCATCAGTACTATGGATTCGCTGACTCCCCCACAGCTATTTCACCATCCTTGCTGTTTAGGCTTGTTTGGCAATACCCCATCCTAGGGAACTATGAGGGTCTCCCACGTTCACAAATACATCTTCAAGAAGTGCCGTGCTCTCAGACCCCGGCGGTGCCACCCTGTTCTCCTCAGTTAGAGCAGAATGATGTTGTCTTCCACCTTACTCACAGTGTCGACCACCACACATGGAATACTTTCGAGGCTCAATCACTTCAACCTTGCGGCTTACGGCCCTTCTTTCTTGCTATCTACGCTTAACTCATGTCATTACCTCCTTGAGCCCAAGACTCGCTGCGAGGTGTGCTGAGGCACTTCCTCGTGTGGACTTTCACCACCGATGTATTTGCGCTTCGTGGCGCACAAGTAATGGACTCGTTTGATTTCGTCACTGTACTGTCCACTCTCATTTTCTTACACGGCTCAATCTTTTGATCTCTTGCATCTGAAACTAAAGAGGCGCTAATAATTCCCCAAGTTTCTTCACTTATTTGAACAATCAAGTCCTGTAAGATGGAGTGAGCGTAATTTTCTTCCAATTCAAGGCCCAGAAAAGCTCTGGTGGATACTGAATCGACAAGATTAAAGGCTAACGCACGATAGGAAAGACCTCTTATGGATTTAAGAATAGCCACCTTGAGAACTTGCTCCGATGTCATACCAATATCACCAGAATCTTTCTTTTCTTTAACAAGGTCTTCATGAACCATATGGGCAAACTCTGGATGGCGATCAATGATGTTATTAATTTGCTGCAATTCTGTACTGAGTTGGTGGTTAGGATATTGGGAAAAGAGTCCCAACTGTATCTTCTTCAAATGGCGCATAGTCCCCCCTTTGGTGAAAGGTTCTCTTTAATTTTTATATTAACATACGTTTTTTTGAGGGAAAAAAGTGAGCAAGGATGTCTTTTAAGAAGAAAAAAATCAGAGAGGTTCTCGGAGAACATGGATAAGAATTCTACCTCATAGAGAGGCTCCCACGCCTCCTAAAACCTACATAAAAAATAAATGAAGAATAAAATATCAAAAATTATTTCTCTGAAAAAACACGTCAAGTATTTTTTGAAGTTGATGCGCAACGTAATGTTATTTCCCTGAAGGAGGTTTGAAATCACCACGGTGGAAACACAGGTTGATCCAACTCTTCCTCTCATATCAAGTAACGCAGTTGATAGCCACATAAGTCACTGAAAGGGAGGGGCTGTGAAAGGTTCGTCAAGAGAGGGGGGGGAACTTATTTTATTTTTCCGTTTTATGTAAGTAACTGAATTTACACGGATTATGTTTGATGGACTCCATTTTAAAGCATAAAATCTAAAGGGAAGGCATGTAAATACTTAAAACTACTTAACTTTCTTCCCTGGACAGGAACTAGTTAATTTGTAATCCTATTTCTTCCTATTTTAGGGAAAAGTCCTGGTCAAGTTTTGTTCCCTGGATTTTTCGATAACTCTCTCCTTTAAGTAAAATTTTTATGGCGGTATGCTTCAAACGGTCGATGATAGTATCTGCCAGCACCTCATCATCAATAATTTCTGACCAATGCGTTATTGGCAGTTGAGTGGTAATAATGGTGGACCTATCGGAACGAAACTTTAAAATATCGCAGAAGTCTGTGGATTCACTTTGGGAGAACTTCCTTAATCCAAAGTCATCAAAAATTAACACTTGGGGGCGGCCCAGACGACGCAAGTAGTTCAAATACCTTCCTGAGTGCCTTTCCAGGGCCAAGGTTTCTAGAAATATGTTGATGTCTATAAACAGTGTGGAGATTCTGGATTGACAACACTGGTGTCCCAGGCTCTGGGCCAAGAAGGTTTTACCCACCCCCGTTGGTCCTTCGACAATGATAGACCTTTGCTCCTTAACCCATGATAAAGTTTGAAGCCTATCCACCTCTCTTTTACTAATAGACCTTTTGGCATGGTGGTCAAATGCCTCACCTCTGACCTTGTGAGGCAGCTTTGAGGTCTTGAGAAGTCTTTGGCTGAATTGGATTTTCCGAGCCTCCACTTCTGCAAATAACAGCTCGTTCAATAGATCCAATGCTTGAGTCTTGTGGCTTGTGTTATCCAGCGCCACTTCAAGGCTGTCTAACATTCCATAGAGCTTCAACTCATGCATGTGGTTTTTGATTTGTACTTCATCCATCTGGCACCTCCTTGGGGCTTTGGTTATTTGGATTTTCGTTATGTCGCAAATAAGGGTTGCCTTGTTTACGATCTATTTTCTCGTTCACCTTTTTTATTTTTTGCCCTTTATAGAAATGGAGTTGTTGCTGAAAATATCTAACCCTCCTTTTCTCCCACTGCTTGCAGTCCTCAAGGGCTTTGATAATGAGAGGAAGGGACTTTTCCTTGCCCTCTTTCTGGATTTCTTTGTGACAGGAGCTTACAAAGCCCATAGCTCTTCTGAGATTTTCAATGGTCCCACCCTGAAAAAGCTCCTCAATGAAGTTTTCAAGCTCTTTACAAATCATACTTGCTTGAATGAGAATGTTCTGGGGAGTGGCCTCCTTGTAGGCGCGACTGGGCTCCGGGAGGTGTTCGTTTTTGGTGATGTACTCTCCGAGTTTACCTTTGGTCCTCTTGTGGCGAGCGAGGAGCTGTTTTTGAAAGTAAATCTCCACACTCTCCACTCCAATTTTTACATCTACATACTCCCCTCGGTGCTGAAACGGAGCCGAGTAGAAGTTGGATTCAACGCTCACATGACAGTCTTGGTGGAGTTTTTTCTTCTCCCAACGTCCCCACCGGTAGGGAAAAGAAGGCAAGGGTTTTAAAGTTTTTACCTCTCGTTGAAATTTTTCATTGCGGGAGACCTTAAATCTTGTGTGAGGGCGAGCATTTATCTTCTCGCACACCTCCCTTAAAGCCTTATTAATTTGATCCAGACTGGTGAAGGTCTCTCGTCTGTACATGAACCTGAGGGCCCTTGTAACGAGCTTCACGGCATTCTCAGTAAGGCTTTTATCCTGGGGACGACGAACTCGAGCGGGAACAGCCACCGTGTCATAGTGTTCCAAAAGCTCTTGGTAGGATTTATTCAACTCTGGATCATACAAATGGGGTGTGTTCACTCCAGTCTTTAAATTATCAGGAACAACCACTCTCGGAACCCCACCGTAATATTCAAACATCAGAACGTGAGCGTGAAGAAAATCTTCACTGGATTCGCTCAAAGAGCCATAAGCAAAAATACGCTGAGAGAAACATAGATTTGAGCAAAATATATGGGCCTTATGAATATTAAGGTCTTCATCGATCCACTCTGGCTGAAACCCTGCGTAATCAACCTCAACTTGGTGGCCTGGCTGAAAATCACGCAAGGTAATAATCCTTTTGCCAGCTTTTGGAAATTGCTTATGAAACTCCCTCGTAAACTGGGGGTAGCTAATGACCTTCAGAAATTTTTCCTCCCAAACGTCACTTAAACAATGCCTATCCTCAATCTCCTTCTCAATAATCTTCCAATCTATACCGTAAGACCAAGGGGGAATTTCTCTTTGGGTCTTCCAATCCTTGGGGTCTGTTAAAAGACCACGTCTTATCTTTCTAAGAGTCTTGGTGCAGCATTTCATGCGGCGACTGATTTCTCGGTCGGGAATATTTGCCTTTATTAATGATTTTATTTTTGTGTAACGCTCATGATCCATCTTTGTTCTCATTTCGACCTCCTTGGTTAAAGATTGGAGGTCTTTATAGAACATCAATGACGCTATGCTAAGGGGAATCAGTCATGCCAATCAGTGCGGGCAATGCCATGCAACTGGTGCGGGCAATGCCATGCAACTGGTGAGGGTAATGCCATGCAACTGGTGCGGGTAATGCCATGCAATCGGTGCGGGTAATACCATGCAACTGGTGAGGGCAATGCCATGCAATTTTACATTTAACCTCATTGAAATCCAGAAACAGTCTACAAATGAGAAATATGGAACCTGAATAGGCTGTCATGGAAGGACTCTCCAACACGGAGCCCCTTTCCAGGTCGACAAGAACCCAAAAGGAGTTCTTATCAGCTCGGAGCCTTTTTATGAGTAATATCAATTGATTATATGCGTCTCGGTTGACAATGCCAAAAATCACCATAGGTCCTCCTCTGAAAAGTGGCCACTTTTCATTGGCGACGGTGGGGCATTTTAATTGTCAGCTAACACCATTTTACGGCTCCCATAAAAAGGGGTCTCCAAGTACTGTTTGTCAATTAAACTCATCAGTTTTAAGTTGTAGGCACTCTCAGGTATGGGCTTGTAGTACAAGGCTCCCTTAGAGAGTCCTAGCAACTCACATTGGCGAGTGACACAAATATTTGGATGTTTCCAATTGATAGCGGCTTTTTTCTCAGGCATTGAAGCTCTCAGATTTTTTTAACCAATCATTTTCAACCTTTAACTGCCCTATTTGCCGATACAATTCATCAATGGTTTTTCTTTGTTCTTCTACCTCGTTGTTGTCCTTTTTTTGCTCGCTAAGGCCTTAGGAATGGCTTCAATAGCTTGCTTCTTCCAATCTTGGATTTGGATGCGGAACTCCATGCTTGGAGGCCAACTCTGCCATTGTGTCAGTCTCACGAATGGCGTCAAGTGCGACTCTGGCCTTAAATTGTGCGCTGTGTTTCTTTCTCATTATCCCCTCCTATGAGGGGCTTTTTACCCGCTGCGATGTAACTTAGCAACCAGTCTGTTTTTGGGGTCCACTATAACCCTTACCAGAGAGTGAGGATTCAACTTAAACCATAAATGGAGGTATTATCATGAAAGCATTAACTGATTTAATTGTAGGCACTTTATTTTGGGTTTTTATGTGCTTTTCTGCTATAGAGGTTTTTCAATTCTTCCAAGAGGCAGCCACAAAGCAAATCCTTCGTGCTTGACCCCAACAACCAAGTTCACAGATGCCTTGCTTAGTGACTCGAAAGGACCAAGAAAAAGTGAAGTAAAGAAGTAAAATTTAGTCTTCTATTTGGAGTCCCTCAAGGGGAAGAGGTGGCTCCACCTTATTTCGCTTTTTTCAGCCTATTTTGAGCCTCCTCAGACTCAGATGACTAAAAAGGATCACTATTTATTCCAACCCTTTATACGATCAACAATTTTTTCCATATGAAAATTCCAATCAAATCGACCTTTCATGTTTTCCATGGTCATATGATCAATGCTGCTTCGTGCTAGCTCTTTTTTATCTACACGAGTTTTGCCCGTTTGTTTCTTAATATATGAAGAGGAGTCTTTATTGTCTTGACTAAAGAAAGATTCATATTTTTCTGGACTTTTAATTGAATCTCGGTTTTCATCTAAAGTAGGTGTGCATAATTCAGTCTTTTGAATCACACAACCTGGTATATAATTTTCAATTTCTTTTGCTTCAGTTATCCATATATATCCATTTTTCATGTTGTCAATATCTTTTTTAATTTTTGTAACTCTAGGTTTTAATTCCTGATTTTCCTCTGACCGATCTCCATCACATACAAGAACAATATTTGGATTAATCGATAATAAATTTACTAATTTATCATTTGTATTATCATTAGATTTTGCTTCTGTATTTGCTAACAGTGCTCCTCCATAAAAAATACATTGATAATGATATCCTTCTTTAAGTTTATTATCAAACAAACTGATCCAACGATTAATATAGATGCGATCTGATGGGCCTTCTACCCATACTATTCCATTTGCTTGCAAAATGTCTGATGGCCTTGAACCTAGGTCTGAAATTAGTTCTAAATATTCAAAATACCCAGAAATTTTCTCTGATTTAGATGACTCACCATCGTGAATAACACGAATAATCTGAGCGTTATTATCTTTTCCAAAAAAATCTATAGCTACATTTGAATGAGTCGTGAGAAAAAATATTGCATTATTTTTATTCATATATTCTTTGATGTAATTAAAAATATTTCTTAACAAAGATGGATGTAAATTATTTTCTAATTCTTCAAATGCAAATATAAACTCATTTTTATTTTTATTTTTAGTTGAAACCAATAAATTTAAGAGAACTATGATGATAGTTTTCAAGCCACTTCCTGATTTACTTAGAGGTATACGACCTTTTTTTTCTTCTTCAAAATAAATTTCCCAAGCAGTGTCTTTATGTTTTTTTATGAAAATATCTTTGAAAACTCCATGGCCAAAAAATATTTCATTCAATGAATCTAGAAATTCCTTCTTAATTACATCTTGATCAAATTCTGAGTCAGCTGAATTTAGGTATTGACGTATTATACTTGTCGCACCAGTTCCATCAGGGGAAATATCTGGGGAAGAGTCTTCGGTTTCTCTTTTAACATCCCTGTCTGCAAGTATTCTCCTAAATGTTTTATTATAAAAATAGTTAGTGCATTCGTCCAAAGAGCATGAAATTATTTCGTAAATACTATTCTTTAATTCTTCTTTAGAATCGCTAGATAAAGAAATATTTTTTATTCTAAATAAATATTCTATTTTTTTCAATAGTTTGCAATTTTTTTTAGACATTAGTCCACGATATTTTTTATTTGTATTTACCTCATAATAAATATCATATTGTCTAATTTCATTTTTTACTTCTGAATTAAAAAATTTTTTTGAATAATCACTAATTTTATTGCTAGTTGTTAAAAAATTATTTATTTTTTTATAAACAATATATTCGATACCTGTATCTGCAAGATGTTTATATTTACATAGTTCAGCAATTAGGTCTAAAAAATGAGATTTTCCAGAGTTATTGCATCCAATAATGACGTTAATTGGTTTCAGATCGCCAATTTCTGACCATTCATTTTTGAAGCAACTGTACCCCTTAAAGCATATAGGATTTTCTTTGTCGCCAAAATTATCCATAAAAATAAGTCTCCATATATTTTATGAAATTCATTCATTTCCTCGGATTAAAGAGAAAAATAATTCTTTAACTCGTAATATTTTTTTTATTCTTGAACTTCATTATTAGTATCTATTCAAATCTTCTATGCCTATTGTTTCTCCCTATCCTTTTGTTCTTCCATTTCTTCTTGTTTTTGAAGATTAGAAGTTATAATATTTGCTGCGTTACGAACATCCTCTCGTTTATGTGAGAAAAGTACCTCAAAAGCCTGACGTTGACTCTTTATTTTATCTGCCCTTGCACCCATCACAATTACTTTTTCGTTTTTATAAGCAAAGTTTTTGAGAATAGAGGCGGGGCTCTCAGCTTCATTTATGAGGTCACGAGCTTGCTCTGTAAGTGCAAGTCTGAGGTGATGAGCTTGATCTGCACACTCAGGTTTTGAATTTATTGGCTTTCCGAAAGTGGTTTTGAAAGGGCATATAAATTTTGAAATATCGATGAGTCGTTCCTGAAAATTTCCTTGCTTGCACCATTTTAGTAAGTCCTGAATATCTACTTCAGAAAGTGGATTTTCTTCATGATTCAATTCTTGTGCATTGAAAATACTTTTATAATATCTCATTTTTTGATCTGAATTCAGAAAGATCGTGTCGAGAAATACGAATGGTGATTTTTTAGATAAAACTAAGAATATATTTCTTAAATAATTTGAATTATTCTTCTTTGAAAAAAACCAAGATGCCTTGAAAATATTTACTACATCTATTTCTTCATTTAAACAGGATTCTAAAATTTTGGGTATGTAGTAATTAAGTACACTTTTATATTGATCTTTACATAGTGAATTACGAAGAAATTTAATTGAAACAAACAAACTGAATCTTTTGAGTTTATTACTAGGATCCATATTGTTACACATTAGTCGAATGTGGCGAGAGCATAAGTTATTAAGAATAATTGGGATGGTCTCTTTCTTGTCAAGTAATTTTCTCATCAAGTTCAAAAAATCTTCTTCATTCAGAGCTTCCTTTAAGAATAGCTCAACATATGAGAACTGACTTAAAGGTACATCTTTGAATTTCAAAACCTTTTCCAGACGCTCACGTATGCAGCCTAAATTTGGTGCTCTTGAATATAATTTTACAATGATACTTCTAAGAGCAGGACTCTCTATAGCTTTGTCTAAAATTTTCTGTGCTAATGATTCATCCCTTTTATAAATACCTTCAAAAGCACCATATAATAACTCAGGATTTCCATAATATCGCTGTTTTTCTCTTACCTTTTTTGGGAAGAGAAATGATGGAAATTGTGAAGAAATACCAGGAGTACTTCCATAATTTTCTGTAGCCTCAAACTCTTTGACAAGTTGAGTCCAAAGGGTCTGCAAATCACTATGACTTGCAGCCATACCCTTTCCAAAATCACTGAGATATGTAACTCTGCTCGACGACAGAAAGAGTTCACTTAAAATATCATCTATAACATTTGGTTCATTAACAGAAGCTTGACCTAGATTATAAGCCTTTTGTCTCTCATCAGGTTTCTGATCAAAAGTGGAAGGAGCAAGAACATAGGTCCTTACTTCATCAGCGAGCGATTTTGGTCTTAGTATCTTCAAAAGATTGTTTATGTTATCAAGTTCATCTTGTTCAATATCTATGTCATTAGAAATACCTTGTTGCTTAGACTTATGATTGTTACGATTCTTGATTCCTTGTATTGCTGACCAACCTTCAAGCCAAGGCCGATTCTCATTAAGGCTGCTTGCCAAAGATGCTAAGCCTTGATGTAAATTCGGAAAGTGATCAAAAATAAACGTAAATTCTTTTGCAAGAAGTTTGCGAGCCTTCTGCGCTTGTGTAAGATGGTCTTTGTTTGCCGCCACCGTTCTTCCTAGTTCAATGAACCGAGAAAACCACTCTTCTTCCTCTTGAGGTTGTGGCCCATCATAGAATCGCGGATGAGCACCAAAGTCACAAATGCTGAGACTAGTCTCATTGCTTAATGCCTTCTCCAGCATACCCAAGCCAAGAGACTGTTCACGTGAATTTTTACTGAGTATAAAACGACGGACAATGCTCTCTCGCAAATTCAAACCCGCTTGAGTCCCTGAGGAATATAGTCTAAATAGAGCACAGAGATCGGAATAAATAGTCTTGCTGGGATTGTCCTTGCCTTGCTCAAATGCAAACTTAGCTAGGAGATTGACACATCGCTCGAAGAAATTAGCTTCATATGCTATTTGGATTAAGAGTCTGGTAAATAAACCGTCGACTAAAGAAGATTCTAGTTTGTTTTTATAAAAAGAATTACATATTTCTTCTGCCTGATTTTCTATGGCTTCCAAAACACGCTCTGGAGCTACAGGTGCGATATTGAAAAGAAGCTTTATTCTGTCATCATCAAGGTTGTAGAGATTATGGAGTACCCCACCCTCTGAAAGCCATGAATTTAGAATAGATTCTGCATATTTATCATCGCGAGAATATCTCAGGCGTCTTGCAAATAACTGAAGCATTCGTTTGTTTTCGGGGTTTTCAAATGCATTTAAAATTTTTCCTTCTGGAATATTTCTAAGAGCCCTTGAGGCTAAACGCTTAGCCAATGTATGTGGCAAAACGGCATACCGTTCTCCGCACCTCTGAACTAAAACTAATCCACGATCAAGAAGTACTTGTGTATTCCGGTATAAATCATCTCTGGAATAACCTATTAAATTAGAAAGAACAGCCAACTCATCCATACCATTTTTATCCTCAATAGAAAATGAGTCTACCAATGCTAAAACTTCTGCACACCTGAGAAGTCTGTCGTCGGAGGCATTTCTTTGATGAACAAGTCTTTGAAAGAATTGATCGTCAGAAAATTTTGACAGATCTTCTTTTTCCTCTACTCTTTCAGCAAGTGCAAGAGCAAGTCGAGCATTACCATTAGAAAAATGAACAATGCATTGTGTGTTCACAATGCCCAACTTTGAATACCTATTTTTGATAATGTTGTAGGTTATTCCCGCACTATCTACTATGTCATCAATATTAGTTTCAATGCGAACAACTTGAGTAAACTCAGGTATGTCCTCTCGGATATCATATTCAATAGTAATGAGTGTCACACTTGACTGTGATGAGTTTGAAAAGGAAGCAACAAGCTTAGCATAGTTATTATGTTTTTTAGATGAGCAATTATCTAAGATTACAATAGCCTTGTGGCTTTTGGCATTAATATCCTCCAGAAATTTGCTTGGCTTTGGGTCTACTTCATCTTCATCACCCATATCTGCATACCGAGCAAGGCTTGAATCAAGAGGGTTGTTGCCAACACTTTTTTCAAACAAAGCTTGAACAATACGAGTTTTGCCTACACCCGACAAACCAATAATACGCACTGCATCATTTGAATTTCTAACAAGCTCTCGAATTTCATTGACTCCTGACTCAATATCCAATCTTTTCGGTTTTTTACCCGGAAGGATAATCTCAACACCTGGCCCGCAAACGAAGCTATCATCAACATTGGATGGTGTCATACTCCACCTGTCATGATCTCGCCATCCTGTTATTGTGAGCCCAAGCTTTTCTCGAACCCAAAGTTGAACACTAGGATGATCATCGAGCCACCTAGTAAGGTCATTGAGTCCATAGAACTTCATGTATAGGTTGTTGGAATCTTCGGCATTCGTAACTTTATTACGCGCCGCTGCTTCACGCATCACTTCTTCACGTGTTTCTTGCTTCGACGCAGTGAGATCATCTTTCAAACTAACAATGATGTAGCAGCCATTATTTTTAGCAAGCTTTGAGAAAATAGGTCGAAGCTGTCCTGTTGGAGACATTTCTTTTTTGATGGCATAGGGAGACATTTTTGATACCTTGACTTGAAAAATTGTGTGGGAACGAGGTACAAAATTACCAATAAAGTTATCATCTTCAACTAAGCACTCTACATCAATACCTTCGTCAGGGGCTGTTTGGGCACCACCCCATCTGACATTACGAGAAGGCTGACTTTTGCTTAACAACTCTGCTTCACACAAACGAGCCACCAACTCTCTTAGTTGTGTGTCATCAAGTTGAAGCAACTGATCTTTTTCGAGTTTAAACATTTAGATTTCCCTTTACTTGGAAATTTCTGCCTTAAAAGCTTTTTTCAAATGATTTGTAGCTGGCCTTGTTGAAGCCACTCGCCACCTCTTCGGCATATCCAGCAGTTAGAAAGGTGATTGTAATATAGATATTTGAATTATTAAAGCTCGATCTTAAAATATCCCAAAAGTTTTGTGAACTGAACCGTGAGGGCTCGACATCTCTTCAATATTTGCGGGTAAATCTACAACCGTGTGTCAGTTCTCTCTCTACCCATTCAGAAGAGCCAGAAAAATCATAAAACTAAAACAAATACTTATATTGCAGCCACCCCATGCGGCCATTTCCATCGTACAAAGATGAAGTGGGGGAGGCTTTGCTGTCATCCACGGGAGGTGTGGTTGCCAATCCCACTAAGGTCATGAATTCAATGAAGTTCACGAACCCAACAAATAACCCTTGGGGATCACCTGAATGGACCTCTTGTTACACCAGCTTGCTAACTTTGAATTGTTATAGTTGTTTGTGACAAGGTAGGACATATGATTAAGACCCATCTCATCTATCAAATGTTCTCCAGTTTCTTCATTGTCTCCAAGGTCGCTATCAAAAAAGAATACATGGTCAGAAAAGACATGATTGCCGCTAAACCAAACTTGAAACTCATGGGGTTTCTTGAAGTGGAGGACTTTCGCACTTGGATTGATGGATGTTATCTTTTCAGACCATTTGCTATGGACTGATTCCTCATCATCCACTATCACTATATGGCTTTTTGAATCAAGATTTATAGGTGAGGGCTTCCATAGGGGCAGCCTTATTTCAAAAATTGTTTGTCCTTTTTTACTTCCGTCTTTACTTCTTGTCTTACTTTTTAAGAGGTTCAGTTCTCCACCCCATGACTCTATGAATTTTTGAGCATGGTAAAGTCCATAGCCTGTCCCCTTCTCTTTACCCCAACTAAAACCGCGATGGAAAATATTTTTCTTAATATCTTCAGGGATTTCTGCACCATTATCAACCAGGGTAGCTACAAGATTAGAATCTTTTTTGCACAACTCGATTTGAATATGAGTGGCCTTTGAATCAATGGAATTATTCATCAAATTGGAAAGAATACCTCTTAGTTCAGGGTCCACAGCCTCAATGAATAAATTTTTGATTTCATCTTTATAAGAAAGATCAATATGAATATCTTCTGCATGTGCCTTCGTTTCAATTTTTTTATGCTCGATAGCAATTTCAAAGGCATCTTTGACGTTTACTTTTGTCTTTTTTTGGTTTCCTTCTTCAAGATATTCAAAGAATGTTTTATCTGATGTAATAAGTTGGGCCTGATTTCTATCGGGTATTTGTTCAGCCACCTTGGCCATAAGCCTTGTAAAATCATTTGAAACTTGATGAAATCGTTTCTTTTGTCTGTTTGAAGAAAATTCTCCCGATATGATAACATCAAGAGTTTGTTTAATGGATTTAATATTATGGTTAATATTCATGTTATGCTCAACAATAGCTCCAGCAATGGCCTGTTTTTCTTTTGACTTACGATGTTCATCGAATGTTTCCCTGATAGAATTAAGTTCATTAATTTGAAATTTATTTTTTTCAGATAAATCATCCTTTAATGCGTCTTTTAATGGAAATAAAATATCATCATGGAATTTTCTTTGAATTTTGTATATGATGCGAAATACAATGATTAAGAATATAAGAGTAATACCGTTAAGAGCCACAAGTGAAAAATTAAGAGGGAATCGACTCACATAAAAATAAAATTTGTATTCATGAAACCCCGAAGGGTTAATTTCAATGATGTATTGATATGAATTGGATTGCGGAGGATTTGGACAACTCCCAAACCCAGCAGGTTGATGAAAAAGACGCCTTGACCCTTTGCACACAATCATAGACTTCACTCCAAGCTCTTCAATGGCAAGCTGAAATGATGACTCAAGGAGGGTTCTGTTTTTTTGTTGAATACCAATATTTGCAACTGTGGCAACAAGATTACGAATAGCTTTGTCTTGCCCTTTTCTTAATTCCTTGTGAGTATGGATAAGAAAGGCAATCTGTACAAGAGCTACCACAGAACCTAATGTAATCAGGGGGAATCTCGTATTTCTAAAAAACCATTGCTTAAGAGTTATAATATTCATTACTTCCTCATGGGGTGGTAGCTTGTAAACCGAACACTATTACGATGATTGTAATTATTTTCTGATTTTACAGAATCTTTTCTTATGATAGACATTTCTTTTAGGAAACCCACATGAATAAATGGAATTTCATGCAAAAAAGCTCTTGCCACTTTTTCGTAATGTGAAGATAAATCTTTAAAAGAAAGTATTTTACGGCCTTCTTCAAGAAGTTTTAGCACATCTTTGCGGTATAACATGGGCGAACTGATAGCTCCTTTTTCTCCGATAGTATGATATATTCCATCAGGGTCACCATCAAAAACGCTTTTGTATGAAATCATCATATCTGGTTCAAAGGTCTTATAATACATTTTTGCCAGTTCCTCCCCTTGAAAATCAATAGAATTTTCAGAAAATTGGACTCCTTTCTTTTCAAGATAAGATTTGTACCATAATACGCTATTAGATACTGCTAGATAGAGAGGACTCTCATGGGTTGCCTTAATAAAATCATCCACATATTTTTTTCCTTCATGGATAATTCTACTTGCCTCCTTGTCTTCAAGTCTTCCTGCCTGAAGAGGTAAAAATATTTGGGGGTCAATTTGAATTTTTAAACGATCTTCTTCTGGTATATCTTTGTCAGTGAAACTCTCAAAGAATAAATATTGAAGGGCTTTCCGATGGTTGGTATTGCTTAGAAGACGCTTTTTCATTCCGTTAAGTGCTATAGCTATATGGCGATTTTCAGAGCCAGAAATACATTCTACATTTTTATCAAAGCAAGAATCAATATAACCAATCTCAGCAAATTTATAAAGATCAATTTCACCTCTTCCTAGCGCATCACGAGAATGCTGAGGAGGAACAACTTTGACGCTCACCTTGTCAAAAGGTATCGACTCTTCATAGAAATTATTTTTAGTAAGAAGAAGCTCTTCACTGCTTATTGGGTTGATGACATAGGGTCCTGTGCCAAGAAACTTATTTCCTTCCCTTATGAAGGCAGCCATTCTTGTTCCAGCCAAATGATTGAGACCTATGCGAAAAGTATTCTGAAAGTCAATTCTTAAAGTAGAGTCATCAATAACCTTAATTCCAGATATTTCTCCATTTTTTTCATAGTCTTCAAATCCTTTAATTTTATAAAGAACATCGAGTAAGCTATTATTTGAAGATTTTGGATCAATGGTGAGGCTATACTCCCATGCCTCCTTGAAGTGAGTTGCTGATAACGAAACTCCATTGGAGAATTTACGAGTTGTATCAATATTGAAAGTAAATGATCTTTTATCATCACTGATGGACCACGATTTGGCGGCCATGCTTTCAGATTTTCCATTTCTGCCAATAACAACTAATGTTTCAAATTGGTTATGCATGATATCGTCAGCATAAGCCGTATGTTGAAGTGATGGTATAAGGTCATGCCAATTGCCAGGATATCCTACTTTTAAGATCATCTCACCTTTCTCCTTTTGGCTACCTATCCAATAAATAAAAGATATAGCCATAATTAAGGTAGTTAAAAATAATATTTTCTTCATTATACAAAAATCCTTTTTATTTTTCATTTTTTCTTTGGCCATGCGTCGCTTAGATTTTCTGATAATATCACATTTTTACTTGCAAGAAGTGGTTCATGGATATCTTTAATAAATTCTCTTGTGAGCTTCTTTAAATTCTTCTGAGATCGAGAAGACAATAGATCATCCGTGCTATGTATTCTATGCTTTTCCATGAAATCATAATATTTATGAGACAGTGTTCCCTCTTCAAGTCGTCTCACAAGTTCTTTTTCATATTCTTGGTTTGCAGTATTTGGAGCACTATCTTCATATATGTCTGATAAAAAAATTGAGGAAAAATCTGAAGCAAATCCTAATGCTTGTATTGGCATAAGAGATATAATTCCTAAAATACTTTTTCTTATTAATTTCTTCATGCGACAACTCCTTTCTTTGTAGATGCTGACGGAATCCAACATCCTTTATCTTTTTCTAAGAAACTTCCTGTTGTGGCATAGCTTATATTTCTATTTCCACCACATCGGGTATAATACATACAAGCACCGCACCCATTGATCTTTTGGGGGGTTCTCAAATCCTTCATCAAAGGATGGTGTAAAAATAAATTTTGAAGACCTTCGTCGAGTATATTTCCAAGTATGTAGTCGGCTCTGCTGGAGACCTTCAAGTTACCTTTGTAATCCACAACAAGGCCCTGAAATCCAAAACGGCCATTATGACCAAGCGTGGGGTCAATGAGGTGATATAAGGGGTGGTCTGTTGAAGTTGGAACTTCATATTTTTCTGAAAAATGGATGATGGACTGCATGGCATCTCTTAACTCAAAACCATATAAGGAATCATCCCCACCCGTTTCGACAAGTTCTGCGCCAAAACCCTGTGGGATAAATCTTGTAAAACTCATGGAATCAAGGCTGTTTTCCTTGGCCATTTGAAAGAACTCTGGAATCCAATGGGAGGTCTTCTTTGATAAAATACTTAAAATGTTTATCTCAATGCCGTACTGCTTTGCCCGTTTGGCTCCCTCCAGTGCCTTTTGGAAATTCCCTTTACCACGAAGAGCATCATGCCTCTTAGCATCAGGGCCATCTAAAGAGACTTGAAACCGCATATTGTACTCACTGAGGGAAGACAGTAGTTTGTCCGTAAGCCTTGTGCCATTGGTGAGAATCGTAATGGTGGGACTTTCCCAAAGCTCATTGGCTCTTTTTAGAATAGAAAAGAGATAAGGGCTTAATGTGGGTTCCCCACCGCAAATCACAATATAGGGTTGTAGCTTGAGAGTTTGAAGCATCTTGTCGTACTGGTCAAGAATCTCAAGCCAGCCTTCAAGGTTTAAAGCTCCCGTATTTTTATGATTGGAATGGTAACAGTGGGAACATTTAAGATTGCAGGCATTTGTAATGTCCAGTTGAATGGCCATGTTTTTTTGGCCTCCAATATGCTTTATAGCCTTTTTGAGTAGATAGTCTTCCATTGTTTTTAAGAAACTCATACCAACACCCCCTCGCCCTTTGAAGAATATCCCCATTCAGAGAGTTTCCTCTGGAGTGAGGTTTTTGGTATAGATAGAGCCTTTGCCGCAGCCCTTAAGGAGGGATAAGCTCTTATTCTTGAGACAAGAAATTCTTTTTCTTCCTCTTCGACTTTTTTATTCACAATATTTTTAAACTCTGGATACGACATTGTGGCCGCCCTGCTGTTGGCTTCAAATATCTTAGCATCAAGATGCTCTGGACGAATCTCATCACTGGGGGTTAAAACAACCAATTGCTTGATGGTGTTTTCGAGTTCACGAATATTGCCATTCCACTGGTAAGATTTTAAGTATTGCAAGGTCTTATACATAAGTTTTTTCTTTTCTCTCCCAGAGTGTTTGTCCATAAAGTGGGTCACCAAAGGGGGAATATCTTCGGGACGCTCTCTTAGGGAGGGAATAAAGAGGGGAATTTGGTTCAGTCGATAAAAGAGGTCTTCCCTAAATTCCCCAGATTTAACCTTTTCCTCAAGATTCACATGTGTTGCGGCAATCACTCGAACATCCACAGGTATGGGAGAGTTGGAGCCAATGGGTTCAATGGTTTTTTCTTGCAAGACTCGAAGAAGTTTAGCCTGAAGTTCTTTGGGCATTTCGCCAATTTCATCAAGAAAAATTGTACCACCTGTGGCCACTTGAAACTTACCAAGCCGCTTCTTATCGGCTCCCGTAAAGGCTCCCTTTTCATGGCCAAAAAGCTCTGATTCTAAAAGACCCTCTGGAATAGAAGCACAATTGATATCAATGCGAAGCTTTGCCTTTCGAGATGAGTTTTCATGAATGGCTCTTGCAACAAGCTCTTTTCCTGTTCCCGACTCACCACGAATAAGTATTGTAGACTTATCCCCTCCATTCTTACTCAAGGTCAAGACCTTTTGTGCCACTGAAGCCATAGATGCAGAGCAACCGATCATACCCAATTTTGAAATCAAAGATGCATTTTCAAATTCTTTTTGGTGGGACTGATATTGGGTGGATTTGCTTGTCACCACTCTTGAAAGTTCATCAAACTTTCTAAAATTGGATCTAATTCTAGAAATAATCTTATCAAGGGGTTCGTCTTTTTGAATGAAGTCACTCACTCCGGCCTTGAGACAAGAAATAGGAGCTTCTCGCCCCATGTCCCCTGTGCAAATAAGAACAATCAACTTGGGGTTGATCTTAAGAATCTCTTGAGCCACCTGCGCTCCATTGAGTTTTTGACCTTCAAAATGGTAGTCCAGAACAACAACGGCATAATCATCGGGGTTTTCTTGGATAAGCTTTAAGGCATCCAAGGATTGTTGGGTCAGGGTGGGCTCAATGTCCAAATGGTTCTTGAACATTTCTCGAAAATTATCAAGAACAGATTCTTGGTCATCGGCGATAAGAATTTTATAGTTCATTGATTGATACCTCCCACTATTGTAGAATCGAATCTATTGCCTACAGCCCTTTATACGACCTATATATCTATATGAACTATATGAGCATGTCTTTCATGTTATGAACATGTCTTTTATAGACTTTCATATATAGGTGGGCGTGACACCTTATTCTTAATTCTTCTTAGTTCTTTTCTTTCCTGTAATATTTAGAGGCTATGATGGGGAGTAAATCAAAAGATGTGGTTTCTAATATAGACCTAAAAATATATGAGCCTTTATGATGTAAGTTCAAATGATGTAAATTAAAAAATGCTTTCATAGATTTTTATAAGCATAAATCATGCCAAATCTGTATTCAAACCTAAGTGGGTTTCAAGGCACTCACACCATCTCACTGTCATTCCATTGACCAAAGTTTGGGTCAAGATATGAGGTGTGTGCAAAAGAAAAGTATTTATCATTATGAAATGACACACTTTTTTTCTGAAATATTTAAATATCTTCAATGGACCACCCATGGTCCATTTAAGGCGACCTCCTATTTAAACGAGGCCATTTTTGGGACAACGCTATTTATGCTATTTGATTTCTTGAGGTTCGACCTGAGAGGCTTTAAAGTGAATGAGGTTGCATGAAAGGGGGTGGCGGCAAAAACTATCAATCTTTTCAACATAAGTGACGTAAAAGGGCACCTGTCATTAAAGTATTCAGGCAGAGACTAAGTCTCTCCTTCATGAATGGAGACCTGTTGCTTTGATATGCTTAGGCCAGTGGACATTTACTTCAGAGCCTTGGGCTAAAATTACAGAGGAGGGCTGAGTTGCTGTACAAGTTTCAAATTCTTGTCCATAAAGTGCTTCAAAGTTTACATCTAAATGGTGACCAGTGACTACGTAGAGGTCCCACACGGGGTGTTGAACTTTGTACTCCCATGTTTTATGGGGTCCTCCTATGCGAGTGTAACCCCAGTAGTGCTCTGTAATCCATCGATCCAGGGATTGCTCTGTGGCCTTTAGTAGTTTGCCACTGGAATGAACGGTTACACTGTGAGAACTCCACTGGTACTTGTAGTGTTCTCCCCTTTTGATTTTGCTATATATGGGGAGACTGGCATAATTTTCATGATAAAAGGTCCGTGCCACCCAAGCAAGAAGTGGCTTGGGTACAAACTCTTTGATGAAAACAACCCCTCTTTTTAAATTCTGCCCTTCTTGCCTGAGAACATAGAATCTTAGATTAATCTCTTCAAAGTTTCGATGAAAGATGGCAGGAATTCTTCCTACCAATTTGGTATCTTTAAATAGAAATGCTACGAGGCTGATATAGGTTTTTCCATGAAAGAAATCCAGTGTTGTTCCATAAGGTAAATGAGGTGCTAAAATTTTAGGATCTACTTCAAAGCTTATGAAAACTAAGTCAACCCAATGGGCACTGAGAAACACTGGAGGCGCATCTTCGTGGTTTACATGGTGCATAAAGGCTCCTTCAATAACCATTATGGTGTTTATAGTTATGAGGTTCACTTGAAGGCTTGGTTATTGGTAAATTCACAATACCTTTGGGCCATCTCATGCCAAGCATCAGTGTCGACAGTGAATCCCTAACGCCGCCATGCGTTGTGGCTGATATTCCCAAGAAGCAGACTCTCGAAGTCGCTTCTTTTCTAGCTTTGGCATTCCATCGGGAGCCAATTAAAGTCCCCCTATTTATTTCTTATATGCTATAGATTTTTTTTTGATAAGCCCCCAGCGAACTCTCAGAAACTTCGCTAAACGCACAAACTCAACCTTTTCTTGTGATTTCATCTTCTGACCAAACTTGATCCACTCAAGCTCAGAACCATCTACCTGGGGGGTTTCTAAATAAGGAAGATTTAAAAGAAGTTTTGGATTGACTCCACGGGCTATAAGAAGGCGCACCAAAGTATCAGCATTGACAGATTTTCTTCCAGACATGGTGCGTAGTGTTTCAGGGCTCAGGCCAGCCTTTTTGGCAACTCCAGCTCTTTCTTTAGGTTCCATGCCCTTTGGAACAGCAAACTCCATAAGGCTTTCAATAATGAATTTAACTTGCTTGTCCAAGATGACCATAGAACCCCTCCGTCTAGTAGATTATCTCCCCAAGGTTTATGCCTTGCTATACAATTATTGTTACAAAAATATTGATTTAGATATGATATTTGGTATTGTGCCCCTATAGCCTTTCGTTTTTTCCTTTTGGGTGACTCCAAACCACATGGAAAACTTCAAAGAGGAAAGAAGGAGAGCAACTTTTACAAAGGAAGGGTCGTGTGGTTGAGATAAGCAAATATAGGGATCAAGACATCTTTGATTTATACGAAGACTATATATCGTATTTCAAAAAAACATATTCTCTTTTTCAAGATTTAAAGCAGAGTCAAGGTCCATCATTTCCAGGAATTATTTCAGAGTATCTAAAAAAGGAGTTAGAAGACGATTTAAGTTTTATGGCCCAAGACTTAAAAGCACCTATGCTTGAAATTCAGTCCATTTGTGCTCGTTCATCTTCTGGAGACTTACCTCCCAAGTCTACAGCTAAAGCCAGATGCCTACACTACGAAGCCTGTGAGATCAATCAAAATATAGATCGCATGTTGAAAACAATTAAACTCAAATATATCAAATCTCTTAAGATTTCCATAGATATAAGTGAAATTATCGAAAATATCATCCAAGATTCCAGCTTCTGTGCACAAAAGAAAAAAATCACTATTCAAAGACAGCTTGATCCCATATCTATGATAGGGGTAGATGGAGTCCTCTTCTATGAAGCTATGGCCGAGGTTATCCTAAGTGCCATAAAGTCTTCACCGATGGGTGGGTACATATTGATTAAAACGCAAAGAATACAAGGTGAAGTTAGGATTGACTTCATTAAAAAAGGAACTCATATAGGTCTCGAAGAATGCAATAGAGCCTTTAAAGAATTTCGTAAATCTTCAAAGTGCCAGAGTTTGGAGAAAAAAAGTGGTCTAGGTCTTTATTTCGCAAGATGTTTTATTGAGTTGCATGGAGGAAGAGTGATTGCAAGAAGCCTGAAAAACCATGGGAATCAAGTCCAAGTTTACTTTCCTACTCACAATTGGTTAAGTTCCTAGCCCTGCTGTTAGCTGACAATTATAATTGATTTAAAGAGGTAGTGCCATTAAATTGAGTAGATCAAGTATCATTTTTTTGGTCCATTACCAATGAACTAAGAGCTTGTAAAAAAATAAATTGAGCTTATTCAATTAGATCTTAAAGTAAAACAGTACAATTTTAGTTCAATTTATTTTTTATAAGCCCTAAGACTTTCTGATAAATATTCATTTCATCCTTCGCAGGCCCTCAAATGGCTATTCTGATTCAAACAACTTGAGGCTCATGGCAAATTCTTCAGCCATGGCTTTTTCGTTTATTTTTACAATAGCCGAAAAAGTAATGAGAGCCTTGGAGCGTAGAGCTTCCTTCTGTTTTAATCCTGCACTTTTTCCCAAAGGTAATTGTACAATGATGACCCCCTTATTTCTCGGATAATAGAGTCTTGGAGCCTTAAGAGTTTGGATGAACTCAATTTCGAGGTACTCTGGAACAATCTTTGAGAATGATGGGTCTTTACTTTGCTTTAAATCTTGAAAAAGAGAATATGTCTTTTTGAGATACAATATATAGTCTTCGTATGAGTCAAATATATCTTGAATCCTGTACTTGCTTACTTCAGCCACACTACTGTCCTTTGTAAAGTTGTCCTCTTTATTCCTCTTTAGGAATTTTCATGTGACTTGGAGTCACTCAGAGGAAAAAAGCTACAGAGTCACATTACCAAATATCATATCTAAATCAATATTTTTGTAACAATTATTTTATAACAAAGAATAACCCTTGGAGAGATAATCTATTGGAAGGGGGAGTTCTATGGCCATCTTGGACAAGCAAGTTAAATCTATTACTGAAAGCCTTATGGAGTTTGTTGTTCCAAAGGGCATGGAACCTAAAGAAAGGTCTGAGGTTGCCAAAAAGGCTGGCCTGAGTCCGGAAACACTACGCACCATGTCTGGAAGAAAGTCCGTTAATGCCGACACTTTGGTTCGCCTTCTTATAGCACGTGGAGTCAATCCAAACCTTCTTTCAAACCTTCCTTATTTAGAAACCCCCAAGGTAGGTGGCTCTGAGCTTGAATGGATTAAGTTTGGTCAGAAGATTACATCACAAGAAAGAGTTGAATTTGTGCGTTTAGCGAAGTTTCTGAGAGTTCGCTGGGGGCTTATCAAAAAAAGATCTACAACATATAAGAAATAAGTAAGGGGCTTCATTCTTTCTTTTATCATAAAATAGCATAGTGGTCTCTTTAATTGATGCTATTCAGAATAAGAAAGTGACGGAAATTATTACTGGATCTATCAAGATGAGAGTATTATCCACCCCAAAATCGATTATCTCTTTTTCTGAATTTACGATTATACAATCGGAATCAATCATATTACATCCCTAGTGCCTTTCCAGTAAATTTTATGGGTATATCCAGTCAGAACTCCAGTATATCTTTGTGAGAAATGTGGGTTAGAGGCCACGACCTTGAGCAGGATTTCCTTCGATCTTCTTATTTATAAAGTCCATAAATCCAAGTCAGCGTTTTCACCTTAACCAGAGTGCACATATAATATATATTACATCTTTTTATATCAAGTTGAGAAGAAAAAAGGTGAAAAGAAGAAAATATGAGCGAAGGAGGTAAGCTTTGACTCCATTACAAACTTTTACAAGATGCACCCTACCTTTACTCACCATGGGTCTCTCTGTTGGCCTGACCATGGCGAGTCTTTTAGGCTGTGGTGATACAAAGCAAGCTCCTTCTGTGACAGCTTCTTCCTTTATCTCTGTGTGGCGTTTGTCCAGTGAAAATGAGTCCATCACTCTTCCGTTGCGATCAGGGTATAATTATAATTTCACTGTGGACTGGGGTGATGGTGCCTCTAGTGAAATCACATCCCATGATGACAGCGATATCACTCATACCTATGCCGAGTCTGGAGACTACACCGTCACTATTTCGGGGGAGCTTGAGGCTTGGTATTTCAACAACAGTGGGAGCAAAGACAAACTCATTTCTGTGACCGACTTAGGGAATATGGGGTGGATCAACTTAGAGGGAGCCTTTGAGGGTTGCAGCAACCTTCGCCAAGTAGGAGGAGGAGACATCTCCAATGTCACAAACATGGATCGCATGTTTAAAGGAGTGACTTCTATAAAGAAAATAGACTTCAGTGGATGGAATTTTGCTCTTTTGGCAAAGATGGATGAGACTTTCAGTGAAGTCACCCTTCCCACAGGGGTCTATAACACACTCCTTCAGCGACTTTATGAAACCTCCAGCCAGGAAAATTTCACATTGGATATGGGGAGCTCTAAGTACGACAGCCGTTCCGAAAATATCCGACAACTCTTAAAAGAACGAGGGTGGAGTATCAGTGATGGAGGGTTCTCTTTCTTTGTCTCTGTTTGGAGAACTTCTCAAACAAGTGAAGCCATCGCTCTCCCCTTGCCCTCAGGATACAAGTATAATTTTACTGTGGATTGGGGGGATGATTCCTCCAGTGAGATCACGTCCCATGATGACAGCGATATCACTCATATTTACGCCGAAGCTGGAGATTACACTGTCACCATTTCGGGGACCCTTGAGGCTTGGAATTTCGATAGCGAGGCTACAGCACATAGGTTAAAACTCATCTTTGTGAAAGATCTTGGTGATGTGGGGTGGCGGAGTTTAAAAGGAGCCTTTAGGCAATGCGAAGCCCTTGAGTATCTAAGTGGAGGAAATGTTTCTGGGGTTACAGATATGAGTAGCATGTTTTATGATGCAGAAGCTGCCAATTCCGATGTCAGCGATTGGGATGTCTCCAATGTCACAAACATGAACTCTATGTTTTCTGAGGCATCTGTTGCCAATCCCGACGTAAGCGGTTGGGATACATCCAAGGTCACAAATATGAGTTATATGTTTTATGAGGCAGATGTTGCCAATCCCGACGTAAGCGGTTGGGATACATCCAAGGTCACAAATATGAGTTATATGTTTGGTGGGGCAGATGTTGCTAGTCCCGACGTCAGCGGTTGGGATACATCCAAGGTCACAAATATGAGTTATATGTTTTACGATGCAAATATGGCCGATCTCGATGTGAGTCGCTGGGATACATCCAAGGTCACAAATATGAACTTTATGTTTTCCGATGCAAATATGGCCGATCTCGATGTGAGTCGCTGGGATACATCCAAGGTCACAAATATGAGTTATATGTTTTATTTGGCAGATGTTGCCAATCCCGATGTCAGCGATTGGGATGTCTCCAATGTCACAAACATGGGTCATATGTTTGATGAGGCAGATGTTGTCAATCCCGACGTCAGCGGTTGGGATGTCTCCAATGTCACAAACATGAGTTATATGTTTGATGGGGCAGATGTTGCCAATCCCGACGTCAGCGGTTGGGATGTCTCCAATGTCACAAACATGAGTTCTATGTTTAGGCAAGCCCCAATGGCTCAACCCGATATGACTCAATGGAATTTCCTTAGTGTCACAGACATGAGTAGCATGCTTGAAGGACTCACCCTTCCCACGGGAATATACAGCAGCCTGCTCAACCAAATCCACACCACCTCACAACAGAATAATATCTCATTCCATGGTGGAAATTCAAAATACAATAATAGTGCTATTGATGCACGGAGCGCCCTCATAGATCGTAGTTGGAGTATTAGTGACGATGGACTCGATGATGGTGGTTAAAGTATTTTCCGATGATAGCTTAAACCCAGTTTTGTTTTTTTTAGAAAGCCTTTAGAAGGCTTCCTCATGCTCACTAGCTTGGATGCTAGACTTGAATTCGTGGCCATTTTTATACACAACATTTATAGACTATCTTTATATTTTTTCATAACATGCCCTTCTCCTTCTGAAAAATCATTATTTTTTTAGAAAATTCTCATAAATTACTATTGCCTCCCTTTATTTTGTTGTGTATAAATTATACACAACACTAGTGAGAGGGGAAATATGAGTTACATCAGAAAAATAAAAAAAAATGGAAAAACATATTTAGCAGAAGTAGAAGGTAAGAGAATTAATGGAAAAGTAGTACAGAAACATATTCGTTACATTGGGAAAGAGGTAGATGAAAAAAAGGTAATATCGATATCATCTGATGACCTTCAAGTCAATGAGGTGAAAGTATATGGACCATTATTGGTTTTAGATAGTATTTCTAAAAAATTAGAACTACAAAATATGTTGGGGTCTTACTCTAATGAAATATTAAGTATGGTATATGCCCACTGTCTAAACTATCAGAGCCTAAATAATATGCCTGAATGGTTTGAGAGAACAGATTTAAATAATATATTGGATTTAGATGGTTTAACAGAATATCGGTTGCTAACATCTCTAGATACTTTAACTGAAAGTAAGATAGAGTCTATTCAGAGGAATGTATTTAATGTTGCCAAAAGAAAATATAAGCTGTCTTTGCGAGGAATGGTGTATGATGTTACTAATACATATTTATATGGGAAAAAATGCACAATAGGAAAGCTAGGTCATAGCAAAGAAGGAAAAAAAGATAAACCGCTTATTCAAGTAGGTCTATGTGTAACTCAGAAAGAAGGGGTTCCTGTTTTCCACAAGACATTTGATGGAAATATTGCCGACAGCAAAACCCTATCTGGCCTTGTACAAGAATTCTCTCACTATAATCTCCGCTCAGGTCTTCTTGTGTATGATAGAGGAATTCCTTCTGGAGAAAACCTAAGAGAGGTCAAGAAATTGGGGTGGAACACGCTATGTGGAGTTCCAATGAACAGTAAAGAAAAAAGCACAGTCCGAGAGGTTATAAATGATGGTGGGATAAAAAATGTTTCAAATATGATCCCATTAGAGAAAAGAGTATTCTATATAAAAAAAGTAGACTATTCATTTAACAGAGTTAAAGGAAAGTTGGCTATTTGTTATAATGATCGGAAAAGAGTTGAAATACAAGAGTCTCGTCATCGTGAGATACAGCATGCTCAAAAATCATTATCTAAAGGGAAACCTATTAAGGCATGTTTAGAAAAGTATTTTACCCCCTCAGGAAGGATAAGGAAAAATATATTGGAGAGTGACGAAGAGATTGATGGATATTTTTGCCTTTTCTGCACAAAAAATATTCAAAACAAAGAAATGATAAAACTATACTTTGATAAAGATAGAGCCTGTAAACTATTTTGTGTAACTGCCGCCAAGGCTTTTGAAAGTCTCTCAGACTTGCAAGAGGGTGACGTCTCAGGCATGTGCTTGCGTTTCAAGGAGCCTGTAAACTATTTTGTGTAACTGCCGAATCATATTAGGATGAACTATCATCCTGAAAGGAGAAGGCAGAATGGATATCAAGACAATAGGCAAGGAACTAGCGAAGAACGTCAAGACCCAAAAGGATTTATCCGACATAACGGGTCAACTGATGAAGGTTGTTTTAGAGACGGCCCTTAATGCGGAAATGGACGATCACCTAGGTTATGAGAGGCATGAGAAGTCTGAGACCCGCAAATCCAACACTCGCAATGGTTACAGTAGAAAGACCATAAAGGGAGAGAAAGGCGAGGTGGAGCTTCAGGTCCCCCGTGACCGAAGTGCCTCCTTTGAACCTCAAGTCATTCCCAAGGGTAAGACTCGTCTTGAGGGCTTTGAAGACAGTATCCTGACCCTCTATGCGAGGGGAATGACGACCAGGGATATTCAAGGAGCTATCAAAGACCTCTACCATGGTGCAGAGATATCCCACTCAGTGATAGCCAACGTGACGGATGCTGTTATTGATGAAGTTACGGCTTGGCAGAACCGCCCCTTGGATAGCACTTACCCTATCGTATTTTTGGCTATATCCGAGTTTCTCGGAGCCTAAAGTCCAAATTCCCTAGGGAAATAGCTAAAAACTGGATGTACAGGTTATTCCTAAGATTTGTACATAAAAACACGGAGGACAGGGCTACCAAATCACTTGTGTGGAGAGCCGCCGTTATCCACAAGACTCACCCACAGCAGCGCTGCTTTATTGTGGCTCCGAGGGCCATAGCCGCAGCGTCGCCATGGATGAGTCTGTGGATAACTGACTCATCTTGGCGGAGTTAGTATGGGGAGGTGAATTGGAAAAAGAAATGTTGATCGACAATAAAAACTATAATGTACAAAAACGCTTGGGGAAACTTCCAACAATATCCAAATCCCCAGCACACAAGTAAATCATATTCTCAAAACCCTGTAGGTTCTTAAATCCTGAAGCCCGATTTTTTATGATCTTTAGAAGGCGATTGATTCCCTCAGCCTTGGCATTTGTGACAGGATCTTTAATGAAGGAAAGAATATTTTCTTGGTGCTTCCTGAGCATCAAGGCAAACTTTTTCATAGAATCAATGCGTGATCTTAAGGCACGAGTGATCCAGGCATTCAGAAAATTCGCAGCATGACCTGGACTCACATAATCCCAGAAATGCTCAAAATTATCTTTAAGCAGCCATGCTCTGAATATTTTATTGTTAGATTTCTCCATGAGGTTAATTTTACGAGTTTGGGCCTTACTACGAGAGGATGAACTGTAGGCTATCAACCAGCGAGTTCCCTTAATAGCCTTTCTGTCCTTCTTGCAGGCATCTCTCCAAATTTCTTTTCTCACCTCATCCACAGCCCTGTTGAGGGATTGAATAATGTGAAATTTGTCCAAAACGAGAGTAGCATTCTTACAATGCTCCTTGATAGAGGAGATGTAGCCTTGAGCCATATCACAACAAGCCACTCTAATTTTGTCTCGCTGATATTGGCTGAGTTCCTTTGTAAAAAAGGAGTCTATTGTCTCCTTACCCTTACCTTTTCCAATCCAAACGACACAGCCTTTCTTCATGTCGTAAATCAAGGTAATAAACTTCCTTCCCTTAGCATAAGAAATTTCATCGACTCCAATGACCTCCAAACCACGAATTTTGTGACCATCTCGTTCCCTGTGGATGATTCGATGAATAAGATCAGATAAGGTGGATGTGGGTATCTTGACAAGCTCTGAAACGGCTTTTTGGGTCATCTGCTTGGTCAGGGTCAGAATTGTTAGTTCCAGACGATAGGTGACTCGACTGAAGTGGTCGGCCCAAGGAATTCTCTCCATAATACGACCATGAGTGGGACACAGAACTTCCTTCGGAGAATAATGGAAATAAATGGGGGTACCGCACACGACGATATCTTGCCACACTCTTTCTTCTAAGCATCTAAGTATCTTACAGCGGCGTCCACAATGAGGACAGCGGCAGCCATTCTTATGGGGTTTAACCCCTAAGTGAAGTTCTTGATTTCGATTTTTAAATTTAACCCAAGTCACTTTTAAGAATGATAATTTCAACATCTTTATAATAAACTTATTCAAGACCATGGCATCTCCTGTATTATTTTCCAATAAGTAAATTAAGAGATTAAACCATGGTTTTGTTATGGGTAAAGTAATGAGGGGGATAAATCATGGAAATTGAATTATTTTCTTGGTTTTTAATGCGGTAATTCTGCAACGTCGAAATTAGGCCCATTTTCTGTTGAGAAACTCGGATATACCCGTATTTTTGGACTGTATCGTGGTGAAGGTCCATCAAGACAAGAGAGTTATTAATAAGGCGATTTACCTAGCTCTTGGTATTACAGAGGAGGGTCAGAAAGACTTGTTGGGCCTATGGATTTCTGAAAATGAGGGTTCAAAGTTTTGGTTGAGTGTTTTGACTGAGCTGCAAAATCGAGGGTTGAAAGATGTATTTATATTTTCTGTAGATGGTCTTACAGGTTTTCCTCAAGCCATTTCAGCGGCTTTTCCCAAGTCTAAAGTGCAACTGTGCATTGTCCATATGGTCCGCAATTCCCTTCGCTATGTTCCTTCCAAGGATATGAAAGCTGTCGCCCAAGACCTCAAGTCCATTTATGGCTCTACGACTCTGACAGAAGCTGAAAAGGCCCTTGAGGAATTTTGTACCAAGTGGTCTTCAAAGTATCCTAATATTGAAAAGTCTTGGCGTAGGAATTGGGACAATCTCATCACTATTTTCGATTATCCGGATGAAATCAGAAAGATTTTTTATACCACAAACGCCATAGAGTCGTTAAATAGCGTGATCCGCAAGGCGATCAGAAATCGTAAGATATTTCCCAGTGATCGGTCGGCTTTAAAAGTTGTATATTTAGCGATAAAAATGGCCTCTAAGCGATGGACACGACCATTACACAACTGGAAGCCAGCCATGAACAGGTTTGCCATTGAATACGGTGACCGTTTTGACAACTAAGTTTTTTAATAAGGTCCACCACCTGCCTTATAAGGGGGCTTAAAAGCCCCTCTAAGGCGTTGACAGAAGTACTGGAATACCGAGACTATGGTTAGGGTAATATAGTATGGGAACCTAAATACATGCCCTCTTGGTGCAGATTTGGGTTTCCATTTTTTTTCATATTTCATCCCAATTCTGGTATTTCTCGAATATCCTAAGTTAAAAAAAATAAAAAAAAGGGGGTAATATAGTATGGGAACCTAAACACATGAACCCTTTGATGAGATTGGAATTTCCATTTTTTTGAGAGAGCCATTGCTGATTTTTTTTCAACCAAGATGATAATTATTTATTTGAGTTCTTTCCAGTTCTGATATGATCCCATTACGGCTCCATAATACAATCAAAAGTCCAGAGTAACTAAAGAGGCCAATTATATAGACCAGCGAAGATGTCCACCTCCCCATTAACTTATAATGCATTGTGACTGACAAAATCGCTTGAAGGAAAAAATGTCAATTATACATTGACGAATAATATGGGACTGTTGTTAGGCGCCAATTAAAATTGGCCATTTTTAGAAGCCGTCGCCAATGAAAAACGGCCAGTTGATGATGTACTGATTTAGTTATTCTTCGTTCAGAGTTTAGTCAAGTGTCTTTATTTTGCTCATCATTTAACTCGGACTATGCCACAAGATTCTGAGGAATGATTTTCTGCCCACCACTTTTGGCATGACCCCAAATGCATCCTTCAGCCCTATGGCAGAGGTAAATGGAGTATTTTTCAGGATTCCTTGGCGCAGCTAATGTCTAAAGCTCCGCGAGAGTGACGAGCAAATAGTACGGTAAAAGCCAGTTATCCATAAATTTATCCATGGCGACACTGCGGCTGTGACCCCGATGTCTAGCAACGCAGTGCTGCTGTGGATAAATTTTGTGGATAACTGGCGAGTTCCTTCCCCAAAAGTGGGGATCTCTAATGAACTTCTTTGGTTGAACTTTCCTCTTTGCTCTGTTTAGACTTGGCTTTTGCCGATTCGGTTCTCCAACTTTCTTTTCCTTCAATGTTGAGGGTTTCACAGTTGTGAATAATTCGATCAACAGCAGCAGCGGTGGTAATAGGGTTAAGAAACACCTTATCCCATTCAGAGTAAGTTAAGTTTGTAGTGATCATGAGACTTTTCCTTTCATATCGCTGAGATATGAATTGAAAGAAAAGATCAGCACCCTCTGTGCAGGAAGCTGTATAGCCAAGTTCATCACAAGCAATAAGATCAAAACGGTCTAATTTCTTAAAAAGAGCATTCAATGAGAGTTCTTTCTTGCTTTCACGCATTGTTTCAATAAGTTCATGAGTGGTGACCCATAAACATCGATAGCCTTGTTCACAGAGTGAACGAACTAGGGACATGGCCAAATGACTTTTCCCCATTCCAAAGCTTCCGTAAAACACAACATTACAGGCTTTTCTGACCCACTCTCCCTCTGCCATCCAATTAATTTGCTGAGCTGTCACTCCCGTTCTTTTCTGGAAGTTATAAGTTTGGAGTGATTTAAGTTGAGGAAGCTTGGCCCCCTTAAGCAATCTTTTCACTCTCTGGGAATGCTTGTCAGCAAGCTCATTTTGAACGAGTATACCTAAATACTGTTCATACGTCTTTTTTGTTTTTTCGGCAACTCTAGCCGTTGCAACATATTCATCCGCCATCGCTGGAAGTCGGAGTTTTTTAAGAGAACCTATAAGTTCTTCGTGATTCATTAAGAACCTCCTATGTTTGGAACAAGACTGTCATATTGAGACAATCTAGGTTGAAGTGGTTTTTGTTGGTCATTCAAATTAATTTTGGTGGGATTGCCTAAGAGCAAATCTTTTATGGATTTAAAGTCGAAAATCTCACGACTTTCTAATTGAAGCTCCATGGCTGTAGATAAGTCCTGCCAACTCACATGCTGAATCAAGTTGATAACTCTTAAATATTCATGCTCGGCACGGCTTGAATCTTGTTGCTTGAGGTATTGATAAAAATTTTCAAACACATTTGTTGGAAAAAGAATGGATCGGTGAGCCCATCTTACCATGGCTTGCGGCTTACGAACTAAAGAGGGAAGGATATGTTCAAGAAGAAGACTATGCTCCCCATCAGGTTTTCTTTGATGGCGAGCGACAATTTCTTGCTTCCCTCCTGCACGATAGATCGTGACATGATAGGGACCCTGTACGGTTTTACAGGGAGATTGGATCACCTCATCAGGTATGGAATATGTGGTTTTACCTATTCTCAAAGTCCCATAACCATTACTTTGACAAATATTCACCTTACAGAGAATATCTTCATCTCGTGGAGGCAAAGGCTTAAGAACTTTGGCCTCCTCCTCAAAGCGAGATTTGGTGGAGTCACTCTGATGCTGATCCATATAAGACTCTAAAAACTGATTCAAATGATCCCAGTCTTTAAAAATAATTCCTTTGTTTCTAACAATATTTTTTATCCGAGAACTGAAGGTTCGAATATCACGCTCCACATCTCCCTTGTCAGAGCCCTTCCCTGCGCGGCAGGGAAGAACCTTAAATCCATAGTATTGGATGGCTCGATCAAAAGATTGGGTGTAAATTCGCTGATTTCCTTTAAGAACTTTCTTCACACAGGGAGATAAATTATCAATACGGATGTTCGCACTCATCCCACCTATCTTTTCAAAAAAAGCATGCACCCCATCGATGAAACACTCATAGACAAGAAAGGGGTAGGCACGAACCCAACAGGTGCCACTACAAGGCAATGTTCCAAAATGGAGATGAACGATCTGAACACCATCGGCAAATGGTAAAGCAACCTTCTCCTTAAAATCAAACTGAGCCTGTTCTCCAGGATCATATCTTTGGCTGAAAAAACGCTCCTTGGGGCGAGAACCAAGAATCTCACAAACTCTTCTCTGAACCGTTCTCTCACTCCCACGATAACCCTCCTCAACTAATAGCTCATATATTTCACGGGCGGTGTTACTTGGGTTCAACTTCAAAAAGTACTTCACCCGATCCATATATCCATTAAGGGGATCTGGGCGAGTTCTTTTGGACCTCGCCTTGTACTTCGGTGGGGTGTTGACTCACAGTACTTGCGCACCGTCTTACGATTGATCCCTAATTCACGAGATATTTCTGTCTTATTTTTACCACTGTGACTCAGGTCACGAATGCGGCCGAAAGTGTATTGACTAATCATAAGATCCTCCTCATTGCTAACCTTTTGAGTTGCAAGAGGGAGGGACTCTGTGAGCTTAGTATCTATATCAGAAGAAGAGACTTCATTGTCTAGTTGTACAATTGCGCGTATTGCCCGCACTGGTTGCACCCATTACCCTCACTTTCCCTATTTCAATGCGTCATTGATGATTTTCCTTCCCATTTCTGGGGAAAATTTTAGTTAATTTGTAATCCTATTTCTTCCTATTTTAGGGAAAAGTCCTGGTCAAGTTTTGTTCCCTGGATTTTTCGATAACTCTCTCCTTTAAGTAAAATTTTTATGGCGGTATGCTTCAAACGGTCGATGATAGTATCTGCCAGCACCTCATCATCAATAATTTCTGACCAATGCGTTATTGGCAGTTGAGTGGTAATAATGGTGGACCTATCGGAACGAAACTTTAAAATATCGCAGAAGTCTGTGGATTCACTTTGGGAGAACTTCCTTAATCCAAAGTCATCAAAAATTAACACTTGGGGGCGGCCCAGACGACGCAAGTAGTTCAAATACCTTCCTGAGTGCCTTTCCAGGGCCAAGGTTTCTAGAAATATGTTGATGTCTATAAACAGTGTGGAGATTCTGGATTGACAACACTGGTGTCCCAGGCTCTGGGCCAAGAAGGTTTTACCCACCCCCGTTGGCCCTTCGACAATGATAGACCTTTGCTCCTTAACCCATGATAAAGTTTGAAGCCTATCCACCTCTCTTTTACTAATAGACCTTTTGGCATGGTGGTCAAATGCCTCACCTCTGACCTTGTGAGGCAGCTTTGAGGTCTTGAGAAGTCTTTGGCTGAATTGGATTTTCCGAGCCTCCACTTCTGCAAATAACAGCTCGTTCAATAGATCCAATGCTTGAGTCTTGTGGCTTGTGTTATCCAGCGCCACTTCAAGGCTGTCTAACATTCCATAGAGCTTCAACTCATGCATGTGGTTTTTGATTTGTACTTCATCCATCTGGCACCTCCTTGGGGCTTTGGTTATTTGGATTTTCGTTATGTCGCAAATAAGGGTTGCCTTGTTTACGATCTATTTTCTCGTTCACCTTTTTTATTTTTTGCCCTTTATAGAAATGGAGTTGTTGCTGAAAATATCTAACCCTCCTTTTCTCCCACTGCTTGCAGTCCTCAAGGGCTTTGATAATGAGAGGAAGGGACTTTTCCTTGCCCTCTTTCTGGATTTCTTTGTGACAGGAGCTTACAAAGCCCATAGCTCTTCTGAGATTTTCAATGGTCCCACCCTGAAAAAGCTCCTCAATGAAGTTTTCAAGCTCTTTACAAATCATACTTGCTTGAATGAGAATGTTCTGGGGAGTGGCCTCCTTGTAGGCGCGACTGGGCTCCGGGAGGTGTTCGTTTTTGGTGATGTACTCTCCGAGTTTACCTTTGGTCCTCTTGTGGCGAGCGAGGAGCTGTTTTTGAAAGTAAATCTCCACACTCTCCACTCCAATTTTTACATCTACATACTCCCCTCGGTGCTGAAACGGAGCCGAGTAGAAGTTGGATTCAACGCTCACATGACAGTCTTGGTGGAGTTTTTTCTTCTCCCAACGTCCCCACCGGTAGGGAAAAGAAGGCAAGGGTTTTAAAGTTTTTACCTCTCGTTGAAATTTTTCATTGCGGGAGACCTTAAATCTTGTGTGAGGGCGAGCATTTATCTTCTCGCACACCTCCCTTAAAGCCTTATTAATTTGATCCAGACTGGTGAAGGTCTCTCGTCTGTACATGAACCTGAGGGCCCTTGTAACGAGCTTCACGGCATTCTCAGTAAGGCTTTTATCCTGGGGACGACGAACTCGAGCGGGAACAGCCACCGTGTCATAGTGTTCCAAAAGCTCTTGGTAGGATTTATTCAACTCTGGATCATACAAATGGGGTGTGTTCACTCCAGTCTTTAAATTATCAGGAACAACCACTCTCGGAACCCCACCGTAATATTCAAACATCAGAACGTGAGCATGAAGAAAATCTTCACTGGATTCGCTCAAAGAGCCATAAGCAAAAATACGCTGAGAGAAACATAGATTTGAGCAAAATATATGGGCCTTATGAATATTAAGGTCTTCATCGATCCACTCTTGCTGAAACCCTGCGTAATCAACCTCAACTTGGTGGCCTGGCTGAAAATCACGCAAGGTAATAATCCTTTTGCCAGCTTTTGGAAATTGCTTATGAAACTCCCTCGTAAACTGGGGGTAGCTAATGACCTTCAGAAATTTTTCCTCCCAAACGTCACTTAAACAATGCCTATCCTCAATCTCCTTCTCAATAATCTTCCAATCTATACCGTAAGACCAAGGGGGAATTTCTCTTTGGGTCTTCCAATCCTTGGGGTCTGTTAAAAGACCACGTCTTATCTTTCTAAGAGTCTTGGTGCAGCATTTCATGCGGCGACTGATTTCTCGGTCGGGAATATTTGCCTTTATTAATGATTTTATTTTTGTGTAACGCTCATGATCCATCTTTGTTCTCATTTCGACCTCCTTGGTTAAAGATTGGAGGTCTTTATAGAACATCAATGACGCTATGCTAAGGGGAATCAGTCATGCCAATCAGTGCGGGCAATGCCATGCAACTGGTGCGGGCAATGCCATGCAACTGGTGAGGGTAATGCCATGCAACTGGTGCGGGTAATGCCATGCAATCGGTGCGGGTAATACCATGCAACTGGTGAGGGCAATGCCATGCAATTTTACATCTAGTATTTGAACACTCCCTGAAGATTGGTCACTTTTCATTGGCGACAACCTCCATATTGAAAGTGGGACATTTTAATTGGCGACGGCTTTAAGGGAAGCCTGTCTTCAGAAAGAAATTCCATGAAAATTGAGGCAAATGTTGGAATCTTGTGGAATTTAAATACTTTAGAAAATGGGCACAGCCTAAACAGGCTTTTCTTGACTATATATTTAACCTCATTGAAATCCAGAAACAGTCTACAAATGACAAATATGGAACCTGAATAGGCTGTCATGGAAGGACTCTCCAACACGAAGCCCCTTTCCAGGTCGACAAGAACCCAAAAGGAGTTCTTATCAGCTCGGAGCCTTTTTATGAGTAATATCAATTGATTATATGCGTCTCGGTTGACAATGCCAAAAATCACCATAGGTCCTCCTCTGAAAAGTGGCCACTTTTCATTGGCGACGGTGGGGCATTTTAATTGTCAGCTAACAACTGTGCTTTTTACCAGGAGTGGAGCCACATAAGTGGCTTTAAGATTTAAGAAAAAAATTGCAGTTACACAATTATTTTTACAGTCCCTGGCAATTCGAGTGAGGGCCCTTCGCTCTATCTTTGAGAGCCCCTCGGGAAGCAAAATTCGCTTACAAAATCCTTCCATTTTTTTGGGGAACTCCAGCTGACTGTTGTTTCGATCAATTTGGCTGACATTTGGGTACCTTTTAGTTTTGTTGTTTCTACTGCAGAAGATCTTTCCAACCTTCATAGATCATCACCATTGCCATGGTGTCTAATTCGCAATATTTGAGCAGAGCCTTTTGGATATCCTCACATTCGTAATCTGTCATTTCTTCAAACTGCATTCGCGCATATGCTGCCAGGGCAGCTCCACCGTCTCTCAGTTCATCGTTATCACTCAATATCCTCATATCTTTGTCAGAGATATCCTGAAACATTTTAGGCAGCATTTTATAGGGGTTGACGACTTTTCCGGACTCCACCCTGATCCATTGCCAATCTTTGAAATTGAGGCTCTTGATCCCGTTTTCCGAACCGTAGATCGGCTTTGAATATTTATCCTGCAGGTATTTCGAGCTATTCAGGATTGCCGGAAGCACTTGCTTGATAGAATTAGAACCATTAGTGGCTGGGTTATAATAGTAGCGCTTAACAATTTCCAACATATCCACCATATTGCGTTCGCCAATCCATTGATCTACCGAGTCATTAACAGATTTGGTGATCGATCTGATGAAGTTGCACAATTTCATCCGGTCCTCAACGGTGTTATCATCCTGAAGCTGACGGTAAATCATGTTGAGGAATGTGTTTTCGTGGTTGGAATAGCGGAAGATGCTTCCAGCGTCGCTTTCAAGCTGAGCCTTAAGTGCTCTCAAAAAATCGTAGTTCGGGAATGCTCCCTGTTCCGCATTCAGGTACTCACCATAGTGTTCGACGGTTCCGTCTTCATGAACAATGTGATGAGAAAACTGAAAAGCGATTCCTTCGTAAGGCCGACGGCCTGCATTGAAGGGTATAGCCACCATCGTGGTTTCAAAGTCAATAAAGTGAAGCGGATACACCCAACTGTTCATTTCGCTTTGCAGGCTATTCCGATCCAGCCAGACCGTATTGTCGCCGGCCTGGTATTTTTCAATCTGAAGCCATTGCCGTTCACTTGCGGATATTCCCGGCTTTTTGTCAGGCTTTGGAGCCACATCCTCTTTGGTAAGGTCCAACATTTTGATGCAGCCAGCCTCAATCAGTTTGGCTTTTTTCCTGAAGTTCCATACATCCAGCACTGTTGGGCACTCGAAATCCTTGTCGTCCCAGCCCAGATTCTTTTTCCAGCATTCTTTCCTGCCGCTTTTCAATCCAGACTGTTCATCACTGTCAGTGGTATAAAACTCACAGTCGGAGCAGTTAATTGATACCGGTGACGGAATTTTCGTATCCGAGGCATAGTGATCTGCAAACAGATCAACTCGTTGTTTGAAACTCAGGGACTGATCGCTTCCGCCATCTGTTCCGGCATAAATCTGTTCACACTCTGTGTCTACATTGACCTTGCAGAGAATTGGTGGTGTTAAATCTGCTTCTATCAAACTGTCCGATATGGAAACAGACTTCCGGCCATTGTGGTTTTTCACTAGACGGAACTTCTGATTAAGCCCCTCAGTCGGGCACATTGAGGATTTATCGGCCATCATGAGATGGGCTGATACTTCATACTGCGAGAAGGTCTGATTGATAACATATTTCTGGAAGGCAACGTCGTAGAGGTAAGATTTCCAGCCGGATTTGATTGTCCCGTTTTTATTGACAAAGGGATATTTCTCTTCCGGATTAAAAGATTTGGCCTTTACTTCATAGAGGCTGAGCCGGTTGCCGTTCTTGACCAGAATATCCGCACGAATAAAGAGGTTCTCGGTTGCTATTGCGGCTTCGTATATTGTGACCTGATCCAACTGCAACAGTTTATTGGTTTCAGTCAGAGCCTGCTCATAATCCAGCGTTTTGATATCATGGCCACCGGGGAAATAGCATTTAGCCAGGTCACCCACCTGAAATCCGCCATCGGCCAGCGCAAGGAGAAAACTGTCATCGAGGTTCTGGTTTGCGTACTCACTTTTCTCTGTATAGAAGAGTTTCGTGGGGCATTTGGTTGCCAGTTTGAATCTTGATTTGGTCAGATATCTTTTTTTCACCATTAGAATCGTTCCCTTTTATTCACTGTTAGCGACCTTATTACAGCCCGGACCGGCAAGTGAACTGCGGCCGCCGGAGACAGGTGTTATCGTTATCTGTGTACTGATCCTTTCCTTTAGTGCAGAGACGTGGGAGATGATTCCAATCAACTTACCGTCCTGCTGAAGACCGGACAATGTTTCCAGAGCGGTTTCCAGAGCTTCCTCATCCAAGGTACCGAAGCCTTCATCGAGAAACAGGGAATCCACACGAACTTTGCGGCTGGCCATTTTGGAAAGTCCCAGCGCCAATGTGAGGCTGACAATGAAGCTTTCTCCACCGGACAGATTCTTGGTCGATCTGATTTCACCTGCTTGATAATTATCAACGACGTTCAACTCCAGAGGCTGTTCGTCATCACGAATAAGCAGATAACGGTCGGTCATCTTTTCCAACTGGCGGTTGGAATGTAAAACCATCAACTCAAAGGTCAGCCCCTGAGCAAAGTTGCGGTATTTTTTTCCGTCAGCAGAACCGATCAGATTATGCAGTTTTTCCCAGCGATGATACTCTTTTTTCTGAGCCTCAATAGCGATCTGCTTTTCCTTTATCCGCTCTTTGGAAGCTGTATTCTCATTCAGCTTATATTTGAGACCGGCAATGGCTTCGCACAGCTCTTTTAGTGACTCCTCATACTTCTTGAATTGCGATTCCAACTCCTCAAGGGATTTGTCAGTAATCTTTTGGGCTATCTCCGTGGTCAAGTGCGTTTCATGATCTTTTTGTCTGGCCTTGATATCTGTTTGAGTGTCATCCAGTTTCTTTGCTCTGGCAGATAAAATAGTCCGCTCTTCATTTGTCAGTCTGGCTTCAAGGAACTGCTTGTCATCTGAAAATCCAGCCGGTTCGAGTGCTGATGAGAAATCGGTTTCCGCTTTTGTCAGTTCCGGCATTCTCTGTTCGATGCGCTCTTTCAGGGATTCAACATGCGTTTTTGAAGTTGTGAATTCCTGCTGCAGCTTAAAGTTCAGTGCGCTGGCCTTTTTTTCAGCTTCCTCAGCATCTGTAACGGCTTTATTCAGGCGGCTTTCTTCATCGTCAGTTTTTTTATCTCCATACAATTTCTTCCGCTCTTCACTCTCGTCCGCATGTTCCTTTTTCAGCGTTTCCAAACCTTCCAACTTCTTAGTCAAGGCGGCTTCTTGAGTTGCAATGACTGCATCCAGACGCTTCATCTCACTATCGATGTCTGCAATCTGTTTTTCGATTCCCACCTTTTTCTTAACCTGATCCTTCCATGCATTCAAACGACCCTTGAGAGATTTAAATAGTAATGAAACTTGCGTCTCGGGTATTTCTGTAATGCCAAGCGGCTGAAGTTTGACGGATACCGCCTCTTTCAGTTTGGTAAAATCGGCCCGAAGTTTCTCCAGGTCATTCTTCAATTCCACAAGGTCTTTCTTAGCTGCTTTTTTATCATTGACCGCAGTTGCTTCCAGTTTTTCACTTTTGGTTAGATTTTTGTTGGCAGCGGTTTTTCCCTCTTCCAGCTTTTTATTGGCGGCCTCCATCTCCTCAGCCTTGGTGATCAACTTGGTGAGCATCTCAATTTTCTGTTCGGTTTCATCGGGTACCGGAATATTCCCCTTGGCAAAGGGGTGTTCTTTAGCACCACAAAGAGAACAGGGTTTGCCGTCTTCCAGTTTGGCCCGGTGACCTTCAAGCTCCGCAATCCTTGACAGAAAAGTCATTTCACGAAATAGAGTTTCTTTCTCGGTACGATATTCACGCAACGGTCGGTCACTCAGCAATGCACCCAAGGTATCTTTCCCTTGCTGAAGTTTTTTTGATGCGTCCTCAATTTCCTGTTTGCGGATACCGCATTGCTTTGCACATTCGTCGAGTTTCTTTACCACTTGCTCCAGAGTCGATTCAACCTTCTTGTAATCTATCTCTTTCTGATCGATCTCTTTTTGTCTGGAGAGCAGTCTGTCCAGCTGTTCTTCAATACCGGCCAGACCACTGATCAGCCATTCATCCTGTGCATGCTCCTTGAGATAGCCTTCAGCAAGCTTCAGAGTTTTTTCGGCCTCGGTCCAGTTTTCCTGTTTTTTAGCTCGATCCTGCTTATCCGCATCAATCTTTGCCACATCCTTGGTGCAGCTCTCGGTACCGTCTGAAACAGCCTTTTCCTGTTCGGTGAGTTTTTGATCGAGAAGGCGAACGTTCTGGATGAGCGGTGCTGCTGCTTTCAGCTCCTTTTTGGCTTTAACCGTTTGTTGTTCCGCCGAATTGAGTAATTCTGCCTGCGTATTGGCAGAAGACTCCAGTTCTGGAAGAGCTGCTTCCTTGGCTTTCAGGTTCGCTTGATCTTCTGAATGCTGCTTTTGGATGGTAGTGAGTGTTGCATACAATCCATCCAATGAAGCGGCCTTTATGGCTCGATCAAGTTTGTCACGTTTCGGTTTGAATACCTCTACATCATTTTGCAACTTAACTGCTTCTTCAGCAAGGCTGCTGATTTTCTTTTTCAATCCATCAATGGAAGTGAGCCAAGTAATGGCTTTTCTTGTTTCAGCTGATTTGCCGTTGAGCTCGATATTTTCTTTTTGCTTGCCTTCAAGATCCTGTTGAATCTCTTTTTCCTGTTCTGGCTCCAGAATCACAATGCCGGATGTTTCGACCTGCAGCAGGTTCAACTTTTCCTGTTCGTCACGCTGGCGCTCATGAACACGTTGTGAAATTTTCGAATAAATCTCAGTGCCGGTGATCTGTTCCAGAATCTTAGACTTCTGCTCAACGTTTGCCTTCAGGAAGGTATCAAAGCCACCCTGAGCCAACAAGATGGAGCGGGTGAACCGGTCAAAGTCCATCCCCGTCTTTTCTTCGATGACTCCGGCGACCAAACTCTTTTTGGTTTCGATGGGTTTGCTGGTGTCGGCATCCGCAATCTGGTGCTCCTGATCCTGCAGATTACCCTCAGCTTTTTTTCGCGCACGGTGCTGTTCCCAGTGGCAACGGAAGCGGCCAGACTGAGATTCAAACAACACCTCGGCATAGCACTCACCGGTCTGACAGGACATGATTTCGTTTCCGCTCTTCGTGATTTTTCCAAGGCGGGGCGTCGCTCCATACAGGGCAAGACAGATAGCATCAAGAATAGTCGATTTACCCGCACCGGTCGGGCCGGTCAGAGCAAAAATTCCATTGGATACATGTTCGGGATCGGTGAAGTCAATGACCCATTCACCGTAGAGGGAATTGAGGTTTTTAAATCGGAGTTCAAGTATCTTCATAATTAGCCTCTCTATTCCGCATTTACGTCTTCTTCACGAAGAGACTTGACTACTTCGTTATAGGACGCCGTCAGTTCCTCCCGGTCTTCATCAGGAACATCAAAAGTATCCAGACAGCGGGTAAAGACGTCACCGGCATCCAAATCATCAAGGGTTTCATTTTCCGCAATCGTACTGATTACCTGATCCATGATGCGCCTGTTTTTTATCCGCCGAATCTCCATGAAGGAATCGGCCAATGCCTCATCAAGCATTTCACGCAGGCTGCCGATGATGTCGCTGCCGGTATATTCAATCTCAAGCCATGCACAGTTTTCTTCCTTTTTCAGCTCTTCCAGCTTTGCATGGATATCGTCCAGTGAACCGACGATTCGGATCAGTTGTTGAAAACACGGCACCGAAAGTTCCCGAATATTTGAAGTAGTGCTGTTGAACCCAATGAGTACAACCTTCTTTTCCTGAGTCGCTTCGCCATAGCCCATCGGTATGGGCGATCCGCAATAACGGATGTGCTCAGCGCTGCCGACGGCCTGAGGAACGTGCAAATGACCGAGCGCGAGATAATCGATTGATGAAGGAAAGACTTCCTCACCAACGTGAGCCAATGAGCCTACATAAAGTTCTCTGACTCCATCTCCGTCAACGGTCTTGCCGCCCGCTGTGAAGAGGTGCCCCATGGCAACGATAGGAATACCGTCGTGCCCGGCATTTTCAAATTCGGTTTGTTTCTGTTCTGCAATGCTACAGACATCCGTATAATGCTTTTTCAGCCCTTCAGCAAGCTTGGCATTTTTATCGTCAATGGTTTCTCCCGGCTCGATCGTCCGGATATCTTTGTCCCGCAGGTACGGTACTGCGCAGACAATTGCCTCCGGCTGCTCATCCTTGTAAAGAACAATCACCTCATCTTCCAAAGATTCAGTCATGAAGCCGACCACATACACATTCAGCGCCCGCAGCAATTCCTTAGGGGCATTGAGAAATGAAGGGGAATCATGGTTACCGGCAATGACCACAACATGGCGGCAACATGATGTGGAAACCCGGCAGAGGAATCGATAATAGAGCTCCTGTGCCCGATTGCTTGGTGTGCTGGTATCAAACACATCACCAGCCACAAGGAGAGCGTCAACCCCTTCATCTTTGATGGTCTGGGTCAGCCAATCCAGAAATGCCGAAAACTCCTCATAGCGTTTCCTGCCGTAAAGGGAGCGCCCTAAATGCCAGTCTGATGTGTGGAGGAACTTCATTGAGCCTCCTGAAGAACTGGAGTTATTGGTCTCTTTTTAAACTCCTCTTGCCACTGCTTTAGTTCCTTAAAATCAGATTCTAAGTCATCTGGCTTTGGAAGAGGGAGGGGTACTTCAAGTGGCTGGGAGTGTACATATTTTGAATACTTTTTCATCAAATTATCAAAATATGTACAGTCTTTTTTTGAGATCTTTGCCAAATTGCCAATTTTGCCCATTGTATTAATTGCCCGCCTATACCGATGTACAACATCTGACATGAGCTCATACTCTACCATTCGTTCGAGAAGAATTCTGAATTCAATGCAAAGAGACTTCGCTTCTGATTCATAAGCATCATAACCCTTTTTATTAAAAATATTTTTTGCTTGTGAAAGCCTCTCGATTAGAGTGTTAAGTGCTTGTAATGGTCTTTGTGCATACAATGGAGTGTTTCCAGGTTCACCAGTTCCCCATGGTTCTTCACGAATGCAAATGATTGTAGGCTCGATACTTGCACCTTTGGCATAATCCTGAACCATCCCCAGGAGTGAAAGACGATGCGTGAATATGATAACCTGTCTTTTGGAGGCGATCTGGCAAAGCCGTCGAACCACGGCTTCCTCATAATCTTGATCAAGAGAAGAAATCGGATCATCAAACACAAAGGGAGCCGGATAATTCCTACCCGTAACATCAGCAAGAAATGCGGCAATAGAGACAATTCGATACTCACCTTCACTAAGGACGTCATTGAGGTGATTATGGGCAGCCCCATTCAATTGAAGAGTGTAAAGGACTTTCCCTTTAGAAACCTTGGGTTGGATTAATTTGACATTAAGTTGAGAGGCTTCCAAGCATTTGAGTTCATTATAAAAACGCTTAACGAAGTCATCAGTGATATGCGTCTTTGCCAATTCTCCCTTTTTCTTGGACAATACCGCAGAACTGGTTTTCTTTTTAGCTTTCTCAATTCTTTCAAGAATCTGGAGACGATTGACTTCTTCTTGAATCGCAGTTTTTTGCTCGGCAAGCCACTTTTTTGTCTGAAGATTCTTCAATTCTTTTTGAAGTTCTTCCCGATTGTCTTTGGTTGTATCTTCCTGATATTTCTTAGCGCTTTCCTCGTATTCCTGCGAGATTTTATGTATTTCCTTCAACCAAGGTGGAGTCTGCTCAATGCTCGTTAAAGCGTCTTCTGATTCAAGTGATAGTAATTTTGTTTTTCTATCCAGAAGAGTGGTGACTGCATCAGTCAGAGCCTTAATAATATTCTGATTCTCTATGCCTGCAGCGTCTATCTTTGTTTTTAGTGCTTCAACGCTGGGGATATCCGGCAGGGCATCAATAGCCTGTTTAGCTTTTTTTGCTGCTTGAACAGCTTGTTTTTGAGTCTCTCCTTTTATGTACGATTCAAAAGATATGAACCTTTGCTTCGCATCTTCTGATAGTGGCTGATGACATAGCACACAAGCAGAATCGTCCTGAACAACAGGAAACACCTGCCCGTTATAAGCTAATTCCTCTGAATATTTCCGAGCAGCATTCCAAAGCTCTTTCCAGACATTGGAACCAATTCCTTCAAGCTGTTCGCCATTGAATGCATCTTTGGCAGCAGTTTCAGAGGCCGACTCTTTTAGGATGGATTTTTTTTTGGTAGCGATGATTCGTTTGCAATTTTCATCAGATAGTTGATTGAGGTAATTTTGAACGTCATTGATAATACTGTCAGCGTAAGTTTTTTTGTTCTTTAATTGACTGGCCTTATCAACTGGCGATTGTTCTGAAATTCTTTTCTGGATATCCAGTAGTTCCGTCTCGTTTTCCAGAGTGAAAGAACAATGGATATCAATTTCATCAGTCTGCGTTTTAGCACTAAGCTTTCCCCACCAATCTGCCTCAGTGGAACCAAGGAGGTTGTTAGGGAGATTCGCCATTTTTGATTTGAGTGATTCTTTGTCTGCATCAAGTTTTGCCGCCACTTTCTCACAAACATCAATAAGCCTGCTGAAAAAAGAAAGTTCTGGAGGTTCATAGCTGACTTCATTCTCACTACCCATGAACACCCGGCTAAAAGAGGTATCAAAAATGTCAACTGATCTCAGATCGTCACAAACACCCTGACCTGACCACTCATGTTCAGAAGGAGAGTTGTTTTTGAGAAAGGATATTTTGGCTTTTTGAACAACGTCTTTAGTCGAGAACACATCTTTGTGCAGTTGGCCACGAATACAGTCACGGGCTCCGCAAATATGTTTGAGTAGGCGGACATAGCCTGATTTTCCAGAACTGTTTTTTCCGTAAACAACAGCAATATTGTTGGTACCAAAATGAAGTGGCTTTTTGGGAGCCAGTCTATTAACTCCTGCAATTTCGCTAATCGAACATAAGCGGATTTCTTCCGAATCATGTGTATCAAAGGTATTTGTTGGAATACTGTAATCGATATCAGGGAATTTACTGTTGGCTTCCTGCTGGCATAGCACTACAAGTTCACCAATGGCGGTTTCATTGATTTCGCCAGATTCTAACAATCGCTTTGCAGCAGACTGCAGCCATTTTGGTCTTTTCGATAACCACTCCGTTGTTGTTAATGAAACCATTTGTCTAATCTCCCTTTGAATTACACGTACTTCCCTGAAAATTCCTCGAATGTATTTGTGACGGCAAACTCAACATCGTGGAAAAATGTTGTTTTGGTTGAAAGCGATTTTACCCATGAAGTGACATGACCCCAAAATGCTTTTTACAGCACGGAGGATGTGAATAATGGGAGAGAAAGTACTACAGGAATTGAATAAACATTGGCGCTTTGGTCCTTGATGCATAGGGACTCAAGGGCTATAAACAATCAAGATTCGCTTAAAAAACTCTCCACTTTTTGTGGGGAACTCCAGTCTGTGATGAGGAGAGTCATGTCAACATTATTCTAAACTACTTCATTTTCTAACCTTACTTTACCTCAACATCGATTTCATCAACACAGGAGCTTCTCTGGTCAGTTGTTCCCATGACTGTATGCCACTCACCCTCTTTGAGGGAAACATCTTCTAAACCATCTAATGGTATGCATCTCCAGCCTCCATTATCGCTTAATTCACTTTTGCTATCGCCACCAAACTGATAAAATAAAACCCGTGGTTTTCCACTTTTAGTTCCAAGAATATGGGGGCACATCTCTCTTGAACGACCTTTATACTTAGCGTGTACCTGTTTTTTTTCAATAATTGCTTTTTTGATTAGTTCGTAAACTTCCATCATAAACTCCTTTATATGCTTTCAAAAAGCAATCTACTATAGGAAGACCTTAGTTTCAAGTCTTAATCCTATATGTCCAAGGAATATTTTTGCGACCACATTTGCACTTTATAGTATTCGGAGGCTTCCCCAAGAGGAGATTGTCAGGATGTCGAGATTTAGAAAAACAAATTCTTAACGGAGGGTTTACATAAGAAAATGGAAGAGTTATCAAGAGGGCATATAGTTCCTTACTTGTCATTATATCTGCAAAATTCGAACATAATTTTATTCCGACCCTCTTAAGTACTGTGAGATAGGCTCACAGCAAACATAGACTTAGGAATTAAGTCTGGAGTCCAGTCTTAATTCTGGGTTCTGGCTGCGCCAGGTTAGAAATATAAAAAAATAGATAAAACAGGTCGTTGAGAAAAATTTTTATGTGTTGGAAAAGAAAATTTAATCTTTAATGCCATTGGATGGGGTTCCTTGAGTCAAAGTTTGTAAAACAGAACTGTTCTTACAAAGATTCGTACAATATCTCTGAAAAAGAGACAAAGTCAGGTTTGTAGATTCGCCCGGAGGAGTAAGGCTTCATTGCCTGTTTTGCCTTTCCGTCCGGACCCCTAAGGGTTTCTCGGCTCTGTCATTTTCCGGCCCGTCATTCTCTGAGTCATTGGGCTCAGTGGGGGGAGTCCCTTGTGGAGTCTCTTGATGGTGGCTCTTTTGACCTCTCTGTGGAGATACTCCAGGCCAAAATCGAGGCCAAAGAGAATAAATAAAATGGCAATGATGGTGTCGATGATACTTTTCATGATAGTTCCTCCTGGGTTTCCCGCTTGATGATGACTGTGACTGTGGGGTACGTCCACAGTCCACCGGTTTTGCTTTTGATTTTCTTACTGTTTAAATGTTTGGCAATTTGGTAGGAAGATTTTCCCTGGGATTTTAGTTCGAGCATCTGCTCAATGATTCTCTGCTCTCCCTTATGATCCACCAATTTTCCTTTGAGGAGAGTTTTTCCATATCTTCGATGAAAGGTTGGAGTTTGCTGAGCATGGCTGGGCTTTGTTAACTGGTGCTTGCGGAGAGCCTGGGAAATAGAAGTTTTTGCCCATACTCCCCCACTGAGATCAACGATACTGCGTGCAGAAAGCCTCCATTCAGTGTGGAGTTTCCGTAAAATTCCATGGTTGAAGCTGGGCAGGCATAGAAAATGTGGAATAAAAACAGATACATCACTCAAGTCAATGCCGTTTCCTTAAGAAAAATCTCTTGAAATCATTAGATAAATCGACAAGAATAAGACTTGTTTTATTTTACACCCAACCCTCAACCAAGGAGTAAGTCACATGCAATCCAATATTGATCTCGAAAGCCCCCAAATGACGAGTTCGCGTCACAGATGACCATTTTATTCTACCAAAACTTGATTCTTCCTTCAAGCCAGAGCACCTTGTCGATCCAGAAAAACAAAAAAGGAATCGAAAATTTAATCCTCAAATTTTCTTTTTTACCATTATCTATCTTATTTCCGGAACAAATTACGAAGGCTACCAAATCGCTCTTAAGACGGTATGGACTCATTTTGGTGACCTGCTTCTCATGCCAGTCAAAAGCAGTCTCAGCAAGATACGTCAAAGTATTTCTTACCTATTTTTCAAAGATATCTTTGAATCTCTGATTACAGACTACGAACCATTGAGAAAAACGTTTCATGGTTTTTATATCTATGCCATAGATGGCGACCAATTAGCACTTCCTCGCTCTAAAGATCTTTTAAAGGAGGGTTATTGTGGGTACCCTTGCCCAAATGAGATGGAAACTCATTTCTTACGTATGTATCTATCTCATGCTTATGACGTTTTATCGGGTGTGACAAAGAATCTTTGCTATTCTCCCGCTCTTGTTAGGCGCCAATGCTATTCAAATGATAGGTAGTTTTGAGAGTAATAGCATAACTCTCTACGATAGGCTTTATTTATCTACAGAGATTATTAAGGCCCATGCTCAAGCCAGTAACTTCTTTATTGCGCGTTGTAAGCGAGGCTCTACTTTTATCCCCATTGTAAATTTATTTAATGGCCCAGGTTGGTATTCACGAATGGTTATTGAGGGGGTGGTCATTCATCTCTATAAGTATAAAAACCCAAAGACTGGGGAGTTCTCTGTTTTGGCCACTAATCTTCCGCATGGCTCCTTGGACAAGAAGGATATGGTTGCTCTTTACTCTCGTCGTTGGGAAATAGAAACGACATTTCGTGATTTTACATCGACAATGAAAATGGAGCAGTGGCACTCAACAAGCCTTAATGGAATATTGCAAGAGCTGTATTCTTATTTTTGGCTCTTCAATTATACAAAGATTCAAATGAGCATAAATGAGGATGAAGACAGTGTGAATCAGTTGGTAAAAAATGACTACAAAAAACCTAACTTTAAACTGATTCTTGATTTCATAATGGATAGCATCCCTCTTTTTGTTGCGGGGCTCTATCAGAAATTTAGGAAGCAGATAAAGTTGCTGATGAAGATTTCAATGGAGAAGAGGAGGCACTTCAAAAGAAGCTATGAAAGGTCTATCAAAAGGGCTGGGAGTTCTTTTAAAAGAAATAGCTTAACGCAGAGGCAGAGGGGTGTGGTGGCTTAAGGAAACGGCATTGAGCCATGGCCCCAGAGCTTCTCACTTTTACAGCCGGGATTTTGGCACTTACATGGCCTCTTCCAATTGTAATTCTTACCTTCTTTTACAAGGTCATCCGTTGATACAAAAGTAGCTAAAATCATAACACCTCCTGATGCAGAGTATTAAACTCATGGGGAGGTTATGACAAGACTTAGTCAAGGGAATGTAATAATTCTCTAGGGATGGTCAAAGAAAAATAAAAAATAAAGGCGAATTCTAGTCAGAATAAAGTATCGTATAACACCGTGGAGCAAATCGAACTCTGGGCGAACCATACACCTACTTGAGTGATCAATGAGCCTGTAAACTATTTTGTGTAACTGCCGAATCATATTAGGATGAACTATCATCCTGAAAGGAGAAGGCAAAATGGATATCAAGACAATAGGCAAGGAACTAGCGAAGAACGTCAAGACCCAAAAGGATTTATCCGACATAACGGGTCAACTGATGAAGGTTGTTTTAGAGACAGCTCTTAATGCGGAAATGGACGATCACCTAGGTTATGAGAGGCATGAGAAGTCTGAGACCCGCAAATCCAACACTCGCAATGGTTACAGTAGAAAGACCATAAAGGGAGAGAAAGGCGAGGTGGAGCTTCAGGTCCCCCGTGACCGAAGTGCCTCCTTTGAGCCCCAAGTCATTCCCAAAGGCAAGACTCGTCTTGAGGGCTTTGAAGACAGTATTCTGACCCTCTATGCGAGGGGAATGACGACCAGGGATATTCAAGGAGCTATCAAAGACCTCTACCATGGTGCAGAGATATCCCACTCAGTGATAGCCAACGTGACGGATGCTGTTATTGATGAAGTTACGGCTTGGCAGAACCGCCCCTTGGATAGCACTTACCCTATCGTATTTTTGGACTGTATCGTGGTGAAGGTCCATCAAGACAAGAGAGTTATTAATAAGGCGATTTACCTAGCTCTTGGTATTACAGAGGAGGGTCAGAAAGACTTGTTGGGCCTATGGATTTCTGAAAATGAGGGTTCAAAGTTTTGGTTGAGTGTTTTGACTGAGCTGCAAAATCGAGGGTTGAAAGACGTATTTATATTTTCTGTAGATGGTCTTACAGGTTTTCCTCAAGCCATTTCAGCGGCTTTTCCCAAGTCTAAAGTACAACTGTGCATTGTCCATATGGTCCGCAATTCCCTTCGCTATGTTCCTTCCAAGGATATGAAAGCTGTCGCCCAAGACCTCAAGTCCATTTATGGCTCTACGACTCTGACAGAAGCTGAAAAGGCCCTTGAGGAATTTTGTACCAAGTGGTCTTCAAAGTATCCGAATATTGAAAAGTCTTGGCGTAGGAATTGGGACAATCTCATCACTATTTTCGATTATCCGGATGAAATCAGAAAGATTTTTTATACCACAAACGCCATAGAGTCGTTAAATAGCGTGATCCGCAAGGCGATCAGAAATCGTAAGATATTTCCCAGTGATCGGTCGGCTTTAAAAGTTGTATATTTAGCGATAAAAATGGCCTCTAAGCGATGGACACGACCATTACACAACTGGAAGCCAGCCATGAACAGGTTTGCCATTGAATACGGTGACCGTTTTGACAACTAAGTTTTTTAATAAGGTCCACCACCTGCCTTATAAGGGGGCTTAAAAGCCCCTCTAAGGCGTTGACAGAAGTACTGGAATACCGAGACTATGGTTAGGGTAATATAGTATGGGAACCTAAATACATGCCCTCTTGGTGCAGATTTGGGTTCCCATTTTTTTTCATATTTCATCCCAATTCTGGTATTTCTCGAATATCCTAAGTTAAAAAAAATAAAAAAAAGGGGGTAATATAGTATGGGAACCTAAACACATGAACCCTTTGATGAGATTGGAATTTCCATTTTTTTGAGAGAGCCATTGCTGATTTTTTTTCAACCAAGATGATAATTATTTATTTGAGTTCTTTCCAGTTCTGATATGATCCCATTACGGCTCCATAATACAATCAAAAGTCCAGAGTAACTAAAGAGGCCAATTATATAGACCAGCGAAGATGTCCACCTCCCCATTAACTTATAATGCATTGTGACTGACAAAATCGCTTGAAGGAAAAAATGTCAATTATACATTGACGAATAATATGGGACTGTGCTTTTTACCAGGAGTGGAGCCACATAAGTGGCTTTAAGATTTAAGAAAAAAATTGCAGTTACACAATTATTTTTACAGTCCCTGATCAATGCCGTTTCCTTAAGAAAAATCTCTTGAAATTATTAGATAAATCGACAAGAATAAGACTTGTTTTATTTTACACCCAACCCTCAACCAAGGAGTAAGTCACATGCAATCCAATATTGATCTCGAAAGCCCCCAAATGACGAGTTCGCGTCACAGATGACCATTTTATTCTACCAAAACTTGATTCTTCCTTCAAGCCAGAGCACCTTGTCGATCCAGAAAAACAAAAAAGGAATCGAAAATTTAATCCTCAAATTTTCTTTTTTACTATTATCTATCTTATTTCCGGAACAAATTACGAAGGCTACCAAATCGCTCTTAAGACGGTATGGACTCATTTTGGTGACCTGCTTCTCATGCCAGTCAAAAGCAGTCTCAGCAAGATACGTCAAAGTATTTCTTACCTATTTTTTAAAAATATCTTTGAATCTCTGATTACAGACTACGAACCATTGAGAAAAACGTTTCATGGCTTTTATATCTATGCCATAGATGGCGACCAATTAGCACTTCCTCGCTCTAAAGATCTTTTAAAGGAGGGTTATTGTGGGTACCCTTGCCCAAATGAGATGGAAACTCATTTCTTACGTATGTATCTATCTCATGCTTATGACGTTTTATCGGGTGTGACAAAGAATCTTTGCTATTCTCCCGCTCTCAACGAAATCGCCAATGCTATTCAAATGATAGGTAGTTTTGAGAGTAATAGCATAACTCTCTACGATAGGCTTTATTTATCTACAGAGATTATTAAGGCCCATGCTCAAGCCAGTAACTTCTTTATTGCGCGTTGTAAGCGAGGCTCTACTTTTATCCCCATCGTAAATTTATTTAATGGCCCAGGTTGGTATTCACAAATGGTTATTGAGGGGGTGGTCATTCATCTCTATAAGTATAAAAACCCAAAGACTGGGGAGTTCTCTGTTTTGGCCACTAATCTTCCGCATGGCTCCTTGGACAAGAAGGATATGGTTGCTCTTTACTCTCGTCGTTGGGAAATAGAAACGACATTTCGTGATTTTACATCGACAATGAAAATGGAGCAGTGGCACTCAACAAGCCTTAATGGAATATTGCAAGAGCTGTATTCTTATTTTTGGCTCTTCAATTATACAAAGATTCAAATGAGCATAAATGAGGATGAAGACAGTGTGAATCAGTTGGTAAAAAATGACTACAAAAAACCTAACTTTAAACTGATTCTTGATTTCATAATGGATAGCATCCCCCTTTTTGTTGCGGGGCTCTATCAGAAATTTAGGAAGCAGATAAAGTTGCTGATGAAGATTTCAATGGAGAAGAGGAGGCACTTCAAAAGAAGCTATGAAAGGTCTATCAAAAGGGCTGGGAGTTCTTTTAAAAGAAATAGCTTAACGCAGAGGCAGAGGGGTGTGGTGGCTTAAGGAAACGGCATTGCTATCTACGCTTAACTCATATTGTTACCTCCATGAGCCCAAGACTCGCTGCGAGGTGTGCTGAGGCACTTCCTCGTGTGGACTTTCACCACCGATGTGTTTGCGCTTCGTGGCGCACGAGGGCTCCAATCTCTATGTCGACTGAATAGATCACCCCTTGAAACAGGAATCCAGAGAGCTATGATTATCAATGAAAGCCAAACTCAAGGTGCTATTGCAATTATGATTGTGAGATACAAGAGAGGATTTTTCTAAACTTTTAATATAACTCATTTTGAATTTCCGACTCTCATGGTTTTCCGTCGAGTTCATTAATAAAAAATCATAAAAAAATCAGAAAAATTTCTAGATTTTGGGTTATCGTTTAATATTTTATTGTAATAAATGACAAAATAATCCATCACTTTATTATTCTGTCCCACTTGTGGGTTTGTCTAAATCCCTTAAATCATTCATCACATATTTTAAATAGACCGAAAGTGGTCCACTGTTCTTTACTTTTACTTCGCTTCGATGAAATTAACTCAATATTTTGGGCCATGACCTATTTATGGTCCATATCTCAAAATTAAATATCCAATAAAATCAGTCATTTATGTCTTTGGAACATTTGGTCCGTCTTGTGCATTGAATAAATTGAAAGGCAATGATGGAAGGGTCGTGATGAGTTCAGGTGCTTCTTTCAATAAATAAGGAGTTGTTAACCCCCTACATTAACATTTTCACATAGGTAGGGGGAATGGCTTTTTTGGGAGAGACCTTGGGCAAGTATTTGAAAGGAGCTCAAAAATAGGAGGAAATAGATTTTTTAATGAATTCCATTTTCTTCAATAAATACGGGACTGTTAACCCCCCCACATTAACGTTTTCACATAGGTAGGGGGGAAAGGCTTTTTTTGAAGCATTTGAAAGAGACTCAGAATAGCAAGGAATGGGTTTTGATGGTTTCTGATTGAGTGAGATGTTCTCGCCATAAAAGAAGGAGCTGTTAATCCTCTACATTAACATTTTCACATATATGAGAGGAGGTGAATAGAAAGAAGAGTAAATTATTAAATAATTAAAGAAGTGAGAAAATGAGTTTAATTCTTAGCTTCCTTGAAAACAAGAGAACATTGCAGGGAGCATTACAAGGAGTTGATATGAAAAAAAAGAGTACAAGTAAAATTTGGACCCAAAAAGACGGCTTACCAATGTCTGATGAAGAGATCAAAAAGGTCTGTCATAGTTGGTCAGCGAGTGATTGGGAGACCTATCTTGATTCCACTGTAGACGTTAAACAAAAAGAGCTTCTCATGGAGAACTCAAGCATGATGGGGCGTCTTTCTGAGAATCTTTCTCAAGAAGATCATGAAAAAGTCTTCTCTCCGGCCACCGATCCAAAGAATTTCCTTCATCTGGAAGAAATTCTGGGAGAGATCATCAATCAGCTTTCAGAGAATCAAAGACAGGTTTTACATCACATTTTCTGGGAAAACCTTAGCTTGGGCGGAGCTTCAAAAAAGCTTGGTGTCAGTCGTGTGGCTGTTAAATACACAAAAGATCGTGCCCTTAAGAGAATTTCTGATCTTTTGTTGAAAGAAGTCATAAGAAGAAATCGATGTCATGGGAAAAAGAAAATGAATAAAAAAGTGATAAAAAAAAGAATTTAATAAAAAAGAATTTATTTGAAATGGAGGTGATAAATTTTTGAGATATAGAATGAAAAGTTGTTTGCGTTGTGATGAGGCTTTTTATGTTGAATTTAACTTTCCGTACAAGTGCCCATCATGTGGTCTTTATAGTTTGGAAACAATGGAGATTTTTGATGCGATTGATGAAATACAAGAGAGAAACGAAAAAACACTTGATCTTGTAGATACCTTCAATCTGATCAAATCAATCATAGTGGTGGAGAGTTAATGTAATGTCGAAACTACGAAATTTAGGTGCGTTTAAGAAAGGTAAAGAAATAAATGATTTGGAAGTCATTAGTAGAAGATGTGATATGCAGAAGAATAATAAATTCTACGATAAGAAATATCGCAAACAAGTTAAAGAAAAATTAAGAAGATTAATAAAATTAAAAAAACTAAAAAAAATAAAAATCCAACCTTTAGGAGAATTACAGTCATGAATAAAAGAAAAAATAATATCTGCCAATTTTTTTGTAAGAAGAATGAAGTAAGAATTTTTAAAAGAATAGCTTTTTTAGGTCTTATTACCTTGCCAATGGTTTTGTCTGCGTGTGGTGGTTTGGATGAAGAGTCAGAAGGCACTCCTTGCATCATTTTCAGAGGACTAGAAGACGAGAAGATGAAATATTTTAGGAACGATCTTTTAATGGATCCTACAGAGGTGGCAGAAGGCAAAAAAGGACGTCATGGGTGTCGAGATGCCATAGATTCCATAAAGGCCATGGAAGACATCAATAATCTGAATGACACCACAAACAAAGAGGAAGGACCTACTCAGGAATCCGACAATGTTAAAGAGCCAGTACCTGAAAATAAGAAAAAGGTATCTCCTCCTCGCTTTAGACGAATGATGGATGTGATCCTTAGAGACCAAAGAGTTGATAAGGAGCTTTGGGTCAGCCGTGTGAAAGCCGGTGATATGGTCGAAGTCAAAGTGAGAAGTGGTGTGCGAAAAGAGAGTCGGTTCTCGAGCATCTATGATGTCTCTGTTGAAGCATCTTGGAAGAATCATTTTTGTGAAGACCCTTCAAAGTCTAACATCTCAAAAAGGTGTGGATACATAGAGGAAAAGGGAAAGTGTGTGGTTTCTCACCGAGACTATCTTGGAAAGAATGAATCACCCATTCCTTTTGATAAGGATTCAAAATCCATCGACTTGGTTCTAAGAATTGGAGATAAGGAGTATAACTTTGAGGAAATAAAATACTTCAAAGGTTTCAATGACCCATACCTCTATGCCTCCCTTCAAATCAATGAAGATATGCTCTCTGATGGAATCAATGAACTTTACATCAAGCCCATAGTTGAATCCAAGGGTGAGGTGAAGGTGGGTTTTCAGGACTATAGCTATTGCCCTAGAAAGGCAGAAAAAGATTTTAGCATTGGAAAATCCGATTCATCAACGACCATGCTCCATGAAGTCACAAGAGAATTTAATGTAAGCCTAGAGATTCTTAATTGGCAACTCATCGAGGAGAAGGAGGAAGATCAGAATAAGAAGGGTGCAGGCCATAGGGAGGAGGCGGCAGACCATAGTGAGAAGATGGAAAGCGGTAAGAAAAAGGCCACAGACCCTAAGGGTAAAGTGGCAAATCAGAATGAAAAGGCGGTTCACCATGAATAGACTTCCTAAGAACGATGCCAACGACTCCAATGATAAGAACAAGGCCAATGAAAGGTTTTATGTGTGGTGGCATTGCCCCCACACAAATTCCAGAGAAATGGCAGGTGTTGCCTACTACAATGAGAAAAATGGTGACTACCGCCTCATTCTCAATTTCTTTCCAGACAACCATTACTTTGTAAAACCCATGGGAGGTGAGGCTGGCAGGCCATGTCGCTACCGACTCATCTCCATGAAACCCATGAAAGAAAGAGGAGGAAGAACAAAAATTTTTACTCAAGGGGAGGGGTTTTTAGACCCCTCCACCCATGAGATTATCATGCAACCCGCCCCATTCTTCAAACAGCTTGTGGTGAGCTTAAGGGACGAATCCAAAAACTCTTTAAATCATTCAAATCAATTTAATCAACCTATGAAGGAGGCCAACTAAAATGAAGAAAACAACTGAGATGAAGCAAATAACCGTCATTATATTTCTTTTAAGCCTTTTGGTGCTTTTTTCTTTCTTCTATCAAAGTGAAGCCCTTGCTGTGGTCTTGAAGTCAGGTTTTGAAAATAAAATGACTCATCTACAACACAAATTGTCATCCTTCATTCTCCCCGTGATGAGTGTTCTGGGTTTAGTCATGGCTGGGATTCTTGCCGCCATTGGCAATGAAGGAGCCAAGTCAAAGATTTGGTTTTGTCTGATCGGCAGTGGGGTGGGTTTTTTAGCTCCCTACATTATTGGGTGGCTCCAAGGGGTCCTCAATTGATAGATCGGTCTGTTGTTCATAGAAACCTTGATTCAAAGATCAAGATTTTGGGCATGGAGCTTTTTGATGTGATTGCTGTGGGAGCTTTTGCATCTGTGATGAATCTTATTTTTGGCCAGATTTATGGTCAGGTTCATGGTCAAACTTATGGTCAGGCATATAGCCATGTTTACGACCAAGCTTATAGTCAAAGCCTTTATAGCCAAAACTTAAACCTGTTTACGGGAGCCCTTGTTTTTGGGCTCCCGGCCCTTTTAGCACTTGGAATTTATTTTGGCAAGAGGGGAAAGCCTGAGCGTTATATTCAAGACTTTATCAAATTCTCCGTACTCCCAGGCATTTTTTGTGTGGGAGATGAGCTTAGCTTTGAAGAAGAAAGGAGGCATGAAATTGTTAGTTCCTCAGAACATCGGTGATTTTTTAAATCTATGGCATTTCTTTGGAAATTATATGGTTTTTGGAGATGGTTCCTTGGGTTGCGGCTTTAAGATTAAGGGAAAAGATGTTTCCTGTGCCACCGCAGATGAGATCAACCAGTTTACAAGAAAACTTGAAAACCTTATCACAGGTCTTGGAACGGGAACCTCTTTGCAGATTCTTTATAAGCTCACCCCCAAGGTGGACTCCCTTGTTGAGGAGCATCTTTCTTTATCAAGAAATTGTCCTCTTGAGGGCTATCGCAAGATCATGGAGGGGCGAACTTCTCATCTTAAGAGTCATCGTGAAATGGGTTATTTCTTTGAACCTGAAATCTATTGCTTTCTCAAGGGTCTTCCCTTTGCCTTTAGGAAGCAGGGGATTTTTCAAAAAACAAAACCCTTCACAAAGGCTCAAGCCAAGGACTTTGAAACCCATGTGGAACGATTTGAAAGAACGGTGAGCCACTTGGAATCTTCTCTTAAGGATGGGCAACTCTTCAAGAGTCGTTTGTCATCTAAGGAATGGTTTGAGCTTCTGTATGAACATTTCAACCTATCAAGGTCCGAAGTCCATAGGGTTCCAGAACTCAAAGGTCCTAGGGCTTTTTCACCAAGCTCCCTGCTCTCACAGTTTTTGCTTAGTGATATCCACCTAAGCTCTCATGACGTGATGGTGGGAAGCTACAAGTTTAGAGCCGTGAGTTTAAGAACTCTTCCCGATGAAACTTATTCGGGGCTCATTCGTGAACTCTTGGCCTTACCCTTTCATTGCTGGATCAGCCAGGTGGTTAAAGTTTGTGACCAGACGAGGGAGTACAACGTCCTTCAACTTAAAAGGAGAATTGTCCACTCCATGGCAAGCAGTGAGCGCAATCACGTTCAAGACCTTGAGAGCGAATCAAAGCTTGGCCAAATTGAGGGTCTTTTGTCTGATATTATTGATAGCTCTGAAAAAGTGGTTGAGGCTGACCTGAATGTCATTATTTGGGGAAAAACCACAAGAGAACTTGATGAGAAATGCGATGAAGTCTTAAGAACCTTTAAAAGCCTTAATCACTCCGAGGGTTTGGTGGAAACCTTCGCAACACTGGATACTTTCTTAAAGACGACTCCGGGCCTTTGCCAAACCAACCGTCCTAAGAAAATGAAATCTTCCAACCTCTCTCACTTGCTGCCTGTTTTTTCATTCTGGAGGGGAAACAACAAGCCCACATGCCTTGTCACTAACCGGGATCATGTTTTGGTGTCCATCGACCCTTTTGCGCCAGAACTGCCCAACTGGAATGGGTTTGTCATTGGTTCCAGTGGGAGTGGGAAATCCTTCACCATAAGCCAACTTATTTTAATGTTTATAGGAGATCAAACATGAATAGGGAATCAAACATAAGCAGGAAACCAGACATGAATAGGAAATCAAATATGAAGAATATGAAGAAGGCGAAGACAAAAAACCACCTTGGACTTTCCAAGGTGGTTTGGATAGACAATGGGGCTTCTTCCCGTGGACTTGTGGACTCACTGGGGGGGCAATTCATTGACTTGAATCTTGAAAGTGGCATTGTCCTGAACGCCTTTCAATTGGGCCGGGGAGAGATGGAAGCTTCCCCCACTAAGAAAAAACTCCTTTTAGGAGTTATTGAATCCATCTGCAAAGAAGATGATTCAAAGGGGTTACCCAAAAGAGAAAAAGCTCTTTTGGAACAAGCCATTTCTGAAACCTACACTCAATTTTTCAACATTCCCTTTTTCAGTACTTCCTCCTGCGTTCCCTCCCGTGGATCTTCTTGTGCGTCACCTTGTGGGTCTCCCACAATGACCGATCTTCTCAAGATATTGAAGAACCACCCCCTTGTTGAAATGAGAAGGTACGCTGATATTTTGTATTCTTGGACAGGGGCCAGTGCCTACGGAAAGCTTCTTGATGGTCCCACCAATATTGAACTCACAAAACCCCTTGTGGCCATTGAAGTGAAGGGGCTTGATGTTTACCCCGATCTTCAGCGAGTCCTTTTACTCATTTTAACTGAGTATATTATGAATGAGGCGTCTAAAAATCCCTCCCAGAGATACCTTCTCATTGTGGATGAGATTTGGAAGCTCTTACAAAACGAGAGTGCCGCCCAATTTGTCATTGAGTGCTACCGCACTATGAGGAAGTTCTATGGTGGAATTTGGGGAATCACTCAATCCATTAAAGATTTTATGTTTGATCCAGAGGTGGCCGCCGCCATTATGCAAAACACACCCAGTCGAATCATTTTAAAGCAGCGTGGGGTGGACTGGAAGGAATTTCAAGAAATTCTCTCACTCAATGAAACAGAGATTGAGGTTGTCAAATCTCTGCGTTCACAGAAGGGAGGCTTTTCAGAATGTCTTTATATTCAAGATGACAAAGAGTCCATCCTCAAGATTGAACCTGATCCCTTGTCCTATTGGATTTGCACCACGGACCCCAAGGACAAGGCCATTATTCATCAATTTAAAGAGAAATTCCCAGACCACAGTTATTTGGAGGTCTTGGAAGAAATTGTAAGCCATAAGATAACCCAAGGAGGGCAAAGTTGAAAAAAATTAAAATTCCTTTCTATGCGTTTCTATGTGAATTTATATGTAAGTCTGTCACACCAAACTTGTTACTCGCTCTAAGTCTGTTATTTCATCGCCTATTGTTCCCCCTAAGCCTGCTATTCCCTCGCCTGTTGTTCACCTTGAACCCATTATTTTCTCGCCTGTTGTTCGCCCTAGGATTCTTACTGTTTGTAGGGACTGTTGTCACTTTCACTCCCCACAAAAGCCATGCGCTTTTAGGTATTGATGGAGCCATGACAACCCCTTACCTCATTAAGATTCTTTCTCAGTCCGTCAAACAATACGAACAAATGAAAGTAATTTATGAAAATGCCAAGGAACATAAGGATATGATCGAGTCTATCAATATGGGTCTTAATGAGGCCATGGGCCTTTTAGAAAGCTTTCCCATTGAAGGTGGGAAAATCCTTGGAGACTTGAAATCATTTAAAGGGGCCATGGATGAGGTTGAACGCCTTTATGGTCAAATCCCCCGTGGGAAAGAAGAGCTATTGTTAAGGCTTCACGATGAGACAGTGGCAGAGAGTATTAAAATGGTAAGCTCCATAAATTCCTACGCCCATTCGCAGGAACAGAACTCAAGGCGTATGGCAGCAAGTGCCCCTCATATGGGCCTTAAAGGTGCGGCTCGCACAAACCTTGAGGGGCAGGCAGCCATTCTTCATATTCTCAGTCAGATTTTAAAGATCAATGGTCAAATGCTAAAACTTCAAAGTGAATCCTTGGCATTGTCCAACAAGGCGGCCAAGGAGTCCAACCATCATTTTAAGAAAGTGACCCGTGACTTGGGCCATAGTTTGAACACCTTTGAAGCAACTTTTGCAACTCCTCCGGTGTTTTAATGTACGAGTGGCTACCAGAGGTTTGTAAAGAGATCCGGTCTAACATGATAGAAATCTATTGGATATCTATTGTGCCCCTCACTCTTTTGCTGATTATTTTAGAATTTTTTAAGTTGCCAGAGCGTGAACCCAATGCCCTTGGCATTATCAAAAGAGCGGCTTTATCCATCATATTGCTTATGAGTTTTGATGAGGTCTTTCGCATGATATCTCTGATTGGTGACGGCATTGTCACTCATATCAGCCCCACGCCTCATATCAATGAGGTGCTTAGCGAGATGTGGAAGTTTGTCAAAGATATGGAGCTTAGTTGGCATCAATTTAAAGAAACCCTTATTTGGGTTTTAAGCCTCCTTTCTTTTATTTTTGCCTACTTGGGGGCTTTTATTGCTGATGCCTTGGTGCATTTTTGTTGGGGAATTTTATTTGTCATGTCCCCTTTGATGATACTTGCCTATATCTCCGAGGCCACCTCACAGATCACCAAGGGGCTTTACCGAAGTCTATGCATTGTTATGGTCTGGAAAATCACTTGGACGGCTCTTGGAGTCATTCTTTTGAAGCTTACAGCCCATGCTCCCATTACCCAAGGAGATGACTACAATGCCATACTTCTCATTGTCATCAATCTTTTCATTGGTACAAGTATGCTTGTCGTTCCGATCACAACCAAGGCTTTTTTATCCTCTGATTTTGCAACTTTTGCAGGAGGCTTGGCGGCCATTCCAGCCATTGCTTCTCAAAAAATCATTACAGGGCATATAAAAAAGGCTGCGACCCTCTCATCCCAAAAAGGGAAACAAGTGGCAAGTCATGGAGTCAAGATCACAGCAAGAAACCTCAAAAATTTTGGGAATTTTGCTCAATCAAGAGGTTTTAAGAAGCTCAGTGAATGGACTCAATCTCAACCCAAAAACTATTCTCGGAGTCGTTCTCAGAGTCATTCCCAAGGTCATTTTCAAGATCCTTCCCAGAGTCATTTTCAAGGCCACTTCCGAGACCACTCCGAGGGCCATTCCAAAAGTTATTTTCAGAGTCGCTATGGGAGCCAAAGCATGAAGAGACAAAAAGAAGATTTTAACAAACCAGGGGGAGAAAGCCCTCAAGGAGGTGATAAAAAATGATGAACATGAAATCAAAGCGTTTAGGCCCTTGCAATCATTGGATCAAGGCCAGTCTTATTATTAGGAATTTAAGAACAATATCTCTTGGGCTCATTCTGTCCAATGTGCTTCTTGTGGGAACTATGATTTATTTAATGAATCAGAAAAATCTAGTGATTGCTCTCACAGAGTCAGAAAGTTTTTATTTTGTCGGAGAAAGAAAGGAGGTGGAACTTCAAGAATCCGACCTTAAAAAGGCAGCCAAGAGATTTGTTTTAGAGCGTTATCAATGGAAGTCCTACAATATGGAAAACATCATGCGAAACATAAGCCCCTATGCGTCTTATAGTTTACTAAAAAAGGTGCTTCAACAAATAAAGGATTCCAAAGAATTTATAAAGAAAAACTCTATTTCTCAAGATGTAGTGATTCAAAACATAGAAGCCAAGGACGGATATGTTCATGTGGAAATAGACCGTGTTATTTCATTGGGCAAGAGGGTCAAATCGGTTCAGCCTTTAAAAATCCATCTTGAATTAATGAGAGATAAACCCAACAAGTGGAACCCAAAAGGCATTTATATCAGTGCCATTAAGGAGTTTAATAAATAATGAATATTCAAAGGAGCATTTATTGGTTAGTTTTTATTTTTTTGAGTGTTTTTCTTGCTACGACTCTATCTTACTCTAGGGTGCGTGTTGTTGAAATGAATGACAATAAGATGGAAACAATCACCCTTTCCATGGGGCATTCCACCATTCTTCATTTCATTGATAGGCCCAAGAAGGCTGTGAACGGGAACAGCAATTATTTTAGCATCAAATTTACAGGTAATGACGTGACCATTCAGCCTTTGTCTCAACTTTCGAGCAATTTATTCATCTACAGTGGCCAGCATCGCTTTGGTTTTATTTTAAGAGTTTGCAGGTGCCAAGTCTATGATGACTTAGTGAAAGTTTATTGGAAACGTCCCACAAGATTTTCTAAGAAGCTCTCTTTGAGATCAATGAAGACCCATGGAGATCAATCAGGTCAGATCACAACATCAAGTCAAATCAAAATTATTGCACCAGGGCAGATTACAACATCAAGTCAAATCATAGCATTAGATCCAATCACAACCTTTAGGAGGTGGTACAAATGAAGTATCAAATATTTAGTTTTAGATTCTTTCTTTCTATTTTTAGATTCCTTTTTTCAGGCAAGAAGAAGTCATTTCAGAGATTAGACTCTAAGAAAACTAAGCAGGACAAGAAATCTTTGAAGTCTTTAAAATCTTTGAAATTCAAGAAAATTTTTTTTCTTAAAAGCAAAAGGTGGATTCAAAGGAGTATCTCAAATAGTCTTTCAAAGAGTATCTCAAATGGTACCTCTTTTGTTCTAGGCTATTTGTTCACTCAATATCCAAAGAAAGTGACCATAAATCTGGCAAGAGCTTTTCTTTCGGTGATGTGGCTCTCTGTTTTTGTTTCACTCACTATGAGTTGGCTATCTTCGTCAAGAGAGGATCGTAGTCTTTATGAAGCGGTTTCTCTGGAAGAGATCATAGGTGAGAGCAACCTCAATGGAAACCCTCAGCCCCTTGGCTCAAGCCAAGAAGGGGAAGGCTCCGCTATAGCTAAACTCAATGAATTTAATGAGCTTCAGAGAAAAAATCTTGCTAGCGATGGCCCTTCTCCCTTTCCCCAAAAGGCTGTCTTGAGAAGACAGAGAAAAAAAGTTCCTATTAAGTATAAGGCCCAGCAAGTCTTTGTCCGCCCAGATATCAGTGACAGCAAAACCTTGCCTTCAGGAACTCTTTTCATCGGAAAGCTTCTTTCCCATGTGGACACCCGTCAATCCGACATTTTAGTTCGTGTGGTGCTTCCCTTGGAGGGCAGACTTCAAGGGCATATGAGCCTCCCCCAGGGGAGTGTTCTTTGGGGCGCTCCCTCATATCCAGGACACGGGCCAAGGGTCTTTATTCAGTTCCACAAGGGAGTTCTTCCAAATGGACGGGAGATAAAAATCTCAGCCATGGCCTTGGATGCCAAGGATTTTGCTTCAGGACTTATGGGCCATTACCACAGTGGGCTGGTCAGGCGAATGGGGTCCACTCTAGGTTTGGGTTTTGTTTCTGGAGCCAGTGAGGTTCTCCAAGAAAAAGAAGCCCTCGGTGAAGGAAAAACCATTACGACAAAGCCCACCCTAAGAAATGCCTTTTTAGGAGGAGTTTCAGGGTTCGTCAAAAAGGAAGGTAACTTGCAGCTAAAGACTTCTAGTGGTCAAGGGCCTTACATCACCCTGAAGCCCGGAAAAGAGCTTGTTGTGAGTCTTACAGAGACTCTTAAAATGCAAAAAACAAACCATCATCATTATAAAAACCATCAAAATGAAAGGAACAATTATGAGTAAATCAAAAGGGGGCATAAGCCCTATGGACGTTTTTAATGCTCTTAGAAAAATCATTATTATCATTTATGTGCGTTGTTACCATGCTGTGAAGAGGTCGAAAACTCTCACAGGAAATGGTATAATGAACATTATAAGCCTTTTTTTGTTGATGTTTGTTTGGGCCTATAAGAACACTTATCTTATATGGCTCAACAAATGGTATCCCGAAACTGTTCCATTGTCTTTTGTAAGAACCATGGGAAGTCTATCATGGGAAGTTCACTTCCTCATTTTGAGTACCCCCTTGCTTGCAATTATCATCTATATTTTATCCTATGGAAGCATAAAAAAGATGAAGAGGGTCACAAAGGCTTTAAGAAAAGCGGGGTTAAAAAATGCCTTGGGAACTCAACCCATTGCTGTGGATGTGGTGAACTTAACCTCTTTTCGCCATAAAGTGATTGTGGACACCCACGGGGTTCCTATAGAGGATTTTCAAAAAAAGAAAAATGCCATTAGAGCGTCTTTAAACTCCCAAGTGGAATCCATTGTTGAGCAGTCTCAGCCCAAGTTTGTGGAGCTTTTTCTTACAAATCAGCTACTACCTCAAAAGGTAGCCTATGCCAGTGTTTGCGCAAAAGCCTCCAAATCCGGAGAGTTTGTTGTAGGTCAGAGTCATGGGGAGACAATCACCCAAAATCTTTTTGATCTGCCTCATATGCTGGTGGCTGGAAGCACAGGCATGGGGAAGTCATGCTTTCTTAGGCAAATGCTTCTTAATCTCTTGGAAAACACTCCGAATCTTCAGGTTTATGCCCTTGATTTTAAACAGGGTATTTCTATGAAGCCCTTTCGGGAACATCCAAGGGTGACGGTGATAAAAGATATTTTTGAGGCTGTTGAGATTTTAGAAAAGATTCAATGCGAAATGCAAGAACGCTTTAAGATATTAGAAAAAGGAGATGATGACGTCATTGACCCCCAGAAGCACAAAAAAGACCCCATCTTGATTCTCATAGATGAGTGTTCGATGTTGTATGACTTTTCTCGGAAAACCGATCTTCAAAGGAAAAGTTCACTGAAGGCCACTCAAATCACAGATGAGATTGCCAAGCTATCACGGGCGGCTCGGATTCATTTGGTGCTAGGGACTCAGAAAATTAGCAAACACACGGTGAGCACCCACATTCAGGAAAACATTGAGGGGAGACTTTGTTTCAAAGTTATATCTGTTCAAGGTTCAGCTCTTGTTATTGGTACGAAGGCCGCTCGCGACCTTCCAAAGATTGCAGGTCGTGCCATCAGCAAGGTGGGTGTTGATATGGATGAGGTTCAAACACCTTTTATTTCCACAGAGGAGATTAAAGAAAGGATGAGAAAGTTCATTTCTTCTTCCTCAAAACCATTAGAAAAGCCACCTGAAAAACTCACTTCGGAAGGTAAGCACAATGATAGTGTTGGATCTTTTTCGGCACCTATAGATACCTCCCAAAGCCAGAAGGTTGAGATTCATGGGGAATAGTCGTCATTATAAGATGCGTTTAACGAATAGAGATAAGGAATTGTTAAAATATCTTTTTATCACCAAGGGGGCCACTCGTTGGCAAATCCACCGGGATGTATTTGCAGGACTTTCTAGGCAAGTGGTTCATGAGAGATTAAGGAAGTTATCTAAGTATGGTTTTATAAAAGGTATTCCCTCTTGGTTTGAAGGAGCTAGAACAGCTTACCAACTGACACATAAGATTCTTGGAAAGTGTGATCTTTTTGGAGTGGAACCGAAGAGATTGGAGCTTAGGTCTGCAAATTCAGATCATGAATTTTCATTGGTTGAAGTCCGAAAGCAGTTCTTAAGAGCTAAGGGCCTTGTCCATTATTTGACAGAAAATGAACTCCAATCAGGGCTTTTTGGGAGTAAGGTATTTAATTATGATGCATTTATTGAGTGTCACAGTGATGCTTTTTTGAGAATAAATCTAACTGGAGGTGAGTTTTCAGGAGCCATTGAGTTTGAACAGTCTGCAAAAAGTAGGTCAAGATATAACGATTTATTCTTGAAATACTACTGTTCTTCAAATGTCGTTTTTGTCTTTTATATTACGTCTTCTGAATCTTTGCGTTCATCTATCTTTAAGGTTGATAAGGAGGTTCGTAGTGATCGAAGTTCAAAGATTTTCGCTGTCACTTACCAAGAGATGAAGCAGGCGAAAGATTTTTTTGTTCTTAAGGATGCAGATAATCACATTTTGAAGATCCATTTACAGCAGGAAAAATTTCCTTGAGGAACAAATAAAATTTCTATGAATAACAATGAATATTTTTTTTGGAGCGTGACTGTGATCCTGATTATATCTTGATTACATCCTGATTTGCATCCTGATTGTCTACTTACATTATCAGGATCAATTTTTTGGGGTTTTTGGCCCTAAGTATATGAAATAACTCATCTCTAATTTTGTCAGGATTAAAATTGGGGCCGGGGTAGTCTGGAGTAGTTTGATAAATTTGGAGGTGTGAAGTCAGGATGTACTAAGAATTATAATGTATGCGTTTATATTTAGGAGCCTTAAGACCTCCAAGGTGAGGAAGAAGGCTGCACAAAGAGTCGTTATTGTTATGTAGTTAGAGAGTCATAAGATTCAGAGTCAATGCAATCAGTGCATAAGAAAAGAAATAGAAATAGGCATGTAAGAAGATATTTATGGAATATAAATCACAAATAAACCATGGAGGTGTCACATTCAAAGTGTCATAAAAATCATGTTGTGTGCGTTTTTAATAGGAGCTTTAGGTTGTTCAAGTATGAAAAAGTCAATTCTTGCAGGAAGTGGTATGGGTGTCGGTCTGGGGGTTGTGTCAGCGGCTCCCATATCCAAAGGACCCCATGATCCAAGACTTGTAAGGGGAGCTATGGCAGGGGCTTTGTTAGGTGGAGTTGCAGGCTATGCTCTCCACCAGTTCATAGACCAACGAGAAAGCCGTGCTCGTCGAGAAACTCTTTTTAACCTTGAGTCCTACGGGCTTTCTCCAAGTTCTTCCAGTGTAGACGTCAATAAATGGAGTGGGGCCAATGGTATTGATGGAATCTCTTCATCTGATTTGGAAAAGATGAGGGCCTTCATTAATAGTCCCAAGGTGCGTGAAGATTATGTGGAAACTCACACCACTGAGGATGGAAAGAAGCTCATTGAAGGTCACAGGGTTTGGACTCTTATTGGGTATCCACAGTTTAACTTGGTTCCCCCGAAGAGTTTTCCTAAGAACTCTTCTAAGAGTTCTTCCAAAAGATTTCCTACAGGCTTTTCCAAGAAACAACCTCGGAGGTCTCACAAAATGGGAGCAGGCTCAAGGGGCTCTCGTCATGGCACGGGCCTCAAGAATTTAGGACCCATGAATCCAACCATAATGAAAACAAAGGAGGTGAAATAATGGCCAAGGCAACAAAGACAGGGCGTTTATATATAGATGAGCAAGCTGTGGAGCATTTAAATGAGATGATAAGGGTTCTTGTGGAAGAGAACCCTTACTTGAGGGACTCACCGTCCCGAGTGGCAAGTTTGATTTTGATAGGATACGCTCAAAAATATTTTTCCAAAGAAAAAAAAGGATTAAGTGAAAAACTTTTTGATAAGAAGCGTTACATTAAGCACTTGCTATCCACCACGAACTCTCCAGAGGACTTTATAAAACAAGTGAATGAATTAAATAAGGGGCGATCTTATAGAGCAAAAAAGAAGCCTTCTGTAGCTCTCCAAGAGCCTGTGAAAGCCCCTTCTGAGGAGGTGAATTATGAAGAATGAAATCATAAAGAATTGCATTTTTTTGAGTATTTATTTGAACTATAGATATCAAAAAATGTTGCCTTTCATTGGTATTCAACCTATAACTATAGGTGAGCTTATCAATGAGTAAGCTGATCCCAAAAAGGGATGCGTTCTTTGACAATTTGGATGAACTAACAGTACCTCAAAAATGGTTTTCAACAAAAGAGGCTGCGAACTATCTTCGGATGACCCCCAATGCTCTTCGCATTTGGGTGTGCCGTGGAAAGGTTCGGTCTTATAAAATTGGAAACCGTCTGAGATTCAAGCTGCAAGATTTAGAGTGCTTTCTCCATAACCAAGGAGGACACTCATGATCCGATCTTATATTAAGAATAGAAAAAAACTTTATGAAGTTGTTGTTCGCATGAAAGACTCTCGACGAAGGCAACACAGTCGAAAGAAAAAGGGCATAACTTCAGAAAGAAAAGCAAAAGAACTTGAATTTCAGTTTAAGAACGAACTTCACCAACTTATTAAGGGTGGATATCTTCGTTGGACTTGGAGAGAATGGCACCAAGAATGCCTTAAGAAGATGGGACTTTCTTATAAAGCTTCCACTGTGATGGGTTATGATGGTGGGCTCAAAAAGTGGCTTTCCAAAGAGTTTATGGACAAGTATCTTGAAGAAATCAATGTTCAGGATATTCGTAAATTTCTCTTTGAAGATGTTGGCGATAGAGTCTCAAAGCGCTACCAAAGCAATCTTTTAAAGATGGTGAAACGAATCTTTGAAATGGCTGTGGAAGAAGGGATTCTCGCCAAGAATCCGGCTCTAAGCATTAAGGTGAAAGTCCCTCAAGCTCAAAAACAAGTGTTGAATGCTCAAGAAGCTGGAACTCTTTTGGAAGAAGCTTGTAAGTGCCAACATCGGTTTTACAAGGTTTGGGTTTTTGCTTTGATGACAGGGATGAGGTCGGGAGAGATGTTTGCCATGCGTTGGCAAGATATTGACATGGAAACGGGTTTGATTTCTGTCAACAAGCAATGGACATCTAAGGATGGCATTGCTCCCCCGAAGAACCGTGAGAATCGGATGGTTCCCATCAACGATGACTTGAGTGCTTTCCTCAAAGGCTTAAGAGCTAAACAAGAAAGCTATTCTCAAGAGTTTTGGGATATGCGTTTAAGGCAGAAGGTGACTTTTGATGATCTGCTCCTGCCGAGATTGAAGGAATGGGAGCATGGTGAGCAGGCTCAAGTCTTGAGGGCGTTTTGTAGAGCGATAGGCATTACAGTCATACGCTTTCACGATCTCAGGGCCACATTTATTACCAACATGCTGGCACACGGAGTGCCTTTGGTGAAGGTGATGGCCATTGTGGGACATCGCAAAATGTCCACCACAGATGAGTATTTGAGGCTTGCTGGTGTGAGTATACATGGAGCCACTCAAAAGGTGGGCTATCGTTTGCCGCAACCAGATATGACCGACAATGTGCTATCTATGCCATCGAGTTTGGGAATGAAGTTTGTACCGTGAAGAGGGATTTATGCTGTGAGAGGTTGGGTGCTCATGGGTGACTTGGCATTTGAAAACCAAGTAATTACAGTGGTTTACATGTTGCCCCGTCGGGCTGACCATTTCTAGGTTTTCTTTAGCCCGCATCTTTCACTAGAAGATTTTCAACGACTCACCTATCAATTGGTGTACAGTTGGCATTGAATTTGCCTTCCAACAAAGGCCATGGCCCTTGTTGATCCCCATATCTTTAACAACGCTCCCAAATACCAACGACACCGCCCTGAAAAGACTCTCCTTTACAAACTGGTGCAAGAAAATCTACTCACTTTCTACCGGCACATAGAAAATGAGCATGAAAATGGCCTTCCCCAGTTCGTTAAAAAAGAATTCGATGAGTTTCTCAAGTGTGGAATTCTTGCCCATGGTTTCTTGAGAACCCAGTGTGAATCTTGCCACCATGAAAGGCTTGTGGCCTTTAGCTGCAAGCGTCGAGGCTTCTGCCCAAGCTGCGGCGCAAGAAGAATGGCTGAAAGTGCAGCCCACTTAGTTGATGAAGTTTTTCCCCAAAAACCCCTACGACAATGGGTCCTTAGCTTTCCTTTTCAAATAAGATTTCTCTTTGCCAAAAATCCAAAGGTCATGGGAGAGGTCTTAGCCATCGTTCATCGAGCCATTTCCACCTACCTGATCAAAAGAGCTGGCCTCACCAAAAAATCAGGAGCCAAGACGGGTTCTGTTACCTTCATTCAACGATTTGGCGGAAGCATCAATCTCAATATTCATTTCCATATGATGTATTTGGATGGAGTGTACACATTCCCCGAAGGTAAACCTCATTTTCACCCCATAACTCCACCCACCCAAAGTGAAATGGATCACATCTTGGTGAGCATAGCTCATAGAGTGGTCAAGCACCTAGAAAAAAAGGGACTTATCCTAAGGGATGAAACAGGGCAAGAGTATCTGGCTATGGAAGCCTCTGACAGTATGGACCAAGTCCACGGATCATCAGTCACCTATAGAATAGCTCTCGGTCCTCACAAAGGGAAAAAAGCACTGACTCTTCACACTGTATCACCAAGAGGTAAAGATTTTAACAGTGAATTTCTCGCCAAATATTCTGGCTTTAGCCTCCATGGAGGAGTCGCATGTAGAGACCATGAGAAAAAAAAGCGAGAGAGGGTATGCCGGTATATTTCAAGACCCAGCCTCAGTGAGGAAAGGCTCTCATTAAATGCCAGGGGCCAAGTCGTCTATAAACTCAAAACTGCCTATGACAATGGAACCACTCATATCGTTCTGGACCCCCTTGATTTCCTTAGCCGTCTTGCCTCCCTCATACCTCGACCACGAGTGAATCTCACAAGATTCCACGGAGTTTTCGCTCCCAATTTTAAGTATCGATCCTCCATCGTCCCTCACTTCCAAATCGAAACCTCCATCGATGAAGACTCAAGGGAAGAAACATTAGATTTGGAAGATTCAGAGTCAAGGCCAAACAAGAAAAAATCTTCAGGAATGACCTGGGCTCAAAGGCTCAGAAGGGTCTTTGATATAGACATTGAAACTTGCCATGAGTGTGGTGGAAAAGTAAAAGTCATTTCTTCCATTGAAGACCCTCAGGTCATTGAAAAAATTCTTACTCATCTCGGCATCACCTCACAACCTCCAAGCCTATGGCCTCCTAGAGGTCCACCACAAAGTGAGAGCTTCGATTCATTTTCTTAACTTCTGACTACCCTGAATGACGCATAGAGCTGTATTATCTGCTCCCTCTATGTCCATGGAGAGGTACGTCTCAACACCACAAAACAACATATTTTTCTGGCCCCATTCTCCTCAAACTTTGCCCAACACCACTCTAAACCATCAATTAAGCCCAAAAATCCTATTGGAGTCTTCGCTGGCCTCTGCAGTTTCTACTGACATGCTTTGCGGATTTCTAAAAAAGACCTTTTATCCTTCCTATTCCCATTCCATTAATCATAGAGTCGGCTCCTATTTCATAGTGTACCAATATATGAATCGGTATGTCAAGTAAGAATATGAGTATTTACTTGATGAAAATGTCTATAAAGCGATAAATAGCCATTTATTTGGATTTAATCAAGTAATATATGTCCATTTTACTTGAATCCGTCACGAAAACATAAACATTTTCATGAAACTCCTTTCCTAAGTGTCCTTCCTGACACATAGTTTACATAATATACCTGTGCTGGATACTTTTAGGCAGCTGTGATGGGGAGAAATTCCAATATATTGATTTAACTAGCCTGTGCTGGATACTTTTAGGTAGCTCTTCTACTTTTAATCTGTGGAAATTAATTGAGGTAGAACTTGTGCAAGAGTTGATGGCCGCTGATGGCCGACACCCTATCGGAATCAGTAATTTTAGCTATTTATAGTTTTGTCTGGATATTCCATACAAGACGTGATATGGTGTTTGGTGTGATAGACAATAAGATTTTTAAGGAACTTATTTTAGATTTAGATACTGAGCTAGGCAAAGCTGGGGAATCCTACGAGATTGTAGTGGTCGGTGCCAGTGCGCTAATTGCTCTTAATAAAATAAACCGACAAACAGTAGATATAGATTTGATAGATCCAGAAATTGACTCTCCACTTTTCAAAGCCGCGATGGCAGTAGGTGAAAAACACGGATTGAGTTACGGATGGCTAAATAGCTCCGCGACAGCATTTGCCAGTGAACTTCCTAACGGTTGGGAAGAAAGAACAAAGCTCCATATAAAAGCTCAAAATCTTAAAGTTAAAGTCCTGGGCCGAAGTGACATGATTTTTTCGAAGCTTCACGCTGCAGCTCAGAGAGATAAAAATGACCTGGATGATCTACTATCTTTAAAGCCGTCTAAGGCTGAGATTAACGGTGCGAAAAAGCATTTGTTATCTAACAACGACTCACAACTGTTTAAAGATCGAGTAGAAGAACTAGAAAGAGAGATCTTAAGTCCAAAAAACAAGAAGATAAGCCGTGAAAGATAAAGAGATACAGCCTTATCTTCGGGATTTGGTTTCGTTAGGCTGTGCATATGCCATAAAACGACCTGTTAAAGTCGCAGACCCAGAGAATACCATTTTGAGTTCATTGCGATTGTACTGGGATAAACCAGATATTTTTCAAATGCTAGTTGGTGTTCTTGTCCACAGAATTTATGACTTGATTCATGTTGAGCGACTGTTTTCCTTGGCACAAGATTTAAGTGTAGAAGAAAAGATTCTTCTAAAAGGAATCTGTCACAAGCTACATATGAAGGGCGACAAAAGGTATTCTCTGATCACTGGGAAGCTCAACACGGGTCGCTCTAAAATTGTAGATGTTCCAAAAGCAAATTTTGACCCCTATCTGCTTAAACAGTACGGCCTAGACAAAGACTTTCTAAAATTTAAAGTGAAGATGCTTGATGGTCACATTCCTCCTGAGCGAAAGTTTTTCACCAAAGCGTCTATAGTTGAAAACAACGCTTGGTTAAGATTGCGAGTCCTTGTAGGTCCAACATATAGGTCTGACTTAGTATATTTAAAGTCTGCTAAAATTGTTAAGACTCCAGTAGAAGCAATTGCACTTATGGGCTGCTCCAGAGCAGTAGTCTACGACCTGTGGAATAAACTCTCCGCCTGTGAAAACCTTGAATCACTTATTGCCTGACCCTCATTTAGACCACCAAAATCCTCTCTAATATTTGGAGGCCGCAATTATCTTGCGGCCTGTGCTGATGACAAATTCTAACCCATTAATTTTTATAAGCTTATTGAATAATACAAATATCTGTCCCCTTGGCCCCCAATGTGTTAAAACGCTATTCATGTCTCCGTTTCTAAGAAAAATTTGTCAATCCATCCAATCATATTTCAGATATTTTAATGAAGCACTTATTGAGGTATACTTTTACTATTCTTCCCCATGGCCCATTCATCTTTTTTTGAGAAAATGGGTTTTAGCCAATAGAAGTCTCCGAATCATTTGGTCCCCAAATAGTAAAGGTCGGAAGCCCTTGGAGCGAGCCACCATTTCCCTTATATTAGAAATGAAAAGACTAAATACAAAATGGGGAGCCCAAAAAATCTCTGATGAACTCTCAAAGATAGGTCATAAAGCATCTAAAAAAACTGTTTTAAAGTATCTTGAATTTTATGGTCTCAATCATAACCCTCCCATTCGAGGGCCTTCTTGGAGCGAATTTATCAATAATCATAAATTTAAAATTGGCATTGACTTTACATCATTAATTTCATTGATGGGACATCAGTTGTGCATCTTTATAATAATTGATTTAGATACAAGGGAATTAATCTTTATCAACGTAACCTATAACCCAGACTTCCAGTGGATTAAACAGCAATTCAGAAATGCTTTTTTTGACAGAGATGACTATCCTACCCTGTGTATCTGTGACAATGATTCAATATTCCAAACTTCTTTTGAAAAGATGCTAAAAGACTATTTCAAGATAAAGTTAAAACGAATACCTTACAATGCTCCTCATAAAAATGGAGTTGTAGAGAGATTTCATGGCTCCCTAAAATCAGAAGCATTTAAAAATGTTATTCCCATCAACCTTTTACAAGCTCAAAGAATCTCTAGAGAATATCAAAACTACTACAATCACTATCGCCCACATCAAGGGCTCCATGGAAAAATACCAAGGACATCAAGTAAGCACTCTCAAACTCAAGTTAATTTCAATAAGAAAGAACACTTAGGTGGAAAAATTACCTCATTTGAACCCAATATCGCCAATATAGCATAAAGTCGCCAGGACAGATTCGTATTTCTTGGGAAAAAATCGTACTAGAATGAAATTACTATGCATATTTCTCATCTTAAATCATCATACTTTGACTTCACTCAACCAAACAATTTACCGAACTATTTAGTAGAAGTAGTAACGGAACAAGTTCCTTCTTTGAAGATCAAGGTAGAAAATGAGAAACAACAAAAAAATGAAGACAATCCATGAAATTTTACTCACCTTATCTTTGACAATCCTTATCGGTTGCAAGAAGAACGATAGCGACAAGCAAAATCAAGAAAGTATTGTTACCTCTCCTACTTCGAGCACCACTCCTACGTCGAACACGGCTCCCACGTCGAACTCCAACCCGATACCGAGTGAGCGCCCCACACTAAGTATCAATGAACCATTGGCCTCCCTTCATTCATCCAATTCAAGGTCCTACACGATACAAGGAATCTGTGATTCAAATATGAATGGAAACGTGTCGGTGGTTGTTGGAGAACCTCAAATCACTTCTGTAGAAGTGCCTTGCAGTTCCAATATCTTTACAGGAACTTTCGATGTGAGCCAAACAACATCAGACGAAATCATAGTCACAGTGACACATGGAGAGGACACACAAAGTGTTGCTGTCGTCAATGATATCCATCATTTTGTAACAGTATGGACTATCGATAGTAAAGATAAATTTACCCTTCCCCTTAAATCAAATTTAAAATATGATTTTATTGTGGATTGGGGAGATAACAGTGGTGTCAGTGAAGTGACGTCTTTTGATGATCCCGATAAGGTACATACCTACTTTATCGATGGAGTGTATACAATCACAATTATGGGTCTTTGTGAGGGATTCCAAAATAACGTGGATTCTTCAAAAGATAGTTTACTTCAGGTGAACGATCTTGGAAATGTAGGATGGAAAGATTTGTCCTATGCTTTTTCAGACAATTCTTTGCTCAAAACAGTCTTTGGAGGAAATACTTCCAAGGTCACAGATATGAGAGCTATGTTTTTTGATGCAACCCAAGCAAACCCAGATACAAGTGAGTGGGATACTTCCAATGTCATACATATGCGTTATATGTTTTTTGATGCAACCCAAGCGAACCCAGATGTAAGTAAGTGGGATACTTCCAGTGTCACAGATATGAGTGCTATGTTTTTTGATGCAACCCAAGCGAACCCAGATGTAAGTAAGTGGGATATTTCTAAGGTCACAAATATGGGATATATGTTTGAAAATGCAACCCAAGCGAACCCAGATGTAAGTAAGTGGGATACTTCTAAGGTCACAAATATGGAATATATGTTTTATTATGCAACCCAAGCGAACCCAGATGTAGGTAAGTGGAACTTTACGAACATTTCCGACCAAACCAGCTTCCTTAACTATTCATCTTTATCCATTGAAAATTATTCAAAATTTCTAATACAATTCAACAAAAGCACGCCTACAACAAGATCTACTGAAATTAATGTGGGCACATTAAAATATAACTCCAGTGCTGCATTAGCTTATGCAAGCTTAAGGGGAAAGGGCTGGACCATTATCGATGGGGGGCAAGAGTGAATTCCAGCAATTCCCGTCGAAAAATAGTTTAGGCCACAGTAGTGGCTTCCAAAAGATTCGCCTCAAAAAGAGTTCGTAGACTTTTGCCTAAGTATCTGTTTGAATATTTGTTGTTGCACATCAGACCAAGGAGGGTTCGTCATGTCGCATCAACATTTTAGAAAAGGTCTATCCGCTTCAGGAATGTATTCCCTGTTACAGAGTAAATCTCTTGCAGTTCCAGATATAAGATCGCAGCGTCCCCATAGGATTCCTCTGAGTGATGCCATTATGTCATCTGTGGCAATGTTTGCCTTGAAAGACCCATCCATGCTTCAGTTTTGTGATCGTGTCCATGACCCAGTGGCAAAAAACAACCTACACCATTTGTTTCAAATAGGCCAAATTCCTAGTGATACGGCTATGCGAGAGATTTTAGATCCTGTTCCAACCCGTGACTTTCAAAATTTTTTTAAATCTTTGTTTACCGAAGCTCAAAGAGGGAAGGTTTTGGAGGGTTACCCATATTTGGGTGGAAAATATCTTCTCAGCATTGATGGAACAGGTGCCTTTAGCTCCTCGACTATTCATTGTGAGAATTGTTGTATAAAGAATCATCGTGATGAGACGAAGACCTACTATCATCAAATGTTAGCAGGAGTGATTGTTCACCCCGATAAGAAACAGGTTATACCTATTGCTCCAGAGCCCATTTCAAACACAGATGGATCGAGCAAAAATGATTGTGAGCGTAATGCAGCCAAACGACTCCTTGAAGATTTTCGCAGGGAACACCCTCACCTTCCAGTGATTGTTATTGAGGATGGATTGGCTTCCAATGCTCCTCACATCACTCTTCTTAACGAATTAAAATTAAGTTATATTTTAGGCTGTAAGATGGGGGACCACAAAGTTTTATTTGAGTTTGTAAATGGAGCAGATAGCTTAGGAACAGTTTCTCACTTCACCGTGGTAGAGAATGGAGTGACACATGAATTTCGATTCATAAATGATGTTTCACTCAATGATTCAAATCCTGATTGTCGAGTGAATTTTATTGAATACAAAGAAACGAAAGCAAACGGTAAGGTTCAGCACTTTAGCTGGGTGACTGACATTGAGATCAACGAAGACAACATAATGCAAATAATGAGGGGGGGAAGAGCACGCTGGAAGATAGAAAATGAAACATTTAATACGTTAAAGAATTTGGGTTACAACTTTGAGCACAATTTTGGCCACGGCAAGCAAAATTTGTGTAACAATTTAGCCGTGATTATGATGCTGGTATTTTTAGTGGACCAACTTCAACATTTGGCCTGTAAATTGTTTCAAAAGGCGGTAGAAAAAGAGAGGAGACTATCTTATCTATGGGATCATATGAGGGGGTATTTCCATACCCTATACTTTAAAAATTGGCAGGAACTCCTCGCCATAATGGCTTATGGGATTAAGCCTATTGCTGCCTCAGATGTTTTCGACACATCATGAGCAGCCATTTTTCTCAAAGTGCCCCAAAGAGTTTAACGTATTTGCCCTAAACTAAAGTCTGGACATTCGCCTCTAAATGGCGAAGACGGGGAGGTTTACCTTATTCGATGCAGTGCAATTCTCACACTGAGATTTGGAGGAATTTCAATGTTTTTTCAAGCTCGGCGGGAATTTCTGAGTGAATTCATCACTCTTTGACTTCATGATCTTATTGGTTTCATATTCTTGAATTTCAGGGCTCTTTGGCTTCCTGTGCTGGATACAAATTCTAAATCCTTGAATTTCCTTAAGAAAGAGAAAGTATCCACTACAGCTTGACCACTCTATGAGCTATGCTCACCAAGACGTGATCCATTTCACTTTGGGTGGGCGAGGTTACGGGATGAAAATGAGGTTTGCCTTCGGGGAATGTGTACACTCCATCCAAATACATCGCACATTTTACCTTCATAAGATAGGGTTTAGGAGTGCCAAGAGGGCTTTGATGGTAATTATCCTCCCGGAAGGAAAGTGAGCTTTGTTTTCATATTAAATATCTACTTTGGTATTTTTTATTTCTTTCTTCTGGCTGATAGTCCATTCATCTACGTCAGTAGCATCACCATCTAAATCAGAGGAAGCTACAGATAGAAATGCTGTAGAACTATATGCTGAGGCCGTAGGACTGGTCGCTGCTGGTATAGCAAAAGTAGCTAGACTCTTACAGGAGGTGGTGGTTACAGTACAATAAACTTTTGAACTTACTGCTTTTAACGCTGCATCTATCATAGCAGTACTGCCCCAAGGGTGGCCAATAGGTACAAAGATAAGTTCTTTACCTGCTGTTTTAATGAGGTATCTCAGATTACCTTCAGGGTTGAATCCAATGACTCCAAACCCTGGGTGGTATGTATTCCACTCACCATGAAAGGCTTTTTGAGCTACATAGGAGCCTGTAAAGTATTTTGTGTAACTGCCGAATCATATTAGGATGAAATATCATCCTGAGAGGAGAAGGCAGAATGGATATCAAGACAATAGGCAAGGAACTAGCGAAGAACGTCAAGACCCAAAAGGATTTATCCGACATAACAGGTCAACTGATGAAGGTTGTTTTAGAGACGACCCTTAATGCGGAAATGGACGATCACCTAGGTTATGAAAAACATGAGAAGTCTGAGACCCGCAAATCCAACACTCGCAATGGTTACAGTAGAAAGACCATAAAGGGAGAAAAAGGTGAGGTGGAGCTTCAGGTCCCACGTGACCGAAGCGCCTCCTTTGAACCTCAAGTCATTCCCAAGGGTAAGACTCGTCTTGAGGGCTTTGAAGACAGTATTCTGACCCTCTATGCGAGAGGAATGACGACCAGGGATATTCAAGGAGCTATCAAAGACCTCTACCATGGTGCAGAGATATCCCACTCAGTGATAGCCAACGTGACGGATGCTGTTATTGATGAAGTTACGACTTGGCAGAACCGCCCCTTGGATAGTACTTACCCTATCGTATTTTTGGACTGTATCGTGGTGAAGGTCCATCAAGACAAAAGAGTTATTAATAAATCAATTTACGTAGCTCTTGGTCTTACAGAGGAGGGTCAGAAAGACTTGTTGGGCCTATGGATTTCTGAGAATGAGGGTTCAAAGTTTTGGTTGAGTGTTTTGACTGAGATGCAAAATAGGGGGTTGAAAGACGTATTTATATTTTCTGTAGATGGTCTTACAGGTTTTCCTGAAGCCATTTCAGCTGCTTTTCCCAAGTCTAAAGTACAATTGTGCATTGTCCATATGGTCCGCAATTCCCTTCGCTATGTGCCTTCCAAGGATATGAAAGCTGTCGCCAAAGACCTCAAGTCCATTTATGGCTCTACGACTCTGACAGAAGCCGAGAAAGCCCTTGAGGAATTTAGTGCTAAGTGGTCTTCAAAGTATCCGAATATTGAAAAGTCTTGGCGTAGAAATTGGGACAATCTTATCACTATTTTCGATTATCCAGATGAAATCAGAAAGATTTTTTATACCACAAACGCCATAGAGTCGTTAAATAGCGTGATCCGCAAGGCGATCAGAAATCGTAAGATATTTCCCAGTGATCAGTCGGCCTTAAAAATCGTATATTTAGCGATCAAAATGGCCTCTAAGCGATGGACACGACCATTACACAACTGGAAGCCAGCCATGAATAGATTTGCCATTGAATATGGTGACCGTTTTGACAACTAAGTTTTAAGGTCCACCCTGCCTTATAAGGGGGCTTAAAAGCCCCTCTAAGGCGTTGACAGAAGTACTGGAATACCGAGACTATGGTTAGGGTAATATAGTATGGGGACCTAAATACATGCCCTCTTGGTGCAGATTTGGGTTTCCATTTTTTTTCATATTTCATCCCAATGCTGGTATTTCTCGAATATCCTAAGTTAAAAAAAATAAAAAAAAGGGGGTAATATAGTATGGGAACCTAAACACATGAACCCTTTGATGAGATTGGAATTTCCATTTTTTTGAGAGAGCCATTGCTGATTTTTTTTCAACCAAGATGATAATTATTTATTTGAGTTCTTTCCAGTTCTGATATGATCCCATTACGGCTCCATAATACAATCAAAAGTCCAGAGTAACTAAAGAGGCCAATTATATAGACCAGCGAAGCTGTCCACCTCCCCATTAACTTATAATGCATTGTGACTGACAAAATCGCTTGAAGGAAAAAATGTCAATTATACATTGACGAATAATATGGGGCTGTGCTTTTTACTAGGAGTGGAGCCACATAAGTGGCTTTAAGATTTAAGAAAAAAATTGCAGTTACACAATTATTTTTACAGTCCCCTACATAGACGGCGCCGAGGTTATTTTTAGCTTCTGTTTGTTTGGTTCGTGCCATGAGCTTCTGGAAGTTAGGAACGACAACGGCCACCAAGACTCCAATAATCGCTACAACAATCATCAACTCAATGAGTGAGAAGCCTTTTTTGTTTTTGAGACTTCTTAAGCTTTTTTTCAAGCGTGCTTGAAAACTTTGATTCTTTTTTTGTTTCTATTTTCCTTTACTTCCATTAAACACCCCTCTTTTATCGTTTTATGGTTATTTTTAGTTTATTATTATTTTGACACTACTTAATATTTAATACCCCCAACATTAAAATAGTTTATCAGACATTATTACCTGGGAATAGGAATAACCCAAACAAGTAAAGATATAGAATGTTCTTTTTTATCATTTAATGACATTTTTCTACCTAAAAAATAATATAACAAATATATTGGACCTAGAAAATGTTACCGTTTCTTGTCATTAACAAAGAGTCAGGAAGTTGTGTATCTCTTATTTCAAGAAAGATTTCCAATAACGGAAATTAAATCAAAGAAAGAGAGGTCAAAATGGCTGATAAGGACAAGAAAATGGAGGTTGCTTTAAGGGATCATTACAATGCTCTGCTCCATACATGGAGTAGGCTTCTCCCAGAAGTTTTTTGGTGCTCACCCACAGTTGGCATTGAATTTGCCTTCCAACAAAGGCCATGGCCCTTGTTGATCCCCATATCTTTAACAACGCTCCCAAATACCAACGACACCGCCCTGAAAAGACTCTCCTTTACAAACTGGTGCAAGAAAATCTACTCACTTTCTACCGGCACATAGAAAATGAGCATGAAAATGGCCTTCCCCAGTTCGTTAAAAAAGAATTCGATGAGTTTCTCAAGTGTGGAATTCTTGCCCATGGTTTCTTGAGAACCCAGTGTGAATCTTGCCACCATGAAAGCCTTGTGGCCTTTAGCTGCAAGCGTCGAGGCTTCTGTCCAAGCTGCGGCGCAAGAAGAATGGCTGAAAGTGCAGCCCACTTAGTCGATGAAGTTTTTCCACAAAAATCACTACGACAATGGGTCCTTAGCTTTCCTTTTCAAATAAGATTTCTCTTTGCCAAAAATCCAAAGGTCATGGGAGAGGTTTTAGCCATCGTTCATCGAGCCATTTCCACCTACCTGATCAAAAGAGCTGGCCTCACCAAAAAATCAGGAGCCAAGACGGGTTCTGTTACCTTCATTCAACGATTTGGCGGAAGCATCAATCTCAATATTCATTTCCATATGATGTATTTGGATGGAGTGTACACATTCCCCGAAGGTAAACCTCATTTTCACCCCATAACTCCACCCACCCAAAGTGAAATGGATCACATCTTGGTGAGCATAGCTCATAGAGTGGTCAAGCACCTAGAAAAAAAGGGACTTATCCTAAGGGATGAAACAGGGCAAGAGTATCTGGCTATGGAAGCCTCTGACAGTATGGACCAAGTCCACGGATCATCAGTCACCTATAGAATAGCTCTCGGTCCTCACATGCTGAATTTCACGAGTTTGACCCACTGAATTTCACGAAGTTTGACCCACCCCTCAGTCAGTCAATTTGAGGTCCAATTTTGAATTTCACGGTGGCTCAAACTTTGTCAATTTAAACCTTCTTTTTTCTGCTGACTCAGTAACTTTTACACCCTCAATGTCACGATGTCCCAACGGTGGGTTAAGGCTTATTTGCCAGAATGTTAGATGCCAACTAAAATTGGCCACTTTGTCATTGAGAATCTCGACCCTCCCCATTTCTGAGGTTTCAATGGAGGGTTTTTCAATGGGGATGTTGAATCCATTGCTCAAAATGGCAGAGAATAGCGAGCCAGTTATCCACAAATTTATCCATGGTGACGCTGCGTCTGTGACCCCGATGTCTATCAACGCAGCGCTGCCGTGGGTAAATTTTGTGGATAACTGGCGGGTACATGATTCAATAGTTCCGATGGAGTGTCTCCCGATGGTGTCTTCCAAGGTCTGCCTTTGCATGGATTCTCCTTAAATCGTCTTTCTCTGCCTAAATGAGCTTCCAGACATGGCTATTTTGATAGCTTGAGAGGTTATGCGATCCATAATAGCTTCACAAACGATGGGATCCTCAATGACTTCACTCCAATTTTTTATTGGAAGTTGGGTTGTAAGAATGAGGCTCAGGTCAGGGCCTCGTTCATCAATCACATCGTAAAGGTCTTGATATTGGTTAGAGGTAAGGGGCTTGATACCAAAATCATCCAACACAAGTATCGAGACTGATTTTAGCCTTTTAAGGAAGTTTAGATATGTCCCCTGGGCTCTTTCTAAGTTGAATTTTTCAACAAGAGTATTCATTCTGAAGAACTGAGTGGAAAAACCTTGGCGACAGGCGTGATTACCTATGGCACAAGCCAAATATGACTTTCCAACACCCGTTGGGCCAGAGATAATTATATTTTGACCTCTTTGAGCAAATCTCATAAGGGCTAGATCACTCAAAACTCTTCGATCGACTCCTCGGTTGGATTTGGTTTCAAAGGCCTCAAGGCTTGCTTTTTGCTGCAAAGCTGCTCTTTTGATAAGTCTTGAGACCTTCTGATTTTCACGATGGATTTTTTCGTCCTCAAAGATGACATTTAGAAAGTCCTCGTAACCAAGATCCTGCTCCTCAGCTTCTTTGAGCCTCTGGCTCAAGGTTGCTAAAACTCCCCTCATTTTTAATATCTCTAATAAATTTTCTGTTTGTTTAATCATTTTCTTCTCCTATACGACCTCTCTTATGGAGGTCAAAATGACCCGTTAGGTGGTTGAGAACCACCCACCGGGGCTATGTGATTAGTGGCGGCAAGCATTCTCCCAGTGCTCTGAACCTCTTAAATTTTCATTAGGTTGACGGCAGACTCTTGGCTCCTCTTTTCGATGACTTTTTGCTGAAATAACTTTCTCAACTCCACGAACCCTAATGTCACTTAAAGCTGCATCTACAAAAAATGAGCAAGCCTGCTCCAAAGAAGCTGTTGAATACCGTTTTCTTAGATTGAGTATCCCCTGAACACGACGAAGATACATAAGCGGATGGCGAGGCTCTTTGATAAGCCGCTCGGCAACTTTGTGAATGCTTTCTCCAAGGCTTGATGCCTCTTTAAGTACATTTTGTGGCGTTTGCTCTAAAATGGCCCGGTGGGACTTAGGGAGATGAGATTTTGTCGTAAAGTAGCGCCCTCGACTGCCCTGGGGGATGTGATGTATCGCCACCCGCTCTAATTCTGAATAAACCTCCAAGCATTGTTGGCTAATACGAATATCTAACTTCTTGCCGCGATGCTTATAAGGAACAGAGTAAAAATTGTAGTTATATTGAATGTGACAATCCGGATGAACCTTGGAATGCTTCCAGAATCCACTCTCATAGCGTCTTTCAGGAAGAGGATTCAATTTTGACTTCTCAAAAGATTCAAACTTCTGTCGACGACTCAACCCATACTTTTTTTGAATACGATCATTGAAAATAGCTGCCAAATGCTTCAACTCAGCGTTGATGTCTGCTAGAGAATACATTTGCCGCTCTCTTATCTGGGGCCAAGACCAGCGCCAAAAGACTCCAAGGGTATTTTCGATAAGACTCTTGTCTTTGGGGCGAGATGGCCTCATCGCCAAAGGAGCCACATTGTAGTGATCACACAAGAGGTGAAACTCAGAGTTAATATCGGGGTCATAAGTATCAGCTCTTGTCACTTGAACCTTTGCGTTATCAAAAGCAATGGTTCCGGTCACACCACCAAAAAACTCAAAACCAGAAGCTATGGAGGAAAAAACATCTTCCCGCTGCTCTGTTAATGTGGCGCATGGAAAGAAAAACTGACTCGATGGAAGTATCATTCCAAATAATCGACATGGGATGAACTCCCCAGTCTTGGCATCTGTATAGCCAAAACAAGAGTCTTTTCCCTTATAGTCAAACTCACTCCGTTCACCAGGGGTGAATGTCTGGTGCATATCAAGCTTTATACTTGGGTGCCTCCGACGAAACTCTCTCCAAAAAGAAAGATAACTCACACCGTCAATCTCGGACTGAATATGTCGCTCCCAGTAATGAGCCAATTGAGTCCCTAGGCTTTGCTTGAGGCGAACATCTGTCCAATTCACCTTGGATGACCATGGGGCTTGGTAGGGCCCATGCGACCCCTTTGAGCGGCTGTTAGGGCCTCCGGGACTATCCTTCACATACTTCTTCACAGTGTTCCGACTAACACCCATAGCTCGAGCTATTTGTCTCGAACTGAGTCCAAGCTCTATGTATTTCTTAATATTGTTGATCATTCTTGCTCCTTTTTTCTTACCTTGTTTGCCCATAGACACCTCCTCGTTAATGCGTAGCGCAGAAAGAATATCTATGAAGATCTAAGTGGGTCAATGTTTGGTGAAATTCAGTGGGTCAAACTTCGTGAAATTGGGTGGGTCAAACCAGGTGAAATTGGGTGGGTCAAACTAGGTGAAATTTTGCACTCACAAAGGGAAAAAAGCACTGACTCTTCACACTGTATCATCAAGAGGTAAAGATTTTAACAGTGAATTTCTCGCCAAATATTCTGGCTTTAGCCTCCATGGAGGAGTCGCATGTAGAGACCATGAGAAAAAAAAGCGAGAGAGGGTATGCCGGTATATTTCAAGACCCAGCCTCAGTGAGGAAAGGCTCTCATTAAATGCCAGGGGCCAAGTCGTCTATAAACTCAAAATTGCCTATGACAATGGAACCACTCATATCGTTCTGGACCCCCTTGATTTCCTTAGCCGTCTTGCCTCCCTCATACCTCGACCACGAGTGAATCTCACAAGATTCCACGGAGTTTTCGCTCCCAATTTTAAGTATCGATCCTCAATCGTCCCTCAGCCCCAAATCGAAGCCTCCATCTATGAAAACTCAAGGGAAGAAACCTTAGATTTAGAAGATTCAGAGCCAAGGCCAAACAAGAAAAAATTTTCAGGAATGACCTGGGCTCAAAGGCTCAGGAGGGTTTTTGACATAGACATTGAAACTTGCCATGAGTGTGGTGGAAAAGTAAAAGTCATTTCTTCCATTGAAGACCCTCAGGTCATTGAAAAAATTCTTACTCATCTCGGCATCACCTCACAACCTCCAAGCCTATGGCCTCCTAGAGGTCCACCACAAAGTGAGAGCTTCGATTCATTTTCTTAACTTCTGACTACCCTGAATGACGCAAGAGCTGTATTATCTGCTCCCTCTATGTCCATGGAGAGGTACGTCTCAACACCACAAAACAACATATTTTTCTGGCCCCATTCTCCTCAAACTTTGCCCAACACCACTCTAAACCATCAATTAAGCCCAAAAATCCTATTGGAGTCTTCGCTGGTGTTAGGCGCCAATTAAAATTGGCCATTTTTAGAAGCCGTCGCCAATGAAAAACGGCCAGTTGATGATGTACTGATTTAGTTATTCTTCGTTCAGAGTTTAGTCAAGTGTCTTTATTTTGCTCATCATTTAACTCGGACTATGCCACAAGATTCTGAGGAATGATTTTCTGCCCACCACTTTTGGCATGACCCCAAATGCATCCTTCAACCCTATGGCAGAGGTAAATGGAGTATTTTTCAGGATTCCTTGGCGCAGCTAATGTCTAAAGCTCCGCGAGAGTGACGAGCAAATAGTACGGTAAAAGCCAGTTATCCATAAATTTATCCATGGCGACACTGCGGCTGTGACCCCGATGTCTAGCAACGCAGTGCTGCTGTGGATAAATTTTGTGGATAACTGGCGGGTTCCTTCCCCAAAAGTGGGGATCTCTAATGAACTTCTTTGGTTGAACTTTCCTCTTTGCTCTGTTTAGACTTGGCTTTTGCGGATTCGGTTCTCCAACTTTCTTTTCCTTCAATGTTGAGGGTTTCACAGTTGTGAATAATTCGATCAACAGCAGCAGCGGTGGTAATAGGGTTAAGAAACACCTTATCCCATTCAGAGTAAGTTAAGTTTGTAGTGATCATGAGACTTTTCCTTTCATATCGCTGAGATATGAATTGAAAGAAAAGATCTGCCCCCTCTGTGCAGGAAGCTGTATAGCCAAGTTCATCACAAGCAATAAGATCAAAACGGTCTAATTTCTTAAAAAGAGCATTCAATGAGAGTTCTTTCTTGCTTTCACGCATTGTTTCAATAAGTTCATGAGTGGTGACCCATAAACATCGATAGCCTTGTTCACAGAGTGAACGAACTAGGGACATGGCCAAATGACTTTTCCCCATTCCAAAGCTTCCGTAAAACACAACATTACAGGCTTTTCTGACCCACTCTCCCTCTGCCATCCAATTAATTTGCTGAGCTGTCACTCCCGTTCTTTTCTGGAAGTTATAAGTTTGGAGTGATTTAAGTTGAGGAAGCTTGGCCCCCTTAAGCAATCTTTTCACTCTCTGGGAATGCTTGTCAGCAAGCTCATTTTGAACGAGTATACCTAAATACTGTTCATACGTCTTTTTTGTTTTTTCGGCAACTCTAGCCGTTGCAACATATTCATCCGCCATCGCTGGAAGTCGGAGTTTTTTAAGAGAACCTATAAGTTCTTCGTGATTCATTAAGAACCTCCTATGTTTGGAACAAGACTGTCATATTGAGACAATCTAGGTTGAAGTGGTTTTTGTTGGTCATTCAAATTAATTTTGGTGGGATTGCCTAAGAGCAAATCTTTTATGGATTTAAAGTCGAAAATCTCACGACTTTCTAATTGAAGCTCCATGGCTGTAGATAAGTCCTGCCAACTCACATGCTGAATCAAGTTGATAACTCTTAAATATTCATGCTCGGCACGGCTTGAATCTTGTTGCTTGAGGTATTGATAAAAATTTTCAAACACATTTGTTGGAAAAAGAATGGATCGGTGAGCCCATCTTACCATGGCTTGCGGCTTACGAACTAAAGAGGGAAGGATATGTTCAAGAAGAAGACTATGCTCCCCATCAGGTTTTCTTTGATGGCGAGCGACAATTTCTTGCTTCCCTCCTGCACGATAGATCGTGACATGATAGGGACCCTGTACGGTTTTACAGGGAGATTGGATCACCTCATCAGGTATGGAATATGTGGTTTTACCTATTCTCAAAGTCCCATAACCATTACTTTGACAAATATTCACCTTACAGAGAATATCTTCATCTCGTGGAGGCAAAGGCTTAAGAACTTTGGCCTCCTCCTCAAAGCGAGATTTGGTGGAGTCACTCTGATGCTGATCCATATAAGACTCTAAAAACTGATTCAAATGATCCCAGTCTTTAAAAACAATTCCTTTGTTTCTAACAATATTTTTTATCCGAGAACTGAAGGTTCGAATATCACGCTCCACATCTCCCTTGTCAGAGCCCTTCCCTGCGCGGCAGGGAAGAACCTTAAATCCATAGTATTGGATGGCTCGATCAAAAGATTGGGTGTAAATTCGCTGATTTCCTTTAAGAACTTTCTTCACACAGGGAGATAAATTATCAATACGGATGTTCGCACTCATCCCACCTATCTTTTCAAAAAAAGCATGCACCCCATCGATGAAACACTCATAGACAAGAAAGGGGTAGGCACGAACCCAACAGGTGCCACTACAAGGCAATGTTCCAAAATGGAGATGAACGATCTGAACACCATCGGCAAATGGTAAAGCAACCTTCTCCTTAAAATCAAACTGAGCCTGTTCTCCAGGATCATATCTTTGGCTGAAAAAACGCTCCTTGGGGCGAGAACCAAGAATCTCACAAACTCTTCTCTGAACCGTTCTCTCACTCCCACGATAACCCTCCTCAACTAATAGCTCATATATTTCACGGGCGGTGTTACTTGGGTTCAACTTCAAAAAGTACTTCACCCGATCCATATATCCATTAAGGGGATCTGGGCGAGTTCTTTTGGACCTCGCCTTGTACTTCGGTGGGGTGTTGGACTCACAGTACTTGCGCACCGTCTTACGATTGATCCCTAATTCACGAGATATTTCTGTCTTATTTTTACCACTGTGACTCAGGTCACGAATGCGGCCGAAAGTGTATTGACTAATCATAAGATCCTCCTCATTGCTAACCTTTTGAGTTGCAAAAGGGAGGGACTCTGTGAGCTTAGTATCTATATCAGAAGAAGAAACTTCATTGTCTAGTATTTGAACACTCCCTGAAGATTGGTCACTTTTCATTGGCGACAACCTCCATATTGAAAGTGGGACATTTTAATTGGCGACGGCTTTAAGGGAAGCCTGTCTTCAGAAAGAAATTCCATGAAAATTGAGGCAAATGTTGGAATCTTGTGGAATTTAAATACTTTAGAAAATGGGCACAGCCTAAACAGGCTTTTCTTGACTATATATTTAACCTCATTGAAATCCAGAAACAGTCTACAAATGAGAAATATGGAACCTGAATAGGCTGTCATGGAAGGACTCTCCAACACGGAGCCCCTTTCCAGGTCGACAAGAACCCAAAAGGAGTTCTTATCAGCTCGGAGCCTTTTTATGAGTAATATCAATTGATTATATGCGTCTCGGTTGACAATGCCAAAAATCACCATAGGTCCTCCTCTGAAAAGTGGCCACTTTTCATTGGCGACGGTGGGGCATTTTAATTGTCAGCTAACAAAAGACACAGCTTCTGGGAAAGACTCTCTAGAAAAAGATTAAAAGAGCTTCTGAGTAAACTGGTTGAAATGCTCATGATAAAGCTATCTCATGGAGCTTTTCATGGGAGCAAAGCCATATTATTACAACTGGGAGTCTCAGACGTTCTTCTTGTTGACTCAAGCACAATAAGCCTTTGGGATGGAGCATCTGAGAATTTTCCAGGGACAAGAACAAACGCAGGAATTAAATGGCACGCTTGTTTCAGTTTATTCAGTGGTATAATGACTTGGTTCGAATTAACTCCGTCTTCCACTAACGATAGGAAGTGCTTTCCTGATATAAAGGAACTCGTTGGAAAATTAGTCATCTTTGATTTGGGATATTGGGACTATGGCTTATTGTCATCTATTCATGAAGCTAAAGGATTTTTCTTGTCTAGAGTGAAGTCAAATGCCTCTATTCTTATTGATGCTGTTGTTGAAGGTTTGCCAGATTACTATGTTGGAAAAGAATTCTCTGATATTAAACTCAAGAAAAAAAACGATGTTGTTGAATTTATAGGCAGTGTCTTGTCCAATGGTAAATGGGTAAGTTTGAGAATTGTAGGCTTCTGGAATTCCTCCGAAAAACGCTATCATTGGTATTGCACGAATTTAGATGTGGCAGCGGAGTCCATATATCCAATTTATCGTTTACGTTGGCAATGTGAACTTATTTTCAAATCTTGTAAGAATTCTTTGAATGCAAATCAGATCACCTCAAACGATCAAAATATCATAGAGAGTCTTCTTCTTGCTTCATTAGCGGCTCACCTCACATCAAGTGTTGTTTTGAGGATAGGAAGAACTAAACTCAATAAGGAACAAAATGACTCCACATCGTTTCAAAGAGTTGCTAAGGTTACCGTCTTATTAGCCTCTGATTTTATCAAATATCTCCTAAGCTCATCTCAAAAGTATTTAAATATTTTGATAGAGAAGATCAAGATATTCTCCCATGAAATTTATGACACAAACTACCGACGGCGAAAAACATCAATGAATATGGCTAAAAAGGTCTTGCTATGAAAGAATTAAAAACCACGAACACCTATGAGCTGCTAAGATAGATCAAGGAGTTAAAACTAAATTCCAGACTTAATTTTGAGTCCTAGCTGCATCAGGTTAAAATAAGAAGCTATTATTAGCTTCACTTTCTTCAAATCACAACACAAATCCAAGCTCCATGGGAATCTTTCTGATTGCCAAAGATTATCCTACCACCCCATGATTCGATGTCGAGTCTAGCTGTGTAAAGACCTAGGCCGTGGCCACCTTTTTTCCCGTAGGTGAAGCCTTGGGTGCCTATGTGAGGGAGGACTTGGTCGCTGAAGCCTGGACCTTCATCTGTGATGCATATGGAAATGGAGTTATCTTGTTTTTTCATATGGATTGCAATCTCGCCTGTGTGACTACGATGACTGCGGCCAATCCCATCTATGTGGCCTATGTGACTATCGTCTGGGTTGTCGTGGTGGCCATAATCTTTATCGATACTGTGACCACTACCGTGATTGCTATGACTTCCATGGTCTGAATGGAAGCCCGTCGGATGAGAGGAGGGATTCAAGCTCATAGCTTCGATGGCATTGTTTAATATGTTGTTGATGGCGGCTTTAAAGTCTATGGGATCGACTTCCTTTGTGTATGAAGAGGAAAAGGGACAGGATTGAATTTCTGAGATGACAAGATCCTGTCTTTGGAAGTTTTGAAATCGAATCTCAGATGCAGCTTGCTCAACAATCTCATAGAGGTTAACTTTGGCAAGTGGCCTGTTTTTCTTGTATTCGAGGGCCTTGCAAACAGATTCTTCAATTTCTTGGATGGAGCCCCTCAGCATCTCTTCTTTTTCTTTATCAAAGCCATTTTTTAGAAGAGGGAGCATGGTGTTGATATTACTTAGAGGTGTTTTAATATTGTGAAGAACTTTCTTAGATATCTCATGGGAGACTCTCGCTCTTGTGCTCTCAGAAATCATCTTTTTCATTTCGTCCAGAGCATGGGAAAGATTCTTGATGGACTTAAAGGACCCTTTAAATTCTTGAGGAACATTTTTATCAATCTCTCCTTTTTTCAAGAGGCGGTTAAGAAGTAAAATAAATCGGTCAAGATATAGATTCATACCAAGCAGTGTCAGGACTGTGAGAACAATGGCGAAAAGGAAGTTCAGCAAGAACACCGTGAGAATCTGAGGTGTTCCTAGAGCTCCAAATGAATCTAAATTGAATGTGATTTGAACGAGAAGCCCTTTGTTGATGAAAATACAATAGGCATGTTGGTCGCTGGGACCCCTTTGGTAATAGGAAGATGTCGCATTCGATTCACAAATGAATTTTGGACTGGCATTGGAAGTAATTTCTTTTTTTGATATGAGGTCATAAAACAAGATGGAATCTATTTTGACACCATGAGATAGCTCTTTGCTAAGAAGCTGCTCCATGACTCTTCGGTAATTCCCCTCATTAATATCTCTGGAAAGCAGACTGAGAGCTAACTGAGACTGAGATAGAGCGGACTCTTTGAGAAAGTTCTCTTTTTGGGTATGCACAATGAAGAGGGTCAGAGATAGATTTAAAATAATGGCCAAGAAAATAATGAGAGAGATAAGCTTCTTCTTGCTTAGATATCTAGGCCACAGGATGGACTTCACCGCACTCTCTCTCCATTGTATCCTCTTTCAAAGCACCAGGCTTAAAGGGCCAAAGGTTGTTTTTTATAACTTGCACAGAGTAGCCAGGAATGCCAAATTTTTTAAGATCAAATATATATATCTCGTCTATATGAAAGTCATTGGTCTTATGAAGGCTCCCTTTTATTTGAGAGAACCTTCTCTTTTGAGTAGGAAAATAAACATTCTCAATATCTTCCTTAAAAGCATAAAAATAAAAATGGTCTATAAATTTTGTGACACCTTTATATTTGTTGTAACTCTTGCCTTTCAATTTATGAAATTCCCAATAAAATCGCCATGCTTCAAAGAAGGCTTTTTCTAGAGATGAATAAATATTCTCATGGCACCCATAGCCAAATATATTGTAAGGAACTTTATCTTGTGACAAGTGACAACAAATGACAAAGAGTCCGTAGTCATTGGGAAGGCAATAAAAATGAGCTTTAAGATTATTCTTAAAACCTGATAGGAAGTTTAAGGCACCCCACTTGTAAAGACCTGTTATTTCTTGACACTCTTTCTTCCTCAACCAAAAATCAAGAACCACTTGTCGTTCAATGATTTCTCTGTATGAGTTAAAGATACCTAGGAATGGGTCCAGTGAAAAGCTTACGCCATTGGAAGCTGTCATCTTGTGTGTATGATTCTCAACTTTTTTAGAAGAATCAATTCTTAGACAATTCATATCATCATGAAAAATAGGAATTCTCTCGAAAAGTTCTCCTATGCATCTCATTTGTGCCACTTCTTGACGATGACCCTCACCACTGGAATTTATTATTTTTTTATTGATAGAAAATTCACCCTTATACCAAAAAAATGGTATCAATGCAGGGCATTCATTCGTTTTCTTTATCTTTAATCTTCCGTCATGGAGAAATTTATCAATGGATTTTTTAATATCCATGAAGCTATATTTGGCTCCAAGGTGGGTTTCTATTTCAGAAAAGTGATCCTCTATGAGGGTAGATACTCTCATTTTTGATGCCAATCCCATAGATTGAAGCTTCCATCAAAGTAGTTCATTTCTTTGAGTTCATATCGCCCCTTGGCACAGTAAACCATTTTGGTATGCATAAGAGGTAAAATTCTGTATTTTTTTAAGAGACCAAGGTGAATTTCTTTCAGAAGAGAAACATATTTTTTCCGATCAAGTTCTTTTTTGGCTTGATCTAGAAAGGTTTTTAATTCTTCGTTATCGTATGAAAAATTGGACAGAGGATGATTGAATAAGTAAATCATTTCTACAATGGGATCCAAGGCACTGACTCCAGAATATACATACAAAAGATCGTATTTCTTTTCTTGAAGAAATTTTGCATTTTTCTTATAATCTGAAACGATAAGATTTAAATCAATGTTAAGTTCTTTCAACTTATCTTTGAGCAAGGATGGGATAGGATTGTCTTTCATGAACCCAAGAATAAGCACATCCAATTGCATTTTTTGGGAGAAGAGAGGAGTATTATAAATTTCCTTTAAATTTTCTTCACTGAGTCTTGAAATATTATTTTTTGTAAATATTTGATTGGTTCTTTCTGCCACCCTTTCATCTATTGTGACCTCGCTGAAGGCTTTTTTAATCAATGAAAATATGACTTGTCTTTTTTCTGTAGAATTTAATCTTTCTGAGTCAATATTTGGCAGAAAAAATTCTGTGAGGGCAAAGGCACTAAGGTACTTTTTTCCCTCAAGGTCTAGGTATTTGAGACTTTTTGCATAGTCAGAACCAATAAGAATAACATCCTCTTGTTCATTGTAATATTTTATAGCCTCTCTCATATTATTTATCTCAACAATATCTACTTGAGCGGGAGAATCATCATTGAGTAAAGGGTGTGATGGATGCCTCTTAAGACTCATTTTCTGAGGTGTAAAATCTATAATCTGATAAGGTCCAGATAAATTTCTAAGGCTCTCTTTTGGAGATTTACTTATATAATCTCTTGGAGCGATACCCATTTCTTGAACGCTTAATTGATAAATAAGTGCATTGAGAGGTTCTTTAAGCCTAATTTCTATACTATTTCCTTTGAGGACTATAGATTCGTCCATCTTTTCATTGAGTAGGGATTTGTAGACCTCTGAATGCTTCATTTTTGGAGATGATAAAGAGCGCTTCAGGCTTAGAATAATATCTTCTGGGGTGATAGAAGTTCCATCATGAAAGGTATATTTATCAGATAAAGATAGACTGAGAACCTTCTTATCTTCAGAAAAAGACCATCCATCTGATAAAGCAGGCTTTACGTCAGAATTATTGCCAACTCGCACCAAAGTTTCAACAATATTATTCAGTATGAAAATACTCCAAAGACTGGACCCATCGGAAATATCCCAAGACTTCTCAAAATGAAGGTTAGGAAAGACCACTGTGAGCCCACTCGGTGGGTCTTTTTTTGATAATTCACTATGATAGCTCAAAGCAACTCCAAGAAATATAGTGGAACAAATAAGGCTTGCAACAAAAACTCTTCTCATCTCCCATCTTCTGAGAATGTTGTTGGAGCACTTTCTGATAATTCATCAAAAGATTCAATATCTTGTGGGTCAACAGGCATCACTTTATATCGCCACAGATAGAGAGGGGCCACTTCAAAGGCTTCCTCTCGGCAAATGATGAACTCTTTTCTTGAATTACTAAACATGTAGCAACCTGGTTCCATGGTGATTTTAACTCCTTCTTGGGCATCATCTTCTGGAGACCTTTCATGCTCAGCGGACAAGAACATGGGAGCTAAAATAAAAGAACCGATTGAAAGCAGGCATATTTTTAATATTTTCATGGCCATTCCTCCGTTATTTGTTATTTATTTGTTGATGTTTCTTTATATTTCCCAAGGGAAACACTGTATTTATCCATTTTGGATAAAATATTAGATTCTGATATGCCCAAGAGCTGGGCCATCTCTTTTTTGGTCTGACACTTCAGAGAAGCTTCTTCCATGAGTTTTTTCTCAAAAAGTCTCTTGAACTCTTTAATTCCTGGAAATTTTTCAGTTAAAAACCGAGTGGGAAGATTCTCAAAATCTGAGTATTCAATATACTCTGTAGGCTTTTTACTATGAAAGACAGACCTTTTTGAAACCCCTAAGATGTTTTTCCAGTTGGAAAAATCCAAAGCTCCATTTTTGTCAGATTTAGAGCTAATCATAAGCCTTTCAAGATCATTTCTGATTCCTCGGATGTTAAAGGGTATGTTGTCTCGATGGAGATATTCCTTTAAATCATGGGGAAGGTCTTCATAGGAAAAAGGTTTTCTCAGATTGTCTTTCTGAAGATCGTTGATAATAGATTGGCAGATATAGGGAATGTCCTCCTTTCGTTCTTCAAGGGGTGGAAGAGTGATGTCAAAGGTGCAAATTCTCGCATACAAATCTTCACGAAATTCCTTTTTCTCTACCATCTTTTTTAGGTTTTTGTTTGTCGCAAGGATAATGCGAGCCGTTGTGGCAAAGTTTTTATTTCCTCCTACACGACAAAACTCTCTTTCCTCAATCACTTTTAAGAGTTTTGCTTGAACCTCAAGGCTTGCCTCTCCAATTTCATCAAGGAATAGGTCCCCACCATTGGCGAGTTCAAAAAGTCCTTGTTTGGCTGTATCGGCCCCAGTGAAAGCCCCTCGTTCGTGGCCAAAGAGTGTGCTATCGGCAAGGTCTTTGGGTATATTCGCCATATTGATATTAAAGAAGGGGCGGTTTTTTTGCTGTAAAAACTCAGCTCTCAGGTGCCCCAGTCTCTTGGCCATCACGGTTTTGCCCAGGCCGGACTCACTTAAAAACAAAACAGGTGTGGAGTATTGGGCCAGTGTCTTGAGCTGTATCTCTATGCCCCGCATGGCTGGAGATTTACAAACATATTCCCCCATGGGTATTTTATCCAACATTTTTTCTTGGGCTCTTTGGAGTTCTAGCTTGGCTTTTCTGAGGGCTTTGAGAATTTGATGATTTCTGTACTCCAGATAATCGGAACTTGTGCTTTTCACAATATATCCACAAGCCCCCCTTTGAATGGCTTCCACGGCAAGCCTTGTATCATCATGACCTGTCACCACAAGAATTTGAGCGGAGGGTTGAATATCAAGCATTTCTTGAATGTAGTCCATCCCATCCACATTTTTTCCGCTATCATCCAGGCCAAGGTCGCGATCGAGTAGAATGACATGCAATGTGTGTCTGCGGAGTACTGAGAAGGCATCATTGATATTTGAAGCCAGGTGAACACGGACCTCATCGGGGGAGAGTTTTGATCTTTCAAGAAGGTCCATCACGCTCATGCGATTGATTTTGAGTGCTGACTCTTCGTCATCAATAATGAGAGCACTCACTTTAGGGTCTGTATTCTCATAGTGCATCATCGGGCTTAACCTCCTTGAGAAGCCTTTGTTTCATATGCCTTAAAATATTTCTAAATTTTTTTAAATATTTTTTTCATTTTTCTACAATTACGACCTTTTACTCCCCTTATACTCACTTGTCAAGAAAGAATATATAAGAAATATTTTATGAGTTCTTACTTCACAAATTCTAAAAAGAGAATTTTTCTATTTTAAATTCTAAAAAGAGAATTTTTTGAAAAATCAAGAAATGAGTATATTCAATAACTTAGGTCAATTTTAAAGTTGGCAAGAAGTATGCATAGGTATTTATGAAATATGATTGCTGGTGATGACATAATTTTTATCGTCCTATCAGTCTTTAAAAAAAATGGACAATTGAGAAAAAAGCGCCCCCCGGTCAGAGGCATTTGTAAACCACCTAGAGGACATTTGTAAACGGGGGGGTTTACAAATTCCCGTATATGAGGGGGTAAGAAAAAATTGAGGCAAAATATGAGTAAATTTTACACACCTAAAATCACAATAGCTTGCTCTCTTCTTCATGGGTTTCAAGGAGCTTTCGAGGAAGAGGAGGATAACCAATTGCTCCGCAGCATAGGGAGAGGAGGAAGAGAAGGAAGCGGCTGCTTGGAGCTATTCATTTCACAAGTTCACCTCAAACAATTTTTGCAAAATCGACCTCTTTGGAGCCCCCAAAACATGACGGGCCAATGGGTTGAGTGGTGGATGAGTGGAAACCAGGAATCACCAGTGAGCGAAGCAGGGTCCTGAAGAAAAAAGGCAAAAAAGAGAAAGGAGGAAAACGCAAAAAAACTAAACCTTAACCCTTCATACACTGGAGGCATGATGTGGAGATTGCAATGAAGAAGAACAAGATAAATAAACCTTGGATGAATGGTAAGAGTCAATTGAGGTCTGATAAGGAAATATCAGAGATATGTCATGATTGGTCCATGGATGAGTGGGAAGAATATTTCTCAACCACTGTGGATGTGCAGCGTACAGAGAATCTCATGGAGGAAGCAAGTCTTGTGGAGAATATTTCTCAAAAAGATTATGAGAGCATATTCCCATCGGCTTCAAATAAAAAGAATTTTAAATTCCTAGAAGCTGCCTTCCAAGAGATTTTCAAGAATCTCTCAGACCATCAGAGGCAAGTATTGAATTATCTTTTTTGGGAAGATCTAAATTTAAGCGAAATAGCGAAAAAACTTTGTGTCACACGAATGGCCATACAGTCCACAAAAGACCGTGCACTGAAAAGAATTTCTAAGCTCTTGTTACAAGAAGTTGCAAGGAGAAGTCGAGGCTTGGAAGGAACTATAACCAAAAAACAGGAATCAATCAAAAAATGTATAAATCTTTAAACCATGTTCTTTTTTATATGATGGAGGTCATAAGCTTATGAAAGATAAATTTCTGATTGCAGATGATTTGATTGTAAGGTCGCTTGTGAAAAAGCTGCCTTATCAACAGCGTAAGGCTATTTTTCTCCGATTTTGGAAGAATTGTTCTTTAGCTGAAATTTCAATAAGCCTAGGTGTCACACCTAGGAAAGCTTCTAAGATTTTAAGAAGAGGGTCATTGAAAATAAAGTTCGGATGTTTAGGTCATCCAATTTTTTCAGGACCTACAAAGAACTCTTTTGGAAAAATATTTGGAGGGAATTATTCATGGTAAATGTATTCAATATCTTTAAAGGTCAAAGAAATAAAGATGGGAAAGTGAAAAGAATCAGAAAATTAGGATATGTTCACTATGATGAAGAATCTGAATTTTGTGAAATCAAAATCCAAGGACATGGAGATTCAAACTATATCCTTGAGGTTGAAGAAAATATTCTCAAAGGTCATGACTACAACATATTTTATGAGGATCTCAAAAAAAAGGATTTAGAAAAAGTGGGCGTTGGTTACCTTTTGCACGATCTTAATGTGGGTTTGATCCGCCTTGAGTGGGATTTTTATGATAACTCAGATGTTTACATCGATCTATCGCCGTTGTCACCGGTCTGGGCTTCTATGGCCAAAAGTACGATAGACCCTACAAACTATGAAACCATGGTGGAAATTGCCTAGTGATCTAGTCTATAAAACGACCCCAAGGGATTAGCGTCCCCCCTTGGAGGTCCATGTTGATTATTTGTAAATCTTATTTCATGGCCATGGCCATGCTCTTGCCCTAATAAACGCAGTGAAAGCATTTATGATGCTTAGCTCTCAAGCAAGATTTATTTTATCATCAGATTATTTTTTTAACCTTTTTAAAGACTATGATGTCACGGAGGCATTGATATGAATCATAAAGAAAACAACAATTTCACTTATGAAAAAAGAAAAAATGAAACTTTCATTTTAGGATGGTTGGATCCAAGAAATGATACTGTTCATCACGCCGGAGTGGCTTTTTATAACTCCTCCTATGGTGAATATCTTTTAAGGGTGGATGAAGAGCCCAATGAAAAGCAATACTTTCTAAAACCTTTTGAGTCCAATGCTGATGGGTCCATCAACTACAGGATGGAGCTTGTCATCAAGCGTAGAAATGGTCAATTCTTGAAGCGTCACCTTGTTGGCTCAGGATATAGCAATCATAGGACCTATGGGAATGTCTTTATTGATTATGGGTCCAAGTTCAAAACACTTGTGCTTTATCTGAAGGACGAATCATGAGTTTTAAAAGAACCATAAGTCTGAGAGGTTTAGGATTTATATGCCTGTTCATTGTTGTTCTTCTTTTGTCTATGAGTCCCACTTTGGCAGGATTGGGTGGGCTCGGCTTTGAGAGTCGCATCCAAAGTCTCACCAATAGCCTTATATCGGTGATATTGCCAACCTTTGCTATCTTGGGGCTAATCTACGCAGCTATCCAAGCCGCCATGGGTGATGAAGGTGCAAAGAGACGTATGCTTCTGGTGATTGTTGCCAGCATGATTGGTTTTCTCGCCCCTATGATTATCCGCTGGTTTCAGTCGGCAGTGGGAGGGTGAAGTCAAATGTCAAAGGATAGGTGCCAGAGGATGGGTGTGATGGGTGCCACAAGTGACACCTACATATGGTGGCACGGCACCACAGGTGAACCCACATGGTGGGCGCACCACAGGTGACACCTATCAGGGGCCGGCGCATTGCAAGTGGTGAAGGTTCGGCGGTGGTGATGGTGAGTACATTAAGTCGCGAATACCCGATGAGGAGGGTCAAATAGTGGATATCAAAAGATCGAAAGTTCATCGAAATCTCGATGCTAAATTTAAGGTTGGGGGGCTTGAGGCCCTCGACCTTCTCGTCTCTCTTATTCTTGGAGCCCTTATGAGTCTTTGTTTTTCTGGGACAGTTTTAGAAATTCCTCTTGTCTTTGGGGCTCCCCTTTTGGTTCTCGCCATCTTGTACTTTGGAAAGAGGGGCAAGCCTGAAGGTTTTTTGCTTGATTTTCTTCGTTTTTACCTTGAGCCGGGGTTCTTTTCAGCGGGCCAAGAGCCAAGGGAGGCTCACAGGGTAAGAAAGAAAATTTGTAACAACTCACTTTCTTTTCCACCAAAAGGAGAGGAGGCAATGGCAAAGACCACAAGTCAGGGGATGAAAAATTGTGAAGATGGATGGAAGGAGCATAAGAATTGAAAACCTATGAAAGGAAATATCTATGAAAGTGAAATATTTATGAAAGGAGACTCCATGGAGTGTCTTGCCAGTGAATTGGAATTTTGGCATTTTGATAAGAATCTTATGGTTTTTAAGGATGGGTCCCTTGGGGCAGGTTTTAAGCTTTCCGGCTTTGATATGACCTGTGCCACAAATGAGCAGATCAACCAGATGACCCAACACCTTGAAGACCTCATGACAGTTTCACAAGAGGGCCTCAAGTTTCAAGTCCTTTACAAGCTCTCGCCCAATGTAGACAATCTCATTGAGGATCACCGCAAGCTGTCTGAGAGCATAGAAGGGCCTTATCAGAGAATCGCCAAGGCTCGCCTTGCATTTTACCGTAAAAACCAAAATGAGAAGAAATACTTTCTCCCTGAGATTTATTTTTTCATTCGCAGCCAATCCTTGGGTACGAAGAAGCAAGGGCTTTTTTCATCAAGTCAGTATTTTGCTTCGATGTTAGAAAAAGACTTTGCTCAGGGAAAAAACAAATTCATGCGCTCCGTCCATGGGGTCGAATCTCTTCTTGTCTCCGCAGGGCTCAAACCTATGCCTCTGAACTCTGAGGCTTGGTTTCAACTTATTTTTGAGCACCTCAACTTTGAACGAAAGGAAAAAGTGGGCTCTCCCCACTACCGAGAACCCAAGGCCCTCTTTGACCCCTCTGTGAGTGAGCAACTGACTCTCACTGACTTCACATGGAACAAAGACGCTATATCTATGGGAGGCTATCAATTTCGCACGATAAGCCTTGCCACGCTCCCGGAGGGGCAAACCTTTGCCGCCATGGTCAATGCCTTTTCTACTGTGCCCTTTCATTTTTGGATAAGCCAGTCCATTCATCTCTTAAATCAGAGAGGAGAGAAAGCCTCCTTGGAGTTAAAGAGAAGGATTGCTTACTCCATGGCATCGGGAAGTCAGAACGTCAGTGATCTCGATTCAGAGAACAAACTTGGGCAGATCGAAGGGCTTTTATCCCACCTTATTGAGGGCTCAGAGAAATTAGTTTCCTCAGACTTCAATGTGATGATTTGGGCAAAATCCCTAGAAGAACTCGGTGACAAGACGGATGAAATTCTTAAGACCTTTCGTCTTCTTAACCAAGCTGAGGGTTTGCAAGAAACTCTTACGGGAAAAGTGGCTTTTCTTAAATCTCTGCCTGGGTGCTGTGAAGGGCTCCGTCACAAGAAAATGAAGTCCAGCAATGCCGTTCACCTTATGCCGGTCTTTGCCAATTGGCGAGGCAATTCAAGCCCTGTGTGCCTCCTTCCCACAAGAGATGGAGAACTCTTCTCACTGGACCCCTACGCCGAACATCTCCCCTCATGGAATGGCATTGTGTTTGGTAGCTCAGGAAGTGGGAAAAGCTACGCCCTCGTCCAGCTCATGGCCATGTTCTATGGAAAAGTGAGCCATGGTCCCTCGGGCCAAGCCCACAGGCCAAGAATTGTATGGATTGACAATGGAGCCTCATCAAAAAGGCTTATTGAAATCCTAGATGGTGAGTTTGTAGATTTTAGCTTGGAGTCTGATTTGTGTCTTAATGTGTTTGACCTCAAGGAGGGAGAAACCCAACCCAGTTCGGACAGGGTTCGCACAATTTTGGCTGTGCTTGAAATGATTCTCAAGGATGAAAACCAAAAAACCCTTGGCAAGAGAGAAAAGGCTCTTTTAGAGGAACAGATTTATAAAGTCTATAAACTCCATATGGATAACGGGGAAGAAGGGTCAAAAGAAGGATCAAAAAAATGGCCAATATTGTCTGATTTTAAATCCCTCTTGGATGGTCACAATGATCCTAAGATGAGAGGGTTTGGGGAAATCCTCTACAGTTGGACGGGGTCTTCAGCCTATGGCCAAATGCTTGATGGTCCCACCAACGTGAAACTCTCTAAGGACCTCATCTCTGTGGAGATTCGTCATTTAAATAGTTATCCCGAACTCAAAGATGTCGTACTTTTGATTTTAACTTCTTACATTCAGGATGTGGCTTCATCAGATATTGAAAGGGAGTATCTTTTGATTATCGACGAGGCCGAAAGGCTCTTGCAGTCAGAGTTAGCAAGGCAGGTGGTCATCACCTGCTATCGCACTTGGAGGAAGTTTAAAAGTGGTATTTGGTGTCTAAGTCAGAACTATAAAGACTTTATGATGGATGACTCCCTTAAAGATGCTTTGATGACTAATACCACCAATGTCATTATTCTTCCTCAAAGAAAAATTGACTGGAATGACTTTCAAAAGACCTTTGATTTTAATGATGTTCAAGTGGAGCGCATTAAAAGCCTGTCCATCTGCAAGGGAGAGTACAGTGAACTGTATTATCTTCAAGGAGATAGAGACACCATCTTGCGACTGATTCCAGAGCCCCTAAGTCATTGGTTTTCCACATCCGATGCCAACGACAAGGTTCGCATTTCCCATACTGAAGCTAAATTTCCTGAGATGAGTCAGCTTGATGTTCTCGAATGTTTAGCTTTTCCCAAGGATCAACGAAAGTAACAAAGGTGATGAAGGCGGTGAAACATAAGTTCAATGTTCAATCATTATAATGAGAAATAATTTCGACTAAAAGAAGCATAAGCATACGAATAAATATCAATCGAATAAAAATCAACCAACGGGAGTTTCTATGTTTTTTGAAATACATATCTTTAAGGATAATCAGAATAAAAGTGAGATTGAAAATACGAATAAGAGCAAGAGTAAAAAATGGAATTTGAAATTTTACTTAAAAATAGTGCCTTTGCTTTTATCTATTCTTTTCATAATTCCGTCACCCACGGCCCATGCCATTTTTGGTGACCTTGGTGCGGGTTGGGCACAAGTACCCTATTTGGTCAAAATATTGGATGAGAACCATAAACGCTACCAACAACTTAAGTTGATGATGGATCATTCGCAAAATTCCAGTGACTATCTCCGAACCATTCACTATGGGATTGAAAATATCACGGGGCTCATGAGCAGCCTGCCATTGAAGGATCAGGGGATTCTTGGAAATCTTCGGAGTTTTAACAACTCCATTGAGACGGTTTACCAAATTTATGGCAAGATTCCCAAATCCCCCGAAGAGGTTCTTCATAAACTCCACGATGAAAGCATTGCTGAATCTCTTGTGATGATTGCATTATCCAAGGATTATTCCAAGGCACAGGAGGCAAATTCAAACTCGCTGATACAGCAAGCGTCCATGGCTTCCCCCAAGGGAGCTGCCAGAGCCACGGCTGTCTCTAATGCCATGATTCTTGAAAGTATCAATCAGTTGATTCGCCTTCAGAGTCAGAGCCTTAAACTTCAAAGTGAAGTGATGGCTATGCAAAACAAGAAGGATAAATCCGATGTGAGGTCCTATCAGAAAGTGCACGGTAAAATAGGAAAATTATTTCAGAGCGTTCCACGATCCAATAAGTTTATCAAATTTTAAATGTTTGATTCACTTTCAGGGATTGCCAATGATGTTCGGGCAGAAATTTTAGATATTTATTGGTTCCTCTTGGCTCCCATAATCCTTTTGATTATTATCCTGGAGTTTCTTAAGGGTTCGGGAAGCACTGTGGATATCTTTGATATTCTAAGGCGTGTGGTGATATCTATGATTATGATATTTTCCTTTGATGACATCATCCATGTGATCGGCATGGTGGGTGATGGAGTTATTGGGAAAATAGATAAGATTGCCAATGTATGGGATGTACTCGCACACATGGGACCCAACGAAAAGGACCTTTCAGGAGGACTCTTTGATCTGAGAGGGCATATTCTTTATGTACTCTCTTTGGTCTCTTACATTATAGCCCTTTTGGGATTTTTTGTGGCTGAGGCTCTCACCCACTTTGTGTGGGTGGTGTTGTTTACGATTTCTCCCCTGATGATTCTTGCCTATGTCCCAAAGTCCACATCCCATATAACTGCCAACTTATACAAGGGACTTATTAAGGTCGTTATCTGGAAAATTTTGTGGACTGTACTTGGAGTCTTGCTTCTGAAATTAGCCATGAACCCTCAGTTTCACAGTATGGAGGATTTTCTTATGTCTATTGTAATGAACTTGTGCATTGGACTCAGTATGCTCTTTATTCCAATGGCCACAAGGTCCCTGATTAATGATGGTTTAGAAAGTGCCGCGTCTGCTTTAGCCTCGGCTCCAGCCATGGCTACAGTGGCTGCTGCCAAGTTTTATACCCAAAAAGTGGCCAAGCAAGGGCTTGCACACACCCTTGGAGCAGGGCAGTCCGTAGGACAATTTATGGCAAAACCCCTAGCAAAATCTATCAAGAAACCCTTGGACCATCGCATGGCCAGAATAGCTCAGGTGAGAACAAAATCTTCTATGAATGACGATGACCTCAGAGAAAGGGTTCAAGCTGATGTTCCAATTACAATGCAAGACATAGCCGCTGCCAGAGAACAACCACCACCTCAAATTGATGAAGGGAGACCTCAAGCATGATGATAGAAGCTATCATAGAAAAAACCTGTCAAGATATGGAACGTAAAATGAAAGAAACTATACAGAGAAATAAAGGAAAATCCATGGAAGAAAGTAAAGAAAAAATCGTCGTCGTAGAGAGATATCAAGGAAAGAATATGAAGACAGCCAACAAAAAAATTATAGAGAAAAAATTCAGGAAAAATTCAGATAGAAGCATAGGGAAAATCATGAAAACCTTTGTAGAAAAGATTATGAAGGTAGGTTTATTATGAGTTCATCCACAAGCATAAGCGCATGGAAAGACATTCACTCTCTACTAAGAACACATAAGCTTATCAATCTTGGTTTGATGGTTATTTGTATGACTCAAGCACTGACAGTGGCTCTTCTCTATTTTGATGATCCTATTGTGGTGATTAAGGAAGGAGGAAAGAATAGTTACTTGCGAGCCCACAGGGCTCGTATAAACCTTTCAGAGGAAGATATCAAGGACTTTGTTGAAGGTTTTTTACGCATCCGCTACGAATGGGAAGAACTTCACCCCAAGTCCATGCACACAAGCCTAAGTCCCTTGGTGACTGAAGGCTTGAACACAAAGATTTTTACGCTTTTGACTCATCTGAAAGAAAAGGACTTTAAAGGAAAAAAAACTTCTCAAGCTATTGTCAACCTTTCGTTGACTGTCACAGAGAAAGAAGTGACAGCCCAATTTGACAAGCTTTTAAAAATAGAGGGGCTTCCCATACCTGTCCCCACCAAGGTTTCCATAAAGCTGGTTCAAGATCAATCCAATGCTTGGAATCCCATGGGTCTTTTGGTCAATCAAATGTTAGAGCATTAGTTCAATCAAGAGAATCAACAATTTCATGGACAATTTGTAAATAGAGAAGGCGTTTTTCCCAAAAAAACTCTGCCCACGGCAAGTCTTTTGGGTTGAGGTTGAATTGCATGAGACCAGAAAAAGGTCAAAGAAAGGATATTTTATGAGATTAAAATTTATAAATGTTATGACTAAAAAATGGATCATTTATAATTCAGGATTGGCTGCCATTCTTATTTTGATCTTGGTGGCTTCTGACTCCCTACCAGATAAGATCAGAACCATAAGAGTGGATAACAGGAAAATGCAAACCATTCAATTAAGAATGGGAAGGGCTTCGGTTTTGCGCTTTTCTGAGACTCCGAAAAAGGTAGTCATTGGAAACCAAAACTACCACTCCGTTGAGTTTATTGACAACGATATCACTATCCAGCCCTTGGGCAGAGTTAAAACCAACCTCTTTGTTTATACCCCCCACCATACCTATGGTTTTCTCCTCGATGTATGTAACCACTGCCAATATGATGATTTTTTGCATGTGAAATGGAAACCCAACTCCTTAAGGCTTTCCCTACCCTCGTCTCAAAAGCAAAAAAAGGATTCTAAGAAACTAGCTCAGAGATTTTATTCCATTGATTTAGAACTGGTGGTAGGAAACTCGTTGCTTGTGAAAGTTGGTAGAACTATGGCGGCTCCCAAGCATTCATTGCGCACCATAGACCTTCAAATCAAAAACAAAGGGGTTTTACGGGAAAATATCGAATCTCTTCAGGTGTTGGCGACAAGAAAGGGCAAGCCTTTGGCTCCTCAAAGTTATGTGGTGGGTAAAGATAAGCTTGAGAACCATGAAAGCTCCAAGGCCAGGCTCTTCATATCATCCAAGGAGAAGAAGGCTTTTACCCTCCATGTGACCTGTGGAGACAAGAAGGGACAGGCTATCATCCAAGGAAAGTTCCTTCGATGAAGGTTCCTTTGGTGAAGGCTCCTTCGATGAAAGTTCCTTCGATGAAGGCTCCTTCGGTGAAGGTTCCTTCGGTGAAGGTTCCTTCGGTGAAGGTTCCTTCGGTGAAGGTTCCTCCAATGGAGGTTATTCATAAGTTGGGTTCATGTTTCATCAAAAAAGATGGGGGCAAGGATATGCTCAATAAAAAAAAGACATCCATAGTCGTCATTCTGATGGTTGTTGGGGGTTCCTTCATGACTTTCTTTTTCAAGGCTCACAGAGATTCCAGTCAGCTTATGACGGTGAATAAATCCAAGGCACAGGCTGCACTGACAAAGAGTCAGAAAGTACAACCACCCCATCCACATGGCTCTAAGGGTTCATCCATTGTGAGTCAATTGCTGAAATCTTCAGAGAACAAAGGAAACCCTATGAACAAAGAGAAACAGGTGAACTTGCAAATGACAACCTCTCCAACAATGTCTCCTCAAAAAACACCCTCTCATCTTTCCACTCAAGGAGTGACTTATCAAGGGGGTTTTATTCAGGAGGCTGCTGCCATTAAGTACAAAGCCCCCCAAGTGATTCGTCGAAAAGTCACCGACGGGGGAGTTTTTGGCATCCCCCTAGGAACTCCCTGAATTTCTGCCCAGAAGTATACACCAGGTTTCTTAAGGGCGTATCACATGGTTTTTGAGAACATTTGAGTCTACTGATCGTAATATTCTTTCTTGATGTTTACTTAAAGTCACAGATCTAATAAATTTATTTTTCTTTTTATTATCACAAAAATAAACATTGTACATATCCTCTAAATCTTCAATTGCTTTTTCTGACGATATATCTATGCCTTTAGATTTTAAGTTTAATTTTAAAATTGATAGTATAAGATAAGATAAATAGCATATAAACACGTGAGTCTCCACACGTTTTTTTAATCTAAATCGAATAGGCCTTAACTTTGATACTCCCTTAAGAGTACGAAATGCTTTTTCTATAATATCTTTATCATAATAAAGTCTTACCATATCTTCATCAGGTATATTTTTAGTACAAAAAATACATGAGTATCCATCAAATTCTTCAGCATTTTGAAGTACGAATTCTCTTAATCTTCCTGTAGAAGTTAAATATTTATCAAGACCGATCAAAATTTCTTTATTTTCATTTATTAATTTCTGAGCTTCCACAATTTTGTTTCTTCTAGATTCTTTAATCTCTATTCTCTTAGTCTCATTATAACAAATGGCTAATTTTCCTTTAATCGATCCAAATTTGTGTGGAATTCCTTTGACATAAATAACATTTCCATTTATTTGAACCATGTTAGAAAATTGATCCATAGACCCCTTCTTCAACAATTTTCTAATGGCATTCTTTTCTTTTTCTCTCATTGTTAATCCACAAAGTGTTTTCCAGCCCATTTTACCTATAGAATTTAGGTTTTTTTCAGAGGTGATGCCTCGGTCATATACAAATAAACCTGAATTCAATCGGTACTCACTAAAACTATCTGAAAGAGACATTAAGGTTCTACTGTCATGAATATTTCCCTTGAAACTTTTATGAAAAACTGGGATGCCTTCTTTTTGAGTTGTTGCTAAACCTATTTGTATGAGGTCATTTTGACGTTTGCCATCTTTACTCTTTCCTTTCTCTCCAAAACCACATGTTTTTCCATGAAAATAAGTATTTGTTACATCGTAAACAATTCCTTTTGAATTTAATTTATATATCTTCTTTACATTGTTAAAGATATTTCTTTGATATTCATGTATCTTAGATTCATTTAGATTATCCATGGCTGAGACTAAACGATTTTCTGTTAGCTTGTCTAAACCTAAAAGAAGATTTAAATCTGTACGCTTATACCATGATGGCATTTTGTGAACACTCTTATAATCCATACAATGAGCATAAACCATACTTAATATTTCATTAGAATATTCTCCTAGAATATCTGGAAGATTAATCTTCTTCGCAATACTATGAAATACAAGAAGTGGGCCATAAATTTTTACACTATCAACTTGAAGATCTTTTGATGAAAGAGAAATTACTGTTTCACCGTCGACTTCTTTGCCAAGATAACGAATGTGTTTTTGCACAGACTTACCATCAATCCACTTATTTTCAACCTCAGCTAAATAAACTTGACCGTTCTTTTTCTTTATTCTTCTTATAAAACTCATTTCACCCCCTTTGTCATGGTGTATATTTTATACACCATTTTTGAGAAAATGAAAATAGATTTTTTATTAAAATCTAAGAAAAAATTGAATTTTCCCTTTGAAAATGAGATTTTTTCAAAATTTTTGAAGAAGAATAATCCTGGTGTATATTTTTAACCATGAATTCAGGGGAACTCATATCAAGGGCAAGCTTCTTACAGCCATTGATACACGGGAGACCACACAGCTTTACAAAGTGTTACTCCCTGAAGGCGGGAAAGACAAAAACGGTGGTTCCATTCCTAGAAATTCCGTCCTCTTTGGAACGATAAGATACCCAGGGCAAGGGCGAAAGGTATTTATTGAATTTACCAAGATACTTCTTCCCAATGGCAAAGAAGCGAAAATCCATGCTCAAGCACTGAGTCCTAAAGATCAATCCCCAGGTCTTGTTGGTGACTTTCATGGTCAAGCCATGAAGAAAATTGTCTCCACATTGGGTCTTAGTGTTTTATCCACCATGACCGAGACTCTAACCAAAAAGGAGTCCCACGGTCAAGGGGCTCATCTTACGCCCAAAGCCACAGCCAAAAATGCCTTTTATCAGGGAGTTTCCAAGGCCAGTGAAATGGAGGCTCAAAGGCGAGTGACTCACATGGGGAAGCAGTCCGAATATGTCACCCTGCCAGCAGGACGGGAAATAATCGTTAACCTTTTAACAACTTATTATGGTGAAAAATGAAAAAAAAATATAATCATAAAAATCAGAAGGGAATTGAAGATTTTATCATGGTTCTTGGACAAGGTGTTTTTATTCTCTTGAAAATATGTTGGTTTGGAATAAAAAGGGCTCGCAAGGAGAGTCTTGAAATGTTGTGTGGCTTTGTCGCTATAGCCAGTTTCTTGGCAGCTCTTATTATTGGAGAGCCCAATTATTTGAAAAATGCCATTGAATTTGTATGGGGGAAGCCACTTCATTTCTACTTCCACCTCTTTTTTACAATGAGCCCCATGGATCAATATTGGTCTCTCTTGGGTTTCCTGACTGTGGTTGGACTCGCAGTTATGGGTTTTCCATATTTCCGTAGAAAGATGGTTTTTCAAAAAGCCATTGAAAGATCGGGACTCAAAACAGCTCTTGGAGAAGTTCCCCAAGTAAAATCTATTGTCGAGATGGGAGAATATCGTTGTAAGGTCATTGTTGAAACCTTTGGTGTGGGTTTAAACAGGTTTGAAGCTCAAAAAGATAGTCTCACCGCAGGTTTTCGTCAAACCGTTGAGAGCATGATGCTCCACCAAGACAAGGGAAAGGTCATCATTCATCTTTGCAAGCACGACTTGCCCAAGATGGCTGGCTTTCACGATATCTATGCCCATATCAAAGAGCCCTACTCATTTGTCATTGGCCAGAGTTTACAAGGTGCTGTGGTTCAACCTCTTTGCTCTTTGCCCCACTTGCTTATTTCAGGGGCTACGGGGGGAGGTAAATCTATTTTCTTTCGCTCCACCATTCTTTCACTTCTAAAAAACTCTCCCCACCTTCAAGTCTATCTTCTGGACCTCAAGCGTGGGGTTGAAGTCAAGGAGTTTGAGGAACTCCCTAATGTAAGAACCGCCAAGGACGAACAGGGAGCCACAAATATCTTGCATTCTTTGGTGGAAGAAATGCACCGGCGTTACAGCTTTCTAGAGACCCATAGCCACAAATGCGTGGACCCGTCTCGGGACAAACTTGACTTGATTGTTGTGGGAATTGACGAAGCCGCAGCGCTTTTTGGAAATAAATCCAATGAACTGGCAAGAAAGCACATTGGCGAATTGGCAAGACTTGCAAGGGCATCAGGTATCCACCTTGTGCTTTCCACGCAAAAACCTGTGAAAGATGCCATTGACACAGAGACATTGGACAACCTCACCGGACGCATGACCTTTCGCATGATATCCTCAGCGGCATCAAATGTCGCCATGGGTGGGAATCTTGCCAGAACACTCCCTGCCATTAAGGGCCGCGCCATATGGACCCACGGAAGCCACCACCAAGAAGTGCAAGCACCCTATATTGATGATGAATCACTTAAGCAAGAGCTTGAGATGATCCAACAAGAATTTACGGATGGCATTCGCAAGAACTTCCAACCTCTCTTAGAAAGGAATCAAGAGTTGGTTATTTCTGAAGCACGATGTTCTGATCTTAAGAATAAAACCCACATAGAAATGGAGGGAAAGAACAAATGAAAGTAAGCCAAGAGTCAAAAAAATGAACCAAAGATTATCAAAAGAAACCCTAGGGCAGCAAATACAGGCGAATCAAAAACACATAGGAGGAGGTCACCGTAGTAAAATGAAGACTAGGAGAAGGCGATGTAAAAGAACTGTTATCACTCAGAGAGATTTAAAAGTTCTCCAATTTCTCTTTGAACATAAATTTGTCAGTCGAGATCAGATCAGGTCCTACTTCTTTACTGGAACCCATAGGAGCATTGTTAACGACAGGCTTAAAAAGATACTTGATTTTGGACTTGTTCGGAGAACTCCCATTGAGAAAGATCAAAAGATTATTTATGGGTATAGACTTACACTTGAAGGACTCAATAGAGTGAAAACCTTTATGCCATACATCACTCATGGAAAAGTCAACAAAAGTTATGCCTATTTGCATGATATGGCTCTTGTGGATATCAGAAAAGCCTTTGAGAATAGACATTCTGTAAAAAGTTACTATACAGAAAATGTTCTTCAAAGCTGCTCCGAATTTCAAGAGGAATACCAAGCTTTTCTTGATCTTAATAGTGATGGAATGACTCTTGTTGAAACCAAGATAGGCACCTTAAAATTAGCCATTGAATTTGATTCTTCTACAAAATCTAAGGAGAGATACAGAAAGAAGGTAGATGCTTATTATTGGGAGCAAAAGGTTCATGGAGTTTTGTATATTTGTAAAAATTCCTATATCCTAAATGTTCTTCATAAGATTGATCAGGAAATTTCTCAGAAGCATCAGTGTTCATCCAAGATGTACTTTGCACTTCTTAACGATATCACTACGGACAAGGAGGAATTGATATTTAGAGATATTAATAGTTACGTCTTTAAGATTTCTTAGGCGGAACCATGGGTCCCGTCAGAAGCTACCGTCAAGCACCCTTTGTTGAAGGGAGGGAAAAATATGTAACCTATTGAAATCACAAAAAATATTGTTTTGAAAGGAAAAAGTAATCAGCAGATTTCACACATTTGAATAAAAATCATTCAGAAGAGTCGTTTAAAAAGTATCGATCAATCACTTTTAGAGCTGTGCTTCGATTTAAGATGGCCGTGCCATGGATCAAGGCTATTTTATTTCATATCATAGTCAAGAGCACCTTGGAGGGGCATCTGTGTGGATCGAAGTCTCAACTGAAAGTATTAACTTTAACAAGGAGGATTATTATTAAAAATAAAATTGCAATATATTGTCTAATGATGGGAAGTCTATTGATATCTTCCTGTGCTTCCACTCAACAATCCATGCTTATAGGTGTAGGCACTGGAGTGGCGACGGGTGCAGCTACAGGAGCCATCCTCAATAAGAGGAGTCGAGGAAAGTGGGCTGTATATGGTCTCGCCATAGGTGGCACAATAGGAGGTCTTAGTGGGTACACCATTCACAATTCCCTGAAAAGAAGGGATGAGAAGATTAGGAAAGAAACTTTACTTCGTTTTAATGAATTCATGTCATCCATGTCTTTTAAAGAAGGTTCTGGAGACAATCCAAAACAAAGTGCCAAAGAAAGAGGCATCAGAAACTTCAAAGTTGCATCTCCTGAAGTTGATAAGAATTGTCTTGATTGGGAAATTCAAGGTAATAGGCTCTTGAAGAGCACTGTGTTTGGACCATCCATGGGCGGCCCTTTTGGTTGCCAACTTCAGGTCAGCCCTCCACACCACCTAATTCTTTTAGCTCTCCGAAGTTAACAAAACCTAGCTGGAAAGAGGTGCATCAAAATCAAAGAGTGTCACAGGAGGTTTATCAATGATGGAGAATTACCAGGAAGTCATGGAAGAAGGCCCACAAGAAAACATAGTAGGTGCCCATGGACGCAAGAAAAAGAGTGTGGCCTGTAGGATTCTCTTAAATGAGACGTCTACGGGTTCTCTGGCTCAATTCATGGAGAGATTGAGGGAAGACTCGTGCAAAACAGATACTTCTAAAATTGTAAATTCTATTTTAAAAATATTCTTTCAGAAGTATGAATCTATCGAATATGAGCACCTTGTTCATGAATTTTTCGATAAGAAGAGCTACCTTAAGAAACTCATTCACAATGTCTCTGATGAAGACTTGGACAGGTCCATTGAGACATATCTAGGAAAGGTCAGCCATGGAAAGGGAAAGTCAAGACGAAGATCAAAAACCAGAGGCGGTCAAAATAAAGGTAAAGACTGTCAAATATCTAATGAATCTAATGGATTCAAAAAATAGCATTTCATCTAAATATCTAACAATGAACATTTCAAATAAAGGAGTCAATATAATGGATAAATTTATTTTATTAACTGTTGTTTTTATATCAATGATACTTTCTGCCTGTGACACCATAGAAGAAGATAGCCCTCGGAAGGGGGTCATCCATGAGGTGGATGAAGTTCCACCGGAAGAGCAAGACCCATTACGAAAGGAATCTCAAGAGGGCACGGATGAGGACCTAGAAAGCCCAGAAAGTGCAAAAGAGGGAGAGAATCAAGAATCGGAGGAAGAGCCTAGGGAGATCACCATTGACGTGGTCTTTGAAGACAAGCTGGTGGATCAAGATACTTTTGTAGATGATGTGAAGGTGGGAGATGAAGTCCTCATTCGCCTTGAAAATGGCGTCAAGACAGTACCAAAGTTCTCGGAAGCCTATTTGCAAAGGGTCACTTCTTCATGGGTCAAATCTGAATGTGGCCTCACTCATATCGACGTTTCTCAGAAACAAGGTGGAAAGGTGTATGATTGTATTAAAATTAAAGAATATGGTGACTGCAATATTTCTCGCCGTAACCATGTTGGCGAGGTTGACTCTCCCATTGTTGAGCTTGCAAGGGAGCTTGATTATTTCCCCATACAATTCGTCCTTGGAGGGAAGCCCTACCGTCCTGACAAGATTAACTCCCATGGGGGCTCTTCTGATACCTCCTCTATCACGGCCTCTTTGAAGATCACTGAGGGAATGGTTCAAGAAACTAATGAGCTTTACCTCCAGCCCATAAGTACAACTGACGGAACGGTAAGAGTTGGCTTCTTGGACTATAGCCACTGCCCGAACAGAAAAAAAGAGGAGTTTCAGATCAGCCCACCCACGGCTTTACAGTTCCATGAAGTTCCCTATGAAGTGAAAAGAAGGTTCCAAGTGGACCTTAGTATCATCAGAGACCCCAGCCTCCGACCTAGCCCATAAGAGGCTGTGAAAGAAAGCCAAGGTGGCCTAGAGGTGGTTCAGTAACAGTGAGATTTTCCAGAGAATAAGAAGACCCATTCGTAACGGAAATTATCAAGACTAGAATCAAAATAAGGGAAGGGGTGACTACTTCAGATCCAATGAGAAATGGAGGACTCACCCTTCCCAAAATGATGGCTGAGCTGTTAGTTGAATACTTTCAGGAAGATTTCCTAGAGTGATCGACTTAAAGTTTCCCTCTTCTGGGTTTTAGTCCATAGCTCTGGCTCATAAGATGGGCAAATTCAAAGAGCCTTTTATTGGACTGGCTTTACCATTTCATACACAGCTAACCTTATGTGGCCCTTGACTTCACATAACACACAGACAGCACTTGATTCGGCGAGCCTGTTCCTAGGGATTTTTTCAATCTCTTGTTTCTCTGCAAAATCAAGATGAATGATCTTGCCATGAAGAAGCTCTTTGGCTCTTGGGCGGACACTCTTATCAAGAGTGATGGCTAAGAGATTAAAATACTGTGAATTCTTTAAGTTTTTTGAATCCTTCATATACTCCCCATTTCTTTTTCAATTTGAAAAGGTTGTGATTGGTGTCCATTTTTGCTGTTAGGCGCCAATTAAAATTGGCCATTTTTAGAAGCCGTCGCCAATGAAAAACGGCCAGTTGATGATGTACTGATTTAGTTATTCTTCGTTCAGAGTTTAGTCAAGTGTCTTTATTTTGCTCATCATTTAACTCGGACTATGCCACAAGATTCTGAGGAATGATTTTCTGCCCACCACTTTTGGCATGAACCCAAATGCATCCTTCAGCCCTATGGCAGAGGTAAATGGAGTATTTTTCAGGATTCCTTGGCGCAGCTAATGTCTAAAGCTCCGCGAGAGTGACGAGCAAATAGTACGGTAAAAGCCAGTTATCCATAAATTTATCCATGGCGACACTGCGGCTGTGACCCCGATGTCTAGCAACGCAGTGCTGCTGTGGATAAATTTTGTGGATAACTGGCGAGTTCCTTCCCCAAAAGTGGGGATCTCTAATGAACTTCTTTGGTTGAACTTTCCTCTTTGCTCTGTTTAGACTTGGCTTTTGCCGATTCGGTTCTCCAACTTTCTTTTCCTTCAATGTTGAGGGTTTCACAGTTGTGAATGATTCGATCAACAGCAGCAGCGGTGGTAATAGGGTTAAGAAACACCTTATCCCATTCAGAGTATGTTAAGTTTGTAGTGATCATGAGACTTTTCCTTTCATATCGCTGAGATATGAATTGAAAGAAAAGATCTGCCCCCTCTGTGCAGGAAGCTGTATAGCCAAGTTCATCACAAGCAATAAGATCAAAACGGTCTAATTTCTTAAAAAGAGCATTCAATGAGAGTTCTTTCTTGCTTTCACGCATTGTTTCAATAAGTTCATGAGTGGTGACCCATAAACATCGATAGCCTTGTTCACAGAGTGAACGAACTAGGGACATGGCCAAATGACTTTTCCCCATTCCAAAGCTTCCGTAAAACACAACATTACAGGCTTTTCTGACCCACTCTCCCTCTGCCATCCAATTAATTTGCTGAGCTGTCACTCCCGTTCTTTTCTGGAAGTTATAAGTTTGGAGTGATTTAAGTTGAGGAAGCTTGGCCCCCTTAAGCAATCTTTTCACTCTCTGGGAATGCTTGTCAGCAAGCTCATTTTGAACGAGTATACCTAAATACTGTTCATACGTCTTTTTTGTTTTTTCGGCAACTCTAGCCGTTGCAACATATTCATCCGCCATCGCTGGAAGTCGGAGTTTTTTAAGAGAACCTATAAGTTCTTCGTGATTCATTAAGAACCTCCTATGTTTGGAACAAGACTGTCATATTGAGACAATCTAGGTTGAAGTGGTTTTTGTTGGTCATTCAAATTAATTTTGGTGGGATTGCCTAAGAGCAAATCTTTTATGGATTTAAAGTCGAAAATCTCACGACTTTCTAATTGAAGCTCCATGGCTGTAGATAAGTCCTGCCAACTCACATGCTGAATCAAGTTGATAACTCTTAAATATTCATGCTCGGCACGGCTTGAATCTTGTTGCTTGAGGTATTGATAAAAATTTTCAAACACATTTGTTGGAAAAAGAATGGATCGGTGAGCCCATCTTACCATGGCTTGCGGCTTACGAACTAAAGAGGGAAGGATATGTTCAAGAAGAAGACTATGCTCCCCATCAGGTTTTCTTTGATGGCGAGCGACAATTTCTTGCTTCCCTCCTGCACGATAGATCGTGACATGATAGGGACCCTGTACGGTTTTACAGGGAGATTGGATCACCTCATCAGGTATGGAATATGTGGTTTTACCTATTCTCAAAGTCCCATAACCATTACTTTGACAAATATTCACCTTACAGAGAATATCTTCATCTCGTGGAGGCAAAGGCTTAAGAACTTTGGCCTCCTCCTCAAAGCGAGATTTGGTGGAGTCACTCTGATGCTGATCCATATAAGACTCTAAAAACTGATTCAAATGATCCCAGTCTTTAAAAACAATTCCTTTGTTTCTAACAATATTTTTTATCCGAGAACTGAAGGTTCGAATATCACGCTCCACATCTCCCTTGTCAGAGCCCTTCCCTGCGCGGCAGGGAAGAACCTTAAATCCATAGTATTGGATGGCTCGATCAAAAGATTGGGTGTAAATTCGCTGATTTCCTTTAAGAACTTTCTTCACACAGGGAGATAAATTATCAATACGGATGTTCGCACTCATCCCACCTATCTTTTCAAAAAAAGCATGCACCCCATCGATGAAACACTCATAGACAAGAAAGGGGTAGGCACGAACCCAACAGGTGCCACTACAAGGCAATGTTCCAAAATGGAGATGAACGATCTGAACACCATCGGCAAATGGTAAAGCAACCTTCTCCTTAAAATCAAACTGAGCCTGTTCTCCAGGATCATATCTTTGGCTGAAAAAACGCTCCTTGGGGCGAGAACCAAGAATCTCACAAACTCTTCTCTGAACCGTTCTCTCACTCCCACGATAACCCTCCTCAACTAATAGCTCATATATTTCACGGGCGGTGTTACTTGGGTTCAACTTCAAAAAGTACTTCACCCGATCCATATATCCATTAAGGGGATCTGGGCGAGTTCTTTTGGACCTCGCCTTGTACTTCGGTGGGGTGTTGGACTCACAGTACTTGCGCACCGTCTTACGATTGATCCCTAATTCACGAGATATTTCTGTCTTATTTTTACCACTGTGACTCAGGTCACGAATGCGGCCGAAAGTGTATTGACTAATCATAAGATCCTCCTCATTGCTAACCTTTTGAGTTGCAAGAGGGAGGGACTCTGTGAGCTTAGTATCTATATCAGAAGAAGAGACTTCATTGTCTAGTATTTGAACACTCCCTGAAGATTGGTCACTTTTCATTGGCGACAACCTCCATATTGAAAGTGGGACATTTTAATTGGCGACGGCTTTAAGGGAAGCCTGTCTTTAGAAAGAAATTCCATGAAAATTGAGGCAAATGTTGGAATCTTGTGGAATTTAAATACTTTAGAAAATGGGCACAGCCTAAACAGGCTTTTCTTGACTATATATTTAACCTCATTGAAATCCAGAAACAGTCTACAAATGACAAATATGGAACCTGAATAGGCTGTCATGGAAGGACTCTCCAACACGGAGCCCCTTTCCAGGTCGACAAGAACCCAAAAGGAGTTCTTATCAGCTCGGAGCCTTTTTATGAGTAATATCAATTGATTATATGCGTCTCGGTTGACAATGCCAAAAATCACCATAGGTCCTCCTCTGAAAAGTGGCCACTTTTCATTGGCGACGGTGGGGCATTTTAATTGTCAGCTAACATTTGCCTTCATTGAGTCTCGGAAGCTTTGAGATCATAAGAAACATTGGCTAGCAGCTCTTAGCTCCTTCTATTTGTTTTTTTGTTCGTAGCGGCCATGGCCTACACCCTTTTTGGCCGTTTTGAAAAGGACTAAACTTTATTTTTGCGCCCATCGTCAAAAAAAAATTCTGAGAATGAAGGGATTTCCTGAGAGTCTTCCAACTTCAAACCTCACGGAAGCACCCCTCTCCAATCATCCAAAACTAACTTGAATCATGCAGACCACTCATCCCATCCCACCCATACCCATAAGGAGGTATTTCATGAATCATTCAATATTTTTTGTCATGTCTTTTTTCAAAGAGGCTCATGTTTAACAAAAATATATTAGGAAAGGACTTTTTTAATGAGAACCATTGTTGGCAATACGAAATGAGAAAAAAGAATCTCGTCAAGGACCTAGAGGTCGCTGGAATGACTTATAATGAAGTGTCTAATCTTCGAGTCTCCCACTTTGAATTTTCTTATATTTCCAAAGAAAATAAGAAAATGTGTGAACAGATTAAAACTTTTATTCTTCGTCATGAGTGGCTTGGCAAGATGCCTCATCGACCCACTCACCGGTTTGTAGCGACCTACAAAGGACAATTGGCCGGTGTTATTGTGATGGCCACACCCAATGCATTTTCTCACCTCTTAGGCAGAGAAAATCGTGACAAGGAAAAACTCATCAGCCGGGGAGCCTGCATTTCTTGGAGTCCTAAGAATCTTGCAAGCTCTCTTGTCATGTTTTCCGTCCGTTGGATGGTAAAAAATACTGCCTACCGCTATTTTTCAGCCTACTCCGACCCCGAAGCCTTAGAGATGGGAACTATTTACCAATCTTGTAATTTCATTTATCTAGGGCAAAATTTCGGGGCACGCTTTGAGTATTATGATCCTCATGCTTTTGACAAGGGCTGGTTTAGTGACCGCAGGTTCAGAAAGATAAGCAGTTATAAGAAATATGCCCTTGATCTTGGTATTCATTGGAGAAGTGACTGGAGTAAGGGTGACCATATTTATTGGGAACAAATTCCAAAGGATGTTGTCACTCAACTCAAAAAGGCTTCAAAGGTGTACCAAGCTCACTGCCAGCATCGTAGAATCCCCAGAAAGCACAAATACATCTATATTTTAGGAAAAACCAAAAGAGAGAGCAAGAGACTTTTCAGGCTCTTTAGGGAAAATAATCCAGATAAGCAAAACTTGGCTTATCCCAAAATCCGAGGGCCACGGGTAAGTCGAGAGTTACAAATGAGCCAAGAGTCACAGATGGAATGGCCAAATTTGATTGTTGTCTAACACCCTTTTCATTTAAGAACTGAGAGTAGATAAAACTCTCTGGTGGGAAATACGGGTATATCCGGAAATACTAAGGTAAAAAATCTCAAGAAAAATGAAGCTCAAGTTTATGCGGCCGTTCATTCCACAAAATAATGATTCAAGAAATATTGACAAAACGGCCGGCTCCATGGTGGCCATAAGATAAGGCAGCTTGAAAACTGCTATGAACAAAGCCCAAAACTGGGCTTAAAACCAAATAGAAAATAAACATAAACCAACCACTGGTGGTTTTACCAAAGGAGGAAGACCAATGAATACAGGTATTATTAAGGCTATTGTCACCATTTTATTGCTTTTAGGATCAGGTTATGCGGCTCCCACCATCTTTTCAAAGATAGAAAAAATGGCCCTCACTCGGATTGCCAAGGGGCTTTCCTCATCGGAACGGTTCGCCGAAAAACTGACTGGTAAGAAGTTGGATTTCTAATGAAGTCCTCGGTGTAATGATCTCATGAGAGGGCAGGACGTGGCAGGGTATGAGAAGGAAGAGAAAGGCTAGGAGGCAAGATAATTTCTGCCTCCCTTTTTTCAACTTTTCTTCGAGTCTAACACTGGTGTCTCCCCCAAATTCTTCTTCACGGCTTGACTATCATAACCACAATTTAGGATGTCTTCCTGAACCTCAACTTCACGGGAGAGTTGCTTCAAGAGCTGTCCAATGCCGTAAAGCTCATCTGGTGAGGGGCAAAAGTGTACTGATTGAGACTCAAACAAAGAGCCTAGACCATTGAGGCCACTGGACACTTCAAAAAGGCGATTGCGAACATGATTTAGTTTTTCTTTTGTTAAGTGTTTAAACTTTGCCATTTCTGACTCCTTCTTTGCTTGGATTTTTTGTGAACGGCCATGGCCTACATCCTTTTTGGCCTTTTTGAAAAGGGCTAAAAGTGATTTTTTTGCCCGTCGTCAACAAAAAATTCTCAAAATTGGGGGGCTCCTCGTATTCACTTCCCCCAGGACGGCTCATTCTCCGTCTTCGTGCTGTAAAAAATGAAGGCGACATTCAATCATTCTATTCAACAAACACCTACCAGATACATTCATCAAATCATTAACAATTCCCCGCCGGTGAGCTATATGGCTCACCCAACCAAACTATACCCATAAGGAGGTATTCATGAAGCATTCAGGAAATTTTTTAATATCTTTTTTAAGAAAGATTTATGTCCGATGACAAAAAATTCGGGAAGAACACTTTTTGCGCTCATTGTTTATCAGATTTATGCGGCCACTCATTTTTATACGGCCGTTCATCTTTAGACGAACGTTCACCTTTTTCGTGATCTTTTAAGGAGAAAATACTATGCTTTATGATAATAAAAAAGTCATCGGTCCGTCGTCCTGTGCGTCTACTGAAGACTCGCTCTTTGACAATCAAATAGAAAGAATAATGGTGTTTAATCACCATGTATTTAATGAAAAAGAAGCCGCCTTTTACTGTCGGTGCAGCGTTGATAGCATACGCTATCATGCACTGAGATCAAGGAGGCTGACTTTTTGTGACTTTACTAAGGAGGGTCTAGTCTTTCTAAAATCTGACCTTGATTCATTTCTGCAACTTTCTAGAAAACAGAGTGATCGGGTTAAAGGAGAAAGACTATGAACGAATTAGTACAACTTGAAGTATCTTTTGAATACACTCCAAGAGTTTATGTGCATCAACGCAAATGGGGTTGGTACTGGAAATTTAAACTCCCCAATGGAAAGTGGTTTTATGGTCGTGCTCCTGGTAACGATGAAAAATCAGCTAGAAAAAATGCCAGTAAAAAAGAAAAGGAACTTGCCAAGGGTCTTTTTACAGAAAAAGAACTTGAAAAGTTCCAAGAGAGTTCTAGCAAGCTTTCAACTTTTGAAATGGCTATCAACGACTATTTAGAGCACCTTCAAATTGAAGGGGCTTCACCCAATTATCTTCACACGGAAAAGACGAGAATGCTTCCTGTCGCTGCCGTGTTGGAGAAAAAGTTTAAGGTCAATTATGTTCACAAACTTACGGAATATGAGGCTTATAATTTTCGGAGACATTTACTTAAGCGTGTGAAGGCGGGAGAGATTAAAAGAGTCACTGCTTTTAATGATCTCAATGCCATAAAGCGTTTGTTTAAATGGCTTAAAAAGAGAAAACTAATTCCTCAAAACCCTTGGGTGGATGTGGAAGCCATTTCAGTGCCCAAAGAAGAAAGGGCAAGAACGGTGGCCCCTTCAAAAAACATTCTTCCTCAATTGTTATCCGCAAACTACACACATCGCTACGGCTTCCCTATCAAAGAATTTGCCTATGGGCTTTTTCGTACAGGGGCGCGAACAAAGGAGTGGTTGTATTTAGAAGTGGATGATATCAATTGGGAGACAGGTCATTGGGTGATTCAACCCAAGGAGTGTCCCACCAAGCATGGAATGCAATGGTCACCCAAATATGGAAAGACCAGAGAGACAATCATTCCTACGGATGTTTTGGATATGCTCAAACCTTTGGTGGAAAGAGCTATGAAGCACCGGGTTGTGGGTTACGCTCCCAGCCAACAAGGCAAATTGGTTCCAGTGGATGCACGATTTATCTTTACAATGGTAGATTGTCGTTTATCGACCAAGAGTCCAAAGCCTGTCTATCGAAGAGTAGACTCTGTAAGTGGTGCCTGGGGAGCTTTATTTATTGCTGCTGGTTTGGCAGAGGCTAAAGAGAGTTCCAGCCCAGCGACGAGGAAGTATAAAGATGGTAAAAAGGTTCGGAAAGACTACAGCGTGCCCTACACAAGGCATGATATGCGCCGAGGGTTTAATCTGACAGCCAAAGAAGCTGGCATGTCTTTGGATGAAAGAGCATCCATTCTTGGCCATGGCCGAGATGTCAACGAGCATCACTACTGTGGAAAACCGAAGATGGATACCAAAAGAATTGCAGAAATACTCAATGAAAAAATGTGGAAAATGGAAGATTGAAGTGGATGCTGTGAAGTGACATTTGGTGCCTCCGGGGAGAATCGAACTCCCACTCTGTTACCAGAACCGAATTTTGAGTCCGGCGCGTCTACCAATTCCGCCACAGAGGCTTGTTGCGTATATGTTGCGTTCCTTATTTTTAGGCTTTCAGATGGATGCAAAAACAGATTGCAAGCCGCTGAAATGCCTACCATTTTATCTCTTTTGCAAATTCCCTTTCACTGTTGGACGGAGAACTTTTTGAGTCCGGCGCGTCTACCAATTCCGCCACAGAGGCTTGTTGCGTATATGTTGCGTTCCTTATTTTTAGGCTTTCAGATGGATGCAAAAACAGATTGCAAGCCGCTGAAATGCCTACCATTTTATCTCTTTGCAAATTCCCTTTCACTGTTGGACGGAGAACTTTTTGAGTCCGGCGCGTCTACCAATTCCGCCACAGAGGCATGACTAGGTGATTGCTTTACCATATTACCTGAAATCCCTAAAAGTTGTAATTGGATTTAATGTATTGCGTTAATCCTCTCTCCCTATGGAATTGGCTACTGTCAACCCTGAAATCATCTTCAGTTATCGCTATTACTGACTCAATGCCGTTTCCTTAAGCCACCACACCCCTCTGCCTCTGCGTTAAGCTATTTCTTTTAAAAGAACTCCCAGCCCTTTTGATAGACCTTTCATAGCTTCTTTTGAAGTGCCTCCTCTTCTCCATTGAAATCTTCATCAGCAACTTTATCTGCTTCCTAAATTTCTGATAGAGCCCCGCAACAAAAAGGGGGATGCTATCCATTATGAAATCAAGAATCAGTTTAAAGTTAGGTTTTTTGTAGTCATTTTTTACCAACTGATTCACACTGTCTTCATCCTCATTTATGCTCATTTGAATCTTTGTATAATTGAAGAGCCAAAAATAAGAATACAGCTCTTGCAATATTCCATTAAGGCTTGTTGAGTGCCACTGCTCCATTTTCATTGTCGATGTAAAATCACGAAATGTCGTTTCTATTTCCCAACGACGAGAGTAAAGAGCAACCATATCCTTCTTGTCCAAGGAGCCATGCGGAAGATTAGTGGCCAAAACAGAGAACTCCCCAGTCTTTGGGTTTTTATACTTATAGAGATGAATGACCACCCCCTCAATAACCATTTGTGAATACCAACCTGGGCCATTAAATAAATTTACGATGGGGATAAAAGGGGTGTGCTAATGATATACTGTAATTATTTGTAGACAAATACCTTATTCCTTGGGATACTTTATTTTAGCTGGACTTACGACCAAGGAGGGTATTATGTCAAAACCAAAGGCAAAGTTAAAATCAAGTAGTTCAAACTCAGTCACTATTGAGTTGATAATTCCATTATCCAGTTCAATGTTAAAGACAGAAGAGATGATAAGAGATGGCCTTAATGAAGCAGGTTGTATAGCTAGTTCCTGTCCAGGGAAGAAAGTTAAGTAGTTTTAAGTATTTACATGCCTTCCCTTTAGATTTTATGCTTTAAAATGGAGTCCATCAAACATAATCCGTGTAAATTCAGTTACTTACATAAAACGGAAAAATAAAATAAGTTCCCCCCCCCTCTCTTGACGAACCTTTCACAGCCCCTCCCTTTCAGTGACTTATGTGGCTATCAACTGGTTACTTGATATGAGAGGAAGAGTTGGATCAACCTGTGTTTCCACCGTGGTGATTTCAAACCTCCTTCAGGGAAATAACATTACGTTGCGCATCAACTTCAAAAAATACTTGACGTGTTTTTTCAGAGAAATAATTTTTGATATTTTATTCTTCATTTATTTTTTATGTAGGTTTTAGGAGGCGTGGGAACCTCTCTATGAGGTAGAATTCTTATCCATGTTCTCCGAGAACCTCTCTGATTTTTTTCTTCTTAAAAGACATCCTTGCTCACTTTTTTCCCTCAAAAAAACGTATGTTAATATAAAAATTAAAGAGAAACTTTCACCAAAGGGGGGACTATGCGCCATTTGAAGAAGACACAGTTGGGACTCTTTTCCCAATATCCTAACCACCAACTCAGTACAGAATTGCAGCAAATTAATAACATCATTGATCGCCATCCAGAGTTTGCCCATATGGTTGAAGACCTTGTTGCTGAATTTCACGAGTTTGACCCACTGAATTTCACGAAGTTTGACCCACCCCTCAGTCAGTCAATTTGAGGTCCAATTTTGAATTTCACGGTGGCTCAAACTTTGTCAATTTAAACCTTCTTTTTTCTGCTGACTCAGTAACTTTTACACCCTCAATGTCACGATGTCCCAACGGTGGGTTAAGGCTTATTTGCCAGAATGTTAGATGCCAACTAAAATTGGCCACTTTGTCATTGAGAATCTCGACCCTCCCCATTTCTGAGGTTTCAATGGAGGGTTTTTCAATGGGGATGTTGAATCCATTGCTCAAAATGGCAGAGAATAGCGAGCCAGTTATCCACAAATTTATCCATGGTGACGCTGCGTCTGTGACCCCGATGTCTATCAACGCAGCGCTGCCGTGGGTAAATTTTGTGGATAACTGGCGGGTACATGATTCAATAGTTCCGATGGAGTGTCTCCCGATGGTGTCTTCCAAGGTCTGCCTTTGCATGGATTCTCCTTAAATCGTCTTTCTCTGCCTAAATGAGCTTCCAGACATGGCTATTTTGATAGCTTGAGAGGTTATGCGATCCATAATAGCTTCACAAACGATGGGATCCTCAATGACTTCACTCCAATTTTTTATTGGAAGTTGGGTTGTAAGAATGAGGCTCAGGTCAGGGCCTCGTTCATCAATCACATCGTAAAGGTCTTGATATTGGTTAGAGGTAAGGGGCTTGATACCAAAATCATCCAACACAAGTATCGAGACTGATTTTAGCCTTTTAAGGAAGTTTAGATATGTCCCCTGGGCTCTTTCTAAGTTGAATTTTTCAACAAGAGTATTCATTCTGAAGAACTGAGTGGAAAAACCTTGGCGACAGGCGTGATTACCTATGGCACAAGCCAAATATGACTTTCCAACACCCGTTGGGCCAGAGATAATTATATTTTGACCTCTTTGAGCAAATCTCATAAGGGCTAGATCACTCAAAACTCTTCGATCGACTCCTCGGTTGGATTTGGTTTCAAAGGCCTCAAGGCTTGCTTTTTGCTGCAAAGCTGCTCTTTTGATAAGTCTTGAGACCTTCTGATTTTCACGATGGATTTTTTCGTCCTCAAAGATGACATTTAGAAAGTCCTCGTAACCAAGATCCTGCTCCTCAGCTTCTTTGAGCCTCTGGCTCAAGGTTGCTAAAACTCCCCTCATTTTTAATATCTCTAATAAATTTTCTGTTTGTTTAATCATTTTCTTCTCCTATACGACCTCTCTTATGGAGGTCAAAATGACCCGTTAGGTGGTTGAGAACCACCCACCGGGGCTATGTGATTAGTGGCGGCAAGCATTCTCCCAGTGCTCTGAACCTCTTAAATTTTCATTAGGTTGACGGCAGACTCTTGGCTCCTCTTTTCGATGACTTTTTGCTGAAATAACTTTCTCAACTCCACGAACCCTAATGTCACTTAAAGCTGCATCTACAAAAAATGAGCAAGCCTGCTCCAAAGAAGCTGTTGAATACCGTTTTCTTAGATTGAGTATCCCCTGAACACGACGAAGATACATAAGCGGATGGCGAGGCTCTTTGATAAGCCGCTCGGCAACTTTGTGAATACTTTCTCCAAGGCTTGATGCCTCTTTAAGTACATTTTGTGGCGTTTGCTCTAAAATGGCCCGGTGGGACTCAGGGAGATGAGATTTTGTCGTAAAGTAGCGCCCTCGACTGCCCTGGGGGATGTGATGTATCGCCACCCGCTCTAATTCTGAATAAACCTCCAAGCATTGTTGGCTAATACGAATATCTAACTTCTTGCCGCGATGCTTATAAGGAACAGAGTAAAAATTGTAGTTATATTGAATGTGACAATCCGGATGAACCTTGGAATGCTTCCAGAATCCACTCTCATAGCGTCTTTCAGGAAGAGGATTCAATTTTGACTTCTCAAAAGATTCAAACTTCTGTCGACGACTCAACCCATACTTTTTTTGAATACGATCATTGAAAATAGCTGCCAAATGCTTCAACTCAGCGTTGATGTCTGCTAGAGAATACATTTGCCGCTCTCTTATCTGGGGCCAAGACCAGCGCCAAAAGACTCCAAGGGTATTTTCGATAAGACTCTTGTCTTTGGGGCGAGATGGCCTCATCGCCAAAGGAGCCACATTGTAGTGATCACACAAGAGGTGAAACTCAGAGTTAATATCGGGGTCATAAGTATCAGCTCTTGTCACTTGAACCTTTGCGTTATCAAAAGCAATGGTTCCGGTCACACCACCAAAAAACTCAAAACCAGAAGCTATGGAGGAAAAAACATCTTCCCGCTGCTCTGTTAATGTGGCGCATGGAAAGAAAAACTGACTCGATGGAAGTATCATTCCAAATAATCGACATGGGATGAACTCCCCAGTCTTGGCATCTGTATAGCCAAAACAAGAGTCTTTTCCCTTATAGTCAAACTCACTCCGTTCACCAGGGGTGAATGTCTGGTGCATATCAAGCTTTATACTTGGGTGCCTCCGACGAAACTCTCTCCAAAAAGAAAGATAACTCACACCGTCAATCTCGGACTGAATATGTCGCTCCCAGTAATGAGCCAATTGAGTCCCTAGGCTTTGCTTGAGGCGAACATCTGTCCAATTCACCTTGGATGACCATGGGGCTTGGTAGGGCCCATGCGACCCCTTTGAGCGGCTGTTAGGGCCTCCGGGACTATCCTTCACATACTTCTTCACAGTGTTCCGACTAACACCCATAGCTCGAGCTATTTGTCTCGAACTGAGTCCAAGCTCTATGTATTTCTTAATATTGTTGATCATTCTTGCTCCTTTTTTCTTACCTTGTTTGCCCATAGACACCTCCTCGTTAATGCGTAGCGCAGAAAGAATATCTATGAAGATCTAAGTGGGTCAATGTTTGGTGAAATTCAGTGGGTCAAACTTCGTGAAATTGGGTGGGTCAAACCAGGTGAAATTGGGTGGGTCAAACTAGGTGAAATTTTGCATTGTTAAAGAAAAGAAAGATTCTGGTGATATTGGTATGACATCGGAGCAAGTTCTCAAGGTGGCTATTCTTAAATCCATAAGAGGTCTTTCCTATCGTGCGTTAGCCTTTAATCTTGTCGATTCAGTATCCACCAGAGCTTTTCTGGGCCTTGAATTGGAAGAAAATTACGCTCACTCCACCTTACAGGACTTGATTGTTCAAATAAGTGAAGAAACTTGGGGAATTATTAGCGCCTCTTTAGTTTCAGATGCAAGAGATCAAAAGATTGAGCCGTGTAAGAAAATGAGAGTGGACAGTACAGTGACGAAATCAAACGAGTCCATTACTTAATACCCCCGTCAACGACAGAGGTTTTAGAGAGCTAAGGGTCACGGACCCCTCCCATCCCCTTTATAGGAAGTCATTCAAGGTGATTTCCATACCTAAAAATCAGAAAAAATCTACTTTTGCTTTTGTTCAATACAAGAACCACATGACGCTACGCATACCATTGGCTTCTACCAATCTGAACCCCAATCTCTACGATAGGCAGGCCCCAAGCAAACTTGGTATAGTTGCAATTCAGGAGCTAATTTCACTGACTCAACAACTGGAAGAGCAACTATGTCAATTACACCAAAAGATGTCTGGCCAAGACTGCCAAAAGAAATTCAAAAGCAAGTCATCAAAGACTTAACTTTAGCCATTGAGGAGATTATATATGAAAACATCGGAATTGATTACACCTATTCACTTAAAGAGAAAAGCCATAATATACATCAGACAGTCGACCCCTCAGCAAGCCATCAAAAACAAAGAAAGTCTCGACCTTCAATACTCACTCAGGCAAAGAGCTACTGAATTAGGTTGGCAAGAAGATAGTATTGAAATTGTCGATGATGATTTGGGGATCACAGGAAGTAGTATACAGTTTAGAGAAGGCTTCAAGAATATCCTTGCAGAAGTGACCTTGGAAAAAATTGGTATTATTCTATCGTACGATGTCACTCGTCTATCTAGAAACTGTACGGACTGGTACCAATTACTTGATCTGTGTGCTTTTAAGAATTGCCTCATTGCTGATAGAGAGTCTATTTATAACCCTTCTAATGTTAATGGAAGAATGTTACTCGGGTTTAAAGGTCAACTCTCAGAAATGGAATTATTTACGATACGCAATAGATTAACAGCAGGTCTTCTCAACAAAGCCAAGCGAGGAGATTTAGCTCTTAAATTACCAGTTGGTTTTATTCGAACAGAACAAGGTAAAGTGCTAAAAGATCCAAATAAAGATTTACAAGATCGCATAAATTTAGTATTTACTATATTCTTAAAACTGAAATCAGCCGGTAAGGTGTCGCGATTTTTTAACGATAACAACCTCTTACTTCCAAGAGTTGATTTTGTAAAAAGTATTCATTGGAAAAAAACATCCAAGGCAGCCATACTTTCTATTTTGAAGAATCCAGCTTATAGCGGAACTTTTGTATATGGCAAAGCTGAATACCGTAGAAAAGACTTAGCTGGAAAACTTAAGCGTACAAAGCTTCCACTTAATGAATGGAAAATTGTTGTGAAAGATAAATATCCTAAATATATCGATTGGAATACATTCTTAAAAATACAAGAAATTCTAAAAGACAACTACACTGAATATACTCGTAATAAAACAAGAGGCATACCTCGCCCTGGTAAGGCCCTCTTACATGGGATAGTCTATTGTGGAGAATGTGGCCACAAAATGTCAGTGCAGTATAAAACAGCAACTCGATACTTATGCAACTATCTACGCCAACAACATCGGGAACCTACTTGCCAATTCATTCCTACAGATCCAATCGATGATTATGTAGTAAACGCTTTTTTTAAGGTTCTTTCCCCTGTCGAGCTAGACTTGTATGCCAAGGCTTTAGAAAATAAGTCAAAAATTGACCAAGAGGTTTACAAATCACACATTCAGCAAATTCAGCGTTTAAGGTATGAAGCTCAACTGGTAGAAAAGAGGTATCGCAAAGTAGACCCTGAGAATAGACTTGTTGCAGATGAATTAGAAACACAATGGGAAGAGGCTTTAGTAATACTTAAAAAAGCCGAAGATCACCTAGAGAGGGTTAAGAATGAACAGCGTATTCCAACTGTGATCTCTCAAAAAATGAAAAGAGAATTTTCAGATTTGAATCAAAAACTACCTTCGCTATGGGAGGATAAGATATTGACCAAAGACATGAAAAAGAAAATTCTTAGAACATTGGTTGAAAAGGTTGTCATTCACAGAAAGAAAAGAGATATGGTTGCACTGAGAATTGTTTGGATTGGAGGAGATACAACAGAAGCTAGCATTCCAATCAAAGTTGGATCTTTTGATGAACTGTCATCTTCTGAAACGATAAAGAAAATAATTGCGCAGCAGGTCAAGCTTGGGGTGTCTGATGAAGATATTGCCAAACTATTGACCCAAAAAGGATTCAGATCACCAATGGATACCACTTTTCTCAGAAATACTGTGAAGTCCTATAGACTAAACAATAAAATCTATCGGAATCGAAAGCACTCTTTTCCGACCAAAGTCGAGGGAAGCCTCACAACATCTCAAATTGCAGCACTTATTGATGTTAAAGTTCATTGGATTTATCACCATATTAAACAAGGGAGGATCATTGTCAAAAAACACGAGAAAACAAAGGCTTATCTCTTTCCAGATAAGAAAAAAACCATATCTGACTTTAAAAAACTTAAGTCCGGATCAATTAAAAAGCTACGTTACTAAGGGGGTATCAACATGAGTGATCAAATGACGAAGAGCCTAGGAGCTGCCAAGCATCCCACTCAGAAACTCTAACAAATCTTCGTGTTGGAACACATAGTTTTCATGTCGTAGCTGTTGATAACAATGGCGATACCAGCAAAAAAAGTCATTCTTGGAACGTAAACACCGTGGAAATTATCTGTAATCCATTTAAAAATTCACAATGCTCCACTTCATCCAACGGACTTGCTGGATATATATATTACCTGAATTCTTCTCAAACCAAATATAATAAGAAACTCGATGGCTATTTGAAACATGGCACGAGAATTCCAACTCTTATCCATTTGAATCAAGTCAATACCCCTTTTCTATATTTTGAAGACGGATTTCAAACCAATGATGGAACCCTTATTAAAGACCTAAATGGTGATACACTCTATGAGTCAATGCCGTTTCCTTAAGCCACCACACCCCTCTGCCTCTGCGTTAAGCTATTTCTTTTAAAAGAACTCCCAGCCCTTTTGATAGACCTTTCATAGCTTCTTTTGAAGTGCCTCCTCTTCTCCATTGAAATCTTCATCAGCAACTTTATCTGCTTCCTAAATTTCTGATAGAGCCCCGCAACAAAAAGGGGGATGCTATCCATTATGAAATCAAGAATCAGTTTAAAGTTAGGTTTTTTGTAGTCATTTTTTACCAACTGATTCACACTGTCTTCATCCTCATTTATGCTCATTTGAATCTTTGTATAATTGAAGAGCCAAAAATAAGAATACAGCTCTTGCAATATTCCATTAAGGCTTGTTGAGTGCCACTGCTCCATTTTCATTGTCGATGTAAAATCACGAAATGTCGTTTCTATTTCCCAACGACGAGAGTAAAGAGCAACCATATCCTTCTTGTCCAAGGAGCCATGCGGAAGATTAGTGGCCAAAACAGAGAACTCCCCAGTCTTTGGGTTTTTATACTTATAGAGATGAATGACCACCCCCTCAATAACCATTTGTGAATACCAACCTGGGCCATTAAATAAATTTACGATGGGGATAAAAGTAGAGCCTCGCTTACAACGCGCAATAAAGAAGTTACTGGCTTGAGCATGGGCCTTAATAATCTCTGTAGATAAATAAAGCCTATCGTAGAGAGTTATGCTATTACTCTCAAAACTACCTATCATTTGAATAGCATTGGCGATTTCGTTGAGAGCGGGAGAAAAGCAAAGATTCTTTGTCACACCCGATAAAACGTCATAAGCATGAGATAGATACATACGTAAGAAATGAGTTTCCATCTCATTTGGGCAAGGGTACCCACAATAACCCTCCTTTAAAAGATCTTTAGAGCGAGGAAGTGCTAATTGGTCGCCATCTATGGCATAGATATAAAAGCCATGAAACGTTTTTCTCAATGGTTCGTAGTCTGTAATCAGAGATTCAAAGATATTTTTAAAAAATAGGTAAGAAATACTTTGACGTATCTTGCTGAGACTGCTTTTGACTGGCATGAGAAGCAGGTCACCAAAATGAGTCCATACCGTCTTAAGAGCGATTTGGTAGCCTTCGTAATTTGTTCCGGAAATAAGATAGATAATAGTAAAAAAGAAAATTTGAGGATTAAATTTTCGATTCCTTTTTTGTTTTTCTGGATCGACAAGGTGCTCTGGCTTGAAGGAAGAATCAAGTTTTGGTAGAATAAAATGGTCATCTGTGACGCGAACTCGTCATTTGGGGGCTTTCGAGATCAATATTGGATTGCATGTGACTTACTCCTTGGTTGAGGGTTGGGTGTAAAATAAAACAAGTCTTATTCTTGTCGATTTATCTAATAATTTCAAGAGATTTTTCTTAAGGAAACGGCATTGACTCTATGAGTGGTTCTCATTGCGTATTTCAGGATTTATTATGCCCAACAATGGATCAAAATCAAAGTCCTATGAGTTTGCCATGGTCTCTGACGATGGAATGAGAGTTATTCTCGACGGAAAGACTATTCTCCAAGATGACTCTCTTCATTCTCCGAGGTGGCGCTGTACCTCTCAGCCTTATGTATTTGCACCTTCTGAAAATAAAAGTATTGAAATTCATTATTTTCAGGGTCCTAGATTTCATCTTGCGATGGCTTTGCTGTACCGTGTGGCAGGAACAGGCCGTGGTGGATGTCCTACTGACTATAGAATTTCTCTAAACACTGGTAATTGGAAGGCTGTACCTTCCAAATTTCTTTTCCACAAAAAATTCGATTCCACTTCTAAGAAGAAATTACAACCTGAACAATCACAATAGGGCTTTTTTTCATGCCATTTGATAAAGGGGGAGTGCTCCCTCCAATTTATGGCGACTCATGTCTGAAGCATGGAGATAAAAAGGCCCCTCACCCATCTCAATCTTTTCTTGAAGATTCATCAAACTCGACGCTGATTGATGGTTTAGATCAAAATTCTGTTTATGATACTTTCTGGTAAAACCTGAATGAAATTGGCCAGTAAAAAAAGACTCCCAATAGTTTGCATTCACCTTCAAGCGATAAGTCAAGGTATGTTAGCTGACAATTAAAATGCCCCACCGTCGCCAATGAAAAGTGGCCACTTTTCAGAGGAGGACCTATGGTGATTTTTGGCATTGTCAACCGAGACGCATATAATCAATTGATATTACTCATAAAAAGGCTCCGAGCTGATAAGAACTCCTTTTGGGTTCTTGTCGACCTGGAAAGGGGCTCCGTGTTGGAGAGTCCTTCCATGACAGCCTATTCAGGTTCCATATTTGTCATTTGTAGACTGTTTCTGGATTTCAATGAGGTTAAATATATAGTCAAGAAAAGCCTGTTTAGGTGTGCCCATTTTCTAAAGTATTTAAATTCCACAAGATTCCAACATTTGCCTCAATTTTCATGGAATTTCTTTCTAAAGACAGGCTTCCCTTAAAGCCGTCGCCAATTAAAATGTCCCACTTTCAATATGGAGGTTGTCGCCAATGAAAAGTGACCAATCTTCAGGGAGTGTTCAAATACTAGACAATGAAGTCTCTTCTTCTGATATAGATACTAAGCTCACAGAGTCCCTCCCTCTTGCAACTCAAAAGGTTAGCAATGAGGAGGATCTTATGATTAGTCAATACACTTTCGGCCGCATTCGTGACCTGAGTCACAGTGGTAAAAATAAGACAGAAATATCTCGTGAATTAGGGATCAATCGTAAGACGGTGCGCAAGTACTGTGAGTCCAACACCCCACCGAAGTACAAGGCGAGGTCCAAAAGAACTCGCCCAGATCCCCTTAATGGATATATGGATCGGGTGAAGTACTTTTTGAAGTTGAACCCAAGTAACACCGCCCGTGAAATATATGAGCTATTAGTTGAGGAGGGTTATCGTGGGAGTGAGAGAACGGTTCAGAGAAGAGTTTGTGAGATTCTTGGTTCTCGCCCCAAGGAGCGTTTTTTCAGCCAAAGATATGATCCTGGAGAACAGGCTCAGTTTGATTTTAAGGAGAAGGTTGCTTTACCATTTGCCGATGGTGTTCAGATCGTTCATCTCCATTTTGGAACATTGCCTTGTAGTGGCACCTGTTGGGTTCGTGCCTACCCCTTTCTTGTCTATGAGTGTTTCATCGATGGGGTGCATGCTTTTTTTGAAAAGATAGGTGGGATGAGTGCGAACATCCGTATTGATAATTTATCTCCCTGTGTGAAGAAAGTTCTTAAAGGAAATCAGCGAATTTACACCCAATCTTTTGATCGAGCCATCCAATACTATGGATTTAAGGTTCTTCCCTGCCGCGCAGGGAAGGGCTCTGACAAGGGAGATGTGGAGCGTGATATTCGAACCTTCAGTTCTCGGATAAAAAATATTGTTAGAAACAAAGGAATTGTTTTTAAAGACTGGGATCATTTGAATCAGTTTTTAGAGTCTTATATGGATCAGCATCAGAGTGACTCCACCAAATCTCGCTTTGAGGAGGAGGCCAAAGTTCTTAAGCCTTTGCCTCCACGAGATGAAGATATTCTCTGTAAGGTGAATATTTGTCAAAGTAATGGTTATGGGACTTTGAGAATAGGTAAAACCACATATTCCATACCTGATGAGGTGATCCAAGCTCCCTGTAAAACCGTACAGGGTCCCTATCATGTCACGATCTATCGTGCAGGAGGGAAGCAAGAAATTGTCGCTCGCCATCAAAGAAAACCTGATGGGGAGCATAGTCTTCTTCTTGAACATATCCTTCCCTCTTTAGTTCGTAAGCCGCAAGCCATGGTAAGATGGGCTCACCGATCCATTCTTTTTCCAACAAATGTGTTTGAAAATTTTTATCAATACCTCAAGCAACAAGATTCAAGCCGTGCCGAGCATGAATATTTAAGAGTTATCAACTTGATTCAGCATGTGAGTTGGCAGGACTTATCTACAGCCATGGAGCTTCAATTAGAAAGTCGTGAGATTTTCGACTTTAAATCCATAAAAGATTTGCTCTTAGGAAATCCCACCAAAATTAATTTGAATGACCAACAAAAACCACTTCAACCTAGATTGTCTCAATATGACAGTCTTGTTCCAAACATAGGAGGTTCTTAATGAATCACGAAGAACTTATAGGTTCTCTTAAAAAACTCCGACTTCCAGCGATGGCGGATGAATATGTTGCAACGGCTAGAGTTGCCGAAAAAACAAAAAAGACGTATGAACAGTATTTAGGTATACTCGTTCAAAATGAGCTTGCTGACAAGCATTCCCAGAGAGTGAAAAGATTGCTTAAGGGGGCCAAGCTTCCTCAACTTAAATCACTCCAAACTTATAACTTCCAGAAAAGAACGGGAGTGACAGCTCAGCAAATTAATTGGATGGCAGAGGGAGAGTGGGTCAGAAAAGCCTGTAATGTTGTGTTTTACGGAAGCTTTGGAATGGGGAAAAGTCATTTGGCCATGTCCCTAGTTCGTTCACTCTGTGAACAAGGCTATCGATGTTTATGGGTCACCACTCATGAACTTATTGAAACAATGCGTGAAAGCAAGAAAGAACTCTCATTGAATGCTCTTTTTAAGAAATTAGACCGTTTTGATCTTATTGCTTGTGATGAACTTGGCTATACAGCTTCCTGCACAGAGGGGGCAGATCTTTTCTTTCAATTCATATCTCAGCGATATGAAAGGAAAAGTCTCATGATCACTACAAACTTAACATACTCTGAATGGGATAAGGTGTTTCTTAACCCTATTACCACCGCTGCTGCTGTTGATCGAATCATTCACAACTGTGAAACCCTCAACATTGAAGGAAAAGAAAGTTGGAGAACCGAATCGGCAAAAGCCAAGTCTAAACAGAGCAAAGAGGAAAGTTCAACCAAAGAAGTTCATTAGAGATCCCCACTTTTGGGGAAGGAACTCCCTGAAATCCCTAAAAGTTGTAACTAGGTTTAATGTATTGCGTTAACTTTCCTCTCTTCCTATGGAATTGGCTGCTGTCAACGGTTTGAGAGGTTTAATAGTATTAATATATTTAATATGATTCATAAGAATTTGCTGCGAAAGGTCCTCTTCGTCCCCATTGGATAGATGAGGCATAGTGGTAGCCACAGCCACCGTCACATTTGAAACAGATAAAAAACATCATTTTGTCTTGGGAAGCCCATCTATTTGGAAGGCTGAAAAAATATCCTTTTGTTTTTTAGACAGCTCTCCAAGCATCAGATCACCTGTAGCTAATTCATAAAATTTTAATCGGTCCATCATTTTGTAAATTTCTATTTTAGACATTTTTTTATATAACTTCTTATCTTTCATAACAGTATCAATATGTGAAATTAAAATTAAAGAGAGAAAATTAATAAAGATGCTTCCCCTCATATTCATGAGAGAATGAACTCGACTTCTCCTTCCATTAATATCATGCTTGAATGAGAAAAATACTTTCTCAATGATATCTTTGTTTCGATATAAACTCAATATATTTGTTTTCTTTAAATCATGACTATTTGTAATTAATATCATAATACCCAGCGTAGAAGATTCTTCATTAATATTTTCTTCATTTAAAGAAATCTTAAATGGAGTGCAATCAGAGATATTGAGAAACCTTTTTTTATTTCCTAAAGTTTCTTTCATATAGGAACTAGCTTGTTCTTCTGATTTCAAATCTTTCTCAAGAAAGAGTTTCATAAAATCAAGCAACTCTTTCATTAACACAGATTCCTCATAAACCCTTCTTTCTTTGTCTAAGAAAATATGAGCCGTACAATCAAATCCTCCGATTTTTATTGATTCTTTGCAATGCGAATAAATTTCCTCATTAAAAGTAAAAGAGCATGATGGAGATTTTATTTTCTCATTTAAAGCCACAGCAAGCTCTCTTGAGAGTTTTGTTCTAAAACTCATGGGTATCAAATACTTCAATTCCTTACGATGCAGTCCCTTAATATTTTCTACACTAGAAAAACCCTTATCCATAACTAAACAATCTAAATCTAATTTATAACTTGTTATGATCTCAATAATATTCGATAAAGTTTTGACATCCGGTATACTTCCAGGATAGATTCTGTACGCTATAGGCGTATGAGTTTTATTGTCTTCAGATTTCCTACTTATCAGACCTAAGTTTATTTGTTCGAGATTCTCTCCATCTCTGTTGTAACCTTTCTCTAAAAATTCATTATTCATAGAGTAGGAAGAAAAGGATGTGATGTCAAACATTACCGTACCAGAACCCTTCACTTGATTTATCCATTCGCTAAAGAAAGATTCTATCTTTTTTTGATCTCTCCCAAGATCACATAAGAGATTGCTTATTTTTTGTGACGACATAAAATTTTTCTTTGAAACATAAGCTTCTTGACACCACATATCGTAAAGATAAAAGGGCTCTCTTTTGATTATTTTAAAAAAAGCTAAATGCAAATAATGTTCGTAATTATCTGGATAAATTTTAGACAATGTTTTTAGAAGATTTAGTTGTTCGCATATTTTCTCTAAGAAAAATAAGGCTCCCACATTATAGGAGCCTATGGGAATCTTTTTTCTTTTGGTCTTAATTTGACCTGTAAACTCATCCTTTCTTCCAAGGTAGATGCGTTTTTGCCTGGCCTGCTTTTTTTCCTTGTCCCAAAAGCTTTCAACTTTATAGACATAGGTTTTTCCCTTATTTTTTTGCTCAAAAGTGTATGACATCGTTAATATTGTAACTATGCTTTTGAAGAGATGACAATCTCTTAATCAAAGTGAAGGCCTTCTCAGACAATAATCAGGACTTAAGTCCTACACCTAGTTACAACTTTTAGGGATTTCAGGGAACTCGCCAGTTATCCACAAAATTTATCCACAGCAGCACTGCGTTGCTAGACATCGGGGTCACAGCCGCAGTGTCGCCATGGATAAATTTATGGATAACTGGCTTTTACCGTACTATTTGCTCGTCACTCTCGCGGAGCTTTAGACATTAGCTGCGCCAAGGAATCCTGAAAAATACTCCATTTACCTCTGCCATAGGGCTGAAGGATGCATTTGGGGTCATGCCAAAAGTGGTGGGCAGAAAATCATTCCTCAGAATCTTGTGGCATAGTCCGAGTTAAATGATGAGCAAAATAAAGACACTTGACTAAACTCTGAACGAAGAATAACTAAATCAGTACATCATCAACTGGCCGTTTTTCATTGGCGACGGCTTCTAAAAATGGCCAATTTTAATTGGCGCCTAACAAGGTATGAGCGTAATCGTGAACTAGAGTGTAAGATGATAAAATTTCCATCTCCATAGTGGGCATGGAGACGAAGAGCGGGGCTAGTCCACTGAGTCACACCACAACAGGTTTCAACATTGGCATACCAAAGACCAAAAGCCTTGGTTAAAAATCCCAACCCATAGTAACGGCTTTCTTTCTTTATCAAAGTATTCATAGAGCAAAGATTATGAGCCATCCACTCTCCCTCACCCATGGTGGGGATAATGATAAAAAGAGAAATGGGAGTCCACTCAATCTGAGAACGATTTCCCAAGGCTTCTATCCATTCCTTGGATAACATAGAGGTTCTATGGGCAAAGCCCGAAACAAAACCCGGCATCAATGCACAATCATAAAAGGCCCACCGGGGTATGGGCATTTGAGAGCTACGAAAGGCTCTATGCTCCATATTGAGAATATGTTCGGAGAAATCAAGGCTACTTATCTTTAGAGAATCCAAACCCATGGGTTCAAAGGGAAACCAGTCACAATGAAAGCGACTTCCAGGGTCTTTCACTTCGTTTCCTTGACGAAAAAATACATAAGGCCGAACTTTCTCCCCATCCAGCCAGTCTATCTTATGTAAATAGTTGTGCTTCATTTTTAAATTGTTGTTCCTTATTGAACTATCTGAACTATCCAAAGGGCAATGCCGTTTCCTTAAGCCACCACACCCCTCTGCCTCTGCGTTAAGCTATTTCTTTTAAAAGAACTCCCATCCCTTTTGATAGACCTTTCATAGCTTCTTTTGAAGTGCCTCCTCTTCTCCATTGAAATCTTCATCAGCAACTTTATCTGCTTCCTAAATTTCTGATAGAGCCCCGCAACAAAAAGAGGGATGCTATCCATTATGAAATCAAGAATCAGTTTAAAGTTAGGTTTTTTGTAGTCATTTTTTACCAACTGATTCACACTGTCTTCATCCTCATTTATGCTCATTTGAATCTTTGTATAATTGAAGAGCCAAAAATAAGAATACAGCTCTTGCAATATTCCATTAAGGCTTGTTGAGTGCCACTGCTCCATTTTCATTGTCGATGTAAAATCACGGAATGTCGTTTCTATTTCCCAACGACGAGAGTAAAGAGCAACCATATCCTTCTTGTCCAAGGAGCCATGCGGAAGATTAGTGGCCAAAACAGAGAACTCCCCAGTCTTTGGGTTTTTATACTTATAGAGATGAATGACCACCCCCTCAATAACCATTCGTGAATACCAACCTGGACCATTAAATAAATTTACAATGGGGATAAAAGTAGAGCCTCGCTTACAACGCGCAATAAAGAAGTTACTGGCTTGAGCATGGGCCTTAATAATCTCTGTAGATAAATAAAGCCTATCGTAGAGAGTTATGCTATTACTCTCAAAACTACCTATCATTTGAATAGCATTGGCGCCTAACACCACGCTCACCTACCAGCTCTTAATGAAGAAAATATGAGAAATTATCTAGATCATCACCTTAAAATCTCTGGAATCAAGAATAAACTCATGACAGATAATGCTGTCACAGCCATTTGGCAGGGCTCTGGAGGCTTGCTAAGAAAAGCCAATTTGATTGCCAGAGGTTCATTGATTGCATGTATGAAAGCTTCTGAAGAACAAATTACAGAAGAACATGTTCGCCAAGCCGCCACAGAACTTATTTAAACTACATGGTCGGTAGTTATTCTCCCTGAGGGGCCAAATAAAGTCCCACTGGATAGGAGGCTCCTCTCAATCTCCTCTCAATGTGGAATCGAGACTAAGAATCTTTCAGTCGTACCCGAAAGCCCCCTGGGGCTGAGGGGCGAGGGCAGGAGCCCGAGACTGAAAGATCCGCAACAGGATGTTGCGTTCGATTCAAGCAAGTAGCCACCACCTGTGGGAGGATCTCCTGCTTTAAATGCCAGGAACTAGGCTTCCAAAAATAATCCATCAAATCAAATACAGCGAAATTATCCTCCCAAGAGAACTTGGAAATCTCAAGTGCTCTTAATTTCTTGAGCCACCAGGCGGGAGAGCAAACCAAACAGAGAGAATCAGTCATCCTTTTTTCACTCACTTCACCTCGACACACCTTGCTAATCAAAATATCACTCTCAACAACTTAAACTCAGTCAGGATAAAATCATAAAAATTGCTTCGAGGTCAAAGGAACCCATGAAAAGTCCGTCAAAATAAAGTATTGGATCACACCAATTAACCGAACGGCATTGGTTATAATTTGTATCCAGCACAGGCATTTTTTATTTGACCAATTTGTGAAAATAATATTTTGTTTGATTATTCTTTCCCTCTTTCTTAAGTTCCCCTTGCTCATACCATTGAGCAAGGTCTCTACTGGCCGTAGCTGTTGAAACTTCGAGAACGGCGTTCATGTACTCTTTTCTTGAAAATGGTTTGTCTTTAAATTTTGATTTTGCAAGCTCTAGCCTTTTTTCTTGAGTGCTGTTTATAGTGGGCGCTTTTTCAATGAGCTCTTCTAATCCAGCTTTTAATACGCCAAGGCTAAATTCGACAAAAGGGATCGGCTCCCCCTTTTTGTCCGACATCTCTAGAGATTTATAGTAATCATTTTGTTTTTCTTTAATGATCGATTCTATTGGTAAATAACGGAATACTAAACTTATCTGGCTTAAAATAAGAGTCTGCCAAAATCTTCCCATCCTTCCATTTCCATCCATAAAGGGATGAATAAATTCAATTTCATAATGAGAGATGCAAGACTTAATAATCAAATGAACTTCATCGTCTTTTTTCAACCACTCAAGGTGCTTTTTCATCAATTGAGGAACCATCTTAGGCTGAGGTGCAGCGTGAACAACTTTCTTTCCTTTTAATATCCCCACATTTTGATCACGAAACTTTCCAGGTCTTTTGACTAGCCCCTTCATCAAAAAACTATGTGCCTTTAGAAAGTCCTTAGTTTTTGTATAATCAAAAGAATCCATCTGCTCATATAAGGAAATCGCATTTTCGACCTCAAGAATTTCATTCGCTCGTCCTCGGACCTTTTTACCTTCAAGGATTGCTGTAATTTGTTTCTCAGATAGAGTGTTCCCCTCAATTGCGAGCGTGGCCTGAATCGTTTTAATCGTATTTGATTTCCTTAATTGCGGGCCTGGAACTTCTAGCCCTCTCGTTTCGGCGTTACCTAACAAAAAGGTGATTTCAGAGAGTAAATCAACGATTTTACCTGTGTATGTGAACGGTGAATTGGACATGTTTGATAGTATCATATAATACTATCAAGTCCTACTAATATTACATGATTTGTCGCAATTTTAAGTAGTTTCTGTCCAGAAAGGCCCATTTTTTGTTCTCTGACACTCCCCATTGAGCCTCCCAATGCCTCAATGGGGGAGTGAGAGTTGGAGATTTGCCACACAAACTCTACAGATTAAGGGGAAAAAGGTCTTTAAGCGACTTGCGCCCTAGTTTTTTCGATTTGAAGACGCACCCCTACCTTTGGAAGATTTTAGCACCTTCGACCTGGTCCATTGCTGTTATTCCTAATGGATAAATTTAGGTGACAGTTGATAATTCATGTCTTGCCAAGACAACAAAATTATAGGCACAAACGGCATTCTTTACATACCTCTTAAAACCATCATGCCCTTTCCAGTAAGCAACTCTCATACCAAAACATCTCTTAAGGAATGAAATAACAGCCTCTATTCCGGCTCTCCAATTGAGAAGATTTTTAAAGACCCAAGCACTTTTAACCATCTTTAATATTTTCATTCCTTTTTTTTCTGGGAAGCAAACATCTTTAGCCCCCATCTCTTTGGCCTCTTCAAGATTTTCTTTTGAAGCAAACCCACCATCTGCACTTACTTTTACAGGGCAAGCCCCATAGGTTTGTGTCACTGAATTCATAACTTTTAAAAACATATCAGAGTCTGCGGGGTTGCCATCAGGGATCTGACAATCTAAAATCATGTTGCTTTGCCCTGAGGTCAGAAAGATTTTATGCCCAAACTCGACTTCTCTTTGCCCCTTTACAATAATGTCTGTATGCGGTTCAAAGATGGATAGGACCTTTTTTTCAGAAGATACTTTTTTCCCCTCAATAACTCTTTTTTGAGTTTGAAAGATGATTTTTTCCAGGTAGAAGGCAACATTTTCTAACTGTTTTAGACTCTTTTTCAAAGCATTCATCTTCACACATTTTTGTTCTTTTTTTATCTTTCTGATGGTATCAGGTAATCCTTTGTTCAATTTGGTAGCGATTTTTAAAAGCTCCTTATAGCAAGGTAGTCTTTCCGCATCATTTTTGGAATTATTAATTTTGTAAAGCAAGGTTTTTGCTCTCTTAAGATCTTCTCTTGAAATAAGTCGCCAAAAATCTTTCATGACATTTTTACGAACTTTTTTAAATTCTCTTTCTGTAACTCTTATGCAGTCATATAAAAGCGATGCATCCGTTGGATGATGAATATTTGATCACTCATGTTGATACCCCCTTAGTAACGTAGCTTTTTAATTGATCCGGACTTAAGTTTTTTAAAGTCAGATATGGTTTTTTTCTTATCTGGAAAGAGATAAGCCTTTGTTTTCTCGTGTTTTTTGACAATGATCCTCCCTTGTTTAATATGGTGATAAATCCAATGAACTTTAACATCAATAAGTGCTGCAATTTGAGATGTTGTGAGGCTTCCCTCGACTTTGGTCGGAAAAGAGTGCTTTCGATTCCGATAGATTTTATTGTTTAGTCTATAGGACTTCACAGTATTTCTGAGAAAAGTGGTATCCATTGGTGATCTGAATCCTTTTTGGGTCAATAGTTTGGCAATATCTTCATCAGACACCCCAAGCTTGACCTGCTGCGCAATTATTTTCTTTATCGTTTCAGAAGATGACAGTTCATCAAAAGATCCAACTTTGATTGGAATGCTAGCTTCTGTTGTATCTCCTCCAATCCAAACAATTCTCAGTGCAACCATATCTCTTTTCTTTCTGTGAATGACAACCTTTTCAACCAATGTTCTAAGAATTTTCTTTTTCATGTCTTTGGTCAATATCTTATCCTCCCATAGCGAAGGTAGTTTTTGATTCAAATCTGAAAATTCTCTTTTCATTTTTTGAGAGATCACAGTTGGAATACGCTGTTCATTCTTAACCCTCTCTAGGTGATCTTCGGCTTTTTTAAGTATTACTAAAGCCTCTTCCCATTGTGTTTCTAATTCATCTGCAACAAGTCTATTCTCAGGGTCTACTTTGCGATACCTCTTTTCTACCAGTTGAGCTTCATACCTTAAACGCTGAATTTGCTGAATGTGTGATTTGTAAACCTCTTGGTCAATTTTTGACTTATTTTCTAAAGCCTTGGCATACAAGTCTAGCTCGACAGGGGAAAGAACCTTAAAAAAAGTGTTTACTACATAATCATCGATTGGATCTGTAGGAATGAATTGGCAAGTAGGTTCCCGATGTTGTTGGCGTAGATAGTTGCATAAGTATCGAGTTGCTGTTTTATACTGCACTGACATTTTGTGGCCACATTCTCCACAATAGACTATCCCATGTAAGAGGGCCTTACCAGGGCGAGGTATGCCTCTTGTTTTATTACGAGTATATTCAGTGTAGTTGTCTTTTAGAATTTCTTGTATTTTTAAGAATGTATTCCAATCGATATATTTAGGATATTTATCTTTCACAACAATTTTCCATTCATTAAGTGGAAGCTTTGTACGCTTAAGTTTTCCAGCTAAGTCTTTTCTACGGTATTCAGCTTTGCCATATACAAAAGTTCCGCTATAAGCTGGATTCTTCAAAATAGAAAGTATGGCTGCCTTGGATGTTTTTTTCCAATGAATACTTTTTACAAAATCAACTCTTGGAAGTAAGAGGTTGTTATCGTTAAAAAATCGCGACACCTTACCGGCTGATTTCAGTTTTAAGAATATAGTAAATACTAAATTTATGCGATCTTGTAAATCTTTATTTGGATCTTTTAGCACTTTACCTTGTTCTGTTCGAATAAAACCAACTGGTAATTTAAGAGCTAAATCTCCTCGCTTGGCTTTGTTGAGAAGACCTGCTGTTAATCTATTGCGTATCGTAAATAATTCCATTTCTGAGAGTTGACCTTTAAACCCGAGTAACATTCTTCCATTAACATTAGAAGGGTTATAAATAGACTCTCTATCAGCAATGAGGCAATTCTTAAAAGCACACAGATCAAGTAATTGGTACCAGTCCGTACAGTTTCTAGATAGACGAGTGACATCGTACGATAGAATAATACCAATTTTTTCCAAGGTCACTTCTGCAAGGATATTCTTGAAGCCTTCTCTAAACTGTATACTACTTCCTGTGATCCCCAAATCATCATCGACAATTTCAATACTATCTTCTTGCCAACCTAATTCAGTAGCTCTTTGCCTGAGTGAGTATTGAAGGTCGAGACTTTCTTTGTTTTTGATGGCTTGCTGAGGGGTCGACTGTCTGATGTATATTATGGCTTTTCTCTTTAAGTGAATAGGTGTAATCAATTCCGATGTTTTCATATATAATCTCCTCAATGGCTAAAGTTAAGTCTTTGATGACTTGCTTTTGAATTTCTTTTGGCAGTCTTGGCCAGACATCTTTTGGTGTAATTGACATAGTTGCTCTTCCAGTTGTTGAGTCAGTGAAATTAGCTCCTGAATTGCAACTATACCAAGTTTGCTTGGGGCCTGCCTATCGTAGAGATTGGGGTTCAGATTGGTAGAAGCCAATGGTATGCGTAGCGTCATGTGGTTCTTGTATTGAACAAAAGCAAAAGTAGATTTTTTCTGATTTTTAGGTATGGAAATCACCTTGAATGACTTCCTATAAAGGGGATGGGAGGGGTCCGTGACCCTTAGCTCTCTAAAACCTCTGTCGTTGACGGGGGTATTAAGTAATGGACTCGTTTGATTTCGTCACTGTACTGTCCACTCTCATTTTCTTACACGGCTCAATCTTTTGATCTCTTGCATCTGAAACTAAAGAGGCGCTAATAATTCCCCAAGTTTCTTCACTTATTTGAACAATCAAGTCCTGTAAGGTGGAGTGAGCGTAATTTTCTTCCAATTCAAGGCCCAGAAAAGCTCTGGTGGATACTGAATCGACAAGATTAAAGGCTAACGCACGATATGTTAGGCGCCAATTAAAATTGGCCATTTTTAGAAGCCGTCGCCAATGAAAAACGGCCAGTTGATGATGTACTGATTTAGTTATTCTTCGTTCAGAGTTTAGTCAAGTGTCTTTATTTTGCTCATCATTTAACTCGGACTATGCCACAAGATTCTGAGGAATGATTTTCTGCCCACCACTTTTGGCATGACCCCAAATGCATCCTTCAGCCCTATGGCAGAGGTAAATGGAGTATTTTTCAGGATTCCTTGGCGCAGCTAATGTCTAAAGCTCCGCGAGAGTGACGAGCAAATAGTACGGTAAAAGCCAGTTATCCATAAATTTATCCATGGCGACACTGCGGCTGTGACCCCGATGTCTAGCAACGCAGTGCTGCTGTGGATAAATTTTGTGGATAACTGGCGAGTTCCTTCCCCAAAAGTGGGGATCTCTAATGAACTTCTTTGGTTGAACTTTCCTCTTTGCTCTGTTTAGACTTGGCTTTTGCCGATTCGGTTCTCCAACTTTCTTTTCCTTCAATGTTGAGGGTTTCACAGTTGTGAATGATTCGATCAACAGCAGCAGCGGTGGTAATAGGGTTAAGAAACACCTTATCCCATTCAGAGTATGTTAAGTTTGTAGTGATCATGAGACTTTTCCTTTCATATCGCTGAGATATGAATTGAAAGAAAAGATCTGCCCCCTCTGTGCAGGAAGCTGTATAGCCAAGTTCATCACAAGCAATAAGATCAAAACGGTCTAATTTCTTAAAAAGAGCATTCAATGAGAGTTCTTTCTTGCTTTCACGCATTGTTTCAATAAGTTCATGAGTGGTGACCCATAAACATCGATAGCCTTGTTCACAGAGTGAACGAACTAGGGACATGGCCAAATGACTTTTCCCCATTCCAAAGCTTCCGTAAAACACAACATTACAGGCTTTTCTGACCCACTCTCCCTCTGCCATCCAATTAATTTGCTGAGCTGTCACTCCCGTTCTTTTCTGGAAGTTATAAGTTTGGAGTGATTTAAGTTGAGGAAGCTTGGCCCCCTTAAGCAATCTTTTCACTCTCTGGGAATGCTTGTCAGCAAGCTCATTTTGAACGAGTATACCTAAATACTGTTCATACGTCTTTTTTGTTTTTTCGGCAACTCTAGCCGTTGCAACATATTCATCCGCCATCGCTGGAAGTCGGAGTTTTTTAAGAGAACCTATAAGTTCTTCGTGATTCATTAAGAACCTCCTATGTTTGGAACAAGACTGTCATATTGAGACAATCTAGGTTGAAGTGGTTTTTGTTGGTCATTCAAATTAATTTTGGTGGGATTGCCTAAGAGCAAATCTTTTATGGATTTAAAGTCGAAAATCTCACGACTTTCTAATTGAAGCTCCATGGCTGTAGATAAGTCCTGCCAACTCACATGCTGAATCAAGTTGATAACTCTTAAATATTCATGCTCGGCACGGCTTGAATCTTGTTGCTTGAGGTATTGATAAAAATTTTCAAACACATTTGTTGGAAAAAGAATGGATCGGTGAGCCCATCTTACCATGGCTTGCGGCTTACGAACTAAAGAAGGAAGGATATGTTCAAGAAGAAGACTATGCTCCCCATCAGGTTTTCTTTGATGGCGAGCGACAATTTCTTGCTTCCCTCCTGCACGATAGATCGTGACATGATAGGGACCCTGTACGGTTTTACAGGGAGCTTGGATCACCTCATCAGGTATGGAATATGTGGTTTTACCTATTCTCAAAGTCCCATAACCATTACTTTGACAAATATTCACCTTACAGAGAATATCTTCATCTCGTGGAGGCAAAGGCTTAAGAACTTTGGCCTCCTCCTCAAAGCGAGATTTGGTGGAGTCACTCTGATGCTGATCCATATAAGACTCTAAAAACTGATTCAAATGATCCCAGTCTTTAAAAACAATTCCTTTGTTTCTAACAATATTTTTTATCCGAGAACTGAAGGTTCGAATATCACGCTCCACATCTCCCTTGTCAGAGCCCTTCCCTGCGCGGCAGGGAAGAACCTTAAATCCATAGTATTGGATGGCTCGATCAAAAGATTGGGTGTAAATTCGCTGATTTCCTTTAAGAACTTTCTTCACACAGGGAGATAAATTATCAATACGGATGTTCGCACTCATCCCACCTATCTTTTCAAAAAAAGCATGCACCCCATCGATGAAACACTCATAGACAAGAAAGGGGTAGGCACGAACCCAACAGGTGCCACTACAAGGCAATGTTCCAAAATGGAGATGAACGATCTGAACACCATCGGCAAATGGTAAAGCAACCTTCTCCTTAAAATCAAACTGAGCCTGTTCTCCAGGATCATATCTTTGGCTGAAAAAACGCTCCTTGGGGCGAGAACCAAGAATCTCACAAACTCTTCTCTGAACCGTTCTCTCACTCCCACGATAACCCTCCTCAACTAATAGCTCATATATTTCACGGGCGGTGTTACTTGGGTTCAACTTCAAAAAGTACTTCACCCGATCCCATAGGTGTTCGTGGTTTTTTATTCTTTCATAGCAAGACCTTTTTAGCCATATTCATTGATGTTTTTCGCCGTCGGTAGTTTGTGTCATAAATTTCATGGGAGAATATCTTGATCTTCTCTATCAAAATATTTAAATACTTTTGAGATGAGCTTAGGAGATATTTGATAAAATCAGAGGCTAATAAGACGGTAACCTTAGCAACTCTTTGAAACGATGTGGAGTCATTTTGTTCCTTATTGAGTTTAGTTCTTCCTATCCTCAAAACAACACTTGATGTGAGGTGAGCCGCTAATGAAGCAAGAAGAAGACTCTCTATGATATTTTGATCGTTTGAGGTGATCTGATTTGCATTCAAAGAATTCTTACAAGATTTGAAAATAAGTTCACATTGCCAACGTAAACGATAAATTGGATATATGGACTCCGCTGCCACATCTAAATTCGTGCAATACCAATGATAGCGTTTTTCGGAGGAATTCCAGAAGCCTACAATTCTCAAACTTACCCATTTACCATTGGACAAGACACTGCCTATAAATTCAACAACATCGTTTTTTTTCTTGAGTTTAATATCAGAGAACTCTTTTCCAACATAGTAATCTGGCAAACCTTCAACAACAGCATCAATAAGAATAGAGGCATTTGACTTCACTCTAGACAAGAAAAATCCTTTAGCTTCATGAATAGATGACAATAAGCCATAGTCCCAATATCCCAAATCAAAGATGACTAATTTTCCAACGAGTTCCTTTATATCAGGAAAGCACTTCCTATCGTTAGTGGAAGACGGAGTTAATTCGAACCAAGTCATTATACCACTGAATAAACTGAAACAAGCGTGCCATTTAATTCCTGCGTTTGTTCTTGTCCCTGGAAAATTCTCAGATGCTCCATCCCAAAGGCTTATTGTGCTTGAGTCAACAAGAAGAACGTCTGAGACTCCCAGTTGTAATAATATGGCTTTGCTTCCATGAAAAGCTCCATGAGATAGCTTTATCATGAGCATTTCAACCAGTTTACTCAGAAGCTTTTTTAATCTTTTTCTAGAGAGTCTTTCCCAGAAGCTGTGTCTTTCAATTCTTAACCCTAAATGACTTATCATAAACCTCCTAATCCCCTCTATTGAATATGTCTTAGAGTCTCCCTGGAATGACAAGACAAGAGCCACAATAAACTCAAGAGGTGGAATGGTTGCCCGAGAGTCCTTTTCAGGAATAACTTTCTTGAAACATTTTTTGATCGTTTTAAGTGTTTGAGCTTCCGTGCTCATATTTGCCCCCTGCGTTTAAAAAATAAAAATTTCCTCCAATTAATCTTGACCTATTAAGATACTAACGCGAGAATCATTAAGTCTGTAGATAACTCACTTGTATCTATGCGGATTCATTGTATTCGACAGGAGCAAAAAATAGCAATGATTTTTGGACTTTTAATATTACTTTCTTTGGGATCCTTTATATCTCTTTTTATTTCCTTATTGGTATTTGGATTTGGTTATTTACTGGCACTCATCCTCCCATTAACTCAGATGCAAGCATCTTATTTGTTTTTTGCTTCACTCACACTTTTGGTTCTTACATGTATTTTTATGATGCTCATATCTCAATTTAAAAATCGTTACTTTCACCAGAATCTAGGAGATATTCTTTTTGATAATTTGGATGAGGATTTGGAAGATGAAAAGAAAAAAAAATTGTAACTGAAGATATGTCGGCATCACAGCAGAAAAATGACCAAAGCGAAAAAATTGAAAGAAATCAATCCTGTCCATGCGGAAGTGGAAAGAAATTTAAATTCTGTTGTTCCCAAAAGTCCACAGTTCTTTCGTTACACAATTAAGTCTCTTAAAACACATGGCTTGTCGTGGATATCAAATGTCAATCTGCGTCCATTTCTCAAAATACCATCTATAAATATTTATAAATCGCCCACTTCCCTCTATGTAAAAAAGGAGGCTTGAAAAGTATTTCCATTAATTCGGAATTAAAATTAGAAAAAAACCACGAACACCTATGCACCCGATCCATATATCCATTAAGGGGATCTGGGCGAGTTCTTTTGGACCTCGCCTTGTACTTCGGTGGGGTGTTGGACTCACAGTACTTGCGCACCGTCTTACGATTGATCCCTAATTCACGAGATATTTCTGTCTTATTTTTACCACTGTGACTCAGGTCACGAATGCGGCCGAAAGTGTATTGACTAATCATAAGATCCTCCTCATTGCTAACCTTTTGAGTTGCAAAAGGGAGGGACTCTGTGAGCTTAGTATCTATATCAGAAGAAGAGACTTCATTGTCTAGTATTTGAACACTCCCTGAAGATTGGTCACTTTTCATTGGCGACAACCTCCATATTGAAAGTGGGACATTTTAATTGGCGACGGCTTTAAGGGAAGCCTGTCTTCAAAAAGAAATTCCATGAAAATTGAGGCAAATGTTGGAATCTTGTGGAATTTAAATACTTTAGAAAATGGGCACAGCCTAAACAGGCTTTTCTTGACTATATATTTAACCTCATTGAAATCCAGAAACAGTCTACAAATGACAAATATGGAACCTGAATAGGCTGTCATGGAAGGACTCTCCAACACGGAGCCCCTTTCCAGGTCGACAAGAACCCAAAAGGAGTTCTTATCAGCTCGGAGCCTTTTTATGAGTAATATCAATTGATTATATGCGTCTCGGTTGACAATGCCAAAAATCACCATAGGTCCTCCTCTGAAAAGTGGCCACTTTTCATTGGCGACGGTGGGGCATTTTAATTGTCAGCTAACACGATAGGAAAGACCTCTTATGGATTTAAGAATAGCCACCTTGAGAACTTGCTCCGATGTCATACCAATATCACCAGAATCTTTCTTTTCTTTAACAAGGTCTTCATGAACCAATGCCGTTTCCTTAAGAAAAATCTCTTGAAATTATTAGATAAATCGACAAGAATAAGACTTGTTTTATTTTACACCCAACCCTCAACCAAGGAGTAAGTCACATGCAATCCAATATTGATCTCGAAAGCCCCCAAATGACGAGTTCGCGTCACAGATGACCATTTTATTCTACCAAAACTTGATTCTTCCTTCAAGCCAGAGCACCTTGTCGATCCAGAAAAACAAAAAAGGAATCGAAAATTTAATCCTCAAATTTTCTTTTTTACTATTATCTATCTTATTTCCGGAACAAATTACGAAGGCTACCAAATCGCTCTTAAGACGGTATGGACTCATTTTGGTGACCTGCTTCTCATGCCAGTCAAAAGCAGTCTCAGCAAGATACGTCAAAGTATTTCTTACCTATTTTTTAAAAATATCTTTGAATCTCTGATTACAGACTACGAACCATTGAGAAAAACGTTTCATGGCTTTTATATCTATGCCATAGATGGCGACCAATTAGCACTTCCTCGCTCTAAAGATCTTTTAAAGGAGGGTTATTGTGGGTACCCTTGCCCAAATGAGATGGAAACTCATTTCTTACGTATGTATCTATCTCATGCTTATGACGTTTTATCGGGTGTGACAAAGAATCTTTGCTTTTCTCCCGCTCTCAACGAAATCGCCAATGCTATTCAAATGATAGGTAGTTTTGAGAGTAATAGCATAACTCTCTACGATAGGCTTTATTTATCTACAGAGATTATTAAGGCCCATGCTCAAGCCAGTAACTTCTTTATTGCGCGTTGTAAGCGAGGCTCTACTTTTATCCCCATCGTAAATTTATTTAATGGCCCAGGTTGGTATTCACAAATGGTTATTGAGGGGGTGGTCATTCATCTCTATAAGTATAAAAACCCAAAGACTGGGGAGTTCTCTGTTTTGGCCACTAATCTTCCGCATGGCTCCTTGGACAAGAAGGATATGGTTGCTCTTTACTCTCGTCGTTGGGAAATAGAAACGACATTTCGTGATTTTACATCGACAATGAAAATGGAGCAGTGGCACTCAACAAGCCTTAATGGAATATTGCAAGAGCTGTATTCTTATTTTTGGCTCTTCAATTATACAAAGAATCAAATGAGCATAAATGAGGATGAAGACAGTGTGAATCAGTTGGTAAAAAATGACTACAAAAAACCGGGTGTGCTAATAATATACTGTAGAAATTACCGTCCTTTAGTCTAACTTAATACTATCAGTTTAAGAAGAATCTACCCACAAGATTGACTCTGCAAGTGCTTTGTATTGAACTTTTAAGGGATTGATGAAAATTTTAAGGCCTTAAACCGACAGTGTCGAGCTCAACCTATGACTAAATGCTGATTGAAGAGGGCACAAATTGACGCTGTGGGTATATAATCTACAGTATATCGTTAGCACACCCAAAAAACCTAACTTTAAACTGATTCTTGATTTCATAATGGATAGCATCCCCCTTTTTGTTGCGGGGCTCTATCTGTTAGGCGCCAATTAAAATTGGCCATTTTTAGAAGCCGTCGCCAATGAAAAACGGCCAGTTGATGATGTACTGATTTAGTTATTCTTCGTTCAGAGTTTAGTCAAGTGTCTTTATTTTGCTCATCATTTAACTCGGACTATGCCACAAGATTCTGAGGAATGATTTTCTGCCCACCACTTTTGGCATGACCCCAAATGCATCCTTCAGCCCTATGGCAGAGGTAAATGGAGTATTTTTCAGGATTCCTTGGCGCAGCTAATGTCTAAAGCTCCGCGAGAGTGACGAGCAAATAGTACGGTAAAAGCCAGTTATCCATAAATTTATCCATGGCGACACTGCGGCTGTGACCCCGATGTCTAGCAACGCAGTGCTGCTGTGGATAAATTTTGTGGATAACTGGCGAGTTCCTTCCCCAAAAGTGGGGATCTCTAATGAACTTCTTTGGTTGAACTTTCCTCTTTGCTCTGTTTAGACTTGGCTTTTGCCGATTCGGTTCTCCAACTTTCTTTTCCTTCAATGTTGAGGGTTTCACAGTTGTGAATAATTCGATCAACAGCAGCAGCGGTGGTAATAGGGTTAAGAAACACCTTATCCCATTCAGAGTAAGTTAAGTTTGTAGTGATCATGAGACTTTTCCTTTCATATCGCTGAGATATGAATTGAAAGAAAAGATCAGCACCCTCTGTGCAGGAAGCTGTATAGCCAAGTTCATCACAAGCAATAAGATCAAAACGGTCTAATTTCTTAAAAAGAGCATTCAATGAGAGTTCTTTCTTGCTTTCACGCATTGTTTCAATAAGTTCATGAGTGGTGACCCATAAACATCGATAGCCTTGTTCACAGAGTGAACGAACTAGGGACATGGCCAAATGACTTTTCCCCATTCCAAAGCTTCCGTAAAACACAACATTACAGGCTTTTCTGACCCACTCTCCCTCTGCCATCCAATTAATTTGCTGAGCTGTCACTCCCGTTCTTTTCTGGAAGTTATAAGTTTGGAGTGATTTAAGTTGAGGAAGCTTGGCCCCCTTAAGCAATCTTTTCACTCTCTGGGAATGCTTGTCAGCAAGCTCATTTTGAACGAGTATACCTAAATACTGTTCATACGTCTTTTTTGTTTTTTCGGCAACTCTAGCCGTTGCAACATATTCATCCGCCATCGCTGGAAGTCGGAGTTTTTTAAGAGAACCTATAAGTTCTTCGTGATTCATTAAGAACCTCCTATGTTTGGAACAAGACTGTCATATTGAGACAATCTAGGTTGAAGTGGTTTTTGTTGGTCATTCAAATTAATTTTGGTGGGATTGCCTAAGAGCAAATCTTTTATGGATTTAAAGTCGAAAATCTCACGACTTTCTAATTGAAGCTCCATGGCTGTAGATAAGTCCTGCCAACTCACATGCTGAATCAAGTTGATAACTCTTAAATATTCATGCTCGGCACGGCTTGAATCTTGTTGCTTGAGGTATTGATAAAAATTTTCAAACACATTTGTTGGAAAAAGAATGGATCGGTGAGCCCATCTTACCATGGCTTGCGGCTTACGAACTAAAGAGGGAAGGATATGTTCAAGAAGAAGACTATGCTCCCCATCAGGTTTTCTTTGATGGCGAGCGACAATTTCTTGCTTCCCTCCTGCACGATAGATCGTGACATGATAGGGACCCTGTACGGTTTTACAGGGAGCTTGGATCACCTCATCAGGTATGGAATATGTGGTTTTACCTATTCTCAAAGTCCCATAACCATTACTTTGACAAATATTCACCTTACAGAGAATATCTTCATCTCGTGGAGGCAAAGGCTTAAGAACTTTGGCCTCCTCCTCAAAGCGAGATTTGGTGGAGTCACTCTGATGCTGATCCATATAAGACTCTAAAAACTGATTCAAATGATCCCAGTCTTTAAAAACAATTCCTTTGTTTCTAACAATATTTTTTATCCGAGAACTGAAGGTTCGAATATCACGCTCCACATCTCCCTTGTCAGAGCCCTTCCCTGCGCGGCAGGGAAGAACCTTAAATCCATAGTATTGGATGGCTCGATCAAAAGATTGGGTGTAAATTCGCTGATTTCCTTTAAGAACTTTCTTCACACAGGGAGATAAATTATCAATACGGATGTTCGCACTCATCCCACCTATCTTTTCAAAAAAAGCATGCACCCCATCGATGAAACACTCATAGACAAGAAAGGGGTAGGCACGAACCCAACAGGTGCCACTACAAGGCAATGTTCCAAAATGGAGATGAACGATCTGAACACCATCGGCAAATGGTAAAGCAACCTTCTCCTTAAAATCAAACTGAGCCTGTTCTCCAGGATCATATCTTTGGCTGAAAAAACGCTCCTTGGGGCGAGAACCAAGAATCTCACAAACTCTTCTCTGAACCGTTCTCTCACTCCCACGATAACCCTCCTCAACTAATAGCTCATATATTTCACGGGCGGTGTTACTTGGGTTCAACTTCAAAAAGTACTTCACCCGATCCATATATCCATTAAGGGGATCTGGGCGAGTTCTTTTGGACCTCGCCTTGTACTTCGGTGGGGTGTTGGACTCACAGTACTTGCGCACCGTCTTACGATTGATCCCTAATTCACGAGATATTTCTGTCTTATTTTTACCACTGTGACTCAGGTCACGAATGCGGCCGAAAGTGTATTGACTAATCATAAGATCCTCCTCATTGCTAACCTTTTGAGTTGCAAAAGGGAGGGACTCTGTGAGCTTAGTATCTATATCAGAAGAAGAGACTTCATTGTCTAGTATTTGAACACTCCCTGAAGATTGGTCACTTTTCATTGGCGACAACCTCCATATTGAAAGTGGGACATTTTAATTGGCGACGGCTTTAAGGGAAGCCTGTCTTCAGAAAGAAATTCCATGAAAATTGAGGCAAATGTTGGAATCTTGTGGAATTTAAATACTTTAGAAAATGGGCACAGCCTAAACAGGCTTTTCTTGACTATATATTTAACCTCATTGAAATCCAGAAACAGTCTACAAATGACAAATATGGAACCTGAATAGGCTGTCATGGAAGGACTCTCCAACACGGAGCCCCTTTCCAGGTCGACAAGAACCCAAAAGGAGTTCTTATCAGCTCGGAGCCTTTTTATGAGTAATATCAATTGATTATATGCGTCTCGGTTGACAATGCCAAAAATCACCATAGGTCCTCCTCTGAAAAGTGGCCACTTTTCATTGGCGACGGTGGGGCATTTTAATTGTCAGCTAACACTATCAGAAATTTAGGAAGCAGATAAAGTTGCTGATGAAGATTTCAATGGAGAAGAGGAGGCACTTCAAAAGAAGCTATGAAAGGTCTATCAAAAGGGCTGGGAGTTCTTTTAAAAGAAATAGCTTAACGCAGAGGCAGAGGGGTGTGGTGGCTTAAGGAAACGGCATTGCTTCATGAACCATATGGGCAAACTCTGGATGGCGATCAATGATGTTATTAATTTGCTGCAATTCTGTACTGAGTTGGTGGTTAGGATATTGGGAAAAGAGTCCCAACTGTGTCTTCTTCAAATGGCGCATAGTCCCCCCTTTGGTGAAAGTTTCTCTTTAATTTTTATATTAACATACGTTTTTTTGAGGGAAAAAAGTGAGCAAGGATGTCTTTTAAGAAGAAAAAAATCAGAGAGGTTCTCGGAGAACATGGATAAGAATTCTACCTCATAGAGAGGTTCCCACGCCTCCTAAAACCTACATAAAAAATAAATGAAGAATAAAATATCAAAAATTATTTCTCTGAAAAAACACGTCAAGTATTTTTTGAAGTTGATGCGCAACGTAATGTTATTTCCCTGAAGGAGGTTTGAAATCACCACGGTGGAAACACAGGTTGATCCAACTCTTCCTCTCATATCAAGTAACCAGTTGATAGCCACATAAGTCACTGAAAGGGAGGGGCTGTGAAAGGTTCGTCAAGAGAGGGGGGGGGGAACTTATTTTATTTTTCCGTTTTATGTAAGTAACTGAATTTACACGGATTATGTTTGATGGACTCCATTTTAAAGCATAAAATCTAAAGGGAAGGCATGTAAATACTTAAAACTACTTAACTTTCTTCCCTGGACAGGAACTAAATAAGAATTATTTCCTCCCACAAATGGCCAGTTTTGATCCATCCATTGGGACTACGCTTTTATATATTATATGCTGTCACTCATACATACGCTTATACTCGCTATCTAAATCGCTTGAAAAACCCCCTTCAAAAAGCTGGTTATCAATATTTTTGATCGTTGTTTGTAGTGTATCAAAAGTATCCATGCTTGTAATATTTTTTAAATGCTCAAAGAAAAGTTGATACGCCCTTCCCCACTCACCCTCTCCTCCTCTCTCAAGAGCCTTTTGAAAAACCCCATACCATATCGTACTATAAATGGAGCCCATGGCATGGATCTCTCCAGATGCCTCAAGACTGTGTTTTCCACAAGCATCAAAAAAGTCTTGGGCTACCAACCCTTGGCTTCTGATGACCTTCACATCCCTAGAAATTCCACTTCCACCAACGGTACAATGGGACAGACCTTCAAGGTCATTGTAGAATAATTCGCCTATGGGCGTAGATTCAGGGAACAAAAAAAGACTGACGATATCTCCCACTCCTTCGTGAATAGCTCTAGGACTTCCATGGATGGTTTTAGAGCAAACCTGTTTTTGGCTCTCACCACAGTGGTTCTCCAAGTCTGAGTTGAATCCAAGTTCAGAAAAAGATGCATAATCGAGAATGGCATGCCCTATCTCATGGGACACAATTCCCGAATCAAACCCTAGGGGGATATAAGTGGCCCCACCCATAGAGTCCTTTCTTATAGGCGCAGAAAGGCCAAAAGCAAGCAATTTGACGCTGGAAATCCAAAATGCATTGGATATAACCCCATTTCGATCAAAAGGAAGAATGGGGGCAAGATTCAAGCCTTGGTTCTCTGGATAAAAACTACCTGTGAGGTCTTTAATCTTTTTTTTGAGATAATTCGCCCAAAAAAACGTATGAACATTGAGAGCATTCAAGTTTTCTTCATTGTAAAAGGTATATTTCCAATTGCCATCACTATTGGGAACCATAAGAGGAAGAGGAGAGAAAATACCTTCATAGTTGACACTAAAATCAGTGTTGCTTAATTTTGTTCCAGGAATATAAACACCATGAGTTTGAAGAGATGACACATCTGTGATTCCAATCAATTCAGTGGTTCTTCCCAAAGCAACACTACCGGCATTGACAAGAGGTGGGTTGGAAAGGACAGTTCCTTGATCAACCACAGGGTTTTTACCAAATATGCAAGCATTGACGAGGGAATTTGATGTATACAAACAGTTGGGCACCTTCCCTAAGCTCTTAAATTGAGTGATCCTTCCTTGGGATGAAGACGATTGTGTTTCAAATGGAGTTCTTCCACAGGCGATAAGAAGAGATACAACACATATACCTATGACAATACTAAAAATACCAACAATACCTATAGAACGAAACTTGTACCAAAGAACCTTCCTGTCTTCTATAGACATACTTATTGGTAACCCATCAAACTATATTCTCTATCCAGATCTTCTGAAAATTGTCCGTCAAATAGATTCTGATCAATGATTTGAATTGTCTTTTTCATCGTCAGGAAGGTGTCATTGCTTGTAATATTTTTTAAATGCTCAAAAAATAAATGATAAGCCCTATCTCGTTCATCCTTTCCCCCTCTCTGAAAGGCACTTTCAAATAATCCATACCATATAGTACTATAAATGGAACCCATGGCGTGAATTTCTCCTGGTGCCTCTACACGACCTCCACAGGCTTCAAAAAGGTGGCGAGCAGTGATCTTCTGACTCTTGATTTCTTGTACATTTCTCGAAACTCCACAGTGGTCCAAGCCCTCAGGGCTATACTCAAGCAACTCAGCAAAAGGTGTGGACTTGGGAAACAAAAAAAGAGCCAAGATATCTCCAACTCCCTCATGAATAGCACGCGGGCTTCCATGAAAATCTTTAGAACACACGGCTTTCCTTCTCCTACCGCAGTCCCTCATCTCTAAACTTTTATTGAATTGAATCTTCGCCACAGATGCATAGTCAAGAATAGCATGACCTATTTCATGGGCCACAATTCCCGAATCAAAACCCAAAGGAACATGGGTACTCTTTCCTGCGGAGTCCACTCCTACAGATGGAGAAAGACCAAAGACAAGAGAGTTAAGATGATAAATCCAAAGGGCATTGATGAGAACTTTCTTTTTATAAAAAGGAAATATGGGAATAAGAATTAAACCCTGGCCCTCTGGATAAAAGTGCCCCGTAATATCCTTAACCCTTTGCTTAAGATAGTTCGCCCAAAAAAATATATGAACATTGAGAGCATTGAAATGCTCCTCGTTGTAAAAGGAATACTTCCAATTTCCATCACTATTAGGTTCAATGAGAGGGACAGGGTCGAATACTTCACTGTAATCGATAACAAAGTCCATGTTTCCCAGTTGACTTCCAGGCAAATAAACAGCTGTTGTTTGTAGATGCGATACATCTGTAATACCAATCAACTCATTGGTCTCACCCTCCAAAACACTTCCTGCGTTCACAAGAGGGGGGGGGGAGGGAAGACGACCTCCCTGATCGGCTATAGGGTTTTTTCTGAATATACAAGCATTGGTCCAACCATCGGAGACATGCAAACAATTAGAAACCTCTCCTATAAATGCAAATCGTGTGGGATCAAATTGCCCCTTGGACAAGGGTGATGTCTCGCTATCACCTATAGATTCAAAAACATTGTCCCCACAACCCATGGCCCCCATTAAAAATACAATTAAAAATCCCTCAATCCACTTAAAACTATTTGTAAATTTTCTTTTCAATCGTTTTGTAAATCTCATTCTATTAGATACCATAAGCTTATTCCGTAACAACCTGCACCCTCCGTAGCTCCAAAAAATATCCTAGCGGACCAAGAAGCCTAGTAATTAACTTAATTTCTTAAATTATAGACCAAATTTCTTATAAAATATTCTTGACATATGTCCAAATATCTCACCTTTAGGAGATATCGACACACTCTAGGGATTATCCAATGATTTTATGAGAAATATAGGCTGTCGCTTCAATTTCTAGACTCTTGGTAGGTCTAAGGGCAAGGTAGAAGCAAGCTTCCGGCATGGGTGGCCTAAAACAGGACCAATAGAGATGCAGGATTCAAATGATTCAAATTATTCAGATGATTCAGTGGAATTCTCGTCACGACGGTCATAATCGAGATAGACCCAAGAAGAAGCTAGCTTCTTGTTTCTATAATAAATATGAACATGTATTTGATCATCATCCAGGAGACCTTGTTTCACTTGAATTTTCAAGCGACCGGCCCTATGAGAATCATTTGTATCTAAAGCACCATTTTCTGACCACATGGCAAAACCTTGACCACTATTCCATGGCCTGATTTTCCCCTCAATAGAAATGGATCGATTTTGTACCAACGAATCGTGAAACACATTAAAAATCACTTTCCCACGAATTTCTCTAGCTCCACTGGTGGGAAAGGACACTTCCGCCACCTCTAGAATAAAAGTTCCTTGGTTATCCCAATTTTTACAGCGAAATCCAATCTGAATCCATCCCGGAGGATCACATATGCGATAGTCTTGCAAGAGACTACGATAAGCCTGAGAATTAGATAAGTAAAGTTCATGACTCCAGCCTCTCACATAGGGATAGGAGGCTGCTTCTGTTTCTTCGCAACCAGACCCATCGCAGCCTTTGGGGATGTTGCGATCCCCTGTGGCCGACCTTTCTCTACCTCCACAACCCACTATTAATATAAGAGACAAAAAGCTAAATATTAGCGTGCATATATAGGTATAAAGTAAACCCTTCTTATTCATAAAAAACCCCTTTCGTTTTTATCAAAAATTTCTTATACAAATAAATGCTTCAATAACTATGCCACTCCATCTCAATGTTAGAGCACTTAAGGTGTCAAGAGAAGTGACAGAAAATGAACAATTATTCACTTTTTTTATCATGTTATAAAATGATACATTCACTTGTTATTTTGTAACCTGATCTAGTTAGTTTCTGTCCAGAAAGGCCCATTTTTTGTTCTCTGACACTCCCCATTGAGCCTCCCAATGCCTCAATGGGGGAGTGAGAGTTGGAGATTTGCCACACAAACTCTACAGATTAAGGGGAAAAAGGTCTTTAAGCGACTTGCGCCCTAGTTTTTTCGATTTGAAGACGCACCCCTACCTTTGGAAGATTTTAGCACCTTCGACCTGGTCCATTGCTGTTATTCCTAATGGATAAATTTAGGTGACAGTTGATAATTCATGTCTTGCCAAGACAACAAAATTATAGGCACAAACGGCATTCTTTACATACCTCTTAAAACCATCATGCCCTTTCCAGTAAGCAACTCTCATACCAAAACATCTCTTAAGGAATGAAATAACAGCCTCTATTCCGGCTCTCCAATTGAGAAGATTTTTAAAGACCCAAGCACTTTTAACCATCTTTAATATTTTCATTCCTTTTTTTTCTGGGAAGCAAACATCTTTAGCCCCCATCTCTTTGGCCTCTTCAAGATTTTCTTTTGAAGCAAACCCACCATCTGCACTTACTTTTACAGGGCAAGCCCCATAGGTTTGTGTCACTGAATTCATAACTTTTAAAAACATATCAGAGTCTGCGGGGTTGCCATCAGGGATCTGACAATCTAAAATCATGTTGCTTTGCCCTGAGGTCAGAAAGATTTTATGCCCAAACTCGACTTCTCTTTGCCCCTTTACAATAATGTCTGTATGCGGTTCAAAGATGGATAGGACCTTTTTTTCAGAAGATACTTTTTTCCCCTCAATAACTCTTTTTTGAGTTTGAAAGATGATTTTTTCCAGGTAGAAGGCAACATTTTCTAACTGTTTTAGACTCTTTTTCAAAGCATTCATCTTCACACATTTTTGTTCTTTTTTTATCTTTCTGATGGTATCAGGTAATCCTTTGTTCAATTTGGTAGCGATTTTTAAAAGCTCCTTATAGCAAGGTAGTCTTTCCGCATCATTTTTGGAATTATTAATTTTGTAAAGCAAGGTTTTTGCTCTCTTAAGATCTTCTCTTGAAATAAGTCGCCAAAAATCTTTCATGACATTTTTACGAACTTTTTTAAATTCTCTTTCTGTAACTCTTATGCAGTCATATAAAAGCGATGCATCCGTTGGATGATGAATATTTGATTTCGTCACTGTACTGTCCAATCTCATTTTCTTACACGGCTCAATCTTTTGATCTCTTGCATCTGAAACTAAAGAGGCGCTAATAATTCCCCAAGTTTCTTCACTTATTTGAACAATCAAGTCCTGTAAGGTGGAGTGAGCGTAATTTTCTTCCAATTCAAGGCCCAGAAAAGCTCTGGTGGATACTGAATCGACAAGATTAAAGGCTAACGCACGATAGGAAAGACCTCTTATGGATTTAAGAATAGCCACCTTGAGAACTTGCTCCGATGTCATACCAATATCACCAGAATCTTTCTTTTCTTTAACAAGGTCTTCATGAACCATATGGGCAAACTCTGGATGGCGATCAATGATGTTATTAATTTGCTGCAATTCTGTACTGAGTTGGTGGTTAGGATATTGGGAAAAGAGTCCCAACTGTGTCTTCTTCAAATGGCGCATAGTCCCCCCTTTGGTGAAAGTTTCTCTTTAATTTTTATATTAACATACGTTTTTTTGAGGGAAAAAAGTGAGCAAGGATGTCTTTTAAGAAGAAAAAAATCAGAGAGGTTCTCGGAGAACATGGATAAGAATTCTACCTCATAGAGAGGTTCCCACGCCTCCTAAAACCTACATAAAAAATAAATGAAGAATAAAATATCAAAAATTATTTCTCTGAAAAAACACGTCAAGTATTTTTTGAAGTTGATGCGCAACGTAATGTTATTTCCCTGAAGGAGGTTTGAAATCACCACGGTGGAAACACAGGTTGATCCAACTCTTCCTCTCATATCAAGTAACCAGTTGATAGCCACATAAGTCACTGAAAGGGAGGGGCTGTGAAAGGTTCGTCAAGAGAGGGGGGGGAACTTATTTTATTTTTCCGTTTTATGTAAGTAACTGAATTTACACGGATTATGTTTGATGGACTCCATTTTAAAGCATAAAATCTAAAGGGAAGGCATGTAAATACTTAAAACTACTTAACTTTCTTCCCTGGACAGGAACTAGTTAGTCGCTGTCGCGAAATTAAAAAGGGCCGTTTATGTGCCCTCATTTGGACTTGGGCTCTGAAGTAGCCTCTTTTTAACTTTCCCTTGTTCTACCCACCCTTGAAGCTTGGAGTTGGCATCGTCACCGCTAAATTTCTCATAATTTGGTGCAGATTGAACCCCATGGTCGAGCGATACCCCGAAGCCAGTGTGGCCCCATCCCCTTTCATCTTGCTTCTTGCTAATCCAAAGTTTTTGACATGCCCTATGAGAGGTTCGACCCCCGACCTGCGATTGTATAATTCTTCTTTCTGGGGGGCTTCGACCTGTTCTTTTACGTTGGCAGGTCTTTGAATTCCATCTGCATTTCCCACAACATCTTTGACGAGATTGACGTTGGCTTGTGAATAATACCCCTTGTCTGTTGTAACTGACTCTAAAATATCTTCGCCAAATATTTTTTGATGTTCTTCCAATATAGCTGGCAATGACTCCTTGTCGTCCATTCTCACAGAAGTGCAAGTATAGGGAACAATAAAATTTCCACCAATCCGCCCGACTTGGAAGACCCTCCCAAACTCCTTGTCTTTGCCTAACTTCCCCTTTTTGATACAGGCGACCGCACACAATTTGAAGGCAAGGATTTTGCCAGGCTTGATGGTGTGAGTTCTTACAAAATGGGCCACGTCCAAAAGGTATCTCCAAGCCTTGTCTCTCACTTCTGTGACGGCTTCTCGGTGGTTCCAAGGAAGACTCGCTAGAGCCTGTGGAGAAAGATTTTCTGCAAACCTTATAAAGGCTTTTAACTCTGACTTTACAAGACTGTGAAGGTCTGAAAATACCTCCCTCTTCTTCTCTAATACACAATTTTTGGCTAGAAAAAAATACTTTCGAGCGGCCTTGATGATGGCTTTGATATCTATGGTTATACCCGATGGTAAGTAGGTCTTCTGCTTTTCTTGAAGATACGAAAGAATTTTGTAACACTTCTGAGCCAACTTTTTCAAAAGACTGGCATCGGAGGGATAAGCCATATTGGCTTCCTGAACGGTCGAATCGACATCCAAATGAGAGGCGTCTGCAAACCCCAGGGATTGAGCCAAGCGAAGAATATAATCTCCTATTTCTTTGTGAGTCTCTTCCGTCAGTCGATTGCGAAATTTTTCTATTTTCGTATGATCGGGACAACACCATTTTTTGAGGATATTTAGACCACAAAAAAGCTGATAACTGGCCGTCTCTTTTATCCGTTGCTCCACCCCTCGATCCGTGAGTTTGAATAGAACCTGAAGCAGCAGCACGGCTAGATGAACTCTTAAAAAGAGCTTTCTTCCTAGCCACCAAAAACCCTTTGCAGTCGTGGCTTTTAAGTCGGGCATGACCAGACACGACAGATAGCTCCAATCGACGTGGTTGGCCAGTTGAATCAGAGGATCGGATTCTGTGACGATAATAGATACCTTGGCAGGGTGGACCTTGGTTTCGAGGCCTTCTGGGCATAAACTCATAGCGATAATCCTTTATCATGAGGTGAAACATGGTAATAAGGTTAACAGGAGGCCCAATGAAAAAGAAGCAAATCATTCAACCAAGAAGGAAAGAACTTGAAAAGGCTATTAGTGATTTTTGTGACCAATATATAAACGATGAGTATAAAAACCTCTGTCACGGTGTAGTAGCAAGAATGTCTCGAAAAAGACAAGTCCCTTACATGACAGGAAGAGTAGAAATTTGGGCTGCGGGGATTATTCATGCCATTGGGAGAATTAACTTTCTTTATGATAGCAAGACGTCACCATATGTTTCCATGGATGAGATTGTTGAGCACTTCAACACATCAAAAAGGACAGTGGGGCCAAAAGCAAAAATCATCATGGATATGTGTAAAATGAACCATTTTGACCCAGAATTCTCTACTCGCTATCTTCAGGAGAGGAGTCCATTTAAAAATCTTATGCAAATTGAAAATTATATTTATCAAAAAGACCACCTTGAAGCTGAATGATGGATTTCTTAAGTCTATTTCGCGACAGCGACTAGTTATCGCATCGAGGCCCGGAGGGGAGGGCAAACCAGGCCATTTGTGGGCGGGCAAACCAGGCCATTTAAAATTTAATATCTGACAAGGCGTATTGTAAAATACCTTCTAGAAAACAACCTGGGAGGGAAGGATGAACGTCTTGAATAAACAAAAACAAGAAGAGATATTAACATTAATTATAGCAGGTCACTCATTTCGTAAAATAGCGAAAAGGCTACATGTAGGTCGATCTACGGTTTCAGAGTATGCGAAAGCCCATAGGGTCATTGCCAAAAAGGGGCGTACAGGAGGTATAGAGCCAAAATCTCCAGCCTTTTCGGTGTGCTCAGAAGCAGAGTCATGTTCATCTTCATGTTCTCCTGAAATTTGCTCTGCGGAGCCTCCAAGCCTTCCTGTGGCCCAGTTCGAAAAGCCCAAGGAAGTTTCGGCCTCCTCCACAGAATTCAATCAGCAGGTTCTTCTAGGGGAAGCCACACCCCCCTTAGAAACGCCTCCATCTTCCCCTATAGGATCAGGCTCAGCGTGTCTTGTCGTGTCTGATGGGGCTTCCATGCACTCCTCCGCCTGCCTCATGCGCCCATCCACAACCATGGTGGAACCGATGGCTGCTCCCACAGAAACTGGATCCACGGACTGTATAGAACCACCTGGATTGAAAAAATCTCTTAAAGATAAAACCTCTCAACGCCCCTTATGTCATCAGTCGGCTTGTGAGCCCCACAGGGCTTGGATTGAAAATCAGGCTTTGAACTTAGAGCGCAATCGAATGGCCATCTACCAAGATTTAGTGGAGAAATTTGGTTTTTCTCACTCCTACGACAGCGTGAAAAAATTTGTAAGGAAGCTGAAGAAGAGTACTCCCAAACGCTATGATCGCTTGGATTTTCCCCCCGGAGAGGAAGCCCAAGTGGATTATGGCCAAGGGGCTCTGACTGTTCACCCCCGGACAGGCAAATATAGGCGGCCTCGCCTTTTTGTGATGACCCTCAAGTACTCTCGTGCCTCTTTTCGCAAGGTTGTTTGGAAGTCCAGCCAAGAGACGTGGAGCAGACTCCATGAGGAGGCTTTTCATTATTTTTTGGGCTGCCCTCAATATGTCGTCTTAGACAATCTCAAGGAAGGTGTTATTAAGCCAGATATCTATGAGCCAACGCTGAACGCCGTTTATAGCGCTGTACTGACTCACTACGGGGTCGTTGCTGACCCGGCAAGAGTTCGTGACCCCGATAGGAAAGGAACCGTTGAGCACGCCATTCAACACACCCAGGACACAGCACTGAAGGGTCGTACATTTAAAACCATTGAGGAGCAAAATGAGTGGCTCATGCACTGGGAGCACACTTGGGCTCGCCCTCGGGTCCATGGTCGCACCAAGCGAGTCGTTTCTGAGATGTTTGAAGAAGAGAGCCCCTTTCTCAAAAAGCTCCCCCAAAAGAAATTTGATTTTTTTAAACAAGAGATACGAACAGTTGCAGACGATGGGCTCATTCAAGTGGGAAACAGTTACTATTGCGCCTACCCTTCTGATCTAAAGAGCCAAGTCATTGTGCGTATTTATGATAAAGACATAGAGATTATGGACCCTGCCACGATGAGTGTTATCCGCCGCCACCAAAAAGCCACTCTCCCGGGGAGTCTCTCTTTGCTAGACAAAGATCGTGTTTATAATCCATCTCGCCATGTAGAAAATATTTTAGCTGATGCGGGTCAGATTGGCCCTCAAACAAAAGCTTTTTGTCAGTCATTACTCAGGGTGGATGAGAGAGTTGGAAACAGGCAGATGCGTGGGGTGGTGTCCTTGGCTAAAAAATATCACTCTGATCTTATTGAAAAAGCAGCCATTCAGGCTGTGAGCAGAGGGGTCTTATCTCTTAGGGTCTTTAAAAGGCTTGTTGAGGAACTACAGCCCCCTGTGGATGAGAAAAAGATGGAATCCCACCTCACCCAAGACCACGACATCATTCGACCACCATCCGAGTATGCCATCTACTGGGATTTACATGCCAACAACGAAATCTACCACTCACCCTTACACCCTCAGCCTAGCACCAACCTTACTTAATCCACCCCCCCAACCCCTCTTCTAGAGGAAAGGAGCAATCACAATGCCAATGTCACCTACAGAAATACAAGAGACTCTCAAAAGCCTTAAGCTTATAGGCATGTTTGAAACATTTGAGGCTCGAAGTTACCAACACACACAGAACCAACAAAACTTCCAAGAGACCTTCTCATTGCTCTTACAGGATGAAAAGGATTTCAAGAAAAGCAAAAAATGTGAGAGACTCCTCAAAGCATCCAAGCTCACGGAAGAGTCCACCCTCACCGGCTTTGATTGGAATTTTAACCCAAAAATACCCAAGCCAATGATCTTGGAATTAATGAACTTGAAGTTCATCAAGCAGGGGGAGGGAGCCTTGCTTATTGGCTCCCCTGGAACTGGAAAAAGCCACATTGCAAAAGCTATAGCCACCAAGGTCTGTTCCATATCAAATTACAAGGTTTTGTATCAAGAAGCTCACAAGCTCTTTGAAAATCTCTTTGAGGCCAGGCAGCTGGGGCGCAGAAAGAGGTTCTACACCCAACTCATCCATGTGGACCTGTTGATCATTGATGATCTTTTTCTTAGAAAGCGCATTCCGCCAGAGGCTTGCGATGACTTCCAGGAAATCATTCTGGATCGATACTCAGCGAGAAAAAGCACTCTTATTACCTCCAATCGCATTATTGAGGGCTGGGGAAAGTGTTTGGGCGATAATACCGTGGCCTCTGCCATCCTGGATCGCCTTCTCCACTGCAGCCAACTATTAAAATTTGAGGGAAAAAGCTACCGATTGAAGGAAGCTTCAAACCGACTTGTCAAGATAAAAAATTAAAGGTAGGGTGAGCCCATCTTGTCAGATCACCCTAAATGGCCTGGTTTGCCCGCCCACAAATGGCCTGGTTTAACCCGCCCATCGGGCAATGGCATTCGTTTAGTGAGAGATCCCATTCGGTTAAGGATTTGAACCTCTAACTCCTCGGGGGTGGGCTAACCCCAAGTTTTTTTCTTTGATCCATGTGATTATCCGTTGGCCATAGCCCCCCTAACCTCTTTACTGGGTCTCCATACTCCGATGGGTTTTCTAGAAACTCGGTCGTAATGCCTATTCGGACGTAGCCTTTGTCGGCAGGTCTTCATATTTGTAATGATGCAATTGAGGGTTTTACTAAGCACTACCTTTTGTTGAAGAAAAAGACCTTCAATATTTCTTGCAATTGTCAGTAAATTGTTTTTAAAGTTTGTCTGCATGGTTTGTTTTTTACTATGGGATTGAGATGTATTAAGACGGTCTTCCGTGTAGTTGGAAAATAATCTTGTCAGAGTGATAAGTGTGAAGTGTGCAAACAATTCTTGTTTGACTCCCCTTTCACTTTGAGAATGAAACTCTTCAATGGTCATCAGTTCTTTGGATATTTTGTACAGTTCCTCTATACTCCAGCGTCCATGATAGAGATTGGCCAGATCATCAATGGAATATTTTTTTTGATCCATTAAGGTTGTTCCTAGAACAAAAGTAGTTTGTCCAATTTTATATTTGACCAAACGCAAAGCGTAGGCTTTGAAGTCGTCTTGTGGCTTTTTTTTATGTAGTTCTTTCAGAATTTGCTTGCTAGGAATGACTTGGATCACTGAGTCTTTTTGATCATTATTAATAAATTCATCAAAAACAGTGTTGGCATTTCTCCTTATCCTAAACACCGCATGCAGACTTCGCACCTTATGCTCATGAAGCATTTCGTAGGAATAATAGCCACGATCATAAACCACAACATCGTTTTCAAACAATTTTTTGAAATGAGTTTGTGCAGCCTTTCTCTCATTGTTATGGAGGTGGAGAATAAAAATCTCCGAATATCCAATAATTTCAATAGGTTATACAAACCTATTTAGCAATGATTAGCAAATTTAAGAAATGTTGAGAAATGCCAAAGGCACCTCTCAACTGAAGAATTATTTTACTGTTTCATAGATGTTCTTAACCTTGCGCCAAAGGAAAGTCGATCACATTGTTTTTAGGAACGAGAGAGTCAATAGTTGGAATCACTTGCAACACCTCTGTTGCGCCTTTGACCTCAACCCCAGCAAGCCGAAGGTAGATCTGGAAAGTCTTAATGTCTCTCCAGCCACCGATTTTCATAACGGTGGCTTGATTTACCCCATGAGCTAACATGTGAGTCGCAAAGCAAGCCCTGAGTGTGTGAAATACAACATGTTGATTTATGTTATATTTCTTTAGAAATGCTCTCAAAACCTTTCCAGCTTCACCATTGGTCCATGTCCCATGCCTTGGAAGGACAAAGCCTTCAGGGTCACAGTGACCATCTTTCTGAAGCTCGGTGATAATCTTCAAAAGGTCACTGGAAATGGGTACGTTTCGCCAGTAACCAGCTTTAGTGCATTTTATCACTCGCTTACGATGGCTGTAGGACTTGGAGACCAATATTGTTTGTCGATCAAAATCAATATCCTTCCACTGCAATGCCTTCAATTCGCCACTTCTCATTCCAGTAAGAAATGCAAAAGACCAAATATGATACCAAGGATGCTGCTCTTCTTTAGCTCCTTTGAGAAGAGTTTTAATCTCTTCTAAGGTGAGAATCTTAGGAACCTTCTCCGCCTTGTCTGAAACATTAACTCCCTCAGTAGGGCTTGAGTGAACACCAACGACCAGCTTTTCCTCAATAGCCCACTTGAAGACTACATTTACAGAGGATTTGATTTTTTTTAGTGAACCTTCCTTGCCTCCACTTTCTTTCGCCTGACTCAAGACAAGTCTTCCATCCCCCTTAGTGAGTTCGGAAGCCACGCAGTCAAGCCAAAGCTTTGTATAATGGAGCAGTCGGTTTACATGGTCCTTGATGTAATGGGGGTCTTTTTGTTTATCTCCGAGAAGTCCTTGCAAAGCATAGGTTTCCCAGCGATAAATGACATCCCTCCATTTCAGCCCTCGTCCTTCGATCTTATTGATCTCATCTGAAACAGCTCTAATAAGCCTTTTCTCTTCTTTGCACGCATCCTTAAGAGTCTCTATATTAAATTTATTCTTTTGGACCCTTATAGAAGTGTCTACCTTTCCTCGCCCCTGAACATAGACTCGGAAAAGCTGTTTTCCATTTTTTTCATAAGTTAAAATTGCCATTTGTAACCTCCCATATGTTGTGAGGTTTCAATGAGCATATCCAACTCTTCTCTTTTGAAATACAGCCTTCGCCTAAACTTTCTTGCCCTCAAAATTCTGCGATATACCAGAATCCTGATGGCATTAACGCTTTTGCGAAGATAGCGTGCAGTTTCTTCAGTTGTTAACCAAGCTAAATTGTCAAAGAGCATATCAAAGTCGCAAGTCCGTTACTTATCTCGTGACTTATTTTTAACTTACACTCTGATCCCTGCCATCTTCTTCCTGGCAGTTGTTTGCAATAATATCAATCACTTCTTTACTAGACAAGTTATAAGTTAAGAAAAATCGAAAGAATTAGCTCCATGAAGAGCACATGGGAAGCCGATTTGCCACAAAATATAAAATGGATTTTGTGACAAATACTGATCGAAAACCTTCATTTGAAGAAGCCAGCAACAGAAGGGATTTCCTTTTGAGTTATGAACAAGGGAAATTCTGAAATAGTGTTTTTAGAGCATTTAAGGAGTTTTTGTCATTTTTCTGAGAGTTCCTTCACTTCTTTGGAAGTAAGCCCAGTACATAGACAAATCGTTTTTGCCTCAAAGCCATTTTGAATCATTCGTAACGCTGTTTCTTCGCGGCTCTTTTTAATGCCCTTAATACCCTCTTCACGGCCCTTCTTAAGGCCCTTTCTCATTCCCTTTTCCTCAGCTTCATCCAAAGAACATTGCAATGCTGACATAACTCTTTGCTCCTCCTCGATACTTTCTTTTTCAATCTTACTGAGCACACTTAGCGTGAAATTTGAATCGTTTCGGTGGATATAATCCACCGCCTTTTGAATAAGGAACTTTTGATCCTTCTCACCCAAGTTTGTACCCATCTGAAACAGCTCCACAATGGTCTCATGGCGAAGCTTCCAGATACTACTCATTATAAGCAAAATCGGCCTAGAAAGCAAATTTCTGCCAACTCCACGGTAAAGGTTTATATCATGGATATTCAACAACTTACAACGAAAATTGAGGATATTTTTCCCAAATTTTTGTCTTAAAACGGGAGTGAGTCCATCCAGAGAGTCTTGAAAATTCAGGGGACCATTTCGTGATTTTACTCCAGTGTTTTTGTCGTCCGTGATAGACCAGTATGGGAATGACCGGATAATTCCAGCGATTGTAAACAAGGGTCTGGTACCTCAGAATTTGTTGGAGAACTTGAGAATCCTGATGACTTTTGTGTTCGAGCAGAAAAAAAAGACGTACCCGTTTTTGGGACCCCTTGACTTGAACTGAGAATAAAAGGTCAATGCGCCGCTCATTGCCCTCTTCATCTGTAAAGACAGTTATTTCTGGTTTGAGAGTTTTCCAGTTAAAGAGCTTAAACTCCTGTGTCGTCAAGACAAGACGGAAAATGTCTAGGCAATATCTCTCATTCAGGAAAGTTTCATTGAATAGAGCATTATGGGACTGAGACTGTTGTTTTCTTTTTTCTGAGGTTTTCTTTGGTGGCAATGTCAGTGGAGTCCTCGCAAAGTCTAGGAATTCAAGTTTGTACTATTTTGTATCGACAATCACTCAGTGACATAAGTAAAGTCAAGTAGGTAGGCTTGAGTCAATGAGGCTAAGGTTGTTCAGATAGTGGGTGAGTTTATGGCTTCAAGTCAATGGCTAAAGAGGGCAAGAGTTAAGTAAAGTGCCGCCAAAGCAAAAAATGAAAGGAGATCAAAAAATGAAAGGAATGAAACCCATAAGGTCCATGAGACCTTTATTGCTTTTGTGGTTATTGTCACTGTTGATGGTTCTGCCTTCATGTGCCTTTTTGAGCAAAGAGGGCCGAGTGAGCCAAGAGGGCAAAGAGAGCCGAGAGAGTCAAGACAAAGGTCTGAATCAGAACCAGAATCAGAATCATACAAATCCATCAAGGGACTCTTCTGCACCTCTACCTGCACCTCTACCTCTATCTACATCATCTACACCAGAAGACCGTACCGCCTCCTACAAGGCTGTGGTTCGTAAGCATGAAGAAAAGATGAGGCGAATCACCCTAAAATCAGGAGGCCGACTCCAGTTACCCCATGGATCTGGCTTCCAAGGTCATTATAGTTCCCATGGTGGCCATGGTTCCCACAGCGGACCTCGTGGATCTCGTCCTCATGGTACGAAAAGAGGTGATAGTGATAAGAGGGGTGACAAAAGAAGGCCCTCTTCTGTGAATCTTGTAGGCCCCGATGGTGATGTGATTTTATTTTATAAAGAAAAAAGCCACCAAGGAGAAGATAAGATTGTGATCCAAGAGTGTGAAGTGGGTTCTGTTATAAATGAGGTGAGTGATTGCCAGCGGCCCGATGGTGCACTTATAAAAAAAGTCCCCGTGAGTGACTTTAAGCGTCGCCTTCAATCCGTGCTAAGAGTTAATGAGCTTCCTACCCTAAGTCCCAAAGAGGCTCGGCAGGTCAAAGCCTATAAAGAGGGCATGGAAGCTCCCAGTGTCCATGACCTCGTTCGACAAAGAGATGAGGCCAAGGAAAAGGTCTCAGGCATAGAAAAGTTCATAGACGCCTATGGAGAAGAAAATGCAGGATCTCTTATAAAACAATTAGCTGCCTTAAGAAAAAACCTTGAAGAACTTGACTCAAAAATTGACAGCAAGCAGGAGTTTGCTTCTGCCGTGAGAGTTCTTAACGGAGTCATTGAAAGCTTGGTGGATGAAGTGATAGGAAGCCCTCGGATGAATACACGTCTTTATTCAAAAGACAAAACAGGTATTGAATACAGTGTGTTGAGAGCCTATGTGAGACGAAGCTTGTCTCAATATGGTTTTGTCCCCGTGTCCGCAGGTTCTTTCACCATGGGGAGCCCTAAGACTGAAAAAGGTCGAGATTCAGATGAGACCCCTCATAAAGTAACAATTTCTAAGCCCTTTGAAATAAGCACCACAGAGGTGACTCAATGGCAGTGGTTTGTTGTGATGGGGACAAATCCTTCAAAATTCCAAGAAAAAGAGCATTGCCCAGAAAGTTATATGGAACAAGATGGAGTTTCAATGTGCGCCGATCATCCTGTGGAGAGAGTGTCTTGGGAGGACGTCCAAGAATTTATAAATGAGTACAATCGCAGGGCGAGAGAGTCCCACGGTGACAAATATGAATACCGTTTGCCTACGGAAGCGGAGTGGGAATTTGCAGCCAGGGGTGGTGCAAAAGCAGGCACAAAAACAGCCTATTCCTTTGGTGACAATCCTTCAGAACTTAAAAACTATGGTTGGTATAGGGGGAACTCTGGATCTGGCAAACAAAGCCGACAATCAAGGTCCGTGGCATTGTTGAGCTCCAATCCCCTAGGGCTTTATGATGTTCATGGAAATGTGTGGGAGTGGGTCGAAGATTGGTATGAGGAGGAGGAGTATTCTAAACCTTGGTATGATTTTGGTCCTGTCACAGACCCTAGAGGTCCGAAAAATGGCTCTACCCGTGTTATGCGTGGTGGCGGTTGGGACGACGGCGCTCGCTTCCTGCGCTCTTCCTATCGTTCCTTCGATCGGCCTGATTTTCGCTGGTACGGTGTCGGTTTCCGCCTTGTGAGGACGCCTATGTAACCCCTTTGCCCTTTTACACTTTTACCCTTTTCCAGGCGAAGCGAAGCGAGCCTCAGCATGCCAGCCGTCAGGCTGGGCACAAGGCAAGAAGGAAGGAGAGGGAAAGGCTGAGCCCGCGGAGCGTGGCGAAAGCCACCCCTCTCTCCGTATTTAGTTTTTGTACTTAAGTATTGCCCGGTGATTATTCTGACTGAAAAAATGGAGGAGAGCTTTATGGATTTTCGTAGAGAACAGGATAGTATGGGTGAGGTTCAAGTTCCTGCCCATTGTTATTGGAGCGGAGAATAAAAATCTCCGAATATCCAATAATTTCAATAGGTTATACAAACCTATTTAGCAATGATTAGCAAATTTAAGAAATGTTGAGAAATGCCAAAGGCACCTCTCAACTGAAGAATTATTTTACTGTTTCATAGATGTTCTTAACCTTGCGCCAAAGGAAAGTCGATCACATTGTTTTTAGGAACGAGAGAGTCAATAGTTGGAATCACTTGCAACACCTCTGTTGCGCCTTTGACCTCAACCCCAGCAAGCCGAAGGTAGATCTGGAAAGTCTTAATGTCTCTCCAGCCACCGATTTTCATAACGGTGGCTTGATTTACCCCATGAGCTAACATGTGAGTCGCAAAGCAAGCCCTGAGTGTGTGAAATACAACATGTTGATTTATGTTATATTTCTTTAGAAATGCTCTCAAAACCTTTCCAGCTTCACCATTGGTCCATGTCCCATGCCTTGGAAGGACAAAGCCTTCAGGGTCACAGTGACCATCTTTCTGAAGCTCGGTGATAATCTTCAAAAGGTCACTGGAAATGGGTACGTTTCGCCAGTAACCAGCTTTAGTGCATTTTATCACTCGCTTACGATGGCTGTAGGACTTGGAGACCAATATTGTTTGTCGATCAAAATCAATATCCTTCCACTGCAATGCCTTCAATTCGCCACTTCTCATTCCAGTAAGAAATGCAAAAGACCAAATATGATACCAAGGATGCTGCTCTTCTTTAGCTCCTTTGAGAAGAGTTTTAATCTCTTCTAAGGTGAGAATCTTAGGAACCTTCTCCGCCTTGTCTGAAACATTAACTCCCTCAGTAGGGCTTGAGTGAACACCAACGACCAGCTTTTCCTCAATAGCCCACTTGAAGACTACATTTACAGAGGATTTGATTTTTTTTAGTGAACCTTCCTTGCCTCCACTTTCTTTCGCCTGACTCAAGACAAGTCTTCCATCCCCCTTAGTGAGTTCGGAAGCCACGCAGTCAAGCCAAAGCTTTGTATAATGGAGCAGTCGGTTTACATGGTCCTTGATGTAATGGGGGTCTTTTTGTTTATCTCCGAGAAGTCCTTGCAAAGCATAGGTTTCCCAGCGATAAATGATATCCCTCCATTTCAGCCCTCGTCCTTCGATCTTATTGATCTCATCTGAAACAGCTCTAATAAGCCTTTTCTCTTCTTTGCACGCATCCTTAAGAGTCTCTATATTAAATTTATTCTTTTGGACCCTTATAGAAGTGTCTACCTTTCCTCGCCCCTGAACATAGACTCGGAAAAGCTGTTTTCCATTTTTTTCATAAGTTAAAATTGCCATTTGTAACCTCCCATATGTTGTGAGGTTTCAATGAGCATCTCCAACTCTTCTCTTTTGAAATACAGCCTTCGCCTAAACTTCCTTGCTCTCAGAATTTTGCGATATACCAAAATCCTGATGGCATTGACGCTTTTGCGAAGATAGCGTGCAGTTTCTTCAGTTGTTAACCAAGCTAAATTGTCAAAGAGCATATCAGAGTCGCAAGTTCGTTACTTATCTCGTGACTTAATTTTTAACTTACACCCTGATCCCTGCCATCTTCCTTCTTGACAGTTGCGTATAACCATATCAATCACTCCTTTGTTAGACAAGTCATAAGTTAAGAAAGATCTAAAAAATTGACTCCATGAGAGAGGCCAATTTCCACAAAATTAAGACTGATTTTGTGACAAATACTGATTGAAGCGATGTGGAACTAAAAACGGCCCAGCTATGGACAGGTAAACTATAGTTCATCATGGGATTACGAATCTCGGGTTTTGAGTGTACCCCAAAACTCCATATCTGCAAAGTTGACAGAGATGTTCATTCTCTGTCCGTGGGTGGATTCAATATGGAGCCTGTAAACTATTTTGTGTAACTGCCGAATCATATTAGGATGAACTATCATCCTGAAAGGAGAAGGCAAAATGGATATCAAGACAATAGGCAAGGAACTAGCGAAGAACGTCAAGACCCAAAAAGATTTATCCGACATAACGGGTCAACTGATGAAGGTTGTTTTAGAGACAGCTCTTAATGCGGAAATGGACGATCACCTAGGTTATGAGAGGCATGAGAAGTCTGAGACCCGCAAATCCAACACTCGCAATGGTTACAGTAGAAAGACCATAAAGGGAGAGAAAGGCGAGGTGGAGCTTCAGGTCCCCCGTGACCGAAGTGCCTCCTTTGAGCCCCAAGTCATTCCCAAAGGCAAGACTCGTCTTGAGGGCTTTGAAGACAGTATTCTGACCCTCTATGCGAGGGGAATGACGACCAGGGATATTCAAGGAGCTATCAAAGACCTCTACCATGGTGCAGAGATATCCCACTCAGTGATAGCCAACGTGACGGATGCTGTTATTGATGAAGTTACGGCTTGGCAGAACCGCCCCTTGGATAGCACTTACCCTATCGTATTTTTGGACTGTATCGTGGTGAAGGTCCATCAAGACAAGAGAGTTATTAATAAGGCGATTTACCTAGCTCTTGGTATTACAGAGGAGGGTCAGAAAGACTTGTTGGGCCTATGGATTTCTGAAAATGAGGGTTCAAAGTTTTGGTTGAGTGTTTTGACTGAGCTGCAAAATCGAGGGTTGAAAGACGTATTTATATTTTCTGTAGATGGTCTTACAGGTTTTCCTCAAGCCATTTCAGCGGCTTTTCCCAAGTCTAAAGGCAACTGTGCATTGTCCATATGGTCCGCAATTCCCTTCGCTATGTTCCTTCCAAGGATATGAAAGCTGTCGCCCAAGACCTCAAGTCCATTTATGGCTCTACGACTCTGACAGAAGCTGAAAAGGCCCTTGAGGAATTTTGTACCAAGTGGTCTTCAAAGTATCCGAATATTGAAAAGTCTTGGCGTAGGAATTGGGACAATCTCATCACTATTTTCGATTATCCGGATGAAATCAGAAAGATTTTTTATACCACAAACGCCATAGAGTCGTTAAATAGCGTGATCCGCAAGGCGATCAGAAATCGTAAGATATTTCCCAGTGATCGGTCGGCTTTAAAAGTTGTATATTTAGCGATAAAAATGGCCTCTAAGCGATGGACACGACCATTACACAACTGGAAGCCAGCCATGAACAGGTTTGCCATTGAATACGGTGACCGTTTTGACAACTAAGTTTTTTAATAAATAAGGTCCCCTTATAAGAGGGCTTAAAAGCCCTCTAAGGCGTTGAGAAATGCTGGAATACGAGACTATGGTTAGGGTAATATAGTATGGGAACCTAAATACATGCCCTCTTGGTGCAGACTTGGGTTTCCATTTTTTTTCATATTTCATCCCAATGCTGGTATTTCTCGAATATCACAAGTTAAAAAAAATAAAAAAAAGGGGGTAATATAGTATGGGAACCTAAACACATGAACCCTTTGATGAGATTGGAATTTCCATTTTTTTGAGAGAGCTATTGCTGATTTTTTTCCAACCAAGATGATAATTATTTATTTGAGTTCTTTCCAGTTCTGATATGATCCCATTACGGCTCCATCTCCCCATTAAATTATAATGCATTGTGACTGACAAAATCGCTTGAAGGAAAAAATGTCAATTATACATTGACGAATAATATGGGGCTGTGCTTTTTACCAGGAGTGGAGCCACATAAGTGGCTTTAAGATTTAAGAAAAAAATTGCAGTTACACAATTATTTTTACAGTCCCTGATTTAATCGTTCAAGTTATTCTTTCACACATCCTTATCAAGTTATAATTTAAAAAACTTTTGTTCTTGTGAAAGAGTAATGATCTTATTTTCTTGAATATAGTCTTTACCCAAGGCTTCAATTCTATCTCTAAGAATCGGAACAATGAATTGCCCATCAATATTATTTGCAATCTCAAAAGCTCTCTTTAATTGGTTTAAATGAACCTCTTCAAGGCGATCATTGATTTGAAATCTACATATATTTGCTTCTTTTTTCTCTAAAAAGTTTAAATACGCTAAATCAAAGGCTAATATCTGTCCTTTTTTCTTCCCTGATCCAACAGTTCCATGCATGGTTGATAATGAGAAATCATACCTACTATTTCTATCAATTTCACAAGAAAAAATATATTCTTCGTCATATAGTTCCTTTGTTATTTTTCTATATAGGGTATTAAAATCTTCAAGTTCTTTGTCTAATCGGCCTTTAAACTCCAACATTTTATTATTTATGTTTTTTAGTTCTTCATTGTATTGGTTTAGCTCTTCTTCTAATTCTTTTTTTTCTTTTAAAATGCCATTTTTTTCTCCCCTCTTCTCTTTTAGTGATGAGAGTTCTTGGTTGCATTTAATTAAATCATCCAAAGCACCTTTGCTAGATAATTCCCTTAGAAATTTTCTTTCCTCTTCAAAAAATATATCCATTCTTTCTTTCATTTTGTTTCGATTTTGAATCAAAGATGACAAATGTTTATTAACAAAATTCATTTTATTTCTAATCATTGAATTATGAAAATCCAGAGCCTCCTCAAAGCTTTTCTGAAGAGTTTCGACATAAGCATTTGCTTGATCATATATATTGTGAAGAAGTTTTGGATCAATAGATGATCTTGTCTTTTCAAGATTCTTAAGTGTTTGATTATTTAATTTAATTTGGATATCTATATTGCTTATATTTACAGATAGCTGAGAAATTTCTCCCCTTATTTCTTTTAAAGATTCAAGATTTTCTTTATGTGAGTTTGATATCTCAAAATTTTTTAATTTTTTCTCAAATATATTAATATCTGTGTCAAGAGCCCGAATAATCTGAGTCAAAGCACCTTCTTTGTAAGGAGATAGAGCTTTAACACGATCAATTATTTTTTTTATATTTTCATTAAGATCATTTTTTCTTATAGTAGCCTTATGATTTTGAAATCCAAATAGGTACAGATAGATGTATTCGTAAACATCTTTTGGTCTTTTAGTTTGAGGATATAAGAATTTATAGATATTATCTAACTGGTAATTCTCAGTTCGAATAAATTTACCAAGTAATTCTCTTGATGAAGGTTTACTTACATCTAATCGAAATAATATTTGATTCAGATCTTGTTTAAATTCATTTTCTGTTTTTTCCTCTCCATTTATGATTGATTTTTCTCCATATGAACGAATAATTTCGTGTAATTGACCATCCTTTGCTTCTTCTAAAAACAACTTAATTCGAACTTGAGAAGATTGTAGAAATTTCTTAACCTCTTTGTTTTCTGTGTTAGTTTCTCGATCTTTATATATTTTTTCACATTTCCCACCTAAACAGTAATCAATGACTCTAACCATAGTAGTTTTTCCAACATTATTTCCAGATTTTTTATTAGCAGTTGGAGTTTCATCTATGATTAGGTTTAACCCTCTCTTGAAGGGAATATCTTGAATTATTCTTTCACCTTTTTGAACAATGAGTCTGCTTAAAAACATCGTATAATATCCCCTGTTTCATTAGAATCTATTGTCCCTAATATAAAGAGCCAATCGAGAGAAAGTATGAAATCATCAAATGAAATAGAGCACTCTAATACATTTTTAGTTCTTTCAAACAAATCCATCATTGGTATAACACCAAATTGATGTTCTTTAATTAATTGAAGTACTCTTGCCCCTATATGGAAAAGATTTCTATCTGGATGAACATCTCTATCAATAATCATCAGGTACATTCTCCATTATTTTACAATTTATGAATCCATAACATGTAATAACTAAAATACAAATTTCCAGGTCTTCCATTGATACATCTCCGGTATCAGCTCCCTTCAGGTCATCGTTAATTTGCGACATGGTTTTTTTGAATATATCGTCGGACTTGATTTTTATAATTTCAATTTTAGATTGGTTATTCAGGTTTAAATTAGCTATTGTATCTACATATTTTTTTTCAAGATATCTAAAAATTTTCTTCTTCGACATTGGCTTTGACGTATCTAAATTTTCCATTATTGAATCTATAATATTTCCAAATAGACCATATTTTTCTATCGAATTTTTATAAACGTATAAATTATTAAAATTTATCTTGTTATCAATTTCATATGGCTTAGATGGAGGCTGTTTAGACTCATCAAAAGTATCTATGGCTTCAATTAAGGATGGTAGTATTGAACCTAGTAGAGAAGGTAATCTTTGGATGTTCTTTACTATTATATCTCCACCGGCAACAATATTATTGTTGCCATTTATATTTATCGTATTATTATTCATCAATATTTCTTCCTGCTGTAGTATTCTTATTTCCACGAACTGAGATATTAGTTGCTGAGCTGTCTATGTTCTTTATAGAGCTTTTTATGTTTACAATATCTCTTTTATTTTTTCTTGAAGTACAGTGGGATAAGAGGGCTATCAGAAAAGATAAGAGAGCTATCGGAAAAGATAAGATTGTACATATTCTAGAAATTAAAGTGATATCGATATTTTCCATATTCTTTTCCTTAGTATTCAAATTCAGGTAGAATTTAATCTACAGCTAGATTTTTTATGATTGCTCAATTACTTGTTAGTTTTTGGTGACTTTAATCAATACATGGTGGGGCTGCTATTCCAAGTTTCTTTTAGATACGCAGTTCATTAACCTAATTCCGGACAAAAGATTAAGAGAAAGCTCATGTAAATATTTCAGAAACTTCATAACTCACAGCGCCATTTAGCAGTTTGTATAGGTTCTCCATATATCAAGCCAGAAAATTGTTATATCCTAATATTCCACACAACACATATTGAAGAAAGGATGCATCCAATTTCGCAAAGATTTCATAATGCGCAGGGCCATCTTAGCGGCTTTGTATGTTTTCTATTAGTAACTCTACCTTTCCTAACGATACGATGAATAAATTATTTCAGAAGTTACTCAAAGTATTATCTGTCGGCCTAGGGGACACAAATAAAGTTAAACCTTTGGCAAAACGGTTTTTCAAAAAGGGTCTAGAAAAATGATGGATGATCTCCTTAATCCATTTATTTTACATACATACGGCCTATTGGTGCCCATAAGAGACACCGAAACGCATTGCGTCGAATAAATTAGTCAAAGTTTCCATTAATTTCAGTAGTTTAAGTTAACCTACTTAGCAATGGTTAGCAAACATTAAGAAATGTTGAGAAATGCCAAAGGCATCTCTCAACTGAAGAATTATTTTACTGTTTCATATGCCCTTGTGCCAAGGAAAGCCGATTACATTGTCTTTAGGAGCGAGAGAGTCAAGGGTTGGAATCACTTGCAAAACCTCTGTTGCACCTTTGACCTCAATCCCACCGAGCCGAACGTAGATTTGGAAAGTCTTAATATCTCTCCATCCACCAATTTTCATAACGGTGGCCTGATTGACCCCTTGAGCCAACATATGGGTCGCAAAACAGGCTCTGAGTGTATGAAATACAACATGCTGATTTATGTTATATTTCTTTAGGAATGTCCTCAAAACCTTTCCGGCTTCACCATTGGTCCATGTCCCATGTCTTGGAAGGACAAAGCCTTCAGGGTCACAATGACTATCTCTCTGAAGTTCAGTGATGATCTTCAGAAGGTCATTGGAAATGGGTACATTTCGCCAGTGACCAGCTTTGGTGCACTTTATCACTCGCTTGCGATGGCTGTAGGACTTGGAGACCAATATTGTTTGTCGGTCAAAATCAATATCCTTCCACTGCAATGCCTTCAATTCGCCACTTCTCATTCCAGTAAGAAATGCAAAAGACCAAATATGATACCAAGGATGCTGCTCTTCTTTAGCTCCTTTGAGAAGAGTTTTAATCTCTTCTAAGGTGAGAATCTTAGGAACCTTCTCCGCCTTGTCTGAAACATTAACTCCCTCAGTAGGGCTTGAGTGAACACCAACGACCAGCTTTTCCTCAATAGCCCACTTGAAGACTACATTTACAGAGGATTTGATTTTTTTTAGTGAACCTTCCTTGCCTCCACTTTCTTTCGCCTGACTCAAGACAAGTCTTCCATCCCCCTTAGTGAGTTCGGAAGCCACGCAGTCAAGCCAAAGCTTTGTATAATGGAGCAGTCGGTTTACATGGTCCTTGATGTAATGGGGGTCTTTTTGTTTATCTCCGAGAAGTCCTTGCAAAGCATAGGTTTCCCAGCGATAAATGATATCCCTCCATTTCAGCCCTCGTCCTTCGATCTTATTGATCTCATCTGAAACAGCTCTAATAAGCCTTTTCTCTTCTTTGCACGCATCCTTAAGAGTCTCTATATTAAATTTATTCTTTTGGACCCTTATAGAAGTGTCTACCTTTCCTCGCCCCTGAACATAGACTCGGAAAAGCTGTTTTCCATTTTTTTCATAAGTTAAAATTGCCATTTGTAACCTCCCATATGTTGTGAGGTTTCAATGAGCATCTCCAACTCTTCTCTTTTAAAATACAGCCTTCGCCTAAACTTTCTTGCTCTCAAAATTCTGCGATATACCAAAATTCTGATGGCATTGACGCTTTTGCGAAGATAGCGTGCAGTTTCTTCAGTTGTTAACCAAGCTAAATTTTCAAAGAGCATACCAGGGTTGCAAGTTCCGTCACTTGTTTCGTGACTTATTTTGTAACTTACACTCTGACCCCTGCCACCTTCCTTCTTGACAGTTGCGTATAACCATATCAATCACTCTTTTGTTAGACAAGTTATAAGTTAGTCGCTGTCGCGAAATAGACTTAAGAAATCCATCATTCAGCTTCAAGGTGGTCTTTTTGATAAATATAATTTTCAATTTGCATAAGATTTTTAAATGGACTCCTCTCCTGAAGATAGCGAGTAGAGAATTCTGGGTCAAAATGGTTCATTTTACACATATCCATGATGATTTTTGCTTTTGGCCCCACTGTCCTTTTTGATGTGTTGAAGTGCTCAACAATCTCATCCATGGAAACATATGGTGACGTCTTGCTATCATAAAGAAAGTTAATTCTCCCAATGGCATGAATAATCCCCGCAGCCCAAATTTCTACTCTTCCTGTCATGTAAGGGACTTGTCTTTTTCGAGACATTCTTGCTACTACACCGTGACAGAGGTTTTTATACTCATCGTTTATATATTGGTCACAAAAATCACTAATAGCCTTTTCAAGTTCTTTCCTTCTTGGTTGAATGATTTGCTTCTTTTTCATTGGGCCTCCTGTTAACCTTATTACCATGTTTCACCTCATGATAAAGGATTATCGCTATGAGTTTATGCCCAGAAGGCCTCGAAACCAAGGTCCACCCTGCCAAGGTATCTATTATCGTCACAGAATCCGATCCTCTGATTCAACTGGCCAACCACGTCGATTGGAGCTATCTGTCGTGTCTGGTCATGCCCGACTTAAAAGCCACGACTGCAAAGGGTTTTTGGTGGCTAGGAAGAAAGCTCTTTTTAAGAGTTCATCTAGCCGTGCTGCTGCTTCAGGTTCTATTCAAACTCACGGATCGAGGGGTGGAGCAACGGATAAAAGAAACGGCCAGTTATCAGCTTTTTTGTGGTCTAAATATCCTCAAAAAATGGTGTTGTCCCGATCATACGAAAATAGAAAAATTTCGCAATCGACTGACGGAAGAGACTCACAAAGAAATAGGAGATTATATTCTTCGCTTGGCTCAATCCCTGGGGTTTGCAGACGCCTCTCATTTGGATGTCGATTCGACCGTTCAGGAAGCCAATATGGCTTATCCCTCCGATGCCAGTCTTTTGAAAAAGTTGGCTCAGAAGTGTTACAAAATTCTTTCGTATCTTCAAGAAAAGCAGAAGACCTACTTACCATCGGGTATAACCATAGATATCAAAGCCATCATCAAGGCCGCTCGAAAGTATTTTTTTCTAGCCAAAAATTGTGTATTAGAGAAGAAGAGGGAGGTATTTTCAGACCTTCACAGTCTTGTAAAGTCAGAGTTAAAAGCCTTTATAAGGTTTGCAGAAAATCTTTCTCCACAGGCTCTAGCGAGTCTTCCTTGGAACCACCGAGAAGCCGTCACAGAAGTGAGAGACAAGGCTTGGAGATACCTTTTGGACGTGGCCCATTTTGTAAGAACTCACACCATCAAGCCTGGCAAAATCCTTGCCTTCAAATTGTGTGCGGTCGCCTGTATCAAAAAGGGGAAGTTAGGCAAAGACAAGGAGTTTGGGAGGGTCTTCCAAGTCGGGCGGATTGGTGGAAATTTTATTGTTCCCTATACTTGCACTTCTGTGAGAATGGACGACAAGGAGTCATTGCCAGCTATATTGGAAGAACATCAAAAAATATTTGGCGAAGATATTTTAGAGTCAGTTACAACAGACAAGGGGTATTATTCACAAGCCAACGTCAATCTCGTCAAAGATGTTGTGGGAAATGCAGATGGAATTCAAAGACCTGCCAACGTAAAAGAACAGGTCGAAGCCCCCCAGAAAGAAGAATTATACAATCGCAGGTCGGGGGTCGAACCTCTCATAGGGCATGTCAAAAACTTTGGATTAGCAAGAAGCAAGATGAAAGGGGATGGGGCCACACTGGCTTCGGGGTATCGCTCGACCATGGGGTTCAATCTGCACCAAATTATGAGAAATTTAGCGGTGACGATGCCAACTCCAAGCTTCAAGGGTGGGTAGAACAAGGGAAAGTTAAAAAGAGGCTACTTCAGAGCCCAAGTCCAAATGAGGGCACATAAACGGCCCTTTTTAATTTCGCGACAGCGACAAGTTAAGAAAGATCGAAGTAATTGGCTCCATGGAGTCAATCATACCCAAACTTGGTAGACGGCCATTCGATTGCGTTCTAAATCCAAAGTCTTCCTTTTAATCCAATATTTTCATAGTGATCTCAATGATTTAGCCAGTTCCAACCTGCATATGCAGGATTTCTAGTAACTCACCCAGAGTCTTTGCCATTCTACTTTTTAGAAGAATTCTTTAAACGTGTTCTGATCTATTCTTTTTTTGCTAATGTCAGAATCAATCACTTCTACAAAAGAAGCCGAGTCTTCAAAGTTTTCTAAGAATAAAGCTAAGCACTTACAATCATGCTTATTTTGAGAATGAATTGATGAGTATAATAACCCCTCAATTCCAGAAGACCTTACAATTTGCCCAAAAATTTGCGAAGGAGGAGGGTCATCATAAATACTTATGAAGTTTTTCCAATTAGTAGAATATAGAGCCCTTTTAAGCTCCTTCACTGTTTGTACTGTCTGAGGGTTAGGTTCTGATAGCCTAAGAGCCTCCTTTTCAGTGTCAGCGTCAATCGTTATTTTTTTAATGACCTTTACAAAAGCAGTTAGATTGTTGGGGCTATCAATATCCAAGACACGGACCTCTCCTCTCACCTTAAAGAAAGCATTTGCCTCTTTGCTAGATAACATCAACTCCATTGATGAAAGTGAGCATTTCTTTTTTATTGGAGGATATACTTCTTTTATAGCTGTTTGCTTTGTTTTTGCCAAGTAAAGGGCTGGAAATGTAACGAATTTATCAGTATTCGTCGTATCAATCTGCCCAACATTGAAGCGTCCTCCAATTGGATTTTTGTAACTCCCACTAGCATTTATAGGGTCCATGGAGTACTTCGTTGTAGTTAACCTCCACCAGTCATTAAAAGGAAACACTTGTATTTTTGACACAAGAGATGCTTTGATTTCTTTCTGAAGTACAGACCTCTTTTGAACAAGTTCGGAATAAAACTTGTACTTAAATGCAATCTTTTCTTTAATCTGTTTTGTTGAATCGGAAGATTGAACTAGGTTCATAACTTCTGGATCGGAACTTCCTATTGGTAGCGTTTTTCTTCTCACTAGGGTCGGTCACCTTGAGTCGCTGCAAAAACAATTTGAAGGAGTTTTTGCTGTCGCCCAATATAAATCATCTGTTGTGGGGTGATGTTTTCTCCGATCATAGGGTTAGGTAGTTCAAACCAAAGTTTTGTTTTATCAAAATCCTCGCCAAAATGAGTATAGACCAAGTGAAAAATGGTTACAGTATCTTGCAACAACTCCTTTACCTCCCTTGGCATCTTACGGTCATACCGTACAGAGCTTTTACTTACACCAAGGATTTGGCTTATCTTCTCTTTCCTATCTGCCACATCAAAAAAGTCTTTAGCAATTCGTTGGTAATCCAGACTCCGAGATTGCTCATTCCAAAAGGGAGAAGACTCTGGGGGCAGGTTGTTAAAAATAGTTTGTGGATCAACCATGAATATCCTCTATCCTCCATAAACCTATTATAAACCATATTTCGGACATTTTAAAGACATACTTTAGCCTATTTTCAAGCACATTCCAAGTAAAATGTTTCAAAATGGGTCATATTAATGAATCTATCGGAGTTTTGTCGGCTCCAGGGCCACTGTGAGCAATCGCCAGTCCCTTAGAATGTCCCAGAAGCCTGAGGTGAGGGCACATCATAACACTTGGAATACATTTGACTGCAATAGTTTAGAATTGTGTTGACATGACACTCCTTGCTACGGCTTTTCCTACAGATTTTATGTGCGCACAGTCACCTCCATTTTTTTTGTCAAGTCTTAATTTTATCGGCAAAGGAGAAATCATGCCACAACACTTGTTGTTAGGACTTTGCGCCTGTAAACGGAACTCTAAACTAACCTACTTAGGTCAACCCAAGAACTGTTTTCAAGGCCCCACAAATTGATTTATCGTGTATAATTATTTTACTATTTCATATCCGAGAGCCCTTAGCCTTGTGCCAAGGAAAGCCGATCACATTATCTTTAGAAACAAGAGAATCAAGTGCTGGAATCACTTGCAAAACATCTGTTGCACCTTTGACCTCAACCCCAGCGAGCCGAACGTAAATCTGGAAAGTCTTAATGTCTCTCCATCCACCGATTTTCATAACGGTGGCTTGATTCACCCCCTGAGCTAACATGTGAGTCGCAAAGCAAGCCCTGAGCGTATGAAATACAACATGCTGATTTATGCTATACTTCTTTAAAAATGTCCTCAAAACCTTTCCAGCTTCACCATTGGTCCACGTCCCATGCCTTGGAAGCACAAAGCCTTCAGGGTCAGAGTGACCATCTTTTTGAAGCTCAGTGATAATCCTCAGAAGGTCATTGGAAATGGGAACATTTCGCCAGTAACCAGCCTTAGTGCATTTTATCGGCTATATCCGAGTTTCTCGGAGCCTAAAGTCCAAATTCCCTAGGGAAATAGCTAAAAACTGGATGTACAGGTTATTCCTAAGATTTGTACATAAAAACACGGAGGACAGGGCTACCAAATCACTTGTGTGGAGAGCCGCCGTTATCCACAAGACTCACCCACAGCAGCGCTGCTTTATTGTGGCTCCGAGGGCCATAGCCGCAGCGTCGCCATGGATGAGTCTGTGGATAACTGACTCATCTTGGCGGAGTTAGTATGGGGAGGTGAATTGGAAAAAGAAATGTTGATCGACAATAAAAACTATAATGTACAAAAACGCTTGGGGAAACTTCCAACAATATCCAAATCCCCAGCACACAAGTAAATCATATTCTCAAAACCCTGTAGGTTCTTAAATCCTGAAGCCCGATTTTTTATGATCTTTAGAAGGCGATTGATTCCCTCAGCCTTGGCATTTGTGACAGGATCTTTAATGAAGGAAAGAATATTTTCTTGGTGCTTCCTGAGCATCAAGGCAAACTTTTTCATAGAATCAATGCGTGATCTTAAGGCACGAGTGATCCAGGCATTCAGAAAATTCGCAGCATGACCTGGACTCACATAATCCCAGAAATGCTCAAAATTATCTTTAAGCAGCCATGCTCTGAATATTTTATTGTTAGATTTCTCCATGAGGTTAATTTTACGAGTTTGGGCCTTACTACGAGAGGATGAACTGTAGGCTATCAACCAGCGAGTTCCCTTAATAGCCTTTCTGTCCTTCTTGCAGGCATCTCTCCAAATTTCTTTTCTCACCTCATCCACAGCCCTGTTGAGGGATTGAATAATGTGAAATTTGTCCAAAACGAGAGTAGCATTCTTACAATGCTCCTTGATAGAGGAGATGTAGCCTTGAGCCATATCACAACAAGCCACTCTAATTTTGTCTCGCTGATATTGGCTGAGTTCCTTTGTAAAAAAGGAGTCTATTGTCTCCTTACCCTTACCTTTTCCAATCCAAACGACACAGCCTTTCTTCATGTCGTAAATCAAGGTAATAAACTTCCTTCCCTTAGCATAAGAAATTTCATCGACTCCAATGACCTCCAAACCACGAATTTTGTGACCATCTCGTTCCCTGTGGATGATTCGATGAATAAGATCAGATAAGGTGGATGTGGGTATCTTGACAAGCTCTGAAACGGCTTTTTGGGTCATCTGCTTGGTCAGGGTCAGAATTGTTAGTTCCAGACGATAGGTGACTCGACTGAAGTGGTCGGCCCAAGGAATTCTCTCCATAATACGACCATGAGTGGGACACAGAACTTCCTTCGGAGAATAATGGAAATAAATGGGGGTACCGCACACGACGATATCTCGCCACACTCTTTCTTCTAAGCATCTAAGTATCTTACAGCGGCGTCCACAATGAGGACAGCGGCAGCCATTCTTATGGGGTTTAACCCCTAAGTGAAGTTCTTGATTTCGATTTTTAAATTTAACCCAAGTCACTTTTAAGAATGATAATTTCAACATCTTTATAATAAACTTATTCAAGACCATGGCATCTCCTGTATTATTTTCCAATAAGTAAATTAAGAGATTAAACCATGGTTTTGTTATGGGTAAAGTAATGAGGGGGATAAATCATGGAAATTGAATTATTTTCTTGGTTTTTAATGCGGTAATTCTGCAACGTCGAAATTAGGCCCATTTTCTGTTGAGAAACTCGGATATACCCATTTTATCACTTGCTTACGATGATTGTAGGACTTGGATACCAATATTGTTTGTCGGTCAAAATCAATATCCCTCCACTGTAGTGCCTTCAACTCGCCACTTCTCATTCCAGTAAGAAATGCAAAAGACCAAATATGATACCAGGGATGCTGCTCTTCTTTAGCCCCTTTGAGAAGGGTTTTAATCTCTTCTAAGGTCAGAATCTTAGGAACCTTCTCCACCTTATCTGAAACATTGACCCCCTCAGTAGGGCTTGAGTGAACACCAACAACCAGTTTTTCCTCAATCGCCCATTTGAAGACTACATTCACAGAGGATTTGATTTTTTTCAGTAGACTTTCCTTGCTTCCACTTTCTTTCGCCTGACTCAAGACAAGTCTTCCATCCCCCTTAGTGAGTTCGGAAGCCACACAATCAAGCCAAGGCTTTGTATAGTGGATCAGTCGGTTGACATGGTCCTTGATGTAATGGGGGTCTTTTTGTTTATCTCCGAGGAGTCCTTGCAAAGCATAGGTTTCCCAGCGATAAATGATATCCCTCCATTTCAACCCTCGTCCTTCGATCCTATTGATCTCATCTGAAACAGATTTAATAAGCCTTTTCTCTTCTTTGCACGCATCCTTAAAGGTCTCTATATTGAATTTATTCTTTTGAACCCTTAAAGAAGTATCTACTTTTCCTCGCCCCTGAACATAGACTCGAAAAAGCTGTTTTCCATTTTTTTCATAAGTTAAAATTGCCATTTTCAACCTCCTATAAATTGTGAGGTTTCAATGAGCATATCCAACTCTTCTCTTTTGAAATACAGCCTTCGCCTAAACTTTCTTGCTCTCAGAATTTTGCGATATACCAAAATTCTGATGGCATTGACGCTTTTGCGAAGGTAGCGTGCAGTTTCTTTAGTTGTTAACCAAGCTAAATTGTCAAAGAGCGTACCAGAGTCGCAAGTTCCATCACTTATTTTGTCACTTACACTCTGATCCCTGCCATCTTTTTCTTGATAGTTGCGTATAATCATATCAATCACTCCTTTGTTAGACAAGTTATAAGTTAAGCAAAATCGAAAAGATTGGCTCCATGAGGAGTCCATTTTGCTACAAAATTAAGATTGATTTTGTGACAAATACTGGTCGAAAACCTCCATCATCTTGAGTTCTAGCTGCTCCTTAGACCCATTGAACTTGGTGAGCTTTTCCCTTAGAAAAACCTCTCTTTTGTCATTGTGTGAGAGTGAATCCTCCTGCGTCTTTTTGACAACCTCCTCCAAGAGTTTGTCGTCAGCGAGATGAAGAAGATTCTCAAGGATGGCTCCGGGCCTCATCGTTTTCCCAAAGGACTTCTTATTGGCCCTATCCACAAGTTTTGAGACTTTTCTCATAAAGTCCCTGTGAAAGCGAATCGCAGAGGAGTCACTCTTTTTGCTGGCCTTTCTGGCTGGCTTTAAAATATTGTCTTGTTCCATGCTGCCTCCTTCTATATGATTTTTTTTTCATGTTACTTTCTTCCATATGACCTCCTGGGTATAGGGTTCTATTTGTTTAAATCTGTTACTTAAATCTGTATGTTTGTACTCTTAAGTCTGTACGCCTCAATCTGTATCTAAACCTATATGCTTAAACCACGATCCCTTGCCATTGCCTTTTCCATGGAAATAGTTGAGACAGAGATATCAAAGGGTTCAAGCTGCTTTTTCTGGCGATCCATAAAATCCTTCCTGTCAGAAAGGTTTTTCTTACTGGTTTGTTGCCCCTTATTTTCAGGGTCAACAAACTCAAGGCTTTTGATTTGTGGCCTTGTCGCTAGAAAAATGTGAAAAGCTTGTTCATCCAAGCCTCTCAAGACAAGAGAGGATTTTGACTTTCCACTCAATGCCTTTTTCCCATGAGCCTTCAGAAAGTGAAGAAAATCCGTATAAACAGTGACACGACTCCCATGGGCGGAGGGCTCCATCAATGGAGTATTTTGTCGCCCGTGGTATTGAGCCTTGTAACTGTTATCCGAGGCCAGTGTGTACTGGACAGCCTCTTTTTGATCCTCATCAGAATAGAACCAGATGCCGCCTTTTTGATCGATCTGCACTCTTTTTTGTTTGAAAAGATCATCGGCCAGCCCCTCGTTGATTTTGTGGTGCCTAAAGAATTGCTTAATTTTGGCTTCTGCAACGTGTGGCGACTCTGTTTTTATTTTGGGGATATGAAAGGACTTGTAGGGTTTTTTGACCTCCCCAAAGTGCTGTTCAAGAAGGGAAAGATTTTGGTTGCCAGTGATCTTTGCAATAGCTCCCAAAAAACTTATGTCTTCATGGAGGCTTACAAGCTCAATCAGTGAACCCGTGGTTTTGTTCTTTGTGTTCGTCCATCTATTTCCATGGATGACAACGTGTTCTCGTCCCTTTAAAGTCGTTTCCCCCTTTTTGTTTTCTATGCAGGCTATATTGTGTTTCTTGCAGTAATCCAGAATGTCACTGTTTGAGGCTCTTTTTATCTCACTCATAGGTATAATAGAATTACTAAGAGTATCGTTTGAAGGAAGAGGAGTCCTATGAGCACGACGATCACTTTTCGTATAAGATTTGTAATCTTTTTCATTGAGTTTTTGTGCATTTCCTCCAAACATTGATAATAGGCTTGAAGCTCCCAAAGAATCTCTTTTTCCATCTTTGAAATTGCTGATTCCATCTCTAATTTTGCTCCTTACTTGAGGCTGTTTTAGAAACAACTCATCATTGGATTTGAACTTCTCCATCAAGCCCGATTTATCATAGTTGGCACCTAGTTTCTTGCCTCTGATTCCCTTTTCATGTCCTTCATAATGATAGGTAATGGTCTTTTCAGTGATGGCCACCTTGACAGAGAGTTCGTTTAAAAGGCTCACATATTCATCAAAACTTGTCGCATAGCTTCTGGCAAAATCGGCTTTTTGGAAAAGGTCCAAACGATAAGACTGGCCACCCCTACGTTGAATCTCTTTAACCTTTTGTGGGATATTTCTAGCCTTCTCTTTTCCCGTGGGCCTTATGATAGAAAGCTCATTTTCTCTTGAAATGTCATTAGCAATGGTTCGAAGGTTGTAGAGATGTTTTTTTTGGTCGGTTATATCTCTTTTCCCTGTCTTTTCATTCACTGGATTGACCAAGATGTGATTATGAGTCTTGTTGGTATCCGTATGAGTGACCACAACAAACTCATGGTCTGGGAAGTAGCGTTTTGCCAATGTCACCCCCATGAGATTGACCTTCCCCGCAGGCACAATCCTACTTTCTTCAGGACTGAAACTGTGAATCACCTCAAAAGCCACATTGACACTTTGACCTCTGCGGGCTTTGTTTTTCCCATAGAGGGCTTGAATACGTTCAAATTGTTGAATAGACCTTCCCTCAAGGCAGTGATAGCAATGGGTCACAGTCTCAGCTCCTCTTTCTTTAAGTAAATATTTCTCATAGTCTTTCGCTGAAAGTTCTCTCCCCTTGGGAGTCTCCTTCCTCCATTTAACTTTTATGTACGCCATAGCCGTAGTAAATTTGATTCGTTAGGGTTTCAAATTGTTCCAAGACGGAATCCAGTTTGTCACTCCATCCATGCATAAGACCAACATTGAGCCTTCTGGCAATTTGATTGAGATTATTTCCAATTCTATTTAAATCTTTTCTCAAAATAGCTAAATCAGATCTGCCGACAAGCACTTTTCTTGGAGGTTGACTGAAATAAGATTCTCTCAAAAGGTCAGGAATGGATTTCCCAGATGTTTCACTATCTTTTTTGATTCTGTCATACTCAGATGGAGACATTCGCACATGGCTTGCCCCTCCTTTGGTTAGTTTTATTATGTTATTTTGACTCATTTGATCTCCTTTGTTTGTTAGTTTGAGGGTTGTGTTTTTATCTTTTTCTAAGTTAGCTTTGTTTGCTTTTATTTTCTTTGTTTGTCTTTTTTATTTTCTTTGTTTGTCTTTTTTGTTTTCTTAGTTTGTTTCTTTTATTTTCTTTGTTTGTTGCATATTTTTTGATGTTCTAATTTGGGGTATTTTTTTATCGTTGGGGTTCGGTTTTACATGCAAGTATGGAGATGGGTACCCCTCTCCCAAAAAAGCTCCTGCGGAGCAGGGGGACTTCGCCCCTTTTTTGCTTGTTGAGGGCAAGCCCCCAAACCCCCTTGATGACTGCTTCGCAGTCCCAAGGTGCTCGCTTCGCTCGCCTTTTCCCGATGTACTTTCGTCCCTCTTTGGTTCATAACGCAGCTCCCGCAGCCTTCACAGCAAGGCTCGTTTTGTTCGCAGTGTTGCTGGCTCCACCAATAAATTCTGGAGCAGATTCTTGTTTGTTTTCCATCAGCATCGGCCTTAAAAAGAAGAAGACACTTCCCGTTGTGAGACTGGCCACCAATAGTTGAACCCAAGAATAGATGGAGTAAAAATAGTACATCCTTGAACTCACAAGCTTGGCTCCATAGAGTGAGATTCCATCAGAAAAGCGGCCCAATTCCTCCATCACTTCCACGGATTGAGCCATGCTGGTCATAATGTGGTAGAACAAAACCCACAGGGGAGTCCAAAGAAGAACTGAAAGGTAAAGGACAAACCAATAAACAAGAACCTTCCACTTTCCAGCCACGACAAAGAAAATCAGGAAGGGGAAGATTGCCACCAGGGCCAGCTTTATCAGCCCTGCAACATGGGGGGCACATGCTAGGTGTTCACTAAATCTTTGCCTTCTTGTTGCGACCTCATCCTTGATGGGATAGCACTTTTTCACTTCTGATTTCGATGCTCCACTTGGAGTCAACCAGGTTTTTTTGAGCTTCATTTTTACTACCTCCCTACTTATAGTGAATTTTTCAACCTCTTCAACGGGTTGAAAAAGTGAATTTTCTATAAAAATAATTAAAAAAAATTTTCATAAATTCTTAATATTTTCTGAATATGACCTTTTAACTGTTTGTTTTCGCTGAAGAACATGCTTTAGTTCTGTTTGAATGATTTAAAAATATTTTTTCATAATTTTTTTTATTTTTTTAAAAAAAAATATTTCTTTGATTTTTTTTGAGAAATAAATGAGGAAATTTTATTCAATGAATATGTAACTTAGGAAATGTGATGCGGCACTCTGTAGACCGTCTAAGCTAGGTGGAAATGTCTGAGTGAGCATCAGAATATAAAGGATCTCTGGGAAGATAACCCATAGCTTCAAAATATGAAATGACGAGACTATTGCTCATACTCTTGATAAGTTGGCCGATGAGATCCAGTTCATTTTGGTTCTTGGTTTCCTTTGCGGTCTCCGATATTTCGATTTGAATGCCATCGTCGCTGAGAGAAACATGAACGATATCATCACGATCGGCCCCATAGCGACAAGACATGCCCTTTTGAAATTTTTCTTTGAAGAACTTGTACTCATCTTGCTTGGTAAACTCCTCCATAGCCTTAGAGGTCTCTAGCCGAGCCAAAACATTTCTACGGATACGGTCAACAAACTCTTTTTTCTCTGAAACCGTCCTGAAGGGCTGCTCCCCCAACTTTTGTTTAGCCGAATTACTTCTTTGCCTTGTCGTCATGACTCACTTAACCACAATATGATATGAAAATCATTAATAATCATTTAAAATCAGTTATTTTCCTTCATTTTTTCCTTGAATGAGGCAGGCAGGTGTGTTAATTTTCATTTATTATCATTTAAAATAATTAAAAACAGTTTATTTCTGGTTAAAATAATCTTCACTGCCGTATTTTTTAGACAAATGTCTAGGGCTTCGGATGAGCACGGGTGGTAAGGCAGAAAATGAGGAAAATATGACTATGAAGCCGATGGCAGTGGGACAGAATGATTTGAGGTTCCGGGAAGACTCAAGTGGATATCATCTGATAACAAGCTTAGGCTTACAAGTGAAGATTAAGCTAGGCTTCAACCACTCTCTGCGGTTATTTTCTTTTTCATTGGGCTTTGAATTTCATCATGACACAAAGTGAAGACCTAAAAATTAATTTTATAGACCTTATGACCCACGATTTAAAATCATCTATTGTGAAAATTCAGTCTATCTGTAGCCGCTTAGAATTAGAAAATATCTCAAGGCATCACATACAAGATATTAAAAATATTTATACAACGAGTTGTGAGATGAGCCACTTCATTAACAACATTCTAAAAGTTATCCAAGTTGATTCAGGTCATTTTCATATAAACAAAGAGCCTACAGATGTAAATGAAACCATTGAGAATGTTATTCAAAAAATTGATGCTCTTGCTAAAAAAAATATTATTATTGAAAAAACATTGGAACCTCTTTTTCTAGTTGAATTAGATGCCGCCATTATAAAAGAAATTTTCTTCAATGTTATTGAAAATGCTATCAAATACTCCAACGTAGGGGGGCGTATCTTTGTTAGGACTTACGAAGAAGACAACCCCGATGGGCGGGTTAAACCAGGCCATTTGTGGGCGGGCAAACCAGGCCATTTAGGGCGATCTGACAAGATGGGCTCACCCTACCTTTAATTTTTTATCTTGACAAGTCGGTTTGAAGCTTCCTTCAATCGGTAGCTTTTTCCCTCAAATTTTAATAGTTGGCTGCAGTGGAGAAGGCGATCCAGGATGGCAGAGGCCACGGTATTATCGCCCAAACACTTTCCCCAGTCCTCAATAATGCGATTGGAGGTAATAAGAGTGCTTTTTCTCGCTGAGTATCGATCCAGAATGATTTCCTGGAAGTCATCGCAAGCCTCTGGCGGAATGCGCTTTCTAAGAAAAAGATCATCAATGATCAACAGGTCCACATGGATGAGTTGGGTGTAGAACCTCTTTCTGCGCCCCAGCTGCCTGGCCTCAAAGAGATTTTCAAAGAGCTTGTGAGCTTCTTGATACAAAACCTTGTAATTTGATATGGAACAGACCTTGGTGGCTATAGCTTTTGCAATGTGGCTTTTTCCAGTTCCAGGGGAGCCAATAAGCAAGGCTCCCTCCCCCTGCTTGATGAACTTCAAGTTCATTAATTCCAAGATCATTGGCTTGGGTATTTTTGGGTTAAAATTCCAATCAAAGCCGGTGAGGGTGGACTCTTCCGTGAGCTTGGATGCTTTGAGGAGTCTCTCACATTTTTTGCTTTTCTTGAAATCCTTTTCATCCTGTAAGAGCAATGAGAAGGTCTCTTGGAAGTTTTGTTGGTTCTGTGTGTGTTGGTAACTTCGAGCCTCAAATGTTTCAAACATGCCTATAAGCTTAAGGCTTTTGAGAGTCTCTTGTATTTCTGTAGGTGACATTGGCATTGTGATTGCTCCTTTCCTCTAGAAGAGGGGTTGGGGGGGTGGATTAAGTAAGGTTGGTGCTAGGCTGAGGGTGTAAGGGTGAGTGGTAGATTTCGTTGTTGGCATGTAAATCCCAGTAGATGGCATACTCGGATGGTGCTCGAATGATGTCGTGGTCTTGGGTGAGGTGGGATTCCATCTTTTTCTCATCCACAGGGGGCTGTAGTTCCTCAACAAGCCTTTTAAAGACCCTAAGAGATAAGACCCCTCTGCTCACAGCCTGAATGGCTGCTTTTTCAATAAGATCAGAGTGATATTTTTTAGCCAAGGACACCACCCCACGCATCTGCCTGTTTCCAACTCTCTCATCCACCCTGAGTAATGACTGACAAAAAGCTTTTGTTTGAGGGCCAATCTGACCCGCATCAGCTAAAATATTTTCTACATGGCGAGATGGATTATAAACACGATCTTTGTCTAGCAAAGAGAGACTCCCCGGGAGAGTGGCTTTTTGGTGGCGGCGGATCACACTCATCGTGGCAGGGTCCATAATCTCTATGTCTTTATCATAAATACGCACAATGACTTGGCTCTTTAGATCAGAAGGGTAGGCGCAAGTAACTGTTTCCCACTTGAATGAGCCCATCGTCTGCAACTGTTCGTATCTCTTGTTTAAAAAAATCAAATTTCTTTTGGGGGAGCTTTTTGAGAAAGGGGCTCTCTTCTTCAAACATCTCAGAAACGACTCGCTTGGTGCGACCATGGACCCGAGGGCGAGCCCAAGTGTGCTCCCAGTGCATGAGCCACTCATTTTGCTCCTCAATGGTTTTAAATGTACGACCCTTCAGTGCTGTGTCCTGGGTGTGTTGAATGGCGTGCTCAACGGTTCCTTTCCTATCGGGGTCACGAACTCTTGCCGGGTCAGCAACGACCCCGTAGTGAGTCAGTACAGCGCTATAAACGGCGTTCAGCGTTGGCTCATAGATATCTGGCTTAATAACACCTTCCTTGAGATTGTCTAAGACGACATATTGAGGGCAGCCCAAAAAATAATGAAAAGCCTCCTCATGGAGTCTGCTCCACGTCTCTTGGCTGGACTTCCAAACAACCTTGCGAAAAGAGGCACGAGAGTACTTGAGGGTCATCACAAAAAGGCGAGGCCGCCTATATTTGCCTGTCCGGGGGTGAACAGTCAGAGCCCCTTGGCCATAATCCACTTGGGCTTCCTCTCCGGGGGGAAAATCCAAGCGATCATAGCGTTTGGGAGTACTCTTCTTCAGCTTCCTTACAAATTTTTTCACGCTGTCGTAGGAGTGAGAAAAACCAAATTTCTCCACTAAATCTTGGTAGATGGCCATTCGATTGCGCTCTAAGTTCAAAGCCTGATTTTCAATCCAAGCCCTGTGGGGCTCACAAGCCGACTGATGACATAAGGGGCGTTGAGAGGTTTTATCTTTAAGAGATTTTTTCAATCCAGGTGGTTCTATACAGTCCGTGGATCCAGTTTCTGTGGGAGCAGCCATCGGTTCCACCATGGTTGTCGATGGGCGCATGAGGCAATGCCGTTTCCTTAAGAAAAATCTCTTGAAATTATTAGATAAATCGACAAGAATAAGACTTGTTTTATTTTACACCCAACCCTCAACCAAGGAGTAAGTCACATGCAATCCAATATTGATCTCGAAAGCCCCCAAATGACGAGTTCGCGTCACAGATGACCATTTTATTCTACCAAAACTTGATTCTTCCTTCAAGCCAGAGCACCTTGTCGATCCAGAAAAACAAAAAAGGAATCGAAAATTTAATCCTCAAATTTTCTTTTTTACCATTATCTATCTTATTTCAGGAACAAATTACGAAGGCTACCAAATCGCTCTTAAGACGGTATGGACTTATTTTGGTGACCTGCTTCTCATGCCAGTCAAAAGCAGTCTCAGCAAGATACGTCAAAGTATTTCTTACCTATTTTTCAAAGATATCTTTGAATCTCTGATTACAGACTACGAACCATTGAGAAAAACGTTTCATGGTTTTTATATCTATGCCATAGATGGCGACCAATTAGCACTTCCTCGCTCTAAAGATCTTTTAAAGGAGGGTTATTGTGGGTACCCTTGCCCAAATGAGATGGAAACTCATTTCTTACGTATGTATCTATCTCATGCTTATGACGTTTTATCGGGTGTGACAAAGAATCTTTGCTATTCTCCCGCTCTCAACGAAATCGCCAATGCTATTCAAATGATAGGTAGTTTTGAGAGTAATAGCATAACTCTCTACGATAGGCTTTATTTATCTACAGAGATTATTAAGGCCCATGCTCAAGCCAGTAACTTCTTTATTGCGCGTTGTAAGCGAGGCTCTACTTTTATCCCCATCGTAAATTTATTTAATGGCCCAGGTTGGTATTCACAAATGGTTATTGAGGGGGTGGTCATTCATCTCTATAAGTATAAAAACCCAAAGACTGGGGAGTTCTCTGTTTTGGCCACTAATCTTCCGCATGGCTCCTTGGACAAGAAGGATATGGTTGCTCTTTACTCTCGTCGTTGGGAAATAGAAACGACATTTCGTGATTTTACATCGACAATGAAAATGGAGCAGTGGCACTCAACAAGCCTTAATGGAATATTGCAAGAGCTGTATTCTTATTTTTGGCTCTTCAATTATACAAAGATTCAAATGAGCATAAATGAGGATGAAGACAGTGTGAATCAGTTGGTAAAAAATGACTACAAAAAACCTAACTTTAAACTGATTCTTGATTTCATAATGGATAGCATCCCCCTTTTTGTTGCGGGGCTCTATCAGAAATTTAGGAAGCAGATAAAGTTGCTGATGAAGATTTCAATGGAGAAGAGGAGGCACTTCAAAAGAAGCTATGAAAGGTCTATCAAAAGGGCTGGGAGTTCTTTTAAAAGAAATAGCTTAACGCAGAGGCAGAGGGGTGTGGTGGCTTAAGGAAACGGCATTGGCGCATGAGGCAGGCGGAGGAGTGCATGGAAGCCCCATCAGACACGACAAGACACGCTGAGCTGATCCTATAGGGGAAGATGGAGGCGTTTCTAAGGGGGGTGTGGCTTCCCCTAGAAGAACCTGCTGATTGAATTCTGTGGAGGAGGCCGAAACTTCCTTGGGCTTTTCGAACTGGGCCACAGGAAGGCTTGGAGGCTCCGCAGAGCAAATTTCAGGAGAACATGAAGATGAACATGACTCTGCTTCTGAGCACACCGAAAAGGCTGGAGATTTTGGCTCTATACCTCCTGTACGCCCCTTTTTGGCAATGACCCTATGGGCTTTCGCATACTCTGAAACCGTAGATCGACCTACATGTAGCCTTTTCGCTATTTTACGAAATGAGTGACCTGCTATAATTAATGTTAATATCTCTTCTTGTTTTTGTTTATTCAAGACGTTCATCCTTCCCTCCCAGGTTGTTTTCTAGAAGGTATTTTACAATACGCCTTGTCAGATATTAAATTTTAAATGGCCTGGTTTGCCCGCCCACAAATGGCCTGGTTTGCCCTCCCCTCCGGGACAATCAAGTCTTGGTCGATATCATTGATGAAGGTTCTGGTATTAGCAAAGTTGATTGCAAAAAAGTCTTCCAAAAATACTATAGGTCTCCCCAGCACATCAGTTCAACCAAAGGCACGGGGCTTGGACTCTATTTTGTCAGGTATTTCACTGAATTACATGGGGGGTGGGTCTCTTTGGAAAGCTGTGAGGGTTATGGAACTAAGGTTCACATGTCTTTCCCTATTGAAGTTAGTCCAAGGAAAAAATGAATGAAGGGAACCACTGATTTTGGACAATTATCAATGACTCTTAGTTTATATTGTGATTAAGTTAAGTCATGGTAACAAGGCAAAAAAGTAATTCGGCTAAACAAAAACTGGGGGAGCAACCCTTCAGAACAGTTTCAGAGAAAAAAGAGTTTGTTGACCGCATTCGTAGAAGTGTTTTGTCTCGGTTAGAGACCTCTAAAGCTATGGAGGAGTTTACCAAGCAAGATGAGTACAAGTTCTTCAAAGAAAAATTTCAAAAGGGCATGTCTTGTCGCTATGGGGCCGACCGTGATGATATAGTCCATGTTTCTCTCAGCGACGATGGCATTCAAATCGAAATATCGGAGACCGCAAAGGAAACCAAGAACCAAAATGAACTGGATCTCATCGGCCAACTTATCAAGAGTATGAGCAATAGTCTCGTTATCTCATATTTTGAAGCTATGGGTTATCTTTCCAAAGACCCTTTACACTCGGATGTTCCACACCTCTCAAGTCTGAATCTTGAAAGTTTGCACCGTTATCTTTCCAGAGACTCTTTACACTCAGATGCTTCTTCAGACATCCCTCCAAAGAAAAAGTAACCGCCCCATCGTCTCTAAGGGGGCCTTTGAACTGAGAGTAATCAGAAAAATCGGCTATATCCTACTTTCTCGGAGCCTAGGTCCAAATTCCCTAGGGAAGTAACGAAAAACTGGATGTACAAGTTATTTCTAAGATTTGTACATAAAAATACGGAGGACAGGGCTACCAAAACACTTGTATGGAGAGCGCACCGTTATCCACAAGACTCACCCACAGCAGCGCTGCTTTATTGTGGCTCCCCGAGGGCCATACCGCAGCGTCGCCATGGATGAGTCTGTGGATAACTAACTCATCTTGGTGGTGTTAGTATGGGGAGATGAATTGGAAAAAGGAATGTTGATCGACAATAAAAACTATAATGTGGAAAAAATGCTTGGGGAAACTTCCAACAATATCCAAATCCCCAGCTGTTAGCTGAAATTTTGCACAATTAACATGCTCCACCGTCGCCAATGAAAAGTAAGCATTTCTCTCTAAAAATAGATTCATCCCAAAATTACGATTTAAAGTTGAGCAGTAAGGGATGAACAGCCTTGAGCTTCTTTTCGTCTAATTTTCTTATAATGGAGATGCACTCATCTTGAATATCTGTGACAAAAGCATCGGACTTCATATGATATTCAAAGTCTTCCATTGTGAATCCATAGGACTTCACAATGTGAGCTATTTTGTCTGAATGAAGTTCAACTCGGCCATTTTCAATGAAGCAAATGGCTGTCTTGTGATAACCACAAACAAGGCTGGCTTTGCGTTGACTGAATCTTTTGAGCTTCCTTAAAACCTTTAAGACCTGAGCTTCTTTGGTGATGATCCGTTTGTTAAAGCGTCGCTCCCTATTGTTACCAATACCCCTCTTATTGTTACCAATGATCTGTGCTTTTTTGTGACAAAATCTCTTTTGAATTTGTTCACTTTTGCCCTCACGACATGACAAAAAGTCCTCGTAGGTAAGGTCATAAGCCTTCACCGTTTTTTCAATTCGGCTCCGGTGCAGGATGGCCCTCCCACTCTCAAGTTTTGCAATCGTCTTATGGTTTAAGCCCAAAAGAACACCTGCTTCTTTACGGCTTAAGTCCCGAATTTCACGCAACACCTTCAGGGTAAGTGCGTCAATCTTTCCGTCGTTTCCCATTGCTTGCCTCCTTGGGGTTAAGATTCGTAGCCCCTGTTGTGCAATCCCCTGCCTCACTGAAAAGTATCCATTTCTGCTAGGCGGGTGTTGCAAATTTTTGTTAGAGAATTCAGTTGGTTAGGAAGAAAATGCTGCTACGATACCCTGAAAAAATGACCCTGCTACGGTCTTAGCCAAACACTTAGCCAAAATTAGCAAATGGTGGAAATTTTGGGGAATGCTGAGAAATGTCATAGAGAATGAGTGAGAGCTAACTCATTGAAACCATTTGATAGTTATTTCAAATAGTTAAGTCTGATTTCAAAAATCTGCAAAAAACCATTGCCGAATTTTGGAGGTGGCGGCCGGATTCGAACCGGCGTTCACGGATTTGCAATCCGGTGCCTAACCACTTGGCTACGCCACCCTGTGAATTATAAAAGTTTAGAACTTCTCAGGATATTTCACCCCAAGAGCTCCTAGATGAGGGAGTCTACCTAGACTCCCTCATCTAGGAGCTCTTTTTAATAGAACTTTATCTAAAGACTTTTCCAATCTCCCCCCTGCTGAGTCAATAGATTTTTGACGGCATTCACCCAAATATCATCACTGTTGAGACAGGGAATCAGCGTTAAGGACCTCCCCCCCATGTCTTGGAACCTTTGTCGTTCGCGAACATTAATTTCTTCCAAGGTCTCTAAGCAGTCGGCGACAAAGGAGGGACAAAGAACAACAAGGTCCTTCACTCCGCGACCAGTAGCTCCCTTCAACCACATATCCGTGTAGGGCTGAATCCACTGGGCTCGCCCCAGTCTTGATTGAAATGAGACCGTATAGTTATCCTTCGGGAGAGCAAGTTTATTGGCAATGCCTTGGGCAGAGCGATAACATTGGGCCCGGTAGCATAAAGGGGCACTTAAAGGAGCGCTCGATTTCTCGGAATCACAACAGTTGGGTTTAAGAGAACAAGGGCTTCCTGCAGGAGCTATTTTTATAAGATGGCGCAGGGGAAGTCCATGAAAACTAAATAAAATATGATCCCATCGAGAAGGGGCATGTTTTTTAAAGACCTCTGCATAGGCAGAGAGAAATCCATTGTCATTGTAAAAATAAGGGAGAAATTGGACCCTGTTGGTGAGTCTTAACTTTTTCACCGCAGCTTTCAATGCATCCATGCTGGACTGTGTAGACGAGAGAGCATATTGGGGGTATAGGGGCAGAGCCTTAATCTCCCTATGGGGATCGATGTCTTTTAAAGCACTTTCGATGTTATGAGAACCGTAGCGCATGGCCCACCTGACCTCAATATCTGAAGCATCTGAAGTACTTGAGGCATCTGACTCCACCTTCTCTTGTAATGCCTGAGTAAGTTCCTCTGTATGGCGTCTTAAAGGAGACCCCCTCTCGGTCCAAATACTTTTGTAGGCATTTACTATTTTTTTTGATCGCCGAGGAACAATCACAATATTGACAAGAATCCACCTCAAAAAAGCGGGAATATCTATGACCAAGGGATCATTTAAGAACTCCCTGAGAAAAGGAGCTATGGCTTGAGACGTTGGAGCCTCCGGCGTGCCTAAGTTAATAAGAAGGTAGAGTTTTTTTAAGGCAGGCTTTCGTCCTACTTTGGAGCTGGAGCCAAAATTGGAACTGGAGCTGGTTGATTCTAATGTCATAGTGAATCCCCACTTCTTCAAAAAAAATACTGGATTATAGTTCTGGATTATGGCTTCCTGAGCTATACTTTTAAGCTATACTTCTGAAGTACCTCTTTTTTCTCCCCTAGCTCCCTTCACCGCTACATATGGTATGTGCTTAAATTGGCTGAGAATGACGAGAGTGGCCATAAGCATAAGACCAGAGGCCACCCCAAAGGGAACCTTGGAACCCATGGTCTTGTAGAGCCATCCCCCCAAAGCTGGACCCAAAATTCGTCCCAATGCTGAAAGGCTTTGGTTGATTCCAAGGACTTCCCCTTGCTCACTCTCATGAGTCAGTAAGCTCACACAACCATTTATGCAAGGGCTGACAAGCCCCACACCCAAACCCATGAGCGTGACAGCTATAGCCAGCATCCATAGGTGCTGGGATAAAGCAACCATTCCAAAGCTTAGGGCTCCAAGGAGAAGTCCCATAATAAGAACGCGACGCTCCCCCCACCGGGGCAACCACTGGCGTACAAAATAACCTTGAGTCATGGCAAGAATAAACCCTAGGTAGGCAAAGCCATAGCTAGCTTTTTCTGACGTCCAATGAAAATGGTCTTGGATGTATAAAAAGAGGGGAATCTCCATATTGGCCATGGCAAGAGAATAAAGAAAAAAACTCAACATCAAGGAACCCACTGTCTTTTTTCTTAATTGGCGCAGGAGAAGACCAAGGCGGGAGGAATGCGAAAGCACCTTTTGAGAGGTACGGTTTTGAGAAGCATGATTTTTAGAGGTATGGCTTTTGTGACTTTCAGGGAGAAAAAAATAAGTCATTAAAAAATTAAAAAAGCAAATCGTAGAAGCTGCAATGGCCGCAAAATGGCTGCCATATGGGGCTGCAACTCCAAGGGCGTTTCCAATTTGAATGAACAGCCCCCCCATAAAGGGACCCAAAGTAAATCCCAATCCAAAAGCAGCTCCAATAAAAGCCATGGACTTAGACCTCTCTTTGTGAGTCGAAGTGTCTGCCATGTAGGCCATGGCTGTTGAGATATTGGCTCCAAAGAGTCCTGCCAATCCTCTTGCGGCAAACAAAACCCAAAGTTCACTACCTAAGCCAAAAGCGAGGTGAGAAAGTGTCGAGCCCATCAGGCTTATTAGCAAAACAGGGCGACGCCCTATCCTGTCGCTCAACCTTCCCCAAAACGGAGAAAACAAAAATTGTAGCATGGAGTAAATGGCCATAAGAAGGCCCACTTGAAGGGGGTCAGCCCCAAATTTGCGAGCCAAGTAGGGGTGAAGGGGAATTACCATTCCAAAGCCAACGAGATCTATAAAGACAGTTAAAAAAATAGCCCACTGGGCTTTGCGCTTCACTCTTGAAACTCCTTCACTGAGTCATTAGTAGCCGTTGTCCCCAAACTCCAGAATATCCAGTTGGCACAGCATACATGAGAACTGAATGGGGACACTTTGAGTATTAAAAATCTGCTCAAAATGATAGTGGACGAAATAGCTATTTTGACATAGCATGAGGCATGATTGTTCATGAGTCCAAGAAGAGTCAAGAAGAGCTTTTCCCTAGGTCTTTGGAAAAGCGAATCTCAAAGGGTTTTCTCCCCCTTCCTCCTCCCCCCCCGAGACCATCTGTAACGAAATCATTATTATGGGGTTAGGAGGCCGTGGTTTTATACCTCGCTGGGGCATGGAGTGGCTGTTCTTTCTTCGGCGTTGGTTAGCAAGCCCTTTAAGAGTGGGTGCCATTGCACCCAGCTCTCCCGCCCTCACCCACTCCATGGCGCAGGCCGCACAGACTGCACAGGCGAAGGCCGCACAAGAATCCATGCAAGAAGACATACAGAGAATTAAACAAGACGCACAGATTAAACAAGATATACAAACGAAGACGATTGAACAAGACGCACAAACAAGAGGAAGTACTCTAGGCATTTCTGCAACTCAAACTCAACAAGACGACAATCAAAATGAACTTATTGTGGAACTTGGCCCTGGCACGGGTTCTGTGACCCGAGCCCTGTTGGAGTCTGGCATCTCTGAAGAAAGCCTTGTATTGGTAGAAAGGGATGAACAGCTATATACTTGGCTGAAAGAGCATTTCCCAAAGGCGACAGTGCTGCATTCGGATGCCAAATGCCTCAAAGAAATTCTACCGACCCAGTCCCTAGGAAAAATTTCCACGGTGGTTTCCTCGCTGCCCTTGAAGAGCTTGCCGCGTCAAGAACGCCATGAGATATTGAAAGCTATATTTTGCGTGCTATCAGAGCGGGGCTTCTTAATACAATACTCCTATGGCCTGTCATCTCCTGTGCCCTACAAGAATATGAACTTAAGAGGTCAACGGGTGGCCTTTGCTACGTTCAATTTGCCCCCAGCCACAGTGTGGCAGTTTACACGTATGCCGAAGAATCAACTGATAAATTAGTTTTATTTGTGCCATTTGACGATAGCCTAAGCTCCTCTACCACAAGCTGTAAGCGTTTGCGACCCATAAAATGATTCCACTGGGGAGTGGCGAGAAACTCTACAGACCTTCCTCCAAAATCTTCATTGAGTTTATCTTTAGGTGGAAAAAACCAAATGGCTTCCATAGTGGTGGCTTGTCCCTCTCGAATATGCAATTTTAAATGCTCTCCCTTCAAAATACTTTGCTGGTCAACGACAGTATTTTCAAATTTAATGATAGGAACTTCAAAATCCATCCCAAAGGGTTCAAGCCCCTCATACCAACCCATAAAATGAGAATTGATCTCTGACAAGGAGCCTCTGGCATCAAAGTAAATCGTTTTTTCAAGCACCCCTGCCTTCTCCCCATGGGAGGCATAAAATTCACCAATTTTTTGGTTGAAAGATTCAACATGCTCTAAATTCAGCTCAAAACCCGCAGCCGGAGCATGCCCCCCAAAGCGATCCAACACCCCATGGGCCGCGCCCAAAGCATCTAAAAGATTTACGGAGTGCCCCTTGGGGCGACGGCTGCTACCCACCACTTGCCCACTCTCACGAACAGCGCCCACAAAGGTGGGAACGCCATAGCGATGAGCCAGTTGGTTCGCCACTAAACCCACCACACCCATGTGAAAATCCTCAGACCAAACCCATAAGTAGCCATTTTGTTTCCGCTCTTTCATTTGAGCTTCAGCCACTCGCTCAGCAAGTTTTTGTCTACGAGCCCTTTCCTCATTGACCTTGAGCATCTGTGAGGTAAGGTTCTGAGCCTTTAAGGGATTGGTCTCTAAAAATATATCCAAGGGTAAAGTGTCTGTATCCATACGGCTAAGGGCATTGAGTTTGGGGGCAAAGCGCATGGAGACACTCTGGCTTGAAATGGGTCTTCCATTTAAACCCAACTTTTGAAGAAGAGCATGAAGGCCAGGACGCTGGGTCTTCTGTAATTGAATAAGTCCGTGCTTAACGAGAACACGATTTTCCTTGATTAAGGGAACCATATCTGTGAGTGTTCCAATGGCAAAGCAGTCCAGTAACTCCTTGGGGTTAAAGTCATTGCTGAGAATATCTAGTTCTCTAAGGCGCTTTCTTAAAGCCAAGACCATATAAAAAGCCACACCTGTGCCACAAAAGTAAGTCAACCCTGAGGGGCAAGTGCCCTTATTAGGGTTAATAATGGCTAGGGCCTCGGGGAGCTTTTCCTTGGGAAGATGATGGTCAGTCACAATGACATCCACAGCCTTTTGTTTGGCGTAATCCACCGTTTTCACATCTGTGGTTCCTACATCCACAGTCACAATCAGCGAAGCCCCTTGAGAGTGGAGGACATCGACACCAAGTGGATGAAAGCCGTATCCCTCCCTCAGTCGACGGGGCTGGTAACAGGGAATAAATGAAAAACCCAGAAGCTCCAATCCCCTTTTAAGCAAAGCCACAGCCGGTGTTCCGTCCAGATCAAAGTCACCGTAAATGCCAACAACCTCCCCTTGATTTCGAGCTTTCACCAGCCGTTCTATAGCAATGTCCATTTGATCGAGGGAAAAAGGGTCGGCAAGACTTGTCATTTTGGGAGAAAAAAGAGCTTCAACATCTTTTTGAGTTTGAACTCCGCGTCCTCGAAGAATTTGCCAAATAATAGAAGGCATAGGCCGGGGGGGCTCTCGACGGGACTCACAGGACCCACCATCCCTAAGTAACCACTGTTGCACAATAAATATCCTCTCCCCTTATTTAGGTGGGCGTTGTTGCCGTTGCAGCCGCTGTAGTTTTTGATTGCAAACGATCCACAAATAATACAAGAGGAGATGCAACAAAAATGGAAGAATATGTCCCTACGACAACCCCAATGCCCAAGGTAAAAGCAAAGTCTTGAATGACACCACCTGCAATAAAGTACATGGCTGCCACAGCTAACATGGTTGTAATCGAAGTCAACAAGGTTCTCGATAGCACATCGTTAAGGGACCTATTGATAATAAAGCGAAAGCTTTGGTCTCGATAAAGGGGAGAGTTTTCTCGAATGCGGTCAAAGGTCACAATGGTATCGTTGAGGGAGTAGCCAATGATAGTAAGAATCGCCGCCATGGTTTGGACATTCACTTCACGGCCAAACAAAGAAAAAATCCCCAATGTCACAATGGCATCGTGAAAAAGGCATAGCACAGCTCCAGGAGCATATTGATAATCAAAACGAAGTCCCACATAAATGAGGATCATAAGCAGGCTGTAAAAGGCCGCCAATAAACCATTCTTCTTAAGCTCTGATCCAATCTGTGGCCCCACGGAACTCACCCGACGAACCGTGGGCTGTTCGCTTTCAAAAGCACCCGAAAGCCCCTCCGTCACCTTTTGAATCATTTTATTGAGAAGTTGGTTGGTCTCTTTCTCACTCTCCCCTCGATCAGACTCCAGACGAATGAGAAATTCGTTGTCTGTGCCTATGGATTGAACCAAGGCTCCCTGATAGCCCATTTCCTCGATGAAAGTTCTCACCCTACTCGCTTTGACTTCACTGTTAAATTGCACCTGAATCTCAGTTCCACCGGCAAAGTCAATACCGTAGACAAAGCCTTTGGCGGCCATGACCAGTAATGAAGCTAAAACAACCACGGTAGAGACAAGACCCCAAATTCTGGAGGCTCCTAAAAAATCAAAACGACCCTGATTCAGTTGACGGCGATGGCCCCGGTGGTCACCAGGCCGTTTTCCCTCTTGTTTTTTCATCATCATACTCCCTTAACATCAATTAATTTCTTTAAACCAAAGCGCTGAATAGATATTTCAATAATGGTTCGTGAGACAAATATGGCTGTAAACATGGATGTCACAAGTCCACATATCAAGGTCACAGCAAAGCCACGCACAGGGCCCGTTCCAAAGTACATCAGAACAATACAAACAACAGCCGTTGTGATGTTTGCATCCACAATAGCTGAAAGCGCATGTCCAAAGCCATTTTGAACAGATGAAGCCAGCCCAGACCCTTTCTTCAACTCCTCTTTGATGCGCTCGAAAATAATAACATTTGCATCCACAGCCATACCCACAGTGAGTACAATTCCCGCAACACCAGGCAAGGTGAGAGTCGCTCCAAGGGAAGACAAAATCGCCAGCACAAGTAGCACATTAAAAGTGAGGGCCAAATTGGCCACAAGACCTAAGAACCTATAATAAACCAGCATAAAAATGAGAACGAAGACAGCTCCTACGATACCAGCCTTTTTACCGCGCTCAATGGAGTCATAACCCAGTGTCGGACCTACAGTTCTCTCCTCCAACTGCTCAAGGGCTGCGGGAAGGGCCCCCGCCCTCAGGGCTGTGGCAATAAAATGAGCCTCATCCAAGCCTTCCTGGTAATTGCGAGTGTTTCCCAGTGTTATTTCCGCAGAAGGGCTATCTATTTTCATTCTCACTGAGGGAGCCGACTTTACCACATCATCGAGAACAATGGCGAGCAAACCCCCTTTGGCCTTCTCTGTCAATTCAGCAAAGCGACGGCGCCCCTCCACACTGAGACTAAAAATAACTTTGGGGGCTCCAAATTGGTCGGGAGTCACATTGGCATCATCTAAAAGATCCCCCGAAAGGCTCTTGTCAGTTTCGATGAGATAAGCTTTTTTACCCGCCCGTAAATCCTTAGCTCCCTCAAGCCTTTCAAAGACAACTTTGGTGTTTTCAGGAAGCTTTGATTTTAAATCTTCATTTAATCTTTTTAAGTAGTCAGAGTACTTCGTCAATTCACCCTTGCCCAACTCATAGCCGCCCTTTTCCTCGGCTTCGTCAATCCACTCATTGATGGGAACCGATTCTTTGTGAACCACGCGAAAATTGAGTCGAGCTGTACGATTGATAAGCTCTTTGGCTTGACGAGCGTTTTTAATCCCTGGCAGTTGAACAAGGATCCGATCATCACCCTGTGCTGAAATATTGGGCTCAGCCACACCCATACTATCAATTCGTGTGCGAATGACCTCAATAGCTTGCTCCACCACTTGACGCTTATACTCCATGGCCCTAGCATCGTAATATCGCAGGCGAAGAGATTCGCCCTTGTTGGAAATCACCTGAAGAGTCCCTGCATAGGAGCTATCAGCAAGGTAGGATTCCACAGAAGAAAGATCTTTTTGGCCCTCTTTTACTTGGATGACAAGTTCCGTTTTGTTGTCAGGGGCGACAGCAATCTCCCCCACTTCCAGGGCCCTTTCTTCCAAATCAGCCTTTAAAGAGGCTGCGAGACGAGATGTCTTTTCTACAAGAACCTCCTCGACATTGACTCCCATAACAAGGTGCAGCCCTCCTTGAATATCCAAACCCTTGACAATTTTTTTGGCCGGCCCCCACCAACTTGGGTCATCCTCTAGGTCACGATCAATAAAATTAGGTAAAACCCAAGCCACAGCACTTAAGAAGACCACAAGCACTGTGATCCATCGCAGTTTTAAATTTCTCACCACTTTACTTCTCCTCCTTAACAGAGCCAGGAGATGCGATTTGAGCTTTGAGAATTCTCAATTGCACTCCATCAGCTACCTCTAAAGTGACAAATTTCTCTGTCAATCCTGCTATGGTTCCAAATATTCCACTGGAAGTTAATACAGAGTCCCCACGCTTCATTTGCAAAAGAAAATCTTTATGAGCCTTCGCCCTTTTTTGCTGAGGACGAATAATAAAGAAAAAGAATACAATAAAGATGAGAATAAAGGGCATGAATTGCTCTAAAGCAGAGGGTTGCTGTGAAGCTCCTCCTCCCTCAACTCCCTGGGCCACAGCCACAGTCCATGAAGTCATGGCCCATGACACTGTGGCAAATGACGCCACAAGAACTCGCACTTCATTCCATATCATAATAATCTGCCTCCTAAGAGTTGAAGATAAACATGTAGATAATACTGTAGATGAAGACTGTATACGAATCCCTACTAGGGATACTGTATATGACGAATTGTGCAACAAAATCAAGTGATAAGCAGAGGATCATTTTTGACACAAAGTAGTATAGTCGTATAAAGGGGAAGTTTCTTCACATCACCTTCTTAACAGAGGTGGCCTCATTGAGGTCAACTTGGCGCACTTCTTCTTGCTCCAACTCAGCCACTCCTTCTTGTTCCAATATATCTAAGGAAAAAACTTTAGCATTTTGACAATTCTGGATACTCCTAGGCATGGGTTGATTTTGGTTGGTATGGGACAAATGAGAGGGTGGGGGCGAAGAAGGTTCGGGGGAGCAAGGATCCTTATGTGCTACAGCCCCTTGTGGCTGTTCACTTGACTTTAGCTGTCCACTTTGTTCACTTTGTTTACTTAAAGGTGCAGCAAGGGGAGTCATGCTTGAATGCAGTGGCTTTTCCCAAGGGTCTTGAAAAGACTGCCAGGCTCTTCTATCATCTTCGTAGATTTCTAAGTCTTGCAGTGGGCTTGTTTGAAAGATTTTTGTGAATTCTGTGCCAACGCCGCATAGCTTAATGTATGAAGATTCACTTTCAGATAGCTCTGAAATGGCTTCTATGAGAGATTTAATACCACAGGACCCAACAAAGCTGAGGCTTTTAAGATTAAAAATGATTTTTTCGCACTTTAATTGAGAAAGGCAATTTGTACGCAAAACACTGACAGACTCGTAGCTTAGCTGACCTTTAAGATCAATAATCACAACATCGTCAATAATTTTCCAGTTAGTTTGCATGATTTCCTCCTTAAGGAAGGCTCGTTTGAAGACATAAGGCATGAATGAAAGCGCTAGGTAAGGTATACCGCAAACCCTTTCATTTCCGATGTCGTTATCTTAATAATTATAGCTCAAAACACATGAGTATATGAGTCCAGCAACTCAATTCTCTTCTATAGACCACATTCTTTCAATGTCTTGGATCGAGTGTTTTAAGTTCGCCGTGTGCCGGCACTAAGGTGATGTTTTTTTAAAGCACAGATATAATTGAAAAAACCATGGGCTTGCTGCTCAATCAGTTTCATATAAGTTTCCTGATTGATTTTGCCATTTTTGACATGCTCCCAGACATTGAATAGAAAAACTCTCTCAGGATAAATAAAAGCATTTCTATAGCCAAAAATTTGTTGAAGATGCTCTGTGGGTCTTAAGCCTCCAAAGGCCCCCCCTAGACCTATAAAGGCGACAGGACGGAAAAGAAAGCTTTCGGGGTACTGCCAATGGTCGATAAAGTACTTTAATATTCCGGGCATGGACCCATTGTACTCGGGGCAGATGATGAGAAGCCCCTCGGCCTCATTAATCATATGGATATATTTTTGAAGCTTCTGGGGTTGTTGGCTGGAGTACTGCTCACCGTTGGTTTCATTCATAGGAACTTCGCGTAGGTCCATAATATGAACATCGTCAAATGATTTTTCATAGAGTGGCCGCACAATTTGGGCCACTTCCATGGAAAGTGATTGAGGTCGATTCGTGCCAACTATAATTTGTAGCATAAGCTATTTTTTTGAAAGAGTGCGAACGAGGGTTGAACTGATATCACGACCGGACTTCAACGTCTTTTCATACTCCTTGGCACTGGAGAGACTCTTAAAGCGACCGACCTGAACTCGATACCACATGCGATTCTTCACTTGAGCAGGTTCATAAAAAGCGGAATACCCTTTGGCCTTTAGCCGGTCGGAGTGTTCTTTGGCATGCTTTTCCAAGTTGTACGAGGCAACTTGAATAGTGTATTCAGAAGGCTTTTTATTTGAGGCCAAAGAAGCTGGGATTGTTTGCATTTGTGCCTTTGAAGCATGGGCTTTTTGTGTGTTTGTTGAGCGATGGGTTTTCTTTTTATTTTTATTGACCAGGTCTTTTGCCTTGTTCTGTCTTGTGCTGGGGGGGCGCATTTTGGTTTGGACTCCACTTTTAGGTGAGATCGGCAAAGCCTTTGTTTTCTTTGAAGTTACCACTTTGGCACTCATAGTCTTTTGACTCTTCTTGCTTTTTTTTATTCCTGTGGTGGGGGATTTTTTATTTTTAGCCACCGATTTTTTCTTTTGTTCATGTTTTTTTTGTTCATAGCGAGAAGCCAACCCTCGGCTTTTGCGACCTTCACCTTGTGCCTTCTTTTTTGTTGCTTTCGCTTTATTGGATAGCTCAGCTTTCGCATTCAATTTTTTGGTTTTGAGTCCTCCCTTTTCTGCTTTGAGAAATTCTTTAGTTAAATGATTAATTTCTTCTTCGGAAAGTCCCTCTGGTGTAGAAAAAGTATCATTGTCGACCACTTCACCTTGAAATCGTCTGTACTCGTTCATTTCTAGGAGGGCTCTTCTATATTCAGACTCACTGACACTCTTGCCCACAAAAGTACCTACGGCAAAAGATACCAAAGAGATTAATAAAATAAGTATAAGTTTTACGCTAGTATCTATCAGATTTCCACTGGATGGATTGGCCATATTTTCTCCCTTGAATCATGACTTTATTCACTTACTTATGAGTTATACATTTAATTTACACATTTATTTAATTTATATATTTGTAATTCATTCATTCATTCATGCATGAAAACCATCACCCTTTATCCTAGATGAAAACATTGCAGAGGTCAAATAACTCCATAGCTGTAGGACTTGACAAAGGTGAGGGTAAGGCTTGTAGTTTAGTTAGGTATGTTTTGGTTTTGTGAGTTGGAATGGATTAGGAAGATGATTAAAAAATATAATGGGGAGATCATTTGGAAGATATTTTACAGCTAGCCCAAAGTTGTGCCGATGAAAGTCACAGGGTCTTAATGAGGTATTTCGGGGACTTAACTCAGGTGAATTATAAGAAAAATGCTGGTTTGGTGTCAGAGGCTGACTTAGAAAGTGAACGCGTTATTTGTGAAAAAATTCGTACTCACTTCCCCGACCATTTCATTTTGGCCGAGGAAGAAAGTTTTAAAAAACCATCCGAAGGCCAGGGAGATCCCATGGCGAATCGTTGGATCATAGACCCCCTAGATGGTACGACCAACTATGTTCACAACTTTCCTTTATTTTGTACGAGTATTGGTTTTGAGACGCAAGGGGAGGTTCAGGTGGGAGTGATTGATGTGCCTATTTTGAACAAGAGGTACTCGGCCATAAGGGGGCAGGGAGTTTTTTGCAATGGGGAGAGAATTTTTGTCAGTGGCCGCAAGCAATTGAGTGACTCTCTTCTCTCCACGGGTTTTTTCTCAGAAAACAAGGCGGCTCTTGATGAGTCATTGAGAATTTTTAACAGCCTTGTGAGGGGATGTCGAGGTGTTCGCCGCACAGGTTCGGCGGCCTACGACCTGTGCATGGTGGCTGAGGGTATCTTTGATGCCTTTTGGGAAGCAAACTTAAGCCCTTGGGATACGGCCGCAGGTAGTTTATTCGTCTTGGAAGCAGGAGGTCAGGTGACCAACTATGGCGGGAAGCCCTTTCGTCCTCAGATGAAATCTATTCTTGCCACCAATGGTTGCATTCACTCCAACTGCCAGGGAGAAATGGCTAAGGAACTTGGGCTTTCGCCCGTGGACTGTTTTACCAAAACTTCCACCAAGACTTAGGGGGGTATTCTTTGGGGAAGCGGTTTTTTAAAATAGAAAGGGCTGTTTCCGAGGGAGACGGGGAGGGAAACATATTTCGTTGTCGGTTCACCACAACATCTTTTGGAACTTTAATACCTTTTTTGTATATTTTCTTGTAAAGAGCTTTAATCTTTTTGCTTTTAGTGATTTCGGGAAGCAACTCTTCCATTATATTTTCAAGCACAAAAAGATAAGTGGCACGAATGGGAAGTTTTTTTGACCTATCTTTGAGTCTTCTCACGGAAATATCTACAATCTCACTCATGGACTTTATATAGGCTCCGTAGCCATTGAGTTCCCAGCGCAGGGGAGTGATAACTTTTGAGATCATATTGTCTTTATTAGGTCGAGCGAGAACAATGAGAAGAGCATTTTGAAGGATGAGAACGGCCTCCCTATCCTTTGCTTCTTGAGAACCATCGCGAGTTCCTATGGACACTTTTTTTGCCTCATTCACCTTTTTTTGGACAAAGAGTGTTACGCTGCCAATATTTTGCATTTCCAATAAGCTATAATTGGTGGCAAACACCCATGGAAGTATGGCTAAGTTTGTAGCAAGCCCTATGGGGGCAATGACTCTAACAACGGATTTTATGAAGATTCTTTTCACGGTATCTCGCCCTTTAGCTTTATTTAACCTTATAAGAGGTTGTGTTTTCGTATGTAGTAAGTTTTATATATGTATTGTATATACTACAACTTGCACATAGGAGGTTATCGCTATACATAGGAGGGGTTCAAAGACGGTCCGCTTCAACTTTTTACTATTATACTATGAAGGCTCTCAAGAAGAGAGCAATAATTTTTTTTATTTTACGATTTTACGACTTAACGACCTATGGCTTAGCTACCAGAGGCATACACAGATTTTGACGCATGAAGCTATCTCCATGGCGACTCTCTGGAGCATTCGACCTTGATATTGACTTTCCCTTTTGATGACACTAGCATTTTAATTGCTTATGGCTCATTTTTTATACAGAGCCTCGCCAGGTTCTTAGCGTAATCATAATTCTTACACCTACATATAGTCTTACAAAGGAGTTGATATCATGGGAGAGTATGAAGTTAGAAATTTCCAATCACGATCGCCAATTGGATGGAAGCTAGGGCTTTCAATAAAGTGGATGCTCTCCATTCTTTGTACAGTGCTTTTTGGGCTGGGTCTGGTTTCTTGTACAACGAGTATTCAGGGCACCTCATCTTCCAAGAAAGAGGTGAAAAAAGTTCTCGAAGAAAATCCAGAGATTCTTTTCAATATCATTGAAAACAACCCCAAGAAGTTTTTTGATGCTGTAGGTAAGGCGGAGTCTTCGGCGCGCAAGTCTATGCAACAGGAGGCTCGACAAAAGGAGTTGGCAGAAGAAGAAAAAGCTTTCAAGAATCCCAAAAAACCTGAGATCGATTCGAAGCGAGCTATTTTTGGTGATACAAGTGCTCCAGTCACCATTGTGGAGTATTCGGATTTTCAGTGCCCCTATTGTGCCAAAGCGGCCAAGACTGTGAATAAGGTTTTAAAGGAGTACAAGGGGAAAGTTCGACTGCTTTATAAGCACCTTGCCTTTAAGCCCATGGCTGAACCCACGGCTCGATACTATGAAGCTATTGCCATGGAAAGCCCTAAGAAGGCCAAAGATTTTCACGACTATGTCTATGAGAATCAAAAAAAGCTTTACAGTGAAGGGGAAAGCTTTTTAGAAAAGGCGGCGAAATTTGTCAAAGCCGATATGGCGGGGATTAAGAAGCACAAAGATTCCCAGACTGTCAGTGATCGCTTGGCGGCTGACAAAGCAGAGGCTGAAAAGTTTGAATTTTCGGGAACTCCAGGTTTTCTTGTGGGTGGGATCCCTGTGCGTGGAGCCTACCCTTTTGATAAGTTTAAATCCATCATTAATAAACATCTCAAGGAAAAGGGTATTGCTATTCCAGAGGGTCTTGAGGATTCAAAGTAACTGCTTTTTGGGCCGCTTCTCCTTCTCTTGAGAAATTCCTTTTGGGAGAGAAGGGAGCTTTTCTTGAAGATTGAAATGGTATCAGGGAGCATTGATTTTTAATCTCAATTTCTCCCTCCCTCTCATAGTCACCCCCTGTGGGTTGAGATCACATAGGTAGGGTGAGATAATCACTCCTGCCCTCTTGGCTTCTCGAAGAAGGCGTCCGTATTCGGGGTCTATTTCATCGGCTGGACAAAAATGATTGCAGTCAAGTCGCTGAATTGTAAACAAGATTTCAGCACTATGACCAGCTTCTACAAGGATTATGAGGTCTCTAAGGTGTTTCTGCCCTCGGGTTGTAACAGCATCTGGGAATTGAGCCGCTCCCTTTTCTCCGGCCAGGGTCACATTTTTCACCTCCACAAAATGAAAAAGCCCATAATCGGTTCCTTTCAACCAAGATGGGTCTATTTTGTCATGGGGTTTATGGCTGGTTTCTCGTCCCCAGAAAGCAAAGTCCACCCGTGAGGAATCATTGATTTTAACTTCTCTTTTGCCCCATTGGAACTTACGCCAATGGGGTATGGACTTGGATTCAAAGGCTTCCCACACCACTTGATTGGACAAGCCTGTGTTGACGCCGATCCAGGTTTCCCCAATTCTTATCATTTGTAGGGTGTATTTAAGTTTGCGTTTGGGATCATCATGGGTGGTAAAGCGACAGGGGGCCCCTGCGGCAAGACAGCCCTTCATGCTCCCCGTATTGGGCACATGGGCCGTGATAACTTGGTCTTCCCATTGGATATCTGCAAAAAATCTCTTATATCTTTTAAGAAATAATCCTTCTTTTAAGGGTTCTTTAAATTTCATTTCTTTAACCTATTGAGCCAGTTTATTAAGTATTGTAGAGACTCTAAGTGGGCAGTTATGGTAAGGTGAATGTATCAAAAAAGAAGTTCGGTGTCCCCCCGTATAAGGTATGACTATAACAAATATGACAGATATGACAAAATGGAGAAAATTCCTTTGAGTGCAGCAAGTACAACAAAAGTTAAGCCCGAGTGGTTGAAGGTTCGTGCTCCTGTGGGGAAGACCTACCAATCTATCAAAAGCTTGCTAGGTCAGCTCAATCTTGCGACTGTGTGTCAAGAGGCTCGCTGCCCCAATATTGCTGAATGTTGGCAAGGAGGGACGGCCACATTTATGCTTATGGGTGAGGTTTGCACCCGAGGGTGTCGCTTTTGTGCTGTCAAAACAGGAAATCCTCGGGGAGCTATTGACACCAAAGAACCTCAAAAAGTGGGTGAAGCCATTTGCCAGATGGGTCTTGCTTATGTGGTTCTCACAAGCGTGGATCGGGATGATCTCCCCGATGGGGGGGCGACCCATTTTGCCAAAACAGTGGCCACCATTAAGCAAAAAAAGCCAGACCTCATTGTTGAAGTTCTCACTCCCGATTTTAAAGGGGACAGGGCCTGTGTGGCTCAAATTATAGATGTACAACCAGATGTTTTTGCTCACAATATAGAGACAGTGGAGAGGTTGACAAAGAGAGTGCGAGACCCTCGGGCTGGCTATGCCCAGTCTCTTGGTGTGTTGGAGTTTGTCAAAGGTCATGACCCTTCTAGATATACAAAAACGTCCATTATGTTAGGGCTTGGGGAAACAGACTCTGAGGTGAGGCAAACTCTCAGGGATCTCAGAGGTATTGATTGTGATGTTGTGACATTTGGCCAATATCTCCAACCCACAAGGCTCAAACTCAAGGTGGAAGAGTTTGTCTCCCCTGAGAAATTTCAGCAATGGCAAAGGGAGGCCGAGGGCATGGGCTTTTTATATGTGGCCAGTGGTCCTCTTGTTCGCAGTTCCTATAGGGCGGGAGAATTTTTTATGGAGGGAATCATCAAGAAAAAAATGGGGGGAACTATCAAGAAAAAAGGAGATTTAAAATGTCAGTAAAAAATATTGTTCTTCCAGACATTGGAGAAGGTGTTACCGAAGGTGAAATGGTCAAATGGCTGGTGCAAATTGGGGATTCTGTGGAAGAGGATCAGCCTGTGGCTGAAATCATGACAGATAAGGCCACGGTGGAAGTGCCCAGTCCTATTTCTGGCACCGTCAAGGAGTTAAAAGCCAGTGAAGGGGATGTTATCCCCATTGAAACAACCCTTTTAGTTCTTGATACAACAAATGCCGTCCATAAGACTCATACAAATCATATGCCTCATACAGATCATATTCCTCATACAAAAGAGGCAGTCAATAGACAGGGGAATCATCTGCAAGAGGGGGACCGCACACAAGAGCACCATGGGCAAGAAGATGGACAGGAGAGGCATAAATTGGCTTCTGTTGACCCTCCGGTGGCTCAAAGTCAGGTTCTTGCGACTCCGGGCACCCGTCGTCTTGCCCGAGAAATGAACATTGATATCAATGCACTTCAGGGTACGGGTTCCGTGGGTCGTGTGACAAGGGATGACGTTTTGAGAGCAAAGGCTTCAGGTGAAACTGCTTCCGCTTCAATTTCTTCCGTTCCGACTGCTTCTGTTTCGACTTCTTCCTCTCAAGCCCTTTCTCCTCCCTTTTCGCGTCAAATTTTTTCGCCTCTTGGTGACTCAAAGTCTCTGAGTATGGAAGAGGAGCGAGTTCCCTTGCGAGGTATCCGTCGAAAAATTGCTGAGCAAATGCAGATGACAAAGCAAATTGTCCCTCATTTTACTCTCATGGATGAGGCCAATGTGAGTGAACTTTATGAATTTAGAAAACAAGCCAAAGAAATTGGCAAAGAGTATGGCGTCCATGTTACCTTTTTGCCCTTTATCATGAAAGCCCTTATTGCCACTTTGAGGGAGTTTCCAGAAGTGAATGCCACTATAGATGATGAAGCCCAAGAAATTGTTTATAAAAAATACTACCATATAGGCTTTGCCACCGACACTCCCAAGGGTTTGTTGGTTCCCAATATCAAGAATGCAAACAGTAAGACAATTCTTCAATTGAGCCATGAGATTACAGAACTTGCCAACAAGGCTCGTAAGGGTGAGCTTCCCTTGGAGAACATGAAAGGGGCCACTGTCACCATTACAAATATTGGAAGTGTGGGTGGAACCTATGCAACGCCCATTATCAATCACCCAGAGGTCGCCATACTTGGTGTTTACAAGATGACGGACAAACCTCTTTTTAAAGATGGGCAATTTTTTCCTGTGAAAGTGATGAATTTTACAATCACCTGTGATCACAGGCTCATTGACGGAGCTGTTGCCGCACGATTTCTTTCTTCCTTTATAAAGCGCATTGAAAGCCCAAGCCACCTCATGTTGGATATGGTATGATTTTGGAAAGCCAAAACTTCGATGTTTGTGTTATCGGCTCAGGGCCCGGCGGGTATGTTGCCGCCATTCGTGCGTCCCAGTTGGGTTTAAGCACAGCGGTGGTTGAAAGAGAGGCCCTGGGGGGCGTTTGTCTTAATGTGGGTTGCATTCCATCAAAGGCCATGATTTCAGCGGCTCACTTTTTACATCGGGCCCAGCACGATGCTAAGAAAATGGGTTTTCACATAGGCTCCATTGATTTAAATATGGAAGAGCTTGTCCAATGGAAGCAATCTGTGTGCGATAAAATGTCGGGGGGAGTTTCTCAGCTTCTTAAGGGCAATAAGATTTGTATTATTCAAGGGGAGGCTGATTTTCAAAGCCCCACAGAGCTTTTGGTAAAAAGCTCCAGAGAATCCGAGTCCACTCAGGTGATCAAAGCTAAAAACTTTATTATTGCCACGGGGTCTCGCCCCATTGAAATTCCGGGCTTTATCGTGGATGAGACTCATGTTCTCTCTTCCACAGGGGCCCTTGCTTTAAAGAAAGTTCCCAAAAACTTTGTTGTTATTGGAGGAGGTTATATTGGCTTGGAGATTGGATCATATATGTCCAAACTGGGCTCCCAGGTGACAGTTCTTGAAGCCAGCGCTTCTCTTTTGCAAGGTGTGGCGGATAAGGAGTGTGTCCAGGTGGTGGCCCGCAAGTTGAAGAAATTGGGTGTGAGTGTTCACCTAGGGGCCTTAGCCAAGTCCTATAAGAAGTTAAAGTTGGGCTATGAAGTGACTGTAGAAAGGGAGGGGAAATCTGAGGGGATCAAAACCGATGGAATTCTCCTCACGGTGGGGCGTCGCCCCAACTCCGATGAAATGAACCTCAAGGCTGCGAGTGTTCAAGTGGATGATAATGGTTTTATCAAGGTCAATGTTCAGATGAAAACCACCACACCCCATATTTACGCCATTGGAGATGTCGCGGGGGCACCTATGCTTGCCCACAAAGCCAGCCATGAGGGAGTTCTTGCGGCGGAGGTGATTGCAGGGTACAACCGTGTTTACGATGCTAAGGTGGTGCCAGCCGTTGTGTTTACAGATCCAGAGATCGCTTCTGTAGGATGGCTCGAAGATGAGTGCAAGGCCCATGGTCATTCGGATTTAAAAATTGGAAAATTTCCCTTTGGGGCCAATGGGCGAGCTGTTTCTGTCATGGAAACAGATGGTTTTGTCAAAATCATTGCAGATGCAAAAAGCCATGTGGTTTTAGGGGTTCATGTGGTGGGACCTGAGGCCAGTAATCTTATTAGCGAGTGTGCACTGGCCATTGAAATGGGGGCGACTCTTGAGGATATCGCCCTCACCATTCATCCCCACCCCACCCTAAGCGAAACCATGATGGAGGCGGCAGAGGCCGCTCTCGGCCACGCCATTCATATGATTCAAAAGCCCTTAAAGCCAAAACTACCCTTGGGGGCAGGGTCAGGATCGGCAGTTAAGGAGGAGGCATCAGGCCCCACGGGGACTCCAAGAAATCATGTTTAAAGTGGAGCACTGGGGGAGGGTTGATTACAACCTCTCCCTTCAGCGCCAACTAGAAATCGTTGCAAATCTTAAAACCAATAAAACCGCCCAAGAGTCTCTTATTTTCTGCACCCACCCGCCCGTGGTGACGCTGGGTCGCTCTTCGCAAGCGAAAGGGGACGTGGTCGCCTGGGGAGGCCCTGTGATTCAGAGTCAACGAGGCGGAAGAGCCACCTACCATGGGCCCAGCCAAATTATCGTTTATCCTATTATCGACTTAAGTCGATGGCGGCCTTCCTTGCGAACGAGGGATATTCATCATTATTTGGAGTCCCTTGAAGAGTGGCTTGTGGATTCTTTGAAGGAGCTTTTCATTTCACTATCACCCCCGTCTTCTCTGGGCGTACGGGGGTTGCAAAAATCTGCATGCCAACATCAAGGTCGCCTTTCTGTGACGGGGGTGTGGGTAGGTGATAAGAAGCTTGTGTCCATAGGTATTGCTGTTAAGTCTTGGGTCGCCTATCACGGAGTCGCCATAAATATTTATCACGACCCCAAAGCCTTTCAGGGAATTTATCCCTGTGGTTTTCAGAGCCAAAGAATGACATCTATTGAAGAAATTCTTCAAAGAAAAGTTTATAGAGAGGCTATCACACAAATTCTTCAAGATCATTTTCAGAAGAAATTTGGCACGATTTAGTTTCCTCAGCTTGTTCGATTTTTTGGCTTTCGCTTCTCAAGTCATCACGATTTTGGTAGAAAACCAACTCGTCTTTTATCTAAAAATTGTCATCCATCATATTGTTCATGATCTTGGTCACCGATAATCATTCAACGGGAAGACCTGTGATTGAGGTCATCTTATTTGAATAAATTTAATATAAATTATTTTCACTTCATAAAAGAGGTCATAACTATGAATACAAACCATATCATTCTTATTGGATTGGTATTTCCTTTGTTTTTATCTGGATGCACTCGTGTTGCCTTTGATGGAACTGGCGAAGCAAGCTTCAGTAGCACCACCAATGGCATTGTTATAAATGAAGAAGATCCTTTTACAAATAACACAACTGTCAGGCTCACTCTTTTAGGGTTGGGTGAGCAAGAAATGTATGTCACCAACGATCCTACCTGTGAAGCAGGAGGTGAGTGGGAATCTTACATAAGAAATAAAGAATGGGTGTTGAGCCAGTCCAATAAAGAAACATCGGTTTATATTCAATTCCGAACCGATAGAAGCCAATCAGATTGCTTTAGTGATTCCATTGTTCACGATGATGTTCCACCACAAGTGGAATGGGAACGGGTGCCTGAAGTCTATAGTAGAAATTCAAGCGACTATTTTACGGTCAAGTCCACAGATAATTTATCTGGGGTGTCGGCTTATTATTGCACTCGCAATGGCAACCTAGAAGAGTGTGGCAATCGTGTGGAATTCAGTGAGCTTGCTGAAGGGGACCAAGGGCTCTCTCTTTTTGTAGAAGATAAGGCGGGAAATGTCTCTCCGTCCATAGATTACCAATGGGTGGTGGATTTCACTCCACCCCTTATGCAGTGGACAGAGACACCCTCTGCTTTGAGCAATTTAAATATTGCCCAATTTAAGTTTGCTGTGGCAGACAACCACACGCTGGTTCAAAACATTGAACTTGTATGTCGCCTGGACAATACTCCACTGAGTTCTTGTAAAAATACATTGTCTTTACAAAATCTTCTTGATGGAAGGCACACCTTGAGTGTGCAAGGAAAAGATCGCACCGGGAATATATCTACTCTTAACTATGCATGGTCCATAGATCAAACGCCACCCCTAGTGCAAATTATTAAAAGCCCCTACAGATATTCTAACCAAGCTTTGTCAGAATTTAAATTCCTTGTTGTGGACGCCCATCCTAAGTCTAGCTTTGAGTGCAGTTTGGACCGCAGCCCCTTTGTCATTTGCCAAGAAGAAGAAAGATTTTCGCTTCGAGAGGGGCAGCATGTGCTTGTGGTGAGAGCACGAGACTTGGTGGGAAATATTTCTCCCGAAGTCTCCCATCAGTGGTGGGTCGATCTCACACCTCCTTCTGTAGAAATTATTTCTGCTCCCAGTTCTTCTCAAGGTATAAGAGATGCACGCTTTACTTTTAATGTCACCGAGTCAGGAAGTGGCATTCTTTGGTCCCGTTGTCAGTTGAATCAAGTGGAGTCCGAGTGCGCAAGCCCTGTGAATTATACAAATTTATTGGATGGGAAATATCGTTTTGAGGTTTATGCACAAGACAGGGCTGGCAATCGATCCCCTATTAAGTTTCACGAGTGGAAGGTTGGTGTGGAAGCTCCAACAGTTCACATATCTAGTGGTCCTAAACTGTGGTCCAATGCCACAGAGGCTTTTTTAGAATTCCAGGGAACTGAGGGGTCTGAAAGCCTAAGCCACTACGAGTGTTCTATCAATGGAGGTCCTTTTCTGATCTGTCAATCCCCCCACAAAATTTCGGCTCTCAAAGAAAGCAGCTATACTTTTCAAGTGGTGGCTTACGATGTATGGGGTACGCCTTCAGGTCCTGCCTCATATTATTGGAACATAGATTTAACACCTCCTGTGGCAGGATGGGTTGAAGTTCCGTCAAGGCATGATATTGACGATGATAGCTTTGCTCACTTTTTTGCTTCTGACAAACTTAGCGGAGTTAAGGAGGCTCACTGCCAGATCAACTCTCACAATGTCAACTGTGCGGCAGGCCAGAGGTTTCAAACTCACTATCTAGTGAGGGGGCAAAACGAGATGATCGTCAATATTTTTGATGAAGCGGGCAATGCCACCTCCATAAGTCATGGGTGGGAGGCCTTCAGCCCCTTTCGACTCGTGAATCAGACGGTTCTTGTGGATGAATCAGACGATGACATTGACATCTTGTTTGTGGTGGATAACTCCACCTCTATGGATGAAGAGCAAGACCATATGGCGAGAAGAATCAAGAATTTTGTCCAGCATCTCCATGATTTGGATTGGCGCATTGCCGTGACCACAACATACACCAGGGCTTCAGCGAATGCCAGCGATGGAAAATTGGCCACCTTTGTCAATGGAAATACCCATCTTGATGTCTCTTTGCCCACGGAGATGGCCCAAGATTATTTAAGTCAAGCCGTGAAAAGACCTACAAGTTCGTCGGCAAGTAAAGAGCAGGGGATTCGCAATACTTATCGAATGATTGAAAGAGCCAGAGATATCAACCCCGATCGCTTTGATGAAAGTAAGCCCAATAGAGATTTTCTGAGAGACCCGGCCCACATGGCAGTGGTTCTTCTCTCAGATGAAGATGAGTCTGATACAAAACATAGAAACAAAGCCAGCAACCTTATAAATTTTGTAAATAATATTTGGGGAGGCCTTAAGAGTTTTGTCTTTCACTCGATCATTGTCAAAGAAGGAGATAAAGAGTGTTTGGACAACGGGGGATACACAGAGGGATTGGAATATACCAAATTATCGAAAATGACAGGTGGGATTATTGGCTCTATCTGTGAGCCTGATTATTCATCTCAACTTAGTGACATTGGCGTGAGCGTACGCAATCAAATATTTGCTATTGAACTGGATTGTCTCCCCGTGGACCGAAATGGAGATGGGCAAATCGAAGTTGTGGTTGAATTGGAAAATGGCATCTCCCCCCCACCATTCAGCCGTGATAAAACAACAATGACATTTCAGCGCCCTTTGCCTATTGGCCAGCATAGTGTCAAGTATTTCTGTCATGACCCACTCAATCCTTCTTTGGCCTCCCATACGGAGGGCGGTCATGGTCATGGAAAGAATTTGTTGAAGAAGTAGAGAGGCTCGGTTGGATACTTTGCCATGGCACTATAAGCCGCATGGAGTTGGAGAGGATGGAAACCTCTCCTTTGGAATTGGGTTTTCCCTGGACAATGGCTTCTCTTTGAATACTGGGGACATAAACCTTAGAGCCTGGCGAGATAGCACAGAGAAACTCTTCAAGGGAGTGGAATTTTTGAGTATCATTTTCATTTCTGCGAGTTTTAATAATTTTTGGAATATCTGCTTTGACCTTTTGTAACTCACTGTATTTCTGAAAAATATTCTCTACCTGAGCTTTTTGTTGAGCCCTTTGAATAAGTTTGTCGATTTTTCTCTCAGCGCGGACTTGAGCTTGTTTCAACATGTCGTTGCGCTCATTTTTAAACTTCTCCACCAATTTCTCATATTTTTGAAGCATCTTTTGGACTTGAGTGCGTTTCTCATCCAGTTTTCTTTTTACATGGTGAAGTTCTTCTTTAAGGGTTTCTATGGACTGGGTGTCTTTTTGATATTTTTTAAACTCAGGCCCCATAAAATCCATGGCTCGATGTATGATCGAGGGGTCAATCCCCACTCTTTGAGCTGTTTGAATGGCTAGAGATTGGCCCGGAACTCCCATAGAGAATTGGTAAGTGGGACCCTGGTTCACCCTAAAATCCAAGCTGCCGTTGATGACACCACTGTGGGGGGACCAGCCCTTTTTAAGGTGGCCGAAATGGGAAGTGACAATAGCAAAGCATTTTTGTTCAGCAAATTTATGGATGAAACTTCGGGCGAGGGCCGCCCCCTCTTCGGGGTCTGTGGAGCTGCATATCTCATCTACAAGGACAAGTTGATCTGTCCCCTTGGCCTGAGTGGCCTGGTCTAAAAGTTTTAAGTGGGCAGCAAAGGTACTTAGGTGGGCTCCCACATTTTGAGCATCTCCCACGCTGATAAATATCTCCTTAAAAAAGGGAATTTTTGAGCCAGCACTTGCCGCCACGGGAAGGCCGTGCCGGGCCATCTGAGCCGCCAAACCAAATGACTTTAGTAAGACTGTTTTGCCACCAGCATTAGGGCCTGAAAGGAGAAGAATTCTATTTTTGTAGTCCAATTGAAGGGTGTTGGGAACGACCTTATCTCCGTTGAGTTCCAAAAGGGGGTGTCTCAAGCCCATGAGATGACATTGATCCTCACTAAACTGACAGGGGTTGCCTTTGATTTGAAGGAGGAGGCGAGCCTTGGCAAAGGTGATATCACAGTGCAGGAGGGTGGCTTGGCTCCTTTGAAAAGGGATAAGCAGGCCATGGAGGTAGGAGGAGAGTTCGGAGAGAATCCTTTGGACTTCTTCTTCTATTTCACTTTCGATTTGTCTGAGACGATTGTTCATGGGAACAATCTCACTGGGTTCCATAAAAACAGTTTTCTGGCTTTGACTTGAGGCATGGATAATTCCGTCAAACCTGTGTTGCACTCCACTTTTAATGGGAAGCACCCACCGCCCCTCTCGACTTGTGACATATTTGTCTTGGAGCAGGGGTTCCATTTGGTGGGCCTTTACCCTACGGTCCAAGGCTTTTTGTATACTTTTGGTCAAGTTTGATTTTTCATTGTTGAGTTCATAGAGTTCTTTGCTGGCATCGCTGCGCAAGTCTCCACTGGGAGTTATGATGTCGTCGATGGCTGAAATAGGTTCTCTTGCATTCATCAACTGGGACTTTTGTTCCTTGGTCCAAGAGCGGGAGTCACTCAAGGAGGTGGAGACTGGTGGCTGGGCGGTGAGGTGAGCCGGGGATTTGGAGGCGAGGTGGGCCGAGGATTTGGAGGCGAGGTGGGTCGAGGATTTGGAGGCGAGATGGGTCGGAGACGCAGAGGAAGGGGTTTCATTGGCCAAGGTTTCTTTAAGGGCGATAACCTCCATGCAGAAATGGCGAATATCTTTGAGTGCTGAAGTTTTGAGAATGGCTTTTTTAGCAAGGGGTCTCCACCAGGCTTCGTAGACATCAAGGCTTTCCATGAAGGGGCGCGCCTTTGTTTGAAGTATGGTCGTAGCTTCTCCAATTTGGGCAAAGCTTTTTAGAGCCGCTTGGGGAGATGACAAGGGGTGAAGGTTTTCAAGTTCCCTCTTGCCTTGGGAACTGGTGGCAAAATGGGAGAGTCTTTCTAAAACGAGACCCCAGTCAATACTATGAATCTGGGTGGTGCGAGAAAGAGGGGAGTTCTCTGCGTTCTTCGTGCTGGGAAGGTTTATGTCAGAATTTATATCTATATTAGAATTTGTATTGTCTTGAGTTGTCATTGTTTTCTTATTGTTTTGGTTTTCTTATTTCTTATTGTTGAGTCCTTGATGTAGGTCCATGTAAGCACGAAAAGAAGTAACATAAACACAACAAAAGGAAGGAGCCAAGGAAAAGCTTGATATATTGTCACCTTGGGTTGAGAGGCGTAGGGAACTTTAAAAGTATGGCTCCACTCCTTGTAGATGGGAGAAGTTTCTAAAACTTCTCCGCTGGCAAGAGCCACCGTTGAAATGCCTGTGTTGGTGGATCGTATCAGGGGCCTTCTTAGCTCAACAGCTCGCATCAGGGTCATATAGAGATGTTGGTATGGCTCTTGTTGAGACCCATACCAAGAGTCATTGGTCACATTGACAATCACTTGGGCGCCTTGGTTGGCTAGGGCAATGGAGAAATTTGGAAAAAGCGATTCATAGCAGATTTGTGGGCCAATTTTTACATGACTTCTTACCGGCCCTTGATTTTTTGCCGTTTGTGGATTTTGTTCTGAGCTTTGGGAAGGGGGGCGAAGAAAAACCTGGGTTTGGGGTCCATCTCCTTGCTGAAAGTTTCCCACTTGGGGCAGCCATTTTCTCAGTATGGGAAAATAGGAGCTTAAGGGCAAGTATTCTCCAAAGGCCAAAAGGTGGGTTTTGTGATAGGGGGGACTCATGTACTCAGCCCTTTCATTGATGAAGAAAATGGAGTTTGTGGTGCGGCCTCCGGGGCTGCGACTGTAAGAGCCCATGACCATAGGTGTTTGAGTTTCACGAATCATTTGAAAAAGTTTGCGAGCCTGAAAATTACGGTCGTAGGACCTTCCCAAGGTGTTGGGAAAAGCTGTTTCTGGCCAGACGACAAAATCAATCGTTTTTTTATTTTCGGAATGGGGTTGGCTTTCGTAATCTTGTGAATTTTTATGGCTTTGGTTTTGGCGATCTTTAAAATTCTGAATACCTGCATGGGTTATTTGAATATACTTATTGATAATATGGTTTCTAAAGCCATAGCCTTTTTTGGCATACATTTTTTTCATGTTTCCAATATTAGCTTGAACAATAAGGACATGGAGATTTTCATCGGGTGGGGAGAGGTTTTGGGAGGTACTCCATCCTATCACATTGGCCCCTATAATAAGGGCAAGCAAAAGAAGGCTCCATTTGAGAACATTTCTCAAGTGGTGGCGTTGACTCCACATCATCAGAGAAAGGAGATTGCTAAAAATGACGATGGCACTTAAACCTTGGGCTCCAATGTACTCAGCGAGATGAAACATGGGAAGCCCGGTCCAAAATAGTGAATAACCAAAGTTCCATTTAAAAATCGTAGGAGTAAAGGTTTCCATAAGCCAAAGGATCATCGGAAGAGTGAGAAGAGTAAGAAGGCTTGGAGCTTTGCCTCCAGCAAAGGAGCGGAACTTAAACCATATGACTCCAGAAAGAGGAATATAGAGGTTGGCAAAGCTACAAAAGAGAAAAAGTCCTAAATAGGATAGGGGCATAGGGAGTTGTCCAAATTCGTGAATCGTGTGCGCCACCCAGTAAAAACCAATCAAAGTTAAAATAAATTGAGTGATCCAACCGGCCATAAACACTTCTTTAAAAGAGCGAGATCTTTGCCACTGAAGCCAGAGAGGCACAAATAGAAATAAGCAGGCCCAAGGGGGCAATGGGATATAGCTTGTTCCAATAAGAATTCCCGACCATATGGAAAGCTGATAGGTCTTTAGAAAGGAAGTGAAAAAGGAGAACGCTCTTGCAACACTCGACATAAGTCTTAAATTACCTCTATTTGTACTAAATTTACACCCTATTATAACTATTTAAACGATTTTTTGTAGACATGACTTATAATACCTTTTAAGGGTATTTGCTAATGAAATTTAATGATATTTGTTAAAGATATTTGTTTTTGTTAAGGAAGAGGGACTTCGCTCTCTAGGGGAAGATAGTGGGAAATTGGGTTGAGATGAATAATGGAGTCAAGGGACCTCCTGAAGGCAAGGTGTCTTTTGAGAACCAAGTGTCTTTTGAAAATAAAGTGTCTTCTGAAAGTAAAGTGTCTTCTGAAAGTGAAGTGCCTTCTGAAAGTAAGGTGGTCTCTGAAAAAGAGCCGGCTTTAAAGGTGAGACATCAGAGAGTGAAATGTCCGGAGTGTTTAAAAACATACCATACCAGTTCCCATGTCATAGAAGAAAAAACTCCTAAATTCCAGTGCTATTATTGTAAAACAAAATTTTGGGTGGATGCCACTTCGGACCCCTTTTCACTCTCTCCAAGAGATTCTAATAAGTCAGACCTGTTTTTCAAAGAACATTTTCTGCGGGGCATTTCCTTTCAAGAAAAAACAAAGAGCAAGAAGCTCATAACAGCTTCTGGAACGGCACTTAGGGAAGAACCTAGGAAAGAGCTTAGAAAAGAACTCAAACTCAGTGACAGTTTGTCACCAAAAAGTTCTGATAAAAAGAAAAAGACTTTTTTTCGTTGCTCCTCTATTTTTGCATGGATGAGTTTATTCAACGGAGGAATTGTCTTTTTAGGGCTTATGAGACCTGAGCTTAGGAATCTTGTGGGAATAGGCATTCCTGGCCTCGTGCTATCCGTTCTCATTTATCGTTTCTTTCGCTAGGAGATTTCTTCTCAGGAGACATCTCCCCTTGAAGTTGGTCGGGGAGTTGAGAAGCTCGATCAAGAATTCGGCTCAAGCCTATGCCCCCCATATAGTTACCATTGAAGTAGAGACCACATAGATTGGCCTTTGAAGATTCTTTCAGGGCACATTCTAGTTGAAAGCCATAGCTGGGAAGAGCATCGGGCCATCGAGTCGTTTTAGAGAATAAAACTTTTTGACTCCCATAACTACCACCACTGTGAGGGTTCGCGAGAGCTTTTTGTCCATACATTTTTTGGCGATCTTTAAGAATCCACTGTAAAATCTCCTGATCCGAACAGTCTAGAGATTTGGGGTTAAAGGCCCCCCCGGTCATCCATGTTTCTGAGCGACAAGATGAACTTCGGTGATCGAAAATACAATCGTTGAATAAGACCCCAAGGTGAAAGAAATTCTCAGAGGTGGGAAAGAGACATCCAAAACCATGGAAACTATTTGCTGGGCTTGGTGAGTCTGATGAACGAGGTGGACTCAATGGGCTTGGTGGGCTGGGGCCTGGTGAGCTTGATGGGTTGGATGGGTTTGGTGGGTTTGATGAACTCAAAAATATCGTTGTCGATACGAGAGAGTATGTTTCTACTTCAGAGAATTTTTGGGACAGGTTGGGGGCGAGGGGCTCTATTAAGGAGGCTGTCGCTTTGAGGCCCGTGGCAACCACATGGGGGCAAGAAAGCGGTTGGGAAAAGGGCTGAGAAAACCTATAAGTCGAGTTCAAGCAAAGTGAGGCATCTTGCTGATGGAGCCAGGTGACAAGATGTTGAATCATTTCTCCCATACCACCCTTGGGGGCCACTGTGCATGGTCTCTCTCGTTTTTCTTTTCGATGTCTCGCTTTGGGGGCAGCAAAGAATTTTTCCAGAACCAGTTGAGCACTCATTTGACTAGGATCTCCTGCATACACACCTTGTAGGGCCGGAGCCACTAAATACTGAAGGGCAGCAGCGGAGAGATTTTTCTGAGTCCATTGAGAAATAGTCTCTCCCTCTCGGGGGCGATGTTTTTTCTTATTCAAAAGCAGCGAAACAAGGGAGGGAAAAAGGCGGAGGGATTCACTCCAATTTAAGGGCCACCTTTGAGGGCTGTTACGGTAAATCCATCGCTTTCGACTTTTTTCAGTGGTTGTTATCAGAGAAACGCCAATATTTTTGCAAAGTTCAACCAGTTGAGGGGTCTTAAGAATTCCATTGGCTGCCGTCTCAATCATTCCGAAATCATTGTGATGGGTGTGGATGAGGCCCCCCCATGAGGGGGATTTCTCATGAATCTCCACATGAAACCCCGCACGAACTAGGTAATAGGCTGTCGTAAGCCCAGTAAAACCTCCGCCTATGACAACAACTTTCTTCATGATATGAGCAAACTCCTATATCAATTATCAATTCTCGTGGCTCGCCCCCTTCGATGAACTCAACGCCTGCTTGATGGGGATGGTTCCCCCTCGTCCTTTGATGGAGGGAGATTAATGAGAACCTGTGCTAATTTTTTCATGACTTGAGGTAGATTTTCTTTAAAGATTTTTCGTAATTGGTTTGGAGATACTTGATATGATTGGCAGGGTCTATCGGTGACTCCTCGAATCTCTATGTAATTGACTTTAGCCTTTTGGCAGGCTTTGGCTCCTCCTGCCCCTTCCCAAGCAACGACGTCAGCACCCGTTTGATTTCTTAATTCAAGGGCTCGTTCTCGACTTAGGATATCTTCATCACCACTGGCAATGACGCCTAGAGAGCAAAAAGGCCTTTCCACCAAATGGCCCTTGATTCTTTCCAACCAATCCTTGTGGGGAAAGAACTTTGGAAGCTCTCCTCCTGGGGCATGAATTTTTTTATCATGCTCTACGCTGGCACTACCAATAACAACATGGCCCACTTGAAGTTTTTCATTTAAAGATCCACAAGTTCCGAGTGCAATGACTTCTTTGATACCTTTATACTTTCTTAAATAGTGGCCAGTGTTCGAGAAAAAGTTTACCTTACCATGCCCTCCCTGTACACACATGGTTTCTAGGCTTTTAAAGATTGCAATTTGTAGAGATGAATTTTGCGGAGTCTTTTGCTCTTTGGGAGTTTGTTGTTTTTGTGATTGGAACCCTAAGTCTTCCAAAGATTGAATGAGAAGGTTATGTTCCCACTTTAAGGGTGATACCACAAGCCGTCTCAATTTTGGAGAGTCTCTTTTTGGAGAGCCTCTTTTGAGAGAGTCTCTTTTTGGAGAGCCTCTTTTGGGAAAGTCTCTTTGGAAAAGGTCACTTTTTGGAAGGACCCTTTTGGGAAGACTCTTTGGTCTTGTGAGAGTGGCCTCTTGAGCCTTTATTTTTATTTGAGTTTCTATTTCTATTGTGATCTCGATCTTGTTTTCGATTCCTTTTTTTACTCTCCCTCATGTTGTGAGCCTTATCGATCTCATCGACTTCATTGAGGACGGAGCGATCTCCTGGGTGACCTTCATTCTGCTCATTCAAATCATCGTTTTCCTCATCTTCATCCAAATCATCGTTTTCACTGAGAAGGTCTTTATCTTGATCGATGAGATTGCCAGTGACAGCCAAGGACTCTTCCGTGCTCTCTTTTTTGAGAGAGCCTTGGGGACGTTGAGATCCATAGATTTTTTCAGTTTCAATTTGCTCTGACAAATCGATCGTCACATCTCCAAAACATTGAGTCTGGCAAGAGAGTCTTCTGTGGTCTATAAAATGGCCTGTTCCAATGAGGCTGATTTCCTTGGAGGAAGGAGGGGTAATATTGTGTTCCCCTTCAATGATATGCACACGGCACTCGGCACAAGATGGGATTCCGTTACAAACAGATCGTATGGGAAGGCCCTTTTTGTGAGCTAATTTCATAATGGACTCACCCGGTTCAATCTCGTACTCAACATTTTGGGGTATAAATTTAACTTTCACGATACAACCACCTTTGCAAATTTCTTCTTACCTGAGCGGACAATAAAGGTATCTCCCTTGCTCAGGTTTAACTTCATTTGAGGGTCATGAATCTTTTTTCCCTCTATTTGAACGCCTCCTCCTTGAATAAGTCGTCGGGCCTCACTGTTGGAAACGGCCAAGTTCAGGTCCACCATAAGGTGGCATAGAGATACACTTTCTTCGCATTTGAGTGAGTGTTCAGGGATGTCATCGGGAAGCCCTTTGTTGACAAAAATTCTATCGAATTCTTTTTCTGCATTTTCAGCGGCTTCTTCACTGTGAAAGCGTTTCACAAAAATTTTTGCCAATCCCACTTTAGCCCTACGAGGGTGTAAATTTCCTGACATAAGGTTTTTTTGGAGGTCTTCCATTTCACTTACTGTTTTGTCGGTGAGCAATTCATAGTAGCGTATCATTAGTTCATCTGTAAGGCGCATGATTTTTCCAAACATTTCTTTGGAAGAGTCTTGAATTGCAATGTAGTTGTTTAAACTTTTGGACATCTTTTGAGTGCCGTCCAAGCCTTCGAGAATAGGGACAGTTAAAATGCACTGGGGGTTCATACCATAGGACTTCTGAATGTCACGTCCTACAAGAAGATTAAACTTTTGATCAACTCCTCCGAGTTCCACATCAGCCTTTAAAGCGACGGAATCATAGGCTTGCACCAAGGGGTATAAAAACTCGTGAATACAAATGGACTCTTGGTTTTTGTAGCGTTTCTCAAAATCATCTCGTTCTAGCATTCTTGCAATGGTGTATCGAGAGGTCAAATGGATGAAGTCAGTGGATGAAAGTCGATTCATCCACTGGGAGTTATAGGCAATTTCTGTAAGTTCAGGTTTAAGAATGCGATAGACTTGTTGTGCATATGTTTGAGCATTGTCTTGAACGTTCTGCTTTGTTAAGACGGGGCGAGTTTCATTTTTACCTGTGGGATCTCCAATAAGCCCCGTAAAGTCTCCGATGAGAAAAATCACTTGATGCCCAAGGTCTTGGAATTGCTTCATTTTATTTATAACGACGGTATGCCCAAGGTGGAGATCGGGTTTTGAAGGGTCAAAGCCGACTTTAATACGCAGTGGTTTTTGGCTTTTGTAGGAGTCGGTGAGTTTTTTTAAAAGTTCTTCTTCGGAGATAAAGTCGACAACTCCTTTTTTAAGTTCTCGCAACTGTTCTTCTGGAGAGAGTGTGAAAGAGGGTGTGAACCTTTTATTATTTTGCGTTTTATCTTGCATTTTATCTTGCGTTTTCTACAATTCGAGTTTCGCGAATCACAGAGACCTTGATTTGACCTGGATAGTTGAGTTCACGCTCGACTTTTCTTGCGATATCGCGGGTGAGCATTTGGGATTGGTTGTCTGTGATTTTTCCACTGTCCACAAGGACACGTATCTCTTTGCCTGACTGGATGGCAAAAGTTCGTAAGACACCATCAAAGCTATTGCCAATGGACTCTAAGTCGCTGAGTCTTTTAATGTAAGACTCCATGGTGGAGGCTCGGGCTCCAGGGCGAGCTTCAGCTAAATTATTGGCGGCCTGGATAATGTGGCCCAGAAGGGTTTGCGACTCTTGTGTTCCACAATGAAAGCGTATAGCTTGCACGATCGCTCTCTTTTCACTATGACGTTTTGCGAAATCAGCTCCAACTTCGGCGTAACTTCCCTGCACAGAGTGATCAATGCACTTACCAATGGCATGGAGAAGGCCGGCTCTTTTTGCAAGTTTTTGGTCACAACCCACCTCGGCGGCGATAAGACCTGAAATATGGGAGACCTCAAGGCTATGTTTGTAAAGATTTTGAACCCCTGAATGTCTGTATTTTAAGCCACCGAGAAGGTTGATAATAGCGGGATGGACGCCGTGAATACCTGCATCAAAACACGCCTTTTCGCCGTCCTCTTTAATCGTGTTAAAAAGGTCTGACTTCACCTTTGTCACAACTTCTTCAATACGGGCGGGATGAACACGCCCATCCTCCATGAGCCTTATAAGAGTCAGGCGTGCAATTTCTCGTCTTACAGGGTCAAAGCTTGAGATGACAACAGACTCAGGAGTTTCATCAATAATGAGGTCAACTCCACAAGCGGCTTCTAGGGCTCGGATATTGCGTCCCTCGCGACCAATGATCTTACCTTTCATTTCATCACTGATGAGGGCCACATTGCTCACTGTTCTCTCCGTGGAAACTTCACTGGCATACCGGGCAATCGCTGTGGTTAATATTCTCAGGGATTTTTTTTGAGCCTCGGCTCTCATTTCATCTTCAATGTGAGCAAGGTGACCTGAGAAGTTTCGCCTCGTTTGCTCTTCAAGAGCTAACTTTAATTCCTCACGAGCTTGTTCAGGGGTCATGTGTCCGATGCTGGCCAATTTATCTTGGAGAATATCGACTTCGCGGCGGGCTTGCTCCTCTAAGTCGGTGGTTCTTTTTTCCACTACATTTAATTGATCATTGCGTTCTTCCAATTGGGTCATTTTACGTTTAAATTTATCATCTTTTTTCTTGTAGTCTCTTTCAAGTCGTTGTTCTTTATCTTTCAGCTGCTTTTGCGTATTTTTGATTTGTTGCTTTTGCTTACTAATATCTGATTCTACATTTCGTCGGGCTCGATTCTCAAATTCAGATGCCTTTTTCTTGGAGTCCTTTTCAATGCGAGTTGCTTGGGACTTGGATCGGTTTATAATTCTTTGGGCCTCTTTTTGAGCCAACCCTCTTTTTTTATCATCCAACATTTTTCGATAGATAAAAATACTGGCAAAACCCACCATCATGCCGATGACAAAGCTTGCAGCTAAAATAACCATTGCGGATGTTTCCATGATAACCTCTTTAACCTTTTTAAGTTTTTAAATTTCTGAGCATATATTTTTCCGTGAGAACGTAGTCCATGGGAAGGTCATGCTCTTCTGTCGCAAGGTCGTTGGAGCTAATTTGTGCGGCGTAGGCAATTCCGACTTTGACTCCTCGGTAATGGTTTAAGGTTCGATCGTAAAATCCCTTGCCTGTTCCCAAACGATGACCTCGACGATCAAAAGCAATTCCGGGAATGAGAATAATATCTATGCTATCCAATGAAACTTTACTGGAACCTTCACAGGGTTCTTCAATTCCCCAAGAACTTTTAACAAACCCTGTAGGTGTATGGCTTAGGGGTTGTAAAAATTCAAGCTGAGATCCCTGAATTTTGGGGTAAACCCATTGAGCCCAAGAATGGGTGGAGCTTGGAAAGCTATCTGTGGAGACCTCGGATCCTATGGCCCTGTAGCTTGCAATGGTCAGGTTAGCTGAAGTTTCCCCTAAGGCTCCCCTTAAAGCCCATTTTTGTTTAGAGTTATCTTCTTTTTCAGAACTCTTTTCAGATTTAATTTTTCTTTGGAAGAGTTGTTCAAAGAGACTTTGTAGGTACTGGCCAAAGTGAAAGGAGAGGCTTGGGAGGGTCCCCTGTCTCTTTTGGATTTTGACAAATTCATTTCGTTTTTGAGAGAAGTAACTACGAGCTTTGGCTTTGTCATTCCATAGCTCTAACTCCATCCCTAGCCCTCTTTGATTGGGCTGTAAATGATTTGCATTTTGACCTACACCTTCTACAATACCACTCAAAAGCATAAAACTGACACCTACGACCAACAACGAAACTCTCCCATTTTATTTATGGGCTTGATTTCATCGCCATGCCTGTTTGTGATATGGTGGTAGACTCTCGATCTAGGTCAGATAATATCTCACATGCACGAGTTTCTAGTTGACAGAGTTCTAACTGGGCGGAGCGCTTCATGAGGATCAAGTCCTCTGCTAAATGCAATCCTGCTAAAACCAATGCACTTTGGGGTGAAATTCTCGTACTGTGGTTTTGCACTTCTTGAACCTTATCGTTCACAGTTTGAACCAATTCATCGACAGTCTTTGAATCATGGGATGAGCGTAGCTTGAGAGTCATGCCAGCGATTTGGACTTCATATAAAGGTTTCTCCAATGAGTCCGAATCCTTTGGCTGTGATTTTAATTTTTGTATCCCTTGCTTCATCATTCAGTGACCCATTATATCATTATTTGTATTTGTTACTCATTTTCTATATGCCTACTCTATTATGCTTACTATATGTCCTTTTATATGTATTATTCTATATGTGTTATATGGCTATATCATATTCCGTATTACTTTTGCGATAAAAGGTTAAATTTTCCCTCCTCCATGTAATGAATGCGCAATATAAATATATACCTTTTTTTTAAGGTATGTATACTTTATTGTAGGGGGGTTGTATGAGGGTGTTGGTCACGGGGGCGACAGGTTTTATTGGAAATAGGCTCTGTGAAGCCCTTGCACGCAGAGGTCACGAAGTTTGCATTTTAACTCGACGCGTAAATTCTTCTGTTTCTGGCTCAAGATTCTCCCATACTCCTTACCATTGTGCTACTTGGGATCCGAAGAAGGGAGTGGACCCAGCACTTTTTTCAGGTGTCGAGGCTCTGATTCATTTGGCGGGGGCCTCTATTGCTGGGAAGCGTTGGAATCCATCTTATAAGAAGGAATTATGGGATTCACGCACTCAGGGAACTCGACACATTGTGCAAGCTCTTCTTTCATCAAATTCCACTTTGAAATGTTTCATATCGGCCTCGGCCATAGGTTATTACGGGGACTGTGAGAACAGGGAGGTCACTGAAATGACCCCTTCAGGGAATGACTTTCTTGCTAAATTGTGCAGAGCCTGGGAAGAAGAGACATCTTCTCTAGAGAGCCATTGCCGCCGCATTGTTGCTAGAATAGGTTTGGTTCTTGGAAAAGGAGGAGGTTTAATTGAAAAGCTTCACCCCCTTTTTAGATGTGGATTGGGCTCTCCTTTGGGCCATGGTCGGCAATGGATGAGTTGGATTCATTTGGAAGATGTGGTTCACTTTTTTTGTGAAGCTTTAGAAAACTCTGCTTTCAATGGCACCTACAATTTGACGGCTCCTCACGCCACAGTCCATCGCAAGTTTATAGAGACCATGGCAGAAACCCTAGGTGGCTTTGTATCACCTTCCGTGCCCTATGTGGGCTTACGTCTTACCCAGGGTGAGGTCGCCAAATACATTGTGGCCAGTCAAAAAGTACTTCCCAAAAGGCTTATGGATATGGACTTCCCTTTTAAATACCCTATGCTACCTGAAGCCCTTGAAGATCTGTTGCCAGACAACCCCTATGACCATGAATTTAACAATCGTCTTTGGCTCAAAAAAAATCAAAGTGATGTTTTTGATTTTTTTTCTAAGACAGAAAATCTGGAAAAAATCACACCCCCTTGGATTCGTTTAAAAATTCTCGGTTTAAAAAATCTCAGCGAAGACACTTCTAAAATACAGCCTGAAATACAATCAGGAACTCGACCTGAAATACAGTCTGGGAGCCAAATTGATTATCAGCTAAGAATCCATGGATTTCCAATGAAATGGCGCACTCTCATTAAAGATTGGAATCCACCCCATGGGTTTTTCGATGTGCAACTTAAGGGGCCCTATTCCAAGTGGGAACACACACACCGGTTTGAAAGCTTTGCTGGTGGAACTCTTATGACTGACCAAGTGTGTTTTCGCCCTCCCATGAAATATCTGGGGAATGCACTCATGGGCTCCTTTATTGCCAAAGATATTCAAAAAATATTTTCTTTTCGCAACAAAATTATTCGTAAAATCTTATAAATAATTTATACATATTTTTTAATGCGACGAGTAAATTTGCGGCGATGGAGTTGTTTAAGTATGGACATTTTTATCTCTCGTATGTTGTATGAGGACATTTTCGTCCCCCGATGTTGCATTTTTACCTTGTTGCCTTCATTATGCCCTCTATGGCGAAACGACCTCGACCTCATCTGCATATCAACTTTATCAACCCCCACGCCACAGAAATCGTCAAGACTCTTCAGCAACATGGGCATGAAACCTACCTTGTGGGGGGCTGTGTTAGGGACCTTCTTGTGGGAAAGTTGCCCAAAGACTTTGATATTGCTACGTCCGCTCGCCCTAACCAAGTGAAAAGGCTTATTAGTAATGCCTATGTCATTGGGAAGAGATTTCGTCTCGTTTTAGTGAAAAGGGGAGACCTTCAACTGGAGGTGGCTACTTTTCGGCGAGATATTCGAGAGGAGGACAGGAAAGATGGAGCCTCTGAGGGGGATAATTTCTTTGGCTCTCTCAATGAAGATGCGAATCGCCGTGACTTTACCATCAATGGACTTTTCTATGATCCCATGAGTGACCAACTTATGGATTATTGTCACGGCCTCAAGGACTTAGAAACTCGAACTGTGCGCATGATTGGCGATCCGAACACACGGCTTGTGGAAGATTCTATACGCATTTTCCGTGCAATACGCCTGGCCCACAAACTTAACTTCTCCATAGATTCACAGCTTCGCTATCACTTGAAAAATCATGCTTCCAGTCTCCAAGGTTCTGCCCTCGCCCGGCGGCGAGAAGAGTTTATCAAATTTATGAAGCTTGACGCCCCCTCGGGCGCTTTCCTAGAAGCCTATGATCTTGGAGTTCTCAAAGCCATTGCTCCCAATATTCATCAATCCATGGAAAGTGAAAATTTTATTGATGAGCTTCGCCAATTCCATGATGGTTACCTTGATAAGGAGGTTCCCCTTGTTCTTTTCAGCCAATTTATTCATGCCTATTATCGTTGCTTTATAGAGAAGGAGGGTATGGTCCATGTCCACGAATTGATGGCTGATGAGAAGCTACTGGCTATAATGAGAGATGAACTGGGTATGTTTAAATATGAACAAGCTTTTGTGGCTCGATCCATTCAGATGCAAAATTTATTGGCTCGAAGAAAGCAGCTTGAAAAAAGAGGGATGTCCTCACTTCTCGCTGTCATTCAAAGTTCCTCCTACCCATTGGCCATCAATTTTGCCAAGTCCTCTTGTTGTATTTGCCCCGCAGACTTATTATTTTGGGAAAATCTTTATCAAGACCACTATGGTTATCAACTTGAAAAAGAACTCAACCAAAATCGAAATCAAAATCAAAGCCAGAACAAAAATCGAAACCGAAGCCAAAATCAAAACCAAAATCAAAACCAAAACCAAAATCGAAAGAGAAAGTCATAGAAGAAACCACCACATTAGAAAATCCTCTTGACGAAATGGAAGCATAGTGTTATTTGGCTTTACAGATTCTATCATCTCTAGGCGTATGGGAGGCTATTATGAGTCCATCTATTTGGCAAATGTTAATTGTAGCAGCTATTATCTTACTTCTCTTTGGTCCAAAGAGAATACCCGGTTTGGGAAAATCATTGGGTGAGGCCATTCGTGGGTTTAAAAAAGGCTTGGATGATGATGAAACTGAGGCGGCCAAACCTTCTGCAATTTCTTCTTCTTCCCATTCTAACTCTTCTAAAAAAGAGCAGATTGAAAATCTTTCAAACTCACAGGGAGATATCCATACATCCACTCACCTTTCTACGCCCTCTCCCAAGGGAGCTATGAAAAGGGAAGATAATGCCCAATTGTAATAAACAGGAGAGTCAACAAGACAAGATGGAAAAAAAGTTGAATCACACTTTTCAAAATCCAAGTCTTCTTATGAGCGCCCTTACCCATAAGAGCTATCACCATGAATCCGAGGGAGCCTCGAAAGGACACAGTGAGCGATTGGAATTTTTGGGTGATGCCGTTCTTGATTTAGCTGTGGGATCTATGTTGATGCAAAAATACCCCGAACTCGATGAAGGCCCTCTTTCTAAGATGCGTGCTAGTTTGGTGAATGAGACCACACTTGCCGAAATTGCCCTTGATTTAGACCTTAATCAAAATATCTTACTCAGTTGGGCGGAGATGAGAAATGGTGGTTCTCTCAAGCCACGGCTTCTTGCTTCGACCTATGAGGCTGTTGTAGGCGCCCTTTTCTGTGATGCTGGCTATGACAAAGCCTACAAGTTTATAGAGGATGTTTTTCGGGAAAGGTTATCTCACTTAGACCTTACAAATTATTACAGCAGTGATTATAAAACTCACTTTCAAGAAAAGTGTCAGGAACTTTTTAAACAGACTCCCACTTACAAAGTGGTGAAAGATCGAGGACCTGACCATGATAAGACTTTTTTTGTGAAAGTCTATGTAGGAAATCAGGTCATGGGACAGGGAGAAGGTAAAAGTAAAAAACAGGCAGAACAAGAAGCTGCGCTCCAAGGACTCCATCAAATCGAATCCTTAAACACTTGTGTGTCTCTGTGAATGCCCTTGAACCTACCCCCTTTCGTTCAGGCTTTATAGGATTTGTAGGTCTTCCCAATGCGGGAAAAAGCAGCCTTATCAATAAAATCATTGGCGAGAAGGTGGGGATTGTGACCTCTAAGCCTCAAACCACACGGCAACGAGTGGTGGGCATTTACTCAGACCAAGATGCACAGCTCTTATGTGTGGACACTCCGGGCATCATTTCTTCAGAGTTGGGGCTTCATGGCTTTTTAAAAAAAGAAGTGCACGCTGTCATGAGTGATGTGGATGCCCTTGTTGCAGTTCTCAATGTGGACGCCAAGAGCTTAGAAAGTCTGCTTGAGGTGGTGGAACTTATAAACTCTAACGCCGGTGATACAAGCACAGCTGATGATACAAGCATAACTGCTAGCACAAACACCATTGTTGATACAAAGCCATGGTGTATTGTTATTAGTAAGGCCGATTTGAGCCAGGATCATCGAGTGGCTGCTCTGAGAAATAAACTCAAGGAGTTTAATAAGAAAATTGTGATCACTTCTTCCACTCACTGGTCTGAAGATTTAAAGGAAACACTTCTTCCCACACTTAAAAATCTTGTACCTCAGAGTCCTCCACTTTATGAAAATGATATTTATACCACACAAAATATGCGTGCCTTGTCTTCAGAAATTATTCGCGAAAAATGCTTTGTATTTCTTCACCAAGAAATACCCTATGGAATGGCCGTTCAGATCAAAAGTTTTCAAGAACTTCCTGAAATTTTGAATATCTCAGCTGAACTTATTGTAAGCAAAGAAAAACATCGTCCCATTGTTATAGGTCGTGGTGGGTCCACTCTTAAAAGAATAGGACAGTCAGCTCGTTTGGATATTGAAAAAATCACTGGCCAAAAGGTCTTTTTAGAGCTGTATGTCAAAGTGAAGGTTCAGTGGACAAAAAAGAAGTCACTTTTAAGGGACTTAGGTTATGTCATCAATAAATAAAGTTGTTCATAAGGGTGACTCCGTCCATGGAGATGAACCCATAAATGAATCTGTTCATGATGAAGGTGACCTCGCCCATGAAGATGAATCCATAAATGCGACTTATGAAGGTGACTTCATCCATGAGAGAGTCGCCATTGTAGGGCGACCCAATGTAGGAAAATCCACATTGTTTAACCGGCTGACGAAAACCCGTAAGTCCATGGTAAGGAATCAGGCGGGAGTCACAAGAGACATTCTCATTGAAACAGCCTCTTGGTGGGGCCGACAATTTGATGTGGCGGATACAGGTGGTCTCACAGAGGGAAAAGAGGGCTTTGCCCCTGAGATTCGCAATCATATTTTAAGCCTTCTTCACACTTTTGATCTTTTGATTGTCGTTGTGGATGGACGTGCAGGTCTGGTGCCTGAAGACGCCGATGTGGTACGTATGGCTCAGAAATCGGGGTGCCCCTTTGTCATTGCGGTGAACAAAGTGGACCAAATGCACCAAGCGGATTTGATTCTCAGTGATTTTTTTGAATTGGGTGGAGAGTTGATAGCCACAAGTTTTGAAAAGCAAGACAATGTGGACAGCCTTGTGGAGTGGGTTTTAAAAAACTTAAGCCCCCCAGTTTCTTCCGAACGAGAATCCTGCGTGAAGCTGAGTGTTGTCGGAAAACCCAATGTGGGTAAAAGTTCTTTGTGCAACCAACTCTTGGGTCAAAAGAGAATGTTGGTTTCTCAACGAGCAGGAACCACGGTGGATGCCATTGAAGCTTCTTTTTCCATGGGAACAAAAAATTATCTTCTCGTAGACACCGCGGGAATGCGTCGTTCTTCCAAGCGCCATGGGGCTGTGGAAAGAATATCAGCGATATTCTCTAAGAAAGCGATCCATGGTTCAGATATAGTCTTTCTCCTCGTCGATGCCGTGGAGGGACCCACAGTGCAAGATGCAAAAATTGTTGAATATATTATAGAAGAGCACAAACCTGTGATTTTAGTGGCGAACAAAGTAGATGCAGCAAAGTCTCATCGTTCTGCCCACCGTCAGTGGTTTCATAGGCAAGTGGAAAAGCAATTTCATTTTTTTCCAGATATTCCTATTGTCTTTATCTGTGCTCTTTCGGGGTTTGGTTTGAAGCAGCTCTTTGAAAAGGTTGAAGATATCTGGTCTAAGATGAATACACATATTTCGACATCTCAGCTGAATAAATTTTTTTATGAGGTGATTCGTCAAGCACCGGCTCCTGTAGAGGGGTCAAAAAATGTGAAATTTTATTATTTAACTCAAACCAAACAAAAGCCACCAAGCTTTATTGCCTTTGCCAATCGTCCAGATGGAGTTTCTCCCTCTTACAGAAGGTTTTTATCCAAGAGAATAAAGGCCAACTGGAATCTCAAGGGAATTCCTGTACGTCTCTTTGTTATGAAGAGCGGTAGATCTTCATAATGAAACGTCTTTTTATGAAACGCTCTTTTATGAAACACTCATTTATGCAACATATCTTCAGAGGGGAGGAATTCAGTTTTTATTTTTTGACCATGGGAGCGATCTTTGGCCTAGGGAATTTATGGCGTTTCCCCTATGTGGTTGCTGAAAATGGTGGAGGAGCTTTTGTGCTTCTCTACATTATTTTGACTCTTATTGTGGGTGCTCCTTTCTTAATCAATGAACTTTTATTTGGAAAAAGTTGGAGAATGGATGGAGAAAAATTCCTTAAAGATGAAAATAAACATAAACCCATGCCCAAATTTCTGAAATTTGGGACAGTTCATATGAAGAAGCTCTTCTTAGCTTTTTCGTTTATGGTTCTTATTTATTTATCTATAGTTTCTGGATGGGTTTTGTATTTTCTTATGTATTTTATTGATGCTTTTCTTGGGAAAGATCGAGTACCGTCGGGTGAAATTATTTTTGCACTTATAAAAAATGATTGGTTGCAATATTTATTCACTTCGACTCACTTCTTAATTGTGATGACTTTTGCATGGGAAGGATTTAGAAACAACATTAGAAAGTGGATAAACTATATCATACCCGCTTTTGTGTTCCTCCTCATTGTGCTTGTTATAGAGTCCATTTCTTTAGAAAATGCGAAAGAAGGTTTGAAATATTTTATCTACCCCAATTTCTCCAATCTCAATCACTCATCTTTGCTGGAGGCCCTAGGGCATGTTTTTTTCACTTTGAGTATTGGTTGTGGCGCCGTTGTTGCCCTTGGTTACTGTTGGAACGGAAAAAGCTTGCTGTCAGAGTTTGGCTTTCAAGTGACTGTGTTTGACCTGTGCATTTCCGTGCTGACGGGGCTTCTCATTTTTTCCTTGGTGGCAGTAGGGGGTGGCTTTCAAGTGGGAAATTCTTTAGAAGCACCTTTAGAAGCTCCTTACCTTTTGTTTCAAACTGTTCCTACTTTGCTAGCGAGCTTATCCTATGGAAATCTGGTCGGAGTGGGTTTCTTCTTGTGCCTTTACTTAATGGCTCTTTCTGCAAGCATTGGTCTTTTTGGAGCTGTGGCCAACGGCTTAACTGGAGCCGCTGCAAGCTCACCCAAAGTGGTGTTTTCCATTGGAGCTTTATGTGTAGGTATCGTATCTATATTGCTTTTATCCCCGTCTTTTTTAGGATTTGGCAAGGTCACTGATTTTATTTCTTTAATGATTTTTGATAAGGGCCTGGTCAAATGGGGGCTTCCCCTATCGGCACTTTACATCAGTCAGATGGCCTATTATAAGGTCGCTGAATCCGTGAGGCGTGGGGAGTTTATAGATGGAGACAATTCCAATGCCATTGTTTTTTACTTTCATTGGCGTTGGATCATAAGATGGGGAGCCCCTTTTATTATTCTCTTCGCATTTCTTCTAGAAATTCTAGGCCCCTTTGACTCATGGGTATTTTGGACCTAATTCCATTATACTCATGAGTATTTTGGACTTGACTCCACTATACTCATGAGTCAATGCCGTTTCCTTAAGAAAAATCTCTTGAAATTATTAGATAAATCGACAAGAATAAGACTTGTTTTATTTTACACCCAACCCTCAACCAAGGAGTAAGTCACATGCAATCCAATATTGATCTCGAAAGCCCCCAAATGACGAGTTCGCGTCACAGATGACCATTTTATTCTACCAAAACTTGATTCTTCCTTCAAGCCAGAGCACCTTGTCGATCCAGAAAAACAAAAAAGGAATCGAAAATTTGGGTATATCCGAGTTTCTCAACAGAAAATGGGCCTAATTTCGACGTTGCAGAATTACCGCATTAAAAACCAAGAAAATAATTCAATTTCCATGATTTATCCCCCTCATTACTTTACCCATAACAAAACCATGGTTTAATCTCTTAATTTACTTATTGGAAAATAATACAGGAGATGCCATGGTCTTGAATAAGTTTATTATAAAGATGTTGAAATTATCATTCTTAAAAGTGACTTGGGTTAAATTTAAAAATCGAAATCAAGAACTTCACTTAGGGGTTAAACCCCATAAGAATGGCTGCCGCTGTCCTCATTGTGGACGCCGCTGTAAGATACTTAGATGCTTAGAAGAAAGAGTGTGGCGAGATATCGTCGTGTGCGGTACCCCCATTTATTTCCATTATTCTCCGAAGGAAGTTCTGTGTCCCACTCATGGTCGTATTATGGAGAGAATTCCTTGGGCCGACCACTTCAGTCGAGTCACCTATCGTCTGGAACTAACAATTCTGACCCTGACCAAGCAGATGACCCAAAAAGCCGTTTCAGAGCTTGTCAAGATACCCACATCCACCTTATCTGATCTTATTCATCGAATCATCCACAGGGAACGAGATGGTCACAAAATTCGTGGTTTGGAGGTCATTGGAGTCGATGAAATTTCTTATGCTAAGGGAAGGAAGTTTATTACCTTGATTTACGACATGAAGAAAGGCTGTGTCGTTTGGATTGGAAAAGGTAAGGGTAAGGAGACAATAGACTCCTTTTTTACAAAGGAACTCAGCCAATATCAGCGAGACAAAATTAGAGTGGCTTGTTGTGATATGGCTCAAGGCTACATCTCCTCTATCAAGGAGCATTGTAAGAATGCTACTCTCGTTTTGGACAAATTTCACATTATTCAATCCCTCAACAGGGCTGTGGATGAGGTGAGAAAAGAAATTTGGAGAGATGCCTGCAAGAAGGACAGAAAGGCTATTAAGGGAACTCGCTGGTTGATAGCCTACAGTTCATCCTCTCGTAGTAAGGCCCAAACTCGTAAAATTAACCTCATGGAGAAATCTAACAATAAAATATTCAGAGCATGGCTGCTTAAAGATAATTTTGAGCATTTCTGGGATTATGTGAGTCCAGGTCATGCTGCGAATTTTCTGAATGCCTGGATCACTCGTGCCTTAAGATCACGCATTGATTCTATGAAAAAGTTTGCCTTGATGCTCAGGAAGCACCAAGAAAATATTCTTTCCTTCATTAAAGATCCTGTCACAAATGCCAAGGCTGAGGGAATCAATCGCCTTCTAAAGATCATAAAAAATCGGGCTTCAGGATTTAAGAACCTACAGGGTTTTGAGAATATGATTTACTTGTGTGCTGGGGATTTGGATATTGTTGGAAGTTTCCCCAAGCGTTTTTGTACATTATAGTTTTTATTGTCGATCAACATTTCTTTTTCCAATTCACCTCCCCATACTAACTCCGCCAAGATGAGTCAGTTATCCACAGACTCATCCATGGCGACGCTGCGGCTATGGCCCTCGGAGCCACAATAAAGCAGCGCTGCTGTGGGTGAGTCTTGTGGATAACGGCGGCTCTCCACACAAGTGATTTGGTAGCCCTGTCCTCCGTGTTTTTATGTACAAATCTTAGGAATAACCTGTACATCCAGTTTTTAGCTATTTCCCTAGGGAATTTGGACTTTAGGCTCCGAGAAACTCGGATATAGCCGAAAATTTAATCCTCAAATTTTCTTTTTTACTATTATCTATCTTATTTCCGGAACAAATTACGAAGGCTACCAAATCGCTCTTAAGACGGTATGGACTCATTTTGGTGACCTGCTTCTCATGCCAGTCAAAAGCAGTCTCAGCAAGATACGTCAAAGTATTTCTTACCTATTTTTTAAAAATATCTTTGAATCTCTGATTACAGACTACGAACCATTGAGAAAAACGTTTCATGGCTTTTATATCTATGCCATAGATGGCGACCAATTAGCACTTCCTCGCTCTAAAGATCTTTTAAAGGAGGGTTATTGTGGGTACCCTTGCCCAAATGAGATGGAAACTCATTTCTTACGTATGTATCTATCTCATGCTTATGACGTTTTATCGGGTGTGACAAAGAATCTTTGCTATTCTCCCGCTCTCAACGAAATCGCCAATGCTATTCAAATGATAGGTAGTTTTGAGAGTAATAGCATAACTCTCTACGATAGGCTTTATTTATCTACAGAGATTATTAAGGCCCATGCTCAAGCCAGTAACTTCTTTATTGCGCGTTGTAAGCGAGGCTCTACTTTTATCCCCATCGTAAATTTATTTAATGGCCCAGGTTGGTATTCACAAATGGTTATTGAGGGGGTGGTCATTCATCTCTATAAGTATAAAAACCCAAAGACTGGGGAGTTCTCTGTTTTGGCCACTAATCTTCCGCATGGCTCCTTGGACAAGAAGGATATGGTTGCTCTTTACTCTCGTCGTTGGGAAATAGAAACGACATTTCGTGATTTTACATCGACAATGAAAATGGAGCAGTGGCACTCAACAAGCCTTAATGGAATATTGCAAGAGCTGTATTCTTATTTTTGGCTCTTCAATTATACAAAGATTCAAATGAGCATAAATGAGGATGAAGACAGTGTGAATCAGTTGGTAAAAAATGACTACAAAAAACCTAACTTTAAACTGATTCTTGATTTCATAATGGATAGCATCCCCCTTTTTGTTGCGGGGCTCTATCAGAAATTTAGGAAGCAGATAAAGTTGCTGATGAAGATTTCAATGGAGAAGAGGAGGCACTTCAAAAGAAGCTATGAAAGGTCTATCAAAAGGGCTGGGAGTTCTTTTAAAAGAAATAGCTTAACGCAGAGGCAGAGGGGTGTGGTGGCTTAAGGAAACGGCATTGACTCATGAGTATCGCCTACACCCTTATTCCCTGCCTGAACTGGGCTTAAGTTCAGATAACTTGAAGTCCCTTTGAGTGAGTATTCCCACCCTCTATCAAGTGAATATTTCAGGAGAAGATAGGCAGGTGGGCGAGGGCTTGGTCATGACATCATTTCTCAATTTCTGCAAATATGAAAATATGATTTAGAATCAAATTGGCTCTTCGTAGCGGCTCATGTTATCAAAATCATGGCTTTAGGATTCCAGAAACTGTTTCTTTCATAAAGTCTTTCACCTTTTTATACTCCTTTAGGGATTTGGCAAGGTCATCGGCCACAGTTACCTGTGCTTCTTCCGACGCCAATCCTAGCCCATGCAGAGCATGAGAGTTGTTCGCAAGGGTTATTACCGTTATTACCACATTGGTTTTTTCCAGTGCATGTACGTCTGCTTTGGTGAAGAGAACACCTCCTGCCATCGTTGGTCTGCCATTTTGTCTGGGTAGTGGTACAGGAGCACAATACTGGCGGTGGCGGCGGGGGCGGCGGCGGCGGCGGCAGGATGGGGGGGTGGTAGTCGTCCAGCGTGTGGGCATGACTGCCGTGCCCATGATTTGACGCACTATGTGAGTGTGAATTAGCTCCTCCAGTACTTATTGAAGTAGAACGCGAGGGAGATGTCGCAGTGAGTAGCTTGTGTTTATGGGGCTTTTTCAGTAACTTGAAGATTTCTATTATCTGCTTATGATGGTTTTGTATTTGAAGATTCGTATCAAGCACATACTTATCTATGTAGTTAACTAAACTTGTCACACGCTTCTCCAAAGCAATCACACGACCGGTCAGGGATGTGGGCGTGACAGGATTTGCAATAGGGGCAGACCCTCCTGTTATCTGCTCCTCCATGACAACAACTCTTGCTGTGACTCCTGATAAATCTGTCTTGGCCCCACAGACTCTCACATTCCCTGGGGAGCCTGAAGAGTCCACTGTTAGTAAAATGGGAATGGTGATAGGTTTTAGCACCCGTACCATATACTGATGATTATAAGTGATTATGATTTTCCCTTGGTAACCAGTGTAAGTGGGACTTGGCGAGCCAGAAGCGATTGGTCCTAGGCTCCCCCCTTTTGTCACATCATCTAGAACCACAGAGGCGATGCTTAACCCTTCCTCATTTTTTTGTTGGGTTGATTCGCTGGTGACTATAATATTGGAGGCATCGGACGTGCAGGCTGACGAATTAGTATAGCTACTGTATATAGTTTTTAAATCATACTGTTGTTGCTTGTCTGTAATTTGATGAGAACTCATAAGACATTTACAGTTACCTTCATTTATAAGAGATTGTAAAATGTGATAATGGGCTGAGCTTCTGACGAGTTGTTGCTTGATAGCTTTTGACTCTAAGCCTTGAAAGTTTATCATTCCCATGACAGCCATAAATGTTAGCGATGTAATACCCACCGCCATAAGAGTGGATGTGAGAGTAAAGCCGCACTGAGCCTTAACTCTGCAAGAAAAACTATCTGCTTTGGAGTGTGGAGCTAGGAAATTAGACATTGAACTCACCTTGGTTAATTGACTTGTCCTATAAAGTTAAAGAGGAGCAGTGAATGCGTATGACCTCATAAATAAATACTTAAGAAACACATAAGAGTTAGGTTCGAGGCCCAATATAGCTAAATCATAGCATAGTCAAGTTCACAAAAAAATAAAAATCCTGAAAGCGTCTCACAATAAAACAAATGAGTTGAGGCGTATTATCTCATAATTTTTCCCTAAGAGGTGACTTCGCCGCGAACGGGTTTCGGAGCGTCCACGCGGACAGTCACGATATCCGTGTTATGGTATTGCTGATGTAGAACCGAAGATGCGACGTGCCGCAATAGACGAAGTGATATCTCCTTTTCTACGGGAGGGGCATCAACGGGTTGCTCACTGAGTAGCGCTATTTGATCCTGGAGGTTGCCTTCACCGGCGGCAGCCACGAATTCAAGCACGGCCCCACCGTCCTCCTTCCGTGCAACCAGACTCAATCTCCGGGACTCACGGCTCCCAATGGCTTCACTTTTTTGCAGGAGCGTCAACAGTGTCTCCTCACTGGCGATGTTGAGTCGAGTCATCATCGCCTGATCCCAGCGGTTGTGGGATGCGAATGCTTCCAGAAACTCTCTGATGTTTGGTAGCGCCGAAGTATCCAATTTTGTTTCGATCCGGCGACTCCGGGAGACTCCTATCCTCTGGAACAGAGTCAAAATAATTGCTGTCAAACCGCCAGCCGTAATTCCATTTTGCAAGAATCCTCCGGCAAATTCCGAGAAAAATTCGGGAAAAATCGAATTGGTTTCGAAACCAAATCCGACCCAGAATGAGACTCCGGCAATCAGGCCAGTACGATAGTTGATTCCATCTTGAATGATCATTTTCATGCCAAGTATGAAGATAAGCGCCAAGACCACGGTAAGATAGGCCGCAACCACCTGATCCGGAATAGCCAGAATGACTGCGAGTGCTTTGGGCAGGAATGCCAGCACAATGAATAACGCACCCGTGGCGACACCGACACTGCGTGCTCCAATCCCTGTCAATTCGACCACTGCAATGCTGGTTGAATAAGTCGTATTTGGTACCGTCCCGGCGAGACCAGACAACAGGTTGCCCACTCCGTCGGCCCCTACAGCACCCTGTACCGCCCGAAAATCCACGGCCCGGGGCTTGCGCCAGGAGACGTGTTGGATGGCGATAGAGTCGCCGACCGTTTCTATGGCACCGATCAAGGTGACAAATACGAATGGGGGAAGCAGTGTCCAGAAAACCGGGCCGAAACTTAAATCCAAACCGGGCCAACTGCCATCGGGCAAACCAACCCATGAGGCGCTGAGTACGAGATTGGAATCGTAAATGCCGAAAAATCCGGCAACCACTGAACCGATAACGACGCCAATGACCGGTACCCAGAGCCTTAATTGCCCCTTGGCCTTTAGCGCCATACCGACAGTGATAACCATGGTCATCAAAGCAGTCACTGGCCCAGCAAATTTTGGTGCGCCTTCTGGCATTTTATTCAGCATATCAAAGACGATTGGCATCACCGTAACGGGTATGAGCGTGAGTACCGTTCCGGCGACAGTCGGGGTCAGAACTTGCCGGAACAACGAGAGTCGCGTCGCAAGCATGAACTGGAAGAACGAGGAAATGATGACCAGAGTGGCGAGCATCGCCGGGCCGCCTTTGGCAATGGCTGTAATACAGACGGCGATAAACGCCCCCGATGTGCCCATCATAAGCACATAACCAGCGCCAAACCGACCTATTCGGACCGCTTGCAATACGGTGGTTAGGCCTGCGACGACGACAGCAGCAAACACAGCCCATGACAAGAAGAGTTCACTCTCGCCTGCTGCCCGGATGACGATGGCTGGCGTCAACACCACGCCAGCAACAGTGATAGCGACAAGCTGAAAACCGAGAGCCAGTGAAAGTATTTTCGGAGGAGTTTCGTCAGGTTGATAACGAATGCTTGAGCCGTGGTCGGAATCTTTGGATATCATGGAGTCATGTATAAAATAACAGGAAAAATATGACAAGTGATATGAAAATACCTCAGCTATTGTAAACTTTTTTTATGATTTATAAACTTCCTTTTATGATTTATATACTTCTTCTATGATTTTTTTTCTGTTAAATTAGGAATCAAGGGAGGGTAGACTCATGAAAGTAAAACCATGGATGTGGTTGCCGGCACAAACAGCACACAAGTGGAGCCCCTTGTTTCTATCTTTGTACAAGAAAATCAGCTCCCCTCAAACTCTCACCTGGAAACCTATGACCTGGCGTGAAATCGAGTTCACCAACCCCCTGGGAATCGCTGGAGGCATGGACAAAGATGCAGACCATATTCATTCTTGGTGGAACCTTGGACCAGGATTTATTGAAGTGGGCACCGTGACACCTAAATCCCAGGAGGGCCACCCAGGAAAGACCATGGATCGCAATATTTCCTCAAAAAGCCTTTGGAATCACATGGGTTTCCCCAGCAAGGGAGTTGAGCATGTCCTTAGCAAAATAAAGCCCCTCTACCAACCTCACTTTACACCGATCTTTGTCAATATTGGAAAAAATCACCACACTCCCTTGGATATGGCCCACATGGACTATATTCAATGCATCCAAAAGCTTGAAGACTATGCCGATGCCTTTGTACTCAATGTGAGCAGTCCGAACACAGAGCAGCTGAGAGACCTTTTAAAGGCTGAGAATCTATCAAAGTTTTTAAAACCTATTGTTGAATCTTGTCACTCAAGCTCTTCGCTTTCACCACCTCTTTTGCTCAAGATCAGCCCCGATTTATCTGAGGAGCAACTGCACAGTGTTTTAACAACTTCGCTAGATTTAGGTTTAGATGGGTGGATATTCACCAATACCACATCCGCATCTACATCTGTATCAACATCAACATCTACATCATCTAAATCTAGAGCCAGCCATGGGGCATCCTTTCCTTCCCAGGGGGGCATTTCGGGTCTCCCCCTTGCCAATTTATCAAAAAAAAGCCTTCGATCCGCCGTCAGTTTTTTGGGAGAAAAAAAACAAGGAAAACTTTTGGTGTCCTGTGGAGGGGTGATGGAACCCAAGGATGTTATGGAGCGCTTGGAAATGGGAGCGAACCTTGTTCAAGTGTATTCAGCGCTGGTTTTTCATGGCCCCTTCTTTTTTCGCCAAGTGGCTCAGTATATGAAACTTCAAATTTGATGGAAACCTAATGGAAAAGCGAGCCTTATGGATCCCTGTGGTGGCAGGGTTTATCAGAAAAAACGACCAAGTTCTTCTCGGGCAGCGCCCAGCATCGGACTCTCTTGCTGGGGTCTGGGAATTTCCAGGTGGAAAAATAGAAGGGAGAGAATCTCCGCAAAAGGCCCTCGCCAGAGAACTCCATGAAGAACTCGGCCTTGAGGTTGAAGTGGGTGACCTTAAACTCGCTCTCACCTACCATATAAATCAAGAGAGCTTAAATCATCAAGAGAACTTAAACCATATTCTCCTTCTGTTCTATAGTATCTCCTCATGGAAGGGAGACCCCCAGCCTATTTACCATATTAACCTTCAGTGGATGGCTCCCACCGATCTACTCAACTTAAAAATGCCAGAAACCAACAAAATTCACATTCATCAGATCACAGAAGCCTTAGAATCACAGAGACAAAAAGCTCTAGACACTTAGAGTGCAGGTACATGCGGGGTGGGTTCGATCCAAAGCTCAAGACCAGGTTACTTCATGGGAGTCATATTATGAGTAAAGCAGAAAAAGTAAAGACAAAGACATATTCAAGTTTGTGGGAGGAATTATGCGATTTACCAGGAAATTTTGTAGGTGAAATTTTTAATGATGAGTTAATTGTATCACCTAGACCTGCTCCAAGGCATATAGCTACTTCGTCAATTTTAGGGCTTCAAATTGGAGGACCTTTTCAATTAGGAAATGGTGGTCCAGGGGGTTGGTGGATTCTTGATGAACCAGAACTTCATTTTGAAAAACCTGCTCAAAAGAGAGAGAAAAAAAACACTGTTGTCCCTGATTTAGCAGGTTGGAAAAGGGATCGTCTTCCAAAGCTTCCAGAAACAGCTTATTTCGAGTTGCCTCCAGATTGGGTTTGTGAGGTTTTGTCTCCATCAACAGTTCGTTATGACAGGGTGTTAAAGATGCGCATATATGCTGTTAATGAAATTCCTTATTATTGGGTGATAGACCCCATTGGTCGAACTTTGGAGGTTTTTGCTTTTCAAGATCAAACCTATCGAATGGAGATAGGTTTTACAGGGAGCGATAAGGTTTTAGCTCCGCCATTTGAAGCCATCGAGTTAGACTTAGGGGTACTTTGGGATTACGACTAAGCCTTACAAGAATTATAGCAGAGTTCTTGTGAAGCGTTATTTTGATGGATCATTGGCTCTTGACCATTGCCCATTGGCTAAAACAATAATAGAAGCGTAGGCATGGTGGAGAGAATACTAACATCACCACAATTAAAAGAAGTGCAGCTACAAATACTGGATCAGCTGGAAGAGTCCCTATCGGGCCATATTCTTGTGATTGGCGACGTGGGTTTAGATGAATATCTCCTTGGGGAGGTGTCTCGAATTTCGCGAGAAGCTCCTGTTCCTGTGCTTGATGTGAAGAGTCAGAATCATCGCCTGGGCCTTGCCGCCAATGTGGCCAAAAATGTATCCAGTCTTGGCGGAGAGGTCACACTTATCGGTGCCATTGGCGATGATGATACTGGAAGTCATTTTAAAAGGCTTTTGGAAAGCGAAGGTGTTTCCTCCAAACATCTCATTGAAGACCCCCAGCGCATGACCACACGCAAATCTCGCCTTATCGCTGAAAATCACCATGTGGCCCGAGTGGATTTTCAGCGCCGCCAATTTTTATCAAGTTCCGTGGAATCTCAACTCATTGAGAAAGCAGCCAAGTGGATCCCCACATCTGATGTCATTATCATAGAAGATTATGCCAACGGGGTCTTAACAGAGTTGGTGACTCAAGAAATCATTAGCTTGGCGCAGTTGTCCAATAAGAAAGTTCTCGTTGATCCCGCCCCAACAACCCCTTCCCGTTACTACCGCCGTGCTCACTTTGTGACCCCCAATCGCACAGAAGCTTTTGAGTTGGCCTGCCTCACCCAAGAGCAAGAGTTTGATGAGCCCGAAATGCTCTTGGGAGTAGGCTCTCGTTTGATGGATGCCCTCAAGTGCCAGTTCCTTGTTATCACACGTGGAAAAGATGGAATGAGCTTGTTCTCACCAGAGGAAGTTGTGCACCTTCCCACCTACGCCAGGGAGGTTTACGATGTTACTGGAGCAGGAGACACTGTGGTGGCAGCTTTAGCTTTGGGAATCACTTCGGGAATGAGCCTGGAAAAGGCTTGTATTCTCGCCAACTTTGCCGCTGGAGTTGTGGTCGGCCAAATGGGCTGTGTGCCATGCTGGAGACATGAGTTGATTCAATATATATTGAGGCAAACTCACACTTAGTCCACGGAAGTCGAATATTTCTTGTATGAAGTTCCCCAATGGTCTTGAAAGGAAGCTTCACCGTGAGTGAGCTTAGGAGTGGGGCTTTAGAAGGTAAATCTTATTTTGTAGAAATTTTTACTTTTTTTGGAGAGCCTTGATTTCGTCTTCAGAAAGCCCTGTTGCTTCGGATATCTCCAAAGCCTCCTGTCCTTTTAAAATCATCTTTAAAGCAATGGCCTCTCTCTCTTCCCTTCGCCCTCTTTCACGCCCTTCTTCACGTCCTCTTTCACGCCCTTCTTCACGCCCTTCTTCACGCCCCTCTTCATGGGCTGTGTCGATCTGTGACAAACGATCTCGACGCTGCTTATCTTCAGCTTCAAGTCGCTCTCGCATAAGTTCGTCTTGAGACAAGTTCCACAAATTTTTGACGGCTCTTCCCATGTCCCTTCCTTTTTTGGCTAGCTCTTGGCTGGTTTGTTGATCCAACTCATCCGATCTTTTTAAGAAATAGCACCACGCTTCACGCTGGTCAACAAGGCTGTCTAACCTGCCAATGAACTTGTTCAATTCTACAATGACAAATTGCATACCATCGGTGAGCCTCAAATGAGGGTATCTATCCTGCCTCATGCTGCATGTGTGGTAATAATCGTTGTCCTTGCGTAGCTCAGGAAGGTCCACAGTACTGAAAACAAGGGAGTAAACAGTTCTTAATTTCTCGTATTTTTCTCCTTCTTTCACTTGATTGGAGTAGACCCGTCCCGCATAGGCAAGAAGGCGATTTGTGAAGTCTCTTTGGGAGACGGTTTGCATCTCCACATTCACAGTTTCATTTTCGACCCACTCCCCACTGGACAATTGTCGAGAAATGCGAAGCTTCATATCCAAGATGAAGGTCTTTCCCGAAGGCTTGCTCGCCTCTGAAGAGTTTTCCTCTGTATCCAACAGTTGAACATGCTCCACCCGACAACCGGGTGGCAAAGGAAGAAAATCCTGCAACAAAGGCTTCAGCAAGCCCTGGTCATGTTTAAAAAATGCTTTAAAAGCGTTATCAAGGGTTAAGCAAAGGGGAGGAAGGGATTTTTTCATAAGTAAAAATTATTCATCTTGCTTTGGAGTAAAGTCAATGTATGTTTTCACAGCTGTGGCCTGCAACTTCCCTCCTTGCTATTGAGACTCCCCTGTGATGACTAACATTTCTAATTCTGTTTTGGTTGCCTTCATCGGCAGCAACCACGAATTCAAGCAGGCCCCACCGTTAAAAAACTGATGCCATAGCTGGTGAATTCACTGCGATAAACTCACATTGAAAGCCCCTCAGTCATTGCAGAGTGTTACAGCCTATGTTAAGGATGAGTCATGTCAGTTTTGGAATTTTACGACCATAGCCTTGAGGACTTAACGGAACGCTTTGTTAAAATGAATGAAAAGGGTTTTCGTGCGGCGCAGATTTTCAAGTGGGTGTATGGTCGCCGAGAAACCTCTTTTGACAATATGACCGACCTCGCAAAGAGCTTTCGTGCCAAGATACAACCTCAAATCGTCTTTAGCCTTCCCTCTCTGGTGAAGCGCCTGGATAGTGAAGATGGAACGATCAAATTTCTCTTTGCGGTGGAGGGGGGCAAGACGATTGAATCTGTATTGATTCCATCGAAAAATCGCCTCACCCTGTGTGTCTCTTCTGAAGTAGGATGCAATATGGGCTGTAAGTTTTGTTTCACAGGAAAGCAAAGGGTGCAGCGCAAACTTGAAGCTCGGGAAATCGTAGGCCAATACCTTATGGCCTCAGCCTCCTTGGCCCAGAGCCCGAACCCGAGCCAGAACTCGAGCCCGAGCCCGAACCCGAACCAGAGTCAAAATCAAAGAATCACAAATATTGTTTTTATGGGAATGGGAGAGCCCCTAGATAACCCCAAGGCCGTTTTTAAAAGTATTGAGATTTTACATTCAAGCTGGGGCTTGAATTTATCTAGAAAAAAAATCACCGTGTCCACATCGGGCCTTGTCCCTATGATTTCCCAAGTCACAGCTTCTGGGGCAAGGTTGGCTGTGAGTTTGAATGCCGTGGACGACGAAACTCGCACTCGCATCATGCCCATCAACAAAAAATGGTCCATAGCTCAACTTTTGGATGCCTGCCGAAAACACACCCAAGAGGCGAGGGATCGAGTCACTCTTGAGTACGTTCTTCTCAAAGGAGTCAATGACTCCCTTGCAGATGCTGAAAAGCTTTTTGTTCTCACAAAGGGCATTCCATGTAAAATCAATATCATTCCTTTTAATGAGCACCCCGATTCAGGTTTTGAAAGACCTTCAGAGAGGCGGGTGAGCCAATTCCAACAATGCTTGATGGATCGAGGCGCCCATGTTTTACGTCGTAAAACCATGGGGAGAGATATCTTTGCAGCTTGTGGTCAACTGACTTCGGCTTATGACAAGCCTCCAAGGCAGCTATCACAGCTGTCAAGGTTGCCAGAGGAAGTTTGTTATGAAAACTCATAAATCTTATAAAACTCATAAAGCTCATAAAATTCATAAAAAAAAATGTTGTGAATTCTTGATTTTTATTTTGAACGCCATGACTTCTTTACCTTTTCTTCTCAGTGGCACCATGGCCATGATTCTTTGCCCCCTTCATATTGTTCATGCTGTGGGGAGAGGGGTTCCCCCTAGACTCTCGGCTCAAGACTTTTCTCTTAAAACTGACTTTCACTTTTACACCACAGATTCCAATTACAGCCGCCAAGGTGGAGGCTATGAAAAGATTGGAAAAGGAAGAAATTATACCCATTTTCTTACAAATATTGAAAGTCGATATGGACTCTCCCATAGAATGAACATTATCGGTTCGGCGGGAGGAGCTTACGCACAAAGCACAACCCAAGAAGCCGACCGAAGTCACCTTGGCTTGACGGAAATTATGGGTGGGGGACAAATCCAACTGGTAAGACAAGCCTTTTCTTTTATCACTGAAAGCTTTATTATTTTTCCATTGAATGCTGTTGATGATGACTCCGACGAAGTTCTCACTGGAGAGGGGGCCATGGTTATTCAAGTGGGAGGATGGTTTTCCAAAGAGTTTCTTTCACATACTCTTTACTTATATTTGGCCTATGCCTACCGTGATGATGGGAGGGCCTCTCTCCTTCCTTGGTCACTTGGAGTTTCAAAACAAAGTCCCCCATGGAGCTATCGTTTTGAGTTCGGAGGATTTAATATCGCTGAAGATGATATCTACATCCAAAATTCTACAAGGAGAGAGGGGCTGCTTCGTAGAGTCAATGGGGGGAGCTTCAAGTACAACTCCATAAACCCTCAAGTCTTAGAATTCACAGGGGAGGTGGGATATTATATTTCACCCGAGATATCAGTGAGCTTAGGTTTGAGTTCCACCTTGAATGGGCAAAATTATGGTGCAGGCCCCACTCTCATGGTGGGGTTTCAGTGGAGTCCCAGAGGTCACCTCAGTGGAAGCCAAGAAGTTCATAAAAAATATCGTGGAGAAGGTGAAAAAGAACTGATTCAAGAAATCAATGAATTGCATACAGAAGAGCGTCAAAAAGAGTCTAAGGAAGGGTTTGAGATACCTGTTGAAGAATACGACCCCAGCCTTTTTGAATAAGATGAATGATATTCGTAAGGGTCTCCAAACTCTCCTGACACTTCGATTGTATTAATGGAGTTCGTCTGCGGGCTTGACTTCTATGACTTGAAATGAGTGTTTCTGGCATTCAGCGATCACCTGGTCCCTGCGCTCTGGTGATGACCACACCATGACACAGCCTCCTCCGCCCGCACCACATATTTTAATGGCCTCAGCTCCACTTTGTAAGGTGATTTTCTGGAGTTTTTCAATTTCAGGACTTGTAAATGAGGAGCTAAGTTGGATTCGTGCATGGAATTCCTCTTGAAAGAGAAAGGGAAGCTGATTCCAATCTTTTTCACGGCAAACTTTTTCCATATGAATGGAAATTTGAGCGATTCGAGAGAGAAGCTTTAAGGTTTTTGAGTCTTTTTCCACTGCGGCTTTGATGACTTGCCAATTGTTGAGTCCCGAGTGGTGGGGCCGTCCCGTGTACACAAGAATCATATGACTTTGAAAAAACTCTTTATCAAATGGGAGAATCTCCCATTGGGTGCCAAAGTGGTATGTCATGAGGTGAAGGCCCGGCTGAAGAGCAGGGTAGTAATCCTGTGTTCCTGTCACTGTTTTGAGAGTTCGAGTCTCCATATGAGAGGCTAAATCCACAATTTCGGAGGGACCCATGGGTTGGTGGCAGAGGTTGGAAAAAGCTTTTATAAGGCTGACACATAGGCTGGAACTTCCTCCAAGCCCACCTCCCACAGGGCTTTGGGAAGATGTTCCCATTTTAAAACCAAAGTGAAGTAAATGAGGTTTCCAATAGACTAAATGGGGCATTAATAGGAGGAGTTCTTTATCAGGGCTTTGAAGACATTCCTCAAGGTGATTAAATTCTTTCTCGTAACGAAAGTTGTCAATTTTGATAAAAATCTTGGAGTCAGTTCTTTTTTGAAGATGAACTTCTGTGGAAATATTAATAGACAAGTTGATTGTGTGGCAGGGGCCATCAATGAGGTGGTACAGAGGCCAGCAGTCGAGAGTGCCACCAGATAGATCCACACGAGTGGGAGATTTAATATGAATATGCATTTTTAGACTCCTTTTTAAAGTCATTGGGGGTTTTGAGCCACTGGCGAGCCAATAGGGGAGAAACTTGGTAGATCCCTGATTTTTTTGAAGACACCATAAATACTTTATCTTGAAAGGGATCCGTGAACATCCAATGGATGGTATCATCTTGATCCATAGATTGGTGCTTGTGAGAATATGGAGTGATAGACAGTTGACCAAAGGGTTCTTTCAGATTGTATTTGGCAAGCTGAGCTTTGTTCTTTTCCACAAAATGAATGATTTGAGCTTCCATAATTTGATTGTGAACAAAGGACTTTACTTTCAGGGAGTCGATTTCAAATCCCTGGTGGTTTTTCCACTTCCACTTATTATTATTATTGTTGTTGTTGCTATCTTGCAAAAGAATTTGGAAAGATTTTACGGGAGTTATGGGATCCTTGGGAATTATGGTATCTTTGGGAGCCCTTCCACTATGGTTTGTAAATCGGACGGACTGGATGGAAAGCTCTTGGGGCCATAGACGCTTGCTTCTTAGGGCATTGGGGTTTATTCCGATGAGTTCTCTCCATAGGCTTTGGCCAATAAAGAGCTGGTTGTTCTTTCTCAAATAATAACGTCCATCAAAAGAGGGGGACTGGGAGACTTCTATTTGAAACTCTTTTCCCTCCTTTGTTTTCAAGTAAAAAAGAATAGATGGAGTGGGCCCTTTAAATCCATACTGACCCCATGGAGTCTTCTTTGGCATATTTTTTTCTTTCTTCACTCTGTAGATGTCCTGCTCTAGAAGTTTGAATAAAAATGTATCAATGGAAGTGGCATCTCCTTTTCCTAAGGGGGGGTGCAGAATTTCCCACTGACCATCTCGTGCTTGCAGCTCAAGGATTTGTTGATTTGATCTTCGAAAATCTTTTTGCTTAATAGCTTGTTTAAAAGCATTTTTCTCTTTAATAACTTCCTCTTTAATAATTTTTTTTTCCTTAGAAAAAGATCTTTTCTTAACAATCACAGTATCAAGTCTTGAGCCTTCGATCTCTGGAAAAATTCGATACTGAATGGATTTAGAAAGATTTTGTTCTTGGCCCCTTTGGAAATCCCAATAGGACCAAGACGCAATGATGGCGACAAGAAAAGCAAAAATTGATGTTTTTGTCCATGGTTTCATAAAACACCTGATGTTTAGGTCATTCTCACATATTTCGACGCTTGTGGAAAACAATTCCAGCCAGTATAAGAAGGATCATGGGAAGGGCCAAACCGCCGAGAAAAAGTCCGCGCATTTGATAGGAAGTCATTTTTGTGGGAGTGTTTGACCATGCCTTGGGCGTAATTCCCAGGACATCTTCCTCACCGGCCAAATAGGCCATGGAGTTCAAAGCAAGCTCCATATTGGCGTAGAGAGAAATATCCTTTTCAGATAGAAAGTCACTATCTCCAAAAACCAGCAAGCGAAACTCCCTTTGGTGATTTTTGTTGTTTTTGTCGCTGTAGGTGCCACTTACAGCCATGGCAATCACTCTTTGGCGAGGGCTTCCAGCCTTGGCCTTTCCTCCGCTGGGTGTGAGAGCTACACTCACAGCGTTACCATCCGTTTTAATGAGTTCTGTCACATTTACATTATTCATATTTATCATATTCATAGTATTTATTTTGGAGAGTTCGCTGGTCCAGTCAAAAAATGTGAGTGTGTTCCATTTCATTTGGCGAGTGACTTCGTGGGTTTCATCATAAATTCTTCCTGCGGTGACTGTTTGTCCTCTTCCCGTAAGAGTCACAAAGGGGCTGATGACTAGGTTATCTACGAATTTCACACCCCATTGCAATAACCAACGGGAGAATTGATGCTTTTGGTGGGGATCCAAGGCGATCATAAGTCTCCCTCCTTCTTTGAGAAACTTTTCTATGGATTTGAGTTCTGAGAGAATATAGGGAAATTCTGGGCCTGCCACAACGAGAGCACTGGCATCACTAGGAACTACCTTTGTATTGAATAAATTAAGTTCTTCAACTTCGTAGGAGACTCTCTCTAGAGCTTGAGCAAAGGACTTGATACCAACGGCATCTCCATTGGAAATAGAGCGCTCTCCATGCCCTACTAAAAAATAAATTTTCTTAGTTTCTCCTCGGGTGACTTTTATGAGGGCGGGTGTGAGTTTCTCTTCAAGAAGAGGGGTCAATACTTGAATTCTCTTAGAGCTATTATTGTTATCCCTATTTCCTCGATGACTGGATTCCACAAAAGCTGTGATGTTACCAAAGTTGGATCCCTTGAGGTATTTGTGGGCCTTTTCTTTGTGAACATAGGCATCAACGTAGCGAACCCTGATATGAGGGGATTGGGCCTGGTATCTTTGTAGTACTTCTTTTGCTGTGATCTTAGCTTCTCTAGCTTCAAAACCGAGGTAAAAAACAGTGATGGTCACTTCTGTTTTTTTGTCTTTTAATGTTTTGAGGAAGTCCAAAGTGGATGGGGAGAGACTGTGAACTTTTTCCTCCGTAAGGTCCCAAGAGAGGCTGTGCCGTATAGAGAGTGCATTGATTGCAGTGATAAGTATGAGAAAAAGGGCGATCATAGCTCCCATATTGAGGCCATGCTTGGTGGAGCGCATGGTGAAAAACTCAAGGTAGTATTTCATGTCGATGAGAGCGGAAAACATAAAGCTTCCAACCACCAGACCCAAGGGAATAAAGAGGATCGGTGTCCATCCAGCCAATACAAAGCGAGTCCCTATGAGTATAAAAAAAGAAATAACAAAGATGGTCCATCCAATTTTACACCAACGACTCACTGAGAACGCCTCCATCTGGAAGACTCAATGATTCTTTGAGTGAGAAAAACAAATAAGCTGATAAAACTCAAAAAGAAAACCACGGAGTGGGTTTTAAGATTTCCTAGTAAAAAACCCTGTAACTGCTGGCCGATGGAAATGTGATTGAAAAAGGAGGCAAGAAAAGGAGTGTCGATGACCTCTGCACCCGCAGAGATAATGAGAAGGGTGATATTGAAAAGAATACCAAAGGCAACACTTAACATCATTGATGAGGTGAGAGAGGAGGCAAATAGCCCTACAGCCACATAGCTTGCAACAAGGAGAGAAAAACCTAAAAAAGAGGTCCAAAGGGGACCCATGGGAAAGTCCACAAAGAAAGACGTGAGAAGAGGGTAAGTTAAAGCGAGCATCAGTAGGGTCATGGCAAGGGTAAGGCCGGCAAGATACTTGCCCAAAGCAATTTGAGTGGCTGAAATGGGTGATGTTAAGAGGAGGTCGTAGGTGCCTTGCCTTTTTTCTTCGGCGAGAAGTCTCATGGTTGTCGCCGGAATGGAAAGGAGGAGAATAAGGTGAACGGGGCTTGATAAGTAATTCCCAAAGACTTGGAGGTGAATATTTCGATACCCTGCGGAGGCAACAAGTTGGGGAGGTTGAGAAATAATCTGGTCAAACTTGTGGAGAATGTTGTAGTAGGAAAGAGCCCAAACAAGGGTGCAGAAAAAGCCGATCATTAAAAAGGTAGGACTTGTCATGATACTTTTTATATCCCTCCATGCAATGATAAAGATATTTCTAAAGAGTCCATGGACTATGCTTCTTATCAGGCTTAGCACGTTTGTGATATTGTTCATGGGAGTTCCTTTTTGCAGTGATTGGAGCGGCTGGAGTGATGGGAGTCCCTAGAGTGACTAGAAGGATTTGTTGTCGTTGGTGTGAGTTGGTTTGCTGTGAGTTGAGTTGATGTGAGTTGAATAAATATATTTTCTAAGTTGATACTGTCGGGTCTAATCTCTATAAGGCCGGCCCCCGACTGTATGACATGCTGAGCAATTGTCTCTACAAGTTCATGGTTCTCATGAAAATGGTTCCCATAAATGAGAAAACCATCTTTTTTCTCTGAGAGAAAAGAGGCCTCTTGGACCCCTTGAAGATTTCTTAAGGATTGAAGTAGCTCGTTGTGGACTTTTTTTACTTTCACAACAATGCGGCTTCCCTTAGATTGTGATATTTTCTGAGCCAGCCCCCAAATATTGTCTTGGGCAACAATTTCCCCCTTGTTGATGATAATGACCTTTTCGCAACTGGCCTGAACCTCCGGAAGAATATGAGTGGATAATATCACTGTATGGTGTCCCTTGAGCCCAAGGATCAGTTTTCTCATATGGGCGACTTGCTTGGGGTCTAGCCCCACAGTGGGTTCATCCAGAATAAGCACTTCAGGGTCGGATACTAAGGCTTGAGCTAGGCCCACTCGCTGGCGAAAGCCCTTGGAGAGGTTTTGAATCAGCCTTTTTTGGACTTCCTCCAATTGAACTTTCTGGATGGCCTTAGCGACTTTTTCTTTGAGTTTGGGGCGAGGGACACCTCTAATGGCTGCAACAAACTTCAAATACTCTTCAACTTTCATATCCCCGTAAACGGGAGGAATTTCTGGCAAATAACCTATTTTCTTTTTGACAGCAAGGGGTTGCTCAAAGACATCGAGACCATCCACCCTCACCGTTCCTTGGGTGGCTGGCATAAAGCCAGTGATGATTTTCATGGTGGTCGTTTTTCCCGCTCCATTGGGGCCTAGAAAGCCAACGATTTCACCTTTTTTTATAGAAAAGTGAAGTCCTTTAATGGCTGTTCTTGGGCCATAGTTTTTTGATAAATTCTCAACCTCAATCATAAATCACATTCCAGCTCTGAAGAAGGTCACAGTCCGGGTGAATCTGAGAAATGGTGCGCCAGAGTGGACTTGAACCACCACGCCCTTGCGAGCACCAGCCCCTCAAGCTGGCCTGTCTACCAATTCCAGCACTGGCGCACATACAGCAAATACAATACAGCAAGTGCAATAACATAGGCAAATATAATAACATATGCTCAGAAATTCCCGGCGAGATTTTTCGGCTTTGCTTTGAGGAGAAATCTATGAATGTAGGGTTATTTTAGGAATTGCTGACATATGCTGTACATACATATACCATAGTTATACAGATACATGTGGATTATGGGCACGGATGACATGGGCACCAGGCCCCCAAACCCCTAACTCCTAACTCCTAAGCCTGGCATGAATCATTCGGATTTTATTTAATATGGTCGGATTTTAATGTGAATTGTTCTGAGTTAGATTTTACATACCCTGAAGAATTGGTGGGCCTTGAGCCCCGTGGGAGCTTTCGTGCTCTTTGGAGTGGTTCGTCCCAAGGGTTGAGGGAGCTTCTCCACCGTGAAGAGCTTTTTGCTTTGTTTCGGTCAGGGGATGTGCTTGTGGTGAATGACACTAAAGTGGTCAAACGACGGGTCTTTAGCTCCAAAGGCCTCGAAGTTCTATTTGTGAACCCTCTGTCTGATTTGGAGTGGGAGGTTTTGCTGCCTTTGCGTCGCTGGAAGTCAAAGGGAAACTTCAAAGGAAACACACGAAGAAGCACTTATGAAAGCTCTCACAGCAGTTCTCATAGAAGCGCTCAGGGAGGCACTCCGGGAAGTCACGAGGGAAGTTTTCAACAAAGCTGTTTAACAGAAAATCTTACGGAAAGCCCAAAGTTGGAGCTTCCCCAGGGAATTCAGCTAAGGTTGCTTGAGGGGGGGCTTCCCCAAAAAGTGATTTTGAACAAACCCATTGATGATAAGTATTTTGAGAGCTTTGGGGAGTTTGCCCTTCCTCCCTATATTCAAAAATCCCGTGGTCAGCGCCACATGAGAAGTGAAGATGAGAAATGGTACCAAACAGCTTGGGCTGAGACCATGGGGAGTTGCGCATCTCCCACCGCAAGTCTTCATTTTTCAAAAGGAGACCTTGATATTCTTAAGTCAAAGGGGGTTGTTGTGGTTTTTACCACTCTTCATGTGGGCCTTGGGACTTTTCTGCCCATTCACGAAAATTTGTTGGATGACCACAAAATGCATAGCGAGTGGGCAGAGCTTTCAAGAGCAACCATTCGGGCCTGTGAGAATTGTCGGGGGAGGATTTGGGCCTTGGGAAGCACGGTGATGCGTTCTCTTGAGTCCTATGGAGCGGGTTTGCTGGAGGAGCAGGGGGATGGGCGTTTTACTGGAAGAACAGATTTATTTATCCGCCCTGGGTTTTCCTTTAAGTATGTGGATATTTTGATGACAAACTTTCATCAGCCTCGTAGCACCTTGTTGTCCATGGTGTATGCCTTTGCAGGCGTTGAGAGAACTCGAAAGGTGTATCAGTGGGCTATAGATAGCAAGTTTCGCTTGTTTAGTTATGGAGATTTAAGTGTATGGGAGAAGTAGATAGAAGTAATAGAAGTATAGATAATAGGAATATAGGTACAGGTGAGAGTGTAGATATAGGTACAGGTGGGAGTGTAGATATCGGTTCTTTTAAGGTTGAAAAAGTGATGGGTCATGCAAGGGCGGGAGTACTACAAACAGCTCGGGGAGAGGTAAGGACCCCTGTTTTTATGCCCGTGGGTACCAAGGCCACTGTGAAAGCCATGCTTCCCGAGGATTTAAAAAGAATGGGTGCTCAAATTGTTCTTGGCAATACCTATCATTTACATTTGCGCCCTGGGGAGAAGACGATTCAGAAGTTGGGGGGACTTCACTCATTTATGAACTGGAGCCAACCCATTTTAACAGATAGTGGAGGGTTTCAGGTGTTTTCCCTCTCTTCCCTAAGAAAAATTACAGAGGAAGGAGTTGAATTTCGCTCCCACATAGATGGAGCGCGATGCTTTTTGAGTCCTGAAAAGAGCATGGAAATTCAAATGGATTTGGGGGCAGATATTATTATGGCCTTTGATGAGTGCCCTCCTCACCCTTCCAGCCGGGAAAAACTTATGGCATCCATGGAGCGGACCCACCGGTGGTTGGAGCGTTCTTGCGAGGCTATGGTGAGAAAGGAAAGTCTTCTTTTCGGCATTGTGCAAGGGGGGCTTGATCTCGATCTTCGACGGCGCAGCTTAGAGCAAGTGACTTCTGTGGATTTGCCAGGTTATGCTCTCGGGGGATTGAGTGTAGGTGAGCCCATTGAAATGATGCACGAATTGGTGCGAGCTGTGGGACCTGAAATGCCCAATGATAAGCCTCGTTATTTGATGGGTGTGGGAACACCCCTTGATCTCATTTTGGCCATCGATTCAGGTATGGATATGTTTGATTGTGTGATGCCCACACGGGCGGCGCGAAATGGAACTCTTTACACTTGGCAGGGAAAAATCAGTATTAAGAGGGCAGAGTACAAAGAGGACCCTTCTCCCTTGGACCCTGAGTGCAGTTGTTATACATGCAGGAATTACTCTAAGGCTTACCTGAGGCACCTTTTTGCCAGTGCTGAGATACTTTCAAGTCAACTCAACACGATTCACAACTTGCACTTTTATTTAGAGATTATGAACCAGGCACGCCAAGCTATTTTAGAGGGCTCTTGGGAGGACTTCCAACATCGTTGCTTCACGCGATTGGTTGGCCACCATTTTAAGAGGAGTTCGCCCTTGATGAATGGGGTCTGATGGGTTATCAACTAGACTCAAAGAAATCTTTTAAAAGAAGCATCTAAAAGGAGCATCTATTGGAGACCCCTGACCCCTTACTTAATCCCTTTTTCTCCAATTATTTTCCCATCATTATTTATGGTACGGCCTGGAAAGAAGAGGCCACCGCTCATCTTGTCACTCAAGCCCTAGAGTGCGGGTTTCGTGCCATTGATACTGCCAATCAAAGAAAGCACTATTTTGAAGCGGGGGTGGGAGAGGGACTGTCTCAATTTTATGAAAGATCATCTCTTTCTAGGGAAGATTTATTTCTCCAAACAAAATTCACCTATGCCCGTGGGCAAGATCACAGAAAGCCCTATGACGAGTATGACTCTTACACAGATCAAGTTCAACAGTCCTTTGAGAGTTCTCTAGAACATTTGAAGACAGACTATATTGATTCTTACATCTTACATGGTCCCTTTAATCAGAGTGTACTCTCGGCAGAGGATTGGGAAACATGGGAAGCCATGGAAGACCTTTACGATGAGGGCCTTGTTCGGCATCTAGGTGTGTCTAACTTCAGTGCCCTTCAGTTGGCATTGCTCTGTGAAAAATCCAAGGTGAACCCCCAATTTGTTCAAAATCGCTGTTTTGCCTCATTGGGGTGGGACAGAGATGTGCGGTTGGTGGCTCAACAAAACGATGTGGTCTATCAGGGGTTTTCTCTCCTCACAGCTAATGTGAAGGAATTCAAAAACCCCCTGATTGTTCACATTATTGAAAAACTTATGCGACCTTTGCCTGAAATTATTTTTAATTTTTCTCGCCGATTAGGTATGATTCCTCTCACAGGCACTACCCAGAAACATCACATGGAGGAGGATCTCAAGTTCCTCAACATTGAACTCACAGATGACGAGGTATTTCAATTAGAGCATTTGATTTTAAAGTAGATTCACCTAGAAACTCTATGGAAATTTGGGCGCCGTCATTATCATTTGCCATTTGGCTTGTCGCGTAAAGTTTCTTTATTATTCTCCATTGTTGTTATAGAGGTTCCTATTCTTCTGAGCTTGAGCTAAAAAAAGAACTATGTATTTTAGTGGAAAAGTCACAAACTCCATTGTTTCTTATTTGTCCCAAAGCGGGGGAGACCTAGATAAGCTTGAAGATATCACTGATCTGTCATTGGATTTTCTAAGGGACCCTAGCTATTGGTTGACTGCCAACCAAGTGGAGAAGTTTTTAGAACAAGTTCAAGAAGTCTACGGCCCCTCCCTTGCTATTGACAATGTGTGTGAAGCCACAGGGCATTGCAGCTATAAGCTGCAATCTTGGGGAGTCTTAGATAGCGTTTTGAGAATGATGATGTCTCCTAAAGATATTTTTATACAACCCCAGAGGTTTATCTCTTATTTTATTTCACCGGCTCCACCTGTGGGTAATGTGCTTATGAAAGATCCTCTAAATACCCAACATGTTTCATTTGAATTACCCATTTCCCATGATGAATACCCTTTATTTTGCACATATCTCAAGGCATCCTTAGAATCCTTGCCCCAGTTTATGAACCGGCCCATGGCACACATTGAGTGGAAAAAAAATGAGCTTTATGTGGATTGGGAAGACCGACAAAAAGAACTCAAAGAAATGGAGGTGAAGCAATTTAAACCCGAGTTTGTCCAAAACCTTTTATTGACCCTTGAAAGCACAGAGAAGAAGTTGGAGAACAAAAACCGTGAAATCGAAGACCAAAAATTTGAAATCGAGGAATTGAAATCTCAGCTTGAAGCCACTCCATGGAAAAAAACATCTCAACTTCCTAAAGTGGAGGAGCAAGAAAAAGACTGGAAAGAAAAAAAAGGTAAAGATTGGAAAGAAAAAGGTTTGGAAGAGAAAATCTTTGTTTCTCTTAGAGATATCTACAAATCATGGATGTGTTTGAGTGACTATATCACTCGAACCCAACAGCTTGTGGTTTTACTTGTGGGACAAGATCGAAAAGATAAGCAAGTGAAGGAGGCCATGAAGCGCATTCAATGGGATACCGTGAGGACTCAATTTCCCCATGTGGTCCAAGCGGGCCTTGACCATATCAGTGAGCTCAGTGCTCAGGCCCATGAGATGAAGTCAGTTTTGGAGGAAAAAACCAGCGAGGAGAAAGCCAGTGAAAAAGCACTTCTTAGGGTTTCTTCTCTAGAAGATAACGTGAAGTAGAAGAAAGGTGAAATATGTCGACCATCCAACATATCCATGGGAGAGAAATTTTAGACAGCCGTGGCAACCCCACGGTGGAAGTTCATCTTAGGCTTGTCTCGGGGGCATGGGGGCAAGCCTCCGTTCCCTCAGGAGCCTCAACGGGCTCCCATGAGGCCCATGAGCTTCGTGATGGTGATATGAAGCGATTTTTAGGCAAAGGAGTTTTGAAGGCTCTGAACCATATTCGTGGAGAAATTACCAAAAGCTTGGAGAAAAGGGAGTTTTCCTCCCAGAGAGATTTGGACCAAGCCCTCATCTCCTTGGATGGAACAAAGAATAAATTGAGGTTGGGGGCCAACGGAGTCTTGGGTGTTTCCATGGCCTTTGCCAAAGCTGTGGCCATGGAACAGTGGCAATATTCCACAGGGTCTCCTCAGTCAACGGTGCCTTTTCAGTCAGCGGAGTTTTCCCAGCCCTTCTTGTTTGAATCCTTGGCCCATGAAGTCAACGTCAAAAACTTTAAACTTCCAACCCCCTTAATGAATGTCTTCAATGGGGGGGCTCACGCCAACAATGGCATGGATGTGCAAGAGTTTATGCTGGTTCCTGTGGGGGGGGATTCTTTTCGAGAAAATCTCCGTGCTGGATGTGAAGTTTTTCAGAACTTAAAAAAACTTTTAGATGAAAAGGGGCACTCTACAGCCGTGGGAGATGAGGGTGGCTTTGCGCCCTCACTAAACTCCAGTGAAGAAGCTTTGAGCTACTTAGCTTGGGCGGTGGAGAAGTCGGGATATCGACTTGGTGAGGATATTCAGATGGCCCTAGATGTGGCCGCCACGGAGCTATTTCAAGGGGAAACTGGAGCCTATAGCTGGGGAGGAAAGCAGATTTCCTCTGATGAATTGGGAGAGATTTACAGTGGTTGGCTTAAAAAATATCCTTTGGTGAGTATTGAAGATGGCTTTAGTGAAGACGATTGGGAGGGGTGGAAGCTTTTTACTCAGTCCCATGGAAATAGAGTTCAGATTGTGGGAGATGATTTATTGGTGACACATACAGAGCGGTTAGAAAGGGGCATCGACCAAAAAGCAGCTAATTCCATTTTGATTAAGATCAACCAAAGGGGCACTCTCACAGAGGCTTGGGAGGCTGTGAAAATGGCCCATAAGGCAGGGTGGACTACGGTGATGTCCCATCGCAGTGGTGAGACCGAAGACGCCACCATTTCAGACCTTGCTGTGGCTTGGGCTTGTCCACAAATCAAAACGGGAAGTCCTTGCCGCGGAGAGAGGACAGCCAAATACAATCAGCTTCTTCGCATTGAAGAACAAATACATTTGTGCCACGGAGAAACCGTGACTACGAAGTGACTGTGGGGCTTCGAATGTTAGTTCTAAGGCATTTCATTGAAGATATCGAAGGCTAGCTGATCTTTAGTATTGAAAAATCCGAAACTGGGGTTAGGTTGTTCATGTGGTTTTTATACTTTATTCCCAAAAATTTTTTGAGTTTTTTTGTTGGAAAACTAGTGCGCATACGATGCCCTCAACCCCTTGGCTTTTGGCTCGTTCAGTGGTTCATAAAAAAATACTCTATTGACATGTCAGAGGCTGAGAAAGACTTCTACTCATCCATTGGGGACCTCTTTGTTCGGCGACTCAAGCATGGCCTGAGACCCCTTTCTCAGGATCATTACGTTCACCCGGCGGATTCAACTCTCACAGGAGTTCAATCCATTGATGGCGATCAACTGATTCAAGCTAAAGATAAATTTTATAGTTTAAAAACATTTATTCATGGTACAGAGGAAGAACTCAAAACCTTTAAAGGGGGGGGGGTTTTAACGTACTACCTGTGTCCCACGGATTATCACCGGGTTCACAGTCCTATGGAAGGCTTGGTGGAGTCCTGCGAATACCTTCCTGGAAGATTGTGGCCTGTCAATCCATGGAGTGTGGAAAATATCAGCCAATTATTTTCTATCAATGAAAGAGTCATTATTCGACTTCAAACGCCCCACGGCCCCCTTATTCTTGTCATGGTGGGAGCCACCAACGTGGGCCAAATCACATTGTCATTTGAGCCAGAAATCATCACCAATGTTCAACATTTTCGCAAGCCCCGCCGGATCCATTATTCCACACCCTTGCCCATAAAAAAGGGCGAAGAACTGGGAGTCTTCCATATGGGGAGCACAGTCATTGTGCTTACATCTAAAAATTTAAACCTTGTCTCAACCGAAATCGCCTCTCAAAAGCCAACGGCTCCCCTACCGGCTCAAGTGAAGTGGGGAGAGAGCTTCACCAAATCTCAGATCTCATTGAGAAGCCACTGAGACTCCGTGAGAACCCACTAAGAAATAACTAAAAAAATCATTGAGAAGAAAATCATTGAGAAGGCATAACTCTCTGCAATATTTTTGGAAGATTCTGAAATATTTTATAGATGAATGGAGAATCTTCTCTTAATAGGTTGCATATGTAGAAAATATTTGATAGAAACTGGGCCTTAGTGTGTTGTTTCTGTGGTGTGGTTGTTAGATGTGGTGTTACTGTGATGTAAAGAGGGCCGGTGGCCCTCTTTTTTGTTTGTTATCTAGTTTGTGCCTAGTTGTTATTAGGACTGCCTAGATTTGTTGCCTCGTTTACAGCCCCATATGTCATCTAAAGCTAAGTTCTTGTTATAAGTTCTTTGTTATGGGTTTAGAGCTTGTAGGTATTTCTTAATTTTTGACTGTGGAGTTTTTGAGAGTGAGCTCTTTAAGTGATGCTATGTTAGAGCAACTCAGGGATTTGGCTCGGGAGGTTTGTCATAGGCAATCCTGTGAGCTTTATGACTTGGAATTTCTCGATGCAAAGAGCAGGATCTTGCGAATTTTTATTTTAAGCCCTGAGGGAATAAGTCTTGATAAGTGTGAGAAGGTTTCTCGTGGGCTGAGCCTGCTTTTGGACAATCAAGATTCAGATATCATAGCCGGTGATCGCTATGATTTGGAGGTCTCAAGTCCGGGGGTAGAGAGACGGCTCAAGGAGCGGTGGCATTTTCAAGGAGCTGTCAACGAAGTTGTGAAGGTTCACCTAACTCACCCCATCACTATTCGAGAACAGGGTCGAGAACAGGGCAAGAAAGTGAAGCACTTTAGTGGCGTTCTCGTCCAAGTCCAGGGTGACCAAGTGGTTGTCGATTTGGGTTCTTCTTCTTTGGAAGTATCACTTAATCAAATACGCAAAGCTCACGTGGTGTTTAACTTTAATGAAAAGAATTTAAAAATTTAAAGAAGCATTTTTAAATGAAATAAATGAGGTACAAAATGGCTACAGACAATTTATTTTCAGATTTAAGTCGAATGATTGATATGGTTGGTAAGGATAAGGGTATTGATAAAAGCTTGGTTATTGATGCCGTTGTCCAAGGCATGTTGGTGGCAGCTCGTAAAAAGTATGGAACCTATAGGGAGATTGAGGCTCAATACAACGAAGAACTGGGAGAAGTGGAGCTTTTTGAGTTTAAAGAGGTGGTGCAAGACGAAGATTTTATCGACGAAGAAGTGGAGATCAAGTACTCCGAAGCTGTGGAGTTGGATGCTGATGTTCAACTTAGTGACCACGTGGGAGCTAAACTTGAAACCATGGATCTCGGACGCATCGCAGCGCAAACGGCTAAGCAAATTATCACTCAAAAGGTTCGAGATGCAGAAAGAGATATCATATTTAACGAGTTTGAACAACGCAAAGGTGAAATTGCTTCGGGGATTGCTCGGCGCGTGGAACGAGGGGCGATTGTTGTGGATCTTGGTCGCACGGAGGCTTATATTCCACCAAGGGAGCAGATCCCAGGTGAGACTTACAAACCTGGAGATCGTATCCAAGGTTATATTGCAGATGTGCGTCAAACCACTCGTGGACCTCGAATCATTATGTCCCGAGCTGATGAGCGCTACTTAATAAAGCTCTTTGAGCTTGAAGTCCCAGAAATTTATGATGGGATTGTACAAATTGTGGGAGCGGTTCGTGAACCTGGGCAGCGGGCTAAGGTTGCGGTGACCAGTAAAGAGGCCACAGTGGATCCCGTAGGCGCCTGTGTGGGAATCAAAGGAAGCCGTGTGCAGAATGTCATCCAAGAACTTCGCGGTGAAAAAATTGATATTATTCCTTGGAGTGAAGACATTGCGCGGTTTGTTTGCAATACTTTGGCACCTGCTGAAGTTGAAAAGGTTTTTGTTGATGAAAGTCGCAAGGAAATGGATATTGTTGTTCCTGATAGCCATTTAAGTTTGGCTATTGGTCGCCGAGGGCAAAATGTACGCCTAGCATCCAAACTCTCTGGGTGGGGTTTAGATATTGTGTCTGAAGCCAATTTGGCTTCTCGCACGGCAGAAGCTATTTTCAACTTAATGCTCGTGCCAAGTATGACAGAAACCATGGCGCAGAATATTTTCCAATCGGGTTTTGCGTCTTTCCAAGCTCTTGCAGAAGCTGAACTTCAGTCTATTATGAGCATACCCGGTTATGAAGATGAGGAGAAAGCCCGTGCTCTTATGCAAGGAGCAAAAGATATTATGGAGAAGTACGTATCTGAAGGCAAAGAAATTCCCACAGCTCCCGTGGTTAAAGAAGCTTCTATAGATATGGGAGGTGGCAGCGATGTGAAATCTCAGGCTGAGGCCCTTCTCAAAGTTCAACTTGAGCAACTGAAAACAGAGGAAGAAGCTGGAAAACTTGAGGAAGAAGCTGGAAAACTTGAGGAAGAAACCACAAAGGTCGGAGAAATCGAAGAAACCACAAAGTTTTCTGAACAAGAAAATCAAGAACAAGAAACAGATCAAATATAAAACATGATATAAAAAGTGTGTAATGCGAATCTTCAAATGCAGTGTTTGAAGGATGACAATGGCAATAACTATGAGGAGTTATTTTGGGCGAGCAACCAAAAGTTTTTGAATATGCAAAGGAAATAGGCATGGAGACCCTAGCTCTCATGGACAAGATTCGTGAGTGGCAACTGCCTGTCAGAAGTCATATGGTCGCTCTCAGCGAGGAGATGATTGTCGAAATTGAACATCGCCTTTATCCAGGGAGAAGGAAAAAAGCTAAGAAGGCAGGGAAGAAGATCACCAAAAAAGTGATCAAGAAAAACGTCGCCTTAGAGAAAAGTGGGGGACGAGAGACCCCTCAAGAAACCACGAAAAAAGATGAGGGTGGGGACGAGCGGCAAAATGAGGTCACAGAGAAGACTACAAAGAAAAAGATGGCCAAAAAGAAGACAGGGGCAAAAAAAGCAGTGACCAAGAAAGACGCTGCTAAAAAAGCAACAACTAAAAAAGCAACAACTAAAAAAACAGTGACTAAGAAAACTGGTGCTAAAAAAGTGGTGGCGCAAAAGGCAGTGACCAAGGGGGCAGCGGCAAGTCAAGTCGAGCCCCAAAAAATCACAGGTGATTTAACTACAACGGGTCAGGAGCATGAAAAGTCTAAGAAGAAAAGGGTGGTGATTCGTCGAAGGGCTGATGTAAAGGCAGCAGAGGAGGCAGCAGCGACGACTTCGGAGTCCGTGAATACTTCTCTTTTATCCAATGAGGCCACAGACTCAGGTTCTGCGGCTCTAACTTCCTCATCTTCTATGGATTCCCCAGAACTCCAAGCTTCGGAGAGTTCCTCTAAGGGGAAGGAAACACCATACCCTGCGGCAAAAGAAAAAGAAGGGAAGAGTGAAGGTGAGGTAAAAACTCGCAAAAATATTGTGGGTCGGATGGACTTAGGCAAAATTCAAGGCTTTGGGAGGTCCGGTGAAGGATCATCTATGCGCCCCCAAAGAACAGTCCACCGAAATATTCGTACAGGTTTTGTGGCCATGCCTATCGATATACCTCCTTCTCCAGAATCAGAGTCACGCGAGAAAGAAAAACCTGCAAAAAAGAAACCCAGTGCTGGAGTGGGCAAAGAGCAGCCTGTGCAAACTTTTGCGGCCACTGAATTTCGTAAAAGAGAGGTCATTTTTCAACCCAAGAAAAGGCGCTTTCCCATTATTAGAGAAGGCAAAAAAAACCAGTTGACCACTCCAAAGGCTTCAAAACGGATTGTGAAGGTGCACAATGTTATCAAAGTATCAGATTTGGCTCAAAAGTTGGGCGTGAAACATGTTCAATTGACAAAAAAGCTTATTTCTGAAGGAGTGAAGGCAAACATAAATACAGAGTTGGATTTTGACACTGTGTCTCTTGTTGTCCCCGAGTTTGGCTTTGAAGCAGAGAATTTACATATGGATATCGACGAGAGGGTGAAACATGTGGCTTTTGGTGACTTAGATGCAGAGCCTGTTGTGCGCCCTCCTGTGGTGACGGTGATGGGCCATGTGGACCACGGCAAGACAACTCTTTTGGATGCCATTCGAAGTTCTGATGTGGTGTCGGGTGAGGCCGGGGGCATCACTCAACATATTGGTGCCTATCGTGTGGCTCTACCTGATGGAAAGATGGCGACATTTATAGATACTCCAGGCCATGCTGCCTTTACAGAGATGCGTGCTCGGGGGGCCAATGTCACAGATATTGTGGTTCTTGTTGTGGCCGCAGATGATGGAGTGATGCCCCAAACAGCAGAGGCCATCAACCATGCCAAGGCCGCAGAGGTTCCCGTTATTGTCGCCGTCAACAAGGTCGATCGTCCCGATGCCAATATGGAAAGGATCAAGCAGCAGCTTATGGAGTATGAACTCATTCCAGAAGAATGGGGGGGGCGCACTCTTTTTGTGGAAGTTTCCGCACTGAAAAAGCAGGGCATTGAGAATCTTATAGAGCAAATTCACCTCCAAGCAGAGGTTCTAGAACTTCGAGCGAATCCCAAGCGGTCGGCCACGGGCACGGTCATTGAGGGAAGTATCAAAAAAGGTCGTGGAAATGTGGCCACTCTTCTTGTTCAAGAAGGAACCCTAAGAGTGGGAGATTTCATGGTTGTAGGGATGACGATGGGGCGTGTTCGTCGTTTGCACAATGAGTTGGGGGTTGGTTTGAAGGAGGCTGGACCGGGTGTTCCCGTGGAGGTCGCTGGTATTGAGTCCACTCCCCAGGCAGGGGATCGGTTTGATGTTTGTCAGGAGGAGGGTCTGGCCCACGAGATTGCCCAGCAGCGTGTTGCTGAAGTTCAGAAAAAAGTGGAAACACCACATGCGGGTATGTCCCTTGAGGAGATTTTCTCCAAAGTAAAGGCGGGAAATGTTCAAGAGTTGGTGATTGTTTTGAAGTCAGATGTTGTGGGAAGCAACGAGGCCATTAAGGGAATGCTTGCAAAGCTGAATCACGAGGAAGTCAAGGTCAATATCATTCACTCGGGAGTGGGTGGAGTGAGTGAGTCTGATATTTTGCTGGCGAACACATCTGGTGGAGTTGTGATTGGTTTTAATGTTCGACCCGACTCCAGTGCCCAGCGCATGGCCAAGGAAAAGGGCGTTGAAATTAAGACCTACAAGATTATTTACGAGTTGATCGATGATGTGAAAAAGGCCCTAAGTGGCCTCCTGCGTCCAGATATCGTGGAAAAATCCCAAGGGCAAGCTGAGGTTCGCGAGATATTCAGTATACCTAGGTTAGGTGTTATTGCAGGCTGCTCTGTGGTGGATGGAAAGATTTATCGAACTTCTAAACTGCGCCTCATTCGAGATGGGCGAGTTGTCTACGAAGGAACTTTGGGGAGTTTAAAGCGTTATAAAGATGACGCCAAGGAAGTTGCCAGTGGCTATGAATGTGGTATTGGAATTGAAAACTACAATGACATCAAGGTGGGAGACGTTATAGAGGCTTATATTGAAGAAGAGGTGGCTCGAACTTTGGATTCATTGGAGTCCTGAGTTTTCTAGAGTCTCCTAAGATTTCCTGAAGTCTAGGGAAAGAGAGAGTGTCTTTATGTCGGGTTCTTGGCGGATTCAGCGAGTTGAGAAGGAATTGAAGCAGGTGATTGCTAAATATTTGCTGGGTGGCTTTCATAGACCCCTTCACGGCTTGGTGACAGTGGCCCGTGTCGAGGTGAGTGCAGATCTTCGTGGAGCGAGGGTGTTTGTGAGCTTTATGGGGGTTGAAGATGAGGAGGCTAGTGAAAATATAGATACTCTCAAGGAAAATGTGGGAGATATTCAGAGGGAGGTCAGCCGACGACTGCCCATGAAGTTTTGCCCTAAACTTCGGATGATTTGGGATCGTGGCTTTGTCCACGGAGAGCATATTCACAAGACTCTCAAGGAGTTGCAAGACGAGAGGAAAGAATTGCTGAATCAAAGAGAAAAATCGCTAGGCGAGAAAAATGAGTTGTTGTTGGGCCAGACAGAGGAGCTACAGAAAAGTCTGAACGAGGGTGAGGATTGAATGGATGGTATTTTATTGATAGACAAGCCTTCGGGTATGACTTCCCATGATATTGTTCGAGAGGTTCGACGTATTTTGAAAATGAAGGCTGTCGGTCATGCCGGGACTTTGGATCCACTGGCCACCGGTCTTTTGGTGATTCTTCTTGGTGAGGGAACTCATTTGTCCCAGGGCTTATTGAATCGTGATAAATGGTATCACATCAAAGTGAAACTGGGTGTAGAAACTGAAACCTGGGACACGGATGGCAAGGTCATTCAGAAAAAGAATACGGGAGTTTTAAGTCCTAGACAGGTGGTTTCAGAGGTGGAGAGGCTTGAGGGGGACTTGGTTTTGCCGGTCCCCATTTTTTCTGCTGTGAAAAGAGGGGGAAAGAAGCTCTATGAGTACGCAAGAGAGGGAAAGCAAGTGGAAATTCCTCTGCGTGAAATGAAGTTTTATAATGTTTCATTGGAGTCTGTGGGCTCTGATTTTGTGGAGGTCAGCCTGAGCTGTTCTAAGGGGAGTTTTATTCGATCTTGGGCCTATGAGTTGGGTCGCCAACTGGGAGTTGGCGCCTGTGTGGAGCAGTTGAGAAGGTTGGCCTCACTTCCCTACAAGGTCGAAGCGGCCATTACTTTAGAGAAACTAAAAAAAGAGGGGCTTGCCCCCCCCTACTTCACCTCGTTTCAGGATTGCGTCAGCCCCTATAAAGCTTTTACAGTGAGTGGAAAGAGTGAGCGTCTCATGAAGAATGGACAGATTCCCCATGAGCTATCTCAAAGATTGGTTTACAGCCAAAAGCAAGCCAACGGTCGCCAAGAGTCCATTCCTGTGAGAGTGATGAGTGGAACAGGAGGGAATCTCCTCGGTCTTCTAGAGGTGCGTCCCTTTGACTCTTTGAAGATTAAAAAGATTTTCAAAACAAGCTATCCCATACAAGCTATCCCATGGGGGACTTGATTTTGTTGTTTATATTTTATATGACTTTATATCTATGACTTTGTATTGCGGTTCTTTTTCTGTCTTGCTTTGATGGAGCAGAACCATTCACATTTTATTTTGGAGGTTTCATATGGCACTCCTTGGTGCAGAAAAAGAACAAATTATTCAACATTTCCGTCGCGCTGAGCTTGATACAGGCAGCTCAGAGGTGCAGGTGGCCCTTCTTACCTTTCGAATCAAGCAGCTTACGGAGCACTTTAAAGCCAACAAACAGGATCACCACAGCCGTCGTGGCCTGATTCGCATGGTGAGTCGTCGTCGTAAGCTTTTGGATTACCTGAGAAGTTGCAATGTTCAAAAGTACAAAAGCCTGATTGATGAGTTAGGATTAAGAAAGTAAAAACCGACGATACATGTGTTATATCCAAATAGGAGATGGAGATAAGATGGAAATGAAAATGGAAAAGAAAGAAGTTAAGTTTGAAATTGGTGGCCGTGAGGTGACCATAGAATCAGGCCGTCTTGCAAAGCAGGCCCATGGCTCTGTGCTGGTAACAAGTGGCAATAATATTGTGTTGGCTACAGCGGTTTCGTCGAGAAGACCAAGTTCTTTTGATTTTTTTCCCTTAACGGTGGAATACAGTGAGAAATTTTACTCCACAGGTAAAATCCCTGGTGGTTACTTTAAAAGGGAGGGGCGTCCCTCCGGTGAGGCCATTCTAAATTGTCGCCTCATTGATCGGCCCCTTCGTCCTTGCTTTCCCCATGGCTACAACTTTGAGACTCAACTGGTATTGACCATTTTAAGTCATGATGGACAATATCCAGTGAATAGTTTGGCCAGCATAGGAGCTTCGGCAGCCCTTCATTTGAGCGATATTCCCTTTAAGGGGCCCACGGCTTCAGTAAAGTTGGCGCGATGCAATGGAGAGCTTATTGCCAACCCTAACAAAGAGCAGGAGGAAGCGGCTGACTTAGATATGTTTATGGCTGGAACTCGCAAGGGGATCCTCATGGTGGAGGGGGAGGCTCAATTTGCCAGTGAGGCTGAAGTTTTAGAGGCCCTTAAATTTGGTCACCAATCCATGATGGCGACCTTTGATGCCCAAGATGAGCTTCGTGAGAAGATGGGGTCTCGCCAGAAGCGAGAATTTTTGGCTCCTGAAGTTGATAGTGGTTTTCGAGCCCAAGTGGTGGAATTTCTCACTCCCAAAGTGAAGGAGGCCCTGACTGAAAGAGATAAAACCAAGCGTTACGAAGCTTTGGATAAGGTTCATGAAGAGGCCATAGCCGCTTTTGTGGATGGCGAAGAGGTCGTAGGTCTTCCCGAAAAACTCAAAAAAGACATTGGCACTGTGATGGGGGAACTCAAATACGATTTGGCTCGCTCCATGGTGTTGGATGACCAAGTTCGCATTGATGGTCGGGAGAGGGAGACCGTTCGCCCCATTGCCTGTGAGGTGGCACTTCTTCCCCGAGCCCATGGCTCGGCACTTTTTACCCGTGGTGAGACTCAAGTTTTGGGGACAGTGACTTTGGGAACTGCCGATGATGAGCAGATGATCGACTCTCTCATGGGACTGGTTAAAAAACGCTTTTTGCTCCACTATAATTTCCCCCCCTACTGTGTGGGAGAAACAGGGCGTATGGGTGGTCAAAGTCGTCGTGAAATTGGCCATGGCTCTTTGGCCGAAAGAGCTTTGAAGTTCGTTCTTCCAGATAGGGAAAAGTTCCCCTACACCATTCGTATTGTGAGTGAGGTTTTGGAGTCCAATGGCTCTTCCTCCATGGGCACAGTTTGTTCGGGAACTTTGGCTCTTCTCGATGCGGGCGTTCCCATTAAGGGCAATGTGGCAGGGATTGCCATGGGGCTTATCAGCGATGGAGAGCGTGTGGCTGTCCTCTCTGATATTTTGGGAGACGAGGATCACCTTGGCGATATGGATTTCAAAGTTGCAGGGACCCGTGAGGGAATCACAGCCTTACAAATGGATATCAAAATTGACAGCCTGACATTTGACATCATGGAAAAAGCCTTGAATCAGGCCCAGAAGGGACGCCACCACATTCTCAATGAAATGGAAAAGGTCATGAAGATTTCTCGTGGTCAAGTTTCTGAGTTTGCGCCAAGAATTCAAACCATTCAGGTCAAGCCCGACAAGGTTCGCGAGGTGATTGGAGCTGGTGGGAAGACCATCAAAGGCATCATTGAGGAAACGGGTGTGAAGATCAATATTGAAGATGATGGCAAGATTCATATTGCTTCCAGCGACCCCGAGGCAGCCCAAAAAGCCATTGATATCATTGAGCGCATATGTGCGGAACCTGAAGTGGGGCAGATTTACAAGGGCAAGGTGGTGAAAATCACTGATTTTGGGGCTTTTGTGGATGTTCTCCCCAACAAGAGCGGACTTCTTCATATCTCAGAGATTGCCCATGAGCGCATTCGCCAGGTGACGGATATTCTCAGTGAGGGAGATGAGGTGGATGTGCAAATTCTCGATGTGGATCGGGCGGGGCGAATCAAGCTCAGTCGCAAGGCTCTCCTAGAGAAGAATTCCCATTGAAGGGAAAAGAGTTTTCATTGAAGGGGGAAAAGCTTTCGTTGAAGATGGATGTCTTCGATCATCCTCCCCAGTTTCGAAAATCTGTCTTAGAAAACGGAATTCGCGTGCTCACAGAGCACCATCCCTACGCTCGTTCCACAAGTGCCTGTATTTATATTGACTTAGGCACTAGGGATGAGCCTTCCCCCATGACAGGGGTGGCGCATTTTGTGGAGCATATTCTTTTTAAAGGCACAAAGTCTCGAAGCGCCTATGATATTGTCAAAACCCTTGAGGCCGTGGGAGGTGAAATCAACGCCTTCACGGGGCGTGAACACACCTGTTTTCACACCTCCACCCTGCGAGAGGATGTGGGTTTGGGAATGGATGTGTTGTCAGACATGATCGCCCACAGTCAATTTACAGAAGAAGACTTTGGTAAAGAAGTGGAGGTCGTTCTCCATGAGATGGATATGTCTGTAGACCAGTTGGATGAATATATTTTTGACCTTTACTTTGAGAGAGTGTTTCGGGAGCACCCCCTCTCTCGTCCTATTTTGGGAACCCCTAAAACTTTGTCCCATTTAACTCCAAAGTCGGTTGTCGAATTTTACAAACCTCGCTACTGTGGAAAAAATCTCATTGTCAGTGTGGCTGGGCATGTGGACCATAACCAAATTGTGGAAGACATTCAAAGTCGTTTGACTCAAGCCTCTCCCGGGGACTGGCATGAACGCAAGCCACCCCAAGTCCTGGCCTTTAGAAATTTTATTCACCGCCCTTCTGAGCAGGTCCATGCTCTTATGGGTCTTCCCAGTTCCTCTTACAGGAGCAAAACACGCTTTGAAGCCTTTATTGTCAATGCCCTACTGGGGGGAGGAATGACCTCTCGCCTTTATCAAAATATCCGCGAAAAAAGAGGGCTTGCCTATTCGATTTACAGCTACCTCCATTCGTTTACAGATTCAGGTCTTTTGATGGTGTATGTGGCCACAACCCCTGAGACCTGTCCCGAAGTGATGGAGCTGATTCGAAAAGAGATGGTGTCTTTAAAGAAAGAGGGTATCACTCAAAGTGAGTTGGATTTTTTCAAAAGGCAGGTTGTGGGAAACATTGTTTTAGCTTCAGATGACGTGGACAATCGCATGAACTCCCTGGCAGTCAATGAAATGATTTTTGGTGAATACCGCCCCGTGGAGAGTGTGATTCAAGAGCTAGAAAAGGTCTCTGTGGATTCCATAAAGAAATTCCTAGAGACCTACTTTGACATGGATCAACTGGGAGTGATGCTCATGGGAGATCTCCAAGATGGGAGTGATCTTGTGGAGAATTTTTAGATTTCCTTATGGCAAAAAGTTTATGTACAAGCACCTTCGTCGCCATCCAAGCCATCCAAATGCAAGCATTGAGGCATGGAATTGACAAAATGCCATTGAATTTTGCATCAAAAGATGGGATAAGCCCTGATAAAAGAAAGCAAATGAAAATAAATATAGATGATAGGAGATCAAGCTATTGCTGGGGCTGTATAATAAAACTCATTTAACTGTTCACTTAAGTGTAAAAATGAACTCACTTATATCATATACTATGTCACATACAAAGATAAACTTATATGTTACCTGGGGTCTTCTTCTTACATTTTTAAGTTTCTATGGCACAACTTTACAAGCCGCCTCTAGGGATGACTTCACCCCCAAAAAACACCCTAACCAGAGTCACGATCACAACCGCAAAGGTTGTTCTCAAGTGATTCCCACTGTTTTCTCTATAACAAATATAAACCACCACCCCAGCCGTTTGCATGGCCTTTCCCTTCCCAGTGGTATCCCTGGTCTTTCACATAACTCTCATAATGACATTCCCCACCATGGAAATCATAGTCTTCGAGGAGGTCACATAGATTCGCTTTCTTATGAAGTATGGAATCCAGAAATCAGCACTGTTGCCATTAAGAAGCTGCTGGATACTCGATTTTTTGGCGCTCAAAGTATTTTCATGGGAATTGCAAAAATTGATACCGATCTTAAAATTCATTACCATAGTGCTTCTGAAATTTATTATGTTCTCAGGGGCCGGGGAAAAATTGTTTTGGGCCGTGGTGTTCATTCTCAGGTCGTAGATTTAGTTCCCGGACGTTTTTTATATATCCCTCCCAATTTGGCTCATTACACTGTGGCTGAGTCCAAGGATCCTGTTGAAATTCTTTATATTTTTCCAAGAAACGAAGTGGCTGAGGTCGAGTATAAATTCTTTGACGAAGGGGGGTGGCTTCAAGACTCCACAAATTTATCCATTGTCGGTCGTATTCCTGTGTTTCATGGAGAACAAAGGTATTTGAGCCGCCAAACTCTTGTGGCAAAAAGGGAGGGTGTGGAAAAGGGCCTTATGATGGAGCGATGGACCCTTCCCCCAGGGGAGGTGGGTAGTGCAATGGCGACCGCCAGTCAAATATTTTTTGTCCGCCACGGTCGTGGAATTATCACCATGGAGACCATAAAGGGAGCTAGCGAAAAATATCATTTAAGTGAGGGCTCTTATTTTTACATGGAAGAAGGAAATTCTTACACTATTCAGAGTTCTTCTAAGAAAGGGCTAGATATTCTTATTTTTCAACCTTTATGATTGTGATGTTGAGGTAGAGGTAGAGCTAGAAAGTCTTTGACTGGAAAGGGGCTGTGCCTTATGGGGCGCATTTACAGAATGGGATCATCATCAACTTTGGTGGTGGATAGATTTTTTGCAGATGTACTTATTTTAGGTGTACTTAGTTTATAGGAAGCATCTGTGAATAAAGCTGAGGATATGTTTGTGCTATCGGTCACCTTGGTTGTATTGAACATATTATCATCGGGGGAGTTTTTTAGCTTCATATCATAAAAAGCAATTTGAATCTCCTCTGGAGACCCCTCAAGACTTGTGAATGAAAAATACTTTTTTAAATCGGCCATGGCTTCTTTATAAAGTCCCATTCTTTTTAAAAGCAAAGCCCTTTGGCTAAGAAACTTTAAATTCGAAGGAGATATTTTTAAAATAACATCCAGCATAGTTTTGCGTTCTATATCTTTGCCTTCATACTTATAAAGTTCGATGAGAGATTGGACGTAGTGAAACAACAATTTTTTCAAGGGGAGAATCTCTAAATGAGTGGCCAAGGCCCCCTCTGGTTCTTTCTTGTCTTTAGTACTCAAAGCCGTTTTATTCATTTTATTAAGAACTTCTAAAACTTGCTTCTCACTTAGAATTCTTCCACCCGCAGCGAGGTTGATATACTTGGGTTGATTCTCAACCACCCACTTTACCATTCGAAACCCTTGCAGTTGAATAATGTAGAGAGGCAAATCAATATAAGCTGCAAAGTGAAAGTAAATGAGAGCAATGGGAAGGGGAGCACCTCGTTTTGTTTCGATGATATGGCGAAAATTCCAAAATTCATGGGTTTTGCCTCTATCCACTTGAAAGCCATGGTCACCAAAAAAATAATCATTTAAAATATAGAGACGATTAAGCTCTGAATCATCATCACATTTGGCGGCAACTTCATAGCTCATAAAATTAATTTTTTTCAAACATCTTGATGCCTGGGGGTCTAGCAAAGAGTTAATACCCAAAACTAAGGGGATCATCGAGGTTGGAGTCTCCACACTAACAAGTTCAAGTTTTTGGGATAAGGTGCTCCATGCCATGGTCTCTGAATGATACATATGACTTCCTTTTTGCTTAGCTATTTCTCTCTCACTATCGTGCTTGAAAGCAGTCACCTCGCCAAGCCACACCGTGTTCTAGTGAAATTCTTGTGAAAAAGAAAATTTGACTTTACCATCCACAAATAAAAAAGTAATGTAATTTTTACAAGGACATCTTTTGATGCGACGAATTATTATGCGACGCAAAAAACATGGTAGGTAGTAGGTATTAAGACTTGCCATTGGCTTATATACTATTTCGCAGGTATTTCATGACTTGTATGATTTTTGCAGGTCATTCACCTTACAATCCACATAAAGGCTAATCATGACAAAAGAAGAGCTAGAAAAGCGAGTCAAGGAGCTGGAAGAAGAGCTTTTAGCGAGGGAAAGTGATTTGGCCCTATTTCGCAAGGAATTTGAGCGTACCAATAAGAAGTTGGAAAATCTTATTATTCACCTAGGCAATGAGGTCCAGGCAGCCCATGCTATTCAAAAAGCCCTTGTTCCCACAAAAATTCCCTCCATTTCTGGGTTTGATTTCAGTACAAAATTTATTTCTGGCTTACAGTCGGGAGGTGATTACTTTGACATTTTTGAGCATGATGATCGTTCTCGATTTGGAATCATCATAGCTAGTTCTTCAAGCTATGGAATGTCTGCCCTACTCATTTCAACTTTATTAAAACTTACCAGTCAAATGGAGACGAGATCAGACTCTGAACCCATTCAATGGCTTCAACGCATTGCTGAAGAACTGGTGCCCCACATTGAAGACAATGCCACCACGGATATACTCTATGGTCTCTATGACCGTAGAAGCTCTGAGTTTTCCTTTTGTAAAGCGGGAGAAATCATAGGACTTCACTACGATGATGAAAAAGGCCGGCTGAAGCTACTTGAAGCTACTAGTGGCTCTATTAAGGCTCATTTTTCCCACGACTCTTCAACAAGTCGCAGATTTATCCTCAACCCCAAGGATCGTTTGATCCTATGCACAAGAGGTCTCATTGAAGAAAAGAATACCAATGGAGAGTGCTATGGACAAGAGAGGTTATGTGAAGTTATTTTAAGATCTATAACGAAAGATACCCATGCTTTGAGAAATGAGATATTATTTCAGGTGCAACGATTTCGTGGAGTGAGTGCAAAACATGAACCATCAAGGGACGCCTCCGTGATTGTTGCGGATATGAATGATCGCATTATAAGGTTGGCTCAATGATGGATCTCATAAACCGGTGTTCTCGCCTATGTTTGACTTTCACTTTCTTTGCTTTGTGGGTGAGCTTGTGGGTCTTGGCCTCAGTGGTTCCCACTTCTGTGTTTTCCATTCCTACGAAGAGTTCTTTTGTGGAGAATCCATTCATGAACACAGCCTTGGCTCAAAGCAGTGTTCGCATTGATGTCGGCAAAGCTCGTTTTGAAAAAAGTTTGATGGCTCTTCCACCTCTAAAATATCTGGATGGCCTACCAACAAAATCTCAAAGGGATGCTGGTAAGTATTTGGATGCTATTATTCGCAATGACCTTGATACATCTTTTTACTTTAATTTTATAAATCCCCAAGCCTATATTGAAGACCCCCGGAGTGTCGGACTCAAGCCCGCCCCAGGTGAAAAAAATGGATTTCACTATTCCAACTGGCAGGCCCTTGGGGCAAAGTTCTTAGTGAGAGCGGGTTATCAGGTTCTAAGTCATAAAATCAAGCTTGAGGCTTATTTGTACTATATTCCCACAGCACGAGTCGTTTTGGCCAAAACATACCATTCTTCCATGGATAAGATCTCCTTGCGAACACTTGCCCATAGTTTTGCCAACGATATTATTGAAAGACTCTCAGGGCGCCCCACCATGTTTCATTCAAAAATTACTTTTGTAGGCAGTCACTCGGGACATAAAGAAATTTATGTGATGGATTGGGACGGATTTAACCGGCAGCAAGTGAGCAATCATGATAGCATTGCCCTATCACCATCATGGTCTCCAGATGGCAAAAATCTCGCTTATACGGCTTATATCTATCACCCCATAATAAAGTCCAACAATGCTGATTTACTTCTCTATAATTTAAAATCTCAAAAAAGGAGGCTTCTTTCCTACCGCAGGGGAATCAATTCTGGGGCAACTTTTCTCAAAAATGGAAAAGAGCTTCTCTTCACTCTCTCTAGCAATGGAGTTGCAGATATTTTTAAAGTTAATGGTCAAGGCCAACTCCTCGCCAAATTGACAAGAGGGCCCAGTGGAGCCCTCAATGTGGAACCGACTGTTTCCCCCGATGGTACAAAGGTGGCTTTCACCTCCGATCGAACGGGGTCGCCTATGATTTATGTTATGGATATAAGTGGTAAAATATCCCCTAAAAGGCTCACCTATTCGGGGAGGAATAATGCCAGCCCCGTTTGGTCCCCTGACGGATCTAAAATTACTTTTTCGGGATATAACAAAGGGCATTTCGACATTTTTATTATCAATGTTGATGGAACCAATCTCAAAAGACTCACCTCTGTGAAAACGATTCGAGGGCGTTGGGCCAGCAATGAGGAGCCCACCTTTTCTCCTGATGGGAGATATATTATGTTCTCCAGCAATCGCACAGGAAATTACCAACTTTACTTAATTGATCTTGAAGGAAAAAATGAAAAGGCTATCACTTTCGACAAGCACAATTACTTTAAGCCTAGGTGGTCTCCTGTTATAAAGTAATCACTTTGCTGCTTATGTAAGATTGGAATCTAGCCGATAAATATGAATACTACTATGAGATAAGCTGAGATGAGTCAGATTAAGATAAACTTAAGTCAACTAAGGTCAACTCATAAGATACACTGGCGAAGAGTTTAAATGAGCTAAGAACATAGATGAGCCAAAATCAAGGGATCAAGGGAGTGTTATGAAGTATTTGAAAGGCTATTTTATAGAATGTTGTATCATGTTGACTGTCATCAGTATGGTGAACACTTTGCCGGCCCAGGTGGTGCCACCAGACCAAGTGCCAGTGGAACCCCAGGCGACAAAGGGGGGAACAAAGTCTATGACTATTAATGTTAACAAGCTTCGTCAAACCATCAAAGCCCAAACAAAAAAAGCTGAGGCAAAAATAAACAAAGCTGTGGGACCAGTAAGCAAAATTGGAGTGCCAATAAACAAAGCCGGGGAAGCAATCAAAAGGGCCGGGACATCCAATATGAAAATGAAATCTTCAAAACCAAAATCCATGAATCTTAACAAGTTTCGTAATATTTATGCCCTCATAGAAGTGGAGGGGCTTCCCAGCAAGAAGGTTGAGACCATTAAGTTCAGGTTATTTCACCTTAGAGTTCCCAGAACTGTCAGAAACTTTATTGACCTGGCCGAAGGTCATATTAAAACTCCTCAAAGAACTCTGGTAAAAGGCACAAATCAAGTTAAAGTCTCCAATAAGCTTGTATTACAAGAGTTTTATAACGGCCTTATTTTTCATCGAGTCATTCCTGGCTTTATGATTCAAGGAGGATGCCCTTTGGGCAATGGTCGTGGCGACCCAGGGTATACATTTGCAGATGAGCCCTCCTGCGATCTCAAACATAATAAGCCTGGTGTTTTGTCCATGGCCAACTCGGGGCCCAATACAAATGGCAGCCAGTTCTTTATCACTTTGGCACCAGCTGCCTATTTGGACCTCATGGATGACCAGTGTAAGAAGAAGGGGAGGGGGCACACTGTCTTTGGTGAAATTGCTGAAGGCATGGATGTTGTCAAAAAAATTGCCTCTATGAAAAGAAATATGCAAAACGATAAACCTTTAAATGAGATTAAAATAAAGTCGATCAAGATCATAAAGAAGTAAATCAGTGGATGTAAAGCTGTGAGCGCCCTAAAGCCATGAGAGTCTAAGACTATGAGAATCCCAAAACCATGAAAATCCTTATCACGGGGGCCACAGGTTTTGTGGGAACTCAACTGACTCAAAGGTGGCTTGATGAAGAGCATGAGATTAGAATTCTTCGCCGAAGCCATAGCGATATCTCAAAACTGGAGGAGGTTCAAAAATCCAAGGGTTTGAAGTCAAAGGGTTTACTCGAACATCATATCGGTGACATCATCGACCCAAAAAGCCTTTTGAAAGCCACTCAAGGCGTGAGTGTTGTTTGCCACCTTGCAGGAGTGGTCGGCTACTCCAAGGCCATGCGTGCCACCATGGAAAAAGTCAACGTCTATGGCACTCAAAATGTCATTAACGCTTGTTTAAAAAATAATGTCCAACGACTCATACATATGAGTTCTGTGGTGGCTGTGGGAGCAAGCTTTAAGCCTCACTCTCCCCTCAATGAAGAATCTTTCTATAATCTTTCTCACCTTAATCTAAGTTATTTTGAAACCAAGCGACAGGCAGAGCAACTTGTTGTTCAGGCGGTACAGCAGCATCAACTCAATGCTGTCATACTCAATCCCTCGACCATCTATGGACCCGGAGATGCCAAAAAAGGCAGCCGTGGTATTCAACTCAAAATCGCAAAGGGCCAATTTCCCTTTTATACTTCTGGGGGTGTCAATGTTGTCTCTGTGGAGGATGTCATTCACGTTATTTCTTCTGCTCTTCACAAAGGGCAACCAGGAGAGCGTTACATTATCTCAGGTGAGAATATGCTTATCAAAGAACTCTTTCAAGCCATTGCGAAAGAGGCTGGAACCTCCCCTCCCTCTATTTATCTGCCTAACCCTGTGGTTCATGCCATTGGGTGTGCAGGAGACCTTTTAGAAAAGGTGGGAAAGCGAGGACCTCTCAATTCAGAAAATGCTTGGGCTTCCACACTGTATCATTGGTTTGATTCAACCAAGGCTCAAAAAGAGTTTGACTTCAAACCACGCCCTTCCCAAGAAGCCATTGCCCAAAGTGTCCAATGGATTAAAGAGAATATGATGAATGAAGAAGGCTAATCTAAACTAATCCATCTAACCTAACTTAACCTACACTTCTCGCAAGCGTAACAACTCTGAAGGAAGAGTAAAAGCAGATGATGCCTCGTCCACTCTTAACCATCGCGCAGGCTTTTGTTCTCAGCCATCATGCACAAAAGCTCAAAAAGAGTGTCTACGGCAGCCAAAGCTGTGATTCCTGAAGAATCGTAGGGGGGAGAGACCTCCACAATATCGGCAGCTACCAATTGAGAAACTTTCAGATGACGGAGAATTTGCTGAGTTTCATAAGTGGTTAGTCCCCCTGGGACGGGGGTCCCTGTTCCAGGAGCGTAACTTGGATCTAAGCAATCAATATCAAAACTTATATATGTGGGGCCGTCAAAGGAGGGGAGTGAGCCAAGAAAACTCTCAAGCCCTCGTCTTCGAATATCATCCACCGTCGTCACAGAAATTCTATGCAGTTTGACAAAGTCGGTATCTGAACCGCTGGCAAGCGGGCCTCGAATGCCTATTTGTAATGATTTTTCGGGAAGAATAAGTCCCTCCTCCACAGCATGCCTCACAAAGGCCCCGTGGTGGTATTCACAGCCCCAAGCTGACGGATAGGTATCTAGGTGGGCATCAAAGTGAATGAGACTCACGGGGCCACCCCATTTTTTTTTCACAGACCTCAAAAGGGGAAGGGTTGTTGAATGATCCCCTCCAATGGCGACAAATCTTTTTTCAAGGCTTAAAATATTTGAAAAAAAATTTTCAATGCGCTCGTAGGTCATTTTTTGGTCTAGGGGCACTGTGGGACAATCTCCAATATCCGCCACTTTGATTTTTTCAAAAAAATTGACTCCTCGGGTCCAGTGATAACCACGTCCAAGAGAAGACATTTCTCGTATATGGGAGGGAGCCATTCGGGCTCCCGGTCGATAACTCACTCCCCCATCGTAGGGGACTCCCGCAAGGGCCACATCGTAGTCCATGTCCACGCTCACATGGGGAAGGCGAAAAAAGGTTTTGATGCCTGAAAAACGAGGAAACTCTCTCCCACTTAAGGGTTCATATTTCATAAGTTTTTCTTATAATAAAGGCTGATCCTTTGCGCAAGATATTTATTGCTGATTCCTTGCACAAGGTATTTATTTTTATTTTACATTTAAGGACATCCGAGGACAATAGAGTCATGAAAAAATCACTTCACTGGACTCCACAGATGAAGACCAAGCTTCTCAGCTGGTTTGAAGAAAATCAACGTGCTCTACCATGGCGGCAGCATTCCAGCCCCTATGGAATTCTTGTTTCTGAGGCCATGCTCCAGCAAACCACTGTGACCGCCGTCATTCCCTACTACAAAAACTTTATGCATCGGTTTCCCACCATTCACCACTTGGCCTCGGCCAGTGAAGAAGATGTTCTCGCTTCTTGGGCGGGGCTTGGTTACTACCGTCGCGCACGCTACCTATGGAGTGCTGCTAAGAAAATAAGTTCACTTAAGGAGTTTCCCCGCTCCCACTCTGAACTCATAGAGTTTCCGGGCCTCGGTCCCTACACGGCAAGGGCTATTAGCTCCATTGCCTTCAAAGAGCCTGTGGGTGTTCTCGATGGCAATGTTATTCGTATTCTATGCCGCCTTTTTCACCTGAAAATTTCTTGGTGGAAATCAGAAGAGCAAAAGCTTTTGCAGGGGTTGTCCGACAACGCTGTGCAAGGAGTTGATAGCTCATCCATGAATCAAGCCATGATGGAGTTGGGAGCAACTATTTGCACACCCCAATCGCCGGCATGTTTTTTTTGCCCCTTGTTGAGATTTTGTAAGTCTCAAAAGGTCGGGGCTGAGTTCTCCCTTCCACTTGCCAAGCCTCGGAGAGAAAGGGAAATTTGGCTATGGAAGCCCCAACTTTACCGGTGTGGCAACGAAATTGGTTTTGTCAAAAATGACTATGCCCCTTTTCTAAAGGGGCAATGGATTTTTCCCGGTTCTGCCAGTAGGCAGAAAATAAAGCCTCAACAATATAATTTTCGCCATAGCATCACCCACCACGATATTTACATTGATATTGAGGTTTGCACTCAGAACATAAAATCCAAAACCTTGGTGATGCTCAAGGGTATGAAGGGGTTGATGCTCAAGGATATGAGAGTGGTGGATATGAAGATGATGCCTCAAGGTATGAAATGGATTCATGTGCATGAACTAGAAAGAGTGGTGCCCTTTTCCCTCGTGAAAAAAACTCTTCAACATGTTCAGCCATCAGGATAAGTCATAACTTCTCACAAAATTGCATAATGCGGGCTAAAGAATCAACATGGAGTGAATAAAATTATTTTTAAAAGCCCCAGTTCTCCCCCAAGAGATCGTGGCATTCTCCAAGGAAATTTCGGCATTTTTCGAGGAAATTTCAGATCCCACTTGAGCCCCTGAGCAAATAACAACATTTTCACCCACCTTCGTTCCTGGAAACACCACAGCGTGAGGAGAAATCCAGTGAAGACAAGAAGAGCCTGTTGTGGCAGGGGTAGATGTAGTTGGGTTGATGGGGATAGGAGGTTCATAATCCAAGAAGCGTCGATAGACCGATTTCAAGAACTCACCGTGGGGATGTTGCAGAGAGTGCCCATGATCATGACCACCTTGCATGCGTACAAGAAGCTTCTTTTGGGTTTTTAAATAGGAATCGAGATCACCCGTTTCAAACCACTGCATATCTTCAAAGTAAAGAGACTGAACAAGCTCACCTTGAGAAATACCATTGCAAATGGCATCTTTAAAAATACAAGAAGAACCCTCAGGTAAGTATTCAAATATTTTCTGGGAAAGAAGCATGATGCTGGCGTAGTGCCGAGGTATCAATTTAGGGTAAGTGGAAGGAGAAGCTTTGCCAATTTTTTTCACTTGATTGTCTTTACACCAAAGAGCCCCATAGGTGGTTCCTAAACCTGGGTGAGGGCAGCTTAAAAGAGTGGCCAAAGGAGCATTAGCATTGTGTTTGTGTTCCTCCACAAGGCGAGAGAGGACGCTTCCACTGGGTAAACTAAGAACACAATCCGCATTGGCCACTATAAAATAATCTTCACTTCCCAGCCACGTTTGAGCCTTTTTGATCCCTCCACCACTGCCTAAGATTTTTTTTTCAAAGCTCCAATGAATTTTTTCAAAATGCATTTCTTTAGAAGAAATTATTTCAGAATAAGCCTTCTGAGAATGAGTCTCTTGAGAATCCATTCTTTGAGAATGATTCTTTTGAGATAGATTGAGTTTTTGGACGGCCTTTTCAACAGTTTGGGGAAGATAATGAGTATTAATGATGTATTCTTTCACTCCCATTAAGGCCAAGTAGTGAATAGGGTGAGCGATCATAGGCAAGTCAAAAAGTGGAAGCGCAGGTTTAGCCAAATGGAGAGTTTGGGGAAGAAAACGACGACCGTATCCTGCGGCAAGAATCATGCCTTTCATAGATCTTCAAAATGCCTTTCCAAGAGATTCTCCCTCGTGAGAACCTCCCTGAAGTGCGCATACTCTGGAAAATTTTCAAGTATTTTGTATATCCTACGAATGGTCTTATGAATATACTTAAGATACCTCTGGTCTCCTCCTTGGTTGTAAAAACTTGCAAAACTACCACAAGCTTTAAAGCAACGCTGAATGGTTTGTAATTGAAATATGTATTGAAATTCATCCACCCTTGGAAGGGACTTCTTGTAAAGACCAGAAGCTTGATGGAAGTAGTATTTTATTAATATCTCAATAATCTCTGGCTTGAGACTTACATAAGAATCATGAAAAAGGCTGACGAGATCATACTGAACAGGGCCAAGACGAGCATCTTGAAAATCGATCACTCGTATTTCTTTCTTGTGATACATGAGATTTCTTGAATGGTAATCTCGATGACAAATATATTTTGGCTCCTTATCAAGTTTTGTGCAAATGTCTTCAAATACAAACTCCAGATGATTGAAGTCTTTATCACTGAGATTCATCTTTACGAGCTTTTCTAACAAATGGACCTTTCCATAGTTCATTTCCCATAGAAGCTTCTCCTTATCAAAGGAGACTTGAAAAGCTGTGCATGAGTTTTGAAAGTCATTGCTACAGCGAAAGTGAATCTTAACCACCTCATCAAGGGCTTGCTTATAAAATGGAATCACAAGTTGTTGGTCTTGAATTCTCCAGAAACAACGTTCAAGAGTGAGGTCCCCCAAGTCTTCCAAAAGAAGAACTCCCAGTTCAGCTTCTTGATCGACAACATAGGGCACTTTAACATCATGTTTAGCAAAGTGTTTTTGTACAGAGAGAAAGGGGTATGTTGATGGATCAAAGGGTTCCCACAACATGAGCACATAAGTGTCGTCTTTGTGAGACAGACGAAAATATTTTCTTTTGCTCGCATCCCCTAGGAGGGGAAGAACTTCAAAGCTCGTGGAAGCCAAAGCTTGGCAAAGAAAGTTTAAAATACCGTCAGACAAGCGTTGCATAAAGAAAATCATAAATGGAAATAAAGAAAAAGGCTACTTCTAATGCTTTGTTTCAAGAGCTTCATTCAAGACTTTGGCTAAATCTGTATTTCAAGATTTTTCTCCTACGAACAAGGGCTCTCTCACAGTCGCCCCCCACTTTGAGGGAAAGAGACTTTTCAATCCAGTTGATATCCCCCATGGTAGGGGTATAGGCTCGACATAGTATATGGTACTCTTCCCTTTGATTTCGAAGAAGTTGAGCCTTTTTGGGAAAATAAATCTTGAGTTCGTCAATACGCTTTAAACAGGACACAGGTGGGTATAAGAGAGACAGCTCGATCTTACACTTCTCCATCCATAGGCTATCCTTTTTTTGAAAAGAAATTATTTTTCCTAAGACATCGAGGCGAGAACTTTCAATGATTTTTCTCAGTCCTAAAGATTCACTAGTAAAAGAGCTATATGGAAACCATAGGGTCAAAAGCAGCAACCATCGAAACCCTTGCCTTTGGTTCATGAGGCAATGCCGTTTCCTTAAGCCACCACACCCCTCTGCCTCTGCGTTAAGCTATTTCTTTTAAAAGAACTCCCAGCCCTTTTGATAGACCTTTCATAGCTTCTTTTGAAGTGCCTCCTCTTCTCCATTGAAATCTTCATCAGCAACTTTATCTGCTTCCTAAATTTCTGATAGAGCCCCGCAACAAAAAGAGGGATGCTATCCATTATGAAATCAAGAATCAGTTTAAAGTTAGGTTTTTTGTAGTCATTTTTTACCAACTGATTCACACTGTCTTCATCCTCATTTATGCTCATTTGAATCTTTGTATAATTGAAGAGCCAAAAATAAGAATACAGCTCTTGCAATATTCCATTAAGGCTTGTTGAGTGCCACTGCTCCATTTTCATTGTCGATGTAAAATCACGAAATGTCGTTTCTATTTCCCAACGACGAGAGTAAAGAGCAACCATATCCTTCTTGTCCAAGGAGCCATGCGGAAGATTAGTGGCCAAAACAGAGAACTCCCCAGTCTTTGGGTTTTTATACTTATAGAGATGAATGACCACCCCCTCAATAACCATTCGTGAATACCAACCTGGGCCATTAAATAAATTTACAATGGGGATAAAAGTAGAGCCTCGCTTACAACGCGCAATAAAGAAGTTACTGGCTTGAGCATGGGCCTTAATAATCTGGGTATATCCGAGTTTCTCAACAGAAAATGGGCCTAATTTCGACGTTGCAGAATTACCGCATTAAAAACCAAGAAAATAATTCAATTTCCATGATTTATCCCCCTCATTACTTTACCCATAACAAAACCATGGTTTAATCTCTTAATTTACTTATTGGAAAATAATACAGGAGATGCCATGGTCTTGAATAAGTTTATTATAAAGATGTTGAAATTATCATTCTTAAAAGTGACTTGGGTTAAATTTAAAAATCGAAATCAAGAACTTCACTTAGGGGTTAAACCCCATAAGAATGGCTGCCGCTGTCCTCATTGTGGACGCCGCTGTAAGATACTTAGATGCTTAGAAGAAAGAGTGTGGCGAGATATCGTCGTGTGCGGTACCCCCATTTATTTCCATTATTCTCCGAAGGAAGTTCTGTGTCCCACTCATGGTCGTATTATGGAGAGAATTCCTTGGGCCGACCACTTCAGTCGAGTCACCTATCGTCTGGAACTAACAATTCTGACCCTGACCAAGCAGATGACCCAAAAAGCCGTTTCAGAGCTTGTCAAGATACCCACATCCACCTTATCTGATCTTATTCATCGAATCATCCACAGGGAACGAGATGGTCACAAAATTCGTGGTTTGGAGGTCATTGGAGTCGATGAAATTTCTTATGCTAAGGGAAGGAAGTTTATTACCTTGATTTACGACATGAAGAAAGGCTGTGTCGTTTGGATTGGAAAAGGTAAGGGTAAGGAGACAATAGACTCCTTTTTTACAAAGGAACTCAGCCAATATCAGCGAGACAAAATTAGAGTGGCTTGTTGTGATATGGCTCAAGGCTACATCTCCTCTATCAAGGAGCATTGTAAGAATGCTACTCTCGTTTTGGACAAATTTCACATTATTCAATCCCTCAACAGGGCTGTGGATGAGGTGAGAAAAGAAATTTGGAGAGATGCCTGCAAGAAGGACAGAAAGGCTATTAAGGGAACTCGCTGGTTGATAGCCTACAGTTCATCCTCTCGTAGTAAGGCCCAAACTCGTAAAATTAACCTCATGGAGAAATCTAACAATAAAATATTCAGAGCATGGCTGCTTAAAGATAATTTTGAGCATTTCTGGGATTATGTGAGTCCAGGTCATGCTGCGAATTTTCTGAATGCCTGGATCACTCGTGCCTTAAGATCACGCATTGATTCTATGAAAAAGTTTGCCTTGATGCTCAGGAAGCACCAAGAAAATATTCTTTCCTTCATTAAAGATCCTGTCACAAATGCCAAGGCTGAGGGAATCAATCGCCTTCTAAAGATCATAAAAAATCGGGCTTCAGGATTTAAGAACCTACAGGGTTTTGAGAATATGATTTACTTGTGTGCTGGGGATTTGGATATTGTTGGAAGTTTCCCCAAGCGTTTTTGTACATTATAGTTTTTATTGTCGATCAACATTTCTTTTTCCAATTCACCTCCCCATACTAACTCCGCCAAGATGAGTCAGTTATCCACAGACTCATCCATGGCGACGCTGCGGCTATGGCCCTCGGAGCCACAATAAAGCAGCGCTGCTGTGGGTGAGTCTTGTGGATAACGGCGGCTCTCCACACAAGTGATTTGGTAGCCCTGTCCTCCGTGTTTTTATGTACAAATCTTAGGAATAACCTGTACATCCAGTTTTTAGCTATTTCCCTAGGGAATTTGGACTTTAGGCTCCGAGAAACTCGGATATAGCCAATAATCTCTGTAGATAAATAAAGCCTATCGTAGAGAGTTATGCTATTACTCTCAAAACTACCTATCATTTGAATAGCATTGGCGATTTCGTTCAGAGCGGGAGAATAGCAAAGATTCTTTGTCACACCCGATAAAACGTCATAAGCATGAGATAGATACATACGTAAGAAATGAGTTTCCATCTCATTTGGGCAAGGGTACCCACAATAACCCTCCTTTAAAAGATCTTTAGAGCGAGGAAGTGCTAATTGGTCGCCATCTATGGCATAGATATAAAAACCATGAAACGTTTTTCTCAATGGTTCGTAGTCTGTAATCAAAGATTCAAAGATATCTTTGAAAAATAGGTAAGAAATACTTTGACGTATCTTGCTGAGACTGCTTTTGACTGGCATGAGAAGCAGGTCACCAAAATGAGTCCATACCGTCTTAAGAGCGATTTGGTAGCCTTCGTAATTTGTTCCGGAAATAAGATAGATAATGGTAAAAAAGAAAATTTGAGGATTAAATTTTCGATTCCTTTTTTGTTTTTCTGGATCGACAAGGTGCTCTGACTTGAAGGAAGAATCAAGTTTTGGTAGAATAAAATGGTCATCTGTGACGCGAACTCGTCATTTGGGGGCTTTCGAGATCAATATTGGATTGCATGTGACTTACTCCTTGGTTGAGGGTTGGGTGTAAAATAAAACAAGTCTTATTCTTGTCGATTTATCTAATAATTTCAAGAGATTTTTCTTAAGGAAACGGCATTGGTTCATGAGGCCAGTCCTTTCAAGAGTTCATTGAGCATAGGATAGAGCACAATAATAAGAAGAGCTGGTAGTTGTAAAAAGAGAAGAGGTAGCAGGGAGATGAGGGGAAGTCTCCTTATATACTCATCAAGTTCAGACTGACCCACTTTCATCAATTCATTCTCCATCTTTTTCATGTGCTCTAAAATGGGGGCTCCCTCTAAGCCCATATCAAAAATAGAGAGGAGTGTTTTTCTATATATACTGCGAAGGCTATGCCTGTACTCATGGGCTTGCCCCCCTTGTTCCCTCAGTCTGAGCCACTCGGCCACCTGCTGTGAAAAAGAGTCATCATTTCTTTGAATGTACCTAAGGAGGGAGGAGCCCACTCCTAAGCCTTGTCCAAGAAAGACTCTCATTTCAAGAACACAGTTGAGAGGGGGAGCTAGTGCTTCCATCGCATTTTTCTTCCTAAAAGTAAAGTTCCCATAAAACCCGAAAAAAAGAGACCCAAAGAGATCATAAAAATATCTACCATAGAGTGAAATCCGTATCTCATGACCATGAATCCAAATGCCGCGACATACATTCCAAACATAATGAAGCTCTGTGCCCTCGTTTGATAGAGTGCCTGCCGGGATCGATGGAGAAACTCATCTTCAATTTCATACTTTCTGCGTAAATTCTGCACCCCTTGAAGTGACAAGTGGCTCTGCTCATCAATACTCTTTAAATTTTGTACCAAGGTGGTTAAGAAGCGATGCTCGTGCTTCATTGGTTGTTTTGAAAAGACAACAGAGCCAATGATTTTATTCCACTTTGACTGCATAAAGGGGTCATTTTCTCTATTGGCCCATTGCAGGGCATCGCGAAAGGAGTGGCCCACATGCATTTTCAAAATAACAAGGGACAAAAAACCACAAATATGGCGGCGAATATAGAAAACTCGATACTTTCTTAAAACAAACTCAAAAAAGACCAGCAAAAAGAAGGGGGTGTGAATCACAACAAACATTGAAAAATAACTTACAGGAGCCCAAAAGGGCAACACAAACAAATAGACAGCATAGGCTATACCCACTTTTTGAGTGGCACCTCTGCTTAAGAGATGCTTTCGCTTCATTTGCTTTAAATAGAAACAAAAAAAACATATACCGAACCAAACCTGTATGAAAATAAAGCCCACGACCGCCCCATTTATAAAAGGTTGTAAAGAGTTGTAAAAGGCTTATGATTATGCAAAAATAGTGCCACCATAACACATCATTAGAAAAACGAGGAAAGCTTGGAATTTATCAATGCGATCATCCTAGGAATCGTTCAGGGACTTACAGAGTTTCTGCCAATTTCCAGTTCCGGCCACCTTGTCCTGATCCAAAAGTTTTTAGGTTTTAAAGAACACAGTGTGTCCCTTGATATTGCTGTGCACTTTGGAACTTTAATGAGTGTCTTCACTGTTTACTTTCACCAGATCAAAAAGATTGCTGTGGATGTCATACTTTTTCCAAAAGCCAGGCTATTGAGCTTGCCTGTCAAAATATTTATTTGGGTGGTACTAGGTTCCATACCCACGGCCATCATTGGTTTTGTTGCACGAGATGTCTTTATCTCTTTCTTTTCAGACGTAAGATTTGTAGGGTTATTTTTATGCCTCACCGGAGTGATTTTATTTTTAACACGCTATAAAAGGAGTGAAGAAAGTCATCTCAAGGAAACACTCCATGACTTTGGGAGCTTCGAAAGCATGAGTGGCTGGAAGGCCCTCGCCATAGGCTTAGTTCAGGGCCTTGCTATTGCTCCAGGAATCAGTCGCTCAGGCTCCACCATTGCCATGGGTTTGTTTCTAGGGCTTCCTAGAAATGTTTCCGCAGGTTTTAGCTTTCTGTTGTCTATTCCCGCTATCTTAGGTGCCACTCTCCTTGAATTGGGGTCTTTGGCCTTCAATGAGCATGAGCCTCTGTGGCTCAATGATTCTCTGTGGCCTATGCTGACAGGTGTGGCTGTTTCCTACGTTGTCGGCTTGATAGGCTTATGGAGCATCCTTTTCTTTGTCAGAAAAGGCCACCTTGCGTTCTTTAGCGTCTATCTATGGATCTTGGGCCTGTGGGCCATGTTGGGAATAGAAGTCTATTGACAAAAACCTATGTGTTTCATATTTTCATATTTCATTTGTTTAGGAGTGAAAATATGAAGCTCAGAAACGAAAAAGAAGACTCTAATGAAAAAGGAAATTCTATGGTCCATCCTCAAAATTATCAAGATCATCAAACGGTCAACCAAACAACCAATCAAACGGTCCATCAACCTCAAGATAATCCCATAGGACTTAATGGCGTGGAATTTTTGGAATACACATCGAAGCATCCCGAAGAACTGGAATTGTTATTTGATAAAATGGGCTATGCCAAGGTCGCCCACCATAAGACAAAAAATGTGACTCTCTATCGCCAGCATCAAATCAACTATATTTTAAATAAAGAGCCCTCCTCTTTTGCAGAAGAGTTTCAATCCCAACATGGCCCCTCGGTGTGTGCCGCAGGTTTTAGAGTTTACGACGCCAACAAGGCTCTAAAAGAGGCTGTGGAAAGGGGAGGGAAGCCCTATGAAGGGCATGCTCACAGCTTTAAGGCCATCTATGGAATTGGTGATTCACTTATTTACTTTATTGATGGCGGTACAGAAAAGGACATTTACGCCGAAGAATTTGAGTATATTCCCGGAGCTTGTGACCATCACAGCGACATAGGGCTCACTTTTATGGATCACATGACAAATAATGTTCCCATGGGAGATATGGACAAATGGTATGACTTTTATGTCAAAGTTTTTAATTTTAGACAAATTAGATACTTTGATATTGTTGGTCAACAAACAGGTTTGCTCTCAAGGGCGATGCGCTCGCCCTGCGAAAATATTACCATCCCCATTAATGAACCCAAAGATAAAAAATCACAAATTCAGGAGTATTTAGAAGAATATCAAGGGCCTGGAATTCAACACATTGCTCTTCACACAAATAATATTATTCAGTCGGTGTCTCTCCTCAAAGAAAAAGGTATCTCATTTTTAGATGTGCCAGATACCTATTACGAAGCTCTGCCTCAGAGGTTGCCTCATTTAAAAGAAGATATGTCTAAGTTGCAAGAGTTGAAGATTCTAGCAGATGGAGACAGTGAGGGCTACCTCCTTCAGATTTTCACTAAAAATATGATTGGTCCTATATTTTTTGAAATTATTCAAAGAAGGGGTCATGATGGATTTGGTGAGGGTAATTTTCAAGCCCTTTTTGATGCCATTGAGGAAGATCAAAGACGGCGAGGCTACTTAAAATAGTCACTTTTCGTTGCGTTCTAAATACTTTGGGGGATGCTCTATGATACTTTGGGAAATGAGCCTTTCGTATTCGTACAAATTTGATTCTTCTGGCAAAACTCGATGACCGCCTCTAAGGAAAGGGGCTTCGAGTATATGTATCCCTGTCCATAGGAGCAACCCATCTTATTAAGTTCATTCTCCTGCTTTCTGGTTTCGATACCTTCTGCCACAACAGGAATACCCAATTCCCTTGCAATGCCCATGAGACCCTGAACAATCACACGACTTACCTTGTCTTTGATAAGACGACTTACAAAGAATCTATCAATTTTAAAATTGTCCACTTTGAGTTGTGTCAGTGCCCCTAGGCAAGAGTAGCCTGTTCCAAAATCATCAAGGGCGACAGTCATCCCCATCTGTTGACAGCGACGAATCCACTTGATTGCTATTTCTTTCTCCACAAAAACCCTCTCTGTGATTTCCAATTTAATTTGGCTAGGATCACAACCGGCCTGATCAAGTCCATTTTCAAGAATTTTAAAGAATTGGGCATCACCCATTTGTCTGCCAGAAACATTGATCGCCATAAAGGGTTTAAAATTCAAAGCCCTATTGATTTCTTCCAGGTCTTTAATAGCTTTTTGCAGCACCCATCGGCCAATGGGTATCATAAGGGCCCCATCTTCAGCCACGGCCATAAATATATCGGGACGAACCAAGCCTTTTGTAGGGCTCTGCCATCGAATGAGAGCTTCAAAGCCCGCCAGTTGACGTGAGGTCATATGCACAATAGGTTGATATTGAATAAAAAACTCTTTATTCACAAAAGCGTCTTCAATATCTTGCTCGAAGCGAATTCTTTCAATGAGCTTTTGGCTCTTGCAGCTCTCATCACCTTGAGAAAATATAAGCTTTTCCTTGGCAAAAGACTGATTCATAAAAATTATGTTAGCATAAGAAGCGACCTAATATATAAAATTTTTATATGATTTATATTAAAATAGCTGTGAATGATTATGGATGGACCTTCGTCCTGTGAGTATAACTCTCCCACCGGGGTATAGACGCCCCAATGAGAGGAATTAATGCAATGTATTAATAAGCGATACATAAAATGGCGGTTAAAACAACGAGGGCACAAATCAAAAGGATAGTTTTTTCAAAATGGGCTTCAATGAACCCTCGGATTTGAGAACCAAAAAAATAGAATAAAGCACCAATAAGAAAGAATCGTGCCGCACGCCCTAACAAAGAGCCTATAAAAAATGGAACAAGCCCCACCCCACATAGACCTGCACTCACAGTGAAGACCTTAAAAGGCAAAAAAGTGAAGCCTGCAAGGACCATGGCCCACAACGCATGGTCTTTAAACATGTTTTGGGCAACATGAAAGTAAGATAGAAACACCCCCCCCTCAGTGGCGATATAGCGGCTCATGATATTCCAAAAGATAGCACCTATCATGTAACCTCCAAAAGCTCCCAGCACAGAAAAAATTGTTGTCAGTAAAGAAAAATATAAAGACTTCTTCGGTCGCCCCGTGCTCATGGCCATAAGAAGGGGGTCTACGGGGATGGGAAAAAAAATGGACTCAATCAAAGCCATACAACAAAGAGCTTGCACTCCATAGGGGTGATCGGCCCAGCCTATACAGCTGTCATAGAGAAGCCTCATTTTAGAAAGTGTAAATTTGACCATCACCTAAAACCTAAACCTTAAAAGCCTAAATCTAAATTTGTTGATCCCTGTAGCGCCCAAATAGCTTTTTACAACGAGAGCGCCAAATTGAGTTTTCACTGAAAATCACCAGCCCTGCTGTTATTGCAATGCTCATGGGAATCAAAGCAAAGAGAGTGTCTCGCAACCACTCCCCTCCCTCAATTCCCTTTTGAAGGGGAATGGTTGCGAGAACGGCACAGGCCAAGCCCCTGGGCCCCATGCTGACTGAAATCATCGCATCCAGACGGCTGTATTTCTCAGGGCGAAAAAGGAGTTGCACAGCTATGTAACGCGTCGCAAAAATAAATAAGGTGATGAGAAAAGCCAAACCCACTGTTTGCCAACTGGCAAAATTGATAAGAAGTCCAAGGTACAAGAAGAAAAAAGTTCTCAATAAAAAAGTCAACTCTTTGAGAATAGAAAGGTCCTCATAGGGAACGGGTGTAGCACTCATTAAGCCACAAAGCCAGTGGGGGAGAAGATTGAGATTGGCCAACATAAACCCAAGGGCGAGAACTCCAATGGCTCCATTATGCCCCGTAAACTCGATAATACCGTAGGTGAGAAGGGCCCAAGCTTCTCCAGCAAAGGCCATGGTCACCATGGGAGCCCATTTCTTTTTAATCACAGCCCACACCATACCCGCACTCATCCCCATCAAACCCGCCAGCAAAGTTTTGGGGCCAATTCCAATCAATAACTCTTGGGGGCTAAAAGCTCCCGATACCAAGGAGTCAACCACCACCAAAAAAATCACAATGGTAAGAACATCTGTAAAAGCAGATTCCAAGGAAAGAATTGTTTTTACCTGATCGGGAATGGACAATTTTTTGACCATGGGAATCACAATCGCTGAAGATGTGCTTCCGATTCCAACACCTAGAAGGATGGATATGGGCCATGATTGAAAACCTATGGTGCCACTAATGAGGGTTCCTATGAGAGCAATCAGGAGAAAACCCAAAAGAGAAAGGCCGGCGGCAGGAAGGCTGGAAGTGAGCAAGTCCTTGGCACTTAAGTGAAGCCCCCCCTCATAGAGAATGAAAATCAGGGCGGCTGTGGAGAAGACGGGTCCCATTTTGCCAAAGTCATCGGCGCTCATAACACCTAGGGTAGGCCCAAGGATATAGCCAAGAGCCACAAGGACAAAGGTATCTGGAATCTTAGTCTTTGCAAAACACCAGTTCAGCCCATGGCCAAAAAAGAAAAGAATACCAATGCCGATAATGGTGATATCCATCTCATCTCCCCTTTTAACTCATATATCTGATAATATAAATTGATGATTACTTGATTCCGTTTCGACGATCTTCTTCTAAGTAGGTGTAACCAGAAAGTCCCTCTTCATAGTGATTTAAAAGCAAGCGAGCTTCTTCCCGTGAAAGAGACCTATTGAGAATCCCCTCCTCACTGGCTCGCCGAACATGTTCTACCAACTGAGACTTGTAATACTGCACATAGCCCAAGACTTTTGTGACAGAGTCCCCTCTCACATAGTGATCGACGCTGTAGCCCTTGTCCTTCAAAGTGATATGCACGGCATCCGTATCGCCAAACAGATTATGTAAATCACCCAATGTCTCTTGATAAGCGCCCGTCATAAAAACGGCGATGTAGTAGGGTTCATTTTCTTTGAGCTTGTGAACTTCAAGGTATTTTTGGGGGCCCTCCCCATCAATGTCTATAAAGGTATCAATTTTTCCGTCTGAGTCGCAAGAAAGATCCGCCAATGTGGCACGGTGATCGGGGCTTTCATTCAGGCGGTGAATGGGCATGACAGGAAAGTGCTGGCCCAAAGCCCAAGAATCTGGAAGGGATTGAAAAACAGAGAAATTGCAAAAATATGTCTCCGACAGTTCTCCCTGAAGGCTCCAGTAGATTTCTTCGTCTTCGGCACTTTTTTTTGCCAGAGAAGACATTTTCTCTATAATGACGCCCGCCAAATCTTCGGCCTTGGCCCGTTGCTCTAAGCTGAGCACCCCGTAGGAAAAAAGCTGCTTGGTATCACGTTTTTTTTCAATCAAATCATTATAAAATTCGTTGATATTTCCCTCATGAACTGTTTGCAGCATCTCATTGAGGTCTTGAACAAGGCGGGAATCCTTCTCTGTCACCTTGAAATTAAGTGGACCCCGTGTGACCTTATTTCTACCGAGCACATCAAAAACAAGCATGGAACTATGGGCGACAAGAAAGCGACCTGATTCAGAGACAATGTAGGGGTGGGGCACGGATTTCTCATCGCAAATAGACTGGGTGATGGAAACCACATCATTGGCGTATTCTTGCACGCTGTAGTTCGTGGAACTATCCGAGTGCCCTGAACCATCGTAGTCCACCCCTAATCCTCCCCCCACATCAAAGTATGTGAGAGGGGCCCCCAGGTGGTATATCTCTGTGAAAAATCTGGCTCCCTCTTTCATGGCTGTTTTCACAGACTGAATCGAGGGAATTTGTGAACCAATGTGAAAGTGCAGCAGTTGCAGGGTATCGATCATTTGATTTTCTTTAAGAAATTTCACTCCCTCCACAATTTCAGAGGGGGTCAAGCCAAACTTGGACTTACTTCCCCCTGTTTCCGCCCATCGACCGCTACCCTCGATGCGGAGACTATGAAGCTTTGTACGAAAGCCAATAATGGGTCGCACATCAATTCTCTGAGCTGCCTCAACAATCATACCTAACTCCGCCATACGATCGACAACAATCACAGTTTGGTGCCCCAATTTGCGAGAGAGAAGAGCCATCTCAATATAAGCATCATCTTTGAACCCATTGCAGATAAGGAGAGAATTCGCCCCCTCCATAAGAGCCAAGCAAATAAGAAGCTCCGGTTTGGAGCCACATTCAAGACCAAGTCCACAATTATTTCCAAAGTGAACAATTTCTTCCACAAGGTGCCGTTGTTGATTCACTTTGATGGGGTAAACCCCTGTGTATTTTCCCGTATACTCATACTCCGCTATGGAGCGAGCAAAGCAGGCAGATATTAAGTCGATTTGAGATTTTACCAATTGAGGAAAACGAATGAGAGTGGGAAGGCGAATGCCCCTTTCTTTAAGATCACCAACAAGTTGAAACAAGTCCAAGGTTTTACCACCTGGCCCCTGGGGCATGACCTCAATGTGACCCTTATCATTGATTCTTAAGTACCTAGCACCCCATTGCTCAACTCCATAAAGCTGGGAGCTTTTTTCCCTATTCCATTGATTCATGGCCATGGGATAATATACTTTTGTGATTGAAGCCACCTTAAATTTTGCAGTTGGCCATTTTTCCAATCAGCCCCAGGCGAAGTGTGAAAATACAACATATTTGGTTTGATTAGGGCATTTCTTTGATTTGGCAAAACTTCCAAAAAGGCAGGTTCCGTCCTCCAACTTCGGCGGATCCTATGTCCCGACGGCCTAAGTGCACTTGATAAAACTGTGGGATACATGTTCGCTCCTTAAAATACTTGATGGCTTTGGATAGAGACCGATCTGCAACCTTGCATTCTACGGCAAAGAGAGGTTGATTGTTCTGAATGACAACAAAATCAACTTCTCTTCCATCTCGGTCTCTAATATAGCACAACTCCATGGGGTACCCCTCTGTATCTTCAATAAAGTGACAGTACTTGAGAAGCTGAGAGGCCACCATATTTTCAAAGCGTGCCCCCGGGTCATTGATTTGAGCCCAATCCCAGAGGTACAGTTTTTTTTCCTTTTTAACGGCTCTAATACGAGAACCACCCATTGGAGAAATTCGATAGCATATGTAGAGAGCCTCTAAAATGTCTAACCACCGGGAGATGGTATTGTGATTTACTTGCAAATCCTGCCTTAAGCTCTCCACAGAGAGCGCAGAACCCACTCGATCATTGAGAGCGTGAATCAAGGTTTCCATCAATGATATTTCTTTTATGTTCTCCAAGTCATTGATATCCGTGTACACCACTCGATGGAGTCTTTCTAGAGACCAGCGCCGATAACTTCTCTGGCTGCCCTTGAGAATAGGCTCGGGAAAGCCACCTAAATTTAATAAAGCGTTCACATCATCTGGATGAGGGTTGGGACTTAGCTCTCGGAGACTGAAGGGGTGGAGACGAAAGTAGTGATAGCGACCAAAGAGCGAATCTCCCCCCTTCTTAAAGTGATCCAATCGGGCTGAGCCTGTAACAATAATTTTGATTTGCTCTCCGTAGGTATCATAAAGCCCTTTCATAAAACCACGCCAGTTGGCAAATTTATGGATCTCATCAAAAATGAGTTCATTTAAATGAGTGGGAAGTTGATTTTTTATGATCGAAGATCGATGCTCCACATTGTCCCAATTTAAATAGGAGTTTTTTTGCTTGATGATTTGCCGAGATAAAGTGGTCTTGCCGACCTGCCTTGGGCCACCCACAAAGGCCATTTTTTCAACGAGGTCCTTGGAAATTTGAGACTGAAGATACCTGACTTTATTCATGGGCACTATGATATAGTCATGACTATATCATGGTCAACATAACTCATAATATCTGATAACATACAGATATGAACGGGCGGATCGTTTTATTGTTTTATATCACTCCACATAGGCTGAGATCACTCCACATAGGCTTGGTTGATAAAGATCTCAAGGTCTTTCTCATCTCGAACCATAATGGCCCCATCGTAGAGAAGGTCGAGACCACCAAGAGCTTTTATATCCAAGGGGCTTGCGGGGAGGGAGGCTATGGATTTTCCCAATCTGAGAGCGTGCTGCGCCGTTAAGAGACTCCCACTTTTTCTTCTTGCTTCAACAATGAAAGTAGCTTCTGAGATTCCAGCAATAAGAAGATTTCTCTTATAAAAGCTAGATTTGTAAACGGGGTACTGAGGAGCAAAGGAGCTCATAATAGCCCCCCCTGCGGCCAATATATGGGGAATCCAGCTCTTCATCTTTTGCGGATAGCATCGATCTAGGCCCGAAGGCAAAATGCTGATGGTGGGCCTTCCCACTTGAAGAGAAACAGAGTGAACCTTTTGGTCAATGCCATGGGCTCCACCACTCACAGTGATTAAGTCACTTCTGGTTTTCAAAAGTCTTGGCAGGTAAGTTTCAAGCCACAAGAGGCTGGCCTGGGAGGGGTTACGACTTCCCACAATAGACAGGCCGGAGTGCTTTTTCCAACAAGTGGCTCCCATATAACTTATAAGAAGAGGAGGCTTTTCTAGACCGTAAAAGGGGTATTCTTCTTCTCCAGGAACTGTGAGGTAAACCTGATGATGAAGACACCACTCCCATTCGCTTTGGGCTTGAGCCTCCCAGGAAGGCCGGGAGTTGAAATAGTTGTGCAGTTTTTCGGATTGAGCGCATCGAAGAAGGTGAGAGGGAGTCTTGGTTTTGAGTTCGAGGTAGAAATTGAATTCATCCAGTGATGTTAGGACACCTCGCCAATATAAACTGCCAACTAAGTATTTCCATGGAATCACAACTTTCATAGGGATGATGGAGTGCAATTATGGGTGATGGCTCAAAACTGTTAGCTGACAATTAAAATGCCCCACCGTCGCCAATGAAAAGTGGCCACTTTTCAGAGGAGGACCTATGGTGATTTTTGGCATTGTCAACCGAGACGCATATAATCAATTGATATTACTCATAAAAAGGCTCCGAGCTGATAAGAACTCCTTTTGGGTTCTTGTCGACCTGGAAAGGGGCTCCGTGTTGGAGAGTCCTTCCATGACAGCCTATTCAGGTTCCATATTTGTCATTTGTAGACTGTTTCTGGATTTCAATGAGGTTAAATATATAGTCAAGAAAAGCCTGTTTAGGCTGTGCCCATTTTCTAAAGTATTTAAATTCCACAAGATTCCAACATTTGCCTCAATTTTCATGGAATTTCTTTCTGAAGACAGGCTTCCCTTAAAGCCGTCGCCAATTAAAATGTCCCACTTTCAATATGGAGGTTGTCGCCAATGAAAAGTGACCAATCTTCAGGGAGTGTTCAAATACTAGACAATGAAGTCTCTTCTTCTGATATAGATAAGCTCACAGAGTCCCTCCCTCTTGCAACTCAAAAGGTTAGCAATGAGGAGGATCTTATGATTAGTCAATACACTTTCGGCCGCATTCGTGACCTGAGTCACAGTGGTAAAAATAAGACAGAAATATCTCGTGAATTAGGGATCAATCGTAAGACGGTGCGCAAGTACTGTGAGTCCAACACCCCACCGAAGTACAAGGCGAGGTCCAAAAGAACTCGCCCAGATCCCCTTAATGGATATATGGATCGGGTGAAGTACTTTTTGAAGTTGAACCCAAGTAACACCGCCCGTGAAATATATGAGCTATTAGTTGAGGAGGGTTATCGTGGGAGTGAGAGAACGGTTCAGAGAAGAGTTTGTGAGATTCTTGGTTCTCGCCCCAAGGAGCGTTTTTTCAGCCAAAGATATGATCCTGGAGAACAGGCTCAGTTTGATTTTAAGGAGAAGGTTGCTTTACCATTTGCCGATGGTGTTCAGATCGTTCATCTCCATTTTGGAACATTGCCTTGTAGTGGCACCTGTTGGGTTCGTGCCTACCCCTTTCTTGTCTATGAGTGTTTCATCGATGGGGTGCATGCTTTTTTTGAAAAGATAGGTGGGATGAGTGCGAACATCCGTATTGATAATTTATCTCCCTGTGTGAAGAAAGTTCTTAAAGGAAATCAGCGAATTTACACCCAATCTTTTGATCGAGCCATCCAATACTATGGATTTAAGGTTCTTCCCTGCCGCGCAGGGAAGGGCTCTGACAAGGGAGATGTGGAGCGTGATATTCGAACCTTCAGTTCTCGGATAAAAAATATTGTTAGAAACAAAGGAATTGTTTTTAAAGACTGGGATCATTTGAATCAGTTTTTAGAGTCTTATATGGATCAGCATCAGAGTGACTCCACCAAATCTCGCTTTGAGGAGGAGGCCAAAGTTCTTAAGCCTTTGCCTCCACGAGATGAAGATATTCTCTGTAAGGTGAATATTTGTCAAAGTAATGGTTATGGGACTTTGAGAATAGGTAAAACCACATATTCCATACCTGATGAGGTGATCCAATCTCCCTGTAAAACCGTACAGGGTCCCTATCATGTCACGATCTATCGTGCAGGAGGGAAGCAAGAAATTGTCGCTCGCCATCAAAGAAAACCTGATGGGGAGCATAGTCTTCTTCTTGAACATATCCTTCCTTCTTTAGTTCGTAAGCCGCAAGCCATGGTAAGATGGGCTCACCGATCCATTCTTTTTCCAACAAATGTGTTTGAAAATTTTTATCAATACCTCAAGCAACAAGATTCAAGCCGTGCCGAGCATGAATATTTAAGAGTTATCAACTTGATTCAGCATGTGAGTTGGCAGGACTTATCTACAGCCATGGAGCTTCAATTAGAAAGTCGTGAGATTTTCGACTTTAAATCCATAAAAGATTTGCTCTTAGGAAATCCCACCAAAATTAATTTGAATGACCAACAAAAACCACTTCAACCTAGATTGTCTCAATATGACAGTCTTGTTCCAAACATAGGAGGTTCTTAATGAATCACGAAGAACTTATAGGTTCTCTTAAAAAACTCCGACTTCCAGCGATGGCGGATGAATATGTTGCAACGGCTAGAGTTGCCGAAAAAACAAAAAAGACGTATGAACAGTATTTAGGTATACTCGTTCAAAATGAGCTTGCTGACAAGCATTCCCAGAGAGTGAAAAGATTGCTTAAGGGGGCCAAGCTTCCTCAACTTAAATCACTCCAAACTTATAACTTCCAGAAAAGAACGGGAGTGACAGCTCAGCAAATTAATTGGATGGCAGAGGGAGAGTGGGTCAGAAAAGCCTGTAATGTTGTGTTTTACGGAAGCTTTGGAATGGGGAAAAGTCATTTGGCCATGTCCCTAGTTCGTTCACTCTGTGAACAAGGCTATCGATGTTTATGGGTCACCACTCATGAACTTATTGAAACAATGCGTGAAAGCAAGAAAGAACTCTCATTGAATGCTCTTTTTAAGAAATTAGACCGTTTTGATCTTATTGCTTGTGATGAACTTGGCTATACAGCTTCCTGCACAGAGGGGGCAGATCTTTTCTTTCAATTCATATCTCAGCGATATGAAAGGAAAAGTCTCATGATCACTACAAACTTAACATACTCTGAATGGGATAAGGTGTTTCTTAACCCTATTACCACCGCTGCTGCTGTTGATCGAATCATTCACAACTGTGAAACCCTCAACATTGAAGGAAAAGAAAGTTGGAGAACCGAATCGGCAAAAGCCAAGTCTAAACAGAGCAAAGAGGAAAGTTCAACCAAAGAAGTTCATTAGAGATCCCCACTTTTGGGGAAGGAACTCGCCAGTTATCCACAAAATTTATCCACAGCAGCACTGCGTTGCTAGACATCGGGGTCACAGCCGCAGTGTCGCCATGGATAAATTTATGGATAACTGGCTTTTACCGTACTATTTGCTCGTCACTCTCGCGGAGCTTTAGACATTAGCTGCGCCAAGGAATCCTGAAAAATACTCCATTTACCTCTGCCATAGGGCTGAAGGATGCATTTGGGGTCATGCCAAAAGTGGTGGGCAGAAAATCATTCCTCAGAATCTTGTGGCATAGTCCGAGTTAAATGATGAGCAAAATAAAGACACTTGACTAAACTCTGAACGAAGAATAACTAAATCAGTACATCATCAACTGGCCGTTTTTCATTGGCGACGGCTTCTAAAAATGGCCAATTTTAATTGGCGCCTAACAAAAACTAAGAAAACGAAGTGAAGAATGAAGTTTGTGCCGAAATGTGAACTTGTCACCGGCATTTTGAGTTCAACCGAGATCACTAGTGCTCCGTCAAAGTTGATTAAATCAACATAGGGAAAAACTTTTTTGACGGAGCACTAAGGTTTATATAAATTTCACTCTAGACCCCCGTCGTGGAAAACCCACCCTCTTTCTGTTAAGATTTTTCGAGCCTCTGACGCACTGGGCTGATACTTTACTAAGGTTCCAACATCAATACTTTTTGTAAGACTGTAATTGGGGGGCACACTTGTGCTGAATCTTATTAAAAATTTTGAATAATTCTCAGTGGAGAGACCAGATGACAGAAATATAAGATCAAAAGATGTCACTTTTGCAAAGGTCCATCCACTTGTATCTGGATTTGCGAGAGTGGCCCCTTTAAAAACATTTTCGTAACTATTCAGGGGGTGCCGCATTAATTCGAACAATTTTTTTAAAAAAAGTATAAAAATTCTTGACAAGTTTTTGAAGCAAACGACCTCTTTCATTTGTTCTTTATCGAATATGTTCCTGCATATGGCTTAAACTCTCTGAGAGCCATAGTATTGAAAGATTGTGAAACATAGGTCGCGGGGGGCACTTCTCATTCCTTTTGCTTCTTAGAACGAATCCTAGTGCATTTTTTTTAATGAAAAAAAGGCATGTTAATATTTTCATAAGGTAAGTATGAAAATAGAAAATATTGACGTGTCTTCAGCCATAAATAAAATCAGGAAGCTTCTTAAGAAAGAGAAGTCCCTTTCTCCCGCTTTTATTGTGGCCATTGAGTTGTTGATCAAAATCATCACTATTCTAGTAAATCAAAAAAAATTAAATAGTCAAAACAGTAGTATTGCCCCTTCTCAAGATCCGAATGGCCCTAAAAAGAAACCTAAGGAAGAAACTGGTAAGAAGCCAGGAGGACAACCCGGACACGAAGGAGCTACTTTAAAACCCGTGGATACTCCAGACAAGGTGGAGTTCATTTCTATTAATAAAGAGGAACTTCCTCCAGGTGATTACATTTCTTCTGGAGTTGAAAAGCGTCAAGTATTTGAGGTAGACCTTTCTGTGCATGTCACGGAGTATCAAGGAGAAATCCTCGAAGACCAAGATGGGAATCAGTGGGTTGCAGGTTTTCCAGAAGGAATCAATAACCCAACTCAATATGGCCCTTCTGTGAAAGCTCACTCAGTTTATATGTCCCAGTTTCAGTTAATCCCTCATCTTCGAGTCGCAAGTTACTTTAATCAATGGGGTCTATCGCTTGCTGGATCTACGGTACACAATTTTAACAAATCTGCCTTTGAGGCTCTGGAAGCTTTTGAGGAGTGGGCAAAGGAAACTCTTCTGAACTCACCTTTGATTCATGCTGACGAAACTGGAGTGAATGTTAATGGGAAGAGGCTGTGGTTTCACCTCTTGTCCAATGATACTGTGGTTCTCTATCAGGTGGACGAAAAAAGAGGCGCAGAGGCTATGGATCGCATGGGAATTCTTCCAAAATACACAGGGATTGTTTGTCATGACCATTGGAAACCTTATTATACATATACTTCCTGCATTCATGCCCTTTGCAATGCGCACCATTTAAGGGAGCTTCAAAGAGCTTGGGAGCAAGATGATCAAAAATGGGCAAAAGAAATGAAGTCTCTTTTAGAGACAATAAACAAAGAGGTGCACGATACGCAGAACCAATGCCTTTCACAAGACCGAATTGAATATTACAAAGAGAAATATCGAAATATTCTCTTCGAAGGGGAAAAGGAATCTCCATTAATGGAGAGGACAGAGAAAAAAAAGAAGGGAAAGGTTAAACAATCCAAATCTAGAAATTTACTAGATCGACTGAGAAACTTTGAAGATGATACCTTGCTCTTTATGAAGGACCCCATAGTTCCATTTACGAATAATATAGCAGAAAATGATCTGAGAATGACCAAAGTTCAGCAGAAAATATCTGGGTGCTTTCGTTCGTTGATGGGAGCCAAGACATTTTGTAGAAACCGAAGCTTTCTCCTGACTTGCCAGAAAAATGGCATAGAACCTAAAGATGCTCTAAATAGTTCCTGTCCAGGGAAGAAAGTTAAGTAGTTTTAAGTATTTACATGCCTTCCCTTTAGATTTTATGCTTTAAAATGGAGTCCATCAAACATAATCCGTGTAAATTCAGTTACTTACATAAAACGGAAAAATAAAATAAGTTCCCCCCCCCCTCTCTTGACGAACCTTTCACAGCCCCTCCCTTTCAGTGACTTATGTGGCTATCAACTGGTTACTTGATATGAGAGGAAGAGTTGGATCAACCTGTGTTTCCACCGTGGTGATTTCAAACCTCCTTCAGGGAAATAACATTACGTTGCGCATCAACTTCAAAAAATACTTGACGTGTTTTTTCAGAGAAATAATTTTTGATATTTTATTCTTCATTTATTTTTTATGTAGGTTTTAGGAGGCGTGGGAACCTCTCTATGAGGTAGAATTCTTATCCATGTTCTCCGAGAACCTCTCTGATTTTTTTCTTCTTAAAAGACATCCTTGCTCACTTTTTTCCCTCAAAAAAACGTATGTTAATATAAAAATTAAAGAGAAACTTTCACCAAAGGGGGGACTATGCGCCATTTGAAGAAGACACAGTTGGGACTCTTTTCCCAATATCCTAACCACCAACTCAGTACAGAATTGCAGCAAATTAATAACATCATTGATCGCCATCCAGAGTTTGCCCATATGGTTCATGAAGACCTTGTTAAAGAAAAGAAAGATTCTGGTGATATTGGTATGACATCGGAGCAAGTTCTCAAGGTGGCTATTCTTAAATCCATAAGAGGTCTTTCCTATCGTGCGTTAGCCTTTAATCTTGTCGATTCAGTATCCACCAGAGCTTTTCTGGGCCTTGAATTGGAAGAAAATTACGCTCACTCCACCTTACAGGACTTGATTGTTCAAATAAGTGAAGAAACTTGGGGAATTATTAGCGCCTCTTTAGTTTCAGATGCAAGAGATCAAAAGATTGAGCCGTGTAAGAAAATGAGATTGGACAGTACAGTGACGAAATCAAATATTCATCATCCAACGGATGCATCGCTTTTATATGACTGCATAAGAGTTACAGAAAGAGAATTTAAAAAAGTTCGTAAAAATGTCATGAAAGATTTTTGGCGACTTATTTCAAGAGAAGATCTTAAGAGAGCAAAAACCTTGCTTTACAAAATTAATAATTCCAAAAATGATGCGGAAAGACTACCTTGCTATAAGGAGCTTTTAAAAATCGCTACCAAATTGAACAAAGGATTACCTGATACCATCAGAAAGATAAAAAAAGAACAAAAATGTGTGAAGATGAATGCTTTGAAAAAGAGTCTAAAACAGTTAGAAAATGTTGCCTTCTACCTGGAAAAAATCATCTTTCAAACTCAAAAAAGAGTTATTGAGGGGAAAAAAGTATCTTCTGAAAAAAAGGTCCTATCCATCTTTGAACCGCATACAGACATTATTGTAAAGGGGCAAAGAGAAGTCGAGTTTGGGCATAAAATCTTTCTGACCTCAGGGCAAAGCAACATGATTTTAGATTGTCAGATCCCTGATGGCAACCCCGCAGACTCTGATATGTTTTTAAAAGTTATGAATTCAGTGACACAAACCTATGGGGCTTGCCCTGTAAAAGTAAGTGCAGATGGTGGGTTTGCTTCAAAAGAAAATCTTGAAGAGGCCAAAGAGATGGGGGCTAAAGATGTTTGCTTCCCAGAAAAAAAAGGAATGAAAATATTAAAGATGGTTAAAAGTGCTTGGGTCTTTAAAAATCTTCTCAATTGGAGAGCCGGAATAGAGGCTGTTATTTCATTCCTTAAGAGATGTTTTGGTATGAGAGTTGCTTACTGGAAAGGGCATGATGGTTTTAAGAGGTATGTAAAGAATGCCGTTTGTGCCTATAATTTTGTTGTCTTGGCAAGACATGAATTATCAACTGTCACCTAAATTTATCCATTAGGAATAACAGCAATGGACCAGGTCGAAGGTGCTAAAATCTTCCAAAGGTAGGGGTGCGTCTTCAAATCGAAAAAACTAGGGCGCAAGTCGCTTAAAGACCTTTTTCCCCTTAATCTGTAGAGTTTGTGTGGCAAATCTCCAACTCTCACTCCCCCATTGAGGCATTGGGAGGCTCAATGGGGAGTGTCAGAGAACAAAAAATGGGCCTTTCTGGACAGAAACTAGTTAGTTCCTGTCCAGGGAAGAAAGTTAAGTAGTTTTAAGTATTTACATGCCTTCCCTTTAGATTTTATGCTTTAAAATGGAGTCCATCAAACATAATCCGTGTAAATTCAGTTACTTACATAAAACGGAAAAATAAAATAAGTTCCCCCCCCTCTCTTGACGAACCTTTCACAGCCCCTCCCTTTCAGTGACTTATGTGGCTATCAACTGGTTACTTGATATGAGAGGAAGAGTTGGATCAACCTGTGTTTCCACCGTGGTGATTTCAAACCTCCTTCAGGGAAATAACATTACGTTGCGCATCAACTTCAAAAAATACTTGACGTGTTTTTTCAGAGAAATAATTTTTGATATTTTATTCTTCATTTATTTTTTATGTAGGTTTTAGGAGGCGTGGGAACCTCTCTATGAGGTAGAATTCTTATCCATGTTCTCCGATGCAAAATTTCACCTAGTTTGACCCACCCAATTTCACCTAGTTTGACCCACCCGATTTCACGAAGTTTGACCCACTGAATTTCACCAAACATTGACCCACTTAGATCTTCATAGATATTCTTTCTGCGCTACGCATTAACGAGGAGGTGTCTATGGGCAAACAAGGTAAGAAAAAAGGAGCAAGAATGATCAACAATATTAAGAAATACATAGAGCTTGGACTCAGTTCGAGACAAACCCCGATGGGCGGGTTAAACCAGGCCATTTGTGGGCGGGCAAACCAGGCCATTTAGGGCGATCTGACAAGATGGGCTCACCCTACCTTTAATTTTTTATCTTGACAAGTCGGTTTGAAGCTTCCTTCAATCGGTAGCTTTTTCCCTCAAATTTTAATAGTTGGCTGCAGTGGAGAAGGCGATCCAGGATGGCAGAGGCCACGGTATTATCGCCCAAACACTTTCCCCAGTCCTCAATAATGCGATTGGAGGTAATAAGAGTGCTTTTTCTCGCTGAGTATCGATCCAGAATGATTTCCTGGAAGTCATCGCAAGCCTCTGGCGGAATGCGCTTTCTAAGAAAAAGGTAACTATTCAGGGGGTGGGCGAATTCGAGTCATAAATGAGGGAAGTTTTCCTTGAAATAGCATATTTAGAGCATCTTTAGGTTCTATGCCATTTTTCTGGCAAGTCAGGAGAAAGCTTCGGTTTCTACAAATGTCTTGGCTCCCATCAACGAACGAAAGCACCCAGATATTTTCTGCTGAACTTTGGTCATTCTCAGATCATTTTCTGCTATATTATTCGTAAATGGAACTATGGGGTCCTTCATAAAGAGCAAGGTATCATCTTCAAAGTTTCTCAGTCGATCTAGTAAATTTCTAGATTTGGATTGTTTAACCTTTCCCTTCTTTTTTTTCTCTGTCCTCTCCATTAATGGAGATTCCTTTTCCCCTTCGAAGAGAATATTTCGATATTTCTCTTTGTAATATTCAATTCGGTCTTGTGAAAGGCATTGGTTCTGCGTATCGTGCACCTCTTTGTTTATTGTCTCTAAAAGAGACTTCATTTCTTTTGCCCATTTTTGATCATCTTGCTCCCAAGCTCTTTGAAGCTCCCTTAAATGGTGCGCATTGCAAAGGGCATGAATGCAGGAAGTATATGTATAATAAGGTTTCCAATGGTCATGACAAACAATCCCTGTGTATTTTGGAAGAATTCCCATGCGATCCATAGCCTCTGCGCCTCTTTTTTCGTCCACCTGATAGAGAACCACAGTATCATTGGACAAGAGGTGAAACCACAGCCTCTTCCCATTAACATTCACTCCAGTTTCGTCAGCATGAATCAAAGGTGAGTTCAGAAGAGTTTCCTTTGCCCACTCCTCAAAAGCTTCCAGAGCCTCAAAGGCAGATTTGTTAAAATTGTGTACCGTAGATCCAGCAAGCGATAGACCCCATTGATTAAAGTAACTTGCGACTCGAAGATGAGGGATTAACTGAAACTGGGACATATAAACTGAGTGAGCTTTCACAGAAGGGCCATATTGAGTTGGGTTATTGATTCCTTCTGGAAAACCTGCAACCCACTGATTCCCATCTTGGTCTTCGAGGATTTCTCCTTGATACTCCGTGACATGCACAGAAAGGTCTACCTCAAATACTTGACGCTTTTCAACTCCAGAAGAAATGTAATCACCTGGAGGAAGTTCCTCTTTATTAATAGAAATGAACTCCACCTTGTCTGGAGTATCCACGGGTTTTAAAGTAGCTCCTTCGTGTCCGGGTTGTCCTCCTGGCTTCTTACCAGTTTCTTCCTTAGGTTTCTTTTTAGGGCCATTCGGATCTTGAGAAGGGGCAATACTACTGTTTTGACTATTTAATTTTTTTTGATTTACTAGAATAGTGATGATTTTGATCAACAACTCAATGGCCACAATAAAAGCGGGAGAAAGGGACTTCTCTTTCTTAAGAAGCTTCCTGATTTTATTTATGGCTGAAGACACGTCAATATTTTCTATTTTCATACTTACCTTATGAAAATATTAACATGCCTTTTTTTCATTAAAAAAAATGCACTAGGATTCGTTCTAAGAAGCAAAAGGAATGAGAAGTGCCCCCCGCGACCTATGTTTCACAATCTTTCAATACTATGGCTCTCAGAGAGTTTAAGCCATATGCAGGAACATATTCGATAAAGAACAAATGAAAGAGGTCGTTTGCTTCAAAAACTTGTCAAGAATTTTTATACTTTTTTTAAAAAAATTGTTCGAATTAATGCAGCACCCCCTGAATAGTTACAGAAAAAGATCATCAATGATCAACAGGTCCACATGGATGAGTTGGGTGTAGAACCTCTTTCTGCGCCCCAGCTGCCTGGCCTCAAAGAGATTTTCAAAGAGCTTGTGAGCTTCTTGATACAAAACCTTGTAATTTGATATGGAACAGACCTTGGTGGCTATAGCTTTTGCAATGTGGCTTTTTCCAGTTCCAGGGGAGCCAATAAGCAAGGCTCCCTCCCCCTGCTTGATGAACTTCAAGTTCATTAATTCCAAGATCATTGGCTTGGGTATTTTTGGGTTAAAATTCCAATCAAAGCCGGTGAGGGTGGACTTTTCCGTGAGCTTGGATGCTTTGAGGAGTCTCTCACATTTTTTGCTTTTCTTGAAATCCTTTTCATCCTGTAAGAGCAATGAGAAGGTCTCTTGGAAGTTTTGTTGGTTCTGTGTGTGTTGGTAACTTCGAGCCTCAAATGTTTCAAACATGCCTATAAGCTTAAGGCTTTTGAGAGTCTCTTGTATTTCTGTAGGTGACATTGGCATTGTGATTGCTCCTTTCCTCTAGAAGAGGGGTTGGGGGGGTGGATTAAGTAAGGTTGGTGCTAGGCTGAGGGTGTAAGGGTGAGTGGTAGATTTCGTTGTTGGCATGTAAATCCCAGTAGATGGCATACTCGGATGGTGCTCGAATGATGTCGTGGTCTTGGGTGAGGTGGGATTCCATCTTTTTCTCATCCACAGGGGGCTGTAGTTCCTCAACAAGCCTTTTAAAGACCCTAAGAGCAATGCCGTTTCCTTAAGAAAAATCTCTTGAAATCATTAGATAAATCGACAAGAATAAGACTTGTTTTATTTTACACCCAACCCTCAACCAAGGAGTAAGTCACATGCAATCCAATATTGATCTCGAAAGCCCCCAAATGACGAGTTCGCGTCACAGATGACCATTTTATTCTACCAAAACTTGATTCTTCCTTCAAGCCAGAGCACCTTGTCGATCCAGAAAAACAAAAAAGGAATCGAAAATTTAATCCTCAAATTTTCTTTTTTACCATTATCTATCTTATTTCCGGAACAAATTACGAAGGCTACCAAATCGCTCTTAAGACGGTATGGACTCATTTTGGTGACCTGCTTCTCATGCCAGTCAAAAGCAGTCTCAGCAAGATACGTCAAAGTATTTCTTACCTATTTTTCAAAGATATCTTTGAATCTCTGATTACAGACTACGAACCATTGAGAAAAACGTTTCATGGTTTTTATATCTATGCCATAGATGGCGACCAATTAGCACTTCCTCGCTCTAAAGATCTTTTAAAGGAGGGTTATTGTGGGTACCCTTGCCCAAATGAGATGGAAACTCATTTCTTACGTATGTATCTATCTCATGCTTATGACGTTTTATCGGGTGTGACAAAGAATCTTTGCTTTTCTCCCGCTCTCAACGAAATCGCCAATGCTATTCAAATGATAGGTAGTTTTTGAGAGTAATAGCATAACTCTCTACGATAGGCTTTATTTATCTACAGAGATTATTAAGGCCCATGCTCAAGCCAGTAACTTCTTTATTGCGCGTTGTAAGCGAGGCTCTACTTTTATCCCCATCGTAAATTTATTTAATGGCCCAGGTTGGTATTCACAAATGGTTATTGAGGGGGTGGTCATTCATCTCTATAAGTATAAAAACCCAAAGACTGGGGAGTTCTCTGTTTTGGCCACTAATCTTCCGCATGGCTCCTTGGACAAGAAGGATATGGTTGCTCTTTACTCTCGTCGTTGGGAAATAGAAACGACATTTCGTGATTTTACATCGACAATGAAAATGGAGCAGTGGCACTCAACAAGCCTTAATGGAATATTGCAAGAGCTGTATTCTTATTTTTGGCTCTTCAATTATACAAAGATTCAAATGAGCATAAATGAGGATGAAGACAGTGTGAATCAGTTGGTAAAAAATGACTACAAAAAACCTAACTTTAAACTGATTCTTGATTTCATAATGGATAGCATCCCTCTTTTTGTTGCGGGGCTCTATCAGAAATTTAGGAAGCAGATAAAGTTGCTGATGAAGATTTCAATGGAGAAGAGGAGGCACTTCAAAAGAAGCTATGAAAGGTCTATCAAAAGCGCTGGGAGTTCTTTTAAAAGAAATAGCTTAACGCAGAGGCAGAGGGGTGTGGTGGCTTAAGGAAACGGCATTGACCCTAAGAGATAAGACCCCTCTGCTCACAGCCTGAATGGCTGCTTTTTCAATAAGATCAGAGTGATATTTTTTAGCCAAGGACACCACCCCACGCATCTGCCTGTTTCCAACTCTCTCATCCACCCTGAGTAATGACTGACAAAAAGCTTTTGTTTGAGGGCCAATCTGACCCGCATCAGCTAAAATATTTTCTACATGGCGAGATGGATTATAAACACGATCTTTGTCTAGCAAAGAGAGACTCCCCGGGAGAGTGGCTTTTTGGTGGCGGCGGATAACACTCATCGTAGCAGGGGTCCATAATCTCTATGTCTTTATCATAAATACGCACAATGACTTGGCTCTTTAGATCAGAAGGGTAGGCGCAATAGTAACTGTTTCCCACTTGAATGAGCCCATCGTCTGCAACTGTTCGTATCTCTTGTTTAAAAAAATCAAATTTCTTTTGGGGGAGCTTTTTGAGAAAGGGGCTCTCTTCTTCAAACATCTCAGAAACGACTCGCTTGGTGCGACCATGGACCCGAGGGCGAGCCCAAGTGTGCTCCCAGTGCATGAGCCACTCATTTTGCTCCTCAATGGTTTTAAATGAACGACCCTTCAGTGCTGTGTCTTGGGTGTGGTGAATGGCGTGCTCAACGGTTCCTTTCCTATCAGGATCACGAACTCTTGCCGGGTCAGCAACGACCCCGTAGTGAGTCAGTACAGCGCCATAAACGGCGTTCAGCGTTGGCTCATAGATATCTGGCTTAATAACACCTTCCTTGAGATTGTCTAAGACGACATATTGAGGGCAGCCCAAAAAATAATGAAAAGCCTCCTCATGGAGTCTGCTCCACGTCTCTTGGCTGGACTTCCAAACAACCTTGCGAAAAGAGGCACGAGAGTACTTGAGGGTCATCACAAAAAGGCGAGGCCGCCTATATTTGCCTGTCCGGGGGTGAACAGTCAGAGCCCCTTGGCCATAATCCACTTGGGCTTCCTCTCCGGGGGGAAAATCCAAGCGATCATAGCGTTTGGGAGTACTCTTCTTCAGCTTCCTTACAAATTTTTTCACGCTGTCGTAGGAGTGAGAAAAACCAAATTTCTCCACTAAATCTTGGTAGATGGCCATTCGATTGCGCTCTAAGTTCAAAGCCTGATTTTCAATCCAAGCCCTGTGGGGCTCACAAGCCGACTGATGACATAAGGGGCGTTGAGAGGTTTTATCTTTAAGAGATTTTTTCAATCCAGGTGGTTCTATACAGTCCGTGGATCCAGTTTCTGTGGGAGCAGCCATCGGTTCCACCATGGTTGTGGATGGGCGCGTGAGGCAGGCGGAGGAGTGCATGGAAGCCCCATCAGACACGACAAGACATGCTGAGCCTGATCCTATAGGGGAAGATGGAGGCGTTTCTAAGGGGGGTGTGGCTTCCCCTAGAAGAACCTGCTGATTGAATTCTGTGGAGGAGACCGAAACTTCCTTGGGCTTTTCGAACTGGGCCACAGGAAGGCTTGGAGGCTCCGCAGAGCAAATTTCAGGAGAACATGAAGATGAACATGACTCTGCTTCTGAGCACACCGAAAAGGCTGGAGATTTTGGCTCTATACCTCCTGTACGCCCCTTTTTGGCAATGACCCTATGGGCTTTCGCATACTCTGAAACCGTAGATCGACCTACATGTAGCCTTTTCGCTATTTTACGAAATGAGTGACCTGCTATAATTAATGTTAATATCTCTTCTTGTTTTTGTTTATTCAAGACGTT
>CBDHDF010000010.1:0-1107388 GCA_965261545.1 Bdellovibrionales bacterium | reverse complement strand
GAGGAAGTGCTAATTGGTCGCCATCTATGGCATAGATATAAAAACCATGAAACGTTTTTCTCAATGGTTCGTAGTCTGTAATCAGAGATTCAAAGATATCTTTGAAAAATAGGTAAGAAATACTTTGACGTATCTTGCTGAGACTGCTTTTGACTGGCATGAGAAGCAGGTCACCAAAATAAGTCCATACCGTCTTAAGAGCGATTTGGTAGCCTTCGTAATTTGTTCCTGAAATAAGATAGATAATGGTAAAAAAGAAAATTTGAGGATTAAATTTTCGATTCCTTTTTTGTTTTTCTGGATCGACAAGGTGCTCCGTATTGGGTCATAAGTAAACGACACCAAGGAGCGGTTTGTCATTTTGCTCATCTTATGCCACCTCCTTGATATTTTCCTGTCGTACTAATTTGAAAAACTCTTTAAGTTTTAGTTCAAGTCCCCTCTTTAGCTCAAAGGGGTTGAGTTCAGCTTTACGCCTCCTCATGGTTTAATACCCCACTTTCAATAACTCTCTGATAGGGAGTCTTAGGGGTGCCATACTTTTTCTTGATTCTGGCTCCCACTCGTACCTTTTCCTGAAGTTTAAATGTGGGGAGAAAGAAGTTCTGGAGGGGACTCCAGTGGTTTTTATAAATGTCATTCATTAAAGGAACTAGCCTTGGATCTTCAAACCTCTCATAGCCAAACAATTCTCTGACGTGGGTGAAGTTTTTTTGCTCAATGTAGCAGTTGTCATTCTTTTTGTAGGGGCGAGAACGAGTGAACTTGATGTTAGATAATTGGGTGAATTGAAGGACAGGCTTGTTTAAGAACTCACTTCCTGAGTCTGAGTTCATGGCCAGTAGTTTAAAAGGTATAGCTTGGTTAATGTTGTTGATTTGCCTTCTCACCTCCGTCCCTTTCTTGGTAAACATAGCCCGACACTCTGTCCATGTGGCAATGCCGTTTCCTTAAGCCACCACACCCCTCTGCCTCTGCGTTAAGCTATTTCTTTTAAAAGAACTCCCAGCCCTTTTGATAGACCTTTCATAGCTTCTTTTGAAGTGCCTCCTCTTCTCCATTGAAATCTTCATCAGCAACTTTATCTGCTTCCTAAATTTCTGATAGAGCCCCGCAACAAAAAGGGGGATGCTATCCATTATGAAATCAAGAATCAGTTTAAAGTTAGGTTTTTTGTAGTCATTTTTTACCAACTGATTCACACTGTCTTCATCCTCATTTATGCTCATTTGAATCTTTGTATAATTGAAGAGCCAAAAATAAGAATACAGCTCTTGCAATATTCCATTAAGGCTTGTTGAGTGCCACTGCTCCATTTTCATTGTCGATGTAAAATCACGAAATGTCGTTTCTATTTCCCAACGACGAGAGTAAAGAGCAACCATATCCTTCTTGTCCAAGGAGCCATGCGGAAGATTAGTGGCCAAAACAGAGAACTCCCCAGTCTTTGGGTTTTTATACTTATAGAGATGAATGACCACCCCCTCAATAACCATTTGTGAATACCAACCTGGGCCATTAAATAAATTTACGATGGGGATAAAAGTAGAGCCTCGCTTACAACGCGCAATAAAGAAGTTACTGGCTTGAGCATGGGCCTTAATAATCTCTGTAGATAAATAAAGCCTATCGTAGAGAGTTATGCTATTACTCTCAAAACTACCTATCATTTGAATAGCATTGGCGATTTCGTTGAGAGCGGGAGAAAAGCAAAGATTCTTTGTCACACCCGATAAAACGTCATAAGCATGAGATAGATACATACGTAAGAAATGAGTTTCCATCTCATTTGGGCAAGGGTACCCACAATAACCCTCCTTTAAAAGATCTTTAGAGCGAGGAAGTGCTAATTGGTCGCCATCTATGGCATAGATATAAAAGCCATGAAACGTTTTTCTCAATGGTTCGTAGTCTGTAATCAGAGATTCAAAGATATTTTTAAAAAATAGGTAAGAAATACTTTGACGTATCTTGCTGAGACTGCTTTTGACTGGCATGAGAAGCAGGTCACCAAAATGAGTCCATACCGTCTTAAGAGCGATTTGGTAGCCTTCGTAATTTGTTCCGGAAATAAGATAGATAATAGTAAAAAAGAAAATTTGAGGATTAAATTTTCGATTCCTTTTTTGTTTTTCTGGATCGACAAGGTGCTCTGGCTTGAAGGAAGAATCAAGTTTTGGTAGAATAAAATGGTCATCTGTGACGCGAACTCGTCATTTGGGGGCTTTCGAGATCAATATTGGATTGCATGTGACTTACTCCTTGGTTGAGGGTTGGGTGTAAAATAAAACAAGTCTTATTCTTGTCGATTTATCTAATAATTTCAAGAGATTTTTCTTAAGGAAACGGCATTGACACGAGGGACCTAGCGGAATGTGCAAAGTGGTTGGGTTTGGTCATCAAAGGCTGGCTCAATTATTTTGCGGTTCCAGGAAGTACGGTGTACCTACGAAAATTTATTTGCGCAATCAGGAGTGCTTGGATGAAAGCCATCCGACGACGCTCACAGCGTGGACGGAGATTCTCGTGGAAGAGGTTGGATAGAATGATTCGTCTATTCTGGCCTCGTATATCCATACGCCACCCGTGGCCAACAGATAGGTTCGCTATGCGGTACCACCTGAAGTAGGAGCCGGATGCTTTAACGAGCACGTCCGGATCTGTGCGGGGGGTGCGTGGCAACACGCATTCCTACCGTAACCAATTGTACACTTCAATTATACAAAGATTCAAATGAGCATAAATGAGGATGAAGACAGTGTGAATCAGTTGGTAAAAAATGACTACAAAAAACCTAACTTTAAACTGATTCTTGATTTCATAATGGATAGCATCCCCCTTTTTGTTGCGGGGCTCTATCAGAAATTTAGGAAGCAGATAAAGTTGCTGATGAAGATTTCAATGGAGAAGAGGAGGCACTTCAAAAGAAGCTATGAAAGGTCTATCAAAAGGGCTGGGAGTTCTTTTAAAAGAAATAGCTTAACGCAGAGGCAGAGGGGTGTGGTGGCTTAAGGAAACGGCATTGGGCCTTGACCATAGTGGAAGCTATGAAGGAATTACGGGAGGTCAAAGCTATACCTGTTAAAATAGGTCATCGTACCGTGTGGGTACGCACAGATATTGCCGGTAATGCAGCGGCCTTATTTCGAGCCACAGGGCGGGCTATTCCTCCCAAATTACTCAAGTGTGGGGAGATTCAACCATGTAGGTAGAAAAAAGCAGGCTCAAAATAACGCATTCAGTCTGATCCTCCGATTTGTGGTGGCACAAAAAACAACTGTGTGCGTTAAGTACTTGATACTACATGTTTGACGCAAATGCTTCTGTCAAACTCGGGTATCAACAGGGTAAAAGCGTTCAAAAAGTCGAGACTGTTGAGTTTCCTTTATTCCTGGTCCACAATCCCTTACAAGAAGGTCTATAAAATTATCAACTCGACGGGATGAAATTGTCACTGTCGTGTTTTTAGGACCATATTTAATGGCATTATCCACCAAATTCACCAAAGCTTGTATCAACAAGGTGAGGTTACCCTGTTCGATGCAGTGCAATTCTCACACTGAGATTTGGAGGAATTCCAATGTTTTTTCAAGTTCGGCGGCCCCGATGGGGCGGGAATTGCTGAAAAGGTTTTGGCTTCCTTGACAGCTTTTGGTTAAGGATATAGTCCTGTTCTAGGTATGTCTCTTGATAATGTTAACCTTAATAACCTAAGAGTTTTTGAGTCTGTTTATCGAAGTCGTTGTATGACTTTGGCCTCTAAGGAAAGGCATTTAACGCAAAGCGGCGTAAGTCAGCATATCAAATCTTTGGAGGAGTCCCTAGGAACTCTTCTCTTTGATAGAGTGAATAAAAAAATTATGCCGACAAGTGCGGGGGATCGACTTTATAAAACAGCTCGATCCGTCTTTATAGACCTCGATGAAGCTTTGATGGATATTTCTCGTAAGGAAGTTGAAGTTAAGGGCCGCATCAATGTGGGAATGCCTATTGAGTTTGGGAATAATATTGTTATTCCCCGACTCGCCAAGCTTAGTCAAGAGTACCTCGGCTTGAATTTTTCCCTTCGCATGGGTTTTGCCTCAGAGATGAATGAAATGCTTCTTAAAGGAACTTTGGATTTTGCCTTTGTAGACACCTATGCCATGAATAGGAAAATTCATGTGGAAAAGATCGCTGAAGAAACTCTTGATCTTTGTGCAAGCAAGAACTACCTCAAGGGTGTGGGGGTTTCAAAAAACTCAAAAGCCTTTTTTGAAAGTTTGGATTATGTGGCCTATGAGTCCAGTGAACCTCTTTTGAGAGCTTGGTTTACCCACCACATACGTCGTAAGAATTTAAAGCTCAATGTGAGAGCCCATGTTATGGACGTGCAAGGAGTATCGCGGTTTATAATGAATCATGTTGGGGCAGGGGTGATCCCTAACCACCTGTTGCAGAAACTTTTGGATGAGGGTTGTGATCTTCATGTTTTTAAGGGATCAGGACGCCCTCTCAAGAATCATCTGAGTTTAGCCTACCTTAAAAATCGGAGTCGTAGTTTAGCTGTGGAACATGTTTTGTCGGCTCTTAAACCCAATTTGTAAGTATTTAAGGAGTTTTTGTGGGTGAATTGTCGGGAAAAAAGATCTTTGTCGTTGAAGATGAAAGAGATATTGCACAGTTTATTTGTATTAACTTAGAGTTGGAGGGAGCGAGCACTCAGCATTTTAGTCGAGGTGAATCTGTTCCTGATGCTCTCATTGACAGTTGCCCGAACCTTATTCTTCTCGATCTTATGTTGCCTGGCCTCAGTGGTCTGGATCTTTGTCGTTGGATTCGTCAGTATTCTCAGTTTAAACTTCTTCCCATTATCATGGTCACAGCGAAAGTTTCTGAAGAAAATATTCTACAGGGTTTGGAAATGGGGGCTGATGATTATATGACAAAACCATTTAGCCCCAAAGTGCTTGTGGCTAAGGTGAAAACTGTTCTCAAGCGTGGGGAAAGGCAGGTGGAAAAGATGGACACCATAAGCCTTCATGGTATTGATATATGCTTTGGGAGGCATGAGGTTCATGTTCATGGGAAGAAAATTCAGTTGCGGAAGGTGGAGTTTAGAATTCTTCATTCTCTTATGAGCCGGCCGGGTTGGGTTTTTACACGCAATCAACTGGTAGATAAGATTCATGGGGATAATTACGCTGTGACGGATCGGTCCATTGACTTTCAGATGGTGGGCCTTCGCAAAAAGCTTGGACAAGCGGGCCAACATATAAAAACAGTGCATGGAGTGGGTTATCGCTTTGATGATGGTGCTTCCCATTAAAACATATATATGGCGTGTTTTCCCTCCCTGTTTATGTGTTGTTGTCTTTGCCATGGTTGCAACTTTGGGCTTATTGTCTTGGCAGCCTTTACAGTTTTTTCTTGTTATTTGTGTTTTCTTGATTTCTGGTATTTTTCTTTGGTGGATCCTACAAAGAGCTCTTAGTCCCATGCAAGATCTTAAAACCTATATCGAAAATGTCACTGAGGGGAACTTGAAAGCTTCCTTTCAAAAGAAGAAAAGAACTCCCCAAGAAATCTTATCCATAGCATCAACTCTTTCCAAACTTGTGAGAGATTTTAGAAGCAGTCAAAAGGCTGTTATTAAGGGGCAAATACAACAAGAGGTTATTCTGGAGAATATGGATGAGGGGGTGATTTCTGTTAATGAAGAGGGTCGCATTAACCACATGAACTCTTCGTCCAAAGAAATCTTAGGTATTCACATGGAGATGAAAGAGGATTTTTATGTGCAAGATATTGTTGGATTATCTAGTTTAAGGGAATTTATTGAACATGCAGCTGCTTGTCAGGAAAAACAGAAAAGAGAGATCATTCTTGATGAGAACAAGGTTTCAGAAAGAGTCTTTATTGTTCGCTCCAGTCCTATTTTTTCCCTCAAAGCTAAGTTTCGTGGTTCCATATTTGTACTTGTGGATGTTTCTGAGCTGAGGAAATTGGAGCGTCATAGGCAAGAGTTTGTTTCCAATGCCTCCCATGAACTGAAAACACCACTCACGTCTATTAAGGGCTATGCTGAAACCATGCAAAATCCGGCTCTTCAATCTCAAGAGCATTTTCGACAATTTTCAAAAGTTATTCAAAAACATGCGGATCATTTGGATTCTTTGATTGATAATCTATTGGTATTGTCGGAGCTAGAAAAGGGAGATCGTATTTCTAATGTGCAGTGGACTTACCTTGAAGATGTTGTCAAGGGAAGCATAGAAGTTTGTTCACAAAAGGCGCAGGACAGAGGCATTTCCATTGAGGCCCAGCACTTAGAAATTACAGAATTTCAGGGAAACCTCACCTTGTTGATACAAGCTTTGGTGAATTTGGTGGATAATGCCATTAAATATGGTCCTAAAAACACGACAGTGACGATTTCATCCCGTCGAGTTGATAATTTTATAGACCTTCTTGTAAGGGATTGTGGACCAGGAATAAAGGAAACTCAACAGTCTCGACTTTTTGAACGCTTTTACCGTGTTGATAAGGGGCGAAGCCGTGACAAGGGAGGCACAGGTCTTGGTTTGTCCATTGTCCGCCATATTATGTATGCCCATGGTGGTGAAGCTGGCATTGATTGGACTTCGGCAGAGGGCAGTCAATTTTATCTCAGAATCCCAGTGTCCGTCGAACGAAAGCACCCGAATATTTTCTGCTGAACTTTAGCCCCGATGGGCGGGTTAAACCAGGCCATTTGTGGGCGGGCAAACCAGGCCATTTAGGGTGATCTGACAAGATGGGCTCACCCTACCTTTAATTTTTTATCTTGACAAGTCGGTTTGAAGCTTCCTTCAATCGGTAGCTTTTTCCCTCAAATTTTAATAGTTGGCTGCAGTGGAGAAGGCGATCCAGGATGGCAGAGGCCACGGTATTATCGCCCAAACACTTTCCCCAGTCCTCAATAATGCGATTGGAGGTAATAAGAGTGCTTTTTCTCGCTGAGTATCGATCCAGAATGATTTCCTGGAAGTCATCGCAAGCCTCTGGCGGAATGCGCTTTCTAAGAAAAAGATCATCAATGATCAATAGGTCCACATGGATGAGTTGGGTGTAGAACCTCTTTCTGCGCCCCAGCTGCCTGGCCTCAAAGAGATTTTCAAAGAGCTTGTGAGCTTCCTGATACAAAACCTTGTAATTTGATATGGAACAGACCTTGGTGGCTATAGCTTTTGCAATGTGGCTTTTTCCAGTTCCAGGGGAGCCAATAAGCAAGGCTCCCTCCCCACTATTCTCAAAGCTTTTGATCCTTCCCCTTCTCGTTGTGCTGCTCATTGCGCTTTTCATTATAGCCAAAGCCACTCATGACTTTCCATGCCTTTAAGTAGTTGTATGCTTGAAGAACCTGAAAATCATCACGGAGCAATTGACCTTTAGGGGAAAGGTCTTTCTTGTCGTGACTTTGATTCCACCAAAAGCTTTTGCCGGTGACCTTGCCCCCCTTGTCAGAACCTTCTTTATTCTTATTAGAACTTTTTTCATTCTGAAGGTGTCCGACTATATCTCTTTCCCTTTTAGTAAATAAAACTTGACTGGTTGCTTGCTGTAAAATTGCAGCATCTATATGAGCTACCTTTATATCTGGAATGATTCCCTCTGCTTGAATGGAAGAGCCCTTGGGAGTGTAGTACCTTGCCACCGTGATTTTAAGAGCTGATCCATCGTTGAGCCTCACCATAGATTGAACAGATCCTTTCCCAAAACTTTTTTGTCCCATAATCAAAGCTCTCTTATTATCTTGAAGTGCACCGGCGAGAATCTCGCTGGCACTGGCCGAGTATTCATCAATGAGAATAATAATGGGGAAGCCCTTATAAGTTCCATGTTTGCTGGCATACCAAGTGTGTTCTTGGTTTTTCTTTTTTCCACGAGTGCTCACAATGACTCCTTTTGAGAGAAATAAGTCACTAACAGCGATGGCTTGATCCAATAAACCTCCAGGGTTTCTCCGTATGTCAATAATAAGACCTTTGATTTTCTTGTTATCTTTTATATGTTTTTTTAAAATATTTTTAAAATCCTTCGATGTGCTTTCTATAAAGCTTGTGATTTTGACATAGGCATAACCTTCTTTTAGATTCGTGTATTTAGAAGAATGTATTTTTACAATACCTCGCTCAATAGAGTACATTTTTGGTTTTATAAGACCCTCTCTGAAAATACCTAAGTGGATGATTTTTCCCTTGGGATCACGCATACGTTGAGCGGCCTCAGCAAGACTTAAACCTTTTGTGGACTCACCATTGATAGAAACAATTTTATCTCCTGGCTTTAAGCCCGCTCGCCACGCAGGAGTATCTTCAATGGGAGAAATAATTGTAAGCACATCTTTTATGAGAGTTACCTCAACACCAAGACCTCCAAACTGGCCTGATGTCTCCGTTTGAAACTCCTTGAACAACTCAGGTCCAAGGATATGGGTATGAGGATCTAGTTCATTGAGCATCCCCTTGATGCCTCCATGTATCAATTTTTTGATATCCACATCCTCAACGTAGTGCTCTTGAACAAGATTTAAAACTTTTGCAAATAATTGGAGAGTTAAATACCTCTCTTTTGACTGTGCGTTTAAATTTAAACCAATAATTCCTATAAAAAAAATCACACAGAATCCCACAATCACATACCTAAAACCATGGTGCTTTTTACAACATGGTTCACGTTGAAACTTACTATGACCTTTCATATTTTCTCCTTCTTATCTTCTCTGACCAACCAAGACTGAGGGTTGACAGCATCAGAAAAATGTCTAATTTCAAAGTAGGTCCCCATCTTTCTATGTTTTATCGAAAAACCCACTTGGCCTAAAATCTCTCCTTTTACCACTTTCTGTCCTTCAACAACCTTCACTGATGCGTACCCTGAATAAACCGTATAGTAACTGTCACCATGATCGAGAATAACGGTCTGCCCGTAACCATCAACAAATCCCAAATAAGCCACCTTGCCTGGATGAACTCCATAAACAAGGCTTCCTTGAGGAGCCTCATAGAAATATCCCTTATGGGCGAGGTAATATCCGTAGTGGGCATCCCTAAGAACTCCATAGGGTTCAGAAACCACTCCAGACACAGGGTGCATGATTTGTCCTTTTTTTTCAAAGAAGGATGCTTCCATCTCTTGATTGGACTTTACGCCTTCCCTTTTAAGCCTGTGACGAAGGCCTCTGATCTCTGAAACCTTGGCCGCTCTCGCCAACCTTAATTGTGATAAAATAGCTATCTTGCGTTTTTGATCCCGATCGAGATTTTCTTCCTTTATTTGAAGTTTGTTTCTTAAAATCATCATATTCTTAATTTTATCTTTGAGATGCTCCTTTGAAGATTTTAGCAACTGAAAGTAGCTCTTCATTTTTCTGATAAGTTTAACATCTCTGCCTGTTAATTTTTTGAGAAAATATATATTTTGATGAAGCCCATGGATGCCTGTAGACGAAAACAGAATTCTTAAAAGAAATGGTTCTTTGAGTTTGTACATCGTACGTATTCTTTGGGAGACAGCATCTTTAACAGAATTCAGCTTTTCCTCATATTGAACTGTGACCTTAGCAGCCTCTTCAGCCTTATTTTGAATGATGAGAGCCTTATCCGTATTTTTTGAAATCTCAGAGCGAATTTCTTTAACTCTTTGATGAATGATATAAAGGGACGTTTGTAATTTTCGTGCCTTGAGATTATCTTGCACAATTTCTCCCTTAAGCTTCTGATAAGAAGTTTTGCTCTGATCCATCGATTTTTCCTCAGAGGCGTAAAGAGAGGGAATAGTTATTAAAAGTATAGAAAAATAAAACGAGCGACCTTTCCACATTATCATAGATAAGACCTCTCTTGTGTGGCAATCCAGCCACTATTCATTTCAGAAATACAGAGCCAAGAACCCAGAGTGCCGAGGAATACACCCATGACAAGGATAATAATCATTCTCAAAGGACTCAAAAAGGAGAAATGCCACCCCGCCTGCCAAAAACCTAAATTTTCTTGAAAAATTTGGGATTGCCAAAGGAAAAGTAAATAGCAAATCAAAAGAGAAAAAGCCGCAGCAAATAAGCCCGTCAATAAACCATCTATGATATAGGGCCTACGGATGGCAGAGGGAGTTGCGCCAACCAGTTCTAGGATTTCAATTTCTTTTTTCCTATGGGATATGGAGCCCCGAATGGAATTACTAATGACAAAAAGACCTCCTGTAAATAGTATGATGACGATGAGAAGGCTGATATAGGAAAATGTTTTTAAAAAAGATGCATAATTATCAACCCATGTATTGCCAAAGACAACCTCCTCCACACCCTCCATATCTTTGATGTCATTGAGAAAGCTTTTCATCTCACTCAACCAAGATGAAGAACTTAAATCTCCGGCCATCTTCATTTCAAGGCTTGCAGGCAAAGGGTTCTCAAGCTCTTTGCGAGTGATAAGATTTATAATATCTTGAGATATCTGACCTTGAAAATTCTGAAGAGCCACCTTCTTAGAAATATACTCAATATCCTTAAAATACGACGAGCCCTCAACAAAACCCTTGATATTTTCGAGGAATTCCCCTTTCACTCCATCTTCTAGATAAACACTCACTTGGGCAACATCACCCCACTTGTGAAAAACAGATTCTAAATTTTGGTGAATTAAAAATGAAAAGCTCACCACAGAAAAAACACCAATCAATACCACACAAGTCGACCACTGAACAATACCGTGAAATCTCCAACTCCTTAAAATATGGTGAAAGTACTTTTTCATAAAGAGACCCTCACCAAACGACCCCCCTGAAGTTCCACATGTTTCTTGTTTTGTTGCTTAAACCCCTGCTGTTCTGACCGCCTTTTCACCATTTCATAGTCGTGGGTAGCCACAAAAACAGTGGTTCCTTGGGCATTGGCTTTATCGAGAAGGTCCATGATGCTTTCACTGAACTCAGGATCCAAGTTTCCTGTGGGCTCATCGGCAACCAAAATACCTGGATGATGTACAAGAGCCCTTGCGATGGCCACTCGTTGCTGCTCTCCCCCCGAAAGTTGGTTGGAGTAAGTACCTCTCTTGTTTATAAGACCCACTTGGTCAAGTAGCTCACAGACTCTTTCGTCAACATAGTTTTTTTGATCTCCTCGCACTTCTAGGGGAAGGGCCACATTTTCAAATACTGTTCTATCATGCAAAAGCTTAAAATCTTGATACACAACCCCAATTCGACGCCTAAAGTAGGGAACCTCATTGTCTTTAATAGAACTCAGGTTAAATCCCATGACTTTGACCTGACCTGACGTTGGTCGATCAAAAGCCGAGAGAAGTCGAAAAAACGTGGATTTTCCAGCACCACTGGGGCCTGTGAGAAAGAAAAAGTCACCCCTCTCAACCGTGAGGCTCACATTTTTAAGGGCATGGGTAGATCCTAGATAGGTTTTGTAGACATGGGTAAATACAATCATAGGATTAAGTCTACAACATTTGTCCCCTTTTCAGCAGGTCTAGAATTTTCTGGTGCTGAGTCTCCATGGCAAGGCGAACCAATTTCCTTCGAGACCGGACTCCTTGGGGTAGGACATCTGTGTACGAAGTCTTGATACTCTTAACGACGGCTCCATTGCTAAAAATACGAGATACAAAGTAAGGATTCTCTGCCCCCCAGTCTTCTGTCTGGACATGATAAGAAATCCCTGAAAGAGCTAAGTTGGTGTTAAATCCCTTTTCAATTTGAGACATGGTGCCAGCACTCCCTTGATTTCACATGGATGAATATGAGCTATCATATAAATGTTCAAAATATCTGAAAAACATTCATCAGCCTATATTTAAGTAGCAACATAATGTATCGCATTATTTCTTTAAATTAAATAGTTTATAAATATTTATAAAAAAGTCCAGCTAACTACCGATAAGTTGGGTATGAATCATACGGAACCAATATCTACCAATCTCCAATCATTTAAGGTTTGCTTTATAAAAACCATAATAAAGTCCACAATAATAGTTCTACTTTTCTGCTCCCTCATAGGATGCTCCAAAGATGAGGAGAAGGCAGAGCAGATGTATGCAGGTCGACAGAGCCCCGAATACGATGGTCCTGCCGAACTCGACTATTGCACAGATGTAAAAATCTATTCCAACACTTCTGTGATCACGGGTATTGCTCAATTTAAGAAAAGAGAAATGATAGAAGAGGGATTGGGAGGTCCTGGTGCTCCAGAACCCATTCGCTATGCGGAAATCATGGTCACCAACTCTGAAGGAGAGATAGTTCAATGTGGTGAAACCGATGAGACTGGAAACTTTAACCTCAACCTCCCCCTTGACACCAATACTTACACAATAGTCATTTACTCAAGAGCCCATAACTCCCACGTAAGAGTCAGTATATTCGACGCCCCTGAGAAAAATCAACTCTACTCCTTATCCACCTCTGTGGTCACCGCAGATCCTAATATTTCTGTGGGAACCTTAACTGCTGAAGCCAATGGAGAAAACCTTCTTGGAGCCGCCTTCAATATTTACGATTTGATCTTAAAAGCCAATGAATACTTAAGAGATCAACTGGGAAATTGTTCTACAAAAGTGAAAGACTGTACGAATTTTACGGTGGCCCCCAAGTTATCTGTTTACTGGGAAAAGGGGTTTAATCCCAATTCCTATTTTAATCAGTCCAGTGGGGTGAGCTTTTACCTTCCATCAAAGAAAAGGCTTTTTATTCTCGGTGGTATTGATGGAGATACTGATTATCAAGATACAGACCATTTTGATGCCGCCATTATCCTCCATGAATACGGACATTTTTTAGAAGATACTTTTTCTATCACAAACTCTCCTGGTGGCCCCCATAGTGGCAACAGTATTATTGACCCGCGCTTAGCTCTTGGAGAAGGTTGGGGCAATTTTTTTCAAGCAGCTGTTTTATATGAGATTTCCGAAACAGAACCTCGGTATATCGACACATCTGGAAATATCGATGGCTCTACGGATCTCATCTTTAGCATTAACCTTGAAAAACCAGACTCCATTTGTTCAGCTTTTCCAGGCACACCTGGATGTGATATCCCTGAACGAGAAAACGAGGGCAACTTTAGAGAATTTTCTATCACTCGATTTCTTTGGGACACTGTGGATACTGTTGTCGATGAAAGTCCAAATGATGTAGAAGATGTTTCTGATAGATTTGTGGAAATATGGTCCTCTCTGGCATCAGAAGATGGCTATAAAAACTCTAATGTGGACTTCAGATCCATTGGATTTTTCCACAATATTCAGTCGAAATTAGTCTCTGCCGACAATTCTCCCATTAGCGATTGGACAAGATTGCGAGAGTCAAGGCAACATCAACATAGAGGCGATCGCCGCGAATATGCTCTTTATCTTTCAAAGTCAGGGGATTGTACAAAAACCGACGATACAAATGGCTTCTTTCAAATGAATCCTAAGGGAAATTATGAGGATGACATAATAGCAGAAGAACCTGTATCATCTGGAGATTTACTTGCCAACAACGATTTCTTTCAGATCAATCACACAGAAGAAAAAGACTTTAACCTCACAATGACCTATACAACTGAAACCTCTTCTGGAGCCAGCAAAGCCGACTTGGACCTTTATCTGTATAACACAAGCGGACGGTGGGGCTATATTGAAGATTTGGTGGACAAAAGCGACACATCCCCCGATAAGCCAGAGGACCTATCTGTCAGTGAAACAGAAACGATCACCATAGAAGACCTCCCTCCAGGCACTTACCTCATTAATGTGAACGTATTTCTAGAAAACCCCACTGATCCGCCAGGAGCCACGTCTTTTTCTCTTTCCACAAAGACAGGGACAAAGCAAGACGGGACGCCATTAAATGTAACATTGTGTCCCCAGGAGCTATGAAATGAAAAAATACAATCCTTCTGTAAAAGTAATTTCTTTATTATTGGCTCCCCTTGGAGCAGGCTTCTTGATCTTAGCCTGCTTCTTCTCTCAAAAATTTCTTTGGAAAGCATCCGTCTTAAATCCTTCGAGTCAACAGGAACACTTGAGCAAGCAAGGTCCTTCAAGCAAGCAAAAACGCTTTGTGGCTGCTCACGACCTCTCCTACGGCAACACCCTTCGCCACACGGAGAAGCTGTCATCTCCCATTAACGTTAAAATTCAGAAAGTCAAAGGTGAGGATTTTGTACCAGGGCAACCATTCAAGCTCGTAGGATATATTCACCTTCGACAAAACGCACCGGCTATAGACTTTAAATGGCACATCCCCAAGGAGGTTCAAATTGTTGAAGGTGCCCAAATTGGTAGTATACCTAAAGCTACAAAGGGAAAGATTTATGATATCCATCTGACTATTCAAACAGAGAGCCAGAAGAACAAGCAGATTCACCTTCGAGCTGGTATCACCATTGGGAAATCGAGGTTTAGCAAATCGGCCATATACAATACGGTCTCACAAAGACAAATCAAAGAAAATATGAAGGCTCTTTTTGAGAGAACAAAGGCATTTTCCAAACAGTTGAGAGCCACAGACACATGGAGAAGAGAAGAAGCCGATCAAGAAACCAAGCAAGAGGCCGAGGAAGAAACTGAGCAAGAAACCAGGATCGATCAAGAAACTGAATAAGGAGGTGTGAAATAGACAGTCTTGAAAAGGGTCATGAAAGAGATAAAAGTATAAGTTTTCTCAATACCTTAAAAGTACTTTATTCCAAAGGTTTATACTCCAAAGGCTCATGAACAAAAAGGGTTAGTTCATCTCTCTTATATCTTTCCAAGGCCGCAGAGATCCTATCTGACCTCAACTTTTTCTTATAATATCTCCTCGATAAATGCAGAGCCTGGCAACCTTTATAAGTGATAACATCTCTAGGGTCGGGACAAGTCTCAAGAATCATTTTCTCATCCAAAGGTTGTGTCACAAAAATCTGCTGTGTTATGGTCAAAAAACCTGGACCTTTGATATCTCTATAATTTTTTATATCCCCATTCCATTGGTCCAATTCCCACTGATTCATATCTTCCGAAAGGTCTGTGGAACCATGGACAAAAATATTCTGCCCCGATCGAAGGGCCTCTTTCAACAACCTCTCTGACTCTTCTTTAGACTTAAAGTCCATATAGAGATATGAAACTCCATCTGGCAAATCCTCCATCATTCCCGTCGCTCCACTTATTCCCTTCTCAGCATCATGGTGTTGAACAATAAGGTGGAATTTTTTACCATGGTGAAAGGCCACTTTGAAAAAACCACGCCAAATATCTTCACCATTTTTAATATTTGGAGATGTCCTAACAAAGACCCCTCGAACCTGTCTCACTTCTTGGAAAAGCCTACGGAAAATAACGGCTCCAATCTGTTGCTTATTATCAAAGTAGGTTGGCTTGATAATGGGAAGAGACCTAGGGTTGAGACCGTACTTAAACACAGAGATGAGGCTTAAGACAATGGAAAAAGATAAAATCCCAAACACCCACCTCACACCCAGACCGTCTCCTGTGCAAGGCTGTCTGTGCACCCAAGCAATCCCTTGCACCCTTTCTCGGACATGCAGGCTATTGGTTCTATTCATCATGAGGAAGTTGACGTTGAAAAGACCTAAAGTAAAATCTCGGAGACTTTGACAGAAAATCATATAACTTAGACATATAAACACATGCAAATCTTTCCACTTGATAAGCAAAATAACTTTCTTCTGTTCCTGCCCTCATAACCTCACCCCAATATGGATTAAAAAATTCTTGTCTCTTTTGAGTGAGTCCAGAGACTTCTTGACCGATGTTTTTGATATCACCAATGTACTTATCAATATTACTATAAACATCATTAGAATAATCTAAGTACCTATTCTCAATCTGATATGAAATCATATCATCTAGCTCCAATTCCATATAAAATTTCTTATCCATAAGGGCTGAAATTTCCTTGTAAATATCTGAAGCCGCTCGATTCATATTCACTTCATCTTCAATTTCCTCCACAATAAGACCTGTTCTCCACGCACAATCTTTCTTTAATCGAAGAACATCTGCATAAATATGATCACCAATGTATAATATTTCACTGGGATTTAATTTTAGGTTACTTGTAAAAAAAGGGGCGCATCCAGATTGATAAATACCTGGTTGAAGAGAGCCACTGATATTACTCATCAATCCTGTCTTAGGATCTATTTTTAAAAATTGAGAGTTGTCATAAAAAAACCTAGGTTTTTGTGAAGAAACAATAACATATTCAAATAGATCCATCCAACTACTATGGCTCTTCAAGAAAGGGTCAATAGCATAATCAAGCAATGTCTTTGTGTAATTAAAATCAGAATTTGTAATAATAAAAAATTTTTTCCCATGCTGAATATATCTCTCAAGTCCCTCAACAATACGTTCATCTTTAACAATATAATTACTTATATTCGCAGTCACAATACTCTTCAATGTTCCATCATTATGAATCTTGTCTAGCGTTTCCGTGATATCATCTGCAATCTGGCTATATTCAGGTAAATTGTGAGCTTCAGTTCCATCTTTTAAATCCACCAGTTGAGCAAATAAAGTTGCAAAAGAAATAGAAAAAGTTGTATCTACAGGGTCAAATTGAGGATCTCTCAAATCAATATACTTATTTTTAAAGAGATATCTTTGTGTTTTAAAATCCAGTAACCTCGACCCATGATAACTCACACGAATAGCACCAAAACAACTCACCTTTAATAAGTTCCCCCCCTGCTTATCAATGATAAGTCCTCGAATGGCACGCTTATAGTCAAACTGAAGATTTAAAATGGACTTCGGATAATCAAGATCACTGACAAGGCGCTTGAGTATATTTTTGTAAGCCAAGTGTTCAAAGGGCTCACTATGGTACCTCACCAATGTGTGATCCATATCCAAACCAACATATTGAATGCTTTTCATATTCAAAGTGCGATTGACATATACAGACATTTAGTTCCCAACTTGCCTATGGATTCACAAACTCAATTGATTTACAATAATTTACAAAGTCAAAATCCTCAAGGTTCTTCTTATTTCAATGCCCTCGCAAGTCTACAAAGTCAAGAAATGAGCTATAAACAATGTGCCAAATCCCTTCAATTCTCCTCTTGTGGCCCTTTGTTCCCCCTCCCTCCTATGAACAAGTGACAAGTCCTTTATACATATTATATATAATCCCTAAAATGAAATCTAAATCTTCTTTTCATTCTAATACAAAGCCTCTCTTTCATGTGGTCCTTGTGAAACCAGAAATTCCCCAAAATACAGGGAATATTGGACGTACCTGTGTGGGCACTTGCTCTCATCTGCATCTTGTGGGACCACTGGGCTTTGAACTCTCCGATAAACAAGTTAAGCGAGCGGGACTAGACTACTGGCCTCACCTCCACTGGTCCCAATACAACAACTGGAGCCAATGGTGGAATCAAGTGAATCAACCTGAAAGGATCTTCTTTTTTTCCACAAAAGCAAAAAAAAACTTTTATGATATAAAGCTTCGTAGAGGAGATTTCCTCGTTTTTGGCTCTGAAACAAGGGGCCTTCCCCCCGAAATAATAGCCACTTATAAAAATCAATTGGTAAAAATTCCCTTTCTAGGCCCCATCCGAAGTTTCAACCTCGCCAACACTGTTTCTATGGCCCTTGGAGAAGGGCTCCGCCAAATGGCACCCCTTTCGCCCCTATGATGAAATTGAAGAATCGCTTTGTGAGATATCTTTGATCTTTACTTTGTGATTCGCAAGGACTGATATATCTTCAAAATCATGGGTGATAAGAAGTGTGGGAATATTTAAATCTTTAATCACATTTTTAACAAGCTGTCTCGCCTCCTCCCTTATGGCTTGATCCAAAGATGAAAAGGGCTCATCTAACAACAAAATCCTTGGTTGGCCCACAAGGGCTCGTGCGAGAGCCACCCGTTGCCTTTCCCCCCCAGAAAGTTGGTCGCTCTTAGACTTTAAATGTTTGGACAATTGAAGATGGTCAACAAGACTCCTCCAATCAGAGTTTTGAACATTCCTTGCTCGAACGGCAAAGAGAATATTCTCTTGAACTGTCATGTGGGGAAAGATTTCATAATTTTGAAAAACCACTCCAAGTCTTCTTTTTTCCACAGGCTTCTTGGCGAGATCCTCTCCTTTGTGAACCCATTTGAGACGGGGACATTTTTCAAGGCCCATGAGTATGCGAAAAATCGTTGTTTTACCACTGCCCGAAGGCCCCCATAAGGCAGTTACACCTTGGTCTGGAAATTCCCAGAAAGGAATATGAAGCCTAAAATTTTCATAGTCGACATATAAGTGCTCTACGAGTGACATAACCTAAACTCCTAAGACATAAAAATAAAATGCCACCACAGATTAACATAACCCAAGAAAGGAGAACAGATAACTCTAGCCGGTAGGAATTTAAAAGGTTCTTTATTTTAAGAGCCAAAGTTATTTCGCTTTCTGCCACCATGGAAGAAAAGGCGAAATCACCACAGGCCCAAAGGGCCCCTAGCCCCGCCGCTGTTCCACAAGTCACACTCATTTGTGGCCACACAACATTTCTAAATATGAATCCATGGCTTGCCCCCATGATTTGAGCCACTTGTATTTGCCCTTTAAGAGAATGAATTGCTGAATCGACAATAAACCTATAACAAAAAGGAAGGCTAATAATAGCTATACCAGCAACAAGCTTCCAAGGAATCCACTCACCCATGGCGAGAATGGAAAAAACAAGCCCAGTGAGGGCGGCACTGGGAGAAGTATAACCAATGAGGTATTTTTGAAACCACTTTGAGGGGAGGCCATAGAGAATGAGTCCCAAGATTATCAAGAGAAGCAAGCCCACACCCCCACTAATAGCAAAGCTCTGCCAGACTAAGGGCCAAAGCCATGAAAAATTAAGCTCTAAATGCTTCCATTGACGAAGCCCCTCGGGAATTTGCCAAAATTGACCCAAAAGAACGCATGCACCACAAATCACTCCAGGAACCATGGCAAAAGGGAGACACCAATGGGTCAACCCCCTGACCGGAATCTTTGGGGGGGTGGACTTTAATGGGCCAATGAAAAAGGAAAAAACAAAAAGGAGACCTACTTGTAAAAGGGATAGATAAATAGCGGCAGACCCACCCTGAATATCTCTCATTTTTTCGTAAATAAGAACTTCTATGGTGGTTCCCTGGAGCCCCCCCACCACAAGGGGAATGGAAAAGCTTGCAAAACATGTGGAAAAAACAAGAAAACCGATGAGAAGTATTTCTCTCTTTAAAAGGGGAAGCAAGACTTTAAGGTGAAACTGAAAATGATTGGCCCCATCAATACGAGCGAGGTCGGCTAAGTTCCCCAATCTGTATTCCATGGCATTTGCAAGAGCTATGGAGACAAGCCCTATATGAATAACGCCATGCAGAATAACAATGCCCACAAGACCCTCGGGGAGTTCTCCCATCAGATTAAAAACACTCATTGTGGATATAATTACAAAGAGAGTCGGCATAATGCTAGGAATGAGGTAGAAGATTTCTAAATAGACTCTCACAGCCCCCTTTCTTTTCAAAATAGAACCCGCACTCCAGTAACCAAAAAGGAGAGAAAAAAAAGCACTCAGAAAAGCTTGAAGAATCGTAAACCCCAAAACAGAAAGCCATTCGCTCCACGAAAGCCATTCCCATTCTTGGATCACATTTTGGGTCAGAAATAAAAGAGCAAAAGTAGGAAAAGAAAGCACGAAAATAATTAGAAAACGAATCACAGGTGACATAAATTTCAATGTTTCTTCCAAGCTGCGAGGTGTTCATCCAAATAAGCAACAAAATTTTGCCACGATTGATCATGATGGACAAGAATCTTCAGCTTGGGAAGAGGCTTTGAAGAAAGATTCTTCACAGCCCCCTTCACAGACGGAAACATAAAGTTGTATTTTACCAATATAGACTGTCCCGTAGGAGATAAGAGCCAATGAATAAATTTCTTGGCCAAGGCTTCCTTGGAAGTACTTGCCAAAATTCCCATGTATTCAACTTGAAGCGGATGCCCCGAGTCCAAAGAAACCGCTTGGTAGCGAAAGTCCTGCTCTTCATTCCAATGATAAAGAAGAGAACTTAAGTAAGAAAAAGCCATATGGGTTTTTTGAGCTTTAAAGAGGCCATAGGCGGTAGACCAAGAGGGAGAAACTCTATAATTGGTAGGATGAACAGTGGACAAGGTCTTTGAAAGTGGTTGATAGCCACCAAGATGGTAAAGCCACCAAAGAAACTGAAGCCCTGGGGTGCTAGAACGAGGATCTTGAAGGCTGATTTTATACTCTTTTTGTGACAAAAGCTGAGACCATGATGAGGGAGGGGTCACCTCTCCTTGACGATAAATAAATGTCATAGGGGACCAGTCGTAAGGGAGAAAGTTTTGAATGGGTTTTACATGCTTATTCCATGTTTTTGTAATGCCTGTTTTCTTCCACCCAATGGAATCACCCATTTGCATAATACTAAATGGATCCAAGCCCATCACAATATCAGCCTTGAAGCCCCATTGAAGTTTTTTGACGATAAATCCTGCATCACCAGCGTTTTTATACCGGAGAATGCATTGACAATTCTTTTCAAATTCTTTTTTTAAGGGGGGACCGGGGCCAAATTCACTGGCAAAAGAAGAATGGACCATAATAGACAATTGTGGAAGGGGACCCTGATATTGAGGATTTTGATGTTGAAGGTCTTGATGTTGAAGGTCTTTGTAAGGATAAAAAGACAAAAAATAAAAAGCCACAGCAGAGAAAGCAATCAGTATACACAATGCACATAACAAAATTCGGAACATAAGAGATTTACCACAGCCAACCGCGTTGACGCTTATAAAAGAAATAATCCAAACCCAAGCTCCGACCAGCTCCCATCCACAAAGTGACGATGAAAAGGACAAGAAAAGTTTGATGAACTTCAACAGCAGGTTGACCATGTGCATAAATACTATGAACGGACAAAAGAATTCCCAAAATAGAAAGGGGCCTCACCAGAAAGCCCATGAGAAGACTCACTCCAATGAGCAGTTCACAGTAGGTAATAAGATAGGCAAAGACCTTCCAGTTGGGATCAGGTATGACAAAAACAATCAAAAATTCTTGATACCAATTGGGAGCCGAGCTTGTAGGTAGCCATTCCGAAATGGATGCCGCCAAGTGGGGGTAGTCAAAATAATCTTCACGAAACTTGCGTAGAGCACTTTCAAAAAAAATATAACCTAAGTAAATTCTTAAGAAAGAAATGGGGAAAAGGTAGCCAACATGCTTGATGCTCTCAAAAATGGAAGTAATCATAGGGCTCTATTTCTTTTCAATGGTGATGGCAAATTTCTTAACCCCCACTGTCTTGACAAGATCAATGATACTGACAACCTTTCCATGGGGCACCTCCTTATCTGCAGATATAATCGCCTGAATATCTGGTTTTTTTGAAAGAACCTCAAGGGTTTTTTGGCCAATTTCAGCATCTGTCATAACTTTCCCGTTGAGCAGAGTTTCCCCACTAGAGCCAATGGTAATGGTGAGTTGAGAGGGGGTGGTTTTGGAACCACTGGCCGCCTTGGGTAGATTGATATTGATACTTGGCTTCATGATGAAAGGTGTTGTTACCATAAAAATAATAAGAACAACAAGTATAATATCCACAAAGGGAACAATATTGATTTCCGCCATAGGTCCATCATCGTTCTCGCTTATTTTTGTAGCCATAGTCTTCTTACCCCTGTTTATTCTTGTTGTTGCCGCCACTGTTGTCACCACTGCAGTTGTCGTCACTGCGGTTGTTACTACTGCTGCTGTAAGCAATGCAAAGACTCTGAATACCCTGCAAGCTTTGCAGGGAACTTCTCACCTGCTTTTGAAAGTAATTATAGGCAATCACAGCAGGTATGGCCACAAGCAGCCCCACTGCCGTGGCCACAAGGGCCTTAGAAATACCAATCATCACCACGTTGGGGTCACCTTCACTGGTTGCAAGAGCCCTAAAGGCATCCATAATACCAAAAACAGTCCCCAACAAACCAATAAAGGGAGCATTGGACCCCACAGTGGCAAGAAAGTTTAAAGACCTCTCCAAACGAGGTCTTTCAGTAAGGGCCACGCTAGAAAATATTTCTTCAAGGCCATGGGAACCATGAGATTTTAAATGCTTCAAACCACAATCGAGGGCGCGCCCCTCCAAGCTTTCTTTGTCTTGTGTCAAGTCCTCAAGCCCTTTAAAGCTATTGTTTTGAAGAACCTCTCTCATCCGCGTCATAGCCCTTTTCCTTTGCCTCTTGACCCTTCCTAGGGCAATAAAGCGTTCAAAAATAAAGGCAATGCTAAAAACACTAAGAGTGACAAGAACCCACAATGTAGCGTCATGACCAACCTGGGCGATAGTGAAAAACGAATCTGTTAACACGCAAATTCCTCCTTTTAAAGGGTTCGATCATAGTTCATAGACAAAATTATCCTTAGTGTTGTGCTCCAAGGCAATGAAGAAGAAAGCTTTGAGACCAAAGGGGAGGCCTTTTAAGGAAAATCTCTGCAGAGCATCTTTACTTTTTGACTGTTTTTTTTCTCGACTGATTGTTCAACTGAAGAAATGGCGACCGAGGGATGATTCGAACACCCGACCCACTGCTTAGAAGGCAGTTGCTCTATCCATCTGAGCTACTCGGCCACACCCTAAATCAAGAATCAAGATTAAGAAGCACACAAGAATATTAAGTGCAATGATTCCATGGTCCATGAGACTAGACGGGCTTAAGACCAAAGTCAAATTCTTAACTTTCTACACCTCCTACAAAAACAATGCGACGCGTTTTTATTTGTAAGTGACTTCAAAAAAGTCTTAATGTACTGCAAGGTGTGATTACTTTTCATCACCTGCATTCATTGACATTACATTTATTGAGACATTCATTAAATTGAATTATCTTTGGGTGTCCCTCATCTGATGTCTCTAGATGTCTCTAAATATTAATATGATAGCCTTATGATGCCTTTAAGCAGGAAACAGGAGCCTCTTGTCTTTGCCACTTAGCCGCCCCCCAACCAAAGAGCAAAAGCATAGGTTAAGCCACTCCATGGCTCACTATATACTTGTCATCCACCACCTCAAAGAGAGCAAAGGCTATGCACGAGTGACAGATATTTCCAAAGAACTTCAAGTCACCAAAGGCTCCGTCTCCATAGCTGTCAATAGTCTCAAGGACAAAGGGCTTGTTCAAGAGGAAGAAAACAGCAAGTTTCTCACTTTATCAGAAAGGGGTCACGAGGAAGTTCACCACATACTCACAAGTCGCGTTCTCCTCTACTCATTTTTTAAAGACTTCCTCAATGTCCAAGAAGAAAAAGCCAAAGAGGGGGCTTGCCTCATGGAACACCTCATTGATAAAGAAATACGGGAAAAGTTCTTTGAATTCATGCAAACTATATCCCTAGCTAACAGCAACCCCAAAAAGCAAAAACTGCTTGAAGATATCAAAGACTTTGAAACTCCTTTAAAACTTAACCAATACAAATCCCTTTCCGAATTTATGTGGAGCCAAGGAAGTCAATTTTAACAAGAAAGTCCAATTTTAAAAAAACGCCATGATAGCGTCATGATAAAATATGAGAAATAGAAAAATATGAGAAATATAGAACCTTTTGAAGAGACAGGAAGTGTTGAGACCCTCATCAGATTGAAAATGGTGGAAATCTGTGGATATCTCCACCAACGAAATATGCTGGCGGCAGGAGATGGTAATGTTAGTTATCGCTTGAGTGAAGAAGTAGTTCTTATCACTCCATCGAGCAAACCCAAAGCTTTAATAGACCCTAACGACATATCTATGATCACTCTCAACAATGACGTGATCTCAGGCGAACCCTCCAGTGAAAGACTTATGCATCTTGCTATTTACAAAGAATGCCCCTTAGCTCACTCAGTGATTCACGCTCACCCTCCCCATTGCATTGCCTGGTCCATTGCAAGGCCCGAGTGGACGGAGCTTCCCTGTGAAGCCTTGCCTGAAGTGATTTTAGCCACGGGCGGCATCCCTATTGTGCCCTACGCTCGCCCCGCGACCCAAGATATGGGAAAAGCCCTTCGCCCCTATCTCCCCCAGTCTAGAGTGATGATACTGGCTCGCCACGGAGGTCTCAGTTGGGGTGAGAGCTTGGAAGAAGCCCATATGGGAATGGAGCGCATGGAGCATGCCGCACATATCCTTCACCTCGCTCAAACCCTAGGCGGCCTCACTCACCTCCCTGATGAAGAGTTGCAAGACCTAAAACGCATGCGCCAACAAATGGGAAATCGAACCTTATAGCCATGCCATAGCCAAAGAACAACACTATGACAAATTCTGCCATGAAATCCACCACCCCCATTGAATCCATGTCTCTCCGCTACCACCAAGGACAGCTTCTGCTCCTCGACCAATCCATTCTCCCTAAAAGAGAAGAGTGGATTGAAATTAAAAACCACAAAGATATGATAAGGGCGATTCGAACCCTCAAAGTTCGAGGCGCCCCCCTCATTGGAGTCGCCGCAGCTTTCTCCCTCGCTCAAACCATAGGTCATACAAAGAGAAGTTACCATGCAAGTACAAGTTTCATAGAGGATTTTCATAAAGCAGCCCTTGAGCTACGAGCGGCTCGCCCCACAGCAATAAACCTTATGGTCGCCATTGAACAAATCCTCTCCATGGCCCAAAAAGACTTCACACACAAATCCATAGAAGAAACAGCCCTTCGCCTCTTTCACCAAGATATGGAACTTTGTCAAAAAATAGCTGAAAATGGCGCAGCCCTTATTCCCGATGGTAGTTCCATTCTTACCCACTGCAACACAGGGGGGCTCGCCACAACAGGTGTGGGCACAGCCCTAGGAGCTATTGCCCAGGCCCACAAACAAGGCAAGAAAATACATGTTTATGTGAATGAGACACGCCCCCTTCTCCAGGGAGGACGCTTGACCACATGGGAGTTGGATAAACAGGGCATTCCCTACACCCTGATTTGTGACAATATGTCAGCAAGCCTTATGGCAGAAGGCCGCATCTCCCTGACCATGGTGGGAGCCGACCGCATTGCAAGAAATGGAGACTTTGCCAATAAGGTGGGAACCTACAACATAGCCCTTTGTTGTCACTACCACAGAATTCCCTTTTACATGGCGGCTCCACACACCACCATTGACTTTCAATGCTCCACAGGAAAAGACATTCCCATCGAAGAACGAGACCCCAAGGAAGTTTCATCCATAAGCTACGGGAGTCAAAAAAGTCATAATGGTCATGGTCATATACAAGTGCACAACCCAGCTTTCGATGTCACACCCTCAAATCTCGTTCAGGGATGGATATTAAATACAGGCGTTCTCACCCCTCAAAATTGGGAAATCGAATTTAAGATTCTCGAAAAAAAATACAATATTCTCAATGAAGACAAAACGATATCAAAAGGAATTTAAAAGATTCTTTATACTATTAAAACAAGGAGGAAATAAAGCATGTGGGCCATTATAGGAGGTTCAGGATTTGAAAAATTTGATGGCTTTAAAGTCATTGACAACTTAGACGTAGAGACTCCTTTTGGACCCACATCCAGTGGCCTCTGCCAGGTGGAGGTCAACTCCCAGCCCTGTTTATTTCTATCGCGTCATGGAAGTGACCACGAAAAACTCCCCAGTGAGGTGAACTACAGAGCCAACATTTACGCTCTTAAAAAGTATGGAGCCAAAGCTATTCTTTCATTCTCCGCCGTTGGAAGTCTCCAACGCAACTACAAACCCGGAGACATGGTGGTCCCCACCCAATACATAGACCGCACCAAGGGACTCCGCCCCCATAGCTTTTGTGGCCAGGGAGTTGTCGGCCATGTTTCTCTCGCCCACCCCATTTGCACCTCCATGGTGAACCAGCTCTCTCAAATAACCCCTCAAAAAAGCTGGCAATCCCATTTTCACAAAACTTATATCTGTATTGAAGGACCCTATTTTTCAACCCAAGCAGAATCCCACCTCTACCGAACTCAGGGGGCAGATATCATTGGCATGACCCACTATCCAGAGTTTGCCCTTGCCAGAGAGGCAGGACTAAGTTATTTACCCTGTTGTTTTGTCACAGACTATGATTGTTGGGATGACAATCTCCCCCATGTGAACCTACAAGGAGTCATCGAAGTTATGAGAAACAATAATGCCAAAGCCTTTGAATTGGCCCAAGACATTTTAAGTGCCAAACCAACTCTCCATAAAGGTTGTGAGTGTGCGGATCAAGGTCTTCGTACAAGTCTATTCACTCCCCCAGACAAAATCTCCAAGGATCAAAAATCTTGGCTCAATATTCTAATGACCTTGGCTTTCGTGTTTCTTTCTGTCTTCCAACTCCGCTGTACACACCCACAAGAGAACCTCCACTCTCAAGAAAACCCTTACCTTTTCCATAATAATAGCCACAAAGAAGAAGCAACAAAGAATCAACCCACAATCCACACACAAAAATCCATCCACCACGAGCAAGAATCAACTCTCAGCGAACAAAAACCCATCCACCACGAGCAAGAGTCCATCCCTTTGCGAGCCATGGCTTTGCTCGAAATTGCTCAAACCCACCCCAATGGATTTACCTTTGATTCTAAAACATTTCAACCTATATCAAAGGGCTACGCTGTGGCTCCCTTTAAGGTCGCACAAACCATTGTGGACAAAAAAAACCTTTCCCTGGATATTATGATTCAAATGATTTCACTGATTGATAAAGTCACCTCGTTGATCCAACAGCCCGTTTATGCCGGTGGATGGCTAAATTCCTCCGATGGCCTCTACTACCTTGATACCTCCATGGTGGTGAACAAACTCGACGGGGCTCTCTATTTAGCCAAAGCAGGGGATCAATATGCTATTTACAATCTTTCAACCATGAAAATCATTGAAACCAAACCGGGAATCCAAGACCTCAAAGACAAGGGGCTTTACAACTCCATGGAGTATAAAAAGGCAAAAGACTTTGTGAAAGAAACAACTTCTGGAATCCTGGAACCATAGTCGTCACAAACCATGACGAGGTAAATAAACCAACCTTCCAAATATATAGATAAAACATGACCTACAAACATTTAAAGACATACGATCATTTAAAAGTAGAAGAGCACTGGCAAAGAACTTGGAGTGAGAAAAACTGCTTTCGTGCCAAAGACAACTTGAACCAGCCAAAGTACTATGCCCTCGACATGTTTCCCTATCCCTCTGGAGCTGGACTTCATGTGGGCCACCTTGCTTCTTATACTCCCACAGACATTGTGGCTCGTTATAAGAGAGCCCGTGGCTTTAATGTACTCCACCCCTTTGGATACGATGCCTTTGGTCTCCCTGCCGAACAATACGCCATTCAAACGGGGGTCCACCCAGAAAAAACCACTAAAAATGCCATTGTTAATTTTAGAAAGCAACTTCAGTCCTTTGGCTATAGCTTTGACTGGAGTCGCGAAATTTCCACCTGTGATCCAAAGTTTTACAAATGGACCCAATTCATATTTAAAAAACTCTACAAAAAAAACCTCGCTTACCAAAGGGAAGTTCCGGTCAACTGGTGCCCTGCCCTTAAAACCGTTCTCGCCAACGAGGAAGTGATCGACGGAAAAAGTGAGCGCGGCGGACACCCCGTCATCCGGAAACCCATGAAGCAGTGGATGCTTAAAATCACAGCCTACGCTGAAAGACTCCTTAAGGATTTAGAAAAAGTCGACTGGCCCGAAAAAACAAAGGAAGGTCAACGCAACTGGATTGGACGCAGCGAGGGCATGGTGGTTCGCTTTGCCATCCATGGCCATCAAGAACAAAAATTGCTTCAAGAAATCCTCCAAAAGCCTCTTCAAGAAACTCTTGAAGTCTACACAACAAGGCCCGACACCCTGTTTGGTTGCACCTTTATGGTGGTGGCCCCCGAACATCCCTGTGTGGCCAAAATCACCACCACAGAACAAAAATCTGCTGTGGAAAAATATGTCCAACAATCCCTTTGCAAAAGTGAAGTGAATCGAAAGGCGGACACCGAAAAAACAGGTGTCTTTACTGGGAGATGGGTCATCAACCCTGTCAATGGTGAAAAGCTTCCCATTTGGATTGCCGACTATGTCCTTATGGACTACGGCACGGGAGCCATTATGGCCGTGCCTGGTCACGACACCCGCGACTTTGAATTTGCCACCAAGTTTGACCTTCCCATTCGTCGAGTCCTCCTCAGCGAAGAGCCTCTTCCCTTTGAAGGGGATGGAAAGCTTGTTCACTCAGATTTTCTCAACGACCTTGAAAAAGCAGAGGCCATAGACAAAGTCACAGAGTTTTTAGAGTCCAAAGGTTTGGGGCAAAGAAAAATTCAGTACAAATTGCGTGATTGGCTTTTCAGTCGCCAACGCTATTGGGGAGAACCCTTTCCCATGGTTTATTTGAAGGAATTGGGTGAAGAAAGTACACCTCGCACCCTTTCCGAAGAAGGTACACACCAAGCCCCCTCCGAAAAAGGTACACTTCACACCCTCTCCGACGAGGAGTTGCCTGTCACCCTTCCACAGGTCGCCGACTACGAACCCACAGAAGATGGAGCCCCTCCCCTTGCAAAAGTCCCCGATTTTGTGAACTACCAAGGGGCTTCGGGACGGGGAATCCGGGACACAGATACCATGCCTGGATCCGCCGGTTCATCATGGTATTTCTTGCGCTACCTAGATCCCAATAATGACAAGACTTTCTGTGAACTCGAAAAGCAAAAATACTGGATGCCTGTGGATCTTTACGTCGGAGGAGCTGAGCACACCGTGGGCCACCTTCTCTATGCAAGGTTCTGGCAAAAAGTCTTATTTGATGCAGGACTTACCACCTGTGATGAACCCTTTCAAAGGCTTGTCCATCAAGGCGTTATCCTCGGACCCGATGGCCAAAGAATGTCAAAATCAAGGGGCAATGTTATCAACCCCGATGAAATTCGAGAAAAATATGGGGCCGATACCACCAGGGTCTATATTTGCTTTCTCGGTCCATTTGAAAAAGACAAACCCTGGAACACATCGGGCATGGAGGGGATTCGTCGTTTCTTAGAAAGAGTTTGGAGACTTTGCGTGGACGAAGAAGGCAAGGGAATCACCGATGATTCGTCACCTGAAAATTTCAAACTTGAAAATTCCAATGATTCCTCACTCGGAAAACCCATAGAAAGACTTCTTCACAAAACAGTGAAAAAAGTGGGGGAAGACATTGAAGATATGAATTTTAACACGGCCATCAGTGCCATGATGATTTTGGTTAACGAGCTTTACAAGCAAAAAACTCGACCTCGAAAAGTCCTTCAAGTATTGGTTCAACTTCTCATGCCATTTGCCCCTCATATCAGTGAGGAACTTTGGAGCCGGCTGGGTGGAAATGGCTTGGTGTCTCTGGCCCCTTGGCCTCAATACAACGAAAACCTAGCCAGAAATGAAATCATGACCATGGGGGTACAGGTCAACGGAAAGATGAGGGGAACCATTGAAGTTTCAGAAATCACTTCCCAAGACGAAGCCACCACCATGGCCAAATCCCTTAAAAGCGTTCAAATGGCCATCGGTGATAAAACTGTTGTGAAAACCATTTACAAAGTGGGACGCATACTAAATTTCATAACCCATTAACTCGACCTCAACTCATTCACCCAGCTCCAAGCCTGAATCAATATCTCTCGCACATTAGCCCAAATTCAGGACCAACCAATGTCTGTCATACTTTTGGACAGTATGCCAAAGCTTGTACACTTTTGATGCGTAGCGTATAAGTTATTTCAGGCACTTAGTATCCCACTTTTAGGCATCCTACTTGCTTTACTATTAAGTAAATTGTGATTTGTGGTTTATGATTTGACTAGTGATTTGACTATGAAAATTTGACCAAGAAATCTAGCCATGGAAAAAAGGAGAATGATATGATTTTTGGAAGCTGCCCGGTATGCAAATCGGATATTTCTCAAGACCGCCTTCAACAACAAGTGACTATCTGTAATTCTTGCGGCTGGTCAGACAATCAAACAGCCAAGGATACGGAGCACAAATCTACGAAGCAATTTATCTTTGTCGCGACTCTTGTTTCAATCCTGATGATTGGTGGTTTTATTCAAACAGTGAATTGGAGTTTTTATTCTTTTGAAATTATCCCCCTCAAAGTGAAACATTTCGCAGGCATAGCTAGTACGAAAGACTTGCATCGCATTGCAGAAATTTGCACAAAGCGTCACAAGCCCCAATGTGTGGAACAAGTCCATGGGGACCTTCTTCGCAATGACTCCGCCAACCTAGAGGTTCTTGAAAAATATGGGGCCATCTTGGTCAACAACAAGAAAATCAAACTTGCTGCCCAAGCTTACAGCAATTACTTCCAACACGGGGGAACAGGCTTAAAAGCCGCCTATGAATATGCAAAGGTTCTTGGCAACCTTGAACGCACAGATGAATCTAAAGAGTATTTCAACTATGTCATTCAATCGAGACCCGAAACCATGCAAGTCACAGTCACCCAAAAGTATGTGGACATGCTTTACAAAGCAGGACACTACAGAGAAGCTCATAAAATCATTCTTAACTTCAAGAAACGCGGAGCAAGGCATTTTATGGAAGCCAAATTTAAAGAATTGACACAAATACTTAAGCAACAACGACGAGGCTAGCTAAAAAACCTCCCGAGTTTGACAGCAGCATCTGCGTTAAAATGCGAAATTTCCAGAAATTGGGGTTGTACTGAAATATAATGGTAGCTGCTGGAAAAATTAAAATTGACGCAAAAAAAGTGTAGAAAACAAAATAGGATTTTATCGTTTTAAATATTGATATATCATAGAAATATGTAGAAAATATCCTCATGTACATCCAAACGACTAAAAACTCAAAAGGTCAGTGCTACTACCACCTTGTGGAGTCCTACAGAGAAAAAGGCAAATCCAAAAAACGCATGCTCATGTCCTTAGGTAAGGCTGGAGAAGGAGGAGAGGATAAGATTAATAGTTTGGCGCAGGCCGTATCCCGCCACCGAGAGCTTCTCACTGTGAGTCAATTGGCTAAGGAGCTTTACATCGAAGAGACTTTCATTTTGGGTCCCTTGCTGATTTTACAAAAGTTGTTTGATCAACTGGGTATCAATAAGACCCTCAAAGACATAAAAGATTCTCATGAGAAAGTTCAATTTGATTTATGTAAGGTGATTTTTACCTTAGTTGCCAGCCGATTTATTGCTCCTAGTTCCAAGTTAAAGGTTTTTGAGTATTGGCAAAAATCTTTTTACCCAGACATGATTAAGGGTGATTTGAGTCTCCAGCATATTTATCGGTCTATGGACTTACTTGCCTCCCATAAGGATGAAATAGAGAACTCGCTTTATTGGGTGGGGCGAGATTTATTTAATTTCCAAGTAGACATTGTGTTGTATGATTTAACAACCTTACGCTTCGAGAGTACAAGAACAGACTTAGGGAAACTTCGTCAATTTGGCTATAGTAAAGAGAGACGATCAGACTGCACCCAAGTTGTCTTTGGTTTGTTGGTGAATCGGGATGGCATCCCTTTAGGTTTTGAGGTTTTCCCTGGTAATACTTTTGAAGGCAAGACGCTTTCAGATATTGTTGATAAAATGAGAAAAAAGTTTAATGTACGCCGTTTCATTTTTGTGGCTGATAGGGGGCTTTTATCAAAGGCTAATACTGACAAACTCAGTGAGGATCAAAGCGAGTTTATTGTTGGTATGAAGCTTGGATCTTTAAAAAAAGAAAAGAAACAAGAGGTCTATGATTTAAATCGTTTTAGCTGGGTATATGAGAATGAGCTTGCTGTTTACGAAACAGACCATGGGGGGCATAGATGTATTGTGACTTGGTCTAGGAAAAGAGCAGAGAGGGATAAAAAATCTAGAGAATCCCTTCTTGAAAAGATCGAAGGAAAACTATCTTCTAAAGGTGTTCAGTCTAGTACTTTTGTTTCCAATAAAGGTTATAAGAAATATGTAAAGATGGCTGACGACAAAAATAAAAAACCTGAATTAAATGCAGAACAAATAGAATTAGATGAAAAAATTGATGGTTTTTTTGCCGTCCTTACAAATGTCAAAGACTTGACGGCAGATGAGATTATTATCAACTACAAAGAATTGTGGAAAATTGAAGATGCTTTTGGTGAGTTAAAAGGGACTTTGAAAACACGTCCTGTTTTCCATTGGACAGACCAGAGGATTATTGGACATTTAACTCTATGCTTTTTAACTTATCTTTGTGAGGCCCACCTTACAAAATGTTTAAGAGATAAGAAGATGAACCTAAAAAGCCCAGCCATAGGCATTGGTCATGTTAAAGAGCGACCTTTAACTGTTGTAGAGGCCATGAGGGAACTCAAGGAAGTTAGGGCTATCCCTGTTAAAATTCGTGATCAAGTCATTTGGACCCGCACAGATATCACTGGCAATGCCAACTCCTTATTTAAAGCCGCAGGCGTCCCCATCCCTCCCAGAATCCTTAATGCCCACAAGTGTGGATAAACAAAATACAACTATATGCGTTAATCCTTTAATATCATTCGTTTGACGCAGATGCTGCTGTCAAACTCGGGAAATACTTAAGCAACAACGACGAGGCTAGCTAAAAAACCTTGCTGCCTCATTGGACCGAAATAGAATAGACACTAAGAAACTGCTCACCACTAGCTAAGGGACCAGCACCTCCCACGCAATTTCCATCACAAGTTGTACTATAAACTTCGAAAACAAACGCTGATATAATGAGGACATAAAAGGTGGACCCTCTCCGGTCGTCCATCTCCATTGAGATCAAAGGTCATTGTGGTATCACACTGACCCTGCTCAAAACTTCCGTAGTAATTCACAATGGAATTTGTTTTATTATATGAAGACCCATAGCATCCTCCACCCCCTTGCTTAGGCACCACACAAGCCCTATCAAAGTCAATGGCCCAATCGGCATGGCGAAGAACCTTGTAAATGGCTTGGCGCTGGGGATCTTCAAGAGTGGCCCTATCCACAGGTCTCTCAATGCCATTGTTATCAACAGCACAGGGTATAGAGTTTATATTATTGGGACTTCGAATATCCCAGGGACGAAAAACCATGAAGCGAACACTCTCAGGGCAAACCCATGGAGAAGTGGCTTTGGATGAGTCCCCTTGGAGGGCGATTTCTCTCACTGTGGATAAAATGCGCCTTTTGGGACTCTTCTTGGAGCCAGAAGCATGATAACTATACTCATCATAAAGGTGCCCGTGACCAAAACTCACCTTATAACCACGTCCAAAAGCCTTTGTTCTAGCAGGCGACTGATCGGAACCCAAAATCTGCCCACCCTCTAGGCGACTTTGGGTGTAACCAAGAGTGATAAGTCCCGGGCGAGACCCAACTCCCTCTAGGGAGTTGCGTAGGACTTCTTGCTCGTTCGCCTTAAGATGATTCATAGAAATTTGTCCTTCAATAATCCTTAGGTCAGAATCAGAAAGCCCCCCAAAGTAGTTGATGCGCCCATTTTCTTGGGGAATCTCTGCCATTTGGCCTGCATAAATATCATTGGAAAGAGGCTCAGGACCCAACATTTTCGGGAAGATGCTCCCCATGGAATGAGAGCCAGAACCAGAAGTCAATGTAAAAGGAATAAGGTAGTTGCCCTGCTGATGAATACCCATTTGCAAATAAGTGCCCACATTGTTCTCCGAGCCTCTGAGTTCATTTAATTTATTCTCAAGACTGTATGTTTTGACCTTTTCGTAAAAATCATGGGTAAACCGGATTCCAGAGCCAGAAAGATAAGCTCCCATTTTCAAGGTAAAGTAAGCTCGCTTGTGATACCCCCCACTCATTCCCTGACAAGACATATAGCTCAATGTATCCACCACGGTATCAAAGGCAATGGGGTCCCCCCCTTTTTCCTGAGAACTTTTCTCATCTATTGATCCCGTGTCTTGGGTGGTGAGACAATTTTGAAAGAAAATGAAAGAAAGAAAAATAAAAAAAGTGAAACCCACCCATCTCCATGCCAATCTTTTCTTCTTCGCCACTTTCACAATCTTATAATTCTCCTTATATTCCTCGAGCCCTTCGAACCATGACAGGATTTATCATCAAGCTTAATTAGATTTAATTAAACTTAGATTAGAATTATCTTAGAATTATCTTAGACTTATCGAACTTATCGGAATATCTCCCGAGTTTGACAGCAGCATCTGCGTTAAAATGCGAAATTTCCAGAAATTGGGGTTGTACTGAAATATAATGGTAGCTGCTGGAAAAATTAAAATTGACGTAAAAAAAGTGTAGAAAACAAAATAGGATTTTATCGTTTTAAATATTGATATATCATAGAAATATGTAGAAAATATCCTCATGTACATCCAAACGACTAAAAACTCAAAAGGTCAGTGCTACTACCACCTTGTGGAGTCCTACAGAGAAAAAGGCAAATCCAAAAAACGCATGCTCATGTCCTTAGGTAAGGCTGGAGAAGGAGGAGAGGATAAGATTAATAGTTTGGCGCAGGCCGTATCCCGCCACCGAGAGCTTCTCACTGTGAGTCAATTGGCTAAGGAGCTTTACATCGAAGAGACTTTCATTTTGGGTCCCTTGCTGATTTTACAAAAGTTGTTTGATCAACTGGGTATCAATAAGACCCTCAAAGACATAAAAGATTCTCATGAGAAAGTTCAATTTGATTTATGTAAGGTGATTTTTACCTTAGTTGCCAGCCGATTTATTGCTCCTAGTTCCAAGTTAAAGGTTTTTGAGTATTGGCAAAAATCTTTTTACCCAGACATGATTAAGGGTGATTTGAGTCTCCAGCATATTTATCGGTCTATGGACTTACTTGCCTCCCATAAGGATGAAATAGAGAACTCGCTTTATTGGGTGGGGCGAGATTTATTTAATTTCCAAGTAGACATTGTGTTGTATGATTTAACAACCTTACGCTTCGAGAGTACAAGAACAGACTTAGGGAAACTTCGTCAATTTGGCTATAGTAAAGAGAGACGATCAGACTGCACCCAAGTTGTCTTTGGTTTGTTGGTGAATCGGGATGGCATCCCTTTAGGTTTTGAGGTTTTCCCTGGTAATACTTTTGAAGGCAAGACGCTTTCAGATATTGTTGATAAAATGAGAAAAAAGTTTAATGTACGCCGTTTGTTAGCTGACAATTAAAATGCCCCACCGTCGCCAATGAAAAGTGGCCACTTTTCAGAGGAGGACCTATGGTGATTTTTGGCATTGTCAACCGAGACGCATATAATCAATTGATATTACTCATAAAAAGGCTCCGAGCTGATAAGAACTCCTTTTGGGTTCTTGTCGACCTGGAAAGGGGCTCCGTGTTGGAGAGTCCTTCCATGACAGCCTATTCAGGTTCCATATTTCTCATTTGTAGACTGTTTCTGGATTTCAATGAGGTTAAATATATAGTCAAGAAAAGCCTGTTTAGGCTGTGCCCATTTTCTAAAGTATTTAAATTCCACAAGATTCCAACATTTGCCTCAATTTTCATGGAATTTCTTTTTGAAGACAGGCTTCCCTTAAAGCCGTCGCCAATTAAAATGTCCCACTTTCAATATGGAGGTTGTCGCCAATGAAAAGTGACCAATCTTCAGGGAGTGTTCAAATACTAGACAATGAAGTCTCTTCTTCTGATATAGATACTAAGCTCACAGAGTCCCTCCCTTTTGCAACTCAAAAGGTTAGCAATGAGGAGGATCTTATGATTAGTCAATACACTTTCGGCCGCATTCGTGACCTGAGTCACAGTGGTAAAAATAAGACAGAAATATCTCGTGAATTAGGGATCAATCGTAAGACGGTGCGCAAGTACTGTAAGTCCAACACCCCACCGAAGTACAAGGCGAGGTCCAAAAGAACTCGCCCAGATCCCCTTAATGGATATATGGATCGGGTGAAGTACTTTTTGAAGTTGAACCCAAGTAACACCGCCCGTGAAATATATGAGCTATTAGTTGAGGAGGGTTATCGTGGGAGTGAGAGAACGGTTCAGAGAAGAGTTTGTGAGATTCTTGGTTCTCGCCCCAAGGAGCGTTTTTTCAGCCAAAGATATGATCCTGGAGAACAGGCTCAGTTTGATTTTAAGGAGAAGGTTGCTTTACCATTTGCCGATGGTGTTCAGATCGTTCATCTCCATTTTGGAACATTGCCTTGTAGTGGCACCTGTTGGGTTCGTGCCTACCCCTTTCTTGTCTATGAGTGTTTCATCGATGGGGTGCATGCTTTTTTTGAAAAGATAGGTGGGATGAGTGCGAACATCCGTATTGATAATTTATCTCCCTGTGTGAAGAAAGTTCTTAAAGGAAATCAGCGAATTTACACCCAATCTTTTGATCGAGCCATCCAATACTATGGATTTAAGGTTCTTCCCTGCCGCGCAGGGAAGGGCTCTGACAAGGGAGATGTGGAGCGTGATATTCGAACCTTCAGTTCTCGGATAAAAAATATTGTTAGAAACAAAGGAATTGTTTTTAAAGACTGGGATCATTTGAATCAGTTTTTAGAGTCTTATATGGATCAGCATCAGAGTGACTCCACCAAATCTCGCTTTGAGGAGGAGGCCAAAGTTCTTAAGCCTTTGCCTCCACGAGATGAAGATATTCTCTGTAAGGTGAATATTTGTCAAAGTAATGGTTATGGGACTTTGAGAATAGGTAAAACCACATATTCCATACCTGATGAGGTGATCCAATCTCCCTGTAAAACCGTACAGGGTCCCTATCATGTCACGATCTATCGTGCAGGAGGGAAGCAAGAAATTGTCGCTCGCCATCAAAGAAAACCTGATGGGGAGCATAGTCTTCTTCTTGAACATATCCTTCCCTCTTTAGTTCGTAAGCCGCAAGCCATGGTAAGATGGGCTCACCGATCCATTCTTTTTCCAACAAATGTGTTTGAAAATTTTTATCAATACCTCAAGCAACAAGATTCAAGCCGTGCCGAGCATGAATATTTAAGAGTTATCAACTTGATTCAGCATGTGAGTTGGCAGGACTTATCTACAGCCATGGAGCTTCAATTAGAAAGTCGTGAGATTTTCGACTTTAAATCCATAAAAGATTTGCTCTTAGGCAATCCCACCAAAATTAATTTGAATGACCAACAAAAACCACTTCAACCTAGATTGTCTCAATATGACAGTCTTGTTCCAAACATAGGAGGTTCTTAATGAATCACGAAGAACTTATAGGTTCTCTTAAAAAACTCCGACTTCCAGCGATGGCGGATGAATATGTTGCAACGGCTAGAGTTGCCGAAAAAACAAAAAAGACGTATGAACAGTATTTAGGTATACTCGTTCAAAATGAGCTTGCTGACAAGCATTCCCAGAGAGTGAAAAGATTGCTTAAGGGGGCCAAGCTTCCTCAACTTAAATCACTCCAAACTTATAACTTCCAGAAAAGAACGGGAGTGACAGCTCAGCAAATTAATTGGATGGCAGAGGGAGAGTGGGTCAGAAAAGCCTGTAATGTTGTGTTTTACGGAAGCTTTGGAATGGGGAAAAGTCATTTGGCCATGTCCCTAGTTCGTTCACTCTGTGAACAAGGCTATCGATGTTTATGGGTCACCACTCATGAACTTATTGAAACAATGCGTGAAAGCAAGAAAGAACTCTCATTGAATGCTCTTTTTAAGAAATTAGACCGTTTTGATCTTATTGCTTGTGATGAACTTGGCTATACAGCTTCCTGCACAGAGGGGGCAGATCTTTTCTTTCAATTCATATCTCAGCGATATGAAAGGAAAAGTCTCATGATCACTACAAACTTAACATACTCTGAATGGGATAAGGTGTTTCTTAACCCTATTACCACCGCTGCTGCTGTTGATCGAATCATTCACAACTGTGAAACCCTCAACATTGAAGGAAAAGAAAGTTGGAGAACCGAATCGGCAAAAGCCAAGTCTAAACAGAGCAAAGAGGAAAGTTCAACCAAAGAAGTTCATTAGAGATCCCCACTTTTGGGGAAGGAACTCGCCAGTTATCCACAAAATTTATCCACAGCAGCACTGCGTTGCTAGACATCGGGGTCACAGCCGCAGTGTCGCCATGGATAAATTTATGGATAACTGGCTTTTACCGTACTATTTGCTCGTCACTCTCGCGGAGCTTTAGACATTAGCTGCGCCAAGGAATCCTGAAAAATACTCCATTTACCTCTGCCATAGGGCTGAAGGATGCATTTGGGGTCATGCCAAAAGTGGTGGGCAGAAAATCATTCCTCAGAATCTTGTGGCATAGTCCGAGTTAAATGATGAGCAAAATAAAGACACTTGACTAAACTCTGAACGAAGAATAACTAAATCAGTACATCATCAACTGGCCGTTTTTCATTGGCGACGGCTTCTAAAAATGGCCAATTTTAATTGGCGCCTAACACCGTTTCATTTTTGTGGCTGATAGGGGGCTTTTATCAAAGGCTAATACTGACAAACTCAGTGAGGATCAAAGCGAGTTTATTGTTGGTATGAAGCTTGGATCTTTAAAAAAAGAAAAGAAACAAGAGGTCTATGATTTAAATCGTTTTAGCTGGGTATATGAGAATGAGCTTGCTGTTTACGAAACAGACCATGGGGGGCATAGATGTATTGTGACTTGGTCTAGGAAAAGAGCAGAGAGAGATAAAAAATCTAGAGAATCCCTTCTTGAAAAGATCGAAGGAAAACTATCTTCTAAAGGTGTTCAGTCTAGTACTTTTGTTTCCAATAAAGGTTATAAGAAATATGTAAAGATGGCTGACGACAAAAATAAAAAACCTGAATTAAATGCAGAACAAATAGAATTAGATGAAAAAATTGATGGTTTTTTTGCCGTCCTTACAAATGTCAAAGACTTGACGGCAGATGAGATTATTATCAACTACAAAGAATTGTGGAAAATTGAAGATGCTTTTGGTGAGTTAAAAGGGACTTTGAAAACACGTCCTGTTTTCCATTGGACAGACCAGAGGATTATTGGACATTTAACTCTATGCTTTTTAACTTATCTTTGTGAGGCCCACCTTACAAAATGTTTAAGAGATAAGAAGATGAACCTAAAAAGCCCAGCCATAGGCATTGGTCATGTTAAAGAGCGACCTTTAACTGTTGTAGAGGATGAGGGAACTCAAGGAAGTTAGGGCTATCCCTGTTAAAATTCGTGATCAAGTCATTTGGACCCGCACAGATATCACTGGCAATGCCAACTCCTTATTTAAAGCCGCAGGCGTCCCCATCCCTCCCAGAATCCTTAATGCCCACAAGTGTGGATAAACAAAATACAACTATATGCGTTAATCCTTTAATATCATTCGTTTGACGCAGATGCTGCTGTCAAACTCGGGTATTGATCCCGTGTCTTGGGTGGTGAGACAATTTTGAAAGAAAATGAAAGAAAGAAAAATAAAAAAAGTGAAACCCAGGGACTGTAAAAATAATTGTGTAACTGCAATTTTTTTCTTAAATCTTAAAGCCACTTATGTGGCTCCACTCCTGGTAAAAAGCACAGCCCCATATTATTCGTCAATGTATAATTGACATTTTTTCCTTCAAGCGATTTTGTCAGTCACAATGCATTATAATTTAATGGGGAGATGGAGCCGTAATGGGATCATATCAGAACTGGAAAGAACTCAAATAAATAATTATCATCTTGGTTGGAAAAAAATCAGCAATAGCTCTCTCAAAAAAATGGAAATTCCAATCTCATCAAAGGGTTCATGTGTTTAGGTTCCCATACTATATTACCCCCTTTTTTTTATTTTTTTTAACTTGTGATATTCGAGAAATACCAGCATTGGGATGAAATATGAAAAAAAATGGAAACCCAAGTCTGCACCAAGAGGGCATGTATTTAGGTTCCCATACTATATTACCCTAACCATAGTCTCGTATTCCAGCATTTCTCAACGCCTTAGAGGGCTTTTAAGCCCCCTTATAAGGGGACCTTATTTATTAAAAAACTTAGTTGTCAAAACGGTCACCGTATTCAATGGCAAACCTGTTCATGGCTGGCTTCCAGTTGTGTAATGGTCGTGTCCATCGCTTAGAGGCCATTTTTATCGCTAAATATACAACTTTTAAAGCCGACCGATCACTGGGAAATATCTTACGATTTCTGATCGCCTTGCGGATCACGCTATTTAACGACTCTATGGCGTTTGTGGTATAAAAAATCTTTCTGATTTCATCCGGATAATCGAAAATAGTGATGAGATTGTCCCAATTCCTACGCCAAGACTTTTCAATATTCGGATACTTTGAAGACCACTTGGTACAAAATTCCTCAAGGGCCTTTTCAGCTTCTGTCAGAGTCGTAGAGCCATAAATGGACTTGAGGTCTTGGGCGACAGCTTTCATATCCTTGGAAGGGACATAGCGAAGGGAATTGCGGACCATATGGACAATGCACAGTTGTACTTTAGACTTGGGAAAAGCCGCTGAAATGGCTTGAGGAAAACCTGTAAGACCATCTACAGAAAATATAAATACGTCTTTCAACCCTCGATTTTGCAGCTCAGTCAAAACACTCAACCAAAACTTTGAACCCTCATTTTCAGAAATCCATAGGCCCAACAAGTCTTTCTGACCCTCCTCTGTAATACCAAGAGCTAGGTAAATCGCCTTATTAATAACTCTCTTGTCTTGATGGACCTTCATGCAAAATTTCACCTAGTTTGACCCACCCAATTTCACCTGGTTTGACCCACCCAATTTCACGAAGTTTGACCCACTGAATTTCACCAAACATTGACCCACTTAGATCTTCATAGATATTCTTTCTGCGCTACGCATTAACGAGGAGGTGTCTATGGGCAAACAAGGTAAGAAAAAAGGAGCAAGAATGATCAACAATATTAAGAAATACATAGAGCTTGGACTCAGTTCGAGACAAATAGCTCGAGCTATGGGTGTTAGTCGGAACACTGTGAAGAAGTATGTGAAGGATAGTCCCGGAGGCCCTAACAGCCGCTCAAAGGGGTCGCATGGGCCCTACCAAGCCCCATGGTCATCCAAGGTGAATTGGACAGATGTTCGCCTCAAGCAAAGCCTAGGGACTCAATTGGCTCATTACTGGGAGCGACATATTCAGTCCGAGATTGACGGTGTGAGTTATCTTTCTTTTTGGAGAGAGTTTCGTCGGAGGCACCCAAGTATAAAGCTTGATATGCACCAGACATTCACCCCTGGTGAACGGAGTGAGTTTGACTATAAGGGAAAAGACTCTTGTTTTGGCTATACAGATGCCAAGACTGGGGAGTTCATCCCATGTCGATTATTTGGAATGATACTTCCATCGAGTCAGTTTTTCTTTCCATGCGCCACATTAACAGAGCAGCGGGAAGATGTTTTTTCCTCCATAGCTTCTGGTTTTGAGTTTTTTGGTGGTGTGACCGGAACCATTGCTTTTGATAACGCAAAGGTTCAAGTGACAAGAGCTGATACTTATGACCCCGATATTAACTCTGAGTTTCACCTCTTGTGTGATCACTACAATGTGGCTCCTTTGGCGATGAGGCCATCTCGCCCCAAAGACAAGAGTCTTATCGAAAATACCCTTGGAGTCTTTTGGCGCTGGTCTTGGCCCCAGATAAGAGAGCGGCAAATGTATTCTCTAGCAGACATCAACGCTGAGTTGAAGCATTTGGCAGCTATTTTCAATGATCGTATTCAAAAAAAGTATGGGTTGAGTCGTCGACAGAAGTTTGAATCTTTTGAGAAGTCAAAATTGAATCCTCTTCCTGAAAGACGCTATGAGAGTGGATTCTGGAAGCATTCCAAGGTTCATCCGGATTGTCACATTCAATATAACTACAATTTTTACTCTGTTCCTTATAAGCATCGCGGCAAGAAGTTAGATATTCGTATTAGCCAACAATGCTTGGAGGTTTATTCAGAATTAGAGCGGGTGGCGATACATCACATCCCCCAGGGCAGTCGAGGGCGCTACTTTACGACAAAATCTCATCTCCCTGAGTCCCACCGGGCCATTTTAGAGCAAACGCCACAAAATGTACTTAAAGAGGCATCAAGCCTTGGAGAAAGCATTCACAAAGTTGCCGAGCGGCTTATCAAAGAGCCTCGCCATCCGCTTATGTATCTTCGTCGTGTTCAGGGGATACTCAATCTAAGAAAACGGTATTCAACAGCTTCTTTGGAGCAGGCTTGCTCATTTTTTGTAGATGCAGCTTTAAGTGACATTAGGGTTCGTGGAGTTGAGAAAGTTATTTCAGCAAAAAGTCATCGAAAAGAGGAGCCAAGAGTCTGCCGTCAACCTAATGAAAATTTAAGAGGTTCAGAGCACTGGGAGAATGCTTGCCGCCACTAATCACATAGCCCCGGTGGGTGGTTCTCAACCACCTAACGGGTCATTTTGACCTCCATAAGAGAGGTCGTATAGGAGAAGAAAATGATTAAACAAACAGAAAATTTATTAGAGATATTAAAAATGAGGGGAGTTTTAGCAACCTTGAGCCAGAGGCTCAAAGAAGCTGAGGAGCAGGATCTTGGTTACGAGGACTTTCTAAATGTCATCTTTGAGGACGAAAAAATCCATCGTGAAAATCAGAAGGTCTCAAGACTTATCAAAAGAGCAGCTTTGCAGCAAAAAGCAAGCCTTGAGGCCTTTGAAACCAAATCCAACCGAGGAGTCGATCGAAGAGTTTTGAGTGATCTAGCCCTTATGAGATTTGCTCAAAGAGGTCAAAATATAATTATCTCTGGCCCAACGGGTGTTGGAAAGTCATATTTGGCTTGTGCCATAGGTAATCACGCCTGTCGCCAAGGTTTTTCCACTCAGTTCTTCAGAATGAATACTCTTGTTGAAAAATTCAACTTAGAAAGAGCCCAGGGGACATATCTAAACTTCCTTAAAAGGCTAAAATCAGTCTCGATACTTGTGTTGGATGATTTTGGTATCAAGCCCCTTACCTCTAACCAATATCAAGACCTTTACGATGTGATTGATGAACGAGGCCCTGACCTGAGCCTCATTCTTACAACCCAACTTCCAATAAAAAATTGGAGTGAAGTCATTGAGGATCCCATCGTTTGTGAAGCTATTATGGATCGCATAACCTCTCAAGCTATCAAAATAGCCATGTCTGGAAGCTCATTTAGGCAGAGAAAGACGATTTAAGGAGAATCCATGCAAAGGCAGACCTTGGAAGACACCATCGGGAGACACTCCATCGGAACTATTGAATCATGTACCCGCCAGTTATCCACAAAATTTACCCACGGCAGCGCTGCGTTGATAGACATCGGGGTCACAGACGCAGCGTCACCATGGATAAATTTGTGGATAACTGGCTCGCTATTCTCTGCCATTTTGAGCAATGGATTCAACATCCCCATTGAAAAACCCTCCATTGAAACCTCAGAAATGGGGAGGGTCGAGATTCTCAATGACAAAGTGGCCAATTTTAGTTGGCATCTAACATTCTGGCAAATAAGCCTTAACCCACCGTTGGGACATCGTGACATTGAGGGTGTAAAAGTTACTGAGTCAGCAGAAAAAAGAAGGTTTAAATTGACAAAGTTTGAGCCACCGTGAAATTCAAAATTGGACCTCAAATTGACTGACTGAGGGGTGGGTCAAACTTCGTGAAATTCAGTGGGTCAAACTCGTGAAATTCAGCATTCACCACGATACAGTCCAAAAATACGATAGGGTAAGTGCTATCCAAGGGGCGGTTCTGCCAAGCCGTAACTTCATCAATAACAGCATCCGTCACGTTGGCTATCACTGAGTGGGATATCTCTGCACCATGGTAAAGGTCTTTGATAGCTCCTTGAATATCCCTGGTCGTCATTCCCCTCGCATAGAGGGTCAGAATACTGTCTTCAAAGCCCTCAAGACGAGTCTTGCCTTTGGGAATGACTTGGGGCTCAAAGGAGGCACTTCGGTCACGGGGGACCTGAAGCTCCACCTCGCCTTTCTCTCCCTTTATGGTCTTTCTACTGTAACCATTGCGAGTGTTGGATTTGCGGGTCTCAGACTTCTCATGCCTCTCATAACCTAGGTGATCGTCCATTTCCGCATTAAGAGCTGTCTCTAAAACAACCTTCATCAGTTGACCCGTTATGTCGGATAAATCCTTTTGGGTCTTGACGCTCTTCGCTAGTTCCTTGCCTATTGTCTTGATATCCATTCTGCCTTCTCCTTTCAGGATGATAGTTCATCCTAATATGATTCGGCAGTTACACAAAATAGTTTACAGGCTCGAAACCCACCCATCTCCATGCCAATCTTTTCTTCTTCGCCACTTTCACAATCTTATAATTCTCCTTATATTCCTCGAGCCCTTCGAACCATGACAGGATTTATCATCAAGCTTAATTAGATTTAATTAAACTTAGATTAGAATTATCTTAGAATTATCTTAGACTTATCGAACTTATCGGAATATCTATTTCTTTTATTGACTTTTATTGACTTTTATTGAGAAAAAAATTGTTTTTCTGAAGGCCGAATCACTCCCACCTCTATATATCGACCCACACCATGTATATATTCTTCTCTCAAGACCTCAAATTGACTCTGCTCAAAGGGGTTTAACTTTTTCAGGAATTCAGAGGAGACAACACACTCAGTGCCATGGATTTTGCATAAACCCTCCAAACGAGAGGCCAGATTGACCACCGGACCCACAGCCGTGTGTTCCATTTTGATATTATCCCCCAAAGTACCAACAATCGCTTCCCCAGAGCCCATACCCACACCCACTTTTACCTCGGGAAGGTTCCATTGAACATCCTCCTCATTGATAGCTTTCAACCCCCCTTGAAGTTGCTTAAAGAACTCCAAGGCCCTTGACTCTTGGCTCAAGGATTCACCATAATTCAAAGATTCATTATAGACTCCCCAAAGAACAAGCACTCCATCTCCTAAGAATTTATCAATCATTCCCCCTGTATTTTTTGCTGCGATATTGGTGACTGAATAAAATCTATTGAGAAAATAAACTAATTTTTCAGGGATCATTTGATTCGTCAGTTCAGTGAAGTCCCTAATATCAACAAAAACCACTGTGATATTTTTCTTTTCACTCTTCAATGCATCTATCGTTTTGTCTAAAAAACTATCCACCAATTTCATGGGAACAAATCTTTGAAATGAACTTCGCAGCAAAGATTCCCTCTCGTATTGTTTCTCCTTTTCTATGGCCAACCCTAGGGTCTGCCCCAATCTCTCCAAAAGAGTAATATCTCTTTGTGAAATATCTCCGGCTTCTTTTTTTCTCTCCACGACCAAGAGGCCCACAGCTTCACCATTCACTTTCATGGGCATAAGGCATATATTTTCAGGATGAAAAGCTTTGATGAAAATCTGAGAAGCTTCGCTAAATTGAGATTCCTCAGAGTGTGGAAGATCTGTTAAGATAAGAGGTTGACCTGTCTTAAAAGACGTTGCCATAAACCTGGCCAACTCAGCTTGACCAACCAAAGACACCTTATAGTTCCAAATATGTAAGCTCTTTTCCCTCAGACCATAAGCCGATTTAACTTCGAGATAACTGTGCAAACTATCGGGTAGCATAACAAAAGCGCGATCATACTCAAATCTAACGCAAATGCCTTTAAGTGTGGGATTGAGTATATTTTCAATTTTTTCAAAACTATGAATTCTCTTTGTCAATTCGGAGAGAATTTGAGCCTCGTGGTATGCTTCATAGGCTGTATTCTTAGCATCTTGAAGTTCACCATATTTTTGAATAAGACCTTCATTTTGAATATTGAGTTCTTCTTTTATTCTATCTCTTTCATCTCTCAAAGAAAAAAGTAATCTTAAAATCCACAAGCCCAATAAGATATATACGACCCATTGCAAACCCCCTTGAATATAAAGCCACGCACATAAACCAAAAGTCAAAAGAAGCATGAAGGTCATTAACCTCTTATACTTCGTTGGCTCCCATTCTAGTTTGTATGAACAATAGCTATGACCATCGTGACAACATGTCACTTTCTTCACCCGCCCAGGAAACCCCGTGATTAAATGAAGGTGAGTTTCAAAGACAGATTTCCAGAATTCACAATCTTGATTTTTTTGATGAGAAGGCTTGTGCCCCTCCCTCCATCCCATGCAAACAAGCCCACTTACATAACTAAGCTTTTCATAGGAATAAGTTCTCGATGGACTCAATCGATCAAAGAAATGATGAATTCTCTTAAAAACCACATTCGGATTGTATACGAAAGAAAAGAAATTCTGATATTCCCTTAAAAAATGTGTCTTAACAACCCTAGTTCCAGCTCTTTGATGAAGCTCCTCGATATCACAATGTTGCCCAAGATGATCCATGAGACTATCAAAAAAATCAACACTCACCCCATTGGCCTTTTTTGAAAAATAACTTCTGTCGATCCCCAAATCCAACAAACACCGATGAACCTTTTCAACGCCAATGACTTCATCGGCCACCACAATATAAGCCTTGAAAAAATAAGAAGATAATGAAGGATAAAACCACTGGGGATTCATAAAGGGATTGTCAACACGGACATATTGAGCTTCACTTTCTTCACCACCTGTCATAAAATCCTCAACTGGAGGTGTTCTTTGCTGAAAATCCCCCTTGTGAGACTGTTTCTCCAACTGGCTTTTACTGTAAAAAATGGGAGAAAATGCTTCCCTGTGATGAAGAGAAGAGAGTATGGCTGTAACTTGATTCCATGCTTCACATGCACCTGACACTTGAAAAACAAAAATGTGACTCTCACACCTAAGAACAATTTTCCTTAAAAAAAGCTTTGCATGGAACCTTTCTGAAATCCTTCCCTGAAATTGTATATTTTTAAACGTTTGCCCCTCAGATAAGCTCTTGGGAATAGAAGGAGCAGATAAAGCCATTTCATAGGCAGAAATCTCTTCAAGAAAACCGCTGTGGAAAGAGTTATCTAAACTTTCAAAAGACACCACAACATAATCAAAAGTGGGTGAAGAGCCCAAAACCGAAGGGGTTAGGGCTGAAGAGCCTAGGATTGAAGCAAAAGGGATCGAAGACGTATTTTCTAGCGCTTGAGACGCTTCAGTCATAAGATGCCCTCCTAGCAAACAACTTTAATCTATGGCTGTAACCCAATAATTCTTGCCTCTTGCATAACTTGTACTTATTATATAACTTGTACTTATTGCATAACATATACTTGTCTTATTCATAAATATAACCAATAATTAATATAAATAATACTAAAAGTTTGCCAAAACCTATGCCCTTTGTATAATGTGTTTAGTATGCTTAATGTGCTTAACACGCTTAATGTGTACAAATGTATTTACAACTTGTGGCCTTATGAGAACCCTCGGCATTTTCACTCTATAGCCCTCCTTCTCATACACTCCATGATTTACTTAGCGGGAAATACTGCATATAGTTATTCTTTAACGTTAGGACCTATTTCACAGGGAGTTGGTGGCGCAGGACTCGCCAGCACAGAGGTCAGTGAATCAGCCTTTCTCAACCCCGCAAGCCTTGCCCATGCCCCTATACTTAGTAGTTCCTTGTACTACTTCACAGGCCATTCAGAGATGAACTCCGAAGAAACAACCCTTGGATTTTCCATGGCCGATAATCATCCCGGAGTCCTTGCCCCAGGGGCTGTGAGGTACGCCCAAAGTCGTAAAATCATTGATGGCTTTTCGGAGATCAAAGAAAAAGTTTGGCAAGTTTCCTTGGGTCATTTTATTTACAATCAATGGGCCCTTGGAGCTTCAGTTTATAGATTGCAACAAGAGGAAGTAAAGGGAGCCCGACAATCCTACAGACAATGGAATGGCATCCTTGGGCTTCATTGGAATCCCCACAGTGCTTTAGGCTTAGGCCTCGTCTACCACCACCTCAATGAGCCAAGCACAAAAATCCCCCCCCACTTAAGACTCATTCCCAACTGGGGGGTAGGGGCTGTCTACATTACATCCCCATTTCTAAAAATAAAATTTGACATTACTCTCCCCAAGAAAAACAACCCCGACGATCAAATTTCCTACCACGGGGGAGTGGAAAGTACCATTTCCAAGTATATCACCTTCCGGGCTGGTGGAAAGATTGACAAAATCACACAAAACAATAGTTACACCGCAGGAGCCACCTTCAATTTTCCTCGCTGGCACCTCAACTACTCTTTTACAAAACATGACACCAGAGCTGATGCGAGTAGAAAAATCATGCATGGCATTGACCTTGGAACCTCCTTTTGATAAATGCTAGGGATAAGTAGCAGCAAACTAGTGACCAAAGAGCTAGCCAGTTGCAAATAATAAAAATAGCACTAACTAAGGAAGAAGCATGGCCTCACCCACAAAGAAAACACGCAAGATTCGCAAAAGAAAAGAAGCTCAAAAGGGCAAAACACGCAAAGCTAAACTTCGTAAGAACGGAACGACCAAGACGGCCGTCGAACTTTTCGGAGATAGCCAGAAATAATACGGACTAAAAGACAGCAGGAGCATCATCGACACTTCATCGCTCCGCGCCCTCCTCCATTATCCATCCAAAACTTCTCCCAACGAGCCACAATGGATTTTTATGGATTTTTTTAGGTCTTTACGCTAGAAAATCAAAAAAACATTGGACTTTATGGAATCAAGTTTTCTAATCTTAAACTTGTTGCTCTTACTGTTTGATTTCACACTGAAGGAGGACCATCTATGGAAGAAACCATCTCTAGTCTAATTCAATCACATTATTTCCTCCCCGACTTCAATGCTGCCATTTACGATGGGGCCATCCGTATCCACTTCGTCCAACACCAAGAACCCGATGCCCTCAAGGTATACTTCAGGCTTAAGAAGCAATTTGAAGAAAAACAATACCTCCTTGACGTAAGGAGCCACTATATATTTATTATGATCTATCCAAATCACCACTCATTTCTTATGAGCTTCGATCTAGACAAAAATGATGAAACAAATGATAAGACAAGTCCTAAAAGTCTTCGAGTTGAAATTGAAGAGTTAAATTCTCACCTCGTGGTGGGTATCCAAGGGCCTATTGGTGATGACCCAACTATTTATGACGAAATTTGCTCTCAAACAACAGCAGCTTTGAATAAATATCATTTTAAATCACACTCTCTTTCAATAATATCTGAATCCAATTTCTAATTTGCTCCTTCCTATGATAGTCAATCTTACCTATAAACTCCACGGCAATATATCCATCCCGAGTTTGACAGCAGCATCTGCGTCAAACGAATGATATTAAAGGATTAACGCATATAGTTGTATTTTGTTTATCCACACTTGTGGGCATTAAGGATTCTGGGAGGGATGGGGACGCCTGCGGCTTTAAATAAGGAGTTGGCATTGCCAGTGATATCTGTGCGGGTCCAAATGACTTGATCACGAATTTTAACAGGGATAGCCCTAACTTCCTTGAGTTCCCTCATGGCCTCTACAACAGTTAAAGGTCGCTCTTTAACATGACCAATGCCTATGGCTGGGCTTTTTAGGTTCATCTTCTTATCTCTTAAACATTTTGTAAGGTGGGCCTCACAAAGATAAGTTAAAAAGCATAGAGTTAAATGTCCAATAATCCTCTGGTCTGTCCAATGGAAAACAGGACGTGTTTTCAAAGTCCCTTTTAACTCACCAAAAGCATCTTCAATTTTCCACAATTCTTTGTAGTTGATAATAATCTCATCTGCCGTCAAGTCTTTGACATTTGTAAGGACGGCAAAAAAACCATCAATTTTTTCATCTAATTCTATTTGTTCTGCATTTAATTCATGTTTTTTATTTTTGTCGTCAGCCATCTTTACATATTTCTTATAACCTTTATTGGAAACAAAAGTACTAGACTGAACACCTTTAGAAGATAGTTTTCCTTCGATCTTTTCAAGAAGGGATTCTCTAGATTTTTTATCTCTCTCTGCTCTTTTCCTAGACCAAGTCACAATACATCTATGCCCCCCATGGTCTGTTTCGTAAACAGCAAGCTCATTCTCATATACCCAGCTAAAACGATTTAAATCATAGACCTCTTGTTTCTTTTCTTTTTTTAAAGATCCAAGCTTCATACCAACAATAAACTCGCTTTGATCCTCACTGAGTTTGTCAGTATTAGCCTTTGATAAAAGCCCCCTATCAGCCACAAAAATGAAACGGCGTACATTAAACTTTTTTCTCATTTTATCAACAATATCTGAAAGCGTCTTGCCTTCAAAAGTATTACCAGGGAAAACCTCAAAACCTAAAGGGATGCCATCCCGATTCACCAACAAACCAAAGACAACTTGGGTGCAGTCTGATCGTCTCTCTTTACTATAGCCAAATTGACGAAGTTTCCCTAAGTCTGTTCTTGTACTCTCGAAGCGTAAGGTTGTTAAATCATACAACACAATGTCTACTTGGAAATTAAATAAATCTCGCCCCACCCAATAAAGCGAGTTCTCTATTTCATCCTTATGGGAGGCAAGTAAGTCCATAGACCGATAAATATGCTGGAGACTCAAATCACCCTTAATCATGTCTGGGTAAAAAGATTTTTGCCAATACTCAAAAACCTTTAACTTGGAACTAGGAGCAATAAATCGGGTGGCAACTAAGGTAAAAATCACCTTACATAAATCAAATTGAACTTTCTCATGAGAATCTTTTATGTCTTTGAGGGTCTTATTGATACCCAGTTGATCAAACAACTTTTGTAAAATCAGCAAGGGACCCAAAATGAAAGTCTCTTCGATGTAAAGCTCCTTAGCCAATTGACTCACAGTGAGAAGCTCTCGGTGGCGGGATACGGCCTGCGCCAAACTATTAATCTTATCCTCTCCTCCTTCTCCAGCCTTACCTAAGGACATGAGCATGCGTTTTTTGGATTTGCCTTTTTCTCTGTAGGACTCCACAAGGTGGTAGTAGCACTGACCTTTTGAGTTTTTAGTCGTTTGGATGTACATGAGGATATTTTCTACATATTTCTATGATATATCAATATTTAAAACGATAAAATCCTATTTTGTTTTCTACACTTTTTTTACGTCAATTTTAATTTTTCCAGCAGCTACCATTATATTTCAGTACAACCCCAATTTCTGGAAATTTCGCATTTTAACGCAGATGCTGCTGTCAAACTCGGGATTTATTATGATCTATCCAAATCACCACTCATTTCTTATGAGCTTCGATCTAGACAAAAATGATGAAACAAATGATAAGACAAGTCCTAAAAGTCTTCGAGTTGAAATTGAAGAGTTAAATTCTCACCTCGTGGTGGGTATCCAAGGGCCTATTGGTGATGACCCAACTATTTATGACGAAATTTGCTCTCAAACAACAGCAGCTTTGAATAAATATCATTTTAAATCACACTCTCTTTCAATAATATCTGAATCCAATTTCTAATTTGCTCCTTCCTATGATAGTCAATCTTACCTATAAACTCCACGGCAATATATCCATTTTTATCTATGATTTGATGGTAAGGAATGACCCCCACCTTTCCAACCTCTATAAAGGCCGATGGATGTGAGTAAATGCTCTGAACCTTTGGAAATTTCTCAATCATATAATCCTTGACTGCTTTAATAGAATCAAGACCTTGGTCCACATTAAAAAGAAGCACCTTGTACTGGCCTGCCAATCCTTCACTTTGGAATTGAGCAAGAATTGGAAGCTCCGCCAAGCAAACTCTACAGTTATAGGACCAATAATTAACGTAAACAACAGATGATTGAGAAGAAATGTAAGATTGGTGTAACCACAAAGGAGCGAGGGAGCGCTTCTCTTTCTGGATAAGTCCCTGATGAAAATCCGAATAATGAGAATCCAAACGAGCATCCAAAAATGGAGTGGAGTAAGAATTGGCATAAAAATAAAGCCCTGCTATGATAACAGTAATAAGAACTCCCGAAAGAAGCCTCTGATAAAATAAGATATGAGGTACCAATGCCATAGACAATGGTTTAAACTTAAACCACAATCCCGTCAACCCTATCATCCTACGGTTCTATTGATCGTTCCTATTGATTGGTAGAAGGGCAAGCACAAATGGAAGTTCTTATAGAAGAAAAGACAAAAAGCCAAAATTCGTCGAAAAATTCTTTTGGCCAAGTGGTTGTGGAGTATGTGTTGCTCCTTGTTGTTGGAGTCATTATAGCCACAACTATTACAAGTGCCATTGTCAAAAGAAGTTCTGACAATCCAGGCTTCCTTATTAAGAAATGGAAGGAAATTATTGACTTTATTGGAGAAGACTATCCCGATGAATAAAAAAAGAGTCATCCTGATGTATACTTCTGACCATGAATTCAGGTTATTTACATATGTTTCTTTACTTTGTATTTAATTCGGAGGATTTCAAACCATTCTTTTAATTTTTCCGTGCGACGAGAACTGTTTTCTTGAAGGAATGCTTTAATTTTTTCTTTAATGTCTTCATAGGCCATATTTCTAAATTTATCAACATGGCTATCAAAATAATCTCTCGCTTCATTCTCTGCCACAGGTAGTTTTAAAGACTCGGATCGAAAATGAATGAATTTCTTTGCTTGAAGCTTTCTTATAAGAAGCTCTTCAATTTCTCCGCGACTCATCTGAAGTTTCCTCCAAGAAGCCTGCTTTTGCCCCTTTAATTGTACCATCTTTAGGGCGTCCAAGACCTTAACTCTTGGAACCACAGAGAGGTCGAAGCCTTGGGATTCTAGATAAATGGTCCATTCAAAAAGAAGAGCTGAAAGTTGTTTGTCGAAAAGGGGATCTTTAAGGCTAAGCTCTTTGATAGAAACATTGTCTTTCTTAAAAAGAAATTCATCTACATAGTAAGAAGCAAGTACATCACGGCTTGTCATGACTTGGTTGAGAACCTGACCCACCGTGCGTGAAATAAGTTGTGATTTTGAAGCCAATGCAAGTGAATCTAACTGAAGTATCACATAGATAATGATATAGATAGGGAAAACGGTTCTTAAATATGTCCAAGGCACATTATAGAAGATACCATAGGAAGGTAAAAATACAAGCTGCTAAGGGAGTGGGAGTTCACGACAGCCTACGAAATGCAGCTTGCAGCTTGAGTTATGGAAAACTTGAGGCTCTTCGTCTCGTATGCAATCTAAAACCTAGCTTTACCCGAAATTCCAAAGATATGATAAGACATCTTTTCAATGGGAGTCCCATTGTTGCTACCGTATTGGCCAAAGTCAAATTCAGTTTCTTGGTAAAGGTTTCTCATATATCGCCAGTCAAAACCAAGTGCAAAATTCGAAGTTAATAAGAATTCAAAACCAAGAGAAGCACCAATATCCATGGCCATAGAGCTTGCCTTCTTATTCAAATCCTTAATATCTACAGAACCATCACGAACTTTTGCACCAATCTCAGAGTAACTTCGTCGAGTGATATTTGCAATCCCACTCACATAGGGTTGAATAAATCCTGAAAAGAAGGTGTACTTACCAAGAGCCCCAAAGTTATACTGATCCATTTCTTGATATATATCCAATTTATTCTTCCAATAACTCTCGTCAATGAGATGACGAGAGTAAAGAAACATCATTTCAAAGGCCAAAAAGTTACTGATATCACTTCCTATGGAAAAACCAGCTCCCATCTTGCTCTGCACATTGGTGGCATTGCTATAGTTAGCCATTCCCACAGTTCCTCGCATGTAATATTGAGATTGAGAGCTGAAAAAGGAATCTCCCATGGATTGTTGAAGAATCTCTTCGCGTGCAATATCTTCACTTCGAGAGAATTCACTCTCCATACTATCTTGCTCCACCTCACCTTTTGTTTTTTGGGGTTCTGGTGACACCTGCTGCTGCACTTGTTGTGGAATAATAATCACTGAAGGTTGAACTGGTTGCTGGGGTGGCATCACAATCTGAGGAGCGATCTGTGAGGGAGGCTGTGCGGGCTGCAACACTTGGGGGTTCGGAGCTATGCGTTGATTGAGAAAATTCTCGAAATCATTGAGCATCCTCTGCTCCGCTCGCTGCCGCTGCTCTTCAGCCTTATCTCGCATTTTACTCCCCAATTTATCAAAAACATCCCTAGGCTGGTCTTCACCTTCACTGACACCTTCACTGGTATTTAACAAAAGGTTGTCATCTGGACTCTCAGATTCCTGACCCAACGCATAAAAGCCACTTAAGCTAAGCACTAAGGCTATGAGGGCCAAAAGTTTGTTTTTTTCTATTCCTATATCTATCCTTGCGACTATCTTTCTCATGATAGGCCTCCTTATTTATTTTCTTATTTCTTATATGAACAGCGTGTCATCATACTCCATATAGAGCAAATGCCATGCCAATATATTCATAATGATCAAAGTCACCTAATGCCTTAATATGACTCATTTCTCAATTTGATTCATCGAAACAAGAAAATCCTAAGATAGAAAAAGTTACATTCTGCGGCATACAATGTGTAATTCTTAAACACCATGTATAATAATCTGAGGCGAGGTTTTTTCTCAAATGAAAGTTTTTCCAAATAAGAGCCTTTTTCAAGCAAAGGAAATTTATATGAATATGAAATGGATACTTATATGAAGTGGATTTTACTGACAGCCCTTGCCATTTGTTTAAGCTTACTCTGCTTCTTCTTTCTCACTCCTCACCAACCTACTCAGCCAACAACAAATTCTTTCAACGAATCTTTAACAGACCCTGGCACACCAAACTCCTCCCTTGACCTTGAATCCCGCCACCCATCTTCAAAAAAGCCAACCCAAATCTCTATGACTCTTTCCCAAGAGGATCCTCCTCTCCCTAAACCCACAGAAAAGCATCCCAAAAGTGACAAAAAACATGCCCACAGGACTGAAACTATGAGTTCTTTTAAAAAAGCCTTCTTACAAAAATATTCCTCCCAGTGGCAATTTCAAACTCACAATGAACAAATCTTTCGCATTGAAGGAGGAGTTATTAAAAGTATTGGTAATAATCCCAAGAATATTGAAAACTTAGCCAGAGAACTCGCTGAGTTTGCAGGTATTACAGGGCCGTCTTTTAGCTATAACTCCCCAGAGGAAACCAAAAAAGAAACCAATCTTTCTAAGACCCATTATGTCAATCAGTCCTTTGAAAACTTTTCTGTCTATGACGGCTGGATGCAGGCCACCTCCAACAAGAAGCAAGGAGACGTCTATATCATTGAAAACTTCATCAAAGATGTGGATAAAAATATATCCCTAGAAATTACAATGACCCAAAATGAGGCCATGGATATTGTCAAACAAGAATATGGCGAAGAGGCGAGCATAAATGTCAAAGACGCCAAGCCCAAGGTATGGGCGAATGAACCTCCTCATGAGCTTATTTGGGAATTTGATGTACTTATAAAAGACCCCTTATCCGCCTATGCGGTCCTCGTTGGTATTGAATCGGGCCGTATTCGCAAACAATTCCCAACACACAAAAACTAGCCCTTGGTGATAAGAGCATAGTGAATCCCGAGTTTGACAGCAGCATCTGCGTCAAACGAATGATATTAAAGGATTAACGCATATAGTTGTATTTTGTTTATCCACACTTGTGGGCATTAAGGATTCTGGGAGGGATGGGGACGCCTGCGGCTTTAAATAAGGAGTTGGCATTGCCAGTGATATCTGTGCGGGTCCAAATGACTTGATCACGAATTTTAACAGGGATAGCCCTAACTTCCTTGAGTTCCCTCATGGCCTCTACAACAGTTAAAGGTCGCTCTTTAACATGACCAATGCCTATGGCTGGGCTTTTTAGGTTCATCTTCTTATCTCTTAAACATTTTGTAAGGTGGGCCTCACAAAGATAAGGGACTGTAAAAATAATTGTGTAACTGCAATTTTTTTCTTAAATCTTAAAGCCACTTATGTGGCTCCACTCCTGGTAAAAAGCACAGTCCCATATTATTCGTCAATGTATAATTGACATTTTTTCCTTCAAGCGATTTTGTCAGTCACAATGCATTATAAGTTAATGGGGAGGTGGACATCTTCGCTGGTCTATATAATTGGCCTCTTTAGTTACTCTGGACTTTTGATTGTATTATGGAGCCGTAATGGGATCATATCAGAACTGGAAAGAACTCAAATAAATAATTATCATCTTGGTTGAAAAAAAATCAGCAATGGCTCTCTCAAAAAAATGGAAATTCCAATCTCATCAAAGGGTTCATGTGTTTAGGTTCCCATACTATATTACCCCCTTTTTTTTATTTTTTTTAACTTAGGATATTCGAGAAATACCAGAATTGGGATGAAATATGAAAAAAAATGGGAACCCAAATCTGCACCAAGAGGGCATGTATTTAGGTTCCCATACTATATTACCCTAACCATAGTCTCGGTATTCCAGTACTTCTGTCAACGCCTTAGAGGGGCTTTTAAGCCCCCTTATAAGGCAGGTGGTGGACCTTATTAAAAAACTTAGTTGTCAAAACGGTCACCGTATTCAATGGCAAACCTGTTCATGGCTGGCTTCCAGTTGTGTAATGGTCGTGTCCATCGCTTAGAGGCCATTTTTATCGCTAAATATACAACTTTTAAAGCCGACCGATCACTGGGAAATATCTTACGATTTCTGATCGCCTTGCGGATCACGCTATTTAACGACTCTATGGCGTTTGTGGTATAAAAAATCTTTCTGATTTCATCCGGATAATCGAAAATAGTGATGAGATTGTCCCAATTCCTACGCCAAGACTTTTCAATATTCGGATACTTTGAAGACCACTTGGTACAAAATTCCTCAAGGGCCTTTTCAGCTTCTGTCAGAGTCGTAGAGCCATAAATGGACTTGAGGTCTTGGGCGACAGCTTTCATATCCTTGGAAGGAACATAGCGAAGGGAATTGCGGACCATATGGACAATGCACAGTTGTACTTTAGACTTGGGAAAAGCCGCTGAAATGGCTTGAGGAAAACCTGTAAGACCATCTACAGAAAATATAAATACGTCTTTCAACCCTCGATTTTGCAGCTCAGTCAAAACACTCAACCAAAACTTTGAACCCTCATTTTCAGAAATCCATAGGCCCAACAAGTCTTTCTGACCCTCCTCTGTAATACCAAGAGCTAGGTAAATCGCCTTATTAATAACTCTCTTGTCTTGATGGACCTTCACCACGATACAGTCCAAAAATACGATAGGGTAAGTGCTATCCAAGGGGCGGTTCTGCCAAGCCGTAACTTCATCAATAACAGCATCCGTCACGTTGGCTATCACTGAGTGGGATATCTCTGCACCATGGTAGAGGTCTTTGATAGCTCCTTGAATATCCCTGGTCGTCATTCCCCTCGCATAGAGGGTCAGAATACTGTCTTCAAAGCCCTCAAGACGAGTCTTGCCTTTGGGAATGACTTGGGGCTCAAAGGAGGCACTTCGGTCACGGGGGACCTGAAGCTCCACCTCGCCTTTCTCTCCCTTTATGGTCTTTCTACTGTAACCATTGCGAGTGTTGGATTTGCGGGTCTCAGACTTCTCATGCCTCTCATAACCTAGGTGATCGTCCATTTCCGCATTAAGAGCTGTCTCTAAAACAACCTTCATCAGTTGACCCGTTATGTCGGATAAATCCTTTTGGGTCTTGACGTTCTTCGCTAGTTCCTTGCCTATTGTCTTGATATCCATTTTGCCTTCTCCTTTCAGGATGATAGTTCATCCTAATATGATTCGGCAGTTACACAAAATAGTTTACAGGCTCAAAGATAAGTTAAAAAGCATAGAGTTAAATGTCCAATAATCCTCTGGTCTGTCCAATGGAAAACAGGACGTGTTTTCAAAGTCCCTTTTAACTCACCAAAAGCATCTTCAATTTTCCACAATTCTTTGTAGTTGATAATAATCTCATCTGCCGTCAAGTCTTTGACATTTGTAAGGACGGCAAAAAAACCATCAATTTTTTCATCTAATTCTATTTGTTCTGCATTTAATTCAGGTTTTTTATTTTTGTCGTCAGCCATCTTTACATATTTCTTATAACCTTTATTGGAAACAAAAGTACTAGACTGAACACCTTTAGAAGATAGTTTTCCTTCGATCTTTTCAAGAAGGGATTCTCTAGATTTTTTATCTCTCTCTGCTCTTTTCCTAGACCAAGTCACAATACATCTATGCCCCCCATGGTCTGTTTCGTAAACAGCAAGCTCATTCTCATATACCCAGCTAAAACGATTTAAATCATAGACCTCTTGTTTCTTTTCTTTTTTTAAAGATCCAAGCTTCATACCAACAATAAACTCGCTTTGATCCTCACTGAGTTTGTCAGTATTAGCCTTTGATAAAAGCCCCCTATCAGCCACAAAAATGAAACGGCGTACACATAGGTGTTCGTGGTTTTTTATTCTTTCATAGCAAGACCTTTTTAGCCATATTCATTGATGTTTTTCGCCGTCGGTAGTTTGTGTCATAAATTTCATGGGAGAATATCTTGATCTTCTCTATCAAAATATTTAAATACTTTTGAGATGAGCTTAGGAGATATTTGATAAAATCAGAGGCTAATAAGACGGTAACCTTAGCAACTCTTTGAAACGATGTGGAGTCATTTTGTTCCTTATTGAGTTTAGTTCTTCCTATCCTCAAAACAACACTTGATGTGAGGTGAGCCGCTAATGAAGCAAGAAGAAGACTCTCTATGATATTTTGATCGTTTGAGGTGATCTGATTTGCATTCAAAGAATTCTTACAAGATTTGAAAATAAGTTCACATTGCCAACGTAAACGATAAATTGGATATATGGACTCCGCTGCCACATCTAAATTCGTGCAATACCAATGATAGCGTTTTTCGGAGGAATTCCAGAAGCCTACAATTCTCAAACTTACCCATTTACCATTGGACAAGACACTGCCTATAAATTCAACAACATCGTTTTTTTTCTTGAGTTTAATATCAGAGAACTCTTTTCCAACATAGTAATCTGGCAAACCTTCAACAACAGCATCAATAAGAATAGAGGCATTTGACTTCACTCTAGACAAGAAAAATCCTTTAGCTTCATGAATAGATGACAATAAGCCATAGTCCCAATATCCCAAATCAAAGATGACTAATTTTCCAACGAGTTCCTTTATATCAGGAAAGCACTTCCTATCGTTAGTGGAAGACGGAGTTAATTCGAACCAAGTCATTATACCACTGAATAAACTGAAACAAGCGTGCCATTTAATTCCTGCGTTTGTTCTTGTCCCTGGAAAATTCTCAGATGCTCCATCCCAAAGGCTTATTGTGCTTGAGTCAACAAGAAGAACGTCTGAGACTCCCAGTTGTAATAATATGGCTTTGCTCCCATGAAAAGCTCCATGAGATAGCTTTATCATGAGCATTTCAACCAGTTTACTCAGAAGCTCTTTTAATCTTTTTCTAGAGAGTCTTTCCCAGAAGCTGTGTCTTTCAATTCTTAATCCTAAATGACTTATCATAAACCTCCTAATTCCCTCTATTGAATATGTCTTAGAGTCTCCCTGGAATGACAAGACAAGAGCCACAATAAACTCAAGAGGTGGAATGGTTGCCCGAGAGTCCTTTTCAGGAATAACTTTCTTGAAACATTTTTTGATCGTTTTAAGTGTTTGAGCTTCCGTGCTCATATTTGCCCCCTGCGTTTAAAAAATAAAAATTTCCTCCAATTAATCTTGACCTATTAAGATACTAACGCGAGAATCATTAAGTCTGTAGATAACTCACTTGTATCTATGCGGATTCATTGTATTCGACAGGAGCAAAAAATAGCAATGATTTTTGGACTTTTAATATTACTTTCTTTGGGATCCTTTATATCTCTTCTTATTTCCTTATTGGTATTTGGATTTGGTTATTTACTGGCACTCATCCTCCCATTAACTCAGATGCAAGCATCTTCTTTGTTTTTTGCTTCACTCACACTTTTGGTTCTTACATGTATTTTTATGATGCTCATATCTCAATTTAAAAATCGTTACTTTCACCAGAATCTAGGAGATATTCTTTTTGATAATTTGGATGAGGATTTGGAAGATGAAAAGCAAAAAAAAATTGTAACTGAAGATATGTCTGCATCACAGCAGAAAAATGACCAAAGCGAAAAAATTGGAAGAAATCAATCCTGTCCATGCGGAAGTGGAAAGAAATTTAAATTCTGTTGTTCCCAAAAGTCCACAGTTCTTTCGTTACACAATTAAGTCTCTTAAAACACATGGCTTGTCGTGGATATCAAATGTCAATCTGCGTCCATTTCTCAAAATACCATCTATAAATATTTGTATCTATTCAGGGGGGCATGAGTTTACAGAGAGAGATTTATATTTTCTCTGGTAAGAAGGAGCAATTTACCTCTTGAACTCTGCTACCCCCTGAACAGTTACAAATATTTATAAATCGCCCACTTCCCTCTATGTAAAAAAGGAGGCTTGAAAAGTATTTCCATTAATTCGGAATTAAAATTAGAAAAAAACCACGAACACCTATGACGGCGTACATTAAACTTTTTTCTCATTTTATCAACAATATCTGAAAGCGTCTTGCCTTCAAAAGTATTACCAGGGAAAACCTCAAAACCTAAAGGGATGCCATCCCGATTCACCAACAAACCAAAGACAACTTGGGTGCAGTCTGATCGTCTCTCTTTACTATAGCCAAATTGACGAAGTTTCCCTAAGTCTGTTCTTGTACTCTCGAAGCGTAAGGTTGTTAAATCATACAACACAATGTCTACTTGGAAATTAAATAAATCTCGCCCCACCCAATAAAGCGAGTTCTCTATTTCATCCTTATGGGAGGCAAGTAAGTCCATAGACCGATAAATATGCTGGAGACTCAAATCACCCTTAATCATGTCTGGGTAAAAAGATTTTTGCCAATACTCAAAAACCTTTAACTTGGAACTAGGAGCAATAAATCGGCTGGCAACTAAGGTAAAAATCACCTTACATAAATCAAATTGAACTTTCTCATGAGAATCTTTTATGTCTTTGAGGGTCTTATTGATACCCAGTTGATCAAACAACTTTTGTAAAATCAGCAAGGGACCCAAAATGAAAGTCTCTTCGATGTAAAGCTCCTTAGCCAATTGACTCACAGTGAGAAGCTCTCGGTGGCGGGATACGGCCTGCGCCAAACTATTAATCTTATCCTCTCCTCCTTCTCCAGCCTTACCTAAGGACATGAGCATGCGTTTTTTGGATTTGCCTTTTTCTCTGTAGGACTCCACAAGGTGGTAGTAGCACTGACCTTTTGAGTTTTTAGTCGTTTGGATGTACATGAGGATATTTTCTACATATTTCTATGATATATCAATATTTAAAACGATAAAATCCTATTTTGTTTTCTACACTTTTTTTGCGTCAATTTTAATTTTTCCAGCAGCTACCATTATATTTCAGTACAACCCCAATTTCTGGAAATTTCGCATTTTAACGCAGATGCTGCTGTCAAACTCGGGATTTAGTTTCACAAAAAATCAATCACTACGGAGAGTATAACTTTAAGCATTGAGCTTCAATTAAAAGGAAGAGGAGGGTGCACCCCTACTCGGGGAGTGATAAATATGAATCGAGGAGGTGCTCTGCAACGGCAGCGGCATCAACTTCATATCGCCCTTGGTCAATGAGTTTCTGAAGATGCTTAATGCGCACTTCGTCAATGCTTTGATCCTTGGCCATGGCTTTGATTTGCTGCATTCTTTTTGCCTGGGTGGACCAACTGGCACTCGGAGACTCCGCAGTTTTGGAATTCTTTGTCTTTGATAAAACGGATTGTTTGTTATTTTTGCTTTGCCCTTTGCCTATTTCTGGCAATAGGATTGCCATTGAGCTATCAACTCCCATCTCTTTCCTCCTCGTAACATCACGTACCGCTTCCTTTTACAAGAGCTGCCACAAACTATTTTGTTGAAATAGTTTGTTCTATGAAAGATGCCCGTTGGACCCTTTCTAAATCTATTTCCTAAGAATTATATTATCATATTGGAATATAACTACAACTTAAACATACTAAAAGGATTTTTTTAGATAAATTCTTCTACTTTTATCTATAATCCTTATATTAGCAACGAAAGGCTAGATATTTACGGTGTTTTTCTTGTAGATATCTACCATAACCAAGATTTGATAAGGCTCAAGTTCTCAAGCATGTCATGAAGATAGGCATAGTTTCTCAGCCGTCCCTGCTGAAGGCTTCCAAAGAGCCCTATTTGGGGAATTCCCAACTCTGGGGGACCACTTTTTGTGGTGGGGACGTACAAATGAGAACCTATACTCTTTAGACCTGCGGAGTTGGCAAAAAGGGCTAATTTTATACAGCCAGCTTCTTGGGGGCATCCGTTTTTTGAGTCAAGATAACTGACCAAACCACTGGATGTAATGTGGATACCATAAGCTTGTGTGGGAATGAAAATTTCAGGTAGAAGTATGTGGCCCCGGAGGTTTTCAATGCGTCCATTGGAGCCTTGCTTAAAAGATCCCCCTCTTGTGTAGACGACTTGCCCATTCATTTGTAAGGATAAGAAGCCGCATCCCCACACCTCAATATCAAGAGCGGCTCCTGTCACTTTTGTACTTTTTAGGCTTTGGGAAACCATTTGAATTCGCTTGTCTAAATTGAGTATTGAGGACTTGGACTTTAATCTATGGGGTTGACTAGGCTCTGTGATGATTTGGTACATGGCATTTTCAAATTCGATGCGAGAGTTGTTTGCCTCTTGAAGAGCTTTTTTGTAAATAGTTTGGGAATTCATGAGACAAACTCTTCTAAGTTGCTGGCTTTGTGTTTGCCAAGGGGCGAGGGGGGATAATATGTTTTGCAAAAGGTTCATCCTACCAAACTCCTCCCTCACCTATGGTATGACCTTAAAAAGCCATTGTAAAGGTCAAGTCGTGTCATAAATTTGACGAGAATGAATAGAAAATTCTGTCTTAAGCCTTATATCTTATGACAAAATACTCACTCATTTATTTGAAGATCTTCTCACTCAGTTCTATAATAACCTCATGTTCTATCACATGTTTTTTCAAATGATCTATTTCTTATTTCGCTTTCGTGTTCGCTTTCGTGTTGGCTTTCTTATTTTGTGGCTTGGCATTTCTATGAATTCTATGGATACGTGGGCAGATACACAGCCGCAGTCGCCCAACATCGCAAAGATTCGCCATAACTTTCAATCCCACCAGGGGGCTCTTCACGCCAACTCTAAAAAATGGAGAGCGCCTCGAAGAACTCTTCATTTTGATATTCCCATTACCTATAACAAAAAAGTGCAAAAGTGGGTGAAGTACTTTCAAACAAAAGGAAAAGCCCATATGACAAAGTATATTTCAAGGTCCTTTAGGTATAGAAAATTGATGCAAGAAGCACTCACAAACAAAGGGCTCCCTCAAGACTTATTCTATATTGCCATGATTGAAAGCGGATTCTCACCGAGGGCCACAAGTCATGCTCAAGCTGTGGGGTATTGGCAGTTTATAAAACCAACAGCCCACCGATATGGGCTCCAGGTGAATTGGTGGCTGGATGAAAGAAGAGATTTTTCAAAAAGCACAGCGGCAGCTGCTTCTTATCTTGGAGATTTGTATAAAATGTTTGGCTCTTGGCACCTAACAGCATCAGCCTATAATATGGGAGAGGGCCGCCTCAAGAGGCTTATTAAAAAACATGGAACCGATAATTTTTGGAGACTGGCTGAAAAAAGCGACTTTCCCCGAGAAACAAGGGAGTATATCCCAAAAATTATTGCGGCTATGGTTATTGCAAAAGCTCCAAAGCTCTATGGCTTGAAGAAGGTCCAACCTATGTCTCCCCATCGCTATGATTTTTTTCATGTACCAGGAGGTACAGATCTGGTCAACCTTGCTAGTTTTCTCGGCATTCATCAAAACCGCTTGTTTAGTTTGAATCCCGAATTGACTAAGGGCTTTGTCCCAAAGTTTGTTAATCAACACAAAATTCGAATTCCCAAGGGCTATACGACTAGAGTGTCTCGCTTTATCAAAAAGACGCTATAGCCTATTTTTTTTGCCTTGGCACACTTCCTTTATTATGTCATCCTCACCTTACAAATAGGCATATGCAACACTTACATCGATAGAATCACCCCCATGAAAGTGAAATATTGACAGAAATTGTTAAAAAAAAACCTCTTCAAGGTCCTGTTTCTATTAAGAGCTGTGCCATTGCGATTTTTGTAAAAACGCCGGGACTCACTCCCCTCAAAACACGTCTTGCTAAAAGCATTGGAACAGACAAAGCCCACTCCTTTTATAGGGCTAGCCTGAAATGCATTGAAGAACAACTCTCTCTTCTCGACTCAAACATCTTTTTTCCCCACTGGGCTGTTACTGAGAAAGAGGGGCTTTGCAACCCAATATGGGAAGGCTTTCCCACTCTCCTACAAACACGGGGAGGGCTCGGAGCAAGGCTTCACCACATTTACAGTTTTTTAATACAAAGCTATGATTTTGTTTTGATGATAGGCGCTGACTCACCTCAGCTGCGCACTCAGCACTATATTCAGGCTCACAAAGAACTTTTAAACTTTGACTTTGTCATGGGCCCCGCAAACGATGGTGGTTTTTATCTTTTTGGTGGAAAGAAGCATATTTCAGAGTCTCTATGGCTATCCACAGCCTACAGCCAACCAAGCACGGCAAAAGCCTTAGCCCACTCTCTTCAAGGCATAGGTGAACTTACATTTCTCTCCCAACTTTTTGATGTGGACACCCTCAAAGAGCTCCAACAATTGGCCAGCATAGACCCACAATTTCAAGTCTTTTTGCCATCACAAGACTCCCAAGAACCAAAAGAGCCACCTAAACAGAAAGAACCAAAAGGAGCCAAAATGTTAGAAATAAATCCATCTCAGAAGTTTAGCCATTCCGACGTGACTGCCAAAGGTGAAGCTCGTGCGTGGGTCGCCCCCACTCAACTTCAAACCCTTTGGTTTAACACCGGAACGCTATGTAACTTAACTTGTCATCACTGTTATATTGAGTCGAGTCCTAAAAATGATCGCCTTTCCTATATAACCACCGAAGAGGTGCAAGTCTTTCTTGATGAAATACATCAAGAAAAAATGGGAACTCAAGAAATTGGTTTCACTGGTGGAGAACCCTTTATGAATCCCCACATCATCGACACCTTAAAACTTAGTCTTTCTAGGGGATTCCAAGTTTTGGTCTTAACCAATGGAATGAAGCCGATGATGAAAAAATCAGAAGAACTCTTAGGGCTTTGCCAAACCTATGGTTCCTCCCTGAAAATACGTGTCTCTATTGATCACTATAAAAAAGAAAAACATACCCTCGAAAGGGGCATGAGATCTTGGGAGCCCACCATCCAAGGACTCCAGTGGCTTTCAAAATCTGGTTTTCAGCCCACTGTGGGTGGGCGCACCCTCTGGGGTGAATCCATAGAAAGTATGCGCAAGGGTTACCAAAAAATGTTTCATGAGAACAATATCGATATCGATGCTTTTAACCCTCAAAGGCTCGTCCTCTTTCCAGAGATGGATGAGACAGTAGAAGTTCCAGAAATCACCACAAAATGTTGGGATATTCTCAAGGTTCAACCCCAGGACATGATGTGCGCAACATCTCGCATGGTGGTAAAGAGAAAGGGGCAACACCCCTCTGTGGTGGCCTGCACTCTTCTCCCCTATGATCAGGCATTTGAAATGGGAACATCCTTGAGAGAGTCGTGGAAAAAGATCAAACTCAACCACCACCATTGTGCAAAATTTTGTGTTCTCGGTGGCGGGAGTTGTTCAAACTCAGGTTAGCCCGAGTTCAAAACGGAAAACTGAAAGCTAAATCCGTGTTAAGCGCTGGGGTTGATCCCTTGCTGAGGTTGAGCCCTTCCTTCCTTGGGGAAGTAAGTTGTTATAGGCTCCATCTTCTAACTTGCAGGTCTTCTAAGACGATTTTCTTCTTGAACTTCCTCCATACCATCGAACTCATCATCATCGGAGCCAAGGCTATATTTGTTAACTCGATAACGCATGGATCGGAAAGAAATATTGAGGAGTCGAGCGGCCTTCTTCTTTACCCCACCACTGGTGTGAATGGCCTTTATCAGAAGCTCTTTTTCAATTTGACCTATCACCTTATCTAGATCGAGCCCTTCATCTGTCACTTCAATTTCATGGCTGGAAGCCATTTTTCTCCCCAGTGGTGTCACCACTAGAGGAGGAAGGCTTTCTGGAAGAATCGTCGCTCCAGGCTCAAGAGCCACTGTTCTTTCAATAATATTTTCCAACTCACGCACATTTCCAGGGTAAGAGTAGCTGGATAGAAGTTCCATGGTTTCTTCGGCAATGCCTCCAATGTTTTTTCCCAAAGCCTCATTGTATTTCTTTAAAAAGTGTTGAGCCAAAAAGGGAATATCCTCAGGCCGATCTTGCAAAGAGGGGGCTTGAATATTAATCACATTTAAACGATAGTACAAATCCTGCCTAAATGTACCACTATCCACCATGGAGTGAAGATCACAGTTGGTGGCGGCGATAATTCTTATATTGATGGGTGTATCTTCCACGGAACCCACCCTTCGAATCATTCTCTCCTGAAGAGCACGCAAAAACTTAGCCTGAATAGAAATGGGTAATTCACCCACCTCATCGAGAAAAAGAGTGCCTCCATCAGCACTTTCAAAAAGACCGACTTTATCGCTCACGGCTCCCGTAAAAGATCCTTTCTTATGACCAAACATTTCAGACTCCATGAGAGACTCAGGAATCGCTCCACAATTCACGGGAACAAATGGCTTTTTTGCCACAGGCCCATTGTAATGAATGGCCTTGGCAATCATTTCTTTGCCAGTTCCACTTTCCCCTGTGATGAGGATATTGGTGGGGGCTTGAGAAACTCGTCTGATCAAATCAAAAATCCTTTGCATGGGCTCTGAGTGGCCCACTAAGTTTTGAAAACTATATTCTTGATTAAGTTCTTTCTTTAAGGTCCTGTTTTCCACCTCTAACTGATGACTTCTCAGAGCATGGGCGATATTGATCCGTACTTCGTCCACATCAAAGGGTTTGGTGATATAGTCATAGGCCCCAAGTTTCATGGCCTCCACAGCAGTCTCTGTGCTCCCAAAAGCTGTGATCATCATAAGGGGCACTTCGGGACGATCTACTTTCACCTTTTTCAGCAATTCCATCCCTGTCACATGGGGCATTTGCATATCAGAAATAATGAGATCAAATGATTTCTTTTCGAGAAGGTCGAGGGCTCTTTGGCCATCTTCTGCCAGTGTGACTTCATAGCCATCTTTTTTAAGCATGATTTCCAAGAACTCACGAATGGATGCTTCATCGTCAACCACTAAGATTCGAGGTTTCATAGGTTTCCCTTTTCTATTTTACCATGATTAAGGTCGGAGGGCCAACTGCTAGCCAGCTGTTACATTTGTATTCTCCTCACCTTGTCCTATCGTCGGAGAGAGTGGAAATCTTAATAGAAATGTTGTTCCTATGTCTTTTTTACTCTTAACCTGGATATCTGCCCCATGATTCTCTAGAATTTTGTAAGTCATGGCGAGCCCTAAGCCTGTGCCCTTGGCTTTGGTCGTATGAAATGGTTCAAAAATGCGATGAATTGTTTTTTCTTCTATGCCCTCACCTGTATCTTTAATTTCAACCACGAGATGGTTGTTGCCATCTTCAAAGGTCTCGGCACTAATCATTCCCTTCTCATTTTTCGACATGGATTGATAAGCATTGATGATAATATTCAAAAAAGCTTGCTTAAGTTTTCCATGGTGCCCATGAATCCAATTTTTGGCCTCAAGCTTCATGGTCTGCTGAATATCCTTGGGCAGGTCCTTATTAAATTTCACCATTTCTAAAACTTCAGACAGAATAAGATTGATATTCACGGGTTCTTTTTTCCCACGAGTTGTGGGTTTCACATACTCTAAAAATTCTGAAATCAGATGGTTGAGGCGATCCATCTCTTTGCTCACAATTCCCATGAGCTTTCTCTCCTCAGTTGTCAGGGTCGAGTTCCCAGCCGCCAGCAACTGTATACTACCACTCATACTGGTAAGGGGGTTGCGAATTTCATGGGCGATCCCCGCGGCCAGTTGCCCCACTGCGGCGAGCTTCTCTTGCTGCCTCACAGCCCTTTCTAAGTTCTTTATTTTTGTTAAATCCTGGATCAGCAGGGTATAGCCATAAAACTCACTTATGGGGTCATAAGTGTTGGACCAAATGATTTCCAGCACTTTGTCCTCCCACTCCATTTCCAATCGGTGGGTGGGGGAAAGCGCACTTAAAGACGTCTTTTCATCGGGCCTGAACTCTCCTCTCAGCTGAGGCAAATAATTGTATAAACTTTGGCCTTTGAGGCTCTGAACAGGTAGTTTTTGAACAGGCAGTTCATGATCATGAAATAAATTATCTACAAATGGGTTGGAGTGATGAATCGCCCCCCACCGATCTATGGTGACAAGCCCCGTCCCTATATTCTCAACAATAAGGTCGTTGAGATGGGCGAGACTTTGAATATGCTTTTCTTTAAGGCTCACAGTTTCATCTAAATTTTGAATCTTGTGACCCAAGATACCACTGAGAAGAGCCACGGCAAAAAAAGACAAATTATTGACAACCACAGAGGCCCCCACACTGGCCTGAACCTCAACTCCACTAAATATGACAAGAGCACTAAAAAGGATGGAGGTCCAAAGAGATAAGACAAAAGCACCACCTCTTTGATGAATCACACCACATAAAATAATATTAACGAGGAATAAGAATATAAATATAGAGGTTTGTTGACCTGTATAAAAAGCCAGAATGAATATACAAAGGGCATCGTAGGCAAAAAGAAGCCCCTGAACCCAAGACTTAGAAAAAGCTTTCTCAAACAAGGTGAGGAAAAAACTATTTATTAGAAATGAAATCGACAGCAATGTAAAAACAGGGATAAAGACTTCAAAATTGATAAAATGAGGTTGGTTGGCTTGAAAAATGAGAAAGATAATAGAAATACAAAATAACAAGATGACTCTTACGTTCTTCACCAAGAAGATTTGAGAATCATCCAACAAAGGTAAGGCTTTCACTCCCATGAAGTCTGCCTCCATGGAATTTGTACTTTTGATTTCACACTCCACCAACCACGGAGGCAATGTCAAAGACAGGCAGATACATAGCTCCAACGAGAAGAGCAATGACCCCACCGAGAACAACCATCAATATGGGCTCGATCAAACTGGAGATGGCTTCGGCGGTTCCCTCAACCTCGTCTTCGTAAAAATCAGCAATTTTTTCTAGCATGACATCGATATTCCCCGTCTGCTCACCCACTTCAATCATCTGAGCCACCATATCGGGAATTTGCTCTGATTTTCTTAGGGGCTCGGCCATGGTTCGCCCTCTACTGATAGATTCCTTGGAGCTGATCAAGTCATTTTCAATAAGATAATTTCCCGATGTTGAGGCGGCAATTTCCAAGGACTCCATCAACCTCACACCTGCGGCGAGAAGTGTGGATAATGTGCGAGAAAATCTGGCAATGGCCCCCTTTCTCACCAAAACCCCAAAAATGGGGATGGAGAGAAGAAGTTTATCGACCACCTTCCTTCCCTCAGTGGATTTATGATACCGACTTAAAGCAATGGGTCCCCCGAAGAGACCTCCAAGAACGAGATACCAGTAAGTTTGAAACATGCCGCTGACATTTATAACCATCCTAGTGAGAGCCGGAAGCTCTTTGCCCAACTGAGAAAACATTTCAACAAAAGTGGGGATCACAAAGATAAGAATCGCTGAAATCACAAGGCATGCCACAAAGACAATAGCGCCGGGATACCAAAGTCCACGCATGATCTTGCTTTTAAGTTTAACAGACTTTTCGATATATGAGGCAAGGCGCAAGAGAACCGTATCGAGAACTCCGCCTTCCTCACCTGCCAGTATCAAATTGACATACATTTTATCAAAGATTTCTGGAAATTTCCCCATGGAAGAGGCCAAGGATTGCCCTCTCTCCACATCCGACAAAACACCTTCAATGGCTTTATTGAGACGTGGCGAGCGCCCGGGCCCCATGAGAGCATCTAAACTCTGCACAATGGGGACGCCTGCACCAATAAGAACAGAAAACTGTCGAGTGAAGACCTGAAGCTCCTTGGGCTTAATGCCTCCCCCTGAAAAAAAGTTTTTCTTGCTTTCCATCCCGGCAAGAGATTGCTTGGGGACCACCTTGAGAGGGATGAGTTGTTGGGATCTTACTTTGACCCGAGCCTCCACTTCATTGGCGGCCTCGACCTCACCTTTTAAAATCTTCCCACTGGTATCTTTGGCCTGAAAAACAAATACACCCATAGTGAACACAATCCTTTAGATCGTAGATAGAAAGCATGAAATACCAATATCAATAAATAATTATAGCTAAATTAAATAATAGATAAGTATAAAAATATATAAAACCCTCTTCTTTTAGTTTAACCCCCATAATCCACCTATGTCACTAGTCCTCCAGCTAAAAAGTCGGATATACCCAAACAGTCAAGATAGCTAAACTAAAACCACCTCATTAAACTAAATGCCGAGATCCATTCCCCCAGTGTTGTCGGCAAGCCCAAAAATGGGAAGGTACATGGCAACAATCACAACGGCCACAATCCCACCGAGAAAAACGATAAGAAAAGGCTCCATAAGACTCATCAGAGCTTTCACAGAGTTTTCAACTTCATCCTCATAAAAGTTAGCGATATGCTCAAACATGTCATCGAGTTTCCCTGTCTCCTCGCCCACCTTCACCATATCCACCACAAGGTCGGGCACATCAGGAGCAAAGGCGAGGGCTTGGGCCAGCCCATGGCCACTGATGACCCTCTCTTTGGCCTCTAAAAAAGTCTTCTCAATCACATAATTGTCCGAGGCCAGGGCCGTCATGTCCAGAGAATCCACCACTCTCACATTCGAGCCTAAAAGAACAGAGAACACTCGACAAGACCTGGCCAGGGCTCCATGGTGAAAAATGGGGCCAAAAAGGGGAAGGCGGAGAATAATATGGTCAAAAATCTTGCGTCCCTGATCTGACTTGTAAGCCATTTTGATGAGAGCGTAGGCTCCCACCATTCCCGCAATACCCACATACCAGTAGGAGGCCGCCAGTTTGCTGGTACCAATCACGGCCGTGGTGATCCATGGAAGTGATTTTCCCGACATGGTAAACATTGTCATAAAACTTGGAACCACAAAAATGAAAAGCACACTGAGCACCAAAATACTTATGATCAAAATCACAATGGGGTACCACAGGGCGCGGATCATCTGACTCTTTAATCGATCAGCATCTTCAATATAGTTCGCCAAGCGCTTTAAAATAACTCCCAAAGCCCCCGACTCTTCGCCAGCAGAGATGAGGTTCAAATACAATTTGCTAAAGACTGAGGGAAAAACAGCCATGGAATTGCTCAGGGAGTGCCCCGCTTGAAGATTTTCGACCACCACCTCAACGACACTTCTCATATTTACCGAACTGCCCCTGGCCATCTCTTGCAGGCCCATAACCACGGGAATTCCCGAAGTGACAAGGGCCTCAAACTGACGCGTAAACAATCGAAGATCTTTGGAGTTGACCTTCGGGGCTAAACCTATGCTTTTTTTGACCTTGGAGACCCCCCCTCTATTTAAATTGCTCAACTCAATGGAAACCAGTTGGCGCTCTCTCAGCTTCAGGCGAGCTTCAGCCTCACTTTCAGCTCGAACTTCGCCTTCAACTTCTTCTCCATTGACTTTTTTGGCCTGAAACTGAAAAACACTCATGACTTTTTCTCTGCCTTTCTAAGAATAGCATCGAGTTCTTCAGGCATGGTGGCCGTTTGAAAAGCCTGCCGGAGGTCTACTTTTCTCTCAAGGACAAGCTGAGCGAGGGATTGATTTAAGGTCATCATTCCACTTTTGCCCTGACCCAATTGCATCTGTCCATAAATTTGGTGGAGTTTATTCTCGCGAATGAGACTTCGTATACCTGGAGTCATTCGAAGATACTCACAAGCGGCGACCCTCCCCCCACGAACTCCTCGAATCAACCTTTGGTTAACGACCCCCTGTAACACGAGACTTAATTGCGAGCTGATTCGCTCCTGCTGCCCCGGTGGAAAAACAGAGACAATACGGCTGACTGTCTGGGGGGCTGAAATGGTGTGGAGAGTTCCAAATACAAGGTGACCCGTCTCCGCAAGATTCAAGGCGGCCTCAATGGTTTCAAGACTTCGCATCTCCCCAATAAGACAAACGTCTGGGTCTTGTCTCAAGGCATACTTGAGTCCATCTTCAAAACTGTTGGTGTCGACTCCTACTTCCCTTTGATTGACAATGCATTTTTTATGTGGATGCATGAACTCAATGGGGTCTTCAATGGTAATGATATGTCCCCTCCTCTCCGAGTTAACTTTATTTATCAAAGCTGCTAAAGTGGTTGTCTTTCCACTACCCGTAGGTCCTGCCAATAAAACGAGCCCATTTGATAGTCTTGTGACTTCTTCAATAACACTGGGAAGCCCGAGGGTAGAAAGCTCTGGCACCGAAAGGGGAATGCGCCTAAAAACCGCAGAAACACAACCTTTCTGATAAAAATAATTCACACGAAACCGAGCAATCCCCTTAATTCCAAAGCTGAAATCAATCTCTTTTTTATTCTCAAAAGTGCTTCTTTGGGCGTCTGTCAGCACGGAGTAGCATATTTTTTTGATATCAGGTCCTAAAAGCTCTTCGGTTTTAACTCTGATAATACTTCCATTGACTCGCAGAGCTGGAGCCGAGCCCTCCACAAGATGTAAATCTGAGGCCCCCCCTTGAACACAGGCCTTAAGTAGACGCTCAAGAGTGATCAATCTTCATCTCCCACTGAAACATTGAGAACCTCTTCCACAGTGGTCTGCGCCCTCATGAGTTTTAAGAGGGCACTATGTCTTAAGGATGTCATGCCCTCATGTCTTATGGCGTGCTTCTTAATGGAAAGGGCTGAATCCCCACGAAGTATGGTCTCTTTAACAGCACCTGAGACTTTCATCACTTCAAAAATAGCCATTCGACCCGAAAGACCCGACCCATTGCACCGAGGACAACCTTCTCCACGGCTTAGTTGGCCGAATTTGTCCAAATCTTCTTCGGGCACTCCCAAGTCCATCAAAGTCTCCGTATCCACGGTATGATCCACGATACAGTTGGGACAAATGGTTTTAATCAGCCTTTGAGCGACAATCAGGGTGGTGGCCTCCGCCACCACATAGGCCGGAACACCCATATTGATCAATCTATTCACCGTCCCTGCGGCGTCATTGGTGTGAAGGGTGCTCACCACCAAGTGACCTGTGGATGCCGCCTTGTAGGCAATAGATGCTGTGTCTAAATCACGAATCTCTCCCACCATAATGATGTCAGGGTCTTGCCTCAAAAAGGAGCGTAGAGCCGCAGGAAAAGTAAAGCCGATTTCGTTGTTGACCTGTACTTGATTGATTCCATCCAAGTTGAATTCCACAGGGTCTTCAGCTGTAGAAATATTGGCTGTCACCTTGTTTAGTTCTGCAAGTGCTGAGTAAATGGTGGTTGTTTTACCACTTCCCGTGGGCCCCGTGATAAGAACCATTCCTTGGGGTTGATGGATCACCTTTTGAAACATCTCAAAGTCCGTAGACTCAAATCCAATGTCTTCCACTTTGACCTGCAAGTTGGATTTATCCAAAATACGCAGAACCACCTTCTCACCAGAGAATGTCGGCAAGCAACTGACACGAAAGTCAATGCTTGCTCCCTTTTGGAGTTTCACTTTGAAACGACCATCTTGAGGCAATCTCTTTTGGGCAATATCCATACGACACAAAACCTTAATACGACTGACAATATTCGCTGCGGCTCCCACGGGTGGCTGGGTTTTTTCCTGCAAAACCCCATCAATCCTAAATCGGATTCTTAGGCGTTTTTCATAAGGCTCAACATGAATATCTGATGCTTTTAATTTAATGGCTTCGGCCAACATGGCATTCACAAACTTAATAATGGGACCATCATCAATATCAGCGCTCTTATCGATGACATCGTCATCCCCTTCCACACTAAGTTCTTCGTCCCCATCTTCCATTTCAGACATCAAGTCCGACATCTGCTGATTGGTGGTTCCATAGTGGGTGTCAATGGCCGCTAAAATAGCTCTTTCTGAACTAAGAACCAGCTCAATCTTACATCGAGTCAAAAGGCTTAAATCATCTTTCACAAAGATATTGCTTGGGTCGGAAAAGGCGACCACTAAAGTTCGATCCGCTTTTTGAATGGGAATGACCCGATGTTTTTCACAAATGCGTTGGGGAACGAGTTTGACGGCTTCGGGATCCACTTCGAATTGATTCAAATCAATCACGGCCAAGCTGTATTCTTCGCCTAGAAAATTGAGTAAATCTTGTTCTTTAACAAGTCCCTTGTGGACAAGAATAGAGGTCAATTGACCATTGCCAGCCTTCTGCTCTTGGCGAGCTTCTTCAAGTTGAGCAAAACTAATGAAGCCCTTTTCAACAAAAATTTCACCTAGGCCTTTGCGACGGGACAAACTACCTCCTTGAGCTTACTGTAGAATATACGATCCCACTTGCTTTTATAACTGGCCATCTATCTAAAAATCGAGGTAAGCTCTAGGTCTATGACTCGTCACTCAGAAAAACTATCCATTTGCCTTGTTGCCAAAAAATTTCCTTTATTGGGAAGGGCTGCAACCCATGGCTTTCTATGGCCTATTGCGCGAGGTCTCGCTCAAGACCATGAAGTCACTGTTCTCTCCCATACCAATCCCCAAGGCCAACACGAAATTAAAGAAGAGGGTATCTCTGCATTCTATCTGGGGCACCTCTATCCCAGGGAAAAATTTTCCTCAGTGGCTCACAGAAAATTCTCTGAACTTCACGCTCAAAAACCCTTTCATATTGTTCACAGCATCGACAAAAATGGCCTAGAAATTGGTTTGAAAAAAAAGCAATACAAGGTGGCCATGACCTACAATGTAGAAGCCACAAGAATGGCGCAGGTTTTTTCTATTATGGGCCTCACCCAAGAGTCTTTTGCAAGTATGATTCGCACTAGTTTGAAGGTGGCCTATGTGTTTCTTAAAACCTACTATGGAGGAGATCGTAAATTATTAAAGACGGCCGACGGTATGTTTGTGACAAGTCCCCAGCAAAAGATGGCCCTTGAAAGACACTACCTATACCCTGAGCTTAGAACATACTCCATCCCCTATGGTATTGAAATTGGAGATTTATCTCCCAGAGAAAGGTCTGAAGAGCTACGAAAAAAGCTTGGCCTCCCCGAATCGGCTCGAATCACTGTGACCTCCACAGATATGATTGAAGTGGCTGAAATAAGAAACCTACTACGCGCCTTTGAGAAAGTGGTGATTAAAAAGCCCTCGGCCCGGCTTATCATCATAGGAGAGGGCCCTTTGTTTAAAAAGATTGAGAGAGACACGCTCGATTTGGCCCTAGGGTCAAAGGTCATTTTTACAGGTGCTGTTAGCCATCTTGATCTTCTGGACTACATTGCCCTTGCCGACACCTTTGTCAATTTAAGTTCTAGAACCTCCGGGCTTGACCCAAGTATGATCGAAGCCATGGCTCAACAAAAGGTCATCATCGGTTCTGAGATGAGCCCCATTTCCACAGTGGTTGAGGACCAAGTGGATGGTTTTCTCATACGCCCCGCCGATGTGGGAAATTTGTACCAACTTCTCATTAAGATCTCCGAAGGTCATTTGGCCATGGGGCTCATAGGGCAACGGGCTCGCCAAAAGGTTATGAGCCTTTTTGATACCAAGCAAATGGTCCGCCAAACCGTTGAGGCTTATAAAAAGACCTTGGCTCACATAGAATAGGGAAAAAGGCGCAAATCACCAAGGCTTTCCATTTTTCGACAAGCCAGAAACAATCTTTCAAGTCCCACAGCAATACCTGCGCAGGGGGGCACCCCCCTTTCAAGAGCTTCTATAAACTCTTCATCCATGGGAACCTCTGTCTGCCCCCTTTGCTTTCTCAAAAGAACTTCTTTTTCCATTCTTCGCCTTTGTTCCACAGGGTCCGTCAACTCATTAAAGGCGTTGCCGATTTCAAAGCCCCTCCAATAAAACTCAAAGCGATCGGCCCACCCCTCTTTATTGATTTGAGCCAAGGCTGCTTGAGAGGGGGGAAAGTTATGAATCAACTCAGGTCCTGCAATACCGAGGTGACACTCTATTTTTGTGAGAAAAATAAGGTGAAAAACATCATCCCATGTGTCCTCAGGGCTTACAGGTTGAGAAATAGACTCACAATACTCCACAAGCTCGCTTCGTGGCGTCCATGGGGTAAGCTTTATCCCCGTATGCTCTAAAAAAAGTTGGGCTAGGGAGCAAATTTGAAATTTCTTTTCACCAATGTAACCTTTTGAGGGTCCCAAAATAAAACCTCTTTTGGCAAAGACTCCCATCAATCCTTGAAGATCATCAGCGATAGACCCTAGGGAATCATAGGCTCGATACCACTCAAGAATGGTAAATTCAGGTTGGTGAGATGAAGAAAGTTCTCCATTGCGAAAGCAAGATCTCACTTCAAAGATTTCACTCCAACCCTGGGATAAAAGCTTCTTCAAGTGCAATTCGGGGCTCGTAGGTAGAAAAAGCGTTTTTGAACTCTGCCCCACGGAAACTGTCGTCGCCATGGGTTCCAGGGTGGGTTCAAGTCCTGGGCACTTTACTAAGCTAGGGGTGGAAGTTTCCACAAAGCCCTTTTCTTTAAAGTAATCCCTTGTGACCTGAACAAACTCATTCCAAAGTTGAGTCAAATGATACCGGTGGGAACTTAAAGATCCCATTTCCTCTCCCTGCAACCTTTTCTGGGTATTGAATCTTCTCTGGCCATTTAATCTTCTCTGACCATAGGCCGGGGCTAAAACTTCGACTTCAAAAATCTCACTGACTAGATATTGACTCTCTTGCAACCACTGGTGAAACTCTTTTTTTCCCAATCTTATGAGAACCTTATCCCCTTGAAATAGAGGGGGGAGTCCAGAGTGTAAGGCTCTCAACGCCAACCCCTGCCCCCCCAGATGGAGAAAGCGACCATCAGCGGCAAGTACAACTCCACCGAGCCATGAATCAAATTTCTCAGGAAATAACTTAGCTTGGCGGAGAGAAAGCCCTTGGATGGACTTGGAAAATGTCGTACAAAGCACATTTACGGACTACAAAGCCCAGAGGTGGAGGTCAAGTCATAAGAGTCATAAGGTTGACAACCATAACTAATTATAAGAATAAGAAGTATTAGTAAAGGCTAAGAAGAATAGGCGGTGGCACTAGGGCCACACCAACTAGCATGGAGGTAAATTATGGATTCCAAGAGTTCTGAAAATTCTAAAAGTTCTAAAAGTTCTGAGAGTTCTAAAAACTCTAAGGGTTCTGCAAGTGCCAAGGGCTCTAAAAACGCCAAGGATCCTAAAAGCGCCAAGGGCTCTAAAAATGCCAAGAATTCTAAAAGCGCCAAGTCTATAAATTGGAGCAAAATCAAAGAAGCCACCCAAAGATTGAAGAAGATCAAAGATGTAGATGAACTTAAAAAAGAGTTCTCCCGTCTCTCCAAGGAGATTCAAAATGAAATTCAAAATTTTAATTTGGAATCTCATTTAAGTCCATCCGCGCAAAAGCGCCTTAAAGACGCAGAGGCTAGATTTCAAAAACTCAATAAATCTATTGCCAGTGCCCAAAAGCAATTTGACAGGGATTTCAATAGGGCGTTGAGAAAGTTACGTGAAACGGGTCAAGAAATGGGATCCTCCTTTGTTCTATTGAAGAAAAAAGTACAGCAACAAAAAACTGAACTGAAAAAGGCATCTACGAAACTCAAAAAGAAACTCAGAAAGAAAAAGAAAACTGAGAAAAAAGCCAAGAAGACCAAATCCACAAAAAAGAAAACAACGAGGAAGGCAGCTACAAAAAAAGCTACAAAGATCACAAAGACTAATAAAAAGCAAACCCAATAAAATGAGATCTGATTTCACTTCACGCCATATTGGCCCCAGTGATTCTGATATTTCAGAAATGCTCCGCTTCTTAAAGCTAGGTAGCCTTAAAGAGCTTATTCAAAAGTCTGCTCCCTGCGATATTCAAAATATGAAGTCTTTTTTAAATTTAGAGACTCCCCTCAGTGAAGTGGAGTGCCTCCAGCGATCTCGCGACCTCTCTGACAAAAATAAAATATTTAAATCCTACATCGGCATGGGGTATTACAATTGCCATACCCCCCATGTGATCCTTAGAAATATTTTAGAAAATCCAGGGTGGTACACGGCCTATACTCCCTATCAAGCCGAAATTTCCCAAGGACGTATGGAAGCTCTTTTGAACTTTCAAACTATGATTATCGACCTCACAGGTATGGATGTGGCCAACGCCTCCCTTCTCGATGAAGGAACAGCAGCGGGAGAAGCCGTGTCCATGGCCCACGATATTCAAAAAAAGAGAGGTCACCGGCTTCTTGTGGATCAAAGTTTATTTCCCCAGAGTTTGGAAATATTAAAGACTCGCTGTGAACCTATGGGCATTGAAATTCTCCACAAAAAAGCCATGGAACATAACTTTGAAAACGAGCCTGTTTTTGCTGTGATTGCTCAATCTCCTGGGGCCTGTGGTGCTGTGGAAGATGGAGCCCTCCTTACTCAAAAGGCTCATCTTCACAAAGCTCTTATGATTTGGGGGGCTGATTTGCTTTCCCTTTGTGTCTTGCAGTCTCCAGGAGAGTGGGGGGCCGATATCACCTACGGAACCACCCAGCGATTTGGGATGCCCATGGGTTTTGGGGGACCTCACGCCGCCTATATTGCCTGTCGCAAGCTACATAAGAGACTTCTCCCCGGACGCATTGTTGGCGTTTCCAAGGATGTCCATGGTCATACGGCCCTTCGGCTCACTCTGCAAACCCGTGAACAGCATATTCGTCGCGAAAAGGCCACCAGCAACATTTGTACCGCCCAAGTTTTGCCCGCAGTGATGGCTTCTATGTATGCCGTTTACCATGGTCCCGAAGGTCTTAAAAACATAGCCCAAAGAGTCCATAGGCTCACAAGAGCCTTGGCCCTCGGCCTTCAAAGGAGTCTAGGAGACTGCCTGGTGAACCCTCACTATTTTGATACTTTAAAAATTCATTTGGACAAATTCAAAGTCCGCAAGGTCGTGCAACTCACTCAGGCAAGGGGGCTCAACTTAGCCCAATGGGACGAAGAACACTTGGGCCTCTCTTTGGACGAAACCACCACAAAAAAAGATGTGGCCCAATTGCTTTCTCTGTTTGAACAGGCGAAATTTGAACAGACGAAAGCTAACACATCATCTTATAATGACACGTCATCCAATGATAATAATAGTGATCGTGATAATGATGTGGAGGCTGACACATGCGATGCCCCCACTTGGCCCCATCACCTTATACGAAAAACCAACTACCTCACACATGTCGTGTTTAACTCCTATCATTCGGAAACAGAAATGCTTCGCTATATACGAAGCCTTGAAGAGAAAGATCTGTGCCTCAACAAATCCATGATTCCTCTAGGTTCCTGCACCATGAAGCTCAATGCCACCACAGAGATGATGCCCATAACATGGCCTGAATGGAACCAACTCCACCCTCTAGCTCCGATCCAACAAGCTGAAGGTTACATGGAAATGATTGCTGAGCTAGAAAGCTGGCTCTGTGAAATTACAGGCTTTGCTGCCATCTCCCTGCAACCCAATGCAGGTTCCCAGGGTGAACTTGCAGGTCTTCTTGTTATTCGACAGTACCACCGCAGCTGCCAGCAAGGCCAAAGAGATATATGCCTCATTCCCAGCTCTGCCCATGGCACCAATCCCGCCAGCACAATCATGGCTGGTATGAAAGTTGTGGTGGTTCAGTGTGACCACCAAGGCAACATTGATTTCAAGGATCTCAAAGCCAAGGCCCACGAACACCGTCATCATCTCGCCGCACTGATGATGACCTACCCTTCCACCCATGGGGTTTTTGAAGAAGGCTTTCTCTCCATTTGCGAACTCATCCATAAACATGGAGGGCAAGTTTACATGGATGGAGCCAATCTCAATGCCCTTATTGGTTTTTGCCAACCTGGAGCTCTGAATGGGCCTGATGTTTGTCACTTGAATCTCCACAAAACATTTTGTATCCCCCATGGCGGAGGAGGGCCTGGGGTCGGCCCCATTGTTGTAGCAGAACACCTCAAAAACTACCTTCCCACACACAGTATCGTCCCACAGTGTGGACCCAAAAGGGGAATTTCCGCAATTTCAGCCGCACCTTGGGGCAGTGCCAGCATCCTTCCCATTTCCTGGGCCTATATTGCAATGATGGGGGCTGCGGGTCTTAAAAAAGCCACTGAGGTCGCCATATTAAATGCCAACTATATGGCTCAAAGGCTCTCCTCCCACTATCCGATTCTCTACGCCAACCAAGGGGGGTGGGTGGCCCATGAGTGCATTGTGGACACAAGACCATTTAAGGTGACAGCTGGGGTCTCCGTGGATGACATTGCCAAACGACTTATAGACTACGGATTTCACGCTCCCACCATGTCTTGGCCCGTGGTAGGAACATTGATGATTGAACCCACGGAGAGTGAATCCAAGGAAGAACTCGACCGCTTTTGCGAAGCCATGATTTCCATACGAAATGAGATTCGTGAAATTGAAGAAAATATCGAAAAATACAAGATCGACCCCACCGACAATGTTCTCTCTCAAGCCCCCCACTCCATAGAACAACTCGTGGGGGATTCTTGGAATCACTCCTACTCACGAAAGAAAGCGGCCTACCCCCTCTCCTGGGTCAAGCAACACAAATTCTGGCCCCCTGTAAGTCGTGTGGATAATGTCCACGGAGATCGCCACTTTATTTGCTCTTGCCTTCCCGTGGAGTCATACGATAATAATAATTATTCAAGCACGAAGAAATTTTAACTAAGAGAAATTTTAACTAAGAAAAATTCTAACTAAAAGGAACTTGTAATGAATGGCAACATAGAAACACTCGTAAAAGATCGCATTGACCAAATATTAATTCAAAACCCCGTCGTCCTTTTTATGAAGGGATCTCCCTCTTTTCCCCAATGTGGCTTTTCAGCACGAGCTGTCGCCATACTCAATGAAATGGGGGTGGAGTTTGGTAGTGTCGATGTCCTTGAAGATGAGGAAATACGCCAAGGCATTAAAGAGTATGGCAACTGGCCAACCATTCCCCAGCTTTATGCCCATAAAAAGCTCATTGGAGGTAGCGATATCCTCACAGAAATGTTTGAGGCTGGGGAGCTTAAAGATGCCCTTCAACCATAATATTAAATCATGTTATTTAATCATGTAGAGACTGGTGGTTTTATGGAAGTAAATATATCTTTCCTTCAGAGGGTTTCTCGCCTCGCTCTTGGAACCATCATGTTAACTTGGGCTATTGCTGGAGGCCCCATATGGGCTTATATGGGGCTCCTTCTTCTTGCCACTGGGTCTTGGGGCTACTGTCCCATCACTAGAATATTTAAAAGAAGGCTATAATTTTACACTCACGAGCCAATAACAACAAAGTGTTCTTCCACCTTTTTGGCAAGAGCTACAAACTTTTTCTTTATATTTGGATCGCTTTCCACAGCGGGAACTCCGGCTTCACAGGACAGGGCCACACCCTGAGTAAAGGGAAGCTCTGCCAATTGGGAAATCTTTTGAGTTTCTAAGAAAGTATGAAGATCCCCCCTAGGAAAAAGAGAAAGAGCCTCACTTTGTCCGGGAGGGGTAAAGGATGCCATATTTTCGACAACACCAAGAATGGGAATGTTGATCTTAAGAAACATATCCACAGCCTTTTTAGCATCTGTGAGAGCCATATTTTGTGGAGTGCAAACCACAATGGCTCCATCCACGGGAACCTTTTGAGCCATGCTTAAGGGAATATCACCTGTTCCTGGAGGAAGGTCCACAAGGAGGTAATCAAGCTCGCCCCATTGAACATCTCTGAGAAATTGATGAATGGCCTTAAAAAGCATAGGGCCACGCCACACCACGGCAGCATTTTCTTCGATAAGAAAACCCATGCTCATCAGTTTCAGTCCATAGCGAACAAGGGGGAGTATTTTTTGGTCCTCGGTCATTTCTGGACGCTGCCCAAGAGCCCCCATGATTCGAGGGAGGCTGGGTCCGTAGAGGTCGGCATCGAGAAGACCCACTTTATGGCCGCCCTTCTGGAGGGCAACAGCCAAGTTGGCAGCAACGGTGCTTTTTCCGACACCACCCTTGCCAGAGCCAATGACAATGGTTTTTTCAATGCCTGCAATAGGGGCCTGTTGGTTCCAAGGGTTATCCATGTGGGGGACCTTACTTCAAAGAGATGACGATGTCCCCCTCTGACAAGTGGCATTAGGTCCAAGGGCATTCGGTGTGATAGACCTTGCCCCAAGCCCATAGGCTCGCTATAAAATAACCATCAAAACTATCTATATCCACATAACTGGGGCGTAGCCAAGTGGTAAGGCAACGGGTTTTGATCCCGTCATTCGCAGGTTCGATCCCTGCCGCCCCATCCATTTTTCGTTTCGTAGTCAGAATCCGTTTTCAGAAATCCCCGCTAAGTCATTAAAATTTATAACTAATGGTTTCAATTACTTAACGCATTAGTTCATCTTTCATGTTTTCCTGAGTTTTCTCGAAGGTTTTGGAATTGAATTAATGAACTTAAAGTTCATTAAGCAGACAAGGATGTCTTATTTACTGACTCCCCTGGAACCGGCAAAAGCCACATTGCCAAAGCTGTGGCTACCAAGGTCTGCTCCACATCAAATTATAAAGTTTAGTAAGAAATCACTTACCTTTTGTTGAGAATGGTGAGTGGAATGTCACACCCTTTAGGATGGCAGATTTCTGCATGGGTGAGTGTATCCGTTTTCTCTATATATTTAAAAAGCGAAGCTGCTGATACAAAGTTAAACCATCCACCAAATAAGTTAGAGTGATCATCTGTAGAGGCATTATCTACGAAGGCAGCACCTATGGTTCGCCGGGCGAACTGAGATAAGATAGGGGGTTAGAGTCCCCCGAGAGGAAGGTCAACCGACCACTTCTCTCCCCAAGCCGTGCGCTGTCGGCCGTGAGGCCGAAGCGATGTATCGGTAGGGGTGTGTGTGGGCCAAATAATTGAGCGTCGAAAATGCCGAACTCTGGAGTGCGGAGGCTGTCATGGTAGCCGAACGCAACATACCCACCAGCGCTATGGTGAGTTGGTGGGTGACTCCACGGCGTCGTAGAAACTGGCACATACATGAATCTTATCCCGGGACCTCGGGAGGTCTTTATTTAACCCCGTCATGTGCGACGGGCGACATGGGAAAGGAGGTAACCGTAACCCATGAACGAAATAAAGAAATCGGATCCACTCATAGTAGCGATGAAGAGGACGAACAAAGGGCCTACAAGCCCAGCGGAGTCCTTGGAGCGAAGGGGTGGAACTGAAGGGAACTCAATCCGTCAAAGCATCTGCCGAACACAGAGTTGGGAAAAGGTGTCACAGGCGACGGAGCGAGTCCGTATAGCAGCAAAGAGAAAGGATGGTAAGCTCACTTGCTTGCTTCACCATGTATCTGTGGAAGCCCTCCACTTGGCTTACCTCTATTTGAATAGGGGAGCCAGTGCGGGAGTGGACCATTTAACATGGAAGGAGTATGGCGAGAACCTCGTGCAAAACCTGTTCGATTTACATCGTCGGGTCCACACGGGTGCTTACAAAGGGCAACCTGTCTTGCGGGTAGAAATACCCAAGTCAGACGGGGGCACAAGACCCTTGGGTGTCCTGGCCTTGGAGGACAAGATTGTCCAGAAGGCCGTTGTAGACAGCATCCTCTCTCCCATCTACGAGGAACATTTCCTCGGTTATAGCTACGGATTCCGTCCAGGGCGTGGAGCGCATAATGCGTTGGATGCTCTGGCTTACGGAATAGAGCGTAGAAAGATCAGCTACATATTGGATGCGGATATAAAATCCTACTTCGATAGCGTGGATAGAAAGACTCTAATTCGCTTTCTAAAACACCTCATCGGAGATGAGAGACTCATTCGTCTCTTTGAAAAGTGGCTCAAGTGCGGAGTGCTATCTCAAGGCGTCTTAGAAGACACAGGGAGAGGGACCGTTCAAGGTTCAAATATTTCCCCTATCTTCGCCAACATATATTTACATTATGTGTTGGATTTATGGATGCAGAAATGGCGCAAGGACCATGCCACAGGGGACATGATATTTGTTCGCTACGCCGATGACTTTGTCGTAGGCTTTCAATACAAGGGGGAAGCTGAACGCTTCCTCAATGATCTGAAGCGCAGGCTTAAGGAGTTTTCTCTAGAAATACATCCGGGGAAAACTCGCCTCATAGAGTTCGGTCGATTTGCAAATGCAAATTGCCGCCGACGAGGTCTTGGTCACTCCGAGACTTTTGATTTCTTAGGATTCACTCACTTTTGTGTGCGCACGAGGAAAGGAGGCTTTAGGATAGGGCGTAAACCCATATCCAAGAGAGTCTGCCGGACCTTACAGCACCTGAAGCTGAGTCTGAGAAAACGAGTCTACACGAGGGACCTAGCGGAATGTGCAAAGTGGTTGGGTTTGGTCATCAAAGGCTGGCTCAATTATTTTGCGGTTCCAGGAAGTACGGTGTACCTACGAAAATTTATTTGCGCAATCAGGAGTGCTTGGATGAAAGCCATCCGACGACGCTCACAGCGTGGACGGAGATTCTCGTGGAAGAGGTTGGATAGAATGATTCGTCTATTCTGGCCTCGTATATCCATACGCCACCCGTGGCCAACAGATAGGTTCGCTATGCGGTACCACCTGAAGTAGGAGCCGGATGCTTTAACGAGCACGTCCGGATCTGTGCGGGGGGTGCGTGGCAACACGCATTCCTACCGTAACCTTTTAAAAAATCCAACCTCAACTTGACTAGGTCGAAAGCCTTGTCTTTTATAATAATTCATGAGACCACGGAGTGTCGATTTCCCGCTTTGGGCTGCGGCTAGGGCATTTAATACCCATCCATTGGAATTCTGATACACTCTATTGAATGGATTTGCTATATTGCTGTAGTCGGGGTTGTGAATTTTTTGGACAAGCTTCTCATCCTCTAATACTTGGATCATTTTGTCTTGTAATTCCTTGGAGGGGGACCCAACTATGAAATCATAGAAGTATGGGCTATCATTAAAAAATTGAGCAAGGCTTTGATCGTATATGTCAGAGGTTGGTCCTGCACAAGTATTGAGAACATGTTTGAAATACCAATGGCCCTTGGAGTTTTTCCAAGCAATACCTGCATGGGTATACTTTAGTTGAGAGGGATAACGAAAATTTTCTTTAGAGACATCTCCTCCTGCCCGTGCCACAATGGCAACTTGGTCTACATTTTCATTTAGGTATTGGTACAGTAGAAAGCCCATGGTGGCGGTATTCTCTTTGTGTTTCTTAAGATCATACTTGGGAGCTTGGGGCTCTTCGCTTCCACAGCCACCACCACTGACGACAGCAAGAGAGGATGTGGGCGCAAGTAAGATAAGCCATAAGCTGCATGTAAGTAAGGTGAGTAATGCTATCTTTTCTTTCATATTTTTCATAAAAGTCATGTCATTCTCCTTATGGTAGCAATTTAATGCCTTCGTTGCTTCGTTGCTTCGTTGCTTCGTTGCTTCGTTGCTTCGTTGTGCGAAGAGAAATGGAGAACTGCAAAGACAGCTCTCCAACCTAATTGGTATACAAAATTTAATAGTATGTACCTACCTGTTATTCGCAGTGATTTGCTCCATAGATTTGGCATCCAACATCGTTGAGTACGATTCCCACAGCGACGGCAGGTGAAGTAGCTAGGACAAGTGTATGCCCAATCACTTGAGCTGTGGATCCAGCAACAATGGCCACACCTTTAAGTGCCACTTCACTACTCGCCACAATAAAATCTAAGGTGTGTCCTGCCGCAGTTAAAGAAGCTTCTAAAGCGGCGCGAGAGACTTGAATGGTAAATGTAATAACTTCACTGGCAAGTTCTGCAACAAACTCAAGGCCGGCCGCAGAGGCTTCCAAAGTTATTTCGACGACATCTCCAACGACCTTTGTAGATGTGATTACAACTTTGCGACCTAGCTCTAAAGGTAACATTCATGGGGGCGCCTTGCTTCCCCACCCACGCCCATGAATCTTTCTAGGCCCCCACTTCTTTGCACGAAGCAACTCGGTGGACAGCTTCGCTGGTCTATATAATTGGCCTCTTTTAGTTACTCTGGACTTTTGATGGTATTTTTGTCATGTATGATTCCGATACAATAAAGGATAAAGCAATAACATTATTGGAAGGTGATAAGATGAGTGGCCGTTGAATAGATTGGTAATTTTAATTCCGTGAAGTAACATGGTCTTGAGCTTTGGATCGAACCCACGCATGTACCTGCACTCTGAGTGTATGGACGTATAGTAACATTCATGGGGGCGCCTTGCTTCCCCACCCACGCCCATGAATCTTTCTAGGCCCCCACTTCTTTGCACGAAGCAACTCGGTGGACAGCTTCGCTGGTCTATATAATTGGCCTCTTTTAGTTACTCTGGACTTTTGATGGTATTTTTGTCATGTATGATTCCGATACAATAAAGGATAAAGCAATAACATTATTGGAAGGTGATAAGATGAGTGGCCGTTGAATAGATTGGTAATTTTAATTCCGTGAAGTAACATGGTCTTGAGCTTTGGATCGAACCCACGCATGTACCTGCACTCTGAGTGTATGGACGTATAGTAAGTTGACCTATTTTCGCTTTAGAATTTATGGCAAAATCCCAAGGCTCTAGTTTTATCACCTTCTTTTTTTCTAACAGAAAGGAGGAGTCATGTGGATATTATTTATAGTTCTGTTTGTGGAATAGATGTTCATCAACATATGTTGATGTGTACGATTGTCAAAGTGGAAGACGGTAAGAAGAAGTTTTTCACAAAAGAGTTCAAGAATTTTCCAAAAAATTTTCCTAGAATGCGCTCTTGGATGAAGCCACATAAGGTTGAGAGAGTTCTTTTTGAGAGCACAGGGATTTATTGGAATTCTTTATACGATGATTTGACAGAAAAAGGTTATGAAGTAGATGTTATCAATGCCTTTCATGTCAAAAATATTACTGGTAAAAAAACTGACGTGTTGGATAGCCAGTGGATTGCAGAGCTTGGTGCTTGTGGTCTTCTAAGAGCTAGCTTCATTCCTCCACGTGAGATTCGTTCTATTAGACTTTTGGCTCGTTATCGTACAAAAACGATCCGCCAAATATCTTCGGAACAAAATCGTATGTATAAGGTTCTTGAATATTCAGGCATTCGTTTAACCTATGCAATGTCTAAAGCTGACTGCGTATCTGGTATGGCCATGATTCGTGCCATAGCTAATGGAGAGAGATCAGTTTCTAAATTGATGTCTCTTGCCAGAGGGTCTTTACGTCAAAAGACCGAAGAATTTTCTTACGCCCTGTCGGGAAAGATGACGGAAGAAAATCGTTTTGTTCTTCAACGCATTCTTGATCGAATAGATTTTTTGAAAAAAGAATGCTCTCAAATTGAAGAAGAACTTTTCATTCGTATGAAACCCTATGAAAGGCAGTGGCATCTACTCCAGACTATACCTGGAATTGACGAATTAAGTGCAGCGCTTTTGATTGCAGAAATAGGAGGCAATGTGAAGTCTTTTAAAAATAAAGGAAATTTTTGCTCCTGGATGGGGATTTGCCCATCCAATAATGAGAGCGCAGGAAAAAAAAAGTCTTCACGAACGAGGAAAGCGAACACATATGTGAAATCGTTGGTATGTGAGATGGCCAATAGTGCTATTAAGACGAATTCACAATTCAAAGGCAAATACCAATCACTTGTTATAAGGCGTGGGCACAAGAGATCAGTGATTGCCGTTGGTCACAAAATGATGGGAGTTGTTTATTCAGTCATAAGTGTACAATTGCGCGTATTGCCCGCACTGGTTGCACCCATTACCCTCACTTTCCCTATTTCAATGCGTCATTGATGATTTTCCTTCCCATTTCTGGGGAAAATTTTAGTTAATTTGTAATCCTATTTCTTCCTATTTTAGGGAAAAGTCCTGGTCAAGTTTTGTTCCCTGGATTTTTCGATAACTCTCTCCTTTAAGTAAAATTTTTATGGCGGTATGCTTCAAACGGTCGATGATAGTATCTGCCAGCACCTCATCATCAATAATTTCTGACCAATGCGTTATTGGCAGTTGAGTGGTAATAACGGTGGACCTATCGGAACGAAACTTTAAAATATCGCAGAAGTCTGTGGATTCACTTTGGGAGAACTTCCTTAATCCAAAGTCATCAAAAATTAACACTTGGGGGCGGCCCAGACGACGCAAGTAGTTCAAATACCTTCCTGAGTGCCTTTCCAGGGCCAAGGTTTCTAGAAATATGTTGATGTCTATAAACAGTGTGGAGATTCTGGATTGACAACACTGGTGTCCCAGGCTCTGGGCCAAGAAGGTTTTACCCACCCCCGTTGGCCCTTCGACAATGATAGACCTTTGCTCCTTAACCCATGATAAAGTTTGAAGCCTATCCACCTCTCTTTTACTAATAGACCTTTTGGCATGGTGGTCAAATGCCTCACCTCTGACCTTGTGAGGCAGCTTTGAGGTCTTGAGAAGTCTTTGGCTGAATTGGATTTTCCGAGCCTCCACTTCTGCAAATAACAGCTCGTTCAATAGATCCAATGCTTGAGTCTTGTGGCTTGTGTTATCCAGCGCCACTTCAAGGCTGTCTAACATTCCATAGAGCTTCAACTCATGCATGTGGTTTTTGATTTGTACTTCATCCATCTGGCACCTCCTTGGGGCTTTGGTTATTTGGATTTTCGTTATGTCGCAAATAAGGGTTGCCTTGTTTACGATCTATTTTCTCGTTCACCTTTTTTATTTTTTGCCCTTTATAGAAATGGAGTTGTTGCTGAAAATATCTAACCCTCCTTTTCTCCCACTGCTTGCAGTCCTCAAGGGCTTTGATAATGAGAGGAAGGGACTTTTCCTTGCCCTCTTTCTGGATTTCTTTGTGACAGGAGCTTACAAAGCCCATAGCTCTTCTGAGATTTTCAATGGTCCCACCCTGAAAAAGCTCCTCAATGAAGTTTTCAAGCTCTTTACAAATCATACTTGCTTGAATAAGAATGTTCTGGGGAGTGGCCTCCTTGTAGGCGCGACTGGGCTCCGGGAGGTGTTCGTTTTTGGTGATGTACTCTCCGAGTTTACCTTTGGTCCTCTTGTGGCGAGCGAGGAGCTGTTTTTGAAAGTAAATCCCGAGTTTGACAGCAGCATCTGCGTTAAAATGCGAAATTTCCAGAAATTGGGGTTGTACTGAAATATAATGGTAGCTGCTGGAAAAATTAAAATTGACGTAAAAAAAGTGTAGAAAACAAAATAGGATTTTATCGTTTTAAATATTGATATATCATAGAAATATGTAGAAAATATCCTCATGTACATCCAAACGACTAAAAACTCAAAAGGTCAGTGCTACTACCACCTTGTGGAGTCCTACAGAGAAAAAGGCAAATCCAAAAAACGCATGCTCATGTCCTTAGGTAAGGCTGGAGAAGGAGGAGAGGATAAGATTAATAGTTTGGCGCAGTTTTATCAGTGCGCAAGGCTCGCATGACGCGCTGGAAGGAGGAGAGGATAAGATTAATAGTTTGGCGCAGGCCGTATCCCGCCACCGAGAGCTTCTCACTGTGAGTCAATTGGCTAAGGAGCTTTACATCGAAGAGACTTTCATTTTGGGTCCCTTGCTGATTTTACAAAAGTTGTTTGATCAACTGGGTATCAATAAGACCCTCAAAGACATAAAAGATTCTCATGAGAAAGTTCAATTTGATTTATGTAAGGTGATTTTTACCTTAGTTGCCAGCCGATTTATTGCTCCTAGTTCCAAGTTAAAGGTTTTTGAGTATTGGCAAAAATCTTTTTACCCAGACATGATTAAGGGTGATTTGAGTCTCCAGCATATTTATCGGTCTATGGACTTACTTGCCTCCCATAAGGATGAAATAGAGAACTCGCTTTATTGGGTGGGGCGAGATTTATTTAATTTCCAAGTAGACATTGTGTTGTATGATTTAACAACCTTACGCTTCGAGAGTACAAGAACAGACTTAGGGAAACTTCGTCAATTTGGCTATAGTAAAGAGAGACGATCAGACTGCACCCAAGTTGTCTTTGGTTTGTTGGTGAATCGGGATGGCATCCCTTTAGGTTTTGAGGTTTTCCCTGGTAATACTTTTGAAGGCAAGACGCTTTCAGATATTGTTGATAAAATGAGAAAAAAGTTTAATGTACGCCGTTTTTCATTGGCGACGGCTTCTAAAAATGGCCAATTTTAATTGGCGCCTAACACCCCTCGGTGCTGAAACGGAGCCGAGTAGAAGTTGGATTCAACGCTCACATGACAGTCTTGGTGGAGTTTTTTCTTCTCCCAACGTCCCCACCGGTAGGGAAAAGAAGGCAAGGGTTTTAAAGTTTTTACCTCTCGTTGAAATTTTTCATTGCGAGAGACCTTAAATCTTGTGTGAGGGCGAGCATTTATCTTCTCGCACACCTCCCTTAAAGCCTTATTAATTTGATCCAGACTGGTGAAGGTCTCTCGTCTGTACATAAACCTGAGGGCCCTTGTAACGAGCTTCACGGCATTCTCAGTAAGGCTTTTATCCTGGGGACGACGAACTCGAGCGGGAACAGCCACCGTGTCATAGTGTTCCAAAAGCTCTTGGTAGGATTTATTCAACTCTGGATCATACAAATGGGGTGTGTTCACTCCAGTCTTTAAATTATCAGGAACAACCACTCTCGGAACCCCACCGTAATATTCAAACATCAGAACGTGAGCGTGAAGAAAATCTTCACTAGATTCGCTCAAAGAGCCATAAGCAAAAATACGCTGAGAGAAACATAGATTTGAGCAAAATATATGGGCCTTATGAATATTAAGGTCTTCATCGATCCACTCTGGCTGAAATCCTGCGTAATCAACCTCAACTTGGTGGCCTGGCTGAAAATCACGCAAGGTAATAATCCTTTTGCCAGCTTTTGGAAATTGCTTATGAAACTCCCTCGTAAACTGGGGGTAGCTAATGACCTTCAGAAATTTTTCCTCCCAAACGTCACTTAAACAATGCCTATCCTCAATCTCCTTCTCAATAATCTTCCAATCTATACCGTAAGACCAAGGGGGAATTTCTCTTTGGGTCTTCCAATCCTTGGGGTCTGTTAAAAGACCACGTCTTATCTTTCTAAGAGTCTTGGTGCAGCATTTCATGCGGCGACTGATTTCTCGGTCGGGAATATTTGCCTTTATTAATGATTTTATTTTTGTGTAACGCTCATGATCCATCTTTGTTCTCATTTCGACCTCCTTGGTTAAAGATTGGAGGTCTTTATAGAACATCAATGACGCTATGCTAAGGGGAATCAGTCATGCCAATCAGTGCGGGCAATGCCATGGTTCGCCGGGCGAACTGAGATAAGATAGGGGGTTAGAGTCCCCCGAGAGGAAGGTCAACCGACCACTTCTCTCCCCAAGCCGTGCGCTGTCGGCCGTGAGGCCGAAGCGATGTATCGGTAGGGGTGTGTGTGGGCCAAATAATTGAGCGTCGAAAATGCCGAACTCTGGAGTGCGGAGGCTGTCATGGTAGCCGAACGCAACATACCCACCAGCGCTATGGTGAGTTGGTGGGTGACTCCACGGCGTCGTAGAAACTGGCACATACATGAATCTTATCCCGGGACCTCGGGAGGTCTTTATTTAACCCCGTCATGTGCGACGGGCGACATGGGAAAGGAGGTAACCGTAACCCATGAACGAAATAAAGAAATCGGATCCACTCATAGTAGCGATGAAGAGGACGAACAAAGGGCCTACAAGCCCAGCGGAGTCCTTGGAGCGAAGGGGTGGAACTGAAGGGAACTCAATCCGTCAAAGCATCTGCCGAACACAGAGTTGGGAAAAGGTGTCACAGGCGACGGAGCGAGTCCGTATAGCAGCAAAGAGAAAGGATGGTAAGCTCACTTGCTTGCTTCACCATGTATCTGTGGAAGCCCTCCACTTGGCTTACCTCTATTTGAATAGGGGAGCCAGTGCGGGAGTGGACCATTTAACATGGAAGGAGTATGGCGAGAACCTCGTGCAAAACCTGTTCGATTTACATCGTCGGGTCCACACTACTCCCCGGACACAATGGCAAACTTTTGGAGGTTGGCACAACGTGTCGAACTACAATTTCACTTGCCTTAATGTTCACCTCAACCTCCTTCACCAGTAGCCTTACAATCTCCTTTTTTTGCTCAAAACTCAATACCTTTAAATTGGCACTCACTTTTTTTTGGAATTCTTGGAGTTGATCTACAAGCTGTAGTTGTTGTCCTTCTTGCCTTTGCTCATACTCTAAAGATTGCTTTTCATTTTCAAGTTGCTTTATTTTTCCTCTTATTTTTTTTAATCGTGACTCTATTTCTGATAGATTTAGAGTTCCATTTTGATAAAGATCCAAGAGACGTTCCTTTTCATGTGTTATTTGACGAATCTCCTGAGCCTTTTTTACAATTAATTTTTCCAATGATTGTTGTTCACCTTTTTGCTCATGAATTCTACTTGTATACTCATCTATAACTGTCTGAGGATTTTCAAGTAATTTAACTGTTTGTTCCCAAACTAAGTCATCTAAAACTTCAACTCTTACGGGATGAGATGAGCAAACTCTACCTTTAGCTGGCCACCTATAACCATCTTGTCCCATGCAGCGATAATAACAAAGCTTATACCTTGAGTGAGAAGCAGGTTTGCCATAGATCGAATAACCACACTCTTTGCATCGTAAAAGACCACTTAACAAATACTCATATTTTTTATTATTCCGAGAGGAAAGTTTTTTGTTAGCTTCCAATTGGCTGGACGCATCTTGAAAAGTTTTTGAAGAAATTATAGATGGAACGGGAATATATATCCAATCCTTTTTATTTCGATTGGAAGAACTTGATTTATGTTTTTTTGGATAAAAATTATTGTCTCTTGCGAACTTGGTTGGACGCAACCTTTCTACCTTGATAGTCTTTCTAAAAGCAGCTTGTCCATAATAAGCGGGATTTTTAAGCATACACAAGATAGTTGAACGCCCCCAAATACCTTGTTGTCTTCTAGTAGGCACCCCCCTTATATTTAATTCCTTTGCAATTGCTCTAATACTTAGTTTGTTTCGGCAATACATTTGAAAAATATTTTTAACAACTTTAGACTCTTCTGGATGGATTTCATATCGTGCGTCAGCGGAGTCTGTTTTCAGAATATATATATAACCATAGGGGGCTCCACATAAAACGCTAACAAAGCCCTTAGAAGCCTTTTGAAGTTTACCCCTTCGACTTCTTTCCATAATTTTTTCTCTTTCATATTCTGAAATGACTCCTTGTATTTGTAGCAAAAGCTGATCTTCGGGTGAATTTGTAATATCTCTATTAGAAAAAATAATTTCAACACCTAGCCTCTGAAATTCTTCAATTAGAATCAATTGATGGGCATATTTACGAGCTAATCTGTCTGGACATAACACAAGTACCTTTGTAACCTCCCCAGAAAAAGCTTTGTCGCGAAGAGAGTCTAAAGCAGGACGAACAAGGGTGGCGCCACTCACACCATTATCCATAAATATAAGATCCTCCTCTACACAAAAATTGTGTTCCTTAGCGAAATCGTGAAGACTAGAAATCTGTGAATCAATGGTTCCCTCTTGAGCTTGTTTATCTGAGGACACTCGACAATAAAGAGCTACTGATGTTTCCATTTTTAACCTCCATTATTTTCTGTTGTTTTACTTTCTGCTTTAATTGTTTCTTTATTTTTGGAACAACAACTTCGTATGTCTGTTGAATCCGTGTGGTTTGGTCGCTTTGATAGACACTTTTTAGCTGAGCTGTCCATGGATTTTGATGTTTTGTTTGGTGGGCCATTATCATTCCTTTGACTATGGTTCGAAGCTAAATGGGAAGAATCCTCAGGTGGATGCCAACGATAGTGAGCATATTTACGACCACTTGCATAAAGTGAATGATTATATATATTTATGGAAATTTCAATGGAAAAGTTGTCTATTGTGTCCGAGGAGTAACGGGTGCTTACAAAGGGCAACCTGTCTTGCGGGTAGAAATACCCAAGTCAGACGGGGGCACAAGACCCTTGGGTGTCCTGGCCTTGGAGGACAAGATTGTCCAGAAGGCCGTTGTAGACAGCATCCTCTCTCCCATCTACGAGGAACATTTCCTCGGTTATAGCTACGGATTCCGTCCAGGGCGTGGAGCGCATAATGCGTTGGATGCTCTGGCTTACGGAATAGAGCGTAGAAAGATCAGCTACATATTGGATGCGGATATAAAATCCTACTTCGATAGCGTGGATAGAAAGACTCTAATTCGCTTTCTAAAACACCTCATCGGAGATGAGAGACTCATTCGTCTCTTTGAAAAGTGGCTCAAGTGCGGAGTGCTATCTCAAGGCGTCTTAGAAGACACAGGGAGAGGGACCGTTCAAGGTTCAAATATTTCCCCTATCTTCGCCAACATATATTTACATTATGTGTTGGATTTATGGATGCAGAAATGGCGCAAGGACCATGCCACAGGGGACATGATATTTGTTCGCTACGCCGATGACTTTGTCGTAGGCTTTCAATACAAGGGGGAAGCTGAACGCTTCCTCAATGATCTGAAGCGCAGGCTTAAGGAGTTTTCTCTAGAAATACATCCGGGGAAAACTCGCCTCATAGAGTTCGGTCGATTTGCAAATGCAAATTGCCGCCGACGAGGTCTTGGTCACTCCGAGACTTTTGATTTCTTAGGATTCACTCACTTTTGTGTGCGCACGAGGAAAGGAGGCTTTAGGATAGGGCGTAAACCCATATCCAAGAGAGTCTGCCGGACCTTACAGCACCTGAAGCTGAGTCTGAGAAAACGAGTCTACACGAGGGACCTAGCGGAATGTGCAAAGTGGTTGGGTTTGGTCATCAAAGGCTGGCTCAATTATTTTGCGGTTCCAGGAAGTACGGTGTACCTACGAAAATTTATTTGCGCAATCAGGAGTGCTTGGATGAAAGCCATCCGACGACGCTCACAGCGTGGACGGAGATTCTCGTGGAAGAGGTTGGATAGAATGATTCGTCTATTCTGGCCTCGTATATCCATACGCCACCCGTGGCCAACAGATAGGTTCGCTATGCGGTACCACCTGAAGTAGGAGCCGGATGCTTTAACGAGCACGTCCGGATCTGTGCGGGGGGTGCGTGGCAACACGCATTCCTACCGTAACCAACTGGTGCGGGCAATGCCATGGTTCGCCGGGCGAACTGAGATAAGATAGGGGGTTAGAGTCCCCCGAGAGGAAGGTCAACCGACCACTTCTCTCCCCAAGCCGTGCGCTGTCGGCCGTGAGGCCGAAGCGATGTATCGGTAGGGGTGTGTGTGGGCCAAATAATTGAGCGTCGAAAATGCCGAACTCTGGAGTGCGGAGGCTGTCATGGTAGCCGAACGCAACATACCCACCAGCGCTATGGTGAGTTGGTGGGTGACTCCACGGCGTCGTAGAAACTGGCACATACATGAATCTTATCTCGGGACCTCGGGAGGTCTTTATTTAACCCCGTCATGTGCGACGGGCGACATGGGAAAGGAGGTAACCGTAACCCATGAACGAAATAAAGAAATCGGATCCACTCATAGTAGCGATGAAGAGGACGAACAAAGGGCCTACAAGCCCAGCGGAGTCCTTGGAGCGAAGGGGTGGAACTGAAGGGAACTCAATCCGTCAAAGCATCTGCCGAACACAGAGTTGGGAAAAGGTGTCACAGGCGACGGAGCGAGTCCGTATAGCAGCAAAGAGAAAGGATGGTAAGCTCACTTGCTTGCTTCACCATGTATCTGTGGAAGCCCTCCACTTGGCTTACCTCTATTTGAATAGGGGAGCCAGTGCGGGAGTGGACCATTTAACATGGAAGGAGTATGGCGAGAACCTCGTGCAAAACCTGTTCGATTTACATCGTCGGGTCCACACGGGTGCTTACAAAGGGCAACCTGTCTTGCGGGTAGAAATACCCAAGTCAGACGGGGGCACAAGACCCTTGGGTGTCCTGGCCTTGGAGGACAAGATTGTCCAGAAGGCCGTTGTAGACAGCATCCTCTCTCCCATCTACGAGGAACATTTCCTCGGTTATAGCTACGGATTCCGTCCAGGGCGTGGAGCGCATAATGCGTTGGATGCTCTGGCTTACGGAATAGAGCGTAGGAAGATCAGCTACATATTGGATGCGGATATAAAATCCTACTTCGATAGCGTGGATAGAAAGACTCTAATTCGCTTTCTAAAACACCTCATCGGAGATGAGAGACTCATTCGTCTCTTTGAAAAGTGGCTCAAGTGCGGAGTGCTATCTCAAGGCGTCTTAGAAGACACAGGGAGAGGGACCGTTCAAGGTTCAAATATTTCCCCTATCTTCGCCAACATATATTTACATTATGTGTTGGATTTATGGATGCAGAAATGGCGCAAGGACCATGCCACAGGGGACATGATATTTGTTCGCTACGCCGATGACTTTGTCGTAGGCTTTCAATACAAGGGGGAAGCTGAACGCTTCCTCAATGATCTGAAGCGCAGGCTTAAGGAGTTTTCTCTAGAAATACATCCGGGGAAAACTCGCCTCATAGAGTTCGGTCGATTTGCAAATGCAAATTGCCGCCGACGAGGTCTTGGTCACTCCGAGACTTTTGATTTCTTAGGATTCACTCACTTTTGTGTGCGCACGAGGAAAGGAGGCTTTAGGATAGGGCGTAAACCCATATCCAAGAGAGTCTGCCGGACCTTACAGCACCTGAAGCTGAGTCTGAGAAAACGAGTCTACACGAGGGACCTAGCGGAATGTGCAAAGTGGTTGGGTTTGGTCATCAAAGGCTGGCTCAATTATTTTGCGGTTCCAGGAAGTACGGTGTACCTACGAAAATTTATTTGCGCAATCAGGAGTGCTTGGATGAAAGCCATCCGACGACGCTCACAGCGTGGACGGAGATTCTCGTGGAAGAGGTTGGATAGAATGATTCGTCTATTCTGGCCTCGTATATCCATACGCCACCCGTGGCCAACAGATAGGTTCGCTATGCGGTACCACCTGAAGTAGGAGCCGGATGCTTTAACGAGCACGTCCGGATCTGTGCGGGGGGTGCGTGGCAACACGCATTCCTACCGTAACCAATTTTACAGTCATAAGTAATGACACCCCCTACAAAGACCCTGGAATTGACTATGAAAAGCTCATGGTGAAAAAAAATGCACCAAGGTGGATTAGAGCGTTAAAAAAGTATGATTTCATGTAATGTAGGATGATTTAAAAACTCGGACATTTGAAAAAATTCGAAGAACGGATAGTGGATTCGTGCGTCCAAACTACCCCGGAGATTCATAGTAAGTTGACCTATTTTCGCTTTAGAATTTATGGCAAAATCCCAAGGCTCTAGTTTTATCACCTTCTTTTTTTCTAACAGAAAGGAGGAGTCATGTGGATATTATTTATAGTTCTGTTTGTGGAATAGATGTTCATCAACATATGTTGATGTGTACGATTGTCAAAGTGGAAGACGGTAAGAAGAAGTTTTTCACAAAAGAGTTCAAGAATTTTCCAAAAAATTTTCCTAGAATGCGCTCTTGGATGAAGCCACATAAGGTTGAGAGAGTTCTTTTTGAGAGCACAGGGATTTATTGGAATTCTTTATACGATGATTTGACAGAAAAAGGTTATGAAGTAGATGTTATCAATGCCTTTCATGTCAAAAATATTACTGGTAAAAAAACTGACGTGTTGGATAGCCAGTGGATTGCAGAGCTTGGTGCTTGTGGTCTTCTAAGAGCTAGCTTCATTCCTCCACGTGAGATTCGTTCTATTAGACTTTTGGCTCGTTATCGTACAAAAACGATCCGCCAAATATCTTCGGAACAAAATCGTATGTATAAGGTTCTTGAATATTCAGGCATTCGTTTAACCTATGCAATGTCTAAAGCTGACTGCGTATCTGGTATGGCCATGATTCGTGCCATAGCTAGTTCCTGTCCAGGGAAGAAAGTTAAGTAGTTTTAAGTATTTACATGCCTTCCCTTTAGATTTTATGCTTTAAAATGGAGTCCATCAAACATAATCCGTGTAAATTCAGTTACTTACATAAAACGGAAAAATAAAATAAGTTCCCCCCCCTCTCTTGACGAACCTTTCACAGCCCCTCCCTTTCAGTGACTTATGTGGCTATCAACTGGTTACTTGATATGAGAGGAAGAGTTGGATCAACCTGTGTTTCCACCGTGGTGATTTCAAACCTCCTTCAGGGAAATAACATTACGTTGCGCATCAACTTCAAAAAATACTTGACGTGTTTTTTCAGAGAAATAATTTTTGATATTTTATTCTTCATTTATTTTTTATGTAGGTTTTAGGAGGCGTGGGAACCTCTCTATGAGGTAGAATTCTTATCCATGTTCTCCGAGAACCTCTCTGATTTTTTTCTTCTTAAAAGACATCCTTGCTCACTTTTTTCCCTCAAAAAAACGTATGTTAATATAAAAATTAAAGAGAAACTTTCACCAAAGGGGGGACTATGCGCCATTTGAAGAAGACACAGTTGGGACTCTTTTCCCAATATCCTAACCACCAACTCAGTACAGAATTGCAGCAAATTAATAACATCATTGATCGCCATCCAGAGTTTGCCCATATGGTTCATGAAGACCTTGTTAAAGAAAAGAAAGATTCTGGTGATATTGGTATGACATCGGAGCAAGTTCTCAAGGTGGCTATTCTTAAATCCATAAGAGGTCTTTCCTATCGTGCGTTAGCCTTTAATCTTGTCGATTCAGTATCCACCAGAGCTTTTCTGGGCCTTGAATTGGAAGAAAATTACGCTCACTCCACCTTACAGGACTTGATTGTTCAAATAAGTGAAGAAACTTGGGGAATTATTAGCGCCTCTTTAGTTTCAGATGCAAGAGATCAAAAGATTGAGCCGTGTAAGAAAATGAGATTGGACAGTACAGTGACGAAATCAAACGAGTCCATTACTTAATACCCCCGTCAACGACAGAGGTTTTAGAGAGCTAAGGGTCACGGACCCCTCCCATCCCCTTTATAGGAAGTCATTCAAGGTGATTTCCATACCTAAAAATCAGAAAAAATCTACTTTTGCTTTTGTTCAATACAAGAACCACATGACGCTACGCATACCATTGGCTTCTACCAATCTGAACCCCAATCTCTACGATAGGCAGGCCCCAAGCAAACTTGGTATAGTTGCAATTCAGGAGCTAATTTCACTGACTCAACAACTGGAAGAGCAACTATGTCAATTACACCAAAAGATGTCTGGCCAAGACTGCCAAAAGAAATTCAAAAGCAAGTCATCAAAGACTTAACTTTAGCCATTGAGGAGATTATATATGAAAACATCGGAATTGATTACACCTATTCACTTAAAGAGAAAAGCCATAATATACATCAGACAGTCGACCCCTCAGCAAGCCATCAAAAACAAAGAAAGTCTCGACCTTCAATACTCACTCAGGCAAAGAGCTACTGAATTAGGTTGGCAAGAAGATAGTATTGAAATTGTCGATGATGATTTGGGGATCACAGGAAGTAGTATACAGTTTAGAGAAGGCTTCAAGAATATCCTTGCAGAAGTGACCTTGGAAAAAATTGGTATTATTCTATCGTACGATGTCACTCGTCTATCTAGAAACTGTACGGACTGGTACCAATTACTTGATCTGTGTGCTTTTAAGAATTGCCTCATTGCTGATAGAGAGTCTATTTATAACCCTTCTAATGTTAATGGAAGAATGTTACTCGGGTTTAAAGGTCAACTCTCAGAAATGGAATTATTTACGATACGCAATAGATTAACAGCAGGTCTTCTCAACAAAGCCAAGCGAGGAGATTTAGCTCTTAAATTACCAGTTGGTTTTATTCGAACAGAACAAGGTAAAGTGCTAAAAGATCCAAATAAAGATTTACAAGATCGCATAAATTTAGTATTTACTATATTCTTAAAACTGAAATCAGCCGGTAAGGTGTCGCGATTTTTTAACGATAACAACCTCTTACTTCCAAGAGTTGATTTTGTAAAAAGTATTCATTGGAAAAAAACATCCAAGGCAGCCATACTTTCTATTTTGAAGAATCCAGCTTATAGCGGAACTTTTGTATATGGCAAAGCTGAATACCGTAGAAAAGACTTAGCTGGAAAACTTAAGCGTACAAAGCTTCCACTTAATGAATGGAAAATTGTTGTGAAAGATAAATATCCTAAATATATCGATTGGAATACATTCTTAAAGATACAAGAAATTCTAAAAGACAACTACACTGAATATACTCGTAATAAAACAAGAGGCATACCTCGCCCTGGTAAGGCCCTCTTACATGGGATAGTCTATTGTGGAGAATGTGGCCACAAAATGTCAGTGCAGTATAAAACAGCAACTCGATACTTATGCAACTATCTACGCCAACAACATCGGGAACCTACTTGCCAATTCATTCCTACAGATCCAATCGATGATTATGTAGTAAACGCTTTTTTTAAGGTTCTTTCCCCTGTCGAGCTAGACTTGTATGCCAAGGCTTTAGAAAATAAGTCAAAAATTGACCAAGAGGTTTACAAATCACACATTCAGCAAATTCAGCGTTTAAGGTATGAAGCTCAACTGGTAGAAAAGAGGTATCGCAAAGTAGACCCTGAGAATAGACTTGTTGCAGATGAATTAGAAACACAATGGGAAGAGGCTTTAGTAATACTTAAAAAAGCCGAAGATCACCTAGAGAGGGTTAAGAATGAACAGCGTATTCCAACTGTGATCTCTCAAAAAATGAAAAGAGAATTTTCAGATTTGAATCAAAAACTACCTTCGCTATGGGAGGATAAGATATTGACCAAAGACATGAAAAAGAAAATTCTTAGAACATTGGTTGAAAAGGTTGTCATTCACAGAAAGAAAAGAGATATGGTTGCACTGAGAATTGTTTGGATTGGAGGAGATACAACAGAAGCTAGCATTCCAATCAAAGTTGGATCTTTTGATGAACTGTCATCTTCTGAAACGATAAAGAAAATAATTGCGCATCAGGTCAAGCTTGGGGTGTCTGATGAAGATATTGCCAAACTATTGACCCAAAAAGGATTCAGATCACCAATGGATACCACTTTTCTCAGAAATACTGTGAAGTCCTATAGACTAAACAATAAAATCTATCGGAATCGAAAGCACTCTTTTCCGACCAAAGTCGAGGGAAGCCTCACAACATCTCAAATTGCAGCACTTATTGATGTTAAAGTTCATTGGATTTATCACCATATTAAACAAGGGAGGATCATTGTCAAAAAACACGAGAAAACAAAGGCTTATCTCTTTCCAGATAAGAAAAAAACCATATCTGACTTTAAAAAACTTAAGTCCGGATCAATTAAAAAGCTACGTTACTAAGGGGGTATCAACATGAGTGATCAAATATTCATCATCCAACGGATGCATCGCTTTTATATGACTGCATAAGAGTTACAGAAAGAGAATTTAAAAAAGTTCGTAAAAATGTCATGAAAGATTTTTGGCGACTTATTTCAAGAGAAGATCTTAAGAGAGCAAAAACCTTGCTTTACAAAATTAATAATTCCAAAAATGATGCGGAAAGACTACCTTGCTATAAGGAGCTTTTAAAAATCGCTACCAAATTGAACAAAGGATTACCTGATACCATCAGAAAGATAAAAAAAGAACAAAAATGTGTGAAGATGAATGCTTTGAAAAAGAGTCTAAAACAGTTAGAAAATGTTGCCTTCTACCTGGAAAAAATCATCTTTCAAACTCAAAAAAGAGTTATTGAGGGGAAAAAAGTATCTTCTGAAAAAAAGGTCCTATCCATCTTTGAACCGCATACAGACATTATTGTAAAGGGGCAAAGAGAAGTCGAGTTTGGGCATAAAATCTTTTTGACCTCAGGGCAAAGCAACATGATTTTAGATTGTCAGATCCCTGATGGCAACCCCGCAGACTCTGATATGTTTTTAAAAGTTATGAATTCAGTGACACAAACCTATGGGGCTTGCCCTGTAAAAGTAAGTGCAGATGGTGGGTTTGCTTCAAAAGAAAATCTTGAAGAGGCCAAAGAGATGGGGGCTAAAGATGTTTGCTTCCCAGAAAAAAAAGGAATGAAAATATTAAAGATGGTTAAAAGTGCTTGGGTCTTTAAAAATCTTCTCAATTGGAGAGCCGGAATAGAGGCTGTTATTTCATTCCTTAAGAGATGTTTTGGTATGAGAGTTGCTTACTGGAAAGGGCATGATGGTTTTAAGAGGTATGTAAAGAATGCCGTTTGTGCCTATAATTTTGTTGTCTTGGCAAGACATGAATTATCAACTGTCACCTAAATTTATCCATTAGGAATAACAGCAATGGACCAGGTCGAAGGTGCTAAAATCTTCCAAAGGTAGGGGTGCGTCTTCAAATCGAAAAAACTAGGGCGCAAGTCGCTTAAAGACCTTTTTCCCCTTAATCTGTAGAGTTTGTGTGGCAAATCTCCAACTCTCACTCCCCCATTGAGGCATTGGGAGGCTCAATGGGGAGTGTCAGAGAACAAAAAATGGGCCTTTCTGGACAGAAACTAGCTAATGGAGAGAGATCAGTTTCTAAATTGATGTCTCTTGCCAGAGGGTCTTTACGTCAAAAGACCGAAGAATTTTCTTACGCCCTGTCGGGAAAGATGACGGAAGAAAATCGTTTTGTTCTTCAACGCATTCTTGATCGAATAGATTTTTTGAAAAAAGAATGCTCTCAAATTGAAGAAGAACTTTTCATTCGTATGAAACCCTATGAAAGGCAGTGGCATCTACTCCAGACTATACCTGGAATTGACGAATTAAGTGCAGCGCTTTTGATTGCAGAAATAGGAGGCAATGTGAAGTCTTTTAAAAATAAAGGAAATTTTTGCTCCTGGATGGGGATTTGCCCATCCAATAATGAGAGCGCAGGAAAAAAAAGTCTTCACGAACGAGGAAAGCGAACACATATGTGAAATCGTTGGTATGTGAGATGGCCAATAGTGCTATTAAGACGAATTCACAATTCAAAGGCAAATACCAATCACTTGTTATAAGGCGTGGGCACAAGAGATCAGTGATTGCCGTTGGTCACAAAATGATGGGAGTTGTTTATTCAGTCATAAGTAATGACACCCCCTACAAAGACCCTGGAATTGACTATGAAAAGCTCATGGTGAAAAAAAATGCACCAAGGTGGATTAGAGCGTTAAAAAAGTATGATTTCATGTAATGTAGGATGATTTAAAAACTCGGACATTTGAAAAAATTCGAAGAACGGATAGTGGATTCGTGCGTCCAAACTACCCCGGAGATTCATAGTAACTATTCAGGGGGTGCCGCATTAATTCGAACAATTTTTTTAAAAAAAGTATAAAAATTCTTGACAAGTTTTTGAAGCAAACGACCTCTTTCATTTGTTCTTTATCGAATATGTTCCTGCATATGCCTTAAACTCTCTGAGAGCCATAGTATTGAAAGATTGTGAAACATAGGTCGCGGGGGGCACTTCTCATTCCTTTTGCTTCTTAGAACGAATCCTAGTGCATTTTTTTTAATGAAAAAAAGGCATGTTAATATTTTCATAAGGTAAGTATGAAAATAGAAAATATTGACGTGTCTTCAGCCATAAATAAAATCAGGAAGCTTCTCATAGGTGTTCGTGGTTTTTTATTCTTTCATAGCAAGACCTTTTTAGCCATATTCATTGATGTTTTTCGCCGTCGGTAGTTTGTGTCATAAATTTCATGGGAGAATATCTTGATCTTCTCTATCAAAATATTTAAATACTTTTGAGATGAGCTTAGGAGATATTTGATAAAATCAGAGGCTAATAAGACGGTAACCTTAGCAACTCTTTGAAACGATGTGGAGTCATTTTGTTCCTTATTGAGTTTAGTTCTTCCTATCCTCAAAACAACACTTGATGTGAGGTGAGCCGCTAATGAAGCAAGAAGAAGACTCTCTATGATATTTTGATCGTTTGAGGTGATCTGATTTGCATTCAAAGAATTCTTACAAGATTTGAAAATAAGTTCACATTGCCAACGTAAACGATAAATTGGATATATGGACTCCGCTGCCACATCTAAATTCGTGCAATACCAATGATAGCGTTTTTCGGAGGAATTCCAGAAGCCTACAATTCTCAAACTTACCCATTTACCATTGGACAAGACACTGCCTATAAATTCAACAACATCGTTTTTTTTCTTGAGTTTAATATCAGAGAACTCTTTTCCAACATAGTAATCTGGCAAACCTTCAACAACAGCATCAATAAGAATAGAGGCATTTGACTTCACTCTAGACAAGAAAAATCCTTTAGCTTCATGAATAGATGACAATAAGCCATAGTCCCAATATCCCAAATCAAAGATGACTAATTTTCCAACGAGTTCCTTTATATCAGGAAAGCACTTCCTATCGTTAGTGGAAGACGGAGTTAATTCGAACCAAGTCATTATACCACTGAATAAACTGAAACAAGCGTGCCATTTAATTCCTGCGTTTGTTCTTGTCCCTGGAAAATTCTCAGATGCTCCATCCCAAAGGCTTATTGTGCTTGAGTCAACAAGAAGAACGTCTGAGACTCCCAGTTGTAATAATATGGCTTTGCTTCCATGAAAAGCTCCATGAGATAGCTTTATCATGAGCATTTCAACCAGTTTACTCAGAAGCTTTTTTAATCTTTTTCTAGAGAGTCTTTCCCAGAAGCTGTGTCTTTCAATTCTTAACCCTAAATGACTTATCATAAACCTCCTAATCCCCTCTATTGAATATGTCTTAGAGTCTCCCTGGAATGACAAGACAAGAGCCACAATAAACTCAAGAGGTGGAATGGTTGCCCGAGAGTCCTTTTCAGGAATAACTTTCTTGAAACATTTTTTGATCGTTTTAAGTGTTTGAGCTTCCGTGCTCATATTTGCCCCCTGCGTTTAAAAAATAAAAATTTCCTCCAATTAATCTTGACCTATTAAGATACTAACGCGAGAATCATTAAGTCTGTAGATAACTCACTTGTATCTATGCGGATTCATTGTATTCGACAGGAGCAAAAAATAGCAATGATTTTTGGACTTTTAATATTACTTTCTTTGGGATCCTTTATATCTCTTTTTATTTCCTTATTGGTATTTGGATTTGGTTATTTACTGGCACTCATCCTCCCATTAACTCAGATGCAAGCATCTTATTTGTTTTTTGCTTCACTCACACTTTTGGTTCTTACATGTATTTTTATGATGCTCATATCTCAATTTAAAAATCGTTACTTTCACCAGAATCTAGGAGATATTCTTTTTGATAATTTGGATGAGGATTTGGAAGATGAAAAGAAAAAAAAATTGTAACTGAAGATATGTCGGCATCACAGCAGAAAAATGACCAAAGCGAAAAAATTGAAAGAAATCAATCCTGTCCATGCGGAAGTGGAAAGAAATTTAAATTCTGTTGTTCCCAAAAGTCCACAGTTCTTTCGTTACACAATTAAGTCTCTTAAAACACATGGCTTGTCGTGGATATCAAATGTCAATCTGCGTCCATTTCTCAAAATACCATCTATAAATATTTATAAATCGCCCACTTCCCTCTATGTAAAAAAGGAGGCTTGAAAAGTATTTCCATTAATTCGGAATTAAAATTAGAAAAAAACCACGAACACCTATGGGAAGCTTCTTAAGAAAGAGAAGTCCCTTTCTCCCGCTTTTATTGTGGCCATTGAGTTGTTGATCAAAATCATCACTATTCTAGTAAATCAAAAAAAATTAAATAGTCAAAACAGTAGTATTGCCCCTTCTCAAGATCCGAATGGCCCTAAAAAGAAACCTAAGGAAGAAACTGGTAAGAAGCCAGGAGGACAACCCGGACACGAAGGAGCTACTTTAAAACCCGTGGATACTCCAGACAAGGTGGAGTTCATTTCTATTAATAAAGAGGAACTTCCTCCAGGTGATTACATTTCTTCTGGAGTTGAAAAGCGTCAAGTATTTGAGGTAGACCTTTCTGTGCATGTCACGGAGTATCAAGGAGAAATCCTCGAAGACCAAGATGGGAATCAGTGGGTTGCAGGTTTTCCAGAAGGAATCAATAACCCAACTCAATATGGCCCTTCTGTGAAAGCTCACTCAGTTTATATGTCCCAGTTTCAGTTAATCCCTCATCTTCGAGTCGCAAGTTACTTTAATCAATGGGGTCTATCGCTTGCTGGATCTACGGTACACAATTTTAACAAATCTGCCTTTGAGGCTCTGGAAGCTTTTGAGGAGTGGGCAAAGGAAACTCTTCTGAACTCACCTTTGATTCATGCTGACGAAACTGGAGTGAATGTTAATGGGAAGAGGCTGTGGTTTCACCTCTTGTCCAATGATACTGTGGTTCTCTATCAGGTGGACGAAAAAAGAGGCGCAGAGGCTATGGATCGCATGGGAATTCTTCCAAAATACACAGGGATTGTTTGTCATGACCATTGGAAACCTTATTATACATATACTTCCTGCATTCATGCCCTTTGCAATGCGCACCATTTAAGGGAGCTTCAAAGAGCTTGGGAGCAAGATGATCAAAAATGGGCAAAAGAAATGAAGTCTCTTTTAGAGACAATAAACAAAGAGGTGCACGATACGCAGAACCAATGCCTTTCACAAGACCGAATTGAATATTACAAAGAGAAATATCGAAATATTCTCTTCGAAGGGGAAAAGGAATCTCCATTAATGGAGAGGACAGAGAAAAAAAAGAAGGGAAAGGTTAAACAATCCAAATCTAGAAATTTACTAGATCGACTGAGAAACTTTGAAGATGATACCTTGCTCTTTATGAAGGACCCCATAGTTCCATTTACGAATAATATAGCAGAAAATGATCTGAGAATGACCAAAGTTCAGCAGAAAATATCTGGGTGCTTTCGTTCGTTGATGGGAGCCAAGACATTTTGTAGAAACCGAAGCTTTCTCCTGACTTGCCAGAAAAATGGCATAGAACCTAAAGATGCTCTAAATATGCTATTTCAAGGAAAACTTCCCTCATTTATGACTCGAATTCGCCCACCCCCTGAATAGTTACCTCTAAAGTTGCTTCAATGGCTTGCACAGATGCTTCTACAGCAGCTTGACTAGCAAGACTTGCTGCCGTCACACTGAGTTTGGAGGCTATGAGAGCTTGGTTAAAAGATGCAACGCTGGCTGCAGAACTGGCAGCACTGGCAGCGGAACTATTGCCACTAGAAATGGCATGGACTGATGGCGTTGTAATAAGCAAGCATAGTGCACATAGGTATTTGGAAGTGTTTTTGATGTTTCTACTAGAAATACTTTTAGTGATTATATTTGCAATCATAATGTTCCTCCTAATTGGAATTGGGGTGGTTTGGCTTAATTTGCAACATAGAAGTAACGAGCTGACTGTTGCTATGGTTATAATTAATTATGTAGCTAGTTTCTGTCCAGAAAGGCCCATTTTTTGTTCTCTGACACTCCCCATTGAGCCTCCCAATGCCTCAATGGGGGAGTGAGAGTTGGAGATTTGCCACACAAACTCTACAGATTAAGGGGAAAAAGGTCTTTAAGCGACTTGCGCCCTAGTTTTTTCGATTTGAAGACGCACCCCTACCTTTGGAAGATTTTAGCACCTTCGACCTGGTCCATTGCTGTTATTCCTAATGGATAAATTTAGGTGACAGTTGATAATTCATGTCTTGCCAAGACAACAAAATTATAGGCACAAACGGCATTCTTTACATACCTCTTAAAACCATCATGCCCTTTCCAGTAAGCAACTCTCATACCAAAACATCTCTTAAGGAATGAAATAACAGCCTCTATTCCGGCTCTCCAATTGAGAAGATTTTTAAAGACCCAAGCACTTTTAACCATCTTTAATATTTTCATTCCTTTTTTTTCTGGGAAGCAAACATCTTTAGCCCCCATCTCTTTGGCCTCTTCAAGATTTTCTTTTGAAGCAAACCCACCATCTGCACTTACTTTTACAGGGCAAGCCCCATAGGTTTGTGTCACTGAATTCATAACTTTTAAAAACATATCAGAGTCTGCGGGGTTGCCATCAGGGATCTGACAATCTAAAATCATGTTGCTTTGCCCTGAGGTCAAAAAGATTTTATGCCCAAACTCGACTTCTCTTTGCCCCTTTACAATAATGTCTGTATGCGGTTCAAAGATGGATAGGACCTTTTTTTCAGAAGATACTTTTTTCCCCTCAATAACTCTTTTTTGAGTTTGAAAGATGATTTTTTCCAGGTAGAAGGCAACATTTTCTAACTGTTTTAGACTCTTTTTCAAAGCATTCATCTTCACACATTTTTGTTCTTTTTTTATCTTTCTGATGGTATCAGGTAATCCTTTGTTCAATTTGGTAGCGATTTTTAAAAGCTCCTTATAGCAAGGTAGTCTTTCCGCATCATTTTTGGAATTATTAATTTTGTAAAGCAAGGTTTTTGCTCTCTTAAGATCTTCTCTTGAAATAAGTCGCCAAAAATCTTTCATGACATTTTTACGAACTTTTTTAAATTCTCTTTCTGTAACTCTTATGCAGTCATATAAAAGGGATGCATCCGTTGGATGATGAATATTTGATTTCGTCACTGTACTGTCCAATCTCATTTTCTTACACGGCTCAATCTTTTGATCTCTTGCATCTGAAACTAAAGAGGCGCTAATAATTCCCCAAGTTTCTTCACTTATTTGAACAATCAAGTCCTGTAAGGTGGAGTGAGCGTAATTTTCTTCCAATTCAAGGCCCAGAAAAGCTCTGGTGGATACTGAATCGACAAGATTAAAGGCTAACGCACGATAGGAAAGACCTCTTATGGATTTAAGAATAGCCACCTTGAGAACTTGCTCCGATGTCATACCAATATCACCAGAATCTTTCTTTTCTTTAACAAGGTCTTCATGAACCATATGGGCAAACTCTGGATGGCGATCAATGATGTTATTAATTTGCTGCAATTCTGTACTGAGTTGGTGGTTAGGATATTGGGAAAAGAGTCCCAACTGTGTCTTCTTCAAATGGCGCATAGTCCCCCCTTTGGTGAAAGTTTCTCTTTAATTTTTATATTAACATACGTTTTTTTGAGGGAAAAAAGTGAGCAAGGATGTCTTTTAAGAAGAAAAAAATCAGAGAGGTTCTCGGAGAACATGGATAAGAATTCTACCTCATAGAGAGGTTCCCACGCCTCCTAAAACCTACATAAAAAATAAATGAAGAATAAAATATCAAAAATTATTTCTCTGAAAAAACACGTCAAGTATTTTTTGAAGTTGATGCGCAACGTAATGTTATTTCCCTGAAGGAGGTTTGAAATCACCACGGTGGAAACACAGGTTGATCCAACTCTTCCTCTCATATCAAGTAACCAGTTGATAGCCACATAAGTCACTGAAAGGGAGGGGCTGTGAAAGGTTCGTCAAGAGAGGGGGGGGGGAACTTATTTTATTTTTCCGTTTTATGTAAGTAACTGAATTTACACGGATTATGTTTGATGGACTCCATTTTAAAGCATAAAATCTAAAGGGAAGGCATGTAAATACTTAAAACTACTTAACTTTCTTCCCTGGACAGGAACTAGCTAGCGTAAGGAGCACCTACTGAATAATTATAACTGTTGTCAATAAAAAAATATAAACTTGAGGTACGAATTGACATCAAGATGCATCGCAATAAAGCCGCATGGACTCACAAAGTAAGGTAACTTTGCTCGGTGGTGTCCCCGGCATGGGCAGGAATTAGTCAATGAAAGATTGATCACGACCCTAGAGGAGGGGAACGTGTAGACGAGGACAAGGGTGTCCGAAGAAACAAATCTCATCTGATAAGAAATAGAGGTAGGAATGGGGACCAGATAAGGTCCCAAATACCACAGGAATCGAGATTTGCCAGAGAGCGACGCTAATCTGGTTGTACACGGAGGACTGCCTTCTTGGACCAGCCGTATAATCCAGAGAGAATTGGCGGGATCGTATTCCTTTATAACCTTCCAAAGGGGAAGCCTATTCTTGGGACCGTGGACTCTCCGTTTTGAGCCACAGGAAACTTCATTTTCTTAAAAACTCTGACAACACAGTTATTTAAAACATCACCACTGCTGACTTCGGAGCGCTTGACTTTGGCCCACTTCACTCGCCCCTTGGGTGTGATATGCCATTCGTATTCAACCAGACCTGAAATACTAGGAGCACTGAGAAGGGCTTTTTCATAACAACCTTGTATTTTGGCAATATGGCGATTGACCTCTTTCATGACCTGCTTATGTGTGAGACCTTCGGTTCGACGAACCTCGAGAAGCTTGGGGTTACCTTGCACAGCTCCAGCAATGCCTCTTGAGCCGGCACGCCCCTTGAGTCCCTGGACTCCATAGCCTTTACCCGTTCCATAGCCCTTGCCCTTAGTTTGGATTCCAGAGCTGCCCAAGGCGGGAGGTAAGCGTCCATTTTTAGTTTTGATTGTTCCAATGACTCCCTTGGTATTGATTTTTGGTGAAGAGGCGCCCCCCGCTTTGGGGTTAATATTTAAGGCCACAGGTCGGTTTCGAGGTTTTGAAATGGGGCTGCGAAGACCAAGGGCTGCAAGAGCCCCTAGTTTTTTAATATTGGTTCGAGGTGGTTTCTTTTTAACAACCATCCTATTGTTCATTCGTTGCATTTTTTTACTCTTTCTGACGACAACTTTGCGAGGTTTCCGTATTTTTCTTTTTCGCACCACTTTTTTAATAAGTTTTTTCTTGTTCACCTTGGGTATTTTTTTATTTTTCACCACGGGCTTCACTTTGGGCTTTGGCTCCGGTGGTTTCACTGGTGTAGGTGGGGGAGGAGGTGGAGTTTTAGGCTTTTGAATGAGGAGCTTAGCAATTCTTGGAGGAAGGTTGCGTATTTTAATATCGGGCTCTTTTGGCGTGAGCAAGAACATAAATAAAATAGCAAAGACATGACCAATGCCTGAAACTGTGAGCGTTCTTCTAAGAAGTTTTTCAGGAAGAATGGGGCGGATGTTTGTCAACTGTCGAGGTGAGGGAATGTATTGTAAATAAACTAGAATCCCTTGCCCCATAGAAATCACACACATATCTCCGGCATGGAGCTTGAGGAACCGTACTCCTTCTTTATTCGGCAGGGAGGGTATGAGTTGCTGTAGGGGTTGGGCGTCCGCATTTATAGGAATATACTCCCCATGCCCATTTTCTGAAAGGCAGCAGTAAATATAGTTCCCGTCATAATCAGCGAGGTGGTATTTCCCATTGAGAATAGGGAGGTAAATGGATGAAGCGTGCACTCCGATGCTTACATCCTCACCGTGGCGAAAGGTACGGCTCTCATAAATATCTCCCTGCCAGGTTACGGTGACTTGAAGACTCATTTTGGCTTTGGAAAGTTCTTGGACCTTCATATCTGTGTGACAAAGAGTGTGAGCGGTCTGGTTGACAGAACCTGAAGGTCCTTCCATGGAATGGTGAGAGGTTACAGGGTGTACTTTCCTTTTGGGAGATGAAAGAGGGGGGCGAGAAAGGCTGCTTCTGGTCTCCGTCTTTGTTTCCTTTTTTGTAATCGTGGGGTTTGTGACTTGAGGGCTTGTTGGGGAGACAAAGGTTTGTGCTTGAACATATTCATCCACTGGGAATGATTCATCCAGTGGTTCGAGTGGTTCGTTCAAGGGGACGTCCAATGATTCATCCAATGACTCGTTTAAGGAATCATTCAGTGGGCTATCCAGTAGCCCACTGAAGGGCTCATCCGGCTCATCCAGTGATTCACCCAAGGATTCGTTTAAGGGCTTATCTGGTGACTCATTTAACGACTTGACCAAGGTTTTTTGGAGACGAAGGTAGGGTTCAGGTGAAACGATTTCTGTGGCTTCATCACCATTCTCATCGAGGTCCGGTGGTTGCTGTAAGATCACTGTGGCTTCTGAGTCCAAGAGAGAAAAAGTTATTTCTAGCTCGTGAATTTTAACAACTTGGTGGCCTTTAATAACGACTGTTTTGATGATCTTCCCATTGGCATGAAGTCCATTACCACTTTGCATATCTCTTAAGACGAGTTGATCTGAAACTTCCTCAATGCAAGCATGCTGTCTAGATAACCAATTAAATTCAGGAAAAGAAATATCATTGCTTGGATGACGTCCAATGGAAATTGGAAAATTTGAAAAGATATCTTCAAACACAACTTTATTACGATACTGAATCTTAATATATAAATTGATATCGTTGTTTTTTGAACTCATGACAGAGATATGATCGGAATATAAGGGCCTACGCTCAACATACCTAGGGCTAGATAGGGGAAGAACAAGGGTGAATGGATAGGACGTAAGAGCAAAATTGCAAGCAGTGAGATGGGGCTAGGTGAGCAGCTACAAAACTTTTTGCATCATCGGATGAACAAACGCAGAGTTTTGCGGCTTCACTTTAGTCTTGTATTTTAGAAAATCTTTCTTGTAACCATATTTTTTGTAGAGTCCAGCCATTCCTAAAATAGCCAGAGGTTGGCTCTTGTTTACGGAAAGAGCTTTTTTAAACCACTCATTGGCTGTTGAAGGATCATTCTTATAGAGTTGAACAGATCCAAGCTTAGCTATAAGTGTGGCATCATTTTTTTTAATTTCCAAAGCCCGGTGGAGTATAAGCTCTGCCATAGAGAAATCCTTTGCTCGGATATATACTTCTGTCAAACGACTTAAGAGTGTCACATTTTGAGGGGAGTCTATTAACTTTCTTCTTATAGATTTGGCACGCTTTGGTTCTTTGGAACTTGTGCGAGCTAGGAATTTCGTCTCTGAGGCTTCATTCACAGTGATTTTTCCACGGCTTTGGCAAGCTTTTACAAAATCTGTAAAGATATGGTGCCGGGATGAAACACCAAGGCATTGCTGAAAGAACTGATTGGCTGTTTTTTCATAGACTTTTGCTTGCTTTCTAATTTCTTGAGCATATTGCTTTGTCTCCGTTGAACTAAGCCCGCTTGGAGTAGGGGCTCCATAAATAAATTTAGCAAATTCTTTATAAACATTTCCCAGTTCTTGAAGCCCGGCAATGGCCCATCTGCCATTTCCAAACTCAATCACTTTATTGAGTTTTTCTTCTAATTGCCTTAATTTTGCTGATTTATCGTTGACAGACTGAGCTTCATTGTTGGCAACAAGTTTAATTTTTCGATAGTGTTCAAAATCACCTCTTGAAAGTAAATAGAGAGCATGAGCTGCGGCTTCTTTTTCTTTATAGTCCGAGGCTGAAGCTTGACTAGCTGCCGTCAAGGCCTTTTGTGCAGGTCCAGGGCCTTTAAGGCGATAGAGGGCCAGCCCTTCCCAGTAAGGCGCATAAATGCCCTTGGCCTTTCGAGCTGTCTTTTTAAGCCCAGACCAATTTTGGGCAAGAAAATCCATTTTAGCCACTGAGTGATAGTTACCTAATTTAGCATAATTTCTGGCGGCAATACTAAATTCTCCCATGGACTCACGAATAGAGGCTGCATTCTTTAAATACTCTGTGGCCCCTGTTGCGCGAGGGTATTTTTCGTTGAAGAGTTCAAGGTAAATGGCAGCCCTTCTAAAATCTGCTGTTGTGAGAGCCATTTGAACCATTTGATTGGTCACCTCTTGGGCGTACTTAGATTTACCGTGCTGAAGAACAAGTTGCTCCCCTGACTCATAGGCCCGAGGGTCTTTTTTTGCTTTAAAAGCGACAAAGGCTTGAAAGAGGGCTTCATCTCCTAGCTTGGATCCCTTGTATTTACTCGCAAGTTTTAATAATTTGTTGGTGTAGGAAGAGGACTCAATATCTTGAGATCCACTTAAAACTTTTTCTAAATCGGCTTGTTGAACAATTTGACGAACTTGATTTTTGAGACCACTATCTTGGAGGCTTTTTTGTGCAAGAATCCATTTTCCCGCACGAATGAGACCTTTAAAGTCTTCCACTTGATTGAAAGAGTCTAGTATGAGATGGGTTGCAATCTTTACATTCTTTCCATCAGGGTACTTTCTGATATATCTTTTAAAATAAGATACAGCTTTAGAAAGATTTCTTTCATCGTAATAAGTTTGAGCAATATTAAATATGATACCGGGAACAGCTTCATTTTTTGGGTATTTTTTCATAAAATAACGTCCTGCACGACGAAATCCATATCGAGTTTCATTGAGAACAAGAAGGTTTCCAGATGATTCATTTCTAATGCTTGAGATATAAGATTGGATGGATGAATCCAGGTAGGATTTTTTTTCATTAGATTTTTTTGAATGGCGTGCTAGCCAGGCATATTGTTGAGCTGCTTTCAGGTAATGATTAGAATTGAAATAGCTTTCAGCAAGATTTAAGCGTATTTTTTTGGCATTCTTGTTTTTTGGAAAAGCCCATAAATATTTTTCATAGTCTCTTATCGCCATTTTCCAAGCTTCGGAAGATCTTAATCTTTTAGCTCTTTGCTGCTGGCGCGTGGAGACATCTCTAGAAAATATTTCAAAGTCGTGAACAACTTTTTTTACCAAAGATTTTTTTATCGTAGGGTCCGTCTTGACTCTAATCAAAGTAGAAATAATCTCCTCAACAAATCCATTGAGGGGCCAATCCTTTTGTGTATTCTTCATGCTAACATAGGCTCTTTCAATGATGTCGATTCGTTTTTCAAGATCTGTCGTCATACGAAGAGCCTCAAAATAGACCTTGGTAGCAGCGATAAAATTCTTCTTCAAAGTAAGCCGGTGGCCTAGCTTGAGTAGCACTTTTTGGAAGCTTTTAGAGTCAGGGGAGAGTTTATAGAAATACGAAATCACATTTTTTCGCTTACCTCCATGGTATTTTTTTTGAGCTGGAGTTAATTCTGAATAGGGCCAAACCATAGCGAGTAAAGCTTCTCTTCGTATGTCAGAGGCTTTATAAAGCCCCGAGGGATGGTTAAGGTCAACCTTGCTTCCCACCTTTATGGCTTTTTCAAAATAAAGAAGTGATTTATAAAAACTATCCTTATTAATGTAGATCCATCCCATTTTGTAGTAGACTATAGGTGTAAATGGATTAAGAGGTCTTTTGGTGACTTGTTTAAAGGTGTCTAATGCAATATCTATATCTTTTTTCTGGTCCAAGAAATAATTACCAATAGTAACCTGAGATTCTTCCCAATAAGGGCTCTTGGGGTACTCTCGAACAAGCTGGCCATAAGCTCGAACCATCTCTTCAAAGCGACCCAAGCCCTTAAATTCATGGGCTTTTAAGAAGATCGCCTTATCCCTTTCTTCGAGTTTTGGAAATTTTTCAATAATATAGTTATAGGTTTTAATTGCTAGAACTTTAAGCCTCTTGCTGCTAGCGAAATCCAATTCTTCCACAGGAGCATTTTTATTTTCAGCCACTTTAATAAGATATAAATATTTAGCCTCATCAATATAAAATTCAGCAAGAGCAAAATAAAGTTCCGGAAGAAATCTTGCGTCTCGAATGATTTTAATTTTCTTTTTTGTTTCTTCAGTACTTTTTCGTATTTTTGTCAAATTTCTATGCATTTGCTCAAGGCTCAATGACTTGGTTTCTTGAGCAGAGGGTGAAGTGGAAAAAACCATAGCAATAAGAAAGAAATTAAGAGAAAATAATATGACATTTCTGATGATAAGAATTAATTGAGTAGATTTGTATTCTTTTCTTTTCACCTTATTATTTCCCAATGTCATTATTTAAATTGTCATTACTTAAATTATCATTACTTAAATCTTCTTTCCAGTTCTTTGCTAGATGGATTTTTTTGAGGAGCTTCACTGTAGCAACGACTGGAAATAAGCATTTTATAATCCTCAAATTCGTCAGTCCAGTATTCTATAACTCCATATCGTGTTTCAACAGGCCAATAGATTCGATCAAAGGTCGATGTGGAAATAGACTCCGATGCATATTCTCGCCCCTCTCCTCGACGAACAATTCTCAAATTATCCAATGTTGCTGTATACTTTAGAAAAGAAACTTCATCTCGATATTCTAGAAGCTCACTGGCTATTTGTCGAATATGATCCTCAATTTGATAATCGATTTCCATTTGTAGCCTTTGATCGGCATTCTTGTGTTGAGTCATCAATTTTTTAATGAGGTTCGGTGCTATTTTTTCTTCTTTAAATTTTGCTTTCTCCCTACGAATAAGGGCAATGAGATTGGCCTTGTCTTGAATATCTTTATTCATCAAGCTCATGCTAAGAAGCACTTTGTTGTTTTTGAGAGGAGTTCTTTTTTGAATCGTTTTAAAGGCACTTCTATAGGTTGATTGGAATCTTTTGGCTGTATTTAAAACGGAGTTGTAGTGGCAAAGTTCACGAAAAATAAGCATTTCTAATATAAATCTTTCTGGACTTAAGGAGGGTCGAAAATAAGGAGCTCTCAAGGCTGAAAGCAGCCCTAAAGCTTTGGAATAGTTTCCTGTATAGTACTGTGCCCAAGCGCGTTCAAGCTGAATGCGGCCCTGCTCACGCACGCCGAGATGGCCTATGTTTGAGTAAATGTTGTACGCTGTATCAAATTGACCCTTTTCAAATTCAAGCCTAGCTATCTGCAAACTCGCCAAATTTCTCAGTGAGGGCCGCACTTTCGTATTCTCTTGGAGACTCTGTAGTGTCGGCAAAGCGGAATCAATTTTATCTCTTGCCACCTCTCCAATGGCTCCCCAGTACTGAAAGAGGTAGGACCAGTGGCTGGTGGGATCTATTTGTGTGATATATTTCTTCGCCCACTTATTGTAGCCAAAGGTCATATTTCTGAGAGATTTATGATAGCTGATAAAGCTTCTAATATCAGAATGGAGATTGCCAAAATCGTGATTATTCAAGAAATTGGTGAGAGAACCTTTGTCGTAAAGAGATGTTTCTGCCAATAGAGATAGTTCGTAAAGGGCCGCAATACCGACCTGAGTTCCGATGCGATCCTTGGCTAAGTCAATAAGTATTAAAAAGCTGGCATAGGTATAACCCTTCTTAAACAGAGATTGCGCTATGGCAAGATAAGCTTCTGCTCCTTCCGGGGTTTCATCTCCAAAGCTTTGCAGTTGGCTCCAAGCGAAACCTATAGCGTTTTGGATTTGTTCTTTTTGATATAAATCCTGGTATTCCTTCCAGAAGAGATCATCTGTGGGCCAGTAACGAAAACCTTGCTTTTCTTTGCTATTCATAAATTTGTTGCTTAATTCGAGACTTTTTCCTTCGGAATTGTTTTTTGAGGGAGTGTTTGTGGATTTTACATTTTCTGTATTTGCTCTACTTTTGACATTTAAGGCTCCAACAAAGATGGTAAAAAGAATCACATAAAATAAAATCTCTATTTTTGTTGAATATTGGACTATTTTCATCATTTTTGCACCTTTGATGTTAATCACTGGCTACTCTTCATAAATTCTCACAAGGAAGTGAGTTTCCTTGACGCTGGAGCCGATGATCTCCATGCCAGGTATTCCTTTAATAGCTTGAAACAGAGGGAGGTCTGTCTCCCAGTTGTATTGAATAACCAATACCAAAAGACCAAGCATTGATAGCTCCTGCGGCTTGACTAAAGTAGATGTTATTTCTGAAGTCAAACTTCCATGAGCGATCGGGTTGAGTAAAAAATCTAAAGTAACCACCGGCCATAACAAGAGGGCGAACCCCAGTTTTTTGAAGTTTGGTGACTCCTCCGCCAAGAGTGAGGCTGATTTCACCATGAATAACTTTGGAATTAAAAAGAAGATTCTTTGCATAAATGGGTGTGTACACTAAGTTGGTTGCCAAATAGTAATTCATATAGTCTAGCTGACCACTCAGCCCCCCCTTATTTTGAATGTCTATATTGAGGTTGTTGACATCACGCTTGAGACCTGTTTCACGATTCATATTGTAATTGACATTGGCCACCTCCCAAGCAAGGTAGTCTTTGAAATAATGTGTGTAGCCAACCCCAAAGGTGACCCCCTTGTTGAAGGGGTCTGAAGGAAGAAATCCAAGTTGAAATGTAAGATCTTTATTGACATAGTAAGAGCGATTTTGAACAGCCACCACCTTAGGTAAGTCGTAGTACTTTCCGGAGGGGGCTCCATAAGAAGAAATCGGCGCTCCGAAAGAGATGAATAATAGGGTTGTGAAGCCAAGAAGCTGATAAACCCAACGGCATAGACTTACTTTGGCAATTAATAAAGTAGAATTCATCCCTAAATATTCCTCAGACCGTCACTATGTTGTGTTTTTATATATTTATATTATCGTTATTGGATGAAAAGGTACATTTAAAGCCACATGAATCCATAGGGATTGGCCAAAAGTCTAAGGTCTTTGTTGAGCTGGTTCGTTGTCAATACCATTGGAGTAATGCCTCATTTGCCTATAGACTTGGGGGCTGATAGGTTGTTCGAAAGTCGATGCTCTTAAATAGCCCTCAATGAAATCGATAGAATATTCTGTGGGCTCCATCAGTTTTTCCATAGCTACAGAAAGATATTTTAGAAATTTATACATAGTTTGTGGTTTCTGCCGTTTTTCAATTTGAACCATTCTCTTTAAAATATTAACGAGAAAAGTTTGAAGATTTTCTTTTTCTTTGTAGCTTTCGTAATTATTGTCCACTTGGACCTTGAGACGATCTAAGAAGTCTTGTTTGAGAAGGTGCTCTCTTTGACTTTTTTTAAGCCTTTCAATCTGGCTTTCTGTACACATCCAGCCTGACGGGTGTGCTTGAATGGTTGAAGGGTGTGTTTGAGTAAGGGGTGAGGAAAGTAAAGAGCTAGGAAGGTATTGCTTGATTCTTTTAATTCTTTCTTTGGAAATCTTTTTATTGATTTTTGTAAGCCTTTGGTGATTGGCCTGAATAAGAACTTGAATACTCTCAAGTGATCTTGCATGAATAGGATCTGAGGAAGACCACGTCTTTGTGGGGCTTGTAAGAAGCATGATGATAGAGGTGGTACAGGTGATAGAATAGATTGAATTTGTAAATGCTTCTTTCACCATTTTCACAGCCTTCATGATTATAATTGATTAGCTCCTAGGTAAAGAAAGTGTCTTCACCAATACCCTCAATAATATTTAAGAAGCAAATAAAGAGCCAAAGTGGAATATGTGAAGATGTGTACAAATCAACTGAGAGTCCTGTGAGGCCAAAGTTTCCCAAAGGTCTGTCTACAAAAAAAGCTTCTGTCTTCACGATAGACACTTTGTATAGGCATTAGGCATATGTAGGCACCCTAATTTTTTCTAGCGAAGGGAGGGCTTTCTCTTAGAGGGTGTATGCGTCAAAATTTTCGAGCTAAAAGTATTGATACATGGCGGTAAAGCAAGTAATGAGTTGGCTATGGCTAAAAAGACTTTTCCAGAAACTTCAGAAGTAAAGACCTCACCAATAGAGACCTTTCCAGAGACCTCAGGAGACTCACCAATAGAGACTTTACTAGAGACTTCACAAGCAGCAGAGATCTCACAAGTAAAGGCTGCGCAGGCAAGGAAGTCTTCTGAGGCTCCCAAGTTTATTTTTGTCACTGGAGGAGTGGTGTCTTCCATTGGAAAGGGCTTGACGGCAGCAAGCCTGGGGACCCTCCTTGAGGCTCGTGGTTTCAAGGTGACCCTGATGAAGTGCGATCCCTATATTAATGTGGACCCAGGCACGATGTCTCCCTTTCAGCACGGAGAAGTTTATGTGACTGAGGATGGAGCTGAAACAGACTTGGACTTAGGTCACTACGAGCGCTTCACCCAAGTTCTTGTTAACCACTCCAACAGTATTACCACAGGACAGATATATGAAAGTGTTATTTCTAGAGAGCGCCGTGGGGGCTATCTCGGTGGAACGGTTCAAGTCATCCCTCATATTACAGATGAAATCAAGCAGTGCATTCACCATGTTGTTGGAGATGCCGATGTCATTATCGTAGAAATTGGCGGCACTGTGGGAGATATTGAGGGTCTTCCATTTATTGAGGCCATACGTCAAATGCGAGTGGATGTGGGCTTACAGAATTCCATCTTTGTTCATGTAACATATCTTCCTTATATCTCATCCGCAGGTGAGTTAAAAAGTAAGCCAACTCAGCACTCGGTCAAAGAGCTTCGCGAAGTGGGCATTCAACCCGATTTCTTAATTTGCCGCTCTGAAAAGTTGATACATAAAAATATAAAATCTAAAATTAGTTTGTTTTGCAGTGTTTGCCCCGAACATGTTATTGCCGCCGTGGACTCTGAAACTATCTATGAGGTACCCTTGGCTTTCCATGACGAGGAGTTGGATAAGAAAGTCTGTTGTCGTCTTGGGTTGGAGCTTAGAGTGCCAAATCTTTTGGGTTGGAAAGATATGGTTTTAAGACTGAAGAGTCCACTTCGTGAAATTTCCATTGGCATTGTGGGTAAATATGTGGATTTAAAGGAAAGCTATAAATCACTTCACGAAGCCATGGATCATGGTGGAATCGCCAATCACTCAAGAGTCCAATTTGTTTACATTGATTCGTCTTATCTGACAGATGAGAATGTGAAGAAGTTTCTTTCTCACCTCGATGGAGTTCTTGTGCCAGGTGGGTTTGGAACTCGTGGCACCAAGGGCAAGTTAGCTGCCATTCGCTATGTTCGTGAAAATAAAATTCCATTTTTAGGAATCTGCTTAGGCATGCAACTGGCTTCCATTGAGTTTGCGAGAAATGTGTGTGGAATTCAAGATGCTACAAGTCGTGAGTTTCTTGACGTGGAGGATCTTCAAGGAAACACGCATCAAGATTTTGTTATTGATTTCATGGAGGAGCAAAAGTCCATGGACAAAATGGGGGGGACAATGAGGTTGGGGGCTTACTCTTGTCACCTCACCGAGGGGAGCCATGTTCTTAAGATCTATGGATATTCCCCCATTAGGGAGCGTCATAGACACCGCTACGAGTTTAATAATAAGTTTAAGTCTCTTTTTGAGAGTCATGGAATGACTTTATCTGGAATTTGCAGGGAGCGTGAGCTTGTGGAAGTCATTGAAATCAAGAATCATCCTTGGTTTATAGGAGTGCAATTTCACCCTGAATTTAAGTCCAAGCCCATGGAGCCTCATCCTTTGTTTGCAAGCTTTGTGCAAGCGGCTCTTGAGAGATCGACTTCTCGTCTCAATGTTAAAAGTAATGTTAAGAGTACTGAGAAAGAGATAGGTACTTATGACTGAAAGCTCATCCCACTCATCCTCTCATCGTAGAGAAGCCCATCGTGTTTTAACCATAGAAGCCCAAGCACTTCATCATCTCATGGAGAGTTTAGATGAAAGGTTTGATAGAGTGATTGAAATGATTTTAAACTGCCCATCCAAGGTCATTGTCACAGGCATGGGAAAGTCAGGTTTAGTGGGTCGCAAAATCAGTAGCACCTTAAGCTCCACGGGAACCCCTTCTTTTTTCTTGCATCCTGCGGAGAGTTGTCATGGCGACTTGGGTGTGGTGATGCCGGGGGACCTTCTTATTGCCATTAGCCACAGTGGGGAGGCTCCTGAAATGTTTCCTCTCATTAACTATGTTTCTAAGAAGGGAATTCCCCTGATTGGAATGACAGGCAAATCCAATAGCATGCTTGCCAATGCCTCTACGATTTACCTAGATACTTATGTGAACGAAGAGGCTTGCCCCTTGGGTTTGGCGCCAACTTCAAGTTCCACGGCCACTCTGGCTTTGGGAGATGCCATTTCCATGGCTGTTTTAAAGGCTCGTGGTTTTGATGAAACCTCCTTTGCTGAATTCCATCCCGGTGGTTCTCTGGGAAGAAAACTTCTCACTCGGGTTGCAGATGTGATGCACAAAGCCCTACCCCTTGTGAGAAAGGAGGATAGTCTTTCCAAAATTATTTCATTGATGACAGAGCGAGAGGTTCGAGGTGTTGTGGGTGTTGTGGATATTGTGGATCAAAAACAAGTGCTTCAAGGGATTATAACAGATGGTGACATTCGCCGAAAGTTAGAGACAAACAGCTTTATTATCGACGAAAGGGTGGAAAGCCTTATGTCCACAAACCCAAAGGTCATTGACGCCCAAGAGCTTGCAGCAAAAGCTCGTTTTGTTATGGAACAACACAAGATACAAGTTTTATTTGTTCTCGACAAAGGCTCAGAGAATCCTCAGGCTCCCGTGGGCCTTGTCCATATCCATGATTTACTTAAAGTTACGTGAAAGGAAAAGAAAGATTTATGCGAATTGGTATTTTAACAGGGGGCGGAGATGCTCCTGGTCTCAATGGAATTCTGGAATCATCTTCCAAGGCTCTTCTCAATGAAGGGTTTGAGGTTATTGGGATTTATGATGGATTTGAAGGCATTTTTGAGGGCCGATACAGGAAAATGACCTGGAAAGACGTCAATGGGCTTCATGCCTATGCGGGGACATTTCTTGGAACCTCCAATCGATGTGGAACCAAGGGGCGTGAGAAAGAGTTTATAGACAAGTACAAGGACCTTCAACTGGATGGAATTATTGCCGCCGGTGGAGATGGAACTTTTTCAGGGTTATCAAGCTTTAAAGATGACATTCCACTCATCGGCGTGCCCAAAACCATTGACAATGACTTGGCGGGTACAGAGATCACTTTTGGTTACGACACAGCTTGTTCGGTGGTGGCTGAGGCCGTAGACTCTCTTCGGACCACGGCAGATGCCCACCGCCGGGTGATTGTTGTGGAAACCATGGGGCGTCATGCCGGGTGGATTGCTCTAGGGGGAGGGCTTTCTTCCTACGCTGATGTGATTCTTATTCCCGAAAAGCCATTTGATAAGAATCAACTTATTCAATTTATCAAAAAAAAGCAAAATGTCTACAAGCAACGAGGTCTTATCTGTGTCGTTTCAGAGGGGGCCTTTTCTCATGGGGAAGATCCAGAGGTTGCCTTTATGGTGGAGGGCTCGCCCGAACCAAAGCGCTTGGGCGGGATTGCTGAAAAATTAGCTCGATGGGTGGAAAAAGAAACGGGCTGGGAAAGTCGTCATGTCGTTTTAGGTCACCTACAGAGAAGCCGAGCCCCGACCACCACGGATCGCTTTCTGACCATGGCCATGGGCCTTGAAGCGGCTCAGATTGTGAAAGAAGGAGGTTGGGGGCAGGCCGTTGTTTATCGACGGGGACTTGTCCGCCGGGCCTCTGTTGACGATTTTATGAAGCCTCCTCGAAGAATCCATCGGAGGCACCGCTGGGCTCTCATGGCCCAGCGCTTGGGAATTTTTATTTAGCTTTTCCGTTTATATTTAACAATTAAGGTCACTGGGTGACCATTTAGGGCACTTTCTGGGCCCATTTTTTAAAGAGATAGCCTCAAATACCTCTTATTTTGAAAAGAGCATTGGCACATCATTTGCTCTTATACAAAGGCAAGGACATTAAATAAGGAGGTATTTATGAAAAAAGAATTATTATTTACAAGGTTCTGTATCTTAAAGAACCTTAGAAGAAATCTTATTATTCCTATAAGTTCATTGCACATTTTAGTTATCAATACATGCGCCTTCAGTGTCAATGCGGAAGATAGTGTTGCTAACTTTGATAAAGTCGTTGAGCTCAATGTTGAATCTGAAATTGAAGAGCTTGGTTTTTATGATGGAGAAGCTCAAATGAGAGAAACTCTCGTTGAGAGACAAAGGCTTGATCGTAAAACTCAGAAGCTTAAAAAAGAAATCTCTCGTCTGAAGAAGAAGAATAAAAATATTCAATCAAAGACAAAGAGACTTCATTTGCGCTACCTTAAAAGTGCGGCGGTAGCCCAAAGAGTTGAGAAAAGAGCTGAAAAATTCAGAGCTATCCACCATCAATTGCAAATACAATTGAACAAGGTTCAAGGTCAAGTGGATCGTGTGGAGCAAAAGGCTATTCGTAGCAAAAACGAAAGGTTGGCTCTTCAAAGCAAGATCACCCGTGGGGAGCGTCGATATAAAAGCCTTACACAGCGTAAGAAAAATGCTGAGAGAATTGCAACGCACTTGAAAAAGGAGATCAAAAAGCTGCGTAAGGCCAACAAAAAGCTCACGAGGAAGAATCAAAGAATGGAAGTTCAAACGACTCTTGTAGAAAAGAAAGCGATTCAACTTAAGAATAAAAGAGCCAATTTATTATAGCTCAAAGATTTAGTATAATTATCATTATTAGTTTGAAGGTTATATTAAGGTTTGTTTATTCATAGTTTTCCTCCTTTCTGCGCGGCTTTATCAATCCCCCCTGATAAAGCCGTGCTTTTTTTATGAATTGACTATGAATATTTTTGGATAATTAATTTTTCTGGCTCAGTCTCAGTTGGCAATAGGAAGAGCCGCCTCCGTCGTCTCTGCCCATGATGGTGATTCCACCCATGACATTTCTGATTTTCGAATAGTATCCGCATTCATAGTCATTTCCACAGCTTTTTTCACAGCTTTTTCAGCATGGATAAGACCATGACCATATTCGAGAGTAGGTTCAATGGGAGTGGTTGTGCTCTCTATAATTTCTTGCACTTGCTTGCTTGTAAAGTTGGGACTCACTGATTTAATAAGTGCGGCCAAACCTGCCACATGGGGAGATGACATGGAGGTGCCGTCAGCAAGGAGGTAACTGGGACCCAATTCCATGCTCATACTTATAGTGGGTACAGTACCAGCATTGAGAGATTCTAACAAAATTGACCCCACTTCTTGCTCCACAAGGAATACGGGCACACTCACTGGGGTTTCGCCTACATCTTTGAGCCATGGCCGAATAAGACCTGGTTTGTTATTGACAATAATCACACCCAGAGCCCCTGCCTCAGTGGCATGGTTTACTTTTTCCAGAAAAGTAATCTCTCCTCGGTGGACAAGGGCCCAGTGACCTTTTAAGTCAAGTTTCTCAAAGTCTTCTTTGTTGCCTAGGCCTGCAAAGATAATGGGAGCCGACAGTGTTTCATCTTTAATAATGCTCGCACCATGGGCCAAGGTATTGGGCACGGCCTCTAGAGTTCGATCACCAAGGTTTATACTTACATGTCCGTAATAAGTCATTCCAGGTCCACAGGATTGAATGGAAACACCTGGAGCAACAACACTCAAGCCCTCACTGTATTGAGAAAAATCAGCCCTTGTATTTTCACGATTCAAAGCTCCCACGGCGATAACAAAATCGTTGGCTGCGGGGTAGATCATCCATGGGTTATCTGCAAAATCTGCAGGTTCGGCACTGTTGCCCGAAGCTGCCACAATCACAACGCCGCGTTTTGTGGCTTCCTTCATCACTTTTTGGCGAGACGACGACGGCCAGCGTCCTCCCAGGGAAAAGTTAATGACATCGGCGCCATTGGCGAGCCCCCAGTTGATTCCGTTAAGAACATTAGAGGTAAGGCAGCCATCATTGCAAACTTTGGCCATTAAGATTTTTGCTTCAGGAGCCACGCCAACAAGAGCCCCTGCCACAGTTCCCGATGTGTGGGTGCCATGCCCTGTTTCATCAAAGAAGTCATAGGGAAGGTCCTTTCTTTGAGAAACGACAAAGTTTTTGCCCATGAGGAAACTGTCCTTCACCTCCCTATGGTCCTTGTCGATACCTGAGTCTAAAATAAGAACTGTTGCACCCTGTCCCCGAGTGATTTTCCAAGCATTCGGGGTCCCTATGGCATCGAGGCCCCAGGGGCGTTCTATATTAAATGAATTAAGTATTTTTTGTTTATTTTGCTTTTGTTTGTCAGTCGTCTCCATGGAGTTACGCAGGGAAATATATTCTTCATAGTTGTAAAGAGGAGCAGGTGTTGGAATCATCACATCCTCTTCGATAACCACATGGGAGTTAGCCTTGAGGGCCTCTAAGGCTTGTTCGTTTTCAGTATCTATTAAAACAATATCTAGTTCATCTAAAATTTCAATGACTTGAACGGAGGTGCCCATAAAATTCATGGAAGTCTTTCTAGAGTTTTTTATGGAATCCTTTATAGGTATTTCACCTTGAACCATGACTGAGAGTTTATGTTTATTGTTTAGAAGTGTGCGAGCCTTGACGGATTCAAATGATCCCTTTTCTTTAAAAGTTACAATATACCGTGCCCCATAGGATGAAAAAGATAAAATACTGACTAGAGAAAATATACTTAATAAAGTTGCAAGCCATCCTGACCTTAGAAATACGTATACCATTAATAATCCCCCCTTATTAAATTTAGCTTTCAGCTTGAAAGCCTTACGTGGCGCCTCCTTCTTATAGAAGCTCTAGTTGATAGTCTAAGATAAAGTATGTTTTTTTTTCAAGCTTATTTTTTTCAAGTCTATTGGCGTTAAGGTTTGGCAATTCATAAGAAGTATTTTTAATGACTTTTAGAAGAACTCTTAGTTTCAGTTGACATAGGAACTGCCACGGCTTCTCGTTCACTAGTTGACTTCGAGTTCAATGGCATAGAGCTGGGGAAATTCCTGTTTGAGTTGTTTTTCGAGTTCATTGATTTCATTCCCCACTGTGCGAACCATTCGACCGGCAATATCCATCAAAACAGGAAGGGCATCCTCTTCTCCCGAGCGAATCTTCTCAGCATCCTTAATTATTTGCTCACGGTTGACCATCACTTCACCGTGAAACTCAATTTCTGTAGCTAAGCGCCACCTGTCGGGACCAAGAATTTCTGTGCGAAAATGAATGACTCTTTCTACGGAGGGGCAATCCTCCAAAAATTGGCGAATTTTTTTCTCCTCTGACATAGGAACGGCCACACCAATGAGAAGGCGCCCATTGGCCCTTGCAAGAACAATAGCTAGAAAACCCAGGAGAACTCCAATAATAAGAGTTGCAATAGCATCGGGAATGCCAGAGTGATAGTAGCTAGACAGCCAGTTGCCCAAGAGTGCTACAAAAATCCCTAGAACGGCGGCTCCGTCCTCAAGGAGAACGGCTACGTTGGTGGGGTCATCTCCTTTTCTGATGTAGTCCCATAAACTTTGCTCCTCGCGCTCTTTATTGACAGCTTTGATGGCGGTATTCAACACAGCTCCCTCCACAATGAGTGAGAAAGCGAGGATGCCCACTGTCCACATGCTGATGTCTACTCCAAAAAAGTTCATCAACGACATGCTGGCATCTATGCTATAATCTTCATGGTGAATGAGGGAGTAAATGCCGTGGGACACCGTCACTCCAAAACCTATAAAGAAAATTCCGACGGCAGAAACTAGATTCCACAAATAACGGGCGCTGGCTCGCCCCCAAGGGTACTCTCTTGTTGGGCCATACTGTCCATGCCTTACTCCCACATAGAGCAAAACTTGATTGCTGGTATCTGCAAGGGAGTGAATGGCTTCGGCAAGCATAGATGGGCTCAATGTTATAAGCCATACAATAAACTTGCCTATGGCTAGGGATCCATTGCCGGCCACAGCTTTCAGCACCACTTTGCCCGATGCATTCTTCAAAAGTAACTCCACTTATTTCAAGGTGACATATTTGCAAGGCGACACATAGGCTCTTGCCACACATTTTCATTATATCTTTATGGGTATAGGTTAGGTATAGTTTATAGTTGGCATCATTGGGTAAAAGCAACTGTTTTTGCCTTTGAGCCTTTCTGTCTCGAAGAGGAAGGTTGAAGCCTGGGGAGCGTGGCGAAGTCAAAAAAATGACATCGAGGTTCTATGACTCACCTAATTAAACTTTAAAAAGAGCTTTTCGTAGCTTGATCGGTAGGACTCTTCTCTTTATACTCTGTTTTTAGTGCTGCCATATCATATCTTTGAATTTATTGAATTGCCTAGCCATGCTTTGGGTTCTCTGAGCTGGATTAGCTCAATTGGTAGAGCAGCTGATTTGTAATCAGCAGGTTGCGGGTTCGAGTCCCATATCCAGCTCCATTTTCTTAACCCTGTTTAGAGGTGGAATTGAAAAACTCTGTATTGAAGCTCTATGTGGAGAGGTGCCCGAGTGGCTAAAGGGGACGGGCTGTAAACCCGTTGGCTTCGGCCTACGTAGGTTCGAATCCTACCCTCTCCACCAGTTTTTTTGTTGCGGAAGTAGCTCAATTGGTAGAGTATCAGCCTTCCAAGCTGAGGGTTGCGGGTTCGAGGCCCGTCTTCCGCTCCATTTTAAGGGGGAGCTTTAAACGGAAAGCCTTAAAATGGGGGAGTTAGTTTGGCATGAGAATTGGCTATACATGAGGTTAGACGTACATGAGGGGTGGCCATTATGGTTACTTTGGTCTATTTGTGTATGACGACTTGCGTGACCTTTCTATTGCTTCTCTTTTTGGGGTATGCTACTTAGCGGGGACCCTCAAGTTCGGCCTATGCCCATGTGGCTCAGGGGTAGAGCACACCCTTGGTAAGGGTGAGGTCGAGAGTTCGAGTCTCTCCATGGGCTCCATTTTGTAGGCTTTGCCTTCATAAGGAGCTTAACTTTGTTATATATGTTGTTATGTTGATGGCAGAGTAAATTAAGTAAATAGAAAGTGTAAGTAAATAGAAATATTAAGTATAAAAGTATAAAACGATTAACAATGAACCGCAGCGTGAGTTATGTTGCTCATCATTACAATTCAAAGTAGAGGAGTCTTTAAAAATGTCTAAAGAAAAATTTGATCGTAGTAAGCCTCATGTGAATATTGGAACCATTGGCCATGTGGACCACGGTAAGACCACTCTGACGGCGGCTATTACAACAGTATTATCAAAAAGTGGTGGGGCGACAGCCCAAGCTTACGATCAGATCGATAATGCTCCAGAGGAGAGGGAGCGTGGGATCACCATTTCCACAGCTCATGTGGAGTACGAAACAGAGCGACGTCACTATGCCCATGTGGATTGTCCCGGTCATGCTGACTATGTAAAAAACATGATTACGGGAGCGGCCCAAATGGACGGTGCGATTCTTGTGGTTTCGGCCGCAGATGGTCCCATGCCACAAACTCGTGAACATATCTTATTGGCTCGTCAGGTGGGTGTGCCTGCCATTGTTGTTTTTATGAACAAAGTAGATCAGGTGGATGACCCTGAGTTGCTTGAACTTGTGGAACTGGAAATTCGCGAGCTTCTTTCCAAGTATGAATTTCCTGGTGATGATATACCTATTGTTCAGGGTTCTGCCCTTAAGGCACTTGAGGGGCATGTCAGCGATATTGGTGAGGAGGCTATCAATAAGCTTATGGAGGCTGTGGATGAATATATTCCAGCTCCAATTCGTGTCACAGACAAACCCTTTCTCATGCCCATTGAGGATGTTTTTTCCATTTCTGGCCGTGGAACAGTGGTGACAGGTCGTATTGAGCGTGGAATTGTTAAAGTGGGCCAAGAAGTGGAGATTATTGGTATTCGGGAAACAGCTAAAACGACTGTGACGGGCATTGAGATGTTTCGCAAGCTTCTCGACGAGGGGCAGGCTGGCGACAATGCTGGCTGCCTTCTCCGCGGGACAAAAAAAGAAGATGTTGAGCGTGGCCAGGTTCTTGCCGTTCCTGGCTCTATTACGCCCCATAAAAAGTTTAAAGCTGAGGCTTATATCCTTACAAAAGAAGAGGGTGGGCGTCACACCCCATTTTTTAAGGGGTATCGCCCTCAATTTTACTTTCGTACCACAGATGTTACGGGTGTGGTCACCTTGAAGGAAGGTGTTGAGATGGTTATGCCTGGAGATCGTGTTGAAATGGATGTGGAGTTGATTGCTCCCATTGCCATGGAAAAAGAATTGCGTTTTGCAATTCGTGAGGGTGGCCGTACTGTGGGTGCGGGTGTCGTTACGGATATTGTGGAGTAAAGTGGAGTAAATCGGTTGTCCCGCTGTAAGGTTGGGTGAGGGAGGGTAGTAGCTCTAATTGGTAGAGCAACGGACTCCAAATCCGTAGGTTGTGGGTTCGAATCCCTCCTACCCTGCCAGTTTATAACTCTAAAAAGTTCAAAGAAAGTAGGTCGCTTTGGGAAGAAGTCATCATAAAATCATTACTGTGAGCTTTCTCATTTTTGCTTTTCTGGTGGCTGTTACAGTAAATATACTTTTGGAGACAGTTGCAGCGAGTTTTGGATTTGTGGCAAGGCTTTACGCACAAGATGTTGTGCGTCATGGTCTTCCTGTGGTTGTCGCTTTGGTCACCTTTTTTTCTTTGCAGTTTAACAAAAAAGTTTTGGTTTGGGCGGATGAGGTGGTGACAGAATTGCTTAAAGTCGTTTGGCCCTCTCGTCGCGATACAACGGGGATGACTCTTGTCGTTTGCGTTATGTTGACTATTTCTTGTTTGATTTTGTTTGTGTTTGACTATCTCTCCACAGAAATTGTGAAAGTTATTATTCAGCAGTAAGTCAGTGATGAGTCAGCAAGTCATAAGAAGTTGTGGGAAGAGTTAACTGGGAAGTTAGCTTAGAAAGCCAATTATAGAGCCATAGAAAATGGTGGCATAGAGGTCTTAAGTGTCGGAGTTGAAGTGGTACATTGTGAATACTCAAACAGGCTGTGAAAATACAGCGAAGTCTTCTATTGAAGATCGCATTAAGAGCATGAAGATGTCAGAGTGTTTTGGAAATATCTTAGTTCCTTCTGAAAATGTGGTGGAGCTTGTAAAGGGCAAGAAGACCACAAGGGCGCGCAAGTTTTTTCCTGGTTATATTTTTGTACAAATGGACATGTCTGACAAGACTTGGCACTTGGTGAGGGGGGCTTCCAAGGTTTCAGGTTTTGTGGGAAGCTCTGGTAAACCCTCTGAAGTTTCTGAGGAAGAAGTCGCTCGTGTTACAAAGCAAATGAAGACGGGGGCTGAGAAAATCAAGCACAAAATATCTTTTGCTGTTGGAGAGAGTGTCGTTGTTATAGATGGACCTTTTAGTAGTTTTAATGGTTCTGTTGAGGATATAAATGAAGAGAAGGGTAAGGTTAAAGTGCTTGTCAGTATCTTTGGTCGTCCCACCCCTGTGGAATTGGACTTTGTACAAGTAGAAAAAGCTTGACCATTTCTAAAACTCTTGCTAGCTGATTGCGTGGCGCCCTGCGAAAACATCAAGTAGCAATCCATAGAGGATTGAGAGAGTTGTGTAGAGAAAGTACAAAGTACAGAAAATTTGAGAAATATAGGAGAGTTAGGTCATGGCTAAGCAGGTGACAGGTCAAATTAAATTACAGATTCCGGCGGGCAAGGCGAATCCGGCTCCACCTGTGGGGCCGGCCCTAGGTCAGCACGGTGTGAATATCATGGACTTTTGCAAGCAGTTTAATGCAAAGACCCAAGGTGTAGGTGATACGGTCATACCCGTGATTATTACAGTTTATCAGGATCGCTCTTTTACATTTGTGACAAAGACACCTCCAACGTCTGTTCTTCTCAAAAAAGCCTTGAACTTAAAGAGTGGGTCGAAGATGCCTCAAAAGGACAAAGTGGGTACTGTCAGTAAAGATATGGTGAGGGAGATTGCAGAAACAAAGATGTCTGATCTCAATTGTGTAAGCCTTGAATCAGCTATTTCTCAAGTGCAGGGAACGGCGAAAAGCATGGGTTTAGAAATTGAGTAATATTTGTGTCGTCATGGCCATGAAATAACAAGCGTAGTCATTAAGTTAAGTAACAATGTTAACATTGCATTATCATTAAAGTAATGGTTACGATCACTAGTACTATTTGTTATGTTGTCCGTTTGTATGTATTTGTTACGGAGCAGTATAGGTGACAGGGAGTAGGTATAAATTATGAAGAAATTGGGAAGAAGGTTTGTCTCAGTGAAAGCTAAGGTGGACTCTGCAAAAAGATATTCTGTTAAGGAAGGAGTTCATTTGGTGGTAGAGACAGCTGTGGCTAAGTTTGATGAGTCCATCGATGTATCTGTTCGTTTGGGTGTGGACCCTAAGCAGTCGGACCAGCAGGTGAGGGGGGCCATTGCCCTTCCCCATGGGCTGGGAAAAGAAGTTCGTATTGTTGTTTTCGCCAAAGGATCCAAGGAAGAAGAAGCTAAGGCGGCTGGAGCTTGTTTTGTGGGTGCAGATGATCTTGTGGAAAAAATCAAAGATGGTTGGTTGGACTTTGATAAAGCGATTGCGACCCCTGATATGATGGTTATGGTGGCTAAGGTCGCTAAAATTCTCGGACCCCGTGGTCTTATGCCCAATCCTAAGGTGGGCACTGTGACAATGAATGTGACAGAAGCTGTGGAGGTAGAGAAAAAGGGCAAGATGGCCTTTCGAGTTGAGAAAGCTGGTATTGTGCACTCTTCTGTGGGGCGCTCTTCTATGGGTGCAGAGAAGTTGATGGATAACTATTTAGCTTTCATAGGGGCTTTGCAAAAGGCGAAACCTGCATCGAGCAAGGGTATTTATTTGAGGAACATTGCTGTTAGTGCCACCATGGGACCTGGAATCAAGATGGATGTGGCCAATACCCAGGGGGCTCTTGTTTAAGTTCAACTTTTATTTTATGAGGTTTTTTTATTCTACGCGTGTAACTTGGCGCATTAAGCCTATGCTATGATTGGTTTGTGTCGTATAGGAACAGTTTGCTAAGCTTCATGCAAGAGTTGTTTGTTTAGTTCATTTATATTGGTGCATTTAATTTAATAAGTTGCGGTCAGAGACACAGGTGCCCCGAAGTGGGTTTAATAGATAGCCTGTTGAGACGTGGGAAATGTTGTGGATTTTGCTTCTCTTCTCCTGTGTCCCTATCCAAAAACCGCATGAAGGAGGTTCATAGAGAATGATGACTCGGGCACAAAAAGCCGAAGAAATTGCCCATCTTTCAAGCTGTTTAGGTAAGGCTAAAGCGGCATTTCTTGTCGATTTTACTGGCATGAATGTGGAGCAGGTCACTCGCTTGCGCAAGTTTTTAAGCCCTATTCAATCACAGATGAGAGTGGTGAGAAACACTTTGGTGAAGAGAGCTCTCAAGGATCACTCTGAGCTTGAGGCGTGTCTTGCCGACCACTTTGTGGGACCTAGAGCTGTTGTTTTTGCCTATGAAGATGTGAGTGCTTCGGCCAAACAGCTCACTGAGTTCAGCAAGGAAGTTCAAGCACTTGTTATAAAAGCAGGTGCTGTTGGTGGGAAAGGTCTCAACGAGGCCCAAATAAAGCATCTTGCACAACTGCCTTCAAAAGAGGAGTTGCAGGCCAAGTTGCTTGGAACTTTGCAGGCTCCCATGGCCAATTTTGTTCGTGTGCTTCATGCTGTACCTAGTGGATTTGTTCGTTTACTCAGTGCCTACAAAGACTCAAAGTGAGATTTTCCAACCAGTTATTACCAATAAATTGAGATTTTGTATTTTGTTTATATTTTATGTTAGAGCTTTATTTTAATAGAATTTTATGAGCTAATTGACAAATGGTGAATAAGTGATGTTAGCTCACTTCATTTGACATTGTTTTGGAGGATATAATGGCTTTAAATAAAGAAGAGGTTATTGAGTTCTTATCAAAGATGCCTGTCATTGAGCTGGCTGAAATGGTTTCAGATCTTGAGGAAAAGTGGGGCGTTAGTGCCGCAGCTCCTGTGGCTGTAGTGGCTGGAAGTCCTAGCGGAGAAGCTGCGGCGGAAGAGCAGACAGAGTTTGATGTTATTCTGGCCAGTGTAGGGTCTAGCAAGATCAACGTGATTAAGGAAGTTCGTGTTATTACAGGTCTTGGCTTGAAGGAAGCCAAAGAGCTTGTTGAGAGTGCTCCTAAGCCCATTAAGGAAGGTCAGCCCAAGGAAGAGGCCGAGAAGATCAAGGCCGCCCTTGAAAAAGCTGGAGCTACGGTTGAAATTAAGTAGCATAGTCAATTGGGCTTGTGATGGTGTTTTTCAGGGCTATTTCATGGGCTTTTTGAGGGCAAGGCCGATCATGCCTTGTTCCGTCCTTTTTTTTGCACTTTCTAAGGAGAAATAATGGAGACCACACCCGTCGTCGCCTCTAATATTCGCTTGCGTCGTAGCTATGCCAGAACCAAGCAGCTTACTGAAATACCCAATCTCATTGAGTTGCAGAAGAAGTCTTATGAGGCTTTTCTCGAAAAGGAAACAGATCCCGACAGCCGTGGAGATGAGGGCCTTAACGGGGTTTTTAAATCCGTTTTTCCCATTTCTGACTTCAATGAAACAGCGAGTTTAGAGTTTGTTAACTACACTCTTGAACCAGCCAAGTATGATGTAGAGGAATGTCGTCAGCGTGGAATGACCTTTGCCGTCCCTGTAAAGGTGACTTTGAGACTTATTGTCTTCGATACAGATGAAGGTTCGGAGTCTATGAGTATTCGGGATGTCAAAGAGCAAGAAGTTTATTTGGGAGAAATTCCCCTTATGACCTCCAGTGGCTCCTTTATCATTAATGGAACAGAAAGGGTTGTTGTCAGTCAGTTGCATCGTTCTCCAGGAGTTTTTTTCGATCATGATGGAGGAAAAAACAACGTCAGTGGCAAGTTGATTTACTCAGCTCGAATTATTCCCTACCGTGGCTCATGGCTCGATTTTGAGTTTGATCAGAAAGATCTTCTGTATGTACGCATTGATCGAAGGCGAAAATTCCCCGCCACGATTCTTTTAAAAGCCCTTGGCTACGATACAGAGGAACTTTTGGAGTATTACTACAAGCTGGATTTGGTGACGGTAGATCCCAAAAGTGGCAAGGTTTATCGTGACTTAGATATTGAGCGCTTGGCGGGCCAGAAGGCGATTTCAGATATTGTCAACCCGAAGAATGGTGAAGTTCTTGTGAAGGCGGGACGTCGTATCACCCGTGCTGTGGTTAAGAAAGTTCTTGAGGCCAAGGTGGCCAAAGTAGAACTCTCTCTTGAGGCTCTTGAGGGCAAGGTTGTGGCCAAGCCTTTGGTGGATGAAGAGACAGGGGAAATTATTGTTGATTCCAATCAAGAGATGACCCGTGATACCTTTAAGAAGTTGTTGGATGCTGGAATTTACAAGTTTCATCTCATCTTTTTTGATGGCTTCGCTGTGGGGCCTTACCTAAGAAACACACTTCTCATCGATAAAGTTAGCACAAAAGATGAGGCGCTTCTCGAAATTTATAAAAGACTTCGCCCTGGTGAGCCTCCAACAATTGAGGCGGCGACAAGTTTCTTTCATCGTCTTTTTTTTGATCCTGAAACCTACGATTTGAGTGAGGTAGGTCGCCTTAAAATCAACCATCGATTTGGTATTAATTTTGATGAGTGTCCGGTGGAACTTCGTACTTTGAGGAGTGAAGATATTCTTTTTGTGGCTAAAACAATCATTGAGCTTAAAAATGGTCAGGGTGAGGTGGACGATATCGATCACTTGGGCAATCGCCGGGTTCGCTCTGTGGGTGAGCTTTTGGAGAACCAGTATCGCATTGGCTTGGTGAGAATGGAGAGGGCCATTCGTGAGAGAATGAGCCTTCAAGATGTGGAGACAATGATGCCCCACGATCTTGTCAATGCGAAACCGGTGAATGCTGTGGTGAAAGAATTTTTTGGCTCCTCTCAGCTCTCTCAGTTTATGGACCAAACCAATCCTCTTTCTGAAATCACCCATAAAAGACGTCTTTCGGCTCTTGGGCCAGGGGGATTGACCCGTGATCGCGCAGGGTTCGAGGTTCGCGATGTTCACCCGACCCACTATGGTCGCATTTGTCCCATTGAAACTCCTGAGGGGCCCAATATTGGTCTTATTGCATCTTTGGCCACCTATGCTCGCATTAATGGCTATGGATTTATTGAAACACCCTATCGTAAAGTAGAGTCGGCTGAAGTGACAGAGGACATTCGTTATATGTCGGCTCTGGAGGAGGCTGGCCACTATATTGCCCAAGCGGGGCGCGATATGCAGGGAGGCAAAATTTCCACAGACAATCTTACTGTTCGCTGTGATGGTGAGTATGAGATGGTGGATAGTGAAAAAGTCTCCCTTATGGATGTATCTCCGAGTCAGCTTGTTTCTATTGCCGCCTCGCTTATCCCCTTTCTCGAACACGATGATGCCAATAGGGCTTTGATGGGCTCTAATATGCAGCGTCAGGCTGTGCCTCTATTAAAATCTCGTTCTCCTTTGGTGGGGACAGGTGTTGAGAAGCTTGTAGCAAGAGATTCGGGGACGAGTGTTGTTTGTACCAACCATGGGCAGGTAGAGGAGGTAGATGCTTCGCGAGTTGTGGTGCGTCGTTTTGCCAAGGACGGAAAGCCTGGAGGCAATGTTGATATTTACAATCTTGTTAAATACCAGAGAACCAATCAAAACACATGCTTTAATCAAAAGGCCATTGTGCGTGTTGGAGACCGAGTTTCTCGTGGGGATGTGATTGCTGATGGTCCGGCCACAGAGTTGGGTGAGTTAGCTTTGGGGCAAAATATTCTCGTGGCCTTTACTCCTTGGATGGGTTACAACTTTGAGGATTCCATTCTTATTTCTGAGCGTCTTATTAAAGATGATGTTTACACTTCCATTCACATTGAGGAATTTGAGTGCGTGGCTCGTGATACCAAACTTGGCAAAGAAGAAATCACTCGTGATATTGCCAATGTGGGGGAGGAAGCTCTTAAAGATTTAGATACCACAGGTATTATTCGTATTGGTGCGGAGGTTCATCCCGGAGATGTCCTTGTGGGTAAGGTGACTCCCAAGGGTGAAACACAGCTGTCCCCTGAGGAGAAACTTCTGCGAGCTATTTTTGGTGAAAAGGCTGGAGATGTGAGGGACACTTCCCTTCGTGTTCCGTCGGGGGTTTCGGGCACAGTGATTGATGCCCAAGTGTATAGTCGTGAGGGAGCGGAGAGAGACTCGCGTCTTCAATCGATCATTGATGAGAAGCAACAAAAAATCCAAAAGGATATGGAGATTGAGCAGAATATTATTAGAAACAATGCTTTTGACAAACTGAAAGAACTTATTGTGAGCCAAAAGACAACAGGTGTTCTTCTCAGTGAAGATGGCTCCGTAAAGCTTCTCTCTAAGGGGCAGGAAATATCAGGTGCTGATCTGGAGTCCATTCCCTTTGAGCTACTAAGCTATATTCCCTTGGGTCAAGAACTTGAGTATCAAATCACTCGTGTGATGGATGGGGCGAGAAACCAACTCGATGTTGTGAAGATGGTTTTTAATGAAAAAGTAAATCGTCTCCGTAAGGGCGATGAGTTACCGCCAGGGGTTATTAAGATGGTGAAAGTTTACGTGGCCATTAAGCGTAAACTTCAAGTGGGAGATAAGTTTGCGGGCCGCCATGGAAACAAGGGTGTGATTTCTTGCGTAATGCCGGTGGAGGATATGCCCTATATGGCCGATGGAACGCCGGTGGATATGGTTCTCAACTCCTTGGGTGTGCCATCTCGTATGAACATAGGCCAAGTTCTCGAAGTTCACCTAGGCTGGGCTGCCTACAACTTAGGTAAGCAAATTGAAGAGACTCTTGAAAGCTTTAAATCTTCAGAGGTGAGGGAGGCCTTAAAGCACGCTTATTCGGATGAAGAATTATCGGCGAGACTAGATCAAGCAAATGACTCCTCCATTCAAAAGATAGCTGAAAAAGTTGTGGATGGTATTCATATTGGAACCCCCGTTTTTGATGGAGCTAAGGAGTCTGATGTGAAGGAGCTTTTAGATCGTGCCAATCTTCCTTCCACAGGTCAGATGACTCTTTTTGATGGTCGCACAGGGGAGCCTTTTCAAAATCCTGTGACCGTGGGAATTATGTACATGTTGAAACTTCATCACTTGGTGGAGGAGAAGATTCATGCACGCTCCATTGGTCCTTATTCTTTGGTCTCTCAACAACCTCTTGGTGGTAAGGCCCAATTTGGTGGCCAAAGGCTTGGAGAAATGGAGGTTTGGGCCATTGAAGCCTATGGTGCGGCCTACTCTTTGCAAGAATTTTTGACAGTGAAATCAGATGATGTGGCTGGAAGAACTCGTATGTATGAGAGCATTGTTAAGGGTGAGAATATCCTTGAACCTGGGTTACCAGAATCTTTTAATGTTTTGATCAAAGAACTTCAAAGTCTTGCTTTGAATGTCGATCTCATTGAGTCAGATGTACTTACAGAAGCTCCGAGGGAGTTGACTTCGGATTCAGGTGTGGAGATGTGAGTAAATCCTCTATTAGAAATGAATATGAAATAGAAATAAAGCCTAAAAAAATAAAGCCTAAAAATAGGATGTATGATGTAATGAATATATCATCATAAAATATAAAGGGAGCCTAATTTTGAAAGACTTACTCAATTTTTTTGATAAGCCCAAAGACCCTCTTTCTTTCAATGGGGTTCGTATATCACTTGCTTCACCAGAGTTGATTCGTAGCTGGTCCCATGGAGAAGTGAAAAAGCCAGAGACCATTAACTATAGAACTTTTAAACCTGAGCGTGATGGACTTTTTTGTGCTAAAATCTTTGGCCCTGTGAAAGATTATGAGTGCTTGTGTGGTAAGTACAAGCGTATGAAGTATCGTGGGGTCATTTGTGAAAAATGTGGTGTTGAGGTGACCCAGTCTAAGGTTCGCAGAAGTCGCATGGGGCATATTGAGTTGGCCAGCCCTGTTGCTCATATTTGGTTTTTGCGTTCTCTCCCAAGCCGTATTGGTAACCTCTTAGATATGACTCTCAAAGATGTGGAAAAGGTTCTCTACTGTGAGTCCTATGCTGTGATTGACCCCATGGAGACAACTTTAAAAGAGGGGCAGATTCTCGATGAGGGTGCTTATCAGGAGGCTCTGAATGAATTTGGTCCCAACTTTAAGGCGGCTATGGGTGGTGAGGCCATTCTTGGCCTTTTAAGAAAAGTTGATATCGAATATTTATCTCGTCGTATTCGTATGGACCTCAAAGAAACAAAGTCGGAGGCCCAGGTTAAAAAGCTTTCCAAAAGGTTGAAGGTGGCTGAGGCTTTTAAAGGCTCTATCAATAAACCTGAGTGGATGATGCTTAACGTGGTTCCTGTGATTCCACCTGATTTGAGGCCTCTTGTTCCCTTGGATGGAGGGCGATTTGCCACTTCGGATTTAAATGATCTCTATCGTCGTGTGATTAACAGGAATAACCGCCTTAAGCGCTTAGGTGAACTCAATGCTCCAGATATTATTATTCGCAACGAAAAGCGAATGCTTCAAGAAGCGGTGGATGCACTTCTTGATAATGGACGTCGTGGCAAGACTTTTACAGGGCCAACAAAGCGACCTCTGCGCTCTTTGAGCGATATGCTTAAGGGGAAACAGGGGCGGTTTCGTCAAAATCTTCTCGGTAAGCGTGTGGACTACTCCGGGCGCTCAGTGATTGTTGTGGGGCCTTATTTAAGATTGCACCAGTGTGGCCTTCCAAAGAAAATGGCTTTGGAACTTTTTAAGCCTTTTATTTACAATAAGCTTGAGGAAAGAGGCTTTGCAACGACAATTAAGCAAGCGAGAAGGCTTGTGGAAAAGGAGGGAGTGGAAGTTTGGGATATTTTATCAGAGTGTGTTAAAGAGCATCCCGTTCTTCTCAACCGCGCCCCCACTCTTCACAGACTAGGAATTCAGGCATTTGAGCCTGTGCTTCACGAGGGCAAGGCCATTCAGCTTCATCCGCTTGTGTGCACAGCTTTTAATGCGGACTTTGACGGTGACCAAATGGCTGTTCATGTTCCATTGTCTGTGGAGGCTCAGGTGGAGGCTCGTGTTTTAATGATGTCTACCAATAATGTTTTGAGTCCTGCCAATGGGCGTCCTGTGATTAACCCCACTCAGGATATTGTGTTAGGTGCCTATTGGATGACTCGTATTCGTCCAGGGGCTAAGGGGGCGGGGAGTATTTTCTCCAATATTCAAGAGGTGCTTTATACCTATGATATGGGGCGAGTGGATCTTCAGGCTGCCATTAAGGTGAGAATGAAGGGGCACTTGGAGGACACTTCTGTAGGGAGGGCTATTTTAGGAGATATTGTTCCTGATGGAGTCCCCTTTGGGGTTGTGAATAGAGTGATGGACAAAAAGGCTCTTGCCAACTTTATTGACACATCTTTTCGCTTGGCAGGGGCTAAGGCGACAGTGATTCTTGCAGATAGGCTCATGCAGCTTGGTTTTAAGTACTCCACCCAGGCTGGAATCTCAATTTGTGTGGACGACTTGATTATTCCCTCCCAAAAGAAAGCTCTTCTCGATAGTGCTGAGTCCCAGGTTTACGAGATCCAGCAACAGTACGATGAGGGGTTTATCACCGATGGGGAGCGCTACAACAGGGTTGTTGATATTTGGGCTCAGGCGGCAGATAAGGTGGCCAGAGAAATGATGAACCAAATTGAGTACGAAAAGGTCGTGGTAGGCGGCAAAGAATTGCAGAGAGATTCTTTTAACCCTATTTTTGTCATGGCTGACTCGGGGGCGCGTGGATCAGCCGCACAGATTCGTCAGTTGGCGGGAATGCGTGGCCTTATGGCGAAGCCTTCGGGAGAGATCATTGAGACGCCCATTACGGCGAACTTTCGTGAGGGTCTTTCTGTTCTTCAGTATTTTATTTCTACCCATGGAGCTCGTAAGGGTTTGGCGGACACAGCCCTTAAAACAGCGAACTCAGGTTATCTCACTCGTCGCCTTGTGGATGTTGCCCAAGATGTTATCGTCAATGAAGTGAATTGTGGCACGGAAGTAGGCATGGAGGTGATGCCACTTATGGAAGGTGGAGAGATTATTCAACCTCTTGTGGATCGGGTGTTAGGTCGGACGGCTTTAGAGGATATTACTGACCCCTCCACAGGTGAGTTGATTCTTGGAGCAGGCCAAGAAATTGATGAGAAAATTTGTAAGAAATTTGATAGTTTAGGAATTGAGCGAGTCAAAATTCGTTCAGCCCTGACTTGCAAGACTCGCCGTGGTGTTTGTGTAAAGTGTTATGGAAGAGACTTGGCCCGTGGAAACATGGTGAACCTGGGAGAAGCTGTGGGGATTATTGCAGCCCAGTCTATTGGAGAGCCAGGGACACAGCTTACGATGCGGACCTTCCACTTGGGTGGAACAGCTTCCAGGGCTGTGGAGCAGTCTGGGCATACGGCGCGTACCGATGGGGTGATTAAGTTTGAGGGGGTCCATACTGTAGAAAATCGTCATGGAAAACTTACGGCCATGGCTCGTAATGGAGAGATGGTTCTTTACGATATTCACCAGAGAGAAAGAGAGCGCTATAAAATTATTTACGGAGCTGTTCTCAATGTAAGAGATGGTGATGCGGTGAAAAAAGGTGACAAGATTGCTGAGTGGGACTCCTACTCTAATCCGATTTTGGCAGATATTTCTGGCACGGTGGAGTACCAGGACATTGAAGAAGGGATGACCTTGAGTCATCAGGTGGATGTGGTGACAGGTTTTTCCACGCGAGTGATTACCGAAAATAAAGGGATTGATGTGAAGCCCACAGTTATACTCAATAATGAGAATGGCGAGCCTCTTAATTTACCGGGGCGAGACATTCCCGCTCGCTATGTCATTCCTTGGGGGGCCCAACTTCTCGTGGATCATGGTGCTGAGGTTCATGCTGGAGATGTTATTGCTAAGATTTACAGAGAAACTTCAAAAACTAAAGATATTACAGGGGGTCTCCCTCGTGTGGCTGAGCTTTTTGAGGCAAGAAAGCCCAAGGAAGCTGCCATTATCTCTGAAATTGAAGGCTATGTGACTTTTGGGCAAGACGTTAAGGGCAAGCAAAGGGTGATTATCACCCCTGAAATGGGTGAGCAACGGGAGTATCTTATCCCCAAGGGCAAGCAGGTTGCTGTTCGTGAAGGCGAATTTATTAAGCCTGGTGAAGCTTTGATGGATGGATCGACAAATCCCCATGATATTTTAAAGGTACTGGGGGACGAGGCCCTTTCTTCCTACTTGGTCAATGAGATTCAAGAGGTCTATCGTCTCCAGGGTGTGACTATCAACGACAAGCATATTGAGGTCATTGCTCGACAGATGCTCCGAAAGATCACTGTGACGGATGCTGGCGATACCAAGTTTATTGCAGGAGAGCAGGTAGAGAGGTTTGTTTTTGAGGAAGAAAATGAAAGAGTTCTTCGAGAGGGAGGTCAACTGGCGGCTTCAGAGCCTCTCTTGCTGGGTATCACGAAAGTGGCTCTCAGTACAGATAGTTGGATTTCAGCGGCTTCTTTTCAGGAGACAACCAAGGTGCTTACCGAAGCAGCTATTAATTCAAAGTCTGATGATTTGAAGGGGCTTAAAGAGAATATTATTATGGGACGCCTCATTCCTGCGGGAACAGGGGTCCCAGTTTACAAGCGTTGGAAAGTTGTGGTTGAAAAGGATGAGCCTGAGACGATTGTGGGTCTGCCTGGCATGGGTATGGCAGGAATTGTGACGGATCATAGCCCTTCTCCTCCGGGTTGATAAAGAAGGAGTTGACGAATGCCTTTGGTAGGGTATAAGAATTCAGTGCGATGAGAAGTTTCTTTGCGCTGAGAATATTAAAAATTAAGAATCAGAAGTGAGGAGTGCAAGCCGTTTAGAATTGAGAGTTGCAATGAGTGAGGAGTGCAAATGAATTGGGTCGCAAGAAATAGAGTGAGGTGTTGGAATGCCAACAATTAATCAGTTGATTCGCAAACAGCGGGTTTTGCAGAAGGGAAAGTCGAAGTCTCCAGCACTGTCTGCATGTCCTCAGCGTCGAGGGGTTTGCACGCGCGTTTTTACCACAACGCCCAAGAAGCCGAATTCAGCTTTGAGAAAAGTGGCTCGTGTGCGCCTGTCCAATAATTTTGAGGTCAACTCCTATATACCGGGCATTGGCCATAATCTTCAGGAGCATAGTGTGGTTCTCATTCGTGGGGGGCGAGTGAAGGACTTGCCTGGTGTGCGCTATCATACCGTGAGAGGAGTTCTCGATACCCAAGGGGTGAATGATCGTAAGCGTAGCCGCTCAAAGTATGGTACAAAAAGGCCCAAGGAATAGTTTTTAAAAAATTTTTAAAAGGTTCTTAAAAGGATAAGTGTTTCATGTCTAGGCGTAAGGGTAATTATAAAAGAGAAGTGGATCCCGATCCCATTCACAACGATGTGACTGTAGCTCGGTTTATTCGCAAGCTTATGATCGGTGGCAAAAAGAACACCGCTGAGAAGCTGTTGTATGCGGCTTTTGATGAGCTTAAAGGCAAGGTTTCTGTAGAAGAGCCATTGGCTGTTTTTAAGAAGGCTGTTGAGAACTGCAAGCCTTCTCTGGAGGTGCGCTCACGTCGTGTGGGTGGAGCGACTTATCAAGTTCCTGTGGATGTGCGGCCTGCTCGTCGCTTAACCTTGGCCATGAGGTGGATTATTTCCTATGCTCGCGAGCGGGGAGAAAAATCCATGTCAACTCGCTTAGCCCATGAGTTGGCGGATGCTTACAATAACCGAGGAAATTCCATTAAGAAAAAAGACGATGTTCATCGTATGGCGGATGCCAATAAGGCTTTTGCCCATTATAATTGGTAATAGTAACTCATGGGGGCGCCTTGCTTCCCCACCCACGCCCATGAATCTTATCTAGCCCCCCACTTTGCACGAAGCACCAATCAACTCGAAGGAGTGATTGCGCCTTTGCTGGTATAGTTCTCGAACAGCATATGTCCGCCCTTTAATGTCGGCCGCGCCTGCATAGCCTTTGATGACGCCCCAGGACAAGTTGGTCGGCCAAACCTTCACGTGCAGCCTATTTTGAATCACGGCTGCCACATTCTAATCGCAACCCCGGTAGAACTCCATATACATAACCGACACGTACACCACGCGGAGTATCCCGACTGCAAGAACGGGTTGTACCAACTACCTGAAATCCCTAAAAGTTGTAACTAGGTGTAGGGCTTAAGTCCTGATTATTGTCTGAGAAGGCCTTCACTTTGATTAAGAGATTGTCATCTCTTCAAAAGCATAGTTACAATATTAACGATGTCATACACTTTTGAGCAAAAAAATAAGGGAAAAACCTATGTCTATAAAGTTGAAAGCTTTTGGGACAAGGAAAAAAAGCAGGCCAGGCAAAAACGCATCTACCTTGGAAGAAAGGATGAGTTTACAGGTCAAATTAAGACCAAAAGAAAAAAGATTCCCATAGGCTCCTATAATGTGGGAGCCTTATTTTTCTTAGAGAAAATATGCGAACAACTAAATCTTCTAAAAACATTGTCTAAAATTTATCCAGATAATTACGAACATTATTTGCATTTAGCCCCGAGTTTGACAGCAGCATCTGCGTTAAAATGCGAAATTTCCAGAAATTGGGGTTGTACTGAAATATAATGGTAGCTGCTGGAAAAATTAAAATTGACGTAAAAAAAGTGTAGAAAACAAAATAGGATTTTATCGTTTTAAATATTGATATATCATAGAAATATGTAGAAAATATCCTCATGTACATCCAAACGACTAAAAACTCAAAAGGTCAGTGCTACTACCACCTTGTGGAGTCCTACAGAGAAAAAGGCAAATCCAAAAAACGCATGCTCATGTCCTTAGGTAAGGCTGGAGAAGGAGGAGAGGATAAGATTAATAGTTTGGCGCAGGCCGTATCCCGCCACCGAGAGCTTCTCACTGTGAGTCAATTGGCTAAGGAGCTTTACATCGAAGAGACTTTCATTTTGGGTCCCTTGCTGATTTTACAAAAGTTGTTTGATCAACTGGGTATCAATAAGACCCTCAAAGACATAAAAGATTCTCATGAGAAAGTTCAATTTGATTTATGTAAGGTGATTTTTACCTTAGTTGCCATCCGATTTATTGCTCCTAGTTCCAAGTTAAAGGTTTTTGAGTATTGGCAAAAATCTTTTTACCCAGACATGATTAAGGGTGATTTGAGTCTCCAGCATATTTATCGGTCTATGGACTTACTTGCCTCCCATAAGGATGAAATAGAGAACTCGCTTTATTGGGTGGGGCGAGATTTATTTAATTTCCAAGTAGACATTGTGTTGTATGATTTAACAACCTTACGCTTCGAGAGTACAAGAACAGACTTAGGGAAACTTCGTCAATTTGGCTATAGTAAAGAGAGACGATCAGACTGCACCCAAGTTGTCTTTGGTTTGTTGGTGAATCGGGATGGCATCCCTTTAGGTTTTGAGGTTTTCCCTGGTAATACTTTTGAAGGCAAGACGCTTTCAGATATTGTTGATAAAATGAGAAAAAAGTTTAATGTACGCCGTTTCATTTTTGTGGCTGATAGGGGGCTTTTATCAAAGGCTAATACTGACAAACTCAGTGAGGATCAAAGCGAGTTTATTGTTGGTATGAAGCTTGGATCTTTAAAAAAAGAAAAGAAACAAGAGGTCTATGATTTAAATCGTTTTAGCTGGGTATATGAGAATGAGCTTGCTGTTTACGAAACAGACCATGGGGGGCATAGATGTATTGTGACTTGGTCTAGGAAAAGAGCAGAGAGGGATAAAAAATCTAGAGAATCCCTTCTTGAAAAGATCGAAGGAAAACTATCTTCTAAAGGTGTTCAGTCTAGTACTTTTGTTTCCAATAAAGGTTATAAGAAATATGTAAAGATGGCTGACGACAAAAATAAAAAACCTGAATTAAATGCAGAACAAATAGAATTAGATGAAAAAATTGATGGTTTTTTTGCCGTCCTTACAAATGTCAAAGACTTGACGGCAGATGAGATTATTATCAACTACAAAGAATTGTGGAAAATTGAAGATGCTTTTGGTGAGTTAAAAGGGACTTTGAAAACACGTCCTGTTTTCCATTGGACAGACCAGAGGATTATTGGACATTTAACTCTATGCTTTTTAACTTATCTTTGTGAGGCCCACCTTACAAAATGTTTAAGAGATAAGAAGATGAACCTAAAAAGCCCAGCCATAGGCATTGGTCATGTTAAAGAGCGACCTTTAACTGTTGTAGAGGCCATGAGGGAACTCAAGGAAGTTAGGGCTATCCCTGTTAAAATTCGTGATCAAGTCATTTGGACCCGCACAGATATCACTGGCAATGCCAACTCCTTATTTAAAGCCGCAGGCGTCCCCATCCCTCCCAGAATCCTTAATGCCCACAAGTGTGGATAAACAAAATACAACTATATGCGTTAATCCTTTAATATCATTCGTTTGACGCAGATGCTGCTGTCAAACTCGGGACCAACTACCTGAAATCCCTAAAAGTTGTAACTAGGTGTAGGGCTTAAGTCCTGATTATTGTCTGAGAAGGCCTTCACTTTGATTAAGAGATTGTCATCTCTTCAAAAGCATAGTTACAATATTAACGATGTCATACACTTTTGAGCAAAAAAATAAGGGAAAAACCTATGTCTATAAAGTTGAAAGCTTTTGGGACAAGGAAAAAAAGCAGGCCAGGCAAAAACGCATCTACCTTGGAAGAAAGGATGAGTTTACAGGTCAAATTAAGACCAAAAGAAAAAAGATTCCCATAGGCTCCTATAATGTGGGAGCCTTATTTTTCTTAGAGAAAATATGCGAACAACTAAATCTTCTAAAAACATTGTCTAAAATTTATCCAGATAATTACGAACATTATTTGCATTTAGCTTTTTTTAAAATAATCAAAAGAGAGCCCTTTTATCTTTACGATATGTGGTGTCAAGAAGCTTATGTTTCAAAGAAAAATTTTATGTCGTCACAAAAAATAAGCAATCTCTTATGTGATCTTGGGAGAGATCAAAAAAAGATAGAATCTTTCTTTAGCGAATGGATAAGTCAAGTGAAGGGTTCTGGTACGGTAATGTTTGACATCACATCCTTTTCTTCCTACTCTATGAATAATGAATTTTTAGAGAAAGGTTACAACAGAGATGGAGAGAATCTCGAACAGATAAACTTAGGTCTGATAAGTAGGAAATCTGAAGACAATAAAACTCATACGCCTATAGCGTACAGAATCTATCCTGGAAGTATACCGGATGTCAAAACTTTATCGAATATTATTGAGATCATAACAAGTTATAAATTAGATTTAGATTGTTTAGTTATGGATAAGGGTTTTTCTAGTGTAGAAAATATTAAGGGACTGCATCGTAAGGAATTGAAGTATTTGATACCCATGAGTTTTAGAACAAAACTCTCAAGAGAGCTTGCTGTGGCTTTAAATGAGAAAATAAAATCTCCATCATGCTCTTTTACTTTTAATGAGGAAATTTATTCGCATTGCAAAGAATCAATAAAAATCGGAGGATTTGATTGTACGGCTCATATTTTCTTAGACAAAGAAAGAAGGGTTTATGAGGAATCTGTGTTAATGAAAGAGTTGCTTGATTTTATGAAACTCTTTCTTGAGAAAGATTTGAAATCAGAAGAACAAGCTAGTTCCTATATGAAAGAAACTTTAGGAAATAAAAAAAGGTTTCTCAATATCTCTGATTGCACTCCATTTAAGATTTCTTTAAATGAAGAAAATATTAATGAAGAATCTTCTACGCTGGGTATTATGATATTAATTACAAATAGTCATGATTTAAAGAAAACAGATATATTGAGTTTATATCGAAACAAAGATATCATTGAGAAAGTATTTTTCTCATTCAAGCATGATATTAATGGAAGGAGAAGTCGAGTTCATTCTCTCATGAATATGAGGGGAAGCATCTTTATTAATTTTCTCTCTTTAATTTTAATTTCACATATTGATACTGTTATGAAAGATAAGAAGTTATATAAAAAAATGTCTAAAATAGAAATTTACAAAATGATGGACCGATTAAAATTTTATGAATTAGCTACAGGTGATCTGATGCTTGGAGAGCTGTCTAAAAAACAAAAGGATATTTTTTCAGCCTTCCACATAGATGGGCTTCCCAAGACAAAATGATGTTTTTTATCTGTTTCAAATGTGACGGTGGCTGTGGCTACCACTATGCCTCATCTATCCAATGGAGACGAAGAGGACCTTTCGCAGCAAATTCTTATGAATCATATTAAATATATTAATACTATTAAACCTCTCAAACCGTTGACAGCAGCCAATTCCATAGGAAGAGAGGAAAGTTAACGCAATACATTAAACCTAGTTACAACTTTTAGGGATTTCAGGCAACTAACTAATTTTCTGCGTCCAAGTCTAGAGCAAGAGCCCTCGGCGGAGCATGCATTATTACTGCTGTTGATACATATCGGAACCGTTAGATTTTTCATGATACGGACGAGCCCCTCTTCTTTAAATGGTATGGTCAAATCCCCTAAAAACTCATTGCTCGTTTCTGTATCTAAAATGCCTGAGACTTTCACAGTGAGAGCTGATATTCCAGCGCTTCCCCTGATAATTTCGTTTTCTTTGGCTAAAATATTATCGTCAGAGCTATCCGAGCAACCACTTCTAAAGATTCCAAGGTCGATTTCATACCCAGGAGTTCCTTGGGCCGTTTTTGTGGTATCAATGGTGTGAGGTGGAGAGGCTAAGTCATTAAATTGGCAGAGGCAGTTTTGGGGGTTTTTAAGGGTTTGTAAGATGTTGTATTTTAAGGAAGCACGTGCAAGTTGTTGATTGATGGCTTTGCCTTCAATTTGTTGAAAATTAATCATGCCCAGCACGGCCATAAGTGTGAGCGAGGCGATGCCAACCGCCATAAGAGTTGATGTGAGAGTAAAGCCGCAGCAACCCTATACTATGCGAAATCGTTATGAGACACTTTTAATAAGAGGGATAATATAAGGAGAGGGAAATTATGGAATATAAGAGATATAAAGGGTTTAGTTTTTTCAAGAAAATCAACAAAGTATGCAAGATGCTCCACGAGATATACCGAGGAGAGTTCTCTCTGCGGCCCTCCGGGCTGCTCTCGACAATTATCCAGTGGGGAATGGGTTGAAAATGAAACTGTGAACGTGGAAATGCAAACCGTCTCCCAAAGAGACTTTACAAATCGCCTTCTTGCCTATGCGGGACGGGTCTACTCCAATCAAGTGAAAGAAGGAGAAAAATACGAGAAATTAAGACTGTTTACTCCCTTGTTTTCAGTACTGTGGACCTTCCTGAGCTACGCAAGGACAACGATTATTACCACACATGCAGCATGAGGCAGGATAGATACCCTCATTTGAGACTCACCGATGGTATGCAATTTGTCATTGTAGAATTGAACAAGTTCATTGGCAGATTAGACAGCCTTGTTGACCAGCGTGAAGCGTGGTGCTATTTCTTAAAGAGATCGGATGAGCTGAATCAACAAACCAGTCAAGAGCTAGCCAAAAAAGGAAGGGACATGGGAAGAGCCGTCAAAAATTTGTGGAATTTGTCTCAAGACGAACTCATGCGAGAGCGACTTGAAGCTGAAGATAAGCAGCGTCGAGATCGTTTGTCACAGATCGACACAGCCCATGAAGAGGCAATGGCATTCGTTTAGTGAGAGATCCCATTCGGTTAAGGATTTGAACCTCTAACTCCTCGGGGGTGGGCTAACCCCAAGTTTTTTTCTTTGATCCATGTGATTATCCGTTGGCCATAGCCCCCCTAACCTCTTTACTGGGTCTCCATACTCCGATGGGTTTTCTAGAAACTCGGTCGTAATGCCTATTCGGACGTAGCCTTTGTCGGCAGGTCTTCATATTTGTAATGATGCAATTGAGGGTTTTACTAAGCACTACCTTTTGTTGAAGAAAAAGACCTTCAATATTTCTTGCAATTGTCAGTAAATTGTTTTTAAAGTTTGTCTGCATGGTTTGTTTTTTACTATGGGATTGAGATGTATTAAGACGGTCTTCCGTGTAGTTGGAAAATAATCTTGTCAGAGTGATAAGTGTGAAGTGTGCAAACAATTCTTGTTTGACTCCCCTTTCACTTTGAGAATGAAACTCTTCAATGGTCATCAGTTCTTTGGATATTTTGTACAGTTCCTCTATACTCCAGCGTCCATGATAGAGATTGGCCAGATCATCAATGGAATATTTTTTTTGATCCATTAAGGTTGTTCCTAGAACAAAAGTAGTTTGTCCAATTTTATATTTGACCAAACGCAAAGCGTAGGCTTTGAAGTCGTCTTGTGGCTTTTTTTTATGTAGTTCTTTCAGAATTTGCTTGCTAGGAATGACTTGGATCACTGAGTCTTTTTGATCATTATTAATAAATTCATCAAAAACAGTGTTGGCATTTCTCCTTATCCTAAACACCGCATGCAGACTTCGCACCTTATGCTCATGAAGCATTTCGTAGGAATAATAGCCACGATCATAAACCACAACATCGTTTTCAAACAATTTTTTGAAATGAGTTTGTGCAGCCTTTCTCTCATTGTTATGGGCAAAGAGATCAAAATCCACAGGAATCTTCGACTGTAGTTGGTACAGGCAACTGACAAGACCTTGAGGGTACCATGCTTTTTCCCATGGTTGCTGATACCCATTATCTACGAGTTGACGTGGTAAATTTATTTTCGATCCATCCACTGCGAAAACCTTATGGCCCTTCCATAAGGTACTAGAATTGGATATACCGTCTTGTTTAAGAATTTCATCATGCAAAACTTTAAATATATTTTCATCTACTTTAGCCCGTGCACTACACATAGTGGATGCCCGAACTGGTTTAGGTTGAGGGAGTTCAATGTCTAATATGCGACACTGCTCCCAAAGTTCAATCAAAGTTGTATCATAACCTTGTTTTCCTTTAGAGAAAACAAGTCGGAAGATGAAAAGTATAATCAACAATGTATTCAAGACACGTTGACGCTTTTGCCAGGTTCGGTCGTACTCATCTGCAATGATAACCACTGTCTTGATGATGTTTTGCCAAAGATGCACAAAAGAGTCCTCTAGCATAGGCTCAGCCAAGTTCTTATGTGGCTTGATGGTGGGTTTCCCGACGGGTTTCTTGATAGCGCATTGGGGGCCATTCAATAAGATAGACTGATAATTCTTTGTCAGAGGTTGAACATAAACACCTTTTTGAGTTTTTCCCTTTACATTTTTGTAGGCACGACTCCCATTTGTTTTGCCCAAATAAAGCCAGTTGGCAGCACGATAGCTCGTGGCATTAAATTTGGTAAGGTCGACAAAAGTCTCCATGAGTACAGGTTTGAAAGCATGTTTTAACTCCCAGTCTGTGGGAAGTTGGCGAGTTGCCATAGATAAAGCCATCGAAGCAAGATGGCGAACCTTTACCCAGGGAAAGATCAAAAATCGACTATTGTTCACCACTAAATTCAAGTGCTTTTTGTAAGCTCGATTTTGCCAACCGATCCATTCATCACGGCAAGGCAAAGTGGATGTGCCAGCTTCAAATAAAAGACAACCCAATCGTCGCCCACAATTATCTAGGATGAAATAGCGCAAATGGGGACCAAAGGGACGTCTGTAATTGAGATAATGATGCCGATCGACAACTTCATTCCATTCCTTAATGGCCTCTTGATCAGTTACGATTTGCAAAGAAAGTGGGGTCAATGAGTCTAGTTTATCGTTGATGAGAGGCTTTTCATCTGTTCGGTGTGTCCAAGTGATTTTTTTGGAGGGGACACTCCGCTTTGACATGTCTTTTTCTGGCAGGGATAGAATGTCAAGTTCCTCTAGCGTCTCAAGCATACGAAGGCACGATTGGATGCGATGATCACCTTTGGGAGTTAGCCAACCAAGATGCTCACAAACTGTATAACCCAGTTCACGGCGACTTAAAGAAGGAAATAGCGCCACCGTCTTTTGAATGTCGGCAATTTGCTTGCGCGTCAAGCGTCTTCCAAAAAAAGTTGTTGAAGGCAATGTCTCTATGCGTGGGTCCATTTGAGTCTCTCCCCTTTGGGAATGGTTCAAATATAATGTGACACAACGATGGGGTGGACTCAAGTATTTTTTTTCGGAAAAAGAAAAAAGATAAAAGCCCCCTTAACTCAGTATGTTAGAGGGAGTCAGAAAAATGTGGAAAAACCTTCTGCAAAAACGAATGCCATTGCATGAAGAGGGGCTTGAAAAAGGGCGAAGGAAAGAGAGAGAGAGGCCATTGCTTTAAAGATGATTTTAAAAGGACAGGAGGTTTTGGAGATAGCCGAAGCAACAGGGCTTTCTGAAGACGAAATCAAGGCTCTCCCAAAAAAGTAAAAGATTTTCTTTCCATAGATATCTCTGTTCATAATGAGAAAATAAAAAGTCTTGAGAAAACAGTCGATAAAGAATCAAATAAAATTGATAAGTTGACTAGGGCGTGTCCTCATTTTAGCCAAGCGCATCCAACCTGGCGAAGCCAGCACCAATTCAATCGCTGGGCAGAAAAAGGGCTGTGGAAAGATTTTTTTTTGAGTTACGAGGCACCAAGGTGGCGGCGACTGGAGGCGTACTTTGGGTACGTTGAAAGGAGCCACCGCCGCAGGTAACAAATAGATCGCCAAGGAGTGAGCAGTTACTGGTAATATTTGAATGGGTCGCATTGTCGGCTGGCCATTGTGGTTTATGCGGCTTTTAGTATTTCTTCAATAATAACTTCATTTTCGTCTTGTTGATCTGAGGATTCGTAAAACCTGCTGGCGTTTAAATAGATTTTTACAACATGTTTGTCAAACTGGGTTCCAGAGCATTCGATAAGTTCTTTTTTGGCCATGTTCATAGATAGGGGTGTTTTGCGGTAGGCTCGTGTGTGTGTCATGGCATCCACGGCATCCACCACAGCAATGATTCTTGCTGAGAGGGGGATATTGTCTCCTTCGATTTTATAGGGGTAGCCATTTCCGTCATATCTTTCGTGGTGACAACTGACGCCAGGTAAGAGAAGTTTAAAAAACTCTTCACTGGTAAATTTTTTGATAATGTTAGCACTCATTTCAGGGTGGTTTTTTATGAGTGCCATTTCCTCTTCGTTCAGGCGGCCTGGTTTTTGTAGGATGTTATCTGGAATTCCTATTTTCCCTATGTCATGAAAGAGTCCAGCAAACTCCAGAATGGTTTGCTCATGTTCCCCTAGACCCATAGACCGAGCCAATAATCGAGCCTGCCGCCCCACTCGACAGCAGTGATAAAAAGTATAGGAGTCCTTGATTTTGACAGCCTGAAGAAGGGCACTGGTCCCCTCAATGGCCCATTTGGATACAGACATATGTCTCCCTTTCAGTGGCTCCTACATCTACCTAGTTCCTTGACCCTTTTTGCCTACTAATGAGCAATGAGCCCAAAAAAGCCATTTTCGGACAGAAACTACCTAGGTACAGTGATTTTGGAGTGAATTTGTTACTTTCGCTTCACTTTACTGGACATCATTCTTATCGGACATATTTGCGGAGACTTGTAGGAAAGTCTTGTTTTGAGCCAGCAGAGTGGTCCCATGAGAGTTATAGACTAGAAGCAGAATGCAAATAGATTCATCGTCAAGGAGACATGCACTTTTTCATGGCTATGCATTCTTTCATTCTTGTATTCTTTGAACTGTGGCGTGGGACTCCCAAAAGGTCCATATAACCCCAAGAACCACGCCAACATTGTTAGAGGACTTGACAAGGGAACTTTTCTTGTTGCTTGCGAACTCAAAGTTTCGCCAGGATCCACTCATGAAGACAAATATATTGTCGATGAAATTGTTTCCTATGCCCAAGGATAGAGATGATGAAACAAGGCCGCTGCGGGCTTTGTAGACCGGTCGTTGGGGAGTCGCATGAATGGGGCGAACTTCATAGAAATAGCGATTTAGATTTCGAGAGCCAAATCTCAAACTGAAACTAGAAAAGAGGGTTGTATCTGTATGGGGCCATAGATACCAATAGTCTAAACTTGTTTGAAAATCCAAGCCCTGGGTTTGGAATCGACGGTGAAAATCTGTGGAAGACACCCCTACCAAGGAGGTCACAAAGTTGAGGCGGTGCAAGTGATGATTGGGAATAAGGCGAGAGAGCATTCGTGGCCCCACCCCTATGAGGTAGTCGAGGTCAGGCATTCCGTGGCGTGGGGAGTCCTTTGTTGACTCCACGGGAAAGTGAAAATAGGGAGCTAGGCTCAACTCGTGATGCTTTGAGTGCCATAACTGCCACCGACTGCCCTCATCGTCTCGTTTCAGGTGATCTCCTCGATAGACAAACCATGGAAAGGGAATGAGTCGCCATTGGCTTTGGTTGGCTCCAGGGTAGTCCGGTAGGTGAAGACCAATGGTCCCCATTCCCAACTCATAGCGAGGCTGTGTATCAGAGTTGAAATTGCGGCTCATTTGAGCATGGACACTTTGAGTGCTTAGAAACAGTTCCATGAGTGTTGTTATAAGAGTGACAAGAATGAAATTGTGAAAAAGCAAAGAAGGCAAAAAAGGCAAAAAAAATGAGGGGCTAAGAAGTAAGGGCATAATTGAAGAATACCTTGATGGTGAGCAAAAAGCACAAACTGAAAGAAAATCCTCATAATCCATTCAAAGGTAAGATATATATAAAGGTTAAGATATATATAAAGGTAAGGTATAAGGTATATATAAAGGTGAGGTATGTGTATGATGGTGGAGCAACTCTTATGATCCAGGAGCAACTTTTATGACCCAAGTCCACTATGAAGCCACCCCCAATCCCCAAACAATGAAATTTAATATGGGCTGCCAGATAAGCCAAGAAAACCTTCAATTTGATGATCCTATGGCATCTCAGCACTCTCCTTTGGCTCAAAAGATTTTTGGTTTTCCGTGGGTGTCTGGTGTTTTTATTGGTCAAGACTTTGTGACCATCACCAAGCAGGACTGGGTGGATTGGGAAACTATTGCTGACCCCTTGGCCCACCTTCTTGGAGAGCACTTAAATCAAGGTCTTCCCATTGTTGTTCAGATGGAAGATATGGTTTCAAAATCTTCCACAACAGAAATTAATGAGGGGGACTCCCCCGTTGTGAAGAGAATCAAAGAAATTTTAAATTCAGAAATTCGACCTGTGGTGGCCATGGACGGAGGAGATATTCAGTTTCACAAATATGAAGACAATATTCTTTATCTTCAAATGCGGGGAGCTTGTTCGGGGTGTCCTAGTGCCATGGTGACCTTGAAGGATGGTGTTGAGGTGCGTATGTGCAAACTGATTCCCGAAATCAAGTCTGTGGTCGCTGTCGCAGATTGAACAACGGTCGAATACGAATAGAACTTGAAAAGAGCGTTTTGCCATGTCATAACATTCTATGTCTATCGTTTCTCGCTCCATAGATTTTAAGAAACTCCAGCGCATTCTTGTGATACGTCTGAGTTCCTTGGGGGATATTTTACTCATCACTCCTATTTTGCGTTTGTTGCGCAATGCTTGTCCCCAGGCTCAAATAGATGTCCTCATAAAATATCAGTATCGGGATCTACTTCGTGCCCATCCCGATATTTCCCAACTATTGACCTTTAAACCAGATCAGCCCATGAGTGACATGTCTCATCAGGTGCGTCAACAATCCTATGATATGGTTCTGGATCTTCATTGTAAGTTGAGAAGCCTCTTACTTTTACAGGCTTCCAAAGCTCGTTATAAATTGGTTTACAATAAACGTATCTTGCGACGGTCTATGCTTGTCCACTGTGGGTGGAATACTTTGCAAAAGAAAACTTCTGTGCCCGAGTTATACGCAGCCCCCCTTCGGCGACTGGGGATCACGGCCCCCTTGTCTGGGCTTGAAATGCATCTTGAGCCCGGTCGTCGTGAAGCGATGAAAGTCTATATTGAAGAGAACCTTTCTTCTAAGAAAAATCTTTCTTCTAAGAAAAACATTTCCCCTAGGGGGAGTGTCCCTTCTCCCTCTTTCCTCGCTTTGGCTCCTGGGGCTCGCTGGGCGACAAAGCAGTGGCCTGTGGAGGGCTTTGTCTCTGTGGCTCAGAAAATGGCGGAGCAGAAACAAGCCTCTATTGTTATTTTCGGGAGTCAGGACGAAGTGCCACTGGCCGAGGAGTTGTATCGTCAATTGAGGCTCCAAGTCCCTGTTTTAAATAGTGTGGGACAGTTATCCCTCATGGATACTGCAGCTTTGTTAAGTCAATGCCGTGGACTTGTTAGCAATGACTCAGGTCTTATGCATATGGCAGCGGCTTTACAGGTCCCTGTCACGGCTATTTTTGGCCCCACAGTTCCAGAATTTGGTTTCTCCCCTTTTAAATCTTCCTCAGAGGTGATAGGTATCCCTTTGATCTGCCGTCCTTGTAGCACTCAAGGCTCCGAAGTATGTCCTAAGGGGCATCATCGGTGCATGAAAGATGTTTCCAGTGATCGTGTGCTCTCTTCCGTTAAGACTTTGTGGAATGAATTTGTGGAATGAGGAAAACAGGCTCTTTAATGGATTAGACCTTCTTTAATGAATCACACCTTCTTTGCACAAAGAATTCGAACCATGCTCATAACAATAAGAACCGCAATCACAGAGTGGATCACTGTGATAAGGGGAGGGCGATAAAAAATAATGTTTGAGATACCCACGATAAACTGGACAAAAACGAGAAAAGACAGACGATGGGTCCACAACTTAAGAGGAGAGGAAGGCCATTTTCGCATTATCACAAAAAGGACCAACACCAAGGTTCCCACCGTGTAAGCTCCAAGACGATGGAGGATATGAAGACCCACAATTCCATGAAGGGTGGGAATAAACTCACCTCCACAAAGAGGAAAATCCGTGCAAACCACAGCGGCATAGTGGGAGGCCACCAAAGCCCCCAGCACCACTTGGACAACAATGGCGATCAAAATAGTATGGAGAAATAAGTTCAAACCTTTTGAGATGGCAGTTTTTCTGTTGTTTTTTTTAGATTTGTTGTTTTTGGGGGGATATTGAAAACTTTGGTGAAGCCAAGTGGAGATAACAAAAAGAGAAAAGCCAAATATAAGGTGCCCCGTCACTGTTTTTTCTTCCAATAGGTCGGCGACTGTTCTCCAACCTAAAAAAACCTGTAGAAATAATAAAGGGAAAGCGGCGAGGGCCACACCACGTTGTGCCTTTGTCAAATCTTTAGAAATGGCCACTTTTCCACAAAGAGCCATAAGAACAAGGCCCATGACTCCCGCAGCGGCGCGATGAATAAATTCCAAATACACTTGAGGGTGATAATCTGGAATGAGATCACCAAAACACAGGGGCCAGTCGGGGCAAGCAAGGCCGGCATTCATGGCACGGGTCAAAACACCTAGAGCGATAACAATCAAAAGACCTATACTGAGAAAAAAGAAACCTCGCCTCAATATCATCAACCGCCACAATCACCATCATACCCAGCGATAAAATATCCATTTTTCAATGGCTGGGACCATGAGAAACACAATCACACTTAAGTTCACCCAAAGAAAAAAAGGAAGCCATTGTTTTTTTGGGTCTCCACGGTAAAACTTCATAAATTCAAAAATAATTTTAAGAGCCAGAGGAATCACTACAAACAGGTGAAGAAAGTGAGCTTTTGTAAAAAGGGGAGCCGCAAGGGCTAAGCCTATGTACACAATAGTGTACAAACCAATGTGATAGGTTGTTTGCGTATCTCCAATTTGAAGGGGAAGAACAGGAATTCCTCCCTTTTGATAGTCTTCTTTAAAGCGAATGGCCAAGCACCAAAAGTGGGGCATTTGCCACAAAAACATAATGGCAAACAAATAAATGCTTTCAGGTGAAAAAATGGCAGTTCCTACATTGACCGAATAACCAATGACCACAGGCATAGCCCCAGGAATGGCCCCAGGAACGGCCCCAAAGGCCCACTTCTTCTTCCAAATCAGAGTGTAACAACCATTGTAGAGAAGAACTGTGATCAGGGCGAGGAGAGCAGTGAAACTATGAAGAAGCACAAGGGCAAGGAGTCCAGCTAGCACCATGATGAAACCTATGAGATAGGCTTGTGTGGGGGAGTAAATACCTGAAACAACGGGGCGACTCTGAGTGCGTGGCATGAACCGGTCAATCTTCCATTCTTGGGCTTGATTGATGGCAAAGCTCCCGGCACTCACGAGATAAATGCCAGCCACAAGGAGAAGGGGCTTCCAAAACTCAAGAGCTTCACCCACGGGAAAGCTCACACAAAAGCCCGCCAGAGCACTTAAAAGTACAAAGAGGCAAATTCCAAATTTGGTCAATTCAAAAAATGATTTCACAATGGACTCGATGATTTCAAAGTGTACTCGGTTGAAAAGCTCTTGAAGCAATATCTAAATAACTAAAGCCAAACATAAGAAATAGAAAAAAGACCCCAGTGAGTATAATCACTAAAAAGAGCTTATTTGTATACTTAAGCTGCATAAAAAAGGCGAGAACAATGGTCGCTTTGATTGTGGCAATGAGCATGGCAATAAGGGCATTGAAAATACCAGCATCAAAGCCAGAAACAGGCTTCGCTACCCCCACAGTGATTACGGTGAGTATAAGAAGAGCTATAATAGCATTTATGTAAATCTTTGCTGGTAAGAAATGGTGTCCTTCACTCATGTCTTTCTCCTATTCCTATTTGTGACTTTAATTAAGGCACCCTAGCCCACCAAGTAGAGCAAGGGAAACAAGTAAATCCATATTAAGTCCACCAAATGCCAAAAAAGGCCCACTCCTTCCACGGGGGTGTAGTAATCACTACTGAATTCATTTTTTCGGGCTCTCAATAAGACCCATAAAATCAAACCCATTCCCGCAAGAACATGGGTGCCATGAAGGCCCGTCATGCAAAAATAAAGGGAGAAATAAAGAGCAAGGTGCTGAGACTCACCACCTGTGAAGCTAAAGAGATCCCCAGGGACTAAGCCAATATGAATCTTGTGGGTATACTCAAAGTATTTGACCACCATAAACCCAAGCCCACAAAGAAGGGTTAGGGCTAGCATTTGCACACATTTGCGATTTTTTGCCCTCTGTGCATAGTAAATCCCCATGGCCATTGTGAAGGAACTTACAAGAAGAATAACTGTGTTGACAGCTCCCATTCGCCAGTCCAAATGGGAAGCTCCCTCAGCAAAGGCTTCGGGGTAGAGGTTGTTAAAAATAGCATAGGCCACAAACAAACCTCCAAACATCAATATCTCTGTGCAAAGAAACAACCACACACCCAACATGCTTGCATCGAACTCATGCTGAGCATTCTTAAAATGATGGGCGGGCTTACGCTTTCTCTTGGGTGACATTTTAGAAGATGACACCTTGGCAGCCGTGGCACTGGCTGCCACGGAAGAGCTAGCGCTAGCAGTGGTAGCTGGAGAGTCAGAGGTTGGAGAGCTAGCAGTACTCATAGGGGCCTCCTGTGACGATGGGTTCTTTGTCAAAATTCTCATGGGGAGGTGGAGAGGAGGTTTGCCACTCCAGTGTTTTGCTCCCCCATGGATTGCTCGGGGCTTTTTCACCTTTCATCAATCCGTGAATAATCACATAAAGGCCAATGAGAAAACCTACCCCAATGGTCCAAGCCCCTAGGGAAGATATCTTATTGAGGGACTCATAGGCGGGGAGGTAGTCGAAATATCTTCGAGGCATTCCCATGGAACCTAGGATAAATTGGGGAAAAAAAGTCACGTTAAATCCAATAAAAATAAAGGCAAAGCTCCATTGGGCAGCCAATTCGTTGTACATTTTCCCAAACATTTTTGGAAACCAGTAATATATTCCTCCCATAATGGCCATAAGGGTCCCTCCGACCATGACATAATGAAAGTGAGCCACTACAAAATAGGTGTCGTGAAAATGAACATCCACACCCACCACAGCCAACATAATTCCCGTCACACCACCTATGGTGAAAAGAAAAAGAAAACCAAGGGCAAATAACATGGGAGACTGAAACTGAATAGATCCCTTATACATGGTGGCGACCCAATTAAAAGTTTTAATGGCGGTGGGTACACCCACAAGCATCGTGATGAAAGAAAAAATCATACTCGCCAAATAAGATTGACCACTGACAAACATGTGGTGACCCCAAACAAAAAAGCTCACCGCTGCAATGCCCACACTAGAAAAGGCAATGGCTCTGTAGCCAAAGATCACCTTTCTAGAAAAAGTTGTGATTAGTTCACTGACAATGCCCATGGCGGGAAGGATCATAATATAAACGGCTGGGTGGGAGTAAAACCAAAAAAAATGCTGAAACAACACGGGGTCTCCGCCCAAATCAGCATCAAAAAAGCCAATCCCCATGATCCTCTCCATGGCAAGTAACAACAAAGTGATGGCGAGAACTGGAGTGGCGAGAACTTGAATAATGGCCGTAGAATAAAGAGCCCAAACAAAGAGGGGCATTTTAAAAAATGTCATGCCTGGGGCTCGCAGCGTGTGAGTGGTCACAATGAAGTTAAGTCCTGTAAGAATGGAGGAAAAACCCATGACAAAAGCTCCAAGAACCATGTAAAGGGTCCCTCCACTGGTGTCGATGCTGTAAGGAGTGTAAAAAGTCCAGCCTGTATCTGACCCGCTGGCAAGAAGAGAGGCAAAGGCAATGATAGCTCCAATGACCAAGCAGTACCAACTGAGCAAATTCAATCTAGGGAAGGCCACATCCTTTGCTCCCAAGTGCAGAGGCAATATCATATTGCCAAGAAAAGCTGGAATACCAGGAATAATGACCATAAAAACCATGATGGCCCCATGGAATGTCATAATTTGGTTGTAAGTGGCACCATCCATAAGAGTAGGCCCAGGAGAAAAAAGCTCTGCACGAATGAGCATGGCAAAAATACCACCTATGAAAAAAAACGTCAGAACAGTTATCATGTAGAGAAGGCCAATTCTCTTGTGATCCAAGGTGGTCAGCCAAGACCACAGCCCTTTTTCGTGATTAATATAGTTATGACCCGTCGTTGTCGACATGACTTTCTCCTATGCTCGTATTCTGCTCGCTCTTATTACCTTACTCTGTTTTCTCTACTCTGCTCGCTCTATTTACCTACTCCACCTACTCTGCTTGCTCTATTTCAAGCTCTTTAAATACTCAATAACTCCTTTGAGTTCATCCTCATTGAGTTGGCCTTGAAAGGAGGTCATAACCACTCCCTTATATCCCTTTACAACCTTAGATTCAGGTCGAAGAATGGACTCTCGCAGGTAATTTTCATCGATCCTCAAGGAGCTACCATCCTCAAAGCTCTGTGTTCGCCCAAACACACCTCCCAGGCCAGGACCAATAAGTTTATTTTGGGTTGTCATATGGCAAGCTGTGCAGTTGGTTTGAAAGATTTTTTTCCCCACTTCCACAAGACTAAGACCCTTATAAGGATCATTGGCAAGCCAGTTTTCATAATGGCTCAGAGAAACGACCTTGACCTTTGCCAACATACTTGAGTGTTGATCTCCACAGTATTCCGCACAAAAAATCTGAAAAGTTCCCATTTTTGTAGCTTCAAACCACAGGGCCGTATAACGGCCGGGAATCACATCTTGTTTCACTCGAAAAGCAGGTATATAAAGACTGTGCAATACATCTTTTGAATTCATAATGAGTTTGACGGGAGTGTTCACCGGAACGACAAGTTCTCCTCCCGATTTTCTACCACTTTTGTAAAGGAAGTTCCAGTTCCACTTTTGACCTACCACATGGACCTCAAGGGCATTTTTTGGCATACTACGCATCTGATTATAAACGACCCATCCCCAAACAAAGACAACCATGAAAATTACAAAGGGAATAAAGCTCCATAGAAATTCCAAAACAGCATTGTGAGCAATATAAGCCGTTTTATCTGAGGCTGTTTTTCTACGATATTTAATAGCAAAGTAGGTGAACCCCCCAATGACGAGAACACAAGAGATAAGGCTTGTATAAAGTAAAAAACCATAAAGAGCGTCTACAGAAGCTGCGAAGCTGGACGCTTGGGGAGGCATAGCATAATCGGCGTGGGCAAAAGGGCTCATCATCAACAATAGCAGAGGGCTCAATAAGCTCAATAGTAGCAATGGACTTAATTTCTTCACTTTCACCTTCATCTTACACCCCCTTCATCGGCCGAGAGTTGAACCCTCGCAGCCACAAAGGCACTAGAATAATTCCTAAAATGATCACTGTTAACAATCCGCCGAGACGCATAATATTATAAGCTGCCAGTGTGTATTCATTTTTTGAGGGATCAAAGCGATAACAAAAAAGAAGAACTTGATCGACCCATGTTCCGACCTGCCCCTTGGAGGACTCTACTAAAGCAAGACGCAATGTTTTGGCATCAAACTGAATACCGTGAAGATATTGTGCAATTTTACCCTGGGGGGTTATGATATAGGCCACCGCAGGGTGAGCATACTCTTGGCGTTTGGGATCCCAACGAAAGCCAAAGCCCAACTGGTTAGCTAGGGTTTTTATATTTTGTTCGCTGCCCGTGAGAAAATGCCACCCTCTCTCCACACCCTGCCCCCTTGGCCCTAGATTTTTGATGTAATTGGCTTTTTTCATAGATGCCAGCTTTGAATCTTCCCTGTGATCCATACTGATCGCCACAAATCTAAAATCTTTGCCAGGAATCCAGTTCATTTTTTTAAAAACACTGTTGAGGCCATTGAGGTGGTAGTTACAAAGGCTTGGGCAATTGTAATAAACCATGGTCATTAACACAGGCATGGGAGGACGACCAGGAAAGGTCTTTGGGGAGAGACTTTTGGAGACCTTTGAGGAGGGAGTGTTTGTAAGGATGCCTTTGGAGACCTCTGGGGAGAGGGTGTCTGGGGGAGTGCCTGTAGAAACATCTGAAAAGGTACCTTGGAAGATGTTCTCAAGGGAAACCATCTGCCCACTGTCACTGCGGAAGCGGAGTTGAAGATCAATAAACTCTCCCAAGCGCTTTGTGACACCCACTCCCTTAAGTTGACGTGGCTTTTCATCTGCCACCATCTGGGTCCCTGCATGGTTAGGGTCATAGGCCCAAACCCAAGGGGCACTAAGAAAAGTCGACGAGACACTCAAAATAAGTCCATAGCAACAATGAGTGGCTATGAACCTTAAGCGCATGACTCCGTGGGTAAATATCTGCACCCTCCTGTGCCAATGACAGTTCACCTGTCTAGGAATTCCCCTATTGGTGGTTTTCATTTTATTATTTCCCATTTTATTATTTCTCACTATGTTCATTTTTCACTCTGCTGTTTTCCCAAAAGCCTCCAGTTGGCTAGGCTTATCCTCCACTTTGTTCTTTGTTATGGAGCGAATATAGTGAACAACAGCCCAGCGGTCATTTTTGGGAAGATGGGCAAAAGAAGCCATAAATTTGCCTTGTCCATCTTTGATAACCTTGTAGAGGGCCTCCGCTGTTCCTTGGCTTTCCCACGAGCCCTCCACAAAGTCTCGTGGCTTCTCAGGAAGACTTTTACCCGCAGCACCATCCCCCATTCCACCAGGACCATGACAGATGGCACAAGCTTGCTTGTAGATCTTTTGACCATGGGCAATCATCTCAGTACTTTCCATCCAAGGGTTGGTAACACCAGTGATATCAATAGTTTCAGAGATTGGACTTTCTCCACTGCCCTCCATTTGTTCTTGGGCGGGCTCCTCTGGGATTTCTTTTAAATCAACCCCTTCGTGAATAAAGCCAATATACACAAAAAAAGAGAGGGAAAATACCATTGAAAAAGCAAAAATCTTGAATCCACTGCTATTGTAGCTTCCTTGATCGTAATGCATCGTTATACCACCGCGTTACCAAAAAAAAGAATATTCTTTTGGTCTTTCATCTTTTGCCCTTTTTATCTTTTATCTTAATTGTTTGTTGTCCAGCGCTTACATTATTACGTCCTATGTCTACAATTGACAACTTTTATTGACTCCACAGAAACTTTTTATATAACAATGCATAGGAGGAATCTATGAAATTACAGTTAGATTTATATATCTCTAATGTCTCTATGTGCTGCCTATGGGTGCTGATAAGTATAGGACTCTGCCACTGCTCGACGCCTACACACAAAGAAGCCGTTGAGTCCCTTCCCCTTGGAATAGGTAAGTCGGAAGTGGTTGAGAAACTAGGAAGCCCCGATCGTGTCGAGCGTCATAAGGGCGTAGATAGATGGATGTACACATACAAACATACAGAGAAGGTCTTGGAAGTTCATTTTAAGGATGCAAAGGTCATCTACAGAGGTCCCCCTAAGGAGGATGCAGTGGACCAAAGCCTCCAAGATGCCGATAACTACAAAGAATACAAGAGGGCCATAGAAAAAAAACACCCCAAAAAAGGCAACTTTCAAGACCTATAATCTCAATGCCTGTGGAAGAAAAAAAGGTAAAAGTGTCAATACAAGCTACTCCATCGACCCATCGCTATCTGTTGCACCCTCAGGTGGATTTTCTTATGATTGGTGGGCTTTCGATTATTGTTGCAGCCATATGCATTTTATTTGTTCCAAAGAATCAAGATATTTCTACAATATCTTGGACCATGTTTTACCTCGCCTTCATTGTGAACCATCCACACTTCTTGATTTCTTATCAGTTTTTGTACATAGACAATTTAAAAAGGATCACTAAAGATTGGCGCCTTTTCTTCTCAGGCGTCATTATGCCGGCCGTTTTCATCGCTTATGTCATGTGGAGTGTGAGTATCTCTTCCTCAGAACATTTGGGTTACGTTGTCAATGCTATGTTCTTTCTGGTGGGTCATCATTATGTCAAACAAATCATAGGATGTGTTGTTGTGACTTCAGCTCTACAGGGTGTTTATTTCTCCAAAACCGAGCGTATGATTTTATCTCTCAATATGCTTGGAATGTGGATGATTTCCTTTTTCGGGGGTAATCTTAGTCAGAACCTCTTAGAGTTTCACGGAATTCATTATTTGACTTTTCAATTTCCTGAGATGAGCACTTCTATTTGTTATTCTCTTATTCTTTCATCATTTTTGGTTTTTATAGGGCAGGTTCTTCAGAAGTTTATTAAAACAGGCCAGTGGATCCCCCTCAATAGTGTTATTGCTTTTCTCTCTATTTATGCTTGGTATATCCCTATTTTTTATCATCCTATTTATTTTTATATGATTCCCTTTTTTCATTCTCTGCAATATCTACTTTTTTCCTTGGCCTATGTGAAGAATCGTTCTCGTGAGAAATTAGCTCTTGGTGAAAATGAGGCTCATGGACGAGGACTGATGCTTCGAGAAGCATCAGTCTATATTGTGGGAAGTCTCGTTCTCGGGTTTTTATTTTTTTCTGGAATTCCAAACCTTCTTGATAGGCATGTGGCTTATAATCAATCCTTGCTTGGAACAGAATTCTTCATGTTTCTTTTTGTCATTTTCATCAATATTCATCATTATTTTATTGATTTTTCTATTTGGAGAAAAAACAATGAAAATATGCGCAAATACTTGATGGCTCCCCGTCAAGCATCAATGCCGTTTCCTTAAGAAAAATCTCTTGAAATCATTAGATAAATCGACAAGAATAAGACTTGTTTTATTTTACACCCAACCCTCAACCAAGGAGTAAGTCACATGCAATCCAATATTGATCTCGAAAGCCCCCAAATGACGAGTTCGCGTCACAGATGACCATTTTATTCTACCAAAACTTGATTCTTCCTTCAAGCCAGAGCACCTTGTCGATCCAGAAAAACAAAAAAGGAATCGAAAATTTAATCCTCAAATTTTCTTTTTTACCATTATCTATCTTATTTCCGGAACAAATTACGAAGGCTACCAAATCGCTCTTAAGACGGTATGGACTCATTTTGGTGACCTGCTTCTCATGCCAGTCAAAAGCAGTCTCAGCAAGATACGTCAAAGTATTTCTTACCTATTTTTCAAAGATATCTTTGAATCTCTGATTACAGACTACGAACCATTGAGAAAAACGTTTCATGGTTTTTATATCTATGCCATAGATGGCGACCAATTAGCACTTCCTCGCTCTAAAGATCTTTTAAAGGAGGGTTATTGTGGGTACCCTTGCCCAAATGAGATGGAAACTCATTTCTTACGTATGTATCTATCTCATGCTTATGACGTTTTATCGGGTGTGACAAAGAATCTTTGCTTTTCTCCCGCTCTCAACGAAATCGCCAATGCTATTCAAATGATAGGTAGTTTTGAGAGTAATAGCATAACTCTCTACGATAGGCTTTATTTATCTACAGAGATTATTAAGGCCCATGCTCAAGCCAGTAACTTCTTTATTGCGCGTTGTAAGCGAGGCTCTACTTTTATCCCCATCGTAAATTTATTTAATGGCCCAGGTTGGTATTCACAAATGGTTATTGAGGGGGTGGTCATTCATCTCTATAAGTATAAAAACCCAAAGACTGGGGAGTTCTCTGTTTTGGCCACTAATCTTCCGCATGGCTCCTTGGACAAGAAGGATATGGTTGCTCTTTACTCTCGTCGTTGGGAAATAGAAACGACATTTCGTGATTTTACATCGACAATGAAAATGGAGCAGTGGCACTCAACAAGCCTTAATGGAATATTGCAAGAGCTGTATTCTTATTTTTGGCTCTTCAATTATACAAAGATTCAAATGAGCATAAATGAGGATGAAGACAGTGTGAATCAGTTGGTAAAAAATGACTACAAAAAACCTAACTTTAAACTGATTCTTGATTTCATAATGGATAGCATCCCCCTTTTTGTTGCGGGGCTCTATCAGAAATTTAGGAAGCAGATAAAGTTGCTGATGAAGATTTCAATGGAGAAGAGGAGGCACTTCAAAAGAAGCTATGAAAGGTCTATCAAAAGGGCTGGGAGTTCTTTTAAAAGAAATAGCTTAACGCAGAGGCAGAGGGGTGTGGTGGCTTAAGGAAACGGCATTGCGTCAAGCATAGACACCTTTGTATGATAGACGTTATTTATAGGCAAGTTTTTTCCAGTTCAATCTCTACTTTGAGGCCCACCTCAGACCAAGTTTTTGAAATTCCATCTTTGCCCTTGTGGAGATTCTTACACTCCTCACTTAAAATGTTAAGAGCCTTTGTGCCTTTGAAGTTAAAAATATTCATCTTGCCTTGGGCCCTTAAACTCAATGGGTCCTTAAATTGAAACCTTAATTTCAATGGCCTCGATTGTCCATTCATGGTCAACTTCAACTGAATGATTCCCTTGGAATGATCCTCTGGGTGGTCCTTTAAATGATCTTTTGGCTGACCTCGAAGAGAAAACCGAGGAGTCACACCCGTGACCTCCCCTGAGATATCTCCCACCATGAGCGCAAAGAATTTCTTGGCAAGCCTTTGGTCTCTTAATGAATCTCCCGAAGTAACAGTGGATGTAGATATTTTAAATTTGGCCTTTTTAATAACACCCAGGGGAGTGCTGGCTTTACCAGCCTCATAATCTATTTTCTTAAATGTCCCTCGAACAGGAACCTTATCTGTAGTTTTAAAACCCGTCCACTCCAGGTCAGCCTTCTTAATATGGTAAGAGCAGTGGGGGAGGAAAGGTGTTTTTTTTCCAGACTCTTTCGAGGTAGACCCTACCCCAGCAGCATGACCTATCGTCACCCCACCATGGCCTATAGTCATAATAACTAATATCATGGCCGATATTGTGAATGATGTTTTTAAAAATCTATGGAAAAATTCATGCATTTTGTGGTCCCTTATTATCATTAATGCACGGAATGAGCTTCAAGAAAGATAGACTTGGAAAGAGAGGTAAAAAAATCCCGGTAGGGCTTGGGATCTGAGACCATCCTTGTATTGTACTGAGCACTGGCCCTAACTAATATTTGACTCTTCCCTTTTTTTCTCACAGTGACAGTGATTTTGAGATTGTACCCATCCAACTTTTCAGCACTGACAGTTCCTACATCGTAATCAGCTTTTGATATAACAAAGCCCAAGTCCTGAAGGGCCCCTACAACAGCAATGAGCATTTTTTTTTTATTTTTTGTGTGAAAGGCCCTCGTTTGTATGTTTCTTAATTGAACTTGGCTGCCCTCTTCTAGGGCAGCATTTTGTGTGTTGGCACAAGACACAACAAAAATAGAAGCCATAAAACAAATAAGAATTCCCATTCTCTGAATATTTTTCATGCTTCCCATGATTCTCATTCTTCTAATAACTTCTATGCTTCTAATAATTTTCATTTTTTTCACACACTCCATATTTCTCATAATATAACTTCCATACCTCTAGTCATTTGTATGCTTTGCATGTTCTTCGTCACTTTCATTGTTTTCATATTTTGTGAGCCTCAAGGAAAATGGATTTAGATAGTTTACTAAAAAAGGACCTATATATTTTAGGATTTTCTATGGATTCCCGACGGCTGACTTCTCTCTCTGTATTCCAAACGATTCTTTGAAATGTAACTCTGACAATAAGGGGCTGGGGGCGAGGGTCAAGCTCTTTGCTATCCACCACTTGATTCAATTTGAGGGGCCTTACGACCACAGATATCCTGATGGTTTGCTTATCGTCCACGGGAGGAGGCGCTCCACCCCCCAGAAGAGTGATTACAACCGCTGTTGTGATTTGAGCTGCATCCTTAGCACTTCTTTGCTTGGAGCCCACAAGGATTCCCAACTTAGACTCTGTTTCATCTATGGTATAGCCCAAATCTTGAATGACGCCCGCCACTGCTGAAATGATGTCACCCATAACGGCCCCATCAAATCGACGGGTTTGCAGTTGCTTGACTCTTAAAGACTCTGGACTCAACTTTAAAGCATCACTAGGGACTGTAACAAGACAACCAGATAAAAACCCAGATAAGAATAAGAAAAAGGCGAGATACAGGAAAGATGGGTATATCCGGAAAGATAATAAGGGAAAGTGCTTTATGGATACCATGCTTCCTTATAAAATGAGTAGAAATAATTATCTAAAACTTGGATGAGTGATAGGAAAGACTTTTAACTTTTTTCTGCTCATCAAATTTTATAACAATAGTGAGGGTTTTCTCCGCAGACGACCATTGAGAAGAGGATTGGCCAATCCCTCCCAAAATCAACCAAACACCTGCTTGGGAAGATGACCGGGAGACATCGCGACTGATTTTGTCATATATCCAAACTTCGTGGCCGTCTTCCCCCGTGGAAACTATATTTGGTGAACCCAAAATTTGAGCCACGGCCCCCCCACTCATTCCCACCTTGATTTGGGCTTGTGCCTTGCCCACCGTGAGATTTTCAGAGGGGTCCTGTTTTTTTACATGGGAACCATGTCCACATCCAAAAAGAAATGACAGTAAAATAGATGAAAACAGTCCTAGCCTAAGGTTTGTCTTAGGGGTGATCCGAAAGGCTTTAAACACCAGAATTCTGTATATATTTAAAAAATAAGAAATCTTCATAACACTTAATGATCAAGTATTTTTTAAAAGAATTCAAGAGCAAAATTTGGTATTTACTATCATTATTTTGCAATCAGTCATTTGTCCTCCATTTATCTCACTTAATTTTCTCACTCATTTCTCTCAGCGAGAGTTCATTTTCTTCAACGAGGAGTCATATTTTTTTTGTGCCCCTCTTGAAATAAAGTTTTTACAAACTCCTGCCTTTCTCTTTGAAGCTGTGTCTCTAAGCCTTCATCCCAAAGCTCTCGAATTGTTTGCGTAAGGCCCTCCACATTCTCCCTAGAAAAACACTTCTTTTCCAAGGGCTTCTGACCTTTCAGAAGTGATTTATATTTTTCTCTACGACCTTCTGGCTTGGAAAGAAAGGAGTTAAAATCAGCCACGGGTTCAGGAGACTTTTTGGAAGGAGCCGGTAGGGAAACATGATCTTTGTCTACTAAAATGTTTCTATCTAAAGCTTCTCCCTTGGGAATCGAAGCCCCAGGAATAACAAGGGCTTCCCTCCGTTTTTGACGAGAGCCATGAATCACCATAGCCTCCCCTGGCTCGTGGTCCCAAGGAGGAGTTTTGAACTCTAGGGCCTTCTCCCTGAGAGCTTCCAAGGAAAATGGACCTAACTCAGAGATTGCCTTCAATAGTTCCAGTGAGTTAATGGGAGAAGTGAGCACTCGGTTCACAATGGGGGAGCTACTTTGACTCCCGGCTTCACTCCGAGCCTCAATTTGCTCCCCTCCCCAAGCCTCACCTTGAGTGTCGCTCTGCTCTCTACTTTGAATATTTCTTGGGGGATGAAATAATATCAATTTTGGAGGCTTTTTCATTCTCTGAGCGGCATGAATCAAGGGTAAACTGCCCTTGAGGCCCTTGGAGGTTTTGACAATGACAATTTGGGGAGAAAAAGAAGTTAACAAGACTGAGGCCATGTGAAAATGCGACGTCCCGTCCACATGAAAGCCCACTTGTGTGAGCAAGCCCTGGAGGTAGAACATTTCATCTGAGTTATCGACAACAACAAGAACCTTGCCCATTCCTTATTATTTAAATTTAGGGATTCTTGGTCAAGGTCGAATTGCCTCAAAAAACTGGAGTTTTTTAAACTCCTTTGCAAATTCCTTTGTAAATTCCGCAAATCTATAGTTAAGTTTGAAAATCATGATCTCCAAATTTTGCGATCTTTGGCGTGGCCGCCGGGCTATTAGATACACGTTTTCTGAAATGCTATCAGCCCTTGGGTTGGTTTTTTTTGCCCTCCTTGTTGTGACCATCATTTTCCAATTCTTTAACCTCCTTGAGTATATACTGCCCCACCATGTCGGGGGACAAACCATCGCTCAGATTGTTTTCTATTTCTCCCTTGGTTTTCTACCCATCACCCTGCCCATGAGTCTTTTCTTTGCGGTCATTCTGACATATGGACGAATGAGTGCCGATTCAGAAGTTATTGCCTTTCAATCCCTTGGTTTAAAAAAGCTTCATCTTCTTTTTCCAGCCTTTATTTTAGGCATCTTGGTGGCCATTCTTTCTGCACAAATTTCTTTTTACCTCGCCCCTTGGGGCAACAGACAAATGGAGCTTCTCGTCCATGAACTTAAAGAACTCAAACCCCATGTGACCCTTAAGGGAGGAGTTTTTTTAGAAGGTTTTTTTAAAATTGTTGTCTACACCAATGAGGTCGACCCAGAAACAGGACTTTTAAAGGGAGTTTTTATTTATAGTGAAAAAGAAAAAGATGGTACAGAACCATTAACGATCATTGCTAAGCGCGGACACTTGATCTCTCACACAGAGCCGGGTGGCAACTTCATTGACCTTCATCTTTTTGATGGAAGTTTTCACAGAGTTTCAGAAAACGCCCATGCGACAGTTCACTTTAAAGAAAATAATATTCAGCTTTTTGAACCCAATTCATCTGCCCACAAGCAAAAGACCCCTCTTTCCTACAATATGCATGAGTTGATCCAAGTTCTAAAAAACCCTCAACACTTAAAGGCCAAAACATTTAAAAAGCTCTCCATTGAATTGCACCGCCGCTGGGCTCTTTCTGCAGCCTGCCTCATCTTTGTTATCCTAGGAGCGGGACTCGGCCTGAAAGTGCAACAACGCAGCGGAAAATCTGTAGGACTTGTCATTTGCATAAGTAGCATGGTGATCTACTGGGTTCTCTATGCTGGAGCGATTGCTATGACAAAAAAGGGGCTCCTTCCAGCCTCCGTGGCCATGTGGCTTCCCAATGGCTTGTTTGCCCTTGGAGCATGGCACTCCATGGGGAGCAAAGGTGCAAACCCTCAATGAGAGTGGTCAACCCCCCTTTGATGAATGAAAGCGGGCAGCCTCTCTTTAATGATTTTATGCAACATGACTGGCCGGGAAGCAGATACTAGGTTACATTTATTTTTATATTTGAACGAAGGCTCTAGGCTATTCTATTCTGCCCAAAAGGAGACAAAATGCCTGTACTACCTGTGACAGATGCAAGTTTTGAGGAAAATGTTCTTAAATCCAGTGACCCCGTACTCGTGGACTTTTGGGCTGAGTGGTGTGGTCCATGCCGAGCCTTGGCCCCTAAACTTGAGGAAATATCCTCTGAAATGGATGGACAAGTGACCATCACGAAAGTAAATATTGATGAAAACCCCCAAGCACCGGCAAAATATGGAGTGAAGGGTATTCCTACAATGATTCTCTTTAAAAATGGAGAAGAAGTGGAGCAGATTGTTGGAAATCAACCTAAGGATAACATTGTCTCCCTCATTAAAAAGCATGTCTAAAAATATTCACATCACTTCACTCTTTGATATTAGTAACAAGGATATCACCTGAGTCACTTTGTAAGCTCAAGCTCACAGTTTCAATAAAATTCACAAAGTGCTGAAGGGCTAAGGTGTTTGTCTCGCCTGCCATAAAGCGCACTCCCACACGACTTACTCCCTCTAGTTCTATGGATCTTAAGTTGGTCACCCTCACCGAAAATGGAAAGTAGGTTTGGTGATGCAAATAAACTCTCATGGCAAGCTCTTCTTGGACCTTAAAAACTCCAAATTCTATATCCAAATCAAAAGACAATCCTTGTTCTGAAATATCGTAAAGTATGACATTTTGTAGGCCCTTTTGGGGAATGACAATATAAGCTGTAATAAACTCAGTAAGAATCGTCCTTTTTGCACGCCGCCTCTCATCGCTAAGAATTTTCTGACGGCGCTCCGTCATATCTATGGGTTCTATGGGCCTTTCCACGGAGAAATTAACGGTAGACTGCATAGCCTCCGGCCCAACAGGAATGGATGGTGCCGCTGCCGCCACCGTGGACGACCCAACAGCCTTTGGCGGCGCAGTGGTTTTGATTTTCGGGGAAGAAAGTGGGTTTTCTTGGGTCGGCCCCATGGCGACCATTTGCTGTGGTTCTTTGCCACTTTCTTTATCAAGCCTATTTTTCTTCCTAAACTTATTGAGATCTAACAAGTTATCTTTATACATTTTTCCCACCCCATTTTTCCCTGAACTCCCCCCAAGGCGACAGATGAATTCATAATAAACTTATCGGTAGAAAATGTCTCAACTTTAGTCGGAATTGTGATATAATGTTGAAGTGAACCCTTTAAATGACCCTTTAAATGAGAGGAAGCCTTTAAAACCTTTAATGAATGGTAAGAAGTTTTTTATAATTTGCAAAAAAGCCTCCTGTTTACAAATACTTACTTTGATTTTTCCCCTTCTTGTGAGCTTCTTGCTCCACCTAGGGCTGGTTCTCATTATGAAACATGCTTTCGTGGGGGCCTTTATTCCCCACAAGAACCCATGGCCTCCCCTAAAAGTTACGGAGGTGGAAATTCGTTTTAAGGATAAAAATACAAAAAGATTTTACATTAAAGACCCTGAGGTTGATGATAAGCTCCCAAACCGTCTCACAAAGAGGGTTCCCCTTTTATCCAAAACAGCTCGTCGTGTCCGCAAAGAAACATTGGCAAGGCTCAATGGCCCCAACCAAAACTCCTCCAAGGCCCCTCCTTCTGCTCAAAATAAAAAGAGCGATTTATTGACGAACCAAAATCTTAAACAATGGCTCAGCCTTGAAAATTTACAGTTCAACTTGCAACCAACAGGGGAGCGGCCGACAAAGGGGCTTACTGTAGAAAAGAAAAACAAAAGGCAAAAAAAGAAGTCAGATGAAAGCAAAGTCTTTGTAATCACCCCACCTGGACTCTTGAATTTTCGCGTCCACCCACCCTCCGCCTCCATCCATCATCCCCATATTCAAATGGCCGATATAACAGCTCTCAATACAGATAAGGGCTCGCTGGAGTATTACACCTTTCACATGAGACTACAGGAGCAGTTGCGCCCTCGCTGGATCCACCTACTTAGGGAGATTATCCGTGGGTCTCCCCCCCATAGACTTCAAAGGATGGCGAGAATCCCCAGAGTAACAACCTTGGAAGTGATTCTCGATGAACAAGGAAGATATATGGGAGCTATCGTTGTCCATAGCTCCCAAGAAAGATTTTTCGACCAAGCTGCCCGAGATGCCTTTGAGCAAGCCGCTCCTTTCGTCAACCCTCCCCAGGATATGGTGGAAGAAGATGGGTATATTTACTTATCCTTTAGCTTCAGAGTGGAACTCAACCCCCAGCATTTCGCCCGGTCAAAGTAGAAAGATATATGGGTATGGGCAAATTTGAGTGAGAACAATTCCAGTGAGAACTCTTTTCAGGCTGATATTTATACTGTTCACAATGCCATGGCTTTATGGCTGCTCTTTCACTTACTTAGCCAAGGTTGGCTACCACCAAGCAAAACTTCTCTACCAGCGCACTCCCATTGAGGAAGTTCTCCAGGCTCCCACAACTCCTCAAAGAACCAAAGAAAAGCTGAAACTCATTCAAGAGGCGAAAAGTTTTGCAGAAAATATCTTAAAATTAAAGAAGTCTGACAACTACAGCAGCTTTGTCCAACTCAACTCATCCCATGTCACTTATTTGCTTCGCGTGTCCTCAACTCATCAAATTGAATCCTATCAATGGAAATTTCCATGGATTGGTCGAATTCCCTACAAAGGTTATTTCCTTAAAAAAGAAGCTCAAGCGGCCGCCAAGACATTCCCAAAGGAAAAATACGACACCTACGTGCGAGGGGTTGCAGCTTACAGTACATTGGGTTGGTTTGATGACCCCATTCTTTCCTCCATGCTGTCCTACTCCGACCATAAACTAGTCAATACAATCATTCATGAAACTGTGCACACCACCATATTTATTAAGGAGCATGCCGATTTTAATGAGCGTTTGGCTTCTTTCATAGGTGATATAGGCACAGAAATTTTCTACAAACAAAAGGATAGCCTTGACTCACCAATATTGAAAATCATTGAAAATGAAAACCATGACCGCCGACTTTTCTCGGAGTTTATCTCCAAAGAAATCAAAGAGCTTAAGGTATGGTATCGTAAAAATAAGAATACTCTCACAAAAGCGTCTAAGTCTCAAAGGCTTAAGGCTATTCAAATTCGATTTCACAGAAACCTTCACCCAAAACTTCAAGGTCATAGTTATGATTATTTTCTAAAATGGAAACTCAATAATGCCAAGTTACTTTCCTATGAAACTTATATCAGTGACTTGTCAGATTTTGAGAAACTTTATGTCAAAATGGGAAAAAACTTCCTTAAGATGATCGAATATCTCAAGACCCTCGAAGATACAAAAAAACCTGAAAAATCTCTGAAAAGTTATATTTTGAAGTGAGAGGTGGTGAAGTGGATCCTGGGGTGGGGATTATAAATCTCCTAAGATTTATGGATATGGTGAAACTGAGAGCTTCTCTGCTTGCCATTTTTTCTTGCATCTAGTAATGTGGCTCACATGATATGCTTTTTATGGCATCTTCTTATAGTGCGATTCATGGGGCTTCACCCCACCGTTACGGTCACGACACTGCTTATATTCCTGTCTTTAAGTCTCGCGAGTTGTGCGGTAAGTCAAGATATTGATACTTCGACACCTCAAGGGGTCCTTCAGCAAGCTGACAGACTTCGAGCCCAAGGACGTTATGAGGAGGCCCTCACTAGTCTAAGAAATGTCAAAGTCAAGAATCCCTATAGCGATATTGCCACGGAGGCGGATCTACATATCGCTGACATTCATTTTGAGAAGAAGGCTTGGGTGGAGGCTGAGTCCGCCTACAAATTATTTAAAGAACTCCACCCTAGACATAAAAGAATTGACTATGTAACTTTTCGTGTGGCCATGAGCCTTGTTAAGCAATTGCCTGACTTTGTCGACCGCGACTTTCACTTGGCCCAGCGAGCTCTTCTCTATTTTGATGAGGTTATAAGGTCTTACCCTCAGAGCGACTACCACAATTCTTCTAAGGAGCATAAAAGGTTACTCAAAAAGTGGATAGCAAAGAAGCATTTGTATATTGCTGACTTCTATTTTCATCGAAAAATGTTTAAAAGCGCTCATGGACGATACGCTCGTATTGTGAGAGAGTACCCTAGTTTGGGGTATAATCGTAGGGCTCTCTACGGCGCCACTATCAGTGCTTATAGAGATAAAGATTTGATTCAATCTAAGAGTTATCTTGAAAGGCTTGGAAAAGAATTTCCAAAGTCCAATGAGTTCACAAAGGCAAAGGAAGTAACCAAACAATGACCAATAGCAACTCAATCAATGAGACTCCACAAAATATCTCCCAGAGGTTTTCCAATGAAAATGAACTCTTTGAAAGTGCTGAAAGATATTTTAAAGCCAACGATTATGCCAAAGCTGAACCGATTCTTAGCCAGATGGCTGTAAGAGGTTGTAAGAACGCTCTCGTTTTTCATATGCTTGGCACTATTTACTATAATCATGGAAAATTTAATAAAGCTATTCGTACTTTTAAAAGAGCCCTCGAAATAGATCCCTCACTGACGGATGCAAGTATTGGGTTGAGTATTATCCTTAATGACTTGGGAAGGTACGAGGAAGGGCAAAAGGTTTTTCATAAGGCTCAAGCGATTCTTGGCCAGCGAAAGGCCGTGGACCCCAAGCTCAATGAAAATATTTTAAGCAAACATTTGGAGTTAGGAGACCTTTACTGTCAAGCTAGTGGCTTCACTGACGCCTTGGAACAGTTTGAGAAGGCCCTAAATCTTTCTAAGGGTAAGGCCGAAATTACGCTGAAGATTGTTGAGTGTCACCTTCAGGAGGGTCATCAGGAAAGGGCCATGGATCTCTTAAGGGTTCTTTGTAAAAAATATCCTCAATTTTCTGAGGCACGCTTGAAACTTGGAAAACTCTATTATGATTTTCATCAAGTTCCTGAGGCGATTTTTCAGTGGGAGCGAGTGCTTCAGAGTGATCCATATAATCATCAAGCAAAAGAATATTTAAGGCTGACACAATCTATAGATGTGATACATACTTATAGGATATGAGGTAAATAACAATGACCTTATATGGGTATAGGGGCTTTCCCCATTGCGCTGCTACGTAGAGGCATTTTTATGCAATTAAAAGATAAAATGATTCCTTTTATCAAATCTGAGGAACTCAATAGAATTGTTGCTAAATTAGCACGAGAAATCGAGGCTGATTACGAAGGGGAAGAGCTTGTTGTGATTTGTCCTCTAAAGGGATCTGTGATATTTTGTGCCGATTTGATGAAAAAGATAAAGAGGCCCCAGATCATTGACTTTGTACATCTCTGCTCCGCAGAGAAGTTCAATGTTAGGATGTTAAAGGATATTTCCGTCAATATTACAGGTCAACATGTTCTGGTTGTGGCAGGCATTATTGATGCCGGCCGCACTCTCAATTTTTTAAGAACAAGGCTTCTAGCCTCCCATCCTGCTAGCCTTAAAATTGTAGCTCTCCTCGATAAACCATCTCGCCGAGAGTTGCCTATTAAAGCTGATTACATTGGGAGGGCCATTGAAGACCGATTTGTCATTGGTTATGGACTAGATTTCGATGAACTCGGAAGAAATTACAAAGACATCTATAATTTTGCCCAGTAAACTTCGTCCTCTTGCTCAACAAGCCCCGCCCTGTTGATCTCATCTTGTCCATCGAGCCTCACTTGTGCCCAACAAGCTTTTTTACCTGGCTTTGCTTGCCGCCGCAGTTTCAGATTTCAAAGGGCTTGGCTGAAATTTGCTCAGGGCGCCCAAAGTTGTTATAGGCTATGGCTCCCAAGGGTAAGAGGGCAAGGTTTCGGGCCCTTTTGATGGATTGCGTTATTCGGCTTTGTTGAGAAGAGCTTAACTTACTCACTCTTTGGGGGATAATCTTACCCCCTTCCATGATAAAGCGAGATAGGGTGACAGGGTCCTTGTAGTCAAAAGTGAAGTCACCGGGAAATTCAGCTCTAAACTTAGATTTCACGTTTTTTTTGTTGGATACTTCTTCCCTTTTCATCGAAATCTCCTTATTTTTTAGTTTTCTTTAGTTTTCTGGTTTGCTTTCACTGCCCATTCACCACTTCATTCATTGTTGGCATCACCATCACATTGGCACTTTTGGAGAGCAGAATGCTACGAAAATTAACTTATATAATAAAAATTCATAGACAACAAGCCATTTTTTGAGTACATAGTTAGGGGTCTAAACAAGTATATTATATAAATGCATGAATTTTTAGGAGCTAATATGCCTCGTTGTGAGTTGTCAGGGAAGTCCCCTGTTGTAAAGAATCTAGTGAGCCACTCAAATATTAAGACCAAATCTGTGGCTTATCCTAATATTCAAAAAAAATCTGTTTTCAGTTGCGCTCTCAATAAGCTTGTCAGTCTGAAGATTGCGGTGAGTACTCTTCGTGACTTGGAGCATCTGGGAGGTTTCGATGCCTATATTTTGAAGCAAGATGATAGTCTTCTCTCAAAAAGGGCCATAACGGTTAAGAATCGTATCAAGAGGAAATTGAAGATATCAGTAAGTGACTCCAAGGAAAAGATGGAGTTGAAGGGGAGGAGATCATTGTGAAGCTAAAAATAGGTGTTGGAGATCAAGTTAAAGTGATTGCGGGGAAAGATAAAGGGCGCTTGGGTGCTGTGCTGGCCGTTGATCCTAGAAAATTAAAAATATGTGTGCAAAACGTTCACGCTCTCACACACTTTGATAAAGAGGAAAGAGTCATTACGAAAAAAGAGGGGTTTATTGACTACTCCAATGTTAAACTGGTGGAAAAAAAGGCTAAAGAAAGCAAGTAAGGAGCTAAAAATAGCAAATAAAATAGTGAACCATGGCACCATTTATTGTGGTGGGATGTGTCTTCGGAGTGATGGGGTATATCTCCGAAGGGGGCGTGTATTCTCTGGCCATTTTTTTTGCTGGCTTCGGGTCTATTTTCGCTGCCCCTTGGCTTATTTTCTTTTTCTTTGTGTATTCTTTTTGACCTGTCTGATCCCCAATCTTGTTTCTGCAGAAAAAAAAACTCACCATATGTTTTGTCAGAAAAACTTCTTTGTGCGCACCATACGCGTGGAAAGAAACCAGCAAGGTTGCCGAACGATTTATACCAAGCGAGGTATCGATAAAGAGGTTGGTAGTGGTATCTATTTAGAAAGCTGTTTTAATTTTCTCAAAAATGTAGAAAAGAACCTAGGTATTGCGGGTTGGCAATGTCGAGATGCCAGCGAATCAAGAATGTCTGCGGACGACTCTTAATGAGCCTAGAGTCTGATCCTTTTTTCAGTTCTTCCAGCCCTTTTAGTCCCCTTAAACCACTTAAAGTGCTTGTTTTGCAAATGACATCGACAGATTCCGTCTGTAAAAATGTCCAGCAAATTCAAAGTCAATTGGCCAAGGTCCCTTTTTTATCTTCCTTTGATCTTGTGAGTTTGCCTGAGAATTCTCTTTATTTTCATACCTCTAAGGAGCAAATACCCCGGAGTCTAACGCTTGACGACAAAGCTTTTGTCCCATTGCAAAAATATTGTGATAAACATAACTTCCAAATGCATGTGGGCTCTGTGCCCTTGAAGACTCAAGGTGGCGTGGTTAATGCTACGGTATGGCTATCCCCTCAGTCTTCTCCACGGTGTGTTTATAAAAAAATTCATCTTTTTGATGTGGGGGTGAAAGAAAATGGGGGAGTTTGCTTTTTTCGCGAGTCGGATCAATTTGTTTGTGGGACGAGTGCTTCTACCATGACCATTCAAGGTTGGAGTATGGGTTTATCTATATGTTATGACCTGCGTTTCTCAGAACTTTATCACGAGTATGCCAAAATGGGAGTTATGGCTATCCTCGTGCCATCTGCGTTTACAGAGTTTACGGGTCGAGATCACTGGCATTGCCTTCTTAGAGCTAGGGCCATTGAGTCTCAGTGTTTTGTTATTGCTGCGGCTCAATCGGGGCAGCACCCTGGGAGTCGAGGAGTCAAAACCTTTGGGCACAGTCTTGTCTATGGTCCTTGGGGAGAAGGGTTGGGAGAGATTCAAGATGAAGGGCCGGGAACTTTAAGCCTTGAACTTGACCCTTGTCTTGTGCAGAAAGTTCGTCAGCAAATTCCCATGTCTCAACACCGTAGGCTTTAGTTTGGCCTGCTATTAATTTGGTTTTATATCTCAATACTCTGGATTTTAGCTTATAATCTCAATATTTGAGGTTTTGGCCCTGTTTTTCATCTTTTGGGATTTAAGTCCGACTCTCATCCGACTTTCAACTCTGGACCACACATTTGAGGGTTTTTGAGAGATAATAGAAAGAGTATGGGCTGCAAGTTTATTTTCTTATCTTTTGGGATAGGTTTTACCATAGTAGGAAGTGCATTCTCAGGTGGGGGTCACCTGAGGGCTCAGTCATTGGAGCAGAATTTTGAACAAGAAGTATTGGGGGAGGCAAGCTCTCAAGTTCACCCCCTTCTCAAAAGTTGGGAGGGTGGGGTCCGCCCCATGGCCCCTCAAAAGTATGATGGCTACAATGGGCAGCCTCAAATGCCCTTTGTTTCAAGGGAAAGGCTCGATAAAGGTTCTCCTTTTTTTAAGAAGGATATGCTAGGTCGTCTCCAAGGGCTCAAGGGGCGTGAGTTAAAGAGTCCAGGGGGATCATCATCAAGGAAGAAACTCTCTAGAAAGAAAGTTGTGAGAAAGAGAGTTGTGAGAAAGAGAGTTGCGAAGAATCGCTCCAAAAGGTCTTTGAAGGTTACAAAAAGGAAGGGAAAGAGACCTTCTAGAGAAATATCATCCACAAAAAAGCTTAAAAAGATGAAGAGACTCAAGAAGTCTAAGAGACGTAAAAGGATTAAGAGGCTCAAAAGGTCTTCCAAAGAAAAAACGAAGTAGCAACTCTACCACTCTACCCTTGCCCGATCCGACCCCACTCGACTAAGGTCCTCCATTTTCGATTAGTATTTCTAATCAATCTAACTCAAGATTAATAATTTTTATTAATGAGTCATTGGGTGTAGCTTGTTTCATGTGGCCAAGATGGGTGGTGAAAAAGTGGTGGCAACAGAAGGTTTGATTTTTTAATAACAACGAAACAATAATTTTAATAAAGGCTATATAAAGCTATATCTATATAAGACGATATTATGATGGTCTTACTTAGATTCAGAGAAAGGAGGGAATTATGAAAAAAGTGATGATTTCAATGGTTATATCTACAGTAACATTTTTTTCTTTAAATATTTACGCAGTGGTCCTAGAAGGCTGGGAGCGCCCCATTAGTGAGTCATTAATGAAAGCGGAGGTAGGTTGTTTAGGTATCTATGCGGACACAGAGAGAGCGAAAGTGACCCTGACGCAACGAGATCAAGTCGATCAACCCACAGGGTTGCATATTATTTTAGATAATGGCAGGGAAATGCATTTTCAAATTTTTGGAGTGAGAGAAACGGCGTGTGGCTCCAAGGAGTTTCTTGCTCGCATCCAAGAAATTCAAGGCTTGAATAGTGATATGGGCTTAGCAGATGGAACGAGTCTCCATGGAGAGGGGAGCCTAGAGGCTGAGAAGCCATACAAAACAGAACTTGGGGGGCTTCAAACAACAGTGGCTCTTGTTGATCACACTCACAATGTTTGTCTGGATGTGATAGAGTATATTTGGGAATTGCGTTTGACAGAAGAGGCAACTGAATCTGTTGGAGAGCTTGTTCTCACAGGCAATTCATACCCTGTATACACTATCCAGGGAGGTTTGGAGCGCTCACTGTATGTTGAGCATCAATTATAACAGGATAACAAGTATAGCAGGGTATAGTAAGTATAGCAGAGTGAACCGTTATTGCCCATCCCCTGCTTTGTTGTGGACAGCTTCTCTGAAGTTCACCTTGTGCGGCTTCTTGTTTCTAGGGTTCTTCTTTGGCATTTTTTATGGTCCCTTTATTCCTATAGCTTGGTCCAGCGCAGAGCGAAGCTCCTCAAGTGACGACAAAGTTTCAAGGCGGATCACAAAGACCTCAGAGACTGTAGAGACCACAGCGGCCATAGAAAGGACCATGGAATTTACAGGCCCCATGGAATTGATAAAATACCTTTCTCTTTATCTCTCCTATGATGAATACCTCAAAAATGCGGACCTTCAAGTGAAGGTTTCCCAGAGTGATCTAGATAAGGCCAGTGATCTTTACCAAAGCCAATGGACCCTATCTCCCTCCCTGGCCTATGATAATGGTCGTCAAGCCAGGGGCACTCTTCAAAGGACAACAACTCGTTTACAGGGAGGTTTGACGCAAAAGTGGCCCTCTGGGACAAGGGCGCAATGGAGTGCCATCAAGCATATGGCAAACACCTCCAGCTCTATGGGGATGGGGGATGAGTACTCTTTGTCTGTTCGACAGGAGTTAATGAAAAACTTTTTGGGGCGGCTGGACCTCGAAATACAAAGCCAAGCCAAATCTGAATTGAGGCTCAGCCAACTACGACATCAAAATCAAGCACTGGAAAGCTGTTACACGGGAACAAAGCTTTTCATAAATGCCTACCACTCACAACAAAATCTTCGTATTCTTGAGGAAATGCTCAAGGATGCCAAGAAAACTCTGCAAATTAGTGAAAGATCTTACAAAAAGAAAATGTTACGGAAAATTGATATCCTTTCAGCGAGAGCGGATCGCCTAAGAATTGAGGGGCAAACATCCCTTGCCCAAAAGAACTATGACCAACGAGTTCAATCTTTGTTCACGCCTATTTCTCATCTTATTTCGATGACAAAGCCTTCTTTCCCTTCTTCTCCCTCTTTTCAATTTGTCAACCCAAAGTCCATTTTTCAGACATTGGAATTTAAGAGTCCCTCTTCACCGAGGGAGTCCTTGGCCTATCAACAAGGGGAGCAAAGGGTTTTCTCTAGCGAAAGTAAGCTCAACATATCCAAGGAGTCAGCAAGAAATCAGATGGATTTTCAGTGGACCTTAGGGCATAGAAACCATGGGGCCCCATTTCTTCAAGCTCAAACCAGCAAACAAAGTGAAAACTATATCATTTTTGGGTTGAACATGGAGTGGCCTCTTATTAATAAAACCCGGGGAGCCATGGTGGCCAAAGCTCAATATGAAAGAGATATGGCCATCCAAAACAGGCAGCGTATCCTGGAGGAAGTCACTGAGCAGCAGGCTCACTTTTTAGCGAGCTTAAAGTCATCCCGTGAGAGACTCAATATGAGCCGTCAAAAGATGAAACTCTACGACCAGCAAATTAGAGAGGCCAGAAGGTTGTTCCAAAATGGTTCCTTAGAATTTGAGGACTATATTCGCTACAGAGATATCTACCTGAATGAAAAATTACAAATGATTTTTCTTCAAAATGAACAGTGGCATCAACAGACCCAATTGGCTTTGTTGCAAAATAATATGACGCATCTTTGCCCCAGTGGTGGTGGCCCCAATGGTAGTCATCTCTGATGGTCGCCGCTCTCGTCATGGTCATGGTCAGGTCATGGTCGATCTCATAATGGCTATAATGGCTCCCGTGGGGGGTGACAACTGTGGGGAGCAATGACAATGCAAAAAATCATTGATTTTTTTATTCAACAATCTCTTATGGTCAATGTCCTAGCCGTGCTTATTGTGTTGGCGGGCTTGTTTGCTCTCACATCTATGCATCGCGACCTCCATCCCCCCTTTCAGTCTCCCATGGTGATAGCCAGTGCTAGTCTCCCTGGGGCCACATCCGGAGAGATTGAAAAGTACATCACTTTTCCCATTGAAGAGGCCCTTAGAGGTTTGCCGGGAGTTGAAGAAATAACTTCCCAAAGCTCCAGTGGAGTGTCTCAAATCACCCTTCATTACTCTCCCTCCATGGGAGACCGGGACCAGCTTGAATCCACAGAACTTGTCAGAAACCGCATTGACTCCATTCGCTATCGGCTTCCCACCGAAATTCGTTGGATTCAGGTCAAACGGGCCAGGCAAGAAGGGGCTTTCTTGTTTTGGTTAGGGATCGAAGGTATCGATGAAAATAACCAATCCCATAGAGATTTTTTTAAATCATTTGAAGATGATCTCAATCAAGTCAAAGGCATTCAAAGGGTTTTTAGTAGTGCGAGGGAGCGTGACGTCTACATCGAATTGATTCCACAAAAGCTTAAAGCCAATGAAATATCGGCCAACGAAGTGAGGCGAGCCATCCAACAGGCTACAAGACTTGCCCCCATTGGCGAAATGCGAGTCAATGAGGAGCCATACACCATTGAGATATCTAAAACTTCTGACACTCTTCAGGAAATTGCTCAAATCCCCCTAAGAGGCAACCGAATGGGCCATCACTTGACAATTCAAGATATCGCTCAAGTTGGATACAAGTTAAGTGAGAAAAAGGAGATTGTTCGCGTCAACTCTCGCCCTGGCCTTTCCTTTTGGATACGCAAGGATTTTTCTGCGGATATCATTGACCTTAAGAAACGAACCATGGCCATTATTGAAAAGCACAATGCCAAGGCTCCCCCAGGCATACGCATTGTCACTTTGATCGACGGACCTCAATTTTTAGAGCAACAATTGGGTATTTTAACGAGCAATGCCACACTGGGTTTTTGCATTGTTTTTTTTGTTCTCATGGTATTTCTCAGTTGGAAAACAGCGCTTATGACTTCTCTCGGCCTCCCCATTGCTTATCTTGGAACTCTCACCCTTCTTTATTTTATGGGTTTTCAGCTCGATCTCCTCTCCATGATTGGGATGATTATGATTATAGGGGTTCTTGTGGATGACTCCATTATCGTCTCTGAAAGATACATCTACAATTTATCCAAGGGACTACCTCCTAAAGAAGCTGCGGGGAGTTCTGTAAGAGACCTTATGCTTCCTGTGACAGGCACCGTCCTTACAAGTGTGGTGGCCTTTAGCCCCATGATTTTCAGTAAGAGCCCTTTGGGCCAGATCATGCTCGCTGTTCCCGTGGTTGTCATACTGGCCTTACTTTTAAGTTGGATGGAATCTTTCTTTATTCTCCCCAACCACTTGGCTCATTTTGTGAAGGCAAAGCACAAGGAAAAGGTAAAACCAAAACGAGACTTTTTTTCTGTGGATATCTTTAGTAAATTCCAAAGTGTCTACAAGTCTCTTATCCAAGGGACTCTTCGTTTTCGCTACCTGACTCTTTTGGGAATTTTGGGACTTTTCTCTGGAGTTGCGTACCTTGCGCTCCATAAAATTCAAATGAATTACAGCTTCAATCTTCAACCCAAGTATATCAAAGTTAATATGATTCTCAAAAAAAGTTCCTCCCTCGAAGCCACGTACTCTGTTATAAAACCTGTGGAAGATTTCTTGAATTCCTTTCCCACAAACAAGGTGGAAGAGGTCCAATCTCGTGTGGGCACCATTTGGTTCCATGGAAAGCGGCACGAAGGCCATCGCTATGCCCAAGTTCATGGTTTTTTAAGCAAACAACACAAATACCCCACCCAATTGCAGCGAGAAATTCAGCCTCAGGTGGAAAAATTCTTAGAGCAATACGATAGGAGTGAATTTCAAAGACTTGACGTCCAAGTGGCAAGACATGGGGGTGACGAAAGAAAAGAGGGTATTATCACTGTAAGGGTGCGTGGTAGTGAAAAAATTGATTTTCGAGACATTGAATCAGAGGTCATTGAAGTGGCCACAGCCACCAAAGAAATCAAGGCTCACTCCCCTGAGCCCCGGCGATACCAGAAGTCTTGGGAGTTTGTTCCCCGCCCCAAGTCTCTGGTGCAATACAACTTAACGGCCTACGATGTAGGTCGTCAAATTCGAGGGGCCTTTACCCCCGATGAGGTGGCGGAGATTCGATTGGAGGGAGAGAAGGTTTATATTTATATGGAGATGTTAAACCCCTTTAGACATCAGAGGAGTCACCAAGGGGGTCAAGACAATAAAATGCAAAAAATGCAAAACCATAAAATGAAAAACCATACAAAGCCTTCGCGATTATTGGCTTCAAAAGAGACCGCCCCCTCCCCTGCTCCCATCAAGCCTCAATTTAAAGAGCTGGGAAACTATGAGGTCGTCACTTCTTCGGGGGTCAGTGTTCCTTTAAAGTTTTTAGGTCAGTGGAAGGAAAAAAAGACTTTGCGCCAAATATCGCATCTCAACGGACTAAGGGATTTAAAAATTGACTTCCAAATAGATAGAGACCAAGCTACTTTGACCTCGGCGAACATGGCACTGAAAAAAGCTATAGATCCCTTGGCTCAGAAATTTCCCAGTTATGATATTCAAGTGGTAGAACCCCATCGGGAGGACACTCAAAATAAAAATTGGGCCATCAAAGTTGCCACCCTATGTTTGCTTGGTGTTTTTGCCATCATGGCTCTTATTCTTGGCTCTATCACCCAGCCCTTTATTGTTGGATTCCCTATTCTTTTTGGTGGAGCTGGCATTATATTGGCTTTGTATCTGCACAATATGGAATTGGGTTCTATGTCCTTGATTGGTTTTATTGCTGTTGTTGGAGTTTCTGTAAATGCTTCCATTGTCATGGTCGACCATATGTATAAGATATCTTCTTCCCATAGGGGGGGAAGGCTTTCCAAGGAAACGATTATTCAAGGAGCTTCGGATCGTCTAAGGGCGATTATTTTAACAACCATCACAACCCTTGGAGGTATTTTGCCCATGGCCTACTCGTGGGGGGGGGAGTCTGGTTTTACCCAGCCCCTAGCTCTTTCCATGGGGTGGGGGATCGGTTTTGCCACCTTGATGACTCTTTTAACTCTTCCTTCTCTATTGCAAATACGAGAAGATGTGATTTCTCTTTTCGGAATCATCTCACAACCTTCAAGCCTATGGCCACCTAAGCCTCCACAAGAAAGTGAGAGTTTCGACTCATCTTCCTAGCCACTTTGCTTTGATTGAAAACTATTTCAATTTATTTATTCACATTATTTTCGATCCTTATTTATTCATGCCTCCTAGTTCACGAGAGCGGAGAACCGCTTTTTCAAAACTCACTCTAAGAACTCTATTGAGTTCTAACTCTCGCATAGCATTGAGTCCTGCCAGTGTGACGCCCTTTTCTGACACCACCTGATCTTGTAGCTCTGTCAGTGATAACTGGTCATTGGATGCTGCAAGCTTAGCCGCTCCCAAGAGAGTTTGAATCGTCATTTCTTTGGCGACATGTTCTGAAAACCCATGCTCCTCAAACCACTCCTGCCAGTAAATCATTTGCTCAAAGAAAAAACCAATGCCACTGCTTGTCCCCACGGTGAAGGCTTCAAACATCTCTCCTTCTTCTAGGGGAAGGACGAGGCCAAGTGGGGAAAACCACTCCACAACCATAGACTCCAAGTAGGACATTCCCTCCGGCAACACATAGCCTATAACAGCCTCCTTGATGCCCACAGAAATATTGGTCATAATTCTAACAATCTGCTTGGTGGCAGAAATGCCACCCTCAAGGGAGGTCATGGAAATACCTGCTGCCAAGCTTATTACAATATGCTCTTTATGAAGACTTGAATTCAAAGAGTCCACGGCGGCATGTAGGTCCTGGGGCTTCATGCAAAGAAAGATCACATCGCAATGGTCCGCTAAGTCCTCATTGCAAGAAAAGGTCCCCACTCCCCATTTATTTTGAACTTTGCAAACTTTTGTTTCAGTTCGGCCACTCACCCAGATTTGTTGGGCTTTGATCTTTCCAGACTCAATAAAACCTCTAATTATGGATTGAGCCATGTTTCCCACACCAATAAAACCAAATTTCTTCATAGTCATTTTTCTCGATATTGCTTCATAGTTATTTTCCTCGACATTTCCTCGACAATCCATAGTAGAGTATGAGAAGTATAGTAGATATGAGGGATAAGAGGAATATAAAAATAGTGCGTGTGAATATGAAAGCCTTATGTCTTCTAGGAGGGATCCTGTGCTTGATAGGGCTCACCACAGGTTGTGGAATGATGATAAAAAAACAGCCCCTCCATAAAGCGGAAACTTCTTTGCCCCCACCTCCTTCAAAACCCCCCTCTCCTTCAAAGCAAGGGTTAAAAGAAAAAGATGGAAAAGCCAAGGAGGGGGCTGTCCCCCCTGAAATTCCCCATGGGCCACCCCCCACCCCTCTCCAGCCCTCTCCCCTTCCCTTCGGTGAACCGCATCGAGATGGTCTTGGTGATCTCGACCACCCTCTGTTAGACAAGCTCGGGGCCACCATCACCGAGCCTCCGGCTCTCAAAGTGGGTGTCATTCTCGGCCCTGGGGGTGTGCGAAGTTTTGCCCATGTGGGAGTGATACGGGCTCTTCTAAAGTCACGTATTCCCATTGATTTTATTGTAGGTATGGAATGGGGGGCTCTGGTAGGAGGCATGTTTGCCAACAAGGGACAAGTTCATGACGCTGAGTGGAAGCTCTACAAATTAGAGAAAAAAGATCTTTTGAAAAAAAGAAGTCTTTTTAGTTCAAAGATGAACCCCATTCGAGTGGATCAGTTGAGGGATTTTATAAACACCCATTTTCAGGGAGTTCATATTGAAAAAATGAAAATAAAATTTGCTTGCCCTGCTCTCTCTGTGAAAAGTGGAGTCATTCAATGGCAGAAGCAAGGACTCTTAATAAGGGCGATTCGCCGCTGTTGGCCCTATCCACCTATTTTCCAGCCCAAGGGGGCTTGGGTGGCCGCCACCTTTTCCCTGCCCGAAGCTGTTCAATATTTAAAAAAGCAGGGAATGGAGCTTATTATTTTTGTGAATGTCATGGATCGGGGCAATTTATTCACCTCAGAACAACATGACCAGGATTATAAGTCTGCTATTTTGTGGCAAGAGGTGCGTCGATCTCTAGAGGATTTAAAAGACTCCAATGATTTAGGCATTGAAGTTATTTCCGTTAAGACAAGGGGCTTTACTCTCTATGACTTTGAGAGCCGTCGTGCCCTTGTCAAAGCTGGAAGACATGCCGGGAAAAAGGCTTCCAGAAAGCTGATGAACAAATATGGATTTTAATGATGAGTCGATGAGTCATCAAGAAATTTATTTCAAGGAGATGGATGGTGCGACAACCCTTAGTGAATATAAACATTTGCAAACAAAGAAGAGACTTACTCAGGGACTTATTACTTAAGGACTTGTTACTTAAAGATTCGCCCAAGGAAAATCTGGGTGACAAGGCTCTTATTCTTGCGTCACCTCTGGAATCCACAGGCCCCATTGGAGGAAGTTATAGGCAAGACAGTCACATGCTTTTTCTTACAGGCTTTGAAGAGCCCGATTCTATTTTTATTTTTAGACCTGGCAAGGAGCCTGAATCTATTCTCTTTGTTCGACCCAAAGATCCCCTGCGAGAAACATGGAATGGTTATCGCTTTGGAACAGAGGGGGCCACAGCTTACTTTGGCATGGACAAAGCCCATTCCATTGAAGAATTTAGTGAAGTGGCGCCCCATTTGCTCAAGGAGATGGGCGATATTTATTATGGCCTTGGCAACAATAACATTGTGGACCCCTTGGTCATATCTGCCCTCAAGAAAGTAAAACAATTAAAGGGCCGCAAGGGAGTGGGAATTCAAACCCTTGTGGATCCCCATCCTCTCCTGGGGGAAATGCGCCTTAAAAAAGATGAATATAGCCTCCCCCTTATAAAAAGAGCCACAGAAATCACATGTGAAGCCCACGTGGAGGTTATGAAGTCTGTTGCGCCGGGAAAAACAGAAAGGGCCATGCATGGAATCTTTGTCAAAGAAATCATGTGGCGGGGAGCCGCCAGAGAGGGCTACCACGCCATCATGGCTTCGGGGAACAATGGGACCACCCTTCATTATATTTTCAACGATCAAGTCATGAAAAGTGGGGATCTTTTCTTGGTGGACGCAGGTGCTGAGTATGGATTCTTCACGGGCGATGTGACGAGAACCTACCCCATCAATGGTCAATTTACAGATGTGCAAAAAAGGCTTTATGAAAAAATTTTGAATGTGCAAAAAAGCATGATTGCCTTGGTCAAACCTGGCTTCGTGGTTGAAGACCTTCAAGCAAAAGCCATAGAAAAACTTGTGGAAGTCATGCTCAGTGAAAAATTGCTCACAGGAAGTGCCGAAGAAATTATTAGCTCCAAGGAATACAAAAAATACTATCCCCATGGTATTGGCCATTGGTTAGGAATGGATGTCCACGATGCTGGCCCCTATCAGGTTCAAGGAGAATCTCGTCCCTTGGAACCCGGCATGTGTCTTACCATTGAGCCTGGTCTCTATATTCCTGCCCATGACACTTCAGCTCCAGAGGCATTAAGGGGTATAGGCATTCGTATCGAGGACAATATTCTCGTGACCGAAGGGGGGTCTATTAATATGACCGAAAAATGCCCCAAGGAGGTTGAAGACCTAGAATCCATAGTTGGCTCTGCCTCCGTACCACATTTCCCGCACGAACTTCAAGGAGTACGAGAGGGATGTGAGAAAAATTCAGTCGTTTGACTTCTTAGGTTTCAGTCATACGTGATGAAGATCACAATGGCGGAAATCACAATTTTGCCCCAATTCGATTCAGGTTATCAATATGTAACATAACTACAAAAATACTTTAAATTCTATTTAAATTGAGTAATAATAGAAATAGGCGTTAATCTTTAAAAGGAGATGAGTCTATGTTAAGAGAAAATTTTTTAGGGTTGTTCCGAACCTCCGAACCTATACCATAAATACGGCTATATCCGAGTTTCTCGGAGCCTAAAGTCCAAATTCCCTAGGGAAATAGCTAAAAACTGGATGTACAGGTTATTCCTAAGATTTGTACATAAAAACACGGAGGACAGGGCTACCAAATCACTTGTGTGGAGAGCCGCCGTTATCCACAAGACTCACCCACAGCAGCGCTGCTTTATTGTGGCTCCCGATGGCCATAGCCGCAGCGTCGCCATGGATGAGTCTGTGGATAACTGACTCATCTTGGCGGAGTTAGTATGGGGAGGTGAATTGGAAAAAGAAATGTTGATCGACAATAAAAACTATAATGTACAAAAACGCTTTGGGAAACTTCCAACAATATCCAAATCCCCAGCACACAAGTAAATCATATTCTCAAAACCCTGTAGGTTCTTAACCCCGATGGGCGGATCAAAACCATCCATTTGTGGGCGGGCAAACCAGGTCATTTAGGGTGATCTGACAAGATGGGCTCATCCTACCTTTTATTTTCTCTAACGGAAAACAAGGTTATGATACAACTTTGATTGAACTTTGGGAACAGTGTCGCATATTAGACATTGAACTCCCTCAACCTAAACCAGTTCGGGCATCCACTATGTGTAGTGCACGGGCTAAAGTAGATGAAAATATATTTAAAGTTTTGCATGATGAAATTCTTAAACAAGACGGTATATCCAATTCTAGTACCTTATGGAAGGGCCATAAGGTTTTCGCAGTGGATGGATCGAAAATAAATTTACCACGTCAACTCGTAGATAATGGGTATCAGCAACCATGGGAAAAAGCATGGTACCCTCAAGGTCTTGTCAGTTGCCTGTACCAACTACAGTCGAAGATTCCTGTGGATTTTGATCTCTTTGCCCATAACAATGAGAGAAAGGCTGCACAAACTCATTTCAAAAAATTGTTTGAAAACGATGTTGTGGTTTATGATCGTGGCTATTATTCCTACGAAATGCTTCATGAGCATAAGGTGCGAAGTCTGCATGCGGTGTTTAGGATAAGGAAAAATGCCAACACTGTTTTTGATGAATTTATTAATAATGATCAAAAAGACTCAGTGATCCAAGTCATTCCTAGCAAGCAAATTCTGAAAGAACTACATAAAAAAAAGCCACAAGACGACTTCAAAGCCTACGCTTTGCGTTTGGTCAAATATAAAATTGGACAAACTACTTTTGTTCTAGGAACAACCTTAATGGATCAAAAAAAATATTCCATTGATGATCTGGCCAATCTCTATCATGGACGCTGGAGTATAGAGGAACTGTACAAAATATCCAAAGAACTGATGACCATTGAAGAGTTTCATTCTCAAAGCGAAAGGGGAGTCAAACAAGAATTGTTTGCACACTTCACACTTATCACTCTGACAAGATTATTTTCCAACTACACGGAAGACCGTCTTAATACATCTCAATCCCATAGTAAAAAACAAACCATGCAGACAAACTTTAAAAACAATTTACTGACAATTGCAAGAAATATTGAAGGTCTTTTTCTTCAACAAAAGGTAGTGCTTAGTAAAACCCTCAATTGCATCATTACAAATATGAAGACCTGCCGACAAAAGCTACGTCCGAATAGGCATTACGACCGAGTTTCTAGAAAACCCATCGGAGTATGGAGACCCAGTAAAGAGGTTAGGGGGGCTATGGCCAACGGATAATCACATGGATCAAAGAAAAAAACTTGGGGTTAGCTCCCCCCGAGGAGTTAGAGGTTCAAATCCTTAACCGAATGGGATCTCTCACTAAACGAATGCCATTGCCCCTCTGGGGCAGTGCCTTAGTGATAAGTTGGTGGCTTAAGTGGCATCTCGCTTTTCGTTATATATCTACTCTGACCGTTGTCCCATGAAAATACTGTTAAATTTCTAGACGCTATTGGCACCACACAATAACTAGGTCAGGTTAAAATGTTTTACTTTTTTTGAAGAGCCTTGATTTCGTCTTCAGAAAACTCTGTCACTGTAGCTATAACAGGAACTTCTATACCTTCTGAAAGTAACTTTAAAACAAAAGCTTCTCTCTCCTCCCTTCGCCCTTCTTCACGTCCTCTTTCAAGCCCTTCTTCACGTCCTCTTTCAAGCCCTTCTTCACGCCCTTCTTCGCGTCCTTCTTCACGTCCTCTTTCAAGCCCTTCTTCACGCCCTTCTTCGCGTCCTTCTTCACGCCCCTCTTCGCGCCCTTCTTCACGCCCCTCTTCATGGGCTGTGTCGATCTGTGATAAACGATCTCGACGCTGCTTATCTTCAGCTTCAAGTCGCTCTCGCATGAGTTCGTCTTGAGACAAATTCCACAAATTTTTGACGGCTCTTCCCATGTCCCTTCCTTTTTTGGCTAGCTCTTGGCTGGTTTGTTGATCCAACTCATCCGATCTCTTTAAGAAATAGCACCACGCTTCACGCTGGTCAACAAGACTGTCTAATCTGCCAATGAACTTGTTCAATTCTACAATGACAAATTGCATACCATCGGTGAGCCTCAAGTGAGGGTGTCGATCTTGCCTCATGCTGCATGTGTGGTAATAATCGTTGTCCTTGCGTAGCTCAGGAAGGTCTACAGTACTGAAAACAAGGGAGTAAACAGTTCTTAATTTCTCGTACTGTTCTCCTTCTTTCACTTGATTGGAGTAGACCCGTCCCGCATAGGCAAGAAGGCGATTTGTGAAGTCTCTTTGGGAGACGGTTTGCATTTCCACGTTCACAGTTTCATTTTCAACCCATTCCCCACTGGATAATTGTCGAGAGATGCGAAGCTTCATGTCCAAGATGAAGGTTTTTCCCGAAGGCTTGCTCGCCTCTGAAGAGTTTTCTTCGGTATCTAACAGCTGAACATGCTCCACCCGACAACCGGGTGGCAAAGGAAGAAAATCCTGCAACAAAGGCTTGAGCAAGCCCTGGTCATGCTTAAAAAATGCTTTAAAAGCATTATCAAGGGTTAAGCAAAGGGGAGGAAGGGATTTTTTCATAAGTAAGAATTGTGCATCTTGCTTTGGAGTAAAGTCAATGTATGTTTTCACAGACGTGGGCTGCAACTTCCCTCCTTTGGCTTGACAGTCAATCCAATTCCCAATGGTCGTTCATGAATGAAGTGTTTGGAGTTCCCTAAAAAAAGTGGAGGGTTTTTTAAGCGAATCGTGGTTAATTTATAGCCCCTCACCCCTATTTTATCAAGAGCAATGTTACTATGGAACATAACTACAAAAATACTTTAAATTCTATTTAAAATTTTTACTTTTTTGAAGAGCCTTGATTTCGTCTTCAGAAAACTCTGTCACTGTAGTTATAACAGAAATTTTTATACCTTCTGAAAGTAACTTTAAAACAAAAGCCTCCCTCTCCTTCCTTCGCCCTTCTTTACGTCTTCTTTCACGGGCTTCTTTATATCCTTTTTCAAACCCCTCTGCATGGGCTGTGTCGATCTGTGACAAAAAATCTCGACGCTGCTTATCTTCAGCTTCAAGTCGCTCTCGCATGAGTTCGTCTTGAGACAAATTCCACAAATTTTTGACGGCTCTTCCCATGTCCCTTCCTTTTTTGGCTAGCTCTTGGCTGGTTTGTTGATCCAACTCATCCGATCTCTTTAAGAAATAGCACCACGCTTCACGTTGGTCAACAAGGCTGTCTAATCTGCCAATGAACTTGTTCAATTCTACAATGACAAATTGCATACCATCGGTGAGCCTCAAATGAGGGTATCTATATCAAGGGCTAAGAAAGGGGAGGCTTGCCCCGTAGCTCGAAATAAGGCCATTGCCTGCAATATCTCGTACCCACAGTTCGTATGACACGGCCCAAAGAAAGTAAGGTACGCTTGCGAACTTTCTTACCCTCTCGGTAGGACTCCAACAAGATGGTGAACTTTCTGGGAATATGCTTTGTATCGGTAGGATTTTTTATTGACAAACCTCATGGCTTACTAGTACCTGTGGCTTGATTTGTAGCATAAGCAATAGTAGTAGAAACAAACTCAAATTTACTTCTTAAAGGGAGGTTGAAATGAAAAAACCTATAATCGATGTCAAATCCTATAATTTTTATAAACGGCCTTCAGTATTTTGTGCATTATGCTGTGCCTACTTATGCACAGCATTTCTTATCTTTGCTGGATATTCGGTGCATTCTGCAGGAACTAAAGCCCTTGAGTACAAAGATTTAGTTGGCTCTTACAAGGTGGTGATAGATGAGCTGAGTGGTAGTGATGATAGTGGCGCCATAACTCTGACAGAGGATGGAGACATCTTTCTCGAAGAGGAGGGGAAAATTCAATGCCGTGGCAAAGGCGAACTACAGGGAAGGGTACTACTATTTGAGATCCCAGAGATCCCACTAAATTCAAACTGTAATTCTGGCACTTTCTTCATTGATTTAAGAGGTGTGACTCAATTTGATAAATTTGAAGGCAAATTTTTCGTCGCCGTTGGTGACGCAAAAATGACTTTTGAAAGGAAAATAGTGCCTCCTTTAGAACCTTCTAAAAAAGCTGAAGATGAAGGTACTCAACTTCCACAGTTCAAAGATTTAGTTGGTTCCTATAAAGTCACTTCTTCTTTAATGCCAGGAGTGGAAAACTTTGTCACACTTGCAGAAAATGGGTCTGTGACTCTCAAAGAAGTACACCCCGAGGGCTCTATAAATTGTGATGGTAAGGCTACAATTGTAGGTCAAGTTCTCATTTCCAATATGAGTTGTAAACATATCGCTTTTGCCAATGAAGAAATCACTTACACTCAAAAAATTGATTTAAGCACTATCAAGCCATTGGGTGCAGATAAGCTTGAGGATGCAGATATGTTTGAAGCCATCGTGTTCACATCCTTACTTGAAATGGAAATCCCCATGGTGTTTGAACGTGTTGGTGTAAAAAAATAAAAATATTTATAAAACAAATGAAAAAAGGGTTGCGAAAAAATAATTTCACCAATTCAAGTCAGATCGAACTCAAGGCTTTTTATGAGAATGAGAGGCCGAGGCCCATCTATGAAGCCTCCATAGAAAGGCCCACAGGTGATGGAGGCGAAGGTTTAGAAGGTGGTGAGTCTCCATCACTTCCTCCTCCTGGAGTTTATCCCTACACAAGGGGAGTTCAAGAAACCATGTACCGGGGGCGTTTGTGGACCATGCGCCAGTATGCTGGTTTTGGCTCAGCGAGGGAGAGCAACAAGCGTTACCGAATGCTCTTAGAAAAGGGCACCACGGGCCTGAGTGTTGCCTTTGATCTTCCCACGCAGATGGGATACGACTCCGATCACATTATGTCTACGGGAGAAGTTGGTAAGGTCGGGGTGGCCATTAGCTCCATTGAGGATATGGAAATTCTTTTGGATCAGATTCCCTTGGATAAGGTTTCTACCTCCATGACGATTAATGCCACGGCCGGCATTCTCCTCGCTTTTTACATCACAGCGTCTAAGAGACGCAATGTGAGTAAAGACCAAATTCGTGGGACCATTCAAAACGATCTTCTTAAAGAATATATTGCCCGTGGAACTTATATATTTCCCCCCAAACCTTCTCTGCGAATCATCACAGATATTTTTGATTACTGCACCCAAAATATTCCTGGCTGGAATACCATTAGTATTTCGGGATATCACATACGAGAGGCGGGAAGCACAGCCGTTCAAGAACTTGCATTCACCATTGCCAACGGAATGACTTATGTACAATCGGCTCTCGATAAGGGGCTTGATATCAATCAATTTGGTGAAAGGCTCAGTTTCTTTTTTAATGTTCACAATAATTTCTTTGAGGAGATTGCAAAATTTCGAGCCGCTCGTCGAATGTGGGCGCGATTGATGAAAGATCGCTTTGGTGCCACCAACGCTAAGGCTATGAAATTGAGGTTTCACTCCCAAACGGCGGGAGTGACTCTTACCGCTCAACAACCTGAAAACAATATTTCCAGGGTCACACTCCAGGCACTGTCCGCCGTTCTTGGGGGAACCCAAAGCTTACATACCAACTCCATGGATGAAGCCCTTGGGCTTCCCACAGAAAAGGCTGCCACCATTGCATTGAGAACCCAACAAATCCTCGCCCATGAATCTGGTGTGCCAGATGTTATTGATCCCCTAGGAGGCTCTTATTATATTGAAAGCCTTACCGATGAAATGGAGAAAAGGGCCACTGACTACATCGAACGTATTGAGGCCCTGGGAGGTATGGTTTCTTGCATTGAGCAGGGGTGGGTTCAAGGAGAAATACAAGATTCAGCCTATAAACAGCAACTAGACATAGAAAGAAGAAAGCAAATCATTGTGGGAATCAATCAGTTCCAACAAGAAAGCAAAGATAAAGATGCCAAAATTCCCACTTTAAAAATATCAGAGGAAATCGCCCGGGAACAAATAGAGCGACTTCAAGCCATCAAAACTCGTCGTAACAATGAGCAAGTGAAAAGGTCCCTTCAAAACATCAAGCAAGCCGCTCAGGGGGAGGAAAACCTCATGCCCTTATTTATAGAGGCTGTGGATCACTCCGCCACACTGGGGGAAATAAGTGATACCCTTCGTGATATTTTTGGGAAATATAAAGAGAAAATAACTCTTTAGTGGTATAAACCTAGATGAAAAGCATAAACCTAAGTGAAGAGCATGAATCTTGATGAGTATCGCCACTGGAGTGAAGAAGCATTTTTTCAAAATGGGTTCTTTCTTCAATGGAATGAATTCTTTGATTTTGTAGCCTGGGGAAATTCTCAATGGTCAAAGAAACCTCTTTCCCATAAAATTTCTTGTTACATTCCCGATTTTTATATGAAAGATGATAAGCCGTGGTGTGTGTTTGAACATGGAGGATTGTTTTCAAAGAAATATTCCTGGGAAAAAAATTCTAGGGAGAACTCTCCGCAGGGCCGCCAGAGGAGGAGATTGTGGAAAGACCCCCCATTGGAAGAGTTCGCCTCCACTTTTCATAGAATCAAAGAAAATATCCACCGAGGGGATATCACAAAAGCTGTTCCCATTGTATTTGCCGAGTCCAAGGGTGAAATTTCAGAAGCTGAGAAGAGGGTCGTTCTTGCAAAGAGTCAGAAGTCGTTTTCTCTCTCACCTGGGCTGAAATTTTCGCCTTGGCCTAAATTTTATGGGTGGTGGAATGATCGTGGGGAGGGTCTTTTGGGTTGCACTCCAGAGCTTCTTTTTGAATATAAATCCCATGGGAAGGTGGTGAAAACCATGGCTCTTGCAGGAACAAAAAAGTTGGGGGAGGACTCCCTTCTTGATGACCCGAAAGAGTGCCTTGAACATGAGATTGTGGTGGATGCTATCTATGATCGCCTCCAATCTTTTGGTTTCGTAGATAAAGGCCCGGCCTACGAATGGAACTATGGTCAGATTCAGCACTTGAGAACAGACATTGTTCTTCGGCGGAACCATGGAAGTCCTGGGAGCCACGGCAGCGATGGCAGTCATGACAGCAAGGGCCACAGAAGAAGCCATGGAAGTCATGATAGCCATGAAAGTCATGGAGAGAAGAATTGTTTTCATTTTCAGATATTTCATGACTTGTGTGAGCGATTGCACCCCACGCCTGCTCTTGGTCTTGCTTCGAACAAACTCCATTGGCAACAACTCAAAGAAATGGATCCGCCTGTTTTGAGAAAAAGGTTTGGAGCCCCCTTTGGAGTTTTGTTTCCTGAAGGAGTGGCGAAAGTTTGTGTGGCCATTCGAAATATTCAATGGTTTGGTGGAAACAGTTACTTGGGTTCAGGCTGTGGTATTGTGGAACCCAGCCAGTTGCAGCGTGAATGGGAAGAACTTTCTCTCAAAAGGCAATCTGTCATTCAGATCTTAGCTCATTGAATGAGGTCATTGAGTTAGACAATGAGATTAGATAATTGAGAGGGTAACAAGGAGACCCTGTGATGAGTCCTATGGAAAGGTCCATGCATTTAATCCAAACTTGCTTGCACTTTGGAATTTCTGATTTTTGTGTGTGTGCTGGAGCAAGAAATGCCCCTCTCGTGGTGGCCCTCAATAAACTTCAAGATTCAGAACCTCTCTCTCTATGTGTCAGGCATTTTTTTGATGAAAGATCGGCGGCCTTTTTTGCCCTTGGTCGAACAAAATCCCCTGGTGAAGCCCCTGCGGCCGTGGTCACGACTTCAGGAACGGCTGTGGCTGAACTCTACCCTGCCATTATTGAGGCTCACTACACCCAGCGCCCCCTTGTGCTTATTACCGCAGATCGCCCCCCTTCATACCGACAATCTGGAGCTCCACAAAGTATCCAGCAGGTGGGCATATTCAGCCACTACGCTCCGACTATAGATTTGGGTTTGAGTTCTACAGATGTAAGTTTAAACTCCATGGATTTGGGCTTGAGTTCTACGGGCTTAGATTTAAGCCCCATGGGTTCAGGTCTTGTAGACCCAAGCTTGGTAGATTCAAGTCCCGCAGGCCCAAGCCCAAGTTTCGTAGATTCAAGTCCTATGTTAAAATTGAGATCCGAGCTTCACTCTATCCACAGCCCCATCCATATCAATATAAGTTTTGATGAACCCCTCTTCGGCTCCTGCGAAGCTTTCTCCGGTTTTGAGAACTCGACCACGGAAACAGAGGATTTTTCCTTGCCCCTTTTCATTCTTGGAGAAGTTCCAGAAAAATATCGTTCTCGCCTTGTGGAAGTTCTTAAAAAAATTCATCGACCCATTTATGCAGAGGCTCCCTCAGGTCTTCGTGAAAATGATGAACTTTTTCCTCTACTGATTCAATCAGGCCCTCTTTCCGTCAAGATGGCCTGGCAGCGCCATGGGTTTAAAAGCCTTTTAAGGATTGGCTCTGTGCCTACGCTGAAATTTTGGAGGGAACTAGACACTCTGTGGACAGACCTCCCCGTGCATTCTGTCAGTCATCTTCCCTTTTCAGGGCTAGCGAGAGTGACTGAAAAACCCCAAAGTTTTGAAAGCTTTTTAGAAGAATGGGAAGTCCCTGGGTTGAAAATCTCTGAGTTGGAAGCCCCTGAGCTGGAAGTCTCTTTGGCAGAATTGGCACACTCTTCAAAGGTCAAAGAGAAGACGAGAAATAAAGAAGGGAAAAGCTCGCCATGGTTTCTTTGGGATCAAGAAAAGAGCCGTAAGCTCCAGGGACTCTATAAAGCCTTTCCCCACTCTGAGCCCTCTATAGTGAAAGAGCTTTCTCAGCAGATTCCTTCGGAGGATATTGTTTTTTTAGGGAATAGCTTGCCCATTCGTGAGTGGGATTTAAGTGCAAGCAGAAAAGTGCCTCACACCCACATTAAAGCTAACCGTGGGGTCAACGGCATTGACGGAACTATCTCTAGTTTTTTGGGGTCCATGGATGCTCACAAAAGAAACTGGTGCCTTCTGGGAGACTTAAGTGCTCTCTACGATCTCAATGCCCTTTGGATTTATGGGAGGATGGAGACTCCTCCCTTTTGCATTGTGGTTATTAATAACGGAGGTGGAAAAATTTTTTCCCAAGTTTTTAACAATCCTTCTTTTGAAAATCGCCATGATATCCATTTTAAGAATTGGGCCCAATTATTTGGCCTTGAATATCACCTCTTTCAATCCTGCTCATCCAAAGTGGATAAGGATAAGGTAAGTCGAGTGGATATTTCCAAAGTCAAAACGACAGGGGCCATCATTGAGCTACAACCAGATAATAAAGATTCAGAAGGCTTTTGGAGAGCTTACAATAGCCTCTTCCAGAATAATAAAACTGAATCGTAGCCCCACAATACTCCTAAATCTAGTTCTATCACCTCAAATGATAGTTTGTTTCCTTCAACCTTCAGAGCCTATGCTTGCTAGAACATATGCTTGTATTGAACCCAGCCGATCCGTCCATTTCCATCGTAGAGTGCATGGGAAATCCCGGGAGCATCAGGATTGCTGTTGTCAGTGGGGGGGGTGCTCCCCAACACATTGCGAAGTCCTGCTGAAATCACACCTCCCCAGTGACCGCTGTAGGCGTACTGAAGGTCGAACTCCATGTAGGACTTGAGATGACCCGCCTGATGATTTTCTTTTTCATAGCCCGCCACAGTTCTTACAGACAAGGTGCCTGCCTGCTTGTTTGTGGGAGCGTAGGTCAAAGCTAAAATATTTCTCCAGGGTGGATATCCATGCTTGCCAAGTTTATTCTCTTTGTCCAAGCCGGGAAGCCCTCTGGATTTACGAGATAAAAGGTGGGAGTGTTGAACACCGAGGGTCCAGCGGCCTTGAAGCCAGCCTGCCAACCCATAAGGTGTGGTGACATCAGTTTTCCACTCGGCGGAAAGATCAATCCCAGTGGTCTCCAATTCATCAAGATTCTGAAGTGGAGCTGTTAAGAGAAGGATGGTGCCATCGGTGTCGCGTTCAATGTTAATTCCAAAATTCTTTACAAGGTAGGGAACTCCAAATTTTTGCTCAGCCACTGTGATGGCTTCATAGTCAATATTCACTTGGTTGTCGAGTTTAAGATACCAAGCGTCCACCCCCAAAGATAATTTAGAGTTGGGTTGAAAAACAGTGCCAATATTTGCTGACACCGATTTTTCAGCCTTAAGCTTTTTGTTACCACTGCTCTTGGTTAACCACTGTTCAGGAGCACAAGCCGGCCCTTTTCCACTCTCCTGGGCACAGAGAGTGCGGTCAATAAATGAAGGCCAACCAAAGGAGTTTGCTTGATAGAGGTCGTCCAAGTCGGGAGCTTTAAAGCCGCCTCCAATGGAAGAGCGAACCATAACATGGGGGTTGACCTGCCAGCGAAGGGAAGTTTGGGGACTGAAAGCATGGCCGAAGTCAGAGTAAGAGTCAAAGCGTCCGGCGAAATTCCAATCCACACGGGGGTGGACGGGGACAGCCATTTCAGCATAGGCAGAAACAACATTTCGATCTCCGGAGAGTTCACCGCCTGCACTTCCAATAATTTCTTCCTTTTTAGAGGCTTCGTCAGCATCCACTTTAAAACCTTCTCTATACGTCTGGACTCCTAAAGCCATATTGATGGTACCATGCTTGAGATCCAAGATCTCTCCCGTGCCTAAAATCTCTGTGGAGACAAAGTTTGTTTTTGAAGTCGCCCAGGTTCTATAATTGAGTTCGGAAAGGTCCCCTCTCTGTCCCTTGGAAGCAAATGGATTAAAGCTCTTTTTAAGATAACTTTTGAGGGCGTCTTTACGAGCATAGCCACTCACTCCAATATCTTCTCGAGAGCTTTGGCTATAACTTGTGGACAATTCAATCTCCCAGGAGGTCCCCACTTCCACGGTGGTGCCCGCCAATGTGCTGTATTGTCGTGTGGCCACCTCAGAAATGCGATTCCCCAGTTCTAAGAGTCGATATCGTATATCCACAAAGTCTGTGTCTTGAAGATTGGCAAAGGCTTGGTTGAGACCATCGGAGTCCTCCGCTCCAGGTATATAGGTTTTGGCGTGAGCCCCCGACACACCGAGGCCACTGGTGGGTCCCGCAGGAGTGGGCGCATAAACCCAATCCACATTTCGCAGAGTGGCACCCATGCGGACAAAGGTGTTCAATCCATCGACGACTTTAAAGTCAGAATTGATCATGGCACTGGTTTGAGAAATGCTAGGCCGCATGCTCATATGATCCGCATAATTGAATTGGCAGACCTGCCCTCCGAGTATATCAAGGATTCTATTTTCAGGGCAGCCAGGAGCCGCTTGTAGGCGAGATTGAGGAGCTGTTGTCTTTCCATCATCCAAGGTATAAGGCTCGTACCCATCACCACTGGAATTTGGTTTTAAAGTTCGGAAGGTCCCTGGAGATCCCGTGCGACTCAAACCCAACTTGGCATGGTCTCTGTCTCTTGCGTAGATCATTTGGTTATTTCGGTGATAGAGCACACCTGTGACAGTGAGTTTGTCCCTAGAGTAACCCGAGGTCAGGCTGACTTCGGTTTGGTTCCCTCCCTTTTCTTGGCTGACCAGTTGTTTGAGGGAAACCTCTGTTCCAGTAAAATTCTTACGGGTGATGATATTGACAACTCCACCCAAGGCATCCGAGCCATAAATAGCCGAGGCACTGTCCTTCAGAATTTCAATTCTATCCACAGCAGCAAATGGAACAAGGTTAAGATCCGCCGCTTGAGTTATAGAGTCCTTGGGAACTCTTTTGCCATCCACGAGTACAAGGGTTCGAGTGGCTCCCAAGCCCCGTAGACTGACGCTGGCGGTTCCAGGAGCTGTTGATCCAGCCGTTTCACGGCCTGAACCAAAGGAGTTGACGGTCATGTCTCGCAAAACATCGGCCACTGAATTGTAGCCTGTTTTTTCCATGGCTTCCCTGTCGACAACGACCACGGGGGAGGGACCTTCCATATCAATACGCTTGATGCGTGACCCCGTCACTTTCACAAGTTCTATGTTTTCGTCAGTCTTTGGAGCTGTCTCAGTGGCAACAGGGGGGGGGACTCTGCTGTTTCTACTAGAGGAGTTTTAGCCGTCTCTATAGCTGGGGGGGGGGGAGTGGCTGGTTTTGCTGTAGGGATTGTGGCGGCCTCCGCTTTGGCATTGGTTTTGGTTTCTACTTTAGTGTCTCCTTGGGTGTCAGCTTTAGCTTCTTTTTCAGCTTTCATTCTAACAGACGCCGTCAGTGCGATCGTAAAAACCATTGCAATGCTTAAAGTAAAGGCATCGAACCATTGAATTTTCTTTTGAATCTCTTTCATTATGACCCTCCCCGATCTTTTTTGACTTAAACTTATATATTCTTTGTTTTATTGTTTATATCGTTAAGCCCTATTGGTTCCATTGAACAAAACCAATAGGAATTCAATTTGGCTCCTTTCAGATTCAGTTTTTAGGCCCCCCCAAGCTGTAAGAAAGAACAACGGACACTCAAGAAATACTAGCAAAGAAAAACCAAAGGGCAAACAACAAACACTATAAAACTCTATAAAGTCTTCTTCAAATTGAAGCATTGAGTTATGACCTGTCGCGCTTGTTGTTATGCTTACACCCCCGCTTTGTCGCTTGCCTGTGCCCCTGTGTCACAGCTTGTTGGTATTGATTCCAATATTGATTCCAGTTATGAACTTCAATACAATATAAGCAGGCAATAGAACTCAACTTCCATGTGAAACCCTAAGAGGAGGAAATCAGGCCATGAAAAAAATAGCCGTTGTTCTATCTGGGTGCGGATTCCAGGATGGGGCCGAAATCACCGAATCCGTCAGCACCCTTATTTGTCTTTCTGAGTTTGGAGTTCACTACCGAATCTTTGCCCCCCGTGTTGAGTTTCAAGCCAAGGATCATATCTCTGGCGAAGACCAAGAAGGTTCTCGCAATACTCTTTCTGAGTCTGCTAGAATTGCAAGGGGTGATGTTCAAGATGTATCTTCTCTCAATGCCCGTGACTTTGATGGCATCGTCTTTCCAGGTGGTTATGGAGCCGCCCTGCACCTCTGCGACTGGGCCCTTAGGGGGGCTCATTGCTCCGTTCACCCCGAGGTCAAAAGAGTCATTTGTGAGTTTTCAGAAAGTGATAAACCCATTGGGGCTCTTTGCATCTCTCCCGCACTTATTGCAAGGGTTCTTAACTCTAAAAATATCATAGTTACGATTGGTAATGACAAAGAAACAAAACTAGAGATCGAAAAAACAGGAAGTCGCCATGAAGAATGTTCTGTGGACAACTACATCAGCGATCGGGATAACAAAATCATTACCACTCCGGCCTATATGTATGGTGAGGCCAAACCCCATGAAGTCTTTGCGGGAATAAGAAAGGCCATGAAGGAGCTTGTGGAAATGGCCTAACGAAAAAAAAAGAAATGGCTTAGTGAGAAAGCCCCTGTGACGACGTTGTTACCATTTATGGAATTCAAGATGGGTTAGGATTATTAAGAATCATTTCTACGGGTGTGAGGTGCATTTTTTTAGTATTACAGCCTTTACAACTCACAACAAGATTCCCCTTAGTGCTGCGCCCCCCACGGGCCACAGGGATTTTGTGATCCATGGTCAGTTCACTTTTGGGAAATTGCCCCTCACAGTAGTAGCAAACTCCACGGGCCAGTTTTTCCTTCCACCAAGGGGACTGGCGCCATCGTCTCGCTATAGCTTTTTGCCGAGCCTTGTGCTCAGCACCAGCTGACTGATAAAAATCCACTCTATGGGAATCAGAACCATGGACCATTAAGTAAGTTTTCTAACAGAGTGTTTCGTTGTTGTCATCCATATTTATGCAAACTTTATGCAAACCATTTTTGAGAAAGCCACTCCCAGACGACAAAGCGGCGAGAGCTAATATCAAAGTGATTCCCTTCAAATTCACTGTATTTCACAGAAACCTTGTTTTCTTTAAAAATTTTATAAATGCGCCTTGCCCCATATTGTAAATTAAATTGGTCGTATCTGCCTACGTCCAAAAGGACACCACAAAGGGTTTTTATTTTTTGACGTCGTTTTTTTAAAAAAAACACGGGGTCGTGCTTTTGCCACTCTCTCCATAAAGGCTTTACAAGTTCACCCGTGTGGGAATCTATGGGAAAATCCATTCCCCATAAATCTGCTTCTTGCCTAGAAACTCCTAAGGTTTTATCTCTAGAGTGACCTTTTCCCAAATTATAACTTCTCAAAGCATGACCACCGGACATAGCATAACAACTGGCCATTCCCATAACATTCATAATGTTATGAAAATCAGGCTGCTTTTGTAGATTTCCCTCGGTCAACATTTTCTTAATACCCTTGGCCCCTCCTAGTTTTTCAATCCTTGGTAAACAAGAAATAATTTCTGGAAGCAGATTTAATTCAAAAGCACTATCTGGTGCGAGGGCGGCTGCCCAACCAAAAAGATGGGGAAAGCGGCTTGCCAAGTGAAGAGCGCCATAGCCTCCACTGGAGCCCCCCATGGCGCACCAGTATTGTGGCTCCATCTTCACGGAGTATATTCTTTTAATAGTGGGTATGAGTTCTTTCATAATATAATCTTCGTATGAGCCGGCTCCAGGACTGTTGATAAATTGCGATCCTCCCCAAAAAGTCATGGCGTCTACAAAGACCACCAAAGGCCCCTCTTTTTGGTTTTTGTGAAACCATTGGTCCACTTGTTGGGGAAAGTTGTTTTCAAAACTTTTTATACCAAAGGACTTTGGACCATTGCCTGTAAAGCCTGAAAGAACAAGGATTACAGGCCAAGGCCCCTTTCCCTTTTGGGGAACCAAAATGGGATTATGTCTTAGTGAAGGGTCTTTGAGGGGGTTTTCTTTGAGAGCCTGGCTTTCTAGGCTCAGTGTTTCCACACGAAAGAATTTCAAATCATAAATATTTAAAAATGAATTTCTCGACACCATGGTTTTTCTAGGCAAAACCTTGGCGAGTTTTTTCGGCCTCAAATTGATGATATCGGACACAATTTCTTCCTGAGTGTTTTGCCTGGTATAGGGCCTTATCTGCATATTTCACAAGAGTTCTCGCATCGATGTACTTTTTCTTTTTACCTGTGGCAACAGATAAACCTAAGCTAGAAGTTAGCTTAATTTTATAGCCATCACTTTCAAAAAGAGTACTTTCTATAATGGAGCGGATTCTTTCTGCAAAGCATAAGCTTCCCCTAAGCTCTGATTGGGCAATGACCACTAAAAATTCGTCTCCACCATAGCGAGCGGCAAAATCAATCTTCCTCATATTCTCTCGGAGAATTTTTCCCACTTGGGCTAAAACATAACTTCCAAACAAGTGGTCATTGTTATCGTTGACTCCCTTAAAGTGGTCCAAGTCCATCATTAAAACACTGACTGAAGAGCCATAACGATGAACTCTCTCTAGTTCTCCATCGAGTTTCTCATAAAGAGAACGCATATTAAATAAGCCCGTGAGGTCATCCATATCGACCAAGCCTTTTAATTTAAAATTGGCTTGTTGTAACTCATCATAAAGAGCCTTCATTCGCAGTTGCACTCTCACTCTTGCAAGAAGTTCTGAGGGATTGAAGGGCTTACAAATATAATCGTCAGCTCCAGAATCAAGTCCACAAATTACATTTTCAGTTTCTGATTCCCCTGAAACAAAAATAATGGACACATGTTCAGTATTGGTTCTTAGGTGTTTCAGAGTCTTCAAGCCATTGAGTTTTGGCATATTGATATCCAGTAAAACCAGGTGAGGACGCCATACACACATTTTTTCAAGGGCCAACTGACCTGATCGGGCGACATCCGCAGAATAGCCCTCCCATTCAAGAACCTTATACATAAGGCTAAGGCTCTCGGGGTCATCATCAACAATGAGGATTCTTTTGTCTTTGTTCTTATATTCTAACTCTGAAGACATTTTTATATCCTAACATAAGAATTTCTTGGGTGGGAGATTTAGGTTTATTTCAGGACCTAGCTATAAACTAGCATATGAACTTGCCCCAATTTATCTTTTAGACCACGGCAGAGATGCTCCAAAAATCTCAACTAAGGCCCTTTTTACGATATTTTAAAGCAAATTCTATGGTAGGAGAAAAAGGGTGAGGAGTAATAATTCTGCGTGTCATACCTGTGCCTAGGGAGTCTTGATATATAATTTATTTTTATGTTTTTTATAAAAATAAATTTAATCCTATGGACTCTAAAACAAAGGGTCGTAGGAGATATTCATTCTCTTGGTGATAATGCGTAGGATATCGCTGGCTGTTTCTTCTAAGGCTCGGTCAGTGACATCAAAGACGGGCCACTTTCGATTTTTCTTAAATAAAAACTTAGCGCTTTCAATCTCACGAGCAATGTAGTCTCGACTGGCATATTTACTTCCGGGGTCTTGGCGAAACTTAATCAATCGTTGGCGGCGAATGCGAAAAAGACTTTCTTCATTGATAATAAGTCCGACAATTTTTTTTTGATCCACTTGAAACAGTTGTTCAGGAAGAGGATTTTCAAAAACCAATGGAATATTGGCGACCTTCCATCCCTTGTGACTAAGAAAAATAGAGAGGGGTGTTTTACTAGTGCGGCTGATTCCCACTAAAATAATATCTGCTTCGTAAAGCTTGTCTATGGCCTTACCATCATCGTGTTTGACTGTGTACTCCATGGCTTCAATTCTTTGAAAGTAGTGTTTGTTGATGGCCCTGAGCAGGCCCACTTGGTTGTTTTTTGAGGAAACACCTAGATATTGGTTGAGTTCTTCAAGTAGAGGACCCAAAAGATCCACATTGGGAATATTTCTCGCTATGGCAAGTTCTGTGATTTGCGAGCGTAGTTGGTCATCCACAATGGTGTGGACGATACAGCCCCTGGCTTCTTCCACCTGTTGGAGAAGAATGAGAACTTGCTTTTCCGTGCGAACATTATTATGGCGAATGACGTTGATATCTCTATCGGCGTATTGCACCAAAGCTGCGCGGATCATAACACTGGCTGTTTCTCCTGTTCCATCTGAAATAAGATAAACCCTCGCTTGAGGCATTTAGATACCTGGTACCACGGCGATGCTTTCAATTTGAACAGGCTCGGGCCAATAAAACTCAAAATCCCTCTCACTCAGTGTTCGAGGGAGAAACAATCGAAGGCTGGGTTTATCTAGTTGCTTCCAAATTTTGTAGACTCTTGTCGTCCACTTTTTGCCATTTTCAAGGGGAAGTTGTATGACGGCACGGTTGGGAAGAAGCTGGGAGCTTGCCACCAAGAGTGGAGCTTCAGGATGAGCCAAAGGATGTGGGGGCCATGAAGGCATATCTTCTAAGGGGCCATCCTTTATGAGGTTTTTAAGCTCAGCATCTATGGGCTTGGGTTGACATATTTGGGCCTTGGAAAGTTGAAAATTAAGGTACCAGTCAATATTTCTTGCCCAAGTGGTTTTGCTAAAGCTAGGTAATACCCAGATATCAGCACCGGCGCCCAGTGCCCCAGACTTGTAAAGTACCTTTAGACCCATAATTTACATACAACACGGAAGGGATTCAAAAGTCAATTCTAGGTCTTATCTAAATGTATTGCCTAGGGTTTTAAATATGCCTCATCCGGTTTTAAGTATTGACGAGGGTTTGTTGGTGAATGGCTCTAAATAAAACGGTGGAAATCTGTTTGCAGTTTTCCACTCGCCTTGTGTAAAGGTTGATATCCACAGCAAACTTAAGCTCATCACATTGAATGTGATTGAGTCGTCGTGTTCTCACCTGCTTTTTAATGCTATGGGATGGTAGAAAGCCCCACCCAAGGCCAGACTCCACGACTCGCTTTAATGTCCCTACATTATCTGTTTCAAAAACAGGACGAAAATCTTTTTTATGCTTAACCATGACAGATTCTAGGAGCTTCTTAAAGCTGGGGTACATTTCAGAGTAAACCACAATGGATTTGGAGGTAAAGTCCACAGCAGTTGTCGTGGTGGGCATGGAGGTGTCTTTGCCTGCACCTACGAGCCACATTTCATCTTTCATGAGAAACTGACTCTCAAAATCATCAAGGCTAAGGCCAAATTCAGATTGGGTATCTGGGAGAATAGCTACGTCCAATTCACCCTGTTTCATCTTGTCAACGATGGAGGAGTAGGAACTGTAGGAGAGCTTGATATTTAAGTTGGAATTGTGTTTTAGAAACAAACCAATAATGGGGCTAATAAGGTACATTCCAATGGAATTGATGGTTCCTACATTTAAAGATCCAGAAATATTTTGAGACATTGTATGAATAGCTGTTTCGGCTTGTTGTGTGAGGTGAAGAATTCTTTTTGCATAATCGTAAAGAAGTTGACCTTGTATGGTTGGTTTAATGCGCCTTACGCCACGCATTAATAAAGGAACTTGAAGCTCATCTTCCAAAGCTCGGATTTGTTGGCTCACCGCAGGTTGGGTGAGAAATAGTTTGTCCGCAGCGGCTGTCATACTTCCTTCATTAAGAACGGTGCAGAATGTGGTCAATTGTTGTAAGTTCATACTTTCTCCTTCTCTTCTTTTTTCATTTTGGCTCCCGCTTAGTCCTTATTGTCAGACTGACAGCATCTTCCACTATGAAGGTGATAAGTTCATAAAAAAATCTTATACATTATTGTTTAAACTATGTAAATAGATAAGTGAGGCAAATAAAAAGAAAGAAAATTAAGAAGAAAATTAAGAAGAAAAAGATGAAGAAAAAGATGAAGAAAAAGAAAGATTGAGAAGAAAGAAATAGGCCAAGAAGAAGTAAAGAATGGGGTGGCCAAGAGACCACCCCATAAATCGAGATATAGCGCAGATAGACGATAAGCTGGATTCTGTCCCTTAAGGCCTCTCGAAGAGACTTAAGGGGATCGCCATTCATCTGAGAGAACTATTGCTAGTTCCCTTAAGCAATCTACCCGGAAGCTTTGCACTGGCCGCGCTCAAACGCTTCCCTATTTGATCTTGCTCCACACAGAGTTTAGCTATTTTCACTCCAACAGCTCCTCAGCAAGCTCCCGTTCCCGCTTTGCCGGCTCAATGCCTTGGACATTTTCTCTGTTCCACTGGTCCTCACCTCACGGTGGAGGGGGGTTACCCCTTGTGTTGCCATACGGAGTCCAGACTTTCCTCAAAAAACTTGACCCCTGGCCAAGCCCCTTGTGACGATCTGTTTATCTGCTCACTTCTACAAATCATTTCCACAAACAATCTACAATCGTGAATCAATCGCAAATCACAAGTCATTCACCAGTGATCCACAACAGGAGTTTATCTATCATATTTAGGCATATTTAGGGAGCTTTTGCTCAAGTTTTTTTGCAGAATTGATTTGAAAGAGAGGAGAGGGGGGAGCTCTCGGCCGAGATTCGTCCCTGTGCGTTATTGTATTAGGAGTATAGGCACGATACAAAGTTGTAATTAAATCGCCCCCCTATGGTGCTATGGTGCGCCCATTAAGCTTTCAAGCTAGCGTAGCAAAGTTATGAACTGGAAAGCTGTGAACTATAGCTTAGCAAGGCCGTGAATTATGTCGTCTGTTATCAAAGTTTGCGTCACTCTGATTGTTATCATTGGTATCATTGGAATGATGTATTTTTTCCCACGCTTCTTGGTCGCTCAGTGGGGGGCAGAAAATCCATGGACCAGCTACCTATATCTTTACGGATTTGGTTTTATTTTCTTTGCTATTGGCATATATATGGCTTTGAAAAGCAAGGCTTGCCAGTGGGGACGAGGACGAGACAAGTTTTGGTTGAAACTTATGATTTGTGGTTATGTTTTTTTAGCTTTATTTCATGGAACATGGATTCATTTTGCTATTAGTTATTCTTTTTATGGAGATTAGCTTCTTTACGGAGATTTGCGCTTGGAAAATCTGGGCATCAACTTAAGTGCATCTTCTATCACAGCCATTGCCATTGTCTGTGTCTTTTATGTTATTGTCATCACAACCTTTGGTGGCTATTTTGCTCGTTTTAATAAAAATATTAACGACTTCTTTTACAGTGGTCAGAGGTTTGCCTGGTGGCTTCCTGCGGCCAGCATGATCGCCACAGGTATTGGCTCTTACAGCTATTTAAAATACTCCGAGCAAGGCTTTAACACGGGGATGAGTTCTACAATGACTTATCTCAATGATTGGTTTTGTGCCCCATTTTTTATCTTTGGCTGGCTGCCCATTGTTTACTTTTCTAGGGTGAAGTCCATTCCAGAATATTTTGAAAAGCGATTTAATCAAACAGCTCGTTATTTAGCTCTTATCATCATCGCCGCCTATATGTTTTTTTACATTGGTTACAACCTTTACACCATTGGTGTCGCCATGGAGGGAATTTTTGGCGTGCCACAAATTTACTCCATTCCCGCTGTTGCCATTTTTCTAGGAACTTATGTCACTTTTGGTGGGCAAACAGCGGTTATCTTTACAGATTTATTCCAGGGACTTTTGCTTTATATCGCTGGTGGGTTGGCCATTTTCTCAGGTCTTTATGCCCTTGGTGGCCTGGGTGAGTTTTGGGGTTGGCTCCCACCCACCCACCGTCTGCCCTTTGTCCACCTCAATGAAGATCCCAAGTTTAACTCTGTGGGCCTGTTTTGGGGGGAAGCTGTGGCGGGCAGTATCGCTTTTGCTTTTTTAAACCAGGGCTTTCTTATGCGTTATCTTACAATTAAGAGTGTTAATGAGGGAAGAAAAGCTGCCATTTTTAATGTACTTGTTTCCCTTCCCATTTCAGCCATTATCGTCGGGGGGGTTGGATGGATTGGAAAGGCCATTATCACAAAGCAAGCCGCAACAGGGGGAGCCTTAGCGGGATTGAACTTCATTGAAATTGAAAATACATTTCACACATTTATTGTTGTTTGTTGGGCCACTGTTCAGCAGAACCCTTGGGTTTTTGGCTTTATTATTGCCGCCCTTATGGCAGCTCTCATGTCCACCATTGACACACTTATTAATGCATGTGCTGCCATTGGAATTTACGATTTGTACAAACCTCTTATAAGACCCCATGCTTCCAGTGCCCATTATCTCAAAGCGGCTCGATATGCTTCAGGGATTACAACTCTTATTGGCCTTTTGCTCGTCATTTGGTTTAACAACCAAGCTGGAACGAACAGTCTTATGTCTCTGCACTACAAAGGGATTATGATTATCATACCCTCTATTGTGACGACTTTGCTTATGGGTGTGTTTTGGAGGCGATTTAATGGGAAAGCGGCCTGTGTGGCTATGGTTTCAGGCAGCATAATTACAATTTTAACAGCTTGGCAGGTGGGTCCTATTTTCTTATTGGAGTACGTCCAAGATCTTTCGGAATTTATTCTTGGCCCTGTGAACAGTAAAATGATTTATATACGAGCTTTATTTGGGATGATAGTCACGGCCATTATTGGAGTTATTGTGACATTTCTCACGCGTCCCGACGATAAAGAAAAAATAAAAGGGCTTACAGTGGATACCCTTGATCACGCCATGGAAATTTACAAAGGAGGCAAACCCAATCATAGCATTGGGAAGAAGGTTCGTAAGCTTGCCTTCCAAATAGATGAAAGTCTTGAGGGAGACCAAATTGCCTTATCTCAAGAAATCATGGACGAACTCAGTGCAAGAAACGGAGACATGATTTACATGGAGGACAGCCGTTGGTATCTCGGTGGTCTTCGTTCCAACCATGTTAAAGCTATCACCAACACGGCGCCACTTTCTTCTTCTCTTGTTTCCATATCCACGACGACTATGAAAAATGCCTACCTTGATGCCAATAGGAAAGTGACTTTAGAAAAGATTTTTTAACCCACATTCCACATTACTTCAATTCATTTTTGGCAATGGTTTGCAGCTGCATATTGGAGGTTCCCTCGTAAATTTGGCCAATTTTGGCATCTCTAAAGAATTTTTCCACGGGATACTCTGTGGTAAAGCCGTTGCCACCAAAAAGGTCCACAGCCATGGACGAGATTTTTTCGGCAGCGCGGGAGGCATAAAGTTTGGCCATGGCTGCTTGGTGAACAAAGGATTTTCCGGCATCTTTAAGCCTCGCAGCATTGTAGACCATTAAACGAGTGGCCTCCAGTTCGGTTCGCATTTCTGCCAGTTGAAACTGCACCCCCTGAAATTGGCTAATGCTTTTTCCAAACTGCTCGCGTCCTTTGATATATTTAAGCGTGGCTTCATAGGCACCCTGGGCAATGCCTAGCATTTGTGCTCCAATGCCAATACGCCCCTCATTGAGAGTTTCAATGGCAATCTTATAACCTTTGCCCACCTCCCCAATGACGTTTTCCTTGGGGACCTGGCAGTTTTCAAAGATCAGTTCGCAGGTGGAGCTGGCCTTAATTCCCAACTTTTCTTCTTTTTTTCCCACAGAAAAACCTAGATATTCCTTTTCAACAATAAGACCTGTAATTCCTTTATAGCCTTGACTGGGGTCCGCATTGGCAAAGCAAATAAAGATTTCAGCCTCATTGCCATTGGTGATCCAGAGCTTATGTCCATTGAGGAGATAGTGCTCTCCTTGGTCTTCGCATTTGAGTTTGAGAGCAAAGGCGTCTGAGCCGCTTCCACTTTCACTCAAGGCGTAGGCTCCCACCTTTTCTTGGGACAATTGGGGAAGGTACTTTTCTTTCATGGGGTCGTTAGCCCATTTCAAAAAGGCATTGGTGACCAAAGTATTTTGAACATCCACCAAGACACTCACAGAAGCATCAATGCGAGCCAATTCCTCAATGGCAATGCAGGCCATGGTAAAGCTTCCCTCAGTTCCCCCAAACCTCTCAGGAGACTCAATGCCCATCAGTCCCATTTCAAAGAGCTGTCGAATCAAAGAGGAGTCCATTTGAGCCTCATGATCCATTTTGCCAACCAAGGGTTTCACCTCTCCTTCCGAAAATGAACGAACCGCCTTGCGAAATGCGTTTTCATCTTCAGAAAATTGAGTCAGTGCTAAGTGAGACATAGGTGTCCTCTCCTTACTTATTTTGTTGGGGTTGTCCTCGACGATGGAGTTAAAAACGCATCAGCGCCTGCAAGCCCCAAAAAGGCGGCTCATTGACGAAAGCGGTTAGATTATTAAAATCTACACCACCCGTGGGCGAGAGATTATTGAGAATATTGCGTCCGAAGGCCGCCACTTCCCAGCGATCCGTTGGAGAATGCCACCCCAAACGGATTCCACCCTCAAGCAAGCTGGTATCACCAAACTCTCGGGATTCATAGAGAAAAAAGTTGATACGACTGCGATAAATCCAATCCGTTGACAAAATCAACTTCGCTCCGCTGGAAAAATTATGGGTATGGCTCAAATTGAAGTTGGCCATCCAGCGGGGCGCATGGGGCAAGCTATTGCCGTGAATGGAAACCGTTTCGGAAGCGGAACCCGGAGGATCCAAAACTGTACAATTGGAACCACAAGGTTGAATAAAAAAACCTGGATCATCGAGACGAGTATAGTTGTAGCTTAAACCAAAACTCAGGTCAAAACCGTAATCCAAGGCCAAAGCCCCCTCCGCCTCGATTCCCCGTCCAATAGTTCGTTCGGCATTGACCAAACGATTGGCATTGTTCGTTCCCGAACCCGCCGTCAATTGTTGGTCATTCATCAAAAAATGATAGGCCGCCAAATCCAAGTGGAGACGCTGATCCCACAAACGCAACTTTACACCACTTTCAACGGAAATAATTTTTTCAGTCTCGGCTACGGTGACATCATTGCCGAATAGTAAGCGCCCCTGAATACTCGGGGCCCGAAAACTACTGGCAACTCGAGCGTAAGGCGAAATCCCTGGAGACATTCGATAGTGGATGCTAGCATCCCAACTTGGCACTGTATCCTTGGGTGCCTTGTGCAATGGGCCGAGCGGTCCGGTCCCTATGGGAGATTGCAGGCGCTCAGTACTGTAGTCTTTGCTATCTTTAGAAATGCGTAGTCCTGCGGAGGTTTTCACCTTGTCGGTCATATCAAAGGTAGTTGCCGCAAACAAAGCCCAGGCTCTCGTCTGCTGCTTTTGACGGATGAGTCCGTTTTGAATGTTCTCGTTGAATGTATCGTAGCTAAAGCCATCCGTCTTCAGCTTTTCATTAAAATAAAAGGCACCGATTCGCCAACCGAAGCTCTTTGAAATTTTGTGTTCCAAACGAAACTCTTGGCTAAGTTGGCGCAGGGCCGAGATTCCATCGGCTGTCTCTGAAGGAAAAGGGATTTCCCCAGCGGGCCCTGAGGGAAGGTTGAAAGAGGCACCAAAGCCCCCGTCCACATCACCCCGGGACAAGCCCTTCAGTCGTTCCCATCCTGTCAGAGAGATGAATTTAATCGCTCCGGAGTCATGGGTCAACTCCGCAGAAAATCCATTATTGGACAAGTCTTGCGAGTTTTTCCCATCGTGGGAGATTTGATCGCGCCGAAAACTCGGGCGCAACCGTCCCGGTTGCGCAGGTAACAAGGCATTGGCGTGAAAAGCCCGAGCACTGCTATCAAGATTACGGTGATGATACTTAAACCGGCCAGAGAGACTTTCCGAGGGTGTCCACAAGAGTTGAACACGATTATTAAAGTCGCGATAACCACCCAGAGCGCCCTCTTCTCCCGTATAGATGTTGTCAATCCATCCTTTACGATGTTCCGTTAATACAGAAATCCGGCCTGCCAAGACTGATGGAATCAACGCCTCCGATAAAACACCTTCAAAATTCACGCTACCAAAACGACCATAGGAGAGCCGGCCATACCCCTCAAAATCCCAAGTCGGGCGAGCCGTCTCAACTTTTATAATACCTGCCGGAGTATTGCGACCAAACAAAGTTCCTTGGGGACCGCGTAAAACTTCAATGCGTTCGACATCAAAGATTGGAGTTCCCTTCAGCCAAGGATTTTCCAGTACAATGCCATCATGGATAATGGACACAGGCTGGGAGGCATTCATGTCAAAGTCCGTGTTGCCCAAACCTCGAATAAAAAAGTAGGGATAGACCCGCCCAAAACCTGACGATGCCTGCAAGCTAGGCACCCTGTTTGTCATAAAGCGAACATCCATACCTGAAGAACGCAATTGATTGAGTCTATCATCTTGCAAAACGGACAGAGACAAGGGAACCTCGGAAGCCAGACGTTTTTCCTTACTCGCCGTCACCGTGATGGTTTCAATTCCCTCCCGAGCCAGTGCTGAACACAGGATAAAAAACAAAGCGATGCCAGATAAAATTTTCATGTTTATCCTTAGTTCTTGCGAAGTTAGCGACAGAAGCCGTTCTCAATATTGAGTTTGGATATAATCCAAACTTTGCCCAACGTATACACTAGGATATTTACGGTCAACAGCACTCCGGAGGGTTTTTCTTATATTTCTCAAGCTTCTCAGGGAAGACAATCAACCCAGGCCAAGTGACCTAATGGATCAATCCTTCCTTTTGAAGCTCCCCAATTATGGTCCAGCCCAGCCCAGAGTAGGGCCGGGGAGTCGCCACGGAACTTGGCTCTATGCATTATTCTCTGCTGACTTCTGCTGTCCTCTGATGACTTCTTGTATATGAGAGTTTAAGTTTAGTTATATGGCAAGGGTCATTCGTGTTCTTATGGCAAAACCTGGTTTAGACGGACATGACCGAGGCGCCAAGGTGGTGGCTCGTGGGCTTCGTGATGCGGGGTTTGAGGTTATTTATACGGGTTTGCACCAAACTCCAGAGATGGTTGCCAGCGCGGCCCTTCAAGAAGATGTAGATATTATTGGGCTTTCCATACTGTCGGGGGCTCATATTCCCCTCGTTCAAGAAATCCAGAGGCAGTTGACCCTCGAAGATTTTAAACGACCTCTTTTTGTGGGAGGGATTATTCCCGATAAGGACCGAGAGGAGTTGCTTTCAACGGGAGTGGCTGCTGTGTTTGGCCCCGGAGCATCCATTGCTGAAATTGTAGAAAAGGTGAAAAGGCTTGCCAGTTGATGGCCTCTGAAACGCCCACCTCTGAAGGGCTTGCCTTTGAAGCGCTCATTCCTCCAAAGTTTGTGTCTCAGGCGCTCACTTATCCCATCATCTTTATTCGTGGTCTGAATACGCGGGGGGACAACGAGCTTCGAGTGGGTCCTTTTCGCCTTGGCCGAATGCAAAGGCACATAGAAAGAACTTTTTATCAAATGAAAGCCTCTCTTGTTTCTGTCGACAACGTTCAAGTCGGAGTTTTGGAGGAGCAAATACAAAGGACGGTGGCCTTTGTCCAAGCCCAGAATTTCAAGAGATTTCACCTTCTTGGCCACTCTGTGGGAGGGCTTATTGCCAGGGCCATAAGCCACCACCCTGAACTTTCAGAGAAGGTTCTCAGCGTGGTCACCATGGCGACTCCCCACCAAGGCGCTCAACTCGCACAAGACATCATAACTTATACACAAAAACAGCCTTTCATTTTGCTTGTCGCCCGAAAGATGGGATATAATCTCCATGAACGCTTGCAAAATCTCTCACCTATTATGGATCCAGAAGCCGTCACCCACATTAATAAGTGCTTTCCTCTGCTTCACCACATTCCCTCAGCCTCTATGATATGTGGTCTTTCTGTCCACCAGCAGAGCTTGCCTTTCAGGGTTTTTCACAGAATTTTTTCATTAAAGCGCATAAAGCATGGTCACAAGGAAAAGTATGAGTGTGAGCATGACGGTCTTCTTGAAATCTCTTCTCAAGGCTGGGGGCACCGACAAATGGGACCCTATGCTTTGGATCATCTTTCGCAAGTGGGTTTTCACCTTTATCTTTCTCTCTCAAGGCGACGAAAAAAGCAGCAGCTCTTTCAAGAAATGATCGAGGATATTTTAAGTTTTATGCGTCTTTCTGAAACATCATAGATATCAAGGCTGAGTGACTTATCAATACCTGATTTTTGTACTTCAGGTTATAGGTATCTGAAAAACCAAACGTATGTATTCGAAGAGTCATAGAAACATGCGATGGATGTAAATTTGAACGTAGATTTGAACATTGGCCCTTGGGAGTTCTTGCTATATACTCTCCCCATGAATCCATTGAGGTTATGGAGGTCACTGCTTCCACCCCATGCAAAGTCATGTTCACTACGACCGCCGCTGCTTTTGTCGATGTTGTTGCTGTTGCGATGGACATGGTCTTGTGCATGGTCCTGGTCCTGCTCCTGGTCCTGGTCCTGTGTTCGAGTCTGCACTTGGTCCTGCTTCGGGGCTCTTCTCACTCCTCTCTTTCTTGTTGGTTTTCAACTTGCGGCACAAGAGACAAACTTTCCTATTAATCCCAACCCCCTTCGAGTGACAAAAAGTTATCTTCACCACCCTCATCTTCCAGCGGGTGCCAGCACAGAACTTACTATAGAGCTGGAGGTTGATAAAGGACACTATGCCTATGTTAAAAAATTTAAGCTCACACCAAAATTTCCAGTTCACTCCAGCATTACAAACTTACTGATAAACCCTACCAAGGAGTTTTATGATAAATTCACCAAGACAAATCAGGTGGGGGTTGAAGGCAAGGCAGAAATTAAAACATCATTTGAAATATCTGAAAATTTAAGCCCTGGAGAACAGCAGGCTATTTTCACATTGATGTATCAGGCTTGCTCAAAGACATACTGCCTATTACCTAAGAGTATTGAGTTGAAAGTCCCCTTTACAAGTCTTCCAAAAATGTCGGCGATACCCTACACGACAGATTCACCTGAAACAAAGCTTGGAGCCAAAACCAAAGGCCAAAAGAAAACTTCTTTTTTAAATCGACTCGATGAGGAGATTAAAAAGGCCATCTCTCTAAGGGACTGGCTGACTCTTCTGTTCGTAGCATTTTTGGGTGGCGTAGTGACAAGCTTCCTCCCATGTATTTACCCCATGATTCCCATCACATTGGCCGTTTTGGGAGCCACGGACAGGAGGACTTCTCGGAGGAAGGCTTTTGTACTTAGCCTCTGTTATGTTTTAGGTATAGCTCTTACTTATGCCGTTCTTGGGGCTATAGCTGCAAGTACGGGACAGCTTTTTGGAGCCTTTTTGGGCAATATCTATGTCACGGCTGCTATCACTTGTATTCTTGTGGCCATGGCCTTGAGTATGTTTGGTTTATTTGAAATCAAGTGCCCTGCATTTATTTCCAACAAGTTGGGTTCTAAGAAAACATCCACCAATTATTTAGGTTCTTTTGCCGCAGGTCTTATTTTTGGAGTGATCGCTAGCCCTTGTGTGGGCCCTGTTCTCATTTCTATTCTTACATACGTTGCACAGACACAAGACATTATGTGGGGCTTTATCCTTCTCTTTGTTTTTGCTCTTGGGCTTGGTCAACTTTTTATTTTCTTAGGTCTCTCCATGCAAAGCCTCCGGAGACTTCCCCTGAGGCTTCCAAAGGCGGGCCCCTGGATGAATACCATTAAGTATATTTTTGGATGTATTATTTTATGGATGGCTGGAAGCTATGCTTACCCCCTCTTTTCTTCTCACTTAGTTTCTCCGCCCTCAGTGAACTCAGAAATGGACCCTCCATGGAATGAATACAATCAAGAAAATTTGGCAAAAGCCACTGTGGAGGGAAAGGGCATTGTCATCGATTTTTATGCCGATTGGTGCTCTGCCTGCAAGAAACTCGAACTATACACATTTACTCACCCTGAAGTGCGCAAGCTTGGTGAGAATTTTATTTGGATTAAGTTTGATGCGACGGAGCCTACAAAATCTTTTCGTCATCTTGCAAAAAAATATGATATACTTGGTCTTCCCCACATTGTTTTCTATGGTCCAAAGGGAAATTATCGCAAAGACCTCACCCTCAATGGGTTTGAGAGCCACAAAGGGTTTCTTGAAAGAATGAAAAAGGCACTTATTTCGATCAAAAAAAAAAGCCCTAGGGCTCCGTCCAAGAGACCCCCAAAGACTCAAAGACAAAGGCTCAATAGTAAATAGGAAGGATATATGCCTCGTTTAAACACAAGCTCAAAAAACTCAAAGCCAAAGCCAAGGCCAAGGCCCAAACCAAGCTCAAGACCAAGCTCAAGGCTAAATTCAAAGCCAAGATCGAATCCCAAGAAAATTCGTCTTAACAAATTTATTGCCGACTGTGGAATGGTCAGCCGTAGAAAGGCCGATGTTCTTATCATAGAAGGTCTTGTGCAAATCAATGGTAAAACCGCTCAGCTTGGAGATCAAATCGATCCTCACAGTGACCGAATATTTGTCAAGGGGAAGCCTATCCATGGGATCAAAGGTGACAAGGTTTATCTCATGTTTCATAAACCTAAGAAGGTACTTACCTCCATGGAGGATCCCGAAGGGCGGTCTGTTGTTGCAGATTTCTTTAAGAATAAGAAATTTAAGAAAACAAGGCTTTTTCCTGTGGGACGTCTTGATTGGGACACAGAAGGTCTTCTCATTATGACCAATGATGGAGACTTTTCCCAGTTGGTGACTCACCCCAAAGAGGAAATTCCAAAAACCTATCTTGCAAAACTTGATGGAAATCCTTCCATGGATCAGCTTAATAAGCTTAAAAGAGGTGTTTCTATTGTGGGGGGGAAGGTGAAAGCTCTTCACGTTGAGAAATTTCGTAAGAAAAATATCAACAGGCAGGGCCTCACTGTTGCCAAAAGGGGTAAAAGTGGGGGAGGAGATAAGGCGTGGGTCCAAATTATTATTTCTGAAGGTAAAAATCGTCAGGTTCGACGGATGTTTGAGAAGATAGGCTTTGATGTGATAAAGCTTCGACGAATTGCCATTGGTCAACTTAAGTTGGGCAAACTTCCGCGTGGTCAATATGTGGAGTTAAGTGAATCCCAACGAAAACGGATTTTTTACGGATATTCTAAGAGAGTCACCTCTCATGGCGTGGGTGGGAAGGCCTGCGGCCCCCATGAGAGGAGAGGCTGAGTCACCCTGGAATCATTAAGATTATGGACCCGTACCCTCTGTGGAATGAGAATTCGGACTTTCATTGCCACCTTCTTTTTGATGGCCCCCTGCTCCCTGACTTTTTGCCTTTGTATCTGCGTAAAGTTCTCCCCCTACACGAGTGCCGCTTTGACTGTGGCGGCAACAGTCTTGAACCTCCAAAATACCCTCTGTGTCATTGGGAGCTGTCGGCACCGCAAGCATGGGGTCCACAAAAGAGCTTTCCGCCACTGAGGTTGCAGGCAGTAGGCCCGTGAAGACAAATAAGAAAAACAAAGCCATTGGCATTCCTATAATTCTTAAAGTCAACATTTTCAGAGTCAGTATTCTCAACGTCAGCTTCTTCAAAATCATCATGGCGATATTCCATCTTAAAAGCTTCATAACTATAAATCCAGGCCAAGATCACTGTTCACAGGAGAGATGATCTCTAAAAGGTTGTTAAAAACGCTAGCAATTTGAACAGCCACAGAAGGGCCTTGATCACTACTCACATTTTTCAAAGATCCATCTAACTTATAGGAAACCGAAAGAGAACCCAATCCTGGTCGAGTGATTTTGCTGGGTTTACTAAAGCGCTCTTCATAGTTAATAGAAATGATTTTCTGAGACTGGTCCTTGATGGTCTGAATTCGCCCTCTCTGATCGTGAGATATCCGTGCGACCTGACCTATGGAATTTTTTGCCAAGGCAAGGTTGCACTTTGCCTTGTCGTACTCAAAATAGCTTCTCACAGTCTTCACAAGCTTTCTTCTATAAGACTTTCGGTCTGCCCTGTGTTTTGTTTTTTTATGGCTGGGAGTTCTGACAATTTGGTAAGACTTTGTTACCACATGGGAAACTTTTTGACATTTATTTTTGTATTGAAAAGAAGATGTTTGTGTGGGCTCACGTCTTTCTTTGACCATTCCCGATGGATAATAGGTATAAACCAATGTGATACCATTTCTTAAAACTGAGGTGGGTTTTCCAAAAACTGGATGATAAAACATATCAACAATATCACCATTGTTATCAGATCGCGTCCGGGCTAAATAACGACTTCCGTTTTTTCTCTTCCTATAGAGAAATTCATAGGAACTCACATTGGTGATCTTTCCATTGCACTTTTTTTCAATATAAGAAGTGTAGTGGTTGAGTGGATCATTGGGATCAGATTCATACTTGTAAGATTCGATACATTTTCTGCGATCGATGAAACTTGTCACCCAATCTTTGTCTTTGTTGTAAGAAATGGCCTTAAAAGTTTTATCGGGATAATTAATACGAACAAGATTGTGGAGGTCATCATATTTATAAGTATACTCATTTTTCCAGGCATTTTTGACATAAACTAAATCCTCATCTTTGTGCTTATAAGAAACTGACAATCCATTGGGTCCTTGAATGGAAGACACTTTGTCGCCCTGATATTTAAACATCAACCTTCGGCCCTGGTTATCAATGACAGATACAATCTTTTTTCCATTGTACTTTATTTTTAAATAATTTCCATTTTTGTCATAAATATATTTTAATTGTCCTTTCATATTATACTTCTCATAGGTTCCATTGGGGAGGCTACGCACATAGTATTTTTCATCTAGTTTAATATTTTCATCCGCCCTTCCATTGGCATAAAAAGTGCGCTGACTTCTGACAGGAATTCGCTTGATTTTCAAATTCTTAGCATATTTTTCTCTGAGGTTGTTATCGTACTCCAATTCACCTTTCAACTTTGTGAAATAAGACTCACTAAGCCTCTTTTTTTTCTGCCTAAGAGCGGCTACAATTTTATCAATCACCTTCAATGTATTTTGATAGCTAGATGAACCAGATTTAAAAGTGACCTCTAGACCTCCACCACATTCAGTGAGCTTGAGATCTCCAGTTGATGTTTTCTCAATCTTTGATTCAAAATCGGCACACCAACCAAAACCAAATATTCCATTAAAGAGTGTGCGACTGTTATAGGATCGCTTCACACGCAGATCATAACCTGAGCCCGGAACAACAAGGTCAATCCAAGGGTCTGAAAAATTGGCGTTTCTTGTGTCGATGACTGCCCATACCGAAGTGGAAAAAGATATCAAGAATATAAAAGCTAAGATCAAAGTGTAAAAGATCTTTTTCATGCGATATTTCATGCCCTACTCCTTCTCTAGTTATTTTAATCATTCTAGACCTTAATTGTAACTACTTTTTTAATCATAACTCCACCTATAATTTGGAGACCAAGCATCATTGACAAAGCCACCCAGCCCATGGGAGTGGTAAACAGAGGCTTCACATAATTGGGATCAATAACGAGAAAAACCATCAATAGCAAAAACGGGACCAATGTCATAATTACCCCCTGCATCACCCCTTGGGCTGTCATAGCCTCAATCTTTTTCTCAACCTTCTGCCGGTCACGAATGGTTGTTGTCATCATAGTAAATGTTTCAGCGAGATTTCCCCCCGTCTCCTTGAGAATATTAACGGCGGTCACAAGCATCTGAGTATCTTGCCGAGGGACCCTTTCACCAAAATCATTGAGAGCCTCTTCCACAGACATCCCAAGGCGAATTTTGTTAAGGATAAGTCCAAATTCCTGGGGCAAAGGGCCACGCATGTTCTCCACCACCCTCTCCATGGCTTGGGTAACACTCAAGCCCGCCTTAACTCCATTAGACATAATTGTCATACCATCCACCATTTGATTGGTAATATGGGTGCATCTTTTATTCCACATACGAGTGATAAGAATTTTTGGCAAAGACCACCCGAGCATGGTCACAGAAACGCCCATAAGAAATCCCATGATAATATGGGGCCATAATGCTAAAAATATAACTCCCCCCATTCCAAAGCTAAACAAAAGCAACATGAGGGTGATGTTCTTCTTATTGGTTTTAATAAACATTTTATCGAGAAGGTCGAGTATAGTTTCACGGTTTCCAAGACTTTTTTCATACAAATAAGCCAAAATGCGATCGTACATAAGATAAGAAAAGATAAAGACACAAATGGCCACCATAGGAATTATAAAGTAAGAATGGCTTAAAATATCACTCACAGGGGTTCTCCACTCACTTTTTTGTTAGAAGCATTTGATGAAGCAGAAGAAATGGGAGTGGACCCGGAGGTTGAGCGCGGGGGTGGAGCCGTGCGCCCTCCCGGCCGAGACCTCATTTTGCTAGCCACACCACCAGAAGACGAGACTTTTGTTTGGCCAGACGGAGTGCTTGTTGTAAATAAATTTCTCGGCACGGTAATTCCACGCTGTTCAAACTTTTCAATAAAAGTGGGAATAAGGCCCATGGCTTGGAATTGCCCGACAATCTTTCTATTCTTATCAAACCCCTCTTCTTTAAAACGAAAAACCTCTTGCAGAGTTACCGTATCTCCCTGCATTCCCACGACTTCAGTGACACTCTTAACTTTACGGCTTCCATCTGACAAGCGACCAATTTGCACAATCAAGCTGACGGCTCCTGCAATTTGTTCTCGTATGGCTTTCATTGGAAGTTCCATGCCCGCCATGAGGCACAGAGTCTCAAGCCTTGAAATAGCCTCTCTTGGATTGTTAGCATGGACAGTCGTCATAGAGCCATCATGACCTGTATTCATGGCAGCAAGCATATCGAGAGCTGCCCCGTCCCGACACTCACCCACAACAATTCGATCCGGTCGCATTCTCAGTGAGTTGCGAATAAGGTCACGGATGGAGACTTCCCCCTCCCCCTCCATGTTAGGGGGGCGCGTTTCCAAGCGCACCACATGCTCTTGTTTAAGTTGAAGCTCTGCAGCATCTTCCACTGTAATAATTCTCTCGTTGGTAGGTATGAAACCCGACATAACATTAAGCAATGTTGTTTTTCCTGAGCCCGTTCCTCCCGAAATAACAATATTCAGTCCCTGCTCCACACAGATTTTTAAGAAATCGGCCATGGGTTTTGTGAGTGAACCAAAGCGATCCGTGTAGTCACTGATAGTGATTCGATCTGCGGGAAATTTTCGTATCGTCACCGAGGGACCGTCAATGGCAAGCGGTTCAATGACGGCATTGACACGACTTCCATCTTGAAGACGCGCATCCACATAGGGCGTTTTCTCATCAATTCTTCGTCCTAGGGGGGTTACAATTCTTTCAATAACATTTCGAAGTTGCAAATTTGAAGTAAATTCAACGGGAGTTAAAATCACTTTACCACTTTTTTCTGCATAGATTTTTTCTGATCCATTGACCATAATTTCTGTGACCGTAGGGTCAGCGAGAAGTTCCTCCAAGGGCCCCAACCCTAGAGCTTCGTCGAGAACCTGTTTGATAACCTTGGATCGCTCCTCTCTTGATAGACCCTGCCCATGCTTATCTGTGAGTTGCACAATGGTCTTTTGGGTCTTAGATTTAAGTTCTTTTTCCTTTTCAGGGTCTCCCTTGGAGTTGGTAATATCTTTCTTCAAATCCATTTCACGGATGAGTTCTGTGTGAATTTGCTGCTTTAACAAGTTCAAAGGACTTAGCTTTTGAGGAGTTCCTCTAAGTTTTTCAGACCTTTCCTGGCTCCCCTTAGCACCTTTGGAGCCTGGTTGTTTTGCCTGCAAATTTTGAGGTCTAGAAACAGATTTGAGCTTTCGGAGAAGTCCTCCCGTGAGCTTTCTCACCACTTCATGGTAAGAAGCTGTAATGGGCGTATCTGGGGCGCCAAGAACAAAAGGTGTCGATTTTTGCAAAGCATTTAATGTGGAAATATCGTCCTGGGGAATACTCACTAAAAGAGGTCTTCTAAGACTATTGCCAATAGCCTGTGGAGCGAGCCCCCCTCGACCCACCTTATTTAAAACAATTTGTAAAAGATCTTGAGGAACTGTTGCCACTATAAGCTCATTGATAAGTTTACGAGTTTGGTTGATAACAAGAACCTCTGGCGTTGTTGTCACGAGAATGACACTTGCCCCCTCAATAGCGCTCAATTGAAGGTCGCCTATTTCTCGCCCTAAGTCTACAACAATATATTTATAAAATTGGCTAAGAGCATAGAGTTGTTTTTTAAAAATTTCACTACTTCCTGATAAAGATTGATCGGGACCTTGAACCGCACCAAGATAAGCAAGACCTACCTGGTGCAAAGAAACAATAGACTTAAGGCTCTGGAGAGTAATGACTTGATTAAAATTTACGAGATCACCCACAGTCTTTTGGGGGCGCAAGCCCGTGATAATATTTTGGTCACCACAACTGTTGTTATCCAAATCCACAAGGAGAGTGGGTGACTTAAGTTCCTTGAGAAAAGTCAAAGCAAGATTAGCTGAAAATACACTCTTTCCCACTCCACCTTTACCGCCCGTAACAGCTATGAGATGACAATTCTCATGGATCGACACAGATTTTTTTCTCCTTAATCCTTCAATTATTTCACATCTAAATCTAAAGTAGATTCATATATTATTTTATATTTATATTTCATAATTTCATCGGATCAACAGAAAGATAATATGAGACAAATCCCAATTTCATGAAGAATGATGCGATAAAGACCCAACCTAAGTATAGATAAATAAATCAGACCAAAGAAAACTAAAATAAATGAACAAAAGGTCCGAAGTTAGTATAAATCAAAACATTTAGAGGCATAGAAATTCATAATTTTATTTTATAATAAATTGTTAGAAAATGAGAGGTCCTATAAATACACAAAATATACAAGAGGTATTACACAAACTATAAATATAATAACAGAAAAGGGGCACGTTATGCAACTCGTTAAAATAATTCTTATTCTTGGCGGTGGTTTGATTTTTTCTTTCTCACAGTCCGTCGCTCAAAGTGAGCTTGAAGATGTTGAAGTTGAAATAGAGTCGGTACTTGCTGAATCCGAGTCCGCCCAAGAGGAAGCTGAAGACTTAGAAAAAAGGGTTCAAGAAGAAGTCGAGGAAGTCAGCAAATACAAAAATGAAATTGCTATACTTGAAAAAGAAGCCCAATCAGAAATGGAAGCTCTTGCTGAATTAGAAAAAAAATGGGATCAGGCCAACTCTGAAAAAGAAAACCTTTTTCAGCAAAAATCTCAAATGACAAGCAAAATTGAAGAATTAAAAGATAATAAACAAAGAAAAACAATAAGTATTGGGAAAATAAGAGATGATATTTCATCTATAACAGAAGCCAATGCAGTTCTCCAAGAAAATCTTCAGGAACAAGAAAAAGAAATAGCTCAAATAAACGAGGAATTAGAAAATCAAAATCAAGAAAAAGAAAAATTTAATAATAAATTGATGGCCTTAAAGGAGGCTCAAAAAGATTCCAAAGAGCAGCTTTTGAAACTCCAAGATGAGGCCGACAAAAAAATTAAAGATATACAGCGTTCTATTGCCTCCAATAAGAAAAAGATCGAACAATCTAAATCTCAAATTACATCTAACGAAGAAGAAGCGAGTCGTATTGAAAATAATTTAGATCAGGTACAAAATGAACTTCAAAATATAGAAACGAACTTGTTGGTGCGCTATGAGGAACAAAAAAATGCATCCCAAGAAGAGTTAAATCGCCTTCGCAAAGAGAAGAAGGTAGAAGACAAAAAGCTTCTTGAACAAAGAAAAATAGCAAAGCACAAGAAAAACTTCTTGAAGAAACTTAAGCAAAAAATTGCTAAGAAAAGAGCCCTGGCGAAGAAAAGAAGAATGGTTCGCGCCAGCAAAAGATCTTCTTTAAATAAGAGATATGCAAAAACAAAATCTGGGAAGAAGAAGCGCCTGCGGTCTTCTAAAAAAAGAGGGATTGCATCCATATCAAGAAAAACTATGGTGAAAGATTGCAATATGCGTAATAAGCCAAGCTTGAAATCTAGCGTTGTAAGAAAGGGGCTCAAAGGTGAAGAGCTATCTGTATCACCTCACAATACCAAGTGGCTTAAGGTCATGGAGGATTCTGAGGTGGCCTACATTTCAAGGTTTTGCTTTAAATAACCGGCTATCTCCGAGTTTCCCGAAGCCTAAAGTCTAAATTCCTAGGGAAATATTGAATTTTTGTGCTTCGGTCCGGTTTCAACAAAGGCTTCGCCGTTTGTTGAAATTACGGTCTCGATCTCACACTTCTGGTTATCTATGACATATTTTTGATAGAGCTTGTAGCCTGCATCCCAAGTTTCTTTGGGAGTTCTACCTTGACAGCGGTTTCCTTTTAACCGCAAGACATGGGCTACCACAAAGAGAATGGAGCGGTTACAAATGCATCTTGATTTGCTTATTGCGTGCTAAAGTGGGTATAAGTTGGTGGCTTAAGTGGCGTCTTACTTTTCGTTATATATCCACTCTGACCATTGTCCCATAAAAATACTGTTAAATTTCTAGACACTATTGGCGTCACAGAATAACTAGGTCAGGTTAAAAATTTTTTTACTTTTTTTGAAGAGCCTTGATTTCGTCTTCAGAAAACTCTGTCACTGTAGTTATAACAGAAACTTCTATACCTTCTGAAAGTAACTTTAAAACAAAAGCCTCTCTTTCTTCCCTTCGCCCTTCTTCACGTCCTTTTTCACGTCCTTTTTCAAGCCCTTTTTCAAGCCCTTCTTCATGGGCTGTGTCGATCTGTGATAAACGATCTCGACGCTGCTTATCTTCAGCTTCAAGTCGCTCTCGCATGAGTTCGTCTTGAGACAAATTCCACAAATTTTTGACGGCTCTTCCCATGTCCCTTCCTTTTTTGGCTAGCTCTTGGCTGGTTTGTTGATCCAACTCATCCGATCTCTTTAAGAAATAGCACCACGCTTCACGCTGGTCAACAAGACTGTCTAATCTGCCAATGAACTTGTTCAATTCTACAATGACAAATTGCATACCATCGGTGAGTCTCAAATGAGGGTATCTATCCTGCCTCATGCTGCATCAATGCCGTTTCCTTAAGAAAAATCTCTTGAAATCATTAGATAAATCGACAAGAATAAGACTTGTTTTATTTTACACCCAACCCTCAACCAAGGAGTAAGTCACATGCAATCCAATATTGATCTCGAAAGCCCCCAAATGACGAGTTCGCGTCACAGATGACCATTTTATTCTACCAAAACTTGATTCTTCCTTCAAGCCAGAGCACCTTGTCGATCCAGAAAAACAAAAAAGGAATCGAAAATTTAATCCTCAAATTTTCTTTTTTACTATTATCTATCTTATTTCCGGAACAAATTACGAAGGCTACCAAATCGCTCTTAAGACGGTATGGACTCATTTTGGTGACCTGCTTCTCATGCCAGTCAAAAGCAGTCTCAGCAAGATACGTCAAAGTATTTCTTACCTATTTTTTAAAAATATCTTTGAATCTCTGATTACAGACTACGAACCATTGAGAAAAACGTTTCATGGCTTTTATATCTATGCCATAGATGGCGACCAATTAGCACTTCCTCGCTCTAAAGATCTTTTAAAGGAGGGTTATTGTGGGTACCCTTGCCCAAATGAGATGGAAACTCATTTCTTACGTATGTATCTCATGCTTATGACGTTTTATCGGGTGTGACAAAGAATCTTTGCTATTCTCCCGCTCTCAACGAAATCGCCAATGCTATTCAAATGATAGGTAGTTTTGAGAGTAATAGCATAACTCTCTACGATAGGCTTTATTTATCTACAGAGATTATTAAGGCCCATGCTCAAGCCAGTAACTTCTTTATTGCGCGTTGTAAGCGAGGCTCTACTTTTATCCCCATCGTAAATTTATTTAATGGCCCAGGTTGGTATTCACAAATGGTTATTGAGGGGGTGGTCATTCATCTCTATAAGTATAAAAACCCAAAGACTGGGGAGTTCTCTGTTTTGGCCACTAATCTTCCGCATGGCTCCTTGGACAAGAAGGATATGGTTGCTCTTTACTCTCGTCGTTGGGAAATAGAAACGACATTTCGTGATTTTACATCGACAATGAAAATGGAGCAGTGGCACTCAACAAGCCTTAATGGAATATTGCAAGAGCTGTATTCTTATTTTTGGCTCTTCAATTATACAAAGATTCAAATGAGCATAAATGAGGATGAAGACAGTGTGAATCAGTTGGTAAAAAATGACTACAAAAAACCTAACTTTAAACTGATTTTTGATTTCATAATGGATAGCATCCCCCTTTTTGTTGCGGGGCTCTATCAGAAATTTAGGAAGCAGATAAAGTTGCTGATGAAGATTTCAATGGAGAAGAGGAGGCACTTCAAAAGAAGCTATGAAAGGTCTATCAAAAGGGCTGGGAGTTCTTTTAAAAGAAATAGCTTAACGCAGAGGCAGAGGGGTGTGGTGGCTTAAGGAAACGGCATTGCATGCTGCATGTGTGGTAATAATCGTTGTCCTTGCATAGCTCAGGAAGATCCACAGTACTGAAAACAAGGGAGTAAACAGTTTTTAATTTCTCGTATTTTTCTCCTTCTTTCACTTGGTTGGAGTAGACCCGTCCCGCATAGGCAAGAAGGCGATTTGTGAAGTCTCTTTGGGAGACGGTTTGCATTTCCACATTCACAGTTTCATTTTCGACCCACTCCCCACTGGACAATTGTCGAGAAATGCGAAGCTTCATGTCCAAGATAAAGGTCTTTCCCGAAGGTTTGCTTGCCTCTGAAGAGTTTTCTTCGGCATCTAACAACTGCACATGCTCCACCCGACAACCGGGTGGCAAGGGAAGAAAATCCTGCAACAAAGGCTTGAGTAAGCCCTGGTCGTGCTTAAAAAATGCTTTAAAAGCGTTATCAAGGGTTAAGCAAAGGGGAGGGAGAGATTTTTTCATAAGTAAAAGTTATGCATCTTGCTTTGGAGTAAAGTCAATGTATGTTTTCATTTACAGTTGTAGCATACAACTCGCCCCCCGAGCGACGAGCCAACTCCCAGGCCCAACTCATAAAGGAGCTCCCACTGGCTCCTCTGATGGCTATTTTTGACGGAGGACTAGTCATTCATACTCCTCGTCAGTAATTTACGAAGCATTTTTTCTCGCAAAAAATCCCAGCTGGGATCAAATTTCATGTCAAGGTGGAGGACCCAGATGCACTCTAGGTTTGAGTTCTTTTTCTCTGAATCTTTTTTCATAGAGGGGGGGGTTGGATAAATCTCTAAAATTTTAACGGCGTCTTTATGGGTGATAATGATATTTTCCGTATTGAGAGACTTTAGGTGAAGAAAGATTTTCTTCATGTCAGAGGCACAAAATCGATGGTGATCGGGGTATTTTAAATGTCCCATAATTTTTATTCCCTGTTGAATCACAAGCTGTTCAAAGGATTCAGGGTGGCCAATTCCCGAAACCAGTAAGGCTGTTTGAGGGAGCAAATTCTTGCGCTCCCCCTGGGAATCACGAGAAAAATTCTGGATGTTATGGGAAAATTCTTGGGCACCATGGGAGTCGTGGGAATCATGGACAGGGGCATCAGGGGAAAAATTTTGGGTGTTGTGAAAAATCTGGTGATGATGGGAAAGAGGCTTTAATTCTTTGACCACAGACTCCGCGTGAACAATGGGACTTTGGGAATAAATTCGAATTGTATCACATAGTTCATTGACAAAATTTTTGGAAGCCAAATTGACTTTATTGAGAATAATGCAGTCAGCGTACTGGAGGGCACTTAGGGACTCTCTAGCTCGCCCCCAGGGGAGAACTCGATAGTTTTTCAAGGGTTCCAAAGCATTGATAACGACAATGTCAAGATCCCTATGGAGACTGCGGTGTTGAAAAGCATCGTCGGCGATAATAAGGTCAACATTTTCCTTTTTGACAAGTTGATCACAGGCATGAATTCTTTTGGTACTTAGGTAAATGGGCACATAGGGATGGGTTTGTTTCAGCATGGTCGGCTCATCGCCAAACAAGGCTGTTGCCCTCTCGCCAAGGGAGACCCTCGCCTTATGGCCAAACAAGGCTGTTTCAGCATCACCAAGAAAATTCGTATTATTATTTAGGTGTGTCGCCTGTAAATCTACGGCAATGGTGCCAGAGTATCGTCTCCCATAGCCCCTCGAAACCACACCAGGCTTGAGTTTCTTACTCAGCAGCCAAGAGATGAGGTGGGAAACCACGGGGGTTTTTCCTGTGCCACCCACTGTGATATTTCCCACGCTGATAAGAGGGCATAGGGCTTTTTCCACAGAAAAAATGTTTTTTTTATAGGCTTGTGTTCTTGCCTCCATAAGTTGTGAGTAAAAAAGAGCGAGGGTAGGTCGTATCAACGTAAAAATTCCTCCAACTCTCTGGCCACCCGAGCTGTGGCCCCCTTGTCTCCAAGCTGTGATGAGAGGCGAGCCAAAACGGATTGTGATAACTGAATGTAGTCCTTATCGTAGAGAATTTTGCGAGTGGCCCGGTGAAGATTTGAAAAGTTGGCTCTTTCTTGGAGGTACTCTTCTCCCACCTCTTGATTTAAGACAATGTTGACCATACCTACATATTTTACTTTGACCATCCTCTTGAGAAGCCAGGCCGTCATGGGGTGGAGTTTGTACATAATGACAAGAGGCTTTTTCATAAGTCCCACAAAAAGGGTGGCCGTACCCGAAGCACATAACACCCCATCCGCCATAGAAAGCATTTCAAAAGGATTATCTTTGACAATACTCAAAGGGAAATCGATATTGGGAATTCGTTCTTTGATCTCACTGGTAGCAAAGGGGGGGGCCACGAGAAGGCCCACTTTAAGTTGAGGGTCTTCTTTAACCAACTGCCTTGCTACTTGAAGTTGTATTTCTAAATTATACTTTAATTCTGAGTATCGGCTCCCCGGCATCAAGCCTAAGAATTTATCTTGGGGCTTGAGGCCATATCGTTGACGCTGAATTTGACGATTTTCACTGGAGAGAAGTTTTTCATCTATTTCATCTAAGAGAGGGTGGCCAACAAAAGAGACCGGAACTCCATGGGACTCATAGATATCTCTTTCAAAGGAAAAGAGAACCAGCATTTTGTCCACCACTTGCTTAATTCTTTGCATGCGTCTTTTTTTCCAAACCCATATTTTGGGAGATATGTAGTAAACCACAGGAATTCCCATTTCCTTAAGGCGAAGGGCAAGTCTGAGGTTAAAAGACGAATAATCTAGGAGAAGAGCCACCTTTGGTTTTCTCTCTTTGGCCTCTTTGAGGAGAGCCTGGAATGTTTTCTTTATGATGGACCTGTGGCTTAAAACCTCAAAGAGGCCAAAGATGGCCAGATCTTCTGAGCGACTGAGCACTTGAAAACCCAGTGCCTCCATGGCTTGGTTGCCCACTCCAAAGGCTTGAATATTTTGCCTTGGTTCTGGCCCTGACCTTTGCTCTTGCCCCTGTCGTTTCCAGTATTCCAACAGCCGAGTGGCATAAAGGGCACTGGATTCTTCGGCAGCCACCATGAGAACAGAAGGCGCCAAAAAGGGGGGGGTCATTTTGCCAACCCCTTCTTAGAATTCTTAGTGAAGTGAATAATTTCATCAACATACTTTGAAGGAATACAGTTTTGCCTTATTTGCTCAATGATTTCGTCAATGGTTCCCTTGCCTTTAATAAGGTAGCGCAGAGCTTTGTGTATGAGCTGAATTTCATTTTTAGGAAATTCAGCTCGCTCTAAGCCCACCTTGTTTGTACCCTTTATGAGAGCCCAGCGACCATCGGCAATCGAAAATGGAAGAATATCCTTGTTAACGGCACTGTAACCAGAGATGTAACAAAAAGCTCCCAGCTTAACAAATTGGGTGAGTCCACAGCAACCACCGATGACGGCCCGGTCTTCAACAATGACATGTCCTGCAAGTTGTGCGTTATTGGCAATAACCACATGGTTACCAATCTCACAATCATGGGCAATATGGGTGTAGGCCATGAAAAGATTGTTGTTGCCTACCGTGGTGGCGCCATGACCCTTGAGTGTTCCCAAATGGATAGTGCTGTACTCTCGGATGATATTATTATCCCCTATGACTAGAGAGGTTTCTTCGTTGTTATAGCCTAGGTCTTGAGGGGCCATTCCTATGACACTTCCAGAAAAAAAGTGATTGTGCTCTCCAATGGTGATATGACCTAGGTTCATGCCTATACACACATGACTTTCAATGCGTGTTCCCCGTCCAAGCTGGATCTTACCATTGAGCGTTACATAGGGGCCAATTGTGACATCCTCACCGATTTCCACTTCAGGTGAAATAATGGCGCTGGAGTGAATCACTGAGGCTTTCCCTCTCCTTCTATTTTTGCTTTTGGAATATAGAGAGTGAATTCACCTTCGGCCACGACCTTTTGATGATTTTTTTCAACTCTTTGCTCGATTTTTTGCTCGGGTTCCTTTCCACTGTCTTTCACCGTCACCTGAAAGATGTCTTTGACAATCGCTTGAGAAGCGTCTTTGACAGTCACTCGAAAAGCCAGCATGCCTCTGTGTTCTTTTATGACCTCAGCATCTATCATAAGTTGCATTCCTGGCACCACAGGAGAGCGAAACCGAATGTCTTTAATTCGACTCAATCTCACCATGGGGGATGGCAGTTCATCGGGGCGCAGGGCTGCTAAAATAGCTGTTTGCCCCATCGCTTCCGTCACTAAAACCCCTGGCATAATAGGCTCTCCTGGGAAATGGCCTTGAAAAAAGGGCTCATTGAAAGACACGTTTTTAATGGCTTTGGCACAACGACCCATACGGGAGTCTTGCTTAGGGGTATGAAGTTCCAAAAGACGATCCACCATGAGAAAGGGGTACCTCTGAGGTAGGATTTTCAAAATGTAGTCTAGACTTGTGATATCAGCGAAATTCATTTCTTATTTCTTATTGTTTGTTTATCTCTTCGTGCTTTTTTTTGACTGTTTTTCAAATTCTTTGATCACCTTATCTGTTAAGTCTCCCTTGTTATTGGCCCAAAGTATGACTTGGGGAGATTTTCTTAAGACCATTGTGTAATTAGATTTTGTGGCCACCCTCTGAATCATCGCTTCCATTTTGGAAACAAGAGGTTGTAGCAAATTATCACGTTTTTTGTGAAGCTCCCTTTGGCTGTTTTCGGCAAATTCTTGAAAATTTTTCATTTCTTTCTGGACAGTACTGCGCTTTTTAGCAAAGGCTTCTTTGGAGAGAACAGGCCGTTGTTGATCCAGTGCTTTCATCATCTTTTGAATGGCTGTTTCTTTTTTGACCAACTCCTTTCTTTTTGCCTCTGTGGTTTTTTTAAGGCTCTCATCAACTCTCCGCCCCTCTTTTGTTGCGAGAAGAGCCCGGTCGACATCCACATAACCGATTTTTTGGGCGGCTTGAGCGGCGGCGGAAGTCCACAAAAAGAAACCTAACACAATGGGAATAAGGGTTGTCGCAAAGGGAATAAGGGCTGCAAAAATCTGTAGTTGTGATTGCGAATGCAAGTGAATCTTCGTTTCTTTTATGCTTAATTTTTGTTTCACGCTGACCCCTTTAATTGGTCTTTTTTGACCTGATCTTCTTTAATGTTTCTGTTACACTGACTTCTTTTATTCATTTCACACTATGCTCATTCTATATTTTTTATTTTTATGTCATCTTTCATATCACATATCACATATCATTTCAATATGAAAAGAAACCTAGCAAGGAGGGTGGTGACTAAAAAAAAGCAAAAAGGAAGCTAGAGGAGGGCTAGAAAGGAGAGCCAATGGAAAAATGAAAGACAGAGGAGTCCTCACCCAACTCCTCCTTGGGTTCTAGGGGAAATCCAAATTCAAATCGGAGGGGGCCAATGGGAGAGAACCAGCGAAAGCCAAAGCCCACATTGCTTCTCATTTTACTGAAGTCGATGGAGTTCTCAGCCGCCCCCACATCGTAAAAGAGGACACCGAGGATACCGGCATCTTTAATGAGAGGTTTTTGTAATTCCACTTGGTAATAGAGTTGCTGGCGTCCTCCAAAGGGGCGGCGAGCTCTCAACTCAGCCTCAGCAGGTGAGTAGCCAGCATCAACAAGCGCCTCAAAAACCTTTTTTGAAAATCGTCTCCTCCCTATGGTGAGCCACTCAAAGCCTCGCAAGGTGTTAGGCCCTCCGAGAAGAAAAAGTTCGTCAAAAGGAGGCGGATCAGAACTGTTGGAAGTAAGAACCCCATAGTTCAAATTGTTTCTAAGAACCACGTCCCAAAAGACATTCTTATAATAGCGTAGAGAAGCCGTGCCCTTAACATACTTTCGATCTCCTCCAAGACCGGCGTACTCCAAGGACATATCACCGTAAAGCCCCGCCGTGGGCATAAAGCGGTCGTTTCTTTTGTCGTAAATCAAAAAGAAAGTGAGAGCACTGGTAAGACCATTGGCTGTTTCCACGGGAAACAGGTCTGGATCCCCCTCAGGCTCAAGAGTCAGTTTCGTATCGTCAATCTTGTAGCCGATAATACCACGGAGATAGGGGGCGAGGGGGTGGCCCATGCGAAAACCTGTGCCCATGCGATTTTCATCGTAAAGCGTGATTCGTCGACGGCGGGTCTTATAAACGTCAAAACCCACAAGCCACTTGGAGCGAAACAGGTAGGGTTCTGTAAAATTGACATTGAAAATTTGCTCTTGCTTTGCCCAACTGAGAGCTGCCGACAACTTTTGACCTCGCCCCAATAAATTGGTTTGGCTAACCTGGCCGTTGAGAATAAGCCCTTGGAGATCACTGTAACCTGCCGCCATTTGGATGGAGCCCGTCTGACGTTCTTTGACCTGGATATCAATATTCACAATATTAAGTTCATTTTTAGGTGTACTCTGAATAAAATTTACTTCTTCAAAGAAACCAAGACGTCGAATAGCCGCCAGTGATTCACGTTTTTTTGTTTCATTGTAGAGTTCTCCTTCATGGATCAGGAGTTCACGGCGCACCACTTTATCCCTTGTCTTGCTGTTTCCCTTCACATTGATTTCCCCGATATAAACTTTTTGGCCCTTGTCAATTTCAAAGGTGACATGGATAAGGTGTTCTTCTTCCATAATGCGAGTTCGGGGAATGGGGTTGGTAAAGGCATAACCCCGGTCTCCATACTTGGCCTGGAGAGCCAAGAGGTCCCTTTGAAGCCGGTCGTAGGCAAAGACCAACCCCTTCTTTGTTTCGATGCTTTGGCTCAGCTCTTCGTCAGTAAAGAGGAGGTCACCTGTGAAGTTCACGCTGCCTATATTGAAAGGCTCCCCCTCTTGAACGTGGAAAGTGATAAAGATGCCCTTTTTGTCGGGCGTCACTGTGATAAGAGGAGACTCAATTTTGACTTGCGCGAAACCTTGGTTTAAATAGAGGAAATTGAGGGCATGAAGGTCTCTATCAAAATCTTCTTTCTTATAGGCACCAGAGCCTGAAACAAAGCTGAAGAAGCCCCCCTCCCGAGTCATCATGATAGTCTTTAGCTCCTCTTCAGAGATATGCTTGTTTCCTAAAAAAGTAATTTTTTTCACAGTGACTCTATCGTTTTCTTCAATCTTAAACTTGAGGTCCACTCCATCTTTTCTAGGCATTTTTTTAGTTTCATAACTGATGCGAGCGAGATAATACCCCTTGTCTTCGTAGATTTTTTGTATTTTCTCTATCCCCTTTTGCACTTTGGAAAGATTGAGTATCTCAAAGGCTTTGATTCCCGTGGCTTCTTCAAGCTCGTCGTCATCCACTTCAGAATTTCCTGCGTATGAGATTTTTAAGATAGGAGGCTTTTCCACCACAGAGTAAATGAGCTGGATACCTTTAGAATTTTTCTTCTTATCAACAGTGATATCGTAGAAGAAGCCCATTGCAAAAATGGATTTTACATCCTCGGAAATATGGGACTTGCAATAGGAATCTCCGGCTTTTGAGATCAGTTTGGCTTCAATGGCTGCGGCTTCAATTCTCTTTTGACCCTTGATAGAAATTTTATAAATCTTGGGCGACCGTCTCTCTCCAGATAAGTCCTTGCACTCCAGGGCCCAAGCAGCACGAGGAGAGAGGAGGAGTAGAGAAAACAGGAGAAGTATGAGGAATGTCATGAAAGGATACATTATTAAGCGATAAATTAAATGATATAAATAATAAATTAAATGATAGATATAGGACGTAAACATCTGTATAGCGATATACTAAAACAGCCTTCAAGACAAGAAAAATAGCCCACCGAGACAGAGGAAGTCACCTTCAAAATAAGAAAATAGTCCTCAGGACAAGGGAAGTGGCCTTCAAGAAAAAGAAAACAGTCGCCAAGGCGCAGAGAAAGGCCATCCAAAACAAGAAAAGAGGTGGGGAAAGTAGACCCAGCGAGATTAAGACTTGGTGTGAGCGGGGGCTTCACTTCCTGAATTTTCTTTGAGAGCACGCCGCAGGATCTTACCCACGTTGGTTTTTGGCAACTCATCTCGAAATTCCACAAGCTTAGGCACCTTATAGGCCACCAAGTGTTTTTTACAATGGGTGATAAGCTCTTCTCTCTGAAGACTTTTATCTTTGGAGACGACGAAAATTTTGATGGCTTCCCCTGATTTTTGATCCTCCACACCAACTGCGGCCACCTCAAGGACTTTTGAATACTGCGCCACCACATCTTCAATTTCATTGGGAAAGACATTAAAGCCCGAGACCAGAATCATATCTTTTTTGCGATCCACGATCTTGATAAATCCACTTTCATCAATAGTGACAATGTCCCCGGTTTTCAGCCACCCCCCCGGCAACATGATATTGTCCGTTTCGTCAGGGCGCTGCCAGTAGCCCTTCATAACTTGGGGTCCCTTGACACAAAGTTCCCCTCGCTCTCCCTGGGGAAGTTCTTCATTGTTTTCGTCAATGACCTTGATTTCGGTGGAGGGAACAGGAAGGCCCACAGTGCCAATGCGGTTGCTTTCATCCATGGGGTTGATAGAAACCACGGGAGAAGTTTCGGTCAATCCAAAGCCTTCCACAATGGGAGCCTTGGTTTTTTCACTCCAAGCATTGGCTACAGATTGTTGAAGAGCCATACCACCAGCCACACTTAATTTAAGGGAGCTAAAGTCGATGGTGTGAAATTCGGGGTGATTCATGAGAGCATTGTACAAAGTATTAACCCCCGACATGAGTGTAAAGGGCCTCTTTTTGAGAGTCTTGATAAACCCAGAAATATCTTTGGGATTGGTAATGAGTAGGTTTGTACTCCCCCAACTCATAAGTGTAAGACAGTTCGCTGAAAGGGAAAAAATATGGTACAGGGGAAGGGCTGTCACAATGGTTTCCTTGCCTTTTTCAAGGCACAATCCTATCCATGAACGAACTTGGAGAACATTGGCAATAATATTTTTATGGGTGAGCATGGCGCCCTTGGAAACCCCCGTGGTTCCCCCTGTATACTGTAAGAAGGCAATATCCTCGGAATCAACTTCGGGTCGAGTGTAAGAGCTAGCCTGCCCAAGATCAAGGGACTCCAGAAGGTGGATCGCCTTGGGAAGGTTGTAATCTGGAACCATTTTCTTTATATATTTCAAAACGTTATTGACAATGATTCTCTTGGGCCAACCGAGCATATCACCAACATCTGTGACGATGACATTTTCAATGGGTGTGTCATCGAGGATACCCTCAAGAACATGGGCAAAATTGGAGAGAATGACAATGGCCTTTACTCCCGCATCATTGAATTGATGCTTCATTTCTCGGGCCGTGTAAAGGGGGTTGGTATTGACCACAATGATGCCAGCTTTCAAGGCCCCAAACATCACCACGGGAAATTGAAGCAAGTTGGGCATTTGGATGGCTATTCGATCGCCGGGTTTGAGGTTTGTGTGGTTTTGTAAGTAGGAGGCAAATTCTTGGGTTAGTTTGTCAAGTTCACCGAAGGAGATGGAGACGCCCATATTTTCAAAGGCTGGCAGGCTTTCATACTCGGCACATGTTTCTTCAAACAGGGAAAGAATACTCTTGTAGGAGGATGTATCAATTTCATGGGGCACGCCTTCTGGGTAATTTTTAAGCCATATTTTATCCATGCTGTTTCTCCTTTTTTTCTTTTTCGTAGATGGCTCTTCATACAGTTAGGTGGTTCATACAATAGCTGACTCTAGAAAAGCAAGGAGGGATGGGACGAAAGTGAATGTGTGCCACGAAGCGCAAACACATTGGTGCTGAAAGTCTACTTTGGAACCCTTTGTTTGCACTGTGATATGTGATATTTCCCGTATTGATGAGGGTTCTGAGCATTCATTGACACCATTTATTTAGTGCCCACTATTCATCGCGAACCTTTACAATATCTTTGGGGAAAAAGTACTTTCTGTTTGAGGGGGTTGTAAAATCGTAGGCTTGATTTTGGTTTATGCCCGGAATGTTGAGAACCCTTGTGAGAAGGTCTTCCCAGTCCCAGTCGTCGTTGCAAATTCCCAGCCCCGTTGTATAATCACAATTGACACCTTCGAGGCCAATCAGATCGGGGTCCCCTTGATCCCCCAATGTGCTACCGTAAAGCTCAAACTCTTTGATTGTGTTCCAGTCTCGCACAAAGATACGAATACTATTAATGGCCTCTTTTCCTCGATCGTAACAGGTCAACTCATAGGCATCTTGAGGTCGAGGAATTGGGCTGTAACGGCTTCTTAGATTTGTTCCACTGCGATCCTCAAGGGCATCCATAGCGTAGGGGCGACTGGATTTTAAAACTGTGTTCACAACGCCTGTATGGTAGTGAGGAGAGTCCGAGGGAGTGCTCCCCCTCTCATAAAAATTGGCGAGTTGGAAGCTGTTGGCGTATGGATTGCGAGGCATATTGTAGGTTTTGCGAAGCCCCTCATCATTGACACTATAAAAAACCCCCACCGAGGTGTCGATTTTATTAGCAGTACGGGACCAATCACCCCGAGTGGCTCCCCCTACACACTCACCCAAACTAACTCCCCAAGAGCCCTTGTCTTTAATGGGAGGAAGGGTCTCTGTTTCGGTGCTCGCTGTACCATCATCATTTTTCGTTGTGGTGATTCTTGTGATATTTTTTATGACAGTGTAGTTTCCGACGCAACAGTTGGCTCCATTGTCCTCTTTGGATGTATCATAAATACAGGAGACAGAGTCATCCTCAACATTGATGGTTACTTCTTTAAAATTCGTGCAAGAATCCTTAGTCACGCCATCCACCACACAGGAAGTGTAGTTTCTGGAACTTGTTTCCCCTGAGGTTTTCTCTGTGATATTTAAGGTGATCGATTCAGGGCCGACGCCGATTTCTCTTGTATAGTACCAGTAGGGGTCAAAGCTGGCATAATCACACATATTCTTTGGAACATTGACTTCCAGTTCAAAGCCATGGAAATTGAGGTCCAGTTCGAGCACATCAATGAGGCACTCGATATGCGTTCCTTTGGCAGAGGGTTGAATATTGCAGTCACTTCCAAAAATACCATTTCGGCTTGTATAAAAATCATAAGTGTCCTTGGTTTTTTGAGAAAAATTTATATACATAGCGTTATTATCCACAACTTCACTTGGAGTCCCGGGTGGAGAGGGGGGACTCTTGGGGGGCTTGGGCTGCCCCACACTGGGACCATCGGTCACAGTTTCGCTCTCGTTGTTGGAGCAGGCTATAAAAGTGGTACAAGCGGCTATGCTTATCAGTAGTGACAAACTGATTTTCTTATAGTGGTGACCCATTTCATTTTCTCCTGTTGAGAAGTCCTTTTTACATTTAACTCATGGAGCGGCCTTATATTGCGCTTATATGCATTGCGTTAAATATCTGACTCCAGCACCCCATCGTATCCACTAAGGTATGGAAGCGATGGCACTTTGACTCCTTGCTATGACTTCTATCGACAAAAACCTAGGAAACTTGAAGAAAAAAATAAGCATTTTCCATTGTCCGATTGACAAAAGTCAGAAAAGTCAAAGTAATAGGTGAATGTAAAGGTTTTAAAAAAGTTTAAGACAAAGTTGTAAGACTAAGACATAGTCTAAAAATAAAGATTCAAGAAAATAAAAACTCAAGAAAGGAGTTTAAAATGCCGATCACACTTCCTGATTTGCCCTATTCCAACGATGCTCTTCAGCCCCATATTTCTACCGAAACCATTGAGTACCACTACGGAAAACACCATCGCACCTACGTCACCAAGCTGAACGATGCCCTCCCAGGAACAGAGTTTGAAGGAATGGATCTAGAAAATATTGTTAAAAAATCTTCTGAGGGAATTTTTAACAATGCCGCCCAGATTTGGAATCATTCTTTTTACTGGAACAGCCTTTCACCCCGTGGTGGCGGAGTTCCCTCAGGAGCTTTGGCCGAAACCATTTCTCAATCCTTTGGAAGTTTTGAAAATTTTAAGAATGAATTCACTACAGTGGCAACAACTCTCTTTGGGTCGGGCTGGGCTTGGCTTGTCCAAACTCCCCAGGGGAAACTCGCCATTGAGAAAACATCCAATGCCGGAACTCCACTTACAGGTGAAAACAAGCCTTTAGTGACATGTGATGTTTGGGAGCATGCTTATTATATTGATTATAGAAATGCTCGACCCAAGTACATGGAGGCATTTTGGAATCTTGTCAACTGGGAGTTTGCGTCTAAAAATCTGTCGCAATAGCAATTGTTGTCGCAATCGCAATAGACAAAATACTATATAAACATACTATTATTAAGACCGAGCCGTGCTATGAATACCATACTACAAAACCCGAGCCGTGCTATGAAACCTGTGCCATGCTATGAAACCTATTCAATATCATGAATATTTAAAGTTGGATCGCCTCTTAAGTAGCCAATCCTTACGGAGTGATGAAGAGGGGCGACCAGCCCATGAAGAAATGCTCTTTATTGTTGTGCACCAAGCTTATGAGCTTTGGTTTAAGCAAATGCTCCATGAGCTTGATTCGGTGCTTTTAGTTTTTAGTCAACTTGAAGACTCTGAAAACAATATGAGCCTTATTGTCTCTCGGTTGGAGAGATTTATAGAAATTCAAAAATTAATTGGCCAACAAATTGATGTTTTAGAAACCATGTCTCCCATGGAGTTCTTGGATTTTAGAGACATGCTCTACCCAGCTTCAGGGTTTCAAAGTTTTCAGTTTCGTCTTATTGAAAACAAGTTAGGACTTAAAAGTCAGTATCGCATGACCTATAACAATGCTCCCTACCATCAATACTTTAAGAAGGACCAAGCAAAGCTTTTGCTGGAAACAGAAGACTCTCCCTCTCTCCTCGATCATGTGGATCAGTGGCTTGGAAGAACTCCTTTTGTCAACGCCGGGGAGTTTCGCTTTTGGAGTCTCTATCAAAAGGCTGTGGAAGCTATGTTTGAGCGTGAAAGGGACCTCATTGATCGCAACGAGCACTTGGATGATGAGTCGAGAAAAAAAGCCTTAAACAATGTGGATCAATCCTTATCCACATTTTCGGCCCTATTCGACGAACATCAATATCTTGAAATGAAGGAACAAGGGCAGTGGAGACTTTCTTACCCGGCGATCCATGGTGCCTTGTTTATTCAACTCTACCGCGACCATCCGGCCCTCAGTTTGCCCTTTCGGGTGATTACCTGTCTTTTAAATATTGATGAACTGCTCACTCAGTGGCGTTATCGTCATGCTCTCATGGCAAAAAGAATGCTTGGCACCAAGGTGGGAACCGGAGGATCCTCTGGAGCGGAGTATTTAAAAAAATCTGCCGAACACCACAAGCTATTTACTGATTTCTTTCAGTTGACCACCTTTTTAATCCCTCGCTCTGCACTTCCCCTGCTTCCCAAAGAAGTGACAAGGCAGATGAATTTTTTCTATGTCGCAAAGCAGGGAGGGGGGTGAATACGGCACGAGGAAAGCGCTCATCTTTGGCTTACTTGTTCCCCGTGGCCTGTTTGCCAGGCGTTCACCTCTCTGAGCGGGAGTGCGCAAGCTCTATGGGTGGGTCGTGCACTGCCCGACGCCTTGGGTTTAAAGTCTTGGGTTCAAACCTAGCCTTGGGTCCAACTTTAACTTGGAAAGAATTTCCTCATGAAGCCTTTCAAGGGGCCTTTTGCCATTCAGGCAAAGCCAATTTTCTTGTGTCTGGGAAATTTCTAAATACTTTTTTCTCACCCTCTCGTGAAAGTCTTTTTCTTCCTGCTCAAATCGATCTCTATGGGAGTGCTTTCGACCATCAAGTCTCTTGGCCGCTTGGTCCACTGTTAAATCCAGTAACACCCATAAATCGGGTTGGCACCCTCCTGTGGCATAGCGATTCAACCAGTCCACAGAGGATGCGCTCAGCCCCCTTCCCCCCACTTGAAAAGCTACGGTGCTCGCCGCATAGCGATCACAAAGAACCCAGAGCCCTTTTTCAAGGGCCGGCCGGATTTTAACATCGACATGTTGGGCCCGAATGGCCTCATAGAGAAGCAACTCACACCGGGGACTTGGTGGTTCTCCTTCCGTGGACAATAAAAGGCGACGCACCTCTTCTCCCAAAACTGTCCCCCCTGGCTCCCGAGTGAGAATGCACTCAATGCCATGGGACTTAAGCTTCTCAGCAAAAGTACTTATGAGAGTTGATTTACCCGATCCGTCTAAACCTTCAAATACAATAAATGCCACTCTCTTTTTCTATCTTAACTTTTCTAAACCGTCCATGATCCACTTGTCATTGATTATGCGAATGATGCGATTTTATCTCCTTCTGCCTTCCCTTCCTTTCTCACACTATGTGACATGGTGTGAGAAAGGACGGAGGATAGCAACTCTATGCATTATTTTCGGAGATAGTGGGTGACACAATTTGCCTTTTGTAAATTTGCATTGTACTTTCATCGTTTTAGGAGAGCCTTAACTATGAGTCTTTTAGCTTTTATAACAATTATTCATCTATCGGTGGCCTTCGTGCTTATTTTGCTTGTGTTGCTTCAAGATTCCAAAGGTGGAGCTATGGGGCCTCTTGGTGGAGGTGGAAGCTCGCAAACCATTTTTGGGGCAGGAGGTGCCTCCAGCTTTTTGGTGAAGCTAACTCGGGTCACAGCAGTGACCTTTGCTGCCACATGTATTGGACTTGCCTATCTATCTACGCAGTCCAATAAAAGTGTCATTGATGATTTTATTCCTACATCTGCCCCTGTGGAAAACATAGAAAATGGAAAAAAGGACTCCGGTATTTTAGAAAATCAAGACATGTTAGAAAATAAGGATATGAAAGATATGAAGGATATGAAAGGCAAAGCCATGGAGGTACCTCCCTCTAAAGCCTCTCCATCTGAGCCAGCAACATCGACACCTGGGTCTGGGTCTGGAGTTTCTTCCCCGGAGCCTACAGAGTCTCGCTCTTCTCAAACCCTTCCCCATAAACAGGGAACTTCCGAACCCAAAACATCCAAGGACCATCAGCCATGATGATGAGTCTTTAAGTCGCATCCTAAGGCTTTGATATCCATGCGCCCCACCCTCACCTATCTTGCCTACTTAGTACCGACTCTGATTGCAGTCGTTCTTCTTACTTGTTACATGAAGCCCATTTCCCAGTGGTTAAGCAGCTTAATTCAGCCCCCTGTGCCTCTCCCTCCCAAGGTGGGTTTCATTCAGAACCTTAAGGGGACGGCTCATGCCAGAAGGTATCAGAAAAATAAAAGCGTCCCTTTGAAAAAAGGAGAGGCCATATTTAACTACGACCATATCCATGTGGACCGTCAATCCCAACTCACTTTGCAATTTCTATCGGGATACACCATTGAGTTCTATGAAAATAGCAAAATTATCCTGGAACTATGGGATGAAAAGGAGATGCAAGCTCCCATGTATATCTATCTTAAAACAGGTCGCTACAAGACCCTTAAGAGGGGAGCCTCTGACAGTGTCTACATTTTTTCCAACAATAGAAAGTTGACTCCTGAACAAAATCTCGCTCCTCTTACACCATCTTCGGCATTGCCTTCTCTGCAGCCTCCCCAAACACCTCCTGCGCCACCACCTCCTGCGCTACCACCTCCTGCACCACTTCCACTTCCCAAGATACTACTCCCACTCCCTAACACGCCTCCCCTCACCCTCAAGCAGGACCTCCAAAATTTAAGCAATGTATACATTGAAAAAATTGTGAGCGAAAAGCGTCCTATGTTTGAAGGCTGTCTACTTCGTCGCATGGCGGAAAACGAAGCCGTCAAGGGTCAACTTCTCATCGGATTTAGCATCCTCCCAACAGGCCACATCACCAATGTCAAAGTTGTGCAAAGCCAAGTTCAAAATAAAAAATTGGAAACTTGTATTGCAAATATCTTTCAAGGCATAAGATTTAGACCTTTTGAGGGGCCAATTATAGATTTTAAATATCCTTTCAACTTCCAGCAATAACTGGGCGGGATTCTTTCAGCTTTCAGCAATCAATGATGAGCCCCGTGAGGAGATATTTCTCATGAATGAAGACCAAAATATGACCACCACAAAGAGAGCCCTTACGGTGAACCAAGATACTAAGCGGTATGGCACTTTTGCAGAGATTGGTGCAGGGCAGGAGGTGGCAAGACATTTTTTCCGTGTGGGCCTAGCCTCCAACACCATTGCCAAAACAATGTCAGCCTATGACATGACCTTCAGTGATGCCATTTATGGAAAAGGACATCGGTATGTAAGTGCGGCTCGCCTCTCCAAAATGCTCGATCATGAGTATGAATTGCTCACCCAAAGGCTTCATAAAAACCGGGGCGAAAATTCACTCTTTTTTGTTTTCGCCAACACGGTGGCCACCAGCAGCTACAAAAACAAAAGGGTTTGCCATGGGTGGATGGGGGTACGCTTTCAGATAACTCCCGAAGGTCCACCTAACGATGTTATTCTCCACGTCAATATGAAAGACCCTCAGCGTCTTCAACAACATGAGGCGCTTGGCATACTGGGTGTCAATTTACTTTTTAGTGCCTTTTATAGGCATAGTTCCGAAAAAAAGTTTGTGACATCGCTCATTAAAAACATTGGGCTTCAAAGGATGGAAATTGATATTATTGATCTCAAAGCTCCCCAACTCGATCATCTCCAGTCACCCCTTCTCAACTTAGAGCTTCTCGTCCAAGGAGTTGCCCAGGGCATACTCTTTAGTGCCAGCGGATCCATTGAGCAGCCTTCGGATACTTTCTACCAGGTTCCTTTGCTCGTACACAGGGGGCAATTTAACCCCATGACCAATATTCAACTTGAACTCATAGAAAAAGGGGGGGAGCAATTTTGCAAAGATGATCCCAGCTTTAAAAAGAATCTTGGTATCATCTTAGAAATCTCTATGTATCATCAAAAAAGGGATTTCAATGATTACTTGAGAAGAGTCGAAATGATTAACTCCCTCGGCCACCATGCCCTTATTTCAAATTTTAATTTGCCCTATGAATTAAAGAATTACTTGCGTCATCATACAGCCAACAAGCTCGCTATCATCCTTGGAGCTTTTGAGATCGTAGATATTTTCAATGAGTCTTCTTATGAGAGTCTTAAAGGAGGTATTCTCAGCGGTCTAGGAAAACTTTTTGATGACCAAACTCAACTCTACGTCTTTCAAAATCCCTCTCAGTTGGCCCTTTCTGATACATGGAAACTCGACTTACGACTCATGTCTCTTTATAAATATCTTACTTCCAGTGATCTTATTAAGAGGATCCCCATTCGTTATGGTGGAGAGAGCCTATCTCTTCAATGTGAAGATATTCAAGGGATGATTGCAGCCCAAGACCCCAACTGGGAGCAAAAGGTTCCTCAACAAATTTGCGAACTCATTAAAAAGCATGGCCTTTTTGATTACAAATCTAAAAAATAACCCATTGGGATTCAGATTGGAATTTAGATTGAATTCAGAGTTTTAGTGAATATATGCTATAAGTCCAGAAATAACCTTTTTCATTTTGATTTATTTGAATTACATGAATTTTTTTGTTGATATATATTCTGGATATTATTTCTTTAAAGGTCATCTTGACTAAAAGATATAGAAAAAAACAATGTGCTTATTTATGGAGCTATGGAGGTTTAATATGAAATACTTGTCTTTATTATTGATTGTGTCCGTCTTTTTTTTCAACACTTCTTCAGTATTGGCTGCAGATGCCACTGAATTAAAAATAAAACTTTATAAATTTGCGGTAAGCACAAGTGATGATTGTTCTAGCTTAACCACAGTTATCGATAATGGGGACACGGCAAGCGAAGTCAACCTTGTGAGTGACAGTGGGCCTGTCAACCTGGGGTCTGGTAGAATTCCCGTGGGCACATATCCCTGTGTTGCTATAGAGATGTCTGATCACATTAAATTCCAAACAGCACACAGTGGAGCCGGTTGCAGTGACGGTTCGGACTATGAGTACTCTAATGATATTTGTCCCGCAAATGCCGCAGCAAATATGACATTTATAGATGGAACTCCGGTCACCTGTAGCAATAGTGAGGAGAAAATAGTTTTACTTCTAACAACGGGAGACCGACCTGAGTCATGGTATTTTCCTTTAGGAAATGCTTTAAGTGTTACAGACACAACTGTGGGAAAATTTATAGTTCCCAGAGAGAATATCATTGACGAAAATAATAGTAATACTGAATGCTCTACACGGGCTCCCGAATTTAGTTTTTCTAAAATCAACTGAGGCACGGTTCCCTTCTGTAGGACGCATTTATGAAAAGTAATTACACAGCAAGTTACGTTATTATTATTATTATTATTATTATGTTGGCTATAAGTTATAGCAACTGCGAGATTCCCCGTGACTCCTTTCAAGTGATGGATAATCTTTCCGTTACAACAAATAATCTGGGTGTTTTAATCAACGATAATGAGGAATACACAGCAGACCTGAGTGTGGACCTCACACTTAAGCCCCCGAACTCCAGAGCACATGAGATGTTCATCAGTTTTGATCCTCATTGTTCCCAGGGATATTGGGAGGACCTAAAAACCAACAAGCCCATTGAACTTAGGTTATCCAACCAAGTGAACACCATTTCCGTCAAATACAGATCCCAGAGAGAAAATGAAAGCTCCTGTATGAGTGACAGTATTATCCACGATAATATTCCACCGACAGTCCAATTTGAAAACCAACCAAATATCTGGATTAAGGAAACAAACCTGCGTATTGGTATTAATGTTGAGGACTCAGGCAGTGGCGTGCAATTCGTTGAATGCGACAAACATGGGCATGGTCTGTTTGAAACCTGTGGTTTTGAAGTGATTTATGACTCCCTAAAGGAAAATCAGACTTATGGGCTTGTGTTGAAAGCCAAAGATAAGGCAGGAAACCATTCCGACCCCAAGTGGATTCATTGGGGATTGGATCAAACTTCCCCCCTTTTGATCATGAGTGTTGTTCCCTCTTCGATCACGGCAGACATCACCCCAGATTTTAATTTTATTTCCATTGACAAAGGATCAGGGGTGGCCCGTCTTGAGTGTCGTCTGGATTCCCAAACTCAGTTTTTACCTTGTCAGTCTCAGTTCAGTTTGAACAATCTTTCTGATGGTTCTCACCGTCTGGAAGTTAGGGCCGTGGACAATGTGGGTCTGACTTCCAAGTCCGGTTTTCATTCTTGGAGTCAGGATACCAAAATCCCCACTATCCAGTTTACCAAAAAGCCCCAAGCGATTAGCAAAGAGCAAACAGTTACTTTTCAATTTTCAGGGATCAACAACAATCAGGGCGTTGTTTCCTATGAATGTCAGCTTAATGGGGGAGCCAAACAGACTTGTAGAAATCCCCATACCTTGACCGGTCTCTCCAGTGGTCAACACAGTTTTTCCGTAGTTGGTTTTGATTCAGCAAATAATACATCATTACCTATCACCTACACTTGGATTATAGATCGGATTGTCCCCACGGTCAGAATCACTTCCCATCCGAAAAATTTCACAAAGAGCAGAAATGCTTTTTTTCATTTCACTGCCCAGGACAGTCAAAGTGGTGTACGGGGGACAGAGTGTCGTCTTGACGGGGGAGCCTTTGAAACCTGTCAGGGACTAAAGAGTTACATCAACTTGCCTGAAGGAGAACATCGTTTTTCAATTCGTGCTCAGGATAGAGCCGGAAATTTTTCATTTAAAACAGTTTCATGGTCGATTATGGTGGACACTTTTACTTATTATGTGGGTAGACCCCATATTCTTATCCCAAAAGATGTTGTGGGGCTGAGCCACCATTTTGAGGGAGCATTTAATGTTGTAAAAATAAATAGAGACCTTTTTAGGGGCTATGTTGCAAATGCCACTACATATTTATTGGAAGGCAACTCCCTTCAGAATATGGCATTGCAAAGTATAGACAAGAAGGTTATTGGAGAGAAACTGGTGGGAAGTCAATTTTATTGCCTTGAGAATAATGCTCAGGCAACAGATTGGCGAATTCGATCAAGAGATTGTGGGACTTGGCTACGGTACACAGAAAAATATCGTGATTATATAAGGGGTTGGGCCCATGTGGAAACAAATTGCTGTTACAAGTCTAATTTTCAGACATACTCAAGTGTAGCTTATGTTGAATCACAGGACAATGGTCAAACATTCCAATTCATATCCAATTGGCCTTTCTTTCCGCAGTCTTCATTTCCTCCTGAACCGAGAAAATTTAGGGGATTGGAACAGGTGTCTCTCGTTAATGCTAGGGGCTGGCTTTGGGCTTATATGTCCTTTCGACCTAGAACTCGAACTGTTTTGCGGGCGCCAAATGATGATAGAGCAAAAAATCGCATTCACTGGAAAAAGTGGCTTAATGGTTCCTGGAGGAACATAAATGATAATGGTATCCAAAATCAATTTTCGGATTACGGAGCCAAAAAACATGGAATTTATCCTGGTTATGATGTCAAAAATGACCGATTTATATTGGTGGGTACTCCTCTCTATAAGTCATTGCAAGGAAATGGAATTCTTTTATCAACAAGTGATGATGGAATCAATTTTAAACTTCTTAACGCACCACTTGTTCCGAAGGATCCAAATATAAGAGAAGATACAAATCGTTTTGAAAATTTCCGAAGTTTTAGTCTTGTCTCCCCAAAAGGTGGCAACCGGTATGAGGACATATTCTTCCTGTATTACACTTATCAGAGACCTAGAGACAGCAAGCACAAAAGAATCTTTGTTTATAGGGAGATACGTCAGGTCCGTAGAAATTCAATTCATGAACCTACAGTTAAGCTTGCTTTATCTCGTTATGAAAAAAATGGGGATAGCTGGACAACAACAACTGTTCCATCAGCATCATCAGGTTATCGGTTTGTAAATAATATCGGTTACATTCTGACTGAGAAGAAAGATGGAAGCATACCTTTAGCTGATTGTGTTATTAAAGGCAGTCAGTCTACTCAGCATATTAATAGAGCGCACAATCGTACTTCTCTTTGTGACAAACTAAATGAGTACAAGATTCGAACCTTAGGGTATATATATCCACCCCACACGACGAAGACTCAAGTGTTAATAGCACTCTACCGCTGCTATAACGAAGCGAAGAAAGCATTTCTTACTGGAACTGGAAATATTTGCAACGGAACCCAAATTAAACAAGGTACAAAAATACACTTAGGCTATATATTTAGGGAATAGTGAATACCGTTTCCTTGGGGAGGGAGGGAGGGAGGAGTAAGCTTTTATCGGCCACAAAATACTTCCCTGGACAAGGATAAAAAAGGCTGTCCAAGGGATTCATAGGCTGTGCTTGAGAAGGCTTCGTCGAAGATACAAGGACACATTTCAATGCTTTAATCGTGATCCCACAATACTCCTAAATCCAATTTAATGGCATCAAATGGTGGAGCTAACACCTTATCATTTCCTGTAAAACCTGAATTCTGCAAAATTTCACCTAGTTTGACCCACCCAATTTCACCTGGTTTGACCCACCCAATTTCACGAAGTTTGACCCACTGAATTTCACCAAACATTGACCCACTTAGATCTTCATAGATATTCTTTCTGCGCTACGCATTAACGAGGAGGTGTCTATGGGCAAACAAGGTAAGAAAAAAGGAGCAAGAATGATCAACAATATTAAGAAATACATAGAGCTTGGACTCAGTTCGAGACAAATAGCTCGAGCTATGGGTGTTAGTCGGAACACTGTGAAGAAGTATGTGAAGGATAGTCCCGGAGGCCCTAACAGCCGCTCAAAGGGGTCGCATGGGCCCTACCAAGCCCCATGGTGTAAAATTGCATGGCATTGCCCTCACCGATTGCATGACATTACCCTCACCAGTTGCATGGCATTACCCTCACCAGTTGCATGGCATTACCCTCACCAGTTGCATGGCATTGCCCGCACCAGTTGCATGGCATTGCCCGCACCAGTTGCATGGCATTGCCCGCACCAGTTGCATGGCATTGCCCGCACTGATTGGCATGACTGATTCCCCTTAGCATAGCGTCATTGATGTTCTATAAAGACCTCCAATCTTTAACCAAGGAGGTCGAAATGAGAACAAAGATGGATCATGAGCGTTACACAAAAATAAAATCATTAATAAAGGCAAATATTCCCGACCGAGAAATCAGTCGCCGCATGAAATGCTGCACCAAGACTCTTAGAAAGATAAGACGTGGTCTTTTAACAGACCCCAAGGATTGGAAGACCCAAAGAGAAATTCCCCCTTGGTCTTACGGTATAGATTGGAAGATTATTGAGAAGGAGATTGAGGATAGGCATTGTTTAAGTGACGTTTGGGAGGAAAAATTTCTGAAGGTCATTAGCTACCCCCAGTTTACGAGGGAGTTTCATAAGCAATTTCCAAAAGCTGGCAAAAGGATTATTACCTTGCGTGATTTTCAGCCAGGCCACCAAGTTGAGGTTGATTACGCAGGATTTCAGCCAGAGTGGATCGATGAAGACCTTAATATTCATAAGGCCCATATATTTTGCTCAAATCTATGTTTCTCTCAGCGTATTTTTGCTTATGGCTCTTTGAGCGAATCTAGTGAAGATTTTCTTCACGCTCACGTTCTGATGTTTGAATATTACGGTGGGGTTCCGAGAGTGGTTGTTCCTGATAATTTAAAGACTGGAGTGAACACACCCCATTTGTATGATCCAGAGTTGAATAAATCCTACCAAGAGCTTTTGGAACACTATGACACGGTGGCTGTTCCCGCTCGAGTTCGTCGTCCCCAGGATAAAAGCCTTACTGAGAATGCCGTGAAGCTCGTTACAAGGGCCCTCAGGTTTATGTACAGACGAGAGACCTTCACCAGTCTGGATCAAATTAATAAGGCTTTAAGGGAGGTGTGCGAGAAGATAAATGCTCGCCCTCAGACAAGATTTAAGGTCTCTCGCAATGAAAAATTTCAACGAGAGGTAAAAACTTTAAAACCCTTGCCTTCTTTTCCCTACCGGTGGGGACGTTGGGAGAAGAAAAAACTCCACCAAGACTGTCATGTGAGCGTTGAATCCAACTTCTACTCGGCTCCGTTTCAGCACCGAGGGGAGTATGTAGATGTAAAAATTGGAGTGGAGAGTGTGGAGATTTACTTTCAAAAACAGCTCCTCGCTCGCCACAAGAGGACCAAAGGTAAACTCGGAGAGTACATCACCAAAAACGAACACCTCCCGGAGCCCAGTCGCGCCTACAAGGAGGCCACTCCCCAGAACATTCTTATTCAAGCAAGTATGATTTGTAAAGAGCTTGAAAACTTCATTGAGGAGCTTTTTCAGGGTGGGACCATTGAAAATCTCAGAAGAGCTATGGGCTTTGTAAGCTCCTGTCACAAAGAAATCCAGAAAGAGGGCAAGGAAAAGTCCCTTCCTCTCATTATCAAAGCCCTTGAGGACTGCAAGCAGTGGGAGAAAAGGAGGGTTAGATATTTTCAGCAACAACTCCATTTCTATAAAGGGCAAAAAATAAAAAAGGTGAACGAGAAAATAGATCGTAAACAAGGCAACCCTTATTTGCGACATAACGAAAATCCAAATAACCAAAGCCCCAAGGAGGTGCCAGATGGATGAAGTACAAATCAAAAACCACATGCATGAGTTGAAGCTCTATGGAATGTTAGACAGCCTTGAAGTGGCGCTGGATAACACAAGCCACAAGACTCAAGCATTGGATCTATTGAACGAGCTGTTATTTGCAGAAGTGGAGGCTCGGAAAATCCAATTCAGCCAAAGACTTCTCAAGACCTCAAAGCTGCCTCACAAGGTCAGAGGTGAGGCATTTGACCACCATGCCAAAAGGTCTATTAGTAAAAGAGAGGTGGATAGGCTTCAAACTTTATCATGGGTTAAGGAGCAAAGGTCTATCATTGTCGAAGGGCCAACGGGGGTGGGTAAAACCTTCTTGGCCCAGAGCCTGGGACACCAGTGTTGTCAATCCAGAATCTCCACACTGTTTATAGACATCAACATATTTCTAGAAACCTTGGCCCTGGAAAGGCACTCAGGAAGGTATTTGAACTACTTGCGTCGTCTGGGCCGCCCCCAAGTGTTAATTTTTGATGACTTTGGATTAAGGAAGTTCTCCCAAAGTGAATCCACAGACTTCTGCGATATTTTAAAGTTTCGTTCCGATAGGTCCACCGTTATTACCACTCAACTGCCAATAACGCATTGGTCAGAAATTATTGATGATGAGGTGCTGGCAGCAATGCCGTTTCCTTAAGCCACCACACCCCTCTGCCTCTGCGTTAAGCTATTTCTTTTAAAAGAACTCCCAGCGCTTTTGATAGACCTTTCATAGCTTCTTTTGAAGTGCCTCCTCTTCTCCATTGAAATCTTCATCAGCAACTTTATCTGCTTCCTAAATTTCTGATAGAGCCCCGCAACAAAAAGAGGGATGCTATCCATTATGAAATCAAGAATCAGTTTAAAGTTAGGTTTTTTGTAGTCATTTTTTACCAACTGATTCACACTGTCTTCATCCTCATTTATGCTCATTTGAATCTTTGTATAATTGAAGAGCCAAAAATAAGAATACAGCTCTTGCAATATTCCATTAAGGCTTGTTGAGTGCCACTGCTCCATTTTCATTGTCGATGTAAAATCACGAAATGTCGTTTCTATTTCCCAACGACGAGAGTAAAGAGCAACCATATCCTTCTTGTCCAAGGAGCCATGCGGAAGATTAGTGGCCAAAACAGAGAACTCCCCAGTCTTTGGGTTTTTATACTTATAGAGATGAATGACCACCCCCTCAATAACCATTCGTGAATACCAACCTGGGCCATTAAATAAATTTACAATGGGGATAAAAGTAGAGCCTCGCTTACAACGCGCAATAAAGAAGTTACTGGCTTGAGCATGGGCCTTAATAATCTCTGTAGATAAATAAAGCCTATCGTAGAGAGTTATGCTATTACTCTCAAAACTACCTATCATTTGAATAGCATTGGCGATTTCGTTGAGAGCGGGAGAATAGCAAAGATTCTTTGTCACACCCGATAAAACGTCATAAGCATGAGATAGATACATACGTAAGAAATGAGTTTCCATCTCATTTGGGCAAGGGTACCCACAATAACCCTCCTTTAAAAGATCTTTAGAGCGAGGAAGTGCTAATTGGTCGCCATCTATGGCATAGATATAAAAACCATGAAACGTTTTTCTCAATGGTTCGTAGTCTGTAATCAGAGATTCAAAGATATCTTTGAAAAATAGGTAAGAAATACTTTGACGTATCTTGCTGAGACTGCTTTTGACTGGCATGAGAAGCAGGTCACCAAAATGAGTCCATACCGTCTTAAGAGCGATTTGGTAGCCTTCGTAATTTGTTCCGGAAATAAGATAGATAATGGTAAAAAAGAAAATTTGAGGATTAAATTTTCGATTCCTTTTTTGTTTTTCTGGATCGACAAGGTGCTCTGGCTTGAAGGAAGAATCAAGTTTTGGTAGAATAAAATGGTCATCTGTGACGCGAACTCGTCATTTGGGGGCTTTCGAGATCAATATTGGATTGCATGTGACTTACTCCTTGGTTGAGGGTTGGGTGTAAAATAAAACAAGTCTTATTCTTGTCGATTTATCTAATGATTTCAAGAGATTTTTCTTAAGGAAACGGCATTGGGTCCTAAGGTGACCTAGTGTCTCTTGGGTGTACTTAGGCTTTCTACCTCGTTTTGCTATGGGAAGGGTAAGTTGGCCATTCAGCAGCAATTCCCGTCGAAAAATAGTTTAGGCCACAGTAGTGGCTTCCAAAAGATTCGCCTCAAAAAGAGGGACTGTAAAAATAATTGTGTAACTGCAATTTTTTTCTTAAATCTTAAAGCCACTTATGTGGCTCCACTCCTGGTAAAAAGCACAGTCCCATATTATTCGTCAATGTATAATTGACATTTTTTCCTTCAAGCGATTTTGTCAGTCACAATGCATTATAAGTTAATGGGGAGGTGGACATCTTCGCTGGTCTATATAATTGGCCTCTTTAGTTACTCTGGACTTTTGATTGTATTATGGAGCCGTAATGGGATCATATCAGAACTGGAAAGAACTCAAATAAATAATTATCATCTTGGTTGAAAAAAAATCAGCAATGGCTCTCTCAAAAAAATGGAAATTCCAATCTCATCAAAGGGTTCATGTGTTTAGGTTCCCATACTATATTACCCCCTTTTTTTTATTTTTTTTAACTTAGGATATTCGAGAAATACCAGAATTGGGATGAAATATGAAAAAAAATGGGAACCCAAATCTGCACCAAGAGGGCATGTATTTAGGTTCCCATACTATATTACCCTAACCATAGTCTCGGTATTCCAGTACTTCTGTCAACGCCTTAGAGGGGCTTTTAAGCCCCCTTATAAGGCAGGTGGTGGACCTTATTAAAAAACTTAGTTGTCAAAACGGTCACCGTATTCAATGGCAAACCTGTTCATGGCTGGCTTCCAGTTGTGTAATGGTCGTGTCCATCGCTTAGAGGCCATTTTTATCGCTAAATATACAACTTTTAAAGCCGACCGATCACTGGGAAATATCTTACGATTTCTGATCGCCTTGCGGATCACGCTATTTAACGACTCTATGGCGTTTGTGGTATAAAAAATCTTTCTGATTTCATCCGGATAATCGAAAATAGTGATGAGATTGTCCCAATTCCTACGCCAAGACTTTTCAATATTCGGATACTTTGAAGACCACTTGGTACAAAATTCCTCAAGGGCCTTTTCAGCTTCTGTCAGAGTCGTAGAGCCATAAATGGACTTGAGGTCTTGGGCGACAGCTTTCATATCCTTGGAAGGAACATAGCGAAGGGAATTGCGGACCATATGGACAATGCACAGTTGTACTTTAGACTTGGGAAAAGCCGCTGAAATGGCTTGAGGAAAACCTGTAAGACCATCTACAGAAAATATAAATACGTCTTTCAACCCTCGATTTTGCAGCTCAGTCAAAACACTCAACCAAAACTTTGAACCCTCATTTTCAGAAATCCATAGGCCCAACAAGTCTTTCTGACCCTCCTCTGTAATACCAAGAGCTAGGTAAATCGCCTTATTAATAACTCTCTTGTCTTGATGGACCTTCACCACGATACAGTCCAAAAATACGATAGGGTAAGTGCTATCCAAGGGGCGGTTCTGCCAAGCCGTAACTTCATCAATAACAGCATCCGTCACGTTGGCTATCACTGAGTGGGATATCTCTGCACCATGGTAGAGGTCTTTGATAGCTCCTTGAATATCCCTGGTCGTCATTCCCCTCGCATAGAGGGTCAGAATACTGTCTTCAAAGCCCTCAAGACGAGTCTTGCCTTTGGGAATGACTTGGGGCTCAAAGGAGGCACTTCGGTCACGGGGGACCTGAAGCTCCACCTCGCCTTTCTCTCCCTTTATGGTCTTTCTACTGTAACCATTGCGAGTGTTGGATTTGCGGGTCTCAGACTTCTCATGCCTCTCATAACCTAGGTGATCGTCCATTTCCGCATTAAGAGCTGTCTCTAAAACAACCTTCATCAGTTGACCCGTTATGTCGGATAAATCCTTTTGGGTCTTGACGTTCTTCGCTAGTTCCTTGCCTATTGTCTTGATATCCATTTTGCCTTCTCCTTTCAGGATGATAGTTCATCCTAATATGATTCGGCAGTTACACAAAATAGTTTACAGGCTCCAAAAAGTTCGTAGACTTTTGCCTAAGTATCTGTTTGAATATTTGTTGTTGCACATCAGACCAAGGAGGGTTCGTCATGTCGCATCAACATTTTAGAAAAGGTCTATCCGCTTCAGGAATGTATTCCCTGTTACACAGTAAATCTCTTGCAGTTCCAGATATAAGATCGCAGCGTCCCCATAGGATTCCTCTGAGCGATGCCATTATGTCATCTGTGGCAATGTTTGCCTTGAAAGATCCATCCATGCTTCAGTTTTGTGATCGTGTCCATGACCCAGTGGCAAAAAACAACCTACACCATTTGTTTCAAATAGGCCAAATTCCTAGTGATACGGCTATGCGAGAGATTTTAGATCCTGTTCCAACCCGTGAGTTTCAAAATTTTTTTAAATCTTTGTTTACCGTAGCTCAAAGAGGGAAGGTTTTGGAGGGTTACCCATATTTGGGTGGAAAATATCTTCTCAGCATTGATGGAACAGGCGCCTTTAGCTCCTCGACTATTCATTGTGAGAATTGTTGTATAAAGAATCATCGTGATGAGACGAAGACCTACTATCATCAAATGTTAGCAGGAGTGATTGTTCACCCCGATAAGAAACAGGTTATACCTATTGCTCCAGAGCCCATTTCAAACACAGATGGATCGAGCAAAAATGATTGTGAGCGTAATGCAGCCAAACGACTCCTTGAAGATTTTCGCAGGGAACACCCTCACCTTCCAGTGATTGTTATTGAGGATGGATTGGCTTCCAATGCTCCTCACATCACTCTTCTTAACGAATTAAAATTAAGTTATATTTTAGGCTGTAAGATGGGAGACCACAAAGTTTTATTTGAGTTTGTAAATGGAGCAGATAGCTTAGGAACAGTTTCTCACTTCACCGTGGTAGAGAATGGAGTGACACATGAATTTCGATTCATAAATGATGTTTCACTCAATGATTCAAATCCTGATTGTCGAGTGAATTTTATTGAATACAAAGAAACGAAAGCAAACGGTAAGGTTCAGCACTTTAGCTGGGTGACTGACATTGAGATCAACGAAGACAACATAATGCAAATAATGAGGGGGGGAAGAGCACGCTGGAAGATAGAAAATGAAACATTTAATACGTTAAAGAATTTGGGTTACAACTTTGAGCACAATTTTGGCCACGGCAAGCAAAATTTGTGTAACAATTTAGCCGTGATTATGATGCTGGTATTTTTAGTGGACCAACTTCAACATTTGGCCTGTAAATTGTTTCAAAAGGCGGTAGAAAAAGAGAGGAGACTATCTTATCTATGGGATCATATGAGGGGGTATTTCCATACCCTATACTTTAAAAATTGGCAGGAACTCCTCGCCATAATGGCTTATGGGATTAAGCCTATTGCTGCCTCAGATGTTTTCGACACATCATGAGCAGCCATTTCTCTCAAAGTGCCCCAAAGAGTTTAACGTATTTGCCCTAAACTAAAGTCTGGATATTCGCCTCTAAATGGCGAAGACGGGGAGGTTTACCTTATTCGATGCAGTGCAATTCTCACACTGAGATTTGGAGGAATTTCAATGTTTTTTCAAGCTCGGCGGGAATTTCTGGCCATTCAGTAGCCTTATGGCATATTTCCGGTTATAACCACAAATAGTACAAAACTCAGTTAAAATAATTTTTTTCTCGCTTTTGGACGATTTTTGGTAGCGCTCAAGAATAGCCATTAAATATTGCTTTTTTGCCGAGTGGCTCATAATTCCCCCTTAATGTGTCGTTTTGGTACAACAACCAGTCTAGGGTAAGATATTTATGAGTCATTCGGTGATTTCCTAAAAATATCGCACCGAGCAAAGTTACCTTTATTGTGAGTCAATGCGCTATTTGAAACAAATGGTGTAGGTTGTTTTTTGCCACTGGGTCATGGACACGATCACAAAACTGAAGCATGGATGGATCTTTCAAGGCAAACATTGCCACAGATGACATAATGGCATCGCTCAGAGGAATCCTATGGGGACGCTGCGATCTTATATCTGGAACTGCAAGAGATTTACTGTGTAACAGGGAATACATTCCTGAAGCGGATAGACCTTTTCTAAAATGTTGATGCGACATGACGAACCCTCCTTGGTCTGATGTGCAACAACAAATATTCAAACAGATACTTAGGCAAAATTCTACGAACTCTTTTTGAGGCGAATCTTTTGGAAGCCACTACTGTGGCCTAAACTATTTTTCGACGGGAATTGCTGTTCCTCATATGATAGTTGTCCGAGTGAGTCCTAGCAGCGAATCTCTTGCCACATGTTTTGCACATCGGACTAAGGTCCTGATCACTTGAGTAGAAAGTTGACAATTTTCACTCATTTTTCACATGTTATTTCAGTAACTTGAGATATTTTGTTTCAAAATAGTTCGATTTCTAGGACCAATTAAAGAGACCACTATGAAGAAAATTGACTTAATTTTTTTGACGGATTCAAGTATTTAATTCTCGTTACAACAAACAAGTCTCAAATTTACCACCTTCTGTGGTGAGGCCCCATCCATGGGGCCTCATAGAAAGAAGAAGGCCCTCTCGAAGACCCACTCCTGGAACAAAAATTTTCTTTGAATTCGCCACCTGCAAGACCTTCTGTGTGAGTAGGCTTGCAGGCAAAATGACATCACTTCGATCCTCTCTTAAATAAAATTGCTGTCGCCTTTCCCTAAAAGTCAAAGCAAAAAGCTCTTCAACAAGGAGGTCTATTTCGTGACTCTTAACTTTTGTATGAGATTTTCTTTGAAAGACCTGTTTTCTAAGTTGGCCAAGACACTCTAAGTTTCCTCCCGTTCCCACCAGCGTGAGCTGGAGTGAGGCTGAAGCCAAAAAGGAGTTCAAGCAGAGAAGAGAATCTTCATATTTTTTCTCAAGGGCATCTCGAAAAGACTGGTTGGAGTCTGCCTGCTGATCCTTCATATCCTCAATCATTCTCACGGTTCCAAGGGGGAGGGAGATCGCCACGAACTCCTTTTCTTGAGTGCTTAGTATAAACTCAACACTTCCCCCTCCAATATCCATAATCAAAAGGTCTTTGGGACCTATAACCTCACGAACAGATCTAAGTATAAATTTAGACTCTTGGTGGCCATCAATGACATCAATGGAAACACCTGTTTCTTGAAAAACCCTAGAGATAAACTCATCTTTATTCATGGCATTGCGCACAGCGCTGGTGGCGACGGCCCGAATTTTATCCACTTGAAACTCTCTGAAATATTCTGCAAATTGCGAAATACTGGCAACCGCACGATCCATACACTCATCGGACAATCGTTGAGAACGGAAAACGCTTTCTCCTAAACGAACAGCCTCCCTTCTTTTGAGAACAGTGACAATTCCTCCGCGAGCATTGATATCCCCAATAATGAGTCGGATAGCATTGGACCCAATATCAACCACACCTACACGAAGAGAAAAGGAACTTACTTTTTCAACACTAGTTTTGGAGTTACAAGCCACTTCAGTTCACTTTGCCCTTTCCCATGGTGACCTGAAAAGTTCACCATAGCTATTCCAGCTTTTTTAAAACCTATGTTCCCCTGAAAGGGAGTTGATATCAATTCGCAAAGAGTTTGGCTTAAATGTGGCTCATGTCCCACAATAGCCACACAGGGGAGAGATTCTTGGAGTGTTGTATTTTCTCCCCATAAAAACTTATCTAGAACTTGAAGAATTTTTTCTGGTGGATTTTGAGGCTCAAGCTCTTGTTTTGCATAAACGCTAGCCTTAGGATAGTATTTTTGGAGAATCTGCGTTGTCTCTTGAGCTCGCACAAGGGGGCTTGTCCAAATCTCATCAATTTTGCTGACTTGTCCTTGAAGCCATTGACTGACCTCAGCCCACTGCTTTTTTCCCTCCTTTGTAAGGGGGCGGAGGTGATCCGACCTCTCATGGGAAACCCGGTGGTAAACCTCTCGATCTTCAGCTTTGCCATGGCGAATGATAAGGAGCTTCATATTTATATTGGCTTCCTTCCCAAATGTTGACTCGCTCTTTTCATAAGCTTAGCTTGGGAACTCATTGGTTTTGCCTTTGAAGCCTTTGAAAGGGAGAAGCGTTTGTAACTCCCATCGGATTGAAGCTCCCAAGTCTGGACATCCTCCTGAAGAATTAAAACCAACACTTGGTAAATACCCTCTTTGATAGAGGCATCGTAAATGGGGCAAGCCACCTCCACTCGTCCTACGAAATTGCGATGCATCCAGTCCGCAGAGCCAATATAAAAGATCCCATCTTCAGGTCGGCTCTGACCATTGCGAAAGTAAAATATCCTCGAATGTTCAAGGAAGCGATCCACCACAGATATCACTCGAATCTTTTCACTCAAACTATTGACTTTAGGTTTGAGCGTACAAATACCGCGAACAATAAGATCAATTTGTACTCCCTCTGATGAAGCCTCATATAACTTTTTAATGACTCCATGGTCTTCGAGGCTATTGCATTTAGCAATAATATGCGACGGCTTATTCTGCCGAGCATTCTGAATCTCTCCATCAATGAGTTCAAGAAACCTTTCTTTCATGTTAATAGGGGAAACAAGAAGGTGCTTGTAGCTACTCTTGCGAGATAGACCCGTGAGAAAGTTAAATAAATCCACAACCTCAGCTGTGATGTGTGGGTGGCTTGTAAAAAGACCCATGTCTGTGTAAAGTTTTGCCGTTTGACTATGATAATTTCCCGTTCCAACATGGAGATAAGTTTTTATTTCTTCACCCTCTTGCCGCACAACGAGAAGAAGTTTACTGTGAATTTTTAAACCTTGAAACCCATACACCACATGAATGCCGGCTCCCTCCATGCGGTTGGCCCAATAGATATTTCTCTCCTCGTCAAAGCGAGCCTTGAGTTCAATAAGACACACAACTTCTTTTCCCATTTCTGCGGCCTGGATCAACGCAGGAACAATAGCCCCCTTTTCATGAGTTCGATAAAGAGTAATTTTAATGGCACGCACATTGGGGTCTTCTGAAGCCGATTGAATAAACCGTTCCACACTTCCAGAAAAACTCTCATAGGGGTGATGAACCAAAATATCTTTCTGAGAAATCACATCAAAAATATTGGAGCCATTTTCAGGAAATTCAGTAAGTTGCATAGGGCTCCAACTAGAATATTTTAAATGGGGGATGTCGAGATTTGCAATCGTGTTAAGTTTGCTGTAATCTATAAGACCTTGTGTTTGGTAGACATCACTTGGAGATAATTCCAACTGACCCATAAGCTTTTGTAGGAGCCAGCTATCCACTTTGCTTTCAATCTCAAGCTTGACAACTTCTCCAAATCTTCGCTGCTTAAGTTCCTCTTCCATCATTTCTAAGAAATCGTCAAAAATCTCTTCATCTCTTTCGAGGTTGATATTTCTTATCACCCGAAATAACATCGTTGCCTCTATGTGTGTATTGGGAAACAACTTGCCTAGATTATGGCGGATAACATCGTTGAGGTTGACAAGTCGAACCTCATCCCCCTTTCTCTTCTTTTCTTGATTCACAGAATACCAGGGGGGAAAAATTTTGGGGATTTTAACCCTTGAAAAGAGGAGTTCTGATTTTTTTGTCCCTCTCAAGGAGACAGCTAAAGATGTGGATAAGTTAGAAATATGAGGAAAGGGGTGAGCTGAGTCCACAGCCAAGGGCGTAAGAATAGGGAAAATCTGCTTTTCGAAAATATCGTTGACCTTTTTCTTTTCTTGAGCTGTGACCTCCTCCCACTTCAAAAGAAAGATGCCCTCTTTTCTCAATTCCACAGAGAGGGCCTCGTTAAAACAATGATCGGCTTTGGCAAAGAGTTCAGAAACAGTGTTGCGCATGAGAACCATGCGATCCTGACGGTGACCGGCAGCACTAAAAAGGGCTGAACGCCGTGGCACCCCCACTCGCTTCATAAAAAATTCATCGATATTGGAGTGAAAAATACTTAAAAAGCGAACTCTTTCGAGAAGGGGCTGGTTTTCATCTTCCGCTTGCTCCAGCACCCTTTGGTTAAAATACAGTAGACTTAAGTCACGATCGAGAAAATCACGACTGGGCTGGCCCAAAGGCGAATGATTCAAGCCCTTCTTGCCATGGACCTTCTTTTTTCTCTTGCGATGCCTTGGAGCCATCCGTGCATTGTAATTCCAAAAGAGGCGTAAATAAAGCTTTAATCATTATAAGCCTTGATTTACAATTCTTGAGATGACGATTTCAAGGGAGGAGACTTTAAAAGAAACAAGTGCTGTTGTGCTTCTCTCTGCGGGCCTGGACTCCACGGTCAACCTCTACTGGGCTTTGGATGAGGGCCTCCCGGTGAGAAAAGTCTTAACTTTTGACTATGGCCAAAGGGCTGCTTTGAGAGAGGTGGGGCGAGCCCAGCAAATTTGCCTTCTTCGATCCTTAGATCACCAAGTAATTTCACTGCCATGGCTGCGTCCCCTTGGGGGAAGTTGCCTCTTGGACACCTCCAAGCCCCTTCCCTTGGGAGAGGATATCAATATCCACGATCCCGTAGCCTCTGAAAAATCCAAAAACCTCGTTTGGGTTCCCAACAGAAATGGGGTTTTTATCAACATTGCGGCAGCATTTGCAGAAGCCCTGGGAGCAACCTATATTATCCCCGGCTTTAATTTAGAAGAAGCCCAGACATTTCCAGATAATTCCCAAAACTACATAACAGCTCTCAATAAAGCCCTTGCCTTTTCCACATCCCATGGGGCTATGGTGAAATGCTACACCGTTGACATGAATAAAAAAGCAATCGCACAAAAGGGGCAAGAGCTAGGCATACCATGGAACCTTCTCTGGCCATGCTACCAAGGTCAAGAGCACCTCTGTGGAGCTTGCGAATCTTGCCAAAGATACCTGGAGGCCACCAAAAAATACATTGGGTAGATGTGTTTTCGTGGACCCTAGGGCTGCCGGATGCTTTAACGAGCAAGTCCATATCTGTAAGGGGCGTGCTAGGCAACTCGCATTCCTATCGTAACCAATTGTACAAAGAGTAGACAGTCAAGAGGTTATAGTGAAGTTTCTTATCCCAAATTACTGAATGATTTCAGTAGACCACGTAAAGTGAATGTGGTATCTTTTTTGCTCCTTATTATTTGTAACATGACATACAAGACAAGAGTCCCCGTATGAGTTAAAAAGCTTATGCTCGAATTTTGTAGATATCTAGATATAATGTAATCAGCAATTCCCGTCGAAAAATAGTTTAGGCCACAGTAGTGGCTTCCAAAAGATTCGCCTCAAAAAGAGTTCGTAGACTTTTGCCTAAGTATCTGTTTGAATATTTGTTGTTGCACATCAGACCAAGGAGGGTTCGTCATGTCGCATCAACATTTTAGAAAAGGTCTATCCGCTTCAGGAATGTATTCCCTGCTACACAGTAAATCTCTTGCAGTTCCAGATATAAGATCGCAGCGTCCCCATAGGATTCCTCTGAGCGATGCCATTATGTCATCTGTGGCAATGTTTGCCTTGAAAGATCCATCCATGCTTCAGTTTTGTGATCGTGTCCATGACCCAATGCCGTTTCCTTAAGAAAAATCTCTTGAAATCATTAGATAAATCGACAAGAATAAGACTTGTTTTATTTTACACCCAACCCTCAACCAAGGAGTAAGTCACATGCAATCCAATATTGATCTCGAAAGCCCCCAAATGACGAGTTCGCGTCACAGATGACCATTTTATTCTACCAAAACTTGATTCTTCCTTCAAGCCAGAGCACCTTGTCGATCCAGAAAAACAAAAAAGGAATCGAAAATTTAATCCTCAAATTTTCTTTTTTACCATTATCTATCTTATTTCAGGAACAAATTACGAAGGCTACCAAATCGCTCTTAAGACGGTATGGACTCATTTTGGTGACCTGCTTCTCATGCCAGTCAAAAGCAGTCTCAGCAAGATACGTCAAAGTATTTCTTACCTATTTTTCAAAGATATCTTTGAATCTCTGATTACAGACTACGAACCATTGAGAAAAACGTTTCATGGTTTTTATATCTATGCCATAGATGGCGACCAATTAGCACTTCCTCGCTCTAAAGATCTTTTAAAGGAGGGTTATTGTGGGTACCCTTGCCCAAATGAGATGGAAACTCATTTCTTACGTATGTATCTATCTCATGCTTATGACGTTTTATCGGGTGTGACAAAGAATCTTTGCTATTCTCCCGCTCTCAACGAAATCGCCAATGCTATTCAAATGATAGGTAGTTTTGAGAGTAATAGCATAACTCTCTACGATAGGCTTTATTTATCTACAGAGATTATTAAGGCCCATGCTCAAGCCAGTAACTTCTTTATTGCGCGTTGTAAGCGAGGCTCTACTTTTATCCCCATCGTAAATTTATTTAATGGCCCAGGTTGGTATTCACAAATGGTTATTGAGGGGGTGGTCATTCATCTCTATAAATATAAAAACCCAAAGACTGGGGAGTTCTCTGTTTTGGCCACTAATCTTCCGCATGGCTCCTTGGACAAGAAGGATATGGTTGCTCTTTACTCTCGTCGTTGGGAAATAGAAACGACATTTCGTGATTTTACATCGACAATGAAAATGGAGCAGTGGCACTCAACAAGCCTTAATGGAATATTGCAAGAGCTCATAGGTGTTCGTGGTTTTTTATTCTTTCATAGCAAGACCTTTTTAGCCATATTCATTGATGTTTTTCGCCGTCGGTAGTTTGTGTCATAAATTTCATGGGAGAATATCTTGATCTTCTCTATCAAAATATTTAAATACTTTTGAGATGAGCTTAGGAGATATTTGATAAAATCAGAGGCTAATAAGACGGTAACCTTAGCAACTCTTTGAAACGATGTGGAGTCATTTTGTTCCTTATTGAGTTTAGTTCTTCCTATCCTCAAAACAACACTTGATGTGAGGTGAGCCGCTAATGAAGCAAGAAGAAGACTCTCTATGATATTTTGATCGTTTGAGGTGATCTGATTTGCATTCAAAGAATTCTTACAAGATTTGAAAATAAGTTCACATTGCCAACGTAAACGATAAATTGGATATATGGACTCCGCTGCCACATCTAAATTCGTGCAATACCAATGATAGCGTTTTTCGGAGGAATTCCAGAAGCCTACAATTCTCAAACTTACCCATTTACCATTGGACAAGACACTGCCTATAAATTCAACAACATCGTTTTTTTTCTTGAGTTTAATATCAGAGAACTCTTTTCCAACATAGTAATCTGGCAAACCTTCAACAACAGCATCAATAAGAATAGAGGCATTTGACTTCACTCTAGACAAGAAAAATCCTTTAGCTTCATGAATAGATGACAATAAGCCATAGTCCCAATATCCCAAATCAAAGATGACTAATTTTCCAACGAGTTCCTTTATATCAGGAAAGCACTTCCTATCGTTAGTGGAAGACGGAGTTAATTCGAACCAAGTCATTATACCACTGAATAAACTGAAACAAGCGTGCCATTTAATTCCTGCGTTTGTTCTTGTCCCTGGAAAATTCTCAGATGCTCCATCCCAAAGGCTTATTGTGCTTGAGTCAACAAGAAGAACGTCTGAGACTCCCAGTTGTAATAATATGGCTTTGCTTCCATGAAAAGCTCCATGAGATAGCTTTATCATGAGCATTTCAACCAGTTTACTCAGAAGCTTTTTTAATCTTTTTCTAGAGAGTCTTTCCCAGAAGCTGTGTCTTTCAATTCTTAACCCTAAATGACTTATCATAAACCTCCTAATCCCCTCTATTGAATATGTCTTAGAGTCTCCCTGGAATGACAAGACAAGAGCCACAATAAACTCAAGAGGTGGAATGGTTGCCCGAGAGTCCTTTTCAGGAATAACTTTCTTGAAACATTTTTTGATCGTTTTAAGTGTTTGAGCTTCCGTGCTCATATTTGCCCCCTGCGTTTAAAAAATAAAAATTTCCTCCAATTAATCTTGACCTATTAAGATACTAACGCGAGAATCATTAAGTCTGTAGATAACTCACTTGTATCTATGCGGATTCATTGTATTCGACAGGAGCAAAAAATAGCAATGATTTTTGGACTTTTAATATTACTTTCTTTGGGATCCTTTATATCTCTTTTTATTTCCTTATTGGTATTTGGATTTGGTTATTTACTGGCACTCATCCTCCCATTAACTCAGATGCAAGCATCTTATTTGTTTTTTGCTTCACTCACACTTTTGGTTCTTACATGTATTTTTATGATGCTCATATCTCAATTTAAAAATCGTTACTTTCACCAGAATCTAGGAGATATTCTTTTTGATAATTTGGATGAGGATTTGGAAGATGAAAAGAAAAAAAAATTGTAACTGAAGATATGTCGGCATCACAGCAGAAAAATGACCAAAGCGAAAAAATTGAAAGAAATCAATCCTGTCCATGCGGAAGTGGAAAGAAATTTAAATTCTGTTGTTCCCAAAAGTCCACAGTTCTTTCGTTACACAATTAAGTCTCTTAAAACACATGGCTTGTCGTGGATATCAAATGTCAATCTGCGTCCATTTCTCAAAATACCATCTATAAATATTTATAAATCGCCCACTTCCCTCTATGTAAAAAAGGAGGCTTGAAAAGTATTTCCATTAATTCGGAATTAAAATTAGAAAAAAACCACGAACACCTATGTGCAAGAGCTGTATTCTTATTTTTGGCTCTTCAATTATACAAAGATTCAAATGAGCATAAATGAGGATGAAGACAGTGTGAATCAGTTGGTAAAAAATGACTACAAAAAACCTAACTTTAAACTGATTCTTGATTTCATAATGGATAGCATCCCCCTTTTTGTTGCGGGGCTCTATCAGAAATTTAGGAAGCAGATAAAGTTGCTGATGAAGATTTCAATGGAGAAGAGGAGGCACTTCAAAAGAAGCTATGAAAGGTCTATCAAAAGGGCTGGGAGTTCTTTTAAAAGAAATAGCTTAACGCAGAGGCAGAGGGGTGTGGTGGCTTAAGGAAACGGCATTGGTCCATGACCCAGTGGCAAAAAACAACCTACACCATTTGTTTCAAATAGGCCAAATTCCTAGTGATACGGCTATGCGAGAGATTTTAGATCCTGTTCCAACCCGTGAGTTTCAAAATTTTTTTAAATCTTTGTTTACCGTAGCTCAAAGAGGGAAGGTTTTGGAGGGTTACCCATATTTGGGTGGAAAATATCTTCTCAGCATTGATGGAACAGGTGCCTTTAGCTCCTCGACTATTCATTGTGAGAATTGTTGTATAAAGAATCATCGTGATGAGACGAAGACCTACTATCATCAAATGTTAGCAGGAGTGATTGTTCACCCCGATAAGAAACAGGTTATACCTATTGCTCCAGAGCCCATTTCAAACACAGATGGATCGAGCAAAAATGATTGTGAGCGTAATGCAGCCAAACGACTCCTTGAAGATTTTCGCAGGGAACACCCTCACCTTCCAGTGATTGTTATTGAGGATGGATTGGCTTCCAATGCTCCTCACATCACTCTTCTTAACGAATTAAAATTAAGTTATATTTTAGGCTGTAAGATGGGGGACCACAAAGTTTTATTTGAGTTTGTAAATGGAGCAGATAGCTTAGGAACAGTTTCTCACTTCACCGTGGTAGAGAATGGAGTGACACATGAATTTCGATTCATAAATGATGTTTCACTCAATGATTCAAATCCTGATTGTCGAGTGAATTTTATTGAATACAAAGAAACGAAAGCAAACGGTAAGGTTCAGCACTTTAGCTGGGTGACTGACATTGAGATCAACGAAGACAACATAATGCAAATAATGAGGGGGGGAAGAGCACGCTGGAAGATAGAAAATGAAACATTTAATACGTTAAAGAATTTGGGTTACAACTTTGAGCACAATTTTGGCCACGGCAAGCAAAATTTGTGTAACAATTTAGCCGTGATTATGATGCTGGTATTTTTAGTGGACCAACTTCAACATTTGGCCTGTAAATTGTTTCAAAAGGCGGTAGAAAAAGAGAGGAGACTATCTTATCTATGGGATCATATGAGGGGGTATTTCCATACCCTATACTTTAAAAATTGGCAGGAACTCCTCGCCATAATGGCTTATGGGATTAAGCCTATTGCTGCCTCAGATGTTTTCGACACATCATGAGCAGCCATTTTTCTCAAAGTGCCCCAAAGAGTTTAACGTATTTGCCCTAAACTAAAGTCTGGACATTCGCCTCTAAATGGCGAAGACGGGGAGGTTTACCTTATTCGATGCAGTGCAATTCTCACACTGAGATTTGGAGGAATTTCAATGTTTTTTCAAGCTCGGCGGGAATTTCTGTAATGTAATGTAGTGTAATGACAAATAAGGAATGATAAGCATATGTTGGAAGAGCGTTGGGTGAATGAAAAAAAAAGTATTTATTTAAACCATGGGGCTTTGAAAGTAAAGCTCTACTTACTACTTAAAACAAAGGAGAAAAAAATGAAACCATTGAAATTTTTATTTTTATTTTTATTCGCCATTTCTATGACAAATTGCGGACCACAGGAGATGAATGTAAAAAAAGAAAAAGACGTCAGTAGTGGGCTTGCCATTCTATCTGATAATGCAAAAGAAGAAGTCAATGGTAATGAGGATACCATTCATCATCAATCTGATATTGATGCTGATGTTGACACAGACAGCGAATCGTCTATGTATCTCTACATTCGGTTGCCATTCATCACCATACGCCCGCCAAAGAACGGTTATCCATACCAAGTTGGAGTCTCTCGTAAGATGCCTAAGAAGTATCGTGGCGATCTAACCCCCCATTTGAACTGGGTTAAGATCAAGAATCATCTCTATGCTAGCAGAACGGTAGTCATTTCACCTAAAGCAAAGCACATGCGGATGGGTGTAATCGTCGACCTATCGTCAGTAAGCCATGTTTGCTTTTTTGGGGAATCACAACCTATAGTTCCTATGGTTAATAGTAATAGTAATAGTAATAGTAATAAGAGTTTGTACCAGTGTCTGGATTATCGGGACATGCATAAAGGCACTATATGGTCACCCATCGTCAATGGCGACCGAATCGGAGTTGAGGTCTTTGTTTATGCCAATAAGAAAACAAAGAAAATACCCAACTCTTCATTCAAGATCGACCGTATATCCCATGGGTATAGATAAAGAAGGTGGCTGTAGTCACATCCCCTTCGTTGTTACGGTAAAAACATTCATAGGGACTCTTCACAAGAAGAGTCCCCCTTCTCTTCAAATCATCACTTCCCTACAGATTCTCGATTCTCATTCTGACTTCCTTATGTCTTGAAAGTAAAAATAACTGGCTATCTCCGGTAAATCGAAAAAGATGGTCACCCAAAATCTCGCTCAAATATACATGCCATTTGCAAAAAAAACAGTCTTGAACCTCCGAGTTCCCCAAAAGAACTCCAAGTGTTAGCTGACAATTAAAATGCCCCACCGTCGCCAATGAAAAGTGGCCACTTTTCAGAGGAGGACCTATGGTGATTTTTGGCATTGTCAACCGAGACGCATATAATCAATTGATATTACTCATAAAAAGGCTCCGAGCTGATAAGAACTCCTTTTGGGTTCTTGTCGACCTGGAAAGGGGCTCCGTGTTGGAGAGTCCTTCCATGACAGCCTATTCAGGTTCCATATTTCTCATTTGTAGACTGTTTCTGGATTTCAATGAGGTTAAATATATAGTCAAGAAAAGCCTGTTTAGGCTGTGCCCATTTTCTAAAGTATTTAAATTCCACAAGATTCCAACATTTGCCTCAATTTTCATGGAATTTCTTTTTGAAGACAGGCTTCCCTTAAAGCCGTCGCCAATTAAAATGTCCCACTTTCAATATGGAGGTTGTCGCCAATGAAAAGTGACCAATCTTCAGGGAGTGTTCAAATACTAGACAATGAAGTCTCTTCTTCTGATATAGATACTAAGCTCACAGAGTCCCTCCCTTTTGCAACTCAAAAGGTTAGCAATGAGGAGGATCTTATGATTAGTCAATACACTTTCGGCCGCATTCGTGACCTGAGTCACAGTGGTAAAAATAAGACAGAAATATCTCGTGAATTAGGGATCAATCGTAAGACGGTGCGCAAGTACTGTAAGTCCAACACCCCACCGAAGTACAAGGCGAGGTCCAAAAGAACTCGCCCAGATCCCCTTAATGGATATATGGATCGGGTGAAGTACTTTTTGAAGTTGAACCCAAGTAACACCGCCCGTGAAATATATGAGCTATTAGTTGAGGAGGGTTATCGTGGGAGTGAGAGAACGGTTCAGAGAAGAGTTTGTGAGATTCTTGGTTCTCGCCCCAAGGAGCGTTTTTTCAGCCAAAGATATGATCCTGGAGAACAGGCTCAGTTTGATTTTAAGGAGAAGGTTGCTTTACCATTTGCCGATGGTGTTCAGATCGTTCATCTCCATTTTGGAACATTGCCTTGTAGTGGCACCTGTTGGGTTCGTGCCTACCCCTTTCTTGTCTATGAGTGTTTCATCGATGGGGTGCATGCTTTTTTTGAAAAGATAGGTGGGATGAGTGCGAACATCCGTATTGATAATTTATCTCCCTGTGTGAAGAAAGTTCTTAAAGGAAATCAGCGAATTTACACCCAATCTTTTGATCGAGCCATCCAATACTATGGATTTAAGGTTCTTCCCTGCCGCGCAGGGAAGGGCTCTGACAAGGGAGATGTGGAGCGTGATATTCGAACCTTCAGTTCTCGGATAAAAAATATTGTTAGAAACAAAGGAATTGTTTTTAAAGACTGGGATCATTTGAATCAGTTTTTAGAGTCTTATATGGATCAGCATCAGAGTGACTCCACCAAATCTCGCTTTGAGGAGGAGGCCAAAGTTCTTAAGCCTTTGCCTCCACGAGATGAAGATATTCTCTGTAAGGTGAATATTTGTCAAAGTAATGGTTATGGGACTTTGAGAATAGGTAAAACCACATATTCCATACCTGATGAGGTGATCCAATCTCCCTGTAAAACCGTACAGGGTCCCTATCATGTCACGATCTATCGTGCAGGAGGGAAGCAAGAAATTGTCGCTCGCCATCAAAGAAAACCTGATGGGGAGCATAGTCTTCTTCTTGAACATATCCTTCCCTCTTTAGTTCGTAAGCCGCAAGCCATGGTAAGATGGGCTCACCGATCCATTCTTTTTCCAACAAATGTGTTTGAAAATTTTTATCAATACCTCAAGCAACAAGATTCAAGCCGTGCCGAGCATGAATATTTAAGAGTTATCAACTTGATTCAGCATGTGAGTTGGCAGGACTTATCTACAGCCATGGAGCTTCAATTAGAAAGTCGTGAGATTTTCGACTTTAAATCCATAAAAGATTTGCTCTTAGGAAATCCCACCAAAATTAATTTGAATGACCAACAAAAACCACTTCAACCTAGATTGTCTCAATATGACAGTCTTGTTCCAAACATAGGAGGTTCTTAATGAATCACGAAGAACTTATAGGTTCTCTTAAAAAACTCCGACTTCCAGCGATGGCGGATGAATATGTTGCAACGGCTAGAGTTGCCGAAAAAACAAAAAAGACGTATGAACAGTATTTAGGTATACTCGTTCAAAATGAGCTTGCTGACAAGCATTCCCAGAGAGTGAAAAGATTGCTTAAGGGGGCCAAGCTTCCTCAACTTAAATCACTCCAAACTTATAACTTCCAGAAAAGAACGGGAGTGACAGCTCAGCAAATTAATTGGATGGCAGAGGGAGAGTGGGTCAGAAAAGCCTGTAATGTTGTGTTTTACGGAAGCTTTGGAATGGGGAAAAGTCATTTGGCCATGTCCCTAGTTCGTTCACTCTGTGAACAAGGCTATCGATGTTTATGGGTCACCACTCATGAACTTATTGAAACAATGCGTGAAAGCAAGAAAGAACTCTCATTGAATGCTCTTTTTAAGAAATTAGACCGTTTTGATCTTATTGCTTGTGATGAACTTGGCTATACAGCTTCCTGCACAGAGGGGGCAGATCTTTTCTTTCAATTCATATCTCAGCGATATGAAAGGAAAAGTCTCATGATCACTACAAACTTAACATACTCTGAATGGGATAAGGTGTTTCTTAACCCTATTACCACCGCTGCTGCTGTTGATCGAATCATTCACAACTGTGAAACCCTCAACATTGAAGGAAAAGAAAGTTGGAGAACCGAATCGGCAAAAGCCAAGTCTAAACAGAGCAAAGAGGAAAGTTCAACCAAAGAAGTTCATTAGAGATCCCCACTTTTGGGGAAGGAACTCGCCAGTTATCCACAAAATTTATCCACAGCAGCACTGCGTTGCTAGACATCGGGGTCACAGCCGCAGTGTCGCCATGGATAAATTTATGGATAACTGGCTTTTACCGTACTATTTGCTCGTCACTCTCGCGGAGCTTTAGACATTAGCTGCGCCAAGGAATCCTGAAAAATACTCCATTTACCTCTGCCATAGGGCTGAAGGATGCATTTGGGGTCATGCCAAAAGTGGTGGGCAGAAAATCATTCCTCAGAATCTTGTGGCATAGTCCGAGTTAAATGATGAGCAAAATAAAGACACTTGACTAAACTCTGAACGAAGAATAACTAAATCAGTACATCATCAACTGGCCGTTTTTCATTGGCGACGGCTTCTAAAAATGGCCAATTTTAATTGGCGCCTAACAAACGGTCACAGATTTAGCTTCGACTTGGACATCCAACAGAGCCCTATGGCAAAAAGGAATGTTAGCCACAAAAGAAGCGATGAGAAGTATTGAGGAGTCTTTCCCCTTTGAAATAACTGGCTTTAAATCTGATTGTGGCTCGGAGTTTATCAATAAAGAGCTATTTGGATATTTTGTTCAAAGAGACAACCCAGTGTGTTTTTATCGTTCTCGTCCTTATCAAAAGAATGATAATTGCCATGTCGAGCAAAAAAATCTCATGATAGAGTTATCCAATCACCACACATTTCAGAAGAAAAGAAGGATTTGTTAAAATCTCAGAAAAAGAAACTCAACCCTTTTCATTTACGGCTGGGGCTTGAAGTTAAGCTCAAAGAGCTGAAGGAAAAAGTAAGCCAAGAAAGCCTTCTCAGAGTGGTATAAAGGCGGTATTTCTCGAAGATCCCAAGTTTAAAAGAAGGGGGTAATATAGTATGGGAACCTAAACACATGAACCCTTTGATGAGATTGGAATTTCCATTTTTTTGAGAGAGCCATTGCTGATTTTTTTCCAACCAAGATGACGATTATTTATGTAGTTCTTTCCAGTTTTGATGTGTGGGGAACTCCACCCCTTAACTTTTTACATTAGCTTCCGAAAAGGTTAAAAATAAACAGCAACAGCCAGCAACTCAGTGAGTCATTTCGTGCCGTTTCGGTTACCTTTTTAAATGAGTCAATACGAAACACCTTCGTGGTGCCCGGGTTATGGTCCTCCACCTGGCTGGCTCATTATTCCGACACCGAGTTCCCACTTTTCTCTTTTTGAGTCAAAAATGTGCGTTGAGGAGACTCCCTCACTCAATGCCGTTTCCTTAAGCCACCACACCCCTCTGCCTCTGCGTTAAGCTATTTCTTTTAAAAGAACTCCCAGCCCTTTTGATAGACCTTTCATAGCTTCTTTTGAAGTGCCTCCTCTTCTCCATTGAAATCTTCATCAGCAACTTTATCTGCTTCCTAAATTTCTGATAGAGCCCCGCAACAAAAAGGGGGATGCTATCCATTATGAAATCAAGAATCAGTTTAAAGTTAGGTTTTTTGTAGTCATTTTTTACCAACTGATTCACACTGTCTTCATCCTCATTTATGCTCATTTGAATCTTTGTATAATTGAAGAGCCAAAAATAAGAATACAGCTCTTGCAATATTCCATTAAGGCTTGTTGAGTGCCACTGCTCCATTTTCATTGTCGATGTAAAATCACGAAATGTCGTTTCTATTTCCCAACGACGAGAGTAAAGAGCAACCATATCCTTCTTGTCCAAGGAGCCATGCGGAAGATTAGTGGCCAAAACAGAGAACTCCCCAGTCTTTGGGTTTTTATACTTATAGAGATGAATGACCACCCCCTCAATAACCATTTGTGAATACCAACCTGGGCCATTAAATAAATTTACGATGGGGATAAAAGTAGAGCCTCGCTTACAACGCGCAATAAAGAAGTTACTGGCTTGAGCATGGGCCTTAATAATCTCTGTAGATAAATAAAGCCTATCGTAGAGAGTTATGCTATTACTCTCAAAACTACCTATCATTTGAATAGCATTGGCGATTTCGTTGAGAGCGGGAGAATAGCAAAGATTCTTTGTCACACCCGATAAAACGTCATAAGCATGAGATAGATACATACGTAAGAAATGAGTTTCCATCTCATTTGGGCAAGGGTACCCACAATAACCCTCCTTTAAAAGATCTTTAGAGCGAGGAAGTGCTAATTGGTCGCCATCTATGGCATAGATATAAAAACCATGAAACGTTTTTCTCAATGGTTCGTAGTCTGTAATCAGAGATTCAAAGATATCTTTGAAAAATAGGTAAGAAATACTTTGACGTATCTTGCTGAGACTGCTTTTGACTGGCATGAGAAGCAGGTCACCAAAATGAGTCCATACCGTCTTAAGAGCGATTTGGTAGCCTTCGTAATTTGTTCCGGAAATAAGATAGATAATGGTAAAAAAGAAAATTTGAGGATTAAATTTTCGATTCCTTTTTTGTTTTTCTGGATCGACAAGGTGCTCTGGCTTGAAGGAAGAATCAAGTTTTGGTAGAATAAAATGGTCATCTGTGACGCGAACTCGTCATTTGGGGGCTTTCGAGATCAATATTGGATTGCATGTGACTTACTCCTTGGTTGAGGGTTGGGTGTAAAATAAAACAAGTCTTATTCTTGTCGATTTATCTAATGATTTCAAGAGATTTTTCTTAAGGAAACGGCATTGCTCCCTCACTCAATAAGACACCGGTTGTTACGCCTTCTAAAACAGATCAGCCGAGCTACCCCTCTGTTGATCCTCTCAGTAAGATTGATCTTTGGAAACAAACAATCAACGAGGGGGTCTTCAGTGAGGGAGTCGGCTGTTAATGCTTACTTAACTGCAATTTCAGGCTTATATCAACAAAGTTCTAAGGCTAAAAAAGGGGAGTTGCTAGATCATGCGGAACTGGTCACAAACCTCTCTAGGAAGCGACTCATAAGGAGATTAAACGAGATTCAACAAAATGGCTCTGTGCCACTCAAGCGGTCAGGGAGGCCTCTGGCTTATTCTCAAGAGGAGTTACGACCCCACATCAAATATTTGTGGGAACAAATGGAAAAAATCTCGGCTGTACGAATAAAAGCCGCTCTACCGGATTGGCTCCCCAATTATGAGTCGTGTCCTCCCCACTTAAAGCTTCAGTTAGAAAAAATGAGTGCCAGCACCTTGAAGCGTTATCTGAAGGAAATTCGCTTGGCTTCAGTGGTCTCTAAGGGATTGTCCACAACCTGTCCTGCCCAATATATGAAAAATAAGGTTCCCATCAATACACTGGACTCCAAGGTCACAAGGCCTGGTTATATACAAACAGATACGGTTGCTCACTGTGGAACGAGTGCCCAAGGCCCTTTTATCAGCTCTCTTACAGTGACCGACATTAACACCACATGGACAGAGTGTCGGGCTATGTTTACCAAGAAAGGGATGGAGGTGAGAAGGCAAATCAACAACATTAACCAAGCTACCTGAAATCCCTAAAAGTTGTAACTAGGTGTAGGGCTTAAGTCCTGATTATTGTCTGAGAAGGCCTTCACTTTGATTAAGAGATTGTCATCTCTTCAAAAGCATAGTTACAATATTAACGATGTCATACACTTTTGAGCAAAAAAATAAGGGAAAAACCTATGTCTATAAAGTTGAAAGCTTTTGGGACAAGGAAAAAAAGCAGGCCAGGCAAAAACGCATCTACCTTGGAAGAAAGGATGAGTTTACAGGTCAAATTAAGACCAAAAGAAAAAAGATTCCCATAGGCTCCTATAATGTGGGAGCCTTATTTTTCTTAGAGAAAATATGCGAACAACTAAATCTTCTAAAAACATTGTCTAAAATTTATCCAGATAATTACGAACATTATTTGCATTTAGCTTTTTTTAAAATAATCAAAAGAGAGCCCTTTTATCTTTACGATATGTGGTGTCAAGAAGCTTATGTTTCAAAGAAAAATTTTATGTCGTCACAAAAAATAAGCAATCTCTTATGTGATCTTGGGAGAGATCAAAAAAAGATAGAATCTTTCTTTAGCGAATGGATAAGTCAAGTGAAGGGTTCTGGTACGGTAATGTTTGACATCACATCCTTTTCTTCCTACTCTATGAATAATGAATTTTTAGAGAAAGGTTACAACAGAGATGGAGAGAATCTCGAACAGATAAACTTAGGTCTGATAAGTAGGAAATCTGAAGACAATAAAACTCATACGCCTATAGCGTACAGAATCTATCCTGGAAGTATACCGGATGTCAAAACTTTATCGAATATTATTGAGATCATAACAAGTTATAAATTAGATTTAGATTGTTTAGTTATGGATAAGGGTTTTTCTAGTGTAGAAAATATTAAGGGACTGCATCGTAAGGAATTGAAGTATTTGATACCCATGAGTTTTAGAACAAAACTCTCAAGAGAGCTTGCTGTGGCTTTAAATGAGAAAATAAAATCTCCATCATGCTCTTTTACTTTTAATGAGGAAATTTATTCGCATTGCAAAGAATCAATAAAAATCGGAGGATTTGATTGTACGGCTCATATTTTCTTAGACAAAGAAAGAAGGGTTTATGAGGAATCTGTGTTAATGAAAGAGTTGCTTGATTTTATGAAACTCTTTCTTGAGAAAGATTTGAAATCAGAAGAACAAGCTAGTTCCTATATGAAAGAAACTTTAGGAAATAAAAAAAGGTTTCTCAATATCTCTGATTGCACTCCATTTAAGATTTCTTTAAATGAAGAAAATATTAATGAAGAATCTTCTACGCTGGGTATTATGATATTAATTACAAATAGTCATGATTTAAAGAAAACAGATATATTGAGTTTATATCGAAACAAAGATATCATTGAGAAAGTATTTTTCTCATTCAAGCATGATATTAATGGAAGGAGAAGTCGAGTTCATTCTCTCATGAATATGAGGGGAAGCATCTTTATTAATTTTCTCTCTTTAATTTTAATTTCACATATTGATACTGTTATGAAAGATAAGAAGTTATATAAAAAAATGTCTAAAATAGAAATTTACAAAATGATGGACCGATTAAAATTTTATGAATTAGCTACAGGTGATCTGATGCTTGGAGAGCTGTCTAAAAAACAAAAGGATATTTTTTCAGCCTTCCAAATAGATGGGCTTCCCAAGACAAAATGATGTTTTTTATCTGTTTCAAATGTGACGGTGGCTGTGGCTACCACTATGCCTCATCTATCCAATGGAGACGAAGAGGACCTTTCGCAGCAAATTCTTATGAATCATATTAAATATATTAATACTATTAAACCTCTCAAACCGTTGACAGCAGCCAATTCCATAGGAAGAGAGGAAAGTTAACGCAATACATTAAACCTAGTTACAACTTTTAGGGATTTCAGGAAGCTATACCTTTTAAACTACTGGCCATGAACTCAGACTCAGGAAGTGAGTTCTTAAACAAGCCTGTCCTTCAATTCACCCAATTATCTAACATCAAGTTCACTCGTTCTCGCCCCTACAAAAAGAATGACAACTGCTACATTGAGCAAAAAAACTTCACCCACGTCAGAGAATTGTTTGGCTATGAGAGGTTTGAAGATCCAAGGCTAGTTCCTTTAATGAATGACATTTATAAAAACCACTGGAGTCCCCTCCAGAACTTCTTTCTCCCCACATTTAAACTTCAGGAAAAGGTACGAGTGGGAGCCAGAATCAAGAAAAAGTATGGCACCCCTAAGACTCCCTATCAGAGAGTTATTGAAAGTGGGGTATTAAACCATGAGGAGGATGAAGCACTGAGGAGGCGTAAAGCTGAACTCAACCCCTTTGAGCTAAAGAGGGGACTTGAACTAAAACTTAAAGAGTTTTTCAAATTAGTACGACAGGAAAATATCAAGGAGGTGGCATAAGATGAGCAAAATGACAAACCGCTCCTTGGTGTCGTTTACTTATGACCCAATACGCTCGACTATTCATTGTGAGAATTGTTGTATAAAGAATCATCGTGATGAGACGAAGACCTACTATCATCAAATGTTAGCAGGAGTGATTGTTCACCCCGATAAGAAACAGGTTATACCTATTGCTCCAGAGCCCATTTCAAACACAGATGGATCGAGCAAAAATGATTGTGAGCGTAATGCAGCCAAACGACTCCTTGAAGATTTTCGCAGGGAACACCCTCACCTTCCAGTGATTGTTATTGAGGATGGATTGGCTTCCAATGCTCCTCACATCACTCTTCTTAACGAATTAAAATTAAGTTATATTTTAGGCTGTAAGATGGGGGACCACAAAGTTTTATTTGAGTTTGTAAATGGAGCAGATAGCTTAGGAACAGTTTCTCACTTCACCGTGGTAGAGAATGGAGTGACACATGAATTTCGATTCATAAATGATGTTTCACTCAATGATTCAAATCCTGATTGTCGAGTGAATTTTATTGAATACAAAGAAACGAAAGCAAACGGTAAGGTTCAGCACTTTAGCTGGGTGACTGACATTGAGATCAACGAAGACAACATAATGCAAATAATGAGGGGGGGGAAGAGCACGCTGGAAGATAGAAAATGAAACATTTAATACGTTAAAGAATTTGGGTTACAACTTTGAGCACAATTTTGGCCACGGCAAGCAAAATTTGTGTAACAATTTAGCCGTGATTATGATGCTGGTATTTTTAGTGGACCAACTTCAACATTTGGCCTGTAAATTGTTTCAAAAGGCGGTAGAAAAAGAGAGGAGACTATCTTATCTATGGGATCATATGAGGGGGTATTTCCATACCCTATACTTTAAAAATTGGCAGGAACTCCTCGCCATAATGGCTTATGGGATTAAGCCTATTGCTGCCTCAGATGTTTTCGACACATCATGAGCAGCCATTTTTCTCAAAGTGCCCCAAAGAGTTTAACGTATTTGCCCTAAACTAAAGTCTGGACATTCGCCTCTAAATGGCGAAGACGGGGAGGTTTACCTTATTCGATGCAGTGCAATTCTCACACTGAGATTTGGAGGAATTTCAATGTTTTTTCAAGCTCGGCGGGAATTTCTGTCAATCTCCTTAGAAAAAACTTGAATATATAACGAATTTGATATATTTATTTAACATGGACGTTGTGATACTGGCCCAAGTAAGGAAAGAGTTAAAAAAAGCTCCCAAGGAAGTATTAAGTGATATTTTTGCTCTCTTTGATCGTTTGGCTAGTGGAGCAAAACTTTCAATGCCAGTTTCTCGGCCATTGCCAAATATTGTAAAAGGACTACATGAGCTACGTTTAACCCATGCTGATGGGACATATCGAGTTTTTTATATATTAAAGCGAAGGGAGGCTATTTATGTCTTGCATAGTTTAAAAAAGAAAAATCAACAGTTAAATAAAAAAACTAAGGAGCTTATTTTATCTCGCATGAGGAGCATTGAAAAATGAAAAAAGACAATCTTATTATTTATAGAGATACAGAAGAGTTTGCAAAGGATATGGGTCTTTCTGGCCTTGAGATTGCTTTGGTTAAAGAAAAGTTACGTCTTATTGAAAATCTAAGATCAAGAAGAATTAAAGCAAAACTATCTCAATCAGCTCTAGCCAAAAAGGTTGGTACTCAACAACCAGCTATTGCACGAATGGAATCAGGAGTTGTTAGCCAAATAAGTATGGACTTTCTTATCAAAGTAGCTCTTGTTTTAGGAGTGTCATATAGCATAAAATCTAAAGTGGCTGCATAGTTCCTTACTTGTCATTATGTTTGAAAAATTCGAACGTAATTTAATTCCCGACCTCTGAAGAGCTATGAGATAGGATTACAGCAGAGATAGACTTAGGGGTTAAGACTTGACTTCAGACTTAGCTCTTGGTTCTGGCTGCGCCAAGGTTAGTCATGTGTTTTGAGAAAAACAAGGAACATTATGGGGTTATGCTATATACACTTCAACCCTAAAACAAGGGCATTTACAGAGAGGTATTCGTCCATTTCCGCATTAAGGGCCGTCTCTAAAACACCCTTCATCAGTTGACCCGTTATGTCGGATAAATCCTTTTGGGTCTTGACGTTCTTCGCTAGTTCCTTGCCTATCGAGTAGGCAGTGGGAACTTCCCCCACTGCCCCTCACAGAACCGTGCTTGAAAGTCTCCCCTCACACGGCTCCTATGATTTTCCGTTTCATTAGGCTCCTCCTCAGCATAACCAAGTTGGCCTGACTACTTCCATAAATCATGTGACCCCTTCGCTCCATTCTCATTACAAGAACTTCATCACTACTACGAATCACTCTGCCCCTGGTTGGTGGCATCGGTATTTAGCACTTCGGGGGTCTCCCTTATAGCGTTTGTGACCCAATACTTTATTTTGACGGACTTTTCATGGGTTCCTTTGACCTCGAAGCAATTTTTATGATTTTATCCTGACTGAGTTTAAGTTGTTGAGAGTGATATTTTGATTAGCAAGGTGTGTCGAGGTGAAGTGAGCCCCGATGGGCGGGTTAAACCAGGCCATTTGTGGGCGGGCAAACCAGGCCATTTAGGGCGATCTGACAAGATGGGCTCACCCTACCTTTAATTTTTTATCTTGACAAGTCGGTTTGAAGCTTCCTTCAATCGGTAGCTTTTTCCCTCAAATTTTAATAGTTGGCTGCAGTGGAGAAGGCGATCCAGGATGGCAGAGGCCACGGTATTATCGCCCAAACACTTTCCCCAGTCCTCAATAATGCGATTGGAGGTAATAAGAGTGCTTTTTCTCGCTGAGTATCGATCCAGAATGATTTCCTGGAAGTCATCGCAAGCCTCTGGCGGAATGCGCTTTCTAAGAAAAAGATCATCAATGATCAACAGGTCCACATGGATGAGTTGGGTGTAGAACCTCTTTCTGCGCCCCAGCTGCCTGGCCTCAAAGAGATTTTCAAAGAGCTTGTGAGCTTCCTGATACAAAACCTTGTAATTTGATATGGAACAGACCTTGGTGGCTATAGCTTTTGCAATGTGGCTTTTTCCAGTTCCAGGGGAGCCAATAAGCAAGGCTCCCTCCCCCTGCTTGATGAACTTCAAGTTCATTAATTCCAAGATCATTGGCTTGGGTATTTTTGGGTTAAAATTCCAATCAAAGCCGGTGAGGGTGGACTTTTCCGTGAGCTTGGATGCTTTGAGGAGTCTCTCACATTTTTTGCTTTTCTTGAAATCCTTTTCATCCTGTAAGAGCAATGAGAAGGTCTCTTGGAAGTTTTGTTGGTTCTGTGTGTGTTGGTAACTTCGAGCCTCAAATGTTTCAAACATGCCTATAAGCTTAAGGCTTTTGAGAGTCTCTTGTATTTCTGTAGGTGACATTGGCATTGTGATTGCTCCTTTCCTCTAGAAGAGGGGTTGGGGCAATGGCATTCGTTTAGTGAGAGATCCCATTCGGTTAAGGATTTGAACCTCTAACTCCTCGGGGGTGGGCTAACCCCAAGTTTTTTTCTTTGATCCATGTGATTATCCGTTGGCCATAGCCCCCCTAACCTCTTTACTGGGTCTCCATACTCCGATGGGTTTTCTAGAAACTCGGTCGTAATGCCTATTCGGACGTAGCCTTTGTCGGCAGGTCTTCATATTTGTAATGATGCAATTGAGGGTTTTACTAAGCACTACCTTTTGTTGAAGAAAAAGACCTTCAATATTTCTTGCAATTGTCAGTAAATTGTTTTTAAAGTTTGTCTGCATGGTTTGTTTTTTACTATGGGATTGAGATGTATTAAGACGGTCTTCCGTGTAGTTGGAAAATAATCTTGTCAGAGTGATAAGTGTGAAGTGTGCAAACAATTCTTGTTTGACTCCCCTTTCACTTTGAGAATGAAACTCTTCAATGGTCATCAGTTCTTTGGATATTTTGTACAGTTCCTCTATACTCCAGCGTCCATGATAGAGATTGGCCAGATCATCAATGGAATATTTTTTTTGATCCATTAAGGTTGTTCCTAGAACAAAAGTAGTTTGTCCAATTTTATATTTGACCAAACGCAAAGCGTAGGCTTTGAAGTCGTCTTGTGGCTTTTTTTTATGTAGTTCTTTCAGAATTTGCTTGCTAGGAATGACTTGGATCACTGAGTCTTTTTGATCATTATTAATAAATTCATCAAAAACAGTGTTGGCATTTCTCCTTATCCTAAACACCGCATGCAGACTTCGCACCTTATGCTCATGAAGCATTTCGTAGGAATAATAGCCACGATCATAAACCACAACATCGTTTTCAAACAATTTTTTGAAATGAGTTTGTGCAGCCTTTCTCTCATTGTTATGGGCAAAGAGATCAAAATCCACAGGAATCTTCGACTGTAGTTGGTACAGGCAACTGACAAGACCTTGAGGGTACCATGCTTTTTCCCATGGTTGCTGATACCCATTATCTACGAGTTGACGTGGTAAATTTATTTTCGATCCATCCACTGCGAAAACCTTATGGCCCTTCCATAAGGTACTAGAATTGGATATACCGTCTTGTTTAAGAATTTCATCATGCAAAACTTTAAATATATTTTCATCTACTTTAGCCCGTGCACTACACATAGTGGATGCCCGAACTGGTTTAGGTTGAGGGAGTTCAATGTCTAATATGCGACACTGCTCCCAAAGTTCAATCAAAGTTGTATCATAACCTTGTTTTCCTTTAGAGAAAACAAGTCGGAAGATGAAAAGTATAATCAACAATGTATTCAAGACACGTTGACGCTTTTGCCAGGTTCGGTCGTACTCATCTGCAATGATAACCACTGTCTTGATGATGTTTTGCCAAAGATGCACAAAAGAGTCCTCTAGCATAGGCTCAGCCAAGTTCTTATGTGGCTTGATGGTGGGTTTCCCGACGGGTTTCTTGATAGCGCATTGGGGGCCATTCAATAAGATAGACTGATAATTCTTTGTCAGAGGTTGAACATAAACACCTTTTTGAGTTTTTCCCTTTACATTTTTGTAGGCACGACTCCCATTTGTTTTGCCCAAATAAAGCCAGTTGGCAGCACGATAGCTCGTGGCATTAAATTTGGTAAGGTCGACAAAAGTCTCCATGAGTACAGGTTTGAAAGCATGTTTTAACTCCCAGTCTGTGGGAAGTTGGCGAGTTGCCATAGATAAAGCCATCGAAGCAAGATGGCGAACCTTTACCCAGGGAAAGATCAAAAATCGACTATTGTTCACCACTAAATTCAAGTGCTTTTTGTAAGCTCGATTTTGCCAACCGATCCATTCATCACGGCAAGGCAAAGTGGATGTGCCAGCTTCAAATAAAAGACAACCCAATCTTCGCCCACAATTATCTAAGATGAAATAGCGTAAGTGGGGACCAAAGGGACGTCTGTAATTGAGATAATGATGCCGATCGACAACTTCATTCCATTCCTTAATGGCCTCTTGATCAGTTACGATTTGCAAAGAAAGTGGGGTCAATGAGTCTAGTTTATCGTTGATGAGAGGCTTTTCATCTGTTCGGTGTGTCCAAGTGATTTTTTTGGAGGGGACACTCCGCTTTGACATGTCTTTTTCTGGCAGGGATAGAATGTCAAGTTCCTCTAGCGTCTCAAGCATACGAAGGCACGATTGGATGCGATGATCACCTTTGGGAGTTAGCCAACCAAGATGTTCACAAACTGTATAACCCAGTTCACGGCGACTTAAAGAAGGAAATAGCGCCACCGTCTTTTGAATGTCGGCAATTTGCTTGCGCGTCAAGCGTCTTCCAAAAAAAGTTGTTGAAGGCAATGTCTCTATGCGTGGGTCCATTTGAGTCTCTCCCCTTTGGGAATGGTTCAAATATAATGTGACACAACGATGGGGTGGACTCAAGTATTTTTTTTCGGAAAAAGAAAAAAGATAAAAGCCCCCTTAACTCAGTATGTTAGAGGGAGTCAGAAAAATGTGGAAAAACCTTCTGCAAAAACGAATGCCATTGGGGGTTGGGGGGGTGGATTAAGTAAGGTTGGTGCTAGGCTGAGGGTGTAAGGGTGAGTGGTAGATTTCGTTGTTGGCATGTAAATCCCAGTAGATGGCATACTCGGATGGTGCTCGAATGATGTCGTGGTCTTGGGTGAGGTGGGATTCCATCTTTTTCTCATCCACAGGGGGCTGTAGTTCCTCAACAAGCCTTTTAAAGACCCTAAGAGATAAGACCCCTCTGCTCACAGCCTGAATGGCTGCTTTTTCAATAAGATCAGAGTGATATTTTTTAGCCAAGGACACCACCCCACGCATCAATGCCGTTTCCTTAAGCCACCACACCCCTCTGCCTCTGCGTTAAGCTATTTCTTTTAAAAGAACTCCCAGCGCTTTTGATAGACCTTTCATAGCTTCTTTTGAAGTGCCTCCTCTTCTCCATTGAAATCTTCATCAGCAACTTTATCTGCTTCCTAAATTTCTGATAGAGCCCCGCAACAAAAAGAGGGATGCTATCCATTATGAAATCAAGAATCAGTTTAAAGTTAGGTTTTTTGTAGTCATTTTTTACCAACTGATTCACACTGTCTTCATCCTCATTTATGCTCATTTGAATCTTTGTATAATTGAAGAGCCAAAAATAAGAATACAGCTCTTGCACATAGGTGTTCGTGGTTTTTTATTCTTTCATAGCAAGACCTTTTTAGCCATATTCATTGATGTTTTTCGCCGTCGGTAGTTTGTGTCATAAATTTCATGGGAGAATATCTTGATCTTCTCTATCAAAATATTTAAATACTTTTGAGATGAGCTTAGGAGATATTTGATAAAATCAGAGGCTAATAAGACGGTAACCTTAGCAACTCTTTGAAACGATGTGGAGTCATTTTGTTCCTTATTGAGTTTAGTTCTTCCTATCCTCAAAACAACACTTGATGTGAGGTGAGCCGCTAATGAAGCAAGAAGAAGACTCTCTATGATATTTTGATCGTTTGAGGTGATCTGATTTGCATTCAAAGAATTCTTACAAGATTTGAAAATAAGTTCACATTGCCAACGTAAACGATAAATTGGATATATGGACTCCGCTGCCACATCTAAATTCGTGCAATACCAATGATAGCGTTTTTCGGAGGAATTCCAGAAGCCTACAATTCTCAAACTTACCCATTTACCATTGGACAAGACACTGCCTATAAATTCAACAACATCGTTTTTTTTCTTGAGTTTAATATCAGAGAACTCTTTTCCAACATAGTAATCTGGCAAACCTTCAACAACAGCATCAATAAGAATAGAGGCATTTGACTTCACTCTAGACAAGAAAAATCCTTTAGCTTCATGAATAGATGACAATAAGCCATAGTCCCAATATCCCAAATCAAAGATGACTAATTTTCCAACGAGTTCCTTTATATCAGGAAAGCACTTCCTATCGTTAGTGGAAGACGGAGTTAATTCGAACCAAGTCATTATACCACTGAATAAACTGAAACAAGCGTGCCATTTAATTCCTGCGTTTGTTCTTGTCCCTGGAAAATTCTCAGATGCTCCATCCCAAAGGCTTATTGTGCTTGAGTCAACAAGAAGAACGTCTGAGACTCCCAGTTGTAATAATATGGCTTTGCTCCCATGAAAAGCTCCATGAGATAGCTTTATCATGAGCATTTCAACCAGTTTACTCAGAAGCTCTTTTAATCTTTTTCTAGAGAGTCTTTCCCAGAAGCTGTGTCTTTCAATTCTTAATCCTAAATGACTTATCATAAACCTCCTAATTCCCTCTATTGAATATGTCTTAGAGTCTCCCTGGAATGACAAGACAAGAGCCACAATAAACTCAAGAGGTGGAATGGTTGCCCGAGAGTCCTTTTCAGGAATAACTTTCTTGAAACATTTTTTGATCGTTTTAAGTGTTTGAGCTTCCGTGCTCATATTTGCCCCCTGCGTTTAAAAAATAAAAATTTCCTCCAATTAATCTTGACCTATTAAGATACTAACGCGAGAATCATTAAGTCTGTAGATAACTCACTTGTATCTATGCGGATTCATTGTATTCGACAGGAGCAAAAAATAGCAATGATTTTTGGACTTTTAATATTACTTTCTTTGGGATCCTTTATATCTCTTCTTATTTCCTTATTGGTATTTGGATTTGGTTATTTACTGGCACTCATCCTCCCATTAACTCAGATGCAAGCATCTTCTTTGTTTTTTGCTTCACTCACACTTTTGGTTCTTACATGTATTTTTATGATGCTCATATCTCAATTTAAAAATCGTTACTTTCACCAGAATCTAGGAGATATTCTTTTTGATAATTTGGATGAGGATTTGGAAGATGAAAAGCAAAAAAAAATTGTAACTGAAGATATGTCTGCATCACAGCAGAAAAATGACCAAAGCGAAAAAATTGGAAGAAATCAATCCTGTCCATGCGGAAGTGGAAAGAAATTTAAATTCTGTTGTTCCCAAAAGTCCACAGTTCTTTCGTTACACAATTAAGTCTCTTAAAACACATGGCTTGTCGTGGATATCAAATGTCAATCTGCGTCCATTTCTCAAAATACCATCTATAAATATTTGTATCTATTCAGGGGGGCATGAGTTTACAGAGAGAGATTTATATTTTCTCTGGTAAGAAGGAGCAATTTACCTCTTGAACTCTGCTACCCCCTGAACAGTTACAAATATTTATAAATCGCCCACTTCCCTCTATGTAAAAAAGGAGGCTTGAAAAGTATTTCCATTAATTCGGAATTAAAATTAGAAAAAAACCACGAACACCTATGAGCTCTTGCAATATTCCATTAAGGCTTGTTGAGTGCCACTGCTCCATTTTCATTGGCGACGGCTTCTAAAAATGGCCAATTTTAATTGGCGCCTAACAATAGAGATGAATGACCACCCCCTCAATAACCATTCGTGAATACCAACCTGGGCCATTAAATAAATTTACAATGGGGATAAAAGTAGAGCCTCGCTTACAACGCGCAATAAAGAAGTTACTGGCTTGAGCATGGGCCTTAATAATCTCTGTAGATAAATAAAGCCTATCGTAGAGAGTTATGCTATTACTCTCAAAACTACCTATCATTTGAATAGCATTGGCGATTTCGTTGAGAGCGGGAGAATAGCAAAGATTCTTTGTCACACCCGATAAAACGTCATAAGCATGAGATAGATACATACGTAAGAAATGAGTTTCCATCTCATTTGGGCAAGGGTACCCACAATAACCCTCCTTTAAAAGATCTTTAGAGCGAGGAAGTGCTAATTGGTCGCCATCTATGGCATAGATATAAAAACCATGAAACGTTTTTCTCAATGGTTCGTAGTCTGTAATCAGAGATTCAAAGATATCTTTGAAAAATAGGTAAGAAATACTTTGACGTATCTTGCTGAGACTGCTTTTGACTGGCATGAGAAGCAGGTCACCAAAATGAGTCCATACCGTCTTAAGAGCGATTTGGTAGCCTTCGTAATTTGTTCCGGAAATAAGATAGATAATGGTAAAAAAGAAAATTTGAGGATTAAATTTTCGATTCCTTTTTTGTTTTTCTGGATCGACAAGGTGCTCTGGCTTGAAGGAAGAATCAAGTTTTGGTAGAATAAAATGGTCATCTGTGACGCGAACTCGTCATTTGGGGGCTTTCGAGATCAATATTGGATTGCATGTGACTTACTCCTTGGTTGAGGGTTGGGTGTAAAATAAAACAAGTCTTATTCTTGTCGATTTATCTAATGATTTCAAGAGATTTTTCTTAAGGAAACGGCATTGACTGATCGTAATATTCTTTCTTGATGTTTACTTAAAGTCACAGATCTAATAAATTTATTTTTCTTTTTATTATCACAAAAATAAACATTGTACATATCCTCTAAATCTTCAATTGCTTTTTCTGACGATATATCTATGCCTTTAGATTTTAAGTTTAATTTTAAAATTGGGTATATCCGAGTTTCTCAACAGAAAATGGGCCTAATTTCGACGTTGCAGAATTACCGCATTAAAAACCAAGAAAATAATTCAATTTCCATGATTTATCCCCCTCATTACTTTACCCATAACAAAACCATGGTTTAATCTCTTAATTTACTTATTGGAAAATAATACAGGAGATGCCATGGTCTTGAATAAGTTTATTATAAAGATGTTGAAATTATCATTCTTAAAAGTGACTTGGGTTAAATTTAAAAATCGAAATCAAGAACTTCACTTAGGGGTTAAACCCCATAAGAATGGCTGCCGCTGTCCTCATTGTGGACGCCGCTGTAAGATACTTAGATGCTTAGAAGAAAGAGTGTGGCGAGATATCGTCGTGTGCGGTACCCCCATTTATTTCCATTATTCTCCGAAGGAAGTTCTGTGTCCCACTCATGGTCGTATTATGGAGAGAATTCCTTGGGCCGACCACTTCAGTCGAGTCACCTATCGTCTGGAACTAACAATTCTGACCCTGACCAAGCAGATGACCCAAAAAGCCGTTTCAGAGCTTGTCAAGATACCCACATCCACCTTATCTGATCTTATTCATCGAATCATCCACAGGGAACGAGATGGTCACAAAATTCGTGGTTTGGAGGTCATTGGAGTCGATGAAATTTCTTATGCTAAGGGAAGGAAGTTTATTACCTTGATTTACGACATGAAGAAAGGCTGTGTCGTTTGGATTGGAAAAGGTAAGGGTAAGGAGACAATAGACTCCTTTTTTACAAAGGAACTCAGCCAATATCAGCGAGACAAAATTAGAGTGGCTTGTTGTGATATGGCTCAAGGCTACATCTCCTCTATCAAGGAGCATTGTAAGAATGCTACTCTCGTTTTGGACAAATTTCACATTATTCAATCCCTCAACAGGGCTGTGGATGAGGTGAGAAAAGAAATTTGGAGAGATGCCTGCAAGAAGGACAGAAAGGCTATTAAGGGAACTCGCTGGTTGATAGCCTACAGTTCATCCTCTCGTAGTAAGGCCCAAACTCGTAAAATTAACCTCATGGAGAAATCTAACAATAAAATATTCAGAGCATGGCTGCTTAAAGATAATTTTGAGCATTTCTGGGATTATGTGAGTCCAGGTCATGCTGCGAATTTTCTGAATGCCTGGATCACTCGTGCCTTAAGATCACGCATTGATTCTATGAAAAAGTTTGCCTTGATGCTCAGGAAGCACCAAGAAAATATTCTTTCCTTCATTAAAGATCCTGTCACAAATGCCAAGGCTGAGGGAATCAATCGCCTTCTAAAGATCATAAAAAATCGGGCTTCAGGATTTAAGAACCTACAGGGTTTTGAGAATATGATTTACTTGTGTGCTGGGGATTTGGATATTGTTGGAAGTTTCCCCAAGCGTTTTTGTACATTATAGTTTTTATTGTCGATCAACATTTCTTTTTCCAATTCACCTCCCCATACTAACTCCGCCAAGATGAGTCAGTTATCCACAGACTCATCCATGGCGACGCTGCGGCTATGGCCCTCGGAGCCACAATAAAGCAGCGCTGCTGTGGGTGAGTCTTGTGGATAACGGCGGCTCTCCACACAAGTGATTTGGTAGCCCTGTCCTCCGTGTTTTTATGTACAAATCTTAGGAATAACCTGTACATCCAGTTTTTAGCTATTTCCCTAGGGAATTTGGACTTTAGGCTCCGAGAAACTCGGATATAGCCTTAAAATTGATAGTATAAGATAAGATAAATAGCATATAAACACGTGAGTCTCCACACGTTTTTTTAATCTAAATCGAATAGGCCTTAACTTTGATACTCCCTTAAGAGTACGAAATGCTTTTTCTATAATATCTTTATCATAATAAAGTCTTACCATATCTTCATCAGGTATATTTTTAGTACAAAAAATACATGAGTATCCATCAAATTCTTCAGCATTTTGAAGTACGAATTCTCTTAATCTTCCTGTAGAAGTTAAATATTTATCAAGACCGATCAAAATTTCTTTATTTTCATTTATTAATTTCTGAGCTTCCACAATTTTGTTTCTTCTAGATTCTTTAATCTCTATTCTCTTAGTCTCATTATAACAAATGGCTAATTTTCCTTTAATCGATCCAAATTTGTGTGGAATTCCTTTGACATAAATAACATTTCCATTTATTTGAACCATGTTAGAAAATTGATCCATAGACCCCTTCTTCAACAATTTTCTAATGGCATTCTTTTCTTTTTCTCTCATTGTTAATCCACAAAGTGTTTTCCAGCCCATTTTACCTATAGAATTTAGGTTTTTTTCAGAGGTGATGCCTCGGTCATATACAAATAAACCTGAATTCAATCGGTACTCACTAAAACTATCTGAAAGAGACATTAAGGTTCTACTGTCATGAATATTTCCCTTGAAACTTTTATGAAAAACTGGGATGCCTTCTTTTTGAGTTGTTGCTAAACCTATTTGTATGAGGTCATTTTGACGTTTGCCATCTTTACTCTTTCCTTTCTCTCCAAAACCACATGTTTTTCCATGAAAATAAGTATTTGTTACATCGTAAACAATTCCTTTTGAATTTAATTTATATATCTTCTTTACATTGTTAAAGATATTTCTTTGATATTCATGTATCTTAGATTCATTTAGATTATCCATGGCTGAGACTAAACGATTTTCTGTTAGCTTGTCTAAACCTAAAAGAAGATTTAAATCTGTACGCTTATACCATGATGGCATTTTGTGAACACTCTTATAATCCATACAATGAGCATAAACCATACTTAATATTTCATTAGAATATTCTCCTAGAATATCTGGAAGATTAATCTTCTTCGCAATACTATGAAATACAAGAAGTGGGCCATAAATTTTTACACTATCAACTTGAAGATCTTTTGATGAAAGAGAAATTACTGTTTCACCGTCGACTTCTTTGCCAAGATAACGAATGTGTTTTTGCACAGACTTACCATCAATCCACTTATTTTCAACCTCAGCTAAATAAACTTGACCGTTCTTTTTCTTTATTCTTCTTATAAAACTCATTTCACCCCCTTTGTCATGGTGTATATTTTATACACCATTTTTGAGAAAATGAAAATAGATTTTTTATTAAAATCTAAGAAAAAATTGAATTTTCCCTTTGAAAATGAGATTTTTTCAAAATTTTTGAAGAAGAATAATCCTGGTGTATATTTTTAACCATGAATTCAGGTAGCTTGGAGCTAAAACTCATAGGAATAATATAAGATAAATTCTGTTTATGTAAACTTTTAATGTTCTCTTGGCTATAAAAACCTTTATCCAAAATAAGGTGTTTTAAATCTAGATTATATTCTTTGGACAAAAGAATAATATTACTTGTGCGCCACGAAGCGCAAATACATCGGTGGTGAAAGTCCACACGAGGAAGTGCCTCAGCACACCTCGCAGCGAGTCTTGGGCTCAAGGAGGTAACGACATGAGTTAGTCGCTGTCGCGAAATAGACTTAAGAAATCCATCATTCAGCTTCAAGGTGGTCTTTTTGATAAATATAATTTTCAATTTGCATAAGATTTTTAAATGGGCTCCTCTCCTGAAGATAGCGAGTAGAGAATTCTGGGTCAAAATGGTTCATTTTACACATATCCATGATGATTTTTGCTTTTGGCCCCACTGTCCTTTTTGATGTGTTGAAGTGCTCAACAATCTCACTCATCCATGGAAACATATGGTGACGTCTTGCTATCATAAAGAAAGTTAATTCTCCCAATGGCATGAATAATCCCCGCAGCCCAAATTTCTACTCTTCCTGTCATGTAAGGGACTTGTCTTTTTCGAGACATTCTTGCTACTACACCGTGACAGAGGTTTTTATACTCATCGTTTATATATTGGTCACAAAAATCACTAATAGCCTTTTCAAGTTCTTTCCTTCTTGGTTGAATGATTTGCTTCTTTTTCATTGGGCCTCCTGTTAACCTTATTACCATGTTTCACCTCATGATAAAGGATTATCGCTATGAGTTTATGCCCAGAAGGCCTCGAAACCAAGGTCCACCCTGCCAAGGTATCTATTATCGTCACAGAATCCGATCCTCTGATTCAACTGGCCAACCACGTCGATTGGAGCTATCTGTCGTGTCTGGTCATGCCCGACTTAAAACCACGACTGCAAAGGGTTTTTGGTGGCTAGGAAGAAAGCTCTTTTTAAGAGTTCATCTAGCCGTGCTGCTGCTTCAGGTTCTATTCAAACTCACGGATCGAGGGGTGGAGCAACGGATAAAAGAGACGGCCAGTTATCAGCTTTTTTGTGGTCTAAATATCCTCAAAAAATGGTGTTGTCCCGATCATACGAAAATAGAAAAATTTCGCAATCGACTGACGGAAGAGACTCACAAAGAAATAGGAGATTATATTCTTCGCTTGGCTCAATCCCTGGGGTTTGCAGACGCCTCTCATTTGGATGTCGATTCGACCGTTCAGGAAGCCAATATGGCTTATCCCTCCGATGCCAGTCTTTTGAAAAAGTTGGCTCAGAAGTGTTACAAAATTCTTTCGTATCTTCAAGAAAAGCAGAAGACCTACTTACCATCGGGTATAACCATAGATATCAAAGCCATCATCAAGGCCGCTCGAAAGTATTTTTTTCTAGCCAAAAATTGTGTATTAGAGAAGAAGAGGGAGGTATTTTCAGACCTTCACAGTCTTGTAAAGTCAGAGTTAAAAGCCTTTATAAGGTTTGCAGAAAATCTTTCTCCACAGGCTCTAGCGAGTCTTCCTTGGAACCACCGAGAAGCCGTCACAGAAGTGAGTGCTGAATTTCACGAGTTTGACCCACTGAATTTCACGAAGTTTGACCCACTGAATTTCACGAAGTTTGACCCACCCCTCAGTCAGTCAATTTGAGGTCCAATTTTGAATTTCACGGTGGCTCAAACTTTGTCAATTTAAACCTTCTTTTTTCTGCTGACTCAGTAACTTTTACACCCTCAATGTCACGATGTCCCAACGGTGGGTTAAGGCTTATTTGCCAGAATGTTAGATGCCAACTAAAATTGGCCACTTTGTCATTGAGAATCTCGGCCCTTCCCATTTTTGAGGTTTCAATGGAGGGTTTTTCGATGGGGATGTTGAACCCATGGCTCAAAATGGCAGAGAATAGCGAGCCAGTTATCCACAAATTTATCCATGGTGACGCTGCGTCTGTGACCCCGATGTCTATCAACGCAGCGCTGCCGTGGGTAAATTTTGTGGATAACTGGCGGGTACATGATTCAATAGTTCCGATGGAGTGTCTCCCGATGGTGTCTTCTAAGGTCTGCTTTTGCATGGATTCTCCTTAAATCGTCTTTCTCTGCCTAAATGAGCTTCCAGACATGGCTATTTTGATAGCTTGAGAGGTTATGCGATCCATAATAGCTTCACAAACGATGGGATCCCCAATGACTTCACTCCAATTTTTTATTGGAAGTTGGGTTGTAAGAATGAGGCTCAGGTCAGGGCCTCGTTCATCAATCACATCGTAAAGGTCTTGATATTGGCTGGAGGTAAGGGGTTTGATACCAAAGTCATCCAACACAAGTATAGAGATTGATTTTAGCCTTTTAAGGAAGTTTAGATATGTCCCCTGGGCTCTTTCTAAGTTGAATTTTTCAACAAGAGTATTCATTCTGAAGAACTGAGTGGAAAAACCCTGGCGACAGGCGTGATTGCCTATGGCACAAGCCAAATATGACTTTCCAACACCTGTTGGGCCAGAGATAATTATATTTTGACCTCTTTGAGCAAATCTCATAAGGGCTAGATCACTCAAAACTCTTCGATCGACTCCTCGGCTGGGCTTGGTTTCAAAGGCCTCAAGGCTTGCTTTTTGCTTCAAAGCTGCTCTTTTGATAAGTCTTAAGACCTTCTGATTGTCACGATGGATTTTCTCGTCCTCAAAGATGACATTTAGAAAATCTTCGTAACCAAGATCCTGCTCCTCAGCTTCTTTGAGCCTCTGGCTCAAGGTTGCTAAAACTCCCCTCATTTTTAATATCTCTAATAAATTTTCTGTTTGTTTAATCATTTTCTTCTCCTATACGACCTCTCTTATGGAGGTCCAAATGACCCGTTAGGTGGTTGAGAACCACCCACCGGGGCTATGGATCAGTGCCAAGTATTCTCCCAGTGCCCTGAACCTCTTAAGTTTTCATTAGGTTGACGGCAGACTCTTGGCTCCTCTTTTCGATGACTTTTTGCTGAAATGACTTTCTCAACTCCACGAACCCTAATGTCACTTAAAGCTGCATCTACAAAAAATGAGCAAGCCTGCTCCAAAGAAGCTGTTGAATAACGCTTTCTTAGATTGAGTATCCCCTGAACACGGCGAAGATACATAAGCGGATGGCGAGGCTCTTTGATAAGCCGTTGAGCAACTTTGTGAATGCTTTCTCCAAGGCTTGATGCCTCTTTAAGTACATTTTGTGGCGTTTGCTCTAAAATGGCCCGGTGGGACTCAGGGAGATGAGATTTTGTCGTAAAATAGCGCCCTCGACTTCCCTGGGGGATGTGATGTATCGCCACCCGCTCTAATTCTGAATAAACCTCCAAGCATTGTTGGCTAATACGAATATCTAATTTCTTGCCGCGATGCTTATAAGGAACAGAGTAAAAATTGTAGTTATATTGAATGTGACAATCCGGATGAACCTTGGCATGCTTCCAGAATCCACTCTCATAGCGTCTTTCAGGAAGAGGATTCAATTTTGACTTCTCAAAAGATTCAAACTTCTGTCGACGACTCAACCCATACTTTTTTTGAATACGATCATTGAAAATAGCTGCCAAATGCTTCAACTCAGCGTTGATGTCTGCTAGAGAATACATTTGTCGCTCTCTTATCTGGGGCCAAGACCAGCGCCAAAAGACTCCAAGGGTATTTTCGATAAGACTCTTGTCTTTGGGATGAGATGGCCTCATCGCCAAAGGAGCCACATTGTAGTGATCACACAAGAGGTGAAACTCAGAGTTAATATCGGGATCATAAGTATCAGCTCTTGTCACTTGAACCTTTGCGTTATCAAAAGCAATGGTTCCGGTCACACCACCAAAAAACTCAAAACCAGAAGCTATGGAGGAAAAAACATCTTCCCGCTGCTCTGTTAATGTGGCGCAGGGAAAGAAAAACTGACTCGATGGAAGTATCATCCCAAATAATCGACATTGGATGAACTCCCCAGTCTTGGCATCTGTATAGCCAAAACAAGAGTCTTTTCCCTTATAGTCAAACTCACTCCGTTCACCAGGGGTGAATGTCTGGTGCATATCAAGTTTTATACTTGGGTGCCTCCGACGAAACTCTCTCCAAAAAGAAAGATAACTCACACCGTCAATCTCGGACTGAATATGTCGCTCCCAGTAATGAGCCAATTGAGTCCCTAGGCTTTGCTTGAGGCGAACATCTGTCCAATTCACCTTGGATGACCATGGGGCTTGGTAGGGCCCATGCGACCCCTTTGAGCGGCTGTTAGGGCCTCCGGGACTATCCTTCACATACTTCTTCACAGTGTTCCGACTAACACCCATAGCTCGAGCTATTTGTCTCGAACTGAGTCCAAGCTCTATGTATTTCTTAATATTGTTGATCATTCTTGCTCCTTTTTTCTTACCTTGTTTGCCCATAGACACCTCCTCGTTAATGCGTCCCGAGTTTGACAGCAGCATCTGCGTTAAAATGCGAAATTTCCAGAAATTGGGGTTGTACTGAAATATAATGGTAGCTGCTGGAAAAATTAAAATTGACGTAAAAAAAGTGTAGAAAACAAAATAGGATTTTATCGTTTTAAATATTGATATATCATAGAAATATGTAGAAAATATCCTCATGTACATCCAAACGACTAAAAACTCAAAAGGTCAGTGCTACTACCACCTTGTGGAGTCCTACAGAGAAAAAGGCAAATCCAAAAAACGCATGCTCATGTCCTTAGGTAAGGCTGGAGAAGGAGGAGAGGATAAGATTAATAGTTTGGCGCAGGCCGTATCCCGCCACCGAGAGCTTCTCACTGTGAGTCAATTGGCTAAGGAGCTTTACATCGAAGAGACTTTCATTTTGGGTCCCTTGCTGATTTTACAAAAGTTGTTTGATCAACTGGGTATCAATAAGACCCTCAAAGACATAAAAGATTCTCATGAGAAAGTTCAATTTGATTTATGTAAGGTGATTTTTACCTTAGTTGCCAGCCGATTTATTGCTCCTAGTTCCAAGTTAAAGGTTTTTGAGTATTGGCAAAAATCTTTTTACCCAGACATGATTAAGGGTGATTTGAGTCTCCAGCATATTTATCGGTCTATGGACTTACTTGCCTCCCATAAGGATGAAATAGAGAACTCGCTTTATTGGGTGGGGCGAGATTTATTTAATTTCCAAGTAGACATTGTGTTGTATGATTTAACAACCTTACGCTTCGAGAGTACAAGAACAGACTTAGGGAAACTTCGTCAATTTGGCTATAGTAAAGAGAGACGATCAGACTGCACCCAAGTTGTCTTTGGTTTGTTGGTGAATCGGGATGGCATCCCTTTAGGTTTTGAGGTTTTCCCTGGTAATACTTTTGAAGGCAAGACGCTTTCAGATATTGTTGATAAAATGAGAAAAAAGTTTAATGTACGCCGTTTCATTTTTGTGGCTGATAGGGGGCTTTTATCAAAGGCTAATACTGACAAACTCAGTGAGGATCAAAGCGAGTTTATTGTTGGTATGAAGCTTGGATCTTTAAAAAAAGAAAAGAAACAAGAGGTCTATGATTTAAATCGTTTTAGCTGGGTATATGAGAATGAGCTTGCTGTTTACGAAACAGACCATGGGGGGCATAGATGTATTGTGACTTGGTCTAGGAAAAGAGCAGAGAGAGATAAAAAATCTAGAGAATCCCTTCTTGAAAAGATCGAAGGAAAACTATCTTCTAAAGGTGTTCAGTCTAGTACTTTTGTTTCCAATAAAGGTTATAAGAAATATGTAAAGATGGCTGACGACAAAAATAAAAAACCTGAATTAAATGCAGAACAAATAGAATTAGATGAAAAAATTGATGGTTTTTTTGCCGTCCTTACAAATGTCAAAGACTTGACGGCAGATGAGATTATTATCAACTACAAAGAATTGTGGAAAATTGAAGATGCTTTTGGTGAGTTAAAAGGGACTTTGAAAACACGTCCTGTTTTCCATTGGACAGACCAGAGGATTATTGGACATTTAACTCTATGCTTTTTAACTTATCTTTGTGAGGCCCACCTTACAAAATGAGCCTGTAAACTATTTTGTGTAACTGCCGAATCATATTAGGATGAACTATCATCCTGAAAGGAGAAGGCAGAATGGATATCAAGACAATGTGTGCCACGAAGTCACGGAGGTGACATGCTGATGTGAAGATGGAGGTAGGTCCTCCGCACTCGGATTTCAGGATTTGAGTGCAAACAACCTTGCTGCTGCATGGGAGGCAAGGCCCTTGTAGTGAGCGAGCAAGGAAAAGGCCGTAGTAAACGGTCATGTAAGTACTAGGGAGATGAGCGAAAGCAAACCCACCGACGACGCATCGAAAGATTAACAGTCGCGTCAAAACCGAAGGAAGGTTGTCTCCGTCGGGATAAGTCTAGAGGAAGCCTGATGACCGATCTAGACGGCGTGCGGTGTATAGGGGGCATGAACCTAGTACAGGCTTCGTATCGGAACGTGGGAACCTGCTGGTGGATGATAAGGGAAACGCTATAAGGGAGACCCCCGAAGTGCTAAATACCGATGCCACCAACCAGGGGCAGAGTGATTCGTAGTAGTGATGAAGTTCTTGTAATGAGAATGGAGCGAAGGGGTCACATGATTTATGGAAGTAGTCAGGCCAACTTGGTTATGCTGAGGAGGAGCCTAATGAAACGGAAAATCATAGGAGCCGTGTGAGGGGAGACTTTCAAGCACGGTTCTGTGAGGGGCAGTGGGGGAAGTTCCCACTGCCTACTCGATAGGCAAGGAACTAGCGAAGAAGGTCAAGACCCAAAAGGATTTATCCGACATAACGGATCAACTGATGAAGGTTGTTTTAGAGACAGCTCTTAATGCGGAAATGGACGATCACCTAGGTTATGAGAGGCATGAGAAGTCTGAGACCCTCAAATCCAACACTCGCAATGGTTACAGTAGAAAGACCATAAAGGGAGAGAAAGGCGAGGTGGAGCTTCAGGTCCCCCGTGACCGAAGTGCCTCCTTTGAGCCCCAAGTCATTCCCAAAGGCAAGACTCGTCTTGAGGGCTTTGAAGACAGTATTCTGACCCTCTATGCGAGGGGAATGACGACCAGGGATATTCAAGGAGCTATCAAAGACCTCTACCATGGTGCAGAGATATCCCACTCAGTGATAGCCAACGTGACGGATGCTGTTATTGATGAAGTTACGGCTTGGCAGAACCGCCCCTTGGATAGCACTTACCCTATCGTATTTTTGGACTGTATCGTGGTGAAGGTCCATCAAGACAAGAGAGTTATTAATAAGGCGATTTACCTAGCTCTTGGTATTACAGAGGAGGGTCAGAAAGACTTGTTGGGCCTATGGATTTCTGAAAATGAGGGTTCAAAGTTTTGGTTGAGTGTTTTGACTGAGCTGCAAAATCGAGGGTTGAAAGACGTATTTATATTTTCTGTAGATGGTCTTACAGGTTTTCCTCAAGCCATTTCAGCGGCTTTTCCCAAGTCTAAAGTGCAACTGTGCATTGTCCATATGGTCCGCAATTCCCTTCGCTATGTTCCTTCCAAGAATATGAAAGCTGTCGCCCAAGACCTCAAGTCCATTTATGGCTCTACGACTCTGACAGAAGCTGAAAAGGCCCTTGAGGAATTTTGTACCAAGTGGTCTTCAAAGTATCCGAATATTGAAAAGTCTTGGCGTAGGAATTGGGACAATCTCATCACTATTTTCGATTATCCGGATGAAATCAGAAAGATTTTTTATACCACAAACGCCATAGAGTCGTTAAATAGCGTGATCCGCAAGGCGATCAGAAATCGTAAGATATTTCCCAGTGATCGGTCGGCTTTAAAAGTTGTATATTTAGCGATAAAAATGGCCTCTAAGCGATGGACACGACCATTACACAACTGGAAGCCAGCCATGAACAGGTTTGCCATTGAATACGGTGACCGTTTTGACAACTAAGTTTTTTAATAAATAAGGTCCCCTTATAAGAGGGCTCTAAGGCGTTGAGAAATGCTGGAATACGAGACTATGGTTAGGGTACAATGCCGTTTCCTTAAGCCACCACACCCCTCTGCCTCTGCGTTAAGCTATTTCTTTTAAAAGAACTCCCAGCCCTTTTGATAGACCTTTCATAGCTTCTTTTGAAGTGCCTCCTCTTCTCCATTGAAATCTTCATCAGCAACTTTATCTGCTTCCTAAATTTCTGATAGAGCCCCGCAACAAAAAGAGGGATGCTATCCATTATGAAATCAAGAATCAGTTTAAAGTTAGGTTTTTTGTAGTCATTTTTCACCAACTGATTCACACTGTCTTCATCCTCATTTATGCTCATTTGAATCTTTGTATAATTGAAGAGCCAAAAATAAGAATACAGCTCTTGCAATATTCCATTAAGGCTTGTTGAGTGCCACTGCTCCATTTTCATTGTCGATGTAAAATCACGAAATGTCGTTTCTATTTCCCAACGACGAGAGTAAAGAGCAACCATATCCTTCTTGTCCAAGGAGCCATGCGGAAGATTAGTGGCCAAAACAGAGAACTCCCCAGTCTTTGGGTTTTTATACTTATAGAGATGAATGACCACCCCCTCAATAACCATTTGTGAATACCAACCTGGGCCATTAAATAAATTTACGATGGGGATAAAAGTAGAGCCTCGCTTACAACGCGCAATAAAGAAGTTACTGGCTTGAGCATGGGCCTTAATAATCTCTGTAGATAAATAAAGCCTATCGTAGAGAGTTATGCTATTACTCTCAAAACTACCTATCATTTGAATAGCATTGGCGATTTCGTTGAGAGCGGGAGAATAGCAAAGATTCTTTGTCACACCCGATAAAACGTCATAAGCATGAGATAGATACATACGTAAGAAATGAGTTTCCATCTCATTTGGGCAAGGGTACCCACAATAACCCTCCTTTAAAAGATCTTTAGAGCGAGGAAGTGCTAATTGGTCGCCATCTATGGCATAGATATAAAAACCATGAAACGTTTTTCTCAATGGTTCGTAGTCTGTAATCAGAGATTCAAAGATATCTTTGAAAAATAGGTAAGAAATACTTTGACGTATCTTGCTGAGACTGCTTTTGACTGGCATGAGAAGCAGGTCACCAAAATGAGTCCATACCGTCTTAAGAGCGATTTGGTAGCCTTCGTAATTTGTTCCTGAAATAAGATAGATAATGGTAAAAAAGAAAATTTGAGGATTAAATTTTCGATTCCTTTTTTGTTTTTCTGGATCGACAAGGTGCTCTGGCTTGAAGGAAGAATCAAGTTTTGGTAGAATAAAATGGTCATCTGTGACGCGAACTCGTCATTTGGGGGCTTTCGAGATCAATATTGGATTGCATGTGACTTACTCCTTGGTTGAGGGTTGGGTGTAAAATAAAACAAGTCTTATTCTTGTCGATTTATCTAATGATTTCAAGAGATTTTTCTTAAGGAAACGGCATTGAGGCAAGACCTTGCCAAGAATATAGATAATCTAATTCTTCGCATGAAAACTATGACCTACTGCCCCTCCCCGGTCAGAGAAGTGCTCATTCCCAAAGACAACGGCCAGTTCAGGCCACTGGGGATCAGCAACCTAGAGGATAAGATGGTGTGATCCAATACTTTATTTTGACGGACTTTTCATGGGTTCCTTTGACCTCGAAGCAATTTTTATGATTTTATCCTGACTGAGTTTAAGTTGTTGAGAGTGATATTTTGATTAGCAAGGTGTGTCGAGGTGAAGTGAGTGAAAAAAGGATGACTGATTCTCTCTGTTTGGTTTGCTCTCCCGCCTGGTGGCTCAAGAAATTAAGAGCACTTGAGATTTCCAAGTTCTCTTGGGAGGATAATTTCGCTGTATCTGATTTGATGGATTATTTTTGGAAGCCTAGTTCCTGGCATTTAAAGCAGGAGATCCTCCCACAGGTCAATGCCGTTTCCTTAAGAAAAATCTCTTGAAATCATTAGATAAATCGACAAGAATAAGACTTGTTTTATTTTACACCCAACCCTCAACCAAGGAGTAAGTCACATGCAATCCAATATTGATCTCGAAAGCCCCCAAATGACGAGTTCGCGTCACAGATGACCATTTTATTCTACCAAAACTTGATTCTTCCTTCAAGCCAGAGCACCTTGTCGATCCAGAAAAACAAAAAAGGAATCGAAAATTTAATCCTCAAATTTTCTTTTTTACCATTATCTATCTTATTTCAGGAACAAATTACGAAGGCTACCAAATCGCTCTTAAGACGGTATGGACTCATTTTGGTGACCTGCTTCTCATGCCAGTCAAAAGCAGTCTCAGCAAGATACGTCAAAGTATTTCTTACCTATTTTTCAAAGATATCTTTGAATCTCTGATTACAGACTACGAACCATTGAGAAAAACGTTTCATGGTTTTTATATCTATGCCATAGATGGCGACCAATTAGCACTTCCTCGCTCTAAAGATCTTTTAAAGGAGGGTTATTGTGGGTACCCTTGCCCAAATGAGATGGAAACTCATTTCTTACGTATGTATCTATCTCATGCTTATGACGTTTTATCGGGTGTGACAAAGAATCTTTGCTATTCTCCCGCTCTCAACGAAATCGCCAATGCTATTCAAATGATAGGTAGTTTTGAGAGTAATAGCATAACTCTCTACGATAGGCTTTATTTATCTACAGAGATTATTAAGGCCCATGCTCAAGCCAGTAACTTCTTTATTGCGCGTTGTAAGCGAGGCTCTACTTTTATCCCCATTGTAAATTTATTTAATGGCCCAGGTTGGTATTCACGAATGGTTATTGAGGGGGTGGTCATTCATCTCTATAAGTATAAAAACCCAAAGACTGGGGAGTTCTCTGTTTTGGCCACTAATCTTCCGCATGGCTCCTTGGACAAGAAGGATATGGTTGCTCTTTACTCTCGTCGTTGGGAAATAGAAACGACATTTCGTGATTTTACATCGACAATGAAAATGGAGCAGTGGCACTCAACAAGCCTTAATGGAATATTGCAAGAGCTGTATTCTTATTTTTGGCTCTTCAATTATACAAAGATTCAAATGAGCATAAATGAGGATGAAGACAGTGTGAATCAGTTGGTAAAAAATGACTACAAAAAACCTAACTTTAAACTGATTCTTGATTTCATAATGGATAGCATCCCTCTTTTTGTTGCGGGGCTCTATCAGAAATTTAGGAAGCAGATAAAGTTGCTGATGAAGATTTCAATGGAGAAGAGGAGGCACTTCAAAAGAAGCTATGAAAGGTCTATCAAAAGCGCTGGGAGTTCTTTTAAAAGAAATAGCTTAACGCAGAGGCAGAGGGGTGTGGTGGCTTAAGGAAACGGCATTGCTCCCACAGGTGGTGGCTACTTGCTTGAATCGACGCAACATCCTGTTGCGGATCTTTCAGTCTCGGGCTCCTGCCCTCGCCCCTCAGCCCCAGGGGGCTTTCGGGTACGACTGAAAGATTCTTAGTCTCGATTCCACATTGAGAGGAGATTGAGAGGAGCCTCCTATCCAGTGGGACTTTATTTGGCCCCTCATGTTAGCTGACAATTAAAATGCCCCACCGTCGCCAATGAAAAGTGGCCACTTTTCAGAGGAGGACCTATGGTGATTTTTGGCATTGTCAACCGAGACGCATATAATCAATTGATATTACTCATAAAAAGGCTCCGAGCTGATAAGAACTCCTTTTGGGTTCTTGTCGACCTGGAAAGGGGCTCCGTGTTGGAGAGTCCTTCCATGACAGCCTATTCAGGTTCCATATTTGTCATTTTGTAGACTGTTTCTGGATTTCAATGAGGTTAAATATATAGTCAAGAAAAGCCTGTTTAGGCTGTGCCCATTTTCTAAAGTATTTAAATTCCACAAGATTCCAACATTTGCCTCAATTTTCATGGAATTTCTTTCTGAAGACAGGCTTCCCTTAAAGCCGTCGCCAATTAAAATGTCCCACTTTCAATATGGAGGTTGTCGCCAATGAAAAGTGACCAATCTTCAGGGAGTGTTCAAATACTAGACAATGAAGTCTCTTCTTCTGATATAGATAAGCTCACAGAGTCCCTCCCTCTTGCAACTCAAAAGGTTAGCAATGAGGAGGATCTTATGATTAGTCAATACACTTTCGGCCGCATTCGTGACCTGAGTCACAGTGGTAAAAATAAGACAGAAATATCTCGTGAATTAGGGATCAATCGTAAGACGGTGCGCAAGTACTGTGAGTCCAACACCCCACCGAAGTACAAGGCGAGGTCCAAAAGAACTCGCCCAGATCCCCTTAATGGATATATGGATCGGGTGCATAGGTGTTCGTGGTTTTTTTCTAATTTTAATTCCGAATTAATGGAAATACTTTTCAAGCCTCCTTTTTTACATAGAGGGAAGTGGGCGATTTATAAATATTTGTAACTGTTCAGGGGGTAGCAGAGTTCAAGAGGTAAATTGCTCCTTCTTACCAGAGAAAATATAAATCTCTCTCTGTAAACTCATGCCCCCCTGAATAGATACAAATATTTATAGATGGTATTTTGAGAAATGGACGCAGATTGACATTTGATATCCACGACAAGCCATGTGTTTTAAGAGACTTAATTGTGTAACGAAAGAACTGTGGACTTTTGGGAACAACAGAATTTAAATTTCTTTCCACTTCCGCATGGACAGGATTGATTTCTTCCAATTTTTTCGCTTTGGTCATTTTTCTGCTGTGATGCAGACATATCTTCAGTTACAATTTTTTTTTGCTTTTCATCTTCCAAATCCTCATCCAAATTATCAAAAAGAATATCTCCTAGATTCTGGTGAAAGTAACGATTTTTAAATTGAGATATGAGCATCATAAAAATACATGTAAGAACCAAAAGTGTGAGTGAAGCAAAAAACAAAGAAGATGCTTGCATCTGAGTTAATGGGAGGATGAGTGCCAGTAAATAACCAAATCCAAATACCAATAAGGAAATAAGAAGAGATATAAAGGATCCCAAAGAAAGTAATATTAAAAGTCCAAAAATCATTGCTATTTTTTGCTCCTGTCGAATACAATGAATCCGCATAGATACAAGTGAGTTATCTACAGACTTAATGATTCTCGCGTTAGTATCTTAATAGGTCAAGATTAATTGGAGGAAATTTTTATTTTTTAAACGCAGGGGGCAAATATGAGCACGGAAGCTCAAACACTTAAAACGATCAAAAAATGTTTCAAGAAAGTTATTCCTGAAAAGGACTCTCGGGCAACCATTCCACCTCTTGAGTTTATTGTGGCTCTTGTCTTGTCATTCCAGGGAGACTCTAAGACATATTCAATAGAGGGAATTAGGAGGTTTATGATAAGTCATTTAGGATTAAGAATTGAAAGACACAGCTTCTGGGAAAGACTCTCTAGAAAAAGATTAAAAGAGCTTCTGAGTAAACTGGTTGAAATGCTCATGATAAAGCTATCTCATGGAGCTTTTCATGGGAGCAAAGCCATATTATTACAACTGGGAGTCTCAGACGTTCTTCTTGTTGACTCAAGCACAATAAGCCTTTGGGATGGAGCATCTGAGAATTTTCCAGGGACAAGAACAAACGCAGGAATTAAATGGCACGCTTGTTTCAGTTTATTCAGTGGTATAATGACTTGGTTCGAATTAACTCCGTCTTCCACTAACGATAGGAAGTGCTTTCCTGATATAAAGGAACTCGTTGGAAAATTAGTCATCTTTGATTTGGGATATTGGGACTATGGCTTATTGTCATCTATTCATGAAGCTAAAGGATTTTTCTTGTCTAGAGTGAAGTCAAATGCCTCTATTCTTATTGATGCTGTTGTTGAAGGTTTGCCAGATTACTATGTTGGAAAAGAGTTCTCTGATATTAAACTCAAGAAAAAAAACGATGTTGTTGAATTTATAGGCAGTGTCTTGTCCAATGGTAAATGGGTAAGTTTGAGAATTGTAGGCTTCTGGAATTCCTCCGAAAAACGCTATCATTGGTATTGCACGAATTTAGATGTGGCAGCGGAGTCCATATATCCAATTTATCGTTTACGTTGGCAATGTGAACTTATTTTCAAATCTTGTAAGAATTCTTTGAATGCAAATCAGATCACCTCAAACGATCAAAATATCATAGAGAGTCTTCTTCTTGCTTCATTAGCGGCTCACCTCACATCAAGTGTTGTTTTGAGGATAGGAAGAACTAAACTCAATAAGGAACAAAATGACTCCACATCGTTTCAAAGAGTTGCTAAGGTTACCGTCTTATTAGCCTCTGATTTTATCAAATATCTCCTAAGCTCATCTCAAAAGTATTTAAATATTTTGATAGAGAAGATCAAGATATTCTCCCATGAAATTTATGACACAAACTACCGACGGCGAAAAACATCAATGAATATGGCTAAAAAGGTCTTGCTATGAAAGAATAAAAAACCACGAACACCTATGGGATCGGGTGAAGTACTTTTTGAAGTTGAACCCAAGTAACACCGCCCGTGAAATATATGAGCTATTAGTTGAGGAGGGTTATCGTGGGAGTGAGAGAACGGTTCAGAGAAGAGTTTGTGAGATTCTTGGTTCTCGCCCCAAGGAGCGTTTTTTCAGCCAAAGATATGATCCTGGAGAACAGGCTCAGTTTGATTTTAAGGAGAAGGTTGCTTTACCATTTGCCGATGGTGTTCAGATCGTTCATCTCCATTTTGGAACATTGCCTTGTAGTGGCACCTGTTGGGTTCGTGCCTACCCCTTTCTTGTCTATGAGTGTTTCATCGATGGGGTGCATGCTTTTTTTGAAAAGATAGGTGGGATGAGTGCGAACATCCGTATTGATAATTTATCTCCCTGTGTGAAGAAAGTTCTTAAAGGAAATCAGCGAATTTACACCCAATCTTTTGATCGAGCCATCCAATACTATGGATTTAAGGTTCTTCCCTGCCGCGCAGGGAAGGGCTCTGACAAGGGAGATGTGGAGCGTGATATTCGAACCTTCAGTTCTCGGATAAAAAATATTGTTAGAAACAAAGGAATTGTTTTTAAAGACTGGGATCATTTGAATCAGTTTTTAGAGTCTTATATGGATCAGCATCAGAGTGACTCCACCAAATCTCGCTTTGAGGAGGAGGCCAAAGTTCTTAAGCCTTTGCCTCCACGAGATGAAGATATTCTCTGTAAGGTGAATATTTGTCAAAGTAATGGTTATGGGACTTTGAGAATAGGTAAAACCACATATTCCATACCTGATGAGGTGATCCAATCTCCCTGTAAAACCGTACAGGGTCCCTATCATGTCACGATCTATCGTGCAGGAGGGAAGCAAGAAATTGTCGCTCGCCATCAAAGAAAACCTGATGGGGAGCATAGTCTTCTTCTTGAACATATCCTTCCTTCTTTAGTTCGTAAGCCGCAAGCCATGGTAAGATGGGCTCACCGATCCATTCTTTTTCCAACAAATGTGTTTGAAAATTTTTATCAATACCTCAAGCAACAAGATTCAAGCCGTGCCGAGCATGAATATTTAAGAGTTATCAACTTGATTCAGCATGTGAGTTGGCAGGACTTATCTACAGCCATGGAGCTTCAATTAGAAAGTCGTGAGATTTTCGACTTTAAATCCATAAAAGATTTGCTCTTAGGAAATCCCACCAAAATTAATTTGAATGACCAACAAAAACCACTTCAACCTAGATTGTCTCAATATGACAGTCTTGTTCCAAACATAGGAGGTTCTTAATGAATCACGAAGAACTTATAGGTTCTCTTAAAAAACTCCGACTTCCAGCGATGGCGGATGAATATGTTGCAACGGCTAGAGTTGCCGAAAAAACAAAAAAGACGTATGAACAGTATTTAGGTATACTCGTTCAAAATGAGCTTGCTGACAAGCATTCCCAGAGAGTGAAAAGATTGCTTAAGGGGGCCAAGCTTCCTCAACTTAAATCACTCCAAACTTATAACTTCCAGAAAAGAACGGGAGTGACAGCTCAGCAAATTAATTGGATGGCAGAGGGAGAGTGGGTCAGAAAAGCCTGTAATGTTGTGTTTTACGGAAGCTTTGGAATGGGGAAAAGTCATTTGGCCATGTCCCTAGTTCGTTCACTCTGTGAACAAGGCTATCGATGTTTATGGGTCACCACTCATGAACTTATTGAAACAATGCGTGAAAGCAAGAAAGAACTCTCATTGAATGCTCTTTTTAAGAAATTAGACCGTTTTGATCTTATTGCTTGTGATGAACTTGGCTATACAGCTTCCTGCACAGAGGGGGCAGATCTTTTCTTTCAATTCATATCTCAGCGATATGAAAGGAAAAGTCTCATGATCACTACAAACTTAACATACTCTGAATGGGATAAGGTGTTTCTTAACCCTATTACCACCGCTGCTGCTGTTGATCGAATCATTCACAACTGTGAAACCCTCAACATTGAAGGAAAAGAAAGTTGGAGAACCGAATCGGCAAAAGCCAAGTCTAAACAGAGCAAAGAGGAAAGTTCAACCAAAGAAGTTCATTAGAGATCCCCACTTTTGGGGAAGGAACTCGCCAGTTATCCACAAAATTTATCCACAGCAGCACTGCGTTGCTAGACATCGGGGTCACAGCCGCAGTGTCGCCATGGATAAATTTATGGATAACTGGCTTTTACCGTACTATTTGCTCGTCACTCTCGCGGAGCTTTAGACATTAGCTGCGCCAAGGAATCCTGAAAAATACTCCATTTACCTCTGCCATAGGGCTGAAGGATGCATTTGGGGTCATGCCAAAAGTGGTGGGCAGAAAATCATTCCTCAGAATCTTGTGGCATAGTCCGAGTTAAATGATGAGCAAAATAAAGACACTTGACTAAACTCTGAACGAAGAATAACTAAATCAGTACATCATCAACTGGCCGTTTTTCATTGGCGACGGCTTCTAAAAATGGCCAATTTTAATTGGCGCCTAACACCTCAGGGAGAATAACTACCGACCATGTAGTTTAAATAAGTTCTGTGGCGGCTTGGCGAACATGTTCTTCTGTAATTTGTTCTTCAGAAGCTTTCATACATGCAATCAATGAACCTCTGGCAATCAAATTGGCTTTTCTTAGCAAGCCTCCAGAGCCCTGCCAAATGGCTGTGACAGCATTATCTGTCATGAGTTTATTCTTGATTCCAGAGATTTTAAGGTGATGATCTAGATAATTTCTCATATTTTCTTCATTAAGAGCTGGTAGGTGAGCGTGGGTCATCACACGAGAAGCCAAGGGCAGAGAAGTTCTATACTTCAATTTATCAAGAAGGTTATTCTGTCCCACCAAAATAAGTGAGAATCTTTTTTCAGAATCAAAGTTGAATTGGTTAATCGTATGCAATTCAGCAAAGACATCGACTCTCAATAAGGATGCCTCATCAATGATAACCACAATTTTATTTCTTTGTTGTTCTAATATTTCTGAGATGGCTTCTTTGAATTCCTTAAGAAGGAAGGACCTATGGTTTCCTCTTAAATTTAAATTTATACTCCAACACAATTGTCTATATAGCTCACTGGTTGAGCCACTGTTCGCCGTCACATAACAGCTGTTAATTTCAGATTTGTGGAATTGATCTAAACTCCATCTCATGGCGGTGGATTTTCCGGTGCCAACATCGCCGGTGACGACCATAATTCCACCAATGGAAAGAACATAATCCAATCTCTCTTTCACTGCCATTGTTCCAGGTAAAGACATAAGGTCTTTGGATTTAAGATTGTCATTAAAAGGAGAGAACTTCATTCCAAAATATTCAATGTATTTCATTTCTTCCCTCCTGTTTTATCTCCTGAAAATAATTCTCCTGATTTTGGTTTTGTCTCTTTCGTGGCAGAAGTCACCTTTCCATTGCGACCCAAGTAAAAATTCACATGCCGATCCAATAAATTGGCCTGACCAAAGCTTCTTCCATCAAAGAAAATTTCAACATCTTCGGGAGTCTCTCTGTGGAACTTGAGTTCCACTCTTCTATCGATCAGGTCTACGGGAGCTTCATATATGGTTCCATTCAAATGAAAAGTTCGATCCTTTTTAACTCGTCGAAATTGAATAAATCGAAAATAGTCCAATAGATTGGGGGGAGCGGGACGAACACACTTCATATTTTTACGGAATTTCGCCAATGGAGTTTCGCCAGTGGTTCCATGAACTTTGTGGTGATAACTCTCCACCCAGTCAGAAAATACCTCATTCAGTTCTTCAAGGCTCAAGGTTTTTTCATCGCAGCGAGGAAAGAAGTTTTCCCGTACATATCGAAACCAACGCTCCACTTTCCCCCGACCCTGAGGAGTATAAGGAGGAGTGTGAATAATCTGAATACCCAAGGAAGCTGTGACCTGTTCCAAGTTTATAGCCTTAAAACAAGCCCCATTATCGATATAAAGCTTTTGAGGAAGCCCCCTCTTCTCAACAGCTTTCTTAAGACAATCCTTCATATTCTCAAGCCTTTCGGACTCATAAAACTCCCCGTGGGGAATGATGCGAGAATTGTCATCCAATATGGCAATGAGGTAGGATTTTACTTTCTTTCTCTTTTTGCCAACCACAATGGGGCCATGAAGAACATCTGACTGCCACATTTCATTGGGAGACGAAGCTTCAAAGGACCTACGATCTGTGGACTCTTTTTGTTGCAATTTGTGATGCTTTAAAAATCTATAAAGCACACTCATATTGATCTCTTCATTGGTACCAATAGAGCCGCGCTGACGTAGAGCATTGACAAGGGCTATGCCTGTAAAATGTCCCTTTGCCTTCATGATCTCTTTAATGACCACTTGGAGAGATTCATCAAGACTTCTAAATTGACCTTGATCCTTGCGATCCGATGGCATAAGCCCCTCTAATCTATTGCCCGATCCCTTGTAGTCTGCAATCCATTTTTTTATGGTGGAACGACTCACACGAGTCGATGATGAGTAGGGAACACGATAGCTCTTGGAAGATTTTTCCGTAAGCAATCTCTCTTTTTCTCCATATTCAAGGCGCAACCCTGTAACAAATTCAGAAATCACTCCGAATCTAAAGGTGGCAACCTCCATTTTCTTGTCCTTATCAGCCATTTTGACCTCTCTTTCTTTGATTTAATTTCCGTTATTGGAAATCTTTCTTGAAATAAGAGATACACAACTTCCTGACTCTTTGTTAATGACAAGAAACGGTAGGTTGAAAATAAATGGGAGCACTGGCAAACTTCGTTAACCAAAAATGTCCAGGTTTTTCTCTTGATAAAAGGCCACTGTGCTAAGTGGATCTTTTTCTTTCATCAGATTATAAGCCTTAGCGTGATTAAGAAGTTTTTTCAGCCAGTGCCCCGCTCTTTGCCTCGTTGTCCAAAGGGGCCATGCCTTGGGAATCTTGGGGTTCAGACGATGTCGTAATGCTTCGAAAATACGAGACTTTGTCTCTTGAAAACGACGCCAGAACGACTTGGGTCTTGTCGTTATAACACTGTGGCAGTGAGGACACCGCCAGCGCTTGAGGTAGACCGCTTCAGAGCATGCAAAAAAGTATCTCTTCACATAGCCATGGCCCCAGAGCTTCTCACTGTTACAGCCGGGATTTTGGCACTTACATGGCCTCTTCCAATTGTAATTCTTACCTTCTTTTACAAGGTCATCCGTTGATACAAAAGTAGCTAAAATCATAACACCTCCTGATGCAGAGTATTAAACTCATGGGGAGGTTATGACAAGACTTAGTCAAGGGAATGTAATAATTCTCTAGGGATGGTCAAAGAAAAATAAAAAATAAAGGCGAATTCTAGTCAGAATAAAGTATCGTATAACAGATGGTCCAGCGTATGTTCAGTAAAATTCTCGAAGCCATCTATGAACCGATTTTCCAAGACTGTTCATTTGGATTCCGTCGAGGAGTAGGCTGTCACACTGCCATCAGGCAGTGCTACCAGCATCTCTATCATGGGAAAGTGGGCTATATCATTGATTTGGATTTAGAAAATTACTTTGGTTCTATCGACCATAAGAAATTAGTGTCCATACTCAAGATGAAAATCACGGATGAAAGATTCATAAGGTATATTGTGAGAATGCTGAAGGCTGGAGTTTTGTCTGATGGGGAGCTCAGGATGACCGATGAGGGTACACCTCAAGGCTCATGTGTGACTCCCCGGACACAATGGCAAACTTTTGGATGTTGGCACAACGTGTCGAACCACAATTTCACTTGTCTTAATGTTCAGCTCAACCTCCTTTACCAGTAGCCTTACAATCTCCTTTTTTTGCTCAAAACTCAATACCTTTAAGTTGGCACTCACTTTTTTTTGGAATTCTTGGAGTTGATCTACAAGCTGTAATTGTTGTCCTTCTTGCCTTTGCTCATACTCTAAAGATTGCTTTTCATTTTCAAGTTGCTTTATTTTGCCTCTTATTTTTTTTAATCGTGACTCTATTTCTGATAGATTTAGAGTTCCATTTTGATAAAGATCCAAGAGACGTTCCTTTTCATGTGTTATTTGACGAATCTCCTGAGCCTTTTTTGCAATTAATTTTTCCAATGATTGTTGTTGGCCTTTTTGCTCATGAATTCTATTTGTATACTCATCTATAACTGCCTGAGGATTTTCAAGTAATTTAACTGTTTGTTCCCAAACTAAGTCATCTAAAACTTCAACTCTTACGGGATGAGATGAGCAAACTCTACCTTTAGCTGGCCATCTATGACCATCTTGTCCCATACAGCGATAATAACAACGCTTATACCTTGAATTAGAAGCGGGTTTGCCATAGATCGAATAACCACACTCTTTGCATCGTAAAAGACCACTTAACAAATACTCATATTTTTTATTATTCCGAGGGGAAAGTTTTTTGTTAGTTTCCAATTGACTGGATGCATCTTGAAAAGTTTTTGAAGAAATTATAGATGGAACGGGAATATATATCCAATCCTTTTTATTTCGATCGGAAGAGCTTGATTTAGGATTTTTTGGATAAAAATTATTGTCTCTTGCTAACTTGGTTGGACGCAACCTTTCTACCTGGATAGTCTTTCTAAAAGCAGCTTGTCCATAATAAGCGGGGTTTTTAAGCATACACCAAACAGTTGAACGCTCCCAAATACCTTGTTGTTTTTTAGTAGGCACCCCCCTTATATTTAATTCCTTTGCAATTGCTCTAATACTTAGTTTGTTTCGGCAATACATTTGAAAAACATCTTTAACAACTTTAGACTCTTCTGGATGGACCTCATATCGTGCGTCAGCGGAGTCTGCTTTCGGAATATATATATAACCATAGGGAGCTCCACATAAAACGCTAACAAAGCCCTTAGAAGCCTTTTGAAGTTTACCCCTTCGACTTCTTTCCATAATTTTTTCTCTTTCATATTCTGAAATGACTCCTTGTATTTGTAGCAAAAGCTGATCTTCGGGTGAATTTGTAATATCTCTATTAGAAAAAATAATTTCAACACCTAGCCTCTGAAATTCTTCAATTAGAATCAATTGATGGGCATATTTACGAGCTAATCTGTCTGGACATAACACAAGTACCTTTGTAACCTCCCCAGAAAAAGCTTTGTCGCGAAGGGAGTCTAAAGCAGGACGAACAAGGGTGGCACCACTCACACCATTATCCGTAAATATAAGATCCTCCTCTACACAAAAGCTGTGTTCCTTAGCGAAATCGTGAAGACTAGAAATCTGTGAATCAATGGTTCCCTCTTGAGCTTGTTTATCTGAGGACACTCGACAATAAAGAGCTACTGATGTTTCCATTTTTAACCTCCATTATTTTCTGTTGTTTTACTTTCTGCTTTAATTGTTTCTTTATTTTTGGAACAACAACTTCGTATGTCTGTTGAACCCGTGTGGCTTGGTCGCTTTGATAGACACTTTTTAACTGAGCTGTCCATGGATTTTGATGTTTTGTTTGGTGGGCCATTATCATTCCTTTGACTATGGTTCGAAGCTAAATGGGAAGAATCCTCAGGTGGATGCCAACGATAGCGAGCATATTTACGACCAATTGCATAAAGTGAATGATTATATATATTTATGGAAATTTCAATGGAAAAGTTGTCTATTGTGTCCGGGGAGTTTTCGCAGTATTATGGGGGGGTGGCAGTGGATGATCCGATTCCGACCGAGCATATCGAGGCGGTGCGAATGGGCACCACCGTTGCGACCAATGCACTTTTAGAACGCAAGGGGGAGTCTACACTGTTGGTGGTGACCCATGGCTTCGCCGATCAACTTCAGATTGGCTACCAGAATCGTCCACGTCTTTTCGATTTGAATATACGGTTCCCAGAAGCACTCTACGACGCTGTTGTTGAGGCGGATGAGCGTATGGGTTCCCAGGGTGAGGTGGTAAAGCCGTTGGACAAGGAAAAGTTGGAGGCAGACCTTGCTCGTGCTCATAGGGAAGGTTTTCGAGCTGTCGCCATTTGTTTGATGCACGGTTACCGCTATAACGAACATGAAGTGGCGGTTGAGAAGATAGCTCGACATGTGGGCTTCGAGCAGGTGTCGGTGAGCTACAAGGTTTCGCCACTGATGAAGTTCGTCTCCCGTGGTAACACCACGGTTGTGGATGCTTATCTTTCACCGATTCTTCGCCGTCATGTCGAACGCATGGTGGCCGCCCTCGGCGAGACACGATTGTTATTCATGCAGTCCAATGGCGGTCTGGTTGATGCCCATCATTTTCAGGGTAAGGACGCCATCTTTTCTGGGCCCGCAGGTGGTATTGTCGGGGCTGTTGAGGTCGCTCGGTCGGCGGGTTTTGATCGCATCATCGGCTTTGACATGGGGGGCACGTCAACGGACGTTTCCCACTATGCTGGTCGCTATGAGCGAGCCATTGAAACCGAGGTCGCTGGCCTACGGATGCGTGCACCAATGCTTGACATTCACACTGTTGCCGCTGGTGGTGGCTCCATTCTGCACTATGATGGTCGACGCTTCCGGGTGGGCCCGGAGACGGAGAGTGCTGGTGCCAACCCTGGCGCTGCTTGTTACCGGCGTGGCGGTCCGCTGACGGTTACGGATTGCAACCTCATGCTTGGCCGGTTATTGCCTGGTTTTTTTCCACATATTTTCGGTCCGGAGGGTAACAAGCCACTGGATGTCGACATTGTGCGCCGCAAATTTATCTCTCTTGCCGGGCGCATTGGTGATGGGCGTAGTGCAGAGGCCGTGGCGGAGGGTTTTCTGCGGATCGCTGTTGAGAACATGGCCCATGCCATCAAGCGTATTTCCATTGAGCGTGGATATGATGTTACGAGCTATGTACTCCATTGTTTCGGTGGCGCAGGTGGTCAGCATGCCTGTGCTGTTGCCGATGTACTTGGCATGGAAACCGTGTTGATCCATCCCTTTGCGGGTGTGCTCTCCGCTTACGGTATGGGCCTTGCTGATATCAGGGTATTGCGTGAGACGGCCGTCGAAGTGCCGCTTGCTGAAATTGGGGAAGTGGAAGTGGCATTTGAGCAGTTGGAGGCTCTGGCTTGGTCAGAGATGGGAGCCCAAGGTGTGCCGCCGGACCGGGTCGAAGTGGAGCGTCGACTTCATGTACGTTATGACGGCACCAATGCTCCACTGACGGTGCCTTTTGGCCCAGAGGCGGAGGTGCGAGTGGCCTTCGAGAACCAGCACCGACAGCGTTTTGGTTTTGTTTCAAAGACCAAGGGGCTTGTGGTCGAGGCGGTCACACTGGAATTAATCGGGCGGGCAGACTGGCCCGTGGAGTCTGTTATTGCGGGTGGAGGTGAAAAGTCGGTTTTGACTACAGAGGTTCGGTTGTTCACTGAAGGCCAGATGCATGAAGTTCCTATACGTATTCGTGGAAATCTCAGGCCTGGAAGTCCTGTGATGGGGCCGGCGATTGTTGTTGAGGACACTGCGACCACGGTGGTTGAGTCCGGCTGGGAAGCTCGTTTGCTTGAGAGTGGCAACCTCGTGTTGAAGCGTGTCCGTCCGGTTATAGCTCAGGTGGCGTCTCGTACCGAGGCAGATCCTGTATTGCTGGAGGTTTTTAACAACCTATTCATGGCAACAGCCGAACAAATGGGGGCGTCACTTGTTGCCACGGCCTCCTCCGTGAATATCAAGGAGAGGCTTGACTTCTCTTGTGCCGTGTTTGATTCCAATGGCGAATTGGTGGCCAACGCTCCACATATCCCCGTCCATTTGGGGTCGATGTCCGAATCGGTACAGTCGGTGATTCGATCTCGCACTGAGACAATGGCACCGGGCGATGTTTTCATGCTGAATGCACCCTATAATGGCGGTACACATCTGCCAGATGTTACGTTTATCACGCCCGTTTTTGCCCCCGATGGCAATGCGGTTTGGTTCTATGTTGCAAATCGTGGCCATCATGCTGATATTGGCGGTATCACTCCCGGTTCTATGCCACCAGACAGCCGCCATATTGAGGAAGAAGGGGTGTTTTGTTCGATGATGTCCAGGTGGTGTGCGGTGGGCGCTTTTTAGAGGACGAGGTGCTGGCGCTTCTTGAAGGCGCACGCTATCCGGCTCGCAATCCGATTGAGAATCTTGCTGATTTTCGTGCCCAGATTGCGGCCAACCAGAAGGGCGTAGGTGAATTGTGCAGGATGGTGGCGAATTTCGGCTTGGAGACCGTCCAAGCTTATATGCGTCATGTGTGCGATAATGCTGAAGAGAGTGTGCGCCAGGTGCTCGATGGCCTCCGTTCGGGCCGTTTTGAGATCGAGACCGACCAGGGTTGGCGAATTGCAGTGGATATTACCATAGATAAGGCTGCGCAACGGGTGATCCTGGATTTTTCGCACTCTTCAGACCAGGTGGATGGCAATTTTAATGCGCCGACGGCAGTTTGCATGGCAGCTGTTCTCTATGTTTTTCGCTGTCTCTGCGATGTGGATATTCCACTGAACGCCGGTGGGCTTCGACCCCTAGATATTCGCCTCAGAGAGCGGTCGATCTTGAGGCCGCAGGCTCCTGCGGCGGTGGTGGCTGGTAATGTCGAGACCTCGCAATATATCGTCGATGCGTTGTTTGGTGCACTCAATGTTGTGGCCGAATCCCAGGGCACGGCCAATAATTTCACTTTTGGCAATGCCAACTACCAGTATTATGAGACCATTTGTGGTGGCTCTGGCGCAGGTGATGGTTTTGATGGGGCGGATGCTGTGCATGTCCATATGACCAATACCCGTCTTACCGATCCAGAAATTCTAGAGTGGCGCTATCCGGTGCGCCTAGAAAGTTTTGAGATCCGGCAGGGCAGTGGTGGTGCTGGTCGCTGGCGAGGCGGCAATGGCGTACGCCGTCGTATTCGTTTTCTAGAGCCAATGACTGTGGCGATTATCTCCAGCCATCGGCGAGTGCCGCCCTACGGACTTGAAGGTGGCGGTAGTGGTGCACTCGGGCGTAACAGTGTCGAGCGTACCAACGGGCAAATCGAGGTCCTTCTGGGTGTCGATAGCACCAAAATGGATGTTGGCGACATCTTCGTTATCGAGACCCCCGGAGGAGGAGGTTGGGGGCATCCTCGAAGTTAAAAACCCATAACATTCCCTGAATAGATATGTCCAATTATTCAAAATCCAAAATATTCTACCCAAGCACAAAATTCTTATATACAATTTTTGTACACCATGCCAAATGGCATGGCGGCTAAAAATGGATAAAAAAAGGGGGAATTATGGGGTTCTTATTATGGACGGCATCCATCACTATGTTTTTCTGTGCCACGGCACTTGGTCAAAGCCTGCCCTACCGGAGTTCAGACTTTGGTTGTATCTCAGAAAATCAAGCAAAAAAATATATCAGAGACTTAAATATCAACACAAAAAGTTTTGGAGGGCTCGAACTCTGCCATAACCACGTGGATACAAAGAAGCTATTTAACGACTTATATATCGTGGAAAATGGAAAATTCGAAGAAGCTGAGAATCCAATAGATCATCTTTTTATCAAGAGCTTTGTGAATAAAGATAGATACTACAGTTGGCTCAAGGACATGACTTATGGGATTAGGCGTGGGCAGGACAACCCGATAGCCACGGCTTATAACATTGGAGGATATTTTACGATGCAGGATGCATGGAGCGCCCTATCAGCTCTGGGGCGCGTGGGTGTTCTTCTCCATGAAGCCCGCCATACAGAAGGCTATGGCCATGTTCAATGCAAACATGGCCCCTATAGCGATATACGTATTCAAGGCTGTGATCAGTCCGTAGAAAGTCGCGGCTCCCATGGTGTCGAAATGGAGTATTATGCAAGGGTTGCTCTTCAAGGGCAGAATTTTCACCCCGTCTATATGTCTATGGCTCGCATCATGAGCGTGGCACGAGCCAACTTTGTTTTCAACACAGGCCCCATGTCCATAAGGGAGGGGCTTCTCACCTTGACAGCAAAACCCAACAAGAACTCCAAGGTGAAAGTTGAAGATCTATTTGGTGATGAAATACCTGGCAATGAAATACTTGGTGAACTCCAATTGTTGGATCAAGGTCGATCCATAGTCTCTTCCGTTGTGGCTCCAAAGGGATACATGCTTAAAAGAACCTCTGCGGGAGCCACCTTATTTTATGGAAATGGAAATGGAAATAGAAGGAGAGGTGAAAATCAAGCTAAAAACCAAGCCCTCACCATTGATATCTACTCCCCTCTGAAGAACCTCTATAGAGATAACTACTCCTATTACAAAGTGCTCTATCTCCATTCTGAGAGACCTTTCAAAGACTTTGAAGAACTTGATGAGGGCCTGAAAAGGTATTTGGTGGGCTTAACAAATGAAGGCAAGATTTATGTGTTTAATTTTAGAAGAGGTCAGTGGTTTCGCCCCACCATTATTCAAAAAGCTGATTTTTTAAGTCCTTTATCCCCCAAGGGGGAAAGAGGGCTCTTTGTGATAAAATCCAATCATAGTATGTGTCAATACGACCTCCAGAGAAGAAGATGTCAAGATATGTCCATTCAATGGCCAAGCCATATCCAAAGCTATGCCCTTTACGAAGAGCGCCTCATTGAGCTTCACAAAGATGGAAAAGCTTACAACTCCTTAGATAGAACCCCCTTTCAAGAAGCCCCCTCCGTAGGCCAGTTTGTAAACATTCCCCTCTATGATGCCTATGGCACGAAATAGGCCCATCGATAAAGGATCTTTAATGGCAAATGAACAAAGTGCAAAAAAGGCAGCAGACTTCCAAACCTTGGCGCATTCCATCAAGGAGGCTCAAAATATCTTACTCACAACCCACAAACAGTGCGATGGCGATGGTCTAGGTTCCCAGTTGGGCCTTTACCACGCCCTGAAAAAAATGGGAAAGCCTGTGCGAGCTATTTGTGTGGATGCGATTTCCCCCAAGTACTCTTTCCTAGAGCCTCGAAAGTACATTGAAATCTTTGAAGACTCTCATCAGCCCATCGAAAAAACCGACCTAGCCCTTATACTTGATACCAACGATAAAAGATTGGTGGAACCTCTGTACACAGAGCTCACAAAAAAATGCCAAAAGATTCTTTTTGTCGATCACCACCCTATCCTCAAACAAGGGCCCAAGCCCACTGCGGGCTCTTTCATTGATACCCAAGCTGCCAGCACTGGTGAAATTGCCTACGGACTTATCAAGGAGCTAGGTGTGGAACTAGATGCTTTGATTGCCCGGTCCATTTACGCGAGTATTGCCTTTGACACACAAGTATTTAAGTACATTCGCAGTTCCCCCGCTTCCCATCTTATTGCTGCCGAACTATTAAACTTTGAGAAAAATCCCGATGAAATACACCAAAAGCTATTTGCCACACATTCACAGGGTAAAGTAACTTTGCTTTCCAAGGTTTTGGGTGAAATTGACTTTTTTGCCGAAGGACAAGCTGCTGTTCTGTGCCTCACTTCCAAGGACCTCAGCGACAACGGTCTCAGTACAGATGATGCCCGTGATGTTATTGATATGATTATGAATATTAGCACTGTCCAGGTGGCCGCTCTCTTCCGCCAAGAAAAAAATGGGCATAAGGTCAGCTTGAGAAGTAAGGGCAAGTTTGAAGTCCTTGGCATTGCTGAGAACTTTCAAGGTGGTGGCCATATGTTTGCTGCGGGTGCTTTTATTGAAGGAAATATCAAAGATATTGTTCCCCAATTCAAAGATCAAATTCTCTATAGATTTGCCAATGCAAAGATAGGATAAAGTTCACCTAGCTAACCAGCTAAGAAGCTTTAGTCTTAGCTTTAGCTTTTGACCCACCCAAGCGATAGGCAATCACACTCTTTATATCCTCCCAACAGGTACCACACCCCGTGCCAGCTGAGGTTTGAGATGAAACTTCTTCGGCGCGATGGGCCCCTGTAATCACAGCCCGATCGACAATCGATGTTTTAATGCCACGACAATGACAAAGGTACTCACTTTCCACGGGAAAGTTCCACCTCCCACAGGCCTTAAGAATAGCTTCACGGATGAGCATGGAGCCAGGGCACCTTCCCTTGGGAACACCCAACTCAGACAATTTACCGACCAGCTTAGGGCGCCATTTCTCAAGAATATTCAAAAACTGTGGCCCTCCAATGCCAGAGAGTTCAGAGTGGGCAATAGTTCCTAGGGAGTCCACCCACAGTTTCAAGTCAACTTCCTCCCGGCCCATATGTTGCAAATAAATATGAATCAACGATAAAGATGCAAAAGATACACCTGATGCATGAGATGTATCAAATGCATGAATAGGTGCACCGACGGATACATTGGTGGGTTTCTCTGCCATGCTTCTTCTTCGGTATTTTGGAGTGATTTCTTTGATCAATAAAGCGTGTTGGAACAAATGCAAACACACTCGATATCTCCCTCTACACTTTTTGAGTGCTTCGTATTGGAGGGGATAACAATCTTATCTCCTGCGCGGAGGAGGAGTTTGTTTCCTGAAACATCGATGATGAGTTCTCCAGACAGAACTATGCGCACCTCGTCAAATGGATGCCTATGGTCTGGAATAAAAAGCTGAGGTGGAAGGCACTCTTCATAGGCTTTCAGACCCTCTGCCTCCAACATGAGTACAATTTGCTCTCTTTTAGGTAGGATGGGGGCCTGCCAACGGGACACAAGCATGATACACACCTCACATGATACATCTCAACATTGAGTTAACTACTTCCCAGACTTGTCCAGGACAATCAACTAAAAAACTCCTTTAACCTTTAATTATTTTTTCACATTGACGATAGAGGTGAGTAGGAAACACAAGGAGTTGCATAAAAAGTAACAAGGTCACTGCTCACTCATTTTCTCCCTTTATGCTCCAAAGGGAACATCTGAGAGAAGTGAACTTAATTGTATATATAGGACAGTGATAGGAGTTGTAGTGTTTGCAAAAATTGCGGATTTTATAGAGTCCTCTGCCGGTTTGGAAGTTTCAGCCTCAAAAGGGCAAAATATCAGTACCTCGCAGATGGAAGATATCAAAGTAAAACAAAAAGTCGATGGCAAGGTCCTCTCTCTTACGACAACCTTCATTGAAGAAATTATTTCAAGGGTTGATACAGATGGCTTGCACTTTTTGCAAGTAAACTTTCAGGACGGCCGAAAACTCCTACTCACCCAAAACCTGATTGGATTTAAGCCCAGTACCTTAATGGGCTTAGACATGAAGCGCTTGCCTAAGGTGGTGACAACCCCAGATCTCATAAGTGTGTTAGAGGCTATTGAAGAAGCCATGGACATGGAAAGCCACCCCCTTGAGGTGGAAGTCTTAAAGCGTGTTTTTTCTTCTGTCCTAGAGGGTGGAGAGGCTATTGGCTTTGATTTGACGCAAGAACGAGCTTGGCTTGATAGGATTGCCACCATAAGAAATAGCACACCGGCGTAGCCTAAAAAGGGTCAAAGCATAAAAAGTTGAGTCTTAAGATGCGTCGCACCATCTTTCCTATACCTATACCTATATCCATATCTATCCATCCATATCATATCGGAACTCATACGATTCACCATGTCCATGTTTCCTCTTGAGATAAAAGAGGCGATCCGCTAGTATTTCCTTAACCAAAAGCGAATATTCCCTTAACCAGAAATCTTTAGCTCAATGAAGTTATGAATATGAAAGGCAAATGTGAATAAATCTCAATTTATCAACAAACTCTCGCAAAATACTCACTTAACAAAATCCGATGTTGAAGCCCTTCTCAATGCAGCCATCAAGCTTATTGAGACATCGGTTTCAAAGGGAGAAGAAATCAAAATTGTCGGCTTTGGTATTTTTGATCGTTTGACAAAAAAATCTCGGGCAGGCAGGCACCCTCGAACTGGCGAAAGCTTGATTATTCCCGAGGTCAAAGTTCCTCGCTTTCGTCCTGGGAAAGAATTCAAAGATCTCGTTAGTCACAAAAAACAAAAGAGCCAAAAGGGCTCCTCTTTTTAGGCAAAGAAGGCTAGTATTCATCTAGAGAGATCGTTACAATATGGAGTATGAGCCAGAAATACCTCATCTTGATCGCTGTTACAGGTTTTATTATCACTTTCGACCAGGTGACAAAGCTATATATCCACACCCAATTTGACTTAGGTGAATCCTACACAATCATTAAAAACTTCTTTGAGTTGACCTATGTGCGTAACGAAGGGGCTGCCTTTGGAATGTTCAGGGAAGCCCATGTCACCTTTCGTACCGTCTTTTTACTATCAGTTCCCCCCCTTGCCATGGTTCTCATTATTTTTATGTTGAGGGGAGTTTCCAAAATAGATCGTTGGCAGATTTTGTCCCTTTCTGGAATATTTGGCGGAGCCTTGGGCAACTATATTGACCGCCTTCGTTTTGGCTATGTTGTGGATTTCTTAGATTTTCACTGGTCGAGAGCTTATACTTTTCCTGCTTTTAATGTGGCAGACTCCGCCATTGTAGTGGGAGTGTTCATCTTGTTTATCATTATGAGTGCTGATATCAAAGAGCAAGAAAAGGAGAAGGCGAAGGCGAAAGCGAAAGAAAAAGAGGAAGGCAAAGTAGAAGTAGGAGTGGGCGCGAAAATGAGAGTAGGAACAAAAGAAAGCAGAAAGGTCACAGTCACAGAGGCCCAGCAATGACCAAGAACGCCCGTGTATCCCGCTATAATCCTTACTGAATCTATTCAAATCTCCACTTATGTCTTAACGATAAGTTTAATCTTTTCGTTGGCTATCATCTGGGCCTCTTGGCGTGCCCACAAAAAGAATTTCTCCCAAAAAATCCTTCTCAATCTTGGACTAGGAACTATGGTGGGCTCTCTGGTGGGAAGTCGCCTCATGCATGTTTTCTACGAACAACCTTCTTTTTATTTTGAGCAACCCCTTCGTATTTTTATGCTCTGGGAGGGGGGATTTGTGTTCTACGGTGGAGCCATGGGGGGATTTTTCCTTGGGTGGGTCATTTTCAAAATAAGCAAAGAGCCTTGGAGACCTTGGGCTGATTTTATGGCCCCCGTGGTGGCTTTTGGCTATGGCTTTGGACGCATCGGCTGTTTTTTGGGTGGCTGCTGTTATGGCAAGATCTCCCACTTGCCATGGGCAACGACGCTTCCCACCATGATAGAAAGCCGTCACCCCACTCAAATCTATGCAAGCATCTTAGAGTGGGGCATAGGTTTTTTGCTGCTTTTTTTAGAAAAGAAAAAGCAACCTATGTTCCCAGGAACCCTTTTTTTTCTTTGGCTCTCTCTTCATTCTGTGGGAAGAATCTTTATGGAATTCCTGCGAGATGATTTTCGAGGCCCCCTTATCTTCGGCCTTAGTTTGTCCACAGCCCTGAGCCTTTTGTTTCTCACCATGGGGTTGGGCTTTTGGTGGACTCTACGCAAGGATAGAAGAAATATAAGGATAGAAGAAATATGAGGATAGAAGAAATATGAGGAGATATTCCCATGGGCAATGAAGCCTTTCAAAATGCACTGAGGAAGATTCCACAAAAAACACCCCCTATTTGGATGATGCGCCAAGCTGGCCGCTATCACTCCCACTACCAAAAACTCAAGGAAAAATACACCTTTGTTCAACTCTGCAAAGAACCCGAACTCGCTGCAGAAACGGCCCTTGGACCCATCGACGAATTTGACTTCGATGTCTCCATTCTCTTCAGTGACCTGCTCTTCCCCCTAGAAGCCATGGGCATGGGGCTCACCTATAACCCCGGTCCACAACTCCACTGGAAACTCAACCACCAAAATCTGAGTGACCTTAAGCCTATGGAAGAAGCCCTCGAAGCCATGACCTTTCAAAAGAATGCTATGCTGGCCACAAGGGAGCGGCTTCCCTCCCACAAAAGCCTCATTGGCTTTGTCGGAGGTCCATGGACCCTATTCTCCTACGCCGTGGAGGGAAGCCACAAGGCCCCACTTAAAGAAGCGAAATCCCAACTCCCTCTTTTTGAAAAATTTTCTCAGCCACTGACAGAGTTACTTATTGGCAACATCCATCTGCAACTGGAGGGTGGGGCCGAGGCCGTGATGGTACTAGACACCGCCGCCGGAGAGATTTCTCCCCATGTGTTTCGCCACTTCGCCCTCCCCCCACTGGAAAGATTGGCAAAGGCCCATCCAGGAAAAATCATGTACTACTCCAAAGGAACAACCCCAGATCACCTCCAGTCCCTTTGGGACCACAGGGGTTGGTTGGGAGTGGGAGTGGATCATCGCTGGAACATGGCTCAACTTCTTAAGAGAAGACCACGGGGAGCCATTCAGGGAAATTTTGACCAAACACAACTTTTTAGTGATCAGAGGCTCTTTCGCTTGGAATTTGATCGCTACTTAAAGCCCATCGAAGACTTAACCCTTGAAGAAAGAGCGGGTTGGATCTGCGGCTTGGGCCATGGCCTCCTTCCCCAAACCCCAGAAAAGCATGTGCACTACATTGTTGAACATGTGCGAAAGAGGTTGACCTCGTGAGCTTAGACCCCCAGCTTCTCAATAAATACGATGTTCCCGCCCCCAGATACACAAGCTACCCCACTGTGCCCTATTGGTCCGCCCCCCCCACCACAGAGCAATGGATAAATTCCCTTCATCAAGCCTTCTCCACCAAGGGCGACTTTTCTTCTGAAAATGACCTCTCCTTTGAAAATGACCTCTCCTCTGAAAATAGCCTCTCTTCTAAAAATGATCTCTCTTTCAGAAAAGGCTTGCCCCCCAGCCAAGCCGGTTGGTCCTTGTACATTCACATTCCCTACTGTGAGCAGCTTTGCACATTTTGCGGATGCAACACAAGCATCACCCGCAATCACGATCGCGAAATCCCCTATGTAAAACTCATCCATCAGGAGTGGCAAAGCTACCTCAAGCAAGTGGAAGCCTTCAAGCACCAGCCCCTCAAGCAAATTCATCTCGGTGGCGGAACTCCCACTTTTTTGTCGGCTCAAAACCTTGTTGGAATGGTGGAGCCCATTTTGAAATCCACCTCCATCAACCACCATGACTTTGAGGCCAGCTTAGAGGTCGACCCCCGTCGCACTCAAAGAGATCAGCTTCAAGCCCTCTACGATATCGGCTTTCGTCGAGTAAGTATGGGTGTTCAGGATTTCAATTTTGAAGTTCAAAGACTTATCAACCGTATACAACCCTTTTCCACCACAGCCAATTTAACAGAAACAGCACGACAAATAGGTTATACTTCCGTGAACTTTGATCTGATCTACGGGTTGCCTCGACAAAATCTCAAGGGCTTTCAAAAAACCATCGAGCAAACCATTCAGCTGATGCCCGAAAGAATCGCCCTTTACAGTTTTGCCAAAGTTCCCTGGATTAAGCCCGCTCAGAGACTTTTTAAGGATGAAGACCTCCCCGAAGGAGCCCCAAAAAGAGCCCTCTACGATATGGCTCGTCACCATCTCATAGAGGCGGGATATGCAGAAATCGGAATGGATCACTTTGCCCTCAAAAAAGACTCCTTATACCAATCTTGTGTGACCCAAGGGCTGCACAGAAACTTTATGGGTTACACAGACAAAAGAACTCACACCCTTCTTGGCCTAGGTGTCAGTTCTATTTCTGAATCTCCCACATGCTTTCATCAAAATGAAAAGGTTCTTCCCATTTATGAGAGAAGGGTTGGAGAAAAGGGACAGATTCCCACCCTCCGTGGGCACCAACTCAGCCAGGAGGATATAAAACAAAGGGAGCAAATTCTTACCTTTATGACTCAGTTTGAAGTGAAGCTTCACAATGAATCCCAAGAGTCAGACCTCAAGGGTTTCTTAAAGCCTCTTATCGACGACAAACTCGTAGTCATTGAAAGTGGCGCTATGAAACTCACAAATAGGGGGCTCCCCTTTTTGCGAAATGCATGTATGGGGCTAGACATGAGGCTACGAACTCAAAAGCCCCAAGCTAAAGTTTTCTCACAAAGCCTATAAAGCAAAATGAAATGACTCTTAGATCAATGCCGTTTCCTTAAGCCACCACACCCCTCTGCCTCTGCGTTAAGCTATTTCTTTTAAAAGAACTCCCAGCCCTTTTGATAGACCTTTCATAGCTTCTTTTGAAGTGCCTCCTCTTCTCCATTGAAATCTTCATCAGCAACTTTATCTGCTTCCTAAATTTCTGATAGAGCCCCGCAACAAAAAGAGGGATGCTATCCATTATGAAATCAAGAATCAGTTTAAAGTTAGGTTTTTTGTAGTCATTTTTTACCAACTGATTCACACTGTCTTCATCCTCATTTATGCTCATTTGAATCTTTGTATAATTGAAGAGCCAAAAATAAGAATACAGCTCTTGCAATATTCCATTAAGGCTTGTTGAGTGCCACTGCTCCATTTTCATTGTCGATGTAAAATCACGAAATGTCGTTTCTATTTCCCAACGACGAGAGTAAAGAGCAACCATATCCTTCTTGTCCAAGGAGCCATGCGGAAGATTAGTGGCCAAAACAGAGAACTCCCCAGTCTTTGGGTTTTTATACTTATAGAGATGAATGACCACCCCCTCAATAACCATTCGTGAATACCAACCTGGGCCATTAAATAAATTTACAATGGGGATAAAAGTAGAGCCTCGCTTACAACGCGCAATAAAGAAGTTACTGGCTTGAGCATGGGCCTTAATAATCTCTGTAGATAAATAAAGCCTATCGTAGAGAGTTATGCTATTACTCTCAAAACTACCTATCATTTGAATAGCATTGGCGATTTCGTTCAGAGCGGGAGAATAGCAAAGATTCTTTGTCACACCCGATAAAACGTCATAAGCATGAGATAGATACATACGTAAGAAATGAGTTTCCATCTCATTTGGGCAAGGGTACCCACAATAACCCTCCTTTAAAAGATCTTTAGAGCGAGGAAGTGCTAATTGGTCGCCATCTATGGCATAGATATAAAAACCATGAAACGTTTTTCTCAATGGTTCGTAGTCTGTAATCAAAGATTCAAAGATATCTTTGAAAAATAGGTAAGAAATACTTTGACGTATCTTGCTGAGACTGCTTTTGACTGGCATGAGAAGCAGGTCACCAAAATGAGTCCATACCGTCTTAAGAGCGATTTGGTAGCCTTCGTAATTTGTTCCGGAAATAAGATAGATAATGGTAAAAAAGAAAATTTGAGGATTAAATTTTCGATTCCTTTTTTGTTTTTCTGGATCGACAAGGTGCTCTGACTTGAAGGAAGAATCAAGTTTTGGTAGAATAAAATGGTCATCTGTGACGCGAACTCGTCATTTGGGGGCTTTCGAGATCAATATTGGATTGCATGTGACTTACTCCTTGGTTGAGGGTTGGGTGTAAAGAGCCTGTAAACTATTTTGTGTAACTGCCGAATCATATTAGGATGAACTATCATCCTGAAAGGAGAAGGCAAAATGGATATCAAGACAATAGGCAAGGAACTAGCGAAGAACGTCAAGACCCAAAAGGATTTATCCGACATAACGGGTCAACTGATGAAGGTTGTTTTAGAGACAGCTCTTAATGCGGAAATGGACGATCACCTAGGTTATGAGAGGCATGAGAAGTCTGAGACCCGCAAATCCAACACTCGCAATGGTTACAGTAGAAAGACCATAAAGGGAGAGAAAGGCGAGGTGGAGCTTCAGGTCCCCCGTGACCGAAGTGCCTCCTTTGAGCCCCAAGTCATTCCCAAAGGCAAGACTCGTCTTGAGGGCTTTGAAGACAGTATTCTGACCCTCTATGCGAGGGGAATGACGACCAGGGATATTCAAGGAGCTATCAAAGACCTCTACCATGGTGCAGAGATATCCCACTCAGTGATAGCCAACGTGACGGATGCTGTTATTGATGAAGTTACGGCTTGGCAGAACCGCCCCTTGGATAGCACTTACCCTATCGTATTTTTGGACTGTATCGTGGTGAAGGTCCATCAAGACAAGAGAGTTATTAATAAGGCGATTTACCTAGCTCTTGGTATTACAGAGGAGGGTCAGAAAGACTTGTTGGACCTATGGATTTCTGAAAATGAGGGTTCAAAGTTTTGGTTGAGTGTTTTGACTGAGCTGCAAAATCGAGGGTTGAAAGACGTATTTATATTTTCTGTAGATGGTCTTACAGGTTTTCCTCAAGCCATTTCAGCGGCTTTTCCCAAGTCTAAAGTACAACTGTGCATTGTCCATATGGTCCGCAATTCCCTTCGCTATGTTCCTTCCAAGGATATGAAAGCTGTCGCCCAAGACCTCAAGTCCATTTATGGCTCTACGACTCTGACAGAAGCTGAAAAGGCCCTTGAGGAATTTTGTACCAAGTGGTCTTCAAAGTATCCGAATATTGAAAAGTCTTGGCGTAGGAATTGGGACAATCTCATCACTATTTTCGATTATCCGGATGAAATCAGAAAGATTTTTTATACCACAAACGCCATAGAGTCGTTAAATAGCGTGATCCGCAAGGCGATCAGAAATCGTAAGATATTTCCCAGTGATCGGTCGGCTTTAAAAGTTGTATATTTAGCGATAAAAATGGCCTCTAAGCGATGGACACGACCATTACACAACTGGAAGCCAGCCATGAACAGGTTTGCCATTGAATACGGTGACCGTTTTGACAACTAAGTTTTTTAATAAGGTCCACCACCTGCCTTATAAGGGGGCTTAAAAGCCCCTCTAAGGCGTTGACAGAAGTACTGGAATACCGAGACTATGGTTAGGGTCAATGCCGTTTCCTTAAGCCACCACACCCCTCTGCCTCTGCGTTAAGCTATTTCTTTTAAAAGAACTCCCAGCCCTTTTGATAGACCTTTCATAGCTTCTTTTGAAGTGCCTCCTCTTCTCCATTGAAATCTTCATCAGCAACTTTATCTGCTTCCTAAATTTCTGATAGAGCCCCGCAACAAAAAGAGGGATGCTATCCATTATGAAATCAAGAATCAGTTTAAAGTTAGGTTTTTTGTAGTCATTTTTTACCAACTGATTCACACTGTCTTCATCCTCATTTATGCTCATTTGAATCTTTGTATAATTGAAGAGCCAAAAATAAGAATACAGCTCTTGCAATATTCCATTAAGGCTTGTTGAGTGCCACTGCTCCATTTTCATTGTCGATGTAAAATCACGAAATGTCGTTTCTATTTCCCAACGACGAGAGTAAAGAGCAACCATATCCTTCTTGTCCAAGGAGCCATGCGGAAGATTAGTGGCCAAAACAGAGAACTCCCCAGTCTTTGGGTTTTTATACTTATAGAGATGAATGACCACCCCCTCAATAACCATTCGTGAATACCAACCTGGGCCATTAAATAAATTTACAATGGGGATAAAAGTAGAGCCTCGCTTACAACGCGCAATAAAGAAGTTACTGGCTTGAGCATGGGCCTTAATAATCTCTGTAGATAAATAAAGCCTATCGTAGAGAGTTATGCTATTACTCTCAAAACTACCTATCATTTGAATAGCATTGGCGATTTCGTTGAGAGCGGGAGAAAAGCAAAGATTCTTTGTCACACCCGATAAAACGTCATAAGCATGAGATAGATACATACGTAAGAAATGAGTTTCCATCTCATTTGGGCAAGGGTACCCACAATAACCCTCCTTTAAAAGATCTTTAGAGCGAGGAAGTGCTAATTGGTCGCCATCTATGGCATAGATATAAAAACCATGAAACGTTTTTCTCAATGGTTCGTAGTCTGTAATCAGAGATTCAAAGATATCTTTGAAAAATAGGTAAGAAATACTTTGACGTATCTTGCTGAGACTGCTTTTGACTGGCATGAGAAGCAGGTCACCAAAATGAGTCCATACCGTCTTAAGAGCGATTTGGTAGCCTTCGTAATTTGTTCCGGAAATAAGATAGATAATGGTAAAAAAGAAAATTTGAGGATTAAATTTTCGATTCCTTTTTTGTTTTTCTGGATCGACAAGGTGCTCTGGCTTGAAGGAAGAATCAAGTTTTGGTAGAATAAAATGGTCATCTGTGACGCGAACTCGTCATTTGGGGGCTTTCGAGATCAATATTGGATTGCATGTGACTTACTCCTTGGTTGAGGGTTGGGTGTAAAATAAAACAAGTCTTATTCTTGTCGATTTATCTAATAATTTCAAGAGATTTTTCTTAAGGAAACGGCATTGATGGTTAGGGTAATATAGTATGGGAACCTAAATACATGCCCTCTTGGTGCAGATTTGGGTTCCCATTTTTTTTCATATTTCATCCCAATTCTGGTATTTCTCGAATATCCTAAGTTAAAAAAAATAAAAAAAAGGGGGTAATATAGTATGGGAACCTAAACACATGAACCCTTTGATGAGATTGGAATTTCCATTTTTTTGAGAGAGCCATTGCTGATTTTTTTTCAACCAAGATGATAATTATTTATTTGAGTTCTTTCCAGTTCTGATATGATCCCATTACGGCTCCATAATACAATCAAAAGTCCAGAGTAACTAAAGAGGCCAATTATATAGACCAGCGAAGATGTCCACCTCCCCATTAACTTATAATGCATTGTGACTGACAAAATCGCTTGAAGGAAAAAATGTCAATTATACATTGACGAATAATATGGGACTGTGCTTTTTACCAGGAGTGGAGCCACATAAGTGGCTTTAAGATTTAAGAAAAAAATTGCAGTTACACAATTATTTTTACAGTCCCGGTGTAAAATAAAACAAGTCTTATTCTTGTCGATTTATCTAATAATTTCAAGAGATTTTTCTTAAGGAAACGGCATTGACTCTTAGATATACCTCTCTCTTCATTCCTGACTCGCTTCTCCTCCATCATGAATGGTCCAGCCCCCTCCTTGACTTACTAAGTTGGCTCGTGCCGATACCGCACTGGAGTTGTATTTCAATGTATGCACATTAATGACTTTCTGGATACTGGTACTTGTGGGTGTATTTTCATCGAAGCTTATTAGAAATTTTGAGTAATTTTCAACAGATAGACTCGATGTTGAAAATAGATTCTGGATATTGGTGACGCTTGTAAAATCCCATTGGCTTGTATCGGGGTTCGCCAGAGTGGCATAGGAAAAGGCCAGTGACATATCTGTGACACGGGAGGTGTTCCAACGACTTGTATCTGGAGTGGCTGTTTGGGTGCCATAAAATAGACCTTTCATATTGGTCACATTGGAGGTATTCCAGTGACTCACATCTGGATCCACTTTGAGGGCATAAGAAAACATAAAAGACATATTGGCGACATTGGAAGTATCCCAACGACTTGTATCTGGAGTGGCTTTGCCTGCTCCATAAAACATATGTGACATATTGGTCACATGGGATGTATTTCCTCCTAAAACATGTATGAGTTCAGAGTTATTCTGAAAAGCTTTAGAGAGGTCTTTCCACCCCATATTTCCGAGGTTGCTTACCTCTAACAAATATCTTTTTGAAGACGAATCATTTTGGAATCCCTCACAAACACCCTTGATCTTAATTGTATAATCTCCGGGTGTTGTGTAAGTATGCGTCTTATCGGTATCACTAAAAGAGGTCACCTCGCTTGTATTTCCATCTCCCCAGTCCACAGTAAAATTGTAGTTTAATGATGCACCGGATTTAAGAGGGAGAGTCAGGGAGCGACTGCCTGAAATTCTCCACTTTGTCACAAAGTAATTAAGATCGTTAACAAGCGAAGTATTTATTTCTGCTCGACCTTCATCCTGACTTGCTCTCACAGTAATTTTTGGAGAAGACATGTTTTGTAAATTAAAAATTCCTGAAAATACGTTACTTTCTGTGCAAGATAGATCTTTCTGCAAGTTTGATCTCCCAACAACAACACGGACAGTTCCAAGGTTTGCATTACAAGTTCCATGGATCGTGTAGGCTGCTGCATTCACTGAAGATACGGGGCCCAGTGATAAAGCGTCGATACTCAACCATGGCACATTAATACCACCGCTCATCGATTGACTGTCCACACCGCCATCAGTGATGGACCAGCTTGCCCCTCTTAGGCTGTGATGGGCCAATAAAGCATTCAACCTGTATTGCAATGTCCCGACGTTGATCACTTTCTCAATATCGGTGCTTGTAGGTATTCTTTCGTTGAGTCTTATTAAAAAATCTGAATAATTATCAATAGATAAACCTGACCCTGAAAAGATATGAGTGAGAGTGGTGATATTCCGAAAGTCCCAGTTGCTTGTATCTGGATCTGCTTGAGCCGCACGGTCAAACATTTTACTCATATTGGTGACGCTAGAGGTGTTCCAATCACTTGTATCTGGGTTTGCCTGACGAGCTTCATAAAACATATTTGACATATTGGTGACGCTAGAGGTGTTCCAATCACTTGTATCTGGGTTTACCTGACGAGCTTCATAAAACATATTTGACATATTGGTGACGCTAGAGGTATCCCAACCACTTGTATTTGGGTTTGCCTGACGAGCTTCATAAAACATATTTGACATATTGGTGACGCTAGAGGTGTTCCAATCACTTGTATCTGGGTTTGCCTGACGAGCTTCATAAAACATATTTGACATATTGGTGACGTTAGATGTGCTCCAACTACTTGTGTCTGGAGTGGATTGACCAGCTTCATAAAACATATTTGACATATCGGTCACACTTGATGTCTTTCCTCCAGCAACATTTGTGAGGGAAGAGTTGCCTTTAAAAGCACTCGATAGATCCTCCCACCCCATATTTCCAAGGTTGGGAACTTCAACTAGATAACTTTTTGAAGATGAGTTATTTTGAAACCCCTCATAAGTTCCTACAATCTTAATTGTATAATCTCCAGCTCTTGCATAAGTATGCACCTTGTCGGGATCATTAAAAGATGTCACTGTGCTTGAGGCTCCATCTCCCCAATTCACAGTAAAGTTATAGTCTAATGATGAACCTGATTTAAGAGGGAGAGTGAATTGGTAATTGCTTGGAAATCTCCATTTTGTTACAAAGTGATTGAGATTGTTAACAATGGATGGGCCTGCTTCTGCGTTAACTCCACTCTGATTTGCCCTAATGGTAATGTTTGAAGAAAATTGATTTCGTAAATCAAATGTTCCTGAAAACGTGTTTTGTTCTGTGCAAGGTAAATCTTTTTGTATAGCAGGATCTCCAACAATGACACGAACAGTTCCAAGGTTTGAGTTACAAGCTCCACGGATTGTGTAGCTCTCTCCATTGGATGAGGAAAGTGGGGGCAATGAATCACCGAGCCTCAACCATGGCACATGATTATCACGCGGTGATTCGCTGTCCAAACCTCCATCAGTGATAACCCATCCTTTCCCCTTTAAGCCATTGCGAACTAATACGACACTATAATTGTACTTTAGTGTGTCTACATGAATCACTTTCTGAATATTGATATTTGTGGGTGGTTTTGCATTGATATTTATTAAGAATTTCGAATAATTTTCAACGGATAAGCCTGATCGTCGAAATAGATAGTAGAAAGGATTGTCTTGCGCATGCATAGTAGTAAGTACCGCATGGCGATGATTACTATCAACAAGATTTGTAAAGTCCCAACCACTTACATCTGGATTGGCTTGAGTGGCCCCCCTAAACATATATGATATATTGAGGACACCAGATGTATTCCAGCGACTTACGTCTGGGTTAGCTTGAGTGGCATGAAAAAACATATATCCCATATCGAGGACGTTAGAGGTATTCCACTGACTTACATCTGGGTTGGCTAGCGGCGCGTGGGCAAACATAAAGCTCATATCGATGACCTTGGAAGTGCTCCAGCCACGAGTATCTGGAGTCGCTTGCGAAGCATGAGCAAACATAGACCTCATATTGATGACCTTGGAGGTATCCCAACGACTTGTGTTTGGAGTTACTTGGGGGGAATGAGCAAACATATTTGAGATATTTATTGTATTTGATATGTTTCCACCATCAAAAGTTGTGAGATGAGTATTCCCAAAAAAAGCTTCAGATAGATCTTTCCATCCCATATTTCCAAGGTTTATCACTTCAAGCAAATGATCTCTTGATGCTTTTACGCTATTTTGGAATCCCTCACAAGTACCGACAATCTTAATTGTATAGTCTCCAGCTGTTGTATAAGTATGCACTTTATCGGAATCATTAAAAGATGTCACCTCACCCTTACTTCCATCTCCCCAGTCCACAGTAAAATTGTAGCTCAATGATGGATCTGCTTTAAGAGGAAGAGTGAATTGATGGTTGCCTGGAAATCTCCACTTTGTTATAAAGTAATTGCTGTCGTTAAAAATCGAGGAATGAGTTGTTTCGACGTTGCTTCCACCTTGGCTCTGACTTGCGTTAATGGTGATCTGCGCAGAATATATATTTCTTAAATCAAAACTTCCTGCAAATGTGTTCTGAGATGTACAAGGCAAATCTTTTTGTACACCTGGTGGTTGTCCAACAACAACACGGACAGTTCCAAGGGAAGAATTACAAGTTCCACTAATGACATAATTGGCTATATTGGATGAAGAAATCGAGGAAGGGTTACTGACAGCCAATGAGATACTGGTACCAGTCATTGATTGTCTATCCAAACCTCCATCACGAATTGTCCATCCTTTTATTTGTAAGCTGTGACGAGCTGTCGCAGCACTATAATTGTATTTTAATCTGCTGACATCAATCACTTTTGAGATTGTACGACTTGTCGGTGTTTTCTGATTCAATCTTATTAAAAATTTTGAATAATTATCAATAGAAAGACTTGAGTATTGAAATATTCCACTGATACCAGAATGGAGGCGTTGAGCACTATAACTCGCGCTAGGTGCAGTAATATCTGTAAAGTCCCAACCACTTGTATCTGGATTCGCTTGGGATGCATGAGAAAACAAGCCCTGCATAAGCGTAACATTGGATGTATTCCAGCCACTTGTGTTTGGATTCGCTTTGGTAGCATCATAAAACATATTTGACATATCTGTGACACTAGAAGTATCCCATTTACTTGTGTCTGGATTCGCTTCAGAGGCACGAGCAAACATACCTCCCATGTTCGTAACACTGGAAGTCTTCCATCCACTGGTATCTGGATTTGCTAGGGGGCTATGGGCAAACATACTTTTCATATTCGTAACACTGGAAGTATCCCAACTGCCTGTGTCTGGAGTCGCTTTAGCGGTATGATAAAACATATTCGACATATCTGTGACCTTAGAAGTATTCCATCCGCTTGTATCTGGAGTCGCTTTGTGGGTATAAGAAAACATATTCGACATATTTGTGACCTTAGAAGTATTCCATCCGCTTGTATCTGAAGTCGCTTTGTGGGTATAAGAAAACATATTCGACATATTTGTGACTTTAGAAGTATTCCAACCATCTGTATCTGGGGTCGCTTTACCGGTACGATAAAACATGTACGACATATCTGTAACTTTAGAAGTATCCCAACCGCTTGTATTTGGGGTCACTTTGCTGGCACTACTAAACATATTCGACATATTTGTGACTTTTGATGTATTTCCTCCAAGAAATTTTGTGAGAGAAGAGTTACCTTTAAAAGCATTGGATAAGTCCTTCCATCCAACTTGACCTAAATTGGCAACCTCAAGCAACATATTTTTTGAGACGCCATCATTTTGAAATCCCTCACAAATTCCAGAAATCTTAATTGTATAATTTCCAGCCTTTTTATAGGTATGTACCTTATCTAGACCATCAAAAGATGTGACTCTTTCGGCAGAACTTCCGTCTCCCCAGTTCACCAAAAAATTATATTTTAATATTTCATTTGACTTAAGAGGTAGAGTGAATCGATGGTTGTCATTTGGAATATTCCATTTTGTTATAAAAGGATGTATTGTGTTAACAATTGTATTTTTTACTACGATGGATATTGCGCCGCCCCCATTAAGGTTCACCTTTTTTTGAGACACTCTAATGGTGGTCGTATTTGAAAATCCACCTTCTAGGTTAAAGTTTCCTAAAAACTCGTTTTTACTTGTGCAAGTCAAAGACTTCTGAATATAAGAATTTCCAATGACAACAATAACATTTCCGTATTGTGAGTCACAAGTTCCTCTAATATTATAGGACTTTACATTGAGCATAGAAATGGGGGGCAATAGGCCAATACTCAGCACTGTCGCAGATGGAGTTGCAACAGTTGGAGAAACTGTGGTGCTAGATCCATCGTCATTTTCAGATTCACAATTTAAATTATTTGTTTCTTCTTCTTGTTGTTCTAGAAAATTTGCATACCTTTGCCACACAGAACATCTATGGTCTCCATCACAATTTTCATTGCTTGGTTTTTCTACCTCTTCATTTGAACCTTCTACCCCTAAAGAAGAGTAGGTATGGCATAAAAAAGAAAAAAAGAAAGTAAGCACAATGAGCAATGATTTAGATAATCTTATTGTGTATAACAATTTCATATTCATATTTATATTCATCTTACGACCTCCTCATTTCACAAATTAAACGCTTACTCTCTCCATTTTCCCATTTATATATGAAGAAAATGTTTTTCCAAAATTTATTCTTTTCGTGATTCACTCTGAACCTCCATCTTTGATGGACCATCCATGATTCACTAAGCTTTCTCTTGCCGATGTCGCACTGGAATTATATTGAATTTTTCCTACATTTATTACTTTATTGCTATTCATGTCTGTGGGTGTATTTTCTTCGAATCTTATTAAAAATTTTGAATAATTTTCAGTAGATAAACCTGAAGCTGAAAAAATAAATTTGAGTTTGGTAACATTCCGAAAGTCCCAACTGCTTGTATCTGGATTCGCCTTAGGGGAGCGTCCAAATATTCCTTTCATATTTATGACCTCCGAAGTATCCCATTGGCTGACATCTGGGTTGGCTTGAAGAGCATGATGAAACATATATGACATATCAGCGACCTTGGAAATATTCCAATCACTGGTATCTGGGTTGGCTTGGGTGGTACTATAAAACATATATGATGTATCAGTGACCTTGGAAGTATCCCAATCACTGGTATCTGGGTTGGCTTGGGTGGCATTATAAAACATATATGATATATCAGTGACCTTGGAAGTATCCCAATCACTGGTATCTGGGTTCGCACGCCTGACACCTTTAAACAAAGCTTTCATATTTGTGACCCGGGAAGTGTCCCAGCCACTGGTATCTGGAGTGGCTTGACCAGCAACAGCAAACATATAGCTCATATTCTCCACGGTGGATGTGTTTCCCCCTCTCACCTTTACGAGATTTATATTTTTTGCAAAGGCGTAAGATAGATCTTTCCATCCCATATTTCCAAGGTTAGCAACTTCTATGAGCTTAGCGCGAGTCTTTTTGTTATTTTGAAATCCTTCTATAGTGCCTGTAATGGTAATCGTATACTTTCCACCAGTGGCATAGGTATGTGATTTATCGGGATCACCAAAAGACGTCACTGTACCTACCGTAGTCCCATCTCCCCAGTCCACAGTAAAGTCATATTTTAATCCTGCGGATGACTTTAAAGGGAGGGTAAATTTTTGATTGGTTTTACTGGGTTTACCTATATTCCATTTTGTGACAAAGCGATTGATCTCATTAGCCACAGACTCACTTATAATAGAAGTGCCTCTGTCCTGACTGGCAGAGATGGTCGCAGGATGAGAAACTACGGATTGTACGCTGATGTTTCCTGAAAATGTGTTATTTTCGGTGCAAACTAAATCTTTCTGTACATTAGGTTCTCCAACGGAGATCGTAACATCTCCAGCATTGGCATTGCAAGTCCCTCGAACTCTGTAAATACCTCCATGGTTTAAAGAAAGAGGGGCCGGTTGGTAGATTGTTAACCACGGTATATTGATACTCTCTTCTCTACTTAAACCTCCATCGGTGATACTCCAATTTTGACTCACCAAACTGGATCGAGCCCATGCAGCACTGAAGTTGTATTGCAATGTGCCTACGTTTATCACTTTGTTGATATTGGCACTTGTAGGTATTCTTTTGTCGAGATTTACTAAAAAGTCTGAATAACTATTCACAGATAAGCCTGAACCCGAAAAAATCTCACTGAGGGTGGTGACATTCCGAAAGTCCCAATTGCTTGTATCTGGATCTGCTTGAGCGGCACGTCCAAACATGTTGTTCATATTTGTAACATTAGAAGTATTCCAATTACTGGTATCTGGATTGGCTTGGGTGGCATTATAAAACATATATGGCATATCAGTGACCTTAGAAGTATTCCATCCACTAGTATCTGGAGCAGCTTGAGTGGCATGATAGAACATACCCTTCATATTGGTGACGTTAGAGGTGTCCCAACCTGTACTTGGAGTGGCTTGACGAGCGTCATAAAACATATTTTCCATGTTGGTGACATTAGAGGTATCCCAACCACTTGTATCTGGATTCGTCTGACGAGCGTCATAAAACATATTTGACATATCAGTCACACTTGATGTCTTTCCTCCAGCAACATGTGTGAGGAAAGAGTTGCCTTTAAAAGCATTCGATAGGTCTTTCCATCCCATATTTCCAAGGTTGGGAACTTCAACTAGATAACTTTTTGAAGATGAGTCATTTTGAAATCCTTCACAAGTTCCTACGATTTTAATCGTATAGTCTCCAGATCTTGCATAAGTATGTACCTTGTCGGGATCATTAAAAGATGTCACTGTGCTCGATGTTCCATCTCCCCAATTCACAGTAAAATTATAGTTTAATGATGAACCTGATTTAAGAGGGAGAGTGAATTGGTAATTGCTTGAAAATCTCCATTTGGTTACAAAGTGATTAAGATTATTAACAATGTATGAGCTTGTTTCTGCGCTAACTCCATCCTGGTTTGCTCTAATGATAATGTTTGGAGAAAATTGATTTCGTAAATCAAATGTTCCTGAAAACGTATTTTGTTTTGTGCAAGGTAAATCTTTTTGTACATCAGGGTCTCCAACAATGACACGAACAGTTCCAAGATTTGAGTTACAAGTTCCACGGATTGTGTAGCTTTCTCCATCGGATGAGGAAAGTGGGGGCAGTGAACCACTGAGATCCAACCATGGTGCATTATCACTCAGCGATTTTCTGTCCAAACCTCCATCAGTGATAACCCAGCCTTTCCTCTTTAAGTTATTGCGAGCTGATGCGGCACTATAATTGTATTTTAGTGTATCTACATGAATCACTTTCTGAATATTGATATTTGTGGGTGGTTTTGCATTGATATTTATTAAGAATTTCGAATAATTTTCAACGGATAAATTTGATCGTCGAAATAGATCGTGGAAACTATCAGAAAGAGAAAGATTTGTAAAATCCCAACGACCGGTATCTGGGTTCGCTTGGGAAGCTACAGAAAACATAGTTCGCATATTGGTAACGTTGGAAGTATCCCACTTACTTGTGTCTGGATTCGCTTTGAAGGCACGAAGAAACATAGTTCGCATATTGGTAACATTGGAAGTATCCCACTGACTTGTGTCTGGGTTCGCTCGGTAAGCTCTAGCAAACATCCAACTCATATTGGTAACGTTGGAAGTATCCCACTTACTTGTGTCTGGGGTTGCCTGGAGAGTTCCACCAAACATCCAACTCATATTGGTAACTTTTGATGTATTTCCTCCAAGAACACTTGTAAGATGAGTATTTCTCAAGAAAGCGCTAGATAGATCTTTCCATCCCATATTTCCAAGGTTGCTCACCTCAAGCAAGTTATCTGATGTTCCCTCGCTATTTTGGAATCCCTCCAGAGTACCGACAATCTTAATTATATAATTTCCGGCTGTTGCATAAGTATGCACTTTATCAGGATCATTAAAAGATGTCACCTCACCCTTACTCCCATCTCCCCAGTCCACAGTAAAATTATAGTTCAATGATGAATCTGATTTAAGAGGAAGAGTGAATCGATGGTTGTTTCGAAATCTCCATTTTGTTACAAAGTAATTGGTGTCGTTAAAAATCGAAGAATGGGCTGTTTCAACGTTGCTTCCACCTTGTCTCTGACTTGCGTTAATGGTGACCTGCACAGAATATATATTTCTTAAATCAAAATTCCCTGCAAATGTGTTCTGAGATGTACAAGGCAAATCTTTTTGTACACTTGGTGGTTGTCCAACAACAACACGGACAGTTCCAAGGGAAGAATTACAAGTTCCACCAATGATATAATTGGCTATATTGGATGAAGAAATCGAGGAAGGGGTACTGACACCCAATGAAATACTGGTACCAGTCATTGATTGTCCATCCAAACCTCCATCACGAATTGTCCATCCTTTTATTTGTAAAATGTGACGAGCTGCCGCAGCACTATAATTGTATTTCAATTTGCCTACCTCAATCACTTTGTGGACCGTACGACTTACCGGTGCCTTTTGATTCAATCTTATTAAAAATTTTGAATAATTATCAATAGAAAGACCTGAATCTTCAAATATCGACGCCATCCCCTCATTCAATCTAATGCTTGTAAAGTCCCAACCACTTGTATTTGGGTTTGCCATGGGGGCACGATGAAACAACCCCGTCATATTAATCACTTTGGAGGTATTCCAATGGCTCACATCTGGATTTGCTTGGAGGGTCTCTTGAAACATGCCGAACATATTAGTAACTTTGGAGGTATCCCAGTTGCTCACATCTGGATTCGCTTGGCGAGTGGAATGAAACATGGCTGGCATATCAGTGACTTTGGAGGTATCCCAGTTGCTCACATCTGGATTCGCTTGATGAGTGGATAGAAACAAGCCTGACATATCAGTGACTTCGGAAGTGTCCCAATGACTCACATCTGGATTTGCTAGGAGGCTATGGGCAAACATACCTTTCATATTCGTAACACTGGAAGTATCCCAAGCACTTGTGTTTGGGGTCGCTTTGTTGGCACCATTAAACATATTCTTCATATTGGTAACATTGGCAGTATTCCAACTACTTGTGTCTGGGTTTGCTTTTTCGGCAAGGTTAAACATATACGACATATCTGTGACCTTAGAAGTATTCCATCCTCTTGTATCTGGTTTTGCTAGGGGGCTATTGGAAAACATACCTTCCATATTCGTAACATTGGAAGTCTTCCATCTGCTTGTATTTGGGGTCACTTTACTGGCGCCACTAAACATATGCGACATATTTGTGACTTTTGATGTATCTCCTCCAAGAAATTTTGTGAGAGAAGAATTGTCTTTAAAAGCATGGGATAAGTCTTTCCATCCCACTTGACCTAAATTGGCAACCTCAAGTAACATATTTTTTGAAGGCCCATCATTCTGAAACCCTTCACAAACTCCTGCAATCTTAATTATATAATTTCCAGCTGCTGCATAAGTATGCACTTTATCAGGGTCATTAAAAGATGTCACTTCACTTGTAAGACCATCTCCCCAATCCACAGTAAAATTGTAGTTTAATGATGATTCTGATTTAAGTGGGAGAGTGAATGTAAAATTGCTTGGAAATCTCCATTTTGTTACAAAGTGATTGGGACTGCTAGAAAGAGACGCACTTGCTTCTGCACTGACTCCATCTTGACTGGCTCTAATAGTCATGTGTGGAGAAGATTGATTTCGTAAATCAAATTCCCCTGAAAACGTGTTCTGTTCTGTGCAAGGCAAATCTTTTTGTACAGAGGGATATCCAACAATGACACGAACAATTCCAAGATTTACATTGCAAGTTCCATGGATTGTGTAACTCCCTCTATTGGATGGAGAAGGTAGAGTCAATGAATCATCGAGACCCAACCATGGCACATTATTATCACGCGGTGATTCGTCCAAACCTCCATCAGTGATAATCCAGCCTTTCCTTTTTAAGTTATTGCGAGCTGATGCGGCACTATAATTGTACTTTAGTGTGTTTACATGAATCACTTTCCGAATATTGATATTTGTGGGTGGTTTTGCATTGATATTTATTAAGAATTTCGAATAATTTTCAACGGATAAACCTGATAGTCGAAATAGATCGTCGAAACTATCAGAAACAGAAAGATTTGTAAAATTCCAACGACTTGTATCTGGGTTAGCTTGAGTGGCACCCTTAAACATATATAATATATTGAGGACACCAGAAGTATTCCAGCGACTTACGTCTGGGCTCGATTGAGTGGCATACAAAAACATATGGCGCATATCGGTGACCTTGGATGTGTCCCACTTACTTGTGTCTGGGATGGCTCGGGAAGCTGAAGAAAACATAGATCGCATATCGGTGACCTTGGATGTGTCCCACTTACTTGTGTCTGGGGTGGCTCGGGAAGCTGAAGAAAACATAGATCGCATATCGGTGACCTTGGATGTGTCCCACTTACTTGTGTCTGGGGTGGCTCGGAAAGCTGAAGAAAACATCCAACTCATATTGGTGACCTTGGATGTATCCCACTTACTTGTGTCTGGGGTGGCTCGGGAAGCTGAAGAAAACATCCAACTCATATTGGTGACTTTTGATGTATTTCCTCCAAAAAAACTTGTAAGATGAGTATTTCTAAAAAAAGCATTCGATAGGTCTTTCCATCCCATATTTCCAAGGTTTCTCACCTCAAGTAAGCGATCTCTTGATGCTGACATGTTATTTTGAAATCCCTCACAGGTACCCACAATCTTAATTATATAGTCTCCAGCTGTTGCATAAGTATGCACTTTATCGGAATCATTAAAAGATGTCACCTCACCCTTACTTCCATCTCCCCAGTCCACAGTAAAATTGTAGTTCAATGATGGATCTTCTTTAAGAGGAAGAGTGAATTGGTGGTTGCTTGGAAATCTCCATTTTGTTACAAAGTAATTGCTGTCGTTAAAAATCGAAGAATGGGTTGTTTCGAGTTTGCCTCCAGCCACTCTCTGAATTACGTTAATGGCGATCTGCGCAGAATATATATTTCTTAAATCAAAACTCCCGGCAAATGTGTTCTGAGATGTACAAGGCAAATCTTTTTCTACACCTGGTGGTGGTCCAACAACGCCAACACGGACAGCTCCAAAGGCAGAATCACAAGTTCCACTAATGATATAATTGGCTATATTGGATGAAGAAATCGGGGAAGTGGTACTGACACCCAATGAGATACTGGTACCAGTCATTGATTGTCTATTCAAACCTCCATCACGAATTGTCCATCCTTTTATTTGTAAAATGTGACGAGATATCGCAGCACTATAATTGTATTTCAATTTGCCTACCTCAATCACTTTGTGGATCGTACGAATCACCGGTGCTTTTTGATTTAATCTTATTAAAAATTTTGAATAATTATCAATAGAAAGACCTGAATTTTTAAATATTGACGCCATCCCTTCATGCGCTCCAATGCTTGTAAAGTCCCAACCACTTGTATTTGGGTTTGCTTGGCGAGCCTCGAAAAATAAGTTTTTCATATTAATCACTTTGGAGGTATTCCAATTGCTCACATCTGGGTTTGCTTGGAGAGTCTTTTGAAACATGGCTGACATAGTAGTGACTTTGGAGGTGTCCCATTTGCTCACATCTGGGTTTGCTTGGAGGGTCTTTTGAAACATGGCTGACATAGTAGTGACTTTGGAGGTGTCCCATTTGCTCACATCTGGGTTTGCTTGGCGAGTGGAGTGAAACATGCCGGACATATTAGTGACTTTGGAGGTATCCCATTTGCTCACATCTGGATTCGCTTGGCGAGCGGATAGAAACAAGCCTGACATATTAGTGACTTTGGAGGTATCCCATTTGCTCACATCTGGATTCGCTTGCTCAGTGGATAGAAACAATCCTGACATATTAGTGACTTCGGAAGTGTCCCAATGACTCACATTTGGATTTGCTAGGAGGCTATGGGCAAACATACTTTGAATATTCGTAACACTGGAGGTATCCCAAGCACTTGTGTTTGGGGTTGCTTTTCTGGTAGCATAAAACATATTCGCCATATTGGTAATATTGGAAGTATTCCAAACACTTGTGTCTGGGTTTGCTTTTTCGGTAAGAGAAAACATATACGACATATCTGTAACCTTAGAAGTATCCCAACCACTTGTATCTGGGGTTGCTTTTTTGGCGAGCCTGTAAACTATTTTGTGTAACTGCCGAATCATATTAGGATGAACTATCATCCTGAAAGGAGAAGGCAGAATGGATATCAAGACAATAGGCAAGGAACTAGCGAAGAACGTCAAGACCCAAAAGGATTTATCCGACATAACGGGTCAACTGATGAAGGTTGTTTTAGAGACGGCCCTTAATGCGGAAATGGACGATCACCTAGGTTATGAGAGGCATGAGAAGTCTGAGACCCGCAAATCCAACACTCGCAATGGTTACAGTAGAAAGACCATAAAGGGAGAGAAAGGCGAGGTGGAGCTTCAGGTCCCCCGTGACCGAAGTGCCTCCTTTGAACCTCAAGTCATTCCCAAGGGTAAGACTCGTCTTGAGGGCTTTGAAGACAGTATCCTGACCCTCTATGCGAGGGGAATGACGACCAGGGATATTCAAGGAGCTATCAAAGACCTCTACCATGGTGCAGAGATATCCCACTCAGTGATAGCCAACGTGACGGATGCTGTTATTGATGAAGTTACGGCTTGGCAGAACCGCCCCTTGGATAGCACTTACCCTATCGTATTTTTGGACTGTATCGTGGTGAAGGTCCATCAAGACAAGAGAGTTATTAATAAGGCGATTTACCTAGCTCTTGGTATTACAGAGGAGGGTCAGAAAGACTTGTTGGGCCTATGGATTTCTGAAAATGAGGGTTCAAAGTTTTGGTTGAGTGTTTTGACTGAGCTGCAAAATCGAGGGTTGAAAGATGTATTTATATTTTCTGTAGATGGTCTTACAGGTTTTCCTCAAGCCATTTCAGCGGCTTTTCCCAAGTCTAAAGTGCAACTGTGCATTGTCCATATGGTCCGCAATTCCCTTCGCTATGTTCCTTCCAAGGATATGAAAGCTGTCGCCCAAGACCTCAAGTCCATTTATGGCTCTACGACTCTGACAGAAGCTGAAAAGGCCCTTGAGGAATTTTGTACCAAGTGGTCTTCAAAGTATCCTAATATTGAAAAGTCTTGGCGTAGGAATTGGGACAATCTCATCACTATTTTCGATTATCCGGATGAAATCAGAAAGATTTTTTATACCACAAACGCCATAGAGTCGTTAAATAGCGTGATCCGCAAGGCGATCAGAAATCGTAAGATATTTCCCAGTGATCGGTCGGCTTTAAAAGTTGTATATTTAGCGATAAAAATGGCCTCTAAGCGATGGACACGACCATTACACAACTGGAAGCCAGCCATGAACAGGTTTGCCATTGAATACGGTGACCGTTTTGACAACTAAGTTTTTTAATAAGGTCCACCACCTGCCTTATAAGGGGGCTTAAAAGCCCCTCTAAGGCGTTGACAGAAGTACTGGAATACCGAGACTATGGTTAGGGTAATATAGTATGGGAACCTAAATACATGCCCTCTTGGTGCAGATTTGGGTTTCCATTTTTTTTCATATTTCATCCCAATTCTGGTATTTCTCGAATATCCTAAGTTAAAAAAAATAAAAAAAAGGGGGTAATATAGTATGGGAACCTAAACACATGAACCCTTTGATGAGATTGGAATTTCCATTTTTTTGAGAGAGCCATTGCTGATTTTTTTTCAACCAAGATGATAATTATTTATTTGAGTTCTTTCCAGTTCTGATATGATCCCATTACGGCTCCATAATACAATCAAAAGTCCAGAGTAACTAAAGAGGCCATTATATAGACCAGCGAAGATGTCCACCTCCCCATTAACTTATAATGCATTGTGACTGACAAAATCGCTTGAAGGAAAAAATGTCAATTATACATTGACGAATAATATGGGACTGTGCTTTTTACCAGGAGTGGAGCCACATAAGTGGCTTTAAGATTTAAGAAAAAAATTGCAGTTACACAATTATTTTTACAGTCCCTTTTTGGCAAGGGTAAACATATGCGACATGTTTGTGACTTTTGATGTATCTCCTCCAAGAAATTTTGTGAGAGAAAAGTTGTTTTTAAAAGCATGGGATAAGTCTTTCCATCCAACTTGACCTAAGTTGGCAACCTCAAGCAACATATTTCTTGAGACTCCGTCATTTTGAAATCCCTCACAAATTCCAAAAATCTTAATCGTATAATTTCCAGCCTTTTTATAGGTATGTACCTTATCTAGATCATCAAAAGATGTGACCCTCTCAGCAGGGCTTCCGTCTCCCCAGTTTACCAAAAAATTATATCTTAATGCTTTATTTGATTTAAGAGGCAGAGTGAATCGATAATAATTATTACGGAAATTCCACTTTGTTATAAAGTAATTTATTTCATTAACAATAGATACGCTCAATTCTTTTGATATTATGCTGGCTCCATTAGAATTGGCTTGTTCTTGACTGACTGTCGCAATGACTGGATTGGAAGATACACGTTCTAGGTTAAAACTTTCCGAAAATACGTTCTGACTTGTGCAAATTAAAGATTTTTGAACATTGGGTTTCCCAATAACAACCGTGACATTTCCAAGTCTTGAGTCACAAGTTCCACTAATATTGTATGCTCCTGCATTCAGACTAGATAAAGAAGGCAATGAATTGACACTCAATTCAACAGTACGAGACCCAGTTGAGCCACTCGCCGATGTACTAGATTCACTAGACTCACAACTATTTTCTGTTGCTGGCTGTTCTTTTGCTCGTTGTTCTAAAAATAATGCATAACTTTTCCATTCAGAACATCTCTGCCCTCCATTACAATTTTCATCAGATGCCTGAGGTACGGGAGATATTGTTTCAGATGGCACTTCGTTCGATGTTTCATCTGATGTTTTTAAGTCTGAAGGAGATGAGTCTAAAGGAGATGAATAGATGTAATTCGAAAAACAAACTAAAAAAGTGAATAAAACAAATAATAATCTAAATAATTGTAATGAATGTAATAATTTTCTATTTATATTCACTTTACACCCTCCTCCATTTAACGATGAATTAAGTTATAATTAACTTGTGGAAAACATCACACATATACTCTTTTAAAATATTTTAAAAAAGCATAGTTAAAAGTCTCAGATTAGTACAATTCGTTTCAATTCTCATCAAATACACTTTATAAAAAAATTAATTCCATTTAATTAATTAATTATTATTTAAAATTTATATTTTATCAATAATTTTCTTATGATTTATCAAGATAGGAATTTGAGCGAATTGGGTCAAAAATAACGACACCAAGACGCATCACATTAAAACACCTTCGTGGTGCCCGGGTTATGGTCCTCCACCTGGCTGGCTCATTATTCCGATACCGAGTTCCCACTTTTCTCTTTTTGAGTCAAAAATGTGCGTTGAGGAGACTCCCTCACTCAATAAGACACCGGTTGTTACGCCTTCTAAAACAGATCAGCCGAGCTACCCCTCTGTTGATCCTCTCAGTAAGATTGATCTTTGGAAACAAACAATCAACGAGGGGGTCTTCAGTGAGGGAGTCGGCTGTTAATGCTTACTTAACTGCAATTTCAGGCTTATATCAACAAAGTTCTAAGGCTAAAAAAGGGGAGTTGCTAGATCATGCGGAACTGGTCACAAACCTCTCTAGGAAGCGACTCATAAGGAGATTAAACGAGATTCAACAAAATAATGGCTCTGTGCCACTCAAGCGGTCAGGGAGGCCTCTGGCTTATTCTCAAGAGGAGTTACGACCCCACATCAAATATTTGTGGGAACAAATGGAAAAAATCTCGGCTGTACGAATAAAAGCCGCTCTACCGGATTGGCTCCCCAATTATGAGTCGTGTCCTCCCCACTTAAAGCTTCAGTTAGAAAAAATGAGTGCCAGCACCTTGAAGCGTTATCTGAAGGAAATTCGCTTGGCTTCAGTGGTCTCTAAGGGATTGTCCACAACCTGTCCTGCCCAATATATGAAAAATAAGGTTCCCATCAATACACTGGACTCCAAGGTCACAAGGCCTGGTTATATACAAACAGATACGGTTGCTCACTGTGGAACGAGTGCCCAAGGCCCTTTTATCAGCTCTCTTACAGTGACCGACATTAACACCACATGGACAGAGTGTCGGGCTATGTTTACCAAGAAAGGGACGGAGGTGAGAAGGCAAATCAACAACATTAACCAAGCTATACCTTTTAAACTACTGGCCATGAACTCAGACTCAGGAAGTGAGTTCTTAAACAAGCCTGTCCTTCAATTCACCCAATTATCTAACATCAAGTTCACTCGTTCTCGCCCCTACAAAAAGAATGACAACTGCTACATTGAGCAAAAAAACTTCACCCACGTCAGAGAATTGTTTGGCTATGAGAGGTTTGAAGATCCAAGGCTAGTTCCTTTAATGAATGACATTTATAAAAACCACTGGAGTCCCCTCCAGAACTTCTTTCTCCCCACATTTAAACTTCAGGAAAAGGTACGAGTGGGAGCCAGAATCAAGAAAAAGTATGGCACCCCTAAGACTCCCTATCAGAGAGTTATTGAAAGTGGGGTATTAAACCATGAGGAGGATGAAGCACTGAGGAGGCGTAAAGCTGAACTCAACCCCTTTGAGCTAAAGAGGGGACTTGAACTAAAACTTAAAGAGTTTTTCAAATTAGTACGACAGGAAAATATCAAGGAGGTGGCATAAGATGAGCAAAATGACAAACCGCTCCTTGGTGTCGTTTACTTATGACCCAATACGGAGCGACTTAAATTTTTGTGTAGTCGATTTTCCATAAATAACATAAATAACTTGTATTACTATAAAAAGAGCGTCAATTTATGCTTTCTTAACAAGGCTTATGCTTTCTTAACAAGGCATATGCTTGTGTTCTATCATTGTATAGGAAAGATACAATGTATAGGAAGGATACAACATAGATTTGATCGCTTCGAAATCATCTCTCATTAATGTACAAAGTTTAGACATGGCTTTGTTTGTGCGCCTACGAATCTCTCTTGCATTTATATCTCTGAATCCTGATTCCTCGCCCATAGTGGTGTCAAAAACTACTATATGGATCAGTCAAAATATGAGCCTCTTTTGCCACAACAGCTTTTATATGACTGCACAAAAGTCATGGGTATACTGACCTGTGGAGAGTCGGCTCTAGGTTTTCGCCTTGAAGAAATTGATGGATAAGAGACTTTAGGTCAGTTGGCACTCAAGTTGCTCTATACGAGAAAGAGGGTCTCACAAGTTTTCAAAATTTCGCAAGGAGCTACTGTGATCGAACATGACATAGAAAAGAAAGAGGTCACATCGCCACGCCGATCTCAAAGACTGCAAAAATCTACACTCTTTCTTATTTTAGCTATCCTAAATACTGTAGCTATCTTGTTATTTGGAAGTTTTATCTACAAGTGGGAGAAAGGAGATGGCATGAATTCCTTTTATGGCGTTTCAAGAGGAATCGTCGATGATAACAGCTTGATAACAAGACCTACTGAGATGGGACAACTTATTCCTTTGGAAACTTTTCTTGTCAATCTTGCAGGAAATCATGGACGCAAACTTGTCAAATTAAATATGGAACTTGAAATTGATGGCGAAGGAGCTCAACAAGAAATCAATCGTTTAAAGCCTAAAATAAGAGATATTATTATTATTCTTCTTTCAAGTAAATCCTATGGGGAGATGATGAATCGCAAAGGAAAAGAAGAATTAAAGAATGAAATTCGCAACCAAGTGAATCTGTTTTTAACAAAAGGTCAGATTCGCAGTATTTATTTTACACAACTTATTTTTAGTTAATGATTTACAGTTAATGATTTTCAGTTAATGGTTTTCAATTAAGAACTTTTATTTAAGGAGTATAGACATCGTGAATCAAATTCTCTCACAAAGTGAAATAGACGCCTTGATGTCTTCCATATCAGAAGGGAGTTTAGTTTATCATGATGAGAGATTAAAAATTAATAAGAATGAAGAAATTAATGAAAGCACAGAGATTAATGAAAGTGTGAAAATTAATAAGAATGCAGAAATTAATGAGATAGTGGGAGCTGACAAAGAAAAATCTATGGATACAAAAAGGCGAAGCCCTATTGCCTACAATATCACTTGCCAAGACAAAATCATTCGGAATCACTTCCCTCGTATCGACATCATTGATAATGATTTCATGGAGTTTTTTAGCCAAACTCTTTCATCAAAATTGAGAAAGACAGTAAGTCTTCACCGTGCCTCCCATGATTTTCTACAATTTGGTGAATGGGCCCAATCTTTTTCTATGTTCACGAGTATCAACTGCCTCCAAATGAATACCTCAGAGGTTCCATCTCTATTATTGATGGAAAGAAAATTGGTATATATTCTCATTGATCACTTCTTTGGAGGCACTCATCGTCCCTACACAAAGTTAGAAGGAAATGGACTCACACATATTGAGCTATCTCTTGTTGAGCAAGTGATTCATTGGGCGGTCAGCGACTTAGACAAAGCTTGGGCACCTATTAAAAAAATGGATTGCAAATTTGCCAGCACTGAAACTCATTCACATCTTTTAGGTATGATGCATGAGTCAGATGTCATTGTTGTTTCTGAATTTATCTTAGAGCTTGATGATGCCCAAGGCTTGATGACTCTAGTGACACCTTATTCCACATTGGAGCCAATCAAACAAAAACTGGGGTCTATCAATAATTATATTTCTTTGAAATCAGAATTAAATTCAAGATCGAACCCAAATTCGAGGTCAAGATTGAACTCAAAACAACATGTGGATCAAGCTCAGAGTGTAAACCAAGTTCAGAGTGTAACCCAAGATCAGAAGATGAGCCAAACTCAGAATATGGTTCAAAGACAGAGCCAAGATTCAAGATCTCAAGAACTATGGAGTTCCTCCCTGAAAGAAAAACTCTTGCAAGCAAGCGTTGAATTGAAAGTAAACCTGGGTACGTCCTCCATTTCTTTCAAACAATTAATGAATTTAAAAGAAGGAGATATCATTACACTAAACGAAAGTGTTTTTGATGAATCTCATGTGCAAATTGAAGATGTTAATAAATACAAGGCTCGCCGTGGAGTGCATCATGGAACCATGGCTATAAAGATTACAAAACCTATTTCTAAGTGAGGTGCTCATGACAGAGGAACAGATAAAAAACTTATGTCTAGAAAACAAACAAAGTGACGAAAACACTCCAACCTTTGAAAACTTAGAGCCAAGCCTTTCAGTGGTCAACACAGAAGTCGATATAATGCCCCTTTCAGATTCAGAGCGTGGTGGAGAAAGTCGAGAAAATTTAGAAAATCGGGAAGATCGAGACAATCTAGACCTCATTCTTGATATTTCATTGAAGGTACGAGTGGAAATGGGGCGCACTAAGATGGTGGTTCATGATTTATTAAACTTAGACAAAGGAAGTGTCATTGAACTCAACAAAATGGCTGGAGATCCCATGGATGTTTTCGTCAATGATAAACATGTGGCCAAAGGAGAAGCCGTGGTGGTGGGTGAGAAATTTGGTGTTCGATTGACAGAAATTGTCTCTTCCTCTCTTAGAGAGGATAAGAGGGATGATAAGAGGGGGGATAAAAAGTGCAGATAAAAAAATTTGAAATTCCAACACTTTCAACCTTTGAAAAAGAGTGGATATGTCCTAAGGTAGTTCCTTTGTATCGCAAGCTTAAGACTGGGGGGCTCAATGAAGAAATCATTCAAGAAATCATTCAAAAAATTATTCAAGAAATAGCTCGAAAGACTCAAGTATCCATACATTCTGAATCTCTACGAGACCCTCACTTTATAGAAACATGGGCAGCTAAATATCTGTCAGGATTGCTTGTATGTAAGGAACAAAGATTTGAAGGACGATACCATGTTTTTGTAGGAAGAGCTGGCCATGGAAAAACTTCTACACTTATAAAGTGTGCCAGTGAAATCATCAAGTCAAGCAAAGGCTCCATTGGAATTGTAACAGCCGATCATACAAAAATAGGGGCGGTCGAACAATTAAAAACTTATACTCAAATCTTGAACATAGCATTTGCTCATCTGAAAACACCCAAGGATTGGGAAACTATAAATAGAAATCAAAGATTTTCTCAACTGGACCATATCCTTGTTGATTTTCCACCATTTCAAAGTAAAGAAAAGATTTCTTATTTCGTTGATAGACTTCCTCCTAAGCCCAGAGAAAGAAGAGTTCACTACGTACAATCTGTTATGTGGAGAGAGCTTGAAATAGATCACAGTCTTCAAACGTCTTTTCACTTAGGACTCAGTGATATTATATTGACAGGTCTTGATGAGTTGACCCAACATGGTGTGATTGTCAATATTCAAAGGAAACATCAACTTCCTCTCCATTCTTTTGGAATTGGTCATGGTATTCCTGAAGATTTGGAGCCAGCAACAAAGAAAAAAATCATTGACTTGATTCTCAGACCTGAAGAAAAAAATAAAGAAGAAATCAAAAATCAAGAGAGAGGCACTAGAGAGGCGCAGTGGGTTTAACTCATCCTAGAAATAACACCTATAGCCATCATCGACCTCTGAACATGAGGCCCACGCGAACCGTGGCTGTCACATCGGGCAAGGGGGGCGTTGGAAAATCAAGCCTTGTTGCTAATTTGGCTCTATTTATGGGACGCCGAGGGCAAAGAGTTCTTCTCCTCGACGGAGATTTTGGCATGGGAAATTTGGATATCATGTTTGGAATGAGGCCATCCAATATTTTAGTTGATATCATGAATGGAAAAAGAGACCTACGCCAAAGCCTTATAAAAGTGGCTGACAATGTTCATCTTATTCCTGGAGGAAGTGGTATATTGTCACTTTATCAAACGAACCACTTTCAAAAGCAGAGCTTTATGGACCAAATCAATGACTTGGAAGGCTCATTTGATATCATGCTCATCGATACAGCCTCAGGTATGGACGAAAATGTTCTCTATCTTAGCTCTGCTGCTCAAGAAATTATAGTCGTGGTCACCCCTGAGCCGTCGAGCCTCGCAGATGCCTATGCTTTGATAAAAGTCTTATTTAAAGAAAAAAAAGAGAATCGATTTTGTATTATTTGCAATGATGTGAGAGATGAATTGGAGTCTAAGCGAGTTTATCAACTTCTTTATGATACAGCATCAAAATTCTTATGTGTGAGCCTTCGTTACTTGGGGTATGTTCCCAATGACCAGAGTCTCCGAATGGCAACAAAATCGCAACAATTAATTTCTAACTTAAATCCAGGGGCCCCTTCAAGTCTTGGCTTGGATCGACTTTCAGAAAAAGTGAGTTGTTTTAATATGATGGACACGCCCAAGGGAGGACTTCAGTTTTTCTGGAACTACCTTGTTAAGTGTAATGAGTAGAGAATAGGACTTTTTTAAGTGTTCTCATTTTGATAGAATTATAGGTATGGATGGGGAATTATATGTCTGATGTTTCTAATAGTACAGGTGGCAGTTTACTCAAGCAATATAAAGAGGAACCTGGCGGCCTTAGCTCTGAGCAAAAAGATAAGCTCATTATGGAGTATGCTCCACTTATTAAATTTATTGCTCAGAAAATTGCAGTGAGATTGCCATCCAATATAGAACTTGATGATCTTATATCGAGTGGTGTGATTGGACTTATGGACGCGATTGAAAAATACGATCCAACTCGAGATAATAAATTTAAAACCTATGCGGAGTTTAGGATACGAGGATCTATACTCGATGAGTTGCGTGCTCAAGATTGGGTTCCAAGATCCATTAGAGATAAGTCAAAAATGCTTGACCGAACTTTGGTGAAAATGGAAGCTGAGAAAGGGCGTACACCCACAGACCGTGAAGTTGCCGATCGCTTAGGCATGACCATTGAAGGTTTTTTTGGCCTTGTGAACCAGGTTCGTCCCGTGAGTGTTTTATCTATAGATGATTCGACAACATTTAGCAATGTCGATAAAAAATCTATTTTAAACCTCCTTGAGGGATGTAAACTTAGCAATCCTCTCAATCAACTCAACCTTAAATCTGTTAAAGAAATCGTAACAACCTCGATTGAAGAACTTCCAGAGAGACAAAGGATTGTACTCTCCCTTTATTATTACGAAGATCTTAACCTTAAAGAAATTGGATGTATTCTAAGGGTGACAGAAAGTCGTGTTTCTCAGCTTCATGCCCAAGCCATTGTTCGCTTAAGAGCTAAGCTCACCTGTTACTTTGATGAAAAGGGAGCAGCTTAGCCTGCGAGGTTTATTTTGAAAAAGAAAATTACCTGGCTCTTTGCTCTTGCTGCTCCATTGATATTGGGCTTTCATTTCATCACTGACTCATGGGAGGGAGCTATTTACTCTCTCAAAGAAAGGTCTGGAGAATTTCGTTCTCCGGCTTCTATAAATTTATTTGATGTTTCTACTCTTCAGAAGACCTCTTTGAAGATGATTTCTAAGAAACGGCTTATTGAAAAAGCCTTCATAGAAAAATCAAGTAAGGGAGTTGGTCTCCGTCTGGGTCACTTCACAGTGCGAGGACCAGGAGGAGAACTCGAAAGAGTTTGTGATCTCTACGAGAAAGTGAAAATTGTTTTTCATTCTGATGATATGCGCGTTCATGGAAAGCCCTGCTCCATGACCATCGAAGCACAATGTTACTTCGATCACGAGACCCAAAGTATAGGGCCTATCTGGCTTCCCCTAGAAGAGCTGGTTCGCCAAAACCCCGTGGATTTAACTCTCCCATGGGAGGGTGAAGAAGGCTTTTCAGGAGCCCCAGAAACCCTTCTAAAAATGCGAAATATAAGCGATAGCTGGCCCCAAGAATGGTCTTTGGTGTCCATTCGTTTGTTTAACTTAGAGATGTCCACAGGGGCCACACAGGAGCTAAGATTTGACCAAGAAAGATTGCGGTCCTTATCTAAAAAAACCTTGTCTTTTGCTTGGGAACACTAAGAACTCTGGCTCTGGCAAACAAGGCTGGCCATCAAGGTTCGTGGCGGCAATTGGTTCAGCAGGGCTCGTTACCTGCGTTCTTCCGATCGTGGCTACGTTCGACGCTCGACCTGTTATCGCTGGCTCAATGTCGGTTTCCGCCTTGTAAGGACGCCGTAACTTCTAAGACAGGCTGGCCTGAAGAGTTGTGCCGAGGTTTCCGGGACTTCGAGCAATGTGGCAGCCGGCAGATTCGAGAGCTTCGAATTTAGCTTCAGCCGTGCCCTTGCCACCACTAATAATAGCTCCCGCATGACCCATACGCTTTCCGGGAGGAGCTGTGGCTCCTGCGATAAAGCTCGTCACAGGTTTCTTAAATTCACGCTTAATATATTCGGCGGCTTCCTCTTCACCCGTGCCACCAATTTCTCCCAACATGATGACGGCCTCTGTGTTCTCATCGGCATTGAACATCTCTAAAACATCAATAAAGTTGGTTCCGTGAATGGGGTCCCCACCAATGCCCACGCAGGTGCTCTGCCCAAGGCCAATAGCCGAAAGTTGCCCCACAGCTTCATAAGTGAGAGTGCCCGATCTCGACAAAACACCAATAGGACCCGGCTTGTGAATTGCCCCAGGCATAATGCCCACCTTGCACTCGCCTGGTGTGATGACACCGGGGCAATTGGGGCCAATGAGCCTTGTTTTTTTCCCTTTCATAAAGCGAGACACATGGACCATGTCCATCACGGGGATTCCCTCCGTGATGCAAACCACAAGTTCAAGCTCAGCATCCACAGCTTCCATAATAGCATCCGCAGCAAAGGGGGGAGGCACATAAATCACAGAGGCTTGAGCCCCTGTTCTCTCCACGGCTTCTTCCACCGTATTGAAAACGGGTAACCCCAAGTGCTCGGCTCCCCCTTTTCCAGGGGTCACCCCACCCACCATTTGGGTGCCATAGGCCATGGCCTGTTCTGAATGAAAAGTTCCGTTGATCCCCGTAAAACCCTGGCATAAAACCTTTGTATTTTTATTCACAAGGATGGCCATTTCAAACTCCTTCCTTCACCGCTGAGACGATTTTTTGAGCGGCATCGTTCAAGCCATCTGCGGCAATAATACTCAAGCCACTTTCGCTAAGTTTCTTCTTGCCAAGCTCCACATTGGTCCCCGCAAGCCGAACAACTAAGGGAGCTTTTAAATCAAGCTCCTTGGTGGCGGCAATCACCCCTTCGGCGATCACATCACATCTCATGATACCACCGAAGATATTGATGAGAATGCCTTTCACATTGGTGTCTTTTAAAATCAATTTAAAAGCTTCGGTCACTTTTTCTTTATTGGCTCCTCCACCCACATCGAGAAAGTTGGCCGGGCTGCCCCCATGCATTTGAATGATATCCATGGTAGCCATGGCAAGTCCCGCCCCATTGACAAGGCAACCAATCTCTCCATCCAACTTAATAAAAGCCAATCCATGCTGACTGGCCTCAACCTCTGCGGGGTCCTCCTCTGTGATATCCCGATACTCTATGATTTCAGGGTGCCTATAAAGAGCATTTGGATCGAAGTTCATTTTGGCATCCAAAGCGAGGACCTCTCCCTCTTCAGTTTCAACAAGGGGATTGATTTCGGCCATGGAGCTATCCGTTTCTACAAAAGCTTTGTACAAACTCAAGAAGCACTTGACGGCTTTCTGAACAGCTTTGCCCTCAAAACCCACGGCAAAGGCAAGCTGCCTTGCTTGAAACCCCGTTAGCCCCACGGCAGAATCCACAATCACCTGGTGAATGAGTTCAGGATTTTTGTTCGCCACCTCCTCTATATCCATGCCCCCTTGGGAACTGGCAATAAGAGACACTTGTTGGGTCCCTCGATGGACGAGGGCCGCCAGATAATACTCCTTGGTGATGCGGCAACCAGATTCAATGAAGACCTTGTGAACCACCTTGCCCTCAGAGCCCGTTTGGTGAGTCACAAGCTTCATGCCCAGAATGGCTTTGGCATGTTCTTGCACTTCTTTCAGGGAATGAGCTACTTTGACTCCGCCCGCTTTTCCTCGGCCCCCGGCATGAACTTGGGCCTTAACCACCCATACATCACCCTCCAGCTCCTGGGCTGCTTTAACAGCATCATCGACAGTATAGGCCACTCGACCTTTTAGGGTGGGAAGGTCAAAATGCTGAAGAATTTCTTTGGCTTGATATTCATGGATATTCATTGTTTTTAACTCCTGGACTCCGAAATACTTAATATCTTAACTGTTTATTGATATTTTATTGCTTACTACTTATTGATATCTTAGTATTTTATGTATCTCAACTTTAGTGACTCATCCCTGAGTGATTCAACACTGAATGATTGTTCTAAACGCCGAGGGTTTGCAGGGCACTCATAAGATTTTGCACAGATTGAATGGAATTTTGGAGACCTGCTTTTTCCGTTTCATTAAGTTCCAGTTCAATCACTTTGACAAGACCCTTTCCACCTAGCTGACAGGGAACCCCTAAAAATATATCACTGACCCCATACTCTCCTTGCAAAAAAGCCGCACAGGGAAGGATGCGATTTTGATCTTTGAGAATAGCTGCGGCCATTTCAACGGCACTGGCCGAGGGCGCATAATAGGCGGAGCCCGTTTTGAGTAGCCCTACAATTTCAGCTCCTCCCTTGCGCGTACGCTCCACAATGGCATCAATTTGATCGGAAGGAAGCATTTCTGTCAACGGAACCCCACCAATGGAACAATGCCTGGGCATGGGAACCATGGTATCACCATGGCCACCTAACACAAAGGCGTGAATATCTTTGACGCTCACTCCTGTGGCCTCTGCAACAAAGGATCGAAAACGAGCGCCGTCAAGAATGCCAGCCATACCAATGACACGCTCTTTTGGAAAACCTAAGGTGCGCTTGGCAATATAGCACATAGCATCGAGAGGATTGCTCACCACAATAACAACCGATTGGGGAGCATGCTTTTTGATATTCTCACAAACGGTTTTCATAATTTTGGCATTAGAGGAAAGGAGGTCATCACGGCTCATGCCAGGTTTTCGAGGCAATCCCGCTGTGATAATGACCACATCGGAGCCAGCCGTTTCTCCGTAGTCGCTCGTTCCCCTCACCTGAGCATCAAAACCCTCAACAGGAGAAGCTTCGAAAAGATCGAGGGCTTTGCCTTGGGCGACTCCCTCATTGATATCCACCAAAACCACATCTCCCAACTCCTTTGATGCCGCCCAATGGGCACATGTGGAGCCGACAAAGCCCCCTCCCACCACGGTGATTTTTTTTCTACAATGCTTCATAAGATTCCTTTCATATCATTATCATAGTATCTATCTACCTGCCTGCCTATCTATTTCTATCATATTGCTCAGGCGGTTTTCATTCCAGATATCTTTACCACATACCTTTAAAATGTCATACTATTGTCATACTATCAAAAACTTGGCAGTCTTTGAAGTTGAAAGTTTTTGAAAGCTAAGACAAGTAAAAAAGAAAAACAACAAAACAATCATCAAGGTCCAGGAAAGCATAGGTCCTAAAAAGGAAGTCATAGGGAACATGGGGAGGGAATTATGAAAAAAGAAACCCAAAATACAAACATAAGTGTAAATACAAATGTAAATAAAAATACACATATAAAAATAAGGTCTACGTACCTATGGAAGGACGCACTGAGCTTGCTTTCATGGAAAGATTGCCGACTTCTCCGGCCATGGACGTTCGTTCTGTGGGCACTCACCGTTTTCACCACGCTCACTTTTTTGGACACACCCAACTTCTTGAGCACCTTCACCCTTGGACTTGGCTCCCCCGCAAAAGCCACTTCTATGGTGAAAATGAATAGGCCCTTCGTAAAAAATGGAGGACGAGTCGTGAATAAATCCTACTCAGGTTATATCACACGGGGCCTCGACCTCCGACACCAACGAAAAGTGGGAATTGGCTTTGGAGTGGCTGGCCCTCTAGGGGTCGCAGGGGCTCAACTAGAAATTAACTTTACTCCAGAAATGAGCATTTTAGGTGGCTTTGGTCTTGGCCCTGGCTATCAAAGCTATCACTTCCAAGTGAAAAAAATTTTGGGTAGCAGCAGTCTCCTCCCCTACCTATCTTTAGGCTTGGCTCGATGGTATTCCACAGGAAACCCAAAACCTAGGATGAATACCACGCCCAACTTCGTTTCAAAGAAATTTCTAAGTGACAAAGAAAAAAGAACAGGGGAACTCAATGAAAATATGATCTATCCAGGCGTAGGACTTCAATGGGTTCAACTGGATGGCCCATGGCAAGGGTTCTCCATTTATTTGGAGGCTCTCGCTCTGTTTAATGTGAGTGAAATGGCCACTGAGCTTACAGGAGGCTCCGGCTTGATTTATTATTTCTAGTTCTAAACAAGAGTAACAACAAGGTAAGAGTGCAAAAATGGTTTGGTTGGTTCGTCGACTCGATGGGAAAATCTTAGGTCCCCTATCTACCCAAGAGCTTCTCCATGGAATTCGCCATGAAGAGTTTTCGGGCGAAGAGATGCTTTCCGAATACCCCAGTGGCCAGTGGCGTTCCATGGCCAAAGAACCTCAACTCTACGATGAAATATTAAATGCCCTGGAAAATGCTCAAAGGCAGGTGGACTCCCTTCCCGAAGATAGCGACTCTCCCAAGGAGGACTTTGAACCATTTCCCCTACATCTTTCTGAAGAGTTCACTTCAGACTCTGAGCCCTTCACTCAGTCGCCCTTTCAGAGCCCTCAGAGTTCCCCCCTAAAAAAAGACTCCAAAGAACAAGACCCCAAAAGACAAAATTCCGAGGGAACAGACTCCAAGGAGGTTCCGGGTGGCACTGTCATTGATCTCAAAAAGAAGGGAGAGCCAAGCTCCCAGGGAAAAAACCAAAGTCTAGGGTCGCGCCTTTTTTTACCCCTCACACTGGGAACTGCGGCGGCTCTTCTCATTATCTTCGGACTCAAAAACCCAGACTCAACTTCAACAAAGGGCACTCAACAACAACTCATTGCTCCAAGGCAAGAAGTTCCGACCACACTTACCCCCGACGAAGCCGCAGGGAAGCTGAAAAAGGCTTTTAGCTTTTTTCTCCTCGACACTCAGTGGGGTTACTCTCAAGCTCAAAATATATTTGTTCAGGTTGCGGAGGGAGCAAAAAAAAATATAGATGCCTACCAGGGTTTATGCATGACTTACTTAGAACTATGGCCCTATGTGAATCAAAACAATCACAATTTAAAGGTCATTTCGCAAGCCACCCAAGCGGCGACCTTGATAGATTCCACAGGACCCAGGGGAACCACATGCCGTGTGGTGAAGCTCATTACAAGTAGAAAAACCAATCCCGCGAAGGTGGTTATTGAGAATATTTTAAACAGATTTGGCTCTTCCAGCGAAGTTCCTACATATTTCTTTTATTTAAGAGCCCTGATCTTAGCTGGTGAGGAAAAATTTATGGTGTCTCTTGAATACTTAAATTCAGCACAAAAATTATGGCCCTCTTGGCTCAAGCTTTACTCTCTAGAGGCCGATTTACTTATCCGCTCCAAGCAGTATGATGCTGCCATAAAGCGACTCAAGGAAATCACCCAAGCCAATCCCAATCATGTTGAAGCACGCATTCGCTGGGGGCACCTAGAGTATTTCTTTTACAAACGCAAAGAGGCGGCAAAGACTCTTATTAACGAAGCTCTAAAAATCAATGACCAAGCCAACAGCCTTATTATGGCTCAAGCTTATTTGACTCTTGCACAAATCTTTCAATCAGAAGAACGAAAAAAACAAGCATTGCAAGCGGCACAAAAGTCCTATGCATGGGACCCATCCAATCAATTTACCAAGTCTATGATTGTTCAACTGGGAGGGAGCGAAAAACTGCAAGACTCTCCCCTTAGTGACCAACAACTTGTATACCAGGGAGATCAATTTCTTCGATTGGGGGATTGTCAGGCTGCTCAAGCCCACTACAAGGCTGCTTATGAGAGTCATCCTCAAAATGGAGTGGCAGCCATGAGGGCGGCTAAATGTTTGTGGAAATTGAGTTTTTCCATGGAAGCTATTGATTGGCTCAATAAAGCCATCCTCGCCGAACCTGAATTGATTGAAGCTTACATTTATCTCGCTGATTACTACAGCCAAAGATACAATTACCTTGCGGCCATACAAGTCCTATCTAAGGCCCAAAAAAAAGCCCCAAGAAGTTATGAAATTTACCGGGGCTACGCTTTTATAGAGCAACGAAGAGGAAATCACCAGGGAGCCGTTCACTTTGCCAAACAAGCCTTGGGCCTCTACGAAGCCGATGTTGAATCATTAATTATCTTATCAAGATCCTATATGAAATGGGGACGCCTACGAACAAAAGGATCTGCCAAGCCCAAGGAAAGTCCCTTTCAATCTGCCTACTCAGCAGCAGCCAAAGCCCTTGAAATCAATGGAGCCAACAAGGCGGCTCAGATTGCCTACGGAAAATCTTTGGTGGGAGTGCAGGGTGTGGACGCAGCCATCGCCTATTTTTCGGAACTTATTGCCAGCCTCCCCCTGACGCTTGGGTACCGGCTAGCCCTAGGAGATGTCATGTTAGAGGATGAGCGATATTCTCAAGCCGAGGGCGTGTATCGACAGGTTTCACAAATTCAAGAAAGGTCCAAGGAGGCTTTCTTGGGTTTGGGGCGCGCCCTTAAGTCTCAAGGAAAATTTAACCAAGCTTTGGGTGCCTTTTTAAAAGCTGCCATTTTAGACCCCTCAGATCCAGAGGCTATTTTTCAAACAGGTCTTATTTACTTCCATAGTGCCAAACTCAAAGAAGCAAGAATTCAGTTTTTAAGAACTGTAAAGGTTAACAATAGATTTCCGTTGGCCCATTACTACCTGGGGCAAATTGCACTTCAACAAAACAATTCCAAAGAAGCTTTGAGACAGGCTGAGGAGGAGAGAAAAGTCAACTCTGGGTCCGCACCCTACCTTCTTTCTGCCGAGGCTTACACAAGCATGGAAAAGTACACTCTCTGCGGACGAGAATACCAAAAGGCCATTCAAATAAGCCCCCAAAGCTCAGAAACCTATATTAAGCTGGCTCGATGTTATCGAAAGTCGGGGAATACAGATGTGGCAAAATCCATGCTCGATCAAGCCAAGAGAATCGAGTCTGGAAATCCCCTTATTTACCGTGAATTGGGTGCTATATATGAATTGGAAGGAAATAGGGACGCCCTCCAAGCCTATGAGAAATATCTTATCTTAGCTCCCAATGCCCCCGATGCCTCTGAAATACGCGCAAGAATAAGAGGGCAACTCTAAGATAAGAATTGTAGATCAAGAAATTGTAGGTCAAGGGAAAGCGGCGTCTTTTTCTCTGCCCGTGTCAACCCAAGGGCCAAAATACCAGCCACTGCCAGTGCGAATGCTTTCGAAAGGCTTGTGGAGTCCAAGGTTGTTTGTTATCTTTAATTTTTTCAAAAATATTTTTTCACAAAGGAGGATCTTTGCCTGGCTTAAATCGAACTCCTCTCCATGGAGAACATCTCAAAGCTCAAGCAAAAATGGTCAGTTTTTCTGGTTGGGAAATGCCCCTTCAATACGAAGGTCTTCGACAAGAGCACAAAGCTGTTCGAACGCAAGTGGGTTTGTTTGACGTCTCACATATGGGTGAAATTCGCATACGGGGAGAAGGTGCCTTAGAAACCGTTGAGTGGATGACGACAAATCATGTTGAACCCCTTTTATCAGGTCATGCCCAATATAGCTTAATGGCCAATGAGGGGGGAGGCGTTGTGGACGACCTCATTGTTTATTGCTTGGAAAAGGGACGTGACTATTTGCTTTGTGTCAATGCTGCAAATACCCAAAAAGATTTTCAATGGATTCTCAAAAATAGTTGTGGCGGTGAGATCACCAATGAAAGCATGAGTTGGGCACAAATTGCCGTTCAGGGGCCAAGTTCTATGAAGCTGATGTCTCGCATTTATCCTGAGGTGCAGGTTTTGTTTCTGCGCCCTTTTCAATTTTTAAAGGCCGTTCGAGGAGGTCATATCCTTGCTCAAACAGGCTACACAGGAGAACTTGGCTGTGAAATTTTTGTGCCATGGAATGACGCTCCTTGCCTATGGTCCGAATTTATGGACAAGGGAGTTGAGTTTGGTGTGAAGCCTGCTGGATTGGGGGCGAGGGATACCCTGCGCATTGAAATGAAATATAGTCTTTATGGTCATGAAATTGACGAAAATTCAAACCCCTATGCGGCGGGACTCGGCTGGGTTGTCAAACCAAAAATCAAAGACTTTCTGGGCCGAAAAGCCATACTAGAGGCGAAGGAAGCGGGGCTTCCACAAAAAATTGTGGGTTTTCAAATGCAAGAAAAAGGAATCCCCCGCCAGGGATACAAGTTATTTGATTTTGACAACAATGAGATTGGTAAAGTAACTAGTGGAACTCTATCCCCCATGCTAGAAAAAGGGATTGGCATTGCCTATGTGAACAAGGTTTTCAGTGAGGTAGGTACAGAGTTCATGGTAGAGATTCGTCAACAGAAGGTAAGGGCAACGGTGGTGAAAACACCTTTCTTAAACACCCAAAAATAGTACCTAAGGTACTTCAAGGAGTTAAAAATGAGGAAAATACATGTCCCTGAAGAAAACTACTACACCAAAGAGCATGAATGGGCCCAAGTGGATGAGAATATTGTTACGGTGGGCATCACTGAGTACGCTCAAGATCAGCTGGGTGAAATTGTATATATTGAAATTCCCGAAGAGGGAAGTAAGGTCACTCAAGGTGAAAGCTTTGGTGTTATTGAAAGCGTAAAGGCAGCAAGTGACCTCATGTCTCCCGTCTCAGGAACGATCATTGAAATCAATCTAGGGTTGGTGGATGACCCAGGCCCCCTCAACGATGACCCCATGAACGAGGGGTGGCTGGTGAAAGTGGAGATGGACACAGAAAAAGAGCTTGCAAGTCTCATGCGGGCCCCTGAATATAGGAAATTCATCTCTGAAGCTTCTGAAGCTTCTGAAACTTAAAATTTTCCTTGGTTTATCTTTATTGGGCTGATAGGCTTCCTTATTGTGCGCCCGCATGGTGGAATTGGCAGACACGCTAGACTTAGGATCTAGTGCCTCTCGGCGTGGGGGTTCAAGTCCCTCTGCGGGCACCAAATGTCATGCCAAGCTTTCGAATACCCACTGAAAAAAAAGCTTTGGCTTTCTCAACATCCTTTTGAATTTGGTGTACAAGCTCTTCTGTTCCTGGAAATTTTATTTCTGGCCTCAGAAAATCTTGAAACTCGATCTGGACGATTCCTTGAGGTGACACAAAATTGAACATATGAACTTCAAGAAGGGGGGGGCGATTTTTATGGATTGTTGGAGCCCTTCCAATATTAGCAATACAGGGGTGCCTTTTTCCCTCAGAGACCAAGTGACAAATATAAACCCCTGACCGAATGGAGAGCTTCTCTTCGAGGGGAATATTGAGAGTTGGAAAACCCAACGTACGACCCACGCCATCTCCAGTTTGGCAGGCCCCTTCTAAAAAGTACGGACGTCCTAGCAACTGACTCGCATAGGTAATATGACCTTGAGAAAGGGCTTTTCTCACAACTGTGCTAGAAATCCTTTGAAGTTGATCTCCTGTCTTATCCTTATTACCCTTATTATTCTTATTATCCAAAACTGTAGGAACAACAAGCACTTTGAATCGAAGCTCTTCCCCATAGCTTTTGAGAAGGTCAACATTTCCAGACTTCCCACAGCCAAAACGAAAATTTTCACCCACAACAATCAATTGAGGCTGAATATAAGGCACCAACCAGCGAGTCACAAATTCCTTGGGACTCAGTTCAGCAAAAGACTTTGTAAATGGATGCCAAATGAGAAGATCCACACCATATTGACTCAATAAGCCGGGCATTTCTGAGGATTGCTGTACCTTAAAACAATCTTTTTCGGGTTGGAGAACCTCCATGGGATGAGGATGAAAACTCAGAACAGTTTTTTTCAATTTTGAATCGCTGGAGGTCATAGCTTTAAGTAAAGCTTGGTGTCCTCTATGAACTCCATCAAATTTGCCAATACAAAGGGCGCAAGGACTAAATTTTATATCTGAAACACTTCTCATGATTTTAATCATATGATTCTAATATACCTGAATACCTAGAGATAACAAAGAGATAGTCATTCTATCGGGCTTTTCTATAAAATTTTAAGAGAGTAAAAAATTACAATTTGGGAAACTTATGGCAAAGAATGATTGTATCTATTTTACATATGTTATTATATATATATTTCCTCCTTTAAGGTGTCAATATGTACTATAAGCATTATGTACTATAAGCATAGGGGCAGTCAGTTTATATGCCTATAAATATTTTAAAAATTATATATACACTTAAGCGCTCCAAATCTATTTGGATCCGAGGACTTATTTCCTTTGTTATTGGCCTCACCACTCTCCTTATCACAGATAACGGCCCCTACGACGAACGCTTTCAAGCACGAAGCACCCAGAGTATTCATAAAGATATTCTTCTCATCTCCATTTCTCCCCGCGAATGGAGTCATTTGGGACAAGAGCTGGGAATACCTGACGCCTCCCTATTGAAATGGGAGCCTCAATTATGGACTCACATCTTAGATCAACTTCTTCTGGGAAAGCCTCATTCTCTAGGCATCACCTTGGCCTTTCAGGACTTTCAAGAGAGCGGTGAGAGAGAGAAAGAAAATCTAGAAGATCTAGAAGATTTAGGAAATCTAAGAAAAATAAAAAGCTCTTCCCCTATTTATTGGCGATCCATCGAGCGCAAGGGGGAGGAAATACCTCCCCCTTTCTTATTTTCAAACAGCACAAATTTTGCTCCTTCTTTTATTCAAAAAGATAGCCGCAAGGTGCTTCGCCATTATAGTTTCCCAAGCAACAGGAGGACCTTTTTAGAGAAGGTCGCTCAGAGCCATAGACCCTTCCAAAGTGAAAAGCACCTCATCAACTTTCGAGGAAAAAAGGAAACTCTGCAAACAATAAGCCTTAAAAAAGCTCTTGCTATCAGTGAATCTTTCCATAGAGCTTCCCAGGAATCTTCCAATGGGTCTTCTGGACATTTTAAGAAATCCGTTGAATCTACCAGTGATCTCCCTGACAGGCCCCCCACTCTCAAAGGTAAATACATTCTTATAGGGAAAAGTTCTGAATACGACCAAGTTTTTACCACTCCCATGGGCCCCATGACTCAGCTTGAAATCTTTGCCCATATTTTAGACAACATTCTTAATGAGCGCTGGGTTCATAAACTGCCCAAGATCTTTTATGTTTTATACTTGCTCATTGTCCTTATAGGAGCCATGTGGATTGTCTTAGGCAGTCCTCAAATCGTAAGTATTGCCTTCTTGCTCTTTCTTGGGACATTTACCACTTCTTTTTCTATTTGGATTTTTGATAATTTCTATTTCTGGATACCTGTCACGGCCCCCCTCATACAAATTTTAGCTACCTATGTGCTTTTTTTAAGTTACCTCATCCATATGAAAGAAAAATCCAATTGGCAATTGATACAAGAAAAAAAGATGCATGATGAAAACAACAAGCTCAAAAATAACTTTATGACTCTCATCAGCCATGACTTAAAGGCACCCATTGCCAAAATTCAAATTATTTGTGAGAAAGTCACACTCACAGATTATCGGCTTACTGATAAGTCTCAATACAAAAAAGATTTTCAGAGTATACATCGAGAAAGTGCGGAACTTCAGCGTTACATTCAATCTATTTTACAGTACAGTCAAACTGAGTCTCAAGATTTTCAAATGTATAAGGATTCTATAGATATCAACGAAATGATTGAAAGTGTTGTGAAAACATTGGAACTTTTTGCCGACAAAAAAAACATCACCATCCGAAAAATATTTGATCCCATATTTCTCTTGGAAGTTGATGCGATGATGATCCACGAAGTCATTCTCAACGTCGTTGAGAATGCAATCAAATATTCAAACAATGGATGTGCAATTACGATTTCTACTAAAGAAAGAAGAAAGTATGTCGATATAACGATTGCAGATAATGGTCCAGGGATGAGTCGAGAAGATGCAAAAAAGGTTTTCAACAAATTCTATAGGTCTCCCTCTCAAGCGTACAAAACAAAAGGAACAGGACTTGGCTTGTATCTCGTTAAATATTTCGTTCAACTCCACAACGGAGAAGTCAAAATAAGTAGCAAACTCACTGTGGGAACAAAATTAAAAATTTCTCTACCTACTTAACCCCAGTTTCTTTGCCTAGGATTTAAGTATATAAAGCCACAGCATCCTTATGGGGCCAGTCTTTAGAAAATTCACCCTCTTTTATGTGCTGCCCCCCTTGAACCACCCACTTCCCACCAGCGATGACCCCTGAAAAATCACCGGGAGAAGTTGCATAAATGAGTGTGGACAAAAGGCTTTGAGTTGAGCCACTCTTCCACAAAGTGGCTTCAGGCTTTATAACCACAAGGTCGAGAGATTCCCCAAGGCCAAGAGGTTCCCCACATTTGAGAGACTTCTCTGGACCAAAAGGCTCCCCACATTTGAGAGACTCCTTTGGGGCAAGAGGCTCCCTAGGGCTGAAAGACACTCCATCTGTTTGAAGAGAGGGAACATTTCCCCCCACCGGACATCCCAACCCCCATCCCAGTCCCATGGCCCTTTTCCCAGAGATGAGGGCCTCGCTAAAAAGAAGCTCTCCACTATTTTCATGGGGGTGACGACAAAGAACATTTCTCTGGCGGTGGTTCAAGCGTTGCACATAATCCAACCATCTTAACTCCTCCAAAGGATTCAAGCCAATATGGCTGTCGGAACCAATACTCCAACGCCCCCCTCCATGCCAATAGGCTTTCAGTGGAAACACACCGTCGCCGAGATTGCCCTCTGTGGAGGGGCAAAGCACGATATGGGCCTGCCTCTCTTGCAGAGATATAATTTCAAGCTCACTGACATGGGTTCCATGAACAAGGTGCCAGTTGGAATCAACATTCACATGGTCCATGAGCCACTGCACAGGTGTTTTGCCCAACATTTCCAGGCATTCTGAAACTTCTTTTTTTTGTTCGGCAATATGAATATGCCAAGGTTGATTCTGGGGAGCTTCCTTGATGAGAGGTTTTACATGCTCTGGTTTGATGGCTCTCAGGGAGTGAATGCCGAGGGCACACTTTTGACGCGGCCCAGCACAGTGTCTAAGGGTGGACGAATGAAGCTTTAAATAGTCATCAATGCTGGGAGAAATAAACCTTTTTTGTTCTTCTTCAGGAGCCTTTCCAAAACCACCTTGATTGTAAAAAATGGGGATCAATGTGATACCGATCCCTGTTTTTTCAGCGGCACGAAGAAGGGCCTGGCCCATCTCCGAAATATCCCCATAGGCTCTCCCTTGGGGGTCGTGGTGGAGGTAGTGAAACTCAGCGACCCAGGTATAGCCCTGGGTCAACATGATGGAGTAAAGCCTCGTGGCGATGGATTCCATTTGCCTTGGAGTGAGCTTTAAAGCCAATTGATACATCTTTTGGCGCCAACTCCAAAAATCGTCGGACAAGGCTTTCCCAAGAAACTCCGTGAGGCCAGCCATGGCAAACTGGAAAGCATGGGAGTGGGCGTTTTGAAAGCCGGGAACGGCCCACCCTCTGACCTCCTCATCGATCTCATCTATTGGAACTGGAGGGTGAGTTTGAGAGTGGGTTTGAGAAAGTTGATGCTGTCCAGCCAAAGGCTTGCTTTGTATCAAGCCTCTGTTATTTACTTCAATAAAAGCTGGTGACAACCATTCATGCCCACTCCAAAGGTTTTCAAATTTCCAGATCATTTTACAACAAGATTCCTCTGGTTTTTCGAGTGTTTTTCCCCGCACTTATCTAACGGACGTATGTCCCTTGTTAGGATCACAACCCACATTTAGGCTCCCACAATAGGCTCTATAGTAAGCGCTGCCAACACCTGTCGCGAGAATATTAATACACAGCTTTTGAGCAGGTGCACATTGATGATACTCTCGATACACTCGCCACGGGCGTCCATAATCTCGCATCCATATATTTTGACGTTGGACCCTCATGTAGGCAGCTGTTCTGTTGCCATAGGTGTCACAGGTTCTCGATCCTTTCCAACCGGTTCTGCTCCACCGGCCCACGCTTCTACCACTGTTTGAATAACACTTTGAGGCAATATAATAACCAAAACCGTGTAGATTGAGTTCAATCATTCCCTCGGACCAAGCTCGTGCTTGATTTTGCCCCACCCATAGCAATGGTGATCCCAATAGGATTATAAGTACCATTGATTTTACGAAGATGTTCGTATATTTTACGGATTGAATCCATCTTAACATATTGCCCCCTTTTCATCTGTGAATCATAAGTTATAAGTTATGAATTTTAAGATTTCCTATATAAATTTCTCCATAAGTTAAGAGAATACTTTTCTTAACTTATGTTAATGGTAGGGTGTTGTTATCTTCCTATCAAGACGAGGTTTGAAAAACTCTATCAAGCTCTTAGGACTTTTTATCGTGCGAGGTGGACTCATGTCCCTTGAAGACAGTATTCACAAGCAAGTGAAAAACCACATGGGCCCCAAGGCTCACTATGGCTTTGCAGCTCTTGAAAGGCCCATGAGTTTTCATATTTACAAACAATGGCTTCAAAAGGGTCATCACGGAAGCATGAACTACCTTGTGGATCATGCGGATATGAAAGAAAAGCCCCAGCGCCTTCTCCCCCGGGCCCAGTCGGCTCTTGTTGTGACTAAAAACTACCTCCCTCACCCGGCCCCCTTTCCCTCTTCAGATAAAAAAGCCTTGTCCCTGCGAACAGCCCTCTATGCCAAAGGCCAAGACTACCACCACTTTTTTAAGAACCAACTTCATCAACTCAGTCAGTCCCTCAAGCTCGAATTTCCCCAGGAGGAGTTTCTCAGCTTTACAGATTCTGCACCTGTTCTTGAAAGGGACTTGGCCTATCGAGCTGGCCTTGGTTGGTTTGGCAAAAACACCTGCCTCATTCACAGCCAAAAGGGAAGCCTTTTCTTCATCGGCGAAATCTACACCAGTCTCAAAATCAATGCCTTTGCCCCCCTCCATCCCGATCGTTGCGGTAACTGTACTCGCTGTATAGATGCCTGTCCGACCCAAGCCCTATCCCATTCTCACCATAGAGAGTTGGATGCAAGAAAATGCATTTCCTATCTCAACATTGAATCAAGGAGCCTCGCCCCCCACCCCCTTCATGGGAAAATGAATGACTGGTTTTTTGGATGTGATATTTGTCAGGCCGTGTGTCCATGGAATGAAAAAGTTTTTGGTAGAGTTATTAAAGAAGAGCAAATTTTAAAGAAAAAAGTCACGAATTCATTGATTGAAGATCTACGATGGATTCTTTCAAGTTCGAATAAGTCCCTTGAAAGAACACTTCAAAACAGTCCTTTGAGTCGGGCTAAGGGTCTAGGACTTAAAAGAAATGCCATTGTTCTTATTGCCAATTTAAAAATCCAAACCCTTAAGGAAGATGTATCCAACTACGCACAACACAAAAGGCTGAAAGGTGTCGCTCAGTGGTGTCTCAATTCACTGTGAAGTGAGTGTGAAGAGTGTGAGTGAGCTTGCATTAACGTTGCCAAGAGATACCAAATAAGACTTTATTTTCGAATGGACCTCGACTCTTTTCTTTGGAGATTTCATCATAAATTTCAGAAAAACCAGACACGAGAGAAAGAGATGTCTTCAGCTTGGAAGAAATTTTGTAGTGTCCTTTAAGTCTCACAAGCTCCCAATGAGAACTATAATCTACATCTAGGATTATTTTTTTAGTAAAATCATATCCTAAATACAGAATAACATCTTGAATCGAAGATATGAAAGATCCGTCCATTTGAAGCATCAATTTGTTTTTAATATTATAGGGATTTTTCAATCTCATTTTTAGATAATTGTTTGCGTAGGAGTAACCGAACTTAACTTTATAACCATTTCTTATACTAATATTTGAATTAGATATTCTGTTTTTGACCTCATAAATAACTTTTGTTGAGGAGCGTGATTTAAAGTAGTCATCGAAATGATATTCTAGTATTTTTCTCCCCATGTACTTTCCAAATCTTTCTTTGCGATAAAGTGTTTGTTTTTTTTCACTGCGAGATTTTTCATTGTCCAAGGCTTCCAGTGAGGAGGGTGCCTTCCAGTTCCGCTCTATATCTGGGTAACCAAACTTTCTTTCATATTCATCTGTAATGTCTTTTTTAAGCTTTGTATTAAAAATGATATCTTCTTGTGAGCCTTTTTCATAAATCTGTGGCGTTGTGACAAAAAAGATATCCCTATCCTTCCTATGCTTTTCTTTGCCAACATTCAAAAGGTATCCATCATGTTGTCCATAGGTAAAGTCTACATAATTAGCGTTCCCCCCGTATAGCGGAGAACTCATGCTAAGTAAGCTCAAAACCACTCCGTGCCATATCCATGAAAAACATGGGGCTTGATGGGAAACTTTATAGGTATTCTTATTGAAAGCTCTATGGAAAGTTTTATGGAAAGTTCTATGGTACATACTTTATATGCGTTGCAAGAAAGAGGCCGGAAGACCCCTCACCCGACATACTAACGCACTGGTGCTTGACCTCACCTATGAGATCCCACAAAGTCACTGTATCGTTCAGGCTTTCTCCAAGTGATTATTTTTTGGGCGGTTTTACCTTCCCGTGGTCGCTGTTGGGAAACTTTCGCCCCCATGATGGGTGGCAACAAACCAAGGTGGTTCTAGGTGGCTGCACAAGATGAATCAAACCAATAGAGGCCAGAGACCTCTCAGGGTGATCGAGAAAAGAGCTAAAAAACTCCGTCATTTCAATGTCAATATTTACATTCTCCCCAATCTGCTGACGACTTTAAATATGTTCTTTGGCTTTTATGGAATCATTCAGGCCATTGAGGGAAGGTTTACCCTAGCGGCCTATGCCATTGTGGCAGCCGCCGCCTTTGACCTCCTCGACGGACGCGTGGCTCGAATGACAAACACAACGAGCCGATTCGGCGCTCAATACGACTCCCTCAGTGACCTCCTAAGCTTTTGTGTGGCTCCCAGTTTGCTCTTATTTCTTTGGTCTCTCCAGCCCCTTGGACGCATTGGTTGGTTGGCTAGTTTTTTCTATGTGGCATGTGGGGCCTTACGACTCGCACGCTTCAATGTTCACCAAGAAGTGACAAACTCTCCCTACTTCCAAGGGCTTCCATCTCCCATGGCGGGCGGAATTGTCGCGAGTGCGGTCCTCGCTTTTACAGATTTACAATTCTCCCCTTACGGGTCCTTTTTTCTTCTTGGCATGACTTTTCTTCTTGGCTTTGTCATGGTGACGAGTTTCAATTATAAAAATTTTAAGGACTTGGAGCTTAAAAGAAGAATGCCCTTTAGGTATCTCGTAGGAGGGGTCTTCATTATCGCTGTTATCGCTATACACCCTGAAGTCACATTATTTATACTCTTTCTCACCTATGCTCTCATTGGAGCCTTTTTTGGTCTTCTCAAGGCCGGAAAAAGAAAATCTAAAAACATAAATATAAACATAAGTAAGGATGACCACAAGAGACTTTAACTTTCAACCCCCCTCACTTTGACGTTTCGTTTGTTCAGGTTTGTTCTTCGATCCGCCTCAGGTTTGCTCTTCAATTCGTCTCAGGTTTGACTTTCAAGTCGGCCCAAGATAAATATAGCTTATGCAGTTGCTCAAAATCATAAAAGATCAAAAACTCATATACATCCCATGTGTTTTTTGGTTCATGCTCTCCTTATGCGGACTCTCCCAAGGGGCGATCTCTGTCAATAATATCTCTGGTTATTCCAATCTCAATATGCCTTTGGAGGGGTCAGGCAACGAAATAAAAATATTTGGTGGCATTGCTGGGTCAGATACTTTATGCCAGGATGCGGACACATGTAATAACTGTGTGAGCGACTTAGCCCTCGCGTGCAATGAAATGCGCATTTACGATGATACCGAGCTTAAAATAGATGTCTCCTCGGACTCCACCTCTGGGGTGATAATAATTTTAGAAAGTAGCAGCCATAAAGTTCTTTTTGAAACCAGTGATACCACACCTATGGGCACCCATGCCAAGGTCACCACAACATGGGGAGATATCTGCCGTGCCACCGGTATAAGTGGTTGCTATAAAAATATCAATACCACGCTCACTGTGGGGGTTGATGGCAATGGAGATGGAGATTTGGGAGATAACGAAGATGATGTGGGGACTCTTCGAGTCTTTGTCAATCAACCTGAAGACCAAATCAACATTAATACGGTGGGGGATTGCTACAGTGAAAACACCACCAATGGAGCCTGTTACTTTGTGGCTTTTCCTGGAGATGAAAAGGTATTTATCACACAGCTGAAATTTGGTCACCCTAGGTTCAGTACATCTGGATTGATTCAATTTGACCGGCTGAGGGTTTATATCTCTGAAACGAACTTCACATCAGCCCTTCCGGGACAAGGGGACAGCTTTTACGTAGATCTAGATTTGCTTGTATCCAATGATAGTGAAAACAATAATAATGGAGATAACAGCAACAGCGGTGGAAATAACAACGATAGCGATAGTAGTGGGGGCGACCAAGGTCAAAATGGCAATGACGAAAGTGATGCCAACAATGGAGACGAAAGCGGGAGTAGCACCAAGAAATTTAAACTCAAGAGTGAAGCCATTATGGGTTTAAAAAACGGTGTTACCTACTATTTTCGCTTGGCCGTTGTGGATGAGACCAATAATATTGCGTATTTTAGTAATGAAGATTATATTAAAAATATCGAGGTTAATGGCCTTAAGGTTTGTGATCCTGAAGGCGAGCATTTTGATGCTCAAGACTGCCCCTATGCCGTCATTCCAGAAAATGTTTCAGGACTTCTTTCAAAGGATTTCAATTGTTTTATTGCCACAGCAGCTTATGGCTCTCAGTTCGCTCCCAAGGTCAAAACTTTCCGACAATTTAGAAATCGCTTTCTTCTTTCTCACTCCGCAGGTCAATACCTTACCGGCCTTTACTACAAATACAGTCCTTTTGTGGCTCAAAAACTGGCGACCTACCCCACCCTTCGCCAGTGGACGAGATGGGTGCTCTGGCCCCTATGGGTGTTTGCAAAGGTCTCCCTTAAAGTAGGATTGGTCACCACAACCCTCATTTTTCTTTTTGGCACTTGTGCCATTATATTCTTTAGCCACTCAATGATTCGTTTTTGCTTTATCTTTATCTTTATCGGTTCGTTTTTTCTTGGAGAATGGGCTCTTTCTGAAGAAGAATCTTTTTCTGAAGAAAAATCTCCCCTAGGTTCTGCCTCCTTTTTGAGTTCTGTAGAGCCTCCACCCCTAGGCTCTATTCGCTTGGGTATATTCTCTCCAGAGAATTTAAAAAATATAAAAACAAACACTTTCTTTTCGGAAATTTATCAAAAACAAGTTCCTGTTATTCTCCTCGATTACGATTGGAAACCCTCTTATACGGGGCCTTTTTCCTTAAAAGCAGGATTTGGCTTTATGGCCTCACGAGGGCATGGAGCCTTTGAAAATTCCAAAAACCTAAAGCCTAGGGAGTCTTTTCTATTTATGGCCCTCCCCTTAAGCTTTAGCTTGGCCTACAAAATACAGTACTGGAAAAATCAAATGTGGGTTCCCTATGTGGATGGAGGCACGACGGTCCTTCCTTTTGTTGAATTCCGAGAGGATGGTCAAGAAACGAAATGGGGAGGAGCTTTTGCGGGACATTTCACCCTAGGTAGTGCATTTTCATTTCATTTCCTCGGTCCCGATGTCCTTCAAGAGTGGGAACAAGACTATGGAATCAAATCACTATGGCTCACTGTGGAGGTTCGCTCCTACACCTCTATGTCCAAAGACTTTGACTTCTCAGGTGAATTTATAACATTGGGCTTTACAATGGGTCTTTAGTATTAGTATTGAAAAACCCAAAACTGGGTTATTCTATGGTGGCGTAAATTTTATGGGAGTCTTCGTTGTCTTCTAAGGCTTCCAAAAAGTTATAAACTTGAGTTTTTTTTTCATCGTCGACTTCTGTAAAATTTTTGGGTCGATAGGAAAGTTCTGCCACAGTGATACTCCAACCTCTTTCCATCAAGGTATTTCTAATGGTGTCCAGGTCCGTGGGGGCTCCATAAAAGCTATAGGTGTGGTCTATGTCATTCTTGGTCTCCACATCACTGGCTCCGGCCTCAATGGCTTCTTCTTCGGGGTCTTGAATATTGTCATTTTTACCTTCGACGAGGCACATTCGATGGAACATCCAGCTCACGCTACCTGAATTTCCAAGACTTCCATCATTTTTCTTAAAAATGCTTCTCAGAGTCGATACCGAGCGATTCTTATTATCTGTTTGGCACTCAACAATGACGCCGACTTGCTGGGGGCCATAACCTTCATAGGTGATTTCTTCAATATGACTACCTTCAAGTTGGCCTGATCCTTTTTTAATGGCTCGCTCAATGGTGTCTTTGGGACATGAGAGAGCCCGTGCTGCCTGAATGGCTAACTTTAAGCGGGCATTGCTGCTGGGATCCGGCCCCCCTATGCGAGCGGAGACGGATATTTCCCTCGCAAATTTTGTGAAGATTTGTCCTTTTTTTTGGGCTGTTGCTATTTTAAGTGGATTTTTCCATGACTTTCCCATTGGAAATACCTCCGTCTAAGCATTTAAGCAGTTTTGCAATGAACCTTTGCGCGGCCCAGCATTCAGAGAAATACTGAAATACTAAAGAGCGCTCTCCATGAGTAGGGGCAAGCAAAAATCAATATTAAGCTAACATGAAGTCAATATGAACGTAACATGAAACCAATATTAAGGTGGCAGCATGGGGTCATGCGGTCTCCTTGGTTCGTGATTTTTGTGACTTTCTTACCCATGGCTCAGGCTGAGGCTCAAGTTCAAGAAAGTTCTGTGAGTGCACTATTGAAAATGCGGCGAGGGTACCAAACTGTGGCCGATGTCATTGGTTCTGAGCAAATGGGTAAGTCGGGTGATTCCCATGCGGGGAGTTCCCTCCGAAGGGTGACAGGGCTTAGTCTCGTGGGTGGAAAGTATATTTATGTTCGTGGTTTAGGTGAGAGGTATTCCAAAACTCTTCTCAATTCCGTGGACTTGCCATCACCGGATCCCTCTCGTCGGGTGATTCCACTTGATTTATTTCCCGCTAGTGTCATTGAAAATATAGTGGTGCAAAAGGGGTATTCCCCTGAAATGCCGGGGGAGTTTGGAGGGGGAACAATCTTGATAAAGACAAAAAATCTGCCCTCCAAGGCTTATACGAAATTTTCCCTTTCTCTGGGTCGGCTAGATGGAGGGGGGGGAGACAGAGGGAAAAGGATTGTGAAAACTTATAGAGGGAGCAAGAGAGACTTTCTGGGGCGCAGTGGACGGCGGCGACGCCTACCATCTCCTATCCGACACCATGTGGAATCCCATGTGAATATTTCTAGTCTGCCCACCCAAGAGAGGCAAGGCTTAGCCAAAGAAATCAATAAATCCTATGACATTGAAAAGGCTCAACCTAGGGAGAACCTTGGTTTGGGCTTGGGGATAGGAGACAGGTGGAAGTGGGGCAAAGTTCTTGGGGGCTACAATTTAGCTGTGCTTTATTCCAACAAATGGGATTTTAATGCCAAAGAGCGCATTGGCTACAACCGAGAAAGTGATGAGCTTGTGGAGGACTCTCGGTCCACAGTCCATTTGAGTCAGAATAAGATTCAATGGGGAGGACTTTTTGGATGGGGCCTTAAGTACAAGAAGCACAATTTTGGTTATAGTGGGTCTTTGTTGGGTAAGACTTCGAATTTTGTGAAAGAGTCTCTGGGAGTGAATTCCGAGGGTGAAGCTTATCAGAAGGTGGAGCATGGTTGGAGGGAACGATCCCTTCGCGCCCATCAATTTCGTGGTGTTAGTACATTGAAGTCCATGAATCATGGAAAACTTCATTATAACTACACTTATTCCCAGGCTCTTTTGGATGAACCGGATAATAAAATGTATACCTATAAGGAAATAGATGGTGAGTCTCAACTGGAAACTGAAAATGGTTCTGCTTCAAACAATGTTAGTTGGCGCTATATGCCTGATAAAATGAAGGTTTGGGGATGGACCTATGAGCAGCCTCTCTATACGAGTTCTATAGGAACGGGGGAAGCTACGAGAACCATAGGGGCTAAACTCATTTCGGGTTGGAGTCGCATGAAAAAATATCGACAGTTTTCATCAAGAATTTTTTACTTTCAGTTTGGTGAAAATTTAGAGGCCACAAAAAAGCCTAACGCCATTTTTTCCGACTCTTCAGCAGAGCTTTATCAGCAATCCAATAACACATCTAACTACTTAGCTCACCAGACTCTTGATAGTTATTTTAGCAATTTGAGGGTGTCCTTGGGTTCTTGGGTGTGGGGGATGGGCTTAAGGTTTGAGAATTCTGTTCAGGAGGTGAACTCATTTCGTCTTTTTAACCCTGGAAAAACCATTTCTAGGATGAAGACAAAGGATTATTTTCCAGTTCTTTCTATGACATGGAATATTTGGGATCAGTTACAACTGAGATCCAATTACAGTGAAACCATTTCAAGGCCAGAGTTGAGGGAGATTTCCAACACAACTTGGTATGACCTAGATAAGGGGGCTAAGTTTCAAGGTAACCCCTATATTCAGCCAGCAGAAATAAAAAACTACGGTGTGCGTTTAGAGTGGTTTCCCCGTCGTGAAGAAATTTTATCTGTGGGGTATTTTAGGAAGAACTTTATAAATCCCATCGAAGAGGTTTTTGGTGCTCTCAAAGAAGATGGGACCATTGTGGAAACCACAGACACTCAATATACCTTTCTCAATGTAGGAACGGCTGCCTCAGAGGGTGTGGAGCTTGAGTTTAGAAAAAAACTTCCCTACCATTGGACGGTGGGTGGGAATTATACTTGGATTCAATCGAATATGTCTATTTCGCCCACAAGGAGAGGGCAGTTGACAACTTTCAATCGTCCCTTTCAAGGGCAGTCCCCCTATATTGTGAATTTGCAAGTGGACTGTGAGGCTCAATTATTGGAGTGGAAGACCACATGGACTTTGCTGTATAATTCCATGGGTCGTCGGATCACCAGTGTGGGTTCAGGTGGAAGACCTGACGAGTATCAAGAGTCTATTTCTTCCATGGATTTTGTTTTCTCTGGCAACATTCATCGCAACACCAACACCAATACTAAGATTAAGGTGAAGGGCAAGGTCAAAAATATACTCAATCCTGAAGTACAAAGAACTCAGGGGCAGAAGGTGACGAGAAGGTTTCGCCAAGGGCGCACTTATAGTGTTGGTTTGAGTTATAGCTTTTAAAGGAGGTCTTGGTTTTTAATTCACAACTTCGTTGCCATTCATTCAAACTTTGAGTGAGTCTGGATTTTCTATATTAAATATTGAAATGCTTCTATCATATGGAAAAAATTGTTAGATTGAGGATACAATTGTTAGATTGAGGATACAATTGTAAGGAGAAAAAATATGAAGACATTTGTTGGATTTCGATTTGTTACCATTTTTATAAGCTGGGCCTTATTTTCGTCGATGGCTCTTGGAATGTCCATAGAGCATGAAGAACCCAATACGAACGAATGGGGTTATATACGCATTGACAATCGGGCAGGATTTGGCCTTTCAACAAAGTGTTATACTAAAGATGGCAAAGGATCTAGTCGGTGGAAAAAAGCCAATTCCGGTGGGTTTAGAAGTTGTCATGGAGCCTATATGAGAGTGGACACTGTTGTGAACACGTACCGTTTTTGGCGCAGTCAATGTGGGGACAAGGGGCTTTATGTCAAAATAACAGGCAGCCTATTTAACATTTACCATAACCTTAAATGCGAATAAGCATCTGATTTGATTATTTGTAGGTTTGGAACTTATTGCGGATGGTAATAGCGATAAAATTCATGCTTAGCAATAGGCCCAAAAGAACGATGATGCCTCCTGCGGCGAGGTTGTGAAAAGCCTCTTGGGGTCTGCCCGCCCAGTTGTAAATCTGAATAGGTAAGGTCGTGAAGGGGTCCATGATAGATTGGGGCACAAAGGCCACATAACTAAAAGCACCGACAACAATCAGGGGGGCCGTTTCTCCAATGGCACGGGAGAGAGCTAAGATGATTCCTGTCATAATACCAGGAAGGGCGGCAGGCAAGATATGCCCCCATGTCACTTGCCACTTATAGGTGCCAAGGGCATGGGCGGCTTCTTTGAGAGAGTGGGGAATGGTTCGTATGGCTTCCTGAGAGGCGACAATAATGACCGGGAGAATGAGAAGAGCGAGAGTGAGGGACCCTGCAACAATACTTCGATCGAGGCCCAAGAACCGAACAAAAATAGCCAGACCCAAGAGGCCATAAATGATAGAGGGCATGCCTGCAAGGTTGGAAATATTAATTTGTAAAAATTGAGTCCACTTATTCTTGGGCAAGTACTCCTCAAGGCATAGAGCTGTGGCAATGCCCACAGGGATGGCAAAAAAACCTGTGAGGGAAATCACCCATATACTTCCCCAAAGGGCGGACTTAAGTCCCGCTTGGGAGGGCTTTCTCGAAGGAAATTGAGACAAAAAATCGGGTGAGAGAGACCTCCACCCATCTACGAAAATGCTTCCCAATAAGAGAAGCAAGGTGACAACAGCCAAGGTGGTCATGAGCCAGCAGAGCGCAAAAAAAACTTTGTCTTTTTGAGTTCTCGTCATGGAAACCTCTTTACACCCTTTACACTCTTTATACCCTTTATACCCATCGTTCTTGTATCCTTTATATCAAGTGTTTCTTATCCATGGAAATAATAAGGTGGTTTCCAATAATATTGAGAGTTAACGTCATGACAAACAAAAGGGCCCCCACGGCAAAGCAAGTGAGGTATTCCACGCCTCCGGCAGGGGTATCTCCGAGACTCACTTGGACAATATAGGCCGTCATTGTTTGGATACTTTCTGTGGGATAGGCGAGCATTGTGGGCGTGGCTCCTGCGGCGAGGGTGACAGCCATGGTTTCACCAATAGCCCTTGAAATAGCAAGGAGAGTGGCTGCTGCGACTCGGCCTCCTGCTGCGGGGAGCAAAACATAGAGTATGACCTCGTAGCGGAATCCACCAAGGGCGTAGGCTGCCTCTCTTATTTCATGGGGTAGGGCTCGTAGAGCTTGATGGCAAAGGGATGAGATCATGGGAAGAATCATAATGCCAACTACAATAGCTCCTGAGGCCGCATTGAAGATTTGGGTCTCAGGGTAGATTTTTTGAAGGAGGGGAGTGACAAAAGCCAAGGCAAAAAATCCATAGACAATGGTGGGTATGCCCGCAAGGATCTCTAAGACAGGTTGAATGATGCCCCTGCCTTTGGCACTTGCGTACTCGCTTAAATAAATAGCCACCAAAAGCCCTATGGGAAGTGCAACGAGAATGGAGCCCCCCGCAATCCATGCTGTCCCTACAACGAGGGGAAGCACTCCAAAAGATTTTGGTTCAACGAGAGGGCCCCATTGAGTTCCAAAGAGAAAGTCGAACAAAGGGACTTGGGAAAAGAAATCAAAGGATTCTTTGCCAAGAATGGCGATAACTGTTCCTGTGGTTATAAGAGTGGTAAGGAGACAGAGCAAAAGGAAGGCGAAAACGCTTCTCTCAATAAGTAAATTCTTAAGAGGAAATTTCGTTTCTTGTTTTTGAGTGATTTTCAAATTTGTAGGTCCAAGTTCTTTGTTCTTCGTATTTGTGTATTTGTTAGATTGGATTGAGTTATTGGTGCGCCACAAATCGGGAGAAGTTTGAAAGAGCTTGTTTGTATTCAGCTTGGGTGAGTGGTACATAGCCCACTTCATTGACAATATTTGAGGCTTGGCTCAGGTAAAAGCTGATGAAAGACTTGATTTCAGGGCGTTGAGCCGCATTTTTGTGAATATAGATAAAGACTTCGCGAGACAAGGGTTTGTAGGAGCCACTATTGATGTTTTTCATGGAGGGGATTATGGCAGATTTTTTGTCTTTACCCACAGGTAGAGCTTTTAATTTATCTTTGTTTTCAGAGTAATAGGCAAAACCTAAATAGCCCATAGCGTACTTATTTCCAGCAACTCCTGTGACAAGGACATTGTCGTCTTCGCTCATAGTGTAGTTCTTGCGTGAAGAGTGCTCTTTATGGTTGATGACCTTGGTAAAGTAGTCAAAAGTTCCCGAATCAGTTCCTGGACCAAAGAGTTTAATTGCCTTTTGGGGCCACTCTTTGCGAATCTGGCTCCATAGCTTCACCTGACTTCCTGATTCCCATATCTTCTTTAATTCCATGGGAGTGATCCATTGGGCCCAATCATTGCTTGGGTGAATGATGATCGTGATCCCGTCGTAGGCAACAGGAAGTTCAATATATTGGAAGCCTCGGGCTTGGGCCAAATTCACCTCTTGGGACTTTATTTTCCTCGAAGCGTTATTGATGTCCGTTTCTTTGGCTAGGAATTTCTTAAAGCCCCCCCCTGTGCCAGATTTACCAACAAGGATGCGAACCCTAGGCTCCACCTTTCCGTATTCTTCAGCAATGGCGGAGGTAATGGGTAAAACTGTGCTTGATCCGTCAATTCGGATATCGTTTTTCAGTCTCTTTTTACCACCGCAGGAAGTGGTCCATAGGCATAAGTTGAAGGCCACGGCTAGCCTAAGCAGCATAAAAAGGTAAGGACGCTTAGAAATGAAATGACTTGAGTGACTCAGTAAATAGCGTAATGAATAACTAAAATGCTTTGATGAAGGTTTTGAGTGGCTTAACAAACCGGTTGACATATCGCTCCAATCGACTCTCGTGATTTTCGTGACTGGGCCATGATTTCCATGGCCCAGTCACTCTTCGCCTCAAACTCTAAGTGAGAACTTATAAGAAAGTATTTGTATTGTATTAGATTATAGTGAGATGGCATTTTGTCGGGTTTGACTAACAACTTAGTCTTTCTAACAAGACGTTAGAATAGATTTAAGATGATAATGGTGGAGGTTATTAGAACTTGTCGTGACATCGAGTGCAGACCACCTTAATTTGATGAAGTTAAAATAATAAAGATGGATGTTTTAGCAAGTATGTTATGGAGAAAAAAATGAAAGCTCAGTATGTTTTTTTGTATGTTATCACTCTATGTTTATTTTTACCCTTTTATCAAGCTCATGGGTTTTGCGGCTTTTATGTGGCCAAGGGCAATGCAAAGCTTTTTAACAAAGCCTCTCAAGTTGTTCTGGTGAGGCATGAGAATAAAACAGTTATCAGTATGATGAATGACTATGAGGGGTCTTTGAAAAATTTTGCTCTTGTGGTTCCCCTTCCTTCGATTCTCAAGAAAGAACAGGTGCATGTGGGGGATAAGAAACTTTTTGAAAGAATTGACTCCTTCACGGCACCAAGGCTTGTTGAATACTTTGATGAGGACCCCTGTCGGCCAAATATAGTATACGACGCCATGGAGAGCAACAGAAACCTCAACAAGTCCTTAAGCTTAAGAGGGGCTCCCCCCAAAAAGAAATCTCTTGGAGTCACCGTGGAAGAGAAATTCACTGTGGGGGAGTACGATATTGTTGTTCTCTCAGCCAAAGAATCCCATGGTTTGGAGACATGGCTTAAACTGAACAAGTATAACATCCCCAAGGGGGCTCATAGGGCCCTTCAACCCTACATCAAACAAAAAATGAAATTCTTTGTGGCCAAAGTCAATTTGGAGCAACAAGCGAGAGCGGGCCTCACATATCTAAGGCCCCTTCAATTTGCTTTTTCCTCAGAAAAATTTATGCTCCCCATTCGACTGGGAATGTTAAACTCCAAAGGCCCCCAGGATTTATTTGTCTATGTGTTGACCAAAAATGGCCGTGTGGAAACCACAAACTATGTTACGACCAAGATACCCACAGATGTGGAGATACCTATCTATGTTAAAGACAAATTTTCTGACTTCTACAAAGATATTTTTAAAACACAGGTGGCAAGAGAACAGATGAAAACTGTTTTTATGGAGTACTATTGGGATATGGGTTGGTGTGATCCCTGTGCCGCAGATCCTTTGACTCAACAAGAGTTAAAAGGCTTGGGTGTTTTCTGGTTGAATCAAAATCAAGGAGGAAAAAATCGTCCCTCCAACCGTTCTTCTTTCTCGCCCCAAGGGAGGACTTTTTCTCGCTCAAAAGGAGGGGCACAACCTGTTAAGGTCACTCGTCTTCACCTTCGTTACACGGACAAGACCTTTCCCGCAGACTTGATGTTTCACGAAACACGTGACACGAGAAACTTCCAGGGTCGTTATATTTTACGACATCCTTGGAAGGGATCACCCTCACAATGTCAGGCGGCCAAGAAGTATTTTGCAAATCTCCCCCAGCGTCAAGAAAAAGAAGCTCAAGTATTGGCTCGACTGACAGGGTGGAATATCCAAGAGATTAGAAAAAATATGAATTCTTCTTCATCTCCTGGATCACACACTCCCACATCCAAAGACCCATGGTGGAAAAATCTGTGGAAATAAGCAATAAGTAATAAGCATAAACAATAAACTGTTGTTGACCAAAGACATGCCGTTGGATTGATTAAGGGCATGCGGTTGTGGCTAAGGTAAGGATATTTGTTGTTGACCAAGGACATGCGGGTGTTGATCAAAGACGTAAGGTATATACAGATCATATTCCTAGCGAGTCTATTTATTTATGGCCTATGGATGTTTGATCTATCTTTTCGATGGATGCAGGTTCCTCTGACCTTGGCTTCGGGTCTACTCACACAATTTTTTTGGATAAAAAAATTAAATCTCAAATCTCACAGTTTTCTCAGTGCCCTTATTAGCTCCCTCAGTATTGTTCTTCTTTTAAGAAGCCATAACTTATGGATGCATCCCCTTGCGGCCTTTATCGCCATCCATTCAAAATTTCTTCTACAATACAAGGGCCAACATATCTTCAACCCTTCAGCTCTTGGCATCTTTGCGATTTTACTGTGGAATAAGGCTTGGATTTCACCGGGACAATGGGGCTCAGGGATTTCCATATCAGCATGGGTCATCGCTGTGGGCTGCTTGATCGCTGGTCAAATGCGCCAGAGTCATACGGCTTGGTTGTTTCTCATCTTTTACTTGGGAGGAGTTCTTATACGAAATATTTATCTGGGTTACGAAATGGCTGTTTTCTATCACACAGCCTTAAAAGGTTCTTTCTTAATTTTTGCTTTTTTTATGATTTCTGACCCTAGGAGTGCTCCCCATCACTTTATGGGTCAAGTCGTATTCTCATCTTTTGTGGCCATCGCAGCCCTTACCTTCCATTATTATTTCTTTATGGAGAATGGTTTGATTTATGCCCTTATGATAGGGTCCTGTTTGGTTCCCTTTTTGAACCACTACTTTCAGGCCCCCTCTTTTCAATGGCGAAGGTTGACACCATCGCCATTGATTAAAAGCTTTTAGAGAAAGAGAACAGGGGTCTCACATGTTATCAGAAGTCTTCAATGCTCTTTCTCTTCTGTTTATGCGGCATGCGGCCTTGCTGCTTAGGCAACCTTCTTCTCTAGAGAGAATTGGGATAAGTAATTGCTTTTGAGTTCTTCAATTTCTTCTTGGGTGACACGGTTGGATTTAATGAGAAGTAACTCTGCCGGTTGCAACTGGCCTTTTAAAACATAGTGTCCCAGGGAAGTGATTTGGTTTTTATCGGGAGGGCGTTCTAGATAGTCAAATAAATCTCTTGTGAGCATGATATTGCTTCCGGGGAGTTGGTGGGTGATGTCCTCCAGCCTGTGGGTGAGATCAATATCTAAGGAGCTTGTATCAAATTTCTTTCGCACTTTAACACCACTTTCTGTATTTAAAACAGCCTTTCTTAGAAAGACAGAGCATTTATTGGCCACATGAACAGCCACACCACACTCGACACTGGTTCCATAGTGATCATTGAGGCTTTGGAGACTTGATCTTAGCTCTTTGGCTGCGGCCAGGGCGGCGTTGGCGGGGTGCTTTACCAAATCAAATAAACCAAAATTGGCATAGATCTTATCTCCTTCTTGGGACTCCACCTCACCACCGTGGCGAAGAATAATTTCCCAAGCTGTTTGTAGCACTCGAATACGTAGGGGCATATTGTCAGTGATTTTTTCGTGTATTTCACTGCTGCCGATAATATCAATGACAAGGGCTGCGATATCTTTTTGAATGGGAAAATGGATATTCACAGCGGCCGCCTGCATGACAAAGGGGTGGACCCAGCTTTTCAATTCTTCTTCTATTTTTTCATGGCTACGAACGAGAGAGCCCAATTGATCGCAGAGGTCTTTGAGTTCTTTGTTTTTTCTCTGGAGTCTTTGGTTTAACTCCTTTTTCTCTTTTTCACTTTCGTAAAAATGAGCCGCTCTCTCCAGGGATTTTAAGAGTTTGTTTGTATCCCAGGGCTTGACAATATAATCAAAGACCTGGGCCTTGCGAATGGACTCCACAATGGATTTTTCATCGCTGTAGCCCGTGGTGATAACTCGAATGGCGTCAGGGGTCATTGTTTTTGCCAATTCCAAAAATCGAAAACCCTGCATATGAGGCATTCTCTGATCGCTTATAATAATCCAGGGATCAATCTCTGAGAGGGCGTCCAAAGCCTTGAGGGGGTCTGCAAAGCAGTGAATTTCCCATTCTTCGGGAATGAGGACCTCCAGAGAGATGTGCTGATGGACTTCATCATCAAGATATAAAATTCGAGTTCCCATTAGGCAGTCTCCTTGTAAAGAAGCTTGTGGGCTTGGGGCTTTCGTTGTGATTGGGGTTGCGGTAGTTCAATGACAAAGGTTGTTCCTTCGCCCTTGGTGCTCTCCACGGTGATTGTCCCTTTGTGTCGACTTTCAATTTCCTTTTTTACAATATAAAGCCCTAGACCCGTTCCCTTGCCTACTTCTTTGGTGGTAAAGAAGGGGTCAAAGATATGTTTCACAAGATGGGGCTCCATTCCCGACCCATTGTCTGAGATCACAATTTTAAAATGATCTTTATTATTTTTGTTACTCTCGCTATTTTCACTATGTTCGTTACTTTCGCTATCTTTTCTATTTTCGATTGTGTGGGCGGATATCTTAATTCTTCCTTCCTTGATTCTCTCTTCCTTGATTTGTCCTTCTTCTTGGTGGGGCAAAGCATCTAGGGCGTTGGTGACAAGGTTCATAATGACTTGGCTAAGTCCCACGACGGAGCCATAAATTTGCACCTTGGGATCGTAGTCCTTGATAAATTCAATGGAGCCCATTTTGGACCGAATGATGGTGGTGACAGAGTTCACCACATCGTCAAAGGAAGTTCTTTGCATTTCAGATTGTTCCAAGCCCGTGTAGGATCGAAGGCTGGAAACAATACTGATGGTGATCTCTGCCCCGTGCTTGATGGTTTTGAGAAGTTTTTTGATGATGGGGAGTTGAGGACTGTCCTTGCTCACCGCCAAGTTCATTTGTTTTTCCAAACCAATCACACAGGCATTGACATAGTTAATGCTGTTGTTGATTTCATGGGCAATGCCGGCACTCAATGTCCCCAGGGAGGCCAATCGAGCACTTTCAATAAGCTCCGCTTGGGCGATGTCCTTTTCCTTGAGGGCTTGGGAGAGGTCGGCGGTGCGACTTTTGATCTTCTCTCCCATTTCGTCCAGAAGCTCGTCCCTTTCTTTGTAGGTTTTGCGAATCTGTCGATTGATGGAAACTGTAAAGATCAGAAAGGCAAAAATCAAACCCAAGGGAAAGTAGCTGGGCATGTGGAGAGTTCCCATAACAATGGACATTTCAAGGAGAACAAAGGTGGAAAAAATCAGGGCAAAAAAGAACTCCATGAGATGGACGGGATCTCTTTTGTTCACAAAGAGTCTCAGGGTGCTATGGCATATGTAAAACTGGCAAAGGGCCGCCGCTATAAAGGGCGTGCTTGTCCCCACCTGGATGATGTCCCCATTGCCCCCAAGGCCAATGGTCAAGGTGGCAATCCCACACATGGCGAAAAATAAAATAAGGAATTTTTTGTGGAGAAAGCCTCGAAAGTAAAAACCCATCATGAGCATGAGGAAGCCAAAGACCAGGGACAAGTCGGCCATTTTATGGACACTTAACATGGAGAGAACGAGCCCAAATTCACCGCTGACATTCCAAAAAAAGTAGAGGGCGAGAAAAAAGGCTGATAAACTGAGGGAGAGGGTGAAGGCCAGGTTCTCCTTGTGGGCAAAGGCCATATAGAGGAGAAGGGAGAAGAGAAAAAGGCCCAGGGTGGAACCTATATAGAGGTTCTCAGAGACCTTGAGGTGGGCTTCAATGGGTTTGATCTTGGGGCTTTCACTGAAGTGAGAGAAATAGCGAGAGTAACCTTGCACGCGCCACTGGAGGGTATCGTTGGGCTCCAAGGATTTTAAGTCGGAACACTTGATGCTCATTTGGCCAAAGATATTTTTGGGTTCGTGGGGAGCATTGAGGGAGCGGTGGATCCCCTTGCCGTAAACTTCTTGCTCTGCGTAGAGAATTTGAGGGAAAACGAGAAGGGAGTCCTGGGGGCAAGAAAGGTCTCCATACCTGGTGGAAAGGATAAGTTCCAGTTGGCCTTGGTCTCGGCTCCATTTTTTTTCCACTTTCCAAGGGCTGACATTTTCAGGCATCTCGATCACACCCATCAAAGATTGAGAGGTCAGCATCAAGGAAATCAATAATTCATTTATGCCCATACTTACTTACACCCATACTTACTTACGCCCATAGAAAAAACTCCATGAGTCCTTTTTTCTACTTTTTTTCATCTAAAAATCTTCTCCCTCTCTCTTTGTTTCTTTGAAGGTGAAATTGTTTTGTTCAAAGGCCCTTTTAAGCACCATCAAGGCCAACTCGATATCCGTGGGGGTTAGGGCAGAGGTGATGGAAAAACGAAAGCGGCAATGATTGCGTGCCACCACGGGGTACATCACAGGGAGGGCATAGACCCCGCCTTCGAGGAGGGATTGAAAGATCGCCCCCATTTTTGTCTCATCTCCCACTTCTATGGGGACAATGGGAGTGCTATGTTGGGGGTCGATGGGAAGCCCCATGTCCACCAAGCCTTTGACAAACATTTCGATGTTTTTAAAGAGTATTTTTTGCCTCTCCCCCGACTCCATGATTTCAAGGGCTTTGAGGGTTCCGGCGGCAATGCCGGGGGGGATGCTGGTGGCAAAAATATAGGATCTTGCATAAACTTTGTACCAGTGGATCAACTCGGGGGGGCCGGTGACAAATCCCCCAAAGGCTCCTGCGGCCTTGGAAAAAAGCCCCATGGTGATATCCAGTTTGTCTTCCATGCCAAAATGTTCTGCTGTGCCCGTAAGCCTCTCCCCCAAGAGCCCAAAGCAGTGCCCTTGGTCGGCCATGACCCTGGCATTGTACTTGCGAGCAATGGGCAGAATTTCATGGATTTTACCGAGGGTGCCATCCATAGAGAAAATCCCTTCGGTGACAATGAGGCAGCCCGAGTGTTTGTCTCTCTCCTTTTTGAGAATGCGTTCTAAATGCTTCATGTTGTTGTGGGAGTAAAAACGGCAGGAGGCCCCCGAAAGCTTCATACCGTCTTGGAGGGAGGCATGGCTCAACACGTCGGCCAAAATAAGGTCCTCGGCCCCGGCCAGGGCTGAGATAATCCCCAGGCTGGCACTGTAACCCGAAGGGAAAGATGAGGGCCTCCTCTCGTCCACACATTCTGGCCACCTTGTCGGCCAACTCCTGGTGGAGGGTGGTGGTGCCCGAGGTGGGAGGAGGCTCCCGTTGATCCTAGGCCGTACTGGAGTGTGGCACGGTTGGCGGCTTCGATGACCTCGGGGTGGCAGGAGAGATTTAAATAATCATTGGAGCCAAACATCAGGTAGTCCTTGCGAGGGCCTCGTTTTCTCACAGTGATTCGTGGCCCCGTCATGGAGTTTCTGGGAAAGAAATAGGCAAAGCGGTCACTATCCTTATAGGTTTTGTAAAACAACTCAAACTTGTAACAGCGATCAAAAATATCTTGATTTTCAAACTTTGTGGTTAAGAAATCACCAATGGTGAAGCCCTTTTCGCTTAGCTCCACTTCGAGCTCATTGGAGCCAGAGTCAAGGTCCAGGGAGACGGCTTTGGATAAAAAGCTTGAGATTGGAAGTCGAATATCCACCACAGAAAGGGCCAGGTAGGTGGTGCCCCCATGCTCCACACATCTTTTGCACACCAGTCGGCCAATGGGGTACTCCTCATTTTGAAATACGATCTTGGAGTTGGGGATGATACTATTCACATCGATGTTTATGCCTGCGGTGGAAGATTTGGCAAAAATACCCGTGAGAGAGCAGTCCTCCACAGAGAGGGTGAACTGTTCACCCTTGTTTGTGGAGATCACAATGCTGAGATCGACATCTTCTTTTTTGCGAAATCTCTTGTACCTTGCAAGCCGAGCTATATCTTGCATAAAACCCCTCCCATCATACATACAGACGTGCGTGCGTGATGCGTCATACATGTCTCGTTATCTAACATTTTTAGCCATTTATCTTATCGGATGACTCAATCTTATTCATAAGTCTTTATGAGTTACTATGTTTGTGGAAGGAGCTGCTTGCATTGATGGAGCCCAATTGGACCTCAAATTGGACTCAAATTATCGACATCAAGATGCATCTGTATTGCATAGAGTTACTGTCATCAAAGTGTACAGCTTAAAATAAGATAGCAAGCAGTGCCAGTTTTAAAATGAATCTTGGAAGGGGTTGCTGTGTCATGTGTCGTAGTGAAAAACTAGACTTTACCCACAGGATCTCATACTACTATTATGGTAAAGCAACATTTTCTGAGAATGTAAACGATGGGGTTTACATGATCATAAAATAAAAGTATTTTATACTAAACAAAAAATATATTCTGATACAACAGAATAATATAACAAGAACAAGAAGAGGTGTCGATTATGAAAAAGTTATTTTATAGTTTTATTACAGTTGTAGTTTTCTTTCTTGGTGGATTTTCGTTATCCCACTCTGCCGGAGATGCCGGAGATGTCGAAGATATGACATTATGTCATATTGATGGCACACTCAATGGATATGAATCAGGGTTTTTCATCGGCTACGGAATGCTGGAAGGTGAAGTTACTCTCACTTGTACATCCCTGCAAGATAATGAAAAGAAAAGCATGCCAGTATTTATTTCTATAGAGAGCAAAGGCTTGGGTTTCGGCTGGACTGAAATTCATGGAACTCGCATACAGTCTTCTGACTTCCAATTTAAAGATTTGGAAGATGTGTTGGGCAGTTACTCCACAACTCTTATGCGCAAAAATATTCACGAGCAGAAACCAGAGTATGCGACGTTTAGTGCGCACCACAAAAATGGTTCAAGAGGTGTTGAGAATTTCACCTTAACTTTTGGTAAACACTCTTTGGGAGTTGTTTTGCGTAATATCGAGATGACTATTCATGGGGTTCCTACTTCCGATACCGACGAAGGCGATGACACTGACGAAGGAGATGACACTGACGAAGGCGATGACACCGAAGGCGATGACGCTGACGAAGGCGATGACACTGACGAAGGCGATGACACCGACGAAGGCGATGAGTGTGATGTCGAATGTGATACCGACGAAGGCGATGATACCGACGAAGGCGATGATACCGACGAAGGCGATGACACTGACGAAGGCGATGACACTGACGAAGGCGATGACACTGACGAAGGCGATGACACTGACGAAGGCGATGACGCTGACGAAGGCGATGACACTGACGAAGGCGATGACACCGACGAAGGCGATGACACCGACGAAGGCGATGACACTGACGAAGGCGATGACACTGACGAAGGCGATGACACTGACGAAGGCGATGACACTGACGAAGGCGATGACGCTGACGAAGGCGATGACACTGACGAAGGCGATGACGCTGACGAAGGCGATGACACCGACGAAGGCGATGACACTGACGATTAGGGTACAGAGGAGTCTTTTTGCGTGCGTGGTTTTGCGGCTCGGCGCTCGGCGGCGTGGTTTTGCTGCGTGCAAATTGTACAGAGGGCTATGAACTCTTCGCACGAAGAGTTCATGCCTTTTTAAGTATACCGCCATAAAAATTGCACTTAAAGGAGAAAGTTATGGAAAAATCCAGGAAACAAAACTTGACCAGAATTTTCCCCCAAAAGGGAAAGAAAAATCATCAATGAGGCATTGAAGTAGGGAAAGTGTGGGTAATGCATGCAGCTGGTGCGGGCAATGAGTGCAATTGTCCATACATCTACAGTGAAACTTTATAAAGGCGATTGCCGCAATATTCTTAAAGATATGGGTGACTCTAGCGTTCATTTGGTCTTAACCGATCCACCATATTTCCTCAATGGGCTTGATGATAAATGGAATAAAGACAGAATTCATTATTCTCGGAATCATCGTGCGGCCAAAGTTATTGGCGGCTTGCCTATTGGTATGAAATTCGATCCTAATCAAGGAAAAAGATTACAAGCTTTCATTGAACCTATTGCTAAAGAATTATTGCGTATTTTAAAACCCGGCGGATTTATGCTTATGTTTTCTGCCCCGAGGCTTTATCACCGTGCGGCCATAGCTGCTGAAAATGCTGGATTTGAGATTCGAGATTCTTTTGCGTGGCGATTCACAAAGAGCGCACAATTTAAGGCATTTACAGTCGATCATTTTGTTCGTAAGCGTGGTGATATGACAGAAAAACAGAAATTAGAAGTCATTCGAAGTATTGGAGGACGTCGAACTCCGCAATTACGTCCCCAATTTGAGTTAATTATTTGTGCGCAAAAGCCAAAGGAAGGGACATTTGTAGATAATTGGCTATTGCATGGAACGGGGCTTATCGACGTGCGCCAAACAATTACAGGACGAGTCCCTGAAACAGTGATGACTGTTGAGAAACAAAGGCGAGAAGATGGCAATAAACACTTAACACCAAAGCCAGTGCAACTATGTGAGCACCTTATTCGTCTTTTCTCTACTGAGAAACAAACAGTTTTAGATCCATTCGTCGGCTCTGGGACAACTTGCTTGGCCGCTAGATGTACAGGTAGGAACAGTGTAGGTATAGATATTGAACCCGATTTCATTAAATTAGTACAAGATCGATTGGAAAGATGCAATGACGTCTATTGTATGTAGATGTATGTAGAAAATGACGTTTATTGTAGAATATGAGTTTGTTTTTTCGTTTTGACCATACAGCGAGGGCAGTTTGTTTCTTCGATAACAATGTCGTTTACGAAATGAGTGACATGTGTAAATTCAAGGGTGGTTCCGCAGAGGCAACAGGTGTTGTATTTTTCAACAAGTTGCTCTTGCAGGTGTTCTTTCATACTGGGGGGAGAGGAATCATTCAAAAAATGTGGCTTTTCTGGCGCCCTTTTTTCTATGATTTGTTTTTTATCAAGAGGAATTGACTTTCTTTTTGTATTCATAAAATCACCTAAACTTTTCTACTTTTCTTGTTTAAAGATACATCTACTTATTTGTTGTTTTATGGATGCTTTTATTGAGAAGCTCTACGAAAGTTGGTATCATATGTACTAAAATGAGAGACTTCTTACTTACTTCTTCTTGTCGGCTTATGTTGTTTTTCATAAAGAGTTTGTGAAGATTTTTTTTCAAATTTAGACCTATGATTGGTTGATTGGTTGATTTTTTGAACCATGAAAAATAAGTAAGAGGAATTTTTTGTGAAGCTTCTGCGCGTTGTGATGAAGTGCATTGAGTATTGCATTGGTCTTGGAGAAGGATTAAAAAGGAGGATGATGAGATCAATGAAGAGAGTGAGAAAGGACCGGTTTATTTTCAATCTTGTTTGCAATCTTATTTTCAACTGTACTTTTAGCTTTACTTTCAGCTTTATGTTGGCTTTGGGGTTCTTCCTACCCCAGGGAGAAGCGGCGGCCTGCACCGTGGAAATCAAAATGAAGGAGACCATTGGCTTGTACAGTCTCTATCGTTTGGAAAGGGGACTAGAAGTGGCTCAAAAAAAATCCTGTGGGTCTCTTTTAATCCTTATCAACACTCCTGGGGGGTCTCTTCAAAGCACACGAAAGATTGTTGAAGGTATTCTCAACTCTCCCATTCCCATATTGTGCTTGGTCCACCCATCAGGGGGACATGCAGGAAGTGCGGGAGCTATTATCCTTCAGTCCTGTCATGTGGTAGGGGCTATGGAGGCCACTAATATTGGGGCCGCCACTCCTATCAGTGGATCGGGGCAAAGCATGTCCAAGGACTTAAGAAAAAAGATGATCAATGATGTAAAGAGTTGGCTTGAGGGTATTGCCCAGCATCGTGATCGGAGCCAAAAGTTTGCCCAGGAGATTGTGACGGAGGCCAAGGCTGTGTCCTCTCAAGAAGCCCTCAAACTCAAGGCCATTGATTTTGTGGCCAGCACCAAAGTAGAGTTCTTGGAGTGGGCCCATGGGCGCCAGGTAAAAATGGTGGGTAAAGAGGAGCGTCATGTGGTTGTGGGCCCCCTTCACTCCATGGAGGAGGGACTGAGGGACAGGGCGATCTCCTTTATTACCGATCCACAAATGGCGTACATGATGATGATGGCTAGCTTGGGTTTGTTGTACTTTGAAATCACTCACCCTGGAACTATTGTTCCAGGGGTTATGGGTGGGGTGGGTTTGTTGGTCTCTCTGGTGAGCCTTCATAAGATGGATGTGACATGGGGCGGTGTAGCTCTCATTTTCTTAGGCTTGGCTTTGCTTTTGGTCGAGGCTTTTGTGCCAAGTTTTGGCACCTTTGGGATTGGGGGAATTTCTTCTTTTGTGATTGGGAGTTTATTTCTATTTGATCCCGAGGTCACGGGGATCCACCTGTCCATAGGTTTGATTGTAGCCATGGCTTTGTTACTGGGACTTGTTACTTTGGGGATCGCATTTATGGCCTACCAAACTCGTCATATCAAGAAACAAGGGGGGGGCGATGAACTGCTTCATCGCCAAGGCCAAGTGATTCAGGCCCGGGGGTGGACGGGCCTCATGGAGATTCATGGAGAAATATGGAAATTCAAGTGTGGCGAAAAGGTGGACTTGGGCGACTCCCTTAGGGTGGAGTCCTATAAGGGGCTCACTCTTGTTGTATCTAAAGTGGATTAGTGATAGAAGCATTTAAGAAAATACAACATAAGAACCAACAGAACAATACAAAGGAGAAATTATGTCATTCTTATTAGTGCTTGTTATAGGAGTTGTCTTCCTTTTGGCTTCAGTGATTAAAATTCTTTCCGAATGGGAGCGAGGAGTGATTCTTCGTTTTGGTCGTTCCATTGGGATTCGTGGCCCAGGTCTGATTTTTGTGATTCCTCTTGTGGAAAGAATTATCCGCATTGATACCCGTACGATCACCATGGATATTCAACCTCAAGATGTTATCACAAGGGACAATGTGACTCTTAAAGTCAATGCCGTGATTTACTTTAGGGTGATTGGGCCTGAAATGGCTATCACTCAGGTGGAGGATTTCTTTTTTGCCACAAGCCAACTCGCCCAAACCACTTTGCGTTCGGTTTTAGGTCAGTACCAGTTGGATGAATTGCTCTCCAACCGTGATAAGATTAACCACGCCCTTCAAAATATCCTCGATAAGGCCACGGAGCCATGGGGAATTAAAATCACCTTGGTGGAAGTCAAGCACATTGATTTACCTAAAGAAATGCAAAGGGCAATGGCTCGTGAAGCTGAGGCAGAGAGAGAAAGGCGTGCCAAGGTTATTAGTGCTGAGGGAGAGGTTCAAAGATCAGAGATGCTTTCTAAGGCATCCAATCAATTGGCCTCCTCTCCCTCTGCTTTGCAACTTGCCTACTTACAAACTCTCACAGAGATTAGCGGTGAGGGAAGTCACACAGTGATTGTTCCCCTGCCCCTAGATATGTTCACCCCTTTTCTCAATCGAGATGTCAAGGACGACCATGATGACAAATAGCAGCACGCTGATGACGCAGCCATCCACCGTCGTGCAAAGTACGATTTTTATTAACTACCTTTTTTCTTAAAAAAACCACTCACAACTGTAGAAAAGTCACCTGTAAATAAATTTTGATTCTTTCTTTTATCTTCTTTGATAATATCCATTAATTCTTTTCTGGCATCGAAGAAGCTTGGGTTTATTTGTAGGGCTTTTTTCATGGAATTTCCGGCTTCTAAAAAGTTATTTTCTGCTTTTTTGAGTAACCCATAAACAAGATGATAAATTTCACTTTTTCTATAATGGCTGGGAAGGCCCATAATACCATTGTTTATTTCTGTGATCATTTCAGGCTTTATCTTATCTTGATACATTTTCAATCTGGCCCAAAATAAATAAAGAAGAGTTTGATGGCTTTCGTGGCACTGATGAGCAGCTTTAATTTCTTCTATGGCTTCTTCAAAATGTCCACGTCTTAAGTTAATAACCCCCTTTTCAATAAGAACTTTGGCCTTTGATTGAAGTTCTAGCTCTTTTGATTCAATTTTTGAATTATATTTTTTCCTTTTTTCGTCATTTGTTATGATTTCGTAAGCATCTGAAACATAAGAAAATATTTTTTGATTGAGTGATTTTATTTTATTTGAAGCATTGGGTGGGAGTTGATTAGGGTGATTTGATTCTGAAAAAGTTTTAAATATTTCTTGAGCCTCTTTCTTAGTGACTTCTTCTGAAGATCCTAAATAACAGAAGATTTCAGGAGGAGATTTGTCTTTTATGCCATCTAACAGTATGTTGAGTCGTGAGAGTATTTTGTTCTCAGAAATGACTGTTACTTCAGAAGTTTTCGCTTCTTTTTTTTGTTTAGTTTTATCGACAAAAATAATTGATTGATTGATAGTGAGGGCATGAAGAGATTGATATAATATAGATTTAGGTATTTTTATTTCATCACTTAGTATTTCTTTAAGTGTAGGGCTTTTTGCGAGTAAATCAAATAAGTTTTCAATTTTCCTGGTGACGGGGTACTTAAATATGGGGTGATTTCTGTTGACTTCGATTTTCATAACGACGGAGGAATTTATGTGTGGTGCATAGAAATCTTTTAGCCATTCGTCTGAAATTTGAAACTCTATGATTTCAAATAGTGATGACTGAAGAGTTTTATAATCTATATCACAGGGAGAGGGGATGTTATCTTGTTTTGGAGTGAAGCTTATTTGAACGTGGTTGGTTCCCATGATTTCTTCAAGCTCTAAAAAAATCTGTTCTTTTTTGAGTTCTACCATGGCATGGGGGCTGATCCAGTGGTCATCAACAAGGGCCGACGTAAAGTTTTCTTTTTTGGTCTTATTTGTTATTTCTCTGTATTCATCTGGATTGAGCAATCCTTGTTTGATAAGTAATTCACCTATTATTTTAAGGGCATTTTCACTATAGATTTCCCTTATTTTTCCTTTGACGAGTTCAATGGAGGATTTTCTTTGGTTGGCAATACTCATAATATGGAGGTGACCTGTTGCTCCAAGAAGCATGAGAGTGGGAAGGTAAAAAGATAGATGAAAACCATTGGATTGGTCTTGTGATTCGAGAGATTGGCCCACTTCACCTATGGAGGGTGTTATTTTAGATAGGATACTTGGGAGTGTCGTGGTTGGCGAGGGCTCCTCTTCATCTAAGGATTGGTTGACCTTATTTTTGATCGCAGAGATAAGCTCCATCACATCAAAGGGCTTGTAAAAGAATCTTTCGGCATTGACCTTGCGTATGGCTTCTTTGGCAAAGCGCTTGTCTTTATAAATTCCAGTTATGAAGAAGATAAAGTCGGTATCGGCCATGAATCTTCTTATATCTATAGCGAGTTCGACACCATTTTTTCCAGGCAACATGCAGTCCATAATGACGCCATGAATTTGCTGGACTTTGGGTATACTTAAAGCCTCGGCAGGTTTTCCTGCAACGATGACCTTAAAGCCTGCGCTTTCAAGAGCCTTGGAGAGAGATTCTTGTATTGAGGCATCATCATCTACGATAAGAATACTAAGATCACTGTATTTCATTAGTGATCTTATCGGAATAGAAGTGATATTTTTTAGTACTTAATCCTATGGAAGGCACTTTTATTTCATTTAAAATAATTAAATATGTTTGCAGTGATTTATTGCATAGGTTGGAAGAGTTCTTCCCGTAAGTCCCAGACTTGGGTCAGTTTGAGACTTACAATTCACTGGGCCGAGGTCAAGGAGTTTATTTGGTTGAGAATTTCTTGTCCAAAGGATTCGATTTGTTTGCTTTTGAGTCCTTGAATATTTTTAAGTTCACTAAAGTTTTGGGGTTGGTGAATAATGAATTCTCGAAGAATAGCATCACTGCACACCATGAACACGGGGACGTCCTGTTGCCTTGCGTAATTTCTACGCCACTGACGTAGAGTTTCTAAGTGAATTTTTTGCTTTTGTGTGAGGTTGTTATGGGGAGGAGTGTTGATTTTTTTACGAGAACTTTGCTTCTTTACCCGAGGCGTTATAGTTATGGATGCTGATCTTTTTCGGACGGAGGAGCTGCTTAAATGTTGGGTGTTCTCAGAAGAGGTGATTCTTCGTGGGGATTGGGGAGCACATGAACTACAGTGTCCACACCTTTTAATCCGCTGTTTATCTTTAAAATAGGTTAAGATTTCACCATGGCGGCATTCAGAACTCTCAGCGTATTGTGTCATAGCCTTGAGTGCTGTCCATCTTTGTATTCTTATTTTTTTGCTCACATCGGCTTGATCGATAAAATAGGCTTGGAGACCTTTGTCTTTTTTAGAGTAGGTGAGCAGGCATGTGGAGGGCTGGCCGTCTCGACCTGCCCGTCCGATTTCTTGGTAATAGGATTCTATATTTCCCGGCATCTGTGTATGAATGACGAGGCGTACATCGGGGTGATCGATTCCCATACCAAAAGCGTTGGTGGCGGCAAGAATTCTCACATCTCCGTTTTGATAAGCTGTTTCCACTTGAATGCGCTGCGTCGATGGCATGCCTGCATGGTAAAAGGTAGCAGATTCTCCCAGGGAGACTAAATATTCCGCCCATGACTCTGAATGCTTTCTTGTGCCGCAATAGATGAGGACACGTCCATGGGGGGTTTGTTGAATAGCTCCAGTAACATAGGACTTCTTGTCTTCATCATCGTAGCAAAATTCAACTTGATAGTAGAGATTGGGGCGGTAGAAGCCATAGACATGTTGGTGGGGCTTTTGCAAAGACAGCTGGCGAATGATATCTTGCTTGACCAAAGGAGTTGCTGTGGCTGTGAGAGCCACCATGGGAACTTTGGGTTTGATTTCTCTAAGTGTTGAGAGCTGTGCGTATTCAGGTCTAAAGTCATGACCCCACTGAGAGATGCAGTGAGCCTCATCAATGGCAAACAAGGCGACATTTTGCTGACGTAACCAATGGATAAACCCAGGTTTTTTTGTCCGTTCTGGGGATAGATATAAGATGTAATGATCACTGGTTTTCATTTCTTTGAATATTTGTCGCCTTTGGTCCATATTCATGCCTGAGTGTATGCAGCCGGCAGGTATACGGAGCCTTCTAAGAGCTATGGATTGATCATTCATGAGAGCAATGAGAGGAGAGATGACAAGGGTCAGGCCCCCCTTGATGAGAGAGGGAAGTTGATAACACAGGGATTTTCCACCCCCCGTGGGCAGGATAGCTAAGACATCATGGTGTAAAAGAATGGAAGAAATAATTTCTTCTTGTCCAAGACGAAAAGACGAAAGGTGAAAGGTATCTTGTAACTCCTTAATAAGGTTTTCTTTGGATATGCTGGACATATGGGTTGTAAGGGGACTCACTTTGACCTTGGAAAGTAACCTGTTAGAAGAATGTTGCTATCCATGGACTCTATATGGCTGATATTAACTTCAATTCGATTCTCCATAGATGTTACTCTCACATTTTGGGCCCAATTTCGACCATGGAGACCTCCAAGAATAGATGGCGCTATAAATTGATATATTTTTTGCCCCCTTTTTTGATTGATAAAATGAGAGTGGGTGGCCGCCCCACCTTCAACGAGGACAGAGGAGATATGAAACTTTCTGTAAAGGTCTTCTCCGAGCTTTTTTAAGTCGATGTAACCGGGTGCCATTTCTGTTCTTATTTTATGTTGGATTTCTTGCCGGGAGTTTTGTTTTGTAGCGTAAATATGAATTTTTTGCAAGGATTTGGTGTGCTTTAGGGTTTTTCTTATGCCTATGAAATGGTTTTTAGTTTCTTCTGTGACAATAATATAAATATCATCGGGATCGTGGCACTGAATAAGGTTGGATTCTCCTAGGGTGGGGAGGCTTCGGCCCTGGGGATCGAGAATAATGACCTTGTTTTTACAACCTTTGTAGAAGGATGATCTTATATTAAGGTGGGGGTTGTCGTGGAGGTAGGTTTGAACCCCAATGAGGGTGGCATTGTATTGCCCCCTGAGTTCATGGGCCTTTTCCCGGGCCAATTTATTGGTAATCCATTGGCTTGCTCCATTTTTAAGAGCCAGTGAGCCATCAAGACTTGTGGCGACTTTCAGGGCTATAAAGGCGCTTTGGTGGCGAATATTATGTAAAAAAACTTCATTGAGTTCGAGGAGCCTTTTCGCCACGCTCTTATGGCGCTGGTTTTCAGAGTTCTTTTTGGAATACTTTTGGGAGTACTCAATGGCTTCGATGCTCTTGGATTGAAGTATTTCGCTTCCTCCTGAGGCGATTTTGTTGGGGTCTTTGCAGCCGTAAATGACAGATTGAAGGGGAAGCTGGGCAAGTTTATGGGCACAGGGGGGGGTTTGGCCATGGTGGGAGCAGGGTTCAAGGGTGACAAAGACGGTGGCGCCCTTTAAAAGCTTAGGGTCTTTGATTTGCTTGAGGGCATCGACTTCGGCATGGTCTCCACCAAAGACTTTGTGATAACCCAAGGAAATGAGCCTTCCATCTTTAGCGACAATAGCGCAGCCCACCATGGGGTTTGTTTTCACCCTTCCCGCACCCATCCAAGCTTTTTTAATGGCTAGCCCCATGGCTTGTTCGGGGCCCACATGAGTTCCTATCCGCATTTTCATAGATTTCATAGAATTACTTCATTACTTTGATTGCCAAGACTTCCAGTAGTTTTTTATTTCGATATTTTTGGTGACAGGGGTATGGCGTTGGAGAGGCCAGCGAGAGTCAATCATGACAGCGTATTCATCGGTATGGGTTTTGCCCTGAATGGCTTCAACGGCTTTGGGGTGAGGGCCATGGGGAAAGCCTGCGGGGTGAAATGTTATCATACCAGCATGTAAATTATCTCGACTAAAAAAGTTGCCATCGTGGTAAAATAAGACTTCATCGTAGTCGATATTTTGGTGGTAAAATGGCACTTTGAGGGCGTCCTTGTCGCTTTCAAGGGGTCGGGGTAGAAATGTACAAATGACAAACTCCTTGGCTGTAAAGGTGGTGTGAGCACTGGGTGGTAAGTGGGCTCTGTGACTCATTAGTGGCATGATATCATCCATATGGAGGGTGAAGGGGAAGAGATCCCCCTTCCAGCCGACAACATCAAAGATACACTCGGAGTATTTAAATTTTGTCAATGAATCTTGGTGTTTTACATGAACGCAAAGAATTTTTTTGTTGAACTCTTGGAGGCGTTGGTGAAGAGACTCAAGGCAAGGTTTACCAAGTGTATTGGTGTCGTAGAGAGCATGGCGGCCCACCATTCCCCGGAGAGGCTCTTTGTAGTGGCTGCTTCGATTTTCGATGGTGAGGAAAAAAGATGGTTCAGAGGGCTGAATCAAGTGGGCGACGCACTTTGGAATGACAATATAGTGACCGGACTTGTAGGTAAGATGACCGTATTCTGTAAATATCTCGCCAGCTCCTTGGTGGCAGAAATAAATCAAATCTCCGTCGGCATTTCGTTGGGCCAGCCACTCATGGGATGGGGCACTTGCGCCTTTCATCATCATGGAAATTGTGATGTGGGAATTGTAAAAAAGTCTGTGCTGGCCATCTTTTTGGTTGAGTTGGGTCAGATCCAAAAGCCTTGGCTTGAGGGGGCCTTCGATGTCCACCCACCTCGTGCTGGGCTTTTTGCGAATAAGGTGGGAAACAGGGCCATAGAAACCTCCGAGGCCCTGCTCTTCTTCAAAGTGCCCCTCCGGAATGCCTTTGTGCCCCTGTTGAGTGGGCAAGCCTTGGGTGTAATGATGCACTGTATTGCCTTCCTCTTATTTGATTTCTTTATGAAGAGTATGTTTTCTCAAATGAGGATTGTATTTTTTCTTTTCAAGTCGCTCAGGGTGGGTTTGAAAATTTTTTTTTGTTGTGTATCTTGAGGGTGAATTTCCTGTCTGGCGAGCTTCTGTGCACTCAAGGGTTACAATGCGAACTTTCCCTTTTTTCTTGGCCATCGTGCCGTCCTCCAAACTCTAAAACTGTGATTCCATCTTTTGTGGTTGAGCCTTGTGCACTTGTGCGACAAAGCTTTGAATAAAACTACAGGTTCTCCCTTGTATCCTATAAAAGCTCCCCTATCAAGGTTATTGGATTATTATTTACGACCCAATACGATAGACTCAAGGAGAGTTATGATAATTCCTTGGGGTCAAAGGCGTCTCTTGCTCCATTTCCAATGAGAGTGAGGGAGAGCAGGGTGGAAAGCAGAGCCAGGGAGGGGAATAGGGCGAGCCACCACGCTACAGTGAAGTGCTTTTCCGCTTGGGAGAGAAGTTCTCCCCAACTGGGGGTGGGGGGCACGAGGCCAAAGCCGAGATAGTCCAGGGTGGCTAGGTAACTGATGGAACTGGCAAGGACAAAGGGAGAGAAGGTAATAATGGGGTTTAGGGCATTGGGAAAAATATGATGGACAATGATTCCCCAGTTGGTGCGTCCCATGGCGCGGCTTGCTTCCACAAAGGACATTTTGCGAAGTCTCAAGAACTCTGCCCTCATATAAAGGGAGATTCCCACCCATCCAATGAGGGAAAAGAAGGTGACAAGAAAAGAAAAGCTTCTTCCCAAGACCGTGCTGAGGGTGATGAGAACCACAAGAATAGGAAGAGACTCTATAATTTCCACAAATCTCTGACCTATGATGTCTATAAAACCTCCAAAATAACCCATAAGCCCACCTAAAAGGCTTCCGATGATATAGGAAAAAAACCAAATGCAAATGGAAAACATAATGCTGTATCGATAACCATAGAGGAGTCTTGCCAAAACATCTCGTCCTCGATCGTCGGTGCCCATCCAATTGGTGGAACTTGGAGGGCTGGGGAAGTGATCCACCTCTAAATTACTTTCGTAGGGGTCCCAGGGGACAAGGGGCCATATGGCCCAGTCGGTTTCACTTAATTTTAACCTTCTGTAGTTGGTGACATATTGATTTTCGATTCCAAACTCTTTGGGGGAGTATCTTTTAAGGGCGGGGAAGTATAGAGAGCCTTGGTGGGACAATATAAGAGGTTTGCTGTTGGACCATAGTTCAGCTGTGACACTGAGGAAGAGAATAAAAAAGAAAAACCAAAGGGCAATCCAGCTAGTTTTGCGTGACTTAAAAACCTTCCACCTCTTCTGGGAGAGGGGGTCCTTGAGCATTTTTCCTATCATGAGAAATCAATCCTTGGATCTATGAGCACGTAAGTGAGGTCGCTGACAAGGCGGCCGGCAATGAGGATAAGAGATTGGATAAATATCAAGGCCATAATGACATTGTAGTCCCTGGATATAGCTGAATCAAAGGCGAGCAGCCCAATGCCTTGGATGTTGAAGACCTTTTCAATAATAAGAGAGCCGGCAAGGAAAATGCCAAAGATACCGCCCACACCTGTGGCTATGGGGACAAGAGCATTTCGCAGGGCGTGTTTATAAATGACAATTTTGGGGGATAGCCCCTTGGAGCGGGCCGTTCTCACATAGTCTTTATTGATTTCTTCCAGCAGGTTGTTTTTCATAAACTGGGTGAGAACGGTAAAGGACCCCACCATATAGCATAACATGGGCAAAATAAAGTGGTGGATTCGGTCGATAACTCGGCCCCAAAAATCTTTTTCAAAGTACATATCTGAATAAAGGTCTCCAATAGGGAAGAGGTCCCAGCGGCCGGCCACAAAAACCTTGAGGATAATGCCTAACATGAGAGGTATAATGGAGTATAAGACAAGGAGACCCAAGGAGGCACTCACATCAAAAAAACTATTCTTCCGAACGGCCATGGCCACTCCTAGAAAAATGCAAACGAAATAGGTGAGTATAAGAGAAATAATCCCAAACTGTAGGCTTATGGGTATTCTCTCCCCAATGAGCTTGGTTACGGGCTCTTCGTGGATAAAGCTATCTCCAAAGTTAAAGGTCAGGGCATTTTTAAGCCATAGGAGGTATTGAATGTGAAGGGGTTTATCAAATCCATATCGCTTTTTTAAGGCTTCCATAACCTCTTCGGACACTCCATAGTCGCTTCCCGAAGACGAAGACATTCCTCCTCCAGAGGCCCCTATTTCAGCGCCTGAAAAGCGAAGTTGAGCCAGTTTTTGTTCAATGGGGCCGCCAGGGGCGGTGATGGTGATAAGGAAGCAAACCAGGGTGATGCCAAGGAAAGTGGGAATGCTGAGAAAGAGCCTTTTGATTAAGTATTTAAACACGGACCATCACCTCGGGACTCACTGGGATTATGACTGAGATTATTGAGAAGTGGCTTTAAGTTTCCAATAGGGTTGACTTGAATCATAGTTAAAGGCATTGGCTGGTGACTCAACTCTACTGTGGATGCCGTAAAAGCGCTTTCGAGAGTTAAACATAAAGATATAGGGGACATCTTCGGCAATGAGCCTGTAAATCTTTTTGAAAGTTTTGATGCGTTTCTTTCGATTTAACTGAGTTCGCCCCTTGTCGATGAGGGCATCCACTTGGGGGTTGGAGTAGTTGATAAAATTGGATCCCTTGTTTCGGGCACTTTCTGTATGCCAAATTTGCTTGGGGTCGATGTCGATACTTCCCCCCGACCAGCCAAGCATGGCGGCATCAAATTTTTTGTCCTCAATCAAGCGTAAAAAAGAGGCCCAATCTAGAACCTTCAGGTGGATTTGCACTCCGGCCTGTTTGGCGTCTTCTTGGAAAAGTGTCAAGAGCTTTTCACTTTCGGAGTTGGAAAAGAGAATGGTAAAAGAGAGTTCTTTTTGCTTTCCCTGGATTGTTTTTTCCAAAACTCCGTTTTGATCTCTGTCATCCCAGCCTGCGGATTTTAAAATTTCGATGGCCTTTTTGGGATTGAATTTCATGGCCTTCACCGTTTCGTCTGCGTAGTCACTCCAAAAATACCAAGGTCCCCGAGCCAGTTCTCTTTGGTTGTAATAAAATTTTTTGTTCATCAACTCTCCGTGAAAGAGGTGGACGAGAGCCTTTCTGACTTTGATGTCCTTAAAAAGGGGTTTTTTAAAGTTGAATCCGATAAATCCGTATCCACTGGGCTGTTTGTTTTGATATTCAATTTTCTTAATTTTCGTTCCCCAAGGGGGGGTGTTGGTTTTTTTCACAAAGGATTCCGCAGATAGGGCTGCATAATCGAGGTGCTCCTTTTCCATGCGAAGAAGGACATCTGCATCCGTTTGCACAAAACGAAAGGCAATCCATGGAAAATTCCACTTCTCCATATTGGCGGGGTGGCTTTGGCCGGCCCAGAGAGTATTTTTCTTTAAAACAAGCATTTTTCCCTTGATGTATTTATCCATCATGTAGGGGCCGGAGCCCACCATGGTCTTAGATAGCTTGGCTTCGGGGTCCTTGTAGATATGCTCTGGAATGATGTTCATGGTGGCGATGGTTTGAAAATTTCCGAAGTAGGGATCTTTCACCTTAAACTGAACAGTTTTTTCGCTTAAAATTTGTACGGATTCTAGTTTCTCAAAGTAGGGGATAGAACTGATTCCCCCGTACTTGGGGTTTTTGTAGGCTTCAAAGGAAAATTTAATATCTTGGGCCGTGAGGTCTTTGCCATCCGACCACTTTAAGTTGTCGTGGAGTTCAAAGGTGAATGTTTTTCCACTGGGGTGAATTTTCCAAGACTTAGCTAAAAGAGGATCCCATTCATAGGTGTCCTTGTTTCTTTGAAGAAGGGATTCAAGGATATAGTCTTGAATGACTCTGGAGTAGTAGTCCGTGCTGCGGATGGGATGGAGGTTTTCAGGTTCTGCAGATAGGTTGCTAAAAAAAGTTTCTGACCTTTTTACATGCAATGATGAAGAATTTTTGGCTTCTTTGAGTGGGTCTTGGGAGTCAGTGGGTTGGTTGTTCTTGGAGTTATCTTTGAATTTTTGATGGGTTTGATGAGGAGGGTCTTGTTGCGAAGAGTCAGACGGTGATCCCTTGTGCTTATCCTTGGTGCAGGCACTGAAGGTCAGGGTGAGGGCCATGGCAGCCATGAAGGCGGCGGGGCCCGTGAAGGATATGAATTTGGCCATGAGCATGAGGACGATAGAGCGAGTGGAGGATATGGCTGGGGGCACAGCCCCAAGTGGGGAGAGGGGTTTGGACTTTGGAGCAAATTTTATGAACTTCATTGTAGGCATCATTGAAACCTATAACAGGTTTTGCTGTTCCTCAATCATTTTCTTCTTTGAAACGCCATTCAGACATACCATAGCCATAGTTTAAGGCCGTGGAAGGTGCCCTTATTCGCTGGTTAAGTCCATAGAACCGGCTCCGTGTGTTAAATATAAAAATACCGGGAACATCCTCGGCAATGATTTTATACACTTTTTTAAAGGTTTGAATTCTGTCTTTCTTGCTCAACTGAGCACAGCCCTGATCGATCAAGGCATCCACCTGGGGGTTGGAGTAACTGATGATATTGCCGCCCCCCTTCCGTGAGCTTGCCGTGTGCCACCGTGGTTTGGGGTCGAGGTCTATGAGGTGGTCGCTATGCCCTATCATCATGGCCTCAAACTTTTTATCCCTCACTAAGCTTAGAAATGATGGCCAGTCGATCCTTTTGAGGTGGAGCTCTATACCTGCCTTTTTTAAGTCTTCTTTATAAATAGTGAGATACTTTTCGCTATCGACGTGGGAAAAGAGCAGGGTAAAGTTTAGTTCTTGTGCTTGGCCTTGTAGTTTTTTTTCTAAAATACCATTTTGGTCTTGATCTTTCCAGCCAGAGTCCTTGAGCAATTTTTTGGCTTCTTTGGGGTTAAACTCAATAGCTTTTACCGATTTATCGGCGTAATCACTCCAAAAATACCAAGGCCCCCTCGCCAGTTCTTTTTCATTGTAGTGAAACTTTTCATTCATAAGTTTTCGATGAAAGAGGTGGGCCAGAGCTTTGCGAACTTTTTTATCCTGAAAAATAGTTTTTCTCAAGTTCAATCCAATCCAGTTGTAACCACTGGGTTGTTTTTTTTGGTATTTCACTTTTTTAATTTTTTTTCCCCAAGGGGCATGATTGGTTTTTTCTAAGAAAGCCGAGGCTGAGAGAGTTGAAAAATCGAGAAGCTCCTTTTCCATGTTTAAAAGAACATCTGCCTCTGTGGGAACGAAACGAAAGGCGATGGCTGGGAAGCTCCATTTGTCATGGTTGGGGGTGGAAGTTCGGTTCGTCCAGAGGACATTTTTTTTCAAGAAAAGAAATTTTCCTTGAGCGTACCCGCTAAGAGCGTAGGGGCCAGACCCCATAAGGGTTTTAGAGAGTTTGGATTCTGGATTTTTATAAATATGTTGAGGAATGATTTTCATGTTTGCAATAACTTGCAAGCTTCCAAAGTAGGGCCTTTTTATTTTAAATTGAATTTTCTTATCGCTTAATATTTTTATAGATTTCATATTTTCAAATTTTGAGAAAGATTGAAGACCACCATATTCAGGATTTTTGTGGGCTTCAAAGGAAAATTGGACATCTTGAACGGTGAGAGGCTTTCCGTCCGACCACTTCAGATTGTCTTTAAGCTCAAAGGTCATGGTGTTTCCATGGGGGGCAAGTCTCCATTTTTGAGCAAGCTGTGGTTCCCATTCATAGGTATTTTCGTTTCTTTGAAGAAGGGATTCTAGGACGTGGTAGTGAATGACCGCTGAGTAGTAGTCTGTGCTGCGTATAGGGTGAAGATTTTCGGGTTGTCTTCTTAGGTTATTGAAGAAAATTTCTGACTTTTTTAAATGGAAGTTTAAATGGGAGGGCGTTGTCGCACTGTCATTTGTGCAAGAACCAAGGCCCACAGAGAGAGACATAGAAATGGCTCCTCTTAAGAGAAGGTTTAAGAAAAAATATAGTAGGGAGAGGAAGGACTTGTGTTTTTTCACATTTTTTACTTTATTATTATGTTTTAGATATTATGGCTTCTCGGTACTATGTCTTAGCGGTATTATAGTTCAGCGGTAGGTTGTGACACGAGTGCTCTTTAAAACCTTATCGTTGTGGGTGTATCCCGTACTGAGCACATTTTTTATCTTACCTTTCATGCGATCGTCATCAATTTCTTCGGAACTCACCACTTCGCATAGATTTATTTTTACCAGTCCATCACTTAGATCAATGGGATGGACAGATTCAGACGCTAGGTGATGGGATATTTTCTTTCTGATAATATCAAAGCTTCTGAATACCTTTAAGCTTGTTGAGTCAAAACGGTCTGTTTGGGAGGCAATGGTGTCGTAGAGCCCATTGAATTTGTCTAAGACATCAATGAGAAATAAGAAGTACTCTTTTTGTTGTTTTTCTATTTTAAATTTAGTGTCTTTAATCTCTTTTTTTTGAAAGAGAACTGTTTTTTGCACATTTACTAGAAAATCCACCAGTTCTTCTTTTTCGTTTTTAATATCCATGGGATCATATCTTTCTTTGTCACTTGGGTTTTCTATAATCATTATTTTATAATATTTATGTTTTATTTATAGGTGAAAACATCAATTTTAAAACTCGATTGGTTTGAGGATTTGCTAAAATCCTTTGAATCTTTAGAAGTTTGTTAAGAGGCATCTTCTTTTGCGCAATGGATCTGGCGAATAAATTCATCATTGATTTTTGATCACAGGGCTGTCTCATATCCATCATTTTATAGGGGTTTTCATAACACAGAGTGGTCCAGTGATCGTTGTTATATGAGAGAGTTGGTGCTTGAAGAAACTCAGAGAGAAGATTTAGGAAACTTTCTCTATCTTCAGTGTGAAGCTCCTTAACAAGGTTTAAATTTTGAACTTGTTTTAATATATTTTTTACTTCAATGGAGCACTCTTGGGGGGTTTTATACTGGCCGTGGTGCACCTTCCAACACTTTAAATTCATGTCTAAAATTTGACTATTTGTGTCCATCCATGATGTTGTTTGACAGATTTCAGTGATGTCATTGTAAAATTTAAACCCTTTGTGCCAAAGACCCTCATAAATGAGTTGGTTGATATAGTAGTGGATCATGGTCTTAAAACATTCCTGTGGCATATGAATTGATAGCCAAAAGGCTCCATCTAGAGTCAATCCATCTAAGTGAGGAATTTCTCGTTTAGAGATAAAGGTGATCAAATGTTGTTTTAGCATATCTATATGAGTTTCTTTTAGGAGAGGTGGTGAAATATCTCCTGTCTTATTTTTTTTTGACTTTTTTTTCTTTTCTATATTTTTTGGTTTTTCAATTTTCGATTTTTCTTCTGGTAGGACGTGTTTTTCTTTGTTGGAAATTTTTGTTTTTCTTTCGCTTTTGTAGAATCCCAGAGGGGCCAACAGAGGTTGCCAAAGTAAGAAGGTATCCCAAACATTTTTCTTTTCTATGTAGTATTTTCCAACAAAAACTGCGTCTAAAAAAGGAACTATATCTTTAGACCACATGGCATCCACTTTGTCCCATTGCTTAGTTTCTAAAAAATATGTGATTTTTTTTTGCACAGGCCAAAGCTTAAAATGATTTTCTAAATTTAAAAAGATATTCGATGGGTCGCCATTGCCGTTATTGTAAGATTTATTGTGAACAATTTCGTATTCTTTAGGAAAAGACTTCTGAATGATTTTTTCTTCTAAGGCTAGTATTTCTTTGTTGATTTTATCGGATACTTGTATTTGAAGAGCTGTATAATAATTGTTTAAGGCTTTGTGAGTATCCCCTTTTTTTAGAAATTTGCGGGCGCGAACGATAACTTCGTCTCTTTTTTTCATTAAAACTTTGGAATTGGTCATCTCATCTTTCGTTTTATTTAAAGGCGTTTTGCTTAAAGGCATAGTCTTTCTCCTATCTCACTGTTTTCTCATTGCTCAAGGGGAATGAGAATGCGTGTTCCTGGGTGTAGTTTGTTCGAGTTGAGGTGTTTTATGAACGAACTGTCTTCTTTTCCAAGAAAATTCTTGGCCACCTTTTCCCATGTGTCTTGGGGGCGAACTCGGTATTTAAAGAATGTGGCACTCTCTAAGCCGTCCATGTGTACAATTAAATTTTGATAATCCCTACGTACTTGATTGATATCTTTGAGGACTTGAAGGCGAAGTCCGGTATTATCACCAAATAGGGAGAGCCAAGGGTTTTTTTCCAATAGGATGGGGTAGTAGTAGCCGTGATTCCAATTTGTTCTGGCGATACCCCAGAGAGTGTCTCCATTTTTAAAGATGTACTCAAGGTATTTGTCACTGGGAGCCTCATTGGGAGTTTCACTGGGTGCCGTTGTTGTGGCCGTGAATTTTGTGGACAGAGTGGATGTTTGGTTTGCGTTGTTTATATGTTGCGTATTGTTTGTATCGCTACTTGAACTGAAGTGTTGTGGGTTGTGCAGGGGAGGAGCTTCTATAGTTGCGAGCGTGGATTGATGGTGCTTTCCCATAAGGCTTTCGCTGAGAAGGGCCATATAGGTATGGGTCTGATTTTGATAGAGGTAAAAAATGATCGTAAGAAAGGTAAGAAGGATGAGGGTCATTCCCAAAGTAAACGTGAAAACCCACTTTGGGTGGATCCAACCCGAAGCGGTTTGGGGAATAAAGAACTCCATATCTTTTTGGGAATGGAAGAAGGGCATTGCAGAATCATTTAGATTTTTTTTAGTCTTGTTGTATTTGCCATTGTTTTCTTTTGACTGATCTTTATATGAGTGATCTTCATGGCTTATTGGTGTGGGGTTTTCTTTGGTAGTTACATTTGCCGTCGTGGGGGCGGTGAGAGAAGGTTTGGGAATAGCTGGGGCAGGTTTAGGAGTCGTGGAAGCTGTGGGAGCGGTAGCAGGAGGGGGAGAAAAAAGAGAGGAGGGGGGAGTGGGAAAAGTGGGGGAAGAAGAAGCCGGAGGAGGTTGTTGAGAAAGTTTGCTGACAATAGAAAAGGCGTGAAGGTTGGATTGGCACTGAGGGCAGGTTTTATAGCCCTCAATCCCCTTTTTGGCACAAATAGGACAAGAGGAGATAGAGAAAGAGAGTTGAGGGTCAACGGAGGCACTCATAATAACCTCATGAAAGGGTGAAGCCAGTGTCAATGTTGTAGGATTTACTGTTTGCTTGGGACCTGACGCTTCTGACCAACTGGGCGAGGCGTTCCGTGGACTCTGGAGAAGATTTCTGAGTTACAATATTAGAAATTTCTTGAGCCTCTTTTTTCATGTTGAGTGACTTAGCGTCTTCTATGAGCGTATTGTATTCGTACAGATTCATCTCTTTGGGGAACTTAGACCTAAATTCATTAAAGATTTTATCTGCCATTTGACGCAACTCTTCGACATCTCCGGTAAGATTTTTCTTCTTTAAAAGACTTATTTGTTGGGCAAAGTGCTTTAATATGCCTTGTTTGTTTGCCTCAATGTCGTTACTGTTGAAAGGTGTTTCTTGGCTTGTATGGTGTTTTATATAATGGTGGTGGCGCTTTAAATAATATTTGCAAAATGTATGGAAGTCTTCGAGAAACCAGATATTTCCAAAGATACTGACTTTTCTTTCCATCAACTCTGAGGCTGTTTTCAATTTAGCTTCTGCTTGTGATTGGACTTGTTTATTCACAATTTCTGTCTGTTGGTGTAGTATACGATTGATGTCTTCAACAATGGAAATCGCTCGTTGTTCGTAATCGATTTTGCTCCAATAGCTATCTTCATCTTGACTTTGATTCAAAAATTGAATTCCCTTTTCAAGGCGCAGATACAACTGCTCGTTGGATTTTCCTCGGGAAATGCTGTGTTGAATCACGGCGTCGGCAAGGTCTTTAAGCCGACAACTTACAGAGATCAGGTTATCTTCATTGATGATCACCTTGAGAATCACGACGGGGGCTTTCTTCGCTGATTGAACTTGGCGTTCAATGGCCTCTGACAAGTAGAGAGAAAGCCAAAGCCGTCCCACCCCTTCGTAATCATTATTGACAAGGTTTAAGAATTGAAGTTGCAGAATTTTCTGATCTTTGCTCTCTAATTGAATTTCAAATTCTCTTTCCATGGGCAAGGGTTCATTTTTTTTCACGAGGTGGATGGGTGGAGAGTTTTTACCGGGAACTTTTAAGAAATAATCATGGGCGGATGTGAAGAGAATATCTTCAAGTTCTTTCTCACCCCTAGAGGTGTGGGAGGGGCGAGAGCCACCGAGTTTGTGTTGGGAGTAAATGGCCGCTCCCTCCACGACAGTTAGCATAGGGCGCGGGTGGGAGTGTACTTTTTCCTCTCCGAACATCTCAATCATTTTTGTTTTTAAGAGAGGAATTTGCGAAGAGCCTCCAACAAGTAAGACGTCATCAATAGAGTCAGTGGTTAAACTCAAGTCCTTGAGCAGATATTCCATCAACTTCATGGATCGATCTATCATGGGTTCCACAACAGCATTGAGTTCTTCTTGTGTGAGGATTAACTCAAAGTCCATAGGGAGTCCATCCTCTTCAAAAAGGCCCGATATGGTGACGGGAACCGAATCCTTGTGAGTGAGTTGAATTTTGGCTTGTTCAGCGATGCTCTCCATTTCTATTTGAGCTTGCAGGACTTTGTCAGAAGGCATTTGTTTTGTGATGCGAGAGAACTGGATATCTGTGTTTTCTCTCTCCACTTTTCCTAGGATGTATTTCATAAGAGCTTGGTCAATATCTTTGCCGCCAAGCCACATATCTCCGGTCTTGCCTTGCTCCACAACATTTTGGCCTCCAAGGGTTAAAATAGAGATATCTAAAGTGCCTCCTCCAAAGTCAAAAACAGCGAGAGTTTTAAGAGCTTTACCACCTAGATCATCAATGCCAAATGAAATGGCTGCTGCGCTGGGTTCTGGGAGGAGAGAGCAGTCTTGGAATCCAGCGAGCTTTGCGGCGACCATCGTGGCATGTCTTTGTCTGTCATTAAAATAGGCAGGGACTGTGATCACTGCCCGGCTGACATGGGAATCAAGTTCTCTTTCAGCATCGTCTTTAAGGCTTCTTAGTATGGTGGATGATATTTCTTCGGGAGAGAACTCAAATATTTCTTTTTTTTCAAGATGAGATGGAATGCCCACCACGAGTGAATCTGTGGAGCCCGACTCACTTTGTTGTATGTTGTACCCCACTTTGGTTTCTTGGATGATGTCTTGAACATGGGCGTCGAAGAAGCCTCTTCCCATGAGCCTTTTTATATGGGTGATGGTGGCTTTAGGTTCTTGTTTGCCCCAATGGAGAGCTTTTTTACCCACCACGACGTTGTCTGTATGGAGTCCTTGGGAGCTTTCTTTCAAGTGGACGCATGAGGGGGTTAACCAATCTCCCTGGTCATTGGCAATGATTTCTGATTCAAGGCGCCGGACGGCCACAGCAGAGTTTGTTGTCCCTAGATCAATTCCCAACGTGATACCTTGATTTTGGTTCTGATTTTTATTTGATGGCCTGTTTTTTGTATTCTTTGTATCCATAGTGGGTTTCCTTTCTTTACCTTATTTTTTTTATCTTAGTTTCTTTTTCAACTTGGTCTGTGGGCGGCACTCCATAATCTGGTAATGCCACTGAATTTCGCATATTAGTATATAACTGATTTTGGTACATAAATGAAGCTTTTTAGGGCAAAATATCCCTAAGTATGTAAATAATGCAAAGCATTGGGCCCCATTTAACTCCGGTGGATGTGCTTAATGTTGTAGAGTTGATGCATCTCGGAGGCTTCATGGTTTTAAGTTCATGATTTTAAGATAGGCTCCCCTTGACGAAGCAGAGGTTTAGGGGGTTAAATAAATAAACTTGAGTGAGGAGAGAATTATGCGTCGAAAAAGTATTCTTTTGTTTATTTGTATGATTTGTATTTTTGGAAGTACTCATGATCTTTGGGCTAAGGATTTGTCCAATCGTTTAGGTATTGGTTACACGAGGCAATTGTCTGTTGATCTTCCAAGTATTACTGTGCAGTACTATCCTAAGAGCAACCTAGGTATTTCTATGGCACTGGGAGTTGATGCTCAGGAGGATATTTCTAAATTTGGTTTTATGGCCAAAGCCTACCGAATCGTCTTTGTAGAGCAACATATGAATTTTTATTTTGGAGGTGGGGCTGGTATTTTTAGTCAGGAGAGCCCCGGGTTCTCCGCTGGTAGCAAGGCGGGCGACAATGAATCTGGTTTTGCCTTGAGTGCCTATGGAGGTGGGGAATTTTTTATACCAGGTCTCGATAGCTTAGGTTTTAGCTTTGAATTTGGAGTGGGTGTTGTTTCTCTCTCAAGCCATGTGAGATTTAGAACTTTAGGCACTCACCCTATTCGTGCAGGTATTATTTTTTACTTATAAGGTTACTTCTTATAAGGTTACTTTTTTTACTTGTAGAGTTGCTTTGTGCAGCAGCGTAGATTGTATTGTTGTATTGTTGTACTGTAAGGAGATAAATATGGCCCAACGAACTGTGATTCAAACTAGAAAAGCTCCAGAACCTGTGGGGCCCTATTCGCAGGCTTTGGCTGTGGGTGATTTTTTATTTTGTTCGGGGCAAATTCCCTTGGATGCTGAAACAGGCGAACTGATTCAGGGAAGTATCGAGGAGCAGACTAAGAAAGTTATGGAAAATATTCAAGCTGTTTTGGAGGCGGCAGGTTTGAGTTTTAATCACATTGTCAAGTGCGGTATTTTTCTCACTAATATGGATGAATTTGCCCAGGTGAATAGTGTATATTCCCGTTACTTTAGCAATGAGCCCCCAGCTCGTTCTTGTGTGGAAGTTTCTCGGTTGCCCAAGGGCGTAGATGTAGAGATTGAAGTTATTGCCACTCGTTCGTAAGGAGTGTGTAGAGAATCGTTTTCACTATAAAAATTATGAAAACTACGAAGCTTGTGAAAGTTTGAAGGCTACGAAAGGCAGAGAAGGAAAAAGAGAAGGGAGTAGAGGGAAGGTGAAATTCTATAAAAATATTCTAGAAACCATTGGACGTACCCCCTTGGTGAAATTATCAAAAATAGGTGCTGATTTAGAGTGTGATCTCTATGCAAAGTGTGAATTTATGAACCCTGGTGGATCTGTCAAAGATCGCATTGCTTACCAGATGGTCATAGATGCTGAGACGTCGAAGCGTATCAAGCCAGGGGATACTCTCATTGAGGCATCCAGTGGAAATACGGGGATTGGTATGGCTCTCGTTGGTGCCGTGAAGGGATATCGAATTATTATTACGCTTCCCGATAAAATGAGTCATGAGAAGCAAGTGCTTCTTACTGCCTTGGGAGCTGAAGTCATTCGTACGCCTATTGATGTGGCTTGGGATGATCCTCGAAGCCATATAGGTGTGGCAAAGAAGTTGCATTCGGAGACTCCCAACTCCCACCTCCTCGACCAGTATAGCAATGCTTCAAACCCCAATGCCCACTACCATGGAACGGGAGCAGAAATTATCGAAGATATGGAGGGCAAAGTGGATATGGTGGTCATGGGTGCGGGAACAGGGGGGACTATTACAGGGGTGGCCCGTCGAGTTAAGGAGTTTTGTCCTCAAGCGGTGATTGTTGGTGCAGATCCTGATGGCTCCATTTTGGCAGGCGAGGGAGAGGTCAAGCCTTATCTTGTTGAAGGTATAGGTTATGATTTTGTTCCTGATGTTCTCAATCGTGATTTGGTAGATACATGGGTCAAAACCAATGACCAAGCCTCTTTTACTTTGGCAAGAAGGCTTATAAAAGAAGAGGGACTACTGGTAGGTGGTTCCTGTGGGGCGGCTCTTCAGGCGGCCATGGCAAAGGGGCGAGAACTGAAAGCGGGACAAAATTGTGTGGTTGTTCTTCCCGATGGAACTCATAATTATTTTACAAAGCATGTGGATGATGGATGGATGAAAAAGCAAGGCTTTGATATTTAGCCCACGCAGCAGTGGTGTGGTAGGTCTTGATGGATGTGAATGAGGTGATTCAAGTTCCTGGTGGTGAAAGTGCTTCAGTCTCTGGTCTGGAAAGTACTTCATACCCTGGTGATTCTTCCTGGGAGCCTGTGGATGATGGGGGGGGGCAGCCTTTTTTCATTTTGGCCCATTGGTTGAGGCAGGCAATCAAAATGGATATTCAAGAACCCTTGGCCATGGTTCTTTCCACCTCTTCTCTCCATGGGGATGTGTCTTCTCGGGTGGTGCTACTGAAGAAACTGACTGAAGAGGGGCTTTTCTTTTACACCAACTACGATAGTTTGAAGGGGGAGCAAATTTCTCAAAACCCCAAGGCTGCCTTGAACTTTTACTGGGACAAGTGGTGTCGCCAAGTTCGCATAGAGGGGCTGGTTCAGAGGGCCTCACGTAAAGACTCTGAAAACTATTGGAAGCAGAGGCCACGAGGCAGCCAAATCAGTCAGTTTTTTTCTAGGCAATCTCAATCTGTTTCAGAGTTTTATTCACTGAAAGGTGCTTACAAAGAGTGTGAACAAGAGTGGGCGAACAAGAAAGAAATACCTTGTCCAAAAAATTGGGGAGGTTACCAGCTTATACCTGAGCGCATTGAATTTTGGTTGAAGGAAGAAAATAGGCTCCACCAGAGGTGGCTCTATGAGCGGATCCAGAGTCAAAGGAAACAATGGAAACTCACTCAGCTTTACCCGTGATTAAAATCAAAGAAGCCATGGGGGCACATAGAATGAACCAGAAGAATCATCTTATTTTACAAGATCATTATGCGCCCAATAGCATTTGTTTTGGCTGTGGGCCCTCCAATGAAAAAGGGCTCCAAATCAAGTCGTATATTCAAGGTGAGGAGTCCCTGTGTCAGTGGGTCCCCCAAGTTCACCATGAGGCTTTTCCTGGAGTTTTAAATGGTGGAATTATTGGTAGTCTTCTCGATTGCCACTGCAATTGGATGGCGGCATGGCATCTGATGAGCGTCAATCACTTGGATCATCCTACATGCACGGTTACGGCCTCCTACAGCATTCACCTTCGCAGACCGACTCCTTCCTCGGAGACGGTTCATCTTCGAGCTTGGGTGGCTCAGTTTGAAGTGGATCGAGCTACAGTTCACGGTGAGTTGAGTGTGGGAGGTAAGGTTTGTGCCACTTGTAAAGGCTTATTTGTGGCTGTGAAAGAGGGGCACTTAGCCTTTCATCGTTGGGCTTAATGCAGTGTAGACTTAATACAATGGGCCCTCTTGGCCTTCGTTTGAAAAAGCGAGCCCTGCTGATAAAATATCCATTTCTATTTTCCTACTGGGTCACTTCCTGTTAGGTTGACTGAGCCAGCTTTGCTCAGTCTCTTAATTCATAGGGCATGGCAAGTAAGTATTTTTTCAAATTTTTTTATTCATAGGACATGGCAAATATTCTCTCAATCTCTTGGAGGTGATTTGTATTGTTGTGTTTTTTGTAGCCTTGAATGAGGAGACGGGCCCTTTCTCTCAAGCTTTTTTTTAGATAATCATTTTCATTGTCACTCAAATAGGGGGCATCTTTGAGTGACATCAGTGAGCGCACTCTCCAGTAATCCATGGCAACATATTGGCGAGAAAGTTGATCTTTATGGCCACCATATTTTTTAATCAAAGGCTCTTTGATAAAGCCCACATCATACTTAGCACTTAAACGCAGCCATAGGTCGTAGTCTTCACAGACTGGAAAGCTTTCCTTGAAAAGGCCCTCGGTGAGGAAAAGGTTCTTATGTATCATCACTGTGGATGGGCTTATACAGCAAATATCCACACTGCGTTTAAATATGCGTCCTCCTGATTTCTGATGTTTCTTCTTAGGGTTGACCCTTGTATTATGGCGAAACCAAATTTCTTCGCCGTGGACAATGTGCAAGGAGCTTTCTTGAGCCCACTGAACTTGCTTCTCCAGCTTGTGGGGCAACCACTCATCGTCAGAATCGAGAAAGGCCACCCAGGGGCCCTGACTCAGTTGAATGCCTAAGTTTCTTGCATGGCTCACTCCCAAGGAGGTGGGAGTGCGCACATAGTAAATAGGAGAGTGGGTAGAAGGAGTGGGGAAGTGGGGAGGAGAGTGAATGTGGGGGAGGCTTTTTGTGGAACTTTGGGTACCTTGAAATATAAGCTCATCGAGGACCCAAGTTGAGGTACCATCTGTAGAGCCATCATCAATGATCCATAGGTCCCAACCTTGGTAGCTTTGCAGCATGACAGAGCGAATAGCTCTTTTTAAGTATGACAAACGATTTCGAGTGGGGATGATCACTGACACATGCATGTTAAGATTATACCTTATTCTGTAAAAGATGTGGGCAGATAGTATAATGTCTTCAAAAAAACATAGGGGTCAGCATCAGGTGTTGAGAATTTTTGTGGAAAAATTTTTTGAAAATTTCGCTCTAGAAGCCACTTTTAGGGAAAGAGTCTTTTTTTTTGCGAGAAGGGTTCATGATGGTACAGTTTTTGCTGTGAATCTATATCGTACCATATATCCATAGGTGACAAGTAAGAATAAGGGGTATCATATGAATTTTGTTTATAGAAAATATGCAAGGAATATTTTGTTAAAGCAATTGAAAGAGGTCATTCACCGCCAATATGGAATTCTTTCTGAGTTTGTCGATATTTTTGAGCTTAAAAATCACGAGGACATGAAAAGCCTAAGCAGTCTTTATTTTAAAGATACAAGTCAAGAGCCTTTAAAGAGTCCGCCTCCTCCTGTTCAAAGAGGGAAACAGTTTTTTTTCCCCGTATATAGCCAAGGGCGACCATGGGGATTTCTTATTCTTCCCAGCGATTTACTCACGTCCGTGAAAGTGAGTCGTATTAAAGATACCATTGAATTGATAATGGCTTTAAAGGATAGTGTCGATGAAAAGCATTCCGACCTCGAAAATATGGAGACACGTATGCGCCAGAGTCATGGAGGTTTAGATTCGTCCAGTCACTCCAGCCACCACAATGTCATTTCACTTGGGGATTTTCGAAGGGCTAGGGAGAACAAGCGCAAAAAGACTGATTATAAGTTAGATTTTAAAATAGATTTTTTAAATCCACATTCCGCACCTCACCTATGGATTCGAGGGACTTACCCGGAGGAGATTCATCAGTGGGCCATTAAATATTTCTGCAATCAACATAAACAAGGTTATGCTTTCTTGCATTACAAAGATTTAAGCTCTCAAAGCCGTCAAGACCTGGTGGCCCTTCAATCTTTGGGCAATGTTACTTTATATGTCTCTGAACTCAGCATCTTATCTTGTCAAGAGATAAGAACGATTCTTCAAATTTTGGATAATCCCGGAAGACCTCCTTGCCTTATCGTGGGGTCTTTGCTTCACCAAGATTTAACCTCAGATAAGAATCTTTCCTCTCTGCAAAGATATTGGATACAGAAGTTGGAGGAAAAGTTATCTAAAAGTCAACTTCGCCTAGGACAGGCCCAATGTCCGCCACCGCCACCGCTCTAAAGGGCAAAATTAAGGTAGACAATTAAGGGAGACTTTTTTAAAATATATGGAGTTACAATTTAGGAGCGTGGCGAATCGAGCTTCTTAAGTTCTTTTTTGGGGGAGTTTTTGCGTTTATTGTCTATGGCAGGTTTTTTATGTCAACTATGCTTTGGTGGGGTGCTTTTGAGTGGGCTTTCCTTGAGTTGGGCAACCTCGACGACGGCCAGTTGCAACTGTGAAAAAATCAAAACACAGGAGAAGTGTGCCTACGAACTTGATTGCATTCAAATATGTGGTCTTCATGACTGGAGCCAGAAGATTCAGGATAAACTGTGCAAAGAGTGTTCAACAAACAGGTGTTTAAAAAATGGAATTTCAGCAAAGACTTTTCCTCTTGAAAGCATGCAGGTGCTTTCTTTGCAAAGTTCTTTGAAAAAGGTGAAGAAAAACATTAAAAGTCTCGAAGAAGAAAACAAAAAAAAGGTGATACAAAATTGTCCTGGCTGTGGATTGTATTCATAAAGGAAAGCGTTCTTTTTTGGGGATTCCCTATGTTAAGGGTGCTGTAGACTATAAAAGTCAAGTGACATGTCCCACTCAATAAGGAGATTTTCATGGGAATAGCTATTAAGACTTTTTTTCTTTTTGGAGTGGGTGTTATTTTTTGCAACCTTGCGTTTGAGAAAATTTTAGCTACCCCCACAGTGAATCTTAAGGGGAATCTTAAGGGGAAACATAAGGGGAAACATAAGGTTCTCCAAAAAGCTTCCAAGGGTAAGGCTTTTCAAAAAACTTTTAAGGCCAAGAAAGCCAATCATAGGGAGCCAGCTACAGATATAAACTACGAATGCTCAGAATTCCTACGTGATGGGGGCCCCATAGGAGTACGAGTGGGTTTTGGTTGCAATTCTCAGGAGTCCTTATGCATAGGTTATCAATATATTGAAAGAAATTTTTGTGAAGAAAATAAACTCGTGTTGCACTCCTGTAGCAAGAGTGGGGAGAACATCATTTCCATAGAAGTGATGGATTGTCCCCATGGTTGTGATTCTTCAAGGGGTTATGGGCGTTGTCTTTCCTCATCCTGAACTTCAGACTCGATGGTTGATGGTCGATGGTTGATGGGTCGTCAGTGTGGCCTTTTTTAGTCGCAGTCCACACCCGTGCTGAGCCTCATATCAAATCCTATGGTGCGGCCGTAGCATTCTTTTCCATTCGCCTTGAGAACTTCTACCTGTCCGATGATTTCGTTGGCATAATCCTCACCCTGACAGCTTTCTAGCACGGGTTGAGCGGAGAGAAGTGAAAAGTAGCGAACATAGAGTTCCACGTCCACGGGGCCATCGGCTTTGAGTTTGAGTCCACGGATGAGTTGGGAATGAGGATCTTGCCCCCCATCGTCAAGGGTTTCCACCGTGTATGTTCCCGAGGGAATTTTGCAATCCAAGAGAGCTTGAAAGTGGTCAACGTACATTCTGCCCGTGGCACTTATATTCTGGTGGGCATAAAACTGATGAGAATCGTTGTCATCGTTGTCATCATTGTCAGGATTGTCAGACTCAAATGTCAAAGCCAGTTGAACAACATCTGGTGTCATACTCTCCCCGAGGCCGGAGGCAAAGGCGTTGGAATGGGATAGGTTTTCTTCTTCGGTTGTATTGGGTGTCGTTGCTGGAGTTTTGGCTCGATCGTCTGAGCAAGCCACCATGGTGACGGTCAGCATGGCCATGAGACACACGGGAAGGGCATAACGATGCTTTTTTATCAAGTTCTTATGGAGTTCTTTATTTACTTTTTCTTTCATAACTATTTCCCCCTTAATCATATAAATTCCTCTTTTAGAGTTGGTTAAAGTTGGTTATTGAATGTCTCTGAAATATCTAAATTACTAAATCTGCCGAGAAGCTTATACCCACCGCCAGATGGAGTGACGGACCCTGGGCTTTTCATACCTTTGCCCGACGGCCAAGGGCGGCAATCATAGGGTCCCAAGGAGACAAACCAGCAGTAGGTGGGAGGGTGGGGCGCTGATCCCGATTTCAACACAAAGTTTTTGAACCAAATCCTTCCTGACCCTAGTGAGCGTTCTTTGCCCCCACGATCTCCAAAGTCTTCATGGATAATATTTTCAATAGAGATGACAAGGCCACCCTCTAGATCTTGAAGGACAGCATGAAAACGAGTTTTTTTGCTGTTGAGCCACTGATTGTATTGAACAGCCTTCTTGCTTCCTCCTGTTTCAAAAAAGCCAGGTGTGTCTGTGGGCTGTCCATATTCGTCGTAGTCAATGGTGACACTTCCACCGTAGGTATTGTCCTGATACTTCACCAAGTTGACATTGATGAGAACATTGTCAAAATCGTCCATGGGGCGTCCTGTGTATTCGGAAAAAACACTATCATTGACAGGAACAAAAGTGGTTGTTCCTCCATAGCGAAAAGCACCTTGGGAGTCCCTCTCTGGAGGAACGTAGTCCTCTTGTCCAGGCAGTGGTTCGGTGATAGGTGGTGGGTCACTTGGTTTTTCTCGACTTTTTTTCTCGACTTTTTTTGCACAATTTGTCATAGAGATCGCAAATAAAGTTAAGATTAAGAGTTTTAACAGTTTCATGACTTTTTCTCCCTCATTGATTTATATTTCTCTCCATTTATATTTTTCATTCAGACTTATGTATTGCGAGACCTGTGCCAAAAATTGTCAACTTTTGCGACATCTATAAGTATCTGAAATATGAGATATTTTGTAAGAGTTGCACAAGATTGAGACAGAGGAGGACTGTCAAAAAACAAGATAGCTTATAAATTTTTAGTCACTCTCAATCATTTGCACAATGACATTAGTGACGAACTTACGAGAGGCAGAGGAGGGGTTTACCTTTCGCCAAGGTTTCCATAGCGATGGTAACTATGGCTTATGGATTGCTCTTTAAAATAGTGGAGCAATTCGAGACGTCCTTCCATCAAAGGAGGCGTACGAACAATGAATTTTTCGCTGTGGGCGGCCTCTGAAAAAATAAATTCTGAAACTTCAGACTCCTTGGAGTAGATGATTTGATCCATTGAAGAAAAACCTTTGGCAAATTCAACCTCAGATTCTTGGGTCATCCTATCTTCGGGTTGAAGTAACTGTAAGGCATGGGTAAGCAAAAACTCAGAGACATCATTGCATTCATGGAATTCATTGATTTCATGACCTTTGTGGCTTTCATTATCTCCGCCGTCTTTGTTGCTTGTATTATCTATGGAAATGGAAGAGTCCAAGCTTACATGAATGTTAACCCCACTGACCTTGGCTGCAAAAATGCGGCTGACACACTCAAAAAGTGTATCATTGCGAGATACCCTTAGGGCGACCACATCCAGTTTGATATAGCGAAAAATATTATATTCTCCCCTCACCTGGCAGGGGTCGTGTTCTTGATTAAATTCTTTTTTGTAGTGGTAGAGGTAGCTTTCTAGAGCCACTTGCAGTTGGATAAAGTCTTTGCGAAATTTCTTGTGTTTGTGAATCCACTTCTCCAAGCACTCAAAATAAGGACTTTGCTTAAGGTGGGCAAGATTTGGTGGTTCCCCATCTTTGATATCCATAAACTGGGTGATATAATTGTAAGTTCCCACTTTTCTTCCAGAACCCATGGCCGATTTGCCCCAACCTCCGAAGGGTTGGCGCAGAACAATCGCCCCTGTGGTGCTTCGATTGATGTATAAGTTTCCTGCCTGAATGTTTTCACGCCATTGCTTGATTTCTCGTTCATCCAAGGACTCAAGGCCCGAAGTGAGGCCATAGCCTGTTTGGTTCACCAACTCGATGGCATGTTGAAGGCTGCGGGCTTTTAAAACGGAGAGAAGAGGGGCAAAAAGCTCTGTTCGGTGGCAAAAACTACCAGGAGCCACGCCCCACTTGATCGAAGGCTTGAGCATATATTCATTGTCTTGGGTAAACTCGGGCTTCAAAGCCCAACTCTCCCCCTCTTCGAGGTTTTCTATGGCTTTTTTGAGGGAGGCGTCCAAGGGGCCAGCCATGGGTCCTAAGCTGGAGTCAAAATCCCAAATAGACCCCACCCTTAGGCTCTCTGTGGCATCCACAAGGGCCTCTTTAAATCCAGGGTCATCATAGACCTCTTCTTCGAGGACTAGCAGGGATGTGGCCGAGCATTTTTGCCCACTATTTCCAAAAGCTGAGGATACCACATGGGCAATGGCTTGTTCGCGATCGGACATGGCTGTGACGATGGTGGCGTTTTTTCCCCCTGTTTCTGCTGTAAGAAATAAGCTTGGGCGGGTTTTTAACATGGAGTGAGCTGTCTCCTCACCGCCTGTGAGAATGACGAAATCGATGCTTTGATGGTTTACAAGGTGCTTTTCTGCAAGGCTTCCTGGGCAGGGAAGAAACTGCAAGGTGTTCTTACTTACACCGGCATCCCAAAAGCACTGACACATTTCATAACTACAGAGAACAGCTTGGGAAGAGGGTTTTAAGATCACCGTGTTTCCCGCTGCGAGGGTGGCGGCAAGACCTCCCAGGGGAATGGCGATGGGGAAGTTCCAAGGGGGAACCACAAGGCCCACCCCCTTGCCCTGAAAGTGAATATTTTTGATTTCTTCAAAGTAGCGAAGGCTGTGCCCATAAAATTCTAAGAAATCCACAGCTTCGCTCACTTCCACATCCGTTTCTGTGAAGACCTTTCCCACTTCGGCAGCGGCCACTCCCACCAAGTCCCCTCTTCTCTGGCGTAGGATATCGGCCACGGAGGAGAGCATTTGTTGCCTTTGGTTGGGAGTCAAATTTCTCCAGCCATCGGGATCCTTCACGGCCACATCTACGGCTTGGAGAAGGTCTTCGGCTTTGGCCCTAGTGTATTGTCCACAAAGGATATTATTATTATCTTTAAGTTGAGACTTATTAAGTTGGGACTTATCCACGCAGTCAACAATCTCTCGATTCCCTTTGATATCTTGCCCTGCAAATACCAAGGGAATGGTCTGGATAGGGTTCCTCTTTTTTTTCATCCATTTTTGGCGAATACTGTGGGCCCATTCCTGGTTAGCTGGGAGGGTAAAGTCGGTGTCGGGTTCATTGGTAAACCGCCCTCTGGCTCTTTTGCCCCCTCTCTCTTTCTTGTCCATGGACATGTCCATATTCATGCTCATGTTCATGCCCATGTTCGCATTCATGTTCATGCGGTTTTGTTGGCGATGGGAGCCGAGAAAGAGCTTTTCTTTGTTTCCAAAGGAGTCTATGAATTGTTTCTTGAGATTTTCCCAATGGGGACTTTTTGTTGTGAGGCTAAAGGAGTAACGAAGAAAGTGATTCTCACTGGTGTTTTCATCCAGTCGTCGCACAAGATAGGCGATGGCATTGGTAAACTGCTCTTTTTCAGCCACGGGGGTATAGACAATGGGGTGGATACCGCTTACATCTTTTATGGCCTTTCTCGCCGGCTCGCTAATTCCCTCAAGCATTTCAAAGGAGACGTACTTCATGACTTCATTTTTTTTGGCAAGCTCATGGCAATAGGCCACTTCAAAAAGGTTGTGAGAGCCCACACCAAGGTGGACAGCACAAATATTTTCAGGTTGGAGCGCATATTCTGTCATAACTTTGTAGTTGCTATCTGTATCGATTTTTTCCCTATAGGGGGCTTGTTCCCAGTTTCTCAAGGAGGCTTCAGTTTGCTCCATTTCCATGTTGGCGCCTTTGACGAGCCTGATTTTGATGGGGCTTCCCCCTTGATGAATTCGCTTTTGAGCCCACTCCGTTAAATTTCTTTGCCAAAAGTGAGCCTCGGGTAAGTAGGCTTGCAAAACAATGCCCGCTTTGAGACCAAGCAAGTTGGGGTGTTCAAGGGCTTTTTTAAAAGAGTCTACTGTGAGAGAGAGGTCGCGATATTCCTCCATGTCCAAATTGACAAATTTTGACTCCTTTTCGTCCCTCTGATTTACATAGGTATATTTTTGAGCCTGTGTGTAGATATCTATCAAGCGATGACTGAGAGTTCTTACGGTGCTTTCATGGGATAGGGAGTTGATCTGAGAAAATATCGTCGATATCTTTATAGAAAGATAGTCGATGTTGGGTTGCTTTAGAGCCTCTAAATATTTATTCATTCTATGGTGGGCCTCTTTCTCGCCGAGGACCACTTCCCCGATGAGATTGATATTCACTCTTGTGTCTTCACGTCTTCGGCGCAATAGATATCTATTCAAGGCGTCCATTTCTCCACGAAGTACGACTCTCTGGCTCTGTTGGCGAATGTGGCTTAAAAAAAGAGGGATGGCTATTTGTGGGCACCAAGCTCCCAAGTGGCGGAAGAAAAAGGTAAGGAATCTCTCTGAATTTGTGAAAAAGGAGGCCATTCCATATTTGGAAAAAAGATACTCCACTTGATTCTTCACCCGAGTAGGATTTTTACTGCGAAAACTTTGATCCATGAGTTGAATTAAAAAGAACTTATCTCTTGGGTGAGTGAGTATTTTCTCCATTTTGATATGGAAGCGTTTTTCAAAGTCCGTGGTGATGTCTTGGGCTTTGTTCTGCCAAGTGGTGGCAAGTTGAAGGGCCTTTTGAATAAGCTGTGTGTTGTATTGTTGGTTTTGGTCAAGCATGGGTACAACTCTCATTCACAGCATTTTTCGTATCTGATTCATAAAGACAGTCATGCTGTTTTTAATATCTTCATTATCGTGATTGTTAAAATCAAACCACAACATAAGGCGATCTTCAGGGTGGTATTTTTCCTTGAGACATTGGGCCACTTTCTTGGGGCTTCCCGCAATGGTGTTAGATACGGCCTTGTCGACCTTACTCTGGTCGAGAGTGCCCTCCATGGCCTTCCAGTAATTTCTCCAAGCGGACTCTGCTTTTTTAAGGGCCCGGACCGTTTGTTCATCACAGGTAAGTCCCTTAGTATTGTCTAGGTAAACCATGGCTGTTCTTGGCATCAATTCTCTTTGCCAAGGCCCTCCATCTTTGTGAAAAGTGTTGGCCATCCGCTTATGGGTTTGCTCAATGACATCTTGGGGAGTGATGGAGAGGTTAAAGACGCTTACAGGCATATACTCATTGGCAAGACTTTGAATTGCAGGGTCATGGGTTCCAATGGTCAACTGCAATAAATGCAGGGGAGATTCCCTAGGGATAAGTCCAATCTTATCGAAGTGATAGAGGGGGGGAATTTCTATTTTTTCAATAACATCTTGGGAGTCAAGGCCCGTTTCTCTTTTGTAGGTGGATACGATTTTGTCCCACTCCTCGGTGGATCTAAAATCGGAGGCATCGAGAGTTTTAGGTCTTACCTCTGATGAAGAAAGAGTTTCTCCTCGAAGAAGTCTAAGAAAAATTTCAGTGGCTTCTGCAAGAATTTTTCCTTTGATGACGGGCCAGGCGACTTTTTCTGTTTGGTTTCGCGGAACCACCCCGTAGGGGCGGTTGGAAAACTCAAAGCGCCCCGAGGCAAAGCCCACATGGAGAATTCTTTTTTCATTGGGGTTGAGTCCGTGGAGGGCGAGAAAAGTACGAATGGCTTCTGCGTGGGCAATGGGCCCCCCATTAGCAAGAATATTCATGACAGCGGAGCCCACATTGATTCTTTTTGTTGTTGCAAAGATTTTATGGGCAAGTTGAAGGATGTCAGTATTTAGACCAATTTCACCTTTGAAGTGGGGAATGACAGGGTTTGGATTTTTCTTTTGCTCTTCACATGACAAATGGGTTTCAGCAATCCAAGCTGTTTCAAAACCTAGATCGTCGGCCAGTTGAATTTGATCAAAGAAATTCTCCCACATGACTCTTTCTGTAGGTATGTGGCCGTCAACTTCCGTTTGACAGATGGATAAAAAGATATCGAATTTCACAGGCAGCCTGTCCTTCCTCCATCCACGGGAAGGCTTACGCCGTTGATATAGCTGGCCGCAGGGCTCGCTAGAAAGGCAACGGCAGAGGCTGTCTCCGTGGGTTGTGCAAATCGTCCCGCAGGGATGGTTTTTTTCCACATATCTTCGATTTCCAAGGGAGTTTTTCCAAGTCTTTTGGAGGCAGCTTCTTTTAAAGAGTCCAGTCTTTCCGTAGCTGTAAAGCCAGGTAAAATATTGTTCACCGTGATGTGAAAGGGGCCAAGTTCATTGGCCAAGGTTTTAGACCAACTGGCGACGGCTCCACGGATGGTATTGGAAACTCCTAGGTTGGGGATGGGGATTTTAACAGAAGTAGAAATAATATTGATGATTCTTCCAAAGCCTTGTTTTTTCATTCCAGGGGTTAACAACTGCACGAGAATTTGGTTGGCGAGGACATGGGTTTTAAAGCATGTGAGAAAGGCTTCGGGCGATGCTCCTAGCAAAGGGCCTGCGGGTGGTCCTCCGGCATTGCAAACCAAAATGGAAATGGGGCCATACTCTCGAATGTTTTCTTCCACTTTTTGGCGAAGTTCTTCCCCTTGGGAAACATCCACGGCGATATAGCTGTGGGGCTTCTGTTTATGGGATTTTTGATTGGAAATACCGTCGGAAACACTTCCCAAGCTAGCACAGAGCTTGGATAAAGAGTCTTGGTTTCGAGCGACTCCGATGATTGTGGCCCCTTGGGAGGCCAATTGATGGGCCGAGGCCGCTCCGATTCCCCTAGAGGCCCCACAAACCAAGGCCGTTTTGCCGCTAAGATTCAAGTTCATCTTCATCACACATTCATCACACACTCCATCGCAAATCCGTCACACACTCCGTCACGTACCATATATATATTTATTTAATTATCAAGTCATTCATAAATTAGGACTGTTCCAAGTTAGGGTTGACCTTAGGTTCTTTTCTCCTTAGACATGGTGGGATATGTCTAATTTCTCTGCAATTATATTGGCCGCAGGTCAAGGGACTCGTATGAACTCCCCTTTGCCCAAGTGTCTGCATCCGGTGGCTGGCCGTCCTATTTTATATAGAATTGTTCAGGCTCTCCAAGGGGCAGGTATTCGTCATATTCGAGTTGTTGTAGGACATGGCGAGTCATTGGTCCGCCAGGTTGTCGAACCCCTGGGTTGTATTTGTATGAAGCAAGAGTTGCCTAGGGGGACAGCGGATGCCGTGATAGCAGCTGACCCAAGCACTATGGATGGGGGTGTCATTGTTCTCAATGGCGATCACCCTTTGATTGATAGCAAGGACATTTTTCATATTTTGGAAAAATTTCAGGCCCAAAAAACGGCTCTCTCTGTGGCCACATGTGAACTTAAAAAACCTGGTGCCTTTGGCCGTATTGTCAGGCACCACCGCGAGTTTCACTCCATTGTGGAAGTCAAAGATGCCTCGGTGGAAACAAAAAAAATCAAAGAGGTGAATACAGGTATTTATGTCACTCAGGCCAAGATTTTAAGTGAGTATCTGCCCCAAATTTCACCTCAACAATCTTCAACTCAAAAAGTTTCATTGCAAAATGCCCAGGGGGAGCTTTATCTCACCCATGTGGTCTCCTTGATGAAAGAGGCGGGGCTTCTCCTGGGGACCATTGCTGTTTCCCCGAGAGTGGCTTGTGGTGTGAATACTCAAAGGGAGCTTGCCAAGGCCACCAAGTCTCTTTTCCAGAGAATTCTTCAAAAGCATTTGCTCCATGGAGTTGTCATTGTCGATCCAAAGGCCACTTATATTGAAGAGGGCGTGGAGATTGGTGCGGGAACAGTGATTTATCCCGGTGTCTATATCAAGGGCCCCACACGCATTGGAAAATACTGTGTTCTAGAGCCCCATGGATTTGTGATAAACAGTCATATTGGAGACAATGTTCAAATCAAGGCCGGTTGTTATTTTGAAAGTGTTCAAGTGAAATCTCGATCTGTGATCGGCCCCTATGCTCGGCTTCGACCCGAAACAAAGATTGGCCATGGGGCCAAGATTGGCAACTTTGTGGAGATGAAAAATGTAGAGTTTGGTCGTGGTGCCCAGGCATCTCACTTAACCTACTTAGGGGATGCCACTGTGGGGGAGGGCACCAATATTGGTTGTGGCACGATTACTTGTAATTATGCCACGGATAAAAAGAAATACAGGACCATCATTGGGAAAAATGTCTTTGTGGGTAGTGATACCCAATTTGTGGCTCCGGTCACTGTGGGGGATAATGCCTATGTGGGTTCGGGCTCGACGATCACCAAAGACATTCCCGAGGGGGCTTTGGGGTTGAGCCGTAGCCAGCAGACGATTAAAAAAGACTACAAGCCCCCTTGTCCACCAGCACCAAGCAAACCGTTGGCATCAGATAAACTACGGGCACCAAATAAAGTGGAATAAGCGATGTGTGGAATCATTGGCTATTACGGGCCTGATAGGCCCGTGGATGTCATCTTAGATGGGCTTAAAAAACTTGAATATCGAGGCTATGACAGTGCGGGCTTGACCACTTTGCATCGGGGAGTCTTCAAACGGATTCGAGCTCAAGGTAAGCTCATTGAACTTGAAAAGAAGCTCGCGGGTGAGGTCTTTGATGGCCAACTTGGAATTGGTCACACTCGGTGGGCCACCCATGGAGCTCCCACAGAGCGAAATGCCCATCCCCATTGTGCCAAGGGGGTGAGCATTGTGCACAATGGAGTTATAGAAAACTATATTGAACTCAGGGAGGAATTGTGTCGGCTTGGGGTCTCTCTTGAGTCCGACACAGACTCTGAGTTGATTGCCCATCTCATGGCTCAGCAAATAGATAAGGGCTTGGACCTTGTGAGTGGGGCCATGGCTGTTGTGGAGAAAATCACGGGGGCTTATTCTGTCCTCGCTATTTCTGAAGATCATCCCCATGAACTTGTGGCCTTTAAAAAGGGGCCTCCTCTCATTGTGGGGTTGGGCAAAGATTTCACCATTGTCGCCAGTGATATTTTGGCCATAGCTCCCCATACAAAACAGGTTCTTTACATCAATGACGAAGAAGTTGTTCATATTCAAAAAACAGAGGTTCACTTTTTTCAACAGGGGGAGCGAGAAGAAGGTAAGAAAAGGCTGCCCACGATACTTGACTGGAGTGAGGAGAGGGCTGAGAAGCAGGGTTATTCCCACTTTATGCTCAAAGAGATTTACGAGCAGCCCAGGGCCGTGGCGGCGGCCATAGCTCCCCATATCGATATTGAAACAAAAAGTATTCGTCTCTCAGGAGTGGGGTTTTCTTGTGAGACTCCCAGGGGGGCCCCGGTCGGGACCTCTTGTGAAAGCCTCGGTGAGAGCTCTGATGGGTTTCATGGAGGGGGTATTGAATTTCATGGGGGGGAGGATATTGAAAAAGACTTAGCTTGCACTCATGAAGTTTTGAAGTCTGTGGAGCGTGTTTTTATTGTCGCCTGTGGCACAAGCTTTTATGCAGGCTTGATGGGGGAGTATATCATTGAAAGCCTTGTGGGACTGCCTGTGGAGGTGGATGTGGCCAGTGAATTTCGTTATCGCCATCCGATTATTCCTAAAAACTCCTTGGTGATTCTCATTTCACAAAGTGGAGAGACCGCAGATAGTTTGGCGGCTTTGAGGCTTGTGAAAGAAAGCCAGCCTCGCATTCTCACTATCTGCAATGTCAAGAACTCCACCATGGACCGGGAGTCAGAAGGGCGTTTATATATGAATGCTGGCATTGAGGTGGGTGTTGCAAGCACCAAGGCACTGACATGCACTTTAGCTATTTTACATTTGCTTGCTCTTCAAATGGCCAAAGCCCATGGACGGCTGGCAAGGGTCAAGGAGCAAGAGTCCATTCTCGCCTTGCTTGAAATTTCTAGCCATATGGAAAATATTCTCGCCTACGATCATTTTTTTAGTGAGGCGGCCCAAGCTCTTACAAAGTACAAAGGTTTTTTGTATATTGGTAGAGGTATTCATTACCCCGTGGCTATGGAAGGGGCTCTTAAGCTTAAGGAACTTGCTTATATGCATGCGGAGGGCTATGCCGCAGGGGAAATGAAACACGGTCCCCTTGCCCTTATCGACAAAAACATGGCTATTGTGGCCCTCGCTCCCAGTGACACCCTCTATGAAAAGACCATGAGCAATATTGAGGAATCTCGTGCCCGTGGAGGGCAACTCATCTCCATTGGTACAGGTGATAATATTCCTTTAAAGGCATTGAGTGAAGAGTATTTATCCCTTCCGAAGGTTCCGTGGAGCATGGTTCCTTTCTTGGAACTCATTCCTTTACAGCTTCTCGCCTTCCATGTCGCCCATGCCCTTGGTCATAATGTGGATCAACCGAGAAATTTGGCTAAATCAGTCACGGTGGAGTGAGGCATCATGCTCCATCGGTGAATTATCTTTCAGTGGTGCCCCCGGACCGGATGGAGCCGGAGGTGTTAGCGGTGGGTCCCCGGTGGTGGGTCCTGTCTATTTCGGTGGAATGGGCCACCCATTTTTGTTGAAGAGGTTTTCAAGAAGCTTTGATTCAAGAGATATCTTTGCTCACAAGTTGTTTGATATTAATTTCATACAGTTTGATTCGGTCGTGAAGCGTGCTTCGAGGCATACCTAGATCCATGGCCGTTTTTTTCTGATTCCCATTGTGGTCCATGAGACTGCGACAGATCATTTTTTTTTCAGTTTCTTGAATCAAAGAGAGGTTTTTGTTGGATGTATAACTTCTTACATTGAATGCATCAACGATATGTTTGATATCGGTCTCTCTAACGATTTTGTCTTCACAAAAGGTATGGGCTCGTGCCACAGCCGTTTTAAGCTCGCGAATATTGCCAGGCCATGGATGTTGTTTTAATTTTTCAATAGCTTCACGGGTAAAATGCACTTTGAGGTGTTTAGCCATTTGGAAGAGCAGGTTTTCAAAGTCTTCGAGGCGATTTTTGAGGGACGGTATAGAGATGGGCAACACGTTCAGGCGATAAAATAAATCAGCACGAAATTTTTCTTGAATCACATGGTTTTTGAGATTTTGGTGAGTGGCAGCAATAATGCGGACATCCGTGGGAAGAGAGCTGTCACTACCAACAGGTTTGATTTCGTTATTTTCTAGGGCGCGAAGAAATTTTGGTTGAAAATCTTGTGGAAGATCACCGATTTCATCTAAAAAAAGAGTTCCTCCTTGAGCGGCTAGAAAGGCTCCTTTGCGGTTTTGTTCAGCGCCTGTAAAGCTACCCTTTTTATGTCCAAACAACTCGCTTTCAATGAGGTTAGCGTTGAGAGCGCTACAGTTGATGCTGACTAGAGGTCCTTTGGATCTATTTGAATTGTTATGGATAAATCTTGCTACAAGTTCTTTACCTGTTCCAGAGGGACCTGCAATAAGAACGGGAAAGTTGGATTGAGATATTTGTGGAAGTTTAGAGAGCTGCTTTTGCCAAGATGGGTTCTGGCTTTTGAGGGATTTGAAGTGGTCTTGATAATGACTAAAGGTTTGGCTAAAGAGAAAGCTGTGATGGCCAACGTTGATTCGATCTCCTTCTTTGAGGTAGCAGGATAAAACGTAGGTATTATTGACAAATGTTCCATGGTGACTCTTCAGGTCTTGGAGTAGAAAGCCCTTGTATGTGAGGTCGATCCGTAGGTGCTTGGAAGACACTTTTTCGTCTATCACTTGAATCTGATTTTCCACAGACTTTCCTAGGGTGACGTACTCTCCAAGTCGATATTTCTGTAATCCCGAGTTATTACATAGAGTGAGAAAAGCTTGTTTTTCATGGGCTAGGGTCTTTTTCTGGAGTAGGTTTCTTTCCTGACTCGGGGGCTTTTCATGGTTATGATTTTGATCTTGAATATAAGATGACTTCATATTTTTCATAGATGATTTTCCTTTGTTTTTTAGTAACTGTTTATTTGAATTTCTATTTTCTTAAATCATGTGGGTTAGTTTTGTCTTAATCAAATTTCATACCAACTTGAAAGGGCCGAGATGTGGCTTTTGTGTGCAGTGAGACCCTTATGTACCGCATCTTCCCTGGAGTGGTCCCAAAAGTGGGAAAGATATGTCTTAGATTTCGGATAGAACCCTGTGTTTCTTGGAAATTCGTCTCGTCTTTGGGTGAGGAGGGCTGCCTTGGCAGATATTTTGTTATTCAATGGGTTGGGAGGCTGTAATTATTTCAGATTTTTTAGAATACTTATGCCATCTGATAAAAGGGACTTGACAGGTCATGACGCATTCCATATGGTGCCGCCATGACGTAGGTTGTCAAAGGGGCCATTCTTATGGGTGAGTGGTGGTTTTAGTTATTGCAGTCCCTTGTGGTCCTATGGATCAGGCAACATAAGTAATAGAAAAACCCTTATATAAAACCTTGATAAGCCAAGGTAAAGGAGGCCGTTCAATGAGCCAAGAAATGCTAATGAAAGTGAATAAGCCATCTCGGTCGGGTGTTAGGTCACTAAAGATTATTAAGAGATATCAAAATCGTAAACTCTACGATACACAGCAAAGCTGCTATGTGACTTTGGAGGATATTGCGAAGATGATTCGCTTTGATGAGGATGTCAAAGTGATTGATAACAAGACCAAAAATGATATCACACCGGCCACTTTAACTCAGATTATTTTTGAGTCAGAGAAAAGGGCAGCACAATATGCCCCGATTATTACACTTCGTGACATTATACAAAATGGCAATGGGAGTATTTCCAGCTATCTTGCCAAGTTGGGAGCTTTTCCTAAAGACTATGCTGAGAATCAAATGCCTTCACCTTCCGCAAGGATCAACCCATTGACAGTGGAAAAGGCGAAGCCCTCTTTTGACGACTTGAAGCAGTCTTTGGAGGAGCGTGTGGTGAGCGCTGCGAATAGTGTAAAGAATAAGAATTGTATTTCGACGCTGGAAAGTAACAATTTTAGCAAAGTTGAAGAAACACCCAGCCTACCTAACTCCAATAAGAGTTTGGATAATCCTACAGCAGTAGAATAAATAGCATCTTATAGATGATAGAATAATAGATAGAATAATAAATATAACGGCGAGAAACCACTCTTAAGAGGAGTTTGCTCGCCTGTGGTCTTGGTGGGAGTAGGAGAGTCTCTAAAAAATATGACTCTCACGCTTTATTTATTTTCTTGCTGTTTATTTTCTTGGTGATGGTCATTGAGAAGGACTTTTAGCTTGAGAACTGGTAATGTCTCTATAGGTCCTCTTTTTTTTATGATCTTTTTTGTAGTTCTCTCTGCATTTTGAAATAACAGGTGCCAATTTAGAGAAGTTTTTTCTTAATTGATCCAGTTCTTTTTTAGAGCTGGCCAGATGATATTGGGTCACTTTATGGTGGAAGGTCTCTCTTCCCAGTGCATTTTGCAAGCGATGGATTTCCAGGCGATAGACTTTCTCAGTGGAGAAGTGGTCTTTAAAATGAATATGAATCTTTTGTAGTCCAACGACAAGAATCATAAGGGTGATGAGAAGTCCAAATGGATTCGTGTGAGAGTGAGTCATAAAGAAATTATCGGGATATTTTTCTGATTTCTTAACTCAACGCCTATTTACTTGATCCAGTGATTACTTGACCCAATGAACAGATACAAAGGGGTTATCTGTAACGTAAAATCTTAGTGGCCAATAGGCCGCATCTTCGTGGATGGGGAGTCCCACTCGGCGGTCCGTCTGTATTTTTTGGATCCGTTTGTGATCTTTCAAAATATAAATCTCTTTTTTCTCACTCAGTTTTTTTGCGTTTAAGGTTTTTGTGATACCCATGGCTTCACATAGTTTTCCAGGACCTGAGCACAAGTTCTTGATTTTTTCGCACCCTCTTCTTTTCCTCATTTCTCTGATTCCCTCTATGGGTTCCAAAGCTCGAATAAGGACGGCTTCAGGGGCCTTTTGTTGAGTCACCACGTTAAAACAATAATACATTCCATAAATAAAATAGACATAGCTATGGCCGCCAGGAAGGAACATCGCCTCTGTTCGTTTTGTTGGAAGTCCTTTGAAGCTGTGGCAGCAAGGGTCTTGAAATCCAAGGTAGGCTTCTGTTTCTACAATGCGACCGACAAGTGTAAGGTGGTCTATTTGTCTGACTAAATAGCAACCTAAAAGTGAGCGAGCCACTTCAATGGTGTCCTGTGTAAAGAAAGATGATTTTAAAGTTTTAATAAGAAGCTCCTGTTCACCATTCAAGTATGAGGGCAAAAGTGGCAAGTTTTTTTGTATGTTCTAGTCGAAGGTCATGTCACTTGGACTTACGGCTTGTAAAAGATAACATAGATTCTTATGGAAAATATAGAGTATAATGTTATTAAGTTTCATTTATAAATTTATAAATAAAGGGAGAAGATATGTCCAATGAATTTAATGGGCAAGACTTTCAGACTATGATTCAAACCTGGAGTCATGCAAGACAGCATCAAGACTTAAGTTGGCATGGAAGTTTTAATGATTATCTTAATCTGGCACATAAGAAACCTCAAATTACGAGAAATGCTTTTCAAAGAATGTTTGATATGGTGATGGAAAGGGGAGCGCAAGAGTATGTGGATATGAAAAAAACGATGACCCATTACAATTTTTTTGATGACGAAGAAAACAATGGAGTAGATGCTGTTTTTGGTTTGGACATATCACTCATGCGATTTATGAATATACTGAGGTCTGCAGCCATGGGATATGGAACAGAGAAGAGAGTTATTTTGTTTCATGGTCCCGTGGGAAGTGCTAAGTCTACCATTTGTAGGCTCCTAAAGAAGGGTTTAGAGAAGTACTCTAGGAAAGATGAAGGGTCCCTTTATACATTTGATTGGATCGATGAGGAGGGAAATCATGAAGATATTTTTGGGAAAAATGTAAGAATCTTTCCAAGTCCCATGAATGAAGAGCCACTGCTACTTGTACCCAGTGAGATGAGAGACAACATGTGTGCAGAATTAAATCGTGGTTCTTCTCATAACTCTTTTAAGATTAAAATTGTTGGTGAGCTTTGTCCCCCCAGTCGTTTTATATTTCAATCTCTTTTTGAGAGATATTGCGGTGATGTTTCTAAAGTCTTAAATCACGTGAAAGTGAAGCGTATCGTTCTCAGTGAAGCAGATCGTATTGGGATTGGAACTTTTCAGCCTAAAGATGAGAAAAATCAAGATAGTACAGAGTTAACAGGAGACTTGAATTATAGAAAAATTGCAGAATATGGAACTGATTCAGATCCAAGAGCTTTTAATTTTGATGGTGAATTTAATGTTGCCAATCGGGGTATGATTGAATTTATTGAAGTTCTCAAGCTTGATGTCGCTTTTTTATACGATCTTTTGGGAGCTTCTCAAGAGCATCGTGTTAAGCCTAAGAAGTTTGCCCAAACATATATTGATGAAGTCATTATTGGTCATACAAACGAACCTGAGTATAGAAAGCTACAAGATAACGAATTTATGGAGGCTCTCCGAGACAGAACGGTAAAAGTAGATATTCCATATATCACTAAACTTCATAAAGAGGTCAATATTTATAAAAAAGACTTTAATCATCAAAAAATTAGAGGTATTAGTATAGCTCCTCACACTATTGAGATGGCAGCGATGTGGGCCATTCTCACTCGTTTGGAAAAACCTAAGAAGGCAAACCTTACGAGACTTCAAAAACTTAAACTCTACGACGGTCGTATGCTTCCCAATTACACGGAGGATAATGTTAAAGAGTTGAGAAAAGAGGCGTATCGGGAGGGGCTTGAGGGTATTTCTCCAAGATATATTCAGGATAAGATTTCCAATGCTATTGTTCAATCTCAGCAGATGAATAATGGCTCTGTGAATCCTTTTATGGTTATCAACGAATTAGAGTCAGGACTCAAGCATCATTCCCTTATTTCTGATGAGGAGAAAAAAAATGAATACAGAGAGTTACTCAGCGTGATTCGTCAAGAGTATGAAGAAATTATTAAAGGAGAGGTTCAAAGGGCTATTAGTAATGATGAGAAATCTCTTTCTCGCCTCTGTGCTAACTATATAGACAATATCAAGGCTTATACTCAGAAGGAAAAAGTTAGAAACCAGTTTACGGGCAAGGATGATGAGCCCGATGAGAGGATGATGAGAAGTATTGAGGAGAAGATAGATATTCCTGAATCAAGAAAAGATGATTTTAGAAGGGAGATTATGAACTATATTGGAGCCCTATCTTTGGAAGATAAAAAATTTGACTATAGAACCAATGAAAGACTCTATAGTGCACTTGAAAAAAAGGTATTTGAAGATCAGAAAGATAGTATTAATCTTACTTCTTTAGTTTCTTCTGTTTCTAATAAGGATACCCAAAGTACTATCGATGTTGTTAAGAGTCGGTTGATTAAAAATTTTGGTTACGATGAAATATCAGCCACAGATATTTTGCACTATGTTTCTAGTATTTTTGCTAGAGGAGATGTCAAAGATGATATCAAAGGTGATAATAAAGATAAATCCTGAAGATGCAAAATAGAAAGATGCAAAATAGAGATTTGATGGAGATATGATGGCTGTTAAAGAAGACCACAAGCGTTTTCAATCTATTATTCGTGGTCTCATTAGACAAGATTTTAAAAAATATATTAGTTATGATAAATTGATGGGTCGTCAGGAAGATCAATTTGTGAAGATTCCCATTCCATTTATTGAGATCCCTAGGTTTAGGTATGGTGCTCCCCAGGAAAGTGGGGTGGGGCAGGGAAGTGGGGCACCCGACGAGGGTGTTGAGGGCCCAGGAAATCAGCCGCAAGCTGGCCAAAAAGAAGGAGAGCATACAATCGAGGTTGAGGTCTCTCTCGATGAACTTGCTGATATTCTTGGCGAAGAACTTTCTTTGCCTCGGATTCAAAATCGTGGGGACAAGAATATAGAAATTAACAATAAAAAATACACAGGTCGTTCCTCTTCGGGGCCTGACAGTCTTCGTCACTTTAAATCTTCTTATAAAGAGGCTTTAAAAAGAGCTATGATTACAGGTGATTATGAAGACGATGTGCCTCTTATTATCCCTTTGCGTAAAGAGGATTTTCGTTATAGATCTTTTAAGGAGACCAAAGTGCTTCAGGCCAATGCCGTGGTCATCTATATTATGGATGTATCAGGGTCCATGGGGGAAGAGCAAAAAGAAATTGTTCGTTTGGAAAGTTTTTGGATCAATACATGGCTTAAAAGAAACTACAAAGGGCTTGAAACTCGCTTTATCATACATGATGCAGTTGCAAAAGAGGTGAATGAGAGGACTTTCTTTTCTACAAGTGAATCTGGAGGAACTCTCATTAGTTCTTCTTACAAGCTTTGTCGAGACATAATTTTCTCCGACTACTCTTCAAGTCACTGGAATATCTATCCGTTTCACTTTAGCGATGGAGACAACTGGAGTGGTGAGGACACTAAAGTTTGCATCCAAATTTTGAAAGAATTCTTTTTGTCGAGAGTGAATATGTTCTGTTACGGGCAGGTGGAAAGCAAGTATGGTAGTGGGCAGTTTCTAAAGGATTTACAAAGACAATTTCTTAATGAAGAGCGCATCTTGATGAGCCATATTGTGAGCAAAGACCACATTTTGTCCTCTATCAAAGATTTTTTTGGAAAGGGAAGGTAGGAGATTGTGGCCATACTAACTCCTAAGCTTGAGAGTGAAAGAAAAAAAATTAAGAAAATGGCTGAGTCTGTAGGTCTCGATTTCTTTGAAACTATTTTTGAACTTGTAACCCATAGTCAACTCAATGAGATTGCTGCTTGCGGTGGGTTTCCTGTTCGCTACCCCCATTGGAAGTGGGGCATGGAGTATGAGAGGCTGTCAAAGAATTATGAATATGGTCTTTCTAAGATATACGAGTTGGTTATTAATACGAATCCCTGTTATGCCTATTTAATGGAAGGCAATCAGTTTATTGATCAAAAACTTGTGATGGCTCATGTTTATGGGCATTCTGATTTTTTTAAGAATAACCAATGGTTTCGGCAAACAGATACTAAAATGCTAGATACCATGGCCAATCACGCTACAAAGGTAAGAAAGTATCAAGAGCTTTATGGGCAGGACACTGTTGAGACTTTTATTGATAATTGCCTTAGTCTTGAGAATCTTATTGATCCTTATCACCCATATAGTAAGGTTAAGGTGGATGAGTTGAAATTACAAAGAGAAGGGGGGGGTACCAAAAGTGAGACCTCTTCTTTCAGTCAAGTTCCCCGTCAGTATCTTGAGTCTTTTCGGAAGCCCTTAGATCGACAATTTTCAGATCGACAATCTTCAGATCGACAATACTTAGAAAAACCTTCTGGTGAAGCTGTTACAGAAAAAAGAGTATCTTTGCTTGAAAAACCCCAATCTTCAGATCGACAATCTTCAGATCGACAATCTTCAGATCGACAGAGAGATATTTTGGGTTTTCTTCTTGAACATGCCCCTCTCAAAGATTGGGAACAGGATGTTTTGTCGCTTTTGCGTGAGGAATCTTATTACTTTGCTCCACAGCGAATGACGAAGGTGATGAATGAGGGGTGGGCTTCATTTTGGCACTCTAAAATCATGACAGAGGGTGCTTTGAGTGACAGTGAGATCATAGACTTTGCCGATCGTCACAGTGGTGCAATGTCTATGGCCCCCCATGGATTTAACCCCTATAAGGTAGGCATTGAGCTTTTCCGAAATATTCAGGAGCGTTGGGATAAAGGGCAGTTTGGTTTAGATTGGGATGAATGTGATGATATCGAAGAAAAGAAGCGCTGGGACAGAAAGACAAATCAAGGTATGGAAAAAATTTATCAAGTGAGAAGAGACTATAATGATGTGACATTTATTGATGAATTTTTAACCAAAGATTTTTGTGTTGAAAACAAAATGTTTGTATACAAACTGAATCCAAAGACACAAAGGATGGAAATTGATACTCGTGACTTTGATGCCGTTAAGTCCAAGCTTCTCTTTCAACTGACCAATATGGGCCAACCCATTATTTATGTGGACGGAGAAGGATGTGATTCTGGAGGAATCTTATTAGAACATCTCCACGAGGGGGTGGATATGCAGCCCGATGCCATGAGGGAGACCATGAAGAGGATCCACTCTCTATGGAAAAAACCCATTTGGCTTTCCACTGTCATGGCTGGAGAAAAGAAGCTTCTTGCATTTGATGGCAAAGAACATACAGTCTTCCCAAGACCTATTAACAAGGATTAGCGTCACAGCTCCTAGCTCCTGCTTAGCAAGCAGATGCAGATGAGAGTTGAGATGAGAGCTGGTGAAGTGCTAGAACTGGTGAAAGAAGTACTAGAGGTGAAGTGCTAGAACTGGTGAAAGCAGTACTAGCTAGAATTGGCGAAGTTTGAAGGACTCGGGTTTTTTCAAGTAAAAAAGGTTTTTTCTTGGAGGAAGTTGGGAGGCAAAGCGAGCGATATGTATTTTCAAGCTCCCTGCGGGGTGTTGTACAAGAATATTTTTGATATAGGGGGGGAAGCCTTTTTTGGACTTCCAGAGGACTTTGATTTTACTCAGTGAATTGTAGCATTCTGCAAGCTGTTGTTGGGAGTTTTCGGAGCAAGTCCAACCCTTCCCAACAATGGGGCGTGCAAAAAGAAGATTGTAAAAGGTTTTGGGGTGAATGGGCACTCGGATGATGAGCTTGAGGGCTTTAGGAGGTATCTTTCCTGAGTAAAAAACTTTTTGCGGGACGACTAAGGCTTCCATTTCTTCGCCTCTTAAAGCCAAGCTGGCCAAGTGGCCTGTGAGTATGTGGGTGATATCAAGGCGCATTTTTTGATTGTATTTTGCGTAGGCATCCATGCGGACTACGTAAGAGAAGTTCGTCTTTGTATTTTTAATGCGTACCTTGGCTTCCCAATGCCCTTCTTGAATCTGTGGCTGTGGTTCATGGGCTCCATCGTCCATGGAGGGAAGTGTTTGGCAAGATAGGGTGCCTAGAGCTAGGGTCGTTAGGAAAAACATGAGTGGAAGAAGGTGGTGTTTAGATAGAACTCTTAGGGGAGGGGAGCCTTCACTTCGTCGAGGACGCAGGTCTTTGTTTTGTGGAAGGTGCTGTGGGTCGCTTGGGTTGCTGTGCCGAGGACGCAGGTCTTCTTCGCTCTGTTGAAGGTGTAGGCTCTCGTTTTGCTTGGATTTGGCGTTCCAAGGTGCTGATTTTTGTATGAAGCTGATGGACTCTTTCATTGTTTTCATTGGCTTCATTGGCTTCATTATTTTCATTGGCTGCAACCTCCGCAGCCAACTTATACATTTGTTTTGCTTTCTTGAAAAGCTTAAATTTAGAGTAAGCATCTCCTAGATGCTCGGCCACTGTACTTTCTAAGGGGCGAGCCGCATGGGCGGTTTCAAGAAAGTGGATGGCCTTGGCAATCTCTCCCTTTTTGAATAGAACCCAGCCCATTGTATCTAAGATGTAGGCGTCATTGGGTTGGAGCTTTAAGGCTCGACGAACGAGTTTTTCGGCTTCTTCAAGGGGGCCATTTTGTTCAGCATAGGTGTAGGCCAGGTAATTCAGAGCGCGCGCATGATTTCCATCCATTTCTAGGACTTTCTTCATATGAGCGATTGTTAAATTCAGTTGACCGGTTTGGTCAAAGATCGTGCCAAGGAAAAATAGCACTTGTGTGTTGTTGGGAAATCGCGCTTGAGCTTCTGAAAGGGTATGTATAGCTGCTTTATAATTTTTTTTATCACTGAGGAGGGAGGCATAAAAAATATAGAGTTGGGGGTGGTCTTGGCGAAGGCTTAAAGCCTTTTTAATGACCTCAAGAGCTTGGTCTAGGTCCTGCCTTTTGGCGTAGAGACTTGTCATGTGAATCACGGCGTCGGCATAATAGGAGCTTATGGCATGGATTTGAGAAAAGTGCTTTATGGATGAGGAAGTGTCCCCCAACTCTTCGTAGATGGCACCTAGGTAGAATTGAGCCTTATCTGACTGTGGAGCTATCTTAAGAATTCTTTGAAATGTATCAATGGCCTCTCGAAAGCGCTGTTGTTTGGTGAGAATGAGAGCAAGTTGTAATTTAATTTTGAGGTCGGATGGATCAAAAGCTTCGAGGTATCTGAGTTGGACAATGGCCTTATCGTGGACCTCCTGCTCTAAATAAACCATGCTTAGGTATTTAGCAATGAGTGGGCGAGGACCAAACCTCTCTTGGAAGGAGTGGGCCAGTTGGAGGGCTTTTTGGAGGTTTCCCCCTTCCTCGTGGAGGCTGATGAGGGCAAGCATAGAATTTTCGTCATTGGCCTTAAGGCGGAGGCTTTCCTGGTAGGCTTTTTTTGCCTTGGTGATAAAGCTTTTGCTTTGCTCGATTTGTTCGCTGTAGATTCTGCCCAAGTAGTAATAGGGAAGGTGAGGTTGTGGGTTGTTAGGATCTTTGGCGATCTTTAAGAAGATGCTTTCAGCTTTTTTATATTCTTGTTGTTCTGCAAACAGGGCTCCCATGTGGAGGTAAGCCTCCAGGTGTTGAGGGTTTATCTCTAGGAGTTTGAGGTATTGGTTCGTGGCTTTTTGATACATGCGAAGGGAGGTGTAGAGGCCCCCTAGCAATAGGTATCCTTCTTCAAATTTTGGGTCCTGCTCAATGGCATCTTCTGCATACTCAATGGCTTCATTGAGTTGTCCTAACTTTAAGTGCTCCGCGGATAATCTTAGGAGCACGATGGTGGCTTTGGGGTTGTAGATGAGGGTGCGTTGAAACTCCTGAATAGCTCCTTTTGGATCTTTATTGAGGCTTAAAAGCTCACCGAGAGAGTAGTGGTAATCAGCCTGAGTCTGGACAAAAATATGATTTATTGTGGGGGAGTTTTCGTGGTGGAGGGCTTGACTAGGGTCACTGGGAGTTTGGGGAGAGGTGGATTTTGGGAGATGGGAGCAGGCCATAGTAGTCCAGGTGATCGTTGCCACGACAATCACCTTCACTTTCGAGAGAGCCGTTTTTTTTCTGTTCGCTTGCATTTATGAAGATGGCCCTTTCAGTTAAAAATAACTCAGTTGTTAAGTTAAATAGCTAATAAGAAAAGATGGTGCTGCCCTGGCCTTATAGTTGGGCTCTTGGATGGAGGCTTATATTTTTGATCGGTGCCCTTTTGAGAAACCTTAATTTTTTTTGAGCTAGTTTTGAGCTAGCTTTGAGTCATTTTGAGCCAGTTCCTGTCTAGCTTTTCCAGGTAAGAGTTTTTCTTGAAAATAAGGACATCTTATGAGTAAGGTGAATGACTTTAGGAGGAAGCTATGAGATCTAAACCCTTTCGCTTGATGTCGCCGGGGCCGGTGCCCCTTCCCAAGGAGGTCCTGCAAGCTTTAGCTCAACCTATGGTGCATCACCGGCTTCCTGAATTTTCTGAAGAGCTGAAATATGTTTTCAGTGAATTAAAGAAAGTTTTTGCAACGACTCAACCGGTTTTACTTCTTACATGCACGGGTTCTGGAGTGATGGAAGCCGCTGTAACAAATACTCTTTCTCCAGGTGATGAAGTTCTCGTCATGGAGAGTGGAAAATTCAGTCGTCGTTGGTCTCAGTTGGCAAGAGCCTATGGCTTGAGGGTTCATATTTTTAGAGTGGATGAAGGGCATCCCCTGCCTCTTCAGGGGATGGAAGATATGTTGGGGCAGTCTCCTTTGATAAAGGCGGTGATGGTGCAAGCCTGTGAGACCAGCACAGGGACTAAAAATCCCGTGGAGGACATGTCTCGATGGTTGCGCCGTGGCCACCCCAAAGTTCTTTTCATGGTGGATGCTATGGGGGCCATGGGAGCCATGGAACTAAAGGTGGATGAGTGGGGTTGGGATGTGGTATTGGCCTCTTCACAGAAGGCTTTTATGTTGCCGGCGGGGTTGGGCTTTATATCCCTGTCTCCAAGGGCATGGAAAGCCAATCAAGTGGCTCAATGCCCTCGATTTTACTTTGACTTGAAGTTGGAACTTGAGGCTCACAAAAAGGGGCACACTCGCTTTAGTTCACCAGTCTCCCATATTCGAGCTTTGAGGTGGGTGTTGAATAGGCTCAATCAGCTCAATCACTGCGGAGAGCGAGTGAGTTGGCAAAGGTGCAAGAATTTGTCTCAAGTGACCCAGTGGGCGGTGAAGGAGTGGGGGCTTGAGCTTTTTTCTCAATCTCCAAGTCCCTCTGTCACAGCGATTAAAGTTCCCCATGGAATGGATGGGCGAGAGCTTCAGCGACGGATTCTTCAGGATGGCAACATTTATGTGGCGGGGGGGCAGGAGTCTTTGGAGGGAAAGATTCTTCGCATTGGACACTTGGGATTTATAAGAGATGACGATCTTGTGGCGACCCTTCAAGGCTTAGGGCAGAGCCTTCGAGTTATGGGGTGGAAATTGAGTGAGGGGCAAGTGAATGAAGTTGTCAGCAAGGCCCAGGACCAGTTGCAACAATTGAGTTTGCCCAATATTTAAGGGATAAGACTTAAGAGGATTAAGAGACTTAAGAGGTTAAGAGAGGAGTTATGGTTCAGGTCACCCTTACAGATTCTTATAGTATTGAGGCTCAGGGATTTCTCAAGGTCCAACTTTCAGCCAAGTTGAGTTCCACAAGGGAGTTGCAACCAGGGAGGGAAGACCTTTTGGGCACCCATGTGCTTTTAACCCGAAGTCATACCCTTGTGGACGATCGTCTTTTGAATATGGCTCCTCAGTTAAAAGTGGTGGGAACGGCCACCAGTGGCTTGAATCATATTGACCTTTCGTTGTGTAAGGAAAGGGGAATTCAAGTGTTTAATGCTGCGGAAGCCAATACTCAAAGCGTTGCGGAGCATACCCTTTTGCTTATTTTAAGTTTGTTGAGAAACTTCAAAGAGGCTGATGCTTCTCTCCGTTCAGGCCAGTGGAGGAGGTCGCTATTAAGTCGCGGTGGGGAGCTTCAGGGTCAGCTTGTTGGCATTGTGGGCCTCGGTCGCATTGGGACAAGGGTCGCTCAACTGGTGCAAGCCTTTGGAGCCAGGAGCATGGCCTATGATCCCTATGTGGACCATGGGCACTTTGCAAAGCACGGAGTTGTGCCCGTGGGTTTTTCAGAGCTTCTTAAGCAGTGTGAAATTTTGACCCTTCACGTTCCCTTGACCGATGAGACTAGAAATATGTTGAATCATCAGTCCATGTCTTTGTTGAGTGAATCCTGTATTTTGGTGAATACTTCTAGGGGAGAGGTTATCAATGAGAATGATCTTGTTGATTTTTTAAGCTCTCAGCGTCTTGCGGGGGCTGGACTTGATGTCTATCGCAAAGAACCTTTGGCCCAGAACTCTCCCCTCCTACAACAGCCTCGTCTCTTGCTGAGCCCTCATATGGGAGCCTTTACAGAAGAAGCTTTTCAAAAAGCCTCCATGGATGTGGCTCGCCAAGTGGTTCAGTACCATTGCGACTCATCTCGTTGATGAAAGTCGAAAGTCCAGGGGAAGGGGATAGAGTAATAGAGCTTACTTTGCTGGAATGCACATGACTTGGCAGTATGTGTTAGGAAATGCTGTTGAGATGTCCTTGAAGAACACAAAATTATACAAATATGGCTCAGTAGGAGTAACAGATCTTTTGGGGCAGTAGAGGGCGGCTTCTGTTTTTTCTGCTTTCTTGCAATTCCTCGGAGTCGTGTAGGAGTTCTTTATGGAAGAACTCCAGCAGGAGACATTGGAATTAGAAGATCCCTTGAAACGATGAACATCGCAATGCACAGACCGAGCTCCAGAGGGTGTGGTATTGTAGAGCTGGGGAGGAACACCACCACCACCACCACCATTATATATCTTTGCCTCGTACACGACATAACCGGAGGGGCATGAGACGTGTATGCCTGTGTAAGTCAAATCACATTGACTTGCTTGAGTGAGCCCATGATCCCCTGCACACCAAAGATTGGTTCCTTTGTAGCAGGAGATCTTTTGGTTTATTGTCGTTTTTGAATTTTCTATACGCAAGCCCTCTACACCATATGAACTCTGATATATAGGACCTGCATTCTCCAGACGATTGGTTTGTGATCCCATACTGATGTAGATGGCCCCTTCTGGAGCTGCCTTCGCCGAAGCAACTTTTGGTCCGCAATGGCTAATAGTGGCGGCTTTTGGGTCTATGCTAGCATCCACCGAAAGAATAATATCGACAATGGCGGGACGGAGAGCCCGGTGGGAACTCTCAAAATCAACTGTGAGTTCGGCCGTATACTCTCCATTTCTGTTGACTATCGGTACAATATTTTTCGCCGTGACAGATTTTGTTTTCAATTGCCCTACGCCTTTGATGAGTTGACCTGTCTTGACAATGGTATTGCTGGTCGAAGTGAAAGGACATCCTCCCGAACGAAAACTTCCGAGGTTGATGTCTCCAATGGTCGCAGCCGTTGTATCAATGGTGAAGGGGCCTAAGTCAATGCCGTTCGCATCGCGAAGCTTGCCATTGACATTGCGGAGTGTGGCGTAGGAGCTTGGTTTGAAGTGACAATCGCAATTTTCGAGATCTCTTACGGTTTGTAGGATAAATTGTTTTATATTGGCACTGACAAGTTGCTCTTTGATGGATTGAAGTTCTTTATGTTGAAACGTAAGCATGCTTATCATGGCAGACATACCTACCCACGATAGCCACAGACATGAGCGCAGCAGTAAGTGTAAAGCCTTCTTCACTGACTTTGTATTTGGCCTTGTGTTTAAGAGAGAGGCTGCAATACGACATACTTACATTTTCATTTTTAAATTTTGTTTTGTCAATATACTAAATCGAGACATCGAGACACAACCGAATAGTGCTAAGTCAGAATGACTTGGCCGTAAAATGAAAATCTAGGTTGGGGTTTTCCTTAGATAACCATTTTAAATTCCACTCTCTTTCAAAGGAGAACCACTTTTCAAGGAGAACCACAGGTTTTGAAGTTTGGCAAAAACCTCTGGTGAAAACCGAGGCATTTCACCAAAAGTAAAGGGAGTGTCTCGAAGTGATCGTATCACCAATGCCAATGGGCCCCGTCACAGGATAGAGCATCTCATTCCGAGTGTGTTTTCCACATCCATCAATGATTTCTATGGGTTCACGGCCCTCACGATCCATCTTGTTGGCAAAGGTAAAAATGGGAATTTGATGGAGGCGACATACTGCCCCTCCGGGCTGCTTGAGTGGGCTTAGGAAAATCCATCAAGTAGGTGTCATTTTGTTAAAATTTTTACTTTTTTGGAGAGCCTTGATTTCAGCTTCAGAAAACTTTGTCACTGTAGTTATAACAGAAATTTCTATACCTTCTGAAAGTAACTTTAAAACAAAAGTCTCTCTTTCTTCCCTTCGCCCCTGTTCACGCCCCTGTTCACGCCCCTGTTCACGTCCCTGTTCACGCCCCTCTTCACGTCCCTGTTCACGCCCTTTTTCAAGCCCTTTTTCAAGCCCTTTTTCAAGCCCTTCTTCATGGGCTGTGTCGATCTGTGCCAAACGATCCCGACGCTGTTTATCTTCAGATTCAAGGCGCTCTCGCATGAGTTCGTCTTGAGACAAATTCCACAAATTTTTAACGGCTCTTCCCATATCCCTTCCTTTTTTGGCTAGCTTTTGGCCTGTTTGTTGATCCAACTCATCCGATTTTTTTAAGAAATAGCACCACGCTTCACGCTGGTCAACAAGGCTGTCTAAACTGCCAATGAATTTGTTCAATTCTACAATGACAAACTGAATGCCCTCGGTAAGCCTTAAATGAGGGCGTCTATCCTGCCTCATGCTACATGTATGGTAATAATTGTTGTCCGTGCGTAGTTCAGGAAGGTCCACAGTACTGAAAACAAGGGAGTAAACAGTTCTTAATTTCTCGTACTTTTCTCCTTCTTTCACTTGATTGGAGTAGACCCGTCCAGCATAGGCAAGAAGGCGATTTGTGAAGTTTTTTTGGGAGACGGTTTGCATCTCCACATTCACAGTCTCATTTTCAACCCACTCTCCACTGGACAATCGGCGAGAAATACGAATTTTCATATCCAAGATGAAGGTCTTTCCCGAAGGCTTGCTTGCCTCTGAAGAGTTTTCCTCGGCATCTAACAACTGAACATGTTCCACCCGACAACCGGGTGGCAAAGGAAGAAAATCCTGCAACAAAGGCTTGAGTAAGTCCTGGTCATGCTTAAAAAATGCTTTAAAAGTGTTATCAAGGGTTAAGCAAAGAGGAGGGAGGGATTTTTTCATAAGTAAAAATTATGCATTTTTTTTGGAATAAAATCAATACCGAATAGTGCTAAGTCAGAATGACTTGGCCGTAAAATGAAAATCTAGGTTGGGGTTTTCCTTAGATAACCATTTTAAATCCCACTCTCTTTCAAGGAGAACCACAGGGTTTTGGTGAATATCATGGTGAAGGCGAGTTCCTCCTTGAATAGAGGAGATCACTCTTTGATTATTTTTCTTGTGATTCTTGTGATTCTTGTGATTCTTGTGATTCTCTTTGTGAGTTTCCTGGTGACTTTCTTTGCAAGTCACCCATCTAGCCACAGAGTAGACCTGTCTCTCCAATTTGACATTGAGTTTGTACTCACCATTGAGCCGGTGCAAAAGAACATCCAGCTGAAGCTCACCAACCACTCCTAGGATAGGGTCCTGACGTCCCAAAGCGGAATCATAAAAGAGTTGGATCATTCCCTCTTCAGCCAATTGCAGGGAAGCCTTCTCCAATTGTTTTCTTTTTAAAGGGTCCTTAATATGAAGTTTGGCAAAAACCTCTGGTGAAAACCGAGGCATTTCACCAAAAGAAAGGGAGTGTCCCGAAGTGATCGTATCACCAATTTGAAAATAGCCTGTGTCAATAATGCCCACAATATCACCGGCATAAGCCTCATTGACGGTCTCTCGGTCTTGAGCCATAAATTGGTTGGCATAGGAGAGACGCAGTTCACGCCCGAGGCGCACGTGCTTGACCTTCATCCCTCTTTCAAATTGCCCAGAGCAAACCCTGACAAAGGCAACTCGATCTCGGTGCTTTGGGTCCATATTGGCCTGGATCTTAAAAACAAAACCTGAAAACCTTTTATCAAATGGGTCGACTTGAATGTCTTCTCGATCCACTCCTCTGGGTGAGCCTATTTTTCCAGTTCCAACTCCAGCCCCCGCCCCTCTCTGGAGGGAAGCCTTGCGAGGGCTGGGGGGAGGAGCATATTGAGCAAATAATTCCAAGAATAAATCAACGCCCCAGCTGAACTTGGCACTGCCAAAGGTCATGGGACTGATTTGCCCACAAAGAAAGTCCTCCTTACTCCAATCCCCTAAAACACCTTCAAGGAGGGCCATGTCTTCTTGAAGCTGACTCGCGAGGTCATTTTCCAAAAAGTCCATGATTTTTTTATCTTTCCAGCCATCTACAGGCACAACCTGAGGACTCTCCTCTCCACGGGTGTAAAGGATTAATTGCTTTTTGAGACGATGATAGAGGCCCACAAAGCGTCCTCCCATGCCAATGGGCCACGTCACAGGATAGCATCTTATTCCGAGTGTGTTTTCCACATCATCAATGATTTCTATGGGTTCACGGCCCTCACGATCCATCTTGTTGGCAAAGGTAAAAATGGGAATTTGACGGAGGCGACATACCTCATAGAGTTTTTTTGTTTGAAGCTCCACCCCTTTGGCTGCATCGATGAGCATGGCTGCTGAATCAGCAGCCATGAGAGTGCGATAGGTATCCTCACTAAAGTCTTTATGTCCTGGTGTGTCGAGAAGGTTGACTCTCAATCCCTGATAATCAAACTGCATGACACTTGATGTAACAGAAACCCCTCGCTCTTGCTCCAAAGCCATCCAATCGGACTTGGCAGCTTTTGTCCCTGACTTGCCTCGAACCTCTCCCGCCTCACGAATAACGCCACCCTCATAAAGAATTTTCTCCGTGATGGTTGTCTTACCTGCATCGGGGTGAGATATGATGGCAAATGTTCGACGCTTTTGAACATGGGATATGAAATCTTGGTGCATGGATAAGGAAGTTAACATTTTTATCATTTGGATGACAAGGAATCACAGCCGATGTAGTAAAATGGAGTGAAGAATCATGATTTGGTTATGACATAAGGCGAGCGGTAAACTATGGCTGACAAAAAACAAAAGTACGATGAAAATGTTTCTGGCAAATACTATGTGGATCGTGAGTGCATTGCCTGTGATGCCTGTGTGATGACCGCCGAAGAACACTTTGGCATGGATGAAGACGACGGCCACGCCTTTGTTATCAAACAGCCCACCACTCCTGAGGAGGAGGAAGCATGTCTTGAGGCCATGGAGGGGTGCCCCGTGGAGGCCATTGGAAATGATTCAGAGTGATGATTCTTCTGAAAGAGTTACGGATTGTGTTTGCTCAAAACCAAATCTACATACTCCTGTAGTTGGGACCACTTCCACCTTCCCGGGGCTGCCACCTAGGGCCTAAAACATCGGTGGCCTTGCAATCCACACAGTTAGGGGCATTCACCACAAGGTGGCCCTGAGCATCTTTTTCATAAACACCTGCGGGACACATGTGAACATAGAGATCTGCCTGTTCTTCAGAAATATCCTGCCCCACCGTCAAGTGGGAGGGAATATCATCCCGAGTCTTATTCCCCGATAAATAAACAGCGTCCACTTTGCTCATACCAGAGTTCTCCAAAGCAACCCCTGGGTTCTCTAAAATGGCCCTAGGAACAAAGTGTTTTTCTTCGGCGCCATCCTCCAAAAAATGAGAGCCCCCTCCTCCGGGAAAATTCCCCTCGGTCAGGGTCATTAAACTCGCTTTGATACCTCCTAAGATCAACCCCGATTTAAAAGCATGGCGCATATTGCGAACTTTTTTAAGATCATGGAAGACAAAGCTACTTTTCACTTGGTCATCAAAGTCTTTCAGTGTTTGAGCCGATGTGTCCTTGGACTTAAGAGCCTTATAAATTGTCCTTGCAGCCAATACACCTGTGTGCATGGCATAGTGAATGCCCTTGAGAGCGGGGACATTGACAAAGCCTGGGCCATCTCCCGCCATCAACAGTCCATCTCCGTGAAGCCTTTCTGGAAGAGCCTCAAGACCACCTTCGGGGATGGTTTTGGCCCCCCACTCCACCGCTCGGCCTCCCTCTAAATAGGGAGCAAAGAGAGGGTGTTGTTTTATTTGCTGCAACATTTTGTGAACATCGAGATTGTGATCCTTATAATCAAGCCCCACCACAAGACCCAAAGAAAGCTGGTTGTCTCCCATGGGATACATAAAACTGCCACCAAAGGCATTCATGGGCAGAGGCCAGTTCAGAGTATGGGTGACCTTGTAGGGCACTTTCTTGGTTTCCCAAAGTTCCTTCACACCCAGTGCATAGATCTGGGGGCGTGGAGAACAAACCTTCTGCCAATTCAAATAGGCTTGGGTGAGAAGCCCACGGGTTCCCTCGGTTAAAACCGTCACTTGAGCCGTAATATCGTTGGGTGGCATGTAACGAGAACCTGGGCGACCATCTCGCTGAAGGCCCATCGGTGTCGTACGAACTCCCATGACTCGATTTCCTTCTGTGAGAAGCGATGCCCCAGGAAACTCAGTGAGAACATGAACTCCCAGTTCTTCTGCTTTCTCCCCCATCCAGCGCACAACTTCACAAAGGGAGGCCACATAATTTCCCTTGTTGTGCATGGTGGGAGGGGTGGGAATTCTCAGCTTGTGGTTTTCGGTCAAAAAGTAAACCTCATCTCCTTCCACAGGTTGGCGAAAGGGAAAGTCCTTTTCATCCACACCGGGAAACAATTCCCTCATCACCACAGGATTGAACACGGCCCCTGAAAGACAATGCCCCCCCAAACTAGAAGCTTTTTCGAGAATACCAATGTCGATATCACCAAGCTCAGGGTCATTCTTAACCAGCTTGGCAAGCTCAATGGCGCCGCTTAAACCTGCGGGCCCCGCTCCCACAAAAAGCACATCCATGGGCACCTCCTCATAGGAGGGGGTCGCCGTTGAACCCACCTTAACAATAAGCTGCTCTTGAGATAGGGAGGGCTGCCCAGAGGCAGGAATAAATTTTTTCATCTCTATTTCTCCATACTCTATTTTCTCTCTCCATGGCTCTATTCTCCATGCCCCCTGAAGACTATTAAAATAACAAGGACCTGTCTAGCCCACATTTCTCACAAAGGTGCGCTGAAGAAAAGGGAATGAGAAAGGGCTTCAAGAAGGGTCGTACGAACGAGGCCAAAGGCTATATCAAAGGTTATATTTAAGACCTAAGTTCCTCCACAGCCATTTACCAATGGACGAAGCTTTTTCATTATGTCACAGTTTTACTTGCGATGAACAATCACACTCCTCATAACAGCTCTACTCATCGTCATATCGTTTTCTTTGATGGTCTATGTCAATACTGTAGCTTTTGGGTGCAAAAATTACTTATTTACGACAAAAGAGAAATTCTTAAATTTTGCCCCCTTCAAAGCCCACGGGCCCAAGACTTTCTCGGTAAAATAGAAAACCACCCCGACTCCATTATCTATTGGAGAAGGGGGCATATTCTTTATAAGTCGCAAGCTCTTCTCGCCATCACTTGGGATATTGGAGGAGTATGGAAACTATTTTCTATCTTCAAAATTGTACCCCGAACTTGGCTTGATGGTCTTTACGACATTATTGCTCGCCATAGATATTCTTGGTTTGGTTCAAAGTTTGATTCAAAAAAAACATGTCCCCTCCCTCCCCCACCCACGGATAAACAACAGTCTCGATTTCTTTCCACCAATTCTCACACACAGCCCCAAAAGCCACCCCCACCCTCTCTTTAATGTGGAACAAATTCAGAAAGAGTGTCTACTTTAGAATAAGTCCGTGTTAAGGTGAGTTAGGGGTTATCGGCAGTGTTAAATAAAAACTGTGTTAAGGTGGGCATAGCGAAATTTTTTTTATCTGTATTCATTATCTTGCATGTCACAACCATGGTGGTTGTCTCCAATCCCGGATCCATCTTATCGAGATCCCTTCCCCACTTTATGATTTCTTATGCCAGCACATTGGGCCTTAATACAACCTGGAGGTTTTTCTCTCCCAACCCTGCTGGTGAAAGATACATTGAGTATGAGGTTCACTTCAATAATGAAGAATTCAATGGTGATGATATTGGAGGCGATCACAGTGACAGCGAGGGGGATAGTGGTGGAAGCGACAGTGATGGTGGCAATGGTGGTGACAGCGATGGCCATCGTAGCAACGATGATGACATGGAAATCCATGAATACCACTGGCCACCTCGATCTAGTGAGGGGATGCTAAGAGTCAATATCAATAGAAGTTTTTCCCATAGCGTCGCGGCAACACTGAGTGAGGAAACAATAAAATATATTTTTATTCCTTGGGTGTGCCGAAAACACCCTAAAGCTCACTCCATATCTGTGCTTGTCCAAACTAAGACACTCCCCTCCATTGAGGCCGCTCAGATAAAAAATAAGAAAATAGAACATTTAGCTAAAGTCCATGACTTCCCCCTCAAGGAATATACATGCCCGGAGAGATAACAACCTCACCCAAGGAAGGTCACATAGACTCAAAAGCCAATAGTTCCAAAGCCAATAGTTCAAAAACTAATATTTGGAATCTCTGGAATATTTGGAAACTCTGCTTGAATATTTGGAATTTATGGAATCAATTTTGGTTTGCTCCCAGAGACCTTTATGTTTTGTCCTTATTTCGAATGGGGCTAGGAGCCACGCTCTTGGTCATGTACTTTACGAGATTCTTAGAAATAGAGCTTTTTTATTTCAACGAGGGGATGGTTGATACGGAAGTGGCAAAACTTTACTACAATGAGTTTAATAGGCCCCTTTTTTATTTATTTCCGAGCACCAATGGCCTTATTTACTTGCTCCATGTGTTATTCTTGTTGGGCCTTTTTTTCATAGTTCTAGGTATTTCCAATAGATTCTTTGTATTGGTGATATTCTTTTTTCACTTGTGCTTTATACAAAGAAATCATTTTATTGTCTATGGAGCTGATTTATATGCCACCTTCTATCTGTTTTTTCTTTGCTTCATGAAAACTGGTGTTCACTTCAACTTTATCACATGGGTTCGGAAGAGATGGTTTGGATTTTCCAAAAAAGTTGAAACTTGTAACAAAATGAAAGCATGTAACAAAAAAATTGACGTTTATGACAAAGTTGACACTTATGACAAATCAGATTTGCTAACTTCTGTGGGTGTGCGCCTGGTGCAGGTGCAAATCTGCATTTCCTACGGTATGACAGGTTTGGAAAAACTTAAAGGCCCTCAATGGTGGGAGGGCAGCGCTGTTTGGTATGTGATTGGAAATCAGCAACTTGTTCCTATGGACCTAAGTCTGTTTTACCATTGGCCAGCTCTTGTGGCCATTATGAGTGCTTCTGTCATCGCTTTTGAGGTTTACTTCCCCATGGCGATTTGGCAGAAAAAGCTATTTCCTCTCTGGATTGGCTTTGGGGTTTTATTTCATATTGCGGCAGCTCTATTCATGGGAATTCCATACTTTAGTTTGGTGGTTATATGGGGCTACCTTCTATGGTTTCGCCGTGAAGACTTCTCCAAATTTCAAAAGAACGCAAAATAGGCATAGGAACGCAAATAGGCATAGGAACGCAAATAGACATCTTGCCTAAAAAGATATATACCTGCCCTATGAAGCAAGCTATTTTTCGCCTCTTCGCCATCAGTGGAATTGTTATATTGTGGGGAGTGGCTGCCATTCTACTGTTGCGAAACCTGGGATTTCGGCAATCTCACCAGGCATTGGATCACCCTCTTCTCTCAAAAAATCCCTTTTACCTTATTGCCAAAGGGGCTGGTGAGGGTGAGTTACCCTCCAATTCCTACATAGCCCTTCAAAGATTAACCGCCCTGCAAATGGAAACCACATTAAGCCCTAAAGTCATTGCTGAAATTGACCTTTGGCTCACCAAAGACCGCCAGTGGGTCCTTTGGAGAAGTGGCACTTTGACCACCTCCCATGGTGAAGTGAAAGCCCTTCACCAACACAGTCTCCATGACCTTAGAAAAGAACTTCAACAAGGCAACCAAAACCAAGCTCACAAGCTTCTCACCATGAGGTCCGCACTCTCCCTTTTTCCCAAAATAACTTTTCTTCTAGATATTCACCACTACGAAGAAAAGTCCCTGAGCCAGTTATCAAAAAACATCCACGACGCCAGGGCAGAAAAAAGGGTGATCGTCCATAGTCGCTTCCCCCAAGTGCTTCGTTTCTTAAAAAAGAAGGAGCCCCACTGGCTTTACTTCCCCGACCCCCCTAGGGTCATGCAATCTCAGATTATGAGTTCTCTCTTCCTCGAAACACTCTTTGGTGTTCAAACGGACTTTATTTTTCAAGATATAACAGATTCCCATAAGGCCCTTCCTAAAAGAATGCACCTTGAAGCTCTCCGTCGCCAACAAAAAGTGATTGCCATCACTGAAACTCCCCATCAGTGGGACTCCTCCCAAAAATCTTTATTTCATGGAGTTATGACCCCTTATCCCAGTGAATTCCTACACAACATCAAAAGTAGGGGCAGGGAAAAACAGAGAAAATAGAAGTAGAGGAAGAAGTCGAGATATGAGATAGTTGATCGAGGTCCCACAGATGGGCCAACATCTGACTCAGCCTTTGGGCCAGCAACTATTTTACGCCGATGAGATGACAAGACCCGCCGCAAAAAGGGAGGAGCAGCATGAACACAATTTGGACTTGGGCACAAATGGCAGCCCAGGTGGACTTGTCGCAAGAAGTAACGACACCAACCACCGCAGTGAATATCAATGCTTGGAATGCCATTATTCAAGCAAGCCCCTTAGTTCAACTCACGCTTCTTATATTGGTGGTTATGTCGGTTTTGTGCTGGGCCATCACCCTTACCAAATCCAGGCAATTCAAACAAATCACTGTAGACAATGAAGCCTTTAATAAAGCTTTCTGGAACACACAGTCCCTCGACTCCACCTTCAATCGTCTTGCGGAGTTTCCCCATAGCAACTTGGCCCATATTTTTCGCTCCGGTTACTTAGAAATGAAGGCCATGGCCGAATCTCCCTTAGCTGAAGAAAATAAAGAGGCGGGGGGCTCTTCTTCCACATCTTTTCTTTCGGGAGTGGACAATTTAAATCGTGCCATCCACAAATCCATAGACACAGAGATATCAGCTATGGAGTCTCGACTTTCCCTTCTTGCCACAACGGGAAGCACAGGCCCATTTATTGGCCTCTTTGGAACCGTCTGGGGTATTATGGGGGCCTTTCAGAAAATTGGTGCTACAAACATGGCAAGCTTGGCTATTGTCGCCCCTGGAATCTCTGAAGCTCTTGTGGCAACTGCCATTGGTTTAGCGGCGGCCATTCCAGCCACAGTGGCTTACAATCACTATTTAACTCGAGTGCGCCAAGAAGAATTGAGCCTTAACAACTTTGCCGCTGATTTTTTAAACATTGCCCGTCGTAATTTCTTTAAAGAAGGCTAATCCTTAAAAAATCTAAGTCCTAAAGAAGGCTCTAAAAACGGATGTAAAAAATAAAATTGATACAAAGCAAAAAAATAAAGCAGAAAATTGACACAAAACAACAATATCTAGGGAGCAAAGCTCTATGGGAATGTCTTCACAAAACAGCCATAACAGGTCTTCTAGAAAAACAGTCTTAAGCGAAATCAACACGACACCTCTTGTCGATGTCATGCTTGTTTTGCTCATTATATTTATGGTGACAGCTCCCATGATTCAACAAGGCATCAACGTCGACTTTGCCTGAAACAAAGAGCACAGGGATTCAAATTCATGAAGAACCATTTATCATTTATATTAAGAAAAATCGTAAAGTTTATTTTGGAAAGGCGACAACCCCCATACCCATTGTAAGTATTCAGTCAAAGCTAGCTGCTATTATGGAGAAACGAAAAGATAAGAGTGTTTACATCAAAGCCGATAAGAATGTGGACTACGGTAGGGTGGCCCAGGCCATGGCCGCCATTCAATCTTCAGGGACCTACAATATTGGCTTGGTGACCCTCCCCCAACATAGGTAAAGTTAACCTGTCCATGGAATCCATGAAACACAAAGAGGCTATGAAATCTGAAGATGCTATGAAACACAAAGACGCTATGAAATCTAAAGACTCTATGAAATCCAAAGACTCTATGAAATCCAAAGACTCTTTTCGCCTTTTCTTTTTTGTATCTCTGGCTCTTCACGTGGCTATTATTCTTCTTTTTATTATCAACGTGACTATTTTTCCGAGCACAGATGATATTATCATCACCAGCTCTATTCCCGTAACTGTTGTGGGTCTTCCTGAAAAAAATGTCCACAAGAAAAAAAAGATTCAAAAAAAGAAGCTACAAAAATCTAAAAAACTACCAAAAGTCAAACCACCAAAAGTCAAACGACCAAAAGCAAAGAAAGCAAAGAAAACAAAGAAAACAAAGAAAACAAAGAAAGAGTCCATCCCACCGGCACCAAAACCACTCATAGCAAAGAAAACCACTAAGAAGCCTCATTCTAATAAAAAATCTCCAAAGAAAAGTCCTCCCAAAGTAAATTCAGAGACAAAAAAGATATCTTCTTCAAAAAAATCTTCTCCTACAGAAACCGTTAAAGAAAATATTTTCAATCAAAAAGCTCAAGAGCAAGCCCTTGAAAAGCTTCAGAGAGAAAATGTCCTCGAAAAGCTCCAAGACGAATCTTCGAACACCGAAGAATTCAAAGGAAACATTATAAACAAAAGTAAGACCCTCAACGACTTAGAGGGCTTAAATCAAATCAAAGTTCACGAATACTATCAAGAATTTAAGAATCACATTTACGAAAGATGGAGTGTGCCAAAGTGGATTGTTGAAGAAAATGAATACAAAGCCGAAGCCACGGTCCAGATTGATGAACAGGGGCGCATCATCCATTGGAAATTAACTAAAAGTTCGGGGAACCCCGTATTTGATGAGTCCATCACTCAGGCCATTCAGAACTCAAACCCCTTCCCCACCCCTCCCCCCTCTATTCAATCTACTGTCAGCCAGCAAACATTTAAACTGGGCTTCCCGCAGGTGGAGTAGCTCGTCTGCATTTAGCATGTATGTATTCCTCACAAACCAAGAGCGACCACACGCTACACTGCGCCATAGCCCCCTCTCCTTTACACTCCCAGTTAGGACCTAGTAGGACCTAGGAGGATCAAAGGACGAGCCCCATGGAATAGTCAAAGTCAACTTGAAAGCCTTTGTGCTTTTTGATATTTCCTTATCATGGAAACTCCACTTATTATCTTTCTCATCGCTCTCACCCTTGTTGTTGCTATCATAGTTGTCATACTGGCACTTATTATCCGCCACCAAAGAGAAGAGATGGAACCTCTGCGTAAAAAACTGGAGAACACGAAGGAGCAAGCCTATCAACTGGAGGCGGAGAAAAGAGAGCAGCAAGTTCAACTCGAAGCAGAAAAAGAAAAGCTTCAAGAACTCAAAGAGCAATTTGAAAGGCAAAAAAACGAATTCAGGAATGAGTTTAAAAACGAGTTTAAAAATGAATTTAAGGTCGTATCAGAAGAAATCATAAGAGAACGCCAAAAGCTCTTAAGTGAACAGAACAAAGAAAATATGGGTTCCATTCTGAAACCTCTTCAAGAGCAAATAGTCCAATTTCAAAGCAGAGTCAACGAAGTTCACACAGAGTCTGTCAAAGCCCACACCCACCTTGAATCTGAAGTGAAAAGAGTCATGGAAATTGGCCTCAAGATGAGTGATGAGGCTGGCAATCTCACCTCTGCTCTCAAAGGGAGCTCTCAAAAGCGTGGTGCTTGGGGGGAGGCCCAACTCGAACAGACTCTACAAATGAGTGGCCTTTGTAAGGGCGAACACTATGAGGTTCATTCTTCGTTTACAGAAGAAGACGGACGAAAAAAACAAACTGACTTCATCCTAAAACTCCCCGATGATAAACATGTTATCATAGACAGCAAGGTCTCTCTCATTGCCTACGATAAATCTGTCTCTGCACGCTCCGAACAAGAGTGGAATCAGGCCATAAAAGACCATGTAATATCTGTAAGAGGACATATTGACGATTTGTCATCAAAAGAATACTCCAATCTCAAGGGACTTCACAGCCCCAACTTTGTGTTAATGTTTATGCCCATTGAACCCGCCTATATCGAAGCTCTCAAATATGATAAGACACTTTTTGAGTACGGTTGGAAAAAGCATATTGTTTTAATTTCCCACACCACATTGATTCCTGTGCTGCAAACAGTGAGCAATTTATGGATATTGGATCACAGCAACAAAGAGGCTCAGAAAATCAGTGAACATGCAGGGGATATTTACAATACAGTTTGCCGGGTGGCAGAAAATCTCCAAAAAATTGGGAAAAGTCTCAAAGCAGCAGGCACTCACTACAACAACACTTTGAATGCTCTCCAGGGGAGCCAAGGTCTTCGTGGCAAGGTGGAGCGCTTTAAAAAAATCTCCAGTAAAACCACGAAAACAATACCTCAAATCGAAACTCTCGAAGCTTCACATACTTCCAACTGAGAGGTACACTTTTACTTAACTTTCACAAGAGAGGCCGCTTCCTTGGCGCGTTTGCGTGCTTGATTTGTTGAAACCCCCCGTCGCAAGGGCCACACCCATACGACGGAACTGTCGTGCCACTGGTTTCCCAAAAATCCGAATATCTGTATTCTTTATCAATAAAGCCTTTTCTAAACCCATATATTGGGGAGCTGTGCTTTTATCTTTGGATGCGAGAATAACAGCCGAAGCCGCCGGACCCAAATTATTTATTTGAGGAATGGGAAGCCCAAGAATAGCTCTTACATGCAAATCAAACTGAGACAGGTCTTGGGAGATAAGTGTTACCATCCCTGTGTCATGGGGGCGAGGTGATAGTTCAGAAAAATAAACTTCATTCTTAGTGATAAAAAATTCTACTCCAAAAATACCAGCTCCTCCAAGGCGATCTGTTATTTTTTTTGCAACTCTTTGAGCTTTTCTCAGATGGACCAGGGATATCTTTGCTGGCATCCAAGATTCTTGGTAATCTCCTCGCTCTTGACGGTGCCCTATGGGGGGGAGAAAAATAGTTTTTCCATAGTGCTGCTTCACTGTTAACAATGTGATCTCTAGATCAAAGGGAATAAATTCTTCAACAATAACCTTGGGAATATCCCCTCTCATATTTTCACAGGCAAAACTCCAAGAAGGTTGCACATCTTTTTCCGACAAAAGAATGGACTGCCCCTTTCCCGAAGAAGACATGAGGGGTTTAACAACACATGGAAAACCAATTTCTGCGATCACTCTTTTGAGCTCCTTGATATTGGAAGCATATGTAAAAAGAGCTGTTTTAATATTTAATTCGTGGGACGCCACATGGCGAATGGTCTCTCGATTCATGGTGAAATAAGCGGCTTCAGCTGTGGGAACAACAGTGATGCCCATTTCTTCAAAAAACTCCAATTTATCTGTGCGAATGGACTCTATTTCAGGGATGATAAGGTTTGGCTTATGTTTTCTGACAACACTTTCAAGCTGCTGTCCATCAAGCATATCAATGACTTCAAAATGATCGGCCACCTGCATGGCAGGAGCTCCATGGTATTTATCCACGGCAATGACCCTTTTACCCAGCCTTTTCGATGCAATCACCAACTCTTTGCCTAGCTCACCAGACCCCAAAAGCATGAGAGTGTTGAGGTTGGAAAAGTTTTTGGGCTTGGTGGGTGATGGACGATTCATAGGCTGTGGCATGGGCACTCCATTAGGTTGAGCAGCCAAAAGAATTGAGAATTGTTTTCAAAAAATATTAGTTATAGATTCTTTAATCCCTTGGGAATGCCCCTAGGAATAGCACTCAATAGATTTTGGGTGTACTCCTTTTTGGGATTTTGGTAAATCTCCATGGCGCTGGCCATTTCTACCATCTTGCCTTGGTCCATCACAGCCAATTCATCGGCAATGAACTTCACGACGGCGAGATCATGGGAAATAAAAATATAAGTAAGATTAAGTTCATCTTGTAAATCCAAGAGTAGATTTAAAATCTGAGCTTGAACAGAAACGTCAAGGGCTGATACCGACTCATCGCAAACAATAAACTCAGGTCTCACAGCAAGGGCTCTGGCAATGCAAATTCTCTGGCGTTGTCCTCCAGAAAATTCATGGGGGTATCGTCCCATCATAGAGGGATCGAGGTCCACTTTTTTCATTAAATCACCGGCCATTTCTTGGCGCTGCTTTTTGTTATCCCCTATTTGGTGCACCGTCATGGGTTCTTGAATGGCACTTCCAATGGTCATTCGTGGATTGAGGGAGGCATAGGGGTCTTGAAAGATAATTTGAATCTTTCGACGCAATTGTCGAAGTTCTTCCCCTTTGAGTTGAGTGATATTTTGCCCACGGTAAATAATGCTTCCATCTGTGGATTCAATAAGCCGAAGAATCGTACGTCCAATGGTGGTCTTTCCACAGCCCGATTCTCCCACAAGTCCTAGGGTGCGCTTTTCTCTCACCTGAAAACTTACGCCATCCACAGCACGAACCCATGAAAGCACTTTGCCAAAAAGACTCTTTTTCAATGGAAAGTGTTTTTTGAGATCTTTCACTTCCAAGATCACGGGATTGTCATCGGTAATAGGTCGCATATCTTGGGCCAATTCCATATTGCCCACATCCCAGGCAATTTCTTCTCCCTCTTTTGTCATAAAATTGCTAATTGTTGGCAGCCTTTTGAGTTTCTTTTCAAGGGAGGGACGACAGGCCAAAAGTCCTTTGGTGTAGGGGTGGCAAGGAGAAGTGAAAATATCCTTTGTCAAGCCCTTCTCCACCACATTTCCCTTGTACATCACCACCACTTCATCGGCAATATCGGCAATCACACCGAGATCATGGGTGATGAACATAATACTCATATGAAATTCATCTTGAAGTTGCGCCAAGAGTTCGAGTATTTGCTTTTGTATGGTGACGTCCAAAGCTGTCGTTGGTTCATCGGCAATGAGAAGCTCTGGTTGACAAGAAATGGCAATGGCAATCATCACACGCTGTCTTTGTCCCCCACTCATTTCGTGGGGATAAGAACAAATTCTTTGCTTGGGGTTGGGAATACCCACTTGATGTAAAAGCTCAATGGACTTTTCAAAGGCTTCTTTTTTATTCATGCCTTGGTGAAGTCGCAAGGTTTCAGTGATTTGTTCCCCCACCGTGAACACAGGGTTTAGGCTTGTCATGGGTTCTTGAAAGATCATGGAGATTTTATTTCCACGGAGCCTTCGCATTTTGGAATCAGGCAAGCTAAGGAGATTTTGATCTTTGTATATGATTTCACCCCCGTTGATCTTTCCCGGAGGCATAGGAATCAACTGCATAATGGCCATGGAGGACACGCTCTTACCTGAGCCCGATTCACCAACAAGTCCCAGAGTTTTTCCCTTGGGAATATCGAAGGACACTTTTTTGACAGCAGGGATAACTCCTTCGTCGGTGATGAATTCAATGGCGAGATCTTTAATGGACACAATCGGGTTGGACATTTCTTCACTCCTTGTGGGGGCCGAAGAGGCCAGGGGGCCTTGTTGATAATATGAGCAGGCACTTTTTCCTCTATTTTAGAGAAACTCCCTTATAACTATAGGGGTTTATATAGCTATAGGGGTTCTCTTGTATAGTATGCCTTTTTCACAAGTACCAACTTGAGATAAATATAACACGTAGCAATAAAATTCCACACACTTTTTTGGTCTCTCCGTGTGTTCTCTGCTGAGCTCTCTTCTTCGTTCTTCGCGTGCTTCTGGCCCGTGGTTATTGCTTATTGCTCTCTATGAGCTCTCCTCACCCCATTAAGCATGGGCCTCCACCCAGTTGGGACCAACAGCTGTATTGACTTTGAGAGGAACTTTTAACTCCACCACAGATTCCATGATTCTCTTAACAGTTTCTCTTTGCTCCTGAACATCTTCATCGGGGCATTCAAATAAAAGTTCATCGTGAACCTGAATAAGCATGGAGGCTGTAGACTCATTGTGAATCGCAATCATCGCTTTTTTGACAATATCGCTGGCTGTTCCTTGGATGGGAGCATTGATGGCGGCACGCTCCTCGGCCCTCCTCACAGCTCCATGGCGAGCTTGGAGTCCATTTAAGTAGCGACGTCGACCAAAGAGAGAGCTGACGTAGCCATCCTTTCGACCCATTTCAACAGCTTGTTCCATATATCTTTTTACCCCTTTGAATTTACGAAAATAATTGTCGATGATTTCTTGGGATTCGCTTCGACTCAACCCTAGAGATTTTCCGAGACTGAAAGCTCCTTGGCCATAGGCAATTCCAAAGTTAACAGCCTTGGCAATTCTGCGATGGTCTGCTGTGATGTCTTCCACCTTGAGGTGAAAAACCTCAGCGGCAGTGGCAGCATGAATATCTAAGTCACGGCGAAAGGCTTCACAGAGTCCAGGGTCTTCAGTGATATGAGCGAGAATTCGCAACTCAATTTGACTGTAATCAGCAGATATCAACTGGTGGCCTGGTAGGGTCATAAAAGCCTGTCTCACCAAACGCCCCCTCTTTGTTCTTATGGGAATATTTTGCAAGTTGGGGTGAATACTTGAAAGTCGTCCTGTGGTCGTCGCCGCTTGCCTAAAGCAAGTATGGATTCGACCTGTGTCATGACAAATCAGCTGAGGCAGGGCATCCACATAGGTGGATTTAAGCTTTGAAAGTTCTCTGTACTCCAAGACCTCCCTGCAAATAGGGTGAAGGCTTGCAAGCTTCTCCAAAACATCACTGGCTGTTGAGTAGCCTATTTTTGTTTTCTTACTGCTCGGCAACCCCATTTTTTCAAATAAAATATGAGCCAGTTGCTTGGGGCTAGCCACATTAAAGGGTTCCTCCGCTGTTTGTTGAATGCTTTTTTCAAGGACATTCATATCTTTTTCTAAGGCTTGGCTCTCTTTTTGAAGAATGGAGGCGTCTAAGGCGATTCCCCTTTGTTCCATGTCAAAGAGAACAGGTACCAAGGGGTACTCCATGTCTTTGAGTATTTTGAGTACATGGCCATTCTGAGCACTTTGCACGAGTTGCTTCTCAAGAATATGTTCCAGTTCCACCTGCATTTTTAAAAGATGGCTGGCTGTAGGAAGGTCGGGGACCTTTTGCCCTGTATACATTTCATAAATACTTTCAAAACTCTCTATATTGCCAGGCTTTAAAATATAAGCCATGAGCATAATATCTGTGGATGGGATTTGCCCATGGGGGAGTTTGATCTTTTTCCAAATTTCTTTGAGTCCATAACCCTTCCATTGCAGGTATTTCGACCCCAAAGCCAGACCCACTTGGCAAACCTCAGCATCTATCACGGTGACGGCCTCTCCTTTGTAGCCTAGGATGAGGCCTCTTTCGTTGAAGATAACCCAAAGCTCTGAATAGGGTTGAATATTTTTCTTCAATTCAGAGAGACTCCAAGTCACTTCCCTCCAGGCCCCCTGCCGTCCTCGTTTCCTTCGTTCACCGTCTACCCTTTTGTTATAAGTCGGGTTCGCTCCATCTGGAGAGTTCACCTCATCTAGAACATTCGCTCCGCCTGGAGGGTTCGTTTCACCCAGAGAGTCCTTCGGCAAAGGTGACAATAATTTTCTTTCAAAGCTCTGAAATTCCAGTTCTTCAAACAATTTTTTCAATTCATCTCGATGAATTTTTTTTAGTTTCAGGTCATCAGGTTCATATTCTATGGGAATATCTATGACAATGGTCACAAGTTTTTGAGAAAGATACGCACTTTCTCGGTGTTCTTTTAATTTTTTTAATAGACCAGGGGCTTTGACTTCTTCCAAGTGGTCATAAATTCCATTCAAGGTTTTAAATTCGGCCAGTAGTTTCTGGGCGCCCTTAGGGCCAATACCCTTGACCCCAGGTATGTTATCGCTGCTATCTCCCACAATCGCCAAGTAATCAATCATCTGTTGTGAAACTACCCCCCACTTTTCAAGAACCTTAGCTTCATCGTAATGCTTGTCTTTCATAACATCTAACATGGTGACATGGGGTCCAATAAGTTGGGCAAAATCCTTATCACTACTTACAATAATCACTTCCAGTTGATGCTCTCTTCCCCAGTGGGTTAAGCTTCCAATAACATCATCAGCTTCAAAGCCCTTTTGATCCATACAAGTTATACCGAGAGCTTCGAGAACCTGGCGAATATAGGGAACCTGTGGAATCAAATCTTCAGGCATGTCATCTCGGTGGGCCTTGTATTCAGGGTAGAACTCATTGCGAAAAGAACCATCTTTGCGATCAAAACAGCAAACCATATAGTCAGGTTTTACTTCTCTTAAAAGCTTCACTATCATGGAGGTGAGACCATAAAGAGCTTGGGTGGGGAGTCCTTTTTTTGTGGTCATCGAGGGAATGGCATAATAAGCTCGAAAGAAAAAAGCATAGGTATCAACTAAGTAAAGTTTTTTCATAGCCCCCGACTCTCAAGATCTCTTCTCTCGATATTTTCACTCTTAATATCTCCACTCTTAATATCTCCAAGGTTCTTCTCCTCACTATTTCGCTCTTTTCCATCGTGAGAAAAAACAAAAATAATATCTCCCTTTTCAACAACATCAAAGTAGTTGTTGGCTTCTAGTTCTAAAAAATCGGGGTCAGAAATTCTTTTGATTTTCATGGAAAGATTGCCTACTTCTTCTTTCAAGTTGGCAATACGCTGAGACATTTCATCACCATTTCGATAAAGGCTCCAAAGTTGAAAAAGTCCACCATGACTCCAAAAAAGGTTGATGACAATCACAATCAAGCAAAAAGATAGAACCCAGAGGGGGCGATACAAAATATAAGCCAAACCACTGAAGAATTGAGACAATTGACGAAATATCATACTTCATTTACTCCACAGACTCATTAAAGGAGCAAGTATCGCCGCTCCATTGATAAAACTACAGTCTAAGAGATGACTCCTATAATCATTATAAGTATAAGTAGTAAATATACCCTGCGTAGCTCATCACGAAAAGACTTCCCCATAAACGGTGAAGTTTACCCCCAGAAAGCTGCAACGCCGCAAATAGCAACAAGGTCACTGCAATAAGGATGTAACTATCTCGCCAAGAAAGACTTTCTCCCACATGAATAGAACCCGATAGGGAGGCTACGGCAGGCACAGCCAGCGTATTCATAATATTGGAGCCAACCACATTGGCCACAGCCAAACCCGTCCACCCTCTTAGAGTTGCAGCAAGAGAGGTGGCTAGCTCAGGAAGGCCTGTTCCCACAGATATAATTGTGAGACCAATAACTCTTTCTGAAAGCCCCATAGCCTCGCCTAGGCTCACTCCTCCAGAGAGAGCCCATTGGGCCCCAGCTATCAAAGCCCCTAGGCCAAAAAGCATATAAGAAATATCATAGATAGGTTTTTTGAGTACTTTCATGTCATTTTCATTTTTTCCCCCCTCTTCACTTTTGCTAACCTCCTGGGGAGGGCCTTGACGAGATCTATGAACTGTCCACCCTAGAAATAACATTAAAAGAAAGAGAAAGGTCGCCCCCTCTAAGCCTGAAATATTTTGGTCATGAATAAGAACTGTAAATAAAAAGGTAAAAAACAGAAGAGCATATAAATCAAAATTGAGGAAGCTGCGCTCTACAAAACTGGTCTTTATGAGAGTAGTGAGACCTAAAATGCCAAGAATATTAAAAATATTTGATCCAATGATATTTCCTATGGCAATGTCATCCACATCCTTAAAAGATGCCATGAAGCTTGTCATAATTTCGGGGGCTGATGTCCCCCCTGCGACAACAGTGACCCCAATCACTGTCGGGCTCACCTTAAGCCTAGATGCTATGCTGATAGAGGCCTTCACAAGACTTTCTCCACCCAAAATAAGCAGAGTAAAACCCAAAATGAGTAGGCTCATGGCTGTGAGAGTTTCCATACGTCCTAATATAGCATTAGTTCGTAGGCATTGGGCCTAATGCGATCCATAATATTATGAGAAGAGTCATACTTGAGAGGTCTCAAGGCGTGATATGTTGAGGAGGGCAGTAAATCTATACTATATTTTTAGCTAAAAACGCCTTAATAAGAGACAAATGACTAATTTTACTTTGGATTATGTTGTATGTCCCTTAATATAGATATTTAAAGGAGTCAGTAGATTCCAAAAGACACATTGCGTAATTTTACGAAGCATTTTGGACTTTTGTCTACTGCTGTGGTCCTGAAAAAGGAGTTTTTTTTGAAAAAATTTACACTTTTAGATATTTATACTTGCAATTCTTACATAAATTGTATGTAAATAGTTCAACCTAGATTGGCTAATAAGATGATCAAGTTAGGACTAAAAGTGGGTCGTAAAAACTAGGGAGGGGCAATCTTATGATAGAGTTATCTAAAGAACTTGTGGAGAAGTGTAAGAAAAAGTTGCTGACACTCAAGACAGAACTTCTAAATCGAGTCCGGGATGCTCGACAGGATCTCCACTCGGGTGATGATAGCAAGGGGGGAGACGAGGGAGACCAAACCCTCCGCGCTTTAGCTGAAGATGAATTTTTACGCAATAATGAACGACTTAGAAAGCAGTTACTTGAAATTGAAATGGCTCTTTCCCGTATTGACTCTGGCACCTACGGTATTTGTGAAGAAACCGAAGAGCTTATTGAGCCAGAAAGGCTACTGGCGATTCCTTGGACACGATTGAGTATTGAGGGAGCTGAGATACGTGAGAGCCTTGTAAAAAGGTATGCCAGGTAGGATATAAGATATATAACTAAATGAGGAAGAAAGTGAGTTCTATCTCAGGTAAGTGGGCCTTTGAAGTAGGACGCTTGTACTATGAAAAAGCAGACTTTAAATTGGCAATACCTATACTGCATGAAGCAGCCTCTTTTTATGCTTCCAATATGCCTACCCTCCTCGATTCTTACTTAGCATGTCACCACTTTTTATTACATATTTATATGGAGCAGGAGGACATACAAAGTGGCCTCGCCACTCAAAGTGAACTTCAAAAATTGTTTCATCAAAACATCGGCCTTTCAAGTCCTAAGCTATACAACGCTCTTGCCTTGTCTTCCCTATGTAGCCAACAAGTGGAATCCGCATTTAACGATGCTCAGAAATCCTTATCCCTTGCCTTGTTCCAAAATCAAAGAAGGGACGTCTGCCTTGCCATCACAACCTTGGCGATGATTTATATAAAGTGGAATCGTTTTGAGGAGGCCCTTAAGGAAACATCAAATCTTCTTGTGCTCTCTAGCGCTTTAAATTTTCCGGGGCTTTATCTTAGAAGTCAGCTTATTCGTAGTCATATTCTTTATAAGGTTGAAAAGTACGAAGAAGCCATGGAGGTTTGGGAGGAAGGAGAGAAAGGGTTGCAAAGTCAGAAAAGCCTTTACTTCCACATGCACTTTCTCTACATGGCAGGGATGATTCACCTCGGAATGGGGGATACGAAGAAAGCACACTGGTACTTGTTACTTGCCAAAAAAATCATAGATCCCCAAAATATGATTCACCTCAGTCGCCTTATCAATGAGGCCCTAGAGCCTCTAAGGTGGCCAGGGGATGATCGTAAATGTGACCTCACCTTTGAAGAGTCCATGGGTATTTTAGTAGAAAGGCACAAGGGGGAGATATTTATTAAACACCCCTCGATTCTTATGAGAATGTTAAAACTTTTCTTGGGTAACCCTGGACAGATGTACTCTAAAAAGGATCTTGCCTCAAAGGTATGGAATCAAAACTATAATCCTAGGGTTCACGACAACAAGATTTATGTGACGATCCGGCGATTTAGGCGAATGATTGAGCCCGATGAAACAAAGCCACGCTATATTTTCAAGGCCAAAAACGGGTACTACTTACACAAATCCACAAAAATTCACTGGCAGCATTGACGATAGTCATAAATAAGTAATACCAATGCTGAGATGCAGGAACAAAAAGCAAACAAAATGCCTCAAAGCATTCCATTTATTGTAGGCAATGAAGCCGCAGAGCGTTTTAGTTTCTATGGGATGCGTGGAATTTTAGTTGTATTCATGACCCAGTACATGATGCAGGCTGATGGGCTTACTCCCGATTTTATGAGTGAAGCCGAAGCCAATGTTTGGTTTCACTGGTTTACCAGTGGTGTCTACCTCTTTCCCATCTTAGGGGCCATTATTGCCGATGCCTTTTGGGGGAAATACAAGACAATTATTCGCTTATCTATTGTTTACTGTCTAGGCCATTTTACACTGGCCTTGTTTGAGACCCGAATGGGCCTTGCCGTGGGCCTCACTCTCATTGCTATTGGGTCGGGGGGCATTAAACCCTGTGTTTCTGCTTTTGTGGGCGATCAGTTCAATAAGGAAAGTAGCCACCTTATACCTAAGGTCTACAGCTGGTTTTACTTTTCTATTAACTTTGGCTCCACTTTTGCCGCAGCTCTGATCCCATGGACCCTCAAAGCAGCTGGTCCCAGTGTGGCTTTTGGAATTCCAGGACTTCTTATGTTTTTGGCCACCATTATTATTTGGATAGGGAGAAAGCACTATATCCATGCTGAGCCCAAGGGGTGGGGGACTGTATCCAAAAAAGCTTTTACGGGGGAGGGTATGAAAACTATTCTTAGCCTTTGCACCCTTTATGTTTTTATTGCTTTCTTTTGGGCTCTTTTTGACCAAACAGCTTCATCATGGGTTCAACAAGCCGTTGATATGAATAAGTGGATAGATTTGCGCTGGGGCCCCATACAAATGGATTGGTTGAGATTTGAGCTGCTTCCTTCACAAATTCAAGCTTTGAATCCCATTCTGGTGATGATATTTATCCCCCTCTTTAATTTTATTATTTACCCCATGGTGGGACGCTGGTTTCATATCACTCCACTGAGGAAAATTGGACTTGGTTTTTTTATAGCAGCTGCATCATTTGTCATTCCTGCCTATGTTGAGCACTTAATTGAACTTGGGCAAACACCTTCCATCGCTTGGCACTTTTGGGCTTATGTCATCATAACAGCAGCCGAAATCCTTATTTCAATCACAGCCTTGGAGTTTTCGTACACCCAAGCGCCCAACTCTCTGAAGTCTATTATTATGGGCTTCTTGCTTCTGTCTGTGACTTTGGGCAATATTATAACTGCTATGGTCAACTGGTTTATTCAAGATGACCAAGGTCAATCTGTCATAAGTGGTGTGGACTATTTCATGCTTTTTGTTTGGTTGATTTTAGCGGCAGGGTGCTTGTACATATTTGTTGCTACTAGATATAAAGAGAAAACTTATTTACAAGAGTCGTGATGATATACTACAGTGACGACTGCTTTGGGGTTAGGGTGCTGCCACTCGCCTCTTACTGCTTGCGGCTCGTATTCTCACAAAGTTCAGTTCAAAGTTAATTGCTGCGAGAGAGTCCTAAGAAGTTACGAGACCCGCTCGCTGCCAAGGCGGTTGTTAAGTCCATAATAGGGAGTTAGCTCAGCTGGTAGAGCGCCACCCTTACAAGGTGGATGTCATCGGTTCGATCCCGGTACTCCCTACCAAATTTCGGCAATATCGTCTGTCCAGTAGTTGAACTCAACCTTAAAGTAGTCACGCCGTCATGGTCACAGTGGATGGGGACATTCAAAGTCTCCACTCTCCCTCCCCACTCGACGAAGAGCCTCAGCAATGGCCTTCTTATGAACTTCTCCACTGAATATTTTCTTTAACTCATCAGCACCAAAGTACTGTGACAACTCTTTGTCCTCTACCAACCGAGCCTCAAAGCCCTCCCCCTCTTTGAGGCTGTAGCTCACACGCTGAACCATCTTATAAGCCTCCTCCCTCGACAACCCCTTGTGAACCAAAGCCAACAAAATGTGAGAGCTATAAAGTTGCCCCTGGGAAAGAGCCATATTTTCAAGCATGCGCTTGGGGTTGACTTGAAGGTCTTGCACCACATGGGCCATGCGATCCACAGCATAGTCACATAGAATAAAGGCATCGGGAAGGGCCACCCTTTCCACAGAGGAGTGACTAATATCTCTTTCATGCCAAAGGGCAATATTTTCCATGGCCGCTTGACTGTAGGAACGAAGCAGACGAGCCACCCCCGTGATATTTTCTGCTCCAATAGGATTCTTCTTATGGGGCATGGCACTCGAACCCTTTTGCCCTTTGAAAAACCCCTCACTCACCTCTGAAACTTCTGTGCGCTGCAAATGCCTGAACTCCACAGCAAGCCTCTCCAAACCTCCCCCCAACATGGCAAGGTTATGAAAAAGCTGGGCGTGGCGATCTCTGGGAATCACCTGTGTTGCAATGGTCTCAGGCTTGAGTTTGAGTTTCTGGCAAACTCCAAGCTCCACCTGGGGGCTTTGAGCCGAGTAGGTTCCTACCGCTCCACTTAATTTTCCCACTTCCATGTCCTTTAAAGAACTCCTCAGGCGAAGTTCATTGCGGCGAAGTTCGGCAAGGAATCCTCCCAGTTTGAGACCAAAAGAGGTAGGTTCTGCGTGAACACCGTGGGTTCTTCCTGCACACAGAGTCATTGCATGCTTCTTCACCTGTTGTTCCAAAGCATTTTCAAATTTCTGAAGAGACTTGATAAGTTCTTCCCCTGCGGCCCGCACCTGTAAACTTAAGGCGGTATCTAAGACATCCGACGAAGTCATAGCAAAGTGGATATATCGTCCATGGGGACCCACTTTCTCAGCCAAATGAGAAACGAAAGCAATGACATCGTGCTTGGTCACTTTTTCGATCTCTTCAATGCGATGAATATCAACAGAATGGGACTTTTTAGCAATGTCCGTGGCCGCCTCTCGGGGAATAATATTCATGGAAGCTTGAACCTGAGCCACGGCCACCTCCACCTGTCTCATAAATTCAAACCGGCTTTCCTGGGACCAAATATGACCCATGGCTTCACGGGTGTAGCGCGCAATCATGATCCGCCTCCTTGGACCACCCACCCACGGGTTCTCCTTTTAAATTTTTTAAACTGTATTTCTTGTAAAAGGCATAAATCTTCTGAAGAATTTCACCTTGACTTCGAAATTGCCCTCCCCAATCGAGAGAGTCCCACACCTCAGAGCCATCAAAGTGCAAATTTTTTATCAACGAAGGTTTGAACTTTCTTAGAGTTTTTTTGTCATAAACAGGAAAGAGCCCTGGCCCAATGTCTCCCTCTTCGTATCGATGTTCTTGGGGCATATCAAGCAATTTGGGAGCACAGTGGGGGAGGCGCCGACGAAAGGAGTCAAGAATTTCTTGAGAAACCTCCTCAAGCAAATCCTTCTTAAAACAGTAAAAATGAGGGAGCCTCACCCAAACATCGTAATCGGATTCTTTGGAGGTTCTTTGAACCATGCACAAATTGGTGTGAGTCCAAGGCAACTCAATATCATCAATCATAGTGAATTTGATGGGAATGGCCTGAAATAACTCCGGATCAGCCTCTGTATGGCTATGAACATGGTGATTATAGAGAAGGAGGAGTTGAACCCGATAGCGCAACCAATTCCATTGAGGAGAAACGCAACCTTGAGGAAATAATATTTCGGAAATTTTTGGAGATAAGAACTGGGATTCCTCACTATTAAGACACCAGATAAACTGGCTCGCCTCCGCCATAAGTTCTCCACTTTCAAGAGATATTTCCACCGCTCGACAGCCTTTTCGCTCAAGAAAAATATCGACCACACTTCCCGAAGTCACCTCGACTCCTTTTGAGCGCACCCAGTTCACCCCCTTGGCATAACCACGACGACTCACTCGACGAATGCAGTAGGGAGAAAGTAAGGGTAAGGGACAACCATGATCCATACCACGGGGGCTTTCTAAGAAAATATGGGATGAAAGCTGATGGGCCAAGTGAGCCATCCAGTTTTTATCAAAGGCCATGCCTTGAATACTCTGGATCAACTCTCTGTCCTGATGTTTTGCCATTTTCAGGTACTCTTTGAGCTTTGCAGAATAGCCCTGCCTTTGGAACCTGTAGGGAAAAAGAGGGTCTCTCATCTCTAGAGCCCCTCCCTTCAGCCACAGCGTAAAGCCGCATTCAACAGGGTCTAAATAATCATCTTCGGCAAGACGCTCTCGCTGAAGATCGGTCAGTTCTTCGGAGAAAAACAACCCAAAAGGCCCCTCCCAATCCTCTGGAGTCCATCTCCCCATTTCATCGGTCACATCCACAAGATGAACAGAAAGACCCCTTACGGCCATCTCTGCGGCCATCCAGTGACCACGCCCAAAAGCTGAAACCACGAGAACATCATTTTTCATAATTCATTTTTCTCCAATTCTTCAATTTTTCTCCAAAAACCAATGGGGTCGAGAGGGTGTGGATTCAAAGGGCTCCACCCACCCTAAGTCGAAAGGAGCCAGCCCCAGTTGAACAGCTTTTTCAAAGATTCCTCCCCAATTCTCACGGGCCACAAAAGCCACCATCCCCACTCCACAGTTAAAAGTCTTTAAAAGAGAGATGCGATCCAGTGAGGCTCGTTTCTGAACCTCTAAAAAAGGGGGCGGGATATCCCATTCGCGAAGACCGGCCCTCATCCCCAAAGGCATGACTCGACACAAATTATCCATACCTCCTCCAGTCATATGGGCCAAGGCATGAAGCCCCCCCCCCTCTAATTCTAAGAGCTGCTGAAGGGGTTTGACATAAAGCTTTGTGGGAGTCATAAGACATTTTTGCCACTGAGCTAAATCTTTCTCAAAAACCTGGCGAAGGAGAGAAAAACCATTGCTGTGAAAACCTGAACTCCCAAAGGCCATAAGCCGGTCTCCCCCTTGAACCAAGTGGGCTCCTAAGACTTCTTTCTCATCCACCACACCCACTGCAAAACCCGCACAGTCAAAATCGTCTCCCTTGTAAACACCAGGCATCTCAGCGGTCTCTCCTCCCACGAGGGCGCAATCCGAAGCCAGACAAGCCTCTTGAACACCTTTCAGAAACAGCTGAGCTCTCTCTGCATTGAGCTTCCCAGTGGCATAATAATCGAGAAAAAAAAGAGGGCGAGCCCCACAGCAAACGAGATCATTCACACACATGGCGACAAGGTCCTGGCCCACACCTTGAAACTCACCAAAATAAGAAGCTAAAAGAACCTTCGTCCCCACCCCATCTGCGGCACTCACAAGGCAAGGAGACTCCATCTCTGGAAAACCTCCACGAAAGAGAGCTGAAAATCCACCTACCCCAGAAACCAAACGCTCCTGGTGAGGCCAACGCTTTGGTCCTTTATTTTGAAGCCAATCCACCAAAGACTCACCCACCTCCACATCCACACCCGCCTGCTTGTAATCCATGGTCTTTTCCCTTTTTAAAACCTATGGAGAATTTGGCTAAAATACCTAAGTAACTCCGATCTTCTCTGGAGTTTCCGATCTTCTCCAACAGGCTCAGAAACAATAATTATTTTCTGAGAGCCCACTTCTTTTTCGAGGAGAAAGTCATTAACACCTTCCCGAAATTCCACAGATAGCTGCATGGGGGTCAGCCTCCATATTGGTATCAAGTACATCAAGTAAATTGGTATCAAGTACATCAAGTAACATATAACACCTCATATCATCAAATTCACTCACTTGGCAAATGAACCACCTCAACGCTATGATATAGGATGACGAACATGATCAATGATGACAAGACTTACTTTCTTAATGAAATGCTTGGAGCCTACCTAAGAAAAGTCTTTTCCGACGTTAAATCAGCCATGGATTGGGCAGAAGAAAAAGGTATCAACAGGGCCACGATGCGTGATGTCTTCTACAAGAATGGCAATTGTGGACGCAAGGTCTTTGATCAGATTGTGACCCAACTCTTCGATATCACTCCAGAAAAAGCTATTCTACTCATTGAGTTTGTCAAAAATCTCCAACCCATCCCCCCATCTCAAAAAATATGGAATTCCATTGAAACCCCTGAACTCGCAAAACGCCGCTTGGCCCTTGTCGCAAAAGCCACCCTAGAAATTGAAGCCTCCCTCCAAAACAAGGATGAACTATGACGGCCTACATAAGCACTGCGCAATTCACATAAAAAAAATTAATAAGTAAAATTCAACATACATTGTGTTACTTATCTTCTTTGCTCTCCATTTCCACCATCATTTTTGCCACCAAAGCAAGACGCTGCTTCGTGAGTTCAGGGGTTTCAATGGAATTCCATATTTTTTGAGACTCAGCCATGGGCTCACAATTTTTGACATAATCGACGAGAGCAGCCACTTTTTCAGGGTTAATATCAAAAAGTTGGGTCACAATCTGATCAAAGACCTTGCGTCCACAATTGCCATTCTTGTAGAAGACATCACGCATCGTGGCCCTGTTGATATCTTTTTCTTCTGCCCAATCCATGGCTGATTTAGCGTCGGAAAAAATTTTTCTTAGGTAGGCCCCAAGCATTTCATTGAGAAGGTAGGTCTTGTTATCATTGGCCACTTTTATCAGCTAAACTAAGATTGCTGCAAACTTCAATAGTTTTTTGAAGATTTTTTAAAAATAACTTAAATAATCCTCTCAAGAAACTTGTATTCATAGAAATAATATGTGAAACACATAATTACACAACACTAAGAATTAGGTACCATGGGTTACATAACACATGGACACATGGGTAGACAAAAGGACAGGTACCATGACAAAATCAAGAGAAGATCATCAAAGCTTAAAAATTGATATCGAACACCAAAATGCTAAAATTTCTCTGAAAGAACTCTCTGAGGACATTGGAGCTTTTCTCCACTTCTTAAAGAACCATTCGGCCTTGGCGGATCAATGCTCTAAAGGCCATGAACACCATAAGCTCTGCTCCGCTTGGATGCTCATCCCCTTGCAGTTGGATGTTGAGTTTCGAGAAGGCGTGAATGACTGCCTTTTGGAAAAAGAAGTTTATTCAAGAAAGATACTTATTATCTCTGAACCTGTCCCTGACGAACAAAAACACCAGAGAAGACGAGAACTTCTAAGGTATTTCAGTCGAATCCTCGAAGGAGACCAGGCCGATCAAGTTATTAACCTCTTGCAAAAGCTCGATGAAACATCTCGTTTGCAAATTAATGAGGACTTCCGCGAATACCGAGCGTCTCTACCAAAGACATAAGCTCCCTCGTGTCACCTAAACATCATTCCCCTAACTCGTTGAGTTAAGGAATTCACAGGTGTGATCCAGGGGAAGAGAAGTTCTATACTTCAATTTATCAAGAAGGTTATTCTTGTCCCACTAAAAGTAAGTGAGAATCTTTTTTCAGAATCAAAGTTGAATTGGTTAATCGTATGCAATTCAGCAAAGACATCGACTCTCAATGAGGTGTAAATTTCTCTCTGTAAGTCATGCCCCCTGGGCAGATACCAATTTTTATGGTCTCAATGGAATGGCGCAGAGTAATATGACTACTTTTAACTATGACGTTGGGCTATGTTCTTGGAGTTTAAAGTCAGAATAATCGAAAGTCTTCATATGGGGACTTTCATAGAGCAGATGTGCTGCGTATTATCTAAAGTAGGAGCCATGATGATAAAAGTAACGAAAGCCATAAAGTCCATGAAGAGGCTAAGTGCCTTCTTTTTTTACGCCCTTTTAGGAGCGTCTTTGGTATTTAATTCCAGTGGGGGAGGAGCCCATGAAAGAATCTCTCTAGAGGAGATCAAGTTGACTCTTGAGGATTCCTCTCTTACCCCTTCGTGCAACGAGGGGATTGATAATATCCAAATGAACAAGGAGGGGAATTCTTTCACCTTCCGTTGTTGGGAAGACAGTCTTGGAGCTACAAACATGGCCTTCAATGTTAAGCATGAACATGTTGAAAATAATGATACCGCAGCGACTACGATAATTATATCTGAACCATAATGTGTCTAAACATAATGTAAACGTTTTGAGGAGTAAATCTCCTCCCGAGTTGACAGCAGCAACGGAGGGGCTACTCGCCAATGCACAAATAGTTGTGGCCTTGCACGGGCAAAGCTCTTGCACCATTTGTAGGCTCGGAAACTTCCTTTCAAGCTTTTAAGGGTTCGGATCGAGTGAGGGGGAGGCCCCGTCCTCTCACAGAACTGTATACGGGTCCGTACACAGCTCCTCATGCTATCGAACCCATACCTCCATCACTGGTTTCCAGTGTTGGAGTTTATCCTCAGATCGGATCCACAAACCGCGGTCCTTGAACCACTACTCAGCGAGAAAAAGCACTCTTATTAGCTCCAATTTTAATTGTCGTCTAACAGGAGACAAGAGGCTCACAGCACGCTTAGTGAAAAGTGCTTCTCTTTTGGCTGCTTACCCTGGGCAAGCTATCCGTTGTAGTCAGATCTCCCTTCGTTACGGTAGGAAAAAAACATTCATAGGGAGGACTCTTCACAAGAAGAGTCCTCCTTTGCTTCAAATCATTACTTCCTTACAGATTCTCGATTCTCATTCTGACTTCCTTTGTCTTGAAAGTAAAAATAAGTCTTCAAGATAACTCCAAAGAAAAAATAACTCAACAATGTAAAAATGATGTCTCCCATACGGTGATTCATCAAAGGAGCCAAAATTTTGTCACAAAACCCCACCAATGGATAATGCTTTTTAGAATAAGGCTGTTTGGGATCATGCTTTTTTCTGTAAAGAGGTCTCAAACATTGATCCAAAAGATAAAAGACTTGCCAGAATTGACCTCGAACATATCTCCCCACTCGATACCATAAACAAAGAGTTCTCCACCACCCGAGCTCCTTGCACAACTTACCAATGACACAATAAAAAGGGTAAATATGCAAATATGTGGTTTGACTCTGATGACGATAGACTTTAGGGGCCACTTCAAAGAATTTCTTCATCTCCCCATGATAAAGCCCCATCATGAGAGCCATGAGTGTATAGCGACGAAAAAATCCCTCACTCTCAAAGCGACGAGCCGACGTGTAAAGAATTCCTGGAAGAGTTACCCACTCCCCCTGTTGATGAATTTTTTCAGCTATGGCTTGGTCCTCCAAAAAACCTAAGCTTTCATCAAAGCCCTCAAGTTCAAAAAAAAAATCTCGATGCAACAGCAGCCCTTGATCCCCATGAGTTGTTCCTGGGCGATTCATAAAGGTTTTTTCCTCCATATAGCGATAAGCCTTGTCATAGACCACTTTACAAACCATTTTACAGGCCACTTTCTTGCGTATAAACTTCAAGCCAAAATGACCTGCCAAGCAAGGACGGTCTCGCTTTTGAAAGTCCTCAAAAGCCCTAGAAAGTAGCAAGGGGTCCCTTATTTCCGAATCACCGTGAAGAAATAAAAAATAGGGAGCTTTCGCCAATAAGGCCCCTTGGTTCATCTGACAACCTCGCCCCGGCGAAGTCACACAAAAAGCAATTCCCCTCTTATTGGCCAAGGCAAGACTGTCGTCTTTAGATCCTCCGTCAGCCAAAATAATTTCTAGATTTATATGCTCCTGTCCCTGGAGTTGATCCCATAACTTAGGTAGGTGGTGAGCCTCATTTAGGCAGGGAATAATGACAGACAAATCGAATGTTGAATCCACTGATAGAAATTCTAGACTTGTTTTATCAAAAATTACAACATATGCTTTTGAATGGAAATGAAATGAATAGAAAATAAAACGGAGGATTACAAATATGAATATATACCTAAAATTTAAATCTTGTGTAGCAAGCTCATTGATAGCAAGTTCATTAATGATGGTCCCTCCCGAGTTTGACAGCAGCATCTGCGTCAAACGAATGATATTAAAGGATTAACGCATACAGTTGTATTTTGTTTATCCACACTTGTGGGCAATGCCGTTTCCTTAAGAAAAATCTCTTGAAATTATTAGATAAATCGACAAGAATAAGACTTGTTTTATTTTACACCCAACCCTCAACCAAGGAGTAAGTCACATGCAATCCAATATTGATCTCGAAAGCCCCCAAATGACGAGTTCGCGTCACAGATGACCATTTTATTCTACCAAAACTTGATTCTTCCTTCAAGCCAGAGCACCTTGTCGATCCAGAAAAACAAAAAAGGAATCGAAAATTTAATCCTCAAATTTTCTTTTTTACTATTATCTATCTTATTTCCGGAACAAATTACGAAGGCTACCAAATCGCTCTTAAGACGGTATGGACTCATTTTGGTGACCTGCTTCTCATGCCAGTCAAAAGCAGTCTCAGCAAGATACGTCAAAGTATTTCTTACCTATTTTTTAAAAATATCTTTGAATCTCTGATTACAGACTACGAACCATTGAGAAAAACGTTTCATGGCTTTTATATCTATGCCATAGATGGCGACCAATTAGCACTTCCTCGCTCTAAAGATCTTTTAAAGGAGGGTTATTGTGGGTACCCTTGCCCAAATGAGATGGAAACTCATTTCTTACGTATGTATCTATCTCATGCTTATGACGTTTTATCGGGTGTGACAAAGAATCTTTGCTATTCTCCCGCTCTCAACGAAATCGCCAATGCTATTCAAATGATAGGTAGTTTTGAGAGTAATAGCATAACTCTCTACGATAGGCTTTATTTATCTACAGAGATTATTAAGGCCCATGCTCAAGCCAGTAACTTCTTTATTGCGCGTTGTAAGCGAGGCTCTACTTTTATCCCCATCGTAAATTTATTTAATGGCCCAGGTTGGTATTCACAAATGGTTATTGAGGGGGTGGTCATTCATCTCTATAAGTATAAAAACCCAAAGACTGGGGAGTTCTCTGTTTTGGCCACTAATCTTCCGCATGGCTCCTTGGACAAGAAGGATATGGTTGCTCTTTACTCTCGTCGTTGGGAAATAGAAACGACATTTCGTGATTTTACATCGACAATGAAAATGGAGCAGTGGCACTCAACAAGCCTTAATGGAATATTGCAAGAGCTGTATTCTTATTTTTGGCTCTTCAATTATACAAAGATTCAAATGAGCATAAATGAGGATGAAGACAGTGTGAATCAGTTGGTAAAAAATGACTACAAAAAACCTAACTTTAAACTGATTCTTGATTTCATAATGGATAGCATCCCCCTTTTTGTTGCGGGGCTCTATCAGAAATTTAGGAAGCAGATAAAGTTGCTGATGAAGATTTCAATGGAGAAGAGGAGGCACTTCAAAAGAAGCTATGAAAGGTCTATCAAAAGGGCTGGGAGTTCTTTTAAAAGAAATAGCTTAACGCAGAGGCAGAGGGGTGTGGTGGCTTAAGGAAACGGCATTGACACTTGTGGGCATTAAGGATTCTGGGAGGGATGGGGACGCCTGCGGCTTTAAATAAGGAGTTGGCAGGGACTGTAAAAATAATTGTGTAACTGCAATTTTTTTCTTAAATCTTAAAGCCACTTATGTGGCTCCACTCCTAGTAAAAAGCACAGCCCCATATTATTCGTCAATGTATAATTGACATTTTTTCCTTCAAGCGATTTTGTCAGTCACAATGCATTATAATTTAATGGGGAGATGGAGCCGTAATGGGATCATATCAGAACTGGAAAGAACTCAAATAAATAATTATCATCTTGATTGGAAAAAAATCAGCAATAGCTCTCTCAAAAAAATGGAAATTCCAATCTCATCAAAGGGTTCATGTGTTTAGGTTCCCATACTATATTACCCCCTTTTTTTTATTTTTTTTAACTTGGGATATTCGAGAAATACCAGCATTGGGATGAAACATGAAAAAAAATGGAAACCCAAATCTGCACCAAGAGGGCATGTATTTAGGTTCCCATACTATATTACCCTAACCATAGTCTCGGTATTCCAGTACTTCTGTCAACGCCTTAGAGGGGCTTTTAAGCCCCCTTATAAGGCAGGTGGTGGACCTTATTAAAAAACTTAGTTGTCAAAACGGTCACCGTATTCAATGGCAAACCTGTTCATGGCTGGCTTCCAGTTGTGTAATGGTCGTGTCCATCGCTTAGAGGCCATTTTTATCGCTAAATATACAACTTTTAAAGCCGACCGATCACTGGGAAATATCTTACGATTTCTGATCGCCTTGCGGATCACGCTATTTAACGACTCTATGGCGTTTGTGGTATAAAAAATCTTTCTGATTTCATCCGGATAATCGAAAATAGTGATGAGATTGTCCCAATTCCTACGCCAAGACTTTTCAATATTCGGATACTTTGAAGACCACTTGGTACAAAATTCCTCAAGGGCCTTTTCAGCTTCTGTCAGAGTCGTAGAGCCATAAATGGACTTGAGGTCTTGGGCGACAGCTTTCATATCCTTGGAAGGGACATAGCGAAGGGAATTGCGGACCATATGGACAATGCACAGTTGCACTTTAGACTTGGGAAAAGCCGCTGAAATGGCTTGAGGAAAACCTGTAAGACCATCTACAGAAAATATAAATACGTCTTTCAACCCTCGATTTTGCAGCTCAGTCAAAACACTCAACCAAAACTTTGAACCCTCATTTTCAGAAATCCATAGGCCCAACAAGTCTTTCTGACCCTCCTCTGTAATACCAAGAGCTAGGTAAATCGCCTTATTAATAACTCTCTTGTCTTGATGGACCTTCACCACGATACAGTCCAAAAATACGATAGGGTAAGTGCTATCCAAGGGGCGGTTCTGCCAAGCCGTAACTTCATCAATAACAGCATCCGTCACGTTGGCTATCACTGAGTGGGATATCTCTGCACCATGGTAGAGGTCTTTGATAGCTCCTTGAATATCCCTGGTCGTCATTCCCCTCGCATAGAGGGTCAGAATACTGTCTTCAAAGCCCTCAAGACGAGTCTTGCCTTTGGGAATGACTTGGGGCTCAAAGGAGGCACTTCGGTCACGGGGGACCTGAAGCTCCACCTCGCCTTTCTCTCCCTTTATGGTCTTTCTACTGTAACCATTGCGAGTGTTGGATTTGCGGGTCTCAGACTTCTCATGCCTCTCATAACCTAGGTGATCGTCCATTTCCGCATTAAGAGCTGTCTCTAAAACAACCTTCATCAGTTGACCCGTTATGTCGGATAAATCCTTTTGGGTCTTGACGTTCTTCGCTAGTTCCTTGCCTATTGTCTTGATATCCATTCTGCCTTCTCCTTTCAGGATGATAGTTCATCCTAATATGATTCGGCAGTTACACAAAATAGTTTACAGGCTCAGTTGGCATTGCCAGTGATATCTGTGCGGGTCCAAATGACTTGATCACGAATTTTAACAGGGATAGCCCTAACTTCCTTGAGTTCCCTCATGGCCTCTACAACAGTTAAAGGTCGCTCTTTAACATGACCAATGCCTATGGCTGGGCTTTTTAGGTTCATCTTCTTATCTCTTAAACATTTTGTAAGGTGGGCCTCACAAAGATAAGTTAAAACGCATAGAGTTAAATGTCCAATAATCCTCTGGTCTGTCCAATGGAAAACAGGACGTGTTTTCAAAGTCCCTTTTAACTCACCAAAAGCATCTTCAATTTTCCACAATTCTTTGTAGTTGATAATAATCTCATCTGCCGTCAAGTCTTTGACATTTGTAAGGACGGCAAAAAAACCATCAATTTTTTCATCTAATTCTATTTGTTCTGCATTTAATTCAGGTTTTTTATTTTTGTCGTCAGCCATCTTTACATATTTCTTATAACCTTTATTGGAAACAAAAGTACTAGACTGAACACCTTTAGAAGATAGTTTTCCTTCGATCTTTTCAAGAAGGGATTCTCTAGATTTTTTATCTCTCTCTGCTCTTTTCCTAGACCAAGTCACAATACATCTATGCCCCCCATGGTCTGTTTCGTAAACAGCAAGCTCATTCTCATATACCCAGCTAAAACGATTTAAATCATAGACCTCTTGTTTCTTTTCTTTTTTTAAAGATCCAAGCTTCATACCAACAATAAACTCGCTTTGATCCTCACTGAGTTTGTCAGTATTAGCCTTTGATAAAAGCCCCCTATCAGCCACAAAAATGAAACGGCGTACATTAAACTTTTTTCTCATTTTATCAACAATATCTGAAAGCGTCTTGCCTTCAAAAGTATTACCAGGGAAAACCTCAAAACCTAAAGGGATGCCATCCCGATTCACCAACAAACCAAAGACAACTTGGGTGCAGTCTGATCGTCTCTCTTTACTATAGCCAAATTGACGAAGTTTCCCTAAGTCTGTTCTTGTACTCTCGAAGCGTAAGGTTGTTAAATCATACAACACAATGTCTACTTGGAAATTAAATAAATCTCGCCCCACCCAATAAAGCGAGTTCTCTATTTCATCCTTATGGGAGGCAAGTAAGTCCATAGACCGATAAATATGCTGGAGACTCAAATCACCCTTAATCATGTCTGGGTAAAAAGATTTTTGCCAATACTCAAAAACCTTTAACTTGGAACTAGGAGCAATAAATCGGCTGGCAACTAAGGTAAAAATCACCTTACATAAATCAAATTGAACTTTCTCATGAGAATCTTTTATGTCTTTGAGGGTCTTATTGATACCCAGTTGATCAAACAACTTTTGTAAAATCAGCAAGGGACCCAAAATGAAAGTCTCTTCGATGTAAAGCTCCTTAGCCAATTGACTCACAGTGAGAAGCTCTCGGTGGCGAGATACGGCCTGCGCCAAACTATTAATCTTATCCTCTCCTCCTTCTCCAGCCTTACCTAAGGACATGAGCATGCGTTTTTTGGATTTGCCTTTTTCTCTGTAGGACTCCACAAGGTGGTAGTAGCACTGACCTTTTGAGTTTTTAGTCGTTTGGATGTACATGAGGATATTTTCTACATATTTCTATGATATATCAATATTTAAAACGATAAAATCCTATTTTGTTTTCTACACTTTTTTTGCGTCAATTTTAATTTTTCCAGCAGCTACCATTATATTTCAGTACAACCCCAATTTCTGGAAATTTCGCATTTTAACGCAGATGCTGCTGTCAAACTCGGGACAAATCGAATGTTGAATCCACTGATAGAAATTCTAGACTTGTTTTATCAAAAATTACAACATATGCTTTTGAATGGAAATGAAATGAATAGAAAATAAAACGGAGGATTACAAATATGAATATATACCTAAAATTTAAATCTTGTGTAGCAAGCTCATTGATAGCAAGTTCATTAATGATGGTCCCTCTATTAATTGGCTGTGGCCAAAATGACAATGAACTTACAAAAGAAAGTGTAGAAGAAAATGTTCCAGAGAATCTCCGCGGCAAGTACAGAGGAGCGACAGAAGATCTGATTTATAATATTCACATTCAAGATAATAACACTTTTATTCTTGAGGCGAGAGCTAACACCAACTCTCCTGCTTCTTTGACTGCTGAGGGAACCCACCAAAAACTTAGTTCGGGGTTTCTAGGCTTTACTGTAACATCATCTTCAGGACCCAATGCCCTCCCTGAGGGAAGAGTCATCTATGGCTTAGAGCTTCCAGGAGATCTTTTTTTTATGAGCCTATCAGGCGCTGTCCTTGTTCCTATGATAGCTGAAGATACTTGTCCGGAGACTGAGGTCACATTTAATTGGATATTAGCAAGAGCAACAGCTACCGCCAAATCAAGAAGCACTTTAAACCTTAGTAGTTACGGGCTTATGGACTATTCTTCTGCCACAGAGAGTTTCACACACCGTTTTAAATACAGACTGTCTGATCATCGTATCACGGGAACCAACGAGACTATAAATATGAATTCCTGCTCCAATGGTTTGCTGTCCCTTCCTAACAAAGCCACTGCTTTTTTAACAACTTCTGGAATAGGTCTTGTAAAAGACAATAAAAAAGGTGTTCTATTAGCCAGCCCGATCAACTCGATAACTCTTCGTGACCTCGAAGGTTCTTATCTAGGTGCCATTATAGATGAGAGAAAGGGCGTGACTGTCCCCATTCAATTGAATGTGAGTAACACCCTAGGTCTTACTAATGGGGTTGCACAATCCATTGTGGATTTAGAAAGTGGAGAAACTGGAAATTTTTTTCCTATTATTTTTGATAGTCCCAATCAACCTCAGGACGGCTTTTTCAAAATAGCTTCTTTAGGTAAAAACTTGACGTCACTACTTAAAACAATGTGTTATCTCAGTCAGAATATAGGACATTCTCGCAGAGATATGATCTTTTGTGTTGGAGCCTCTAGTGAAAACAAACTCTGGAATGTGGTTCTTATATCACAATGATAGGAGTAGATAGACAGAGCGACCTTCTTATTTACACCTATACCATCTCTGTTACCTATGAAATCAACTTGAGCCCATCAATAATACCTGGAAGTTCTGAAATATGGCGCACCCACTTCACAGTTCCTTGACGGAACTTCCAATTTTTTAAATGCTTTTTATTGGAGTGGGGAATAACAAAATATTTAAAACCCAACTTCTCTGACTCTCGCAATCGATCCTCACTAAAGCTCGCTGCGCGCACCTCTCCCGTAAGACCCACCTCTCCAAACCAACAACTTTCAGCATGAATTTCCTGAGATGTTGCACTTGAGATAAGAGCTGCCGCCACAGCAAGGTCTGCGGAGGGCTCTGTCACTTTGAGCCCTCCAACAACATTGATAAACACATCGGACTTGGCAAGTTCTAAATCCAGTTGTTTATCCAAAACAGCGGCAAGTAAGTGAACCCGATTGGTGTCAAAACCCAGTGAGGTTCTCCGTGGCATGGCCATGGGACTTGCAATGTTGAGGGCTTGAATCTCACATAGAAGGGGACGACTTCCCTCCATGGCCGCATAAACCGCCGAACCAATAAGCTGCTGCCCTCGCTCCTCCAAAAACAATTCCGAAGGGTTGGAAACCTCGCGAAGACCATGGGTGTCCATTTGAAAAACCCCCAACTCATTGGTGGCACCAAACCTATTTTTCAAAGCGCGCAGCAATCTAAATTGATGACCCGAATCTCCCTCAAAAGAAAGAACCGTGTCCACCATGTGTTCCAAAACTTTGGGGCCGGCAATATGCCCCTCCTTAGTGACATGACCAATAAGAAAAATACTCACGTTATAACTCTTTGCCAGTCCCATAAGTTGACTGGAGCACTCCCTGACCTGGGCCACAGACCCAGGAGCGGAGTTCATATCAGGCAGATACACGGTTTGAATGGAGTCAACGATAAACACTTGGGGCTTATGCTTCTTGGCAAGCTCCAGAATCACATCCAAACGACTTTCTGCCGCCACTTGCACATGGGGAGAAAGAATTCCAAGCCTCTTTGCCCGTAAAGCTGTCTGCTTCACACTTTCCTCACCAGAAACATAGAGAGTTTCACAGGAGTTCTTGGCAAGTCCTCCCGCCATCTGCAAAAGTAAAGTGCTCTTGCCAATACCGGGGTCTCCCCCAAGGAGAATATAGCTTCCTGGAACAAGCCCGCCACCGAGAACACGATCCAACTCGTCCAAGCCTGTCTTCCATCTTTCGTGGGGGCTGTCTTCCGTGATTTGGCGATTGAGGGGAATCACACGGGGCTGTGAAGACTCCTTGGATTGAATGCTCCAGCCACGAAGCCCTCCTCCTTTCACTTCTTTCACCGCCACATCTTCCACAAGAGTGTTCCACTGCTGACATTCACCACACTGCCCCCCCCACTTGGGGTGCTGGGCTCCACAATGCTGACAAATATAAATCGTCTTTGCTCGTACCATAATTATGACTAAGGGCCTCGGCCTCTAAAGACCTCAGCGGTCTTATATCCTATTTTTAAAAATGCGTATGAATTTCTTTGTTCGTATAAATTGCTTTAAGAACAGAATCAAGATTCTGTGTTTAACATAATCTTCCCTTACAAACTAGCTTCTTTTTCTAATCTTACCGACCCCTGTATGAAGAACAACTCATTCAGAGCAGGGGCATGTCAAAAAAAATCTGGCCTTAATTTCACGGAAATAGAGCAGTACAATCATTGTATGACCTGGCCCTCCTTTGGAATCAACCTTCCTAGAATTCTTTCTAGGATTCTTCCAAGAATTCTTCTGAGAACACTTCTTGGAGTTCTCCTTATAAATCCAAGCTTCAGCCTAGGTGCTTCCCAAAACTTTTCTAAAGTACAAAAACTCATCACCCAAGCAGGCATGGAAGAAGCTTTTCAAGAACTCACAAACATGCCAGCCCATGATTTAAGTCCTGAAGATCGATATCTTCGAGCCTTTACCATGGCCTTTGTTTCCCAAGAATTAGGGCATTATGAGAAAATTCCCCAGTGGATCGCAGAGGATAAATCCCCTCTAAGAAAAACGTATCATCACTTCCTACTGGGTCAAAGAGCCTATAAACGACAAAACTACAAAGTGGCCACTCAAGAGTTCCAGACGCTCATTGCATCCAAACCCACAGCAAATATTCTCTATGAAAGCCACTTTTGGCTAGGACAGATCGCCCTCCAAAAAAAGCAATGGTCCATAGCTCGCAAACATTTTCGCCTTATTGAAAGAAAATGGAAAAACACCCCCAAACATCCCCAAGCTCTTTGGAGCCTCATCAAAATCGAAAAAGAAAGAAAACAAAAAAAAACTGCTTGTCAATGGGCACGAAAACTCTACATTAAATATCCAGCCCATGCCTTGATCTATGATTGGGATATCGACCTGAAAAAAGCCAACTATGAAGGCCAAAATCTTGGCTGTACCGTCACTTCTAAAGATCAAGCACAGAGGGTGCGCCGCCTGCAATGGTCAGGAGAGTCAAAGCGAGCTCAAGAAGAACTTGAAGCACTTCAAAAAACAGCCACAACTCCTCAAGCAAAATACGATGTCGACACCATATTTGCCAATTTCTTTATCAATGAAGGCTATATTCACAAAGCTATGAATATTCTTCTCAAGTACTACGAGCCAAAAAAAAATGATTTTGACTACTTGATGTTGCTTGCCAAGGTCATGTCCAAAGCGGGACAGTACCCCACAGCTGTAGGAACCTACTACAAGGGCTATAAGCTTAAGCCAAAGGGAAAACAGGGAAGAAAAGCTCTCTTCAGCGCAGCCTTCTTAAGCTATCAATTTCAAGACTACGATGGAGCCACAAAAAAATTTGAAGAATTCATAAGGGTGCACCGCCGCTCTGGTCTACGCCAAGATGCTCAATACCACCTGGCCTGGCTTCAATACCTCAAGGGCGATCACCAAGGAGCCATCAAAAAATTTAACGATATTCTTAAGAAAAAAAAGCAACACCGACGACTTTGGAGAAAATACCCCATGGAAAGAATCAACTATTGGCTTGCCATGAGCCACATGCACTTAAAGAATTACAAAGAGGCCCATAAGTTGTTTCAAAAACTCACACAAAATAATGATGCAAAAGGCTTTTACTCTGTGGCAGCCAACTATAGATTCCAACTCATCCCTAGTTATATCTCCCACCACAAAGTGAACCCGAAGGTGAAAAATGGTCAAAGTCTCCCCGTAAATATGGAAACCCTACCCTCATCTCCCATACAACCTCCCAGTGAAGGTAAGATCTCTCCAAATAAGTTACAAAAAAGGTTTGAACGAGCCTTGAGCTTAACCAAGGTGGGCCTGTGGAAGTGGGCCAGATGGGAACTCTATGAAATTGAAACAAGAACCAAACATAGACCTTATCTAAAAAAGCTTGTCAAAGTTTACGAAGAAATTGGATCTTTTCATAGATCGGCTTACATTAGTGCCACCTATCTCAGAGGCGAAAGAAACAAGGGAGGAAGTGGGCCCCTATGGTTTTCTGCCTACCCACAAGCCTATAAAAATCTTGTTTATCCAACGGCAAAGGAATTTGATATTCCCACAGAGCTTATTTGGTCTATCATGCGAGCTGAAACTTTCTTCAGAATTCAGGCCATTTCACCTGTAGGAGCCAAAGGATTAATGCAACTGATGCCCTATACAGCTCGCAAAGTCGCCTCATTGATGAAGCACCAGAGTTTTCGCGAGAACCAACTTCTTGAACCAAAAATGAATATTCGCTTGGGGGGAAGGTATCTTAAAAGATTATTGACCAAATTTAAAGGAAGCATCCCTTTGACAGCAGCCGCCTACAATGCCGGCCCCCATCGAGTGGAGGATTGGATTGGCAAATTTGGAATATTAGATATAGATGAATTTATTGAGCATATTCCCTTTGTGGAGACGAGAAATTATGTTAAGAAAGTTGTAAGTCACTTTCACACCTATAAGAAACTCTACTCCAAAGAAGCAAAATCTTTGGCTTGCCTCACCCAGCCGGTAGGCATTAAAGCCAAACAAACACCTTCGACTAGAGAAACCTGGGAACCCTTGCATCAATAATGACGTCTCGTGATATGAATTCATTATGAATGAGTCAACCAAGCCTCCCTCTATGAAGTCACCACCCTTTCGCCAGGTCTTAGCCATTGAAACCAGCTGCGATGATACCTCAGTGGCCATTGTGACCCACGATGGTTTTGTGCTGTCCATGTGCTCAGCCCACCAAGACCTTGCCCACGAACCCTTTGGTGGAGTTGTGCCAGAAATTGCTGGCCGCAATCACACCCTCCATATTCTTCCCCTCATAGAGGCTTGTTTTAAAAAGGTTTGCCTTAACCTCAAAAAGGCTGGTTTTAAAGAAACTGGCTTTCATAAAAAGCCTTTCCAAGGGTGGAGTGACATTGACGGCATTGTTGTCACCTCTCGACCTGGCCTGCTGGGTTCCCTCATTGTGGGTCTTATCACAGCAAAAACCCTTGCACTCACCAAAGAGCGACCTTTTTTAGGGGTCAATCACTTGGAGGGGCACCTTTTTGCCCCCTTCTTAAGAGATAAACTCCACACGCCACGATACAAATTAAAATACCCCTTTCTCGCCCTCACTGTCAGCGGAGGTCACAGTCAACTCTACCGAGTTCCCGAGTTTGGAATCTATGAAATTTTGGGTCAAACCGTGGACGATGCCGCCGGAGAAGCTTTTGACAAATTTGCCAAAATGTTGGGGCTCGGTTTTCCAGGGGGAGTGAAAGTCGATGAATGGGCTCGTAAGGGCCACCCCAAAGCCTTTTGTTTTCCTCGCCCGATGCTCAAAGAAAATAACTTTCAAATGAGCTTTTCTGGCTTAAAAGCCGCTGCCCAGCGAAAAATTCTCTTCATGTCTCCAGAGGCCCAAAGAAAACAACGAAGCAATCTCTGCGCCAGTTACCAAGAGGCTATTTGCGATGTCCTTTTGGGCAAGCTCGACCGAGCTGTTCGCACATACAATGAACGCCAAGTGATTATCACAGGGGGGGTTAGTGCCAACTCAAGATTAAGAGCCCGCAGCGAGGAGTGGGCTCAAAAAAATGGCTACCATCTTATGGCCCCCCCCCTTCGCTACTGCACAGACAACGCCGCCATGATAGGTTATGTGGGCATTCAAAGACTCAATCGAGGGGAAGTTTCAAAGCAAAACCACGAAGCCTCTCCCCGTCTCCAACCAGAGGACTTATCCTAAAGGGACTCATTCATCTAAGATTTATAGATGCTTGGCCAAAACCACTCGATTTCCATGTTCGACCGGTATGTATTCCAAGCGATCGGAGAGTTTCTTCACCAAGTGAATGCCTAGTCCACCAAGAGCCCTTTCCTCCAAGGAAGACGTTGTATCTGCCTTGTGCTGACTGGTGAGTAAATTAAATGGTGCGGCATTATCTGTGACCTCAGCCACAATTTCGTCATTGTCCTTATACAATCTTACTTTAACTTCAGGCTCCTTCTTTGTCCCATCGTAGCCACCATGCTGAAAGATATTCATAATTAACTCTTCAAGACAAGTTTTGAGATCCAGGTAGCTAGACATATTGGAGATATGGTAAACGTGATACTCAGACAAGGCATCCATGAACTTAGAAAAATCCTCAACTTTTTTAAGATCAAAGTGAAATGTATTATCCATAGCTAATGATTCCCCTAATCACTTTCACATAAACTCCATGTGATGACAAGCCAGTCCATTAACAACAAAACCGACCGACCCTCGACCTGATCCAATTCAATCAATCCCCCAAATCCTTAGCTAAAACGACCCTTACGACCCTATACAGCCCTTCTACACCTTTAGCTAAAATGCCAGTCAAATTTTCATCCGTCAATCCGTCTGTGGATAATGTGCGTTTATGGACAGACAAAAGTATATGCATAAGGTGCACGCAAGGCAATAAAAACAATAAATTTAAAAAAAAGCTATTGAAAGCTATGACATTCATAGTTATTTACATAGTTACTTATGGTTGGATTAAGGTTAAAATTTTGAGTCACACCAGTCACACCACCACAAAGGTTAAAACTAGGGCAAGGCTGAGGAGGTTAGGTGAACGCATCGACGAAATGGGCGACTTGGCCCGATGAACAAGTAGGCTAGATTGAGATGAAAGTTAAACATACACTCTATTTATTCCTCACCAGTGCCTTAGCTGTGTCTTGTTGCATTATTTTCTTCACGATCCAATTAGAAAACTCCCTTTCCAAAATATCCCAAGTTCAGGAGCGACGCTTTCACTCCATCCAACTCTCCAGCGAACTCCTCCAGTCCTCTAATAATCTCACCAACCTTGCCAGGCTTTTTGTCGAAACAAACGACAAGAAGTTCAAAGATTATTTCTATCAAGTCCTCAATATCCGGAGTGGAAAAGCCCCGCGCCCCCAGAACTATCAAAGAGCCTTCTGGGACTTTGTTCTTTCTGGAGAAACAAACTTACTTCAGTCATCCACCTATAAGAAAGTCTCCATGGAAAAACTCATGGAAAAATACAACCTCTCCTCCGAAGAAATTGAATACCTTTGGAAGGCCCAAAAGCTGTCTGATAAGCTCACCCAAATTGAAACTCAAGCATTCCAAGCCATAGAGGCTGCACCAAACAATGGAGATCTAACAAGCACCGAGGATGTACCCAACACTGGAGATTTAGCAGGCACCAAAACTGAAGCCAATAAAAATAGCAAAAGTCAAGAACGGACCCTCTCGGGCCACAGCCTTGCCAAAAAACTTCTCCACAACCAAGAATACTTTCAGGCCAAGGCTGACATTATGAGGCCCATTGAGGCTTTTCACCAACACATCGATCAGCGCACCCAAAGGGAGCTTCGTGCAGTGCAGTATGAGGCTCAACTCTACCTCATACTTGCTCTCATCTCCACAGGGGTGCTCTTCGCCCTGCTCCTGATTCTCTTTTTTGTGGTCTACAGAAAAGTCTTGTTAAGAATTAATAGCTTGGTCAATGCCTCAGTTAAAATTTCTAATGGAGATCTTCAGGGCCGAAGTGAAATTGTTGGCAAAGATGAACTGGGCACCCTTGGAAGAGCCTTTGATAAAATGGTTTCTCAGTTGGCAGAAACACTGACACTGCTCACAGCCGCAAAATCAAACATGGAGTCAGAACTTAATGTCGCCAAGGATATACAAATGGGCATGGTGCCACTGACATTTCCAGCCTATCCTGAACACGAAGAATTTGACATATTTGCCAAGCTTATTCCCGCAAGAGAAGTGGGTGGAGATTTTTATGATTTTTACTTTGTGGATAAAGATCACTTATGTTTTGTTGTGGGAGATGTCTCAGGCAAAGGAGTGCCAGCAGCTCTTATGATGGCTGTGTGCCGCACTCTACTTAAAGCTCGCGCTCAAGACGATTTTTCTCCAGCAAGTATCATCACACATGTCAATAATGAGATTGCCAAAGAAAATCCCAATTGTATGTTTATTACCATATTTATTGGGGTCCTCAATATTAGCACGGGACAGCTTTCCTATACCAACGCAGGCCACAACCCCACCCTTATAAAAAATAAGGGAGGAGATGTGGAATTACTATCTAAAATCCATGGCCCTGTGGTTGGAATTGTTGATGACTTTGCCTACGAGGAGTCCCACCGAACCCTCAAGGCAGCAGATACTCTTTTCGCCTACACCGATGGTGTCACAGAGGCCCATAACCACAACAATGAAATGTATTCCGAAAAAAAATTGATTCAATTCTTAAAAGACCATAAAGTCACTTCTGCAAAAGAATTCATGGAAGACCTTTATGAAGATGTTCGAAAATTTGAATATGGCTTAGAGCCTTTTGATGATACCACAGCCCTTTGCTTGAAATATATTAAAAGCTCAGAAGACACTCCTGTAGCGTCCAAAACCATTCAAATGAAAAGTACAATAAAAGAAGTTACTTATGTCATTGATGAATTTGAGAAATTTGCTCAAGAACACCAAATTCTCAATGAAATTCTAATGAAAATAAATCTTATCTTTGATGATATTCTTAGCAACATTGTACAATATGCCTATGCGGATAAAGGTGAGCATGAAAAAAGTGAGTCTACTGTGATTATTGAATGCACTCTCTACTCAAAGCAAATTATAATTACTATTACAGACAATGGAGTTCCCTTCAACCCTCTCCTCGCCAATACTCCTGACATCAACTTATCCATTGATGAAAGATCCATTGGAGGGTTAGGCATTCACCTTGTCAAAAATATTGTCGATGATTGTCATTACAGAAGAAAGGTTGATCAAAATATTTTAACACTTACTAAAAAACTATAACACGTATTTTATTATATATAATAAAATATTATACCAATGGAGGTCATTATGGAAATGGAAGCAAAAACAGTCACACAGGATAATGTTACGATCCTAGAAATCAGTGGACCTATCAATATAAATACTTCTATTGATGTGGAAACCCATATTAACGATATTATCGAAGGTGGTAGCGAGAATACAAAATTACTCATTGATCTCAAAGACACCACCTTTGTGAGTAGTTCCGGACTCCGAGTTTTTCTTTCTACATCTAAAAAGATGAAATCTAAAAAGTTTGAGTTTGCCATTTGTTCTTTGAATAAAACTGTTCAAGAAGTGTTTTCCATTTCAGGTTTTAGCACTCTCATTAAAGTGGGTAAAACAAGAAATGAAGCCATACAGTTTTTTAACAGTGAGCCAAACTGATATTTGGCTAGGGGTACTTGGATCTACAAGGCTTTACCCAGTGATAATAAATGAATTTTTTCGTGTCTCGCGCAGACAAAGGCTCAACTCTAGCCCCTTGAGAAGACGAGGGGTCAAAATATCATAAAACCTTTGGGCAATAATCTCTCCAGAGGTATTGCCAATGGAATCATTTAAAAATGTCTTATTCAAAGGCTCAATAACAAGGTGACTCACCCATGAGTCCATCCACTGGCGTGGCACTACCAAGTGGGTCTCACTATGGATATGACCTGTGACACAAACTTCTAAGTGATATTCGTGGCCATGGATCTTTGAACATTTTCCGTAGAGTTGCCTATTTTCCTCCTCTGACAAGTTAGGGTTGTGATGGCGGTGGAGGCAATTCAAACGGTAAACCCTAGTCACCGAAGCCTTACCATGACGAGAAAATTCAGCCCACAGGTTCTCCCCCGCTTGGACTTTTATGGACTCAAGCTCAGGTGCCGCCATAAATGTAAAACCGTAAGCTGCCAAAGCTTCCATTGTGGGGACTATTGTGCTCAACCCATGGAGATCATTGAGAAACTGATGGTCCCACACCTTGGATAAATCACTCAGTGAGGCTTGAAAATCTTTAGTGCCACAAGCCACAATTCTTAGATTGCAACCCATGCCATCATCTGAGTGGTCATCTCCGTAAACCTCAATGTTCTTTGTACGAGACCAGTCTTTCCTTGCATACCTGTAACCACAGCTAACAAAAGTCTGAGTGTATTTTAAGATGGAAGTAGACGCCATAATGAAAACTGACTGCAAACTAAGTGCTCCCTATTTACTGAATAGAAGCCTTCTCTTCAGAATCTTACAATAATGTGGTAATATAAGTATATAAAATTATAAGCTGAGGCAAGGTACATCGAGGTCAGAAAACATGTATGCCTGTTTATGTAAAGCTGTCAAAGAATCAGAGGTCATTGAGGCCATTAAATTCGGCTGCTCATCTCTGGAGGCCCTCTCTAGCCAATGCCGAGGGGCAGGCTCTGACTGCGGCCAATGCCGAACTTGGCTCAGTCAGTTGCTTACTCAAAACACCAACACCAAGCCTCTGGCCCCATCAATTGAATGAATGAGTTTAAAAAAAAATCTGTGGAACTCATTGAATTTAAAACCCCTAGTCACCATGTGGGCGGCTGCATAACAATGTTTTAGGCTCCTCAATGACTGAGTATGCACAACATTGGCAGAGGCGGCCCCCTTTTTTATACTTGTAGGGTTTTATTTCAAGAGACCACAGAATATACTTTTATTTTACTCATACCTTACATATTTTTCCATATCTTTTTCAATAATTTGCGCTAAAATATTTTTATATAAATTATTATATAATTTATTATATAATTTAAAATAATATTTTTCGTTTCATTATTGGAATGGGTCTTAATTCGAAGAATATTTTTTGGAATAAGCTAAAAGCTGGTTTTCTTAATTTTTCTTGTCAAAGCCCATGGCGCAGCTTGGTCAAATCGCGCTGCTGTCCCTAGAAAAGATTGCGCTGCAACAAATCTGCCTCGATGTCCCAAATAACTCATTTCTGTAGACTCTTCCATAACCCCATAATATACTAAAAAACATAGTTATGTTTAAAAAAATCTTTGTTCTTTGCTGTGCTTTTGTATTTATAGGCTTTTTGATCCTAGGCTATTTATTGATGACTTTATTTGATAGCCTTCCTGAAGTTGTGAGTCTTGAGAGCTATAACCCCCTCTTGGTCTCAAATGTTTTTGACCGTGAGGGGAGCAAAATCGGGGAGTTCTCACGGAGTGAGCGTAGAACCCTTGTTAACTACGAAGATATTCCAAAAATTGTCATCCAGGCTTTTTTGGCCGCTGAAGACGCTTCCTTTTTCAGGCATAGGGGAGTGAATTTTAAGTCGCTGACCCGTGCGGTTGTGGCCAACCTAAAGGCGGGCAAGAAGGTTCAGGGAGGATCGACAATTACCCAGCAGGTGGCTAAAACCATCATGCTTACGAATAAGAAAACCTACACTCGAAAAATCAAAGAAATTCTCCTCGCCTATCGCATGGAGCAGAGCCTCAGCAAATCGGATATCCTCTATCTCTATCTTAACCAAATCTATCTTGGGCAAGGGGCCTATGGAGTTGCAAAAGCCTGTGAAAACTATTTTCGAAAACCTCTCCAAGAAATATCTCTAGCAGAGGCCGCTCTCCTTGCGGGCTTGACTCCAGCACCCAGTCGCTACACGCCCACCTATGAGCCTGGGGCTGCGAAAAGGCGTCAACAGTATGTTCTTCAACGAATGGTGGATGAGAACTATATTACAGAGGAGCAGTCCCAAAGTGCAAAGATGGTTCCTCTTCAAATCTTTCTCAGGAAAAATCAAAATAGTTCGGCGCCTTATTACCTTGAGGTTGTTCGCCAAATGATTGTGGAGCACTTGGGGGAAGAGATTTTACTCGATGAGGGAGTTCAAATTTACACCGGCCTTGACCTCGATAGTCAAAAGGAGGCTCAGAAACAAGTGGAGCAGGGTTTAAGGGCTCTTGATAAACGCCAGGGCTTTCGCGGCCCCAAGAAAAGTCTTACAACAGTGGAAGAAGTCCATGTTTTTTTGTTGGAGTCACGCAATGAACTTATGGATGAGTTCAACCAGGTTCGCCAGTTGCAACCTGATGGAGCTTTCCCACCTAAGGAGCCTCTCAACCTTAGTGGTCAAGACGTTGAGGGTAAAGATTTGCCAAATATTCCCCCATATCTCACTATGGATCAAATTATTCAGGGAGTTGTCATAGAGGTCAGTGACAAGTGGGGGCTTGTGAAAGTACGCTTTGCTGAGAATCGTGGCCTCATTGACATTAAGACAATGGATTGGGCGAGAAAGCCCAACCCCAAGATTCGATGGATTTATGAAAAGATCAAAAAACCCTCTCAAGTTCTCAAGGAAGGGGATGTGATTGAGGTTCGAATCAAAGGAGAAAAATTTCAATCTCCACGACTTGAGAAAGTGCTTGCCAAAGGGAAATTTCGTTGGAAAGAGGGGAAGCGTCCCACCGATCTACCTGAGTTTCATAGATTTGCCCACCTTGAATTGGAACAAGAGCCTGTGGTCGAGGGGGCCCTTCTCTCTGTGGATCAAAAAAGCTCTGACATTATTGCCATGGTGGGAGGTTATGATTTTCAGCGATCTAAATTTAATCGCACCTACCAGGCTCGCCGACAAACAGGCTCTGCCTTCAAAACCTTTGTCTATGCGGCGGCCCTGGACCACGGTTATACAGCCGCCACACCCATTATTGATGCTCCCATGGTCTTTGAAAGTGAAGATGAGGGCCAGAGTTCGGAAAATGAGGGCCAGGGCTTTGAAGAGGGGGACTCTTTGGGTGATGATGGGGATGCTTCAGACAAGCAAATAAAAAAATGGAAACCGAAAAATCATTCTACAAAATTTGGTGGTGATATTCTTTTGAGGAATGCATTTGTACGGTCTCTCAATGTTCCCACTATTCGCATTATTGAAAAACTTGGTGTGAAATTGGTGGCTGATTACGCCCAACGCCTAGGCGTGTCTAGCCCACTAAATATGGACTTAACCCTGGCCCTTGGGTCAAGTGGTGTCACCCTTTATGAAATGACAAAGGCTTTTTCCCATATTGCCAACCTTGGAAGGCGAGTCAGGCCGAGGGTGATTCACAGAGTTGTGGACAGAAAGGGAAATATTCTTCTTGAGAATGTTAGCCTTGATGATCGGCTTCAAGAAGATATAGATGCCTTGAAAGAAAAATTTGAAGAGCGTCGACAAGCCTATCTTCGTAGTATGTCGCCCAATGAATCGTCATTGAATGAACCGTCATTAAATGAACCCCCATTGAATGAGTTGAATGAACCCCCATTATTTTTTGAAAGCTTGGATCAATTGGTGAAGCCTTCCACGGCTTATCTTGTGACAAGTCTTTTACAAGGGGTTGTGACAGAGCCCCGGGGCACTGGGGGGAAGGCTCGTGCCTTGAAGCGACCTGTGGCCGGTAAAACGGGGAGCACCAATGGCTACTTTGATGGTTGGTTTGTGGGCTATACCCCCGATATTACTACGGGGGTATGGGTGGGCTATGACAATGAAAAAAGTTTGGGAAAGGGAGAGGTTGGTGGAAACAACGCCCTTCCCATATGGCTGGAGTACATGAAATTTGTCCACAGGGATTTGCCTTCGAGAAATTTTTCTACTCCACAGGGCATTGTATTTGCCAACATTGATAATGAAACGGGTCGGCTTGCTTCGACGAAGTCCTCCGCGATTGTGAAGCAAGCCTTCTTAGAGGGCACAGAGCCTTCATCTTATTTGGAGGAAGAAGAAGATCGCAGCGGTAAATCCGATGAAAGTACCCAAGATTTTCTCAAAGAGGATATGTCTGGATGAAGAGCATACATTTAGTTGGAGTGAGACAAAACAATTTACAATCTATCAATGTTTCCATCCCCCTAGGATCCTTCACCACAATTTGTGGACCTAGTGGTTCAGGGAAAAGTTCGCTAGCCTTTGAGACTCTTTATGCCGAAGGACAGCGGCGCTATATTGAAAGTCTTTCTAATTACTCCAAGCAGTTCTTAAATAAGGCTCCAAAGCCTGATGTAGAATTCATTGAAAACATCCCTCCCGCTATCTCCATTGAACAAAAAAATGGCGTACGGTCTTCTCGTTCCACAGTGGGAACCACCACTGAAGTTCTTGACTATTTAAGGCTTCTCTATGAGAAGGTGGGAGTGGCTCACTGCCCTCACCACGAGGTTGCATTGTGTAAAGATTCGCCCACAAGTGCTGCACAAAGAGTTCTTCATATCTTTGGTGAGAAAAGAGGATATATATTGGCTCCTGTTTTAGCCAAGGGTCGATTTCTTCAAGGTAAAAAGCTATTGGCTCAACTTGTGAACGATGGCTTTATGCGCCTTCTTATTCCCAAGAGGACGATTGTTAATAAATCTTCCAACATATCCTCCAAGAAAAGTTCCACTCAAGGAGGTGCTCTTGAGCAGATTTTTTGGGTTCAAGAGAAACTTGGTGATATTGTTGAGCTTGAGGTCTTTAAATCGGGTCAAAAGTCATTGCCTAAAAAAGATTTTTATATTGTCATGGATCGTCTGGGGTTTAGCGATTCTTCTCGCCTTATCGATTCTTTGTCCCAGGCTTTTTCCACGAGTCTTAAGTACAACAAAGAGCCTCACTGTGCCCAAGCAAAGGTTCTCACAACTGAGGGTTGGGCAATACGCTTTGACGAGCGCTATTCTTGTTCCATTTGTGATTACAGTTTCCCTGAAATAGATTCGAGACTTTTTAGTTTTAATAGTCCTATTGGAGCTTGTGAAAAATGCAAAGGCTTTGGAAATCTTCTGGAAATAGATCCTCAAAAAGTAATACCCAATCAAGAACTTAGCCTCACTCAAGGGGCCCTTAAACCCTTCTCCATGCCAAGCGCCTATAAAGACTATCTATCTCTCATTCAGTTTTGCAATTCTCATAAGATAGACATCAGTGAGCCTTGGGGAAAACTATCTCAAAAGGCACAGGACTTTCTGTGGAGCGGGCATGAAAAGTTTTTGGGTGTGATGGGGCTTTTTCATAAATTGGAGAAAAAAAAATACAAAATGCATGTTAGGGTCTTTTTAGCTCGTTACAAAAGCCCTTTCCCCTGTGAGTCTTGCGAGGGAACGAGACTCAAGGTTGAGGCACGACAGGTTCTTGTGGGAGGCAAGTCCATTGCAGAAATTACATCTATGAGTATAGAGGATCTTTATGAATTTATCATGTCTCTTCACTTGACGAAGGAGCAAAAGACCATTTGCCAAGAAGTTTATCGACAAATGATTTCTCGCCTTCAATTCTTAAATCAAGTGGGTTTAGGCTATATCACATTGAATCGCCCTACCTCTACGCTTTCTGGTGGTGAGTATCAGAGAATCATGCTTTCCAATCAATTGGGAATGGAGCTTTCACAAACTCTCTATGTTTTGGATGAGCCCACAATTGGCCTTCACCCAAGAGATAACACCCGTCTCATTCATATACTTCACGAACTTCAAGAACTGGGAAACACTCTTGTCGTTGTTGAACATGATCAGGATGTCATTCAAAATAGTTCTCATATTATTGAAATGGGTCCTGGTTCAGGCCATCTTGGTGGAAAGGTTATTTTTTCTGGCAAAAAACAAGATTTTTACAAAGCCAAGGAATCCAATACGGTGGAATATCTCATAACTAAAAAAGGCCAAAGAGGTTTGCTTTCCACTCGCCCCACTGAAATTAAGGATTACAATTACACTCTGGATATTAAGGGGTGCCAGGGAAATAATCTGCAAAATATAGACCTGTCCACTCCCCTCCATCGCTTTGTCACCGTCACAGGTGTGAGTGGCTCCGGAAAATCATCTCTTATCAGCCAGACCCTTTATCCGGCTTTGGCAAAGGAACTCAAGGTTGATTATAAAAAAAGCCTTCCCTATATGTCTATTCATGGCTTTCAGCACTTAAACCATGTTCTATTTATTGACCAATCTCCTATCAGTACCTCCGCTCGAAGTCAGCCAGCCACTTATTTAAAGGTCTTTGATGCCATTCGATCCATTATGGCCAGAACCGATGAGGCTTGTCGCCGTGGATACACCGCGAGTACTTTCAGCCTTAACACGGAGAAGGGGCGTTGCCCTGTTTGTAAAGGGTTGGGCTTTGAAGTCATTGACATGGTCTTTATGGATGATCTTCAAATCATCTGCGAGGCTTGTGGTGGCTCTAAATACCGTGATGAAGTCCTTGAAATTGTTTATAACAAGAAGAATATTAATGATATTTTAAGTATGACCGTGAGCGAAGCTATGGTTTTTTTTATTTCCCACCCCTCTATTCGAAAGGGTCTTTCTATTCTTAAGGAAGTGGGTCTCGATTATATTCAACTGGGCCAGCCTTCCAGTACTCTTAGTGGAGGGGAGAGTCAGAGGCTTAAAATTGCCAGAGAGTTCAACTCGACCCAACAGAAAGGAACTCTCTATATTCTCGATGAGCCCACAACGGGACTTCACTTTAGAGAAATTGAATTACTTATTAAGGTTCTAAATCGTCTTATTGAAGGAGGGGGAAGCGTTCTTGTGATTGAGCACAACTTGGAACTTATTCGTCACTCTGATTACATTATAGATATTGGCCCCGAGGCCGGACAAAAGGGAGGGCAAATCATTGCCCAAGGCTCTCCGGATAAAATTATGAAGTGTCGACAGAGTCATACTGGTCAATATTTACTTAATTATGTGTAGGTATAATATTATATACATTTGCCGATGGTGTTCAGATCGTTCATCTCCATTTTGGAACATTGCCTTGTAGTGGCACTTGTTGGGTTCGTGCCTAAACAAATCAAGCGCCCCGGACTCTTCTATAGCGCAACACTGTGGCTACATAGCCCAAGTATACAAAGTGAACAAGGACAAAACCACTCACATACTCCACGCCCCCAGCTCCAAAGCCGTAGGAGTGAAGCCCCGCTCCCAACACAAAGTTCACCCCATACCAAGCCATAATAACAAGGGAAAAACTAAGCAATGCCCCTGCGGCCATGCCAAAGTCTCTCAACCATCCTGCAAGTCGTCCGTGAAGCACAGCCAAGTAACCCATAAGTGCTATAAAAGCCCAAGTCTCCTTGGGATCCCAACCCCAAAAGCGACCCCAAGAGTAATCAGCCCAAATCCCACCAAGAATAGTTCCCACAGCCAATAATAAAAAACCCAGTTGGATGGATTTGTAAATGGCGTGAGCCCCTGCTTTAATTTCTTTTCTATATTTTTTTTCTCCACAAAGGAAATAAAAGAGAACAATATCTGCCAAGGCAAAGGATAAAAAGAAAACCCCATAACTAGAGACAATAATCACCACATGGGTGAGAAGCCAAAAATTATCTCTCAATACAGGCTCTAGGGGTTTCATAGAATCATCTAAAATCACAGGGGCGAGATCAGACACCATGAGACAAAGAACAGAAATCAGGGAGGCACACATCAATACAATCCCCTTTTTCACCACAGGGCCTCGCTTCCTTCTTCGAATCTCCATAACCATAGCGACCACCAAGGCCACCCAGGGAACCCAAATCACTGTTTCGTACATAGTGCCCACGGGGGGACGCTGCTGAATAAATATACGAAGGCCCATTCCATAGGTGTGCAAAGCCCCACCTAGGACGACAAAGAACCAACCCACCTTGTAAAGGGAGAGGGAAAGTCTCCCTTGCCCTTGGGAAGCCATCAAGAAAAAGATAGTCATGAGATAAAGAATCCATGCCCACATAAAAGGCTGCATTTTCTCATAGTGAACCTCAGCCCTTAATAAAGTGGGATTTCCATACTTATCTGGAAACTTACCGTAGGCTCTCACTTGAAATTGCTCAAGAGAACTGCGAAGGCGGCCCTCATCAAAAGTGCGACCCTCTTCTTTTTTGACATGAGCCACATGGGTGGCGATATAGCCCACAAGGTTTTCAATGACAGGGTAAAAGGACCTAGCATCTTCACCCTTCAACTCACCCATGGAAAGCCAGTGGTCACCTTCAATCTGCGGCATGATTCGAGGAATCACTCCTTTGGCAATGGCCACAAAAATACGAATCTGACTTTCAAGGGTTTGAATGGCTTGAAAGTAGGGGGTGAGTTTTTCACGAGACTTCTGCTTTGAGCGAAGTTCTTGGGTCAGCAATGCAAAGTTGGGGTTATCCATAATCTCCGAGGGAGAAAAGTAAATTCTTGCCTTGTTCTCCCAACCCAAAGCTTCTCGTAAACCAACATGCCGAACTTGAACAATTTCCTGCTGCCCCCACTCCTCGGGCCACAAGGCCCACATGGCCACCATATCCACAGCCTCAATTTTTACAGTCTTTATAGTGGTCTCCCTTTGGGAATTTGTAGAAACCTCCCCTTGAGAACTCAAAAGTTCTTCATGCCATCGATTTTTCACTGTTTTCTTGAAGGTCTCTCGCCCATAAATGAGTTGTAAGGTTTCACGGGCAAAAGTATCAAAGGGCTTAATGCGACCCTCGTGGGAATCTTGAACAGGCAGGTACCTAAGAGCCTCACGATCCTCCGAAGCCTGAACCCATGGGCAGAGAAAAAAAAAGGGCAAAATCCATAAAAGACAAGTCCATAAATACGAAGACAATAAAACCATACTGCGTTTTCATCCTTTGCTGAAGAGAACCTCTAAAGATACACCTTTGGGGAGTGCACCTTGGAGGGGTACATCTTTCTACGCTTCAAATAAAATAGAAGAATAGAACCCAAAACAACGAGAAAACAACCAAAGTACTTAATATATCGCCCTGGATCATGATTCACAGAAAAAATCGATATATAGGGGCGCCCTGACTCAGCCTCTTGGAAGCTTGATTGATAAAAGGTCAAACCTTGATATTTCAAAGGTTGGTTCATAGAAATTGTCACCTCTCCAAAGCCCTTGATAAACACATCGCTTTCGTAAGAAGCCGCTCTCATGGATCCCTTGTACCTTCCTACACGAAAATCTCTCAACTCCAAGTCAAAGGGAAGACGCAAATAAGAACGACGGTAACTCACAATATAGGCACGATTCTCTAAAAAGTAACGAGTGATGGCACCAAGCCCCAACCAACGCTTGTCCCCCCTGTATTCGATCTCAATGGCAGGAGTTGTCATCCCTTCTAAGGGTCTTTCTCTCTTTTCATAGAGGTACTCCCTCTGGGCACTGGGAAGAAAGGAAATCACTCTCAACTGAAGGTCCATTCTCCAGCCGGTGTCGACAATATCACCAGGGGTCACTTTCCCCTTTTTTAACAAACCTCCCCTTCGCTGGGAGTGGATTTGATACCTTAGAGATTGGAGCAGCTGAACAGAGCGGGTCTCAGCCTCCAAGGCCAGGGATTTTCCAGAGTCACCACCCAAAGAAGCAGGCTTGCCACCATCTAAAGAAGCCGGTTTGCCTGTGTCACCCTCCAAGGCAAGGGACTTTTCATTGACAACAACCTCTAAGACAATGGCATTGCCATTCTCCGTGTATGTATAGGGGTGAGGTGCCAAAATGACTTTGGCAGGTCCTAGGTTCACCTCACTTTTCTCTTCTCCTTGCCGCTTCAGCCAAAGCCAATGGGTCTCAGAAATTTTGTCATTAAACAACTGAATTCGCACGGCAGGCCCCCCACGATGATCCTTGGAATGTATCATTCTCTCCCGTGGCACGGCATAGGGCCAATAGCGTCTCACATGCAAATTTCCCTCTTCCAAAGGATACACCAAGGGATACCTCTCTGGAGGTTTCGTTAAAAAATCCACCTCCTTTCTTAAAAGAATCTCCATGGGAGTTCCTAAAAAAGCGGAAGAAATGCTCAACTCCTCCTGGGGCAAAATCACAAATCGATTTTTTTCTCCCACAGGAATCTGTAAAGAACCATCAATACCATGCTCCTTGGTCAACCAAGCACCCAAAATAGTGATAATAATGCCTGTGTGAGCAAAGACAAAACCCATGTGGTGAAACCTCCAAGGCCACCGGTCCACCATGACACCAATAAGGTTGATACACAATAAAGCTATGGTGGCATACATGTAAGAAGAGTGATAAACAAGTTTCTGGGCTGTAATGGCATCATAGCGAGACTCTACAAGAGTCCCCACAGCCGAAATAGTACCCAACAATAAGATAACAACAACTGCCAATTTCAAGGAGGCCGTGGCTTGAATGATTTTTTGAATCAGAGTCTTCACCTTAAAGTTCATAATTTACTTACAAACTTGAGATTTTAAGATCGATCCGCTGGGCCCCCACATAGGAAACCTCCACATGAAAACGGGGAAATTGTTCCTTTTGTAGATGAACAGCCAATTCCTGGGAACTCCCATCCACTTCTAAATCCAATGTAACTTTTGAGGGTTCAAACAGCCTTTCTTTCACCTGTTTAATCGCCTTCACTTGTTGGATAAGAAGTTTTTTAAACTGCTTAAGCTGATGGTAATTCACAGAGCCATGAAGAGTGAGTTTCACCAAAGAGGAATCCAATATTCCCCGCTTCCATGAGTCATGGAACTGAGCCGTTAAATCCTTGGCAATACCAGGATAAACCTCAAGAAGCTTCTGAAAGACAACTTGATTCAAAGAACCCACAGGAGTGGTATAAGTTCTTACAACCTCAGCAATCACTCGCCCATTGTAGGTAGAGCTTCCCCGTAAATGAATATCAATCTTAAAAGCCCCCTTGGATTTATCAGCCCCTAGGGCCTTTTTCCCAGGGGCATCTTGAAGAGTGATGCTTCCATCCACCACTACTGTGGCCCCTAAAAAGGCAGCCACACTTTGACGGTCGGCTTCTGTGAGTTTTTCCCTACGTAAAGCCAAGGGCAGTGAGTTTTGAAGGCGATGCTCCATGGGAGAAATAAGATAAAACCCCATTTCTAAAAGTTGTTTCTTCAGATGTCGCTCCCAGTGAGTCCCGTACTCATAGAGATAGGTATTGGAAGAAGACCCCTGATCCCACCAGTTCAGTTGAACTCCATGAACTTTATCCCTCAAGGAAACCACAGGAATAATGGCTGGCGGCCCATCAGATTTGTACAACAATCCCTCTGCCAATAATATTTCACGAAGATTCTTCAAAGAAATCTTCATTTTTACCAACATTGTATAACCATCTTCTACCTTCTGAAGCTCCCCACCACTCATAAAAAGAATATACTTTTCATGGTGCTTAAGAATCTTCTGCTCAAAAACAGGCAAACGCTGAAGAATATTGAAGTGAGAGGCAAGATGTTGAATGTATTTTAAGGAAGCACTCCTCCTTGCATTCTTCAAAATATTTTGGCGAGCCTCTAGAGGCGAAGTTTTAGAACTCACACCCTCGTAGCTTTCTTCCACCAAGGACTGAGCATGTAGGTGAGGAGTTTCTCCAGAAAATAAACATAAGAACAAAGAAAAAAACAAAGAAGAAAATAAAGAAGAAAAACAAACATAAACATGGACACAGAGAAATTTAAGAAGTTTAAGAAATTTAAGGAGTTTGTAGCACCCACTCTTCATTTTGCAACATCCATTTTTCACTTTTTAAGCTCCGTCAAAGCGGCAAAAGGATTGTTAAAGGGTTGAGAAGTTCGTCGTCCCAAGCGAGCCTTCCCTGAAGATGTTTTCCCTGAAGAAGCCTTTCTATGCCCCCCTCCCTCGCTCTTCGCTCTATGTTGAAATGTCTTTGAGGAGCCTTTGCCTTTGATTTTTTTAATCTTATCTTGCTTAAAAAGGCTTTTTAGCTTCGGCTTCGCCCCCAAATTTTGCTGCCGATCTTCCACCTTCTGCTGCCGATTTGGATGAGAGGGCAGAGAGGGGCGGCTTGAACCCACTTTCAACGAATCCGAAGAACGACTCTGATTCATGGATGACAAAACTTTGTCTTTCAAACACATGGTGAGAGAAATCTGATTTTTTGCTTTATCCACAGCCAGAACTTTCACCTGAACTTGCTCTCCTGGACCCACCACCTGCTGGGGATCAGAAACAAAAACATGGGACAGTTCAGAAATATGAACCAAACCATCTTGATGAACCCCAATGTCCACAAAGGCACCAAAGTTTGTGACATTTGTAACAACACCAGGACACAGCATATCTTTTTTCAAATCCTTAATCTCGTGGATATCTTCCCGAAATTTAAAAACCTTATAGGGATCACGGGGGTCGTGCCCGGGCTTTTCAAGCTCGACCATAATATCTCCCAGCGTGTACTCCCCCACAAGGTGAGACCATTTGTCACCCTGGAGTCTCAAAGTCTCCAGTCCTGATCCACGCAGAAGTTGAGCCACAGAAACCCCCACCTCACGGGCCATGTCCCCTACCACCATGTAGCGCTCGGGGTGAATACCCGTCCCATCCAAGGGCACACCCCCTCCCCGTATTCTAAGAAAGCCTACGGACTGTTCAAAAACTTTGGAACTAAAGCGAGCCACTTTCATCAACTCACCACGCTCCTTAAAAAGACCCTTTTCTTTGCGATGGCTCACAATGGCCTTCGCGAGAGCAGGGCCAATCCCCGCCACATACTGAAGCAATGAACTCGATGCTGTATTTAAATCGACACCCACCTCATTCACGCATGATTCCACAGCTCCGTAGAGGGATTTCTTAAGACGACCCTGGGAGACATCATGTTGGTATTGCCCCACACCGATGCTCTTAGGTGGAACCTTGACGAACTCCGCAAGGGGATCCTGCAATCTACGAGCAATGGAAATAGCTCCCCTCACCGTGAGATCCAAGTCGGGAAACTCTTCACGGGCCACATCCGAGGCTGAGTAAACACTGGCTCCTGCCTCATTGACCATCACCACTGGCACCTCTTCTTTGCCAATTTCTTTTAAAGCATCACGAATAAAAGTCTCTGCCTCACGACCTCCCGTTCCGTGACCCACGGCAATGGCCTCTATCTGAATTTGCTTCAACACCTCCTCAAACAAATTCTTTGCCTTGACCTTCGCTCCCTCTCCCAAGGTGTACAAAACCGTACTAGAAATAAATTGCCCACGTTCATCCACAAGAGCAAGCTTGCAGCCCGTTTTCAAACCAGGATCCACCCCCAAGACAACACGGGCCCCAAAGGGGCTAAACATCAATATTTTTCGCACATTCTGAGAAAACACCTCGATGGCAAATTTATCCGCACTTTCCTTAAGCAAGCTGTGTTGCTCATTGACCACCGATGGAATGAGATGAACCTTAAGAGCTGTCTGCGCCGCCTGCTTTAGCAACGAACTCACATGGCTCTCTTTTCGCTTCACAGCCACAGCCTCAAATTGCTTGACAAGTTCTTCCTCGGGAAACTCCAAACTGACCTTTAACTCCCCCTCTTGCCAGCCACGACGCAAAGCCAAGTACCGATGGGAAGCTTTCTTAGATAAAAGATTTTGTACAGAATCTGAGAAGTCAGCATACATTTCATATTTTGAATGAGTCTTGAACTTAGAGGTCGGCTTGGAACTCACTGTTCCCCTTTGAAAAGCCTCATCTTTAATAGCTTGGCGCAAATTTGAAAAACTCACGAGCTTCTCGACAATGATGTGTTGGGCGCCACGGAGCACTTCCTCGTAAGTCGGATACCCCGCAGAAGGCTTGATGTACTCCTTGGCCTTCACCTCCAATGTGGTGGAACCCTCAGGGGCTTCACCCTGTCCCTGAGACCAAATCCAATGAGCCAATGGCTCTATTCCTGCCTCCTTGGCCAACTGAGCCTTGGTTTTTTTTTGTCGCTTAAAGGGGCGATAAAGTTCCTCCAATTCAAACATCTCCAAGGAAGTCTGAATTTGTAATTTGAACTCCGGGGTTAGACCACCTTTTTTCTCGATTTCAGACAGAATAAAGGTCTTTCTTTTGTCCAATTCCTTCCAGTCCTCAAAAGCCTCCACAATGGTACGAACCTGAACTTCATCCAAGTTACCTGTGGCCTCCTTGCGATATCTGGAAATAAATGGAATGGTGCCTCCCTCGGAGGCCAAAGACAACACCGCTGCAATGGATGACTTAGACAAGCCACTGAGCTTAACATCTGAATACTTTTGAAAATTTGGATCTAAAGAAAGCCCCATAAATCGACCTTGTTACCACTCACCCCAAGGGATATTTTATTTATGATAATACTGACAATACATACTTATTTATTTATGACGATACATAATAAGACCATGGGAGAGGTCATAGGGAGAAACTCCAACAACCACCCGGTCCCCCACCACCACACGAATGTTGAATCTCCTCATCTTCCCACAGAGCTTGGCTGAAATTTCAACCTCGTTTTCCAACTTCACTTTATAAAGCCCCCCCACTCCAGAGTCAATCACTGTGCCTTCCACTTGAGCTAAATCATCTTTTGCCATAAGCCCACCATAGTTTTGCCATCAAGCCACCCCAATTGTACATAAACTCACACCTTGTAGTTAGAAATAAGTTGTTTTACACCATCTTTAAACAGAACCTCAAGGCGATGGTTCTCATTGGATAAAATATAACCCCAACCTAAAACCTTGTGAGCAATAGCTGTCTTTTCTTGAAACGTTTGCTTCATATTGTAAGGTAAAGTTTCAATGGATTTAGATCGACTGTAAAGGCCAATCCACTTCTTAGCCAACTTCCCCTGAAGCTCTTGAGCTTCTAACTCCACCTTGGTCATCTTCTTGCTTTTGCTTTTACTCTTGGCTGTCACCAAACCATACCTCCCAGCACACCCCATGACCCACGCTCAACCCCCCTACCACCTACACATTTAACACTTACGGGGTAGTATACAATAAAATCTTAAAAAGTTCGACTCTGTAGCGACGCACCTATACTTTTTTCAACCCCCCAAGTGTTCTATGAAGAGCTAGAACTTGAATCTCTAATCTCTACCGACTTCAAGTTCCATGCCTTGAGCTTCAAGTGCCAAATGCCACCTCCAGCAATACCCTTCAAAGGAGCCCCTTCGTGGTCAATGGACAACAAATTCTCAAAATCTTCCCCAATCTTATCCAACATGTAAGAGGCCCCCTTGAACTTCAAGCCGAAGCTCCTTGCTCCTGCGAGGCCCCCCAGATCAAAGCCCTTTGCTTCGTCTCCCACCCCAAGTGGCTCACCCCCTGCTTTGACGCCGAAGTCAGTGTGATCATCGTAGATGCCAAGATTGCCAAAAAGCTAAATACTAAGCTTACCTCCTCCCCCATGGAGCAGCCTACTCCATGGAAACAATCCCACCCAAAGCTGTCTCAAGAACAACCACCCCACTCTCCTTGCATTTTATCCACCCCCATGCTTTCCCTTTCCATGGCCCTGATTCTCAAAGAGTTTTTCAAAGCCCCTCTCACCCCCCAAAAAGTGAATGGGCACAGCATCCACCCCTCAGCGATCATCTCTCCCACGGCAAGCCTCGGGGAACAAGTTGTCATTGGCCCACACGCCATTATCTCGGAGGGAACGTCTGTTGGAAATCATAGCTATATTGGAGCCAACTCCTACTTGGGTCCGCACTCCCATATCGGTCACCATAGTCTTATTGAACCAAGTGTTACGCTTCACCACCATGTCACCGTTGGGAATCACTGCCGCATTCAATCCCAATCCACCCTAGGTTCTAACACCTCCAACAACCCCTTTTATGGAAGAGTGATTCTTGAAGATTTTGTCGAGTTAGCCTCCTGCGTTCAAGTGGAAAGGGGCATCTTAGGCAACACTCTTATTGGCGAGGGAACCAAAATCGATAATCATTGCTATATCTCCCAAAGCGCCACTATAGGTGCCCACAATATTTTCCTCGCAGGTGTCATTTTTGGTGGTTTTACCTCTATTGGAAGCCATTGCATTATTGGAGGGCGCACCCTTATTGGGGACCATCTCCACATCACCAATAAATCCATGTTCAATGCCTACAGCTTTGTCCACCGTAATGTCGAAAAATCCGGACAGTACATGGGCTTTCCCCTCATGCCATTTTCACAAGCTCGAAAAGCCTATGCCATCTTCAGCCAACTGCCTAAGATCAAAAAAAAGTTACAACCGCTTCTCAAAAAGTAATAGTCATTTGTTGAGGAGCACCGCTCAAAAAACTAAGTGAGCGTGCAAGAGACTTGGGCTAAAGCGCAAATGGCCTGGACTCAAGAACGAAGGACCTCGACTAAAATGCAAAAGACTTTATCTAAAGCAGTGCAAGAAACTTTAGCCTAAAATACGAACCACTTTTCACCTAAAATACAAACAACTTGGACCAAAATGAAAAGCCCAGCTTCTCAACAAATGATGGACTTCACCCCCCTTTGCATTGTAATATATACACATGTCAGAAGATGACCACCCCTTAGATAAAACAAGCATTGTTCAAAGTGATACCTTTAAGGTACGCCTGCAACAAGCGGGACAGGCCCCACCTAGCCTAGTCATGTTGGTCGGCCCCTCCCACTCTGTAGGTCGACAATGGGAACTTGAAGAAAAGGATTGCACCATTGGACGTGGAGAGACCTCAGATGTTTGTGTGGAAGATCGAAGCGTAAGCAAAAAACATGCAAAGATCACAGTGCACGAAGGTGAAGTTTCTATTACAGACCTTCAATCCACAAATAAGACCATTATCAACGGAGCCATTCTTCCTCCACAGATTCCCCACAAACTCAGCAATAACGACCAGGTCAAAACAGGAAATGTCATTTTTAAATTCCTTGAAGAGGGAAATATTGAGTCTATTTCTGCGGCCCAAGCTTTTGACCGAGCCCAAATGGACGCACTGACAGAAATTTATAACAAAGGAGCCCTAGAGGTTCGAGGCATGGAGTTTTTCAAACGGGCCGAACTCCTTGGAGCCCCTCTCAGCCTCGTCACCTTTGATATCGACTTTTTTAAGAAAGTAAATGATACCCATGGCCATGCCGCTGGAGACTATGTTCTCAAAAAAGTCGCCACAGAAATCCGCACTAAATTGATCCGTGACAATGATTTTTTTGCTCGCTCAGGAGGGGAAGAGTTTTGCCTCCTCCTACTGGGTGGGGAATTAAGCCAGGCCGAAGAGGTGGCTGAACGCATTCGAACTACCATCGAAGGGTATAATTTCACTTTTGAAGATACGAAAATTCCCATCACCATATCCGCAGGAGTCTCCTCTCGCATGGCAGGGGATGAATCCTGGCAAAACATTTTTCAAAGAGCAGACAAGGCTTTGTATCGGTCCAAAGAAAATGGTCGAAATAAAGTCACTGTATCAGAAGCCTAATTTTTTTGTGAAAAGCGTAAAAGAACCAACGATTCCCAAAAGAGTGCTGATTCTCGATGATGAGGAAGCAGTTAGAAGCCTTATCCAAGAATCTTTATCTCTCCACGGCTACGAAACTCACCTTGTGGAAAATGTTGAAGAAGCTTTTGATACCATAAGGTCTTTTGTTCCCCACCTTGTCATTACAGACTGTGAAATGCCAGGCTTGACGGGACTGGAGCTTCTCAGGGAGTTAAGGCAACAAAAAATCCACACCAATGTCATTGTGATGTCTGATCGAAAAGGTTCCAATATAATGACAGATGCGTTCAAGGCAGGAGCAGATGATTTTATCCATAAGCCCTTTCAATTCCAGGAGTTTCTGGTACGCATTGAATCTATCTTCAAAAGCAATGATCTTCGTAAGAATCTTCTTGCAACCAACAAAAAACTCCAAGAACTTGTGGATTTGGATTATCTCACCGGCCTTTACAATATGAGGTCTGTCTACGATAAGATCGACTCCGCCCTTGAAGCCACTAAAACTTCCCTGAGTGATACTGAGACCTCTCAAAATTATACTGAAATCTCCCAAGGCCACATAGCCTGCATCATGCTAGACTTGGATGACTTCAAACTTGTCAATGACAGGAATGACCACTTATTCGGAAGCCTTGTCATCAAGCAAACAGGTGAGATCATTGCCCAAGCCCTCCAGAGCGATAGCTTTGCTGCACGCTACGGTGGGGATGAGTTTCTCATTGTCATGAAAAAAGTCAAAAGCGAGGATGAAGTCAGAGTATTTTGTGAACACCTCCGAAGCACCATCGAAAAATACCATTTCAAAGATGGCCTCCATGAAGCCACGCTTACAGTGAGCTTAGGTTTTATCGTGGCCAATTCTCAATCAAGGATGAGTTCAAAAGAGCTTGTGCGCCATGCTGACCACGCCCTTTACGATGCTAAGGAAAAAGGTAAAAATACAATTGTAAAATTTCTTTGGGACTTGCACGAAAAGGTCCCACCCACAGTCCCCTAATCTTCGCTCATACTTTGACACTGACACTGACACTGACGCTGACACCCTCAGCCTCAGGTTAACCCTGAACTTCATCACCCTCACTTTCACTCTTAACCTCACCCACACCGATAAATTCACCCAACTTAAATTGAGTGCATTCATCAATAAGGTCAGGCAACTGGGAGAGGTATTGCTGGTACTCATCAGTGGAGCCTTCCTCCTTCTTGAGATGAGTCTCAAGAAGGCGAATATCAAACTTCATTTTTTCTGTGGCCGTGCGAAGGTTGTATTTCATTGAATTTATTTCACCCATTTTTTCACCTCGTATTTGCGCCTCGTGGCGCACTTAGATTAATGTTAACTAAACTAATGCCAATATCTAGGGGAACCTTCTTCTTTGTTGTTTATCACCAACTTGAGCCGTCGTCCACGCCTCTTTGTCTGTCTCCGATCCTTCTTTTTCTTAAGATAGGTCCATGTGCTCAAAAAGATAAAGCCCGCTATAAGTCCTCCAAGGTGAGCTAAATTTGCCACATCATTATTAAAGCCCGAACTTAAGAGGGTGACAACCTCAATAAACCCTAGAAGCATTACAAAATACTTCACCTTCATGGCAAATATAAAGAACAAATAGATCGTTCTCTCAGAAAAGAGAATCCCATAGGCTAACAAAAGGCCAAAGACGGCCCCCGAGGCTCCCACCACAGGGCTCTGTAATGGGCCACTGTGGCCCGTCATGCCATAATATAAAAACACTCCAAACAGGTAAATCAAAGCAGCCCCCACGCCACAAACCATGTAGTAGAGAAGAAAAAATCTTCGTCCCCAAAGCTGCTCCAATTCCGAACCCAGCCACCATAGGAGAATCATATTAAACAACACATGAAAGACATTGTGAGAATGGATAAACATATAGGTGAAAGGCTGCCATAACCAAAAGTTTTCGATCAGTCTCATGGGCAACAAACCCAGACCAAAAAAGATGTAGTCTTGACTCATAAAGAACTGCTGAACAATAAGAACTAAGAAAATCCAAAGACCCGTGTTGAGTATGATAAGCTTTTTCACCATAGGAGTGAGGGGAACCACTGCCTGAAATTGGTGTTGATTCACAGGTTCTCCCCCGCCTTCTCAGATAACTCCAACAAAATTTTATTGTGAGAAGATGGATGCACAAAGACAACCCGACAACCCCCGGCTCCCAAACGAGGTCTTTCATTGATCAAATGAACACCCGCCTCTTTGAGACGATCCACCACATTCTCAATCTTGTGCACCCTGAGACAAATGTGGTGAACCCCCGGTCCCCTCTTGGATAAAAATTTGGCCACAGGGCCCTCATTTCCCAGGGGTTCTAAAAGCTCAATGCGAGAGCTATTGGCCAATTCAAACATCGCCACACGAACAAATTCACTGGGCACTTCTTCAATCTCACCCAACTGGTATCCCAAGGCATTGTAAAAAAAAGCCCCTTCTTTAATAGAAGGCACGGCGATTCCCACATGATCAAATTCGTAGTCTCCCAGAGCCCCTCCCCAAGGACCCCGATTCCACTCTGAGGAATCCGCTGAGGAACTTGATGGACGAGAGAGTCGGCGAGGGCTAGGATTTTTAGAAGGACTTTTTAAATCGCTCATAGCTTTGCTCTAAACTCTCTGAAAGCACTTTAGTTTCTGCCACAAGTGGAAAAAAATTTGTGTCTCCATGCCACCGTGGAATCACATGCCAATGAATATGATCAGGAATTCCTGCTCCTGCCACCTTACCAAGGTTCATTCCCACATTCAGTCCTTGACACTCATAGGTATCTTTGGCCACCTCCATGGTCTTTTTAAGGAGAACGCTGAGGCTCAAAAACTCCTCATCACTCAACTGATCCATATCCCCATGGTGCTTGATGGGAATCACCAGGGCATGGCCTGTATTGTAGGGAAACTTATTCATAAGCAACATGGAATGCTCTGTTTTGTGGACACAAAGGGTCTTGAAGCTGGGTGGCTCACAGGCCGCCTTACAAAAAACACACCCCTGAGGCTTAATAAGTTTTCTCACATATCTATAGCGCTCGGGACGCACCATAAGGTCACGCTCTTGAGGCCAGATATCATGGGATAAAATCTTCTTTTCATCCATCAAAATGAAAACACCACTATCAATAAAATCTTCATTCTAAAGTTCCAGGCATGATATAAAGGGGCTTGCCTAAGAGCCTAAGCATATTGAATGGGTGCTTCAACTCTTTCAATTCTGGGGAACGAAAAGTCCATTGATCTAGCAGTAAATTCAGGAAATTAAACCTATGTTTTGAAAGTTTGGTAGGAGTAAAAACAGGGGGGCTATCTCCCAGCCCGGATAGCTCTCCAACAATGCTAAGAGCATCTGACTGAGTTCCCAACTGGTCGGCAAAACCTATCTTTACCGCCGTCTCTCCCGTAAAAACGCGACCATCAGCATATTTATCAATGACATATTTATCCAAGCTGCGGTTCGCTTCCACCGCTGACTCAAATTGAACTTGCACTCGATTCAACACAGACTGAAAGTATTCTTTTTCTATAGAAGTCATTTCCTTGTAATCAGCTCCTGCATCTTTTAAAGCCCCCGTTTTAATGGTGTAGCGCTGAATTTTGGCCCAATCATACAGTCCCTTGAGGTTGGCAAACTCCATAATGACACCAATGGATCCCATAAGAGTGCCAGGATTTGTGACAATCTGGTCAGCCGCTAGAGCCACATAATAAGCTCCACTGGCAACCACAGCCCCACTGGAAACAACCACAGGCTTTTGTAGCTCATTGCGAACCTTTAATAACTCCGAATAGATTTCTTGACTAGGGCCCACCACACCACCTGGGGAATCCACATGGATGAGAATGCCCTTAATATTCTTATCCTCTCGGTATGCTTTCAACTCCTTTAAAAAATCCTTACCATCGATAATCACACCCTCTAAGTTCAACTTAAGAATGGAGGGTTCTCGCACAGGCATCTTCATATCAATGGAAAATCTCGACATCAAAGAACCTAGAGCTACCAAAAAGATCACAATAAAAATAGTTAAACAGAAATGGACAAAGTTGGCAGTAAAGTGCTTTATCATGATTTTTTCCCTTAATTTTTCTCGAAGTTCTCTTCGCTGGCTTCACCGGCAGGGCCTGGAGCAACACTCTCTTTGCTGGCTTCACCGACCGTAGCACTCTCCTCACTAACTCTGGCCGTAACACTCTCTTGGTTGGTGCCACCGGTACTGGAGCTTTCTTGACTGGCACTTTTAAGGGTTTGTCCAAAGAGATCGCCCAAGCTTGCCCGTGAAGTAGCTGTCACTTTCTTAGCGTGTTCTTTCACATCCACTTGCTGATCGCGAAGAGCAACTAGTTTGGCACTTAAACCAATTCTTCGAGAATCCTTGTCAATGGTGATGATCTCTGCCTTGATAACATCATCTACCTTGACCACCTCTTCGGGTTTCTCAACCCTCTGAGTGGCAAGCTCACTAATGTGAATGAGACCCTCAAGGTCTGGCTCCAACTCCACAAAAACACCAAAGTCCGCAGTCTTGACCACCTTGACCTCATGTTGGGTGCCAATGCCATACTTGTTTTCAATATTGGCCCAAGGATCCTCCTGTAATTGTTTCACACCCAAGCTAATGCGCTCATGGCTCACATCCACATCAAGAACCACAGCCTGTATTTTTTCGCCCTTGCTGAAAATTTCAGAGGGATGATTCACACGCTTGGTCCAAGAAAAATCAGAAATATGCACAAGCCCATCAATGCCTTCTTCAATACCCACAAAAACACCAAATTCGATAAGAGATTTAACTTCACCCTCAATGATGGTGCCCACAGGATAGGTCTCCTTGACCTGAAGCCATGGGTTGGGCTTCATTTGCTTCATTCCAAGTATGATATGGCGATTGTCCGATCGAATTTCGAGAACCATAATATCCACTTCGCCACCCACAGCGACCACCTGAGACGGATGCTTAATGCGCTTCGTCCAGCTCATTTCACTGACATGTACCAGGCCCTCAATGCCCTCTCCAATCTCCACAAAGGCACCATAGTCGGTGAGGCTGATCACCTTGCCCTTCAATTTACTACCCACAGGGTAATCTCTCACCACATTGGACCAAGGGTCCTCTTGCAACTGCTTGATTCCCAAGCTTACACGCTCCTTGGAGTCATCCAACTTGAGAACCTTCACATCGATTTCGTTGCCCACCTTGAGAATTTCTGAAGGGTGCTTGATACGGCCCCAACTCATATCTGTGATATGCAGCAACCCATCCATGCCACCAAGATCCACAAAGGCTCCATAATCAGTGATGTTTTTAACAATCCCCTTAACAATAGCTCCCTCCTGAATGGAGTCTAGGGTCTGTGAACGCAAACTCTCTCTCTCTTCTTCCAAGAGAACTCGTCGAGAAAGAACAATATTGCCCCGGCGCTTGTTAAATTTAATCACCTTAAATTTAAAAGTTTGACCAATATAAGTATCCATATTGCGAACAGGGCGCAGGTCGACCTGACTCCCTGGCAAAAATGCCTTCACACCAATATCAACACTAAGTCCTCCCTTCACCTTGTCAATGATTGTCCCCTCAATGACTGTCTCGTTTTCAGCCGCCTGGGCAATGTCATTCCAAGCGCGAAGCATATCGGCTTTGTCTTTGGATAAAACCACCATGCCACTGTCATTTTCGATACGATCAATATAAACATCAACCTCAGAACCCTTTTTCACAGAGATCTCCTGAGAAGAAGTACGAAACTCACTTCGTGGAATCATACCCTCACTTTTGTAATTAATATCCACGAGAACAAAATCATCATGGACGTCCGTAACCACTCCCTTGACAACATCACCAACACTCACCCCTTCTTTTGCCAAGGAAATTTCAAATAGATCCGCAAAGGAGTGATCTGATGCGCCATTGCCTTCCCACTCATAACCTGGATTTTGAGGAACTTCCCCATCGGCAGCATCTAACTCAGCGAGAACTCGTTCCTGGGCCAACTGGGCCTTTGACTTTGTAGATTTACTTTCCATACCTTTCAAACATAACCTCCTCCTGGAAAATAGCAGCTCGCCACGACTTTCCCTCTTCATTGATTTATAACACAATTTATAACCCATTATAATCCATGGGACCATGGGATCCTTAACAATCCATCCATGGGATACCCATAACCGGAGCCCCCTACAATCTATGAGGTATAAGATTTTCTTTATAGAGGTAAAATGGCGAAAGTCAAAGAAAAATTTACTCTACAATGCTTTCACGCACTTTCAAGTGCTTTTCCTTCACGTAACTTTTATCACTTTCACATGCTTTTACGCACTTTACAGATCAAGAATCCTTCACTTTTTCTCCAGCATTGAAAAAAAACTCCACACAGCGGCTGTAAACATACTCGATGACCTCATCAAGGCCCATATCATCTGTGCAAACCACATGGGCTCCCGCAGCAACTTTCATGGGAGCACAAGCTCGCTGGGCGTCCTTGGCATCCCTTTCTCTTTGCGCTTCAAGGGTTGTAGAAATATCTTCTGAAGTCCTACCTTGCTTCTCCATAGTTCTTCTCAAGGCTCTTTGGCCACTTTCTGCGGTGAGGAAAAATTTAATGAAAGCCTGGGGAAAAACCACCGTTCCACAGTCTCTTCCCTCGGCAATAAGCCCCACACCTTGAAGGGAGCAGGCCCTTTGCACAACAAGTAAATTCTTTCTCACTTTTGGAAAAAAACTGATTTGGCTTGCAACACTCCCTATAGACTCGGTGTAAATCCCATCTGTCACATCATCCCCATTCAAAAAAACCTTGGTGATGGCAGGAGTCATACTCACCTCCCAGGAGGGGTCCTTGCACAGAGCCGCCAACTCCTCCTCGGCCTCCAAATCCACCCTCTTCTGCTGGGCAACAAAAGCCAAACCTCTGTAAAAAGCCCCCGTGGACAACCAGAGCCACCCCAACTTCTCAGCCACTCCACGGCTGACAGAAGATTTTCCCGAAGCCGCTGGCCCATCAATGGTGATAACTCTCATCATCCTATTCATGACGACCGTGATGACTATGACCATCGTAACCACAATGCCCTTTATGGGGGTCGTGATTATTGTGATTCTGGCCCATCACAAACCTCTCCAAATATCAGCAAGATGCTCCATGGCGACCTTATTTTCCCTGGGAAGTCCCACGGTGAGTCTCAAGTGATTCTTGAGTCCATAGCCCTTTACAGGGCGAGTGATCACTCCCCTCTGAAGAAGAGCTTTATAAATGGGGCTCGCCTCACGCTCCAAATCTATAAGAACAAAATTTCCCTGCGACTTAAAGTATTTGATGCCTATTTGTTCAAATTTTTTATAAAAGCCATCAAGCTCCTTCCAAAGCATCTGGCAAAGTTGGTTCACATAATCCCTATCTGAAATAGCTGCTCTTCCGGCAACCTGAGCCAAGTAGTTGACATTAAATGGATTTCTCACACGATGAAGGTAGTTAGCGATGACTGAGTCCCCCACAAGAAACCCCAGTCGAAGACCCGCTAAGCCATAAACCTTACTCAAGGTGCGAAGCACAACGACATTGGAATGTTGACGAAATAGCTCCAAACTACAAGGATAATCCTCCGCTCGAACAAACTCAGTGTAAGCTTCATCCAGAACAACAAGAGTTTCGGGATAGTCGTCCATAAAATTTAGAAAACCTGACAGTTCCATTTTATTGAGGTAGGTGCCCGTGGGATTATTGGGATTCGCTATAAAAACAATTCTCACAGGGTATTGTTCCACCTTTTCTTTCATGGCTGACAGGTCAAAGCCCATATTAACCATGGGGGTTTCCAAGACCCTTACCCTTGCAGCTTGGGCGCAAATTTTATAGGCAATAAAGGCAGACTCCGATGTCAGTATAAACTGACCTGGTTCACAAAAAACCCGGATCAAAAGATCTATCAACTCATTGGAGCCATTGCCAAAGACCAGACTGTCTTTTGACACATCATAGTGATTGGCAAAGAATTCCCCCATTTCATAGGCTCCAGCATCAGGATAACGATTTAAGTGGTGGAGAGAGGAGATGATGACCTCCACCACTTTTGGACTTGGGCCATAGGGAGCTTCATTACTAGCTAGCTTCAAAACACTCTCCAGCCCATATTCCCTTTGGGTCTCAGAAATAGGCTTTCCGGGTATATAGGGAATAAGGTCTTCAATCTCAGAAGATACTTTCATGGTGTTTTTATTTTCCTTTTCATTACTTCCCCATTCTGCATTACAACTTGACCTATCGCAACTACCCTCTTAAGGAGAGGTCATGAGACGACTCGCTCGCGAAGCCATGCTAAAAATTTTATTTCAAAGAGAATACCATGGAGACTTGGATATAAAGCAGAGCTTACAGCTTCTTAATACAACTTCCAAGATACCACCGCAGGCTCAAAAGTACGCTCACAGTATGGGAACTCACTTGTTGGAAGCGCAAAGCATCATTGACGAGAGAATTCAAGCTGTCAGCCCCCAATGGAACCTCAACCGCATGACTCTTGTGGACTTAAGTATTTTACGCCTCGCCTGCTTTGAAATCACAGAGTACTCCCATGAAGTGCCAGCCAAAGTGGCCATCAACGAAGCCGTGGAATTGGCCAAAAAATATGGCTCGAAGGATTCCCCTGGCTTTATCAATGGACTCCTCAACGAAATTCTTAAAAAGCACTCTTCACACACCCCACCCTCTTAAGGGCGCCCCTTGCTTAAGTAGTTCCTGTCCAGAAAGGCCCATTTTTTGTTTTCTGACACATAGTGTTGAGTCTCCCAATGCCTCAATATGCCCCACTCCTTAAAATTAAAAAAGCTCTCCACACTCATGGCAGAACTTGGCCTGTTGATGAGCTTTCCCTGTTCCACAGATATTACATTTAATCATGGGTTGACGCATAGCTTGGTTGATTTCCACACTGATAATACCTGTTGGAACGGCTATGATACCATAGCCCATAACCATAATGATGGAGGCGAGGAGCTTACCTACTCCAGTGAGAGGAACAACATCGCCATAACCCACCGTCGTCATTGTGACAATGGACCAATACATACCATGAAAAATCGTTGAAAACCCCGGGTTGCCTGCCTCCACTAAATGCATAATAGTTCCGAGTATTAAGATCACAGTCAAAACAACCCCTAAGAAAACCGTCACCTTATAACGACTCGCCCCAAGGGCTTGGAGAAGAACACGAGACTCTTGTAAATATCTCGCCAGCTTAAGAACCCTAAAGACCCTCAACAAGCGAATGGTGCGAGTCACTAATAAAAATTGAGCGCCAGGAATCAACAAACTCAAATAAGCTGGAACAATCGAAATAAGATCAACGATACCAAAAAAACTTTTTATATAGGTGAAAGGATTTTTAGAACACACAATGCGCACGACATACTCAATGGTAAAAATAATAGTAAAACTCCACTCCACATAGCGAAGAAAAACTCCGTAATCTCGCCTTATTTCAGCATCAGACTCTAAAACAATACAAAAAACACTCAAAAGTATGGCCCACAACAAGCCCACATCAAAAAATTTTCCACCATATGTGTCCGCTTCAAAAATAATGACATAGAGCTTTTTTCGCCACCCTGCATTTGATTTTATCATTCCTAGACCCTTGACTTTGAGCACCTAAAGTAGAAACATAAGAATCCTATTTCAAGACCAATTTCAAACCTATGTCAAAGGACTTTATGAAATATGGAATTCTTTGTGAATTTTAGTCATGCAGAGCCTAACGCATCCTTGCAACAAGTCATGGATGTTCACCCTCATAGTGTTCTTCAAAAGAAAAACTCTATACGCATTATTGATGTCCGTCGCCTCGATGAATTTAAGGGAGAATTGGGACATATTCCAGGGGCTCAGCTTCTCACAGTGGAAACCCTTCCCGAGAGAACCCATGAGCTTCCCAAGGACAAAACCATTGTCTTTGTGTGTCGTTCAGGGGGCCGCTCCGCAAGAGCCACCGCCTTTGCCCTAGAAGAGGGCTTTAAAAATGTATTTAACATGCAAGGGGGAATGGTTTTATGGAACCAACTTGGTTTAGAAACAGAAGATAAAAACTCCTCCCTACTATAGCTATAGTCCAGCGTGGCTCAAGGAAACGGCTGTCTCATTGACTTTAACCACCATCATCGACACTTTCATCGAGTCCACCATCACTAATACTCCAACCACGACCTAATAGGGCCGCAGCAGACATATAGACCCTACCTATTTTTCATGAGTTTCGACTTTTTCATCTGGCTATCTTTCACGATCATTTTGTAAAGGCTCTTACCAAAGGAGGATATGGAAGAATTCCCAGAAGACGAAGACAAACTGCCTAAGGAATTATTTCCCCCCCAGCCCTTCGCCTTTTTCCCTGTAAATGATGAATCAAAAGCTCCCATATTGGAGGTATTGGTTGCCACAATACCTGTCACACTCACCCCTTGGTCAAGCATAGCAAGGGCACGATATGTGTTAAGTCTTCGGCGGTAAATAGTTTTGCCTATCAAATTGGGCTCCAAATCCCCTGTAAGAGTGAGATGTTTAATCACCTTAGAAGCTTCAAAGTCTCGATATTGTGACATGATAAGAGCTGCCACACCTGTGACAAAAGCTGTGGCCTGGGAAGTTCCTGTCATATGTCCATACTTCCCACCGGGAAGAGTTGAAAAAATGTTATTCCCAGGGGCGGCAATATCCACCGAAATAGCCCCATAGTTACTGGTGGGAAGAATCCTCTGAGCCTTGTCAAAAGCTGTGACAGAAACAATATTACTCAATGAATAATCGGCAGGATAATAGCTTTTAGATTTGGCATCAAGGTTGGATTTTTCATTTCCTGCGGCCGTGATAAAGAGAACTCCCTTTTTGCGAGCAAGCTCTATGGCCTTTTTCTCATGGTAGCTAGGAGAAATTCCTCCCCCCGAATAATTGATAATATGAGCACCTTGGCGAATCGCATAGTAAATGGCCTTCACAGTGTTGCTAAGATTATCAAAGCCCGTGGTTTTAGGGTCGTAATATTTAAGAACCATGAGGCTGACTTTGGGAGAAACGCCACTAATTCCAATACCGTTGTTTCGAATAGCTCCAATGATGCCTGCCACATGGGTCCCATGTCCGTGATTGTCTGTAATATCCCCCGTCATTTTAATAAAGTTACATCCGTGAACATCATCAATACAGCCATTATTATCGTCATCCCGATCATTGTTTCTTTTATTCCTTCCATACTCATCATAACCCACTTCTCCTGGGTTGACCCAAAGATTGCCTTCCAGATCCGGGTGGCTTCTATCAATGCCTGTATCAATAATGGCGACCTTAATATGGCGACTTCCCAGGGCATTGAGTTTTTTCCATGCCTCCTGAGTTTGAACGGATTGAAGACCCCACATTTGCGACATGGCTGGGTCGATCATCCTTATATCTTTTTCCTTTTTCAACTTCTTTTGGGAAATACGAATGGAACTCAACTCTATGGCTCTAAAAGCAAGATCAGGTTGATCCGCTTGGAATTGCCTCAATACATGTCCCCCAACAAGAATCACGAGAACAAAGGTCCAAGCCAAGGCTTGTAAGAACTTTTTAGGCTTAAAGAGCTTATTCTTCATAATTATAATGTATATACTCTTCATAATATATATCCCCTACAATTATTCTCTACAATATATTCTACAATGCTCTCCATAAATTGATATTGATATGATATTTACAGAGATGATATGGATTTATATAATTATTTATCTTTAGATAAGAGCAAATTTAGAGCCTAAACGAACTATTGATAAGGTATTGAAATATGGGACTTTTTTATTTTCTCTAGAAGACCAATTGAATATAAACCTAACAGGTGTCAAAACAACCACGTCGCTGCGGTACCATTATTTTCAATTTCCATGCCTAATATTGAAGGCCCCCCCATCTGCGATCGAAGAAGGGGCGGCGGGGCAATGGCATTCGTTTTTGCAGAAGATTTTTCCACATTTTTCTGACTCCCTCTAACATACTGAGTTAAGGGGGCTTTTATCTTTTTTCTTTTTCCGAAAAAAAATACTTGAGTCCACCCCATCGTTGTGTCACATTATATTTGAACCATTCCCAAAGGGGAGAGACTCAAATGGACCCACGCATAGAGACATTGCCTTCAACAACTTTTTTTGGAAGACGCTTGACGCGCAAGCAAATTGCCGACATTCAAAAGACGGTGGCGCTATTTCCTTCTTTAAGTCGCCGTGAACTGGGTTATACAGTTTGTGAGCATCTTGGTTGGCTAACTCCCAAAGGTGATCATCGCATCCAATCGTGCCTTCGTATGCTTGAGACGCTAGAGGAACTTGACATTCTATCCCTGCCAGAAAAAGACATGTCAAAGCGGAGTGTCCCCTCCAAAAAAATCACTTGGACACACCGAACAGATGAAAAGCCTCTCATCAACGATAAACTAGACTCATTGACCCCACTTTCTTTGCAAATCGTAACTGATCAAGAGGCCATTAAGGAATGGAATGAAGTTGTCGATCGGCATCATTATCTCAATTACAGACGTCCCTTTGGTCCCCACTTACGCTATTTCATCTTAGATAATTGTGGGCGAAGATTGGGTTGTCTTTTATTTGAAGCTGGCACATCCACGTTGCCTTGCCGTGATGAATGGATCGGTTGGCAAAATCGAGCTTACAAAAAGCACTTGAATTTAGTGGTGAACAATAGTCGATTTTTGATCTTTCCCTGGGTAAAGGTTCGCCATCTTGCTTCGATGGCTTTATCTATGGCAACTCGCCAACTTCCCACAGACTGGGAGTTAAAACATGCTTTCAAACCTGTACTCATGGAGACTTTTGTCGACCTTACCAAATTTAATGCCACGAGCTATCGTGCTGCCAACTGGCTTTATTTGGGCAAAACAAATGGGAGTCGTGCCTACAAAAATGTAAAGGGAAAAACTCAAAAAGGTGTTTATGTTCAACCTCTGACAAAGAATTATCAGTCTATCTTATTGAATGGCCCCCAATGCGCTATCAAGAAACCCGTCGGGAAACCCACCATCAAGCCACATAAGAACTTGGCTGAGCCTATGCTAGAGGACTCTTTTGTGCATCTTTGGCAAAACATCATCAAGACAGTGGTTATCATTGCAGATGAGTACGACCGAACCTGGCAAAAGCGTCAACGTGTCTTGAATACATTGTTGATTATACTTTTCATCTTCCGACTTGTTTTCTCTAAAGGAAAACAAGGTTATGATACAACTTTGATTGAACTTTGGGAGCAGTGTCGCATATTAGACATTGAACTCCCTCAACCTAAACCAGTTCGGGCATCCACTATGTGTAGTGCACGGGCTAAAGTAGATGAAAATATATTTAAAGTTTTGCATGATGAAATTCTTAAACAAGACGGTATATCCAATTCTAGTACCTTATGGAAGGGCCATAAGGTTTTCGCAGTGGATGGATCGAAAATAAATTTACCACGTCAACTCGTAGATAATGGGTATCAGCAACCATGGGAAAAAGCATGGTACCCTCAAGGTCTTGTCAGTTGCCTGTACCAACTACAGTCGAAGATTCCTGTGGATTTTGATCTCTTTGCCCATAACAATGAGAGAAAGGCTGCACAAACTCATTTCAAAAAATTGTTTGAAAACGATGTTGTGGTTTATGATCGTGGCTATTATTCCTACGAAATGCTTCATGAGCATAAGGTGCGAAGTCTGCATGCGGTGTTTAGGATAAGGAGAAATGCCAACACTGTTTTTGATGAATTTATTAATAATGATCAAAAAGACTCAGTGATCCAAGTCATTTCTAGCAAGCAAATTCTGAAAGAACTACATAAAAAAAAGCCACAAGACGACTTCAAAGCCTACGCTTTGCGTTTGGTCAAATATAAAATTGGACAAACTACTTTTGTTCTAGGAACAACCTTAATGGATCAAAAAAAATATTCCATTGATGATCTGGCCAATCTCTATCATGGACGCTGGAGTATAGAGGAACTGTACAAAATATCCAAAGAACTGATGACCATTGAAGAGTTTCATTCTCAAAGTGAAAGGGGAGTCAAACAAGAATTGTTTGCACACTTCACACTTATCACTCTGACAAGATTATTTTCCAACTACACGGAAGACCGTCTTAATACATCTCAATCCCATAGTAAAAAACAAACCATGCAGACAAACTTTAAAAACAATTTACTGACAATTGCAAGAAATATTGAAGGTCTTTTTCTTCAACAAAAGGTAGTGCTTAGTAAAACCCTCAATTGCATCATTACAAATATGAAGACCTGCCGACAAAGGCTACGTCCGAATAGGCATTACGACCGAGTTTCTAGAAAACCCATCGGAGTATGGAGACCCAGTAAAGAGGTTAGGGGGGCTATGGCCAACGGATAATCACATGGATCAAAGAAAAAAACTTGGGGTTAGCCCACCCCCGAGGAGTTAGAGGTTCAAATCCTTAACCGAATGGGATCTCTCACTAAACGAATGCCATTGGGCGGCGGGGGGTGATGATGGAAGGTCGTGGGCGGATAGACTTTTTCTAAAATAGGGACCTTTCGCGGAAAAAAGAGACGGCCAGTTATCAGATTTTTTGTGGTCTAAATATCCTCAGAAAAAGCTTCTCGCATTTGCAAAGCACATTCCATTTTGCTACCATCAAACCTAGATGGTCCCCCTTTGTGCAAAACAATTTTACACAAGAAGAAGAGGGGGGGAACTTCTAGACTTTATGCGTGATCTTCCGAAATAAGCCCGAAAACTGCGGACTTTCCAGATCACTGCAAATGTATAACAATAGGAGGTTTTATGAACTTATTTATTCATCTCATGACAACTTTTATCATAGTTATTTTTATGAATTTGGGTCTTATATCGACCATGGTCTTGGCACATGATGGACCAAATACAGATAATTGGGGATATATTCGTATTGACAACAAGCGTGATTATCCTGTTTATACAAAGTGTTATGATCGGTATGGTAAAGGTGGAAGTTGGAGAACAACTGGGAAGAACCACTTTAGAAGTTGCCATGGTGCTTACATGAGAATGGACTTCTATGCGAATAGGAGTCCTGAGGACTTCTTTCCTACAAAAATAACTCAGCGTGCTTGGCGAAATTGTGGGGACAAAGGCCTCTACTTGAAATTAAGTGACGCAAGTCAAGGGAGCTATAAACTAAGAAAAAAATGTCAATAGGTCACCACCCATGGGGGGCATGGCATTCGTTTAGTGAGAGGTTCCATTCTTTAAAGATTTGAACCTCTAACTCCTCCGGGTCAGGAAATAAACCATGATTCAATTAAAATTTTTTAAAAAATGGACTTTTTCTTTAATTATCATTTGTCTCACCAGCATTAATTTTCTGGGCTGTGGAAATGATGGAAAAGATCAATATGGATCCTCTTTCAGTAGTCCTACCTCTCCTCCTTTTATCTCTATTTGGAGAACTTCTAACAACAACGAAGCTATCGTTCTCCCTTTGCCCCCTGGATATAATTATAATTTCAAGGTGAATTGGGGAGATGGTTCATTCAGCGAAATTACAACCCATGATGACAGTGACACCACCCATACCTACGCAGAGTCTGGAGACTACACTGTGACCATTTCAGGAACCCTTGAGGCTTGGAATTTTGAAGACATTGCCCCCGAATACAGTATTAAACTCATATCTGTGAAAGATCTCGGTGATGTGGGTTGGAAAAATTTAAACAGAGCCTTTAGTAGCTGTAGGAATTTAGAAAGCCTCAGCGGAGGTAACGTCTCTAGTGTCACAAGCATGAACTCTATGTTTTATAATGCCATAATGGTCCGTCCTGAGATCAGTCATTGGGATACATCCAAAGTCACAGACATGGGGTATATGTTTTCATATGTAGGTGCTGCCAATCCCGACGTAAGCCGCTGGGACACATCCAATGTCACAAATATGAGTTATATGTTTTCTTCCACAGAAACTGCCAATCCTGACGTAAGACTCTGGGATACATCCAAGGTCACAAATATGAGTTATATGTTTTCTGATACAGGAGCTGCCAGTCCTGATATCAGTCGCTGGGATACATCCAAGGTCACAGACATGAGCAATATATTCTCAGAAGCCCAGGTGGCACAACCCAATATGGCCCAATGGAATTTTCACAGTGTTACAACTATGGAAAGCATGCTTGAAGGCATCACTCTTCCCACAGATATGTATAGCCACCTGCTCAACCAAATTCACAGTACTTCTCAACAAGATGACGTTGAGTTTCATGGAGGAAATTCACAGTACAACAATAGTGCTGTGGATGCACGAAATGCTCTCATCGCTCGAAACTGGACCATTATTGATCAAGGTCTCGATAATGAATAGTTACTATGAATCTCCGGGGTAGTTTGGACGCACGAATCCACTATCCGTTCTTCGAATTTTTTCAAATGTCCGAGTTTTTAAATCATCCTACATTACATGAAATCATACTTTTTTAACGCTCTAATCCACCTTGGTGCATTTTTTTTCACCATGAGCTTTTCATAGTCAATTCCAGGGTCTTTGTAGGGGGTGTCATTACTTATGACTGAATAAACAACTCCCATCATTTTGTGACCAACGGCAATCACTGATCTCTTGTGCCCACGCCTTATAACAAGTGATTGGTATTTGCCTTTGAATTGTGAATTCGTCTTAATAGCACTATTGGCCATCTCACATACCAACGATTTCACATATGTGTTCGCTTTCCTCGTTCGTGAAGACTTTTTTTTTCCTGCGCTCTCATTATTGGATGGGCAAATCCCCATCCAGGAGCAAAAATTTCCTTTATTTTTAAAAGACTTCACATTGCCTCCTATTTCTGCAATCAAAAGCGCTGCACTTAATTCGTCAATTCCAGGTATAGTCTGGAGTAGATGCCACTGCCTTTCATAGGGTTTCATACGAATGAAAAGTTCTTCTTCAATTTGAGAGCATTCTTTTTTCAAAAAATCTATTCGATCAAGAATGCGTTGAAGAACAAAACGATTTTCTTCCGTCATCTTTCCCGACAGGGCGTAAGAAAATTCTTCGGTCTTTTGACGTAAAGACCCTCTGGCAAGAGACATCAATTTAGAAACTGATCTCTCTCCATTAGCTATGGCACGAATCATGGCCATACCAGATACGCAGTCAGCTTTAGACATTGCATAGGTTAAACGAATGCCTGAATATTCAAGAACCTTATACATACGATTTTGTTCCGAAGATATTTGGCGGATCGTTTTTGTACGATAACGAGCCAAAAGTCTAATAGAACGAATCTCACGTGGAGGAATGAAGCTAGCTCTTAGAAGACCACAAGCACCAAGCTCTGCAATCCACTGGCTATCCAACACGTCAGTTTTTTTACCAGTAATATTTTTGACATGAAAGGCATTGATAACATCTACTTCATAACCTTTTTCTGTCAAATCATCGTATAAAGAATTCCAATAAATCCCTGTGCTCTCAAAAAGAACTCTCTCAACCTTATGTGGCTTCATCCAAGAGCGCATTCTAGGAAAATTTTTTGGAAAATTCTTGAACTCTTTTGTGAAAAACTTCTTCTTACCGTCTTCCACTTTGACAATCGTACACATCAACATATGTTGATGAACATCTATTCCACAAACAGAACTATAAATAATATCCACATGACTCCTCCTTTCTGTTAGAAAAAAAGAAGGTGATAAAACTAGAGCCTTGGGATTTTGCCATAAATTCTAAAGCGAAAATAGGTCAACTTACTATACGTCCATACACTCAGAGTGCAGGTACATGCGTGGGTTCGATCCAAAGCTCAAGACCATGTTACTTCACGGAATTAAAATTACCAATCTATTCAACGGCCACTCATCTTATCACCTTCCAATAATGTTATTGCTTTATCCTTTATTGTATCGGAATCATACATGACAAAAATACCATCAAAAGTCCAGAGTAACTAAAAGAGGCCAATTATATAGACCAGCGAAGCTGTCCACCGAGTTGCTTCGTGCAAAGAAGTGGGGGCCTAGAAAGATTCATGGGCGTGGGTGGGGAAGCAAGGCGCCCCCATGAATGTTACTATGAATGTTTGTAACATTCATGGGGGCGCGGATATGAAGATGTTATCAAAGCAGGAGTCAGAAGTAAAAATCAAAGACCAGCTTTATTTCGAGCTTCCAAAGTTGAGGATCTTATCTTCTAGTTGTGGATAATCTACAAAGGGATTTCGGTTTTTTTGTGAAAAGGCAATCATTTCATGGCGTGCCCGCTCCTGTGCATCCACAGGATCTTCTCTATGCCACTTCCTTAGAAAGTTTTCCTCTTCCGGGGAGATCTCAACTTGGTATCTGATGGAAAAATAAAAAAGACTCCTTGCAATATTTCCTCGATTTTCAAAACGAGGCTGAAAGATAGTTTCGGAAGATTGATCTTTTCCAAGAAAAGTACCCTCACATATTTGTTTTGAAACTTCCTTAACTTCACCATATCTTCTATTGCCTCTTGTTGAGTTCACTCTCATATTGACAATTTGTAAGTGATGGAGATCATTTTTTTGTTCTTTTTTAGATTGCTGTTTTGAGAAATGGCTTTGTGGCCATAGGTGTTCCACATTTAATTTAAAGGAGTTGGGAATTTTTCCCGGAGCCACTGAGGGGTGGTCTTTAGAGTGAAAATCATATTTGCAATAAAAGCTGCGAAAGAAAAAATCCTCGCCATCTTCATTGATATCAATATCAAAGAGAATTCTTTTTGTGATTCTATAATCTCTTGTTATATGCCGATAACAATGTCTGTCAGTACATATTTCGCATGTTTCAGGTGTGCAAGATGTAAAGATCATATCAGGAGCCCCCTCTGAGTGAGTCACATGGGTTCCTGTGAGTATGTTGTAGAGGTGAGACCTAACTTCATCACTTGTCATATGTGGAGAATACAGCAAATGACCCAAGAAAGGACCATAGTATTTATCTGAGTTAGATGGAGATGCCGTGACGACAAAAGAGTAAAGGAAGAAAACAAAAGCTAACCATAAACGATTGATACGATTGATAGTGGCTCCTTTGTATAATTTACATCCTAGGTAAGGCTGACAGATTGTGATCTATTTGCAAGAAAAAGTAGCTATTTTCACCAAAATTTTCTGAAATTTTCCAGAATGGTCCAAAATTTGACGCAAAGAGAAATGTAACCTAGCAAAGCCAGAGCCAAGCATTTTTTCTAGAAATTCTAGGCCCATTTGTTTGATTGAGAGCCTCCTTTAACCCACAGATTTTGGTGAGGATGCAAATTTTATTGCTCGAATTAATGCGGTACTCCCTAAATAGTTCCTATGAATTTTTTTCGTCTAAAATACTGGATTTATTAATAAATCCTATTTTAATACATAACATTCATGGGCGTGGGTGGGGAAGCAAGGCGCCCCCATGAAGGTACATATTTGTTTAAATATAAGTCTTTTGTGTAATTCCTAAACACTCATGATGCCTTCTTTTGAAATAAATGAGGTTCTCACTTGGCGACATTCTTGCATTAAACAATTTAGGGTTGACAGTTCAAAAATGAGAAAAGGCGGGGGAGCTATCATGAATCTATGGAGATGTATCTTAATAGAAGTGTTACTGACTTTGGGGTGGATACTTACTGTGGGTGGCCAAGAGGTGGCAGTGGATGAGACGAAAAAGCTTGTGGAGGTTCTCAATATACCTAATATACAAATAGCCCATGAAGTTCGAGAGGTTGTAAAGGATGAGGAGTGGGAATCTAAGATATCAGATTCACTGGGAGAGCAGGCTCAACTCATAGATCAATTGAAAACTTCTTTAGGAGTCACTGGATTATCAAAAGGTAAGAAAGGTAAAAGTGAAGGTGAAGATAATTTTGATGCCCTTAATACCCTTGGGGAGCTTCATGAAGGTGAAACTGAGACAAAAAAGACTCAAATGGTGGAAAAACAACAAGATTCGATGCAGAAGGAGTCTAAGGTTCGGAGTCCTTCTAATATTGAGAGCCACTCTTCTTCGATTATTATTTATTAATAATCATGGGTGTGATTAATATGGATGTGCTCGGGAAAGTCCATAGGATAGGAAATTTTTTTATTAATTTCTTTTATTTTAGTAAAAATTCTTTTACAAATCTCTCACTATACAATTTTCATTAAAAATTCTATCTTCTTTTTTTCTTAAATACCTAAGAAAACTTGAGTTTATAATTTGGCTACTTGGCCCCATAATTGCTTTTATTAGGATATTAAGAGAAGTAAGACTTCATCATTGATGAATCCTAGAAGATAAATTTTGGTAGATAAATTCTAGCAGATAAATTTTGGCATCTGAATCTTGTTCACAACTCATCCTGGCTTTCAGGGATTGTGTTATAATGGAAAGGAATGGCCATGATTGGGCGAGCCATTTTACGAATTTTTTTGAGTTTCTTTGCTCTCTGGCTTAGCGGCTGTCTCAATGTGAGTTTAACTCCAGAGTCTCCAGAGGCTCTTTCTATCACATCAGAAGATAGTTTTTGTATTGTAGACCCTGTGGAAATCGAGGGTGACACAAAAGTTATGTTTGTTGTGGATGTTTCAGGAAGCAACGCCAGCACAGATCCATATGGGCTTAAGCGTGCTGATAATATTGACAATTTTGTGGATGGACTTTCTCAACAAGAAGGTTATCAGTACGGAATCATCTTATTCGACGATAGCCCCGTGGCTCTTATCAATGAGGAAGGAGATAGCAATAGGGCTATTTTCACAAAAGATCTCAATGAAGTGAAGTCGGCGAGCGATGAGATTCGTCAAAATCCCTACCGTGGTAATACAAATTACAAGCCAGCCCTCAATATGGTCAAGCAAGCCATTGAAGATGACGTTCTTAAGTATCCCAATGAATCTTCAGGATATGTCATATTCTTTATTTCAGATGGAGAGCCCCAAGATGGCAATACTAACTCCCAAGTCTCCAGTCTTATCAACACAAAAGGACGCCCCATTTATCTAAGTTCAGCCTACTATGGAAGGGGAAGTGAAGATGCTATTCAGCGACTGGAAGATATGGCGAGTGCGGGACGTGGTCATTTTGTCAATTTTGAAGATGATGAAAGTTGGGATTTTGATCAACTGATTGTCACTGGCGACGTGATTCCATGGAGTCTTAAGGAATTTTTAGTTTATAATCTCAATGCTGGGTTTTGTTTGGACGGTAAGATCGATGTGGATTCAGATGTAGATGGAATGTGTGATCGCGATGAAATTGCAATGAACAACTTATATGCTGAGGAATTAAGTCAAGAGGGAAAATCTTTTGACCCCGCCAATCGTTTTAGCTTTGGAGATGGCTATGGAGATTTTTTTCATTGGCTGCGCTTTAGATACCCAGGAAAATCATTGACTCCATGCCATGATCGTTCAGACCAGGACTTTGACTTATTGACAAAGTGTGAGGAGGATGAACTTGAAAATCGTTCTAGCAAGGACAGCCGTATGACAAAGGGGAATCCCGAAGTTTTTGATACAGATAGAGACGGAATATTGGATGGAGTTGAAACTTTTGTTTATTTTGCATCCCAAAGCACAGGGAGGACAACTCGCTACACAGCAGCTCTTGATAGTGAAAATCTCAAGGATAATCCCGATGGTGAAGAAAGTGTTCTTGTGCAAATTAAGGATCATAGAAACCCCTGGTTCAAAGATTCTGATGTCATAGCCTATGATACAAGTCTGACGCCCATAGATGACTTGTCAAGGGAGTGTTACGTCTTTGAACAAACGGTGTTACCTATGTATGAAACACTGACTGTTAAGGCTGGCCACACATTGGCGGGTCTTGAGCATGAGGCCAAGGAAAACGCCGTGCTCGTTTACTATATCCAAGTGTTGCAACCTGATCCTGGCAATATAGGTATTCTCAAGTACAGCGTGCAAAAATTGGGACGAGATCCTTTCATAGGTCTTAAGGTGGGTGGTGAGACTTTTCGCCAGTACACTCCCCCCCCCCAAGAGGAATGAGTTGCCAGTGAGACATCTTCAGGGTGATCCATTTTAGGGTCGCCATAGCCATCAGAATCAATTATAGTAGCAGAGCCTTATCAACTTCATTCTTTAAGAGAAAGGAGAATCGAGGTGATGCCAGAGTTACAGAGTGCCTTAGGCTTGGTTGTGCTACTTGTCCTGGCTTGGGCTATGGGGGAGAAGCGACGGCTTGAAGCCTGGAAAATTGCTTTGGCCAGCATTGCCCTCCAGTTGGTTCTCGCCTTGGTATTCCTCAAGGTGCCTTTGATTGCAGATATGGTGGCTTCCCTAGGGCATGTTGTCACTAGCATGGAGATGGCCACTCGCCAGGGCACCAGTATGGTTTTTGGCTATCTGGGGGGTGGGCCACTGCCTTTTGCAGAAATTCAGGCCAGTGCCACTTTTATTTTAGCTTTCCAAGTTCTTCCCATTGTTTTGGTGACAAGTGCATTGACTTCGTTGCTCACCCACTGGCGAATTCTACCCTGGATTGTGAAGATTATGGGCTTCGTGTTGGAGCGAAGCTTTCGCATTGGTGGTGCCATTGGTTTGGCGAGTGCTGCCAATATCTTCATTGGCATGACTGAAGCACCACTCTTCGTTCGCCCCTATCTCAAGTATTTCAGCCGTAGTGAGTTGTTTGTTTTGATGACCACCGGGATGGCTACTATCGCCGGTTCCGTTTTTGTCCTTTACGCTGGCATCCTAACGTCCGTTTTGCCCAATGCCACTGGCCAACTTTTGATTGCCTCGGTGATCAGTGCCCCTGCTGCCATCGCCATCGCTCTTTTGATGGTGCCGGTCAATGATGGAGAATCACTTCAACTTCGTAGTCATCTGCCACTACGGGAAACATCAAGTGCCATGGAGGCTTTGTCTGTGGGCACGCAGCAGGGGCTCAATATGGTGCTTCTCATTATTGCCATGCTGATTTCGCTGGTCGCCCTTGTTCACTTGGCCAATGATCTGCTTGGCTTGTTGCCCCATGTGGCCGGTGGAGCCATCACTTTGCAGCGAATTCTAGGTTTGGTGATGATCCCTCTTTGCTGGTTGATGGGGATCCCCTGGGCGGAGTGTGCTGAGGCAGGTCGATTGATGGCCACCAAGGTTGTACTCAACGAATTGGTTTCTTACGCGGAGCTGGCTCAGTTGCCCGAGGGCAGTTTGGGGGAACGCAGCCGCCTCATTCTGGTTTATGCCATGTGCGGTTTTGCCAACTTTGGAGGGCTTGGCATTATGGTGGGTGGTTTGACTGTGCTCATACCAGAGCGGCGTAAGGAAATCCTTGGACTGGCTTGGAAGAGTTTGGTGGCAGGTCTGTTAGCCACTTGCTGCACCGGTTGTGTGATTGGTATTCTCAGTTAGATTCTTTTGGTTTATAATAGAGATCAAAGTTAGTGGTGTACTTAGGGTCATACCAAAAAATATACTCTAAAATAAAAGATAATTGTTTGTTGTAGGCTTCATTGTCATAAATTCTATGAATTTTAACTCCTGGCCCCTTAAGACTTTTCACATGAACAAAAACGGGTTTTTGGATATCAATATCGTTTATCACGTTGAGTGGGTAGGAGAGGGCAGCAGGAAATTTCCAAATATATACTTTTTCGCTTTGAAAGTTTCCAGCCTTATTAAAGTTTCTTACCTTCACTTTCGCATGATCCAATAAATCTTCTTTTTTACATCGAGGACCTCTGCCCACATTGGCACCAAATCGAGCATTCCATATAGCTCCAGAATTAAGCGTTTTAAAGTGAAGATAGGGGCCTTCAATCACTAAAACATCGTTTCGATCTGTACAGTGCTCCAAGGTGATATTGACTTTTTTATATCCCCCAGGAACAACAAAACTTGTTAAAGTGTAGGGGTCTCGATGGAGCTCAAAAGGTGCACAGAGGCCCGTTCTTCTATTGCAAGAGTTTCGGCAGGATAATCTTTCACTACTGCTTTTTTGAGAGGCACACTGCTGTTGCTCTTGACAAATGTTTGTACAATTCACTGGCGATTCAATGAAAGTGTTTGGCTGTATATTTATTAAATTGTTGGGGCCTACAACCACATCACTGGGATCATTTGGGTTGGTGGAAGATGGAATAATAATAGATCCATATTCGCTAGAACCGATAGGCACTTCATTAGGCTCACTTGTACCGGAAGACTTAGATGATGCGTCATTTGCACTGGGGAGTTCGTTGGAACAGTTTTGAAATAGAAATAATGGTACGACCAAAAAGAAAATTCCCAATAAGGCAATTTGCACGTTTTTTTTTCATTGTGACCTCTAGTGGTTTTGGTAACAAACCAGTAAAGTGAAAGTGGTTTATTTTATTGTAACAATTTAATATGATTGGGTCAATATGAGCTTAGCGGCAGTATTGTATTTGCGACATTTCATGCAATTGTTTTAACCTGACCTAGTTGCTAGTACCTAATTTTTTTTTATAAAGCAACATAAGTAACTGAGTTTACTAAAGAATAAATTAAACAAAAGTCTCGACATGTATGACGTTATTCTATAACTAGGTTGAAAGTATGAGGAAAGCAAATATCAAAGTGAGACGCCCAAAGTGTGCTGGGAATGATTTACAGGGAAGGGCAAAGTCAAATCAGCGAAGAATCAAAAGCTAATTCAGCTCTCTATTTAACCTTTTACCACTCCTTAGGTTTCTTATCGGCCCCATCATAATTTCTATTAGATTTCTTGCCATAAGTCTCTTGGGTTTTCTTGAACAGAAGTATTTTTAGACATTGTTTTAGACATTAGTAGAGAGGTACCTTCTAAAACATGCATTTTCTTTTAGATTCCTCGATTTTCATTTATAATACTGAGAATGCATTTACGCACAATATTATTGTTTTCTATAATAGTTTTTCTGTTATCTTCTCTATGGATTTCTGAAGAAAGTCTAGGTGAAGAAAGTCTAGGTGAAGAAAACCTAGGGAAAATATCCATAGACAACATTTTGGTTGAAGCCCAGCTTCACTTTCCGGAGGGAGCTCTCGGAGGCTTTTATTTTGATAAAAGTTCTATATCGATCTTGTGGGAGAAAAGCCCTTGGCTTTCAAGTAGGGTTCGTTTTGGTTCCAAAAAGCTTATCAATCCGCCTCAGATCTTTCAAGAAACCACAATAAATGACATAGGGTTTTACGAAGCCTATGGTCAGTATGAGGGCATCTATGGGAGGATACGCATGGGGCTCATTCCCCTTGATTTTGGGGTCAATGGCCGGACTCAAGAATATCAAATAGATTTTCCTCGCAGGCTTATCTTTTCGAGAAGAATTATTGGGTTGAGAGATCTTGGGCTGAGTTATTTTATTGAGCATCAAGGTTTTTACACAAAATTAGCCATTCACAATGGAGAATCTGGTCAGAATCTCGATGGAGATTTTTATTGCACCGCCTCTTGGGGGTGGCACTACAATAACATAGAATTAGGGTTGTCGGGACATGCTGGAACAACTCAGCCTCACTCCACCCTTTTACAATCGTCTCATCTTGCTGGGGTCGACCTTAGCTTGAAGTCTCGTTGGCAAGTTTTCAACCCCTATTTTCTTTGGTATAAAAAAGATCATTTCCAGTTTTTAGCCGAATATACCTATGGTTCTTTAGATCAAGAGTTCAATCCCCAAGCAGATTCATTTCAATCATGGTATATGGATTTCAATTACATACTCCATCGCAAATTCAAGTTGATGACACGCTATGATTATTTGAACCCTTCTCTTAAAGTCAAACGGGATCAACGCCATGCAACTTCTTTAGGATTGGTTTTTTTGGGAAGGCACAGTAACTCTCGATGGATTTTTGTGACCACTGTGATTTCTCGCAATCAACAGAAACATATTAGCGAAGCTCAATACACCTTCACTTGGAAATTAACACCTAAAATACTATAAACAACACTTAACAAAATAGATGAGTGGCTGTAAAACCATAAAGCGACAGAAGGATAATGGTGCGAAGATCAATATTGACTTGTCGCACAATTGCTGCTAAAGGAGAAATAAATTAAACCTAGTGAGTTAAACAAACTAAACAAAGGAAGAAAACATATGAAAAAATATGCACTTTTTATCGTTCTACTGGCTGTAGCTGTCATTGTGTCGATCTTTTTTATTTTTATAGAAGAACCTACTCAACTCCCCACAGCCTCCAACTCTTCACCGGCTTCAAATACTTCTGACACTCCTCCACAGGAGCCGACTCAAAACCAACAGGCTTCAGATCAGCTTCTTCCTACCGAGAGTGGGAGCCAAAAGTCCATTGAAAAAATCGTCATTGGGATTCCCAACTGGCCCTCAGGGCGCGCAAGGGCCAATATCCTTAAGATCTTGATTGTCGATAATTTCGGACTTCAAGTTGAACTTCAAAATGGTTCCAACGCCGTGATCTTTGAAGCACTGGATCGATCCGCCATGCATATTCACCCCGAAACATGGTCACCCAATCACGATAATTTCACTAAAAAATATGTGGAGGAGAACAAGTCTATTAAAGACACGGTCACAGATACCCCAACTCTTGCTTATCAAAATATTTGTGTCAGTCAAGGTACAGCCGAGAGAACAGGCATTAAAAGTGTTGCTGAACTTAGCAATCCAGTCATGGCCCAACATTTTGACACAGATGGTGATGGGCAGGGCGAAATGTGGATTGGAGCTGTGGGTTGGGGATCCACGCCTGCTGAAAAAATTCGGGCCAAATCATATGGTTACAATAATACCATGAAGCTTAAGGTGATGGAGGAAGCTCTTGCCATGGTCGAAGTGGATGCCGCTATTAACAAAAAACAAAATATTGCCTTTTTTTGTTACTCTCCCCACCACATATTCACCCTTCATAAACTTAAAAAGTTAAAGGAAGACCCCCATGATCCCTCCAAGTGGAAGATTTTACTTCCAAAAGAGGACCCTCAGTGGTTGGAAAAATCCTATGCCACAACAGCTTGGAAAAGTGCTACCATAAGTATGCATTATTCAGTTTCCTTGGAGAAGTTCCATTCCCAAGTAGTGCAACTTCTTAATCGCATTCGTTTTTCAGAAAAAGATATGGAGTCCATGAGCTACCAGCTTACTGTGAAAAAAATGCCGCCAGAATTATTTGCCCGTGAATGGATCGCTAAAAACTCTTCCCTGGTGGATTCTTGGCTCAAGTAGAAGAAACTGTTATTCGACTTGATGGGGTGTGGAAGATTTTTGGTGGTCGAGCCTTGGAGGCTTTAGATTCTATGCGTCATGGCCAAACAGCCTCAGAGATCACTAAAACATATAACTGCTTTGTGGGAGTTCAAAATGCTTCTTTTGAAGTCCAAAGAGGGGAGATTTTTTGTGTTATTGGTTTATCAGGCTCTGGTAAATCCACCATTCTTCGACACATCAACCGCCTCGTTCATCCCACAGCAGGTAAAATCACTGTTTTAGGTAAAAATATTTTACGAATGGGCCACCAAGAGTTGAGGTATATGCGCGCCCGGCAAATTGGAATGGTCTTTCAACACACAGCTCTCCTCCCCCACCTCACCGTGCGAGAAAATATCAACTTACCCCTGCGCCTTCGCCAAGAATCCAAGGCTCACTGTTGGAAAAAATCCCAAGAGTGTTTAGAGTTGGTGAAACTCAAGGGTCACGGAGAGCGCCATCTCTCGGAACTCTCTGGTGGCATGAAGCAGCGAGTGGGCCTGGCAAGAATTCTTGCCCTCGACCCTGAAATTTTGCTTATGGATGAGCCATTTTCAGCCCTTGACCCCCTCATTCGTCGTGAACTGCAAGATGAATTTATGGTTTTGTCACAGGAGCTTGGAAAGACCTCTGTTTTTATTACCCATGACTTAGATGAAGCCGTTCGCATTGGGCACCGTATTGCTATTATGTGCGAGGGGCGCATTGTCCAGGTGGCTTCGCCCCAAGAAATCTTATCTCATCCCGCCGACGACTATGTGAGGCAATTTGTGAGTAATTGCTCTGTGAATCCCGAAGACCTCCCCGCAAAGTCGTCACCTTTAGTTCAAAGCAGTTAGTTATAAAAGTTCAAAGCAGCTAGTTATAAAAGTTCAAAGCATCTAGTTGCAAAGTAAATTAAAAAGTAAGGAAGAAAAATTGAAGAATTTAAGTGAGCAAACTGGTGCCTTTACCCTGCATCGTCAAAAGTATTACATGCGAGAATTCCAAAGGCTCCAAGAAGCGAAAGACCTTGTTTTTTCATGGAACATGGCAGCTTGTGTCCTTGGTCCCCTCTGGGGAGCTTGGCGACAAATGTGGGGGTTCTTCTGGTTTTTTCTCATTGCGGAACTTATCTCCTTTGTCACCATAGCCCGAGGGCTATGGGCCGAACCTGGGGGAGAGAAGAGGCTCCGTTATGAGCAAATTATGAAAAATATAGCTTATCGCAAAGAGCAAATGGAAAAAGCTATGGCTCAAGGGGAGTCAAATAACTTGGAAACGGCCTCCCAGATTCTCGATAACCTTCAACTCACAGCCAGCCAGCTTCAACAAGAATTGGCCCAAGAAAGTCTTGTTCCCTGGGCTATCTTTGGAGTGATTTTACTTATCTTCGTCAAAATTGTCGAAGGTTTCTACGCCAATGTGGCCTACGAGAAAAAATATCGACACTGGCTCGCTTTTCCAGACAAATACAAAAAAGGTGTGAGTTGGGCCCACTTTATCATGGGTTTTTTTCTGACCTTCTTCATTGCCCCTCTCACCATCTTTCGTTTTACCCACTCTCATCCTGATGCTGTCTTTAAAAAAATCATAGGTTTTCCCATCACCAAGTTCCCTTTGGAAAAAGAACTCTTTTTTAAGCTGGCCGACTTGGGAGATAAGGCTTTTGATTCCATTGCTCGCCGCTTTGGAGATGTATTTGAGGGGGTGGTGACTGTTATTTCCAGCCTTATTAAAATATGTGAGACCCTCTTCATTGTAACTCCATGGCCTGTTGTATGGCTGGTTTTTATTGTCACGGCCTTTCGTCTGGGGGGGCTTCGAATGGCCATTTTTACAGCCGCTGCCATCTCCTACCTAGCTTTTTTAGGACTCTGGGAAGTGGCCATGATGACCATTTCTCTCATTGGTGTGGGGTCTCTGCTTTGCCTTGTCTTTGGTATTCCCCTGGGAATTTGGTTTGGGCATAACCCTAGAGCCTACTCTTTGGCTCGGCCGGCTCTTGACTTCATGCAGACCATGCCTGCTTTTGTTTACCTTATCCCCATTATTGCCTTTTTTGGAACGGGCAAACCTCCTGGCATTTTGGCCACCATTATTTTTGCCATGCCCCCTGTGGTACGCCTCACGGCCCTCGGAATAAGTAATATACCCAAAACCACAAAAGAGGCTGCCATTGCATTTGGTTGCTCTAGGGGGCAGTTGTTATGGCATGTGGAACTTCCCCTGGCCATGCCATCCATTATGACAGGTATCAACCAAACCATTATGATGAGTCTTTCCATGGTTGTGATTGCTTCATTGATTGGGGCCGAGGGTTTAGGTGCCCTTATTCTTGAAGCTTTACAGTACGCTGCCAAAGGGCAAGGACTTCTCGCTGGGCTGGCCATTCTTTTGTGTGCCATGGTGATGGACCGAATGGTCCAAGGGGTCTATAAGTCAAAATCATAAGTGACTCGTCCCAAATTATTCATTCTAAGCCACTCATCTTAAGACGTTGATCCTGATTATAGCTCCATTTATATCTAGATTTTACTTTCATAAGGTATTTTTTAGAAAACAAGGTTTAGAAATTGAGAAATGAGGGCCGATAATAGTAAATAAGAATAATATATAAATACAAGAAGGGAATCTTATGAAAAATTCTTTTAAATATGTTGTTATTGTTCTTATTATTGCTCTTTTGGGGGCCTTCTTTTATTTTGACCTTGGTCAATACCTTAGTTTTGAGTACCTTAAACAGAGACAATCGGATTTTCAAGCTTATAAGGAGGGAAACCCCACTCTCACCATTGTCATTTACTTGGTCAGTTATATTGTTGTCACCGCCCTTTCTCTCCCGGGGGCCGCCATCCTCACACTTCTTGGGGGAGCCCTGTTTGGTCTTTTGACGGGAACGATTCTTGTTTCTTTCGCCAGTACAATAGGAGCCACTTCGGCTTTTTTGGTGGCCCGATTTATGCTCCGGGATGCCATTCAGAGTAAATTTGGTGATAAGCTTAAGGTTATCAATGAAGGCATTGAAAGGGAGGGGATGTTTTATTTATTTACCATGCGTTTGATTCCAGCCATTCCCTTCTTTGTCATAAACCTTGTCATGGGTTTAACACCAATTAAGACTCTTCATTTTTTTATTGTAAGCCAAATTGGAATGTTGGCTGGGACCATTGTCTATGTCAATGCGGGAACAGAACTTGCCAAAATAGATTCCTTATCGGGTATCTTATCACCCAAGCTTATTGTTTCATTTGTTATATTGGGAATTTTCCCATTGATATCTAAAAAAATCATTGGACTTATTAAAAAGAAAAAGGTGGATTCATGAAATCATATAAAAAACCAAGTCAATTTGATTACAACCTTCTTGTCATTGGTGCGGGGAGTGGAGGGCTTGTGTCTTCCTATATTGCCGCCACTCTCAAAGCCCGGGTGGGCTTGATTGAAAGGCACAAGATGGGAGGAGATTGTCTCAACACGGGTTGTGTTCCCTCAAAAGCTCTTATCAGGTCGGCAAAAATGATGGCTTATGCAAAAAGGGCCAAAGATTTTGGTTTTAAATCAGCCAAAATTGATTATGATTTTGCGGAGGTAATGGAGCGTGTGCAAAACGTCGTTAAAAAAGTCGAACCCCATGACTCCATAGAGCGCTATAGTAGCTTGGGAGTGGAGTGTATCACAGGGGATGCCAAGATCCTTTCGCCCTACGAAATTGAAGTCAATGGCAAAGTTCTTACAACCCGTGCGATTATTGTGGCTACAGGTGCAGGACCTTTTGTCCCGCCCATTCCAGGGCTTGATAAGATAAAGTATTTAACTTCAGACAATATTTGGGAGATTCGCAAGCAACCCCCAAGATTTCTCGTTCTTGGAGGAGGGCCCATTGGATCTGAGTTGGCTCAAAGTTTTCAAAGGTTGGGTTCTCAGGTTCTTCTTGTGGAGCGATCTCCTCGCATTATGGCCCGTGAGGACAAAGAGGTTTCTACTCTTGTAATGAAAAAATTTGAGTCTGAGGGAATGCAAATTTATACCAATCACACAGCCAAATCCTTTAAGGTGGATGGAATGCAAAAGATTTTGGTCGCTGAACACGACAAGCAGGAAAAAGAAATTGAATTTGATGAAGTTCTTATTGCTCTTGGTCGCCGGGCCAACGTGAAGGGTTTTGGTCTTGAAGACTTAGGTGTGGAACTCACAGACCGTGGCACCGTCAAGGCCAATGATTTCTTGGCAACAAACTACAATAATATCTTTGTTTGTGGAGATGTTGCGGGTCCCTATCAGTTCACACACACGGCCGCTCACCAAGCTTATTATGCCTGTGTGAATGCTCTTTTTAAGCCTTTTACAAACATTATACCCGCCCCCTTTAATAAAAGCTTTAAAGTTGATTATAGTGTCATTCCCTGGGCGACTTATACAGATCCTGAGGTCGCCACGGTAGGGCTAACAGAGACGACAGCCACGGAGCAAGGGGTGGATTACGAGGTTTCTACCTACGGTCTCGACGACTTGGATCGAGCCATTGCTGACAGTGAAGACCATGGCTTTGTGAAAGTCCTTACAAAACCTGGTACCGATCAGGTTATTGGGGCCACCATTGCTGGGTATCACGCCAGTGACCTTATTGGAGAGTTTATTGCCGCTATGAAAAATGGTTTTGGTTTGAATTCTATTTTGGGCACGATCCATATTTATCCCACCATGGCCGAGGCCAATAAATATTTGGCTGGAGAGTGGAAGAAGGCCCGTAAGCCTGAAGAGGCTTTGAAATTCTTAGAGAAATTTTTTAATTGGAGGCGGGGTGCTTAGTATGGGAAGTATAGGAATTTTGGGAAGCTCGGTTTTTCTTATGGCATCCCTTGTTTGGTCCCAAGGGGCACGAGATTCATCCATGGACTTTGATCACTCCCATAGTCTTTGGACAGAAGTTCTAAGAAAGTATGTCACGGTGAGAGGTCCTGTCAGCCAGGTGAATTATGTAGGTTTAAAGCGAGACTCTGGAAAACTTCAGACTTATCTCAGAAAACTTGAGGCCATTGACAAAAAGAAATTTAACTCCTGGAATCAAAGGCAAAAGTATGTCTTTTGGGTCAATGCCTACAACGCTTACACTGTGAAACTTATTATTGATAACTATCCTTTAGATTCCATTAAAGATTTGGGCACGTTCTTTCCCTTGAGAACTCCATGGGAAAAAAAGTTTTTTACTCTTCTTGGAGAAAAACGCCATCTCGATGAAATAGAACACAAGATACTACGAGTAAAATTCAATGAGCCACGAACTCATTTTGCCGTGAATTGTGCCTCTATTGGATGCCCAGCTCTTCTCAATGAAGCTTTCACGGAAAACAAGTTGGAAAAGCAATTGGAAAAGCAAACCAAAAGTTTTCTCCGAGATACTTCTCGCAATCACATCCAAGGTGGTACCCTTAAAATTTCTAAAATTTTTAAGTGGTTTAAAGAGGATTTTACAAAGGGAGAGCAAACAGTTCAGAGGTTTGTCTCTAAGTACATTACAGATGACCCTGCTATCAAAGCCAAACTCTATGGTGGGAAACTCTCCATCAGTTACAGTGCATACAATTGGAGTCTCAACAAGATTCCCTAAGATTCTCCAAGATTCCCCAAAATTCCCCTAGAAGCTTTTCAGAAAAGCCAACGAAGGCCAGATGCAGAAAGTAACTGATAAATGGCCTTTTGGTGCTTTACTGAAAGACTTCTTATCCCGCCTTTCTGGGCGACTTCTTTTCGCACTTGTTTCCACTCAGGGCTTCCCCAAAGCAGTGAATGAGATTTGAGTTCTTCGATGTCCTTCTCAAATTGGGCGACCAGTTGGGGATTAAATATGGCAAGGCCAGATTCCGTATTGTAATGCCTTGAGCGAAAATCCAGATTAGATGTTGTAATCATTATAGTGTCACTGTCTATCACTGAGGTTTTTATATGAAGTTTTCCATAGGCGAGGTCACCCCCCAGTTGAACACTATCCATTTGACCGTATTCCCAAATTTGAATTCGACCTTCATCAATAATTTGATTCCATTCGTCCTGGGACATTATCTTGGGTGCAAGCTCACGAAATTCAGGGATGAGGGAGAAGTTTTCTTCTTGAAATGTCATTAGCTGGGGAAAGACCTCCTGATCGATGATGGCTTGAGCGAAGAAATTATCGCTTGTGAGTACAGAATTTGTGATAATCTCCACGACTCTTTCGGAGTCTCCACCCAACCATTCTTGAATGAGGGCATACTCATTTACGTGATCAAAAAAAGGCATATTGGCATTGATTTGTTTGTTAAAAAATAAATAAGGAGAGATAATAACAAGACGCTTCTGCGAAGTGAGCATAGCATTTCTCATAAAGTGATAAATCGAATTGGATGAAGCATTTTCTTGCTCGGCAACATAAGGCAGCGTATCTTTTGAATCTGAAGCATCATCTAAGGCTCTGGCAAGATGTCTCCTTTTAAATAAGTTGTAGGTTTCATGGAGCCATCGACCTTCAGCTTCAATGAAGTTTGAATCAAGAAATTCATAAGCTTCATTGTAAGTCTTTCTTCCTCCGGGGGCGTTGAGAAGTTGATGGTGCTTGGATTTCATGATGTTAAGATGACGCCCAGTGAAAAGAGGGATGTTTAGAACTAATTTTTTGTTGCCTATATGTGTAAACAGTATATCGAAGTAATCAGAAACAATGGCACCAAGCTGTTGATGGTTGTCAACAGTTCCTCGTTCAGCATTTTTAAAAAGAATCTCTATATCTTGATAGGTTTCATTTTGGGCCCGGCCTTCTTTGTCAATATTATAATAATTAATAGATATATTTCTACCACCGATAAGGCCCATGGCAAACTCAGGAATACGACCATCAATGAGAATGATTTTATCATGCATACGGCGGTTTGCCCAATTTTTAAAGGGTCTATTGTTTGTCTTTTGTTGGGCGATGTTTTTGATGACACGGCCAAGTCCTCGGATTAAGTCTAGAAGATCACCAATAGGGTGAAAGAGAGAATTAAAAACTACAGATTGCACTTTGGAGCGGATATTTTCTCGATTGTGTCGACCGCTTTCATCCAGCATAAGTCCTCTTGGGCAGTAAGAAAGGGCTTTTAATTCGCCGTGGAAATGATGAATGGACCCTAGGGAGTCGATGAGAATGCGGACATCTACACCTCTTTCTATGGCTTTACAAACTTCGTGCAATAAAGAATAAGCAGAGATATCTCTCTTTAAAATATAGTAGCCTATATCAAGGGTGTATTTAGCTCTACGGATCATTTGCAATTTTGTCATTAATGAGAGACGTCCTTTATCAGGGCCAATGAGTTTAAACTGTCCTTTCGTGGTGGGAAGAACTGTCTGCGTATAGTTGAAAGAAGAGTCATCTCGAACGATATGGTATCGACGGGCTTGTTGGAGAGAGTGGGTCCATGAACTCGCTGGAGAATGTGTGTCTATAAAAATAATTATAAGGGCCAGTGCTATAAATGAGAAACCTTGGATCAAGGCGCGATGCGACATAGATTCTCCTTATACTCATGAAATTTTTTTTATATTAGATTTATATTTTTATATTAAATATTAAATATTAAATATTAAATTTATATTAACGATGTCTCAAATGAAGTCCTTCCAAAGAAGTAGAAAGTGTTTTAAGCAAACTGTGGCTGGTTTATAGCCCATCAACTTCCACGGATCAAGGACAAGTACAAGTATTTAGATAATTTAGGCATTATGGACAAAAAACTGCGGACTCTCAAGTTGCTCATTGAACCATTGCGGGGTGAGAGTTGACACAGAGTGAACTTGGAGAAAAGATGAGGTGGGTTGGGTTTGGACTGTGATCTGTAGAATAGGAATCAAGAGTGGGCCAGAGAATTCATTTAATTACAGGTAAGGGGGGAGTTGGTAAATCGACCATGGCGGCTGTGCTTGCTATGGACTTGGCCAAGGCAGGAAAGCGAGTTCTCTTGGTCGAACTGGGTTTGGTGAGTGAGTTCTCCCAACTTTTTAATGCACCTACAAATGCACCGATAGGCTTTGAGGCCCGTGAGGTTTTGCCTAATTTGCATGTAAGTCGGTGGACGGGGGTGGATTGTTTAAAAGAATTTTTGGCCTATTATTTAAAGGTTTCCAAGTTGGTGGACTTGTTTTTTGAGAGCAAGGTGATGGGGGCTTTAATAAGAGCCGCACCCGCTTTAAGTGAGCTTGCTATTTTGGGAAAAATCACCAGTGGGCCACGGGGCATAGGTCCTCCCATGGATTATGATGAGATGGTTGTTGATGCCTATTCCACAGGGCATTGCCGGGCCCTTCTCATGGCTCCCAAGGGTATAGGCTATGTGGTTTCCAAGGGAGCTGCGGGGCGTGAGAGTCGTTCTATTTTAAATGTGGTCTTCAATCCAGCTATTTTTTCTCTTTATATGGTTTCAACAGTGGAGGAGATGCCTGTAGTTGAAGCCCTAGAAACCTGTCAGCAGTTGCGAAAAGAGCACAACCTTGAGCCCACGGTGGTTCTCAATCGTGTTTACCCCAATGTGGAGAACGCTGTAGGGAGTACTGTGGTTTCTTTGGAGAAAGAATCTCTTTCTATGAGGCAAAGAGAATTTTTAGGTGATGTTCGGGCCCATCTTTCCTACAAGAAAGAAGCCTTGAAAAAGTTTGAGGCTGAAGGCTTGAAGGTGATTGTGTCTCCCATGGGTTTTGGAGAAAGTGGTCGACAGAGAGTGGACGATCTTGTGGGTAAAATTCGGTGGTCTTCGTTGGTCCCATAAGACCTATGGAAAGTAGATGCAGAGTGAATGAACTTCTTGAAAAATCAAAAATTATTCTTGTTATGGGCAGTGGAGGAGTGGGAAAGACAACCCTTGCAGCTTCCCTAGGTATGAGGGCGGCCCAACAAGGGCGAAGAGTTCTTGTCATGACCATTGACCCATCTCTTCGGCTTGCCACAAGTTTGGGGTTAAGCTCCGCAGCCCAAGGTCCGGGCGTGGTCTCTGTGGGCACCAGCACGACTATGGGGGAAGGTTCTCTTTTTGCCTATCTTCTCAATCCCGAAGAATCCTTTCGCTCCTTTGTGAGGCGCTCGATCCCCGATGCCCACCTGGCGGGGAGGCTGCTTAACAACAAATTATTTCAACAGCTTTCCACAACTTTAAGTGGGTCCCAGGAGTTTTCTTCTCTGGAAAGGCTCCTTGAGTTCCATGGCTCGGGTCAATATGACCTCATTGTTTTAGACACCCCTCCCACACAACATGCCGTGAATTTCTTAGAAGCTCCTGGAAAACTTCGAGCCCTTTTTGATGACTCTGTTTCTAAGTGGTTTCTCCAGCCGGCGGAGAAGCAGGGTCTTTTTAGAAAGGTTGTTCACCGGGGAACTCTTCAAGTTCTTAAAGCCATGGAGCTTGTGACAGGGCCTGATTTTGTGGATGAACTCAGAGAGTTTTTTATCAGTGCTCAGGACCTCCAACAGGCCATTGTCCATAGCAGTTGTCGATTTGAAGAGATTCTTGGTCGTGAAAGCACGAGAGTTCTTCTTGTCGCCAGTGGAAATAAGAGTAAAAATAAGGAGGTGAGCTATTTGGCCCATGAACTTAAGAAAAGAGGGCAAGGGCTTTACGGGGTGATTGTGAATCGCTGCTATCCATCGTGGATGGAGGGGGAGGGGTTTGAAGAATTTGAAGGAAAAGAGATGGAGTTTTCGGATCCTCGGTTGACAGACCTATGTCGTGGTCTCTCTTTGGAGTACAGAGAAAAGATTTCTTCCCTCCAGCAAATTCAGACTTCTCTTGGGGAGGGGTCTGATTTTGTGATGGTTCCTGAATTGAGGGGAGGAGTGGTGGGACAAAAGAGTTTGGAGGAGTTTGGACAAATTCTTTACAAGAGTTGGAAGAGGTAGCTCATATCGAAAATAGCTCACATCAAAAAGAGGGGAGAAGAAATGAAAGTCCTGTTCAAAGAAATGAAAATTTTGTTTAGAAAAAAGAAAGTCCTATGTAGAAAAATAAAAGTCCTGTTCAGAAAAATGAGATTCTTTTCCATAGTCAAGATTTGGATGGGTTTGGTGGGGCTTATTGCAGTCACTTATTTTTGCTTGGGTTGCTCTTACATGGGCAAATATATAGGAACAAATCTTGGAAAAAATATAGGAAAAGAAAATGGTTCTCCCCATGGAGGAAAGGTGAATCATCAAGCTTTCTTACCCGGTGAGGCGGCCTTACAGAAGTTTCAGAAGGGCTTAAAGCATATGGATAAGGAAGAGTACAAAAAGGCTGTGAAAGCCTTTCGCTCTCTTCTTGCAAAGCACCCTGACTCTCAACTCGAACTGCTGGCTCTCTACAATGTGGGAAGTGCTTATGAGGGTTTGGCAAAATGTAAGACAGCCGCTCGCTACTTTAAAAAAGCAGTTCAAGTCTCTCGCCGGAAGGAATTATCTAAGATTGAAGTTCAGTCTCTTTTGAGATTGAGCTATGCCTATGAGTGTTTAAGAAAAGATGAGAGAGTGGTGACCAGCCTTATGGGTGCCCTTCAGAAGGTGGAGTTCTTTCCCAAAGAAGTCGGAAAGGCTGAGATTCCAGCGCGCCTTGGAGCGGCTTACCTAAGGCTTGGTAATAAAAAGATGGCTCGTCATTTCTTTAGTAAGGCTGAAGAGGGACTTCGCTCCTTGAGAAACAAAAAGACCGACCCCTATAAACAAAAGGAACTCTTTGCAAAAACTTTGTTTCTCATGGGAAAGGTCAATCAAAGGGCTTTATTTTTTCAAGGAAGGCGACCAAGCAAAAGGTCTGTGGGTGCCTTAGATCACCAGCAACTCTATCTTCTAAGGGCTGTGGAGTTTGACAGTAAAATATGGTCCAACAGGGCTTTGCACCATCTCATTGAAGTTTATGATGGCTTGTGGGAAGAGGCCAATAAAAAGCCATCAGAAAATCTTTCTCAACAACAGATTCGCAAGCATTTAATTGTTCAGACAAAAATGGTGCAAAGGGTTCTAAGTTGCCTTCAAAACCTTAAGAAAGGGAGAATTTGGGAGATTGGGAAGAGCCCTTGGGTTACCAACTTGTTTACCATTCTAGGGCAACATGAGAGAAAGTTTGTGGCCTACTTAAAGCAGACTAAACAAAGCACAAAGACAAAATAAAAAATATGTATGACTATAATTCTATATAAAAGGCGTGTATGACTTTACTCTATCGTTATAGCAGGGGAATGGCGTTTGTTTTTCAGGGAATCAAGGCGATCTTTGGTATTCCAGGTCTCTTGGTTTGGGCCGTAATTCCCTTTGTTATTGATGGGCTTATTCTGATCTTTGGTTTTTCTGTAGGTCGAGAGAAGGTGTCTGCATGGAAAACTCAGGCTCTAGAGCGTATTTTTAGTGACTCCAGTGGTTGGGCCTATGCTCTTCTTTCACCTCTGCTCGGCTTCTTCTTTTGGGTGGTATTTGTGGGCTTGCTCTTGTATGCGACTTTTTTGTTATCCACAGTGATTGCCGCCCCCTTTAATGCCATCATGGCTGAAAAGACTTTGGTCCACTATGGACTTTTGAAAAGTTCTTCTTCTTATGGGAGTGCTTGGTTGACCAACAGTCTTCGTATGTTCATGGTCTCTATGGTGCGTTCTTTTGTCTTTGCCCTTATTGGTATCATTTTGTTTGTTTTTTCTTTTATTCCTCTTGTCAATGTGTTGGCAGTTTTTGGTTTGACCCTTATTATGGCCTTTGACTCTATGGATTATTCATTTGAAGCTCAACAGATGGGCCTTGCCCAGAGATTTAAATATTTTAGAAATCACCTCCCTGAGTTTTCAGGTATGGCGACCATGTTGAGCCTTTCTTTGTTGGTGCCTGGCCTAACCCTTCTTTTATTGCCCGCCGCCGTTGTGGGAGGTTCTTGGGTGATGTGTGCAAAATGAGCGACCAAGATTGACTTTAGGGCTTCTTCGGATAAAAAAAATCTGAAGGTACGACTTGCCAATTCCCATGGGATGGCTCGACGACATCTCTAGAAGGGCACCCTTGACCTGTGCCTGCCACGCGATACATGAGTGTCATAGCAATGTGTGTCCGAGGGCCTTGAAAGTAATGAATCTCAATATTTTTTTTCGCTAAAGGCTTAAATACATAAGATTGAGAGGTACAGCTCCATCGAGGTTCGTGCAATCCATCATCTTCTAGAATAACTTGTCCATCAATAACAACTCTCATTCCATCATCAGACAGCATAGAAAATTCATAGCTCCTTTCTTTTGAGCTACGATTGGGCATGATAAAACCTGAAAGACGCAATGAGAACCATTCATACAATTTATTGCCATTCCTATCTTTAATAATACTTCCATCGGCGACTTTAAAACCTTTCAGAAAAGCTCTCGCAGGAATATTGATTTGGCTCATTTGAACAAGGTTTGGAACCTTGATACCGTAGTCGAAATAATCGTCGAGAGATGAATGATAAAGCCCCCAGTAAGAGCCATGAAGAGACTTTAAATAGTATATGTACCCAATAAGACCATTTGTCTGGGACGACGACTGGGTAGGGGAACACTTCTTCGATTCCGCAAAAGGATTACAAATAATATTTTCGCTCTTTTCGCTATTTTCATTATTTTTACTGGTTTCTTTATTGTCATTACTTCCTGTATTTGTATCCGTGTTGCGAGTACTCTCTGTATTTGTATCCGTATTGGATGGGAGGCTCTGACTTTCAACAATCTCAACAGACTTGTTATCGAATTCGCTGTTTTGTCCAAAGCACCCCATTAAAAACAGGGATGAGAACCAGAGTATAAATAATGAAGATATTTGTTTCAATTTTGCCTCCTAAGGATTTGTAACCCATCATGGAAACGGGGACTTCCCACATGAGAGTCTATTCAGCTCATTGTTCGTTTTGCAACAAATTCAAGTTGCAAAGGTTTCCCCTAACCTTTGCTTCGACAACTTGATGTTTTATGGAGCAAATAGAGTGCCTGGGAAGGCGATTGGTAAGTTGTTGAAATAAAAGACCTTCTAAAAACTTCCTTGAGAGAATAATGAATATAAAACCGACGCCTGTCATCAAACTTAACAGTAGGCAACAAGCCTTGCTTTTTCAGTGATATTGGAGGAACCTATCGCTTCTATGGAGCTTGAAACTCAACTTCAATCTGATTCTTCCAGTGGCGACATACAGTCTGCTTTTTCTATACAATCTATTCAATCTATCCAAAAAACCTATGGACTTCCCATGGTGGAGCTTATCGAAAAGGCTCATAGAATTCATAGGTCTTGCTTCGACCCCATGACCATTCAAACAAGTCGTTTGCTTTCTATTAAAACAGGGGGCTGTCCTGAAGATTGCGCCTATTGCCCCCAGTCGGCCCATTACAAAACGGGGGTTCAAAAAGAAGACCTCATGGAAGTGAATGAAGTTATCTTTGAAGCCCAAAGGGCCAAAGCTGAAGGGGCGACACGGTTTTGCATGGGAGCCGCTTGGAGAGAGGTCCGTGACGGCCCTCAATTCAATCGTGTTTTAGAGATGGTACGACGTATAAGTTCCATGGATATGGAAGTTTGCTGCACCTTAGGTATGCTGAAAAAGCATCAAGCCCAACAACTTAAAGATGCCGGGCTTTACGCCTACAACCACAATATAGATTGCTCTGAAGATTTTTATGAGAAGGTCATTTCGACCCGTCAGTTTCAAGATCGTCTGAAAACATTAAGCCATGTGCGTGAAGCAGGGATCACTGTTTGCACGGGTGGGATTCTTGGGCTGGGAGAAGCCCATAAAGATCGCATTCACTTCTTACACCAACTGGTAAAAATGAACCCTCAACCAGAAAGTGTCACCATCAATACTCTTGTGGCCATCGAGGGCACACCTTTGGCCAAACAAAAACCTGTGGAAACTTTGGATGTGGTGCGGGTCATTGCAACGGCAAGGGTGCATATGCCAAATTCCATGATTCGCCTCAGTGCGGGGCGAATTAACATGACATCTGCTGAGCAGCTTCTCTGTTTTTATGCAGGGGCCAATTCTATTTTCCTAGGGGAAAGACTTTTGACTTCCCCCAATCCTGAAGTTTCAAAAGATCAAAAGCTTTTTGAAGACTTAAGCCTAAAACCCATGGAGCCCATGGAATGCTTGAAAACACCCTCCGTAGAAAGCTCACTCAACTAGAAGAAAAGGGTCTTTGCCGCCAACTATCTCTATCCACGGGTGTAGATTTTTCGTCCAACGATATTTTGGGGTTATCTCATCATCCGCATATTCGCGAAACTCTTATAGAAGCTTTGCAAAGGGGGGTACCCATGGGTTCAGGGGGATCACGACTCCTCTGTGGTCACCATCTGCAGCATGAAAAGGTGGAAAAATTTCTAGCCCACAAATTTCAGCGTCCATCCGCCTTGGTGTATGGAAGTGGTTACCTAGCCAATGTTGGTGTCATAACTTCTTTATTTTCAAATACCCATATATTTTCAAATGTCCATATATTTTCTGACGAACTCAACCATGCAAGCCTCATCGATGGCATTCGACTTTCGGGGGCCTCAAAGTCCATTTATAAACATTGCGACCTTAGGGACCTAGAAGAAAAAATGTCTCAAATTGAAGGTCATCCTTCTCCCCAGTCACCTATGGAAAAAGCTCCCTTCATAGAAAAGGCTCCCCTGGAGCCCCCCCCCTTTAAGGTTATCATCAGTGAAAGTCTCTTCAGCATGGAGGGTGACTTTGCTCCCCTCCAAGATCTTTACGCCCTCGCTCAAAAACATGAAGCTTGGTTGTTCATTGACGAGGCCCATGCCACGGGGATTTATGGACAAAAGGGCTTGGGTTTTGTGGATGATTTAGAGAGCAAAAGAAATATCATCTCCGTTCACACTATGGGGAAGGCTTTTGGAAGTCAGGGGGCCTTTGTCCTTTGTTCGGAGGAAGTTAAAAAGTGGCTTATCAATACTTCCAGGAGTTTTATATACACAACAGCCCCCTCTCCTCTGGTGATGGAGCAGTGGATGGCAGCTTGGACGGTGTGGGAATCTGAACCCCAACTTCGCCAGAAGCTATGGGAGCATATGGATTGGCTTTGGACCCACCTAGGTAAAAACCACAGTTATGCCCACAGTGATGGGAGAGGAACCCAAAGGAGTCATATCGTTTCTGTTTTGGTTCCTGGCAGCCGACAAGTAACAAGGGTGGCAGAGGGTCTTCAAAGAAAAAATTTTAATATTAAGCCCATTCGCTACCCCACAGTGGCCAAGGGCAATGAACGCTTAAGAATCTGCTTAAAAAGTACACAGACTCGCCAGCAACTCGAAGAGGTGTTTCACTTCATTAAGGAGACATAGAAGAGGCATAGAGGAAAATTTATGAGCTATTTTGTTACGGGAACAGACACAGATATTGGCAAAACAATTTTTTCAGCCTACCTCACAAAGTGTGGTGGTGGTAAATATTGGAAGCCCATTCAGTGCGGAGAGCCATCCGATGAAGAAACTGTGAGGGACCTTGTGGGAAGCACCAAAGTTCACCCGAGTGCTTATAAATTAAAGCACCCCCTCTCCCCCCATAGAGCTTCTGAGCTAGAAGGTATTGACTTGGATATCACCACCACCCATTGCAAGATGCCTTTGGGACCTCAGCCCCTTATTGTGGAGGGTGCAGGAGGTGTTTACGTGCCCATAACATGGGAGCACAATATGATGGATTTAATGTCGCACCTAGGCTTACCCGTCATTCTTGTTGCAAAAAGCTCTCTTGGCACCTTAAATCATAGCCTGCTCAGTATTGAGGCTCTTAAAAAACGAAACCTGAATATTCACTCTGTGGTGATGGTGGGCCCCCCCAATGAGTCCAACCGCCAAACCATAGAGCGTTTATCAAAGATACCAGTTTTTGAGTTTCCTTGGCTTGAAAATCTAGAGAATTTTGAATATTTAGATCTCAAGCTTGGATACGGTTTTTTTTGGGCCTAGGACTTGTCGAAAATAAGGACTTGTCGAGAATTAGGATTTACCGAGAAACAGCAGTAAAAAAACATATGCAGAGGTGAAAAACATATGCACCAAACAATTATCAATTTTTTAAATACCCTTGCCCACGAACCTTTGCACCATGCAAAATGGCTCAATACCCTTTCACTTCTAGAATACATCGGAGCACGCAAAATTATCAAGAGTCAAGAGGCCCATAGCTTAGACCTTATGATGATGGAGCATATTGCTGAAGAAACTCGCCATGCTTATTTTTTTAAGAAGCTTTCAGAAAAAACTCTGCCAGGAGCTTGCCCCAATTACAGTGAAGATGCACTGCTTGCGGGAAAGTCTTCTAAGGATTATTTCCAATCTCTCGATCACATGGTGACCCATGAGTTACAAGTGACGAACACTCGGCTCAATTATCTCTATGTAACATGGCTTATCGAAGAGAGAGCCATTTTTGTTTATACACTCTATCTTCAGATCATCAGGCCGTTTAAATTATACAAGGAGCGAACTTTCAAATTGCAAGGGATTCTCAACGAAGAAAATTCTCACCTAGAAACAATGCGCTTTCTCATTTATGAATTGGATCCAGAAAAAGCCCCTCAGAGACAAAAAATATTTGCAAACAAAGAAGAAGCTGCTTTTAAATGTTTGCTCGATTCTTGGATGGAGGCAGTCCCCCAAAAGGCCATGCCTCCACAGGTCATACCCCAAAAGGCCGTTTTTCACCAAGAGGCTACGCCACCCCCTCAAGATCAAAAATTTGCGAGTCCTCTCTTGAATAAACACGCCCTTATAAGTAAGCGAGGCCCCTATGAGTCATGATATGAACTCTTCTCTCTGGCGTCCTTTTACGCAAATGAAGTTAGCGGCCCCTCCCCCTAGGGTTGTGGGTTCCCGTGGAGCCAAGTTGTTTTTGGAAAATGGGCAAGAACTTATTGACGCCATTTCGTCTTGGTGGGTAATTACCCATGGCCACTGCCACCCCCAAGTGGTTCAAGCAGTTCAAAGACAACTTGAACAAGTGGATCAGGTTTTGTTTGGAAATTTTTCTCATGAACCAGCTGAGCAACTCATAGAATCTTTGCAAGAACTCCTTCCCTCTTCCCTCAAACATTTCTTTTTCTCAGATAACGGCTCCACAGCCGTGGAAGTTTCTTTAAAAATGGCTCTCCAGGCTTGTCAACAAAAGGGGGAAGCTACGAGAAATCGTTTTGTCGCCTTTAAGCAGGCTTATCATGGCGATACAGCTGGCGCTATGAGTGTGGGCGGACCGAGTCTTTTCACCCAGCCCTACAAGGAAATGCTCTTTGATGTCATTCATGTTGAACAAGGCACAAAGAGTACAGCCCCATGGACTTCCTATGTGGATGACCTTAAGAATCAAATGGAAGAGCATGGCAGTCGTGTGGCGGCTCTTATTGTGGAGCCACTTATCCAGGGTGCCGGTGGAATGATTATGTGGCCCCCTCAGGCTTTGAGCGAAGTCGTGCAAGTGGCACGTAAACATGGAGCTTATGTTATTTTTGATGAAGTCATGACAGGCTTTGGAAGAACAGGGCGAAATTTTGCCATGGATCATATTGACGAAAAGCCAGATATAATTTGTCTGTCAAAGGGTCTTACGGGCGGTTTTCTCCCTCTGTCTTTGACCATAGCCACACCTGAAGTTTATCAATGTTTTCTCGATGAAGAAAAAAGTAAAATGCTTTTTCATGGTCACAGTTTTACGGCCAATCCAATAGCTTGTGCCGCAGCGACAGCGAGCACTCAACTTATGAAAGATCACGTCTTAAAATCAAAATGGGAACAAATTCACCATATTCATATGAAAAATATAGCTCCTTATAGAAGTCACCCCTGTGTTGTGGATACAAGAGTGTGTGGCACTGTGGCCGCCATCGAACTTGCCTCAGACCAGAGGGGGTATGAGTCCCCTTTCTCTCAAATCATTACCCAAAGAGCCATGGAAGAGGGAGTTTTTCTAAGACCCCTTGGAAACATCCTCTATGTATTACCACCCTATTGTATAACTCCAGAGGAACTCACCCAGGTTTGGGCTGTGATAGGGCGTTTACTGGAAGATTCCTTCTTAAAGAACTTCTCTCTGGACTCCTTCAATCCGTGACTGGAAAGTGCCCACTGGTGATTGAGGCAGCGGTTGGAGCCATGTGAGGGGTTTATTTAAGTGATTGAGTTCGTTCATAGGGGGTTGAATAACGCATAGAGTGTATAAAGTTTCTGACGCTGTTTGACTCGATGCTGCCACATTGTTACTATCCAACCTCATTATCCCTCACTGGGAGTCTCATTAAATTTATCTGTGGGGTTAGATCGTCTACTGGCGAATCTTATTCAGCCCTCATGGCGAGGTAGCTCAGTTGGTTAGAGCATCGGAATCATAATCCGGTGGCCGGGGGTTCAAGTCCCTCCCTCGCTACCATTATTTTTTTTATGTTTTTTTATAATCGTAGTGAAAAACCCGAAGTGGGTCTCGGTATCTCAACGAGAATTCGACCAAAGGTTTTGCGATGGAGCATCTGCTCACAAGCTCGGAGCACTCCCTCTAGATGAATATTTTGGCTGACAAAAGAATCCAAATTTTTCACTTTCCCAAAAGAGGCCAAATCATTCCAAATTTTTAATCGCATGTCCCAAGGACAATTATTGGAACTTATACCAAGAATGGAAACGCCCCTTAAAATATGTGGCATCACTGTTCCAGAAAAAGAAGCTCCTCCAGCCAAACCAATAGAGGCCACTTGACCCCATAACTTGATATGTGGAATCAGTTTGGACAGCAATTCGCCGCCCACGCTATCCACGACTCCCGCCCATAGACCTTTTTCAAGGGGACGATGACCCAAATGAAGGTCTTCAGGAAGCATCACTTGGTTGGCCCCTAAATCTTTAAGCCTTTGGTGCTGTGATGGTTTGCCACTCAGAGCATGAACTTCATATCCTCTTTGGTGAAGGAAGGCCACAGCAAAAGAACCGACTCCTCCACTAGAACCTGTGATTAAAATGGGACCATCACTTGGTTTTTGTCCGTTGATTTCCATTCTTAAAATAGCAAGAGCTGCTGTAAAACCAGCTGTTCCATAGATCATAGCATTTCTAGGTGAAAGACCTTGGGGAAGGGGGATGGCAATGGAAGAGGGAACACGAACAATTTCCGAAAGGCCACCATCATAGGACTCACCCAGTTGACAGCCCGTAATAACGACAAAGGTGCCTGAATGAAGTTGAGGGTCTGAGGATTGTATAACTTCCCCCACAACATCAATACCAGGATTGAGTGGAAAACGCTTGAGAATCTTGCCCTTACCTGTAACAGCGAGGGCATCTTTATAGTTGAGACTGGAAAAATAGGACCTTATCACCGTATCTCCCTGTGTAAGGTCATGGAGGTAAATATCTTGAAGGTGACCTGCCTTTTTAGCTTCATGAACTCTAAAGCTTTGAAAGGTTTGGGTGCTCACCATTGATTTTCCTTGACGATCTTATCCAAAAGATTTTTACAACCATCTTCAAGAAGGTCCATGACAAACTGAAAGCCTTCGTCCTCCTTGTAGTAGGGATCAGGCACTTCAGATATATTGTGGGCCTGGCAAAAATCCACAAATTTGTAAACCTTATCCTCAAGAGTTTGGTCTTTTTCTCCATGCTCCTTTTTCCCAAGGACTTTTTTCATCGGGGAATCATCCATGATATCCTTCGTGATATTTTTCATAACATCCTTTGTGACACCTTTCATGACATCTTTGTAGTTTTGGTTATCCATAGTCAGAATATAGTCAAAGCGTTGAAAATCATCGACAGTGAACTTCCTTGAACGGCTGGTGAGTTGATAACCCCTTTGGGATGCGGTTTCATGCATACGGGAGTCTGCATGATGTCCATGGTGAAAGCCCGAAGTTCCCGCCGAATCACAAGATATTTTGTTTTGAAATCCCCGGTCTTCAATCATTTTTTTCATGACTCCCTCTGCGGCTGGAGAGCGACAAATATTTCCCAAACATACAAACAATACCTGAATCATAATATCAGACCTCCATGAAAGTGTTCTATACTTTTAAAGTTCTCTATGCTCTTAAAGTCTTCGATGCTCTTAAAGTCCTCGATCCACAAGAATTTGTTTGGATTTTTCCAAATTTTCAGGGGCCACATAAAGGCGATCAATGCTACGAATTTCTTCATACTTACTAAAAATTTCTGTGCTTTCTTGAATGCTGTGGGGTTGACCTCCAATATCGTAAGGGTCCACAACATAAATGGGAAAGGATTTTTCAATGGGGTGAGAGGAGTGGCACTTACTAAGCCGAGCCTTTGAATTCGAAGCAATGGTGTCAATACCCTCACTGGCAAGAATTTCTTTCATCTTCTTGGTGCGAGGTGAAGAAGTCTCTACGAAATGCCACTCAAACAGTCTCTGATAGGGAATCTGATCGGCAATGCGTCTTGCCCATAAATTGTCGACTTGGGTGAGGTGTTGGTAAAAACCATAATCTGTGCAATGAATGTACTCTTCAATCTGACTGGGAATTTTATAGTGACAATCCTTGGAAGTTAAGTATCTATAAAGAAGCTCTTCGTAGATAATACTTTTATGGTGAAAATAAACCATGAGGTGCATGTGATGGCGGGCGAGCAAGAAATCATCAAAAGTGTAAAGGGCCCTCCTTTGTAAGGACAAATACACCTGGTCGTCCACAAGGTGATGGGTTGTGTTGGCAAGCAACCAGTCGAGTTCAACTTTTCCATAACTGGTTCCACAGAAATAAGCATCTCTTTCAAGGTAGTCCATGCGATCCACGTCCATTTCAGAACTGATAATTTGGCTTAGAATGGGGCGAAGATCAAAGCCTCCCTCTTTGAAAAAATCATCGGGGCAAAGAAGGGATTTATCCACAAGGCAGGCAACATGAATGGGATCCATTTGGGGGAATTCACGTCGGATGATGACAGACAAGGAGGAATCAGTGATAAATTTAATGGTGTAATCTTCATGGTTGGCTTGACGAGAGTTATCCATGGGCTCAATCTCAATGTCGGAGCGGCGATTTTTGTATGCAGGAATATTGAGTTCTTTCACAGGGGGCATGACCTCTTCCGTGGTATGACTGAGAGGTCCATGGCCAATATCGTGAAGAAGGGCCGCCAGTTTAAGGCATTGCCTCAAGCGTGTTGTGCTTTCAGAAGAACCAAACTTAAAGTTGTGAAGAGCACTGTCAAAGATTCTCCCCGCAAGATGGCAAACCCCTATGGAATGAAGAAAGCGGTTGTGGGTGGCCCCTGGAAAGCTAAGCTCTGCAAAGCCCAGTTGTTTAATCGCCCTAAGCCTTTGATAGGCCACACTATCAATGATTTTTAATTCGGCAGAACTGAGGGCAATCGATCCGTGAATGGGGTCTCTTACATCCATGACCCCTTATAGCTGCTTTTGAACTGTGGGTAAACTCTCTATCTACGAATTATCTATAAGAATGCCTCAAGTCTATAGAATACCTCAAGATAGGCTTTATGGTGAATATTTATATTTCTAGTGAGATTTGGTGATATCTTTAGTGAAGTTTGGCAAATTCTCTTTCCAAATGGTTTTTTTGGAAAAAAGAGTGATTTTTCAATAGGCCTATGGGGTTGATAAATTCTCCACCCCTTTTGACAGCAAAGTGCAAGTGAGCCTTTGTGCATAGACCTGTACACCCCACTTTTCCAAGTTGAACTCCCGCAGGGAGAAATTCTCCTAAGGAGATATTTTCTGAAATTCTATGAAGGTGATTGTAATGACTAGACAATCCCCCTTCGTGCTTGACAGACACATAATAACCCGCCGAACGACTGTATCCCCTTTTTTCCACAACACCTGAAGCCACAGAATAAACCGGAGTTCCCGTGGCTGCCACAAAATCCACTCCTCGATGGGGCATCACCCTTTTATAAATAGGGTGATAACGATTTTTTTGAAAAAGGCTAGAAATATGAATATAGTCAACGGGCGCAAATAAAGGACGCTGGTCATGGAGGTTCTCTCCCACAAAAACCCCTCCGCGTGCGAGAGGGATAAAGTAACGCTTGTAGGTGTGGCCTGATATCTCCAACTCTGCATAAAGGAGTTCTCCATAGCGAATTATATTCGGCCCCAGCATTTTCTTCTCATAACGGATTATAAATCGAGCGCCTCGCTGAACCTCACTCACAAGATGAAAATCTAAAACAAATGCATCTAGAAAGCGGAGGCCAATAAACCTATCGGGAACCACCTTTTGTAGGCTTCCCAAGATAGAGCCCACCATTTGTCCTTTCGCTTCATGGACTTCAGTTCTCAAGGGCTGCTTTTGAATATGGTATGTGGAAACACTCCGAGACTTCTCTCCCACTTTCTTGGTAAAAACATGGGCTTGGTTGCTCTCGTTTTGAAAGAGAAGTAACTCCGTATGCCCCGGCCTCCTTTTCTCCAAATAAGTTTGTCCTATTTCAAGAAAAAAGTTTTCTGAAAGACCAGACTCTTTTATAAAATCACTTATCTCACGATCAGAGAAGCCAGACTGCTGCAGTAGCGAATAAAGTGTTTCACCTCGTTGAACTTCATAGTAGTAGGATTTCCACCTAACTTCGGCTTCCTCCCCCTGGGTCACCTCTTCGCCCCCTTGAAAACTCTTCACATTCTTGGAATTTGCTTTTGGAATGAAAGTGACAAAAATAGCGACAGCAAACACGGCGACAGCTGGTTTTGTGGATAAAGTGGATAGCAGTAGCTTCACTTAACAACTCCCTTCTTGAGGCTTTTTTGGGCTTACTGATCGCAACGTCACCTTATAAGTCATCTTTGCGGGAGATCTATAAGATAAGCGCATTTGATTTGTGGATCTCTAGCCCATGATGCCTATTGGCTAAAGAGACCTACTAGCTAAAGAGACCTACTAGCCCATGAATCTTCATTAATCAAGACTAATGTGTTAATTTTGTAAAATTCTCTATTTTACTTACAACTATTTTAGGATCCTACTGTAGAACCCTAACCAGATTCATGGTAACTTTTTTTTAATCTCTGTGTCAAAAGGATCCTACAACCATCGCATATGGTGATGCCTCATCTTTACTCACAGCGAACTTCTACTTTAGTAAAGAAATCAATGGTTCCTTTGAGTGTCACATAGAGACCTTTGTTGCCACAATCATAGTCACTTCGCCAGAAGCGTTGCGTTTTATGGGCATCGAGAAAGAGAAAATCCACTCTTATGTATGCGCCGTGGCAACTTCTAAATCCGCCAATGGGAGTGCGTTGCCATGAATTGACATCGTTGCCGTAGATGTCGTAACACCTTGTTGCAATGACATAGGCTCCATCATTATCGACACGCATATATCCCCAAGTATCGGAGTTGTTATGTCCCAAGGCTATGGTTGATATCAAGCCACAAATGGCAGCGACAATAGTAAAATGAACAAAGGACTTCATGTCCCCCCCCTTTTTTTAAATAGGTTTTTTTTAAAATAGGTTGATAAATATAAATTTAATATTATTCATCAATAAATATTATATATTGTCTTTACTTTGTTGATAATAAAAAAGTATAGAACTATACAAAGGTCCATATTTCTTAAATCTCATTTGTGAGAGATGCGGTGGGAGTGGGATGCCCCACGACTCTATAGCGAGTGAGAATGTAGGACCTTTCTGAAGCCTTTCTAGCTTATTTTTCTAGGACCCAAGAGAAGAGAGCCCAAGCGCACCATGGTGGCCCCCTCTTCAATAGCTATAGAAAAATCTTGAGATGTCCCCATGGATAATTCCCCTAGGTGATGTTCATGGTTGAGATATTTTTTCCATAATTCAGATTCGCTTTTTGCCCTTGCAAAGATGGCTCGATTGCACTCTTCATGATTTACAGGAGGAGGCATCACCATAAGTCCACATACCTGAAGGCCACGACAACTTTGGGCTGCCTCTAAAACAGAAGGTATTTCCTCTTCAAAAAAACCCGATTTACTTTTTTCTTTTGAGAAATTGACTTGAAGAAGAATTTTTTGAACAAGATTTTTTTTCATGGATTGCCGGTGAATTTCATGAAGAATCTTGAGACGTCCCACAGACTGAATCATAGCAAAAGTTCCTACAATACTTTTAACTTTATTGCTCTGCAAGGGGCCTATAAAATGCCAAATTATTTTTAAGTCATCTAAAACCTTCACCTTATCATGGTATTCTTGAATATAATTTTCACCAAAATTGCAAAGTCCACAATGAAAGGCTTCTCGAATAAGAGGGGGGGGGTGCTTCTTCGACGCAGCCAAGATGCAAATATCTTTTCCACTGCGACCTGATTTTTCAGATGACAAAAAAACTTTTTCTAAAACTTGCGCAACCCTATCTTTTAATAACATTTCTTTTAATAACATTTTAAAATATCTCCCAATATTTTAAAATACTTCTGAGCATTTTGAAATATTTCTAAACATCTTAAAAGATCTAAGCTCATATATTTAAATAATCCTGTAGACTATGACGAACGAGGGATCTTGCCATCCTCCAATCTTCGGAGCTACTAGAAACCTGTTCATGGTCGAGAATAGAGGTGGAGATCACTTCTCGAAGGGAAGTGTCGAAGGGGAGAACCCCTTGTTGCTCCATAAGCTTTGCTTCAAAGAAGAATTTCAATTTATTGAGGTCTCCAGTGGTTTCCAAGCAGCGCAGGGAGTGACCGAGGAGGTGAAAGAGGCGTGGCGAATCACAGTCTCCCTCCAAACCTACTTTGCTGGTCATTTTTAAGAAATAAAAACTCATTTCAAGACGCTCATAGCTTGTGCGAATTTTTGGAAAGTCTTCGATAAGACTGGCTTCATGGAGAAAGTGCATAGCCTTCTCTTTCTTTTGGGTTCGACGTCCATAGCTAACTTGAATATAATGAGTGGACTCTAAAATACCACCACTGAAGCGCCTTCGACTTCTTAAGGCTCCTTTGGCTATGAAATGGCGTTTTTCCCCTCCAGTGTTGAGCCCATGAACAATGAGGTCTGACTCCGAGTATTTGATGGTTCTAAGAACGATGATTTTGTCATGAATCATGGAGGCTAGCATACCCTCTTAAAGACTTTAAAAAAACCAAACAAGATACCCACGGCAGAGAGGTCGGCAAGCATCGTGAGAAGTGGGAGTAGGGCCATGGTCGTTTCCATTTGAAGACGATGAAAGATCATGGGAATAAAGTGGCCCATGACCATGGACAAGGTGATTTGAAAAAATGTGGCCAGTGCCACAATATGGCTTAGGTCGTGCTGGGGAAAAAGTTGCTCTCCCATCAACCATATAACAGCACTCAAGGTGGTCGCAAAGACAAAACCTAGTTGGCTTTCCCTTTGCAAGTGAAATCCCCATCGGATCATATCGGACTTGGTGGAACGAATCACCCCTAAAGCGACAGTTGTGGATTGTCCTCCCACTGTGGCCCCCAAAGACAGCAACATGGGAGTGAAAGCCGCAATAAGCCAGAAAGAGGATATGGGAGGATCTCCAAAAAGGTAGACCACAGAAAAACAAAGGGCTCCACTGGCAAAGGCGAGAACAATCCAAGGAAAGCGTGCCTTTAAATGCTCCTTAAAGGGAAGATGAATGCTTCCCCCCGCCTGCCCCATTTGCAATAAATCTTCTTCGGCCTCTTCACGAATGACATCGAGAACATCATCCACTGTAATCACACCAATGAGTTTTCTTTGAGCATCGACAACGGGTAAAGACAAAAAGTCGTACCTTTCAACAATCTCTGCCACTTGCTCTTGGTGAGCATCCATAGTGGTGGATATAACTTCTGGGGTCATAATGTCTTTTAGAAGTTTGGATTTCTTAGATAAAAGAAGCTGCTTTAAACTGACGATGCCGATAAGGAGCCCTTGCTCATTGGTGACATAAATATAAAAGGCCACCTTGGATTCATTGTCTTCGTGTTGAATTTCCTGTATGGCTTCAGCCACAGTAAGGTCTTTGTCTAGGCTCAAATACTCAGAACTCATTAGTCCGCCTGCGGAGTCTTCGGGATAGCCCATGAGATCCGCTACTTCTTCAGAATCTTCTTTGACCATGGAGAGAAGAATGTCTTTAGACTCTTCCTCAGAAAGATAGCCTAGCAAATCGGCGGCATCGTCGGAGTCCATAAGGCTAAGCATCTTGAGAATTTCGTCCTTGGGCAGGTGTTCAAGAAGTTCTCTTTGGGAATCTTGGCTAAGGTAGCTGAGAGAGGAGGCTCTTTTTTGCTCCTCCTCTTCAAGGTAAAACAACTGCACTCTTTCGCTAATATCGAAGCTCTCCAACAAAACGGCAACATCAGCTTCGTGGGCCTTTGAGAGAATTCGTCGAATGTTGGGCTCAGCTCCACGGCGAAGAAGCTTTCTCACCGATGTAATGAGGACTTGAGTTCGATTGTCGATCATATATTCCCTATTACTTCTTGCACTTGAGTCTTGGGTTTTAAATAAATATAGGCTCCCACAAGCCCCCACAGCAGGAAGGTGAGTTGGATAATACTTAGACCAACGGGGCCCACCTGGGAAGAAACTCCTGAGTGGGCCTGGAATAAAAAGAGCATGGCCACTTGCCCGACTCCAATACCTGCTGGTGCAATGGGAACGGCAACAATAATCAATCCCACGGAGACGGCAAAAACATAGGTCATAACTTCCAAACTTTCTCCAAGGATATACCCCACACAGAAAAAACACACTGTCATAGTAATTTGAGCTAGGATACTAAGCCCTGTGGCATACAACAAAGCTTTTTTGTTTTTTCGATAGCTATATAGGGCTTTGTACAAGTCAAGTACAATAATGCGTCCCGGAAGCTTCTGAAAAAGGCGGAATAATTTTTTCTTAAACCTTTTGGAATAACTTAGAAACACGAAGGCCGTGAATAAAGAAAATAGGGACAACACTCCAAGGGCTGTGGCCATAAGCATCGTGTTATTTTTGATGAAAGAAGTGCTTGTGGCAAGAGCGAGCAGGGCGAGGCAACTCATGGTGTAGAGTCCAAGGGCCCTATCTACAACAATAGTAAAGCCAGCTTGGAGTTTTCTATGGGGATACTTTTGTACAAGGTAATAACCTTTAACAAGGTCTCCCCCGATGGACCCTGGAACGGCGTGGTTAAAGAAAATACCAACGAGGCCAAGAGAAAAAACTTCTGGTATCCTCGATTGAAATCCTTGAGACCTTAACAAAACCCACCAACGCAGGTTCACGAGCACAAGATTGAGTCCGATAAGTCCGATAAATAACAAGGCATAATATGGGTTGAACAGAATATGAGAGAGAGCCTTGAGATCAAAATATCCTCCAGTGACAAGCCAATAAATGAGTCCACAGGCAAGAAGAACTTTAAGTAAGATGATAAGACGGCTTTGGAGAGATGACGAGTTTTTAAGGAGGCGTGGTCTTTTCAGAGGGGGCTGAGTTTTAAGAGAGGGTTGTGTTTTAGAGGATGGCTGGGCTTTAAGAGAAGGCTGGGCTTTAGAGGAGGGTTTGAATTTCACTTTTTCGCCTTCAGTTTTGAGGGAGGGTTGGGTTGGGCTTTGACGATGTTGTTGTTGGTGGGGAGCCTAATTGTCGATGAAGAACAGCCTTGCGAGCCCATAGAAGGATGTCGATGAAGCGATCATTGATTATGGAGTGGGAAAAAATAACCAAACCCCTAGCTTGATTTGGAGAAATGCCCATGTCTTGAAGCCAGCCCATGGATTTTTCACAGTGCCAACGAGATAGGCTTGTGGTTTCAAAATTCTTATCCTCTCCAGGAGGGGCAAGCTCTAGATTCATTTCTTTGGCGATACAGTCGATGAGAGTAAGCCCATCCATATCCTCCCAACATAAAACAGCACGGTCAAACAGCCTTGGAGCCCCATGAAGAGGAGCTATCATTTCAGGAGGATTTGAGTCATTTGGAACATGTGGAATACTTGAGGTGCTTGAATCCCTTGGAGTATTTGAAGGATTTGAGTTATTTGGATCCCTTGGGGCTATTGAAAAATCTTGGTCATTGTTTCTGATGGTGGATTCAAATTGCAAAATGAGTTCCCGGTTCTTATTTTCATTGACCTTAGGGGGTGATAGGACCTGGGTGGCTTGAGTCATGTGGTTCCACTCTAGACCTATGTCTCTATGGAGCCACTCCTCCCAATTCAAAGAGCTTGAAGTCAAAGCTTCGATTTGAGACCTTTCTCCAAGGTGAGCCAAGCAACACTTAAAGTCCATGGAGTACAAACTGATTTTGTAACTGTTTTGGCCTTGCAAGATCATTTCTCTGGAGACATAGTGATGCCAACTGTGGGAGATGCATATTTGAAAGATTTTTTTATCTCGTGCTATTTTTTCCAGTGCTTGAACGGGAAAAAGGCGCCCTAAAAGGGGGTCATCCATAGAGTACAAAACAAAGAGGTCTTTGCTGTCCAACTTCTGTTCCCACTCTGTGGAAGAAATCATGCCTTGGAGGTCTTCGAGAGTCCATTCCACCACATCATAGCCATCCACAGCTAAAGTCGTTATCAATTGGGAAAAATGAGAGCTAAGCCCCTTGATAAAGTGAATTCGCTTCCTGTGGGGAAATAGCCTGGTCAAACCAAAACCCACTTCCATGAGGCCATGGGGGAGTCCTTGGTAAACTTGCACAGAGCCACTTGGAAAGTGAAGTTGTTGACTCCATTGATGACAAAGTTTTTCCCATTGCCCCATGGGTCGGTAATCAATATGCATAGCTAAAAGTAACATATACATATGGAAGGGCAAGGTCATATTGAACAAAGAAAGCAAAGTGAGTTAAGATAAAGAAATTGGATTACGTAAACACAAATAACACCAAAATGGATCAAGGGCTGGCATGATAACAAGGTTGGTGAGAAGAGGAGCGGGGCCTACGAATAAAGAAAAAAAGCCTCCCCTAATGGGCATTAGACGCATCGCATCGATCTTGGGGCGGCTTGCATTGTGATGATTTGTGCTGTCACCTTATGACTAGCATTATTGGTATTTACTGGCTATCATAATTATTATTCTGACAAAAGCGAGGTGTGTATGTTGAGATTTATTTTCCCTATTTTCTCTTTATTTGTTTTCTTTTTCTTCGCTTGCATTGCTCCCCAGGAGCAAGCTCAAGCTCTTTTAGAGGGGCGCCTGCATTATGGAGGAATCCCGGTGGATCCCGATCCCATCACCAAAAAGGCTCCACAAATTGGAGCACTTACAAGCTTGGGAGCAGATGCCATTATTTCCCCCCCCCTCTTTCCCTTTGCCTTTGGCCTACGATATGAGTTGCTCGGAGCTTCGGAGCGAAATAATTTTTACGATGAGGTGAGTGTCAATTTTCAAAGACTCGCTGCTATTGCCAGTTGGAGACCCATTGAGCTTGGCTTTTTTGTAGGTGCCATTGGAACTTGGGGTTTTGCCCATTGGGGAGAAACACGAGTGGATCCCAAGACGGGCTCTGTGCAGGAGTTTGGAGATAGCGTGGGTCCTTCCTACTCCATGGGGATTGAGGGAGGCGGTAAACTCTTCGGCTTCTTAGTGGGTGTAGAAACAGGACGTTTTTATATGAAAGATGAGGGTCTGGGCCCCATTCAGAAATACGAGGGAATTTATTTTAAAGCGCATATAGGAACTCATTTTTAATCCCTATGGATTTACAAAACACCATATTGATTTTTACAGATGGAGCTTGCTCTGGAAACCCAGGGCCTGGGGGCTTTGGTGCTATTATTGCCTATCCGCATGGACATATTCAAGAGTTGGGAGGGGGGGATTCCTCAACAACCAACAATCGAATGGAAATGACAGCTGTGATTCGCGCCTTAGAGAGCCTTGCTTCGACCCCTCAAAATTTGACCCCCAAAAACTCGACTTCTAGAAATTTATCTCCCAGAAACTCAACGCCTGAAAAGTTGTGGGTGATGACAGACTCCACCTATGTCATTCGTGGTATCACCCAATGGATATGGGCCTGGAAAAAACGGAGTTGGAAAACCGCCGGAGGCACCCCCGTGATCAATAAAGATCTGTGGGAAAGGCTTCACCATGCGGTGGATACCAGGCAAAAAATCCACTTTTTTATGGAGTGGAAGTATGTACGTGGTCACATAGGAGTTCCAGGCAACGAGCGATGTGATGAAATTGCCGTTGAGTTTACAAAGAAAAAAAAGCCCCAACTTTACTCAGGCCCCCTTCTCCACTACCCCTTCGCCATTCACGATTTGCCCGAAGATATGTCACTACCTCCTATGAAATCTAGCTCCCCCAAATCTGCAACCCACTCTTACTTAAGTTATGTCAATGGAAAACTGCAACGACACAAAACTTGGAAGGAGTGTGAAGCAGTGGTCAAAGGACGTCCAGGTGCTAAATTTAAAAAATCAGCCTCAGCCCAAAACGAAAGAGAAATTGTTCAAGGTTGGGGGCTTTCTCCTAATTCCTTAGATAAATTAATTCCTTAAACCACCACCTCACATTGATGAAGAATCACACCGAGCCAATAAAAGAAATTATGTCGCCACCACCACCATTATCTTCATCATCCTTATTCGCCCCATTATCTCGAAAGGAAAAAGGGCTTCTCTTCATTTATAGGTGGTTTGTGGTTCCCACGGCCCTTTGTTTCCTCCTATTTGTGATTTTTCCATGGAATAAGAAAGTCCGTGAGGGATTTCAAATGCGCTGGCCTCGCAGGGGAAAAAACCCTTCTTTGAAGCCCCTACCACAAATAGAGACAGAAGGTGAAACAGAAAGAGAGATCACCTGTGAAAGAGAAGGTGAAACAGAAAGAGAGATTATCGCCGGTGGAGAGGAGGGCGAGAAAGCCCCTATATGGATTCATTGTGCATCAGGGGAGTTTGAATATGCCAAGCCCCTGATACGACAATGGAAAGCAAGTCAACCTCACTGCCCTATCCTTGTGACCTATTTTTCTCCAAGCTATCGCAAGCCCATCGAGACTGATCCCCTTGTGGATCTCTCCGTCCCCCTGCCCCTAGATTTGCCTGGACCATGTCATTCTTTTCTTCGCCACTATCGACCTCGGGCCCTTTTTATTGCGCGCACGGATTTGTGGCCGGAACTACTCCACCAATGTCGTCGCATGGGACTTCCCTGTTATCTTTTTTCTGCGAGTTTTCAGCAGCTTAGACCACTCCATAAAGTGTTTGGATTTTATTATCGATGGATCTGGGGACACTTAAATCTCATAGGTGTGATTAACTCTGTGGACTTTAAAAACTTTAAGTCTATGGGAGTTTCTGAAGAGAAGCTTAAGGTTTGTGGAGACACGAGGTACGACCAAGTTTTTTATCGCCTGGAAAACCCCAGATCTTCTCTCCAGAGTCCAAAGGGGTTGGCCACCACCGCCCCCACCCCTACCTTGGTTGCAGGCTCCACCTGGCCAGTTGATGAAGTTAAGTTGCTAGAGGGGGCCGCCACCCTAGTTCAAAACGGAAAACTCCACCTTATAGTGGCCCCACATGAGCCCACCCGCCAACACCTATTGAACTTTGAGAAGATGATGTCTCACCATAAATTGGACTTTCGCCCCCTGAGCCAGTGGAAATATTGGAAGAAGGGCGAAGTTCTTCTTGTGGACCAGATGGGGCTTCTTGCAGAGATTTATCCTTGGGCTGATTTTGCCTTTGTGGGAGGGTCCTTTCACCGAAAGGTTCACAGTGTTATGGAGCCCTTGGCGGCTGGCTGTATTGGATTTGTTGGTCCGAAGCATATGAATAACGCAGAAGCGATGGAATTCAAAGCACAAAAATTGAGAAGCATGAGGGTATCCCAACTTAATGTTGTAAATGTTTTTAACACAGGAAATGAGCTTAAAGCCCTTCTCCACAGGGCCATGGCAAAGGAACTCAAAGGTGCAAAAAGCTCAAAAGAATTAAGCTCCGACTCCGAGGAATTAAGCCCCGACTCCGAGGAATTAAGCCCCAACTCCGTAGAATTAAACTCAAAAAGCTTAGGCTTAAAGAGCCCCAAAGATGAGATTATTGATCTTATGAAATCCCGCAGAGGCAGTAGTCGAAAAATTGTCCAATGGCCTTTGCATTCAGAGTAAAGCCAGTTGTTGTCTATTATCTATAGAACAGAGTTCGTTTCCCAAAATAAGAAAAAAGCCTTCGCCCTTTATTCATCACTCACCAGCTGTGGAAATCAAACCAGCATCATTGATCGTCCAACCTCGACTCAACAAGATCGACCTAGAAGACTTTGCCTGAACGTTGTACTGCACTTTAATGGGAACTTTAGATCCTATGCTTTTAGGACCAAAAGCATCTTCAGGTATCATCTGAGCAGCCACCCTAAGAAATATTGAATAATTTTCAAGAGATAAGTTTGTTGATCGATCAAAAATACTTTCGATACTTTGGATACGACTTAAATCCCATGTGGCTGTATAAGGATTTGCAGATCGAGAATGATAAAACATACGAGACATATTTGTTACTTGAGACGTATCCCAGTCACTCACGTCGGGATTGATTATAGTCGCAACGCTAAACATAGAAGACATATCTGTCACTTGGGACGTATTCCAATCACTCACATCTGGAGTGGCTCGATCGGCATTGGAAAACATATAAGACATATTTGTCACTTGAGACGTATCCCAATCACTCACATCTAAGTTGGCGAGTAAAGCACTGTTAAACATATAAGACATATCTGTCACTTGAGACGTATCCCATCCATTCACATTGGGAGTGACTTCGTAGGCTCCATAAAACATATAAGACATATTAGTCACCTGAGAGGTGTTTCCTCCAAAAAAATCTGTGAGATACTGGTTTTGTGAAAAGGCGTAGGATAAATCCTTCCAACCCACATGGCCTAGATTCAAAACTTTTACAAGGTGATCAGCATCAGGTCCGACCCTATTACCTCGGGCATTCTCAAAACCCTCACAAAGCCCCATAACGGTAATGATATAATTTCCAGGTTTAGTATAGGTATGACTCTTATCCGGGTCATCGAAAGATGTCACTTCATTTTGAGAACTACCGTCCCCCCAATCAATAATAAAATTATATTTTAAATTCTCTTTAATAGGAAAAACGAAGAGATAGTTTTCTCCATCAAATTTCCATTCACTTACAAAGTATTGAACCTCATTTTCTATAGATGAATTTGTGATAGTTTTAGAGCCTTGAGTTGCTGTTATTAAAGAATGATCTGAAGTTATTTCTCTCATATCAAAAATTCCTGAAAAAGTATTATTTTCTTCACAATCTAAAACATGCTCCACAGCAGACTGCCCTGTGGCAATGCTCACTGAACCTAAACTTGAAAGGCATCTCCCTCTTATAGGGTAAGAATCTACGTTTTCTAATGTGAGAGACTCAAAACTGTCAAATTTCAATTCATTTTCGTCTTCTATACCTTTTGATGCTCTACTTTCTGCCACTACACTTTCTTCTATTATATCTTCTTCTATATCCTTATTTTTTTGATTCGATTCTTGACCATTGATGCTTATCATCTGTATCGGTTTTTTAGTAGTATCTTTACAGCCCACAAGAGTGAAAACAAAAATATAAAATAATAAAGCAAGATACTTTCTGACAATTCTTTCTTTCATGAAATATATCATATTGTATCTCCGAATGGTCTTTGTAGATAAAGATAAATAGTATTTAATTTAATTTCTTATTTCTTATTTCTCTTTATCTTCGGAGGATCATATGCTAAACTTTAAATACAAGAATCATAGCAGAGTAAAATGAAAGGGTTGTGGCTCAAAAGAACCCAGAACAAGCATATGAGCACCTTAAGTGGGTCAACCTCATCAAAGGAGTTGGTTCAGTTCGTGTTGCTTGTTCTACGGTGGAGTGAATTTAAAAGATGAGGTCAGATTATCCTTCCTATTCCCCGACTCCTCCATCGAGACCACCATCAACAATGGTCCATTTTCGAGCTATGAGAGCCGCTCGTGCATCAATGGCACTGTTATTGTATTTTGAATTTCCCCCATGAAACGAAATGTTATTTTTTTGTGAAGTGCTGTGAATTTGCTTGATCATGCGGCTATACACCTCCGTGGGCAGAATGATGTTTCTAAGCATGCGTCTCATGATCTTAACATTGCGAAAATCCCATTGGGACATATTGGGTTGAGCTGACAGAGCTTGTTCAAACATACTTTTCATATCTGTGACCTTGGAAGTATCCCAACGGCTCACATCGGGATGAAGGACTGAACCCTGAAACGAGGTGTGAAACATAGATCTCATACTTATAACACCAGAGACATTTCCTCCCCTTAGGCTTTCCAAATTGCGACAGTAATAAAAGGCTTCTTGCAAATCTTTCCAATCCACGTCGCCGAGATCTTTCACAAAAATGAGTTTAGACCTATGTTCAATGGCATAGTTTTTGAAATTCCAAGCTTCAAGGGTTTCAGAAATAGTCATGGTGTAATCTCCAGCCTCTGCGTAGGTATGGGTGATGTCGCTGTCATCGTGGGCTGTGACTTCGCTGGAAGAACCATCGCCCCAATTCACCTGGAAATTATAATTATACCCTAGTGGTAAAGGGAGGGTGATGGATTCATTGTTGGTAGAAGTTCTCCAAACAGAGACGAAGAAAGAAAATCCACCATCATTGATCGTCCATCCTCGATTCTTTAAAGCTTGTCGGATATTCTCGGCACGACTGTCGTACTTCAATGCCATTCGTCTATGAAAAAGTATGTCAAGAAAATATACCTATCCATGTTGCAAAAAATTACCATCTTTTGCTGTCTATGAAAAAGTATGTCAAGAAAATATACCTATCCATGTTGCAAAAAATTACCATCTTTTGCTGTCTATGAAAAAGTATGTCAAGAAAATATACCTATCCATGTTGCAAAAAATTACCATCTTTTGCTGTCTATGAAAAAGTATGTCAAGAAAATATACCTATCCATGTTGCAAAAAATTACCATCTTTTGCTGCATACGGTCACCCGTCCTTCCGAAATCTCTCACCAAGTTCTTTCTAGCACTTCTTCTTCATGGTTAATGGCTTTTTATTTACATCTCTAAAACAACATATTCCTATGATTCGTCTATTTGGACACTCTTAATTCAAGACCGGTTGGAAAATGCTCCTTCCTACAATCTTCAATTTGGGTCATCGTAAATGTTAAGGAATAGAGGACGTACTAATCGTTTAAATGAACCTTTATGCATAGGTGTTCGTGGTTTTTTTCTAATTTTAATTCCGAATTAATGGAAATACTTTTCAAGCCTCCTTTTTTACATAGAGGGAAGTGGGCGATTTATAAATATTTATAGATGGTATTTTGAGAAATGGACGCAGATTGACATTTGATATCCACGACAAGCCATGTGTTTTAAGAGACTTAATTGTGTAACGAAAGAACTGTGGACTTTTGGGAACAACAGAATTTAAATTTCTTTCCACTTCCGCATGGACAGGATTGATTTCTTCCAATTTTTTCGCTTTGGTCATTTTTCTGCTGTGATGCAGACATATCTTCAGTTACAATTTTTTTTTGCTTTTCATCTTCCAAATCCTCATCCAAATTATCAAAAAGAATATCTCCTAGATTCTGGTGAAAGTAACGATTTTTAAATTGAGATATGAGCATCATAAAAATACATGTAAGAACCAAAAGTGTGAGTGAAGCAAAAAACAAAGAAGATGCTTGCATCTGAGTTAATGGGAGGATGAGTGCCAGTAAATAACCAAATCCAAATACCAATAAGGAAATAAGAAGAGATATAAAGGATCCCAAAGAAAGTAATATTAAAAGTCCAAAAATCATTGCTATTTTTTGCTCCTGTCGAATACAATGAATCCGCATAGATACAAGTGAGTTATCTACAGACTTAATGATTCTCGCGTTAGTATCTTAATAGGTCAAGATTAATTGGAGGAAATTTTTATTTTTTAAACGCAGGGGGCAAATATGAGCACGGAAGCTCAAACACTTAAAACGATCAAAAAATGTTTCAAGAAAGTTATTCCTGAAAAGGACTCTCGGGCAACCATTCCACCTCTTGAGTTTATTGTGGCTCTTGTCTTGTCATTCCAGGGAGACTCTAAGACATATTCAATAGAGGGAATTAGGAGGTTTATGATAAGTCATTTAGGATTAAGAATTGAAAGACACAGCTTCTGGGAAAGACTCTCTAGAAAAAGATTAAAAGAGCTTCTGAGTAAACTGGTTGAAATGCTCATGATAAAGCTATCTCATGGAGCTTTTCATGGGAGCAAAGCCATATTATTACAACTGGGAGTCTCAGACGTTCTTCTTGTTGACTCAAGCACAATAAGCCTTTGGGATGGAGCATCTGAGAATTTTCCAGGGACAAGAACAAACGCAGGAATTAAATGGCACGCTTGTTTCAGTTTATTCAGTGGTATAATGACTTGGTTCGAATTAACTCCGTCTTCCACTAACGATAGGAAGTGCTTTCCTGATATAAAGGAACTCGTTGGAAAATTAGTCATCTTTGATTTGGGATATTGGGACTATGGCTTATTGTCATCTATTCATGAAGCTAAAGGATTTTTCTTGTCTAGAGTAAAGTCAAATGCCTCTATTCTTATTGATGCTGTTGTTGAAGGTTTGCCAGATTACTATGTTGGAAAAGAGTTCTCTGATATTAAACTCAAGAAAAAAAACGATGTTGTTGAATTTATAGGCAGTGTCTTGTCCAATGGTAAATGGGTAAGTTTGAGAATTGTAGGCTTCTGGAATTCCTCCGAAAAACGCTATCATTGGTATTGCACGAATTTAGATGTGGCAGCGGAGTCCATATATCCAATTTATCGTTTACGTTGGCAATGTGAACTTATTTTCAAATCTTGTAAGAATTCTTTGAATGCAAATCAGATCACCTCAAACGATCAAAATATCATAGAGAGTCTTCTTCTTGCTTCATTAGCGGCTCACCTCACATCAAGTGTTGTTTTGAGGATAGGAAGAACTAAACTCAATAAGGAACAAAATGACTCCACATCGTTTCAAAGAGTTGCTAAGGTTACCGTCTTATTAGCCTCTGATTTTATCAAATATCTCCTAAGCTCATCTCAAAAGTATTTAAATATTTTGATAGAGAAGATCAAGATATTCTCCCATGAAATTTATGACACAAACTACCGACGGCGAAAAACATCAATGAATATGGCTAAAAAGGTCTTGCTATGAAAGAATAAAAAACCACGAACACCTATGAATGATAACCACAATTTTATTTCTTTGTTGTTCTAATATTTCTGAGATGGCTTCTTTGAATTCCTTAAGAAGGAAGGACCTATGGTTTCCTCTTAAATTTAAATTTATACTCCAACACAATTGTCTATATAGCTCACTGGTTGAGCCACTGTTCGCCGTCACATAACAGCTGTTAATTTCAGATTTGTGGAATTGATCTAAACTCCATCTCATGGCGGTGGATTTTCCGGTGCCAACATCGCCGGTGACGACCATAATTCCACCAATGGAAAGAACATAATCCAATCTCTCTTTCACTGCCATTGTTCCAGGTAAAGACATAAGGTCTTTGGATTTAAGATTGTCATTAAAAGGAGAGAACTTCATTCCAAAATATTCAATGTATTTCATTTCTTACCTCCTGTTTTATCTCCTGAAAATAATTCTCCTGATTTTGGTTTTGTCTCTTTCGTGGCAGAAGTCACCTTTCCATTGCGACCCAAGTAAAAATTCACATGCCGATCCAATAAATTGGCCTGACCAAAGCTTCTTCCATCAAAGAAAATTTCAACATCTTCGGGAGTCTCTCTGTGGAACTTGAGTTCCACTCTTCTATCGATCAGGTCTACGGGAGCTTCATATATGGTTCCATTCAAATGAAAAGTTCGATCCTTTTTAACTCGTCGAAATTGAATAAATCGAAAATAGTCCAATAGATTGGGGGGAGCGGGACGAACACACTTCATATTTTTACGGAATTTCGCCAATGGAGTTTCGCCAGTGGTTCCATGAACTTTGTGGTGATAACTCTCCACCCAGTCAGAAAATACCTCATTCAGTTCTTCAAGGCTCAAGGTTTTTTCATCGCAGCGAGGAAAGAAGTTTTCCCGTACATATCGAAACCAACGCTCCACTTTCCCCCGACCCTGAGGAGTATAAGGAGGAGTGTGAATAATCTGAATACCCAAGGAAGCTGTGACCTGTTCCAAGTTTATAGCCTTAAAACAAGCCCCATTATCGATATAAAGCTTTTGAGGAAGCCCCCTCTTCTCAACAGCTTTCTTAAGACAATCCTTCATATTCTCAAGCCTTTCGGACTCATAAAACTCCCCGTGGGGAATGATGCGAGAATTGTCATCCAATATGGCAATGAGGTAGGATTTTACTTTCTTTCTCTTTTTGCCAACCACAATGGGGCCATGAAGAACATCTGACTGCCACATTTCATTGGGAGACGAAGCTTCAAAGGACCTACGATCTGTGGACTCTTTTTGTTGCAATTTGTGATGCTTTAAAAATCTATAAAGCACACTCATATTGATCTCTTCATTGGTACCAATAGAGCCGCGCTGACGTAGAGCATTGACAAGGGCTATGCCTGTAAAATGTCCCTTTGCCTTCATGATCTCTTTAATGACCACTTGGAGAGATTCATCAAGACTTCTAAATTGACCTTGATCCTTGCGATCCGATGGCATAAGCCCCTCTAATCTATTGCCCGATCCCTTGTAGTCTGCAATCCATTTTTTTATGGTGGAACGACTCACACGAGTCGATGATGAGTAGGGAACACGATAGCTCTTGGAAGATTTTTCCGTAAGCAATCTCTCTTTTTCTCCATATTCAAGGCGCAACCCTGTAACAAATTCAGAAATCACTCCGAATCTAAAGGTGGCAACCTCCATTTTCTTGTCCTTATCAGCCATTTTGACCTCTCTTTCTTTGATTTAATTTCCGTTATTGGAAATCTTTCTTGAAATAAGAGATACACAACTTCCTGACTCTTTGTTAATGACAAGAAACGGTAGGTTGAAAATAAATGGGAGCACTGGCAAACTTCGTTAACCAAAAATGTCCAGGTTTTTCTCTTGATAAAAGGCCACTGTGCTAAGTGGATCTTTTTCTTTCATCAGATTATAAGCCTTAGCGTGATTAAGAAGTTTTTTCAGCCAGTGCCCCGCTCTTTGCCTCGTTGTCCAAAGGGGCCATGCCTTGGGAATCTTGGGGTTCAGACGATGTCGTAATGCTTCGAAAATACGAGACTTTGTCTCTTGAAAACGACGCCAGAACGACTTGGGTCTTGTCGTTATAACACTGTGGCAGTGAGGACACCGCCAGCGCTTGAGGTCAATGCCGTTTCCTTAAGAAAAATCTCTTGAAATTATTAGATAAATCGACAAGAATAAGACTTGTTTTATTTTACACCCAACCCTCAACCAAGGAGTAAGTCACATGCAATCCAATATTGATCTCGAAAGCCCCCAAATGACGAGTTCGCGTCACAGATGACCATTTTATTCTACCAAAACTTGATTCTTCCTTCAAGCCAGAGCACCTTGTCGATCCAGAAAAACAAAAAAGGAATCGAAAATTTAATCCTCAAATTTTCTTTTTTACCATTATCTATCTTATTTCCGGAACAAATTACGAAGGCTACCAAATCGCTCTTAAGACGGTATGGACTCATTTTGGTGACCTGCTTCTCATGCCAGTCAAAAGCAGTCTCAGCAAGATACGTCAAAGTATTTCTTACCTATTTTTCAAAGATATCTTTGAATCTCTGATTACAGACTACGAACCATTGAGAAAAACGTTTCATGGTTTTTATATCTATGCCATAGATGGCGACCAATTAGCACTTCCTCGCTCTAAAGATCTTTTAAAGGAGGGTTATTGTGGGTACCCTTGCCCAAATGAGATGGAAACTCATTTCTTACGTATGTATCTATCTCATGCTTATGACGTTTTATCGGGTGTGACAAAGAATCTTTGCTTTTCTCCCGCTCTCAACGAAATCGCCAATGCTATTCAAATGATAGGTAGTTTTGAGAGTAATAGCATAACTCTCTACGATAGGCTTTATTTATCTACAGAGATTATTAAGGCCCATGCTCAAGCCAGTAACTTCTTTATTGCGCGTTGTAAGCGAGGCTCTACTTTTATCCCCATTGTAAATTTATTTAATGGCCCAGGTTGGTATTCACGAATGGTTATTGAGGGGGTGGTCATTCATCTCTATAAGTATAAAAACCCAAAGACTGGGGAGTTCTCTGTTTTGGCCACTAATCTTCCGCATGGCTCCTTGGACAAGAAGGATATGGTTGCTCTTTACTCTCGTCGTTGGGAAATAGAAACGACATTTCGTGATTTTACATCGACAATGAAAATGGAGCAGTGGCACTCAACAAGCCTTAATGGAATATTGCAAGAGCTGTATTCTTATTTTTGGCTCTTCAATTATACAAAGATTCAAATGAGCATAAATGAGGATGAAGACAGTGTGAATCAGTTGGTAAAAAATGACTACAAAAAACCTAACTTTAAACTGATTCTTGATTTCATAATGGATAGCATCCCTCTTTTTGTTGCGGGGCTCTATCAGAAATTTAGGAAGCAGATAAAGTTGCTGATGAAGATTTCAATGGAGAAGAGGAGGCACTTCAAAAGAAGCTATGAAAGGTCTATCAAAAGGGCTGGGAGTTCTTTTAAAAGAAATAGCTTAACGCAGAGGCAGAGGGGTGTGGTGGCTTAAGGAAACGGCATTGCGCTTGAGGTAGACCGCTTCAGAGCATGCAAAAAAGTATCTCTTCACATAGCCATGGCCCCAGAGCTTCTCACTTTTACATCCGGGATTTTGGCACTTACATGGCCTCTTCCAATTGTAATTCTTACCTTCTTTTACAAGGTCATCCGTTGATACAAAAGTAGCTAAAATCATAACACCTCCTGATGCAGAGTATTAAACTCATGGGGAGGTTATGACAAGACTTAGTCAAGGGAATGTAATAATTCTCTAGGGATGGTCAAAGAAAAATAAAAAATAAAGGCGAATTCTAGTCAGAATAAAGTATCGTATAACAAGTGGTGACCCATAAACATCGATAGCCTTGTTCACAGAGTGAACGAACTAGGGACATGGCCAAATGACTTTTCCCCATTCCAAAGCTTCCGTAAAACACAACATTACAGGCTTTTCTGACCCACTCTCCCTCTGCCATCCAATTAATTTGCTGAGCTGTCACTCCCGTTCTTTTCTGGAAGTTATAAGTTTGGAGTGATTTAAGTTGAGGAAGCTTGGCCCCCTTAAGCAATCTTTTCACTCTCTGGGAATGCTTGTCAGCAAGCTCATTTTGAACGAGTATACCTAAATACTGTTCATACGTCTTTTTTGTTTTTTCGGCAACTCTAGCCGTTGCAACATATTCATCCGCCATCGCTGGAAGTCGGAGTTTTTTAAGAGAACCTATAAGTTCTTCGTGATTCATTAAGAACCTCCTATGTTTGGAACAAGACTGTCATATTGAGACAATCTAGGTTGAAGTGGTTTTTGTTGGTCATTCAAATTAATTTTGGTGGGATTGCCTAAGAGCAAATCTTTTATGGATTTAAAGTCGAAAATCTCACGACTTTCTAATTGAAGCTCCATGGCTGTAGATAAGTCCTGCCAACTCACATGCTGAATCAAGTTGATAACTCTTAAATATTCATGCTCGGCACGGCTTGAATCTTGTTGCTTGAGGTATTGATAAAAATTTTCAAACACATTTGTTGGAAAAAGAATGGATCGGTGAGCCCATCTTACCATGGCTTGCGGCTTACGAACTAAAGAGGGAAGGATATGTTCAAGAAGAAGACTATGCTCCCCATCAGGTTTTCTTTGATGGCGAGCGACAATTTCTTGCTTCCCTCCTGCACGATAGATCGTGACATGATAGCCCGGAGGGGAGGGCAAACCAGGCCATTTGTGGGCGGGCAAACCAGGCCATTTAAAATTTAATATCTGACAAGGCGTATTGTAAAATACCTTCTAGAAAACAACCTGGGAGGGAAGGATGAACGTCTTGAATAAACAAAAACAAGAAGAGATATTAACATTAATTATAGCAGGTCACTCATTTCGTAAAATAGCGAAAAGGCTACATGTAGGTCGATCTACGGTTTCAGAGTATGCGAAAGCCCATAGGGTCATTGCCAAAAAGGGGCGTACAGGAGGTATAGAGCCAAAATCTCCAGCCTTTTCGGTGTGCTCAGAAGCAGAGTCATGTTCATCTTCATGTTCTCCTGAAATTTGCTCTGCGGAGCCTCCAAGCCTTCCTGTGGCCCAGTTCGAAAAGCCCAAGGAAGTTTCGGTCTCCTCCACAGAATTCAATCAGCAGGTTCTTCTAGGGGAAGCCACACCCCCCTTAGAAACGCCTCCATCTTCCCCTATAGGATCAGGCTCAGCATGTCTTGTCGTGTCTGATGGGGCTTCCATGCACTCCTCCGCCTGCCTCACGCGCCCATCCACAACCATGGTGGAACCGATGGCTGCTCCCACAGAAACTGGATCCACGGACTGTATAGAACCACCTGGATTGAAAAAATCTCTTAAAGATAAAACCTCTCAACGCCCCTTATGTCATCAGTCGGCTTGTGAGCCCCACAGGGCTTGGATTGAAAATCAGGCTTTGAACTTAGAGCGCAATCGAATGGCCATCTACCAAGATTTAGTGGAGAAATTTGGTTTTTCTCACTCCTACGACAGCGTGAAAAAATTTGTAAGGAAGCTGAAGAAGAGTACTCCCAAACGCTATGATCGCTTGGATTTTCCCCCCGGAGAGGAAGCCCAAGTGGATTATGGCCAAGGGGCTCTGACTGTTCACCCCCGGACAGGCAAATATAGGCGGCCTCGCCTTTTTGTGATGACCCTCAAGTACTCTCGTGCCTCTTTTCGCAAGGTTGTTTGGAAGTCCAGCCAAGAGACGTGGAGCAGACTCCATGAGGAGGCTTTTCATTATTTTTTGGGCTGCCCTCAATATGTCGTCTTAGACAATCTCAAGGAAGGTGTTATTAAGCCAGATATCTATGAGCCAACGCTGAACGCCGTTTATGGCGCTGTACTGACTCACTACGGGGTCGTTGCTGACCCGGCAAGAGTTCGTGATCCTGATAGGAAAGGAACCGTTGAGCACGCCATTCACCACACCCAAGACACAGCACTGAAGGGTCGTTCATTTAAAACCATTGAGGAGCAAAATGAGTGGCTCATGCACTGGGAGCACACTTGGGCTCGCCCTCGGGTCCATGGTCGCACCAAGCGAGTCGTTTCTGAGATGTTTGAAGAAGAGAGCCCCTTTCTCAAAAAGCTCCCCCAAAAGAAATTTGATTTTTTTAAACAAGAGATACGAACAGTTGCAGACGATGGGCTCATTCAAGTGGGAAACAGTTACTATTGCGCCTACCCTTCTGATCTAAAGAGCCAAGTCATTGTGCGTATTTATGATAAAGACATAGAGATTATGGACCCTGCTACGATGAGTGTTATCCGCCGCCACCAAAAAGCCACTCTCCCGGGGAGTCTCTCTTTGCTAGACAAAGATCGTGTTTATAATCCATCTCGCCATGTAGAAAATATTTTAGCTGATGCGGGTCAGATTGGCCCTCAAACAAAAGCTTTTTGTCAGTCATTACTCAGGGTGGATGAGAGAGTTGGAAACAGGCAGATGCGTGGGGTGGTGTCCTTGGCTAAAAAATATCACTCTGATCTTATTGAAAAAGCAGCCATTCAGGCTGTGAGCAGAGGGGTCTTATCTCTTAGGGTCTTTAAAAGGCTTGTTGAGGAACTACAGCCCCCTGTGGATGAGAAAAAGATGGAATCCCACCTCACCCAAGACCACGACATCATTCGAGCACCATCCGAGTATGCCATCTACTGGGATTTACATGCCAACAACGAAATCTACCACTCACCCTTACACCCAATGGCATTCGTTTAGTGAGAGATCCCATTCGGTTAAGGATTTGAACCTCTAACTCCTCGGGGGTGGGCTAACCCCAAGTTTTTTTCTTTGATCCATGTGATTATCCGTTGGCCATAGCCCCCCTAACCTCTTTACTGGGTCTCCATACTCCGATGGGTTTTCTAGAAACTCGGTCGTAATGCCTATTCGGACGTAGCCTTTGTCGGCAGGTCTTCATATTTGTAATGATGCAATTGAGGGTTTTACTAAGCACTACCTTTTGTTGAAGAAAAAGACCTTCAATATTTCTTGCAATTGTCAGTAAATTGTTTTTAAAGTTTGTCTGCATGGTTTGTTTTTTACTATGGGATTGAGATGTATTAAGACGGTCTTCCGTGTAGTTGGAAAATAATCTTGTCAGAGTGATAAGTGTGAAGTGTGCAAACAATTCTTGTTTGACTCCCCTTTCACTTTGAGAATGAAACTCTTCAATGGTCATCAGTTCTTTGGATATTTTGTACAGTTCCTCTATACTCCAGCGTCCATGATAGAGATTGGCCAGATCATCAATGGAATATTTTTTTTGATCCATTAAGGTTGTTCCTAGAACAAAAGTAGTTTGTCCAATTTTATATTTGACCAAACGCAAAGCGTAGGCTTTGAAGTCGTCTTGTGGCTTTTTTTTATGTAGTTCTTTCAGAATTTGCTTGCTAGGAATGACTTGGATCACTGAGTCTTTTTGATCATTATTAATAAATTCATCAAAAACAGTGTTGGCATTTCTCCTTATCCTAAACACCGCATGCAGACTTCGCACCTTATGCTCATGAAGCATTTCGTAGGAATAATAGCCACGATCATAAACCACAACATCGTTTTCAAACAATTTTTTGAAATGAGTTTGTGCAGCCTTTCTCTCATTGTTATGGGCAAAGAGATCAAAATCCACAGGAATCTTCGACTGTAGTTGGTACAGGCAACTGACAAGACCTTGAGGGTACCATGCTTTTTCCCATGGTTGCTGATACCCATTATCTACGAGTTGACGTGGTAAATTTATTTTCGATCCATCCACTGCGAAAACCTTATGGCCCTTCCATAAGGTACTAGAATTGGATATACCGTCTTGTTTAAGAATTTCATCATGCAAAACTTTAAATATATTTTCATCTACTTTAGCCCGTGCACTACACATAGTGGATGCCCGAACTGGTTTAGGTTGAGGGAGTTCAATGTCTAATATGCGACACTGCTCCCAAAGTTCAATCAAAGTTGTATCATAACCTTGTTTTCCTTTAGAGAAAACAAGTCGGAAGATGAAAAGTATAATCAACAATGTATTCAAGACACGTTGACGCTTTTGCCAGGTTCGGTCGTACTCATCTGCAATGATAACCACTGTCTTGATGATGTTTTGCCAAAGATGCACAAAAGAGTCCTCTAGCATAGGCTCAGCCAAGTTCTTATGTGGCTTGATGGTGGGTTTCCCGACGGGTTTCTTGATAGCGCATTGGGGGCCATTCAATAAGATAGACTGATAATTCTTTGTCAGAGGTTGAACATAAACACCTTTTTGAGTTTTTCCCTTTACATTTTTGTAGGCACGACTCCCATTTGTTTTGCCCAAATAAAGCCAGTTGGCAGCACGATAGCTCGTGGCATTAAATTTGGTAAGGTCGACAAAAGTCTCCATGAGTACAGGTTTGAAAGCATGTTTTAACTCCCAGTCTGTGGGAAGTTGGCGAGTTGCCATAGATAAAGCCATCGAAGCAAGATGGCGAACCTTTACCCAGGGAAAGATCAAAAATCGACTATTGTTCACCACTAAATTCAAGTGCTTTTTGTAAGCTCGATTTTGCCAACCGATCCATTCATCACGGCAAGGCAAAGTGGATGTGCCAGCTTCAAATAAAAGACAACCCAATCTTCGCCCACAATTATCTAAGATGAAATAGCGTAAGTGGGGACCAAAGGGACGTCTGTAATTGAGATAATGATGCCGATCGACAACTTCATTCCATTCCTTAATGGCCTCTTGATCAGTTACGATTTGCAAAGAAAGTGGGGTCAATGAGTCTAGTTTATCGTTGATGAGAGGCTTTTCATCTGTTCGGTGTGTCCAAGTGATTTTTTTGGAGGGGACACTCCGCTTTGACATGTCTTTTTCTGGCAGGGATAGAATGTCAAGTTCCTCTAGCGTCTCAAGCATACGAAGGCACGATTGGATGCGATGATCACCTTTGGGAGTTAGCCAACCAAGATGTTCACAAACTGTATAACCCAGTTCACGGCGACTTAAAGAAGGAAATAGCGCCACCGTCTTTTGAATGTCGGCAATTTGCTTGCGCGTCAAGCGTCTTCCAAAAAAAGTTGTTGAAGGCAATGTCTCTATGCGTGGGTCCATTTGAGTCTCTCCCCTTTGGGAATGGTTCAAATATAATGTGACACAACGATGGGGTGGACTCAAGTATTTTTTTTCGGAAAAAGAAAAAAGATAAAAGCCCCCTTAACTCAGTATGTTAGAGGGAGTCAGAAAAATGTGGAAAAACCTTCTGCAAAAACGAATGCCATTGCCCTTACACCCTCAGCCTAGCACCAACCTTACTTAATCCACCCCCCCAACCCCTCTTCTAGAGGAAAGGAGCAATCACAATGCCAATGTCACCTACAGAAATACAAGAGACTCTCAAAAGCCTTAAGCTTATAGGCATGTTTGAAACATTTGAGGCTCGAAGTTACCAACACACACAGAACCAACAAAACTTCCAAGAGACCTTCTCATTGCTCTTACAGGATGAAAAGGATTTCAAGAAAAGCAAAAAATGTGAGAGACTCCTCAAAGCATCCAAGCTCACGGAAGAGTCCACCCTCACCGGCTTTGATTGGAATTTTAACCCAAAAATACCCAAGCCAATGATCTTGGAATTAATGAACTTGAAGTTCATCAAGCAGGGGGAGGGAGCCTTGCTTATTGGCTCCCCTGGAACTGGAAAAAGCCACATTGCAAAAGCTATAGCCACCAAGGTCTGTTCCATATCAAATTACAAGGTTTTGTATCAAGAAGCTCACAAGCTCTTTGAAAATCTCTTTGAGGCCAGGCAGCTGGGGCGCAGAAAGAGGTTCTACACCCAACTCATCCATGTGGACCTGTTGATCATTGATGATCTTTTTCTTAGAAAGCGCATTCCGCCAGAGGCTTGCGATGACTTCCAGGAAATCATTCTGGATCGATACTCAGCGAGAAAAAGCACTCTTATTACCTCCAATCGCATTATTGAGGACTGGGGAAAGTGTTTGGGCGATAATACCGTGGCCTCTGCCATCCTGGATCGCCTTCTCCACTGCAGCCAACTATTAAAATTTGAGGGAAAAAGCTACCGATTGAAGGAAGCTTCAAACCGACTTGTCAAGATAAAAAATTAAAGGTAGGGTGAGCCCATCTTGTCAGATCGCCCTAAATGGCCTGGTTTGCCCGCCCACAAATGGCCTGGTTTAACCCGCCCATCGGGGATAGGGACCCTGTACGGTTTTACAGGGAGATTGGATCACCTCATCAGGTATGGAATATGTGGTTTTACCTATTCTCAAAGTCCCATAACCATTACTTTGACAAATATTCACCTTACAGAGAATATCTTCATCTCGTGGAGGCAAAGGCTTAAGAACTTTGGCCTCCTCCTCAAAGCGAGATTTGGTGGAGTCACTCTGATGCTGATCCATATAAGACTCTAAAAACTGATTCAAATGATCCCAGTCTTTAAAAACAATTCCTTTGTTTCTAACAATATTTTTTATCCGAGAACTGAAGGTTCGAATATCACGCTCCACATCTCCCTTGTCAGAGCCCTTCCCTGCGCGGCAGGGAAGAACCTTAAATCCATAGTATTGGATGGCTCGATCAAAAGATTGGGTGTAAATTCGCTGATTTCCTTTAAGAACTTTCTTCACACAGGGAGATAAATTATCAATACGGATGTTCGCACTCATCCCACCTATCTTTTCAAAAAAAGCATGCACCCCATCGATGAAACACTCATAGACAAGAAAGGGGTAGGCACGAACCCAACAGGTGCCACTACAAGGCAATGTTCCAAAATGGAGATGAACGATCTGAACACCATCGGCAAATGGTAAAGCAACCTTCTCCTTAAAATCAAACTGAGCCTGTTCTCCAGGATCATATCTTTGGCTGAAAAAACGCTCCTTGGGGCGAGAACCAAGAATCTCACAAACTCTTCTCTGAACCGTTCTCTCACTCCCACGATAACCCTCCTCAACTAATAGCTCCCTGAAATCCCTAAAAGTTGTAACTAGGTATAGGACTTAAGTCCTGATTATTGTCTGAGAAGGCCTTCACTTTGATTAAGAGATTTTCATCTCTTCAAAAGCATAGTTACAATATTAACGATGTCATACACTTTTGAGCAAAAAAATAAGGAAAAAACCAGTAGTTCTTGCCGAGATTCGTTTTGAAACTTGGCACTGCTATTTTAAACTGTGTACTCTTATAATAATCTTAATGAAAGAAATATCTCTCAAAATTGTTTCAAATAGAGGAAAAATCTGCGATATATCTTTCCCAAGAACACATGAAACAGGCTATAGGAGCTGAAACTAATTTTGGAGAGGGTTACTGAAGAAAAACCTATCTCTATAAAGTTAAAAGCTTTTGGGACAAGGAAGAGAAGCAGGCTACCACTATGCCTAATTTATATTGTCGATCCAATGGGAACGAAGGACCTTTCGAAGAAGATTTTTATGAGTCATATTAAATATATTAATACTATTAAACCTCTCAAACCGTTGATAGTAGCCAATTCCATAGGAAAAGAGAGTTAACGCAATACATTAAACCTAGTTACAACTTTTAGGGATTTCAGGTAGCTCATATATTTCACGGGCGGTGTTACTTGGGTTCAACTTCAAAAAGTACTTCACCCGATCCATATATCCATTAAGGGGATCTGGGCGAGTTCTTTTGGACCTCGCCTTGTACTTCGGTGGGGTGTTGGACTCACAGTACTTGCCCACCGTCTTACGATTGATCCCTAATTCACGAGATATTTCTGTCTTATTTTTACCACTGTGACTCAGGTCACGAATGCGGCCGAAAGTGTATTGACTAATCATAAGATCCTCCTCATTGCTAACCTTTTGAGTTGCAAAAGGGAGGGACTCTGTGAGCTTAGTATCTATATCAGAAGAAGAGACTTCATTGTCTAGTATTTGAACACTCCCTGAAGATTGGTCACTTTTCATTGGCGACAACCTCCATATTGAAAGTGGGACATTTTAATTGGCGACGGCTTTAAGGGAAGCCTGTCTTCAAAAAGAAATTCCATGAAAATTGAGGCAAATGTTGGAATCTTGTGGAATTTAAATACTTTAGAAAATGGGCACAGCCTAAACAGGCTTTTCTTGACTATATATTTAACCTCATTGAAATCCAGAAACAGTCTACAAATGACAAATATGGAACCTGAATAGGCTGTCATGGAAGGACTCTCCAACACGGAGCCCCTTTCCAGGTCGACAAGAACCCAAAAGGAGTTCTTATCAGCTCGGAGCCTTTTTATGAGTAATATCAATTGATTATATGCGTCTCGGTTGACAATGCCAAAAATCACCATAGGTCCTCCTCTGAAAAGTGGCCACTTTTCATTGGCGACGGTGGGGCATTTTAATTGTCAGCTAACAGCCGACAAGATCTAGAGTTTTTCTTTCCATAAATTTTTCCACCACTAACTCTAGCCAGCTTCACTAGTCCACAGTAACTCCACCAAGAATTGCGTTCAAATCGATGAGGGTCTACAACACGAGCTACGATTTTAACAGCATTGATGTGTCCAATTCCTGGAATTCCCTGGAGGTGTTTAATTTCTTTGTGTTTTCTGGCCAGTCTCTTGAATTCTGCGTCATAACGCTTTTTCTCTTCTTCATAAAAGGCAATGCTCGTATCCAATCCAAGGAGTACGAATATATCTTCTGATCTTTTTAACTCTGTTTTTTTCTTCGCATTTTCATGGGAGGCTCGAAACAATGCTGATCTCTGGTTTTTGCTTCGAACTCCTGCTTTGATAACATCTTCATATCCACTGATAATTTTTCTAAGATAAATAAAATCATCCCCTGAATGAAAGACTCTTTTTAAAAGACCTGAACGCAACAGATGAACCAGCTTCTGAGCATCAATTTTATCATTCTTGGGTCCCTCACTCAGTAATTTATTGCGACAGGGATCACAAATCAAGAGTTCATCAACATGATCTTTTAACTCTGTATATAGCCACTGTGAAGCCGTACTTTCTTCAATGGTGAGAGCTTTTGTGCCTTTGAGACTCTTCAAGTAGATTTGGAGTTCACTAACATCAGCTTTCACATCAGTGGCCTTGATGGCATTAGATTTGACTGTCATTCTTGCAATGGCCATGTTGCTTTGCGCCCAGTCAACGGCGATATAATGATCGTACTTCATAGGTTCCTCCTCCTTAGGTGGTTCTTTGTAACTAAATTTGTTCTCTGCCATTCATTGTAATAATAAATTTTTCGCCTGCTTATCGGTTTTTGGCTTGCTCGTTTGGGGCCTCTCACCCGTGAGAGGAGGCCCCAGCGAGCAAGGGAAAGAGTGAAAGATGCGCTGCACTCCCCAGTCCGTCTAGCGAAGCGGCAATTAGAGTGACGGACGCGGAGCGGCTGGCCACGATAATTGAGGACTGGGAAAAGAGTGCTAAGCATCTTGATCGGCTGTCTACATCTAAATTGTGTGAGGGCAACCAAGTTCCTAAGCGATTTCTGTACTTTAGTCACATTTAAATGCTTGAAGTTCTCTTGGGGAACTCGGAGGCTCAAGACTATTTTTTTTGCATATGGCATGTATGTTTGAACGAGACTTTGGGTGACCATCTTTTTCGATTTACCGTTTAAACCCTCCGAACAACAAGAGCACTATTTTTATAGGACTTCCTACATCCTTTAATCTCTCTTTCGTACCATCTTGACATCCTCTTTCTCTTTGAGATATTTTTTGTAACAAGATTTTTCATCAGATTCACAAATTCCTCAATTTTTTCAAACCATATCTTTTCCAACCAATCAAAAGACATTTCTACTAAAAATTTAAAATTAACTTTCTTCGTAATGGGAGTATCTGGACTTACCTCGAAACCTCCATTTTCATGAGCTTCTAGGCGGAGCATATTATTAAGAATGAATGAGGCATACAGCTCTTGTAAGACTCCATTAATACTTTTTGAATGCAAGGATTCCATATTTATAGAAAGAGTGTGATCTCTATTACTGGTCTCACACTCCCAACGAAGTTGATAAATTTGTTCGATCTTCTTCTTACTCCAATTCTTTTTAGGAAGATTTGTGGCAAAGACCAAATCTTTGCCTGTCTTAGGATTTTTGATCTTTATCAGCCGTACACTCACACCATCTAAGACAACATCTGCTGTTCTCATATGGCTTGCCGCAAAATTAACTATCTCTTTAAATGTAGACCCTACTTTGCAGCGGAAGATAAAATAGCTACCATGAACTTGATGTGCTTGTAGCAAGTCCTTTGATAAGTAGAGTCTATCATAAACAGCAATGATTTTTTGGGGTAAATTTTCTAAAATTCCTAAGGCTCCTAGAATCTCATTACAGGTATTTGCATGATAAAATCCGCAGATGACTCCAGATAGTAAATGAATAGCTTTTACAACATACATGCGTGGATAATAAGTCTCTTTATCTTCAGGAGCCCCGCGACCACGATACCCTTGCTCCAACGCATCACCTGTCGCACTAAGGCTATATTCGTCTCCATCAATGCCTACAAGGTGAAATCCTTGATAAGTTTTTAGTGCCCCCCAAGAGTCTTTGAGATGATTGTCGAAAATATTTTTAAAAAAATAAAAGGATATTTTTTGTCTGAAGACACATAAAGAGCTTTGTGCAAGAGAGGGAAACTCCTCAATAAGGGTTTGAAGTATTTGGGCATTTGAGGAGTAACCTGCAAAGGTCATATTGCAGGCGAGTTGAAGAATGAAAAAGAAAAATATTTTTGGGGTGATTTTCCTGTTTCTTAGAGTTTTATTTTCATTAACGCAGTGATTCTTGTTGAATTCTTTGGGTAAATAAGAAATAATATTCTTGTGGTTTGTGACGCGAACTTGTCATTTTGTTCGCTCCTTTGTAAATTTAAAATTTTGAAGTCTCCAATGCTCCTTTAAAAATAATGTCACATATTTTATTTGCTAAAACAACACCTTTCTTAGGATAAATTCAACCATTCTTAAGCGGTAAATCGAAAAAGATGGTCACCCAAAGTCTCGTTCAAACATACATGCCATATGCAAAAAAAATAGTCTTGAGCCTCCGAGTTCCCCAAGAGAACTTCAAGCATTTAAATGTGACTAAAGTACAGAAATCGCTTAGGAACTTGGTTGCCCTCACACAATTTAGATGTAGACAGCCGATCAAGATGCTTAGCACTCTTTTCCCAGTCCTCAATTATCGTGGCCAGCCGCTCCGCGTCTGTCACTCTAATTGCCGCTTCGCTAGACGGACTGGGGAGTGCAGCGCATCTTTCACTCTTTCCCTTGCTCGCTGGGGCCTCCTCTCACGGGTGAGAGGCCCCAAACGAGCAAGCCAAAAACCGATAAGCAGGCGAAAAATTTATTATTACAATGAATGGCAGAGAACAAATTTAGTTACAAAGAACCACCTAAGGAGGAGGAACCTATGAAGTACGATCATTATATCGCCGTTGACTGGGCGCAAAGCAACATGGCCATTGCAAGAATGACAGCCAAATCTAATGCCATCAAGGCCACTGATGTGAAAGCTGATGTTAGTGAACTCCAAATCTACTTGAAGAGTCTTAAAGGCACAAAAGCTCTCACCATTGAAGAAAGTACGGCTTCACAGTGGCTATATACAGAGTTAAAAGATCATGTTGATGAACTCTTGATTTGTGATCCCTGTCGCAATAAATTACTGAGTGAGGGACCCAAGAATGATAAAATTGATGCTCAGAAGCTGGTTCATCTGTTGCGTTCAGGTCTTTTAAAAAGAGTCTTTCATTCAGGGGATGATTTTATTTATCTTAGAAAAATTATCAGTGGATATGAAGATGTTATCAAAGCAGGAGTTCGAAGCAAAAACCAGAGATCAGCATTGTTTCGAGCCTCCCATGAAAATGCGAAGAAAAAAACAGAGTTAAAAAGATCAGAAGATATATTCGTACTCCTTGGATTGGATACGAGCATTGCCTTTTATGAAGAAGAGAAGAAGCGTTATGACGCAGAATTCAAGAGACTGGCCAGAAAACACAAAGAAATTAAACACCTCCAGGGAATTCCAGGAATTGGACACATCAATGCTGTTAAAATCGTAGCTCGTGTTGTAGACCCTCATCGATTTGAACGCAATTCTTGGTGGAGTTACTGTGGACTAGTGAAGCTGGCTAGAGTTAGTGGTGGAAAAATTTATGGAAAGAAAAACTCTAGATCTTGTCGGCAAATGAAATGTGTTTTTAAGGTGGCTGCATTGACAGTTATTGGTGGGAAAAATGAATTCAATGACTGGTATGAGCAGTTAATTACAGAAAGAAATTATCCACCACACAAAGCCAGGAACGCCATTTCAAGAAGAATAGCTGCTTTAGCATTAGGAGTTTTGAAGTCTGAAGAAAAATTTAAACCCTACAGGAAATACAAAAATGTAAAATATATTAAAACAGCCTCATAAAAATCTCAGTAGTTCTTTAAGCATATAGCGAAAAGTAGACAATGACTTTATTATGAGGTGAGGATAGATAGCTCAATCCATTCGATAGCCATAAAGGTTCATAGGTGTTCGTGGTTTTTTATTCTTTCATAGCAAGACCTTTTTAGCCATATTCATTGATGTTTTTCGCCGTCGGTAGTTTGTGTCATAAATTTCATGGGAGAATATCTTGATCTTCTCTATCAAAATATTTAAATACTTTTGAGATGAGCTTAGGAGATATTTGATAAAATCAGAGGCTAATAAGACGGTAACCTTAGCAACTCTTTGAAACGATGTGGAGTCATTTTGTTCCTTATTGAGTTTAGTTCTTCCTATCCTCAAAACAACACTTGATGTGAGGTGAGCCGCTAATGAAGCAAGAAGAAGACTCTCTATGATATTTTGATCGTTTGAGGTGATCTGATTTGCATTCAAAGAATTCTTACAAGATTTGAAAATAAGTTCACATTGCCAACGTAAACGATAAATTGGATATATGGACTCCGCTGCCACATCTAAATTCGTGCAATACCAATGATAGCGTTTTTCGGAGGAATTCCAGAAGCCTACAATTCTCAAACTTACCCATTTACCATTGGACAAGACACTGCCTATAAATTCAACAACATCGTTTTTTTTCTTGAGTTTAATATCAGAGAACTCTTTTCCAACATAGTAATCTGGCAAACCTTCAACAACAGCATCAATAAGAATAGAGGCATTTGACTTTACTCTAGACAAGAAAAATCCTTTAGCTTCATGAATAGATGACAATAAGCCATAGTCCCAATATCCCAAATCAAAGATGACTAATTTTCCAACGAGTTCCTTTATATCAGGAAAGCACTTCCTATCGTTAGTGGAAGACGGAGTTAATTCGAACCAAGTCATTATACCACTGAATAAACTGAAACAAGCGTGCCATTTAATTCCTGCGTTTGTTCTTGTCCCTGGAAAATTCTCAGATGCTCCATCCCAAAGGCTTATTGTGCTTGAGTCAACAAGAAGAACGTCTGAGACTCCCAGTTGTAATAATATGGCTTTGCTCCCATGAAAAGCTCCATGAGATAGCTTTATCATGAGCATTTCAACCAGTTTACTCAGAAGCTCTTTTAATCTTTTTCTAGAGAGTCTTTCCCAGAAGCTGTGTCTTTCAATTCTTAATCCTAAATGACTTATCATAAACCTCCTAATTCCCTCTATTGAATATGTCTTAGAGTCTCCCTGGAATGACAAGACAAGAGCCACAATAAACTCAAGAGGTGGAATGGTTGCCCGAGAGTCCTTTTCAGGAATAACTTTCTTGAAACATTTTTTGATCGTTTTAAGTGTTTGAGCTTCCGTGCTCATATTTGCCCCCTGCGTTTAAAAAATAAAAATTTCCTCCAATTAATCTTGACCTATTAAGATACTAACGCGAGAATCATTAAGTCTGTAGATAACTCACTTGTATCTATGCGGATTCATTGTATTCGACAGGAGCAAAAAATAGCAATGATTTTTGGACTTTTAATATTACTTTCTTTGGGATCCTTTATATCTCTTCTTATTTCCTTATTGGTATTTGGATTTGGTTATTTACTGGCACTCATCCTCCCATTAACTCAGATGCAAGCATCTTCTTTGTTTTTTGCTTCACTCACACTTTTGGTTCTTACATGTATTTTTATGATGCTCATATCTCAATTTAAAAATCGTTACTTTCACCAGAATCTAGGAGATATTCTTTTTGATAATTTGGATGAGGATTTGGAAGATGAAAAGCAAAAAAAAATTGTAACTGAAGATATGTCTGCATCACAGCAGAAAAATGACCAAAGCGAAAAAATTGGAAGAAATCAATCCTGTCCATGCGGAAGTGGAAAGAAATTTAAATTCTGTTGTTCCCAAAAGTCCACAGTTCTTTCGTTACACAATTAAGTCTCTTAAAACACATGGCTTGTCGTGGATATCAAATGTCAATCTGCGTCCATTTCTCAAAATACCATCTATAAATATTTATAAATCGCCCACTTCCCTCTATGTAAAAAAGGAGGCTTGAAAAGTATTTCCATTAATTCGGAATTAAAATTAGAAAAAAACCACGAACACCTATGGGTTATCATTGATGAGGCATCCTTATTGAGAGTCGATGTCTTTGCTGAATTGCATACGATTAACCAATTCAACTTTGATTCTGAAAAAAGATTCTCACTTATTTTGGTGGGACAGAATAACCTTCTTGATAAATTGAAGTATAGAACTTCTCTGCCCTTGGCTTCTCGTGTGATGACCCACGCTCACCTACCAGCTCTTAATGAAGAAAATATGAGAAATTATCTAGATCATCACCTTAAAATCTCTGGAATCAAGAATAAACTCATGACAGATAATGCTGTCACAGCCATTTGGCAGGGCTCTGGAGGCTTGCTAAGAAAAGCCAATTTGATTGCCAGAGGTTCATTGATTGCATGTATGAAAGCTTCTGAAGAACAAATTACAGAAGAACATGTTCGCCAAGCCGCCACAGAACTTATTTAAACTACATGGTCGGTAGTTATTCTCCCTGAGGGGCCAAATAAAGTCCCACTGGATAGGACGCTCCTCTCAATCTCCTCTCAATGTGGAATCGAGACTAAGAATCTTTCAGTCGTACCCGAAAGCCCCCTGGGGCTGAGGGGCGAGGGCAGGAGCCCGAGACTGAAAGATCCGCAACAGGATGTTGCGTCGATTCAAGCAAGTAGCCACCACCTGTGGGAGGATCTCCTGCTTTAAATGCCAGGAACTAGGCTTCCAAAAATAATCCATCAAATCAGATACAGCGAAATTATCCTTCCAAGAGAACTTGGAAATCTCAAGTGCTCTTAATTTCTTGAGCCACCAGGCGGGAGAGCAAACCAAACAGAGAGAATCAGTCATCCTTTTTTCACTCACTTCACCTCGACACACCTTGCTAATCAAAATATCACTCTCAACAACTTAAACTCAGTCAGGATAAAATCATAAAAATTGCTTCGAGGTCAAAGGAACCCATGAAAAGTCCGTCAAAATAAAGTATTGGATCACACCACTCATGAACTTATTGAAACAATGCGTGAAAGCAAGAAAGAACTCTCATTGAATGCTCTTTTTAAGAAATTAGACCGTTTTGATCTTATTGCTTGTGATGAACTTGGCTATACAGCTTCCTGCACAGAGGGGGCAGATCTTTTCTTTCAATTCATATCTCAGCGATATGAAAGGAAAAGTCTCATGATCACTACAAACTTAACATACTCTGAATGGGATAAGGTGTTTCTTAACCCTATTACCACCGCTGCTGCTGTTGATCGAATCATTCACAACTGTGAAACCCTCAACATTGAAGGAAAAGAAAGTTGGAGAACCGAATCGGCAAAAGCCAAGTCTAAACAGAGCAAAGAGGAAAGTTCAACCAAAGAAGTTCATTAGAGATCCCCACTTTTGGGGAAGGAACTCGCCAGTTATCCACAAAATTTATCCAATCGAGTAGACAGTGGGAGCTTCCCCCACTGCCCCTCACAGACACGTACGTGACAGTCTCCCGTCATACGGCTCCTCTAATATTTGCGAGGTTCCACTATTGTAAACCATTTAAATGGACCACAGAGTGTCCGACTGGTTAGTGTTTCCTCACATATTAGGAGACCCCTTCGCTCCAGCTCCGTTACAGAACCTTCTTCACTACTACGAGTCTCTCTGCCCCTATCTGGTGTCATCGGTATTTGCCCTTCGGTTTCCACCTTATAGCCGTTCCCTTAACATCCACCAGTAGGTTCCCCAGTTCCAACACGACGCCAAGTCTGTGCTCATGCCACCTTTACGCCGGCTGCCACTCGGCGTGCGCTGTGCAAAGGCTAGAAAGGAGGAATGAATGGAATAGGAAATGAAGTTTTGAAATCCTTTGAAGTCATCTTGTGGGTTGGAACCCCACCCAGTAAGGGCTAGCTCACCCGACTGGAAGCGAGTTTTGTGCGGACACGGACATCATGAAACCTCGACACCGAATGGTGAGGGGTGGGAGGTGGAACAACATCCGTAAAGCGTAAACAGCGATGCAAAAGCCGCGTGATTGAGCCACGAAACAGAACGAAATTGCAGAAGCCCTTCGAGTGTCGAGAATGGGGGGCAACATTTGCACGCCCATAGATGAGCGAGGTCGTGTGAATTCTGCCGGGGTCGTAGAGCGGGGCGAATGTGTATCGAGGTGACCTAGTAACACAGGAGGCCCTACAACCTCCGAGGCGTGCAAGCAGGTCGGTATCCTGTGAAAAAAAACCTAGGGCGAGTTCTGCAAACGGAGATGTCAGAACCCGCAGCGAAAAGAATCTCCGTGCCAAGGTAGCCACAACGAATCAATAAGGGACTGGCGATGGGTTGTAGGGAGTCGGAGGTAGCCATAGTACCGTTGAGAGTGGGGAACCTGAACTTGCAGGGGACCCAAACGAGGGAAGGGCTAACCTGATTATAGACTCGAGTATTTTGAAACATTAGGAGGAACATTGAATCCAACCAAGATAGTGTCAACGAAAAAATCTCGGATAGCAGAGATAGCGAGACACACGAAGGGCAAAGCTATAATTTCCCTCAACCACTTTATCACCATAGATTGGTTGAAAGAGGCGTGGCGTCTCACCCGAAAGGATGGGGCGGTAGGTGTAGATAACATAACGGCGAAGGAGTACGAAGAGAAGCTTGAGGAAAATCTTCAAAATCTTCTCGGACGCCTGAAATCTGGGAGCTATCGTGCGCCCAAAATCAGACGTCACTACATTCCCAAGGCCGATGGAAGTCTGCGCCCACTAGGCATCCCGACGATCGAGGACAAGGTAGCTCAAAGAGCTGTCGTGATGGTTCTTGAAGCGGTGTATGAGCAGGAATTCTACAACTGCTCCTATGGCTTCCGTCCTGGAAGATCATGCCACCAAGCACTAGAGGGAATTCGCAATGAAATGATGGACCATCGAGCCTACTGGGTATTAGATATTGATATCCAGAAATTCTTTGATACCATCTCTCATTCTGAGCTTCGTAAGATTCTCGCCAAGCGAGTGCGAGACGGAGTGATCCGTCGGTTGATAGACAAATGGCTGAATGCAGAGATCATGGATAAGGGGCGAACCACCAAGCCGATATCAGGTACACCGCAAGGTGGGGTGGCTTCCCCGCTCATGGCTAACGTATTTCTCCATTATGTCTTAGATGAATGGTTTGAGAAGGATGTCAAACCACGACTCAAAGGATACGGGTTTATGGCTCGATACTGCGACGACTTCGTGATGGGATTCCAGAGGGAAGAGGACGCACGGCGAATCTACGAGGTGTTGCCAAAAAGACTTGCTCGATTTGGGCTAACAATGCACCCCGAGAAGTCTCGGATCGTAGATTTCCGCCCTCCTCCCTACCGTATTTCCCGCACGAACCTCAAGGGATACGAGAGGGACGTGAGAAAAATCCAGTCGTTCGACTTCTTAGGTTTCAGCCACACATGGAGGAAATCTCTGAAGGGAAACTGGGTTGTCTTTCGAGGCACGATGAAAAGTCGTCTGGATCGGGGGCTTGCATCCGTAAGCCTCTGGTGTAAACGGCATCGTCATGCTCCCCTCAAGCATCAAGCCAACCGTTTGCAGCAGTTTCTCTACGGTCACTATGCCTATTATGGTATACCCGGGAACTACCGCAACATAAAGCGGTTCTACCGGGTGGTCATCAGAATTTGGAAAAAGTGGCTCATGAGGAGGACGCAAAGACGCCAGATCAACTGGGAGGCGTACAACCGATTGTTGAAGCGCTTCCCGTTACCCATACCAAGGATTAGGCGCCCCTTCCAGCAATTCCAATGGAATGTCTAGTAAGGAAAGCTGGAAAACTTTCACACTAGTGAGAGTCGGTGCGCCTATCCCAACCAAGCAGTGAACCTATAATCAGAGGAGCCGAATGCGTTAGTTGCGCACGTTCGGCTCTGGGAGGGGGAAGGGGGGAAACCTCCTTCCCTACTCGACCAGTAATCAGGTACCTTCCGAGTTTATCCCAAGGTACTACCGGGACCTTGGTTTTGACAGCAACTAACGCATTTTCGACGCCTCATCGATGGTTCGCTTTCGCTCATCTTCACAGACTACACATGACCAGTTATTCTGGCCTTTTCCCTAACGCTCACCACCCAGGTCTTGCCCCCTGCGCAGCTTAGGGTTGTTTGTTCCCAATTCCTGTAAATCGAGAACGGTGGACCTACCACCATCATCATGTCAGCTTTCTATAGTCGTTACCTCCTATATTGTGCTGGGCACACCAGCAGCACTGCGTTGCTAGACATCGGGGTCACAGCCGCAGTGTCGCCATGGATAAATTTATGGATAACTGGCTTTTACCGTACTATTTGCTCGTCACTCTTGCGGAGCTTTAGACATTAGCTGCGCCAAGGAATCCTGAAAAATACTCCATTTACCTCTGCCATAGGGCTGAAGGATGCATTTGGGGTCATGCCAAAAGTGGTGGGCAGAAAATCATTCCTCAGAATCTTGTGGCATAGTCGGAGTTAAATGATGAGCAAAATAAAGACACTTGACTAAACTCTGAACGAAGAATAACTAAATCAGTACATCATCAACTGGCCGTTTTTCATTGGCGACGGCTTCTAAAAATGGCCAATTTTAATTGGCGCCTAACATCGGCAAATGAAATGTGTTTTTAAGGTGGCTGCATTGACAGTTATTGGTGGGAAAAATGAATTCAATGACTGGTATGAGCAGTTAATTACAGAAAGAAATTATCCACCACACAAAGCCAGGAACGCCATTTCAAGAAGAATAGCTGCTTTAGCATTAGGAGTTTTGAAGTCTGAAGAAAAATTTAAACCCTACAGGAAATACAAAAATGTAAAATATGGGACTGTAAAAATAATTGTGTAACTGCAATTTTTTTCTTAAATCTTAAAGCCACTTATGTGGCTCCACTCCTAGTAAAAAGCACAGCCCCATATTATTCGTCAATGTATAATTGACATTTTTTCCTTCAAGCGATTTTGTCAGTCACAATGCATTATAATTTAATGGGGAGATGGAGCCGTAATGGGATCATATCAGAACTGGAAAGAACTCAAATAAATAATTATCATCTTGATTGGAAAAAAATCAGCAATAGCTCTCTCAAAAAAATGGAAATTCCAATCTCATCAAAGGGTTCATGTGTTTAGGTTCCCATACTATATTACCCCCTTTTTTTTATTTTTTTTAACTTGGGATATTCGAGAAATACCAGCATTGGGATGAAACATGAAAAAAAATGGAAACCCAAATCTGCACCAAGAGGGCATGTATTTAGGTTCCCATACTATATTACCCTAACCATAGTCTCGGTATTCCAGTACTTCTGTCAACGCCTTAGAGGGGCTTTTAAGCCCCCTTATAAGGCAGGTGGTGGACCTTATTAAAAAACTTAGTTGTCAAAACGGTCACCGTATTCAATGGCAAACCTGTTCATGGCTGGCTTCCAGTTGTGTAATGGTCGTGTCCATCGCTTAGAGGCCATTTTTATCGCTAAATATACAACTTTTAAAGCCGACCGATCACTGGGAAATATCTTACGATTTCTGATCGCCTTGCGGATCACGCTATTTAACGACTCTATGGCGTTTGTGGTATAAAAAATCTTTCTGATTTCATCCGGATAATCGAAAATAGTGATGAGATTGTCCCAATTCCTACGCCAAGACTTTTCAATATTCGGATACTTTGAAGACCACTTGGTACAAAATTCCTCAAGGGCCTTTTCAGCTTCTGTCAGAGTCGTAGAGCCATAAATGGACTTGAGGTCTTGGGCGACAGCTTTCATATCCTTGGAAGGGACATAGCGAAGGGAATTGCGGACCATATGGACAATGCACAGTTGCACTTTAGACTTGGGAAAAGCCGCTGAAATGGCTTGAGGAAAACCTGTAAGACCATCTACAGAAAATATAAATACGTCTTTCAACCCTCGATTTTGCAGCTCAGTCAAAACACTCAACCAAAACTTTGAACCCTCATTTTCAGAAATCCATAGGCCCAACAAGTCTTTCTGACCCTCCTCTGTAATACCAAGAGCTAGGTAAATCGCCTTATTAATAACTCTCTTGTCTTGATGGACCTTCACCACGATACAGTCCAAAAATACGATAGGGTAAGTGCTATCCAAGGGGCGGTTCTGCCAAGCCGTAACTTCATCAATAACAGCATCCGTCACGTTGGCTATCACTGAGTGGGATATCTCTGCACCATGGTAGAGGTCTTTGATAGCTCCTTGAATATCCCTGGTCGTCATTCCCCTCGCATAGAGGGTCAGAATACTGTCTTCAAAGCCCTCAAGACGAGTCTTGCCTTTGGGAATGACTTGGGGCTCAAAGGAGGCACTTCGGTCACGGGGGACCTGAAGCTCCACCTCGCCTTTCTCTCCCTTTATGGTCTTTCTACTGTAACCATTGCGAGTGTTGGATTTGCGGGTCTCAGACTTCTCATGCCTCTCATAACCTAGGTGATCGTCCATTTCCGCATTAAGAGCTGTCTCTAAAACAACCTTCATCAGTTGACCCGTTATGTCGGATAAATCCTTTTGGGTCTTGACGTTCTTCGCTAGTTCCTTGCCTATTGTCTTGATATCCATTCTGCCTTCTCCTTTCAGGATGATAGTTCATCCTAATATGATTCGGCAGTTACACAAAATAGTTTACAGGCTCTAAAATATATTAAAACAGCCTCATAAAAATCTCAGTAGTTCTTTAAGCATATAGCGAAAAGTAGACAATGACTTTATTATGAGGTGAGGATAGATAGCTCAATCCATTCGATAGCCATAAAGGTTCATTTAAACGATTAGTACGTCCTCTATTCCTTAACATTTACGATGACCCAAATTGAAGATTGTAGGAAGGAGCATTTTCCAACCGGTCTTGAATTAAGAGTGTCCAAATAGACGAATCATAGGAATATGTTGTTTTAGAGATGTAAATAAAAAGCCATTAACCATGAAGAAGAAGTGCTAGAAAGAACTTGGTGAGAGATTTCGGAAGGACGGGTGACCGTATGCAGCAAAAGATGGTAATTTTTTGCAACATGGATAGGTATATTTTCTTGACATACTTTTTCATAGACGAATGGCATTGTGTCGTACTTAGAGCTACCCACATCTAAGGTAATATTTTCTTGAGTGGAGGTCTCAGGAGTCGATGAAGTAGGGTGTTATAAACCCTTGTAGCAAGTGTGAAGTCGCTGAAAGTTTCATTTATCTCTGTCACACGGGCGAAATCCCATGGAGTGAAGTCAATATTTTTTATGGAGGTGGCCCCTTTAAACATGCGATTTATATTTGTCACACGAGAGGTGTTGCCTCCAATGACTTCTACGAGCTCACTGCAGCCCTCAAAGGCTCCCTCCAAGTTGGTCCATCCCATATTTCCCAGATTCTTTACAGAAATGATCTTATCTTTGCTCCCACTGTTGTTGAAAAACCAAGATTCAAGCTCTCCTGAGATGATGACAGTGTAATCTCCAACCTTTGTGTAGGTGTGGGTGATGTCGCTGTCATCATGGGCTGTGATTTCGTTGGAAGAGCCATCACCTCAATCCACCGTAAAATTATAATCATAGCCTGAGCGTAAGGGAAGAGTGATGGACTCGTTGTCGTTGTCAAGCCGCCATACAGAGATAAAAGAAGTAGAGGGATCGCTGAAGGGTGATTCGTATTGATTTTTCTCTCCATCTCCACAGCCCAAAGCATTGATAATGATGAGACAAATGGATGATGCTAGAAAAAGTCCATTTTGTAAAAAATTGTAATTGAGTCAAGATTAATTTCCCTCGCCCTCATCTGGAGGAGTCTCGCCCTCATCTGGAGGGGTCTCGCCCTCATCTGGAGGAGTTTCGCCCTCATCTGGAGGGGTCTTGCCCTCATCTGGAGGAGTCTCGCCCTCATCTGGAGGAGTTTCGCTCTCATCTGGAGGAGTTTCGCCTTCGTCGGGAGGCTGCTTCTCGCCCTCTTCTTTTCGCTTTATAGCTTCTATGACTGCGGCCTCTGCATTGACGAGTCCTGCGCCAAACTTATTGGTATCCATGAGGTCCGTCGCTGTTTTCAAAAGAATGTCCTTAATATCTTTTTCTTTAAGACCTGTATAAGCGGATTTAATTAAGGCTGCCACACCTGTCACATGGGGGCTAGACATGGAGGTTCCACTGTAATATTCATAGGCAGGTTTTAGTACTATGGCAATGGACGTATTCACCACAATTTCTTGATCTAATTGAGTGCGAATATTTTCTCCGTCACTTTGCCCAATGGAAACCACAGGTATGCTCACAGGATTTTTTTTATCGAGAGTCGGGACCATCAGGCCCGTGGTGTTATTGTGAATAATCACTCCGATGGCTCCTTTGCTTATGGCATTTTGGACTTTTTTAAGAAAGGATAGTTTTCCACGAGAAATGAGAGCGACTTTACCTGTGAGGTCTAAGTCTTTTACATCGGATTCTTGTCCGTAGCCAATATGAACCAATGGGCCTTGAACAGGGGCCTCTGGAACATTCGTACCAATAGCCGCTACGTTTTCAACTTCACCAAAGCCATCGACTTGCAGTGTGGAACTGGGGGCCTCTCCTGGAGTACTTGACTTAATGGATTCCCCGGGGGCGACAAGGTTTAAGTCAGGGCCATATTGTGAAAAGCGAGCCTTCTCCATCTTTTCATTGATGGCTCCGACACTAAATACGGATTCAAAACGAGCCGGATAGGCGAGGTCGGGGGTGCCGCTATTTCCCGCAGCGGCAACCACAAAAACTCCGGCTTCAGTAACTTTTGCATAGGCGACCCTTTCTGCTTCGCTGGCGCGGGGGCCTCCTATAGAAATATTGATCACATCCACTTTTTCTTCCACTCCCCAGTTGATAGAGGCGAGCATAGCAGCAAGATCGCAGCGTCCAGAGAAACCACAAACTTTAGCTGATAGGAGTTTTGCTTTTGGGGCGACGCCGACAGTTGTTCCGACCACTGTTCCTGCAACGTGGGTCCCATGACCATGGTCATCATAGTAGGGGTAGGGAACATCTTTAGAATCATCTTGGTAGAAGTTAGCTCCCTTTTCAACTTTTCCCTCAAGCTCGATGTGGTCTTTATCGACACCTGTGTCTATGACAAGAACTTTTACGTTGGTTCCTTGGCTATGGGCCCAAGCCTTGCTTGCATGAATGGACCTCAGTCCCCATGTTAAGGGAGGGGGGGCCTCTTCTAAGAGATGGGGGAGGGAGAAAAAATGGATTTGGGAGGGGAGAGGGTGTTTGTTCAACTTTTTATTATCACCCCATACCCCTTGGCCATTTCTATTGTGGACAGGAGTATTGTTGAAAGAAGTATGGATATTAGAAATAATTTTTTCTTTAAACCTAGGGTCTAGGCCTTGAAAAATAATATTTTTTTCAACTCTATGAACACCAGGTTTATTTTGAAGTGTTGATATTATATTTGTCTTGGATTCAAGAATAAATATTTCAAGGTGTTTGAGACTCACAACCTTCTTCACTGGGAGTCCTAAGAAAGAAATATGATTTTTAGTTGTAGAGTGACCTGTCTTTTTGAGTTCATTCCAGACCCTTGCAAAATCCTTCTGAGTTTTCATAGTTAAAATATATTTTTCGGCATGGGCGGATTTTCCAGAGAAAATCAAACAAAAACCTATACCTAACATAACTAAATTTAAACAAATAACTCTTATTGTAATTACAGCGAGAGTTGTTGCTTTTTTGGTCATACTTGCAGTCATACACGTCCCCCTTGGTTGTGGTGGTTTTTTAGCATTTTTTAAGTAAAGTGGCATGTGTATAATGAATTTAATAGATAATAGTTAAAAATACAAGCTTAAGAGAATTAGAGCCGGCAAATTAAATAAGCATTTGAGATACTGTATGAGGTTTTGTCGTAGGTTGTGGGGCGTTATGATTGCATGATGGTATCTCTTAATGTATATTATGTATTATTGTTATGTATGCCGGTGAGTCTATACCAATGTCCAATTATTTTTCTTAGATCACTACTTAAGGTAGTCTAAATTGAATTAGATAAATACATTTATAAATAAAAATATTGTAGTATTGTAGTATATAATCAAATACGAATGTAGCATAAGGAGGTTTCCATGCTATCAGATTTGGCTGCTCAATATTCAAAGGGTGGAATGTTTATGCACATTATTTTAGTGTGTTCTCTCGTGGGAATAGCGATTGGTGTGGAGCGCCTCCTTGTTCTTCTCGCTGCTTCTAAGGTAAAAAAAGATGAACTGCTCAATCATATTAATAGTTATATTCTCCAAGGGGATATAAAAAAAGCTTTGGCAGTCACTGCTCAGATCCAAAATCCTTTGACCAATATCATTCGAGCAGGTTTAACGTCGGTGATGAATCATGGGGACTCTGAGGAGGTACAAACGGCCATGGATGCCATTGCTTTAAGAGAGGTTCCACTTCTTGAGAAAAGAATTGGACTTTTGGCCACCCTTTCCAACATAGCGACGCTTCTGGGCCTCTTGGGAACTGTGACTGGCCTCATTGGGGCATTTGCCGCTGTGGCCAATGTGGCTCCGGCAGAAAAAGCAACTCTTCTTTCTAATTCTATTGCAACGGCTATGAATACTACCGCCTTTGGTTTGATTGTTGCCATTCCTCTTTTGGGAGCCTTTGGTTATCTGAGTTCCATGGCTCAAAATATGATTGATGATATTCATGAGTCCAGTGTTACAACTTTGAATTTGGTTTTAGCTAACAAGAAAAAGCTAGGATACTAAAGAGACAATTTGGAGATGAAACAATAGAAACAATGCTGAAATAATATGGTAAACAGAGTTTTATATGGCCAAAAAGAAAGTCAATGTTGAATTAAATATGACTCCTTTTATAGGGCTATTTGCTCTTCTTGTGGTCATGCTGCTGCTTACAGCAGTATGGAATCATATTGTTGTTCTTTCTACGGACACTTCTGCCGCCACGTCTTCGGATAGTCCTTCCACAAAAGACCAAAAAAGCGTGAGTCTTCATGTGACGATTTTATTTCGTGGCCTTGAAATGTCTGAAAATGAAAAACCCATCCATATACCCCACGTCAGTGGAGATCAAATTGATAAGATGAGACTGGTTCAGGTTCTTAACCAGTGGAAGCAAAGGCATCCCCAAAAAACGGATGTGATTCTTAATACTGAAAATTCGGTCACTTATAAGCAACTTATTGTTGTCTTTGACACCCTTGCGGGAAATGGTTGGCCTGATGTAGGAGTTAATACACAATAATGGAAATCCAAGGCGCTCATCGTCGCACTATTCAACCGCCGGGCTATCATATTCGGCCTAAGTATGACCTGCCTAAGCTTCGAGAACGTTTATCCTCCCAAGAGGGTAAAGACCTGGATGTTGTGCTCCCATTGACCTCCATGATTGATATGTTCTCCATGCTGGTGATCTTTTTATTACTAAATTTTTCAGCGACTGGGGAGGCTTTCTTTGTCAATAAAGATATTACTCTTCCCAAAGCACTTTACGCCCTTCCATTAGAGTCTCTTCCCCTCATTTCTATTACCAGTCAAACAGTTTCTCTGGATTCAGAGATTGTGGGATCCCATTCCACAGAAGTGACTATATCTCCTCACATGCCCAAATTGGTGGCGGCCCTTCAGCACTTAAAGCAACTTCAAACCAACCTTGCACTTGCAGGACTTAAGCCCAAAACTCAAATCAATATTCAGGCGGATCAAGGCACTCCTATTCTCTATATAAAGAGAGTCATGAATATACTTATTTCAGAGGGATTTACAGGTATTAACTTTGCCGTTCGTGAAGACTCGGGGACTGGCGGCTAGATTTCTTAGATAGCAATGCGGCTGCTTCACATTCATTTCATTTCCACTTCAGAGAGACGACTTTATGGGGCGACTCCAGAAGCACAGGCTTTATTTATATTTATCCTGCGTTATAGAGGGGTGGTGGGTGGGAGTCGCTATCTTAATATAGCCAGCCTTATTCCTTGGGGGCTATATATTGTTGAAACTGGCCCTTGCTTACTTTAAGTCCTTGGCTTAAGGGGCCAAAAGGTATTTTTTGCACACTGTGTTGAAGCACTCCATGGCTATCCGGCTCTTTCTGGGGAATTTGTATGTAGTAAATAAGAATAGAGTTTTCTCCTTCTCCATGCCCTAAACCCTTGAGAGTATTTTCCTCCTTTACAGGGAGGGTCTTGTAGAGAGGTAGAACAGATTGGTGAAACTCATAGCAGTCTCCTTTTTTGCTATTTAAGGGAGTAAGTTTAGTGTTATAGGCTTCCGCATGGGGGTCTTTGAACCATGGGTTGCGGTGTTGTTGGATTTGAGTGAGTACACTTTCCTCTCCATCGGGATTGTCTTCAAGGTTTTCACTATCTAAGGGGGCTGTATAGCGAGTGCTTTGGCCCGTGTTCGGTGAAGCAAAATAAACAAATGTTTCAATGCCATCAAGAAGTCCATCTTTGTCTGTATCAAAATATAGAGGGTTGGCTTTTTTGAAGGGGGCATTATTATTATAATTTTGAATCTCACCTTCTTCACAGGCTGTCAGTAAGTCAAAATCCTGATCGGAGCGATTCATGCAGGGTATAAGCTTTGTTCCTGGATATTTAAAGCGAAGCCAGTGAAAGAAGTCTCCATAGCCGTCTCCAAAACTAAATCGGTTTGAGGGATCGAAGGTGTTCCCCTCTGCTTTAAGTTCTTTGGCATACACGTGATTCAAAGTTTCTTCGTCACGATCGCACATACCATCCACATCGGAGTCCACATCAATTTCGCCATCTAAGCAAAAGCCTGCGTTGAGGTTGTAAACTAAAAACTCTTTAAGGCTCCATGGAATAACATCGGGTCTGACTAAGAGTCGATTTAAATCCCAAGAGTGTCCTTTTTCAAAGTTGATATAATTTCCATTGCCCCATGTCGCCATTTTCTTCAATATATCTTGAGCCCGTCGACCTACATTGCCATAGTAGGCTGTGCTCAGGTAGATATTTCGATTTCCTGTATTGATAACATTTAAAATATGGGACTTTTTGAAGCTATCTGAAGGGGCGCCATCTGAAACAAAAAAGATAGCATAGTTGGCCCTTTGTTCGGGGAACCTTTGAATGTCGTCATCGATGGCTTGTTGTACCATTTGAAGGGCAGTCTTGTAGACAGTGCCTCCAGCACGAATAAAAGGCTTTTTTTGAATGGCTCTGGCGGCTTGGTAGATAGCTTGGGCACTTTTGATAAATCTTGGTTTTGTGATATCTCCGCCTTCATTAATGAGAGCGTATGCCTTGCTGGCAAAAGCAATCAACCCGTACTGGGGGCGCCTTCCTTGCAGAGCTTCTAGGTTTTCAACAAACTTCTTGATGCCATGGCTTCGCCTTTTTCCAGAGGGATCTGTAGATTGGTTGCTGCCCGAGATGTCCACGACAAACATAATTTTCATTGTTGAGAATTGCTTGGCTGGATCGGCAATGCAAAATTTATCTTTTGAAGAGACTGAAATGGGGGGGGGGGATGGCTTTGAGCTTAGTTCGACATCGGCACATCCATAGAGACTTAAGGACAGTGGTAAGAATAAGAAATATGAAAGTAATTTAATTTGACTCATATACAGACCCTCCATTACCTATGACTGAGGATGCAATTCATAGGCCAAGTGTCTCAGACTCAAATCGAGAAATGTTAGGGACTTAACGCATATAGAAAAAATGTTTTTTTGACCTCATTTGGGTAAAAAATGTACAACCTAGACTTTTTGTCTTCATTGTAGTCAAAAAAAGGAAATTTTCAGCGAACAGGCTTTCTTTGTTTTTTATGAGGTTGATTGAAAAAAATTCTTTTGTTAAAGAAGTGTCGTGGGTTTCAGCTTGATTTTTTTTGGATAGGGTTTGCTGTCAATTTCATGGTTGTCCATGGTTGTTGATTTGGTTCCCAAGGCTGTCTACTTGACTTCCATGGCTGTCGAGGGGAGGGGGCGTATGAGTTTACCTTGGATTTTGAGAGCAAATTTTCTTATTTTGTGCCTGGGACTGTCTCTTTACGTGATTTTTCAAATGAAAAATTCTGGACTCCCTCCCTCCGTTTTGGCGATTTTGGGATTTTCTTCTCCCACTTTAGGCCAAGGGGGGGGCAAGTCTACCAGTCAATTAACATGGTGCGAAACCCGAGTGCAGAGTATAGAAAAGCCACAGAGCTTTAAGATTTATCAGAGTGAGCTTAAGTGGTTTGTTTCTCACATGGAGCATTCAGGAGCGCTTCAAGCTTCAAACCTACTTGGAGCCCCAAGGAAAATTGACTTTTTAGCCATGGAGAAGTGGTTTGGCAAACATTGCTCCCTAAGAATGACGCCTGTGCTTGAGGGGCATAGGGAGAAGAATTTTCGCACAGCATTGATTGTCCACTTTATCAAAGGTACACCGGAGCGTCTTTTAAGGCAAGGGCCCAACATTTATGGGTGGAGGGGGCAAGTTTTTCGCTCCCCTCAACTTAAGCTGGCTCTCAATGAGCTTGCCAAGATTTCAAACTCCCCGGTGCTGCCGTTAGAGAAGGGTGCCATGCCTGAGTGAGGGAGCCTTGGTGGACTTGCTGAGGGAATCAAGAGAGAGTTGACGAGCCTTTCCATAAAATACGAAGAATTCTTGAAAAAGAGCTTTTCTGTGATAGAAGCTTCCTGTAGCTTGATACCTAGGTTTTTTCATATTTTTTATATCTCACTATCTAATTAAAGGTTTTGTCTGGGTTTTCAATACTATGCTCGTTAAGAAAGTGAGATGAGTTGTTGATTGCATTGTGAGTGTGTTCAGGTGTAGCTCAGTGGTAGAGCAGGTGACTGTTAATCACCCGGTCGGGGGTTCGAATCCCTCCACCTGAGCCAATTTTTCACTCTCTCCACCTAGTCAATTTTTCATTTTATGTTCATCTTGATTTGCAAATAAGAGCGATTTGGTGTTTTAGAAGCTTTCCTAAAGGCTAGAATCAAATTAAATGCTCTGACTTGAGTCTAGTCAGTATGGAATGGTATTAGTCATTTAAATATTGTCCCTTTATCATATGTGCTAAGGAGTCAACTCGGAGCACTTTATTCACCTCTTTGAATTTCATGAGAGGATGATAGTGAGAGTTTGGTGGATTTTCTAGGAGATCATTTATTTTGCTTTGATAAAGAAATTTGATAAAGAAGAAGGGGTAGGGTTGATGCAGAGAAGAAGAACACGGATGGAAAGCCTCTTTTGGGGGCCTGTTTTTGGTGTCGCCGTTCTTTTGCTTTTGGTGTGTTGCACAGTGGGGGGGGAGACGATTGAGTTTCCTGAAGAGGAATTGGCTCGTGAGACAGTTCTACCACGCTTTAATGCCACATCATTTGTTCAAAACAGAAATATTGTATTGAAGTCACATTTGGAGGTGGGGCTTGGCGCAGGTCTTAATCTTCAAGACGCTCTTTATAACAAGCAGAATTTCCATGTGGATCTTCATTATAACTTTTCTGAGACCCATGCTGTTGGCTTAACTTATATTCATGTTATGCAGGGTCTTTCAGAGATGGGGCAAGAGCTTAAGGCGGGGCGCGGTATTGAGCCTGATACTTTTGACGCGAGCTTGGCGCCGACTCTAGAGCGTATGGTCTTGGGTGAATATCAACTCATGGCCTACTATGGAAAAGTGAGTTTCTCAAAATATTCAGTGATGAACTTGGCTCTTTATGGTTTGCTGGGGGCGGGTACAGTTTCTTTTAGTGATTTAGATTCCTATGCCTTGAGTGTAGGTTTTGGGCAAAAATTTTATTTAAACAAAAGAATGGCTGTACGTGGAGACTTAAGACTTATTGTTTATGAGGGACCCAACCCTATCCAGGATAATCCAGACTTACAGGTAGGAGACCCTCCTGTTTCCAGTCGTGATTTAGATAGTGTTTTTTATTTTCCCATTTTTCTCAATATTGGTATCGAGTTTATCATCTAAGCTGAGGGCGTGCGCATCGACGAAACATTAGTTATGCAATGAAGTATTTAGAAAATTTTTATTATTTTGATATTTTAGTGAGATATATATGGGGGGCATGTGTATTACTATATTAGATTATCTACGCTGTTAATATTTTTAATGCTTTTCATACCATCCGCCACATGGATGTCATGGCTGTCTATACCTCTCGCTCTAGCGCAAACTGGTATTGAAGGTGAAAGTGTAGACATTGAGGGGCTTTATGACGATTTAGAAGAAGAAGTAAATAGTAAGGACAAAAAAACAACTATTTCGAGAAGCTTTGATCCTCCAAAGGCTCTTGATAAACTTTCAGAACTATCTAAGCTGGCTCCTTTTCAAGATGTGGCCATTATATCTAAGAAATTCTTGCCAAAAAGCCAGCGCTTTGAGCTGCATGCGGGAAGTCTTCTCGTTTTAAACAATGCATTCTTTAATAACGTAGCCTTTGCCTTAAAGGGAGGATTTTATATTTCAGAAAAATGGGGAGTGGAGGGTCAATATTATTCTGTTTATTCATCAAAGAGGCAGATTACAAAGGACCTTGCAAATTTAAGAAAGATTTCTACACGCAGCCTTGTTGTCCCTCATAGCTTCATTGGAGGGTCCATTAAGTGGGTGCCTATTTACGGAAAGATGTCTCTTTTTGAAGGTAGGATTGTTCCCTTTGATGCCTTCTTTAGTCTAGGTTATGGATCAACAGAGATTCAAAATCGCCAAGGAGTTGGTACGATACAATTAGGTGTTGGTCAGAGCTTTGCTCTTGGTAAGTCTATGGCTCTTCGGTGGGACCTGACCTGGAATCGATATATAGCAGAAGTTGAATCAAGGCGAAGTGGTGGGCGTGAAGCTGTAAATCACTCAGATTTGTTTTGTGGAATTGGTGTTAGCTTTTTTATTCCAGGGGTTGAGTACAGGTAATGAAGGCAATACTGTAGCTAAAGGCAATACTGTAGCTAAAGGCAATGCTGTAGCTAAAAGGAATAGGGAGTCAAGTAGTGATTATTATATCAAAAAAGTTGATGAAGATTGGGGCAAGTTTAGGTCTTATATTTTTTTTGTTCTTGGGGGGGGGAGGCTTTGGGAATCTCTCTTTTGGTCAAGGAGCAACTCTCATAGAAGGGAAAAATAAAAAGCAAGTTAAGAAATCTCAAAAAAATATTCAGTCTAAATTGAAAAGAGTGGCAAAAAGAGGAGTAAGAGAAAAATCTAAAGCTCTTATTAAAAAGCTTAATAACACGAAGAGTCGTAAGAAAGTAGCAAGGAAGTCTAAGCCAAAAAAACAGTTGAAGAGCAAGAGGAAGAAGCTTAAAAAATCTTGGCGTAAAAGACAAAGCGATGTTTCAAAGACCCGTTCAAAGACTCGTTCAAAGAAAATGTACGCCGATCTAACAAATGCTTTAAAACTAGTTCATAATGGTGAGTACCATGAGGCCTCAATGAAGTTGTTTCAACTTAGTCATAGCCCTCGATTTTTATCTAAAAGGACTCAAATTAAGTACATATTAGGTTTAATGCTTTATCAAATGGATTTAAATCAAACTTCAGCTTTTCAATTTATTAATGTTATTAGAAAGGGACAAAGTAAGTACTTGAAGCAGAGTCTTGAAAAGTTATCTTTGGCAGCAGACAAATTAGGTGATGATTCCCTTCTCAACTATGCAATATCAAAGGTAAAAGTCAGTGAATTTCCAAAGGTTCATAGGGATATGCTGTACTATCGTATTGGTGAGTTTCAGATGAGAAATGATCAAATAAAGAAAGCAGCGCATAGTTTTGGTTTGGTGAGCGATTCAAGTTCTTTTTATAATAAATCAAAATATTCTCAGGCTCTTGCATATAGTGAACTCAATCAAATTGAAAAAGCTGTGAATGCGTTTGATGAACTTATAGAGCATCAGGGATCAACTGATATTACCAATGCTAACCGGGTGGTTGGGATTATGGGAAAGGCCCGAGCCTTCTATCAAGATAAAAACTGGGAACAAGCTATTGAAAATTATCGAAAGATTCCTAGAGATACAGAGTTTTGGCATGACACATTGTTTGAGTCTAGTTGGGCCATGCTTAGAAGTGGAAAATTTAGGTCAGCTCTTAGTAATTTTCAATCTCTTCATTCAACTTTTTATGAGAACTTTTATTTGCCGGAGTCTCTTTTATTAAGGGCTATTGTATACTTGTATATTTGCAAGTATGTTGAAATGAGGAAAGTAATGGATTTATTTAATAAAATATATAAACCTGTTTACTCAGATATCAATAATTATTTGAATGTTAATAGTGATCCTTCAAAATATTTTAATGATATCGTTAGCATTTTGGTAGATTATAATAATTTTGGAGAAAACATTGATCATAATAAATATAAGTTACCTTTTCAGGCCGTTAGAAGAATTCTTAAAGAAGGTGATTTTCGTCGCTCTTATAACTACATTAAAGAGCTTTTAAGAGAAAAAAATCGAGTTCAATCTATGCCATCTCGCTGGAAAGAGTCTTCTATGGGGCGATATGCTAACAAGGTTATAACAACAAGAATTATCAAGGCGCGCAAGAGGGCGGGTCAACAGGTTAGAGATCATATGTTGGCTATTAAGGCTGAATTGAGAGATTTTTTTGAACAAGAAGGTTTTATTCGTTTTGAGATGGGCAACAGCGAGAGAGAAAATATTCGGAAAAAAATAAGCGGAAAATTATTGCCTAAGCAAATAAATGATGAGCAAACAAGAGACTTTTATATACAAGATGGATTTGAGTACTGGTCATTTAATGGTGAATATTGGCTAGATGAATTAGGTAATTATCACTATATAGGAACACATAGTTGTGGTTTATAATTTTCGTATCTTTATCAGTTTTTTTTGTATTCTTCTTGTTGCGGTCGCATCACAGGTAGTTTTCTTTAATAAAAATTCTATAGGAGCTAGAGAGAAGGGAACTGTTGGTGATGTTCTTAGAAAGATCGAACAGAAGCATGTCCAACAAGTTAAGAAGAAAAAAAATGCACTGCCAAAATTTAATAAAATAAAAATTTTGAATAAAGTCAATCTTCGAAAGGTAAAGCCGCCTTCCTCTTCGCAATTTTACTATGGTGAAAATGCAAACGAAATTGCTCTTGAAAAAGCCACGGATAGGCTTATCAAGGATGCTTATCAACTCACTCAACGCTTTAAGAGGAGTCGCGGTCGAGGAGAACTTTGGTTGAGGTTGGCAGAGCTTTATGTCGAAAAGGCACGTCTCATAGAGTTTAGATTGCAGGATGATTATGATAAGCGGATTCAAGAATATTATGATAAAAAAAGAAAAAGAATGCCTAGGCTAGATTTAAGCTCAGCCATGACTTACAATCGAAAAGCCATCCAGCTTTATGAATGGTTTTTAAGAGACTATCCAAAGGATTCAAAGGGAGACCAAGCACTTTTTTTGTTGGGCTATAATTATTTTGAGTTGAATCAACCTAGAAAGGGGAAAGGGTATTATTTACGCTTAACAAAAGAATATCCAAAAAGTTTATTTGTTCATGAATCTAATTTTTCATTGGGAGAGTATTATTTTAATAATGAAAAATGGAGAGAAGCTCTTAAGCACTATAAGAAGATTATAAGAGATAAAAAAGCTCGCCTTTACTCATTTTCTTTGTATAAAAGCGCTTGGTGTCAGTATAAAATGGGACAGGCTGCGGTGGCCTTAAGGTCCATGGAGAAGGTTATATACACGGGGCGAAAAGCTAAGGGTCGTTCTGAAAAGTCGAAGGTTAGTCGCATTCGTCTTGCTACTGAGGCGGTGAAAGATATTGTGGCTTTTTATGTAGAGGCAGGAAACTACAAGAGTGCTTATTCTTATTTCCAAAAAGTTGTTGGAAGAAAATCCGCCCCTAAACTGCTAGCAAAAATTGCTTTCTATTATGTTGATGCTGGGAATCTTCCTGCTGCTAAATATTCATTTAGAAAGCTTATCTCACTCAATTCCAATAGCCCACGAGCCTATGAGTATCAGTATCAGATCGTGAAAATTGAACTAGATAGTGGAAATAACAGGGTTTTTATTGCAGAGCTTTTTAAATGGATTAATGGTTATAATAAAAAAAGTGAGTGGTTTTCTAAAAATGCCAAGAATAAAAATATTATTGCTAAGTCTAATAAGCTTGTTGAAAGCACATTGCGCAGCTATATTTTGCAGACACATCAGACGGCTCAAAAATCCAAGGTTGCTGATACTCAGAAGCAGGCTAGCGATGCTTATAATGCTTATTTTCGTTCATTCACCAATAGTGAAAATGTGGACGAAATGCACTTCTTCTATGGTGAGCTTCTTTACGATATGAAGAATTTTGAGCAGTCGGCAAAGCACTATGAATGGGTGTTTAACTATCGATCCAAAAGTAAATATGCAGAAAAGGCAATTCTCAATGCCATTCTTTCTCGTGAGAAGTTGCTCCCAACCCCCAAGGAGATCAAGTCCATTGTGGGAGGTTCTTTAAAGCCCATCCCTTTTGGACCTAAAGTGAAGGCTTTTGAGAAAGTAGCTATAAAGTATCTTGGCTCAAAGCATGAGGATAAGAGCAGCCGCATATCTATTAGGTATCGCATAGGATCACTTTATTATTATTATAATCAGTTTGACCTTGCCATTGAACACCTCATGGAGGTGGCGCAAAAGGCTCCAAAGACAAAGTATGGTGAATATTCAGTTAATTTTATTTTAGATATTTTTAATATAAAGAAAGATTATAAAAACTTGGGAGTGGTGGCAGATAAGCTTCTCGGTATATATTCTATAGGGTCTTCAAAGCTTGGATCTAAAGTGAGAGAGATTAAACAAAAGGCGACCTTTAAACAAGCTGAAGAAAAAGAAAAGTTAAAAGACTATAAAAATGCTGCCAAGGATTATGCCTCTTTTGCGACAGCAAACCCAAGAAGTTCTTTGGCCATTGGGGCCCGATTTAATGCCGCAGTGAATTTTGAAAGAGCTGGTATGTTATTGAGCGCCATCTCGATGTATCACCTTGTTTTAACAATGAAAGGAAATAAAGAGAAGGTTTTGAAACCTAAGGCACAAAAATTTCTAGCATCTATTTATGAACAAACAGGTCAGTATTTAAAGGCAGCAAATATTTATGAGGTTTACTCTAAGAAAAATCCTAAGAGCAAAGTAGCTATAGATTTCTTATATAATGCTGCAGTTATTCAAGATGGTTTAGATAGATATAGTTCGGCGCTTAAAAATTATCAAAGTTACTATGATAAGTCACGCGAGAAAGATCGTTCCGAAGTATTATTTCTCATGGGTAAAATTTGGGAGCGGAGAAAGAAGGCTTCAAAAGCTATTTCTTTTTATAAAAAATATATTAAAGAGAGCGATCAAAGTGGAAAACTTTTTATTGAGGCGTCTTATAAAATAGGGCATATTTATGAGAAGGAAAAAAATAAATCTAAGGCACATTTTTGGTATAAAAAAACTGTATCTTTGCATAAAGAGGCTTCAGGAGAACAGAGAGACCTAGGTCTTCGTTATGCAGCAGAGGCTAAATTTAATATTGTTTATGAAACTTATCTTGCCTTGCAAGCCATTTCTATTCCAGCGGGAAAGCGTCAGAGTGCAGCTGTGCAAAAGAAACTAAAAATGATGAACCAACTTAAAGAACAGCTCAAATCAGTGGTGGCCTATAATGATGGCAGTCAGGTTGTTGCTGCCTTGACGGTTCAAGGTCAAGCCCTTCAGCACATGGCTTCCTCTATTTATCATGCGCCTGTTCCTAAGGAGTTAAAAGGTGATGATCTTAAATTATATAAAAAGGAAATTGATAAATTGGCAAAGCCATTTCAAGAACAGGCTATTGGATCTTATAAGTCAGCTATTGAAAAGGCGTTTAGATTTCAGGCTTATAATAAGTGGTTAAATATAGCAACCATAGAATTAGGTAAGGTTGAACCCGGAAAGAACTCAGGCCATGATTATGAAACTCATTTAACTAGATTGACAGACGGACTGGGTGGAAGTCGTGGCAGTAGTGAAAAGTCTGAAAGACCTAAGGGTGTGTCTGGAAGCTATCGTCGCCTTAAGTTGGCTCTTAATGCTAAAGACGAGGACATGGTTGTGAAAGAGGTGTCTAAGATGTTAAGTGTAAATCCAAAGGACTTAAATGCATTAAATGCTTTGGGGTATTTTTATTTTACTGAAGGAAAATCGAAGATGGCTAAAATTATTTATCAAAGAGCTCTTAAGAATCATGAAAAAGAACCTGGCTTATATAATAATATAGGTGTTATTTATTTAGTGGAAGGTGATATTAGAAAAGCTATTTTTTATTTTAAAAGAGCCATCGAAATAAAAGATTCTTACGAAAATGCTAGCCTTAATTTAGGGTCTATATTTAGTACTTATAAGGACTATGGGCGAGCACTTGCTCCACTCGAATCTGGATATGAGAAGATGAAGTCTGGTTTGGGGAGAAGGAATGAGTCTGCTATTGGTGTATCAAATAACTATGCTGTTGCTTTGATGGGAACGGGGCAAAATAAGCAGGCTGAGAAAATTTTTAAGAAAGCTTTGGATTCAGGAGTTCGTGATGCCTCATTGCTTTATAATTATGCCATTTTGCTAATAGATATATTGAAAGAACGAGGGGATGCTTATCGCATACTAAGCAAGGTTAAGTTTAATACAAATAATCCGAATCTCTTGCGTAAAGTAAGTGAACTTGAAAAAAGGTTAGGTGAATTGTGAATAAAGTCTTAAATAAAAACAGAAAATCTAACTCTATTAGTAAAAATAGTCGGTTTTATCTCATTGTTCTTATAATAATGAATCTATGTTTAGTCCTAGGTCTTGAGTATGCTGAAGCAAAAAAAAAGAAAAAGCGTAAAGCATCTGTTAATTTTGAGGATGAACTGATTCACGGTGACGTTAAAGGATCTGAGTTGCTGTATTTTCTGAAGAGAAAACAAGTGAACTACAAGAAGCTCATTAAATTGAGAAAGAATTTTCTTCCTGAAATGAGACGCTCTGGAGAAGAAATTCAAAAAAAATAAGACTTGCTAAACAAGTAAGGAACTAAGAGTGAAATTACCCATTTTCTTGCGTATTTTTCATCATGATAAGCTGGAGGGTATTAAGCAATTTGATGGCCCCTCTATTGTTATTGGTCATGGTGAGGGCCTTGAGTTGTCGTTGAATGACCAGAGTGTGTCTCCATTTCATGTTTTGATTGAAGAGAGAGATGCGGGTTATTATATTTCTGACCTGGGTTCGGAGCTTGGTACTTTTGTGGGAGGACTTCGAGTTGTTGAGCAAAAGATTGAATCTGGAACAGAATTTCAAGTAGGATCGTATAGAATTCATTTTTTTGTGGGAGCGCCTAGGGGAGGCGTGGCATCCACGCCTCCTTTGTCTTCAGAGCCCTCCGCAGCCTCCCCAGTTCTTGCGGCTCCAGTACCTTCTGCGGTCCCAGTGGCTCCTGCGGCTCCAGTACCTTCTGCGGTCCCAGTGGCTCCTGCGGCTCCAGTACCTTCTGCGGTCCCAGTGGCTCCTGCGGCTCCAGTACCTTCTGCGGTCCCAGTGGCTCCTGCGGCTCCAGTACCTTCTGCGGTCCCAGTGGCTCCTGCGGCTCCAGTAACTCCTGCGGTCCCAGTGACTCCTGCGGCTCCAGTAACTCCTGCGGTCCCAGTGACTCCTGCGGTTCCAGTGACTCCTGCGGTGGTCCCAGTGACTCCTGCGGTTCCAGTACCTTCTGCGGTCCCAGTGGCTCCTGCGGTTCCAGTACCTTCTGCGACTCCAGTGACTCCTGCGGTCCCAGTAACTCCTGCGGTTCCAGTACCTTCTGCGGCTCCCCCGGCACCTGCGGTTCCAGTACCTTCTGCGGTTCCAGTGACTCCTGCGGTTCCAGTACCTTCTGCGGCTCCCCCGGCACCTGCGGTTCCAGTACCTTCTGCGGTTCCAGTGACTCCTGCGGTTCCAGTACCTTCTGCGGCTCCCCCGGCACCTGCGGTTCCAGTACCTTCTGCGGTTCCAGTGGCTCCTGCGGTTCCAGTACCTTCTGCGGCTCCCCCGGCACCTGCGGTCCCAGTACCTTCTGCGGTTCCAGTGGCTCCTGCGGTCCCAGTACCTTCTGCGGTTCCAGTGACTCCTGCGGTCCCAGTACCTTCTGCGGTTCCAGTGACTCCTGCGGTCCCAGTGACTCCTGCGGTTCCAGTGACTCCTGCAGCACCTGTGACGACGTCCCCCAATGAGCAAGCCCCTTCTTCCACTTCTTCTTTTAAGGTGGCAGGGTCGACGGTGACCACATCGGCTTCTAAAGTTGGGTTATTTGATAAAACCTTTGAAAAAACAGTGTTGCAACCTAAGCCAAGTTCATTGGAAATTAAGTCAGGTCCACTGAAAAGTAAGCCAAGCTCAGTCGAAAGTAAATCAGGGTCATTGGAAAAGAGTTTTCAAGCTTCGTCCTCCTCGTCCTCCTCGTCCTTTTCTTTATCGACAGAATCCAATGCCACAGAATCCTTGGGCTTGTCGAACTCAATGACTCTAGGGCGGGGTAGTATTTTGAAGGAGCCCAACATTCATCCCGACAGAGGGACGGTTGTTGAGGTTCTTGTGGCTTGGGGTGAGAGGGTGATATCGAGCCATCACTTTGATCAAAAGGGCCTTGTGACGGTGGGTACAAACACAAAATGCGATGTGGTTGTTCCTTTACTGGGTACCAATAAAGATAGCCACCAACTATTAAAAATAGACACACTTGCCACGGCGTACATAGAGCAAAGTATGTCTGGTGACTATGTCAAAGATGACTTGAGTAAGGTGTCATTTTCTGAACTCATGCGCAAGGGACAGTTTGAACAAGCATCTAAGGGCTACAAATTACAAATTCCCCAGGGGTGTATGTTGCGTGTGGGGCTACAGGGAGATTTGGTTTCTATTTATATTCGCTATGTACCTGAAACAGCCAAGCCTTTAGTCGCACCTATTTTAAACTTAACAGCTTCAGAAGTCACAGGTGTTATTTTAGCCATAGTTGTTGCCATGACGATGGGTCTTTATATGATGATTTATTCCCCCTCTGTTATTGATCAAGAAGATAAAATGGAGGAACAGGTTAGAAAAGCGGTTGTGAAGTTCATGCCACCAAAGGTAAAGAAGAAGGTTGTCAAATCCGCACAAAAGAAGGTTGTTGCTATCAATAAACAAAAAAAGACGGAGGCTCCAAAGAAAGCTCCCACACCTCAGGCTCCTAAGAAAAAGGTGACTCCTCCAAAGCCTGTTGTTGCGCAATCCCCAAAACCTACGGTGCGTAAAAAGCCGGGAAAAGCTGCTGCTGTCAAATCTCGCAAAAAGTCTAAAAATAATAAAAGAAAAAGGCTGACATCGACGAGGCATGGAGGTGCGCGCAAAACAGGCAAAAAGGGTAGTAGTCTCAAAAGCAAAAAGGTAGATCCTTCTAAAACAGGACTTTTGGGTGTTTTTGGCAGCAAGGGAACTCAGCAAGCTCTTAATAAAGCCTATGATGGCTCTGGAGAACTTGCCGGTATTGCAGATACTGCGACAGGTGCTTCGGGACAGTTGTCGGATCGTAAGGGTGAGAATATTGGTACACGAATTAAAGATACAGGGGGAAGAGGTCGTGGAAAATCCACTGTGGGTATAAGTGGAGTTGGAACACAGGGTAAAGGCACCGGGAACTATGGTGAGGAGGGTTTGGGAAGTTTAGGTAAAAAAGGAGCCGTGGTTATCAGTACCGGTGGTCAGGGAGCTGAGTTTGTAGGGTCCTTAGATCGTGCAGCCATTCGTCGAGTTATTGAGAGAAATAAAAGGGCTATTAAAAATTGCTACGACCGGGAACTTAACAAAAATAAAGACCTTTATGGAAAACTTGTTTTGCGTTGGAACATTATTGAAGGTGGGCGTGTTACTAAAGCCAGTGTTGTTAGTAGTAGCTTAGAAGGCAAAGCTGTGGCAAACTGTATAATAAGAAGGCTGAAAACATGGAAGTTCCCAGAGCCTCCCTCCAATACTGAGGGCGAGGTGACTTATCCATTTGTTTTTACATCACAATAATAATGAGAAATACTAATGTGCAATACTAATGTAGTAAGAAAATTTTTATCAGCTTCTAAGTCGTTATGAAGCTTAACACGGAGGTTAGCGGTGGAGGAAGTAGATCAACTAACAGCACTTAAAGTTTGCCCTGCAGATGCAAGTTTTATTGCAAATGCTTTCTGTGAGGGTGGCAATGCCATGTACTTTATCTTGATGATTGGACTTGTCACACTATTTTTAATTATAGAAAGGCTGATAACTTTACATCGCTTGACGATTGACAAGTCCAGTATTAATAAAAATTTGTTTAGCATGATCCTTCGTGGCGATTTAAAGCAGGCCATTGCTTTTTGTGATAGCAAGCCAGCGCCTCTTACAAATACATTGAAGGCAGGTTTGGTTCAGGTTTTTAATAAGAGGTCCGACGAAGAGGTTCAGGTGGCTATGGATGCATCTGTATTAAGGGAAACTCCTCGTTTAGAGGGATGGACGTCTTTTCTTGCGGTTTTTGGTAACGTGGCAGTTCTTATTGGTCTTATTGGTACAATTATTGGTCTTATTATTGCCTTTGATGGTATTAGTGAGGCAGATGCTGCAACAAAGGCTCTGATTTTATCTAAAGGTATTGCTCACGCTCTTAACTGTACAGCTTTTGGACTTACGGTTGCGGTGACAGCTATTATCGCCTATGGTTTTTTTCAGATTCGTATTGGTCAGGCTATTAACGACATGTTAGAAAGCAGTATGACCATGATGAATATGGTGGTTGCCAATCGTGATAAAATGAAGTGATGTATACAATACACACTAGCGGTAGAGGTAGCAATGCAATAGTGATAAAGATAGTAAGTAATAGAGTGGAGTAGAGTAGATGAAGATAGAGTAAGGATAAATGCTCATCCTTGCCTCTCTGACAAGAGGAGAAATGTCGGACTTTGAGCCCACAGGTTTCCTGAAACTAAAAGGTTGCGAGCAGTTACGAATAAAGGTTGGTGTGGGGTTATGGCACAAATAGAAGAGAGCGGTGCCGGTCGTTCTGTCAGTGTGGATGTAAATATTGTTCCCTTCATTGATTTAATGAGTGTTCTTATTATTTTTCTACTTGTTTCGGCAGTGTGGACCCAAGTGTCTATGATTCAAATTGGTAGTTCCATTTACGGGCAGAAAAACAAGGATGTATCTGCTCAGCCTCCACCTAGGGCTGAGATTCCTTTTCGTATTGATATAAAACCTTTAGGTTACAATGTTGCTTTTGGAAAAGAATCTATTTTTATTCCAAAAAATGGCGAAGAATATGACCAACTTCGATTGCGTGAAGAATTATTTCGAATCAAAAGAGAGTATGAAGATAAAGAAGATGCTGTGATTACCATGTCTGATGAATTGGCTTATGGCCATTTAGTGGGTGCCATGGATGAGATCTTGCATGCTGGATTCCCTGAGATATCTATTGCAACAGGAGGGGCTCGTTAATGCCAATTCATATTCCTGGGGCTAGAGATGCTCGTGGAAAACGAAAAAGAAGTTCCAAGAGAAATGTGGTGGCTGTTCTTTCCTTGACGGCCATGGTGGATTTATTTACAGTTCTTGCTGTTTTTTTGATTCAAAACTATGCAGCAACAGGTGAAGTTATTCATATTCCTGAGGGAGTTAAGTTGCCTGAGGCAAGAGAGACCAAAGAGCTTAAGCCATCAAATATTATTTCGCTTTCCGAGAGTGATCTTAGGCTCAATAACGTGTTTATTGCTGACTTTACAGTTGTTAAGGAGCAGGCTGACTGGGTTATTGTGAGATTAAAAGAGGGTATTGAAAAAATTATTGAAAATGGTGAGGCAGAAAAATCATCTTTACGCCATAAAATTCGAAATGCTATGCAGGGTGAGGATGATTCAAATGAGGAGGCACCTGGGGTGGATCGATTTAGAAAAGTGACTCTTCAAGCTGATAGAGGTGTGGATTTTTTAACTGTGAAAAAGATCATGTACACCGCTACCAAGGCTGGCATTCATGAAATAAATTTTGCTGTTATTAAAAAGCCTAAGGAAGATCAGTCGGAACTCTAATGGAGCTTTTTGGTAGTTGTTGGCTACTGAGAGAGAGCCTAAAATTGGAAAAATTCTATGCAAAAATCCATTCCCCATCATCTTAAGAAGTACGTCGTTGACCAATCACAGCAGGAGTATACATCTGAAGATCAGGCTGTGTGGCGCTATACTATGACTCAACTTAAATCTTTCTTATCGATACATGCCCATGAATGTTATTTGAGAGGTTTGGAGAAGGTGGGTATTGATGTAGAAAATATACCATGTATTGAAGTTATCAATGAAAGGCTTCAAGAGTTTGGTTGGGGGGCTATTCCAGTGAGTGGCTTTATACCTCCATCGGCATTTATGGAATTTCAATCTCTTGGCTATCTTCCTATTGCTTCTGATATGAGGTCTGTGGAGCACCTTCTCTACACTCCGGCTCCGGATATTGTCCACGAGGCGGCAGGACATGCTCCCACCTTAATTGATTCCTCATTTTCCAATTATTTAAGAGAGTATGCCCAAGTAGCGAAGAAGGCTATTATTAGCAGCGAAGACATGGATGTTTACAGGGCGATTAGAGAGTTGAGTGATATTAAGGAGCATACAAACTCCACCCCCAAAGAGATCAAAGAGGCTGAGTTTTGTTTGGAAAAGGTAAGTCATCAAGTGAGTTATGTTTCTGAGGCGGCTCTCTTGGGGCGCATGAATTGGTGGACAGCAGAGTATGGACTGGTGGGGCCTCTTCATGCGCCTAAAATATTTGGAGCGGGCCTTCTGTCATCCATTGGGGAAGCTCAAAACTGTTTGAGTGATAAAGTAAAAAAAATTCCCTTGTCCTTGGATTGTATCAGTTATAGCTATAATATTACAGAGCCACAGCCACAGCTTTTTGTGACTCCTGATTTTAATTATTTATCGAAGATTTTGCATGAATTGGCAGAAACCATGGCTTTTAAAAAAGCTGGGGCCTATGGTTTGAAGGTGGCTCAGAAGTCAAAAACTGTTAATACTGTGGAGCTAGAAACCGGACTTCAACTATCAGGTGTTCTCAGTGAGGTTATTTGTTCTTCCAAGGGGGATCCTATTTTTATTAAATTCATGGGGCCCACCCAAATATGTTTTGAGCACTGTCAGTGGGAGGGGCATGATAAGGAATATCATCAGCACGGCTATAGCACCCCCCTGGGTACCGTTGAGGGGCGAGAACTTCATACTTTAACTGAGGCAGATTTAAATAAACACCATTTGATTTGTGGCCAAGGAACCCATCTAAAATTTGATTCTGGTATTACTTTAAAGGGAACAGTGTCTCAGTTGGAATTTAAAAAAGGGAAATTGGTGTTGGTGAGTTTCTCTCACTGTGACATAACATACAAAGACAGGTGTTTATTTGAGGCAAGTTGGGGCGCCTTTGACTTGGCTGTTGGAACTCAAGTGACATCTGTTTTTGGGGGAGCTGCTGATTCAAAAGCCTATGGTCTTTTGGATGACTTTGTGGCGGCGAGAGTGCCTAGCAAGGAAGTGATGCCTAATAAAGTGGCTTTGCACCAATTTTATCAGAAAATCCGGGATTGTCGTCATGCTTTTGGTGTTGCTTCTGTGGAAGGTCTAGCTTTTGAGAAAAAGCACTTTGATTCGGAATCCTCCATGGCGAGGAAAATCTATGGGAGTTTCACCACTCTTTATGAAGAATATTTTGAGAAATTTTCAATTCACTGGCTTCCTGGATTTGAGATTCTTGAAATTTTTTATCAATTTGATCCCCAGTGTTCAAGAGCAGAGTCTCTTAAAAAGCACCTCTTAGAGCTTGCTCGCCAGAATGACCATATTTCTTTGTGCATCTCAAGGGGACTTGATAATCTTACAATGCAGTAGAGTTACCTTTTATATAGACGAAATAGGCCAGGCCATAGAGGTTTTCTTATCATTGGATATAGTGTTTCATCTCGTAGGCAATTGCCAAAGAGCCTAATCTGGCCACCCACCCATAAACATTTTCCATGGGGCAACCCATAACATCAACTTGAAGATCAGTGATACAAAGCTTTTTATATATAGCACCAGGACTATTGAGATTTTCTTTTGGTCCTTTTTTACTGTGAGTTCTAAGGAATCCGCCCACAAGTTTATTCCCAACAGTATAGATCGTGGGCTCAGCAATTTGGTTTTCAGAAAAAATAGCTGAAGGCACACCCTCTTGAATAATAACTTCTGATATCGTTCCTCCTCCTTTAACAGCTTTCAGTTTTTTTTTCGATTTGTAGTTAAGATTGCGAATATCGTCTCCTGAACGCGCTTGAATAATTCCTAGGCCGTAAGTGCCTGAATTGTTTTTAATAAAGACAAAAGGATCTGTATTGCAATTTTGAGACCTTAGACCTTCTAAAAAAATATCTACTTTGTTGGCGAGAGAATCAAGACTGGATTCATCTGAAATTTTGAGATATGAAAAAGCTTCTGTCTTTATTTGAAATAGGCTTGGGCTCAGGTTTAAGGTATGGGCAAACTCTTTTGACAAAGCATTGTAATGTTCAAAGAACAAACTTTTTTTGCGCTGGTACCATCCCAGTTGGTAAGGGGGGTTCATTGTACAACTTAGGTCCTTGACCCAATTTTCGTGGGGATTTGAAAAATCATTGTTACAAATGATGAGTTCTGGGGAATCCCCTCCCACAGTGATTCCATTTCCCCGTCTTTCGGCTCCATAAATATCGAGGAATTTTCCAGAAAGACTTTGCACACGGATGGTTTCCATACTCCTTGGGAAGGCGACTTTGACGGAGTAGCCAGCCTCAACCAAGAGGCTGACAAGGACATAAATATTTTCCCAGTAAAAGGCGTTTTTAGTATGCTCTTCTGTAAGGAGAACGATGCGAGAGAATGAACCATAATGCTCTTGTAAGTAGGAGCCCATGGTTTTACTGGCATGCTCTTGGTCTGCATGGCAAATATTGTTAAAACCAGCAGGAAAAATATTTGCATCCACAGGCACCACTTTTTGAGAAGAATCTCTAATATCAAAGCTTGAGTACACCGGAAAAAGCAGCCCTTGGCTTTTCTTCCAAAACCACTCCTCAATCTGACTTAAATGGTGACAGATCTGCTCATGAATTTTTGTTTGAGTTAAAGCCAGTTGATCGTTTGACATAAAGCGCCATGACCCCTTAAACTAAATTTCCATAAAGCAACTTTACTGCCTCCTGAATATTTATCTTTAGTGAATGCTATGAAAAAGACGCTTCCACCGAATTTTCGAGGGGTTACACAAAACCGAAAGTACGGGGAGAGAGAGCATTTGGTCACAACTTAACCATACAAACATGGCGCGGCCAATAAGCTGGTCTCTGTGGACAAAGTGAGTTTTCGTCCACCGCCGGCTATCTCTTGAATTGTCTCGGTTGTCTCCCAAAACAAAATAACTATCCTCGGGGACCTTGTAGGGGCCAAGGCTTTCCTCGTAACTATGGTGTTTGAATTCCAGAATGCTATAGGTGTTTTCACCTAGAGTCTCCTGCCAGTGGCGATGATCTGACAATACAATGCCAATGTCTGTGGGGTTTTGACCTTGAAGCCAGTTGACATCTGATTTTTTAGTTGTGGGTTCTTTTTTTTCTACAGGTTGGTCATTGACATAAAGCTGATTGGACTCATAGCGAATCGTATCTCCGGGAACACCCACAACTCGTTTAATATAAAAGATCTTTTCATCTTCGGGATAGCGAAAGACAATGACTTCGCCACGCTTGGGGTCTTCGGATTTGAAAATCCATTGGCTTGTAGCAGGAATCCGTAAGCCATAGATGAACTTATTTACAAAAATATGGTCATGAATCAAAAGAGAGGGCAGCATACTTCCTGATGGAATCACATAAGCTTCCATGACGGCCCAGCGAATAGTGAGTGCGATAGAAATGGCAAGGATATAAGAACCATAACCTTGAAGCCAGAATTTCTTATTGAATTTCATAATGGTTATCTCCTTTTATCGCATGCGTAAATAATGACCTCCCGTCACTCACTGGACCCACCAGTCTAAATATCTCATCACCCATCAGGGCCACTCGTCTATAACAGGATCTAAACATAGGTATCATTACATAGGCTCTATCATCACCCCTCCAAACCATCAGAGCCATATGGAATGAGTGTCACCTATATCTTAATTGAATTCCCTTGGCAAGCGACAACGGTGACTATTTACTTAAGATATTTGGTGGTGTGGAGGCTTGATCTTTCCACCAACTCAGCCAAGCTTGACGCTTTTGAGCTGTTGTTTCGCCTTTGAAACGAGAGTTTGTTATTCTTTCTAAAGCTGCAATGGCGGAATCATGAATGTAAGAATCCTTTTCGTTAAGAAGTTGAACAAAACGCTCGTTATATAAGGGGCTTGAAAGCTCTCCAAGAGTTTGCACAATATTTTTGCGAATCCACAGGCTCTTCCCCCCCCGAAAGTTCGTTTTGCTTTGTAGCTTGCTCCAAAGAACCCCCTCAAGCTCTTTGCCTTTCAGCTTTTGGATGACTCTCACGGCCGCTGTTCGCACCACTAAGGCTGGATCATCCAAGAGTTGGCGACTCCATCTCAAGGCCCTTTCTCTGGGGCCACGGGACATGGCCAAAATGCTGGCATTGCGCATAAACCATTTTTTGTGCTGGGCAGCTCTTTCAAGGATCCTGTGTTGTGGGTTTAGTTGGCCTAGAGAAATGATGGCTTTCCACCTTTCACCCATAGATATTTTTTCGTCAAAAGCCAATTGAATAATGACCTTTTCTGCCCATGGCATTTTCTTAAGAAACTGAACCCTTTGTTTCCGAGAAAGTCCAAGAGAGCGACGAGTGATATCGAGTCTGGAGGGAAGAGCGTTGGAGACTCGCTCTTTTTGGAAGGGTGTATCATGCAGCGAGGGGCTCTTATCAATGCTGGCTTGACCTTGAAGAGAAAATAGCATCAAGGCAAGAGAGAAAGAAAAGATTCTAAAGAGCTTAGAGATTCTTGAAATTTTCATCATGGACATCTCCTATTTTTTGCCATGGAATTATCAATAATAAATAAATGTTAGTAAATGCTAAAATGTCCAATACAAATGCCAAGATCAACGACCCATTCACTTTTTATGGTTTGACCGCGTCTGAGCAAGTCGTTCTCGAAGCTCTTTATTTTCTTCTTTATATTTTGAGAGATTGGCAATATCATCCTCAATCACTTGATACTCAGTGAGTTTTTTCTCTAAATCTTTAATTTTTGCTAGATCTCTTTGGCGTTGCAAATTGTTAGAAATTCCTGAGTCCATTCCTTCCATCCGCCTTAACCTTTGGTCTAGGCTTTGCAGTTTAGCATCCAGATGAGGTGCATTGGAAGATATATTGCGGCGAAGATAAGACATCACCGCCAAAAAGGTAATGTTGATAATCAAAATCAATGTGGCCCATTGAATGATTAACTCATTGTTCTCAAACCAAAAGTACAAGAATGTTTCTGTGTAATCCATGGATATTCATAGTTTCCATGAAGATGGTACAAAGAGCAAGAATGCCTTACCTACGAGAAAACCTCTGGACTTTGGGCCAACCTCAACTTAGTTGACTGACCCTTGTGAGAGAACTTGACATGACCAACCCCTTTGGTTCTATTATGGTGGGTGGCTGGAGCTTTGTAGAGCAGTGACCAAACGAAGCGGACAAAGCAATGGCCATTCGTGCCATCATGCGACCCCCTACCATCCAAGGAGCCCCTATGACATCCATGAAAATTATAAGATCTTTCCATAAGACTCATCACTTTACCCTCCAGACTATTCACAAGATCTATAATAATATTCACAAGATCCATAAGGTTTACGAGGCTCACAAGAAAGTTCATCGCGTCGTATTGACAACTCTTTGGGTGATCTTGGCGAGCCTCTTGCTCTCATGCTCTTCCATTCAAGAGTTTCCATTTTATAGCCCCTATGAAACATTGAAGCGTTTTTCGCTGCCCTCGCCCGTTTCGGAGGTCGTGGAACTTTCCCATAAAAAATCAGGGGCGCGCCTGGTTCTTATTAAAAACTCAGACCCTGCTCGCTCTTTTATGGCAGGCTTTCGAACTCCCCCCTACGACAATACCGGCCTTTTTCATATTTTTGAGCATGCTGTCCTTGCAGGGTCGAGGCTCTATCCCTCTAGGTCCAACTTTTTGAAGGTGGCGGGGTCTACAGTGGCGAGTTTTATAAACGCTATGACTTCGAGCGTAAGTACCCTTTACCCCTTTGTCACCAAAGACCCTAAAGACTTCGATAATCTCCTCTCTGTTTATATGGATGCCGTTTTCTTCCCCAAGGCCATTGAGGATCCTCGTATTATGAAGCGAGAGGGGTGGCGATACGAAGTGGACCCAAAAACCAATAAAATGTCCATTAACGGAATTGTCCTCAGTGAAATGAAGGGAGCCTTTTCAAGCCCCTACAGATCTCTCTATTACCACCTCCAGAGTTCGGTGCTACCTGACACGCCCTATGCCAAATCCAGCGGAGGTTTTCCCGACCAGATTTCCACCCTTCAGTTTGAGCAAATTGTAGAGGCTCACAAAAAATACTATCACCCCCAAAATTCAGTGATCTACCTCTATGGGAACATCGATTATAAAAAAGCTTTGGCGACCATAGATAAAAAATTTCTACGTCACTTTCGCAAAACCCCAGGTTTTCAGCCCCCTGATATTCCCCTGCAAAAAGACTTTAATTACCCCACGTCTGTGGCTGAGGCCACCTACCCTGGTCCCGCCATTGGTGGCAAAGACTTTATCGCCCAGTCCTATATCTTAGGCCCCCTCACCCCCATAGAAGAGGATGTGGCCAATGTCCTCCTGACAGCCTTTGCCTCCCATTCTTCAGCCCCCCTTAAGCTTCGATTCCTCAAGGAGGGTCTGGCCACCTCAGTTTTTCTTTTAAATCCAGATAGCCAAGACCATAGTTTCACTTTTATTTTTGAGGGGGATAAAGCCCAGAAAGAGCCAATGGCCAAGGTTCTCCAAGAAGAAATAGGCAAAGTCATCATCCAAGGTCTCGATGAAGAACTTTTAGAGTCTATTGTCAATAAAGAAGAATTCTCCCATAAAGAGAAGTACAGCAACGGGTCCCATAAGGGGATGAGTCTCGGTTGGACTGTGCTCGACAACTGGATCAAGAAAGAGCAGCCCTTAGAAAGGCAACTGGACTTTGAGAGCCACTTCAAAAAAATTCGTCACAAAATCAAGGACAGAGAATTTGTGAAAGATTTCTTTAAGACACGCCTCAAGGAAAACGGCCACTCTCGGTGGCTTGTTATGACCCCTGATCCTTTGTTTTCTAAAAAATTCAACTCTCGTCTTGAAGATCGAGTGAAAAAGGCTCTCAAAATCAAGCCCCTCAGTGCCTATGCCAAGGAGGATCAGATTTACCGCCAGTGGGTTGCCAGCGAAGAACCGAAGGCCATCACGGACCGCACCCCTCTTCTTGATCTTTCGGAGATCACCGTGAATACAACACCCATTCCTTCAAGAAAGTTTCCCATGGGCTCAAAGATTCAGAAAGGTCAACTGGTTCAACAAACCATGGTGATGGAGTTTCCGCAGAACACCGGTGGTATTTCTTATGTCAAACTTTTTTTTGATCTTCGAGGTGTGGAAGAAAGGAATCTTAAAAATCTCTACCTTTTCAAGGAACTCATAAAAGAGACAAACACACAGCATCGTTCTTTTATGGAACTTCAAAAGAAAATAGACCTCCATACAGGTGGTATCAACTTTGAACTTGCGACCTATCAGTCATCCAAAGATTTGTACAAATTTAAACCAACCTTGGTTGTAAGCTTAAGTTTTTTAGCGGAAAATCGTGAGAAATCCATGGGCCTGCTCAAAGAAATTCTTACTGAAAGTCAGTTTTCCCCCAAGGATCGAGTGGGCCACCTTGTGAAAGAGATAAAGGCGGGAATGACCAACAGCTTTTCATCCAGGGCACGAAATTTAGCCATGGGGGCGGCAGAAAAGACATTTTTTCCCCTGCAAGGAGCCTTTGAAGACGAAATACGGGGAGCCACCTTTGAAGAGTACATGCGCTCTTTCAAAGTTAAACCCCAGATTTTGTCCTCCAAGTTTCAAGAGATGCTAAAAAATATTTTCCACCAAAATAGATTTTATCTTGTCACTCTCACCTCTGAAGAAAAGAGTCTTAAGGAACTGAACCATTCCATAAACCAAGTTCAAAAGGCCCTTTTCTCTCAAAAAAACCAGGATCAAGGGTGGTTGTTTGCCCATCAAAAACACTACGATGGTTACGCCATCCATGGAGAGGTTCAATATGTGTTTAAAATGGCTTCCTTTAGAAAACAGGGCTTAGATTACAATGGAGCCATGGGTGTTTACTCCCAATATCTAAATACTTATTTTCTTATTCCACGCCTTCGAGAGCAGTTGGGGGCCTACGGTGCAAGAGCAGGCTTTCATTGGAATGGATTGTTTCAAATGTCCACCTACAGAGATCCAAATCTTCGGGACAGTTTAGATGCCTTTTCTCAGATAGTAGACTTTATGGAGAAACAAAAGTTTGATAAGGCTCAGTTGAAACCAGCTATTTTAGGTTCCCTTAAACCTTATTACAAAGATAAATCCGTGTTGGAGAAGGCCGACCTAATGACAAATCTTTATTTGAACGATTTGACTTGGGAGGAGTACATTTTACGACAAAAGGAGATATTGGCGACAACATCTAGAGATTTTAAAAAGATTAATCAAGCTTTGGCCTCAGCTCTTAAGGAGTCTAAAATAACAGTGGCTGGAAACCCCAAGAAGCTTAAAAAGGAGGCATCCTTCTTAAAGAAAACTCTTCCCCTTCCCTAGGCTTCGTTATATGAAAGGCTCTGCTATGCTTAGTAAGGTTCCACGATGTTTGATTTAATCATTAAGGCTGGCACCTGTTTGGTTCCCCACAGAAGAACCAGTAAAATCTACGGAAAAGCTCCCTATGGGGGGGGCTGTGAGAACGAGAGTCATACGGGGGGGGCTGGTAAGGTGAAAGAAGGCCATGTTCCCCTTATCGGTCCACTCACCCAGGTCACCGCAGACGTAGGTATTCGTGGAGGTTGGATCACCCAAGTGGGTTCCATCGACTCCCATTTGGGAGAGCAGGTTTTTGATGCCCAAGGGCTTCACATTTTACCAGGGCTTATGGATACCCAGGTTCATTTTCGAGAGCCTGGTTTGGAGCACAAAGAAGATCTCTTTTCAGGAACCAGGGCTGCCATTCTTGGGGGCATCACCGCTGTTTTTGAAATGCCCAACACACTTCCCCCGACAATCACTGTGGAACAATTCAAAAATAAGGTGGGTCGAGCCCAGGGGCGCTGTTGGTCCCACTATGCCTTTTACGCAGGGGCCACTCCTGACAATGGGGAGCAGCTTCTTGAGTTGGAAAAACTTCCCGGCTGTTGTGGTATCAAAATTTTTATGGGGTCCTCCACAGGCAACCTCCTCGTTAAAGACAGCGAGGCTTTGGATCGCATTTTAGCCTTGGGAAAAAGGCGTGTGGCCATTCACGCCGAAGATGAAGCTCGCTTGCAAGAAAGAAGTCCACTTCTTCAGAGTCAAAAGGGCAACCCTGCTTTTCATCCTCAGTGGAGAGATGAAGAAGTGGCCTTGAGGGCGACCCAGTGCCTTCTGAAGCTGGCGACAAAACACCAGCGTTCTGTGCATGTATTGCATGTGAGCACCGCCCAGGAAATGAAACTCCTTAAGTCCTATAAAGAGAACCATAGAGAAGCCCTCCATAGAGGAGTTCATAAAGAAGTTCCTTGCGGAGAAGCCCATAAAGAAAATTATCTTTCCAAAAGCCCCTCACCAAAGAATATTCTCTCTGTGGAATGCACACCTCAACATCTCACTTTGGTGGCCCCTCATTGTTACGAAAAATGGGGAACATGGGCTCAAATGAACCCACCCATCCGTGGCGTTTGCCACCAAGATGCTTTGTGGGAAGGTATTTACAATGGGACGGTGGATATTATTGGTTCAGATCATGCTCCCCATACCAAAGAAGAAAAGGCACGCACTTACCCCTTAAGTCCGTCGGGCATGCCAGGGGTTCAAACCATTGTTCCTATTATGCTTAACCATGTTGGACATGGGCGTTTAAGTTTGGAAAAGTTGGTGGAACTGATGTGTGTGAATCCTGTGAACTTATTTGGAGTCCAACATAAGGGGGCCATTCAGGAGGGCTACCATGCTGATTTCACCATCATTGACCTTAACAAAGAGGCGAAAATTTCTGAAGACTGGTTGAGATATAAGTGTGGCTGGAGTCCTTTTTCGGGGGAGTTAGTCAAAGGGTGGCCCGTCGCCACTTTGCTCAAGGGAAATGTTGTCATGAAAGATGGAAAGCTTACAGGGCAAGAGCCCTGTGGAGAACTTTTAAGCTTTGAAGAACCCTTGGGTTAAAGTGTTTCTGGGTCATAAAGCCTAGGCTTTATTCTTGCTTCTTGAATGCCAACAACTTCAAGGTCTTCACTCAGTTGAATTGCGTAGCCGGCCTCTAAGGCATTTTCTATAAAGGAATCTATAAACTCCTTCTTATACATTTTGTAGTATTGAGTTTCTGCTTCAATTTCAGCTATTTCTTGGAGAATCTCTTGTTCCACAGTTTGTGGTTGTGGCTGTGAGTCTCTCTTTTCTTTTTCAATATCTGCAACAATATGGCGAGCCCCTCTTTCTTGCTTCAAGTTGACTCCCCACAAATTTTTATCTACGGTTTTCTTTGCCAGCAATTCAGGCAAAGGATCGAGCTTGATGTCGCCATTTTCAGCCTCCACCACCATGGCTTTTATTTTTTGTTTCATAAAATTTTGTTTCAAATGATGATTGATTTCTGCATCTTGCTCTTCTATGGAGTCAAACACAAGCCTTGAGACTAAGGCTTTTATCCTCCCCTTCGGGTTTGGTGATGAGGAGACACACAAAAGAAGTAGCAGTCCCATCAGAGCGGCTAAACCAAATCCTACTCGTGAAAGATATTTCATACTTTCCCTCCCCCATGTGTGTGACCATAGATTATGCCAAAGCCGCAGCCTAGCTATAATTGATAGCCATAGAGCTATAATATATGAAAGATGCAAGACAGAGGCCAATAAAACTTTTGTAAAGCTTTGCTTTTGCAAGGTTTTTTGGGGGTTTCTTGAAAGCTCTAAGAGGTTTGGTGTCATACTTTAGACACTTGCTTACAAGTTATCGAGAAGTAAGCTTTTACAAGTCACTTAAGTCACTCCAAATTTAAGATCACTAAAAGGTCTTACGCACAAATCCATGGCTTCATTGAGAGTTTCCATGGGAATTTTCTCTTGTTTCTTCAAGTCAGCGAGACTTCTTGCCACTTGAAAAAGAGCTTTCTTTCGACGTTGAGAGCCTTCAAAGCTTGGAAGCAAATTTTCTATGACAAACTTGTCAACAAAAGTTTCTAAACTCTTGATATCTAAGTCTGCATTGGGGGATATTTGTCCTCGGGTCTTGCGGGCAAAGTCCTGGGCTTGAGCCACCCTTTCTCTGATTTCCTTGATTGGCACAATTAAGTCCCCCTTCCATTGATGGCTCATGGCAAGTATGGCAAAGCGATCCAAGAGAGGACCGCTTAGTTTATCCAAGTAGGAGCGGCAGCGTGATATTGTAAAATGACAGCGAGTGGGGTTTGCGGGAACATAGTTTCCACAGGGACACAGATTGGTCGTGGCCATGAGTATGAAGTTGGCGGGAAAGTGGCAAATTTGTCCTCTTCGAGCCACAGTGATGTTTTTGCTCTCCATGGGCTCCCTTAAAGACTCTCTAACATAAGTGTGAAATTCCAAGAATTCATCCAGCAAAAGAACACCCCCGTGGGCTCTTGAAATTTCTCCTGGAACAGGGGGGCTTCCTCCCCCCACCATAGACATCACGGGAATACTGTGGTGGGGGACCACCAAGGGCCTCCACGACTCTTGAAGCCCCATGGATCTTGCCATTTTTCGACTTTCTCGATAGCGACAGGGACTGGGGTTGGATAATATTCTATGGGTATTTTTAACCAATGTTGTTTTTCCTGAGCCAGCAGGTCCGGCAATACAGAGTGAGTGCTCACCAGTGCCTACAACAGTCATAAGGTGGGCTTGGGCGAGTTTAAAGTGGACGTTGTCATCCAAAGAGGGTCTTGTAAACTCACAGCTTTCTTCTTGGGGGGTGATTTTTTCAAGGCTTTCTAGGTCTTGAAGCTTTTTGGCTCCCAACCAATTCCACCTTGTTGTGGATGAGGGCGGGGCCGACAGAATGAAGTGATTTTCCTTCATTTCATCGAGGTCCTCAAAGTCTTCGGGGACTTGAATTTCACCGGCTAAACTGAGCTCCCCATAAATACATATTTTATCTAAGGAAACTTCAGGTAGGGGAACCTGCTTGGAGGCCCACAAATAAGCACAGGCAATGGCCAAGTCTAAGCCTTGACTGCTCTTTTTTAAATGCAAGGGTTTTAAGTTCACTAAAACTTGTTGATAGCGGGGAAGTTTAAATCCCTGGTGGCGCAGGGCTGATTTGATTCTCGCTTGACTTTCACGTATGGCAATATCGGGGAGACCCATAATGTGAAAGCGAGGAAGACCTGGCATAAATGAAATTTCGACCTCAAGGGGGACAAATTCATAAAGTTGTTTTGTTAAGGAGTAAACACGCATAAAACAACGTGACTGCAAGCCTAGTCTCAGCTTTTATCATCTTTGTATTTTAGATGAAAAGATTTTTATCCGGTCATCGTGTCTCCGGTACCGGCACAAGGGCTGTTCTCTATCAAAAGCTATGATTTTCATGGTGATAGGGAAGACCCTTCCAGATAGAAAGGCCACGATAAATTTGCTCAAGGGAGGCCACCATGGCCACTTGGTGACTCATGGTGAGCGAAGAGAGAGATATTTGATCGAGGGCCCGTGAATGGACCTCCGGGGAGAATCCATAAGCTCCCCCCACGGCAAAAACCAACCTCTTTGGGCCAGACTCCACATGGGTCACAAGGAATCTTGAAAATTCCATGGAGTCTTTGAAGGAGCGACCCTTAACATCCAATAAAATGAGGCGATCCCTAAGGGTAAGAAATTTGAAAAGCTGTTTGCATTCTTCTCGGACTTTGCTATCCCATTGAGTTTGGGGAAAGGGTCTGGACTTTAAGGAATGATATTCAAAGGGAAATAAATGGTTGATCTTTTTTGTGTACCCATGGACAAAAAACTCAAACCATTGATCTTTGGACGAAAGAAAGCCCACAAAAGCGAGCTTCACTTGCTCTTAACTTCCATGAATCTTAATTTCATTGCTCTTAATTTTCATGGCTTTTAACTTCCATTTCAATGCCGTCTTGCCACAGTTCTTCTAGCCTGTACTCCCAGCGAACAAAGTCATAAAACACATGGACAATCAAAGACCCATAATCGAGGGCAATCCAGCGTCCCTCCAACTCCCCTTCTGTTCCTTGGGGAGTGACAGTCCACTTCTTTTTGAGTCCCATGACCATATGCTCGGCAAGGGCCGTGGTGTGCCTTGTGCTTGTTCCCGATGCGATGAGATAATACTCTGTGGGTCGATCTAAGTGGGACACATCGAAGGCTCTTACTTGAATACCGCCCTTATCACAGAGAATGCGAGCTGCAAATTCTGTAAGCACTTTAAAGTCAGAATCATCAGTATCAACATCACCTGACTTGTAGAGTTTACGATGGTGAATGTATTCTAAAACTTCACTGGGAATCATTTCTGCCACAGACACTCCTTTCCTTAAATTGTCTCGAATTTGAGTCGAAGAGATATTCCTATCTTCCAATGGATAGAAAATAAGACTTCGTCCAGTTTTTAGTTTCACTTCGTAAGCCATTGAGTACGTTGAAGAAGTTGGGGTATGGGGCGGAGCTAGAAAAGATCTAAAGATGGGTGGTATCTCCGATGACTTTTGGGGAAGATTCTCGCCGGGGCGGCTGGTGATCACAAGATCATTTTTACAAAGGATTGTTTTATAATCCTTCCATTGATGAAAATGTAAGAATTGGTCGATCCCTATAATAAGACTTACCTCCCAGTTCCTATATCTACTATGATACCTCTGAAGGGTGTTTATTGTAAAGCTAAGACCGCCTTTTTCTAGTTCAAAGGGGTCTAGCTCAAAAGGTGTCTCCTTAAGAGCTATTTGAACCATTTCGAGACGATGCCATGGTGAAGCTCCCTCCACGGGGGGGCGCAGGGGATTCTGGGCCGCAGGCACAACAAAGAGGCGGTTTAGTCCTAGGGCTTTGTACAGGGAAACAAGGCTGTTGATATGTCCATTATGAATGGGATTAAAAGAACCCCCAAAAATACCTAGCCTCACCTTGGGTTAAAAATTCTGTCACCCACTAAGTAAACCATTTTCTGCATGTTCTCTCCTGTGGCCGCTGAAACAAAGTGAATAGAAGTGACAGGGGGGGGGGCAGAGCTGTGGGCAAACAACTTCTTGAGTTCTTTCTTTCTCAGATCACTTATAATATCGACCTTATTGATAACAACAATTTGAGGACGCTTCATGAGAGGGGTCCACTCCAACCTTGAAGCTTGCTCTCGATCATAGGCTTCTAGCTCTCGGCAAATAACTTGATAAGCCTCAAGGGGTTCTGTGGAAGCCATTTCGGAACCATCGATGAGGTGAATAAAAATCTTGGTTCTCTCAATATGCTTTAAAAATTGAATGCCTAGCCCGATTCCACGGTGAGCGCCCTCAATAAGGCCAGGAATGTCTGCCATAACATAGGTTTTCTCATCTGTATAACGAACCACACCTAGATGGGGGATCAATGTTGTAAAGGGGTAGTCTGCAACCTTGGGCTTCACAGCTGAAACCCTGGAAATAAATGTGGACTTTCCCCCATTGGGCATGCCGACCAAGCCGACATCGGCAAGAAGTTTTAACTCTAACTGAAGGTTGGCTCGATGTCCCGATTCCCCGGATTGAGCCTTTTGCGGGGCTTGTTGAATACTGGATTTATAAAAAGTGTTCCCTTTGCCCCCGCGTCCTCCCTTTAAAAAGAGGTATTCTTCATGATCTGCCATATCCACCACAAGCTCATCGGTTTCCTCGCGACGAATCACTGTGCCTTTGGGAATTTGAATGACCATATTCCGACCGCTGGCTCCGGTCATCAGAGAGCCTCTTCCGGGCTCTCCATTCCCTGCATAATACTTTCTTTTGTATCTGAGATCCAAAAGCGATGATAGTTGGGGGTTCGCTTGAAAGATGACATCTCCACCCTTTCCGCCGTCCCCTCCATCGGGGCCGCCCCGGGGGATTCCGCTTTCACGGCGGAAGCTCACACAGCCGGGGCCTCCATGTCCAGAGCCCACTGAAATATGAACTTCATCTATAAATTTCATAATTAAGTATAAATTTCATAATTAAGTATAAATTTCATAATTAAGTAGGGTCGGTCGATCATAAGGTTGGTGGGTGGATAGTGATGAATAAATTATGCCGTTTGGTTTGTCTTAGCCGCTTGGGGTGCTTGCGGATACACGCTAATTTTAAATTTTTTCTTATTCACTCGTTCAAACTTAACGCACCCATGAATTACAGAGTAGATGGTATGGTCACGCCCCATTTTTACATTATTGCCAACATCAAACTTAGTTCCCCTTTGGCGAACGATAATCACCCCTGGCTTGACACGCTGGCCACCAAAACGCTTGACGCCCAAGCGCTGACCTTGACTGTCTCGTCCATTCCTTGTGCTCCCCATGGCTTTCTTTGATGCCACAATGAACTCCTTTCTTTCCTGCCACTGAGTTTAGTTTTGAACACTACTTTCGTAGCTGCTCACTCCTTGGCGATCTACTTCGTTACCTGCGGCGGTGGCTCCTTTCAACGTACTCAAAGTACGCCTCCAGTCGCCGCCGCCTTGGTGCCTCGTATCTCATCCAAGCCGTGAGCAGCTATAGGGATGAGTAGTTACCTATTTTCTTTACTTGTTTCTTTACCTAATTCCTTACCTATAACTTCTCCACTGGGAAGTGTTAGAGATTTCACGAAAAGCTCTGTGTAATCCTGGCGATGCCCTTTCATTCGCTTGTAACCTTGGCGACGCTTTTTCTTAAATACAAGTACTTTTGGACCTCTCGCTTGGGCTGTGACAAGAGCCATCACCTTGGCAGATGAGATTTGAGGCTCACCCACAATGGGGGGAGTACAGCCACCCAAAAACAAAACATCCGTCAGTTGTAGTTCGGCTCCTAAGTCTTCATCTCTTTTTTCAACACGGATAACATCTCCAGGTTTGACTTTGTATTGCTTTCCACCTGAACATATAACAGCATACACCCTTTACCTCCCACTAACCCTACAGCTAGATAGATAATGTATAGACTATATAGACACAACTCTAGATAGATACAACAGATATAAAAACAAAGCAAAGTATTTCACATAATTAAAGGAGCTTTGGCCCCCTCGTCCTGCGCAGTGTATTAAAGTGCCTGTAGGACTCCCTCCATGCAGCCGATAGGTAAATAACACCATAACTTGAGAAAGGAATTCATATGGCTCAAATTGATCAACTTTTTAAGATGATGATTGCTCAGAGTGCCTCAGATCTGCACTTGAGTGCGGGGTCCCCAGCATGTATCCGAAGCCACGGATCCATAGTGAAGCTCGATGACAAAATTCTTAAGAGTGCGGATGTCCAGTCCCTCATTTTTGAAATCATTACGGATAAGCAAAAGAGGGACTTTGTTGAGAAGTGGGAATTGGACTGTAGCTATAGCGTCAAAGGTCTAGGAAGATTTCGCTGCAATGTCTTTATGCAACGACGAGGCTTAGGAGCGGTTTTTCGTGTGATTCCAGAAGAAGTGGTCACAACTGAGCAACTCGGACTCTTCAAAGAAATCACGAGCCTTATAGATACTTCACGGGGACTCATTCTCGTCACAGGCCCCACGGGTTCAGGTAAATCCACAACTCTTGCCGCTCTCATTCATGCCATCAATTCCACAAGAAAAGAGCATATTATCACCATTGAAGATCCAATTGAGTTTGTGCACTCTAACATCAAATCCCTGATCAACCAAAGAGAGATCAATAGTCATACCAAGTCCTTTGCCAATGCCCTCAGGTCGTCTCTTCGTGAAGATCCAGATATCATTCTCGTGGGTGAGATGCGTGACTTAGAAACCATTCACCTCGCCATCACAGCAGCTGAAACAGGTCACTTGGTCTTTGCAACACTCCATACCAACAGCGCCTCCAAAACTATCGATCGTATCATCGATGTTTTTTCTGAAAGTCAGCAGGCTCAAATTCGTAAGATGTTGGCAGAAAGCTTAAAGGGTGTTGTGGCACAGACTCTCTTTAAAAGGAGAGACCAGGCGGGACGAGTGGCAGCCTTTGAAGTTTTAACCAATACTCATGCGGTGGCCAACCTCATTCGTGAGGGAAAGACATACCAAATTCCATCGACCATGCAAACAAGTTCTGAACATGGTATGATTACTTTTGAAAGCAGTCTTACTAAACTTATCAGTGAAGGAAAGGTCTCCGAAGACGATGCCGAACTGTTTTTAGGAAGGCCCTTGCGGCAAGTTCGCGCCCAAGGTGCTTCTCAACAGGGTGGTGACATTACATACCTGAACAACAATTCCAATTCCAATCGCCCCCCCCCCAGAGGTGCCACGTCTTCAACCTCCGCTTCTCCAAGTAGTAAAACATTTGATAACAAGACCTCCCCGAAAAAGGACATACTTGGAGGCTTGGGTTTTGGAAAAAAGAAGCTAGGATAGCTCTTATTTATTGTAGGAACTGTTCACGCCCTTTCTTACTTTGCGTATTCAACAGTTTGAGTTTGGCGAACAACAGTCACTTTAATGAATCCTGGATAGTTACATTCTTCTTCGATTTTGCGAACAATTTTCTTGCTCAAATCAAGTATATCTCGGTCACTCACTTTTTTGCTGTCGACCTGAATGCGAACTTCTCGACCGGCACTCATAATACAAGTATCTTTTGTGTGTTCAAAGCTACTTCCAATTTTTTGAAGTTGTCCCATTTTTTGCACATAGGAGTCTGTGGTGGAGCGTCTTGCCCCCGGTCTTGCTCCTGAAAGAGCATCTGCTGCAATAACAAGGAAGGCAAGATCTGTGGAGGGTTCTTCATCATAGTGGTGGGCGCGAACAGCATGAACAACTGCCGCAGATTCACCATGATTTTTAATGAAATCAGCTCCAATGACAGCATGCCCTCCATCCAAGCTGTGATCCATGGCCTTTCCAATATCATGAAGCATTCCTATACGACGAGCTTCAGAAATGGGAAGGCCCAGTTCAGTGGCAAGAAGTCCACACAAAAAACCCACTTCTGAGCAATGAAAGTACTGGTTTTGAGCAAAGGAATAGCGATATCGAAGGGCTCCCATCATATAAATGATTTTAGGATGCAAACCTGTTAAACATAGTTCCTTGCCAAGCTTCTTTCCATTCCGTTTGATCTTTCTAAAAAGTTCACGCTTCACACCGTGGCTCATTTTACGAATAAAAGTTTCATCAATATTCTTTTTTACCAACAATTTTTTAAGGCAAATGCAAGCCCATTCTCGTCGTACGGGATCAAAACCGGAAATAAAGAGTGAGTTCATATCAGGCTTATAGATAAGGTCCACACCACAAAGTTCTTCAACTTGTCTCAAATGAGCCCTTTGGGATTCAAATATACGGTCTTTCGTTTCCTCATCAATGAGATGAATGTAATTGTTTCCTCTTTCGGGGCAATAAGCCCGGGCAAAACGGTTCAAGGCAATATGGAGAATAGAGCGAGCATTTCTTTCCATATTTTGCTGGGCCAACTCTTCTTGAAATTGCAAGTCTTTTTGACAAGCAAGGCGTTCCTCTTCGACAATTAACTCTTTGAGTTCCTCTTTGATTTCGTCAACACAGAATGAAAACTTCTTTTCAAGCTCTTTTTGATAATGGCTGTGCAAGCGACTGAATTTTTTCTTGAAGCGATGAAGTCGCTCCTGCTGGCCCTTGACTTGATTCTCATAGTGGTCGACTTGGGATTGCTGGCCTTGAGCTATGCGCTCTTTTTCGAGGATATATTCTTTCAATTGAGTTTCACGATCGGAGAGAGCGGTCTTTTTTTCTTCATCTTTTTCTATGGTAGGCTGAAGCTCATTTTCTAGATTCTCAAGATGCACGAGGCGCTCTTCTTCTATTTGCCTTTGAAGGTCCGACATCATGTCATCGGAGTTTTGTTGGGCTTGAGAAATATATTCACGCCCCTCAGCTTCTGCTTCCTTGAGAATTCGCCTTTTCATCATGTAGTTGAGAAATCCCACAAAGAAGAGGCCGCAAAAAAAGCTTGCCAAAACAACTATAAAGAAAACCAATTGAGAAACCTCCACTCTAGGCCATATTCTGGATCATATTTTTCATATTCATTCTAAGTGACAGCCAATAGAAATTTGTGTTTATCATAGCACAAGACCCTTATATACCATAATCATTTTCTGAAAAACTTAGGAGGGGAAAGGTGTGGAAAACGAGGCTTATATTCGCTTGGGAGCTTTTGCACTCGCTCTCGCCACTATGAATATCTATGAGCTTTGTCTCCCGTGGAGACCTCATGTGCGAGGATCAAGGTGGGTGGCCAACTACGGACTCATCTTTGTGGGGGTTCTGCTGGTGCGTGGGGGGCTTCCCATGGGCTCGACAGTGTTTGCTTACTGGGTTTCGGCTCAAGGTTACGGAGTTTTTTATTTTCTAGATTTACACCCCATAATAGCTTTTATCTTGGGGCTTTTTTTACTGGATATAAGTATCTATGGGCAGCACTGGTTTTTGCATAGGTGGTCATGGAGTTGGAAGTTCCACCGAGTTCATCATTGTGACCACCACTTAGATGCCTCTTCAGCTCTACGATTTCACCCCGTGGAGATATTTTTTTCCATGATCTTTAAGTTTGTGCTGGTGGGATCCTTGGGTATCTCAGCTCTTACTATTCTTAGCTTTGAAATCATTCTCAATGCCTGTGCCATTTTCCAACATGCAAATATTCAGATTCACCCAAAGGTTGAAAAATTTATACGCCCTCTCTTGGTGACTCCCGATATGCACAGGCTACATCACTCTCAGAATATGAATGAAACAAATAGTAACTATGGGTTCAGTTTATCTATTTGGGATCGCCTGCTTCACACATACACCGCCCCATCGAGAGAAAGGGGGGAGATAGAGATAGGTCTTAGGGAGGAAAAGGGTCCCCATGGTTTGTGGGAGCTGTTGAGGCTTCCTTTTTTCAAACAAAAGGAACAAAAGAAAAGGCAAGGAACAAAAGATATAGGTTAAAAATATTCACAAAATATTTAAAAAATACTCTCATGGGTAGGCTTTAAAGTAGACTATGGTAGACTAGGGGTTGCGAGTATGATCGGATCGAATAGGACCGGGTAAGGTGGTTATGTTCTCAGGTATTGTGGAAGCTCAATCCAAAGCACTAAAGATTGTGAAAAAAGATCAGTCTTGTCAGGTGACCTTTCAGAGGCCCCAAGAATTTGACGACATTCAATGGGGGCACAGTATCGCTGTGGATGGAGTTTGCCTCACTGTGGAAAGCTTTTGCGAGGCATCCTTTACAGTGACAGTCGGTGCAGAAACTTTGCAGGTGACAAATTGGCTCATTCGTGATTTAGAGGAGCGACAGGTCAACGTTGAGCGTGCCTTAAAGGTGGGAGATCGTCTCCATGGTCACTGGGTGCTAGGTCATGTCGATGGCCTGGCATGGTTAGAGTCCAAGCAAAATGTGGGTGAAGAAACCTGTTATATGGAGTTTTCCCTTCCCTCCAACCACAATTCTATGGTCTGGAGCAAGGGGAGCTTGGCTCTCAATGGAGTGAGCTTGACCGTGAATGAGTGTCGTGAAAGTTTTTTCTCAGTGGCATTGATCCCAGAAACGATGAGGCGAACCAACTTAGGCTCTTTGAGGGTTGGGGAGTCCGCCCACTTTGAGCTGGATATTTTGGCCAGAGGCTTAGCTACTCACTTCAAACGCTACAAAGAAGGGATATCCACAACGAAAGAAGAATCATCCACAACTCAAGAGGGGGCATTTACAACTAAAGAAGACGTTCATACTGAAGACGCTCATACTGAAGAGGAATCATATGAATACAATTCCTGAACTTATTGAGGATATTCGCCAGGGAAAAATGGTCATTCTTATCGACAGTGAAGATCGTGAAAATGAGGGAGACCTCATTATAGCGGCCCAACATATTACTCCTGAAGCTGTAAACTTTATGGTTTCTGAGGCAAGGGGTTTGGTTTGCTTAGCTTTGTCGAAGAAACAGGTCCAACAACTAGGACTCCAACTGATGGTTTGTGAAGACCTCAATCTTTCACCCCACAAGACGGCCTTTACGGTCAGCATTGAAGCCGCTCAAGGTGTGACAACGGGTATTTCCACAGCGGATCGAGCCAAAACAATTCTTGTGGCTTCAGACCCCCAGTCGACAAAAAAAGATATCACAATACCTGGGCATATCTTCCCTATTCGAGCCCATGATGGAGGTGTGCTCAAGAGGGCCGGTCACACGGAGGCCAGCGTGGACCTCGCCACTTTGGCGGGACTTCGTCCAGCGGCAGTGATTTGTGAAATCATGAACCCCGATGGTTCCATGGCTCGGATTATGGATCTCAAAGCCTTTGCCAAAAAGCACAAGTGCAAAATGGGAAACATTGAAGATCTCATTCAATACAGAATAGAAAATGAAAATTTTGTGGAAGAGGAAGAGATGGTGCGTGCCCCTTTGCCAACTCGTTATAGTGAAGGCTCTGAGATGGGGGCCTTTCGCCATCAGAAGAGTCATCAGAAGGAAGTTAAAGCTTTATCCCATTGGAAACTGGGGGTTGTCACCTCTCGTTTTAATAAGACGGTCACCTCTCTTTTGGAAAAAGGAGCCGTTCATCGATTTTTAGAGTTGGGTGGAAAGCTTGACCAATTGACTTGTGTGACTGTTCCTGGAGCCCTAGAGATTCCCATGGCGAGTCAATGGATGTTTGATTCAGGCTGTGAGGCCGTGGTCACTTTAGGGGCTGTGATTCGTGGAGAGACTTCTCACTACGAAGTTGTTTGTGAGGGCTATCTATGGGGCTGCCTGCGGTTGCAAGAAAAACTAGGTAAACCCATTACTTTTGGTGTGCTGACAGTTGAAAACAAAACCCAAGCCCTAGCAAGAGCGGGTGGCGAGAAGGGGCACAAGGGAATGGAGGCCATGGAAGCTGCTGTGGAAATGCTTTACCTTCGTCACCAACTTTATAGTTGAGGCAAACTCATGGTTGTTGAGGCAAGTGCATGACATTCCATCCATCAAATGCGGATGAAGCAAATACAAATGACGTCAATACAAACGAAGTTAAAAAACGTCATCGTGAGGTAAAGGCCATTATATTTCTTGGCCTTTTGTTTCTTGTGCTGGCGGGTTTTGCCTTCAAAATCTTTGGTATCACAGATAGTCTTCCTCTAGAGCATTCCATCTTCTTTTTTGGATTGCTTAGCTTTAACATTACCATTTTACTCCTTCTTATTTTCTTGATCTTTAGAATTGTTGTTAAAAGCTTCTCAGAGCAAGAAAAAGGAATTGTGGGAAGCACTCTCAAGAGAAAGCTTATTGCAGCCTTTGTAGGATTTAGCGCCATTCCTACAACGATCATATTTTTTGTTTCTATCATTTATATAAAAGCATCGGTGGAAAAGTGGTCCAATCCTCAATTGGGGCATGTCTTGAGAAACGCCATTGATATCTCTGTGTCTTATATTACTTCGACGAAGAAAAAAAATTATGATTTTGCCTATAAGATTGGAAAGGAGCTTGAAAGCCTCAATGACTCGAGCCTTTTCCCAGAACTTTTGAACAAAGCAAGGGAAATATACAACCTAGATGCCGTTGAATACTATACAGCCCAGGATATGGCTCCCCAGTATTTGTCCATTTCCCCCGATGTTCCCTTTACAGTTCTTCCAGAGGTGAACTCCAAGTATAGGAGGCGTGTTCTCGAAGAGAAAATTGAAATGAGCGACACTCACAATTTCAATGGAGAGGCTTTGGTTCGTGTGCTTATACCTGTAAAAGCCAAGGGAGTTCTCGTTGTGACCTCTATTATTCCAAGCTCCATTCCAAGAAACATTGGTGATATTGAAGCAACCTACAACTCTTTGAGAAACGACCTCTCACCCGTGGCTCTTCTTGAGCCCTTTTACATTGGAGTCCTTATCTTTATCACTCTTTTTATTTTACTTTGTGCCACATGGTTTGGATTTTACTTAGCCAAGCAACTTAGCATTCCCATAGACAGACTCACCCAAGCCGCCAGGGATCTTGCCAGTGGACAGTATCGACGGGTTGCAATTTCACGGGGGTCTCCAGAAATGAGCCTTCTTATCAATAATTTCAACAAGATGGTCGATGATTTGGAGGCTTCCCAGGTTGAGATTAAACAAGCCAATGAGAGCCTCAAAAAGGCTTTTGTTCAGCTTGATGAACACAGTAGCTATATTGAGATTGTTTTATCCAATGTGAGTACGGGAGTGGTCTCCATAGATAATAAGGGTATAGTGACTATGGTGAATCGTCATGCTGCTCATTTATTTCGAATAAACCCTCAAAAATATGTGGGCCAAAAGGTTGTAGATATTCTTAGTGAAGAACATCGCAAGCTTTTTAACGAGCTTGTCAGAGTTATGCAAAATCAAAAATCAAAAAGCATTCAAAGAGAAGTTCATATTGCCATCCACGATCGAACAATTCCTATGCAAATGACCTTATCCCTTTTAAGTGATAAGTCAGGAAGGGAATTGGGCACAGTCGTTGTGTTAAATGATCTCTCTGACTTGTTAAGTGCTCAAAGATCGGCTGCTTGGAAAGAAGTCGCCCGAAGAATTGCCCACGAAATTAAAAATCCACTGACACCCATTCGACTTTCAGCTCAAAGGTTACAGAGAAAATTTGGTTCCTCCCTCAAAGATCCAGCTTTTTCCGACTGTGTGCAGATGATTATTCGTCAGGTGGATGATTTAAAGACCATTGTCAATGAGTTTACCCACTTTGCAAGGCTTCCCCAGTCACAACCAAGAATGTCATCTCTGAATAAGGTGATTGCAGAGGCTATGGTTCTTTTTACTCAAGCCCATAAGGAAGTGCGCTTTATTCAAGACCTGGATGAAGACCTCCCACACTTTTTATTTGACCCGGATCAAATTAAAAGAGTCATCACCAACCTTATAAAAAATGCACTTTCGGCAACTCTTTCTTTGGGGAATTCTCCCGAAATTACCATTTGTACAAAGTATGACAAATTGTTAAAAATGATTCAAATTTCTGTCATAGATAATGGGCCGGGCTTCCCGACACAATCCATGGACAGAGTGTTTGAGCCCTATATGACCACTAAAGAGCATGGCACGGGCCTAGGGCTTTCCATTGTAAAACGTGTGATTGAGGATCATAATGGATTTGTGAGGGCTTTTAACCAGCAGCATCCTAAGCACCATGCAGGGGACCGTCCCCCAGGGGCCAAGATTGTGATTGAATTACCTGTCATTGTGATAAACACAGTTTAAATACAGTCGCCCGTAGACAGTTTAGGGAAGCCACTCATCCATGTATTGAGAAATGTCTACGGGCTGAAGTTCTTGTTGGGGATGAGGATTCTTATAGGCCGACTCCACGCCATCCCAACCACGAAAATTCCATTGGGTCTTTGAGCGAGATTGGGTGAAGCTAGGGACAAGGCTTACTTTTCCACCTCCATCGGGAATATCTAGGGAGAGGTTGGCCATGGCAAGCCCTGACAATTTTCCCCAAAGCTTACGTTGAATATCGAGGGACTCCTCAATGGAAGTTCGCAGGTGATCTGTTCCCTGGGAGGGGTCACATTGAAACATATAGTAGGGTTTGACCCTTAAATACAACAATCTTCGAGACAGAGCTTGAACGATCACATGGTGGTTGTTCACTCCATTGAGCAAAACCATTTGATTAAATACAGGCACACCGTGGTCGACAAACAGCTCTAAAGATTTTGCCGCTTGCTCTGTCAGTTCTTTGGGGTGATTAAAGTGGGTCATTAAAAATACCGGCTTGTACTTTCTCAACATTCTTACAAGTTCTCGATTGACACGCATGGGGTTGACAACAGGGATTCGAGTTCCTAGGCGAATGATCTCAATGTGTTCAATACTTCTCAAATCTTTAAGCACAGACTCCAGAGGTCGTTGGCCCAAAGTCAGTGGGTCCCCCCCTGATAAAATGACTTCTTTAATTCCCCTTTTTGATTTTATGTATTCAATAGCTTTTGTGTACTCTCTGTTTTTGATGAAGGCTTGGTCTTGTCCCGTAAAATGCTTTCTCGTGCAGTAGCGACAGTAAACACTGCAAGTATCTGTGACCAAAAAGAGCACGCGATCTGGATAGCGGTGGACAATACGTCTCACTGGGGAGTGCTGGCGTTCGCCCAAGGGATCGAATTGCCCTTGAACGCCAAGGTGGAGTTCTTGCTCCAGGGGCATGAAGATTCTACGTATGGGGTCTAGGGGATTATGGGGGTCAGCCAAGTGGGCATAGTAGGGGGTCACTCGGATTTGAAATAAATCTTTGCCATGGGTAAACCCTCTTCGCTCCTCCTCAGTCAAGTGGAAATAGGACTCAAATTGAGACAGATTTTTTAGGCTCGCACGAAACTGCCACTTCCAGTCATTCCATTGATCCCAGGAAATATCTTGTCTTGGTTGAAGGGGGGGGAAATCAAAAGCCATATAGCTCTCCTGTTACAACAAAAGCAAGCTAACACAGGTGGAGCAAAAAAGACCACTGTCAATTTCTTAGAACGAGGCTTTTTTAACAGACAGACTAAGTTATTGATATTACATCTTATTCCTAAAATACTTAAAAAACTGTTCGTATTCTCAACAGGTCTTTTGGGGAATTTCCTGCGCCACCCATGGAGAACCATGGAGAAAAATCTTAAATTTATAAGTTTTTACAGGGGGTTAGAGTTCTTTGAAGGACCTTAGACAAAAAGGGAACGGATTTTGAATAACTAATATATATATATGAGAGGGGGGCTCCATGTTTACATCTTATAAAGACAGAGGCGAAGGCGAAGTCAAAGACAAAGACTCAAAGGTGCCAAAGAAGCAGCGACAACAAATAGCAGTTCTTGTGGTCATCTTGCTACTCAACACATCCTGGCTTCAGCGGTTTTTCACAAACAACAATGAAACCTACAGTGAAATTTCCATGTCCAGCCGTGTTGTCAGTTTAAAGGGAGCTTCAAGGGATGCCAACGAGATCTCAAGAGCCACTCCCAAGGAAGTTATTCAGGGCTGTCTTAAAGTCAAAGACAAAAAACGAAATCAACTTTTGGAAAATCAATTTGAAAGTGCTGAAACGGATTTAGATATTACATCTTTAACTTGGGACATCCAAGTTTTTGATATCACATGTGTGACAGAGGATACAAATGGTAATGAGAAAGAGGAAGTTAAGACCCTTTTTGATGTCCAATCCCATATCAGTGAAGACGCTGAAATTGATACTTGTGAGGGTTGTCTTGAAAAGGCTGTGGATTTAGAGGTTTCTATTATAGGTCATATGGGCAAAGTGACTCAGAAGAATATCCACGATCTTGCAGATGTGATTGATGCCAGGGTCCAATCTGAACAAAAGAATCTTAAGAAATATATTGCCAACTATAAGAAAAACAAAGAAAGCGTTGAATTGAAATGCACGCATTTATGGAAGCAAACGAAAAAGGGAGTCGTGAGCAAAGTGAATTCCACAGATGACGTGAAGGCTTGCCGTATGGAGGCTCTTTCTAACTATAATTTTTCATCGGAATCAAAGCGTGAAAAATACTTTATGAAGCATTTTTATCGTCCTTTGAAGAAAGCTCTCACCCACGGTCACAAAGACAACTTGGATGATGTGGCTGAACAAATTGAGCTATTTATAGATCACGATTCATCAGCTATTCGAACAGCCGCCCATCAACTTCGATCCATGCATAGAGCGATCCAAACCACCTTTCGATGGGACCAAAGTTACACAAAAGATCTTGCCTATCACTGTGGCCGCTATCGTTCTGCTTCTCCCTCTCCCTACATGACCCACCAGGGGGCTCATCGGGGGGAGAGTTCAACTATGGAATTATATTACTCAAACTGTAAAAATTCCATTGAGCGCAACTACAGGCTTCGCCTCGACCATCTCAATTCCAGAGTTCAGCAAGCCATTCCCACAATGGTCTCCTCTCGTCCTCACAGTCGTCAGCTTGAGGAAGAAACTGCGAATATTCTTCAAGATTTCAACGAGCGCATTCAAGCTCTTTCCCTGCGGCCGGGATCCCTTTCCCGAAATGGTGAAGATGCATCTTTTATTTTGCCTGAGTTTCATCGTCGAGAAGCTGATATGAGCCTAGGGGCCTACGGGTACGTCACAGGCTTTGACGATGCCAACGAGCCTCTTCCCCATGTTTCTAGCGAGATCGATGTTCAGGGATTTAGATTTAGAGAGTAAAAGTGAGTGAAGTTTCGAATTTACCCAAAACAAAGTTATGAGATAAAATATATACAAATCCAAGCAGAAAAATGCCGCTTCGCAATATCTTTCTTCTTTGATCATTGCTTGAAACTCCACACTTTGCTACTCACTTCCCGTGGCGAACGAGGTAGTCGAAAATATCAATATCATAGATGACCCAAAAAATGACCCCAAAGCAGGTCCAGCCTGTCACATACGACATAGGGTGATCCTATGACTGACTCTATGGCGGATCATATGGTTGAAGAACTCCCCACAAGGCTGAGAAGTCTACTGGGGGAGGATTCCCAAGAAACCCACCTTTTGGGCTCAAGCTCTTGGATGGCCCTTATCCCTTTCTTCTCATGTGCCCAGGTCTCTGCAAGTCTTTCAAGGCCCCAACTTATTCTGGTTCCCGATGAATCTCATATGGAACCCTTTGCCAAAGCCATTCAATTTTTTAACCCCGATGTGGAGGTCCACTTTTTAAGAAGCTTTGATATTAGCCCCTACTTACACCAAGACCCCCATCGACGTATGATTTGTGAAAGGGTGAACTGGCTTTACAGAGCTCAAAATGCAACACCAGGAGATATCTTCTTGGCCAGCCTCCGCAGTCTCTCCCAGCGAACTCTTCCCGTGGAGGACCTCTTTGAATACACCCATGCTTTTCGAGTGGGAGACGAACTCCCCAGCAATTTTTCTCTTCTTATGGATCGCTACGGTTATCATTCCGTCAGCTATGTTGAAGACCCTGGCTCCTACTGCCAGCGAGGAGGAATTGTAGATATCTATAGCCCTGCCCACAAATACCCCCTACGCTTGGAGCTATTTGGAGACATCGTGGAATCCGCTCGCCACTTTGACCCCTATTCACAAAGGAGTTTTGAAAGCATCAAAGATTTTGTCATCATTCCAACAAAAGAAATTATTTTCACGGATGAAAACCGCCAGATGGCAGCTCAAAGTCTGAAAGCCCATAGTTTAAATCAAAAGTTGGACTCAAAGATGGACGAAGCAGAGATCATGCCTCTCCTTCACTCCATGAGTCAGGGAATCTATTTTCGTGGAGTGGAATTTTATTTGCCTTATTTTTATAAGCCCTGTGCCCAACCTCTCCAACACTTCTTACAAGACATTGATTTCTGGATGATCAATCCCGTGGATATCACTCAAAAATTTGACGCTCAGATGAAAGAACTCAAAGAGGATTGGGAGTCTGCAACCACTCTCATTCCATCGCCCCAAAAACTCTTTGTGGAATTTGAAGATTTTATGCTTCCACCATCTTCAAGAAAAATTCATGTTTCCAAGGTGGGCATTTACAACCTTCAAAGCAGCAGCCCCCAAGATAAAAGCCCCCAAAAGGACAACACCAAAAGTAGAAGTCCTCAAAATGGTAGCCTTCAAGATCAATCCATGCTTTCCCCTTCTTCCCACAGGGAGGTGGATTATCGCACCCAAGAGGTGAATGACTTTATCTCTCTATGCAAAGCAGCCCTAGGTAACTACCGCCGAATTGGTCAGATCGTTCAAGAAAAAATTTCTGATTGGTCCCACCAAGGTTACAAAATATTCATCTCTTCAACTTCACAAACACTTTTTCGACGATTTGAGCAAATATTAAAAGACAATTCAGTGAACTACAAACTCACCCATAGAGATGATTATTCATGGCAAAAGTGGCTGGAGGAGCAAAGCCTCCAAGGAGGAGTCCAAGTTCACATCGTACCTCGAAAACTGGGGGTAAGTTTAAAATTTGTTGAAGAGAAAATTATTTTCATTCAAGACAAGGATATCTTTGGACACTACAGGAGTCGAATTTCCAGATCCGACTCTGAAAGGGTCCAAGAAAAAACAAAGGCTCTCAACTTTGGGGATCTTGCACCAGGGGACCTTATTGTTCACAAGCTCCACGGAGTGGGCATTTTTCGAGGACTCAGTGTGATGCCTATTGGGGGAGTGAAATCCGAATTTATTCAACTTGAATACAAAGACAAAGATAAACTCTACCTCCCCATTTATCGCATTGGCCAGATTCAAAGATATTCGGGGCCGTTATCCACGCGTCTGATGGATAAACTGGGTGGAACTCAATGGGCCAAAGTTCAAACAAAAGCCAAAAAATATATCAGGGATATGACGGCCGAGCTTCTTCACATGTACGCAAAAAGAACTCACATGAAGCGCCCCTCCTTTGATGAACCTCATAGCGATTACTTTAAATTTGAGGATAGCTTTCCCTTTGAAGAAACCGAAGACCAGATGAAGGCCATTGGAGAGGTTCTCCTAGACCTTACAAAGGATAACCCCATGGACCGTCTCATCTGTGGAGATGTAGGCTTTGGCAAGACAGAAGTGGCCATGCGTGCGGCCTTTCATGTGGCCTATGGGGGCAAGCAGGTGGCCCTTTTAGCTCCCACAACGATTCTCACCATGCAACATTTTGAAAACTTCAAAAGGCGATTTAAAGGCTGGCCCATGGAAATAAGACTTCTCAATCGCTTTGTGGACAAAAAGAAAATCAAAGAAACTCTCTTAGAGATGGAAGAAGGACGTGCAGATATTATTATTGGAACCCATCGTCTTCTAAGTAAAGATATTAAATTCAAACGCCTGGGTTTGCTCGTCATTGACGAAGAACAAAAATTTGGCGTTCGACACAAAGAAAAAATTCGGAAAATCAAAGCGGCTGTAGATACCATGGCTTTGTCAGCCACACCTATTCCAAGAACTTTAAATATGAGCCTTGTGGGAATAAGAGACCTTAGCCTTATCAGCACTCCTCCCGTGGACCGATTGCCCATAAGAACTTTCGTATCCCACCATGATATGCAAACCATTAAAAAAGCCATTGAAAATGAGATTGCCCGTGGGGGGCAGACTTTTTTTCTACATAACCGCATTCAAAGCATTGATTTCGTGGCCTCAGAGCTAAGAGAACTTATGCCAGGAGTACGCTTTGCCGTGGGGCACGGTCAAATGGAGGAGTCTCAACTTGAACAAGTCATGATTGATTTTCTCAACCACAACACAGATGTTCTCATCTGCACAACAATCATTGAATCTGGTATGGATATACCAAGGTCCAACACGATGTTTATTAACGAGGCTCAAAACTTTGGCTTAAGCCAACTCTATCAACTAAGGGGAAGAATTGGCCGCAGTAAGGAGCGAGGTTATTGTTATTTGCTCATTCCACGCAACAGGGCTCTTGACGACAAATCTCAAGAAAAACTACGCATATTGCAAGAAAACTCTGCGTTAGGAAGTGGTATCAGGATCGCCCAGCACGATTTAGAAATAAGAGGCACTGGTGATTTCTTAGGTGAAAGCCAATCGGGTCACATTCACTCCATTGGCTACGAACACTATATGGAACTTTTAGAAGAGGCCATGAGAGAACAAAAGGGTGAATCTCCCAAAGAGGAAAGTATCGAGCCGGAGATCAATATCTCTATTCCTGCCTACATACCCGATAAATATATCCCAGATATTCGCATTCGCCTGGCATACTACAAAATTCTTTCTCAAATCAAAGGCCCCCAGGATATCGACACCATTGAAGCTGACCTTCAAGATCAATTTGGTAAAATACCCAATGAAACTCTCAACCTCATGGGCATCATGTTGATTCGAAGGGAGTGCAAAGAGTTGAGGGTGGAAGATATAAGTTCAGGAAAAAATACCATCACCATGAAATTCATGGAAAGCACACGCCTTTCTCCAGAAAAGGTAGTGGAACTCACTTTAAGAGAAAGTAAGAAGTATTCCATCACCCCCGATCATCGGCTCAAAATCCGTATGGATGATATCCAATGGCCTCGAATTCACAGTGAGGTCTCCCACTTGAAAACACTTTTGGAGTGAAACCAAAAATTCTTATTCTCAGTCTCTCAGATTTTCAGTGATTCCCTTTTTTAGTGATCTTTATTCTGGGGGGTCTTAGTGAAGTTCTTCGTGAGTGAGGTGCTAGTGAAGCCCAATCTCTTTTTCTTTTACAAAGAAGATGCGATAACCTTGATCCTCATAAATAACGTCTCCAGGAAGTAAACCAATAGAGGAGTTATGGTGGTTGTCAGGAAGGCTTGGCGGTCTTGAAGATTCTTCGTCGGGGCCTAGAAAAATCCATGAAATACCATTGGCATTTCTATGAATCCTGATCCAACGCTCCACAGGTAAAAGACTTTCATCCATAGCTTCTATTTGAATATGCCCTCTTAAACAAGAATAAACATCAGATGTTTGAAAGTGGATACGGCAAAATAAGACTTCAGACTCTATGGGTTGTGCTGCCTCAGCCAGCATGGATATAACACTCTTGAATGAACGGCCCCTTGTAACTCCTTGCTTTTTTGATAACACAGTGTCGGTAGGAGCTTGCTTGAGGTTGATATTGTAGCGAGATACATAATTTAACAAATTGGGATAATTAGGCAGGACTTCTTCTGAGTTACAACCTATCACCGAAATCTGCTTTATCATAGGGTTGTGGTTCAAGTTTGCAAAAAACCTGTCATTGATAAATGACGTTGCCACTTTTCCTTTAATCCTTTGATAAGGAAATATGAGACGGGGCTGGCCAATGATGTTTTTCATGGAATGAGCCACGATGATGACTTCTTCATAACCACCCCCTAAACAATTTTTCAAGGCTCCATAAACTTCACTGACACCAACCAAGTCCCCATAAAACTTAAAAAAATCTTTGTACTCTTTCTTTTTTTCAGATTCTTCAGGCTTGTCTTTCCTATGGGCTACGGAGGGTCTCTGGGAGGATAAGTGACCCATTTTTTTTAAATACTTAGACACCTCTTTTAGCAGAGTTTTATTCAAAGGCTTTTCATGGAGGAGGGAAACAACACAGAGAGATGAAGCTTGCCCCCATAAAGGGAACAGAATGAAACACAAAAAAATATAGACCAAACAAAGACGAGATTTCAACATGGAACAACCTTTCATAGAAACTGCTATCAGTCAACCATATGTAAAAGTTAGAGGGTACGAGACAGATATCTTTTCAACTAGGAACGGGCCAGCATTAGCACGAGCGTGCTAATGCTGGCAATCATCAATCAATAATTCTAATTGAGGAGATTAGAGCCCGACTTTACTCGCAAGGTAGCCGGCAAGCAGTTCGCTGCATCCAGATTTTTCCTGAATCAAATCCATGGCTTCATCAGAAGTCATATCTTTGATCTCTTTTGTACGAACAGAAAAGTCACCAAGAGCAAATTCAGCTTTTAAAGCCTCTCCTTCATTCATAGAATAAAGACCAGCACTCACCAATTCATCAACATCTGCATTGACGTCGATCTTAACCATTGGACTTTTTCTGTTGCTGTTCTCGTAATAATCATCTCTCTCTAATAAGATAGTTGCAATGATAATAAATGGATTCATTTTAGAATCACCATCACTAAGATGAGCACCAAGGAACAATCCCCCTCCACTAGCAGCAAGAGCTGCTCCAGCAACACCACCAGTGAAAATGCCTACAACAACAGCATGAGCTGGCATTGCCAAACTAAGCGACAATAAACCTATTGCAATAATTTTCTTCATTCTTTACCTCCTTATTAAGGTTGTTTATGTTAAGACCCTCCATTGGATCATTTTTATAATTATGGCTTACTCCGCTCTAAAAATAAGGAGCAAGCCTGTTCATAAGAAATCTTATATCTTGTTTCATTTATGGAAATCAATAATTTTTTCAAAAAAATTTGAAATTATTATAATTATATTGCTCCGAGCTATTTCGCCATCTTCACCATCTCCCCGATGGGCCATATGTTGACTTGAAAAGTCAATCTGGTAGTGTGAAGCCCCTATGAACCAAACATCCTTTGACTTTAGTGAAAACTCTACAAGCGTAAGCGTGAAGCCCAAGGTTTATAGGGTCTCGGATCTCAATCGAAAAATTCGTCAACGACTTGAGGGAGAGTTTTTGGATATTTGGGTGCAAGGTGAAATCTCCAATTTTAAGGCCCACGGTTCGGGACACTTTTACTTTAGCCTCAAAGACGATCAATCCCAAATCAATGCGGTCATGTTTCGAGGGGCAAACTCAAAGCTAAAGTTTCGACCCAAAACGGGAATGGAAGTTCTCATCAAGGGAAAGATCACCGTTTATGAACCCCGTGGCAACTACCAGGTTTTTTGCCAATCCATGGAGCCCGTGGGTGCGGGGGCCCTTCAGCAGGGTTTTGAACAGCTTAAAGAAAAACTTCAAAAAGAGGGGCTCTTTTCACAGGAACACAAAAAACCTTTGCCCACCTTGCCACGACATGTCGTCCTCGTCACATCTCCCACGGGGGCCGCCGTCCGCGATATCCTCAATGTTTTGAATCGTCGGTTTAAGGGGCTCAAAATCACCATTGTCCCTGTGCAGGTTCAGGGGGAGGGGGCCCCCACCTCCATTCTCCATGGTCTCCACCAAGCTCGCCTTATCAAAGATGCCGATGTTCTTATTGTGGGTCGTGGTGGCGGATCCATGGAAGACCTTTGGGCCTTTAATCATGAAGGTGTTGCTAGGGCTATTTTTAACTCCCCCATTCCCGTGGTTTCTGCCGTAGGACATGAAGTGGATTTCACCATAGCTGACTTTGTGGCCGACATGCGTGCGGCCACACCTTCTGTGGCCGCAGAGCTTGTGGTAAAAAGTGTTCAGGAGTTCCACGAAGAGCTTCATCACTTAAAAAAACGCCTCTATATATCGTGGCGACAATCCATGGGCCAGCGACGTCACCAAGTCACTCACTTGCACCGACGCCTTAAGGATCCCCAGCGAAGGCTTGAAGATCTAACCCTTCGCTGTGATGATGTCAGATTTCGCTTGGAGCAATCCATGGCGAGGTCGCTCAAGGAAAAGCGTACCAAAGTCACTCACCGAGGCTCCATGATGGATAGCCTGAGCCCTTTTAAAGTTTTAGAACGAGGATATGCCGTGGTGAAAGTGGGCACAAACCTTTCTCAAACCTACGAGAATGTGAGGTTGGGGGATGAGGTACAAGTGCAATTGCGCCGAGGTGGATTTTCCGCTAAGGTGATTGAAATAAATGAGGGAGGACCCTATGGATTTTGAAAAAAAATTACATCGCCTCGATAAGATTGTGGAAAACATGGAATCCGGAGACTTGAGCCTTGAAGAAGCTCTCAAGGACTTTGAGGAAGGCGTGCGAATTTCGAAGGAATGCTACCAACAACTTGATGAGGCCGAGCAAAAAGTGAAGGTCTTGCTCAATATTTCAGAGGATGGAACTCAAGAGACAAAAAACTTTGAGTGACGGAACTCAACCTCATGCGCATGTGGTTTGAACCCACAAATTCACAGACGTAAATCAACAGACGAGAGACTTTGAGCAATGATTGATTCATTCCAGCCCTATCTCCAAAAAATAGAAAAATGCCTAGAGCAAGACTTAAAAAAATGCCTTAGTGGCCCTTTTCCTCCCCACATAGAAAAGGCCTGCGCAAAGCCGTGGCTTGCCGACTCTATTTCCTATGGAGTTTTGAGAGGAGGGAAAAGGTTTCGCCCCCTGCTATCGATCCTTGTGGCCAAGGCTCTGGGGCAAACCGAAGATAAGGCTCTACCCTTGGGAATCTCCGCAGAACTCATTCACAGCTACTCATTGATTCACGATGATTTACCCATGATGGATAATGACGATGAGAGGCGAGGTCAACTTGCCAACCATAAGGTTTATGGTGAAACTATCGCACTTTTGGCTGGTGATGCTTTGCAGCCCATGGCCTTTGAGAACTTGGGTTTCGCCTACAGATATCAACCCTCCATGGCCTTGGAATTGATTGTATTGTTGTCTGAAGCCACGGGTATCAAGGGCATGGTGGGGGGACAGGCTATCGATGTCACCTTAGAGGGAGAAACATTGTTAGAGGGTAGGTCTTCCTTTGCCTTAAGGTGCGGTCTCCATAGCATGAAGACAGGAGCGCTCATTCGCTTTTGTGCCGAGGGAGCTGCTGTTGCCTGCGAAGCCACTGAGGAAGAACGGAAAAACCTAAGGGAATTTGGTGAGAAACTCGGCTTTGCTTTTCAATTGGCCGATGACATTGCCGACCACAACGAAGATCAGCCTGAAGCATCGGGTTTTCCATATATTATGGGACTTGAGGAGACAAAGTCCTATTTGCAAGAGATAACTCATGAGGCCCTCCAACTTTTAGCTTCGTTGGGAGAGGAGGCCGCAGACCTTCGAAAACTAACCCAATGGAATGCCCAACGGGTCTTGGCAAAAAATCTCCGGTAAAAACACCGGTAAAAACAACAGCAAGGATAACATGAAACGCCTGGATATCTACCTCGTAGAGAAGGCTTTGGCCCCTTCACGCACCAAAGCCCAAGAATTGATTGAAAGTGGTAGCATTGAAGTTCTTGTGAATGGCCATTTTCAAGTGATTCAAAAACCGAGTTTCAGAGTAGAGGAATGCCAGGTCCCCTCCCCAGTCAATGACCATAAAAATCACTGCGAAAACAGCCAAGCGAATCTCCACGAGAATTACCTGGCGAGTCACTATGAAAATCACCAGGCGGGCCGCCGCAGAAGTCACCATATCAACCATGTTCGCATTGTGAAACAGGATCTATTGAAATACGTGGCAAGGTCAGGCTTAAAGCTTGAACATGCCATAAAAACCTTGGGAATTTCCCCCAAGGGGAAAAAAGTGTTGGATGTGGGCCTATCCACAGGTGGCTTTGCCCACTGTCTTTTAGAGCATGAAGCTCTGGGGGTCGTGGGAGTGGATGTAGGGACAAACCAACTCCACCCCCAGTTAAGAAACCGCCCCAATCTTGTTTTTTTTGAGGGAGTCAATGCTCGCTATCTCCGCACCGAACTCAATCCTTCTTATAAGAATCACTTTTCACTTGTCACTGTGGACATTTCTTTTATCTCACTTGAGCATGTTTTGCCAGAGATTCCCTATTTTTTAAACCCAGAAGGGGAGTTTCTGCTTCTTGTCAAGCCTCAGTTTGAACAGGGGCGCGCTCCACGGATATCTTTCAAAGACATTAAGGACAAAGTGACTGGACAGGGACGCTTTCTTGGTATGTATGTGGAAGCTTATATTGAAAGCCAACCTCTTGGGCGAGATGGTAATCAAGAGTTTTTTGCCTATGGACATCTCAAGAATATTGCTTTACAGCAGACAAGAGCTAAATAAATCAATAATTGCTGTTGCTCTTACACCTTGGTTGTGTATTATTTATTTCTTGTTGTGACCATTGGCCATTGGGAGGGCGTATGGAATACCTTATTGAATTTGGCCTTTTTGCGGGAAAGGCTTTTGTTATTGTCCTAGGTGGATTGATTCTCATTGGCTTTGGAGCCATGATCTCCATGCGGCATAAAATCAAGGATATGATCGATGTGGAGGACTTGTCGGACAAGTTTAAAAAGTATAGCACTCTCCTAGAGGCCCATATTCTCGATAAGAAGGCCGTGAAAAATAAAGCAAAGGAGCAAAAGAAAAAAGAAAAGCAAGAAGAGAAAGAAAAAAAGAAAGCGCAAAAGGAGAAAAAGTCTAAAGAAGACAGAGGGGAGCAAAAAGATGATCTCTCCCCCAGGGATGAGGGTGATCTCTCTCTACAGGGCGAAGGTGCTCTCTCCCTAGAGGGCGACAAAAAAAACATTGGTGACAAGAAAAATATTTTTGTCCTCCAGTTTGAGGGCGATATCAAAGCCAGTGGTATCAAACAGTTTCAAAATGAAGTTTCTGCGATTCTCAGCGTGGCTCAGTCTACAGATGAAGTTGTGGTTTGTGTGGAAAGCCCTGGGGGAGTGGTCCATGGGTATGGGCTTGCCGCAGCTCAGTTGTTGAGAATACGAGAGCACAAAATACCATTAACGATTTGTGTCGATAAGGTGGCAGCGAGCGGGGGCTATATGATGGCTTGTACGGGCAATAAGATTTTGGCTTCTCCCTTTGCCATTATGGGTTCCATTGGAGTCCTTGCCCAAGTTCCCAATGTGAATAAGCTTTTGAAGAAGCATGATATCGACTATCAAGAGATCACTGCCGGTCAATACAAGCGCACTCTTAGCATTTTTGGTGAGGTCACCGATGAGGGAAAGACAAAATTTCAGGAACAAATTCAAGATACCCATGAACTCTTTAAAGAGTTTGTTAAAACCCATCGTCCCATTGTGGACATTGATGAAGTGGCCACGGGGGAATATTGGTTTGGTCAGCGTGCCCTCAAGCTCAAGCTCATTGATGAGCTTATGGTGAGTGATGAGTATCTCTTTTCACAAAGGGAGACGGCTCGTATTTTAAGAATTTCGACGAAGTCTAAAAAGAAATTTTCTGATGTTATTTCTGAGGCTATTTCTGTGGGAATAGAGCGATTTATTGAGAAACTTGCCCACAAAGGAGGCACAGAAATTTTGTGATATTTCATGATTTTTTATGATCTTTATGGCAAAAGTAGCAAAAGCAATGACAAACAGAAAGTAGCAAAAGCAATGACAAACAGAGTGCAAGAAATATTGAGTTGGTATGGCTCTGAAAATCCAGGAGTTCTTTCCAACATGGCTCGTATGCTCAATCATGGGTGCCTTGGTGGAACGGGTAAAATGGTTATTCTTCCTGTGGATCAAGGTTTTGAACATGGCCCGGGAAGGAGTTTTTCTAAAAACCCTGGGGCCTACGACCCAGCTTATCACTTTGAACTCGCCATAGAATCTGGTTGCAATGCTTACGCAGCTCCCCTAGGATTTATCGAAGCTTGCGCCCATGAGTATGCGGGGGATATCCCCTTGATTTTAAAGATAAACCACTCAGACTCCCTTTTTGCCCACCCAGAGGGACCTATTTCGGCTGTGACAGCCTCTGTGGAAGACGCCCTTCGATTGGGTTGTACGGCCATTGGTTTTACGATTTATCCCGGAAGTTCCCAGCGCAAGCGTATGTATGAAGAAATAGCCAAGGTCACCAGGTGTGCCAAGCGGGTGGGCCTTCCTGTGGTCATATGGGCTTATCCTAGGGGAAAGTGGCTTTCAAAGGCGGAAGAAACCAGTGTGGCTGTTGTGGCCTATGCGGCGCAGATAGCAGCTCAATTGGGGGCCAATATTATTAAAGTTAAGCCCAGTACGTCCCACTTGACAGAGGGGAGTGCAATTGCAAACCCCTATGTGCAAAATGGCATTCCTGTTCAAACCATTGAGGAGCGCACCAAACATATCATGGATGCCGCCTTTCATGGTCGTCGTATTGTGATCTTTAGTGGAGGGGTTGTCAAAAATGACGATCAGGTGCTTGAAGAAGTTCAAGGGCTTGCCAAAGGGGGGGCCTTTGGCAGTATTATGGGGCGCAATGCCTTCCAAAGACCTAAGAAAAAAGCTATCGAACTTTTGCACCAGGTGATGGACATTTACAAAGAAAATACAGAAAATGGAAAATAAGGAAAATAAGGAAAATAAAAAAGAAGATAAGGGAAATAAGGGAAACAAGGAAAATTCCCTTAAGGCAGAAAAGCGTCGCAAGCTTGCGGCTCTTCGTGGTCAAAAAATTGATCCCTACCCCCATAGTTACAATCCCACCCACCGGTCCAAGGAACTCATAGGAGCCTTTGATAGTCGCCTTGAGGCGGGAGAGTCCTTGAAGAGTGAAGAAGTCTGTTTGGCAGGGCGTTTGATGACCATGCGAGATATGGGAAAAGCCTCCTTTTTTAATATCCAAGATGCCTCCGGGACTCTGCAAATTTATGTCAAACTTGCCGAGCTTTCCAAAGGGCAGCAAGAGGTTTTTAAACTCTTGGACATTGGAGATATTATCGGTGTGAGAGGCTTTGTTTTTAAAACAAAAAAGGCTCAATTGTCTATCCGTTGTCAAGACCTCACACTCCTTTGCAAAAGTCTTGAACCTTTGCCTGAAAAATACCATGGTCTTACAGATATTGAGATGAAATACCGTCAAAGATATTTAGACCTTCTCATGCACCCTGAGTCTCGCAGTATTTTTGAAAAGCGAGCCAAGATCATTGGGACCATTCGTCGCTACTTGGATAACAAGGGCTTTTTGGAGGTGGAAACTCCCGTTCTACAACCTATCTATGGAGGAGCCACAGCTCACCCATTTTCAACCCACCACCGGGCTTTGGATATGAAACTGTATATGAAGATCAGTCCTGAGCTGTACTTAAAGAGGCTTATTGTCGGTGGCTTTGAAAAAGTTTATGAGATTGGAAAGAATTTTCGCAATGAGGGTGTGGATCGGTCCCATAACCCTGAATTCACCATGTTGGAATACTACGAAGCCTATACAGATTACAATGACCAGATGAAGCAATTTGAAGACTTGATTTCATCTGTGGCCCAAGAAGTAAATGGTTCTATGATAGTGTCCTTTATGGACAAAGAAATTGACCTCACTCCTCCGTGGCGGCGCATGACCATTGAAGAGGGAATTCTTCAGTACACGGGGCTTCGTTCTTGCGATTTGAGCGATGGGGACCTTCTTGAAAAAGCTCAAAATTTGGGTTCAAAGGTGGAAGAGTTTTTCTCCAGAGGGGTTCTAGAGATGGAGATATTTGAACTTGCCGTAGAAAAGCATCTATGGCAACCCACCTTTGTTATGGATCACCCTGTGGATGTATCTCCTTTGACCAAGAGACATCGCAGTGCCAAGGGACTTGTGGAGCGTTTTGAGCCATTTATTGCCGGAATGGAAATTGGCAATGCCTATACGGAGTTGAATGATCCCGAGGAGCAACTCAAAAGGCTCATGGATCAAATCCACTATAGTAATGATAATGATAATAATGATAAAGATGAAGAAAATTGGCATCTCTTGGATGAGGATTTTGTCACGGCCTTAGGGGTGGGTATGCCTCCCACGGGGGGGGTGGGCATTGGCATTGAGAGGGTTGTCATGTTGTTAACAGGTCAGCCGAGCATTCGTGATGTTATTTTATTTCCAACGATGAAGGTAAAAAAATAAGTGCAAGTGATGCCCTTTAAGCGTGGGGTTCTCCTATGGCTTATACATGTTTTTGTGGCGATGACAGTGCTTTTGGCTTTGGGAAGGTCTTGGGGGCCGGTTCCTCCCATAGGTCCTCTTTTAAGCCCTGTTTCAGGTTTATGGCAAAATATTCCCCGAAAGCGTCCCACGGAGTTGGCACTTCAGGGTTTGAGGGCTCCTGTTAAAATTTATTGGGATATTCACAATGTTCCCCATATTTTTGCACAAAATATTAAAGATGCCTATTTTACTCAGGGCTACCTTTTGGCCTTAGATCGCTTGTTTCAGATGGATGTGGTGACACGCATTGGGCTTGGAACCCTTTCTGAATTAAATTCTAAATCTATTTTGATAGAAAAAGATATTTTGACCACAAGGCTTGGCTTTAAAGAGGTGGCCAGAAGAAAAATAAAAGAAGTCATGAAAAACCCCATTTCTTCACAGGCTTTTGTGGCTTATACCTCTGGAGTCAACGCCTATATTGATCAAATCAAAAGAGCAGGGGATCTTCCCGTGGAGTATAAATTTATTGGAGCCTTTCCAGAAAAATGGAAACCCATTCGTCTCATTGGGATTATGCAGTATATGGGTTGGATATTAACAAGAGGGGGTTATGATCGCGAGTTAACAAAATTGGCTCAAAAGTATGGGTTTGAAAAAGTAGAAAAGCTTTTCCCCACATTCCGTTACAACTCACTGCCAATAGCAAGAAATTTTAGATTTTCCAAAAAACTTGCTCCCTCTCTTCAGGATAAGTTTCTCAGTGGGCTCGGTACTGGTGAACCTGTCGACCCTTTTTCAAAGAAATACAGAGCTAGCGGCAGTAATAACTGGGCCATTCATCCAAGTCATACCAAAAACAGAAAAACCCTTGTGGCCAATGATCCTCATCTTCTCTACATCCTTCCCTCTATTTGGTATGAACTTCAGATTCACACACCAGACTTCAATGTTTACGGGGCAGCCCTACCAGGAGCACCTGGAGTTGTTTTGGGTATGACAGAAAAAGTGGCTTGGGCTGTTACCAATGTAGGATCTGATGTTTCCGATTGGTATGAAGTCGAGTTTAAAGACGAGAATAGTCTTGAGTACAAACATGATGGTGTGTGGAAAAAGGCTAGAAAAATTCAAGAGAAAATTTTCATTCGTGGAAGAAAAGAACCCATGTGGATGGACCTCATTTGGACTCACCACGGAGTGGTTTTTGATAGAAAAGGTCCCCTTGCCTTGGTTTTTAAAACGGCTCTTCACGAGGCGTCCAATGAGTTTTCGGCTTTTTTAAATTTAAATCGAGCTAAAAATTTTGAAGAATGCAAGGAGGCTCGTGTTCACTTGGATTCCCCTGCGATGAACATTATTTGTGCGGATGCCAATAACATAGGTATTTGGCACAATGGTTTGCTCCCTCGTAAGTGGAGCGAGCAAGGTCGCTATATTCTCAATGGCCGCCGCTTGGACCACGACTGGGGGGAATGGTTGGATAAAGATGAGTTGCCTTCTGAGATCAACCCTTTGAGAGGTTACGTCCTCTCGGCCAACCAGCTAGGTGTGGGCCCCCAAGGTCATCTTTATCTAGGTTGGGATTACAAGGACTCTTATCGAGCCTTGGCCATTGATCGCCACTTGAAGGCAAGCCGTCAGCACACCCCCCAAGGGATGATGAATATTCAAAATGATGCATCGGATTTGTTTACCCAGGATGTCAAGTTATCTATGGTGGAAAACATGGATCCAAATCGTTTAAAGCCCCAGCAGTTGCAAGCTTTAGAGAGTTTAAGAAAATGGGAGGGTGATTACAGAGTTGACCTTGCAGAGCCATCTCTTTTTATGGTTTGGTATCGGCATTTGAGGGACATGATTTGGGAAGATCAGCTATCTATTGGTGGGGCTTTTATGAAACCACCTAAGTCCTCTACGGTTCAGACTGTTGTGAAAGCAGCTCAAGGGGATCCATGGTCTCTCAAGTGGGTGGATGATATCCACAGCCCCGAGGTGGAAGATTTTAAGGACCTTTTGCATGAGTCTTTTTTTAAAGCTTGGTCCGACTTAGAAAAAAAATTAGGTCCTGACTCCAAAGGTTGGTTATGGGAAAAGATGCAAGAAACAAAGTTGCCCCATCTTTTACGTATTCCTGGATTTGCAGAGGTGGTGACCATGGGGGGCACGGGTAGCAGCATACTGGCGAACAATGGAGTTCATGGCCCCTCCTGGAAAATGGTGGTGGAAATTGGAGAAGATGACATTCGAGGGTGGATCAATTACCCAGGGGGCCATTCTGGAAACCCCTTTGACCCCGACTACTCAGCGTTTGTAGAATCTTGGGCTCGAGGAGAAATGAGGGAAATGATTTTTTATAAATCACCGCCGCCGCCTCTATTTTTTCAATCTCAGGTTGAGGGTTCTTCTTCGGATTCTACTTCGCTCCCTTCTTTGACGATCCTCAAACCCCTGGGAGCCAAATAAAATGATTTACTGGATTGCGATTTTCCTTGTTTTATGTTCGTATTGGCTTCCTTGGTGGGGGCCTTGTCTCGTGGGAGTGTTCATAGGTTATTTCTCTTCATCTTGGAAACAGTCCTTGGGTTTGCCTTTTGCTCTTTACTTTATATTTTGGACAAGCCTTTGCTGTTATTTTGACTTTCGCTCTCAATACCTTATGGGCCAAAGAATCACAGGGCTTCTGGGAGTGCCCTCTTCCACGCTTTATCTCTATTCATGTTATCTCCTTGTGGGAACGCTGGGGGGGATATTGGCATTGAGCGGAGCCCCCTTAGGTTATCGTTTGAAGAAGCTAGTGTAAGTTACTCACAAGTTGCCCGCAAGTTAGTTACCCACAAGTGCCCCCATACCTCCTTTTTCCTAGAAACTAGGTGTCTTGAATAAGGCCATTGGAGGAGGACTTACCCAGAAGTTGGTTGGCCCAAGCTTCAAGTTCTGTATTGACCGTGGAATATTGAACAAACACCTCTTGTCCTTCAAATTTGAGGGGGTGCCATGATCTAGGGAGTTCTATTTTTTCTTGGTGGGAAAAATACTCATGCATCATGGACTCAATACAATCCACGGCCTTATAGATGAGTTTCAGTGCATTTTGTTTGTCTTTGTCGTATTGCAAGGAAACTTCAAAGCTGCTCTGCTTCAAAGCCAGGGATTTGGCGTAACCCACACACAAAATAAGCTCTTCTGAGTAAATTCGCCCCTCCACTAAAATGGCTCCCCCCTGGAGAGCTTCTTTGAATTTTTCAGCAAAAGCCTCTTTGATTTGCTGAAGCTGCTCTTTGGGAAGAGAGGTCCATTTTGAAGAGGGCTTTAAACGAGGCTCCATAGGCCATGATATGTCATATCTTTCCAGAGAAAGCAAGCAAGCAAGAAAGTCAGGTGAACTATGTCTTCTTTGCAACTTTGATCATTTCTTCTATCTTTTCGGCTTCTATACGGGTGGCGAGATGTTCGTAGGTATGAATGGCTTTGTGTTCAAAAGCATTTTGCAAAGAAGGCCATTGGTAGGGAGATTCTCCAAAAAGTTTTTCTACTTTCTTTGTGTATTCGGGAAGAATGGGTTTGAGGTAAATGGCCAGAAGACGAAACATATTGAGAGCGTCGGTAAGAACCTTGTGGGCTTGTTTTTTGTCTTCGTCTTGGCTCGTTTTCATAAGTTTCCAAGGAGCCTGTTGGTCAAAGTAACGGTTGGCTTTATCTGCAAGGTGACAAATTTCTCTAAGAGCCTTTGAAAAATTGAGATTCTCGTAAAATTCAGCCATCGTACTAGAAAAGCCCTGAATCTCCTGAAAAAGAGTGCGCCCCTCTGTGGAAAGTTCTAAAGTCATTCCTTGAAATTTTTTGTTGAGCATTTGGGCTCCACGGGAGCCAAGGTTGGTGATCTTTCCAATCAGATCAGCATTCACTCTTTGTCTAAAATCTGTAAGATTGAGATCAATATCTTCCACACCTCGGAGCTTGCAGGCATAGTAGTAGCGAAGGTAGGTGGGATTGAGGTGGTTGAGGTAATTTCGAGCCCCGATAAAGGTCCCTTTGGATTTGCTCATCTTCTCACCATTGATCGTTAAGAATCCATGGACAAAAACTTGGCGAGGTTTTTGGTACCCAGCACTTTCTAGCATAGCTGGCCAGAACAGCGTATGAAAGTAAACGATATCTTTGCCTATAAAGTGAAATATCTCAGTGTTTTCATGGTTCCAAAAGGACTCAAAATTCTTACCATTTTTTTCACACCAAAGTTTTGTTGTGGATAAGTAGCCCACAGGAGCATCCACCCAAACGTAAAAATATTTTTTGGGATGTCCAGGAATTTCAAAGCCAAAGTAGGGGGCATCCCGTGAGATATCCCAGTCTTTTAATTCATCGTCCAACCACTCCCTAAGTTTGTTGGAAACCTCCTTGGGGGTGTGTTGAGGGACCCAGCTATTGAGAAATGAATGAAAATCATTGAGCTTAAAAAATAAATGCTCGCTGGTTTTTTTAGAGGGAGGGTTTCCGCAGAGGGTACAGTAGGGGTTGCTCAACTCTGTGGGCGAATAGGTTGCACCACATTGACTACATGAATCTCCATACTCATCGTGGGCCTCGCAGTGGGGACAAGTTCCCTTCACAAAGCGATCGGGCAAAAACATATTGTCATGTTCGCAGAAGCTTTGTTGGACCTTCTTTACATATAAGTGCTTTTTACTTTCCATGGCGGCAAAGATCTTATAAACAAGCTCTCGGTTGGTGGAGGAGTGCGTGGATGAATATTCATCAAACTCAATCTGAAAGTCTTTGAAGTCTTTAAGGTGCTCTTTTTGACTTTGAGCAATAAGCTCTTGGGGAGTGATTCCTTCCTTTTGGGCTCGAATCATAATAGGAGTTCCATGGGTGTCATCGGCACATATATAGAGGCACCGGTGCCCCTGCATCTTTTGGAATCGCACCCAAAAGTCTGTTTGAAGGTATTCCACCAAGTGGCCTATGTGAATGGAGCCATTGGCATAGGGAAGAGCAGATGTGGCGATGATTGTGCGATGGTTCATGAAGCCTCCCAGCTAAGGGCTAAGAATGGAAAGTGGGTCCTAAAAGTGGCCCTAATAAGCTAACTTAAGCCCTAGGGGAGGTCAAGGCTCCTGTGGAAGGAAGTCCACTTTTGGCCCACGCAGAGGGATGAGGGTCGTTTTATATTTTTTTGGGGGGGAGTCGTAGAGTGAACCTCATATTTCTTTATTGTGCTTATGAATTAACACAAATTGTTACATGAAATATTTCAATTTTGTATTAAATTCCCATGAAGTATTTGTCTTACTATGGGTTTTCAGATACCACTTTCCTAGTTTGCCCCTCTGGGGGTTAGAAAGTGAATACAAAATATGAATACAAAATAGCAGAATAGAAATAAAAAACTAGGAGTAACAAAAAAAGATAACCATATAAAGAGGGAATTATAAACAAGGGGGGTAATTATGATAAAAACTGGTTTTTTAAAGACCTTTAAATTCATGCTAGTAGGTTCTTTTGTCTTTCTAACATTTTCCTACTCGCACTCAAAGACAGTGGGGAATTCTTATTCACAGACAGAGTACTCTAAGTATATCGCTCAGCTTCAAAGACGCTTTGGTTCCGTGAAAGCAAATCGGCCCATTGTTATTGTGGATAGAGATGAATTGCAAGTTCAGCAGAGTATAACGGGCAAAAACCTCAATCAAATTGTCGAAGATTTCCTAGAGAAGCATTCTGGTTTGGATTTTTCATCCAATGATGCTGATTTTATCAGGAGATACTATGAAACGGAAGCTCGCGTGAGTATTCCCCTTTACTATGGAACACCTGAAGAGGTTTGTGTTGTCTTGCCTTCAAGCCCCAATGGTAATGCTCACCAAGAGGCACATCGACTTCTCCGTTGGTCTTATTTTAAGAACGTACCAGAGTATAAAAATAAGAAGGTCAAGCACATCCTTTCAAGAAAAATTGCAAGTAAACTTTCTGATTATCATGAAATTTCCCACTGCCTTGATGACAAGTATATGGTAGAACTCAACATTGGATTCGCCTATTTTGATGAAGAATATATTCATAAATCTGAAATATTTGCTGAGGTTCACGGAATGTTGCTTTTAGCTCAAGACGGCCACAATCAGGTGGGACCCATTAGGTCTCTCTACAGGCTTTTAGGTTCTTTTGTGGGGGGGCGCTACTCTTCTTTGCTTGGGCCTCGCTTGGACATGAATGAGATATCATGGGGAACCGTTTATAGCATATATAGATCTGTGGATGTTGCGCAGGAATATATTGATAGCTATGGTATCTCTGAATCTTCTCTTCAAGAGATTACGGAAATGGCTCTTCAAATCACTGAAAATACGGCATTGAGCTCTGTGGAGTTTCACGCCCACTCACAGCTTCAGAAAAAACCGAAGGAACTCTTTCAACTCATAGAAGAACTAAAAAATAGCAGCAATCCATTAACGAGAGAATATTTTGCTCATGTGGAAAAAGCCACCATTCAATACCAAAAACGTCTTCAATCATCTTGGGATGCTTTGTTCGAGGACGAAATTGGGGTCAATAAAAAAGATGAAGAACCCATAGAAAAACTCATAGAAAAATCTTCAGGAGAAGCAACCGCAGGGGAAGCGGCCACAGAAAAAAAATATGACCTTTTCTCTCTTGACAATTGTGAAGTTTTTAAGGAACAGAAAGGAGACCTAGTTGCTTTCCAAGTCCATTTGGATGAACGAAGAAAAGAGTATTATAAAGAAAATACAGTGGTGGAGACCCAAGAGTATTTCCTCCTTAAAAATGCTTTTTCTTGCTTAGAATATATTCTTGAATAGGAGGCTTGTATGGGCATGAGATTTTATCTTTCGCATATTTTGTTTTTTACTTTGTCTCTTGCTTGGACTTCTATCATTGAGTCTCCGGTCTTTGCCTCTTCTCCCTCTGTCTCCCCTTCTGCCTCTGCACCCTCCGCGTCCCCTTTTGCCTCTCCCTCTGCGCCCTCCTCGGCCGTCCCTTCCAATCCTTCTAAGAAGGCCACTTCGCCTTCAACTCCCAGGGTAGTGACAGTTTATAGCTCTCGCAAAGAGCATTTGATTAAACCTGTGTTTAAGGCTTTTGAAAAAGAAACGGGAATCCAAGTGAAGTATCTTACGGATAAAGCGGGGGTGTTGATTCAAAAATTGATTCGTGAGGGGAAATCAAGTTCTGTGGATATTTTTATGACAGTGGATGCTGGGAACTTATACTTGGCTCGTAAAGAGGGGCTCTTTCAGAGTATTTCATCCATCCCCCTTGCAAAGAATATTCCTTCATTTTTAAAAGACCCTGAAAATCACTGGTTTGGTTTTTCAAAAAGAGCCCGCACTATATTTTACAATCCAAATAAGGTGAATGTGAAGGAGCTTTCAACCTATGAAGATTTAGCCTCCTCGAAGTGGCGAGGAAGACTTTGCCTGCGTACTTCTAAGAAGGTTTACAATCAGTCTCTCGTGGCAACTATGATTGCCCACAATGGGGAAGATGCTACAGGAAAAGTCATTCGTGCTTGGGTGAAAAACCTAGTGGCTCCCGTTTTTTCAAGTGACTCCCGATTATTGAAGGCTATTGGTTCAGGGCTCTGCCATGTGGGGGTGGCCAACACCTATTACTATGGGCAGCTTTTAAAGAAAAAACCTCACATACCTGTGCGTGTTTTCTGGTCCAATCAGAAGGGGCGAGGAGTTCATATCAATATTTCTGGAGCTGGCCTTTTGAAGTCGTCAAAGCAACCTCAATTGGCTCAAAGGCTTCTTGAGTGGCTTTCGGAGCCTGTGGCTCAGAAATTATTTGTAGAGGCCAATATGGAGTATCCTGTGAATAGTCGTGTTCCTTGGGGACCTTTTTTAAAGAAATTGGGTCCCTTTAAGGCCGATCGTGTTGATATTGTCAAAGCGGGACTCTTGCAGTCCCAAGCTGTTCGTCTTATGGATAGAGAGGGGTATTTGTGACTTCAATCTTTTTTTGAAGGAGAGGGCATGGAGAGAAATTTTCGAAATTCTTCACTCATTTCAGCTTGCTCAGGGACAGACCGACGATCCAAGGTAAAGCGGATAGATTGCACCCACTTCCTCCCAATAAATTGATTGATTTTATCTCGAATGGGTCCCACCATGAAAATCAAATTTTGCATGTGAGTGGGGTGACGAACCCATATATAGAGCCGCCCTCTCAAATAACCCACAGGTGTTGTATATTGAGCCATATCTTTGCCCACCACATTTTCCCAACAATGCCAGAGTTTCCAGCGTGTGAACTGAGTTGATATGGGGGAGCTTTTCTCTTGAAGTACACTTTGTAGTATTTCCGAAGAGGAGGATAAATAACCTCTTCGTTTTTTTTTAGAAGTTCTTTTTGGGGGCACTTGAGACATTGTCCTGCCTTTCATCAATTTCTTTCATCCAACCTATTTCATCCAAGAGAATACTTGTCAGTACGGGGTAGTGGTCGGAGGGGAGGTCTTGCTTTTCTCTGTAGGTCTTAGGTGGTGGCAGCTCTTTTCCTCTATGATCTTTAAAGCGATAAACATAGGTTTCTTGGGGTTGGACTCTTTTTTCAAGAGCCTTTGAAACAAAGATATAATCCAGTTGGAGAAATTGTGGGGGCTCCCTTTTAAATGGGAAATCTACTTGGGTGTACCTTTGGTTGGGTTTAAGGTGGCAAAGGTCAAAAACATCCATAAGGTCTGTTTGAAGGATAAGGTCTTCATATTCAGAGTCAAAATGGTCTCTTTGGGCACATCCGTTAAAGTCGCCACCGACGATGATAGGTGTGCCGGGGTATTTGTTGAGGGCCTTGTTGTAAATTTTCACAAGAGCTTTGAGTTCAGCCTCCCTTCGAAATTTTCCCTTGGGGTCTATATTTTTGGGATCTAATTTTGACTTAAGATGAGTGAGAATCAAAATGAGCTTCAATTGGTCGTTTTGGGCATCGTGGAGGTGGAGCTCACAGGCATCCCTTGAAAAGTAGTAGGTTGTTAGGGGGGGATCGGAGGGATAATGCAAGGGAATAGGGTGATGTTTGTGGGTGTTGAGATATGTTTTTAAAGGAAGGTTTTTGCGAGTTAAATAGGCTACGTCAATACCTCGGTGGGAGTTGCCCTCGATGATATGGTTATTAAATTGATTATTTAAGAAGTAGTGTGTGAAGTTTCTTAAGGAAGCTTCTCCACCGACCTCATTGAGCATGAGAATATCGGGATTTATATCAAGGATGACATCTCTGACCTGTTGTAGTTTCTTTAGGGACTTGTTTTTAACGCTGGCTTTGGTGGACATGGATTGCCATTGCTTTTCACTCATTAAGCTAAAATCACGAGTATCTAAAGCAGTATGAGCATCTAAATGAGGACCTTGGGTGTGAAGACCTTGGAGGTAGACAAAAAGATTTTCAATATTCCAGTGGGCTATGCGTAGAGGTTGCACTCAATTCCTATTTGATATTGATATTGATATTGATATTTGAAATTTTTTATTTGTGATTTGGCTATTGCCTTGCCTGAATCCTATCTGAGTAGCATGCCTTCTTCGTCAAAGCTAATATTGGCACCTAAGTTAAAATAGTTAAAAGTGTTTTGGATATTGAAGCTTATTTCAGCCATAAACCGCACCTTATCCCACGGGGTGGTTCGAAGTTCTCCCCCCAAGGTGAGGTGAACGGGAATATCTAATTTGGTGCTAGAGTTATATCGACTTGTTGAGCGAAGACCTATGGGGAGGGAGGCGTAGGGAGTGATTTCCCCAAGTTCCATCTCAAAGGTTTTGCTAACAATGGGGTTAAAGTGGAGGGTGAGGCTATTATCTTTTGTTGATGAGGCATAGGTGAGCCCAGAAAGTAGGCCGACGGCAGGTTGTTGGCTGAAGTCGGGAATGGGGATCCACTTATAAAACACACCCACATGGAGGTCTGTGGCGCCTATTCCAATAACACCACGAAATTCAGCTTCTTCGTTTAATCCCATATCTAAGCGAGCATTGATATTGAGCCGGTTTTCAGGAGAGCTAACGATTTGATTTTCCACCTGTGCTTTAAATGTGCCTCTTTCAATAATATTTCCTGTATCCATGACGGAGTGGTAGGCATAGACCTCCAATGGCATAACTACAACAGCAGACATAGCCACCATAGTTACAGAGATGAGCAAAGTTGAAAGAAGAGTTGAGAGAAGAACTGAGAGATCAGATTTTAAGTGTTTTATTTCTCCTCCCTATTTTAAGAGTAGGATTAACTAACCCTAGGCTTGAGAAGTAGGCAAGCTTTAACTTTGCGCATTATTATTTACGCATTATCACTATCGAATACAGAAAAATTTTTGTATGACTGCAAGCATGATTTCAGAAAATATGATTTCAAATTCTTCACCCCTTGCAGTCTCATCTATTCTTCGGTGGGCAAAATGGAATCAGGTTCCTAAGTTTCCCATTTCTCCCATTCCCACTTCTTCTTCTACCAATGTATCATGGTCCCCGGGTGACTCGCTTCATGGTCGCATTTTCGTGTTCGGTAAAAAGCCTTCTTCTGTCACAACAGGTGGGATGAGGGTGTTGAAGGATGTTTTGCATCCCTGGCAGTGGGAGCGTTGTCAAGGGAGGGAAAGCGAGGCAGGAAGCAAGGTAGAAGGTGGGACAGGGTATGAGATAGAAAGCGAGGCTAGAAGTAAGAAAGAAGTTAAGGTCGGCAGAGGAAAAGGGAGTGTTTGTGTGACAACTCGCTTCGAAGTTCGGAGTGGGCCGATCTGGGTTGTGAACTTATGGGTGGCATCAAGGCTTTGCATATCCCCTAAAACCGTGAATGACATAAGTCTTTATTCTGGGGCGAGGGATAGCTTGGGATCTATGTTTACGCAGGTCTTTTCAGAAGGTCTTTCTTCCATGGAGGTTTGCTTTGTGGATTGTCATTCAGACCAAGTCGTGGGGGGATTGGTGGGTCTAGAGATGGGGTCTTATAAATATAAGAATTTTAAACACCTAAATCTTGGTCCCAGCTTGTATCTCCATAAGTTGGGAGGAGAAGAGGTCACTGAGCAAGAGCAGAAAAGGGCTCTTGCTTTAGGAGCTTCCGTGAATATAGCACGACACTTGGTGAACATTCCTCCCTCAGAATTGAACCCTCAAACATATGCTTCGTCCGTGGAGTCTCTTTTTCAAGAGGAGACGTCGGTGGAGGTTGTTGTGTGGGACCAAGGGCGCTTAAAAAAAGAGGGAATGGGTCTGTTGTTGGGAGTGGGTCAAGGAGCGACCGAAAAGGCTTGTATGGTTCATATTCGGTATAGGCCACCAGGGGCTCAAGGAAAGCCTGTGGCCTTTGTGGGCAAGGGAGTCACATTTGATACGGGAGGACTCGATTTAAAACCTTCTCGTGGGATGCGCTTGATGAAAAAGGATATGGGAGGGTCAGCGGTGGTGGTGGGTCTGGCCCACTGGGCCTGCCATTCGGGTCTCGAAAAGAAGTTAGATTTTTATTTGGCCATAGCTGAAAACTCCGTGTCTGAAAGAGCGATGAGGCCCAGTGATGTTTTAACGTCTCGAAGTGGCATGGCTGTGGAGATTCATAATACAGATGCAGAAGGGCGCCTTGCCCTTGCAGATACTCTTGATGTGGCTGTGACTCAGGGGGACCCTTGCGTTGTGGTTGATGTAGCGACTCTTACGGGGGCTATCAAGATGGCGTTGGGCTGTGGTGTGGGGGGCTTATTTGGCAATCGTGAGAATTTGGTTCATGAGATTTATAGATCCTCTCTGAACAGTGGTGATCCCATGTGGCCCATGCCTCTGATTCAAAGCGAGCGGAAGAGGCTTGGGTCCACATTTGCAGATATATCCAATTGTACAGATGGTTTTGGGGGAGCTGTCACAGCAGCTCTTTTCCTAGAGTCTTTTGTGAAAGATATTCCCTGGGCTCATTTAGATATTTATGCTTGGAATGACCGAGCCAAGGGTGCTTTGCAGGAGGTGGGAGGGAGTGGTCAGGCCGTTCAGTGCTTGGCCCATTGGCTTGATAGCTTGCCCTCATCGCCGAATTCTTCGCTTTGAGAAGTTCTTTCTTGTCTTGAGAAGCTCTTTCTTGTCTTGAGCAACTCTTTTTTCTTCCTATTGAGAAAAGTGGTTTAAGTCAATTAAATTCTAGTGGTGTGAGCAAGGCAAGGGTTTGTTGCGATGGCGACATGTTATACAAGGCTTTGCCCCACCCATAGGGTACTGATAATAATGATGAGCCCTAAAAAACTTTTTTGGAAGAGAGCCAAGGGGATAATAAAAAGCAGAATCAAAAGGCCCATGGAAATTGTCCATGTATCTATCCACAAGCATTGTAGAAAGGAGATTTGACGGCTGGAAAATCTCCAACTCCTGAAAAAGAGAATAAGAACCCAGGCGATACCCTCAAGAAAGATAAATAGCTCAGCGCCAGGGCTTGTGCCTAGGGTTCGAATGGAAGCTAAAAATGAGGGGTCTGTAATCACATGGGTGATTTGCTTCCAAAGCGGAATTTTTCCGTCTTGGTTATGTAGCTCTTGAATTTCCTTGAGCATTCCCATGGATTGAGCAAGGTCCATGATGGCGGAACTTGGGATATTGGAATGGGGCGAGTGATCCTTCTGATCTCCTTCTTTTTCTTCTTGGCTTTGAGGTTGTTTATCATTTGAGTTTGCCCCCTGTTGAGCCATGGAAAAGGGGAGAGAGGAGAAGAAAACTGTGGTAAGTATGATGAATATGCTTAAAAAGTAGGGCCATGTTTTCATGTTGAGTACCTTTTGAATACCTTTCTTTATAACTGAATCATTGGAGACTATAAATAAAGTTTATGACCATAATGAGGCTTATAATAATCACCCGGCGGATATTTTCACACTGTTACTAAGTATATAAAAATATAAATAGTGAGTGAATTTAAAGGAATAAATAACTCTTAGCATCAAGTGGAGATTGGTCTTAGGTATGGTTATTTCGTTTTTCTCACTCTCTTTCTCTCTTTTTGGACTTAATTTTTTTTTGTTTTTCTATGTTTGTTGTTGTGGCTTATCTAGGGGTGAGAAATGAGGGGATTATTGGGATAGTTCATGAATAAGCTTTTTAATTCTTTGGAGTCTTTTTGGGGTGATACCCAAGGAGTTGGGAGGGGGGGGAGTACGGTGAGGAGGTATAAGGCTTTCAAAGCTTTTGAGAGCCTTCTGAATGGGCTCACTTGTATGTGAAAGTGGGTGGTTTCTTTTGGGTAAAGTCATAATCTAAAGTAAAAACGGAATTTCTACTTTTGACAAGTGAAAAGTACATCAGGTAAAGATTGTGATTAAGTATGTGCATTACTTGTGGATAATGGTTCTCTATAAAATAGAAAGATGGCAAAGATAGAAAAATAGAAACAAAGGGATCAAAAGGATCAGAAGGATATATAATATGGCTGAAGAAATTATTTATACGATGAAGGGTGTGGGGAAAGTTTATCCTCCGCAGAAGTATGTCTTGAAAGATATTTACTTATCTTATTTTTATGGAGCCAAAATTGGTGTTTTGGGTCTGAATGGATCGGGGAAGTCGACGCTTCTAAGGATTATGGCAGGTGTTGATACGGAGTTTATCGGAGAGTCCCTTCCATCCAAAGACTATCGGGTGGGCTACCTAGAGCAGGAGCCTAAACTTCACCTCGAAAAGACGGTCAAAGAAAATATTCTCGATGGTTTGGGGCCTTTGAATGACTACCTACAGGAATTCCAAAAGATCAGTCAGGATCTTTGTGATGAAAATATAAGTCCTGATCAAATGGAAGTCTTGATGGATCGCCAAGGTATTGTTCAGGAAAAAATTGAGACTCTTGATGGATGGGAAGTTGATCAAAAAGTGGAGCGAGCCATGGAGGCTCTTCGGTGTCCACCTGAAGACTCTATACCAGGTTCTCTGTCGGGGGGTGAAATTCGCCGTGTGGCTCTTTGTCGCTTGCTGCTTTCCTCCCCCGATATTTTATTGCTCGATGAGCCCACGAACCATTTGGATGCAGAATCTGTAGCGTGGCTGGAGCATTTTTTATCTGAATTTCCTGGAACAGTTATTGCCGTGACCCATGATCGCTATTTTCTCGATAATGTGGCTGGTTGGATTTTAGAACTCGACCGTGGTGAGGGGATTCCTTTTAAGGGAAATTATTCTTCGTGGTTGGAGCAAAAGGAGCGGAGGTTAAAGCAAGATCAAAAATCTGATGATAGGAGAGTGAAAACCCTTGAGCGTGAATTGGATTGGATTCGTATGAACCCCAAGGGACGGCAATCCAAATCCAAGGCGAGAATTTCGTCCTATGAAAACCTACTTAAAGAACCAAGCCATGAAAGACTTAAAGAAATGCAGATTTATATTCCCCCAGGACCTCGTATTGGAAGTTCTGTAGTTCGCTTTGAGGGAGTTTCTAAGGGTTTTGGTGATCGACTATTGATCGATCATTTGAATTTTGATTTGCCTAAGGGAGCTATTGTAGGAGTGATTGGCCCCAATGGTGTAGGAAAAACCACACTATTTCGTATGATTACAGGACAAGATTCACCAGATAAGGGGAGTGTCCATATAGGTTCCACAGTGCAAATGGCTTATGTGGATCAGGCTCGCGAAAGTATTCAGGTCCACCGAACAGTTTGGGAAGAAATTTCTGAAGGGCAGGATATACTGCAACTTGGTGGGCGTGAATTGTCCTCTCGCGCCTATGTATCGAAGTTTAATTTTAATGGTGGGGATCAGCAAAAGAAAATACAGGAACTCTCTGGGGGAGAACGAAATCGTGTTTACTTAGCAAAAATACTTAAAACGGGTTGTAATCTGATGCTTTTGGATGAGCCCACCAACGACCTTGATGTCAATACAATGCGCGCTCTTGAGGAGGCGATGGAGTGCTATGGGGGTTGTGTTATGGTGATTAGTCATGATCGTTGGTTTTTAGACCGTATTTGCACTCATATTTTAGCTTTTGAAGGGAATAGTCAGGTTTATTGGTTTATTGGAAATTATAGTGAGTATGAGGCGGACTTAAAGGGGAGATTGGGTGTTGAAACATTAACTCCTCGTCGTCTAAAATATCGTCGTTTGCAATGATGAATGGATAAGAATTTTGTTGGAAAAAGTCTGTTTTTTAAATTTTTTTATCATCATCTTGATTTATTTCTTGATTTATGCAGATGTTTCGTTAACATGAATTAATATTAGTATGCGTCTCGTGGCGCAAATAAGCGGCGTAAACAGCGGCGTAAAACAAAAAAAATGGAGGGAAAATGCCTAAAACAAAAGCAAAAGCTAAAACTTCTAAGAAGAGAGGCAGTAAGAAGAAAACAACAAAAAAGACGGCTAAAAGTAGGGGAGCTAGTAAAGTAGGTCGTCCAAAAAAGAAGGTCACCAAAAGGGCTGCTAAGAAAATCACAAAGAAGACTACAAAGAAAAAAACAAAAAAGACTATAAAGAAGAAAACCGCTAAAAAGGTAAGGGCAAAAAAAGTAGGCCGTCCAAAAAAGAGCACCACTAGAAAAACTGCCAAAAAAGCGACCAAAAAACGAGCCACTAGGAAGGTGGGGGCAAAAAAAGTAGGTCGTCCCAAAAAAAAGAAGTAACTAGATTAAGATTAAGGTTAGGCTCCACGATGCAAATATGAAAGTCCCTTCCTTTCCTGTAGAGGGGAGGAAGGGACTAATGAAAAAGAGTCTAGATGAGTTGATACGTTTTGAAAACCTTTTACCTTGTAGGTTTATGGTCAAACTTTATCTTTATGGCTTTTGCCTACTTTCTCTTACTTTGACCTCTTTTTCCTCCTATGGTGGATTTAAATATAAGTCCATAGACCCATTTCTTCATACCTTAGAGCAGGTTCCTAAGGGGAACCCAGGGTTTTCCTGCTATACAAAGGATCAGTTACTAGAATCCATTTGCTATTTAAAGGCACAGCCGTTGCCGTATGTTCATTCTTCGCAGCATGAGGACTTAGTGCTTTTCCGTGGGGACCCTTATTCTGGAGTATCTTTGTTTAACGGAGACGTTTTTTTTCAAGTGCACCATACTCTAAGTAATTCTGTTATAGGTCTATCTGAGTCTATTGATACATTTTTTGTTGATGAAGAGGTGGGGGAGAGGAAGAAGGCCTCTAGGCTAAGAGTGAGACTTACGTCTTCTTTCGTGGAGGGGGAGGGTTTTGAAGGTGATGTTAAACCTTCATTTAGGTTAGTTTTCCCGCGTTTTGAAAAAAAAATAAGGGCCATAGGGCGGCGTATGCACCATTTTTGTTGTTTAAAGCGTCAAGGCGAAGGGAGCCATTTTTTGCAGAGTGAAGAAAAAAATAATCATTTAAAAAATTTTTTTGGGGGCTATGGGCTTCACTGGGACCAAGATTTAGGAATTCGGATGAAGTCTCGAAAGTTAGACCCCTTTATGAGGGGGCGTGTGAGAAAGCTTTGGCTCCCCACCCGTGAGCTTGAATTGTTGTTAGAGGGGAGTATTTCTTGGTTTAAATCCAGAGGATGGGAGTATAGGACAGGCTTTGAAATAGATCGTAGAATTTCTGAAAAATATTTACTTCATTTTGATAATCATCTTTTGTGGACCATTTCTGAGGAGACTTTGAGTCTCTTCCATGGCCTTAGTATCACTCACCGTATTGATTCGAAGAATCTTTTGATTTATGGAAGCCTTTTTGAAAGCGAGAGAAACAATGAAAGTTCTTATTTGATGGTGGAGCGTTATAGAATTTATGCCGCCTATCAAAGGTCCTTTTATCGAGGTTGGGTGTCTGTGCAAGTTCGCCCTGAACTTATACTTCCCCGGGAGCGCTCTTTTCGCCCTACCCCAGGTATTTATATTCAAATTGAATCTTTATTTGGTGGGCATAAGGGAAGGGGGAGAGGTTGAATGAACTGTCCGGTAGCAAAAGCTACCGGCAAAAACTAAGAAAATGGGGCTTGGTTGCACTTTAGGTTTGTGGTACAAGAGGGAGTTGGTGGGTTAAGGTGGGAACTCTTACAAAGAAAGTAACTGTTCAGAGGGGGGCACGAGTTTATAAAAAGAGGTTTACGTTTTTCTGGCAAGGTCGGGCTTGACTTCTTGAACTCTGCCTCCCCCTGAACAGTTACCAAAAAAAGCGAAGGAGTTATCTTGAAAAATAATGTGTATCTTTCCGAAGATGGGAGTTATATTCATTTTACACGGTCTGAAATCCTTTCAAATTCTGTCAAGAAATTTCGCCAAAGTACTGAAATTAAGGACTTTTATCATTTTATATTGAAAAATAACCTACAAAAAGAAGCCCATGAAATTCTTTTACGTATATCTGCCCAGGGGAAGTCTCTAAAAAGTTCTTCATAGTGAATATTATGAGAATTTAAATGAGATCATGGGAATTCAAATGAGATCATGAGAGTTATGGAGAGATTCACCCAAGTGAAAGTTGGCCTGTTGGGGGGAGGTCAGTTGGCTCGGATGCTAGCTATGAAGGGGCATGAGCTTGGCTTACAAATGTACGTTCTATCCAAGTCTAAGGAAGACCCTGCGGCTCAGGTGACTTCCCATTGGTTTCAAGGAGACCCATTCAAGGCTCCTTCTTTGGAAAAGTTTCTTTCTCTTGTTGATGTGGCGACCTTTGAAAGTGAATTTCTGAATGCTGAATTATTGCAACAGGTGTCTAAAAAATCCCGTACTCTTATTTGTCCGCATCCTCTTGCTATGTCTCAAGTTCAAGACCGTTGGAGTCAAAAGGTGGGACTTCAAAAGGCTGGTTTGCCCGTGGCACCTTTCTATAAAGTGGATCACAGGGACGATTTGTTACAAGCTTGGAGAAAATTTCAAAACAGGGGGATGGTGCTTAAAAAACGGCGATTTGGCTACGATGGGTATGGAACATTTATCATCCATTCCGAAAAAGAGTTGCAATCTTTTAATATTCCCCACGAGGCTCTTAAAGATGGCCTCGTGGCAGAAGCCTTTGAGAACTTTAAGAGGGAGTTGGCCATTTTAGCGGCGAGAAATCGCCGGGGTGAAATATGTTTCTTTCCATTGGTGGAAACTCGACAAAGGAATGCCCAGTGTTTTTGGGTCAAGGGGCCTGTGGAGCACCAACAACTGGAGGATTTGAAAAAGGGGATCATCACCTACTTAGAGGCCTATGACTATGAAGGAGTCATGGCTTTTGAACTCTTTGACCAAGGGGATGACTTATTAATGAATGAGGTGGCGCCTCGGGTGCATAATTCGGGTCATTACAGCTTAGAGGCTCTGTGCCCCGACCAATTCACGGTGCACCTTTTAAGTATTTTAAACCAAGCTCTACCTTCTCGCCCCATGGAGGTGGCAGGAGGTTATGCTATGGTGAATTTGCTGGGGTGTGAAGTGGGAGCCGGGGGAAAGGGTCTCGCTCCTAAGTGGGAGGCTCCTCTTGAGGTCGCAAAAAAAATGGCCCATGTGAAATGGCACTGGTATGGAAAAAAAAGCCATCGTGTGAATCGTAAGATGGGGCATATGAGCGCTGTGGGCTCCACAGGTGAGGAGGCTCTTCGATTTTTGTTAGATGTCCATAAAGGCTTTCAGTTATGAAAAGAAAGAATGAAGGAAGGCTGGAAAGAAAGAAGATTGGAAAGTTGAAAAGAAAGAAGGCTGGAAAGTCTGGAAGACAGGTGGTTGGCAGAAAAAATTCTGGAATAGGCCCCGTGGCTGTGATTATGGGGAGTGATTCAGACCTTCCAAAAATGCAGGGAGCTATGGATATCCTGAATGATTTTTCTGTGAACTATGAAGTTCGTATTGTTTCAGCCCATAGAACACCTGAATTTATGCTTCAGTATGCATCTCGGGCTCACGGAAGGGGAATGAAAGTTATTATTGCGGGGGCCGGGGGAGCCGCCCACTTGCCTGGAGTGGTGGCTGCGGTAACACCTCTTCCTGTGATTGGAGTTCCCGTAAGTTCAGAGAAACTGAAAGGTCTTGACTCACTTCTGTCCATTGCCCAAATGCCTCGAGGTGTTCCTGTGGCGACCATGGCTGTTGATAATTCTATGAATGCAGGACTTTTGGCGATTCGAATTATTGGCCTGCAAAAGCCAACTCTTCAGAGAAAAGTGTTGGAGTTTCAGAAAAATCAAAAAATCAAGGTGCGAAAAATAGATGCTGAAATCCGCAAGAAGTTTGAAATTTAAAATGGATAGTTTTCTATAAGTTAACCCTGGGATTTATAGTAACTCTTCGCACGAAGAGTTACATGCCTTCAAATATTCAGATCGGGAGTAGTTAGTCGCTGTCGCGAAATTAAAAAGGGCCGTTTATGTGCCCTCATTTGGACTTGGGCTCTGAAGTAGCCTCTTTTTAACTTTCCCTTGTTCTACCCACCCTTGAAGCTTGGAGTTGGCATCGTCACCGCTAAATTTCTCATAATTTGGTGCAGATTGAACCCCATGGTCGAGCGATACCCCGAAGCCAGTGTGGCCCCATCCCCTTTCATCTTGCTTCTTGCTAATCCAAAGTTTTTGACATGCCCTATGAGAGGTTCGACCCCCGACCTGCGATTGTATAATTCTTCTTTCTGGGGGGCTTCGACCTGTTCTTTTACGTTGGCAGGTCTTTGAATTCCATCTGCATTTCCCACAACATCTTTGACGAGATTGACGTTGGCTTGTGAATAATACCCCTTGTCTGTTGTAACTGACTCTAAAATATCTTCGCCAAATATTTTTTGATGTTCTTCCAATATAGCTGGCAATGACTCCTTGTCGTCCATTCTCACAGAAGTGCAAGTATAGGTGTTAGCTGACAATTAAAATGCCCCACCGTCGCCAATGAAAAGTGGCCACTTTTCAGAGGAGGACCTATGGTGATTTTTGGCATTGTCAACCGAGACGCATATAATCAATTGATATTACTCATAAAAAGGCTCCGAGCTGATAAGAACTCCTTTTGGGTTCTTGTCGACCTGGAAAGGGGCTCCGTGTTGGAGAGTCCTTCCATGACAGCCTATTCAGGTTCCATATTTCTCCTTTGTAGACTGTTTCTGGATTTCAATGAGGTTAAATATATAGTCAAGAAAAGCCTGTTTAGGCTGTGCCCATTTTCTAAAGTATTTAAATTCCACAAGATTCCAACATTTGCCTCAATTTTCATGGAATTTCTTTCTGAAGACAGGCTTCCCTTAAAGCCGTCGCCAATTAAAATGTCCCACTTTCAATATGGAGGTTGTCGCCAATGAAAAGTGACCAATCTTCAGGGAGTGTTCAAATACTAGACAATGAAGTCTCTTCTTCTGATATAGATACTAAGCTCACAGAGTCCCTCCCTTTTGCAACTCAAAAGGTTAGCAATGAGGAGGATCTTATGATTAGTCAATACACTTTCGGCCGCATTCGTGACCTGAGTCACAGTGGTAAAAATAAGACAGAAATATCTCGTGAATTAGGGATCAATCGTAAGACGGTGCGCAAGTACTGTGAGTCCAACACCCCACCGAAGTACAAGGCGAGGTCCAAAAGAACTCGCCCAGATCCCCTTAATGGATATATGGATCGGGTGAAGTACTTTTTGAAGTTGAACCCAAGTAACACCGCCCGTGAAATATATGAGCTATTAGTTGAGGAGGGTTATCGTGGGAGTGAGAGAACGGTTCAGAGAAGAGTTTGTGAGATTCTTGGTTCTCGCCCCAAGGAGCGTTTTTTCAGCCAAAGATATGATCCTGGAGAACAGGCTCAGTTTGATTTTAAGGAGAAGGTTGCTTTACCATTTGCCGATGGTGTTCAGATCGTTCATCTCCATTTTGGAACATTGCCTTGTAGTGGCACCTGTTGGGTTCGTGCCTACCCCTTTCTTGTCTATGAGTGTTTCATCGATGGGGTGCATGCTTTTTTTGAAAAGATAGGTGGGATGAGTGCGAACATCCGTATTGATAATTTATCTCCCTGTGTGAAGAAAGTTCTTAAAGGAAATCAGCGAATTTACACCCAATCTTTTGATCGAGCCATCCAATACTATGGATTTAAGGTTCTTCCCTGCCGCGCAGGGAAGGGCTCTGACAAGGGAGATGTGGAGCGTGATATTCGAACCTTCAGTTCTCGGATAAAAAATATTGTTAGAAACAAAGGAATTGTTTTTAAAGACTGGGATCATTTGAATCAGTTTTTAGAGTCTTATATGGATCAGCATCAGAGTGACTCCACCAAATCTCGCTTTGAGGAGGAGGCCAAAGTTCTTAAGCCTTTGCCTCCACGAGATGAAGATATTCTCTGTAAGGTGAATATTTGTCAAAGTAATGGTTATGGGACTTTGAGAATAGGTAAAACCACATATTCCATACCTGATGAGGTGATCCAATCTCCCTGTAAAACCGTACAGGGTCCCTATCATGTCACGATCTATCGTGCAGGAGGGAAGCAAGAAATTGTCGCTCGCCATCAAAGAAAACCTGATGGGGAGCATAGTCTTCTTCTTGAACATATCCTTCCCTCTTTAGTTCGTAAGCCGCAAGCCATGGTAAGATGGGCTCACCGATCCATTCTTTTTCCAACAAATGTGTTTGAAAATTTTTATCAATACCTCAAGCAACAAGATTCAAGCCGTGCCGAGCATGAATATTTAAGAGTTATCAACTTGATTCAGCATGTGAGTTGGCAGGACTTATCTACAGCCATGGAGCTTCAATTAGAAAGTCGTGAGATTTTCGACTTTAAATCCATAAAAGATTTGCTCTTAGGCAATCCCACCAAAATTAATTTGAATGACCAACAAAAACCACTTCAACCTAGATTGTCTCAATATGACAGTCTTGTTCCAAACATAGGAGGTTCTTAATGAATCACGAAGAACTTATAGGTTCTCTTAAAAAACTCCGACTTCCAGCGATGGCGGATGAATATGTTGCAACGGCTAGAGTTGCCGAAAAAACAAAAAAGACGTATGAACAGTATTTAGGTATACTCGTTCAAAATGAGCTTGCTGACAAGCATTCCCAGAGAGTGAAAAGATTGCTTAAGGGGGCCAAGCTTCCTCAACTTAAATCACTCCAAACTTATAACTTCCAGAAAAGAACGGGAGTGACAGCTCAGCAAATTAATTGGATGGCAGAGGGAGAGTGGGTCAGAAAAGCCTGTAATGTTGTGTTTTACGGAAGCTTTGGAATGGGGAAAAGTCATTTGGCCATGTCCCTAGTTCGTTCACTCTGTGAACAAGGCTATCGATGTTTATGGGTCACCACTCATGAACCAATGCCGTTTCCTTAAGAAAAATCTCTTGAAATCATTAGATAAATCGACAAGAATAAGACTTGTTTTATTTTACACCCAACCCTCAACCAAGGAGTAAGTCACATGCAATCCAATATTGATCTCGAAAGCCCCCAAATGACGAGTTCGCGTCACAGATGACCATTTTATTCTACCAAAACTTGATTCTTCCTTCAAGCCAGAGCACCTTGTCGATCCAGAAAAACAAAAAAGGAATCGAAAATTTAATCCTCAAATTTTCTTTTTTACCATTATCTATCTTATTTCCGGAACAAATTACGAAGGCTACCAAATCGCTCTTAAGACGGTATGGACTCATTTTGGTGACCTGCTTCTCATGCCAGTCAAAAGCAGTCTCAGCAAGATACGTCAAAGTATTTCTTACCTATTTTTCAAAGATATCTTTGAATCTCTGATTACAGACTACGAACCATTGAGAAAAACGTTTCATGGTTTTTATATCTATGCCATAGATGGCGACCAATTAGCACTTCCTCGCTCTAAAGATCTTTTAAAGGAGGGTTATTGTGGGTACCCTTGCCCAAATGAGATGGAAACTCATTTCTTACGTATGTATCTATCTCATGCTTATGACGTTTTATCGGGTGTGACAAAGAATCTTTGCTATTCTCCCGCTCTCAACGAAATCGCCAATGCTATTCAAATGATAGGTAGTTTTGAGAGTAATAGCATAACTCTCTACGATAGGCTTTATTTATCTACAGAGATTATTAAGGCCCATGCTCAAGCCAGTAACTTCTTTATTGCGCGTTGTAAGCGAGGCTCTACTTTTATCCCCATTGTAAATTTATTTAATGGCCCAGGTTGGTATTCACGAATGGTTATTGAGGGGGTGGTCATTCATCTCTATAAGTATAAAAACCCAAAGACTGGGGAGTTCTCTGTTTTGGCCACTAATCTTCCGCATGGCTCCTTGGACAAGAAGGATATGGTTGCTCTTTACTCTCGTCGTTGGGAAATAGAAACGACATTTCGTGATTTTACATCGACAATGAAAATGGAGCAGTGGCACTCAACAAGCCTTAATGGAATATTGCAAGAGCTGTATTCTTATTTTTGGCTCTTCAATTATACAAAGATTCAAATGAGCATAAATGAGGATGAAGACAGTGTGAATCAGTTGGTAAAAAATGACTACAAAAAACCTAACTTTAAACTGATTCTTGATTTCATAATGGATAGCATCCCTCTTTTTGTTGCGGGGCTCTATCAGAAATTTAGGAAGCAGATAAAGTTGCTGATGAAGATTTCAATGGAGAAGAGGAGGCACTTCAAAAGAAGCTATGAAAGGTCTATCAAAAGCGCTGGGAGTTCTTTTAAAAGAAATAGCTTAACGCAGAGGCAGAGGGGTGTGGTGGCTTAAGGAAACGGCATTGACTCATGAACTTATTGAAACAATGCGTGAAAGCAAGAAAGAACTCTCATTGAATGCTCTTTTTAAGAAATTAGACCGTTTTGATCTTATTGCTTGTGATGAACTTGGCTATACAGCTTCCTGCACAGAGGGTGCTGATCTTTTCTTTCAATTCATATCTCAGCGATATGAAAGGAAAAGTCTCATGATCACTACAAACTTAACTTACTCTGAATGGGATAAGGTGTTTCTTAACCCTATTACCACCGCTGCTGCTGTTGATCGAATTATTCACAACTGTGAAACCCTCAACATTGAAGGAAAAGAAAGTTGGAGAACCGAATCGGCAAAAGCCAAGTCTAAACAGAGCAAAGAGGAAAGTTCAACCAAAGAAGTTCATTAGAGATCCCCACTTTTGGGGAAGGAACTCGCCAGTTATCCACAAAATTTATCCACAGCAGCACTGCGTTGCTAGACATCGGGGTCACAGCCGCAGTGTCGCCATGGATAAATTTATGGATAACTGGCTTTTACCGTACTATTTGCTCGTCACTCTCGCGGAGCTTTAGACATTAGCTGCGCCAAGGAATCCTGAAAAATACTCCATTTACCTCTGCCATAGGGCTGAAGGATGCATTTGGGGTCATGCCAAAAGTGGTGGGCAGAAAATCATTCCTCAGAATCTTGTGGCATAGTCCGAGTTAAATGATGAGCAAAATAAAGACACTTGACTAAACTCTGAACGAAGAATAACTAAATCAGTACATCATCAACTGGCCGTTTTTCATTGGCGACGGCTTCTAAAAATGGCCAATTTTAATTGGCGCCTAACAATAGGGAACAATAAAATTTCCACCAATCCGCCCGACTTGGAAGACCCTCCCAAACTCCTTGTCTTTGCCTAACTTCCCCTTTTTGATACAGGCGACCGCACACAATTTGAAGGCAAGGATTTTGCCAGGCTTGATGGTGTGAGTTCTTACAAAATGGGCCACGTCCAAAAGGTATCTCCAAGCCTTGTCTCTCACTTCTGTGACGGCTTCTCGGTGGTTCCAAGGAAGACTCGCTAGAGCCTGTGGAGAAAGATTTTCTGCAAACCTTATAAAGGCTTTTAACTCTGACTTTACAAGACTGTGAAGGTCTGAAAATACCTCCCTCTTCTTCTCTAATACACAATTTTTGGCTAGAAAAAAATACTTTCGAGCGGCCTTGATGATGGCTTTGATATCTATGGTTATACCCGATGGTAAGTAGGTCTTCTGCTTTTCTTGAAGATACGAAAGAATTTTGTAACACTTCTGAGCCAACTTTTTCAAAAGACTGGCATCGGAGGGATAAGCCATATTGGCTTCCTGAACGGTCGAATCGACATCCAAATGAGAGGCGTCTGCAAACCCCAGGGATTGAGCCAAGCGAAGAATATAATCTCCTATTTCTTTGTGAGTCTCTTCCGTCAGTCGATTGCGAAATTTTTCTATTTTCGTATGATCGGGACAACACCATTTTTTGAGGATATTTAGACCACAAAAAAGCTGATAACTGGCCGTCTCTTTTATCCGTTGCTCCACCCCTCGATCCGTGAGTTTGAATAGAACCTGAAGCAGCAGCACGGCTAGATGAACTCTTAAAAAGAGCTTTCTTCCTAGCCACCAAAAACCCTTTGCAGTCGTGGCTTTTAAGTCGGGCATGACAAGACACGACAGATAGCTCCAATCGACGTGGTTGGCCAGTTGAATCAGAGGATCGGATTCTGTGACGATAATAGATACCTTGGCAGGGTGGACCTTGGTTTCGAGGCCTTCTGGGCATAAACTCATAGCGATAATCCTTTATCATGAGGTGAAACATGGTAATAAGGTTAACAGGAGGCCCAATGAAAAAGAAGCAAATCATTCAACCAAGAAGGAAAGAACTTGAAAAGGCTATTAGTGATTTTTGTGACCAATATATAAACGATGAGTATAAAAACCTCTGTCACGGTGTAGTAGCAAGAATGTCTCGAAAAAGACAAGTCCCTTACATGACAGGAAGAGTAGAAATTTGGGCTGCGGGGATTATTCATGCCATTGGGAGAATTAACTTTCTTTATGATAGCAAGACGTCACCATATGTTTCCATGGATGAGATTGTTGAGCACTTCAACACATCAAAAAGGACAGTGGGGCCAAAAGCAAAAATCATCATGGATATGTGTAAAATGAACCATTTTGACCCAGAATTCTCTACTCGCTATCTTCAGGAGAGGAGTCCATTTAAAAATCTTATGCAAATTGAAAATTATATTTATCAAAAAGACCACCTTGAAGCTGAATGATGGATTTCTTAAGTCTATTTCGCGACAGCGACTAGTTAGTTCCTGTCCAGGGAAGAAAGTTAAGTAGTTTTAAGTATTTACATGCCTTCCCTTTAGATTTTATGCTTTAAAATGGAGTCCATCAAACATAATCCGTGTAAATTCAGTTACTTACATAAAACGGAAAAATAAAATAAGTTCCCCCCCCTCTCTTGACGAACCTTTCACAGCCCCTCCCTTTCAGTGACTTATGTGGCTATCAACTGGTTACTTGATATGAGAGGAAGAGTTGGATCAACCTGTGTTTCCACCGTGGTGATTTCAAACCTCCTTCAGGGAAATAACATTACGTTGCGCATCAACTTCAAAAAATACTTGACGTGTTTTTTCAGAGAAATAATTTTTGATATTTTATTCTTCATTTATTTTTTATGTAGGTTTTAGGAGGCGTGGGAACCTCTCTATGAGGTAGAATTCTTATCCATGTTCTCCGAGAACCTCTCTGATTTTTTTCTTCTTAAAAGACATCCTTGCTCACTTTTTTCCCTCAAAAAAACGTATGTTAATATAAAAATTAAAGAGAAACTTTCACCAAAGGGGGGACTATGCGCCATTTGAAGAAGACACAGTTGGGACTCTTTTCCCAATATCCTAACCACCAACTCAGTACAGAATTGCAGCAAATTAATGGCTATATCCGAGTTTCTCGGAGCCTAAAGTCCAAATTCCCTAGGGAAATAGCTAAAAACTGGATGTACAGGTTATTCCTAAGATTTGTACATAAAAACACGGAGGACAGGGCTACCAAATCACTTGTGTGGAGAGCCGCCGTTATCCACAAGACTCACCCACAGCAGCGCTGCTTTATTGTGGCTCCGAGGGCCATAGCCGCAGCGTCGCCATGGATGAGTCTGTGGATAACTGACTCATCTTGGCGGAGTTAGTATGGGGAGGTGAATTGGAAAAAGAAATGTTGATCGACAATAAAAACTATAATGTACAAAAACGCTTGGGGAAACTTCCAACAATATCCAAATCCCCAGCACACAAGTAAATCATATTCTCAAAACCCTGTAGGTTCTTAAATCCTGAAGCCCGATTTTTTATGATCTTTAGAAGGCGATTGATTCCCTCAGCCTTGGCATTTGTGACAGGATCTTTAATGAAGGAAAGAATATTTTCTTGGTGCTTCCTGAGCATCAAGGCAAACTTTTTCATAGAATCAATGCGTGATCTTAAGGCACGAGTGATCCAGGCATTCAGAAAATTCGCAGCATGACCTGGACTCACATAATCCCAGAAATGCTCAAAATTATCTTTAAGCAGCCATGCTCTGAATATTTTATTGTTAGATTTCTCCATGAGGTTAATTTTACGAGTTTGGGCCTTACTACGAGAGGATGAACTGTAGGCTATCAACCAGCGAGTTCCCTTAATAGCCTTTCTGTCCTTCTTGCAGGCATCTCTCCAAATTTCTTTTCTCACCTCATCCACAGCCCTGTTGAGGGATTGAATAATGTGAAATTTGTCCAAAACGAGAGTAGCATTCTTACAATGCTCCTTGATAGAGGAGATGTAGCCTTGAGCCATATCACAACAAGCCACTCTAATTTTGTCTCGCTGATATTGGCTGAGTTCCTTTGTAAAAAAGGAGTCTATTGTCTCCTTACCCTTACCTTTTCCAATCCAAACGACACAGCCTTTCTTCATGTCGTAAATCAAGGTAATAAACTTCCTTCCCTTAGCATAAGAAATTTCATCGACTCCAATGACCTCCAAACCACGAATTTTGTGACCATCTCGTTCCCTGTGGATGATTCGATGAATAAGATCAGATAAGGTGGATGTGGGTATCTTGACAAGCTCTGAAACGGCTTTTTGGGTCATCTGCTTGGTCAGGGTCAGAATTGTTAGTTCCAGACGATAGGTGACTCGACTGAAGTGGTCGGCCCAAGGAATTCTCTCCATAATACGACCATGAGTGGGACACAGAACTTCCTTCGGAGAATAATGGAAATAAATGGGGGTACCGCACACGACGATATCTCGCCACACTCTTTCTTCTAAGCATCTAAGTATCTTACAGCGGCGTCCACAATGAGGACAGCGGCAGCCATTCTTATGGGGTTTAACCCCTAAGTGAAGTTCTTGATTTCGATTTTTAAATTTAACCCAAGTCACTTTTAAGAATGATAATTTCAACATCTTTATAATAAACTTATTCAAGACCATGGCATCTCCTGTATTATTTTCCAATAAGTAAATTAAGAGATTAAACCATGGTTTTGTTATGGGTAAAGTAATGAGGGGGATAAATCATGGAAATTGAATTATTTTCTTGGTTTTTAATGCGGTAATTCTGCAACGTCGAAATTAGGCCCATTTTCTGTTGAGAAACTCGGATATACCCAAATTAATAACATCATTGATCGCCATCCAGAGTTTGCCCATATGGTTCATGAAGACCTTGTTAAAGAAAAGAAAGATTCTGGTGATATTGGTATGACATCGGAGCAAGTTCTCAAGGTGGCTATTCTTAAATCCATAAGAGGTCTTTCCTATCGTGCGTTAGCCTTTAATCTTGTCGATTCAGTATCCACCAGAGCTTTTCTGGGCCTTGAATTGGAAGAAAATTACGCTCACTCCACCTTACAGGACTTGATTGTTCAAATAAGTGAAGAAACTTGGGGAATTATTAGCGCCTCTTTAGTTTCAGATGCAAGAGATCAAAAGATTGAGCCGTGTAAGAAAATGAGATTGGACAGTACAGTGACGAAATCAAATATTCATCATCCAACGGATGCATCGCTTTTATATGACTGCATAAGAGTTACAGAAAGAGAATTTAAAAAAGTTCGTAAAAATGTCATGAAAGATTTTTGGCGACTTATTTCAAGAGAAGATCTTAAGAGAGCAAAAACCTTGCTTTACAAAATTAATAATTCCAAAAATGATGCGGAAAGACTACCTTGCTATAAGGAGCTTTTAAAAATCGCTACCAAATTGAACAAAGGATTACCTGATACCATCAGAAAGATAAAAAAAGAACAAAAATGTGTGAAGATGAATGCTTTGAAAAAGAGTCTAAAACAGTTAGAAAATGTTGCCTTCTACCTGGAAAAAATCATCTTTCAAACTCAAAAAAGAGTTATTGAGGGGAAAAAAGTATCTTCTGAAAAAAAGGTCCTATCCATCTTTGAACCGCATACAGACATTATTGTAAAGGGGCAAAGAGAAGTCGAGTTTGGGCATAAAATCTTTCTGACCTCAGGGCAAAGCAACATGATTTTAGATTGTCAGATCCCTGATGGCAACCCCGCAGACTCTGATATGTTTTTAAAAGTTATGAATTCAGTGACACAAACCTATGGGGCTTGCCCTGTAAAAGTAAGTGCAGATGGTGGGTTTGCTTCAAAAGAAAATCTTGAAGAGGCCAAAGAGATGGGGGCTAAAGATGTTTGCTTCCCAGAAAAAAAAGGAATGAAAATATTAAAGATGGTTAAAAGTGCTTGGGTCTTTAAAAATCTTCTCAATTGGAGAGCCGGAATAGAGGCTGTTATTTCATTCCTTAAGAGATGTTTTGGTATGAGAGTTGCTTACTGGAAAGGGCATGATGGTTTTAAGAGGTATGTAAAGAATGCCGTTTGTGCCTATAATTTTGTTGTCTTGGCAAGACATGAATTATCAACTGTCACCTAAATTTATCCATTAGGAATAACAGCAATGGACCAGGTCGAAGGTGCTAAAATCTTCCAAAGGTAGGGGTGCGTCTTCAAATCGAAAAAACTAGGGCGCAAGTCGCTTAAAGACCTTTTTCCCCTTAATCTGTAGAGTTTGTGTGGCAAATCTCCAACTCTCACTCCCCCATTGAGGCATTGGGAGGCTCAATGGGGAGTGTCAGAGAACAAAAAATGGGCCTTTCTGGACAGAAACTAGTTACCTTTTTTTATATCAATTTTGATTGTAAAAACTGGGCAACCTCATTTCCATAGGCTTCGATAGACCTTCGGTTGGGGCCTTCCACAAGAATTCTGATGACGGGCTCTGTTCCAGAGAAGCGCACAAAAATTCTACCTTCGCCATTTAATTTCTTATGAATGTTTGCAATGAGATCATTGTAGCCAGGGACATGGTGTAGGTCCTCTTTATGATTCACTCGCACATTTGTCAGTGTCTGTGGAATATCTATCATTAAGTCCTTAAGCTCACTTAGTTTCCTGCCCTTTTCCTTCATCACGGCCAGTACGTTGAGGGCGGCAATACACCCATCTCCAGTGGTGCTGTGGTTGAGGCAAATAATATGCCCCGAGGGTTCACCCCCAAGTGTATAGCCAGACTCTCTCATTTCTTCAACCACATTTTTGTCGCCGACACTGGTGCGAACCACTGAAATTTTATGTTCTTTGAGAGCCTTCACCAAACCCAAGTTGCTCATTTGAGTGGTTACAATCGTGTTTTTGGGTAATTTTTTTTGACGAGACATATGAATAGCGCAGATGGCGAGAATATGGTCTCCGTTCACAATGCGCCCCTTTTCATCCACCATAATCACTCTGTCGGCATCGCCGTCTAGGGAAATACCCACATCGGCGCGATACTTTTGTACAGCTTCACAGGCTTTATCTGGAAAAAGAGCCCCTGATTTTTTGTTGATGTTGTATCCATTGGGTTGATTGCCCATGACAATGACTTCAGCTCCTAGTTCTTCAAAAATACTGGGAGCGACTTTGTAGCCCGCTCCGTGGGCGCAATCGAGCACAATTCTAACTCCGTCTAAGCTCATATTTAGGGGAAAGGCATTTTTAGCGTAGACAATGTATCTGCCCGCAGCATCATCAATGCGGCGAGTTCTCCCAATTTTATCGGGCTCTACGAGCAGGTCATTGAGTTTTCCTACGTGAATAAGTCGTTCAATTTCTCTTTCCATGGTATCGGGAATTTTAAAGCCATCGGCACCAAAAATTTTAATGCCGTTATCGTAGAAAGGATTGTGGGAGGCAGAGATGACAATGCCCCCTGAAGCTCTCATATTTTGGGCTAAGAAGCCAATGCCAGGGGTGGGGAGAGGTCCTGTGACATTGACTTCGATACCCATGGAGTTGAAGCCACTGGCAAGGGCCTGCTCCACCATATAGCCAGAGACTCTTGTGTCCTTGCCTATAAGGACCATGGGAAGGTTTCTTCTGCCCTCTGAGGAGTTGCGTAGAATATAGCCCATGGCCTGGCCCACTTTTTGTGCCAAGTCTGCTGTCATGGGGTGGAGGTTGGCTGGGCCGCGTATGCCATCAGTTCCAAAGAGCTTAGGGATTTTCATAATGGTGCTCCTTTTTAAAGGGTAACTCCTTAACTATCAAAAAGAAGGAGTGGGGTCAAGTTGCTTTAAAGGGGAGCCGCCTTGTGCAAGCAGTGAAATCAAGGGTTAAGGGTGCACACCTTTGTACAGCCAGGAGTTTTGACAGAGAGTCTTCCAGGTGGAGGTTCGTCGTAGGTGCTTCTTACTTTTGTGGCATCTTCTGAAGGAGTATTGCAAACAATATTTTGTCTTCTGGAACTGCCTTGCAAGATATGGTACCCAGGGGGACACTTCAGCGTGGACCAAACATTTGTTTCTAGATTGTATTTTGAAATCTGACCTGTCCCTATATCCATATATAATTTGCTTACTGTTGACCAGTTACAAATTGTTTGTGGATTTGGATAGCTGCGACCAAACCCATAGGCATCTACATAAAGGCGCTCAGATCTTCCGTGACGTCTATATTTGCCTTCGTGTAAAGTAGATGGCTTTTGCCATAGCTCTCCAACAGCTTGGCAAGGCGTAGATGTGACTTGAATTGTTCGTGGCCGTGGCCTCTTTTGCGGAGGGAGACTTGAGGTGATCGTGGGCGTAGGTACAGAGTAGCTTTTGTATTTCTTATTTACTTTGTTGCTTCTTTTTTTATGTCCTCTTTTTGTAGGTATGGCTGCCATAACTGGCTTGGCTGTTGCGATATTTCGCTTGATTTCTACTATGTTTGACTTGCTTGTTGCTTTTAAGTGATTTAAGTGGCTTTTAAATCCTGCTTTTTCTAAATTTAATTCATGGATGTCTTTTGTGCTCTTCCCTTGAATTTCGCAGGTGCAGTTTTCAGGCGTTATTAAAGTTTGTAACATATTATATTTCAAGGAGATGTTTTTCAGCTCCATTTGTTGATGAGTTGATTTTTTTTCTAGGTGCTGAAGGTGAATCATACCTATGGCTATCAAAGCCAGAGACAACATAGTCACTGCTATAAGCACTGAGGTTAAAGAGAATCCGTTGTTTGTATAGATTGGATGTGAGAATTTGGGCTTCACAGGGCGCACAACTGTCATTAATTTGTATGATCTCATACTTTTTCCTTTTTGAATTTATTTACTATTTAGTTTGAATCTATTTTAATTATTTAGGTTGATGGCTACAGCTTGAAATCCAAGCAAAGGCGGCTTTCTGCGGCTGGGCAAACTGAACACCGTAGGCCTCTTTTTCTTTACGCCAGACCACTTGACCTTGCACTTCCACTTGTTCTTTGCCATCGGGGCTTGTGATTTTCATGGTGACAATGCCTCCTTGTTCGAGCATGGCCTCTGTGTTGAGTTGAACACCACCCAAAGAGGCTGAACTGATAGAGCCCACCAAGTGACTGTCACCTATGGCCACCTTGACCTCAGACTCCAAGTGAAGACGCTCATGCTTTCTTTCCCCTTGACCTTTAAATTGACGTCGACGCAATCCATAGATCACTAAAATAGGAATGAGCATGATTCCAAAGAATACCAAAGCTCTTCCTCCATGGTGGGGATTTTGCATACTGGGGCCTCCCCCCTGACTACGAAAATAAGTGACCCTTCCACAGCTTGCATTTCCAAGGATTGAGGCCAACTCCCTTTCTGCGGCTGAAAAGGAGTAATGAGGTTGACTTGTCTCTACAGTAGCGTCTTGGGCCAGATTCACAACGCTGGCTACATTCACCCGGCTTTCCTGGGAGACCTTAGATACAAGCGCATTGATCGGATCTGAAGCTTGAAAAATAATGGATTTCACCTGGTAGCCTAGCATTTCTGGAGACTTACGAAGAGCTAAGGCCGCGACACCCGAAACAAAGGGCGCCGCCATGCTTGTTCCTGAAGAAAGCCCATAGCGCTCATCAGGAATTGTGCTCAAGATGAGAACCCCCGGACTTCCCATATCCACAGAACCCGTTCCAAAATTAGAAAAGGAGGCCAGTCCATCCTGGGAGGTTGTTGCCGCAATAGACATAATATGGGGAACATCGTAGCTTGCGGGATAAGTGGGCTCATCGTCATTGTTTTTGCCACTATTGCCAGCCGCTGCGACGAAGACAAGCCCTTTTTTATAGGTGTAAGCGACAGCTTCGTGCAGAGCTGTGCTATAGGAGCCTCCCCCCCAAGAGTTATTGAGAATGTGAGCTCCATTTTCCACGGCGTAGTGGATTGCTTTGATGGCATCGGAAGTGCTTCCCACACCATCTGCATTTAAAAATTTTAAAGCCATAATCTCAATTTTTGCTTCTTCAAATGGTTCTATAAATATATCTTGAGTGACGCCCAGAATGATTCCAGCTACATGGGTTCCATGGCCATCATCATCGTAAATGGTGCCGGAATTATCGACAAAATTCCACCCATACATATCATCTTTATAACCATTGCCATCATCATCTATATTGTTGTCAGGTATTTCGCCTTCGTTGACCCACAGGGCTTCACTGTCCACAAAGACGGGGTGATTAGGGTCTAAACCCGTATCAATGATAGCCACACGAGGCTTGGGTACAGAGCTTGAGTCTCTAGAGGTTACACCAAATGTCTCTAGTGACGAATGTTGAATGGGATTAATAGCGGCATCGGTGGCTAAGTTGGACCTTTCTTCAGCAAGAATTTCCATATCTTCCACAGACATAGTTTGGATTCCAGCAGGCAAATTAGCCTTATATAAAAGGTAATTAGGTTCTGCATATTCGACATTGGGATCTTCTGTTAAATCTTGAACCATTTGCTCAACAGTTTGCCCCTTTCTGAGGGCATAATGATACATTTGCATTTGTGGAAAAGAAGCTTTTAGGCTCATTCCCCGAGATGCTTGGGCTTTGCCTAAAAAAGTGTGGGTCTCTTGTTCTGTAGACCTGTCTTTCAACTTGACGATCACTTCACCTTCAACGTAGGATTGTTGCCCATTGGCAATGGCCTCTCCTGGGAGAAAAAAAGATATAAATAATAATAAAGATGTGGGTATAAGAAAAAATAGAATAAATAGGAATAATAATCGGAAAGAGTCACTCATTATCACCTTCAGTTAAAGCTCATAAATTATATTCTTTTTATTAATATGAGATATTCTTATGTAATATTTATTCTTAGTGCATACAAATTATTAAATGCATATATTCTTAATAAAGGAATCGGCAATATCAGCCTAAAGTTGAGGGGGAATGAAGAAGTATCTCATTTTGAGATACTTTTTATGGGTGAGGTTATTTGGTTCATAAATTATTGATACCAATGCGTTTTTCAACATCCTTTATACATAATATTATAAATATAAAAAAAATTAATTGACTGTATTACTTTTAAATAAACGACCTCAAGGAGGCGCAAATCATTTAGATCACAGATCAATTCATATTAGTATTTACCCCATAAATATTTATGCCGATAAAAAATAATTAGGTATATTTCATATATTAACATATTAATGTGTTAATATGTAGAATGAATTATAAAAATATTTCTTACTTGAAGTTTATGGAGGATTTTGTATGAATTATGCTTCGCACTTGTCACTTTTTGAAAATATAAAGGGTCTTTTATTTGATCACAAAGGTAGGATTTCTCGTTCAACATATTTTTCTTCCATTCTTCTTCTTGTACTATTGAATTTTCTTGCTCTTTCAGTGATGTTTCTATTGATCCATCTGATAGCATATGTTTCTGGCTCTTCTGGCTCTTCTGGCTCTTCTGGTTTTTCTGAAGCCATTACTAAGCTTATTGTTAGTGGGATCATGCTTTTCACTGTTTATGCTTATTGTGTATTAACTATGAAGAGACTCCATGATCTTGGCCATAGTGGGTGGTATGTTCTTTTGTATTTTGTTCCGATATTTAATTTATTGTTTTATCTTTATCTTTTATTTAAGGGTTCTCATCATTATGATAATAAATACGGAGAATGTAATTATTATGATTTATCACGAGGATTTAAATTATTTGCTTGTGGTTTTGCTTGTCTTTTATTTCTTGGTTACAAGGGAGTATCTTCGCTTGGATATCAACAGGTGCATGGATTGATAGAGCGTCTTCCCGCATCTGTACAAAAATCTCTAACCTCCAATGGTTCCCTTGCGACAATCACGATTGATGGAAAAGTTGTTGGTTTTGGCACATTTATAACAAATCATCGATTTATGGTTCGTGGACATAGAGAAAAAGAATTTCTTCTTAGAAAATTTCGAATTCATCAAACCATTGAAGTTGTTAACTTTGGCGGGAAGGTAGGAAAGGTTAGTGGCTTTATTGCCTCTAATGAAAGTGTCCTCAATGACTTGGCTGTTTTTCAAGTGGACCAGCCTATTGGAAAACCTGCGAATTTGAAAGAAGATCAGATAAAAGAGCTTAAAAGGATAAAAGCATTTCAGTGAATCATTTAAACTATGTGTACGATATATATCATAAAATATATGATAAGATTTGCCTTTTGTTTCATAACATGTTTTTTGCCAAAAAAATCGAGCCTACTTCTTTTAAGGTGAAGTGCGTTGTTTATGTGGTATTTGTAATCTGGGGCCTGAGCTTTCTGGATCAAAATAATTTTGAAGAAAACCCCTACGGTGTTTCAACTTTTCTCATTGGTGGTGCGAATTTAGCGTTTCATGAGGCGGGTCATTTTATCTTTATGATTTTTGGTTATGAGTTGCTACTGGTAGCGGGTGGCAGTCTTATGCAGTGTATTGTACCTTTGGTGGTTGTTGTTCAATTTTTGAGACAAAAGGATAATTTTGAGTCCTCTATTGCTTTGTGGTGGTTGGGGCAAAATTTTTTAGATGTGGCTCCTTATATTTATGATGCTTGGGATAAGAAGCTGACTCTTCTAGGGGGACACACAGGTCAAGATGACCCTGACTCTCATGATTGGCACTTTATCTTGTCTGAAACAGGTTACTTGCAAAAATACGATGAAATTGCTTATTTTATGGTTCGGATGGGAACATTTACTCTTTTTCTCTCCTTTGTGTGGGGAGGGTATATTTTATATAAACAATACCATGGGGTTAAAGAAAGTTTATAGTTTTAGGTGAATCAGATGTATTTCCTTTGAATCAGAGTCATTTGTTGTGAGTTAAAATGATTTAGTGACTTAAGAATTCACAGATCATTTTTAGATAAGTTTGCAGAGGCGCCGAACCACTTCGATAAATCCCATTCCTCCATCACTTTGGGTGACATATCCGGGTAGTGCCTTCATTTTGTGGGTGAAGTTTTGAATATTGGCTACACCAAAAGAGTGTGTAAAAGCTTTAAACATAGGTTCATCATTAGGCGAATCCCCCACATAGGCCATTTTATGGAGGGCCTCTGAAAAGTGGAGATGAAATTCCTTATCACAAAGAATTTGACACATACTCAATTTGTTGTAGTCACCAAACCAACCATTGACATGGATGGAACTGAGCTTGGCTTGAGCTCCGTGTCTGTGAAAAATTTCTATAATTTTATGAATTTCTTTGTCAGGCAATGGGGGGATATCTTCGCAAATGTCGATGGCTAGGTCCATGAGCCTTGAGAATTGATCGGAGGCGACGGCGGCCTTTGGAACTTCTCGGAGAATTTCTTGTTCGATCTCAAGGAGTTTGAGCTTGTTCCCTTTGCGGGATTTTGTATCTAAGGCAAAGTGTCTTTTCATTTGCCTCTGTTGTCTTTCATATCTGAAATAAAAGCCTCCATTTTCTCCAATGACACTGTGGACAGGCCATTGGCGGGCAATGAGTTCACACCAACCTGCGGGGCGACCTGTGACGGGAATCACCTTAATGCCCGCCTCGTCAAGCTCCCAAAGTCCTGTAAAAGCCTCCTTTGGGAGAAGGCCGTTTTGATGAGTGAGGGTGTCATCAATATCTGTAAATAAGTACATGATGGGTGAATTAAACTCTGTAATGGCTTCATATATTTCTCTATTTGTGCTAGAATGTTAGAATCTTGTTGGTTTTCGTTTTGGTGGGGGTGGATTTTGTGTGCTAGGTTGGCGCTTGACTTAGATGATTTTACTATGATGATTTTACTATTTCGTTATCATTGCCATTTGTTATCATTTCTTTAAGTTCATTTCAAGGCTAAGGACTTGGAAAAAAAATAAATTGAACTAAAATTGTACTATTTTACTTTAATATCTAATTGAATAAGCTCAAGTTATTTTTTTTACAAGCCCTAAGAAGGGACATATCATTGTTTCGAGAAGTATTGTGCGCTGCCAATTGGAAACTCCACAAAAATCCTGTGGAGGCCAGGAAGTTTCTCTGTGAATTTCTGAATGAATTGGAAGAGGAAGAGCAAAAACATTTTTTTATTTTTCCTCCGCCACCCATTTTGGAGTCTTCTCTGAGATTTTGAAAAATACCTCTGTATCTTGGGGGCACAAAATGTGTATTTTGAAATAAGTGGAGCCTTTACAGGTGAAACTTCAGCTGGGGTGGTTCAGTCCATGGGAGGGAGTATATGCTTGTTGGGCCACAGCGAAAGGCGAGCACTATTCGCTGAGACCAATGGGGATGTGGCTCAAAATTGAAGTTGATTCAGTGTCTTGAAATGACTCCTGTGTTGTGTTTGGGAGAGAGCTTGGAGGAGCGGCAAGAGGGAAAAACATATGAAATTTTGGCCACTCAACTTAAAGAGGGAGCTTGCCATGCCGACTGGTCAAAGCCAATTCTTCTTGCCTATGAGCCTGTGTGGGCTATTGGCACAGGAAAGGTTGCCACTCCTTTGGAGGCTGAAGAGGCCCATCAGTTCCTTCGCAAACAGGTTCACATTTTTGCAGGGGCTGATGTGGCGGAGCAAATACATATTCTCTATGGGGGGAGTGTCAAGCCAGCCAACTCCAGGGATCTTTGGGCCAAAGAAAACATAGATGGCTTTCTTGTTGGAGGAGCAAGCCTCGAAGTGGAGAGCTTTGTTGATATTTACCGCAAAACAATGCGATGAGTTAAATTGTATTCGCCCAAACATTGAGTTTATAGCTATAGTGTTGTATGAGTTGGGAATCATAGTCTGAATTATTTGAATTTGCATGTGAATTTGCAATAGACCTTAAGATTTGGAATGGATAATTTAAGGTTGGGTAACTTACGATTGGAATAATGCTTTAGAAAATGAGTGCCTTAGAAGGTAGGGTAGTTACCTTAGAAATAGTACCTTTAGTGAGATTGAGGAGGTTATTGTGATTGAACCGATGGATGTGATAAAAAGTGATGAGGTGGGGGCTGTAGAAAATTCACAGGATTCGCAGGTTCCTATGATGGATATGGTCGACAGTGATCTTTTAGCGATTGATAGAATTGAAAATATTTTGGAATTGGAAGAAGCACAGTACCCAATCTTTACACTGGCTAAAAATAAGGCTCGCTTTTCCAGAATGCTTAGTTGGTATAAGGCGAAAGAGGCTTGGTTGGAAGTCGCTCCTTTAAGTGGAGTGAATAAACTCTTTAAGCAGCAAACCAAAGAGCTTGAAGGAATTCGTGCCAACAAGTTGGACTATGAAATGGAGCTTGAAACAGGGGCTCTTACTCCCTCCCAGCGCTCCTATCGTAGTGATGAACTCAAAATGTGTAAGGTTCATGAGAAGATGGCTGTCCAGTTGATTTCTAAGATGCAGACTAATATTAAATCAAATGCAAATGGAGGCCGATAGATTGGCAGAAGTTTGGTTTCCGGCTTATTTATCCATTGGGGCTTGTAGGTATTGAAGGCTCATTCTGAGACGCTCCTTATGAAAGGGAAATTTACCTTCCAATTAATAAGGCTTTGCTATAAGGCTGCAATGACAACATTTCTATGCTATGGAGAGCTTTTTGCTGTGGCTCCTTGGGCTTATAGGACAAAAGTCCTTAAAAAATGATTTTTTGCCTCATTATTTTTCTATGACAGTCCGATGAATTTCATAGGATATCCTCAGGATTAATTAAAGAAAGAATAAAAAGTAAAGAATAAAATAAAGTGCAACTATTTATCTTTATAGATATAGATGGGAGTTATATATGAGGCATTCAGTACTTATTTTAGTGAGTGATGACCATGGAGTTATTGAAAGTGCGAAGTCTTTTGCCTGTAATCACAACTTAGAGATAGAGACTTACTCAATGGATCAGTGGAAATCTAATAAATCTCCACAGTTATCTGTGCCTTTCAATGAGGGCAGTGAGGGCGGTAGCTCTCAAGAATCTGAGGGAGGAACAGTCTTACCCTTTCGGGCCGGCCGTAACAAGGTCTGTACGATCAATGAGCTTGAAAGTGTGGCCATTAGAAATGCTATTTTTGCTTTCAATGGGAACCTTACAGAGGCTTCCAAGGCTTTGGGAATTGGGCGAGCCACTCTTTACAGAAAAGTTAAGCAGTACAACATCGATCCTACAGAAGCACGGCGTCGTGCTGCTTAGTGGACTTGGACTTTGTAGCCATGGGTTAGAATTAAAATTTGTGTATTCATGGCCTATCACTTCACCTAAAGTTGAGTGGTGCACTTGTATGTTTGACTTTCGTATTTGTTAGCCATCTTCATTTTATTGAGTTTTCGTAGCCTTGTAATAGCTAAGCGATAGGGTTTGATGGTGGAGCGACTCAACTGGCAAGCTTTTACGTAAGAGGCCAGTGCTTTCGTGTATTTTTGACGTCCAAAATAACTTGTGGCTAAACCCAAGTGGGAGGCCCAGTGCTTAGGGTCGATGGCGATGGCTTTTTGAAAGTACTTAGAGGCAACTGTAAAGCTCTTTTTATCTAAGTAGTGCTTTCCGTTGGCCTCCTGTACTTCAGTGGAGCGGCCTAAGATTTTTGATTTTGAGGCCTGCATAAGCACGGCTTCAGCTTTGCTTTCTTCGCCCTGACTCATATACCCCTTGGCCAAGAGAATATGGTTTTTAGGCTCCTTGGGATCTCGGTGGGTTGCCTCTTTGCATATTCGTATTCCATCATCAATATAACCATCTATGAGATATAAGTGACATAACTCTGTGAAATACTGGGGATTGTCTCCAAAGCGATGAATCATTTCCATAACAAGGGTGCGAGCTTCAAAGTGGTTTTTACTGCGTTGGAAGATATTTAGGAGGGAAGTGTAGGAGGACTTGAATGAGGGTTGGATTTCTATGGCTTTGCGTAGGCTTGTCACAGCTTTTTGGTTCATTTTTTTTTGCTCTAATTTTCGTTGGGAACGCATTTGACTGTAGGAGTGGCCGCGCCGAAAGTGGTAAATCATTCGTTGGGGGCGCTTTTTGATGAGAGTGTTGAGGTGTCTTATTTCGGAGGGAAAATCCTTAATGGCTTTGCAGTAACTTGATAACTGGAGCAGGGCACTTTCAGGAAGCTCATCTGCCAAGGGTTCAAGGAGGGCAATCGCTTTTTTCCACTTCTTTTTCTGGGCAAGGGATTGAGCTTTAGTTATAGCTAATTGTAGTGACTTTATGTGCTTGGAGGCTTGATCTGAGGCTTTCTGTTTATTCTTTCCACTTTCGTTACCTCTGGCCATGGGGATAAGGGGCCAAAAGGTTGTGTGGAGCCAAAGGGCTATGAGGGCGGCTAAGAGTGTTGCAAGACTGAGACTGAAGTTTTTTCTTTTTGAAAAGGATTTTGAAAAGGGTATAGCCTTCTTATGTTGGAAAGCTGGCCACGGGGTGTTTGTGGTGGTCAGTTTGTGGGAGGGACAGGAGAGTTTATTTATTTTCCACATACTTTATTTTAAGACATTTTTATCCACAAATCACCTTCTTTGAAGCTTTCTTATATAGAGGGTCTGTCGTGGGATTTTCTATGATCTTAGGAATAAACAAGGCTAACTGGCCTCGCCTTTGAGATAGATTGAAGGACTTTTCCTCTAGTTCTAGGGGCACCCATCCGAAAAAGAACAAGATAGTCATAGTCTGAGGCTGAGAAAAGCTATACCTGTGATTTCGTATCATTATGGTGGGGGGGAATGATTTTGGTGATGACAAGGGAGAGGGAAAGTTTTGCGAATTCTGGGTGGTGATCTCAAGGGGTGAGGGGAACAGTGGGAATGAAGAAAAATGGTTGTGACAAGGCAGAGCCGGACGATAAGTCCAAAGGTCATAATGTGATTGAAATTTCACAGGCTCACTTCTCTGAGGGGAGGAGTTCCCATGTTGGGAATGAAAATGAAGGAGAGGTGGCCCAAGGGGTGAAAAGTGGGTTTCACTTTGAGTTTGAACACAAAAGAGTGACAGCTTATACATCCTTGGTTTTTGTTATTTTACTTGTAACTCTCTTCAATGTCTCCTTCCATAGGGAGAAGAAAGTGAGCGATGTCTATGTGATTCACAAGGCACCTTCTTCAGGTGGTCGTCATATTGCCAGTCAAGAAACCAATGGGTTGGTGGTCAAACAAGAGGATCTGATGGATGAGTTGGCCAGGCCCCATGGACGACCCTCTGCCGTTGTTGGAAAGAAGCCCACATCTGAGGATCATTTTTTATACGGAGACTTCTTAGATTATCGAAAGAGCTATGTGTTTCAATTTGATGATATAGATCATTATTTGCGGAGTATGCGCTATAAGTCAAAAAGGGCCCATGAATCCCATAAATCCCAGGAGGAGGTTCCACCCCACGGTAACATTTCCAGCATGAGCATGGAACAACCTAGAGAATCAGAATCTAAGGGACCTATGGAGTCCACAGAGGGCATGCTTAAGATGACTCCCATGGACTTTTTTAGTTCCTATAGATTTATTTTTCCAAAGAAAGTCACTCAATTGGTTTTTCTTGAGGAGTCTTCCACAGAGAGTGGCCAGGAGGAACTTCGTGAAAAGGTCTATGAGCTTCTCGACAAAGAGAACAATCCTGTGGCCAAAGCCAAGTTTATCATGATGGGGCCCCAAAGTGAGTATCTCTATGGTTATCAAGTGATACAGCCCTAAGCTTGATAATATCTGTGTTTCGTTTTCAATGGTCACCCTTCTGGGGACGCTTTGGTCTCATATTTCTCAATTCAAAGAACTTCCTTTTTTGGGGAGCTTCAGCCTTGAAGATGGGAACTTGAAGTGACATAATCAAAAGATGTTGTCCTTTGGTTTAGAGCAACTTCTTAAAGACTCACAAACTCTTAAGAAACTTTCTGGACAGAGGATGGGCTTATTGGCCCATCCCGCCTCTGTGAATAAGACTCTTCAGCACTCCATGGATTTACTTTGTCATGCCGGCCTTCATATCTCGGTGGCTTTTGGACCTCAACATGGTTTTCGAGGCGATAAGCAAGACAATATGGTTGAAAGTGGTGACGAGTATGATTCTTTCTATAATATTCCTGTGTACAGTTTGTATGGAAAGGTTCGACACTTTACTCCCGAGATGATGGATCATTTTGACGCTTTATTGGTGGATATTCAAGATGTAGGCTGCCGAATTTACACTTTTCTGACAACTTTATTTTATGTCATGGAGGATAGTGCCCGGCAGGGAAAGGCCGTTTATGTCTTGGACCGTCCCAATCCCGCAGGACGAGGGGTGGAAGGGCTTCTTCTGGATATGAATTATGAGAGCTTTGTGGGGGCCGCCCCCATAGCTATGCGCCATGGTTTGACCTTGGGCGAGGCAGGGCTATGGTACAAAGCCCACCGCAACTTGAATTTGGAATACCATGTTGTCGAAATGTCAGGCTACAGTATGGAAACTTCTCCCTTATACGGTTGGGACCCCCGGCGAACTTGGGTGAATCCCAGCCCCAATCTCCCCAGGGTTCTTGGCACCCATATTTATCCAGGAACGGTTTTGTTAGAGGGAACTCACTTATCTGAGGGGCGTGGCACGACGGTTCCCTTGGAAGTGGTAGGGGCGCCTGACTTTCCCACCCAAAGAGTTCTTAAAACCATGGAGGAGTGGGCTCCTCAGTGGATGAAGTCCTGCCTTTTGCGCCCTTGTTTTTTTGAGCCGACTTTTCAAAAACATTGTGGAAAGCTATGTTCAGGGATTCAAATCCACGTGGATATTTCTGGGTTTCAGCCTCAAGAATTTCACCCCTATCGCCTTGTAGCTCTTTTGCTCAAAGCCACACGAAGGGAGTTTCCAGAGTTTGATTTATGGAAACCTCCTCCTTATGAGTATGAAACCAAACACTTGCCCTTTGATATTTTAAGTGGTTCATCGGAGTTGAGACATTGGGTGGAAGACCCTGGGGCCAGTGTGGATGACCTCGAACAGAGGCTCTGTGAAGATGAACAAAAGTGGAGAGTCGCAAGGAGTCCCTTTTGCATTTACTGAGAAACTTACTGAGAAGTGGTTATTTGGGGTATATCCGTTATTTGCCATGGAATCCCGACTTACCAAGAAATCTCTACTTATACGGGCCCCTAATTTATTAAGGGGTTCTTTTTCTTATGACCCTACGACCTTACTTTACCCATGAGAAGTTTCTTACAATTCTATTGCAGCTTTCCACCGAGGAGCGAAAAGTGGCGGTATGATCCCGGCAGGTTAAAATAACAGCCTTTTGGTTTTTTAGAAAAAGGTATTGGCGAACTTGGCGGTTGGTGTTGGGGTTGACCATATCAAGTAAGAAGAGTTTTTCTTTCTTTAGGGAAAAGGACTTGGCCAGTACAACATTAAAGCCAAGACGGGGGTAGTCTTTTTTCCACTGATGTGCATATCTTGTAAGACTCATTTTTTCTTTAAGTTTGTCGACTCTCACAGTAAGGCTTGCTTGAACACCGTTGGCTGAGTGGCGAGCGCTATAGAGAGTTTCTATGAAGGATTTGTTCGAACCAGTAGGAATTTTATGTTGCCAAGAGGTCTTTCCTGCGTGAACGGAAAAGCCATGCTGAGACCAAAACAGTCCCCTATCAGATCTTAAAAAGGATGAACTTGAGGTTCCAGGAATAGGGGCTGAAGCCACGGATAGGGAAAGAAGGGTTAAGTATAAAAAGAACAAAAATTTCATAACTACCTCACCTTAAATCATATTCTTCAATGTCAGTGGGTTCAGTTTACTCAACGGGGTCAACTTATTCAATTTCAACGGATCTAACTTATTCAATGGCCAATTGCTTCAAAAGGTCGAGTTCGTTCAATGCTTTGCCTGAGCCTAAAACCACACAAGACAAAGGGTCTTCAGCAATGGAAACGGGCAGCCCTGTTTTTTCACGAAGGAGGATATCGAGATTGGCCAACAGGGCTCCTCCACCTGTGAGAACAATCCCATTGTCAACAATATCAGAGGCTAATTCAGGGGGAGTCTTTTCAAGGGCTGTTCGTACAGCATCTACAATTTCGCTTAAGGGGTCGGTGAGAGCTTCATTGATTTGTTGGCCTGTGATCTCAATAGTCTTGGGGGCTCCTGCAATGAGATCTCGCCCCTTAATCTCCATACTTTTTTCCTCGTCAAAAGGATAGGCATTGCCAATTTGGATCTTAATATTCTCAGCGGTTCTCTCACCAATCAACAGGTTGAACTGCCTTCTGACATAGTTGACAATCGCCTCATCAAATTTATCTCCGGCAACTTTAATAGACTTACAGTAAACAATACCCCCTAGCGAAATGACGGCGACACCTGTGGTGCCCCCTCCCATATCCACAACCATATTACCCGTGGGCTCTGTAATGGGAAGTCCAGCTCCAATAGCCGCAGCCATGGGTTCTTCTATTAAGTATACTTCTCTGGCGCCAGCGGAATGGGCGGCTTCTTGAACGGCACGCTTTTCCACTTGAGTGATCCCAAAGGGGACACAAATGTTAATTCTCGGAGGAATGGGGCGTTTTCTCTGTCCACTGGACTTCGTAATAAAGTATTTGATCATGGAGCCTGTCACTTCAAAGTCTGCAATGACTCCTTCTTTTATGGGGCGAATAGCAACAATGCTACCGGGAGTGCGGCCAAGCATCTCTTTGGCCTCTTTACCCACGGCCAGAACCCTGTTTTGCATGCCTCGATAGTTTTTTTGGACGGCCACTACGGAAGGCTCATCGAGGATAATACCCCTCCCCTTGGCATAGACTAAGGTGTTGGCTGTACCTAAGTCGATGGCCAAGTCGTTGGAAAAATACTCTGTGATTTTGCTAAAAAAACCCATACAATACCAGTCTTAAGAAAAATGAGGTGAAGGTTTGTGTAAGAGTGTGAGGTTAGCAAGAACTGCTCACACTCAGTGTGGACAATGTTTCATTTAAAACTGTATTACAAAGAGAGTCAATTGAAGAAAGGGTTGCATCTGTGAATCTTTATTTGACTACATTGCATTATTAAAAAACTCACCATACCTGATCCATAACCTCAACTATAGTCGTGGGGTTGTGTGCTTTGGGAAGTCCTCGATCTCTGCCAGTTGTTAGGATTAACTTCTAAGATCCCATCTTATGTCTAATATTGCTGTTTTGAGTGGATTCATTTTTTACTTAAACTTTACTCAAAGTGATATGTCCGCTAAAATAAATCTAGATATTTTGTGTGAGATGAAAACTTCGTTAACGAAGTCTTCTTTAACTAAAAAAGAGGATAAAATTATGTTTCTTAGGTTTCACTTGCTTCTTACTGTTGCGGCATCACTGGCGATATTTGCACTTAATAGCTGCTCTTTTAGAGATAAAGGCTTAGATAAGGACTTTGAGGCTGAATTGAGTAAGGTGGTTGATACTACAGATATTGAGAGTGGTGAAGGGGATGATGGGTCTGATGAGGCCGGAGCTAGTTTTGCCGAAGAAGAGGACGATTTGGATGAAGATCTTGATGGAGAAGAAACGAGTATTGCTGAAGAAGAGGACGATTGGGATGAAGATCTTGATGGAGAGGAAGTTAGCATTGCCGAAGAAGAGGACGATTTGAATGAAGATCTTGATGGAGAGGAAGTTAGCATTGCCGAAGAAGAGGACGATTTGGATGAAGATCTTGATGGAGAAGAAGTTAGCATTGCCGAAGAAGAGGACGATTGGGATGAGAGTCCTGATGAAGAAGAAACGAGTATTGCTGAAGGAAGCGAGCAAGTTGATGAGGGTGTTTTGGAAGCCGCTGAAGAAGCCGCTGATTTGGCCTCCGGAGATGCTGATGATGGGGACGAAGAAGGTTTTGGTGAAGGTGAACTGGATGAATATGAAGTCACCGAAAATAAACTTGATGAGAGGGAGGTAGACTCCGAAGAAGAATTGGCGCAAGAGGAGATGGATTCAGAAGAGGAGGGCAGGTTCAGCGAAGCAACAAGTGAAGGTGAAGCAAAGCGAAGCCTAGCATCTGCGATTGAAGTGAGTGGTACTTCCATGCAAAAAACTTGGGTTCCTGTAAAAAAAGTATATCAAGCTCCTTTTCGTAAGAATGGTATTTTGGCCAATGGGGTTTACTTGGTAAGACCTGGCGATAGTATAAATTCAGTATCCACAAAAATTTATGGCACAAGTGATCGAGAGCAAGAACTACTTCGTGTGAACCCAACTTTGATGAGGGGCCCTAAAGTGGGAGACAAAGTTTACTACAACTCTCCCCAAAGGCCCAATGATCAGAATCAAATACTTGTGTATTATGAAGACTTTAATATTCCCTCTAAAGCCTACACCTCACAGGAGAAGGATAACATTCGGGCTGTTTCCATGAAACTTCTTGGTGACAAAGATAGTTGGAAAGAAATTTGGGCGACAAATCCTCATGTGGAATCTAAAGGTCAAATTTCTGCGGGAATCGAGTTAAAGTATTGGCCCAATGGTATAAGCGCTCCTTCAGTGGCCTCTTCAAAACCATTGGAATCTTTGGCCCCCCCAACGAAAACGAACTTGGTTCAAGAAACTTCACCTCCCCCTCTTCCTGATCCGCAGGCAAGCTTGCCCCAAGAGGATCTTGGTAATGGTGGGTTACCAGCTCCTGCGCCGGGGGATTCCGCACATTTGGGTGAAGCGACTCCACTACCACCGCCCTCTCTTCCAGAGTCGGCAAGCCAGTTCGTGCCCCAAGGAGGTCAGCCAGCAGAGCCGCCAGCAGGCCAGCCTGCAAATTTGCCTCAAAGAGGATCGGGGGGAGATCCGTCGCTTCAAGCAAGCCAACCCCAGGGGCTTAGTAGCGATGCGCTGCCAACTCCTGGACCAGGGGATTCCGCAGGTTTTGGAGGGACGACTCCACCTCCCGCAGATTTGGGTGAAGCAACTCCACCTCCTCCCTCAGACTTGGGTGAAGCGACTCCGCCGCCTCCCGCAGACTTGGGTGAAGCGGTTCCACCACCGCCCTCTCTTCCTGAGTCCCAGGCCCAGGTTCCACCGCCCGCAGGCCCTGGCAGTGCTGCCTTTTTGAGTGGTGGGGAGGGAAAAAAATCGAGACCTGCTGCACCTGCTTCCTCAGAGCAAATGCCGGGGGATAATGGAAAAGTTACTTCTAAAGATACCGACAAGATCAAAGCTGAGGGAAAAAAGGACGATTTGATGACACTTGTTGCCGGGGGGCTTCTGCTCATTGCGGCCGTGATACTGGTTATTATTCTCAAAAAGAGGGCGGGTCGTAAATCATTGGATTTTAATACGATGGCTCTTGATGACAGCACGATTGCTATAGATCAAAACACTGCCATTGTGGCACCTCAAAAGCAAAAGAAGGTGAGTAAGCCTGCCATCTGATTTTGACTGACACTTGCTTTTTACTCACCACACAATGGGTTTGACTCACCAATGGGCAGAAGGCTCCACGGAAGAATGGAATGAATAGATAGTGATATTGTGACTTTGACTTTGATTTTGAATGCTTGGGTTATTTTATTGAGTGGCAAGGCTATGATTTCTTTGAACGCTTGCTGTTTTTTCTCGTTCGCTTAGCCATGCTTCAAGGGCACTTTGCCCAGCAAGTGGTTGACCTTCGGTTTGTCGTTGTGACTTAAAAGACCTCTTCGGTGATTCTTTTGAAAAAGATACTTTTTTGACTTTGGCCACCTTAATAACATAGAGCTTGCCATTGGATTCCACGAGGGTTTTGAGAAGTTTTCCTTGTTGTTGGGAGGGAGGTTTTTCCAAAAGGGCCTTGTATATAGTATCTCCCAAGCCTATTTTTGGAATATTATTGCGATCTATGGAGAATTCCCCCGTATCTTCCCACTTCAGTTTATAGTTGCGAATAAACTTCTGAACTTCAGGCTCGTTTTGGTTTTTGAGTTTCTCACGCAAGCTTTCTATGATGTTGAAAACAGCATTTTTTGCTATCAACTTATTGACAATTTGGTCTTTCACAGATTCAAAGGGTTGTTTTTCAGTGGCCTTTTTATCTTCCACCTTGACAATGTGGTACCCATAGGGAGTTTTAATGGGTTTGCTGACTTCACCAACAACTCCTGAGAAGGCGGCTTTGTCAAAGGCGGGCATCATGGTTCCACGGGAAAAGTATCCCAAATCTCCTTTTTTGGCTTTTGAGCCAGGGTCTTCGCTAAATTCCAGGGCCAGTTTCCCAAAATCCTCCGTTTTGGCTCTACCTGCTAAAGATTTGATTTTTTCTAAAGCCTGGGATTCTGACTCTTTGTCACCGGGCTTTGTCTTAATGAGGATATGCTTGGCCTTGACTTGCTCCCCCGAGGTGAATTCACTTCCATGGGTGTCGTAATAATTCTGCACAGTCTCAGAGGAGTTTTTGAGAAAATCCTCCACTTCATGGGCTTGGGGGTGGTATTTCTTCTTGATGTCCTCGCTGCTAAAGGTGACAAAGCTGAGCTTCATTTTTGAGTCTTTGACCTCCTGCTGTTTTTGGAGTTCAAGATGAGAAGCCTGGAGGGCTTGAGAAAAGGCTTCTTGGAGTTTTTGAGAAAGCAACACCTTGCGAACTTTGTTCTCGAAGGCCCCCGCTGTCATTCGACTTACTTGTAAAAACCTTTCGTATATTTCGGGTTGAAATTGACCATTTTTTTGGAGAAACTTCATTTCATCTTCATGTAAAATAAAGTTCAATATCTCAGTATTTGAGGCCGTGAGACCTGTCTCCATAGCCAATTGGGTCATCAACTCACTGCGTATTAACCCATCGAGAACACGGACTCGTAGGGCCTTTGATTGTTCGCGTCGCATGGTGGGGGAAAGATTTTGGAAAAACATGCTGAATTGCTCTTCTTGGGCCTGGACTCTTTTAAGGAATTCTGCGATGGAGATCACAGAACCATTGACTATGGCTGCCGCTCCCCCAGCGGCACTGCTTCCCAGCCTGCCGTCCCCAAGTCCCACAAAGACAAATGTGAGGCAAATCATGCCAAAAATGACGTAGGCCATGAGAGTTTTTAAACTTAAGGGTTTACGCACATCTTTTAACATCGCTCACTCCAAATGTTCATTCCAACAACTGCAAACAGCTCTAGATTGGCCATTTTTAAAGAAATTTTCAAGTAGATTTCTCATTTTTCTCAATTTTTTTACTCTCCCTAGCTTTATCCACTCGCAGGCGCCCATGGTTGTGGTGAGCAGTTGGGGCATGGAGAACTTGGTGACTTGATTATTTGAACTCCATTGAGTACAAATGAATTACATGAGTTGTCATAACCCTGTAGCATATATATCCCTTGTAGATCAAGGGGGAGTAAGTATTTACTGAATAATAAATAAAGTTGATAGTAAAATAGAAAAAAGAAAGAGGTCGGATTGAATTCTTCTAAGTTAGACATTCGCAAATGGATGGCTGTGGTTTTTATTGTAGGAGTTCCTCTGCTTTCTATCAGTATAGAAAAGATTCCCCAAAAGGAGGTTTTTTGGGCTGTTCGCCCCTTTGCCTTTGCCTCTAATCTCATACAGAGTTTGTTTTCAAACTTTGCCTCAGGAATTCGTGGTACCACGAATGATTATCTTTATCTCGTGAATGTAAGTAAGGAAAACCGTGGGCTACTCAATAAAAATGCCAAATTGAGAGCTGAGCTTGGTTCTGTGACAGAGCTTAAGTTAGAAAATGAAAGATTGAGAAAGCTACTTGAGTTTAAGCAAGATACACAGATGGAGCTTCTGGCCGCGAGGGTTATTGGGAATGATCTACTTCCCGAACACAATACATTGACCATCAATCGAGGGACAAAGCATGGAGTTAAAAGCCACATGGCAGCTATCACTGTAGGGGGAGTTGTGGGCTATGTCATTCGTCCCCAGTATTTGACTTCTCAGGTGCTTTTGCTCACCGACCGCTATGCATCCATTGATGCTATTGTGCAAAGGACGCGAGCCCGTGGGATTGTGGAGGGTCTCAATAAAGAGTCTTGTCAGCTCAATTACATCAAGAATCAGTTTGTGCACCAAGGAGATTTGGTCGTTACAAGTGGGTTACAAGATATTTTTCCCAAGGGGTTTCCCATTGCCATTGTTGAAAAAATCGAAAAGACTCTTATGCATGTTAATTCTGAGATTTTACTCAATCCTGTTGTTAATCCCCTTAATCTAGAAGAAATATTTATTATTTTGAATAGCCGCAATGAAGATTTTAACGAAAAAGATTTTAACGAAAAATCAGATCGAACTCCGAAAGAGAGGATATGAGAAGCCGCCATCTCATTGTTCTCAATTATTTTCTTTTTTTGGTATTGACTCTTTTTTTGCTCTCCTTGCTCAAGCCTATTTGGTCACAATTACTGCAAGGCATTCCCCTCCCTCAGTTATGGATAGTGACTTTGGCCTATTGGGTGATGGCAAGACGACTGATGGAAGGTATTATTATGACTTATCTTTTATCTTTTCTTGTAGCCTCTCTGACAGTTATGTCATTGAGCATGGTTCTTTTGATCAATATGTTGTTGTTTGGTGGTGGACTTTTAATAAAAAGAAATGTTTTTTGGCCGGGCCCCTCTTACTTGATGTTTTTGGCCGGTCTTCAGGCCCTTTCCTTTCCATTTGTTCACTTTGGTGTCTCTTGGATTTTTGAATCCAATCCCATGCGTTTTCCAGCTGTCTTTCAATGGGCTCTTGCCTGTGGCTTGACAGCTTTATTCAGTCGTTTTCTCTTCTTTGTCTTTCGAGCCTTTGATATATTAACTTCTAAGGAATCTCCCCCGGAGTTGAGGCTGGATAAATTGTGAACAAAACAATTTCAAACCCTCAGCAAGAAGTAAAGAGCTATCAACCAAGATATAAAATCCTTTATTGTACATTGGCTCTTTTAGTAACGATTATTTTTATGCGTCTGTGGTATTTACAAATTATTTATGGTCAAGAATTTAGGAAGTATTCAGAAAAAAATCGGATTAAAAAGACAACGATTCCTGCATCTCGAGGGTTTATCTTTGATCGTAAAAAGCGCGTGCTTGTTGAGAATAGGCCCGATTACGCTGTGATTATTTCTCCTCAATATGCCAAGAAATTGAAAGAAACTTCCACTGCCATAGCACCAATATTGGATATGGAGGATAAGAAGATTATCGAAATGGTGAGGAGGGGGCGCCGTCTCAACGGTCCCTTTCGGGATGTGCGCATTAAAGAAGGTTTGACTCATGATGAAATTTTTAAAATTCGGCAATTGCGTTTAAACCACCCAGGGCTGGATATCACCCAAGTTATTGTACGCCATTATCCTCTCAACGAAAACGGCGCTCAGCTATTTGGCTATGTTGGGGAAATATCGAAACAACAAATAGAGCAATATAATAAAAAGTATAAAAATGAAATTCCTTTTAAACAAGGAGATATTATTGGAAAGAATGGTTTGGAGAAGATTTGGGAGCAGAAGATTCGAGGAAAGGATGGTATTGAGCTTGTAGAAGTGGATGCACGAGGGAGAAAAACCTACTCTTCGGGGGTCGGCCCTTTTCATTTGGAGCGCCAGGATCCAAACTCTGGCTCAAGCCTTGTTCTTACCATTGATAGAGAGATTCAAGAGGCGGCTTATCGAGCTATGCTGAGAAATGATAAGGTTGGACCTCGCATTGGCAGTGCTGTTGTTATGAAGAGCAATGGAGAGATTCTTGCTTGGGTGGTCACACCCTCCTTCAACCCCAATGAATTTACCAATGGAATTTCTAAAGAGGTATGGTCCAAATTGGTGAGCAATCCTTTTTATCCACTGCGCAATAAGGTGATACAAGATCACTACTCTCCAGGGTCGGTATTTAAGCCCTTTGTCGCCTTGGCTGCTCTTCAAGAAAATATTGTCGAGGAGAATACTAAGGTTTTTTCTCCAGGCTCCATAGTTTATGGGAGAAGAACGTACCATGATGCTCGACGCTCGGGTCATGGTCATATTAATATTGTGACCGCTCTTGCCCACTCTAGCAATGTGTTTTTTTACAAACTGGGTATGCAGCTTGGTATTGATAGGATGGCCAAATACGCAAAGCTCTTTGGGTTTGGACGTAAAGTAGGTATTCAACTGTTCCACGAAACTCCAGGGCTAATGCCAACAACTCAGTGGAAACTGAAAAACAGGGGAGAGCCATGGCAGCCAGGAGAAAATCTAAGCCATGCCATTGGCCAAGGTTTTGTTTTGGCCACAACTCTCCAGTTGGTTCACGCTTTCAATACGATTGCCATGGAAGGGGTGTCTTACAAACCCTTCTTAGTGAAAAAAAACATTGGCTTTGACGGCAAAGAGACTATTATAAACCAGCCTGAATTTGTAGATAACATCACTCAAGCCAAGGAGGGGAGAGCATTCATTGAACGTGCTCACTTTCAAACCATTAAAAAAGGTTTACGCCAAGTTTTTTTAGGATCCCATGGTACGGCGAGGTGGTACGAAGTTCATGGCTTGAATATGGCGGGCAAAACGGGAACTGTTCAAACCATGTCTTTCTCTTCCAAGGAGCTTTATAAAAAATGTTTGGAAAGGCCACTTCAGCAAAGGTATCATGGTTGGTTTGTAGGTTTTGCCCCTGTAGAAGCTCCTGAAGTGACGGTGGCTGTTTTTGCCCAACACGGTTGTTCGGGGTCAGGGGGAGGGGCGCCCGTATTTAGAGATATTGTTCGTTCTTACTTTAATATTTACAATCCTGCTCTTTTGGATGCGAAGAAAAACTCTTCCTTTCAGAAGCCTGTCCGTAAACAAACAACGAGGAAGTCGAATCTCAAAATCACGAAGTCAGGGGGGGGGCTGAGTTATGGGAACTAAAGCTTTTATTCAAGACCGAACTTTGTTCAAGAAAGTCGATTTTAACTTGGTGCTTACTGTTGTCTCTTTAAATTGTATAGGTCTTATTAATTTGTACAGCGCAACCCATGGAGTGAATTTTGCATTGACATCTAAATTTTGGAAACAGTTGATTTGGCTCTTTGGAGGTTGGAGCATTTTTATTGTAGTGACATTTATTAATTATAGTTTTTTTCGTCGGTTTGCCTATGTGTTTTATTTGCTCAACTTAGGTTGTCTTGTGGCAGTTATTTTTTGGGGAAAATCATTTTATGGAGCCCAACGCTGGTTGGATTTTGGTTGGTTTCGCTTTCAACCTTCGGAAACAATCAAGTTATCCATTATTTTAGTTTTAGCAAGAATCCTCTCTAAAGTTCATACAAATGACGGATTGAATCTCAAAGATTTGTTGTTACCCCTAGGACTTACACTTGTGCCCTTTGCGCTCACAGTTAAGCAACCTGACTTGGGGACAGGTCTTCTTATTATGGCGGTGGCTTTTTCTATGCTTATTTTTGTTAAGGTTAGAATTCCCATTCTTATTGTGACTTTTATTATCAGTCTTATTGCTTTGCCTGTAGCTTGGAAGTTTGGGCTCAAAGAGTATCAAAAAAATCGTGTTTTGACTTTTGTCTATCCGGGGCGTGATCCCAGGGGGACAGGCTACAATAGTATTCAATCCAAAATTGCTGTGGGGAGTGGACGTGTTTTCGGAAAGGGCTTTCTCAAAGGAACTCAATCTCAGTTGGAGTTTATTCCTGAGCGGCATTCTGATTTTATATTTAGCGTTCTGAGTGAGGAGCATGGGTTTGTGGGGAGTTTCACAACCATTGGTCTTTTTGTCATTTTGTATCTACTTGGAATCAGAGTTGCTGGGCAGGCGACCGATAAATTTGGTGCTCTTGTTGTTGTTGGAGTTCTATCATTTCTTTTTTGGCACATGTTTATCAATATAGGCATGGTTATTGGTCTATTACCTGTTGTGGGTGTACCGCTTCCTCTTTTATCCTATGGGGGATCTAGCTTATTGACCACTATGTTTGGTCTTGGCCTTATCAGCTCTGTTTCTTATAGGAAATATTTGTTTTAAAGGGTCTCTTTCCGAAAAGTCTCAGAAAGCAGCGATGAGCATTTACCATACCATACAATACAATACAAAAAGTCCATTAACTACAAAAAGTCTTTGGTTTTTTTGACGAGTTTTGAAAAAGTTGAGGGACTCACTTTGTAAACCCATGTTCCCTTTTTTAAGTTAAACCTTTGGGCAAGGCTTTGAGCTTTGGCCATATTCTCAATTTCTTTCATCTTCTCTTGATCCATCTTCTGATCAATAGTTACAGTTTTGGGAATGTCTTGGGTGATAGCCGTGATTTTTATAAAGTGATTATCTTCTTTTTTTGAAAGGCTTAGGTTGTAAGTTAACTTGTTTTTAAGGAGAATCTTAACTCCTTTATCAAAGGAGAGACTTTGGACTTCTTTGTCGTTATACTTGTAAAATTCGTCAAATTTAAGGTTAGCAAAGTGGGTAAAGTATTCTTCAATTTTTTCTTTTTTAAAATCTTTTTTTTCAGGTTTGACGAGGGTAAAATCATTATCTTTTCTCATAAGCTCAATGGGTAGAGATGTGGGGCCGTTCATGGCCAGTTGAATGGACTCAATATCATCCTTTTTAAGGTCAAGAATGAGTGTGCTAATAAAATCCCGGTAGGAGGAGTTAAGCCAGATGGAGTCTTTGCTGAGATAAACATATTTTCCACCTTCTTTATAAAGATAGTTTCCCTTGCCTTTGCGAGATCTTCCCACAGAAAAGGCGACTGTTTTTTTTTTGTCATTATCAAAGATTTCAACAAGATATTGTCGATTTTCTGGGTTGAGGCTATAGTTTTTAAGGTCTTCCTCGGAAGGCTTAGAAGTGATTTTTTCTTTGACTTGAAGGCTTGCAATCTTAAAGATAAGATTGTTGATTTTTTCTGTAGAAGCAGGATAGGACTTGTGGTTTTCAATGACAAAGTGAGAACCGTCGCGGTTGAATGTGATTTTCTCATTCCCAGAAAATGAGAGAGAAATTTTTTGGATCTTTTCAAGGTCAAGGCCCTTAATATAATCACTGCCTTCAATAAGATCTGTGCCTCGGCGATTTTCAAAATAAAAAACTCCGAGGGAGAGAATAAAAAGAGTTCCTGTAATGGCGGCAAGGGTTTTTACGTTCATGCTTTATCTCCTATGGTTTCCATATTTCTAAGATCTGATGATGGAGTTGCTAATTTTTGGGGAGCCTCTTGGGGGCTAGCCATTTTTTTTCTTCGTTTTCTTGAATACCAAAGTCCCCCAAGGATGACAAGGAGGGGACCTAAAAGAGTATTGATGTAAAGAAAGATTGTACCTATAGTTTCAATTTTTTCTCGTCCCTCGCGTTTGACAGAGCGGAGTTCTTTCTTCATTAGGGCTATGTGCTTAGCAAGCTTTTTTTGCTTTTTAAGTCCTTCATTTTGTAGGATGGCAATGTTGCCTTCGTTGGCTTGTTTGCCCAGTTGGTTAAGTTCAGCCTGAACCCTTGCAATGTTGGCATTGATCTCTTTGACCTTGTCTTCTGTCTTTTTTTCAGCGGCAAATTCAATGTTTTCAATCACATCAAAGGAGCGATTGATTCTTACTTTTGAGCGAACTGACATAAGGTTGACATCTCCAGAGAGGGCCTCAATGGCGTTGAGGAGAAGGGTGCTGTTGTTATTGGCCAAGGCTGTTCCAAAGAAAGATTGTTTGAAAGCAAAGGGATCGGCAATGAAGTCAACATCGGCAAAGACAATAATGGCTGATTCTTTCTGACTTTCTTGGATGAGTTCTTCCCTGGGGGGCGCTTCTTGATTTTTTACTTTCTTCTTTTTCTTACCCTTTTCCTCATTTTCTAAACCTTTTGGGAAGGCCGTTTTGAATTTACCAAGAATTTTTTGAGCAATGATGACCGGCTTATTCCCATCAGAAAAATTTTCCCATAGACGAGAGGGGTTGTTCAACTCGTGAATATGTGCCGTGTAGCTGTTGCCTTTGTCAGAGGTAGAAAGAATGGGAGTTACTGTGAGACCTTCCAGTTCTTTTGCTCGCAAAACTCCGGGGTAAATGAAAGAGAGACTGTTCAGGCTCGATGAAATAGGGTCCTTGAAAGAAGATGAACATTTATCATTGCAGCGAAGGAGGGCTAAAAGCCTTTGAGGTCTTTGGCGGCGACTAACCTGGCCTACGCCACTTAGGTATTTGTCGCCTGCAAACATATGGCTGGGTGCTTCCACACCCCATTTATCCATGAGTTTTTGAAAGCCTTTGTCGGGAGAACCACCGTCCAGACTTTGTTGAGAGGTTGTGTCGACAACGGCGTGGGGATCAACGAGAACAATCAAATTACCGCCCCTCATGAGGTACTGATCGATGGCAAAAAGAGTTTTTTCTGAAAACCCTTTGGGGTGTATGATGGCCAAGGAGTCAACACTGGCAATACTTTCTGTCTCTTTTGGAATTTTTTTAATCTCGTAAAGATCTTTAAGAAGGCGAGTGATGATCCAAGATTCTTGGGTGGCTTGGCCTTGCATACGCATGATTTGAGCCATGTAGGGGCTGAGGTCTTTGTCAGCCATAACATCGAGGGAAGACAGAATGCCAATGGTTTTTTTCTTGGGGTTTTGAATGGTGTAAATAAGCTTGGTGAGATCGTATTCAACACGGTCTTTTTCGTTGGGATTGAAAAATTCGATGATTTTTTCTGTTCCCGATTCATTCTCAGCGACAAGACCAAAAAAGTATTTCTCCGTATCTGTAAGCTGAAATTGGTTGAGTCCATAGGCCATGGCATCTTCTTCTTCAGGGGTGTCGGGTCTTGGGTCGATGACTTGAAGTTGAAGATTGTTTCGTGAATGTCTTAGGTATTCTTTGAGAAGTTCGTGGACGTAGTGAAAATGGTTGTTGAAATTTCTTAGTCCCTCGGAGCCTTTGTTGGCTGCGATTTTGGAGTAATAGAGCTTGAGCTTAATGGGGGTGTCAAGTTTTTGAAGAATAGATTTTGTACCTGAAGATATGGTGTAGAGTTTTTCTTCTGTGATATCTACCTTTATCCACTTAAGGGTGTGAGAGCCAATATAGATAAGAAAAAGCATAGAGAGGAGGCTCAAAATAGTTTTGAGGAAATTTTCGTTTCGACAGGTGGCTCCCTCTTTTTTTAGATTTATTTTGACATTTTTCTTTGCACTCTGAGTCGATTTGTCTGCCATGTTCTTACTTCCTATTCTTCTTTTATTATTCTTTATCTTATACGATCTTCTTTTCTTAATATTTTGTTCTATTCTATTTTTCTCACATATTTTTACATCTTATTCACATATCTTTGTCGTAACCTCATCTTACACAGCTTTGTTTTCCTCCAAGAGAATGATGCTTGCGTAGATCCAGCATGTGATCATTACGACAAAGAACCAGAATTGACTGAGGGACAAAACACCTCTTTCCATCATCTCAAAATGATTGAGGATACTGACGGATTCTAGAAGGTCAATAAAGTAAGAAGGCAAAACGGTGGATACAAAATTGAGAACGGGGGGAGAGCCTGCCATGATAAAGGCAAAACAGACAACGAGGCTGAGGATAAAGGAGACCACTTGATTTTTTGTGAGGGCTGAAAAAAATCCACTGATGGCAAGCAGCGTCCCCGCCATGAAAAAAGAACCCATATATCCAAGAAAAATCACTCCAAGATCGGGTTGGCCCAAGTATAAGGTAGTGAAGACCATAGGGAGAGTTCCAAGGAGAGCAATTCCAATAAAAGCCCAAGAGGCCAAAAACTTCATGATGACGGCTTGGGAGACATTTATGGGCATAGTCAAAAGGAGCTCAATGGTTCCAGACCGCCTTTCTTCTGCCCAAAGCTTCATGCTGACAGCTGGGATTAAAAACACAAACATCCAGGGCATGTATTGAAAAAAGGGAGTGAGTGAGGCTTGTCTCATAATAAAAAAGGAGCCTCGACCGGGCTCGAAAGTGAGGTATCCGATTCCAAAGAGAAAAATGACGAGAAAAACATAACCAATGGGTGTCTTAAAGTAACTGGTGAGTTCCTTACAAAATAGTTTTTTGGCAGGCTTCGTCATCATAATGTCACTCCTTTTACAGGTTGGCCTGTGGTGAGTGCTCTAAAGACATCTTGAATGCGCCCACTTTCAGACATGGATTTGAGTTTGCTTGGATATCCTTCAAAAAGCCTTTTTCCCTGACCAATGATGATGCAGCGATTGCATATCTCTTCGACTTCCTCTAAAATATGAGTGGAAACGAGAATACATTTTTCTTTGGCTAGATCTTTGATGAGCTTGCGGACATCGTGTTTTTGGTTGGGGTCTAAGCCATCCGTGGGTTCATCGAGAATGAGAACCTTTGGGTTGTGAATAAGTGCTTGGGCGAGGGAGACCCTTCTTTTATACCCCTTGGAAAGGGTTTCAATTTTTTGGTACTCTACGCTTTGGAGGGAGCAGGTTTTTAAGACTTTATCCACTTGAGAGGGGATACTTTCTGGTGTCATTTCCCTCATTTCGGCAATGAACTCTAAAAATTCTCGGGTGTACATTTCTTCGTAGAGGGGTGCATTTTCAGGCATATAACCTATTTCTTTTTGAGCTTTTTGGGTGGCTTTTTCCACGGAGTGCCCACAGATATCAATACCTCCATGGCTTGGCGTAAGAAAACCTGTAATCATTTTCATGGTTGTGGACTTGCCCGCTCCATTGGGACCGAGAAAGCCGAGAACCTCCCCCGGTTTCGCCTCAAATGACACATTGTCTACGGCTGTTAAATCTCCAAAGAACTTGGTGACAGAGCAAACTTTAATCATCTGTTCTCCTTTCAGCATTCATCAGATCAATTAATAGATCAATTAATAATTATAATGAAAAGAAATTTGTACTCAAGAGTTCTATTATTATTTTGCGATGCATTATATTCCGTCGCATTCATTGAGCTATATATCTTTACTTTATCTCTAAATCTTTCTTGTACTCTTTACTTAATGCATTGTTTTCTATTGGCATATTTTACATCCATGTCAACTCAGAAAAATGTTGAGATATCTTTCCTCTTGCGCCGCCATGCGACATGGCGGCGGTCAAGCTTATGTTCGTATTAAGTTTGTGTTCAGTGGGCATTATGTCAACCACCTATGAGTAAAAAAGAAAAAATTTAAGTAAAAGAAAAAGTAATAAGTAAATAAGAATTAAGTAAACTAATTAATGGCGCGCTGGGTCATCGTATTGGGTCATCGTATTGGGTCATAAGTAAACGACACCAAGGAGCGGTCCATTCCATGTTGTAGTATCAAGGGTTTTCGTGTATATGGTGGTTTTGTTTTTCTGCTGAATTGAATTGGCGAAGAGAGTCACTCGAATATCTTTCTTCGCATGATTCTTCGCAGGGATTCATGGGTGGGTGGAGACCCTGCGCCTCCTGAGGGGGATCTAAGTCTTCACCTATGTGGTGTGTGGCTCGTTGGTGAGTCTTCTAGGGATAACGGGAGTTATATGCTTTATTTACATTGTTTATTCATTTTATTTTCCACTTTCTTGGTATTTTTATTTTATGGTGCCACAGGTTTTGGCCTTACAAAGAACCAGCGGCCCATTTATATTTATCACCCCCAAGGAACAGCTTCATCGCACAATATTTCACTTCCATGGGTCCATGAATTGACTCAAACTTCTTTGGATTTGCTGGAAGCATCCTTGGGACAACTGGCTTTAAATGGCTCTTCGGGTGGTTCTTCGGAAAGTATGAATTCAGAAGGAGGGGGCACTGCTTTGTGGGAAGGTGAGCCTTCCACCACTTTGAGGAAAGGTGAGCCTGGGGCTATCATTTGGCGGGAGGAGGCACCTTCCATTGAGGCGAGCGGTCGCCCTCATTCATCCAAAGCTTTGTTGCACAAGGATCACTCGTCTTATATTCATAGTAGGTTCCATGTAGGGATGGAAAACTATACAAATTTGTCGAAAGATTTTTTGAGATCCAAGGGAGTTTCCAGTGAATTTGTGAAAATGGGTTTGGAACTCGATTCCTTTAAGGAAAGAGGCGATTATAGCTATAAGTTACATTTCAATGCTTTTCATAGTTTTCAAGAACATAAAGCTTACATAAATCTTCTTGAGGCTTACGCAAAGATAAAGCTGATGGATGATGGGTGGTCCTTAACTTTTGGTCGAAAAAAGCACCCATGGAGTTGGGGAGACCAACTTCTTGGGAGAGGGCTGTGGGAGCCTCGCTTTTATTGGAGTCGCAGCGAACCTGAATCCCAAGGCTTGATGGGGTTGTTTTTAAAATCACCTCAAAACAAGGGGGGGTTTCGTTGGGTGGCTGCGGTGACCCCTTTTTTTATGCCTGACACTCTGCCCTACATTCAGGAAGAAAATGGAGTGTTTAGATCAGCCAACCCCTGGTTTTTGTCGTCTTTAGAGAGTACCTCTATCAATGGTAAAAGTGTAGATATTAGGAGTCGCCTTGTTGTGGCTTCCACAAAAGATATTTTGTTAAGATCTCCGGGAGCGGCGACCAAGTTAGAATGGGAAAGTGAGGATCTTCGGTGGGGCTTTTCTTTGGCTTATAAGCCTATGAATCAATTTCATCTTTACACTCCGGTGTCTTTGAATATTGGAGCCATTGATCGTGGAGAGTCTCATATTGAATTGGCGATGCATTTATCTGTTGAGTACCACAGGCTTTGGACCCATGAACTTACTTGGAAGCGAGGTCTTTGGAAGTTCGAGTTGGATGTCACCCACGATCAGCCTCTTGTCTCTCGGGATAAGTATGAAGGGGGTAATTATCTCATTCAAAATATGACAGATGCCTATGTATATACCATGGGCCTATCGAAGGGGTGGAGTGAGTCCACAAAAGCGCCGGAGTTTTTTATGGGGCACTCCTATGTCAATGGGGGTTTAGCTAAAGATATTGGTGATTTTTCGGGAGAAAAATCTTACTTTGGGTCTCGGTATGAACTCACTCATACAACATTTTTAGGGATGAATCGATTTTTGGAACCCTTTTTAGGGTCTAAGTTTAGTAGTAAATTTTCTGCATTCTACGACTGGGAACAAAATGGGCTTTTTATGAAATCATTTTTAGGTCTGCACTGGACCCCTCAACTTGTGACCTACTTAAAATGGCATATTTTTGAGGTTTTTGGTGATATAGAGCCAAAGTTTGAGACGGGTTTGACCCGTCGCTATCGCTATCATGATGTGGTGAGTTTAGGAGTTCGTTATGATTTTTAGAAATTTATATAGGTTGGTGCCCAAGTCTTTAGGGTTTATTTCTATTGGTCTTTTTATGCTCACTTTTATCACTCATTGTGCAGAAAGAAATGAGGAGCAAGAGCTCAAAAATGCCAATGAAATAAATATGAAAGGTCTTAAGCTTGAGTGCATTTCTAATTTTTCCGAAACTTTGGATCGATATCTTAACCATAGAATCAGTGAAGAGGAGTTGAAGGAGTTTTGGAGTTGTATGGATTCAGCTCTCACTTTGTTTGAAAAATATGTGGATGGTAAGGTCGAGGAGAAATATCGAGACGAAGAGGTCAGGGGCTTTTTGGCCGAATATTTTAATTTTCATATGAGTGATGATCTATTTCAATCTCTTATGAGTCTTAAATCAGCTTTGTTATCTAAAAATAACCCTGCAAGTGTGCAGTTTGTAACACCTCAGGATCTTATGAAGGCAAGAGAATTGTTTCAAGAGTTGGATACTCTTACTCATCGCCTTTATGCCCATTGGCCCACTTTGTTTGGGAAAAAAGGGGGGGCTTCTAAGTCGCCGGCAGTGTTTCAAGTGGATCAGGCTTTCCAAGACCTTGAGATGACTCTTAGCAGGTTTGGCTTGTGGATGGAGGTCAATAAGGCTCAATTGAACACAGAGGTATTGATTCGATTTGTGGAGTCCCTTGATCTTCAAATATCCTTTTTTAATCTCGACCTTCGTCAGTGGCTAGATGTCTTTCTCGCAAGCAAGGAGTTGCTTATTGGTTCAAGCTTAACTGTTCAGCCGGGGGAGTGGGATTTATTTTTTAAAGTAGGCATTCGCACCTTTGAGACCTACACCCGCTATAGGTATTTTCTTCATGGCCAGCCATTGACACATGGACAAGGCTTTCATCAAGTTTACTCTATGGTTAATAAAGTAGAGAGACTTCTTGCTGAGATTTTATCTAACCAACGGATCTATGGCGCCAAAGTAGAGAAGCTTCTAAAAAAGGAACCTGGAAAAGGACCAGAAAAGGGGTATAGCCTTACCAGTCGTGATTTTTATTATTTGATAGATACCTTGGAATCTGTGGGGCTTCTTCCTCAGGGTCGGTGGTCTGGAAGCCTTATAAAATCAGGTTGGAACTTGCTGGTTCATCGATTTCTTATGGAACCTCTTGGGAGCATTCGATCCATAGAAACTGCTGTCAGTCAACCATTCCAAAGTTTTGGTTTTGCTCACTTAGAGATTTTAAGAGCTGAGTTTCAAGATTGGGCTGTGACACAGACATTTATTAACGAGGGGCGACTTATCCATGGAGAAAGTGGAGAGAAGTCTGAAAAGCTTCAGTGTGGTCAAATTGAAGGAGTGGGTGGAGTTAATGAAATGAGAAGACTGGTTCTTTGTGCTCCTTGGCCTTTGCACAAGGATCGTGAAGGCCATTTGAATTTGTCTAGGAGGCTATTAAATTTAAGTTGGACAACTGAGGACTTATCTTCTCTTAACTGGAAGAGGGCACTTATAAGGCAGTTGGTAAGGTCTTATTCCGATAAACCTTCTGAGGGTGATGAGGGTGAGGGTGCTGGTTTAACGGAAAAGCAACTAGGGGTAGCCTATGTTGAGTTGAAGCCTTTTTTGGTGGCTTTTGGATTGATGTCTGAGGAAAATGATTCTTTTTACCGGAGCCTATTTGTGGAAGCGAGCCTTTTTACCCCATGGTCTGATGGAGACCAAAAGTTGAGCCTAGGGGAGGGTGTGGCCTATTTAGATTATGTATTGACTAGCTTTAGGCGAGCTAATTTTCTTGTTTCAAATATGAGTCACTGCTTAGTGGCCCCTCATACTTCTGAAGAACTCAAGGCCTCTTGTTATTGGGAGGCCCTTCGATTTCAAATTATTCATCACTTTGGGGCCATGAGTGACCTGAGTGACTATGTGAGGGCTTTGTCAGATTCCTCATGGGCTGAGATGTCAATAGCCTTAGATGCAGCTCTAGGGGGGGGCTCCCAGAAATCCGGTTTGATTACCAAGAGTTATATAGTAAGAATGTTGTCTTTAATCAGTTATGTAGAGACTTTAGTGCTAAGGTATGACACAAACCTCAATCAACTCCTAAGCTTAGGGGAAGCCGAGAGGTCTGTCCCTCTTTTCTTTCCAATTTTTAGCTCTCGTTGGACTGGCTTTTCCCAGCTGGAAGAGGCTGAGTTCTCTACCTTACTGAGCTTTTTGCTCAAATATGGGACTGTACCGGGGGGAGGTCGTGATGACAAGCTTTTGGGTTTTCGCTTTTATCATTGGAAAAGATTGCCTGAAAAGCGTGTTTTAAATGCCGAAAGACTTCATATAATTAAGGTTTTGACTTTTCTTAAATCGAATATCTAAGAGCCAATGCCGTTTCCTTAAGAAGAATCTCTTGAAATCATTAGTTTTATTTTAGTGAGAGGTGTATGTTAATCAAAGTCATAATATTAGGGAGGCACTCAGTTGAATGTTTAATTTAGGAATGGTGGAAATTTTAGTTCTCGCCTCCTTGGCCCTCATTGTTATTGGTCCTCAACAAATTCCCAAAGTCGCCCATGGTGTGGCTCGACTTCTTAATGAATTTAAAAGAATTTCAGAAGAAATCACAAGCTCTTTATCTGACATTCAGTCTGGTGTTAAGAGTGAGGATCAAAGCAAGGTCCAGAGTGAAATACAAAAGTCTCTCAAACAAATAAAAAATGCGGAAAAACCTAACAAAGACTCCCATAAAGATTCACCCCATGAATCAAGCTGAAGACAAACACCAGTCCCTCAAAGAACATCTTACTGAGCTAAGGTCTTGCCTTATACACTCCCTCGCTGGTATTCTCGTTGGATTTACCATTTGCTGGACGTTTAGTTCTGAGATATTTGACTTCATACGGCACCCCATTATCCCCTTTTTAAATGAAGGAGGATTGGTTTTTACACATCCTATGGATAAATTTATGGCTCATGTTAAGGTGTCTTTATTTTCTGGTACTATTATTACCTGCCCTTATTGGGTATATCAGATTTGGAGATTTATTTCTCCAGGTCTTTATGCCAATGAAAAAAAATATGGCATCAGTTTTATTGCCTTGGGTTCCATTCTTTTTCTTAGTGGAGTTAGCTTTGTGTACTTATTTGTTTTTCCCATAACATTTGAGTTCTTATTGATGTTTGGAGGCACCACAGATGTAGCTATGATTACAATTAAAGAATACCTTTCATTTTTTATAACCGTCACTCTGGTCTTTGGAGGAGCCTTTGAATTGCCCTTAATACTCACTATCTTGAGCATGATGGGAATTATTGACCATCATCTCCTCATAGCTCAACGGCGAATTGCTATTGTTTTTTTGGCTGCTCTTGCAGCCATCATAACTCCGCCCGATGTGATTAGTATGCTTGCCATGATGATTCCCCTTATTTTCTTGTATGAATTTTCTATCGTTATGGTAAGGTATCTTGGCCAAAAGAAATAAGTCGACCTCACAAGCACGACCTTAGACTAGGTGGCCAGAGTGGATCTGCCCGGACAACGAACCAGTGAACTAGAGGGGCCACAAGCCAATAGATAATAAAAGGTCCATTCAGATAATAAAACAAGAAGACCGATAAATAAATCATATATAAAATTGATACTACGGAGTATAGAAAATGGAATATAAAATATAAAGGACTTACTTTGATATACACTTTATATAAATATAAAAAATATTCCTCTTTCACTCTATTTTTCTTTGCTTTATCACTAGCCTTTATTTTAATACCAGTCCATTTTACAGTAAGCCATGCATCCAGGAGACAAGAATTCCAATATAAACAAAAACAAGAAATTTCATATAAAACACATTCAACAACAAAAGAATATCCAATAATTAAATCAAATTTAACCACCAAAATAACACAATCCAAAGATTTTGATGTCCAAAGCATCATAAATGAAATATCTTTTAAAGATAAGGTTGGCCAGCTCTTTGCTTTTAGTTATTTGGGAAACAAAATTAATAAAAACTCAAGAAGAGTTATCTACAATCTTAGACCAGGATCCATTATTACGTTTAAAAGAAATATTGCTTCTCCCTATAGGATTGCCCAACTCAATAAACAGATCACACAACTCATCACTCAACAAACAGGAGTCACCCCATTTATCATGGTGGATCAAGAAGGGGGTTTTGTTACGCGCATTGTAACAGGTCCTCCACCCCCCAGTGCTTTGTCCATAGGTATGACTCAAAAACAATCTTATAGCCGGCGCCTTGGTAACTTGACAGGCCATTTGCTAAATAATTTAGGATTTCATATGAATCTAGCTCCTGTTATCGATGCTTCAAACCCTTACAAAAGAAGCTTTATTGGCAACCGATCCTATGGTGAAAATTATGAAATGATTCAGGGCATGGCTCAACCCTTTGTAGAAGCATTGAGCTACCAAAATATTATTCCCACACTGAAGCATTTCCCAGGGCATGGCGGACTTGTTCAAGATAGCCATTTTCGATTGCCTACAAAACTATCTACGGCTCAAGAACTTGATGTCCATGGTTCTCGACCTTTTAGGCAGTTTATTGCCTCTGGTATCCCCTTTGCCATTATGGTGGCTCATATTGCTTTCCCAAATATTGATGGTTCTGGACGGCCAGCTACATTTTCTCGAATACTTATAAAGAACTTATTAAGAAAAAGATATGGCTACAATGGCCTTGTTATTACCGATGACCTTGAAATGGCAGGAGCTGACTTTATCCCAGACATAGGAGAAAGAGCCATTGAGGCCATTCAGGCTGGTTGTGACATTCTCATCATGAGCGGAACCTATGGGAGGCAAGAAAAAGCCTACAAGGCTGTTTATCGCGCTATAAAAAATGGTCGTATTACAACTCAGAGATTCAACGAAAGCCTTGAACGTATATTGAAAGAAAAAAATAGAATTGGTCTTTTTAATTCAACACCTCAGAGGCAACCTCAAAAGAGACTTTCTCACATTATAAGAGATTATCAAAGAAATATGGATCAGCTTATATCATCTGTTTTGATAGAAAATATGAGAACTTCTTTTAAAAAATATCCGCACCTTAAAGGATCCATGGATAAGTCACAGAAAATAAAAGTTTTTACAGCACATTCATCTTTTTACAAAAACATAAAAAAAAGAACCCTAGCAAAACCTACTCTTTACCTTCTTAGAAAGAAGAAGTTTTTGTCCATAGATAAAGTTATGGAAAAAAAACCTCAGAATATAGGTCTTTTTTATGTTTCAGGAGTTGGGACAGCAAGGATACTCAATCACTTGACCAATGCAACAAAGTCTCGGTTGATTGTTGTCAATACAACTTATCCTGGTCTTATCAGTCAACCCCAACGATTGAAAGCCGTCTTAAATATCAATACCCAGCATCCACGAGCTGGCGAGTGGGTGGTTAAGTATCTTATGAACCGCAACTCTAAAAGACCATCCTCTCGGATTCAAGCAAAAAGGAGTGAAAATCCCATGGGTTCGCAATGAAAGGCTTCTGTCGCAAGGGTTAGCAGCAGTGAGTGAGTTGTTACGATAAATAGATTCATTCTTTCAAGGAATTTATTCTTTCAAGAGATCTTTTTACTTTTCTTTGGAACTTGATAATTTCATCGGGAGAAAGGTCTCCTGATTCCAATTGGACTTGAGCCTCTTTTAAGGCTTGTTGAGCCCGAGGCAGGTCAATTTTCCCTTGGAGCTCTACGGTTTCTGCAAGAACAAGAACTTTATCCATGCACACTTCGCAGTATCCCCAACTCACCACGGCAGCCATAAATTTTGGATCTCCTCCTTTTTTATATTTTAAAGTCCCCGTACTCAGTGTCGTCACCAATGGGGCGTGGCCAAGGAGTATATTCAACTCACCACGGTTTCCAGGGACAATCACTTCATCTACGTTCATATCTGTAAAAATCTCTTTTTCTGGGGTCACTAATGTTAGCTTAAGCATGGAACACCCTCAAAATTTAGAATTCTATATCTAAGTTTCTATGACTATGATTATGACTATGACAAAGTTTTGGCTTTTTCTAAAGCATCTTCGATGGTGCCCACAAGATAAAAGGCTTGTTCTGGTATATGATCGTGTTTTCCATCAATGATCTCCGAAAAGCCACGAATCGTGTCTTTAATGTCTACATAGGCTCCTTTCATTCCCGTAAATTGCTCAGCCACAAAAAATGGTTGAGAAAGAAATCTTTCAATTTTGCGAGCCCTTGTGACAATGATTTTGTCATTTTCACTCAACTCATCCATACCTAAAATGGCAATAATATCCTGAAGCTCGCGGTATCTTTGTAGAATTTCTTGAACGGCGCGGGCTATTCGATAGTGGTTTTCACCCACAATCTGTGGATCGAGAATACGAGAGGTGGAACTTAGGGGATGCACTGCTGGATAAATTCCCTTGGCAGCAATATCCCGGTCTAAATTGGTTGTGGCATCTAAGTGAGTGAATGTGGTTGCAGGAGCGGGGTCGGTATAATCATCTGCGGGTACGTAAACGGCTTGAACAGAAGTAATGGAACCTTTGTTTGTGGATGTGATACGCTCCTGCAAAGTGCCCATCTCTGTGCCAAGAGTGGGCTGATAACCCACAGCGGAGGGAATGCGTCCAAGAAGAGCTGAAACCTCAGCCCCCGCCTGTGTAAAACGAAAGATATTATCCACGAAAAGTAAAACGTCCTGCCCTTCTTCATCACGGAAATACTCCGCTTGAGTAAGACCTGTCAAAGCCACTCGAGCACGGGCTCCTGGAGGTTCATTCATTTGACCAAAGACAAGAGCTGTTTTTTCAATCACACCCGATTCGGTCATTTCACCAAAAAGGTCATTCCCTTCACGGGTTCTCTCACCCACTCCTGCAAAAACAGAATAACCTCCATGTTCGGTGGCAATATTGCGAATAAGTTCTTGAATAAGAACAGTTTTGCCCACACCTGCACCACCAAAAAGGCCAATCTTACCACCCTTGGCATAGGGAGCTAAAAGGTCCACGACCTTAATTCCTGTCATGAGCATTTCAGCTTCCGTGCTTTGATCTTCAAAGCTTGGAGACTCTCTATGAATAGGCCATTGTTCTTTGGTCTCAATGGGGCCCGCCTCATCCACAGGTTCACCCACAACATTCATAATTCGCCCGAGCACTTCTTTTCCAACGGGTGTCATTATCATATTCCCCGTATCTTTAACGCTTTGCCCACGCACAAGACCCTCTGTGGAATCCATGGCAATGGTGCGTACAACATTGTCGCCCAAATGTTGTGCCACTTCGAGAACTAAGTTGTTCTCCCTGTCATCAATGGCCTTATTGGTCACTTTAAGGGCTGTTAAAATAGGGGGAAGTTTTGCTCCTGAAAATTCAACATCCACAACGGGGCCTAAAACCTGAGTAATCATTCCGTTTCCCATAATTCTCCTCTTTAGTTCTTTAAGGCTTCTACACCACTGCTGATTTCAGTCAGTTCTGTTGTAATAGCAGCTTGACGAAGCTTATTGTATGTTAATGTCAATGTATCAATCATGTCGTTGGCATTGTTGGTGGCGGCATCCATGGCTGTCATTCGGGCGGCGTGTTCACCGGCCACACTTTCAGATAGACACCTATAAACCTGAATGGCGAAATGTTTAAGTAGTAAACCATGAATCATCTTTTCAGGCTCAGGCTCAAAAATAAGATCCTTAGAAAAGTGAGCCCCTTCATCTAGATTCAAAGAAGATTGATTTAAATCCACGGGGAGAATCGTCTCACTGACGAGTTTCTGAGAAATTGCCGATTTAAATTCATTGTAAATAAAGCGAATTTCATCATACTCGCCCGAAGAAAATGAGTTCATCAACTGGGAGGCTATGCGAGCCGCCATGGGATAAGAAATATCCTTGGCAAGATTTAAGATACTATCCTTGACCTCAATGTTTCTTCGCAGCAAATAGTCCAGAGCTTTCCGTCCAATCACCATAATATCCAGTTGTTTTAATTGACTCTCGTGCTCCCGGTAGTACTCTTCAGCAAAGCGACTCACATTGGCATTAAAACCACCACAAAGACCCCGATCACTGTTAATAACAACAAGCAAAACCCTTTGAGGGTGATCCACAGAGGTTAAGAGAGGATGGATGACCCTATGAGTCACAGCGATATTGGCCATCATAGACAATAAATTTTTGGCGTAGGGCCTCATATTCGTGATATTTTCTTGAGCACGACGTAGCTTGACGGCCGAGACCATTTTCATAGCCTTGGTAATTTGTTGCGTATTTTTAACACTCCCCATGCGAGAGCGAATATCTTTTAAGCTGGCCACAAAAAAATAACTCCACTGTTGTGTAATATAATATCATGCATCTATCTATTTAAGCCTAGCAAGCCTAAGCTTCAAAAACAGCCTTAAACTCATCGAGAGCCCTTGTAAGCTCTGATTTAATCTCATCACTCAGGGCCTTTTTATTGCGAATTTGATCCATGAGAGAATTGTATTTTTGGGATAGAAACTCAATGAGTTCGGCCTCATACCGTTTTACGTCAGATTCAGGCAAAGCGTCTACATACCCATGGGTGGCGGCGTAAATGACAACCACCTGCTCCACCACATTGAAGGGAGAATACTGGTCTTGCTTAAGAATTTCCACCAATCGACGCCCCCTAGAAAGTTGGGCCTGGGTGGCGGCGTCTAAATCTGAAGCAAAGGCTGAGAAGGCTTCAAGCTCTCTAAACTGAGCTAGCTCCAGTTTAAGAGTTCCCGCCACCTGCTTCATGGCCTTGATTTGAGCGGCACCTCCCACACGAGAAACAGACTTACCCACACTCACAGCCGGGCGGATTCCTTTGTAAAATAAATCAGTTTCTAAAAAGATTTGTCCATCTGTAATGGAGATCACATTGGTGGGAATATAAGCAGAAATATCACCTGCCTGGGTTTCAATAATGGGAAGGGCTGTCAGTGAACCACTTCCCTCTTTTTCACTAAGCTTTGCCGCACGCTCAAGGAGCCTGGAATGAATGTAAAACACATCCCCGGGAAAGGCTTCCCGCCCTGGAGGTCTTCTCAAAAGAAGGGAGAGTTGGCGATAGGCTTGAGCTTGTTTGGTGAGGTCATCGTAAATGATGAGTCCATGGCGACCTGTATCTCTAAAGTATTCTGCCATGGCACAACCTGAAAAGGGAGCCAAAAACTGCAAAGGAGCAGGGTCTGATGCCGTCGCTATCACCACTGTGGTGTAATCCATGGCTCCAGCTTTTCGTAGCTTTTCCACAACTTGAGCCACTGTTGATTTTTTTTGTCCAATGGCCACATAAAAGCACTGAACGTGGAGCCCTTTTTGATTAATGATGGCATCCACAGCAATGGCCGTCTTACCTGTTTGACGATCTCCAATAATAAGCTCCCTTTGTCCACGCCCAATGGGAATCATAGAATCCAAGGACTTAATCCCTGTTTGAAGAGGCTCATGAACGGGGTGACGCTTGAGAATCCCTGGAGCCTTTACTTCCACCACACGGCTATGCTCCGTTTCAATGGGGCCACGGCCATCCACGGGTCGACCCAAAACATCCACCACACGACCCAATAGGGTCTCTCCAACGGGAACTCGCACAATCTTTTGAGTTCTCTTGACCGTATCCCCTTCTTTGATGTGCCTATCTTCACCAAATATCACCACGCCCACAGAATCTTTTTCCAAATTGAGAACCATGCCCATAATATCATTGGAAAATTCTACCATCTCACCAGCCATGACATTTTCCATTCCATAAATACGGGCCACGCCATCCCCCACAGAGAGGACCGTTCCCGTTTCACTAATTTCTACGGATTTATTGTAATTTTTAATCTGCTCTCTTAAAATGCGGCTGATTTCATCGGCTCGAATTGTGGTCTCCATCTAGTGTGTTCTCCTTTGTAAATCATCATTTAGTTTTTTTAAATGAGAAGCAATGGTATCATCCAATGTATAACTCCCCACCTTTGCCACAAGCCCCCCCATTATGTTGGGATCCTTGACATAATTTAAAATGATCTTTTTCCCTATGGTTTTTGAAAGAGCTTTTTCAATTTTTTGCTTCTCTTCAGAGGTAAGATCCTTGACGGACCTCACTTCTCCACGAACAAGGCCATGATCTTTATCACTTCTTGCTTGAAACCTATCAATGACTTCAGGCAAAAGGTTCACTCGACCCTTTTGGGCCAAGGTGAGCACAAAACTATAGGTAGTTTTGCTAAAACTCTTGTCTTTTAAAGAAGACTTTAGGAAGGCCTCTTTTTTTGAGTCTCGAACTAAGGGGGAGGCAAAGAAGCTTTGAACTTCTTTATTTTTTGTCAGCACTTCTTCCAGAGACCTTAATTCAGATAAAATAAGCTCTTGTTGGTGGCCCGAAAGATCATAGAGGGCATTGGCGTATCTTAGTGAAATTTCTTTCATGACGAGGCCGCCACTTGGGTTTTTTGGAGAAGAGAGCCCTGGATCAGAGCTTTTTCTACAAACTCTTTGTTTAACTCTGACTGCTGGGAGTCATCTAGTTTCTCTTTAAGAAGGACCTCAGCACCTTTAAAGGCTTCTAAAAGAAGCTTTTCTCTTAATTCACTAATGATTCGGTTTCTTTCGTATTGAACAGTTCGTTCGGTTTCTAGCAAAGATCGCTCTGAGATGGCTTGGGCCTCGGAGATGATCTTATGCTTTAAGCCTTCAGCTTCTTTCTGAGCCTTTTGAGCGGCCACTTTGGCGTCTGCCTCCAAAATCTTTAATTTTTGAATGACAACCATTTTTTGTTTTTCTGCTTCATCTTTTTCCCTTTCAGCTCTTTGAAGATGCTCCGTGTAATCCTTTTCACGCTGGGCAAAAATATCTCTGGCCCTCTTTTTTAAGAGAAAAAAGAGAACTGCGACAAAAAGAGAAAAGTTTAAAATCTGAGGTCCCACAAGAAACCAAGGAACTCCCTCGGAGGAGGCCCCATGGGCACTTGTCGTAAAGACAATTCCTCCAAGAAACACAAAAACAACAGAACTCCAAGGGCTCACGAAAGCCTCTTGCCCAGAACTTGAGAAGCAATGACTTGGGCTATTTGGTTTTTCTCACCTGTCATCTGATCTTTGGCCATAGATACATTGGTGGCCATGCTCTCTCTTATCTTTTTGACCTTGTCTTGGGCACTGTGCTTCGCTTCATTTACAATCTTTTCATACTCAACCATGGCCTCAGTTCGACATTGGTCGTAAATCTCCTTGTACCTTGCGTTCAACTGGCGGGCCTTGAGTTGATACTCAGTTTCTAGCCCCTTAGTTTTTTTGAGAATTTGCCCCGCGAGATCCTCATTACCCACTGTGCGATTTTCCCTCTCTTTTAGCATATGAAAGTAGGGCTTGAAGACAAGGAGGTAGAGGAAACCATAACCCACCAAAAAAATAGCCAGTTGGTGGTAAAGGGTTTCGTTGACCCCTAAGCCCACTAAAATATTTGTAAACTCTTTAACAAAGGCTTCCATGGACCTAATTTACCTACCTACTGCCTATGACTTTATCTATAACAATGCTTTGCTAACGCAGTCTTTAAAGAGGGTCAAGATCAAAAATACGTCGCAGAGCAGGATAGGGCACCCATGTGTGGGTAGGACACTGTATAACACTATGAGTTATGAGCCCCTAGAGGCTGAGGCCTGAGCTATGGGGTGAATACACAAGCCTCCAATATTTTGATATATTTATATATCAAAATAATATTGGTATATTTGTATATTGAAATAGGTTGACATTTATAAATATCAAAATAAAATTAATATACTTGTATGTGGATGAATGATTGCATTTGGAGCTTCCATGTTGAAATGTTTGAAGTGTTTAAAAGAGATTCATAAGAAAGGTTGGTATGGGCTTCACCCCATCTGCTTTATGGAGTGGTTTCAACTTAAGGAGTGCATAGATTTTCAAAACCTAAATCGTCAGTCAGGTAAGTCGGGGGGCTCAACAGAGTCCGTAGGGGCACATCATGTCAAATCTAAGAATCAACTCGGTATGCCTCGTCACTGGAACTCAAGTTTTTTTCATGGCAATTACAAGAAATATGCAGCAACCCTTGCTGGCAAATCTTATATTCTAAAAGTCAGGGAAGAAAAATCTCCAGAATTGCCCGATGTTGAATTCATATGCAATCAAATTGCTAGCACCTTGGGTATTCCAGTGCCACCGTACTATCTTCTTCAGTTCTCTGGCCATCATGTCTTTGCCACAAAAAACTTTCTCAATGACTACCAAACCCTTAATCACATTTATAGATACTTAAAGAACGGAGATGAATTTGATATTGAAACACTCCTTGACATTATTCTTTCAAAGACAAATAGTTTGGCGGATACATATACTTTTGTACAAGTGTGCCTTTTTGACTCTCTCGTAGGTAATCATGATAGACATGGAAGAAATTTAGGGTTTATTACAACTCCAAACCAAATGAGACTTTCTCCCATTTATGACAATCCATCACAGCTGGGTTTAGAGTCAGAAGATTTCTTAAAGATGCACTGGAGTCCCAAGGGCAAAGTATTCACAAAGTCTTCCAAAGAACCATTGCCAAAGGATTATGTAGATGAATTCATTCGGCTCGGCTTTGAAGATGCGGTGGAAGAATTTATCAAAAGAATAAATAAAGATAAGATTGTTAGAATCATTGAAAATGGTTTTTGTTCATCCTTGATGAAAGAGGCTCTCAAAAAACTCATTCATGAAAGAATCAATGAAATGGTTGCTAGATAAGGAATGTCATGGGATTAAGTCGAGATAAGAATAAGTTAGATGTTTATGTGGAGTTAAGAAAGCAAAAACTATTTGTTGGCATCCTTCAACAGCAAGATAGCTTTCCTCAGTATGTATTTATCTATGATAAAAGATATGCTCATTCAAATCGACCTCTCGCTTTAGGGCCCGATCTACCTGTGACAAAAATAAGGCATGAGTCTGAGTTTCTCTTTGAATCGTTTCAAGACAGAATACCATCTCGAAAAAACCCTGCCTATAAGGATTATTGCCAGCAAGTTGGCATTGAAGTGACAGAGCAAAACTTCATCATTCTTTTAGGAACCATTGGAAGACGGGGACCTTCTTCATTTGTGTTTGAGTCTGTTTTATATGACGACTTTGATGTGATCAAGAAACTTAAGGATTTTCGTCAAAGAACGGGTCTGTCTTTGAGAGATATCTCCCTTGCCTTTGGATTAAATTCTGTCACATTACAACGCATTGAAGCTGGTCAATCCAAAGACCGCAATGTCATCAGATTAATAAGAATTTATATGGAGCACCCCGACTGCCTTCAATTTCAACTGAGGCTGAGTGCTCGCTACCTTCACCATAAGGTCATTGATACTTTATATGATGAAATGGAAAGGGTCTCTGATGAAATACAGACGGTTTATGGCGAAGTGGCGGGGGCTCATGTGCATACTTAGCCCTCTGAGCTTCGATCTCGATCATAAATGAGAAAACTAAAAGGAACAGGTTCTGTGCGAGATCGACGCTCGATTTCTTGAAATTCTTCAGGTATACTTGGATACTTGGTGTCTCCTTCGAAGGATTGATGGATTCGAGTGAGATAAATACGATTCACAAGAGAGAGTGATTGTTTATAAATATCTCCACCACCAATGATGAATATCTCGTTTTTATGGGCTTGTGTGTGTTCTTGACAAATCTTTATAGCCTCTTCTAGGGAAGCTGTGACAGCGACGCCAGGAGAACTTGGGTAATTCTCTTGTCTTGTAACAACCACATTGAGTCTGTGGGGAAGAGGAGAGCCCAAGGACTCAAAGGTTTTGCGTCCCATAATGAGGGCATGACCCTTGGTTTTATCTCGAAAAAATTTCATGTCTTCGGGGATATCCCAAGGAAGATGGCCCTGAGAGCCAATAATATTATTTTCTGAAACTGCAACGATATGAGCTATCATTGGATTATGAGTCGCCATAGAGTCCTTTCATGTTGAGATCTCTCATGTTGAAATTTTTTATGTTAAGACCTCTCATGTTGAAACTTCAGCTTTAATATGGGAATGAGGTTGGTAGTGAAGAAGTTGAAAGTCTTCCCACCTAAATGATGTGATCTCTTTGACGTCAGTGTGGATGGCCATTTTTGGCAGTGCAAGGGGCTTTCTTTGAAGCTGAAGTCTCGCTTGCTCAATATGGTTGAGGTAGAGGTGGGTGTCGCCAAGGCTATGAATAAATTCTCCAGGGCTTAGACCACAAACTTGAGCGACCATCATGGTAAGTAAGGAGTAGCTAGCTATATTAAATGGTAACCCTAGAAAAACATCAGCACTTCTTTGGTAGAGTTGGCACGAAAGCTTTCCCTGAGCCACATAGAATTGAAAAAATGCATGGCAAGGAGGTAGAGCCATTTGGTCCAATTCACCCGGATTAAAAGCAACCACCAAGTGGCGCCGGCTGTAGGGAGTTGATTTTATTTGCTCGATCGTCTTTTGCAATTGATCCACAGAGGAGCCGTTGGGGGTTTGCCAAGACCTCCATTGAGCGCCATAAACTCTTCCAAGCTCTCCCTCTTCATTGGCCCATTCATTCCAAATACGAATACCGTTGTCGTTGAGGTATTTCACATTGGTTTCCCCAGATATAAACCATAACAATTCATGAATGATTGACTTTAAATGAAGCTTCTTTGTGGTAAGAAGAGGAAAGCCCTTCTGTAAGTCAAAGCGCATTTGGTAACCAAAAGTGCTTAGGGTTCCCGTGCCTGTTCGATCACTTCTTTCAACGCCCTCGTCGAGAACTTTTTGAAGTAAATCAAGGTAAACTTTCATAAAATCCACCCATCTCTATTTCTTTCGTTTTAGTTGTTGCTTCACAGGTTCCATTTTAACATGGAGTCGGTCGGGGCCATAGTCGTAGGCATACCCCGTGTAAAAATCAACACCGATGGCGACAGGAAAGAAAAATAAATAGGCAAGATTCCCCCAAAGCCATCCATCAAGGGAGTGTCCATTAATATGGTGGGTTTGAGATCGAAATCCTGGTCTTGTCAATATGGCCTGGAGGTCTCTTCCACGGGGAAGCTCAAGTGTACATGGAGTATGACATGTATATTCCTCTAAGTCGACCTTAACTCCAGGGGGATCACTATCAATATAAATGTGCTCTTCTTCATACTTCATAATGGTGGCACAGCCCAGTGGCCCCAAAAGGAGGGATAGAGAAAAAAGAGTGATGTAAAGAAAACGCAGATGGTTGGGGATGAGATGAGAGAGGACTATAGGGACGCTCCATTTGCCTCGTATTCCCTGCTTGCCTAGTTCATTCCATTTATTATTTTTAGCTCTGTTCATGTTTCATTCCTTTCAGCATTTTTATTCATTTGAGACATTCGAGAAAAGTAGTCCTTAGATGCCGCCCTCACCTTGGGTAAAAGCAGAAGAACGGCAATGAGATTGGGGAGGGCCATCAACCCAAGCATGATATCTGAAAAATTAAGAACAGGCCCCAAGCTCCATTTAGCACCTACGAATATGAGGAGGCAAAATAAGACCTTATAGAGTAGAACACCTCTTTTGCCAAAGATAAAAGTAAAAGCCTGTTGCCCATAGTAGGACCAACTTAAAAGTGTGGAGTAGGCAAATAAAAGCACAGCAATGGGAACAAAATAAGACCCAAAGCCAGGTATGGCTGCATCAAAGGCCGCAGCTGTCAATTCAACACCACTGAGGTCTCCTGAATAATGAACTCCAGAAATAAGAATCACAAGGGCTGTCATAGTGCAAATCACCACCGTATCAATAAAAGGCTCCAAAAGAGCCACCACTCCCTCACGAATGGGTTCGGAGGTGGTGACCGCCGAGTGGGCAATGGGGGCTGAGCCAAGCCCCGCCTCATTGGAGAAGCAGCCTCGGCGCACTCCCTGTATTAAGGCCGTTTTGACAGCAACACCTGTAGCTCCACCCACAGCTGCCGAGCCCGTAAAAGCTGCACTTAGAATTTCCATGAGCAGGCTTGGAACCTTTTCAATATTTAAGACAATAACAGCTATGCTTCCTATGGCATAAATGGCCCCCATAAAGGGGACCAACTTGGAAGTCACAGATCCAATTCTTTGAATACCTCCAATGATGACAATGGCCGTGAGAATGGCAAGGGTGATTCCTGTGATCTCCTTGGGGATATTAAAGTTTTGAGGGCCAAAAAAAATAGAGGCTACTTGGTTGGACTGAAACATATTTCCAGCACCAAAGGCTCCACACATACAGGCAAAGGCAAAGAAAATGGCCAGAGGTTTCCATTTTTCACCCAACCCCTTGGTGATGTAGTACATAGGGCCACCATACACTGTTCCATTTTTGTCAATGTCCCTGTACATCACAGCAAGGCTGCACTCAGTAAATTTGGTGGACATTCCCACAAGGCCCGTGAGCATCATCCAAAAGACAGCTCCAGGCCCACCAAGATTGATGGCGACAGCCACACCTGCGATATTTCCCAGCCCCACTGTGGCAGACAGGGCGGTGCATAGGGCTTGAAAGTGGGAGGTTTCCCCAAGTGCTTTAGGGTCGTCATATCGCCCCATAATGACTTTTATGGCGTGCCAAAAGCCTTTAATTTGAGGACACCCAAGCGCAAAAGTGAGGAGGAGCCCTGTTCCTACCAAGAGAACGACAAGGGGAGTGCTCCAAACATATGATAAAATAGTGGCCAGTAATGCATTCAATGATTCTATCATGGGCTGCTCCATGGCTGCTTCGTAGCTTAATCTGACTCTTGGTTCTATGATTCGGTTCTATGGTTCATAAATGGCTGCATCGCTTATACTATGAATCTCAGGCCGGGTCTTGACGCATTAACCCATTGTCTGTTCGTGCAACAGTTCGGTTGTACGACTCCAAGTTGATCGGCCAAAAGCAAGTGGATCCGCCAAAAGGAAGGCTCTCCCTGGCCCCTCTTCCAGTGTGAATTTTTCACTCACCTGATGAATTTGTAGACAAAAGAGTCGCCCCTCTCTCTGATTTGAATAATTTTAAACTATTGAAAATACTCAATTATAAGAAGAAATGTTCCACTTAGGCCATACTCCCTCTGACTTATTTCTGGCTCATTTTTTGCTCTATATTCTATTAAGCACCACTCAACCATTCAGTGCCATATGCCAATAACAAGTACGAAATCAAACGCGGCCCTCAAGCCCCAAGCAAAGGAGTTAAAATGAAAATCTATATCGTAGTACTTTCAACCCTATTACTTTCATGGCCTTCCTTGGCTGGCAATAGCAAGAGCCAAAAGGCTGAAGATTGTCCATTGCTATCCAGCGCCAACCTTCACGATGACACAAAGGCAACACCAGTTCCCATCCAAGATCAAGATGAGCAAACGACCACTCCCACAAGGTCCACGGGGTCCCAGGGCGTCAATTAAACCCTTGGGAGGTCAACTGCAAAACTGGCTTTCCTTGGTCTTCAAGGTCGGCTTGTGTGATGGAACAAACCGCTGTTTGTAAGAGCTATGAAAAATATTTGGAAGGGAAGTTCTCAGCGGTCTCAATTTCTCCATTCGCCGTGGGGAAATGTTGGCCATTATTGGATCCAGCGGCAGTGGCAAATCCACTTATAAGGACGCTCCTATTCTTGTTCTCAAAGATGTGCGCCATCTTTGAGAACACAAGGGCAACACGAAGAGCTTATGGCCCTTAGTGGAGAGTACGCTGCTCGTTTTTACCAAATGCAATCACGAGGCAATCATAAATCAACTCATAAATCATAGATTCATAAAAAAATTGTGTATCAATCAGAAACACCTATGGATTTTTTTTTGTAAATCCCGAGTTTGACAGCAGCATCTGCGTTAAAATGCGAAATTTCCAGAAATTGGGGTTGTACTGAAATATAATGGTAGCTGCTGGAAAAATTAAAATTGACGTAAAAAAAGTGTAGAAAACAAAATAGGATTTTATCGTTTTAAATATTGATATATCATAGAAATATGTAGAAAATATCCTCATGTACATCCAAACGACTAAAAACTCAAAAGGTCAGTGCTACCTGAAATCCCTAAAAGTTGTAACTAGGTGTAGGACTTAAGTCCTGATTATTGTCTGAGAAGGCCTTCACTTTGATTAAGAGATTGTCATCTCTTCAAAAGCATAGTTACAATATTAACGATGTCATACACTTTTGAGCAAAAAAATAAGGGAAAAACCTATGTCTATAAAGTTGAAAGCTTTTGGGACAAGGAAAAAAAGCAGGCCAGGCAAAAACGCATCTACCTTGGAAGAAAGGATGAGTTTACAGGTCAAATTAAGACCAAAAGAAAAAAGATTCCCATAGGCTCCTATAATGTGGGAGCCTTATTTTTCTTAGAGAAAATATGCGAACAACTAAATCTTCTAAAAACATTGTCTAAAATTTATCCAGATAATTACGAACATTATTTGCATTTAGCTTTTTTTAAAATAATCAAAAGAGAGCCCTTTTATCTTTACGATATGTGGTGTCAAGAAGCTTATGTTTCAAAGAAAAATTTTATGTCGTCACAAAAAATAAGCAATCTCTTATGTGATCTTGGGAGAGATCAAAAAAAGATAGAATCTTTCTTTAGCGAATGGATAAATCAAGTGAAGGGTTCTGGTACGGTAATGTTTGACATCACATCCTTTTCTTCCTACTCTATGAATAATGAATTTTTAGAGAAAGGTTACAACAGAGATGGAGAGAATCTCGAACAAATAAACTTAGGTCTGATAAGTAGGAAATCTGAAGACAATAAAACTCATACGCCTATAGCGTACAGAATCTATCCTGGAAGTATACCGGATGTCAAAACTTTATCGAATATTATTGAGATCATAACAAGTTATAAATTAGATTTAGATTGTTTAGTTATGGATAAGGGTTTTTCTAGTGTAGAAAATATTAAGGGACTGCATCGTAAGGAATTGAAGTATTTGATACCCATGAGTTTTAGAACAAAACTCTCAAGAGAGCTTGCTGTGGCTTTAAATGAGAAAATAAAATCTCCATCATGCTCTTTTACTTTTAATGAGGAAATTTATTCGCATTGCAAAGAATCAATAAAAATCGGAGGATTTGATTGTACGGCTCATATTTTCTTAGACAAAGAAAGAAGGGTTTATGAGGAATCTGTGTTAATGAAAGAGTTGCTTGATTTTATGAAACTCTTTCTTGAGAAAGATTTGAAATCAGAAGAACAAGCTAGTTCCTATATGAAAGAAACTTTAGGAAATAAAAAAAGGTTTCTCAATATCTCTGATTGCACTCCATTTAAGATTTCTTTAAATGAAGAAAATATTAATGAAGAATCTTCTACGCTGGGTATTATGATATTAATTACAAATAGTCATGATTTAAAGAAAACAAATATATTGAGTTTATATCGAAACAAAGATATCATTGAGAAAGTATTTTTCTCATTCAAGCATGATATTAATGGAAGGAGAAGTCGAGTTCATTCTCTCATGAATATGAGGGGAAGCATCTTTATTAATTTTCTCTCTTTAATTTTAATTTCACATATTGATACTGTTATGAAAGATAAGAAGTTATATAAAAAAATGTCTAAAATAGAAATTTACAAAATGATGGACCGATTAAAATTTTATGAATTAGCTACAGGTGATCTGATGCTTGGAGAGCTGTCTAAAAAACAAAAGGATATTTTTTCAGCCTTCCAAATAGATGGGCTTCCCAAGACAAAATGATGTTTTTTATCTGTTTCAAATGTGACGGTGGCTGTGGCTACCACTATGCCTCATCTATCCAATGGGGACGAAGAGGACCTTTCGCAGCAAATTCTTATGAATCATATTAAATATATTAATACTATTAAACCTCTCAAACCGTTGACAGCAGCCAATTCCATAGGAAGAGAGGAAAGTTAACGCAATACATTAAACCTAGTTACAACTTTTAGGGATTTCAGGGTGCTACTACCACCTTGTGGAGTCCTACAGAGAAAAAGGCAAATCCAAAAAACGCATGCTCATGTCCTTAGGTAAGGCTGGAGAAGGAGGAGAGGATAAGATTAATAGTTTGGCGCAGGCCGTATCCCGCCACCGAGAGCTTCTCACTGTGAGTCAATTGGCTAAGGAGCTTTACATCGAAGAGACTTTCATTTTGGGTCCCTTGCTGATTTTACAAAAGTTGTTTGATCAACTGGGTATCAATAAGACCCTCAAAGACATAAAAGATTCTCATGAGAAAGTTCAATTTGATTTATGTAAGGTGATTTTTACCTTAGTTGCCATCCGATTTATTGCTCCTAGTTCCAAGTTAAAGGTTTTTGAGTATTGGCAAAAATCTTTTTACCCAGACATGATTAAGGGTGATTTGAGTCTCCAGCATATTTATCGGTCTATGGACTTACTTGCCTCCCATAAGGATGAAATAGAGAACTCGCTTTATTGGGTGGGGCGAGATTTATTTAATTTCCAAGTAGACATTGTGTTGTATGATTTAACAACCTTACGCTTCGAGAGTACAAGAACAGACTTAGGGAAACTTCGTCAATTTGGCTATAGTAAAGAGAGACGATCAGACTGCACCCAAGTTGTCTTTGGTTTGTTGGTGAATCGGGATGGCATCCCTTTAGGTTTTGAGGTTTTCCCTGGTAATACTTTTGAAGGCAAGACGCTTTCAGATATTGTTGATAAAATGAGAAAAAAGTTTAATGTACGCCGTTTCATTTTTGTGGCTGATAGGGGGCTTTTATCAAAGGCTAATACTGACAAACTCAGTGAGGATCAAAGCGAGTTTATTGTTGGTATGAAGCTTGGATCTTTAAAAAAAGAAAAGAAACAAGAGGTCTATGATTTAAATCGTTTTAGCTGGGTATATGAGAATGAGCTTGCTGTTTACGAAACAGACCATGGGGGGCATAGATGTATTGTGACTTGGTCTAGGAAAAGAGCAGAGAGGGATAAAAAATCTAGAGAATCCCTTCTTGAAAAGATCGAAGGAAAACTATCTTCTAAAGGTGTTCAGTCTAGTACTTTTGTTTCCAATAAAGGTTATAAGAAATATGTAAAGATGGCTGACGACAAAAATAAAAAACCTGAATTAAATGCAGAACAAATAGAATTAGATGAAAAAATTGATGGTTTTTTTGCCGTCCTTACAAATGTCAAAGACTTGACGGCAGATGAGATTATTATCAACTACAAAGAATTGTGGAAAATTGAAGATGCTTTTGGTGAGTTAAAAGGGACTTTGAAAACACGTCCTGTTTTCCATTGGACAGACCAGAGGATTATTGGACATTTAACTCTATGCTTTTTAACTTATCTTTGTGAGGCCCACCTTACAAAATGTTTAAGAGATAAGAAGATGAACCTAAAAAGCCCAGCCATAGGCATTGGTCATGTTAAAGAGCGACCTTTAACTGTTGTAGAGGCCATGAGGGAACTCAAGGAAGTTAGGGCTATCCCTGTTAAAATTCGTGATCAAGTCATTTGGACCCGCACAGATATCACTGGCAATGCCAACTCCTTATTTAAAGCCGCAGGCGTCCCCATCCCTCCCAGAATCCTTAATGCCCACAAGTGTGGATAAACAAAATACAACTATATGCGTTAATCCTTTAATATCATTCGTTTGACGCAGATGCTGCTGTCAAACTCGGGTTCTCAGCGGTCTCAATTTCTCCATTCGCCGTGGGGAAATGTTGGCCATTATTGGATCCAGCGGCAGTGGCAAATCCACTTATAAGGACGCTCCTATTCTTGTTCTCAAAGATGTGCGCCATCTTTGAGAACACAAGGGCAACACGAAGAGCTTATGGCCCTTAGTGGAGAGTACGCTGCTCGTTTTTACCAAATGCAATCACGAGGCAATCATAAATCAACTCATAAATCATAGATTCATAAAAAAATTGTGTATCAATCAGAAACACCTATGGATTTTTTTTTGTAAATCTTGTTCTTTCAATGACGATAGTGTTATTCTATCAGCAATTCCCGTCGAAAAATAGTTTAGGCCACAGTAGTGGCTTCCAAAAGATTCGCCTCAAAAAGAGTTCGTAGACTTTTGCCTAAGTATCTGTTTGAATATTTGTTGTTGCACATCAGACCAAGGAGGGTTCGTCATGTCGCATCAACATTTTAGAAAAGGTCTATCCGCTTCAGGAATGTATTCCCTGTTACACAGTAAATCTCTTGCAGTTCCAGATATAAGATCGCAGCGTCCCCATAGGATTCCTCTGAGCGATGCCATTATGTCATCTGTGGCAATGTTTGCCTTGAAAGATCCATCCATGCTTCAGTTTTGTGATCGTGTCCATGACCCAGTGGCAAAAAACAACCTACACCATTTGTTTCAAATAGGCCAAATTCCTAGTGATACGGCTATGCGAGAGATTTTAGATCCTGTTCCAACCCGTGAGTTTCAAAATTTTTTTAAATCTTTGTTTACCGTAGCTCAAAGAGGGAAGGTTTTGGAGGGTTACCCATATTTGGGTGGAAAATATCTTCTCAGCATTGATGGAACAGGTGCCTTTAGCTCCTCGACTATTCATTGTGAGAATTGTTGTATAAAGAATCATCGTGATGAGACGAAGACCTACTATCATCAAATGTTAGCAGGAGTGATTGTTCACCCCGATAAGAAACAGGTTATACCTATTGCTCCAGAGCCCATTTCAAACACAGATGGATCGAGCAAAAATGATTGTGAGCGTAATGCAGCCAAACGACTCCTTGAAGATTTTCGCAGGGAACACCCTCACCTTCCAGTGATTGTTATTGAGGATGGATTGGCTTCCAATGCTCCTCACATCACTCTTCTTAACGAATTAAAACTAAGTTATATTTTAGGCTGTAAGATGGGGGACCACAAAGTTTTATTTGAGTTTGTAAATGGAGCAGATAGCTTAGGAACAGTTTCTCACTTCACCGTGGTAGAGAATGGAGTGACACATGAATTTCGATTCATAAATGATGTTTCACTCAATGATTCAAATCCTGATTGTCGAGTGAATTTTATTGAATACAAAGAAACGAAAGCAAACGGTAAGGTTCAGCACTTTAGCTGGGTGACTGACATTGAGATCAACGAAGACAACATAATGCAAATAATGAGGGGGGGAAGAGCACGCTGGAAGATAGAAAATGAAACATTTAATACGTTAAAGAATTTGGGTTACAACTTTGAGCACAATTTTGGCCACGGCAAGCAAAATTTGTGTAACAATTTAGCCGTGATTATGATGCTGGTATTTTTAGTGGACCAACTTCAACATTTGGCCTGTAAATTGTTTCAAAAGGCGGTAGAAAAAGAGAGGAGACTATCTTATCTATGGGATCATATGAGGGGGTATTTCCATACCCTATACTTTAAAAATTGGCAGGAACTCCTCGCCATAATGGCTTATGGGATTAAGCCTATTGCTGCCTCAGATGTTTTCGACACATCATGAGCAGCCATTTTTCTCAAAGTGCCCCAAAGAGTTTAACGTATTTGCCCTAAACTAAAGTCTGGACATTCGCCTCTAAATGGCGAAGACGGGGAGGTTTACCTTATTCGATGCAGTGCAATTCTCACACTGAGATTTGGAGGAATTTCAATGTTTTTTCAAGCTCGGCGGGAATTTCTGTTATTCTATTAGTATGGTATATTTTTTTGGTTGAGAGGTGTTAAGTGAATCTAATTAATATTAATAATAGAGGTTTTTCTCTGGCTGCCACTCTGGTAGCAACTGTCATTACTGGGATGCTGCTGACAACTCTCATTCAAATGTTTTCTTTTCAACATACGGAACTCACATCCATCAAAGAACAGCTCGCAGCCGCAAGTAACCACTACTTAATCCTCCAAGCCCTAAAAAATACTGAGACCTGTAACTGCCACTTTAAGGATAGCATAAATTCGAGTCCAGAAGATGGTCTCAAGCAGACCATAGGTCCATTTACCATCGACACGAGACCTGATGAGACGCCCAGTGACATCAACCTCGGGAGCATACGCACAGGTTGTGATTTTACAGGATCCCATAACATCATTGCTGCAGCGGGCACCGCTGTGTACAACAGGCTTACAGTTCAGTCTGTGCAGGTCAAGAATATTCGTCCCACAGGGACAACGGGAGAGTTTCAGGGTGATTTGTCGGTCGCATTTGTGGATGGGTCTTACGTCAGACCGTTCCGTCCGCCGCAAGCGCGGATACTACTTTCGACGAGTCCTGCCGACGCTGCAGCTCCCGGGCGTGCGGATGCTCCGATAGTGAGTTGCGGTCAACTGGTGGCTGCCGTAAAGGCGGTGCCGATGATTGAGATGGCGGCCGTAAAGGGCCCGACCGCAGGGCCGGTCGTGATCAAGAAGGGGATGATGATCGGGGATTTCCCTGAATGGCCGGTAATAAGTTGCAAGACCGGGTACATTGCGAGCGTCGAACACGGGTCTCACTACCGAATTATGTTCACTTGACGATCGATGGCGCGAACTAAAGTGGAAGTAATCAATCGCCATTACGTCCACAATTCAATCGACGGGCGTCATAGTACGGTCGCGATAAGTGTAACGACAGTAGCGTCGCGATTTGATGAACTCCGCGGGGTCTGTATACCGTCCGCGACATCGCCTTAACGGGCGTGTCTGCCTTTGTGGCTCAGCCACACACAGGGGATTCAAATGTTAATGTTAACGAGATCACTTCTCCAATTTAAATAGCCCTAGTGCAATGCCGTTTCCTTAAGAAAAATCTCTTGAAATTATTAGATAAATCGACAAGAATAAGACTTGTTTTATTTTACACCCAACCCTCAACCAAGGAGTAAGTCACATGCAATCCAATATTGATCTCGAAAGCCCCCAAATGACGAGTTCGCGTCACAGATGACCATTTTATTCTACCAAAACTTGATTCTTCCTTCAAGTCAGAGCACCTTGTCGATCCAGAAAAACAAAAAAGGAATCGAAAATTTAATCCTCAAATTTTCTTTTTTACCATTATCTATCTTATTTCCGGAACAAATTACGAAGGCTACCAAATCGCTCTTAAGACGGTATGGACTCATTTTGGTGACCTGCTTCTCATGCCAGTCAAAAGCAGTCTCAGCAAGATACGTCAAAGTATTTCTTACCTATTTTTCAAAGATATCTTTGAATCTTTGATTACAGACTACGAACCATTGAGAAAAACGTTTCATGGTTTTTATATCTATGCCATAGATGGCGACCAATTAGCACTTCCTCGCTCTAAAGATCTTTTAAAGGAGGGTTATTGTGGGTACCCTTGCCCAAATGAGATGGAAACTCATTTCTTACGTATGTATCTATCTCATGCTTATGACGTTTTATCGGGTGTGACAAAGAATCTTTGCTATTCTCCCGCTCTGAACGAAATCGCCAATGCTATTCAAATGATAGGTAGTTTTGAGAGTAATAGCATAACTCTCTACGATAGGCTTTATTTATCTACAGAGATTATTAAGGCCCATGCTCAAGCCAGTAACTTCTTTATTGCGCGTTGTAAGCGAGGCTCTACTTTTATCCCCATTGTAAATTTATTTAATGGCCCAGGTTGGTATTCACGAATGGTTATTGAGGGGGTGGTCATTCATCTCTATAAGTATAAAAACCCAAAGACTGGGGAGTTCTCTGTTTTGGCCACTAATCTTCCGCATGGCTCCTTGGACAAGAAGGATATGGTTGCTCTTTACTCTCGTCGTTGGGAAATAGAAACGACATTTCGTGATTTTACATCGACAATGAAAATGGAGCAGTGGCACTCAACAAGCCTTAATGGAATATTGCAAGAGCTGTATTCTTATTTTTGGCTCTTCAATTATACAAAGATTCAAATGAGCATAAATGAGGATGAAGACAGTGTGAATCAGTTGGTAAAAAATGACTACAAAAAACCTAACTTTAAACTGATTCTTGATTTCATAATGGATAGCATCCCTCTTTTTGTTGCGGGGCTCTATCAGAAATTTAGGAAGCAGATAAAGTTGCTGATGAAGATTTCAATGGAGAAGAGGAGGCACTTCAAAAGAAGCTATGAAAGGTCTATCAAAAGGGCTGGGAGTTCTTTTAAAAGAAATAGCTTAACGCAGAGGCAGAGGGGTGTGGTGGCTTAAGGAAACGGCATTGAGCCCTAGTGTAACCCAAGGGGGCATCCCCCTTCCCAAGAGGCCATAGATCGATCATGATAACCTCACTAGATAAGTTAGCAGCGTTCATTTCTAATCACAAGTCCAAACACCAGAAATTCCCGCCGAGCTTGAAAAAACATTGAAATTCCTCCAAATCTCAGTGTGAGAATTGCACTGCATCGAATAAGGTAAACCTCCCCGTCTTCGCCATTTAGAGGCGAATGTCCAGACTTTAGTTTAGGGCAAATACGTTAAACTCTTTGGGGCACTTTGAGAAAAATGGCTGCTCATGATGTGTCGAAAACATCTGAGGCAGCAATATATAGTGGACCCCAAAAACAGACTGGTTGCTAAGTTACACCGCAGCGGGTAAAAAGCCCCTCATAGGAGGGGATAATGAGAAAGAAACACAGCGCACAATTTAAGGCCAGAGTCGCACTTGACGCCATTCGTGAGACTGACACAATGGCAGAGTTGGCCTCCAAGCATGGAGTTCACCGCATCCAAATCCAAGATTGGAAGAAGCAAGCTATTGAAGCCATTCCTAAGGCCTTAGCGAGCAAAAAAAAGGACAACAACGAGGTAGAAGAACAAAGAAAAACCATTGATGAATTGTATCGGCAAATAGGGCAGTTAAAGGTTGAAAATGATTGGTTAAAAAAAAAATCTGAGAGCTTCAATGCCTGAGAAAAAAGCCGCTATCAATTGGAAACATCCAAATATTTGTGTCACTCGCCAATGTGAGTTGCTAGGACTCTCTAAGGGAGCCTTGTACTACAAGCCCATACCTGAGAGTGCCTACAACTTAAAACTGATGAGTTTAATTGACAAACAGTACTTGGAGACCCCTTTTTATGGGAGCCGTAAAATGGCAGCTCACTTAAGACTTAATGGCCATGGGGTCAACCGCAAGAGGATTCAGCGGCTCATGGAAAAGATGTGTCTTTTCGCTATCTTCCCAGGTCCAAACACCAGTCAGCGAAACCATCAGCATAAGGTTTATCCCTACCTACTTAAGGGGCTTAATATCTGCTTCCCCAACCAAGTGTGGGCTACTGATATTACTTTTATAAGGTTGTCTGGTGGCTTTGCTTACTTGGTAGCTGTGATAGATTGGTTTAGCCGATTTGTTCTGTCTTGGAGACTTTCTAATAGCCTTGAGACAACTTTTTGTTTAGAAGTCTTTGAGGAAGCCATAGAAACATTTGGTTGCCCTGATATCGTCAATACTGATCAAGGGTGCCAATTCACTTCTGAGGTTTTCACAAAATTATTGAAAAATCATGGAATCTCGATCAGTATGGACGGCAAAGGCAGGTGTTTAGACAACATCATGATCGAGCGGCTTTGGCGGTCTGTTAAGTACGAAGAGGTTTACTTGAAAGGCTATCAAGACAAATCAATGGTTCAAGCCAACAAAGGTTTTAAAACGTATTTTAATTTTTATAATAATAAAAGGCCACACCAGTCTCTTCAGGATTGCACCCCTTATCAGGTGCATATGGGAGAGGTGGATTTAACACATTAACACGGGGCTTCTTTGTGCGCTGTGGTGTAGCTTAAAAATCAAGTTTTTCAGTCTGACATTGGGGTCCACCTCAATAGGCTTAATCCCATAAGCCATTATGGCGAGGAGTTCCTGCCAATTTTTAAAGTATAGGGTATGGAAATACCCCCTCATATGATCCCATAGATAAGATAGTCTCCTCTCTTTTTCTACCGCCTTTTGAAACAATTTACAGGCCAAATGTTGAAGTTGGTCCACTAAAAATACCAGCATCATAATCACGGCTAAATTGTTAGACAAATTTTGCTTGCCGTGGCCAAAATTGTGCTCAAAGTTGTAACCCAAATTCTTTAACGTATTAAATGTTTCATTTTCTATCTTCCAGCGTGCTCTTCCCCCCCTCATTATTTGCATTATGTTGTCTTCGTTGATCTCAATGTCAGTCACCCAGCTAAAGTGCTGAACCTTACCGTTTGCTTTCGTTTCTTTGTATTCAATAAAATTCACTCGACAATCAGGATTTGAATCATTGAGTGAAACATCATTTATGAATCGAAATTCATGTGTCACTCCATTCTCTACCACGGTGAAGTGAGAAACTGTTCCTAAGCTATCTGCTCCATTTACAAACTCAAATAAAACTTTGTGGTCCCCCATCTTACAGCCTAAAATATAACTTAATTTTAATTCGTTAAGAAGAGTGATGTGAGGAGCATTGGAAGCCAATCCATCCTCAATAACAATCACTGGAAGGTGAGGGTGTTCCCTGCGAAAATCTTCAAGGAGTCGTTTGGCTGCATTACGCTCACAATCATTTTTGCTCGATCCATCTGTGTTTGAAATGGGCTCTGGAGCAATAGGTATAACCTGTTTCTTATCGGGGTGAACAATCACTCCTGCTAACATTTGATGATAGTAGGTCTTCGTCTCATCACGATGATTCTTTATACAACAATTCTCACAATGAATAGTCGAGGAGCTAAAGGCACCTGTTCCATCAATGCTGAGAAGATATTTTCCACCCAAATATGGGTAACCCTCCAAAACCTTCCCTCTTTGAGCTACGGTAAACAAAGATTTAAAAAAATTTTGAAACTCACGGGTTGGAACAGGATCTAAAATCTCTCGCATAGCCGTATCACTAGGAATTTGGCCTATTTGAAACAAATGGTGTAGGTTGTTTTTTGCCACTGGGTCATGGACACGATCACAAAACTGAAGCATGGATGGATCTTTCAAGGCAAACATTGCCACAGATGACATAATGGCATCGCTCAGAGGAATCCTATGGGGACGCTGCGATCTTATATCTGGAACTGCAAGAGATTTACTGTGTAACAGGGAATACATTCCTGAAGCGGATAGACCTTTTCTAAAATGTTGATGCGACATGACGAACCCTCCTTGGTCTGATGTGCAACAACAAATATTCAAACAGATACTTAGGCAAAAGTCTACGAACTCTTTTTGAGGCGAATCTTTTGGAAGCCACTACTGTGGCCTAAACTATTTTTCGACGGGAATTGCTGTCCAAACACAGTTCTCGCCTTTTGTCTTGGGCCCAACGTAAAGAAGAATTTGTGAGCGAACTCAACCATCAAATTAAAAATCAATCCTATTTTTTTTCGGAAAGAAAAACCCAATTCATTGGCGGTAAACTAATAACTTATTACAAAGAATGGGAAGATCGATTTGTAGATTTTTGCTTGTCATCTTATTTGAGAGATATGGTAGCAACAAAGAATTGGGTGGCCCACAACTATGTGTCTACTGCAGGCAAAGGGCGGAACTATGCGATCCGCCAACTGTACCACCAAAGGACAAATTACTCCTACGTTTTTAAGACAGATGTTAAATCTTATTTCGCTAGTGTGGACACCGTAATCTTGGAAAAACTTATTTTCAAGATAGGAGTGCCGCGTTGCTTACATTCTCTCATTTGGCAAGACCTTTTGTTGCCAGTAGAAAAAAATACGAAATCTGTGAGAGAAAAGAGTATTTTTCAAGGAAGCTCAATCCCGAGTTTGACAGCAGCATCTGCGTTAAAATGCGAAATTTCCAGAAATTGGGGTTGTACTGAAATATAATGGTAGCTGCTGGAAAAATTAAAATTGACGTAAAAAAAGTGTAGAAAACAAAATAGGATTTTATCGTTTTAAATATTGATATATCATAGAAATATGTAGAAAATATCCTCATGTACATCCAAACGACTAAAAACTCAAAAGGTCAGTGCTACTACCACCTTGTGGAGTCCTACAGAGAAAAAGGCAAATCCAAAAAACGCATGCTCATGTCCTTAGGTAAGGCTGGAGAAGGAGGAGAGGATAAGATTAATAGTTTGGCGCAGGCCGTATCCCGCCACCGAGAGCTTCTCACTGTGAGTCAATTGGCTAAGGAGCTTTACATCGAAGAGACTTTCATTTTGGGTCCCTTGCTGATTTTACAAAAGTTGTTTGATCAACTGGGTATCAATAAGACCCTCAAAGACATAAAAGATTCTCATGAGAAAGTTCAATTTGATTTATGTAAGGTGATTTTTACCTTAGTTGCCAGCCGATTTATTGCTCCTAGTTCCAAGTTAAAGGTTTTTGAGTATTGGCAAAAATCTTTTTACCCAGACATGATTAAGGGTGATTTGAGTCTCCAGCATATTTATCGGTCTATGGACTTACTTGCCTCCCATAAGGATGAAATAGAGAACTCGCTTTATTGGGTGGGGCGAGATTTATTTAATTTCCAAGTAGACATTGTGTTGTATGATTTAACAACCTTACGCTTCGAGAGTACAAGAACAGACTTAGGGAAACTTCGTCAATTTGGCTATAGTAAAGAGAGACGATCAGACTGCACCCAAGTTGTCTTTGGTTTGTTGGTGAATCGGGATGGCATCCCTTTAGGTTTTGAGGTTTTCCCTGGTAATACTTTTGAAGGCAAGACGCTTTCAGATATTGTTGATAAAATGAGAAAAAAGTTTAATGTACGCCGTTTCATTTTTGTGGCTGATAGGGGGCTTTTATCAAAGGCTAATACTGACAAACTCAGTGAGGATCAAAGCGAGTTTATTGTTGGTATGAAGCTTGGATCTTTAAAAAAAGAAAAGAAACAAGAGGTCTATGATTTAAATCGTTTTAGCTGGGTATATGAGAATGAGCTTGCTGTTTACGAAACAGACCATGGGGGGCATAGATGTATTGTGACTTGGTCTAGGAAAAGAGCAGAGAGAGATAAAAAATCTAGAGAATCCCTTCTTGAAAAGATCGAAGGAAAACTATCTTCTAAAGGTGTTCAGTCTAGTACTTTTGTTTCCAATAAAGGTTATAAGAAATATGTAAAGATGGCTGACGACAAAAATAAAAAACCTGAATTAAATGCAGAACAAATAGAATTAGATGAAAAAATTGATGGTTTTTTTGCCGTCCTTACAAATGTCAAAGACTTGACGGCAGATGAGATTATTATCAACTACAAAGAATTGTGGAAAATTGAAGATGCTTTTGGTGAGTTAAAAGGGACTTTGAAAACACGTCCTGTTTTCCATTGGACAGACCAGAGGATTATTGGACATTTAACTCTATGCTTTTTAACTTATCTTTGTGAGGCCCACCTTACAAAATGTTTAAGAGATAAGAAGATGAACCTAAAAAGCCCAGCCATAGGCATTGGTCATGTTAAAGAGCGACCTTTAACTGTTGTAGAGGCCATGAGGGAACTCAAGGAAGTTAGGGCTATCCCTGTTAAAATTCGTGATCAAGTCATTTGGACCCGCACAGATATCACTGGCAATGCCAACTCCTTATTTAAAGCCGCAGGCGTCCCCATCCCTCCCAGAATCCTTAATGCCCACAAGTGTGGATAAACAAAATACAACTATATGCGTTAATCCTTTAATATCATTCGTTTGACGCAGATGCTGCTGTCAAACTCGGGAGACAGATGTTAAATCTTATTTCGCTAGTGTGGACACCGTAATCTTGGAAAAACTTATTTTCAAGATAGGAGTGCCGCGTTGCTTACATTCTCTCATTTGGCAAGACCTTTTGTTGCCAGTAGAAAAAAATACGAAATCTGTGAGAGAAAAGAGTATTTTTCAAGGAAGCTCAATGTCAACATTTTACGCTTGGTTGTATCTTAAAGATTTAGATGATTTTTTTAATCAACAAACCCATATTTTTTATCAGAGGTATGTCGATGATATCATCATTCTAACACACACAAAAAGTGCGCTTGATGAGGGAAAAGACACTCTCTATTCGATTTTGAGAAGAAGGAAGTTAAGAACACGCTACCCTAAGACCTTTGAGGGGCGTATCTCAGCACCTATAGCATACCTTGGTTATAGATTACATAAAACCCAAATTAAGCAAAGTTATGAGTCGAAAAGAAAAAATAAAAAATTCATAATGCCTCAGGGTTTTGCTAACATATAAATATCTTTGATGCGATATATGTGTTCGTAGATCAAAACCGAAAACCGACCACAAACACTTTAAGGCAAGGGGTAGATATCCATTTGATTTTGAGCCGCCCATTGAGCTAAAGCACTAGAAAAATCAGATCCAAGATCAAGATGAGCAAACGACCACTCCCACAAGGTCCACGGTGTCCCGGGGCGTCAATTAAACCCTTGGGAGGTCAACTGCAACACTGGCTTTCCTTGGTCTTCAAGGTCGGCTTGTGTGATGAAACAAATCGCTGTATGTAAAAGCTATGAAAAATATGTGGGCTCGCATATGGCCCGAGTTACAGCCCTTTGTTAGGCGCCAATTAAAATTGGCCATTTTTAGAAGCCGTCGCCAATGAAAAACGGCCAGTTGATGATGTACTGATTTAGTTATTCTTCGTTCAGAGTTTAGTCAAGTGTCTTTATTTTGCTCATCATTTAACTCGGACTATGCCACAAGATTCTGAGGAATGATTTTCTGCCCACCACTTTTGGCATGACCCCAAATGCATCCTTCAGCCCTATGGCAGAGGTAAATGGAGTATTTTTCAGGATTCCTTGGCGCAGCTAATGTCTAAAGCTCCGCGAGAGTGACGAGCAAATAGTACGGTAAAAGCCAGTTATCCATAAATTTATCCATGGCGACACTGCGGCTGTGACCCCGATGTCTAGCAACGCAGTGCTGCTGTGGATAAATTTTGTGGATAACTGGCGAGTTCCTTCCCCAAAAGTGGGGATCTCTAATGAACTTCTTTGGTTGAACTTTCCTCTTTGCTCTGTTTAGACTTGGCTTTTGCCGATTCGGTTCTCCAACTTTCTTTTCCTTCAATGTTGAGGGTTTCACAGTTGTGAATGATTCGATCAACAGCAGCAGCGGTGGTAATAGGGTTAAGAAACACCTTATCCCATTCAGAGTATGTTAAGTTTGTAGTGATCATGAGACTTTTCCTTTCATATCGCTGAGATATGAATTGAAAGAAAAGATCTGCCCCCTCTGTGCAGGAAGCTGTATAGCCAAGTTCATCACAAGCAATAAGATCAAAACGGTCTAATTTCTTAAAAAGAGCATTCAATGAGAGTTCTTTCTTGCTTTCACGCATTGTTTCAATAAGTTCATGAGTGGTGACCCATAAACATCGATAGCCTTGTTCACAGAGTGAACGAACTAGGGACATGGCCAAATGACTTTTCCCCATTCCAAAGCTTCCGTAAAACACAACATTACAGGCTTTTCTGACCCACTCTCCCTCTGCCATCCAATTAATTTGCTGAGCTGTCACTCCCGTTCTTTTCTGGAAGTTATAAGTTTGGAGTGATTTAAGTTGAGGAAGCTTGGCCCCCTTAAGCAATCTTTTCACTCTCTGGGAATGCTTGTCAGCAAGCTCATTTTGAACGAGTATACCTAAATACTGTTCATACGTCTTTTTTGTTTTTTCGGCAACTCTAGCCGTTGCAACATATTCATCCGCCATCGCTGGAAGTCGGAGTTTTTTAAGAGAACCTATAAGTTCTTCGTGATTCATTAAGAACCTCCTATGTTTGGAACAAGACTGTCATATTGAGACAATCTAGGTTGAAGTGGTTTTTGTTGGTCATTCAAATTAATTTTGGTGGGATTTCCTAAGAGCAAATCTTTTATGGATTTAAAGTCGAAAATCTCACGACTTTCTAATTGAAGCTCCATGGCTGTAGATAAGTCCTGCCAACTCACATGCTGAATCAAGTTGATAACTCTTAAATATTCATGCTCGGCACGGCTTGAATCTTGTTGCTTGAGGTATTGATAAAAATTTTCAAACACATTTGTTGGAAAAAGAATGGATCGGTGAGCCCATCTTACCATGGCTTGCGGCTTACGAACTAAAGAGGGAAGGATATGTTCAAGAAGAAGACTATGCTCCCCATCAGGTTTTCTTTGATGGCGAGCGACAATTTCTTGCTTCCCTCCTGCACGATAGATCGTGACATGATAGGGACCCTGTACGGTTTTACAGGGAGATTGGATCACCTCATCAGGTATGGAATATGTGGTTTTACCTATTCTCAAAGTCCCATAACCATTACTTTGACAAATATTCACCTTACAGAGAATATCTTCATCTCGTGGAGGCAAAGGCTTAAGAACTTTGGCCTCCTCCTCAAAGCGAGATTTGGTGGAGTCACTCTGATGCTGATCCATATAAGACTCTAAAAACTGATTCAAATGATCCCAGTCTTTAAAAACAATTCCTTTGTTTCTAACAATATTTTTTATCCGAGAACTGAAGGTTCGAATATCACGCTCCACATCTCCCTTGTCAGAGCCCTTCCCTGCGCGGCAGGGAAGAACCTTAAATCCATAGTATTGGATGGCTCGATCAAAAGATTGGGTGTAAATTCGCTGATTTCCTTTAAGAACTTTCTTCACACAGGGAGATAAATTATCAATACGGATGTTCGCACTCATCCCACCTATCTTTTCAAAAAAAGCATGCACCCCATCGATGAAACACTCATAGACAAGAAAGGGGTAGGCACGAACCCAACAGGTGCCACTACAAGGCAATGTTCCAAAATGGAGATGAACGATCTGAACACCATCGGCAAATGGTAAAGCAACCTTCTCCTTAAAATCAAACTGAGCCTGTTCTCCAGGATCATATCTTTGGCTGAAAAAACGCTCCTTGGGGCGAGAACCAAGAATCTCACAAACTCTTCTCTGAACCGTTCTCTCACTCCCACGATAACCCTCCTCAACTAATAGCTCATATATTTCACGGGCGGTGTTACTTGGGTTCAACTTCAAAAAGTACTTCACCCGATCCATATATCCATTAAGGGGATCTGGGCGAGTTCTTTTGGACCTCGCCTTGTACTTCGGTGGGGTGTTGGACTTACAGTACTTGCGCACCGTCTTACGATTGATCCCTAATTCACGAGATATTTCTGTCTTATTTTTACCACTGTGACTCAGGTCACGAATGCGGCCGAAAGTGTATTGACTAATCATAAGATCCTCCTCATTGCTAACCTTTTGAGTTGCAAAAGGGAGGGACTCTGTGAGCTTAGTATCTATATCAGAAGAAGAGACTTCATTGTCTAGTATTTGAACACTCCCTGAAGATTGGTCACTTTTCATTGGCGACAACCTCCATATTGAAAGTGGGACATTTTAATTGGCGACGGCTTTAAGGGAAGCCTGTCTTCAAAAAGAAATTCCATGAAAATTGAGGCAAATGTTGGAATCTTGTGGAATTTAAATACTTTAGAAAATGGGCACAGCCTAAACAGGCTTTTCTTGACTATATATTTAACCTCATTGAAATCCAGAAACAGTCTACAAATGAGAAATATGGAACCTGAATAGGCTGTCATGGAAGGACTCTCCAACACGGAGCCCCTTTCCAGGTCGACAAGAACCCAAAAGGAGTTCTTATCAGCTCGGAGCCTTTTTATGAGTAATATCAATTGATTATATGCGTCTCGGTTGACAATGCCAAAAATCACCATAGGTCCTCCTCTGAAAAGTGGCCACTTTTCATTGGCGACGGTGGGGCATTTTAATTGTCAGCTAACACCCTTTAAGCTTAAGCTTTTTTTTGTCCTCCTTGTTGGAGTTGGAGTGCTTGTCAGCGGACTTAAATCAACAACAGGCCCCCTTCTTGGAAGTCTCACAGATGCTTGGGAAAAGGGAAACCAAGAATTGGCATGGCAAATCCCTGTGGCCCTGGCCTGTGGCTGGCTCATGATAGATGCCGGTCGTTTTATCAATATGTTCTGGACCAAATATATCGTCGACACTGTCATCATCAACCTCCGTCGCAAATTAATGGATAAATATTTACGCTTGAGCTTCTCCTATCGAGAAAGTCTTTCCAAAGCGGGAGGACTTATTAGCCACCTTATCAACGACCTACAAATCGTTTAAAAAGTACGCGGGAGAGTTGTAGGCTACAACTGTAAATGAAAACATACATTGACTTTACTCCAAAGCGAGATGCATAATTTTTACTTATGAAAAAATCCCTCCCTCCCCTTTGCTTAACCCTTGATAACACTTTTAAAGCATTTTTTAAGCATGACCAGGACTTGCTCAAGCCTTTGTTGCAGGATTTTCTTCCCTTGCCACTCGGTTGTCGGGTGGAGCATGTTCAACTGTTAGATACCGAGGAAAACTCTTCAGAGGCGAGCAAGCCTTCGGGAAAAACCTTCATCTTGGACATGAAGCTTCGCATTTCTCGACAATTGTCCAATGGGGAGTGGGTCGCAAATGAAACTGTGAATGTGGAGATGCAAACCATCTCCCAAAGAGACTTCACAAATCGCCTTCTTGCCTATGCTGGACGGGTCTACTCCAATCAAGTGAAAGAAGGAGAAAGATACGAGAAATTAAGAACTGTTTACTCCCTTGTTTTCAGTACTGTGGACCTTCCTGAGCTACGCAAGGACAACAACAATTATTACCATACATGCAGCATGAGGCAGGATAGATACCCTCATTTGAGGCTCACCGATGGTATGCAATTTGTCATTGTAGAATTGAACAAGTTCATTGGCAGATTAGACAGCCTTGTTGACCAGCGTGAAGCGTGGTGCTATTTCTTAAAGAGGTCGGATGAGTTAGATCAACAAACCAGCCAAGAGCTAGCCAAAAAAGGAAGGGACATGGGAAGAGCCGTCAAAAATCTGTGGAATTTGTCTCAAGACGAACTCATGCGAGAACGACTTGAAGCTGAAGATAAGCAGCGTCGAGATCGTTTATCACAAATCGACACAGCCCATGAAGAGGGGCTTGAAAGAGGGCTTGAAAGAGGGCTTGAAAAAGGGCGAAGGGAAGAAAGAGAGGCCATTGCTTTAAAGATGATTTTAAAAGGACAGGAGGCTTTGGAGATATCCGAAGCAACAGGGCTTTCTGAAGACGAAATCAAGGCTCTCCAAAAAAAGTAAAAATCTTAACCTGACCTAATGCCTCAGGGTTTTTGCTAACATATAAATATCTTTGATACGATATATGTGTTCGTAGATCAAAACCCAAAACCGACCACAAACACTTTGAGGCAAGGGGTAGATATCCATTTGATTTTGAGCCGCCCATCGGGGATTGAGCTAATAGCACTAGAAAAATCAGTTCCAAGATCAAGATGAGCAAACGACCACTCCCACAAGGTCCACGGGGTCCCAGGGCGTCAATTAAACCCTTGGGAGGTCAACTGCAACACTGGCTTTCCTTGGTCTTCAAGGTCGGCTTGTGTGATGGAACAAACCGCTGTATGTAAAAGCTATGAAAAATATGTGGGCTCGCATATGGCCCGAGTTACAGCCCTTTAAGCTTAAGCTTTTTTTTGTCCTCCTTGCTGGAGTGCTTGTCAGCGGACTTAAATCAACAACAGGCCCCCTTCTTGGAAGTCTCACAGATGCTTGGGAAAAGGGAAACCAAGAATTGGCATGGCAAATCCCTGTGGCCCTGGCCTGTGGCTGGCTCATGATAGGTGCCGATCGTTTTATCAATATGTTCTGGACCAAATATATTGTCGACACTGTCATCATCAACCTCCGTCGCAAATTAATCGATAAATATTTACGCTTGAGCTTCTCCTATCGAGAAAGTCTTTCCAAAGGATCGGGAGGACTTATTAGCCACCTTATCAACGACCTACAAATCGTTTAAAAAGTACGCGGGAGAGTTGTAGGCTACAACTGTAAATGAAAACATACATTGACTTTACTCCAAAGCGAGATGCATAATTTTTACTTATGAAAAAATCCCTCCCTCCCCTTTGCTTAACCCTTGATAACACTTTTAAAGCATTTTTTAAGCATGACCAGGACTTGCTCAAGCCTTTGTTGCAGGATTTTCTTCCCTTGCCACTCGGTTGTCGGGTGGAGCATGTTCAACTGTTAGATACCGAGGAAAACTCTTCAGAGGCGAGCAAGCCTTCGGGAAAAACCTTCATCTTGGACATGAAGCTTCGCATTTCTCGACAATTGTCCAATGGGGAGTGGGTCGCAAATGAAACTGTGAATGTGGAGATGCAAACCGTCTCCCAAAGAGACTTCACAAATCGCCTTCTTGCCTATGCTGGACGGGTCTACTCCAATCAAGTGAAAGAAGGAGAAAGATACGAGAAATTAAGAACTGTTTACTCCCTTGTTTTCAGTACTGTGGACCTTCCTGAGCTACGCAAGGACAACAACAATTATTACCATACATGCAGCATGAGGCAGGATAGATACCCTCATTTGAGGCTCACCGATGGTATGCAATTTGTCATTGTAGAATTGAACAAGTTCATTGGCAGATTAGACAGCAATTCCCGTCGAAAAATAGTTTAGGCCACAGTAGTGGCTTCCAAAAGATTCGCCTCAAAAAGAGTTCGTAGACTTTTGCCTAAGTATCTGTTTGAATATTTGTTGTTGCACATCAGACCAAGGAGGGTTCGTCATGTCGCATCAACATTTTAGAAAAGGTCTATCCGCTTCAGGAATGTATTCCCTGTTACACAGTAAATCTCTTACAGTTCCAGATATAAGATCGCAGCGTCCCCATAGGATTCCTCTGAGCGATGCCATTATGTCATCTGTGGCAATGTTTGCCTTGAAAGACCCATCCATGCTTCAGTTTTGTGATCGTGTCCATGACCCAGTGGCAAAAAACAACCTACACCATTTGTTTCAAATAGGCCAAATTCCTAGTGATACGGCTATGCGAGAGATTTTAGATCCTGTTCCAACCCGTGAGTTTCAAAATTTTTTTAAATCTTTGTTTACCGTAGCTCAAAGAGGGAAGGTTTTGGAGGGTTACCCATATTTGGGTGGAAAATATCTTCTCAGCATTGATGGAACAGGTGCCTTTAGCTCCTCGACTATTCATTGTGAGAATTGTTGTATAAAGAATCATCGTGATGAGACGAAGACCTACTATCATCAAATGTTAGCAGGAGTGATTGTTCACCCCGATAAGAAACAGGTTATACCTATTGCTCCAGAGCCCATTTCAAACACAGATGGATCGAGCAAAAATGATTGTGAGCGTAATGCAGCCAAACGACTCCTTGAAGATTTTCGCAGGGAACACCCTCACCTTCCAGTGATTGTTATTGAGGATGGATTGGCTTCCAATGCTCCTCACATCACTCTTCTTAACGAATTAAAATTAAGTTATATTTTAGGCTGTAAGATGGGGGACCACAAAGTTTTATTTGAGTTTGTAAATGGAGCAGATAGCTTAGGAACAGTTTCTCACTTCACCGTGGTAGAGAATGGAGTGACACATGAATTTCGATTCATAAATGATGTTTCACTCAATGATTCAAATCCTGATTGTCGAGTGAATTTTATTGAATACAAAGAAACGAAAGCAAACGGTAAGGTTCAGCACTTTAGCTGGGTGACTGACATTGAGATCAACGAAGACAACATAATGCAAATAATGAGGGGGGGAAGAGCACGCTGGAAGATAGAAAATGAAACATTTAATACGTTAAAGAATTTGGGTTACAACTTTGAGCACAATTTTGGCCACGGCAAGCAAAATTTGTGTAACAATTTAGCCGTGATTATGATGCTGGTATTTTTAGTGGACCAACTTCAACATTTGGCCTGTAAATTGTTTCAAAAGGCGGTAGAAAAAGAGAGGAGACTATCTTATCTATGGGATCATATAAGGGGGTATTTCCATACCCTATACTTTAAAAATTGGCAGGAACTCCTCGCCATAATGGCTTATGGGATTAAGCCTATTGCTGCCTCAGATGTTTTCGACACATCATGAGCAGCCATTTTTCTCAAAGTGCCCCAAAGAGTTTAACGTATTTGCCCTAAACTAAAGTCTGGATATTCGCCTCTAAATGGCGAAGACGGGGAGGTTTACCTTATTCGATGCAGTGCAATTCTCACACTGAGATTTGGAGGAATTTCAATGTTTTTTCAAGCTCGGCGGGAATTTCTGCAGATTAGACAGCCTTGTTGACCAGCGTGAAGCGTGGTGCTATTTCTTAAAGAGGTCGGATGAGTTAGATCAACAAACCAGCCAAGAGCTAGCCAAAAAAGGAAGGGACATGGGAAGAGCCGTCAAAAATCTGTGGAATTTGTCTCAAGACGAACTCATGCGAGAACGACTTGAAGCTGAAGATAAGCAGCGTCGAGATCGTTTATCACAAATCGACACAGCTCATGAAGAGGGGCTTGAAAGAGGGCTTGAAAAAGGGCGAAGGGAAGAAAGAGAGGCCATTGCTTTAAAGATGATTTTAAAAGGACAGGAGGCTTTGGAGATATCCGAAGCAACAGGGCTTTCTGAAGACGAAATCAAGGCTCTCCAAAAAAAGTAAAAATCTTAACCTGACCTAATGCCTCAGGGTTTTTGCTAACATATAAATATCTTTGATACGATATATGTGTTCGTAGATCAAAACCCAAAACCGACCACTCCCACAAGGTCCACGGGGTCCCAAGGCGTCAATTAAGCCCTGGGTGGTCTACTGCAAAACTGGCTTTCCTGGTTCTTCAAGGCGGCTTGTGTGATGAAACAAATCGCTGTATGTAAAAGCTATGAAAAATATGTGGGCTCGCATATGGCCCGAGTTACAGCCCTTTAAGCTTAAGCTTTTTTTTGTCCTCCTTGCTGGAGTGCTTGTCAGCGGACTTAAATCAACAACAGGCCCCCTTCTTGGAAGTCTCACAGATGCTTGGGAAAAGGGAAACCAAGAATTGGCATGGCAAATCCCTGTGGCCCTGGCCTGTGGCTGGCTCATGATAGGTGCCGGTCGTTTTATCAATATGTTCTGGACCAAATATATCGTCGACACTGTCATCATCAACCTCCGTCGCAAATTAATGGATAAATATTTACGCTTGAGCTTCTCCTATCGAGAAAGTCTTTCCAAAGGATCGGGAGGACTTATTAGCCACCTTATCAACGACCTACAAATCGTTCACGAAAATTTGCCAAGAATCAGTGATTTATTCAGTCAGCCCGCCCTGGTTTTAATCAGTATCGTCATTATTGCTTTCATTGACTTAAAGTTTCTTTTTATGATCTTTGCACTCATCCTCGTGATTCCCATAATTCTCAAGAAATTTTCTCGGAGTCTAAGAAAGTACGGCCATAGAAACCAGCAGATTATGGAGGAACTCACCAGCACACTTAAAGAAAGTCTCGATGGAGCCCAAGTCATTCAATCCTTTAACCTTGAAGGGGAGATGAAAAAACGCTTTGACAGTGGTGCCACACAATTTCTAAGAACACGCAGGTCTATACTGAAAAGAGAGGAAGCTGCGGGACCCATGGCTGAATCTGTTTTAGCTGTTGCCCTAGCCACAACTCTTTATATCTTGGGCCTCCAAATCTCCCATAGTGATGGGGTTGAAGTTTCTTCCTTTATAGAGTTTATTACAGCCAGTGGGTTTCTTGCAGATGGTCTCAAGAAAAGTCAGTATGCCTATATCAGACTTCAGCAAGCCGCCGTCGCCATAAAACGCATGGAAAGTATTCTCCAAGCTCCAAGCTCCGAGACCACTTCAAAAAAGAAATTTCCAAAGCAGAAATTTCCAAAAAATTGGAGTGCCATTGAGTATCGCAATGTCAGCTTCTCCTTTGAGAATGGAAGGGAAGTTCTCAGTGGTCTCAATTTCTCCATTCACCGTGGGGAAATGTTGGCCATTGTTGGATCCAGCGGTAGTGGCAAATCCACTCTTGTCAATTTACTCGAAAGATTTTACGAACCCCAGTGGGGGCAAATCCTTATTGATGAGATTCCCATCACAGAAATAGAACTCAAAGACCTTAGAAAAAATATTGCCCTTGTCACTCAAGATATCTTTCTCTTTTCAGATTCTATCGAAAATAATATCCGCCTTGGAAGCCTCACGAAACAGGTCAAACAAGAAAGTGGAGTTGTGGAAGCCGCTGAAATGGCCAATGCCCACAGCTTTATTTCTGCTATTCAGGGGAGCTACGCCAGCCGAGTGGGCGAAAAGGGAAGCCGCCTCTCTGGAGGAGAGAAACAACGAATTAGTATAGCAAGAGCTATTTATAAGGACGCTCCCATTCTCATCCTCGACGAAGCCACCAGTGCTCTCGATTCAGAAAGTGAGCTGGAGGTGCAAAAAGGCTTAGATCAACTGATGCAAGGACGTACATCTCTTGTGATTGCACACAGGCTTTCCACCCTCGTCAAAGCCGACCGCATTCTTGTTCTCAAAGATGGCGCCATCTTTGAACAAGGGCGACACGAAGAACTTATCGCCCTTAGTGGAGAGTACGCTCGCTTTTATCAAATGCAATCACGAGGCAATCATAAATCATAGGTTCATAAAAAAATTGTGTATCAATCAGAAACATCTTAAGATACTGAGATGCTTAGAAGAAAGAGTGTGGCGAGATATCGTCGTGTGCGGTACCCCCATTTATTTCCATTATTCTCCGACAGAAAAGTCGTTTAAAAAGTACGCGGGAGAGCGTATTGGGTCATAAGTAAACGACACCAAGACGCATCACATTAAAACACCTTCGTGCTGCCCGGGTTATGGTCCTCCACTTGGTTGGCTCATTATTCCGACACCGAGTTCCCATTCTTCTCTTTTTGAGTCAAAAATGTGCGTGAGGGACTCCCTCATTCAATAAGGCACCGATTGTTACGCCTTCTAAAACAGATGAGACGAGCTACCCCACTGTTGATCCTCTCAGTAAGATTGAGATTTGGGAACAAACAATCAACGAGGGGGTCTTCAGTGAGGGAGTTGGCTGTTAATGCTTACTTAACTGCAATTTCAGGCTTATATCAACAAAGTTCTAAAGCTAAAAAAGGGGAGTTGCTAGATCATGCGGAACTGGTCACAAACCTCACACCTTGCTAATCAAAATATCACTCTCAACAACTTAAACTCAGTCAGGATAAAATGATAAAAATTTCTTCGAGGTCAAAGGAACCCATGAAAAGTTCGTCAAAATAAAGTATTGGATCACAGCATGGCTACACCTTTACCTGAACCATTTGTTGTTGATATTTGGCGCATCCGGGACGACTCGAACGCCCAACCCCTTGATCCGAAGTCAAGTGCTCTATCCATTGAGCTACGGATGCATCAATGCACCTAGACATTGCTAGTTGACATTGCTAGTTAGCAGTATCATGGAACTTTAGCAAGTCGTATTGCTTGAAAAATAGTCATTCTTGAAAAACAACTTGAAAAACAATAATTCTTGAAAAGAGACATAAAAAAATGGAAAAAGATATAAGGCCCCCGCCCCCCCCAACCCCTTGGGATCCTTAAGGGACTTTTTGGACAACTTAAATTTTATGAGGGTGCGTTGTAATGGACAGAACGAACAAAATGGGCAGAGAAGAGTTGGCCCAAGAGATATTCAGAGTGGCCTATCTCGTGGGTGAGTTTAAGTTGAGGTCAGGGCAAAGCTCCCATGAGTATTTTGACAAATATCGCTTTGAAGCCATTCCTCAGCTCCTGAAGGAAATCGCGTTCCACCTCTCTCCTCTTATTCCTGGGGAGACCGAGGTGCTAGGGGGGCTTGAAATGGGAGGCATTCCCCTTGCCACGGCCTTGTCCATGGAGACGGGGCACCCCCTCGCTTTTGTGCGCAAAGAGGCGAAAACCTATGGAACATGTCAGCTGGCAGAGGGAACTTCCGTGAAAGGCAAAAGAGTTTGCCTTATAGAGGATATCATCACAACGGGGGGGCAGGTGATAAAGAGCACAAAGCAGCTGAGGGAACAAGGGGCCACTGTGAACACTGTGATTTCTGTGATCGATCGAGGAGGCGCGCTGTCCACTCAAAAACTATTGATGGCTCGACTCCATCATAGACCCCTTTTTACCATGGAGGAACTGCGCACCTTCTCCCATGAAAGACTCTAAAATATGAAGAATTTAAAATGTGAAAGAATTTAAAATGTGGTAGACTTTTCTAGAGCCATGGCATAGTTTTTTCAGTGTCATGTTTTTTATAGATGGAGGTAAGTGGTATGAAACTTGGGACCCTAAAAAATGATCACAGTCGTGATGGACAACTTGTTGTCGTCAGCCGTGACAACAAAAAGGCCATTCAAGCCTCTGGGGTTGCGCCCAATCTCCTCAATGTCTTAGAAAATTGGAAAACCATGTCCCCCCGCTTGGAGACGCTTTATCACCAACTCAACCAAGGAAAATTCAGCAATCATGGGGAGAAGAATGGAGCTTCAGGGGAACCTTTTGACGTGGACCCCAGCCAAATGCACTCGCCCTTGCCAAGGTGCTTTCAATGGGTCGATGGTTCGGCCTTTATTCACCACATTGTTTTGGTGCGAAAGTCGAGAAATGCTGCTTTGCCAGAAACTCTCAAGACCTCTCCACTTATGTATCAAGGGGGGAGTGACACTTTTCTAGCTCCAACAGATGAAATTCCCCAGATGGACTCCGCCCATGGAACCGATTTTGAGGGAGAGGTTGGCATCATCGTGGGAGACACTCCCATGGGGGTATCCCCTGAAGATGCTTTGAAGTACATTCGGTTGTTTGTCCTTATCAACGATGTTTCTCTACGGGGTTTAGTGCCTGAAGAATTGAACAAGGGCTTTGGTTTTTTCCAATCCAAGCCCTCGTCGTCTTTTGCCCCTTTGGCAGTCACAGTGGATGAGCTAGGTGATGCTTGGCGTGAAGGACGAGTTCATTTGCCCCTTGATGTTGAGTACAATGGAGAATTTTTTGGGCGAGCCCATGCCGGCGCTATGCACTTTCACTTTGGAGAACTGGTGTCTCATGCTGCGAGAACTCGTCGTTTGACAGCGGGGACCATTATAGGAAGTGGGACAGTTTCCAATGAGGATATGTCGGTGGGAAGTAGCTGCATTGCTGAAAAGCGTATGTTGGAAAAAATCCACGAGGGAGCCATTAAGACACCCTTTATGAAACCTGGTGACACAGTAAAAATAGAAATGAGAAACCTCCAAGGCGAAAACATTTTTGGTACAATCTTTCAAAAAGTGACTCATGTTCATGAGAAATGACATTTAACATAAATGACAATTTATAAGAAATGACTCAGGCTCATAGGAAATGACTTTGAAAACAAGAGAGGAGCGTGCCAAATACATTCGTCAAAAATTGGCTCAATGCTATCCCAAAACACCCATTCCCTTAGACCACAAAGACCCCTACACTCTCTTGATTGCAGTTTTGCTATCAGCCCAATGCACGGATGTTCGGGTGAACCAGGTGACGCCTTCTTTATTTGCCAAGGCAGATAATCCACAGGACATGGTTCAACTTGAAGTCGATGAAATTCGACAAGTCATCAGGCCCTGTGGTTTGTCTCCTCGAAAAGCCAAGGCCATAAGTGGACTTTCACAAATTCTTATTGAGGATCATGGAGGAGAGGTACCTCAAAGCTTTGAAGAGTTGGAAAAACTGCCTGGAGTGGGTCATAAAACGGCCTCGGTGGTGATGTCTCAGGCGTTTGGGTATCCAGCCTTCCCTGTGGACACTCATATTCATAGGCTTGCCCAGCGCTGGGGACTTACACGAGGGCCAACTGTGTTGCAAACAGAAAGGGATTTGAAGAAAATCTTTCCTCGGAGTTCTTGGAACCAACTTCACCTAAGAATTGTGTTTTATGGACGAGAGCATTGCACAGCACGAGGTTGTGATGGAAGAGTTTGCGAAATTTGCACAACTTGCTATCCCAAAAGAAAAAAGATTTTTTATCACAAGAAAGCATGAAAAGTTATGAGATATAGGAGGCATGAAAAAAATGAATGCGAAGAAAGTTACTCTGGATGTCACAAAAGTTGCTCGTTTAGCAAGACTTCAACTCAGTAAAGGTGAAGAAATTTTGTTTCAAGAACAAATGAATGCTATTGTCATTTATTTTGATGAATTAAAAACCGTAGATACAGAAGGCGTGGAGCCCTTGGTCACGCCTTCTCCCATTGAATCAAGTCTTCGTCCTGACGAAATTTCTGTGTGGGAAGACAGCGAGAAAGCCCTTGACAATGCACCAGAAAGGTCTGGACATTTGTTTAAAGTCCCACCTGTTGTTTAGTTTATTGCGATTATTTAATTTGGATAATTTGGATAATTTGGATCATGTAGATCATAGGAGTTTCAGTTGAGTGATATTCTTCAAGCATCCATTTCTGAAATCAAAAAGGGACTTCTCGCTAAGAGATGGTCGGCCGAGGAGATCACCCAAGCTTATCTTCATCAAATTGCAAAGCGCAATGGCTCCCTCAACGCCATGGTCACTGTGAATGATAACACCGCTTTGGCATTGGCAAAAGTCATTGATAAAAAAATTGCATTGGGGGAAGAACTTCCTCCCTTGGCAGGTATTCCTGTGGGTGTGAAGGATATGATTTGCACAAAGGGATTGCGAACAGCGGCAGGCTCTAAAATGCTGGATTCCTTTGTCCCTCCCTACTCGGCAACAGTGGTGAAGAATCTAGAGAGAGCCGGAGCCATTGTGGTGGGAAAATGCAATCAAGATGAATTTGCCATGGGTTCAAGCACGGAGTTTTCCCATAGTGGAGCTTGCGCCAACCCATGGAATGAAGACTACGTACCAGGGGGTTCCAGTGGAGGGTCTGCGGCGGCTGTCTCCTCAGGCATGGCCACAGTGGCCTTGGGAACGGACACAGGGGGTTCCATCCGACAGCCTGCAAATTTTTGTGGCGTGGTAGGAGTGAAGCCCACTTATGGTCGAGTGAGTCGCTACGGTGTGATTGCCTTTGCATCCAGCTTGGATCAAGTGGGGCCCATGGCAAAATCTGTAGAGGATGCCGCTCTTGTTTTGGAACAAATATCTGGTCATGATCCCTACGACTCAACCTCTTCCCACCGACCCGTTCCCTCTTGGTCCCAAAGCTTAAATGGGGATCTTTCAGGTTATAAGGTGGGATTACCCAAGGAATATTTTTCTCACAAAATGGATGACGATGTCAAAAGGACTGTGGAAAAGTCTGTTGATATGGTGAAGCAGGCAGGAGCTGAGATGGTAGAAATTTCTATTCCTCATGCCAATTATGCCATTTCTATTTATTACCTTATTGCCACCAGCGAGGCATCTAGCAACTTGGCCCGCTATGATGGCGTTCGCTTTGGTCACCGTGCTGATTTTTCCACAGAACCTCCCTCCGACATTGATGACTTTTACAGTCGCAACCGGGGAGAAGGCTTTGGTTTTGAGGTGAAAAGAAGAATCATATTGGGAACTTTTTCTCTTTCTAGTGGTTACTACGATGCCTACTATCAAAAAGCTTGTCAGGTTCGAAGGCTTCTTCAAAATGATTTTCTCAGAGCCTTTCAGCAATGCGATGTTATGTTAAGTGCCGTCACGACGACACCGGCCTTTAAAATGGGAGAGAGGACAGGGGACCCCCTAAAGATGTATTTCAACGATATCTTGACAACACCCACAAATCTTGCAGGACTCCCCGGCACGAGTGTCCCTGTGGAACTTAGCGAGAGAGGACTTCCCATTGGAGTTCAATTGACGGCCTCCCATTTTGAAGAACAAAAAATGTTGGACGTAGCTTTGGCTATTGAATCACAAGCTGGTTTTAAGGAGAAGCAATCCCATGTCTTATAATCACAATGATTCTACTGATAAATCCCCACTGTTTGATAAATATGAATCATCTGATAAACCTGAGTCAACCAATAAACTTGAATCATTTGATGAATTTAAATCCTCTGATAAGTCACCTTCTACAGCTTATTCTCCATGGGAGCCTGTTATTGGATTAGAAATTCATGTTCAATTACAAACAGCGAGTAAAATGTTTTCCCGAGACTCCACTCAATTTGGAGCTGGAGATAACGAATGCGTTTCTCCTGTAAGCCTAGGAATGCCGGGAGCCCTTCCCGTTATTAATAAAAAAGCCATATCTCTATCCATAAAAATGGGCCTTGCCCTCAACTGTCAGATTCAAAAAATGTCTGTATTTTCTCGAAAGAATTATTTTTATCCCGACCTTCCCAAGGGTTATCAAATATCACAGTTTGACCAACCCCTTTGCAAAAAAGGTTTTGTGGACTATTTTCTCAAGGGCGAAAAAAAGCGAGTTCATATCACACGTGCCCACGTGGAAGAGGATGCCGGAAAATCCATTCACCATTCCCAGCATACATTGATCAATTTAAACCGGGCAGGAGTTCCTCTTTTGGAAATTGTTTCTGAACCCGACATTCACTCTCCTGAAGAGGCGGCCGAGTATGCACGATCTGTTCGTCGTATTGTACGTTATCTAGAAGTTTGTGATGGAAACCTTGAAGAGGGATCCATGCGCTGTGATTGCAACGTAAGTGTGCGCCCCTGTGGAGAAGAATCTTTGCGCACCCGTGTGGAACTAAAAAACATCAACTCCTTTAAGTTCATTGAGAAAGCCATTGATTACGAAATACGAAGGCAGGTAGAGGTCTATAAATCCGGCGGGAAGATTGTTCAAGAGACAAGGCTTTATGATTCCACAAAAAATAAAACCTTTTCCATGAGAAGCAAAGAAGAAGCCTATGATTACCGTTACTTTCCTGAACCCGACCTTCTCCCCTTGGTTCTCAATGACTCCTGGGTGGAGGATATCCGTCAAAGCCTGCCAGAACTTCCATTAAGGAGAGCCGAAAGGTTTCAATCTGAATACAAGCTGCCTGAATACGACGCCCTTATTCTCACTCAAGAAAGGGAGTATGCTGACTACTACGAAGCTGTGGTCAAATTTTCAAGACACCCCAAGCTGGCCTCCAACTGGATCATGGGTGAATTGATGAGGGAACTTAAGGAATCCAAGAAAGAGATCACGAAGTCACCCATTTCTCCGGACCACCTTGCCCAATTGATTCAGCTTGTGGATGATAAAACCATTTCTGGCAAAATGGCGAAAACGGTTTTTGCTGAGATGTGGGCGACAAGCCAAGCCCCTGGGACCATTGTTAAAGAAAAGGGATGGGTACAAATCACAGATGAATCGGTTCTTCAAAAAATTATTGAGGAGATCATAGAGGCCAATCCACGTCAGGTTGAACAGTACTTAGGAGGTAAGGACAAGTTGTTTGGATTTTTTGTCGGCCAGGTCATGAAGTCAACTCAAGGACAAGCAAATCCCGATCTTGTCAATCAATTGCTAAAAAAATTGTTAAGAAAATGATGAAAAATGAATCCATGAAAATAGCCGCTCTTGACCTTGGATCCAATACTTTCTTGATGCTTATTGCAAGAATAAGCCATCGAGGTATTGAAGAAGTTCTTGCCGATGAGGTCCAAATGACAAGACTGGGGAAAGGGGTTCATGAAAATAGGGCCTTTCATAGGGATACTCTTTTTAGGGCGGATCAATGTTTTAAAAATTATGCTTCTATTATCAAAAACCATGGAGTGGATAAGGTTATCGCCGTTGCCACAAGTGCCGCCAGGGATGTCAAAAATCAAAGTGACTTCCTTGCCCTCGGTCAAAAGTGGGGAATTCCCATCTCTATTATTTCTGGAGATGAGGAGGCTCGCCTTACTTACAAGGGAGCCACATTTGATTTAGAAAACCCCCATGAGTACACGGTGGTGGATGTTGGGGGAGGCTCCACGGAAGTACTTGGTTTTTATGGCAACCACTGCGGTGAAGATCAACTCCGTGTTCATCGTAACGATCTTAATGAACCTAAACTCTGTAGCGATCGTGACGACCTTGATAAGCGAAAACCCCTTGGAAAGCAATGGGGGGAACAACTCTCTGGGGGAAGTATTGATGTGGGAAGTGTTCGACTCACAGAGATGTTTATTAAAAACGATCCCATCACAAAAAGAGAACTTTCAAGATTGGACGCTTATATATGCGAGCGCTGGGAGGAGAAAGCCTTACAACTTCCAAGGTCGTCAAAAATTGTGGCTGTGGCGGGGACTCCCACAACCTTGGCGGCTGTGATTCAACGGACAAAATTTTCAGAAGAGCGTATCCATGGTTTTTTACTCACCCTTGAGCAAATGGCGAAATATCGACAAACCTTAGCTGAGCAACCTTTTCATAAAAGACAGAAGCTTCCAGGTATGGAACCTGGACGAGCAGATGTCATTGTGGCAGGGGTGAGTATTCTGAAAAAATTCACAGAACTCTTGGGAGCTCAGCAAGTGAGGGTTTCTACAAAGGGACTTCGCTATGGCTTGGCTTTTGTGTTTCTGGGGGCCTGTACAACCAACTCCTTGGCTGATTCATCACAGCAAGGTGCCGTTTTTTCGACTTCTTCTTCAATTTCTTCTTCGACTCTTTCATCGGTGATTCTTAAGAAATCCAAGCTCAAAATAAGAGATCAGATTCTAACCGTGGAGCTGGCAGACACTCCTCAAAAAAGATACCTAGGTCTTATGCACAGGAACAAGCTAGAGGCTCAATCAGGAATGCTCTTTATTTTTGGTCGAGAATCCATTCAAAATTTTTGGATGAAGAATACCTTTATAGACCTCGATATTGGTTTTTTTAACAAGAAGAAAATTCTTGTGGATATTCAGGCAATGAAAGGTCTTCGCTCCATAGCTCAAAAGAAAATTCCCAAGGTTTCAAGTCGAGTGCCCGCTCAATTTGCCTTGGAAGTACCAATGGGTTGGTTCAAGAAAAATCAAATAAAACTGGGATCTCGATTTCTCTGGATGAAACCTAGGCATTCTTCAAAAAGATAAGGCTGTGAAGCCCTCCAAAAAGATAAGATTGTGTAGAACATTGCACAAAGGTCGCAGCACTTAATACCTATAGATCAAAGCCAATTTTTGTTCATAAATTTTCTAATTGATTTGCAATAAAATAATCAGAGCTATAATTTATAGTTATCCACTTCGAAAATAATTGCTCGGAGGGGAATTGAAACTGATTTGAGGTAGATTTATAGAGGTCGACCTATAAGAGTGAGAGTTTAAGAAAAAGGAGAACATCATGAGATCATTTATTCATTTCACTATAACTTTAATCGTCTTGAGTTGTTTATCACATGTAGCCTTCGGAGATAGTTCAGAGGGTACTGAGAAAAATGTACAAGATCAGAATAGCAGAGATTGGGGATATATCCGTATAGATAACCTCAGTAGTAAACACAAACTTGCAACAAAATGTTACAACAAGTATGGTAAAGGAAAGGGAAGGTGGAAAACAGTTCATCCCAGTTTTCATGTCGGAGATCAATTTAGAAGTTGCCGTGGAGCCTACATGAGAGTGGATGTCTTCCCTTCTCACTCGACAAGAAAACTTTTCACTCAACGTATTTGGAGAGACGCATATGAATGTAATACGGGAAGGCTTTATATCAAATTTTATAATCAGAGAAAGGATAAACTTCTTGCGACATGCGATACTGATGTCTAGATATGATATCTAGGATGATTTGTAGTGATTCACCCTCACTCCATTGGGAATGGTATGGTACGAGGAGAAAAGAGCACTGGCACTCTCCAGTGCTCTTTTCCAATGGAAAGGGGTGTGAGTATTATCCGTAGAGTATTACCAATTTTTCAAAGTTTTATTAAGTTTTTGTTGAATAAGATTTTCTTACTTCTTTTGAGCATAGACAATAAGCTCCATCCCCCTTCGCCTTTTTGAGTGTTGCCAGCGAGTCCAATAAAGGAGCTTAAAATTCTTTTTGAGTTGTCGCTGCACTTCCCATTCACTGGTTCCAAAGGGAGGTCCTACTGGCCGGTCCACTGTTAAGAAAATCCCAAGGAGATGCCCATTTTCAATGAGAAGTTGCCTCCATGCAGACACAAGATCTCTTCTACGAATGGGATCAATGGCACAATAACAACAATTTTCAAAAATGAGATCGTATTTTTGATGGTGTTGCTGGTGTTTTTGCTGATGGTGTTGGGGCAGTTGAAACATATCTTCCACGAGCCAAGTGATGTTTTCTAAATAGCCATATTTTTGTCGAGCCTTTTCTATGGCTCTCGCGCTGATATCAATGGCGGTCACCAGGTGACCCTGTTGAGAAAAATAAGCGGCATCATGACCTGCCCCACAGCCGAGAACGAGAATCCTAGACTTGGGTATCTTGATTTGTGGGAGAATAGAGGCGAGGGGCTCAGCCGGTCCCTCTGCATCCCAAGGAGGTGGCATAGTTCCATTGTTGTAGTATTGATCCCAGGAGTGGGGGGCCCCAGGGTTGAAGTCCTCTTTGAGCCGCAGCCATGATTCGAGGGTGTGTTGTTCTCCGTCTATGGTGATGGAGTCGTCATCATAGGCATCGAGATGTTGAAAAAGGTCTGCTTCTGCCGATGGAGAGAGAACAAAGGGAATTTGCTTATCGGTGTATCCATGAAATCGGCCCCACTCGTCCAAAGTGAGGTTTTTCCAGGTGAGTCTTGCTTTCAATCCGTATGGGAAAATGGCTTCCCATGAATTATTTTTTTTTTGAACCTTTTGAATTTTTTGGGCCATCAATGGTGCATCAAAATACTCCACAAGCAGAGTTTCATTTTGAATCTCGGTAAAAATACGCCCTCTCTCATCTCGTCGCATACTTGAGAGTAACTGCCGGCCCAAGGTATTGCTGCTGCCCAATATGTTGCTGTTGCCTAAGGTCTTGCTGTTGCCTAAGGTCTTGCTATTGCTCAAGGTACAAAAATAGCCCTCACCATCGATTTGAATAAATTTATCTATAGAGGATGTGTTCATTGGAGATATGAATTTCAGTGATGGTCCATGGAAGAGTTTTCTTTTCAGAGTTTCCGTTGGGTCGTTGTCGCTCTAACATGGCATGGCCTTGAATTTGAACGCGGCTCTGTGAACTTTCTTCGTAGGAGTATTTAAAGAGAGCTTTGACTTTGTTGGTCTGGATATTTTCTGTCCAAATCTTATCGAATTTAATATTTGTCACACGGGGATATTTGATTTTAATTTGGCGAGCTATTATATCTTTGAGTTCCTTTTGGAGGCTCCAATGAACCCACTCCGCTGTGAAAGTGGGTTTGTGGATGGTGGCCCAAGACAAACCCATAAGGGCAAGAAGTAAAATCAAGCTTAAATAACGCACAGAGCAATTCTCCCTTCTTCCATGTTATGAGCGTTTAAGGGGCGGAGTTCAAGAAATAATAGCCCCTCCTTATCAAAAGAACTATAAACCTCTTTCTGTAAGTTCGTGCCCCCCTGAACAGTTATCCATATTATTTGTCATAGTTACTTAACTATCATAGCTCTAAAGATATTCATAGCATAGTCAATCTTTAACCTTGAATTCTATGTATTTTTATCTATCCTTAGAAAGTGTGCGCCCAAACCCAGCCCATCAGATCACCCCGTGAGGCTCTTGATCGAGTTATCAACAGCCGTCCGGGTTTTGTTTCTCTTGTGGAAGATGATTCCCACTGGGACTTCTGTGTTCAGGCAGGGCGAGAACTCCAACAAAAATATAAAAAGCTTTGTATTGTCGGCATGGGGGGGAGTTGTCTAGGGATCAAGTCTTTGTGGCAGTTTTTGGGTGAGTCATCGGGTGGTTGCCGACTTCACTTTTTTGATACAACCGACCCTAGGGAGATGCAAAGCTCTCTTGAACGTCTCAGTGACCTAGAGAGCACAGGTTGGCTATTTATTTCTAAGTCAGGTCAAACCATGGAGACTCTCGCCATGGCCAATTATGTCCATCAATTTTTGAAGTCTCGCAAGTTGAACTTGGTGGAGAATAGTTGCGTGCTTGTGGCTGACTTATCTAGTTCTTTAGCTCAATGGGCGGCTCAAAATCAAATGGATATCTATCCCTTGCCTCAAAGTGTTTGTGGTCGGTTTTCGGTTTTGACCACAGGGGGCCTTATACCTGCCATGGCTTCGGGAATCCCCATTGAGGGGCTGCAGGCAGGGGCAGCTCAAAGGCTTCAAAACCTTAACCTTGTGGTTCAGTGGGCAGAGCAATCATTGGACAGTTTTCAAAGAGGTGAGTGGATTCATTTATTTTGGAGTTATTCCCGAAGGCTTCGGTTTTTCACTCACTGGTTTCAACAGTTGTGGTGTGAGTCCCTTGTCAAGGCTCAGGACAAGCATGGCAACCCCCCACCCCAAGTCAGTTCGGTGCTAACATGTATGGGGCCCGAGGACCAGCACTCCCTACTGCAAGAGGTTGTCGAGGGAGTGAGAAATAAATTTGTTTGGTTTTTTCGCGATGAGGAATTGGAAAAGAAAGGAGATATTCTCAAGGAGAGTTTATTTAAAGAACAGAATTCCCTTGTGGGTCATAGCTTGGGAGATTTGACGGCCTGTTTGGCCGATGGCACTCAAAGGTCACTCACAGAGGCCGGAGTGTTCCATCATACAGTGAAAGTTCAACCTCAAGCTTCTTCTATGGGAGATCTTATTCTCTCTTGTGAGCTGTTGGTGGCGACACTGGCCGATTGTTTCGATATTGATGCCTATAATCAGCCAGGGGTTGAAGCAAGCAAACGAATAGCATCCCAACTGATTTATGATTTATCCTGATTTCGATACGAACACATATTAGGATGAAATAGCGCCACCGTCTTTTGAATGTCGGCAATTTGCTTGCGCGTCAAGCGTCTTCCAAAAAAAGTTGTTGAAGGCAATGTCTCTATGCGTGGGTCCATTTGAGTCTCTCCCCTTTGGGAATGGTTCAAATATAATATGACACAACGATGGCCCGAGTTTGACAGAAGCATTTGCGTCAAACATGTAGTATCAAGTACTTAACGCACACAGTTGTTTTTTGTGCCACCACAAATCGGAGGATAAGACTGAATGCATTATTTTGAGCCTGCTTTTTTCTACTTACATGGTTGAATCTCCCCACACTTGAGTAGTTTGGGAGGAATAGCCCGCCCTGTGGCTCGAAATAAGGCCGCTGCATTACCGGCAATATCTGTGCGTACCCACACGGTACGATGACCTATTTTAACAGGTATAGCTTTGACCTCCCGTAATTCCTTCATAGCTTCCACTATGGTCAAGGCCCTTGGCTTTATAGCTTTATCCTCAATAGCTTGGCTTTTTAAAGCTAACTTTTTGTCTCTGAGCCTCTTTGTTAAATGAGCCTCACATAAATAAGCCAAGAAACACAAGACCAGGTGACCGATAATTCTATTATCGGTCCAATGAAAAATAGGACGGGTTTTCAAAGTTCCTTTTAGCTCCCCAAAGGCATCTTCTATCTTCCAAAGCTCCTTATAATTCTTAAGGATTTCGCTAGATTTCACGTCTTTGACGTTAGTTACAATAGCAAAAAAGCCATCCTTTTTTTCTTCTTCATCTATGAATTTTACATTAAGTATGGGTTTCTGATCTTTACTGTCAGGAATATGTACATATTTTTTATAACCTTTATTGGAAATAAAAGTATTGATTTTGACGCTCTTGGATGATAATTTCCTGAAATCCCTAAAAGTTGTAACTAGGTTTAATGTATTGCGTTAACTTTCCTCTCTTCCTATGGAATTGGCTGCTGTCAACGGTTTGAGAGGTTTAATAGTATTAATATATTTAATATGATTCATAAGAATTTGCTGCGAAAGGTCCTCTTCGTCTCCATTGGATAGATGAGGCATAGTGGTAGCCACAGCCACCGTCACATTTGAAACAGATAAAAAACATCATTTTGTCTTGGGAAGCCCATCTATTTGGAAGGCTGAAAAAATATCCTTTTGTTTTTTAGACAGCTCTCCAAGCATCAGATCACCTGTAGCTAATTCATAAAATTTTAATCGGTCCATCATTTTGTAAATTTCTATTTTAGACATTTTTTTATATAACTTCTTATCTTTCATAACAGTATCAATATGTGAAATTAAAATTAAAGAGAGAAAATTAATAAAGATGCTTCCTCTCATATTCATGAGAGAATGAACTCGACTTCTCCTTCCATTAATATCATGCTTGAATGAGAAAAATACTTTCTCAATGATATCTTTGTTTCGATATAAACTCAATATATCTGTTTTCTTTAAATCATGACTATTTGTAATTAATATCATAATACCCAGCGTAGAAGATTCTTCATTAATATTTTCTTCATTTAAAGAAATCTTAAATGGAGTGCAATCAGAGATATTGAGAAACCTTTTTTTATTTCCTAAAGTTTCTTTCATATAGGAACTAGCTTGTTCTTCTGATTTCAAATCTTTCTCAAGAAAGAGTTTCATAAAATCAAGCAACTCTTTCATTAACACAGATTCCTCATAAACCCTTCTTTCTTTGTCTAAGAAAATATGAGCCGTACAATCAAATCCTCCGATTTTTATTGATTCTTTGCAATGCGAATAAATTTCCTCATTAAAAGTAAAAGAGCATGATGGAGATTTTATTTTCTCATTTAAAGCCACAGCAAGCTCTCTTGAGAGTTTTGTTCTAAAACTCATGGGTATCAAATACTTCAATTCCTTACGATGCAGTCCCTTAATATTTTCTAGAGCCTGTAAACTATTTTGTGTAACTGCCGAATCATATTAGGATGAACTATCATCCTGAAAGGAGAAGGCAAAATGGATATCAAGACAATAGGCAAGGAACTAGCGAAGAACGTCAAGACCCAAAAGGATTTATCCGACATAACGGGTCAACTGATGAAGGTTGTTTTAGAGACAGCTCTTAATGCGGAAATGGACGATCACCTAGGTTATGAGAGGCATGAGAAGTCTGAGACCCGCAAATCCAACACTCGCAATGGTTACAGTAGAAAGACCATAAAGGGAGAGAAAGGCGAGGTGGAGCTTCAGGTCCCCCGTGACCGAAGTGCCTCCTTTGAGCCCCAAGTCATTCCCAAAGGCAAGACTCGTCTTGAGGGCTTTGAAGACAGTATTCTGACCCTCTATGCGAGGGGAATGACGACCAGGGATATTCAAGGAGCTATCAAAGACCTCTACCATGGTGCAGAGATATCCCACTCAGTGATAGCCAACGTGACGGATGCTGTTATTGATGAAGTTACGGCTTGGCAGAACCGCCCCTTGGATAGCACTTACCCTATCGTATTTTTGGACTGTATCGTGGTGAAGGTCCATCAAGACAAGAGAGTTATTAATAAGGCGATTTACCTAGCTCTTGGTATTACAGAGGAGGGTCAGAAAGACTTGTTGGGCCTATGGATTTCTGAAAATGAGGGTTCAAAGTTTTGGTTGAGTGTTTTGACTGAGCTGCAAAATCGAGGGTTGAAAGACGTATTTATATTTTCTGTAGATGGTCTTACAGGTTTTCCTCAAGCCATTTCAGCGGCTTTTCCCAAGTCTAAAGTACAACTGTGCATTGTCCATATGGTCCGCAATTCCCTTCGCTATGTTCCTTCCAAGGATATGAAAGCTGTCGCCCAAGACCTCAAGTCCATTTATGGCTCTACGACTCTGACAGAAGCTGAAAAGGCCCTTGAGGAATTTTGTACCAAGTGGTCTTCAAAGTATCCGAATATTGAAAAGTCTTGGCGTAGGAATTGGGACAATCTCATCACTATTTTCGATTATCCGGATGAAATCAGAAAGATTTTTTATACCACAAACGCCATAGAGTCGTTAAATAGCGTGATCCGCAAGGCGATCAGAAATCGTAAGATATTTCCCAGTGATCGGTCGGCTTTAAAAGTTGTATATTTAGCGATAAAAATGGCCTCTAAGCGATGGACACGACCATTACACAACTGGAAGCCAGCCATGAACAGGTTTGCCATTGAATACGGTGACCGTTTTGACAACTAAGTTTTTTAATAAGGTCCACCACCTGCCTTATAAGGGGGCTTAAAAGCCCCTCTAAGGCGTTGACAGAAGTACTGGAATACCGAGACTATGGTTAGGGTAATATAGTATGGGAACCTAAATACATGCCCTCTTGGTGCAGATTTGGGTTCCCATTTTTTTTCATATTTCATCCCAATTCTGGTATTTCTCGAATATCCTAAGTTAAAAAAAATAAAAAAAAGGGGGTAATATAGTATGGGAACCTAAACACATGAACCCTTTGATGAGATTGGAATTTCCATTTTTTTGAGAGAGCCATTGCTGATTTTTTTTCAACCAAGATGATAATTATTTATTTGAGTTCTTTCCAGTTCTGATATGATCCCATTACGGCTCCATAATACAATCAAAAGTCCAGAGTAACTAAAGAGGCCAATTATATAGACCAGCGAAGATGTCCACCTCCCCATTAACTTATAATGCATTGTGACTGACAAAATCGCTTGAAGGAAAAAATGTCAATTATACATTGACGAATAATATGGGACTGTGCTTTTTACCAGGAGTGGAGCCACATAAGTGGCTTTAAGATTTAAGAAAAAAATTGCAGTTACACAATTATTTTTACAGTCCCATTTTCTACACTAGAAAAACCCTTATCCATAACTAAACAATCTAAATCTAATTTATAACTTGTTATGATCTCAATAATATTCGATAAAGTTTTGACATCCGGTATACTTCCAGGATAGATTCTGTACGCTATAGGCGTATGAGTTTTATTGTCTTCAGATTTCCTACTTATCAGACCTAAGTTTATCTGTTCGAGATTCTCTCCATCTCTGTTGTAACCTTTCTCTAAAAATTCATTATTCATAGAGTAGGAAGAAAAGGATGTGATGTCAAACATTACCGTACCAGAACCCTTCACTTGACTTATCCATTCGCTAAAGAAAGATTCTATCTTTTTTTGATCTCTCCCAAGATCACATAAGAGATTGCTTATTTTTTGTGACGACATAAAATTTTTCTTTGAAACATAAGCTTCTTGACACCACATATCGTAAAGATAAAAGGGCTCTCTTTTGATTATTTTAAAAAAAGCTAAATGCAAATAATGTTCGTAATTATCTGGATAAATTTTAGACAATGTTTTTAGAAGATTTAGTTGTTCGCATATTTTCTCTAAGAAAAATAAGGCTCCCACATTATAGGAGCCTATGGGAATCTTTTTTCTTTTGGTCTTAATTTGACCTGTAAACTCATCCTTTCTTCCAAGGTAGATGCGTTTTTGCCTGGCCTGCTTTTTTTCCTTGTCCCAAAAGCTTTCAACTTTATAGACATAGGTTTTTCCCTTATTTTTTTGCTCAAAAGTGTATGACATCGTTAATATTGTAACTATGCTTTTGAAGAGATGACAATCTCTTAATCAAAGTGAAGGCCTTCTCAGACAATAATCAGGACTTAAGTCCTACACCTAGTTACAACTTTTAGGGATTTCAGGTAATTTCTTTTTAACCTTCTCAATAATTTCTGATCGAATTTTTCGATCTCTTTTAGCTCTCTGACAAGACCAAGTGACAATACATCTATATTTTTCAAATTCCTTTTCATAAATGGCCAATTCGTCTTTTATAACCCAACTAAAGTTATCAATATTGTAAGCATCCTCCTTGAAATCCTTTTTCAAGGTACCCAATTTCATGCCTACAATAAACTCCCCATTACAATCACTCAGTGTTCTCAAATTATCTTTGGAAAAAAGCCCTCGATCCGCCACAAAAATAAAACGCCCAACACAGAACTTCTTTCTCATCTTATCAACTATGCTAGAAATAGTGTGACCCTCAAAAGTATTTCCAGGATAAACCTCAAAGCCCAAGGGGATTCCATCTCGGTCAACCAAAAGACCAAAAATAACCTGAGTGCAGTCAGAACGCATCTCTTTACTGTAACCAAACTGGCGAAGATCCCCTAAATCCGTTCTCGTACTTTCAAAACGAAGTGTGGTGAGATCATATAGAACAATGTCTACCTGTCGATTAAATAAGTCCCTATCTCTATGAAATAAAGACATCTCAATGTCGTCTTTATGCTGGGAAAGCAGGTCTATGGCTCTATAAAATTGGTGTAATTGGATATCTTCTTCCAACATATCAGGATAAAATAAATTTTGCCAATGTTCAAAAATCTTTAATTTTGATCCGGGCTGAACAAAACGGCTAGCAACAATGGTAAATACGATCTTTTGTAAATCAAACTTGATTTTCTTATGAGAGTCTGTGATTTCCTTGAGAGCATCGTTGATTCCCAAATCTTCAAACATTTTTTCCAAAATAAGGAGGGGACCCAAAATAAAAGTCTTGTCAATGGAGACGCTTTTAGCCAATTCCGCAGCTGTAAGAATCTCCTTATGACGCTTCGCAGAATTGAGTAAGCTATCTAAATTGCCATCCTCGACACGGCCCAAAGAAAGTAAGGTACGCTTGCGAACTTTCTTACCCTCTCGGTAGGACTCCACGATGTGGTAGTAGGTCTGTCCAGCCTGATTTTTGACTTTCCGTATGAACATAAGGAAATGTGACTACTAAAAATGAATAAGATCAAGTGATAACAGTAATGTGAATGATTTTTTTCATATTTTGTTTACCACACTTTTTTCCGCAAATTCGCTCTACTATGGATATATTTTAGCTCAGACCAATTTTAGCCATTTAACACACCTGCTGCTGTCAAACTCGGGTTTGAATGTCGGCAATTTGCTTGCGCGTCAAGCGTCTTCCAAAAAAAGTTGTTGAAGGCAATGTCTCTATGCGTGGGTCCATTTGAGTCTCTCCCCTTTGGGAATGGTTCAAATATAATATGACACAACGATGGGGTGGACTCAAGTATTTTTTCGGAAAAAGAAAAAAGATAAAAGCCCCCTTAACTCAGTATGTTAGAGGGAGTCAGAAAAATGTGGAAAAATCTTCTGCAAAAACGAATGCCATTGGCTTAAGGAAACGGCATTGACTCAAGTGTGGGGAGATTCAACCATGTTAGGTAGAAAAAAGCAGACTCAAAATAACGCATTCAGTCTGATCCCCCAATTTGTGGTGGCACAAAAAAACATAAGATAAGAGCTAAACTCTAAGAGCCAGAGCGATAAAAGCCACTGCCCTTGCCTGCCATATCTATAAGGCTCTGGCAAGGTTGAAACCTCTGACCCCAACGAGAGGCATACTCTTCCAAGCCTTCCACCACTTTTTGAGACCCCAAAGAATCGGCATATTTCAACAAGCCCCCTCGAAAGGGAGGAAAACCCAAGCCCATAATAGTAGCGAGGTCCACATCCTCTGGCTTTGCAACAACTTCATCTTCATAGAGGGCCCTTGCTGCCTCATTAATCATTTGAAAATTACAACGCTGAATGCACTCCTCACAGGTCATTGGGTCCGCAGGAGAGTCAAGTTGAAGATCTGAATAAATGGATGGATCAACACTCGCTTCCTTGCCTTTGCCATCATATAAATAAAAACCCTTAGAACCCTTTTTTCCCAATCTCCCCGATTGAATGAGGACCTCTCCAAACTTGGGTTCCTCCATGCGCTCCCCCATAGAGGACTTAAAAACCTTAAGAGCCTTCATGGACGTATCAAGGCCAACGATATCCAACAGTTGAAAGGGCCCCATGGGCATTCCAAAATCCTCAGATAAAAATTTGTCTACCACCTCAATGGACATTCCCTCTTCTAAAAGAAACATACCCTCCAACAACCAGGGCAGCAAAAGACGATTGACCAAAAAGCCAGGACTATCTTTGACCACCACAGGAGTCTTGCCCATTTTTTTAGACAGATGTACAATAGTCGCCGTGGCTTGATCGCAGGTTTCCACCCCACGAATGACTTCCACCAAAGGCATCTTATCCACGGGGTTAAAAAAGTGCATACCTAAAAAATTTTCTGGGTGAGGGTGAGCTTTTGCCAACTCAGTCACACTCAAAGAAGATGTGTTGGTGGCCATAATGCAATCACCAGGACAATGGGAGGCCGCCTCAGAAATGACCATTTTCTTAACCTTTATGTCCTCAACCACGGCCTCAATCACCACATCCATTTGTTGAAAGCCAGAAAAATCAATACCACCTGAAATGAGAGACATCTTTCGGTTCAACTCATGGTTTGTGATTCTTCTTCGCTGAAGCTTTTTTGACCAAATACCATGGGCTGACTTCAAACCAAGAGCCACAGACTCATGCTGAATATCCTTCATACGAGTGGAGTAACCCTTGTCTGCAGCGAGGTAGGCAATACCCCCTCCCATGACCCCAGCCCCAAGAACCCCCACATAATTCACAGTGGAGGTTTCCACTTTCTTGCCTGATGAAACACCTGTTTCCCTTTTGGCTCCCTCCGTGAGAAAAAAGAGTTGAATCAAATACTCACTAATATCTGTCACCGCCACCTGGCAAAAGGCTTTTCTCTCCACTTCTAAAGCACGCTTGCGATTTTGTAATCCTCGTAAATTATAAGTAGATTTAATCACCTCAAGGGCTTTTAGGGGCGCAGGATAAAAACCCTTGGTCATTTTTAAAACTGTTTTCTTTACCTCACGAAAAACCAACCTCTGGCCCAAAAAAGATTCCATCAATCGATCCATGATGTTCCGTGGAGAAAACCTTTTAAATCGCTTTCCCTTCTTTCCAGTAAGAATATCATCAATGAAAAGCTGAACCCTCTGCTCAAGAATTTCCTTGGGAACACACTCATCCACCAAACCCATCTTGACAGCCTTTTTGCCAGGCAGAGTTTTTCCAGCCAAAATCACATCCAGAGCTGACTGTAACCCCACCACCCTAGGCAAACGAACACATCCACCCCATCCTGGAATCAATCCCAAACGCACTTCGGGCAAGCCAATTTTCATGGAAGGACTATCTGTGACAATCCGATAGTCACAAGCCAGTACAAGTTCGCAGCCACCTCCCAAGCAAGCCCCATCAATGGCTGCCACCGTGGGCATAGGAAGATCCTCAAGGAGGTTCATAATCTCCTGCCCTGACTCAATCACCCGACTATACTCCTCGGCTGTATGTATCGTTTGCATCTCTCCAATATCGGCCCCAGCCACAAAAATATTTTTCTTTCGAGAAATAAGAACCACAGCCTTGTAATTGGAGACCTTGAGTTCTTCCAATAATTGACGAAAACAAGCCATCACAGAAGAAGAAAGTTTATTGACCTTTTCTCCCGGCAAGTCCCACTCCAGCCAAGCCACATCATCACGAGGAATGAGTTGAATGCCCCCCGCTATTTGCTTTTCTGAGTTTATTTGCTTTTTTAAATCAGCTTGTTTGTTCGAGGATGATGGCTCCACCTTGACCTCCGCCTATACACAATGAGGCGAGACCAAATTGTGTATTTGTTTTTTGCATTTCTTTCACCAGTGTTAAAACAAGACGAGTCCCCGTCGCCCCAATGGGGTGCCCTAGAGCGATAGCCCCTCCGTTGACATTGAGAAGATCGGGATTCACCTCACCCACAGCCTCCTTCAAACCCAATTTCTCTTCAGCAAATGTTTGACTTCCAAAAGCTTTTAAACAGGCGAGCACCTGAGCCGCAAAAGCTTCATTGATCTCTACAAGACCTATGTCTTTCATAGAAAGTCCCGCCCTCTCCAAAGCCACCGGCGTGGAATAAACAGGCCCCAATCCCATACGCTTGGGCTCTAAACCCACAAAAGCATAGGATCGTATGATCGCAAGAGGCTTGTAACCCAAGGATTCAGCTTTTTTCCGACTCATCAAAAGAACCATAGCTGCCCCGTCGGTGACAGGACAAGCATTACCCACGGTAATACTTCCATATCTACGATCAAAATAGGGCTTGAGCTTTTGGAGCTTCTCCACACTTTGATCTTCTCTGGGGCCAATATCATCGTAAATCACCTCTTCAAAACGAGGGGGAATAAAAAGAGGTGTGCTCTCCTCCCTCAACCTCCCACACTTCATAGCTGCCACAGCCTTCTGGTGACTCAGAATGGCAAACTTATCTTGCTCTTGACGATCAATGGCAAACTCACGGGCGAGAACCTCAGCTGTTTCTCCCATATTGATTCCCTCAAAGGGGTCTGTAAGTCCCTCCACAATCGCCACTCGGGGTGTTAAATATTTTAGTTTCAATTTCTTCAAAACCTTGAGCTTATCCCCCACTGTCTTTGAAAAAACAAATTTTCCAAAAAGGTCTTGGAGTTCTTTGGTAAAAAGAAGGGGCATCTGAGACATGCTCTCTGTACCACCTGCCACGACGACATCCATGGTCCCCGATCTAATTTTTTCGTAACCCGAAGTAATACTCTCTAGACCCGAAGCACAGTTGCGGTGAACTGTACAAGCAGATGTTTTCAAGGGAAACCCTGACCTCAAAGCAATAACTCTAGAGACATTCACCGCATCTGCGGGACTTCCCACATTCCCAACAATGATTTCATCGACTTCTTTGACATCCAATTGAGTTTTGGCTACCAACTCAACCAAGGCGGCCCTTCCCAACTCCAGTGCATGGAGATCTTTAAGCTGCTTCCCCGCCTTGGCAAAGGGAGTTCGAACTCCCTCCACCAAAACAACCTGACGCTCTTTTTCTGCAGAATCCATGAACTCAATTCCCTTCTCTCTAAATCATCGCTTTATTTTTAGTTAATATCTATAGAAAAGGGCAGTCTTGCATGAATATGAAAGGGAGACGCCCGTCCATCAGTCCTTTCCCTTATGATATCTGTCAACAAGTCGGGAAGAAACTGCTCACCCCATCCCACTGAAACATCCATGAAATGACGAAAAATCTCCTCCCATGGAGAGCGTGCTCTAGGGTAGAGTACAATCTCATAGTCCTCTAGCTCAGCCAATTCTACAGATTTATCAATAGCCTGCATCAAATTTCCAAGTTCATCCACAAGACCTTTTTCCTTGGCTTCCTTACCAATCCAAACTCGCCCCTGTGCCACCTTATGGGCTTCCTCCGCAGCTTTAAACGTAGAACGACCATCGGCGACAACATTTAAAAAATCTTGATAAAAATAATCTATCATTCCTTGAATTCTTGTGCGCTCTTCTGAGTTTAAAAGGCGCTCTGTCATCATGGTATCCGCAAAGGGGTGAGTCTTGACTGTATCAAACGTCACTCCAACCTTGTTCTTAAAAAAATTCTCCGTCGATGGATATATTCCAAAAACACCAATGGAGCCCGTCACAGTCGTTGGTTCTGAAAAAATATAATCACTTCCCATGGCAATATAGTAACCTCCACTGGCAGCCACATTCCCAAAGGAGGCCACCAAAGGTTTTTTACCCTTAAACCTTTTCGTGGACGACCAAATCACATCAGAGGCAAGAAAACCTCCACCCGGACTATTGATTCTCAAAACCACGGCTTTGATATCGTCATCCCGAACCACCTTTCCCATGATCTCTGAAAATTCCTTGGAACCAATAACACCCGTGGATTCAGAAGAATCTCCCTGAATACCACCGCTGGCAAAAATCACAGCCACCTTGTCTTTCTTCCAACTCTTCTCAATGTTCTTCATTGACTTCAAGTCAGGCGTAACAACCTGGCGATAAAAAGACTTCCAACTTACATAGTTTACACAGTCAGTTGAACATGAATCACCAACTGAAACCGATTCGGATTCAGGCCCAAGCTCTTCCACTGAAACCGGTTCAAGCTTATCATCCAAGGCGTTGGAGGCATGGGAGTCACTGGTGGAGTGGTCGTTGGAAGAATGGGGGCGGGGAAAGCTATTCGGTGGTTCTCTCGTGGACATGGACTCACTGGTGGCGGACCCATTGAAGGCACTAAGTGCAGAAAGTCCAATAATTTTATGAGAATCATCATCCTGAACCCCCACTATATTCATAAGCCTCTCCTCAATGTCACTCTCAGAAGCTAGTAAATCCACAAACCCCTTTTCTTTAGCTTGTAATGCAAGAAAAAGGTGATAGTTTTCAGCCAATGAGTTTAACTCACTGAAAGATAGTTGAGTTTTTTCGCTAGCATATTTCAACACTTGGCTCCAACTGACTTCTAATATAGCATCCAGCTGCTCGCGCTGGCTGACACTCATTTTTTCTTCCGTAAAAGGCTCCACTCCACTTTTGTATTTCCCCGTACGAAATACCTGAGGAACCACTTCCAACTTATTTAGAGAGTTTTTAAAATAAATCAGTTTGGCAAAAAGGCCATTCCACTCAAAAACTCCCTTTGGATAAAGAGCCACTTCATCCGCCACTGAAGCCACAATATAATCCTTTTCACTATAAGACTCCCCATAGGCAATCACAGGTTTGCCCGATTCTTTAAACTTCAAAACCTCGCTCCTCAGAGACTCCATATTGGCTATACCAGACTTCAAATTTCTAAACTCTATGAGCAAAGCCTTAATGCGATCATCTTTAGCTGCGGCTCTTAGAGTTTGAGTGATTTCGTACAAACCTATGGCATCGGGCTGGTCTTGGAAAATAACTGAATAACTGAATGCAGGACTACGGTCTTGAAGAACACCCTCCAACACCAATCTTAAAACAGAAGAGTCCTTGATTTGAGAAAACTCAGTGCCCCACTGATGTCCTTCCCATTTCAGTTGAGTGCCCCCCAAGAAAGTACCCAAAGTCACGAACGAGGAAATCAAAAACAAGAAGAAGACAGTAAATGCCAGAAATGTCCCTATCATAGACGCCAGAATGGCCATCATAAACTTGAGAAGTTTCTTCATTGGATCTCCTTTAGCCCCTGAGACATAGTTTTTGGGTCCTTCATAAGTTGTGAGTTTTTAAAAAGGACAACATTCAAGCTGAACTCAACCTTGAAGATTGTCAAGAAAAGTTACTTCATAGCCAGAAATTCTCGCCGAACTTGAAAAAACAAGGGTTCCTGCCATTAATACGCCATTCTGAAAATGCCAGAAAATGGGGATTTATGACAAATCTATGACAAATAACCCTAAAACCTAAACTATATTTGAGCCTTGAACCTAGCTTCTTAATGACTTTTTAATGGCTTTACAAACAATTTTATGTACGTACACACCCAGCCATACTTGCTCTGCACTTAGCTTGCTTACCCAGAGGTTAACCTTGAAGGACCCCTTCTTTATTGCCCACCAACAAGGTGTCACCAGCTTGCCCTCCTCCTTGCCCAACCACCTACCATCTTCCCCCGAGGGGTCATGGCTTCCATGGTCCACATGTTGGCGCTCCCTCATATTGGGCTTTGGAAAATTTTTACTTCCCCAAAAACTGTCTCATGATTTGCCAACGGAACTTCGGGCCTTCGAAAAGCTGAAAACGGCAAATCAATTCAACTCCTTTGAAAAGCTTAGGAAATCCGAAAATTGCCTTCAATTTTATACGGGTCATGAAGCTTACTCCTTCTGCTTAGGAGTGGTCTGTGGGCTACAATCGCCCATTCCTGGGGAAACAGAAATCTTTGGTCAATTTAAAAATCTCATCAAAAAACACCCCTTTGAAAACCACTACTCCAGCCAAAAACTCAAAGCCACCCTGGAAAGCATTTGCAAAGATGCTAAGTATGTACGCCAAAAACACTTGCTGAACTTGGGAAGCCAAAGTTATGGCGGCATCGTCCGAAACCTCCTCCAGCCTGGGGAGGAAGTACATTTTTTGGGAGCTGGCCATATTGTTCAAAAAATTCTTCCCTGGATGGCAAAATTTTCTGGTCCCATTCATATTCACTGCCGCAATCCAGTGAAAGTATTAAATCAAATTCAAGACCAATCAAGACAACCAAACCAACAAGATCAAGACAAAAATCAAGTGTCAGGACGAGATCTCGACAAGTTATCTTCCACCTATCAAAACCAAAATATCACTGTTCACTCTCTCCATGATCCCCTTTCCACTTTCAAGGGAAGTCTCATTGTAGCGGTTCCCCTACCAACCTCTAACCTCCTCCATTGGATGGGAAAAAATCGCCCCCGATCTATCATTGACTTGCGAGGTGAAAGTCGGCAAGACCCTCTCCCATCCTTCCTACAACACCAGTGCCAGATTCAATGCCTGAATCATATTTTTGAAGAAATGGAAAGAAATAAAGAGGGCCTTTCTTTGAGAATTGAACAAGCTCGTTCCACCATTGTGAGACTTACCACTCAAAGGAACCACTTTGTACAAATTCGCCCCTTTGGTTGGGAAGATATCTGTGTTTAAAATAACAGATTCAGCCTCCATCCCACAGTCTCCGCTTCATGGAAAACTGCACCATTATGGAGGCGCCATTTTTGTCCACTTCCTGTATCCACTTCGACATTTCCAACCCAAAATATGAAAGTGTGAAAGCATGAAAATCGTGAAAAAAAAACTTATTCTCGCCTCACGCCAAAGCCACCTAGCTCGCCTTCAAGCCTACGAAGTGGGAGAGGCTCTTCAGTCTCTCGAACCAAGCTTGGAAATTGAATACAAATTCAGTGCTTCCTGGGGGGACCGACACAGTGAAGTGGATTTGACCTCTTTTGAAACCAAGGGTGTTTTCACACAGGACCTCCACCAACACCTTGTCAATGGAGAAGTGGACCTCGTCGTCCACTCATGGAAAGACCTGCCCACAGAAGAAGAGCCCTCCCATGGAACGAAAGTCATTGCCACAAGACCGCGAGCAGATATGAGAGACCTCTTTCTCATTCCCAAAAGGGAGTTGGATGTGGTGCGAAGCCGGAGAGTGCTTGAAGTTTTTTCATCTTCCCCCCGGCGAGAATACAATTTAAAACCCCTCCTTCCAAAGATTTGGCCCCACGAATTAAAAAATGTGATTTTTAAACCCATTCGCGGCAACATTCCCACAAGACTTTCCAAACTATTTCAAGAAAAAGGAAAGGGGCAAGGGCTCGTTGTCGCCAAGGCCGCTGTGGACCGCCTTCTAGCCACAGATAAAAGCGAGTTTTTAGAAATAAAGCAAAAGGTGCGTCAGTTTATTGATCAATCCCAGTGGATGGTCCTTCCCCTTTGCGAAAATCCCTGTGCCCCCGCCCAGGGAGCTTTGGCTATTGAAGTGGCCCAAAAGGAGAGGCAGTTCAAGCACCATCCTCAGCTTGCACTCTTAGAGACACTCAACTGCAAAACGACCTACAAAGCGGCTTCTAAAGAGCGAAATATTCTTTCAAACTACGGAGGAGGGTGTCACCAAAAGATTGGAGTGAGCATCTTCGAAAGAAACTACGGAGAAATACTTTCCTTAAGGGGTGTAACCTTAAAAGGACATATCCTCAAAAAGTGGGAGTGCTCAAAAAAACATTCTAAGCCTGCAAATCCACTCTCAGTCTCTCTTAAACCTTGCAACCCTAAAAACCATAAGTGGTTTCATCGAGAGAATCTCGCCCTCGAAAATACCCACTGGCATCGCCCCCTATGGGTGAGTAGAGAAACCTCCCTTCCCCTAGGTTCCATTTGTCATGATCTCATATGGAGCAGCGGAATGAAAACGTGGCACAAGTTGGCACAAAGGGGATACTGGGTTCATGGTTCCTCAGAATCCCTGGGAGAAAATGAAGACCCCATGCTAAACCACCTGACAGGTGGTGAAGTTCATTGGCTAAAGCTCACCCACAAAGGAGCTATGGACATAGGAGACAAAGAGACTTACGCCACCTATAACCTCAAATCCGCAAAAAATACCCCCACCCTCAGCGATGAAACTCATTTTTACTGGATGAGTGGAAGCCAATTTCTAGAAGCCCTCCGACACTACCCCCACCTCAAAAAGGCTCACCACGCCTGTGGCCCCGGCCACACCTATAAAAAAATCCGCAGCATGCTTGGTGACTCAGCCCATGTGGATATTTTTCTCTCCCGGGAAAATTGGGAGGAATACATCTCATATATCTCGGAATACACCTGAGTGGTGGAACATTGCACAAAATAGTACTTAAGGTCCCTAGGCCAAGGTCATTTTTGTTCATGAATTTCTTTATTAATTTGCAATAAATTAATCAGAAGTATAACTTATAGTTATATCACTTCGAAGATAACTGTTGGGAGGGGAACTACATTCGATTTGAGGTAAGTCCATAAGAGTCCGCAACTTTTAATTTTACACCACAAGAAAGTAAGAGAAAGGAGAACATATGAGATCATTCACTCACTTCACTATAATTCTAATAATCTGTAGTTTTTTATCAACTATAAGCTTTGGATACAGCCCAGGAGATACTGCAAAAGATACGCAAAATACGAAAGATATGCAAGATACGGAAAATACGAACGATTGGGGGTACATACGTATAGGCAATACCAGTGATCGCCACCGGCTTCACACCAAGTGTTACAACAAATATGGCAAAGGGGGACGATGGAAATCAGTTGAACCCAATCATGGTAGAAAAGCTCACTATAGAAGCTGTCATGGAGCTTACATGAGAGTGGATGTCTATCCAGAGTTTTCAACAAGAAAACTTCTCACTCGACGCATTTGGAGAAACACATATCAATGTAAAACTGGAAGCCTCTTCATCCACTTTTATAATAGGAAAAACAATAAATTTGGTGTGGCATGCTTCTGATTTTTAGGTGCAGTGGAAGTAGCAAGTGACCCATTTCGGCTCCATTCTTAGACTAAAAAAGCCGAAATGAGGTTACCTAAATTTCTTTTTTAATTTTAAAACCACATACTTTTTCTCACCCTTCCGAAGAAGAATTCTTTGCTTGCTATAGGTTTTCAAAACTGGATTTCTAGCTTCCACAACAATGGTTTTAGCTGGAACCGCATATCGGCGGATGGGCAATTCTTCACCCTTTAAAAGTTCACCATCTAAATAGATTTTAACAGCGGGGTGGGGAGGGCGCACATCAATATTTAAATAGCCCACATGAGCCCTTTGGAGAGTGGCCATAAAACCCTGTCCTGCCTTGGAAAAGATCAAGTTCTTTTTGGTGTAAGTAATATGATTCTCTTTTTTCAGCTTTATATGAATGGGTTTATTCTGAGTCACATAAATAATCGCAGGAGTCGATTCCCCCACGACTTTTCCATTCACCCAAATTTCTGCATTTGCAGGGTTGCTATTGACATTGATTTTAATTTTCCTAGAGCCAGACTGAGAATTCACTCCTGCTGAGGAAGTTGCCCCCACGGCCTGATTCGATCCTCTCCCTTGATTCAAACCCCCCTGTTGGTGAGGCCGATGAGAAGTGGAGGAGACGGAGCGAGTTGAGCCCGGGCCAGAAGCCGCCCCTTGGCTTGGGGGCAAAGACGGTGGGCTGCTGGGAGCCCTCGGAATCCCTTGTTGAATTTGAGAAATAATTTGCGCCTTGTTCTCAGGAGAAAGCACTTTTTTGTGAAGATCTGTCATATAGGCCAAACCACATACAGTCATAGCCAAAACAAGAATCACAGCAACATGGTGCTTTTTCTGCTTTCGCCTCATCACCAAACTCACACTGAGATCCCTGGAATTGGAAAAACTCTTATTTTTTGAATTTGGCATGCTACCTGTATAAGTCGTAGTGGTGTTATAAAGAGGTGACATGTCTGGCTGAGAAAGGTCTGATGGAGATGGAAGTATGGATTTAGCTTCTCCCTCATCCATATCATCTTCGGAAAATTCAAATGAAGCCCGCCCTTCTTGGTTTCCGCCAGATAGTCCACTCTCTCTCCCTAAAAGGTTTTCATGGGGCTCACTGAGAGTGATTCTCGAAGTTGTTTTACCATGACCTCCCGCACCTAAAGATTGATTTTCATCAATCAAGTGATCCTCAGAAATAGAAAGGAAGCTCTCATCGAGTCCTTCCGTGGAGGTAACTTCAGAAGCCGATGGAGCAGGTGGATCAGGTATTTTCGCATACTCAATAAGACGCTTTCTCGCAGAGACAATCTCATCTGAATAAAGAGACCTAATAAAAGTAGAAAAATCATGGGATGAAAAATCTGGATATCTCCTGTTTAAGAAACGACTCAGGTCCCGGTGGAGAGCGGCAGAATCCTGATAACGAAGGTGTTGGTCTTTGACCAGAGCCTTTTTGACAATCCTTTCAAGCTCTGGGTGAATATTGGGATTGACTCTCTTTAAGCTGGGAATCTGGCATCGACGAATCTTTCTAAGAGTACTAATCTCATTGTTAGCTAAAAAGAGCCTCTCCCTAGCTAGAGATTCCCACAAAATAATACCTAGGGAAAAAATATCTGTCCTTAGATTGATGCCACGCCCTTCCGCTTGTTCGGGGCTCATGTAGCCAAATTTTCCTTTGAGTGTACCATCCGCCGTGGCTTCTTCTGTGACCTCAGCCTTGGCAATTCCAAAATCGACGATTTTGACCTCTCCCTCAAAACTTATCATAACGTTTTGTGGACTGATATCTCTGTGAACAATGTTGAGAGACTCCCCAGTGGTTCCATCCAAACATCGGTGGGCATGATCGAGGCCAGAAGCGGCCTCTTTAATGATATAAACAACTTGCTCCATGGAGAACGATTTAGACTTCTCTTTCATTTTGTTGAGCATCTGTCGAAGATTTCGCCCCTCCACATAATCCATGACGAGGTAAAGCTGCTTCTTTTCAATACCAAATTCATAAATGGAAACAATGTTACTATGAGACAAATTGACAGCAATCTTCGCTTCCGAGGTAAACATATCCTTGTAGTCTTGACTGTCTGAAAATTGGGGCAAAATTCTTTTAATAGCAACAAGCTTTCCAATCCCCTTGGCACCCGTTCCACGCGCCAGAAAAATCTCAGCCATTCCTCCAGAAGCGAGCTTTTCTAGTAAAGTATATTTGCCAAAAAATTGGGTACTTGATTTCATAAAACCAACATCTCCTTACTTTTCTCAGGACTTTTTCAGAGATTTCTCAGCGTCTTACCACTCAGTCGCTTTCTCAGTACTCTTAAGCTTGTCATTTTCCTATCGGGCTTTACAATTGTCTGCTAAAGTCCTTTGTAGATCAATTATAAGCCAATTGTAACGCAATTCACCACAGCTCACCTAAGGTCTTACACAGAGTGAACACAAATATAAAAGTGAACATAAATACGCAGTGGGTGGGGCTTACAGGTGGTATTGCCAGTGGAAAATCCACTGTTTCTAAAATGCTTCAGGACCTAGGGATACCCATTATCGATGCCGACCTTTTGGCCAAGGAGGCTATGTCCCCTAAAGGAGGAGCCTATACCAAAGTCATAGATGCCTTTGGTTCTGATATTCTCAATTCACAAGGAGAAATAGATCGCGCCCAACTGGGAGACAAAGTGTTTTCAAACCCATCTCAACTTAAAATCTTAGAATCCATTGTCCATCCCATAGTACGCACTCAGACCCAAAAGAAATATGATGATTTTTCCGCCAAAGAAGCAAGGCTTGTCATTCACGACGTCCCCTTGCTTTTTGAAAAGAATCTCCAAGAACAGTACAACCATATCCTTGTGGTCTACTGTCACCTGAAGCAACAAGTGCAACGACTCAGGCAACGAAACTCCTACACAGAAAATCAAGCACAAATACGCATCCAAAGCCAAACACCCTTGGAAGAAAAAAAGAAACTTGCTTCTTTTATTATAGATAACACTTATGATATAAATAAATTAAAATTATCTGTAAAAAATGCAGTTCAGTATTTAAAATTCCAGGATTCAAAGCCCCAAAATTCAGAAACTCAGAATTCAAAGACTCAGAACTCAAAATCCCATGGAGAGACTTTTTAGGAATGACTCATATCCGAAACATATCTACCCATGATGAATTTCATGGAATCTGTCAAAATTTTGACACTCTCCACGAGACCTTGGTGGTGGCTGACCTAAATACAAAGCTACATATTCAAAAAGACCTCATGGAAAAGCATTCCTTCCTAGAAAAAGATGCTGTTTTGAGGGTCAATGAGTTATGGATCAAAATACTGTTCAAAATCCAGCCTGACATGAGGGTGGTTTCACCAACACTTGCAAGATCTCTTATCATGAAATGGTTAGAGGAGGCTGATATCCCATGGGCTCGCACAACTCGTGCGGCATCAAGTGTTTTCCAATATATTCAACAATTGCTTCCCCTGCTTTGTCGTGAGTCTCACAACGATGTATTGAAGTCATGGTTAGAGAATCACCCCAATGCCATTATTCGCTGGGGACATTGGTTTCAATTAGCCCTTGACTGCTGGACATACTTCGACTCCCTCAAGCTTATTCCCAACCCATGGGTCCGTGCTTATTTAGCAAGCATCTATGAGGGCCATCTTGTGTGGGAGAAAAAGCTGATTGTAAACCTAGGGTATCACCTTTCTCCCGTGGAGTCAGACATTCTCTCTCAAATGCAAAAAAAGCATGACATCGAAGTTTTAAAGCCGGCGCCCCAATGGGCAGAAGATACCAAGGAAAGCTTGCTCGGCTATTCTCTTTTGGCTCCAAAAACAAAAACCACCCCACCACAGCCTTCGATGGGCGACACGACCACTAATGCCTGTGCCAATACCAATGCCTGTGAACCCTCCCTCATCACTAACCCTCCAGAAAACTTATGGACAAGGAGACCACCATCTTTTCGACGATTTTCTACCATGGTCTCTGAGGTCAAAGACACCACAGCCACAGTTCGTCAATGGCTAGATACTGGGGCTCAACCCCATGAAATTGCAGTTCTCGCCCCCAATATTGAAGTGTATTGGACAGTTTTAAGATTGTACTTTCAACAAGAAGGTATTGAGGTCGAAAAGCCTCTTGTCATACCCCTTATCTCACGCCTAGATATTTCAAGGTGGCTTTCCTCGCTCCGGTTAAGAAGTGGAAAGGTGAGCTACGAAGACATAGAGATAACTGGATTTACCCCTCCCCTCCCCCCCCTGGAAGAAGGATTTGAGTTTATTCGCAGGATTTTTAAGAATATATACGGCCCTGAAGATTTAAAGCGATTTCCAAGAATAGCTCAAAAATTATCAAACTCTCTCCAGGAAGACCATACACTTCAGGGAGACCATACACCTCAGAAAGATGGATCCACTCAGAGGAATAAGTTGCTTCCAAAAAATAAGCGACTTCAAAGGGATGAATTTTTCGCCCTCGCCTTTCCGCTTTGGAAGGGGGGCGAAACAAGTGCCTTTCAATTATTATGTGAATTCCTCTTTGCAGATGCCCCGCCTCACCTTTCCCTCAAATTAAGTCAATGGATTGCCTATGTAGAAGAGCTTTGCGCTCGCATTGAAATGAAAGAAAAAACTCCCACAGGAGATGGGATTCCCTTTAATAATATAGAATCGGGAATCCACAGCAAGTGCAAATATGTCTATATGATGGGGGTCTCTGAATCGGAATTGAAACCTCGTGGAGGCACAACTATTGATTTCAAAGATGTTTTAGAAATTCATCGAGATACAGGATATGTGATTGATTTTGTAGACCCTAAAAAGCAAGAGTTTGAAATTCGCTGGTTACTAGAAAGCCCCTTGAAAGATATCGTTGTGAGTGTCTCGTCCAGTAATTTTTTAGGTGCCGTGGAAGGCCCCGCTCGCCTATGGCTCCAGGGAGCTATGACTCAATCCTATGCGCCCAAAAATCCCAATGCTCCCAGCGATCCCAAAACTCTCCAACCCCCCAACGACCTCGAAGCTTTGAGTTCTCCCGCCCCCTCTCGGTGGGATGAGATTCAATTAAATGCTTTAGGTGATTCTCACTCTTTAGAAAAGACCCAAGGAAGAATAAAACTCGATCAAAGGCCCAGTCTATCCGTAACAACTCTTCAGAACTATGCCCAATGCCCATTTATCTTTGCGGCTCGCAAACTTTTTTGTCTCCAAAATCTCCCCAACATCGACATGGACTTAGATGCTTTGACACAAGGACAAGTCATGCATGATATTTTTAAAAAACTCACCCAACCTCCATTTCGAGAAAACTACACAAATCCAGAACTTATGCAAATCATCCAATCATGTGTTAACAATCAGAAAAATCACACTTCAGGAAGTCTATGGGATCCACGAATTTGGGATTTCTTTAAACCTGGCCTCTTAAAAATGGCTCGACAATTCATCACATCAGAGATCAAACTGAGAAAGTCTTTTCCAAAAATGCGCACTGAGGGTAGGGAAATTCCCCTAAAGGCAGATTGGAATTTAAAAAAAGGAGATATTACTGCCCCAGGTTCTGGAGACTACGAATTTAAAGGAAGCATAGATAGGGTAGACACCAATCGAGGCTCCGACACAGGGGCTTGTAGAACAGAAACCGCAACAAGGAACCCTATGGCAAAAACCCCTGTCACAGAAGTTTCCGTGGTGGATTATAAATTATCTCTTGGGGGTTTAACAAATTTTAAATCCTGGGCCAAGAACGATTCTTTTCAGCTGTCGATATATGCTAGAGCTCTTCAAGGTGGGTGGACTGAACTAGGTCCCCAAGAAGTTCTTTCAGCCTTTTACTATGTGGGCCGCAATATGAGCCGAGAAAAGGGTTTTGCCACCAAAGACCGAGGAGGCGATCTATTTGAAGCCACAGAAGCCCACTGCTATGACAATTGGTCTGTGATTCAAAAGCACCAAGATAAAGTTATGTCAAAAATTCAAGAAATCATTCAGCGCATTGAAGACGGAGACTTTCGCCCCCTTCCCAAGGATGCAAAAAGTTGTCGAGAATGTCATTGGAGAAAAATGTGTCGAGCTCCTCATTTGAATTAAAAGAAATGGTTCGCGCAGGTGCGGGCGCAGGCAAAACGACAAAGCTCACAGAGCGAGTCCTCAAGGTGGCCAAAGATTACCACAATCACCATGGCTCTTGGCCTCGAATCATTGTCACCACATTCACCAAAAAAGCCACCCAAGAGTTGCGTGAAAGACTTATCACCAAGGCCTGCACCATGAAAACAAGCCAAAATTGTACATTGGCAGAATCAAAAGAAGCTTTAGAGCTCCTGGAATATGTTTCGTCACCCTCCCAACTTCGCATCTCTACTCTCGATGGAGTTTTTAGTCACTTTCTACGAAGCTATGGTCACTTGCTAGGTTGGGACAGTCAATTCACCACAGTCTCCACCTATGAGTCCCATAGTTTGGCCAAAAAAACCCTGCGCCAAATCTTATTTCGAGAAGAATCCAAACCATTTTACCCTCTGGTGGAAGCCTATGGCTTTCAAAAACTAACCAACCTTCTCATAGAACTTTTCAGATTTCGTTTGGAGTTTTCAGACTTAAAAATGTTTCATTCCTCTGATTTTAGAATAATTGTTGAAGAGTCCCTCAGGGCATACGCCCAAGATATTCAGCAGTTGCTCTCCAAAATGACTGAATTTAATTCTTTAAAATGGATGGAGTACAAAGCTTATTTAAATGGAATTTTGCAATCCCTAAAAAAAGGTATTGAGAAAAAGGACGGAGTTGAACAAAAGGATTGGATTGAGCAAGAAAGGGAGATTGGAAGTTGGAATCACATTGCTGAGTGTGTGGACGCATTGCCTCGAAAACCCTTCTGTCCCAAACAGGGAAACAACCAAATCGCTAACACACGTACAGACAGTCAACTCAAAAAAATTTTGGAGAAACTTAAAAAAGATATAAAAGAACCCTCCTATGACCCCTTTCATTGGAAAATATTTGACCAATTCTCATGCAACCTTAATCAACTCTCTCAGATTTTTACAAAAGAATTTCAATTATTAAAGAAACAAACTGGACAATTTGATATCTCCGACCTAGGGCTTCTAACCCATCAAATTTCAAAACAAGAACCTCAAATTGCCGAAATATTCTCTAAAGAATGGGACTACTGGTTTGTGGATGAGTACCAAGACACAAGTCCCCTTCAGGTAGAAATTTTAAGTCGACTTATGGGAGATAGACCTTATTTCATTGTCGGCGACCCACAGCAAAGTATTTATTTATTTCGAGGTGCTCGCAGTGAAGTCTTTGATCTTAAAGAAAAAAGTACCCTTGAAACAGGAGGTCAACTCAATTTTCTGGACACAAACTATCGCTCTCGACCTGAACTTGTCTATTTTTTCAATGATTTTTTCCCTAAAATTTCCTCAAATTTTAACCCCATGAAATCGAAAAAAGGACAGAAAATTTGCCCTCAAAAAGTGGTCGCCACCTTTGCCATTGCAACTCCTCCAAACAAAAACCAAGAAAATTCTCCCAAAGAAAATGAAAACAAAATGATTCTTAATCATATTTATAATCTTTTAGATCAAGGAGAAAGCTATGATGGAATTTGCCTCCTTGCAAGAACCCACAATCACCTCAAAGAATTAGCTTCATTTCTAGACTCCAAGGGGTTGCCCACTCATATTCATACCTCCAGTGGCTTTCATGAAAGGAGAGAGATTGTCGATGCTCTGTCATTGTTAAAGTTTATGCTCAATCCCCACGACAACTTTAACCTCATCCACTTGTTGAGATCCCCTTGGTTTTATGTCGATGACTCCACCATAATCAATGAGATTGCACGTCATAAGTATTCCAAATCATCCTATTGGAATATCTTTTCTTCGAATTCATCAAGTTTCTCAAGCTCACCGGAGTCATCGACCCTGAAACACCACAAAAGTGTGCAAACTCTCTACCAACTTTTACAGAGAATGACGGTTGAGGGAATTAGTGTGTCTTTTAAAAAAACACTTGTGGAAAGAGGTTTTTTTGATCTATCAAGGTGCCATGACCCCAGTGGAAGAAGAGAATCCAACCTGTGGAAACTCATCACCCACTTGGATGCCGAAGAGCGCCGCCCGGGCTTTCATTATTTAAAATTTGTCAATCATATATGGAATGGAGATTGGGTCGAGGATGGTAACGCTGTGGCCTGCCTAGAACCTCAATCCATTAATCTTATGACTGTTCACGCCTCCAAGGGCCTTAAGTTTAAGCATGTCATTTTACCTCGAACGGATAGTAAACTCCAGCTTACGGAAAATGCCAGCAAGAAACCTCTTATCAACGTCGATGAACAAAAACAGAAATGGACTTTATCTATTCCCCTCGGTGACGAAAAAAAAATGAGCCACTCGCCAGTCGCTCTCGATCTTTTCAAAAAGCTCTCCCAACGTGAAGCCCAAGAAACCCATCGATTGCTCTATGTGGCTCTCACACGCGCAGAGGAAAGTGTATTTTTATCTTGGACAGACTCAAAGACAAAACTCAAAGGATCTTGGGCTGAAAAAATATATATTACAAGGCAAGAAGGAATCATCACTGAACAAAATTATTCCTGGGAAATAAAAAGAAGTCCAGATGAGAATCCAAAATTGCATAAAGAATCAAAATCGCCTAAAGAACCAGGATCGCATGGCAGGGCTCGTGAACCCCTGCATAACCCAATACCTGAAATCAAAATCAGAAAACCCTACACAAACCCTTTGAAAAAAAAATCACCAAATCTTAAAATATCTGTCAGTGATCTTTTGTGCCCACCTCAAAAGGAACTTCTGACAAAACAACCCGATTCAAAGAATCAAAGGGATCAGAAAGAAAAACAGCCTCCAAAATGGAAGGGAGTCGATCAACAATTTACCTCAATGATACAAAGTTCAAACGATGGCATTTTACTTCACAAAGCAATGGAATCTTTACGCTATGGTATAAATAAGGATGACTCACCTTGGGCAAAGCGATGGTTTGGAGAGCGTGCCCATGAATTTCTAGCTGCGATTGATTTTGTACAAAACATAAAAACACCTCCCATGAAGCATCTGCTCAAGATAGGTTTTGTGGAATGGGGCTTTCAAATGCAAATGCAAAAAATGCCATTACAAAAAAAAGAAGATTTGACCGAAAGAAGGAAAAGAAGGAACAATGAAGTTACGGAGACAACGGCCCACAAAGTGAATGGGCCGTCATCCCATAGGGTTATGGAACAAGCGCCCCATGGGATTGTCGAGGGAGTCATTGATCTTTGGGGAGAAATTGAAAATTCCCATGGATATAAAGAAACCTGGATTATTGACTATAAATCGGGGTCTCAAAAATATTTAGAACAAGCCTTTCAACAGCTTGCCTTCTATGAACAGGCCCTCAGAGCCTACGGTGTTCAAGGCCAAATCCATCAGGCCGTGATCTACCCCCTAGCCCGCATTGTGAAAGTACCTGAGCCTCCCTGTATTTTGAGCTAATGGAACTAACATTGATTTTCTTGTGCTCTAGAGTATCCTGCCGAGAGTCTTGAAGCTTTGCGCCATATCTATTGTTCTCTATGGGTTCTTTGTGGTCCCTGCTATACTAGAGGAAGTGAAAAAAGTATAGCAATACTATAGTCTTACTGTACTAACCATAGTTTTAGTATTAATAGTTTTAGTATTAACTGTAGCCTTAGCTGCATTAGCTTTAATCTTAAGTAGTAAATGGGGTTTCCTTGGAAGATTTAAGTCACCTGAGTCCTGCCAATCTTGAGTACTTGGAGGATCAGTATCACAAATTTAAGTTAAATCCTCAGAGCGTTGATGCTCAATGGCGTCATTTTTTTGAAATAGCCTCCTTGGGTGAGGTGCTGCCTAATATAGGCCGGGGTGTGGGGGAGGAAGCGGCCAACGGCTCACTCCAACTCACTCCACATTCAACTTCATTGGCTTCAGCGGCGTCAGCCTCATCAGCTTTGGTTTTAGATTCAACCTCAACAAGCTTAGGCTCGATGCCAGCATCGCCAGCCTCTTCAGCACCTTCGGCATCTGTTTTGGATGAACATGAAAAGTACATGATGTTTCGGCTTGTGGAGCATTACCGAGACTATGGACATCTTAAAGCTCACTTAAATCCACTGGCACCAACTCCACTTGAAGAAGAAAGTTTTAACTTCAGTGAAATTAATATACAGCACTTAGAACAGCATTCAGATAATAGTAGTAATTTAGGGGTTTTGAGTGTGGACCATCTTATGCAGACTCAAGGGGGGTCCCTTGAGGACGTGGCTCGCAGTTTGAGGGAGAAGTACTCTGGCACCTTAGCCATTCATGTGGCGGGCTGTGAGCCATTGGTGAGGTCTTGGTTTCTCAATGAAATGGAAATGGATTCCTCAAGTTTTCAGCTAAGTGCAGAAGAGAAACTTTTCATTTTTCATTCTCTTGCAAAAACAGAGGCTCTAGAACAGTTCATTCATGCTCGCTATGTGGGAACCAAGCGTTTTTCCATCGAAGGGGGAGACGCTCTTTTGCCCATGTTGGAGCACTCTGTAACCATAGGGACCTGTTTGGGCGTTGAAGAACTGGTTCTGGGAATGGCTCATAGGGGAAGGATCAATGTCTTGGCAAACTTTATGGACAAGGCGCTCAATATGATCTTTGCCGATTTTGATGGAATTGTCATCGACGATACGGGTTATGATGGGGATGTTAAGTATCATATGGGTTACTCTTCTGACAAAAAAACTCCCCATGGAGACTGCCATATTTCATTGGCCTTTAACCCCAGCCATTTAGAGTGCGTCACTCCCGTTGTTTGTGGCATGGTACGAGCGAAGCAAAGAAGGCGGCAGGATACCCAGGAGCGCAAAAAAGTTGTTCCCATTCTCATTCATGGAGATGCCGCTTTTAGTGGTCAGGGTGTCATCAGTGAAACTTTGCAGATATCTCAACTAGATGGCTACAGGGTGGGGGGAAGTGTTCATGTGATTGTTAATAATCAGGTGGGTTTTACCACCGATTCCAAAGATGGAAGGTCGACTCGATACAGTTCGGATGTGGCTAAGTCGATCAATGCCCCTGTCATTCTCGTCAACGGAGACGATGTGCTGGCTTGTGTGAGAGCTATGGATATGGCTATTCGCTTTCGGCAGAAATTTCGTCAAGATGTTGTTATTGATATGATTTGTTATAGACGATTTGGTCACAATGAGGGGGATGAGCCCATGTTTACTCAGCCCCAGATGTATTCCAAAATTAAAAAACACCCCACCCTAAAGACCATTTACACCCGTGAATTGGTGCGCCAGTCGATTCTTACAGAGGAGGAGGCCAAGCTTTACTACAAAGAGAGAATCAATAGTTTGCAAAAAATTTTAGATGATACACGAGAAAATCCTCCTGAAATACAGCCCTTAGCTTTTGCAAAGCTTTGGAGTGGATTGAGAAGGAGTTGCCCCGAGGATTTTGAAACCATTGCCCATACCAAATACCCCAAGGAGAAACTTCTCAAAGTCAGTGAAGTGTTAACGCAGGAACCTCCTTCCTCTTTTACAATCAATTCAAAATTGAAGCGTTTGATTAAAAATCGCAAAAAGATGATGGAGCAAGGAGTGGTGGACTGGGGAATGGGGGAGCTTTTGGCCTATGCAAGTTTGCGGGAGGAGGGAACTCCTATTCGCATTTCGGGCCAAGATTGTAAAAGAGGGACTTTTTCTCATCGCCATGCGGTTTACTTTGACCAAAAAACAGGTGAGGAGTATTGCCCTTTGTCCACTTTGAACCTCGATCAGGGGGAATTTTGCATTTATAATAGCTCTCTTTCAGAAATAGCGGTATTAGGTTTTGAATATGGGAATGCCGTTGTAGACCCTATGTTTCTTTCCATTTGGGAAGCTCAGTTTGGCGATTTTGCCAATGGGGCTCAGATTATCATTGACCAGTTCATATCCAGTGGAGAGCAAAAGTGGACTAGGTACAACGGGCTGACTCTGTTATTACCACATGGGTATGAGGGGCAGGGGCCAGAGCATTCCAGTGCAAAGCTTGAGAGGTTCTTGCAACTTTGCGGTCAGGATAATATGCAGGTTTGCAATTTGACAACACCTTCAAATCTCTTTCATGCTCTGCGCCGGCAAACCATTCGGGAGATTAGAAAACCTCTTGTGATTATGTCTCCTAAGTCTCTTTTGCGGCACCCCAAGGTGGTGTCGCCTTTGAGTGAATTTTCTGAAGGACATTTCCAAGAGGTGATTGAGGATAATACGGTTCACCCCAGTAATGTGGAGTCACTCTTTTTTTGTTCAGGCAAAATATATTATGAAATTCAGGAAGCTCGCGAAGCCCATGGGGCCGACTTTGCTCGAAAGGCTGTTGTAAGAGTGGAGCAGTTCTATCCCTTCCCGAAGGTGCAACTGGCTCCTATCATTAGTAGGTTTACAAACCTTAAGAAAGTTCTCTGGGTTCAAGAGGAACCTCAGAACATGGGAGCCAGTATGTTTATGGCACCACGTCTTAGGGATTTATTGGGAAGTGTGGGGTTTCATGAAGTGGAAGTTGGTTACTTGGGACGAACAGAGCGGGCGAGTCCCGCTACGGGTTCACCCAAAGTTCACAGAACAGAGCAGCAAGACATTATTGATGCTTGTATTCAACTTTAATTAAAGTTTTGTTCATTGTAATTTGATTCATTGAAGTCTTATTTCACTTGAGAGGCCCCTATTCACCCGAGAGGACCTAGAGGAGAAAGAAGCGCTTGAGAGGAGAAGCTTGTGAAAAAAGAAATTAAAGTACCTGCAGTAGGAGAATCCATTTCAGAGGCCACTGTTGCCGAGTGGAGTAAAAGATCAGGAGATTATGTTGAGCAAAATGAAATCCTCCTAGTTCTTGAGACAGACAAGGCTAGTGTGGAAGTAGTGGCTGAGCATAGTGGCCAACTCACAGTGAGTGTTCAAGAGGGAGAAACAGTGGAAATCGGTGCTGTTCTAGGTCTTATTGATATGAAAGCCAAGACGCCCAAATCTCTTGGTCCACCCAGCCCCCCCATCATCTCCAAAGAAAGTTCTTTTGCCGACGATGCCACCACAGTGCTGCCTTTGGAAAAACTTCCTAAGCTGGTGGATGTTGTGCCCGATGTGGCTCCCATGAAACCATCTGAGATGATTTCCGCTTCTTCTTCCACTCTTTCCTCCGAACCCTCCCCTCTCTCCAGTTCTTCCATGTTAAGTCCTGCGGTGAGGAAAATTGTGGCTGAAAAGGGCTTGCAACCCAAGAGTCTTGTTGGCAGCGGGAAAGGGGGGCGCCTCACCAAAGCTGATGTGCTATCTGCTTCAGCTATACCTTCTTCTTCTTCTGCTGCTGCAACACAAGATGCCAGGGGACGAACTTCCACAGAAGAGGCAACTTTCACCGGAGAGCAAGATTTTACAGAAGAATCTTCCACTATGCGGCAGATGTCTGCAGATACTTCTGTTCCTCCGCTTCCTCAGGTGAATCGCAGTGCTGTGGGTGAGAGCATTCGCAAAGAGAAGATGACAGCCTTGCGTAAGACCATTGCTCTGCGACTTGTTGAAGCTCAACAGACGGCCGCTATTTTAACAACATTTAATGAAGTTGATATGACAGCTACACAGGAACTTCGTCGGAAGTACAAAGAGAATTTTAAAGAAAAATATGGAATGAGTTTTGGTTTTATGGGGATTTTTGTGAAAGCAGCCATTGCTGCTTTGAAGGAGTTTCCGCGTGTCAATGCCCACATTGAGGGTGACGAGATTATTTATAAGAATTTTGTGAATATGGGTATTGCTGTGAGTACGGACAAGGGTTTGTTGGTGCCTGTGATTCGACATGTGGATCAACTCAGTCTTTCTGAAATTGAATTAAGCATTCGTCACTATGCTCTCAAAGCCCGAGAAGGTAAGATCTCCATTAATGATCTCAAAGGAGGGACTTTTACAATCAGCAATGGGGGCGTCTTTGGCTCACTTATGTCAACTCCGATTCTCAACCCTCCTCAGAGTGGAATTTTAGGACTTCACAAAGTGGAGAACCGTCCTGTTGCAGTGGAGGGAAAAGTGGCTATCCGTCCCATGATGTATGTGGCTCTTTCCTATGATCATAGAATTATCGATGGTCGAGAGTCCGTAGGTTTTCTTGTCAAAGTTAAAGAGGGAGTGGAAGATCCGTCACGCTTGTTGCTAGATGTATAAGTTGTTAGATGTATAAGAGAGGAGAGCTTCATTGTCAGAGTTAGGTTCAAAATCAGAGTCAGGTTCAGAATTGAAATCAGAGCCCAGTTCAGAATTTGATGTCATTGTCATTGGTTCGGGGCCTGGAGGTTATGTCGGCGCCATTCGAGCGGCTCAACTTGGCTTTAAAACAGCCATTGTTGACAAGGGAAAGACCTTGGGGGGGACATGCCTCAATATTGGTTGCATTCCCTCTAAGGCTCTTTTAGACTCCAGCGAGTACTTTGTTCTAGCTCAGCATGAGTTGGTGAATCATGGGATAAACATAAAAGGTTTGCAACTCAATCTTGCTGATATGATGAAGAGAAAAAATAAAGTGGTGGATAATCTGACTTCGGGCGTGACCTTTCTTATGAAGAAAAATAAGATTCAGGTTTTTCATGGCCAAGCTCGGGTCACAGGTGAGCATGAGGTGACAGTTATTTCTCAAGGCTCTTCCCAAGATGGTAGTGGTTCCGCTAGTTCTTCTAGCTCTACTGAATCCGCCAAGAGGAGTGGAGGTTTTAAGAGAAAAATTCTCAAGGCAAAAAATATTATTTTGGCTACAGGGAGCGTCCCTCGTACGTTGCCTTCTATAGACTATGATGGAGTGAGAGTTATATCTTCCACGGAAGCCCTAGAACTCTCTAAAATTCCAAGGCACCTTTTGGTGGTGGGAGCTGGAGCTATTGGGCTTGAAATGGGCTCTGTGTGGCTACGATTGGGGAGCCAGGTGACAGTCATTGAGTTCTCTGACAAAATTTGTGGAGCTATGGATAGGGAGATAAGCCGAATGGCCCAACATATTTTGGAGAAGCAGGGGATGAAGTTTCTTCTTTCTTCTCAGGTCACAGAGGTGAAGACCAGCGGTAAAGGGGCCAATGTTTTCTATGAAAGTCCTATGGATGACAAGCATGAAAAAAATGACAAGAGTGACAAGAAGGTAAGCCTCAGGGTGGACCAAGTGCTTGTGGCGGCAGGAAGGAGCCCTTTTTCAGAGGGGCTGGGCCTTGAGGAAATGGGCATTGAAAAAGATGAGCAAGGCTTTGTAGTTGTCGATGCCTATTACCGTACAAAATACCCTAGTATCTACGCCATTGGTGATCTTATTCCTGGCCCCATGTTGGCCCATAAAGCCGAAGAAGAAGGTGTGGCTGCGGCAGAAATTATTGCTGGCCAGAAGGGGCATGTCAATTATAGAACTGTGCCCAGCGTGATTTATACATGGCCTGAAATTGCATCTGTTGGTCAGACTGAAGAGGAACTAGAGAAGGCTAACACTCCCTATAAATCAGGTTCTTTTCCTTTCTTAGCCAATGGTCGGGCTCAGGCCATGGGCTTTCAAGAGGGGCAGGTCAAGGTTCTCGCTCATAAAGAGACGGATCAAGTTTTAGGAGTGCATATTGTAGGTCCAAGGGCTTCGGACATGATTGCTGAGGCTGTTGTGGTTATGGAGTTTGGTGGAAGTGCCGAGGACTTAGCTCGAAGCTTTCATGCCCACCCTACCTTTAGCGAGGTCATGCGTGAGGCTGCTCTTAACGTGGAAAAGCGTGCTCGACAGATATAACAGGTGTAGGTGAGTGAATGAGGTCGCCATTTCTAATGGACCTTCCCTTTTTATGAACTTCCTCTTTTTGTAAATCTCCATCTTTTATGGGTCTTCACTTCCCATAAGTTTTGATTTAGCCATGTGCTCTGATTGAAACTAAATCTTTATTTGACCGATGAGAGGTTATGATCACTCACGATGATAACCCTTTGTCTGGCTCCACTTCTGATGCTTGCCAGAATGCTTCTTCTAAGTATGATTATTTCACTCATAATGGTCCTCATGATGGTTCCAATAATGCTTTTGGTAGGAGTACTCCCCTTCACTCTCATTTTGTGGCTGCCAGTCCCTTGGATCGCCTTGCCTCCAATATTATCGATGTTTTGATGGTTCTTGGACCTTTTTTGATGGTGTTGGTGGCCCCTTTTAAAAAGATCATTCAGAAGGCTATTTTATTTGAAAACCCCTACCACTTGGTTTGGTCGTCAACTCTTTGTGTAGGCATTATAGTTTTGCTTGGCTTTGTGTATAAGACCTATTTGACTTGGCACTATGGGGGAACTCTTGGGCAGTTATTTATGTCTCTCAGGGTGGTGGATATTTGGGAGCCTCAAAAGAGGAAATTAGGCCAGTGTGCACTTAGATCCACATACTGGATTGCCTCTTGTTTTCTGTTAGGTATTCCTTTTCTATCAATGATGAGTAACGATAGAAGACGATGTTTTCATGATAGAGTATCAGATACAGTGGTTTTGAGTCTTAATGGAAAGGTCTGTCCGAGACCATCAGTTATTGAAAAGATTTTTATTCGTTCAACTTTTTCTGCTATTTTGATTTTGCTTGTCTTTATTGCTTCATTGCAGTTTTATTTATTTACTTTTGGCCCCAATAAAGGAAATAGTTTGGCTTATTTCTTTGATGAAGAGGATAGGCTTTGTGCAACTGTTAATAGAGAGATATCCCACTGGCCCGAAGAAAAGCATTCTCGCTTAAGTTTGGCTATGGCTCTTTATGCCGCAGGAGAGGTCGATGAATCTTGTTTAAAGAAAGAGGTGGATAAAGTCTATAAGGTGTCAGGCCATCCAGGAAGTGGCAGAGGTATGATGGATCTAGCGAGTGCTTTTATTTATGCAGATGATAGGAGGTTGTCAGATAAGTATTTCAGAATGGTATGCCATGATGATCCTCAGTCGGAAAGCTGCCTTATGACCCGTATCATGGGGAGTGGCATCCATGGTATAAATAGACACCATATAAATAAACACCACAGGAGAGTCAGTGGCGATATGGACTCTTTATTTAAAGATCTTCAAGTGGTTTCAAGAATTTATGTCAAGATATGGGGTGGACGTTACTTTTATCGTCATGGTGAATACGAAAAGTCTATGAAAATATTTAAGTCTATCATTCATGTGATTCCTTTGGATAATTTTTTAAGTATGCAAATGGCAAGACTTCAATGGATGAATTTAAGGGGGAATGAATCTCATACCAAGGATAATAAGAATAATAAATTAGAGAGTCCGTGATGTTGGTGCCTTGGCCTAATGAAATTTTTAAGAGATTTGCAGCCCCTGTGACATGGGCTTTGGTGGCTCTTAATTATATGGTTTTTTTGTTGACTCATGCAGTGGGAACTCAAACGAAACAGGATATTCGTGCTATTTTTTTGAGTGAACAATATGTACAGACCCAAGGTCACGTTTATGCTGAGTATGTTAAAATGCATGGGGAGAAGAATCAGTACTCAGACGATAGAAAGAAATTAGCTGTGCTTGTTTCCCAAGGTCGAAAAACGAGGGTGATGTCAAGGTTTGCTCTCAATGACCCAAACTTTGTGAGGGAAGGAAGGGCTTACGATTATCAGGGCGACCAAGTGGCTATTTCTGAGTGGAAGCAGCAATTTTCCACATTCTTAAGCTTGAGGGAGGGTGGCCCTTTCTCCACGATGGGTTTAAGTTCTATAGATGATGGTTGGGTACCCTGGCTCTCCTATCAATTTAGCCATAGTGGCTTTCTCCACTTTTTGGGAAATATGGCTTTTCTTCTTTTATTTGGAACTCTTTTGGAGTTGGCAGTGGGTGGATTATGGGTTTTAGTGGTCTATTTGTTGTCGGGTTTTTTGGCAGCTTTGTTTTTTTTGTGGAGTGCTGGGGGAGAATCCATGGTTCCACTGGTGGGAGCGAGTGGTTCTGTCAGTGGATTGATGGCACTGTACTCTGTGAGGTGCTGGAAGCAATCTGTACGATTTTTCTACTTTCTCTTTGTGCCCAAGATAGAATATCTAGGTTATATTTATTTACCTGGCTGGGTGCTTCTTTTCATGTGGGGGGCTTCTGATTTAGCGGGCTTTCTCGGATCCATGGAGGAGTTTGGAAGGGTGGCCTATGTGGCTCACTTAGGAGGTCAAGTGGCCGGAGGGGGCGTGGGAGTCTTATTCGGATTTATGCAAAGGTGGAGGGGGCTAGGGTATCTTAATCCTAATGATTCACCCATAAGCTTAAATCCATTAAACCCACCCCTGGGAACTCACATAAGCTTTGCTGAAATTCACCCCGATAGGCGATAGCGAGTAGAACGAAGGAATTTCACCCCCAAACCCCCGCTGATCAAGAACCAAGCGCCCCCATGAAAAAGTTGGGTGATTGCAAATATCCACTCGACACATCACACCACCACTCGCCACACCAATGCATCACCACCTTACAAAGCTACCTTTTTTAAGGCTATATAACGCAAGTATATGGAAACAAGCGAGAGAGAAAGTAGCAATCAAAATTGCGGATGTCATAGAAACATCACTTTGATCTAAGACTCCATACCTCACTCCATTGATAAGGTAAAATAAAGGATTAAATTTTGAAACTTGCTGCCAAAACTCTGGTAACCTATCAATAGAAAAGAACACTCCTCCAAGGTAAATAAGTGGAGTGATAATAAAATTTCCCACGGCACTCATTTGGTCAAAGGTTTTGGACCAAATAGCCACAGATAATCCCAGCTTTGCAAAAGAAAGTCCTCCCACCAAGAGAAAGAAAAATAAGATCAGAGGATGGGCGATAAAAAAGAAATGGGAGTAATGAATATAGTAAAACCCTTGTCCCACTGCAAAGATGATGATTGCCACCAAGAAGCCCCTTACAACACCTCCAAAAGCCAAAGCCCATATAAATTGCTGATGACTTAAAGGAGCCGCCTTGTAATCCTCCAACTCTCCACTGAACTTGGAACTAACCACAGAGCTTGAAGCATTTTGAAAAGAGTTATTTAAACATCCCATCATCACAAGGCCAGGAATGAGAAAAGCAAGGTAGGATGAAACCCCTGGGATTGTGATATTCAAACTCAATCCAAAAATGAGAAAATAAAGACTAGAATTCATAATGGGAGTTAAGACAGTCTGTATGAGAACTTTCATAAAGCGTCGAATTTCTCGATAGCATAGCATAATAAATGGAGTCCATCTTAAATCTGATTTTATTTCTGATTTCATATCTAATCTTATTCCTGACTTTGTTGCTAATTTTTTATATCTGATTTCATTTTGAAGTGTCCAAAACAATACGAAAGGCATCTTCAAGGCTTCCTTCCTCAATATTTAGATCCAAAATATCACTGGAGTTAACACCAATTTCTGTCAGTAGCTGACCTAGAGTTTGCTCTGAGGGAATCCGAAAAATGAAACAGTTTTCAGATTTTTTCAATAGATGAGAGTGCTCTGTCAGCAGAGGGCTTGTCTCTGTTTTATTAAGAGTTAGAGACACATTTCTATAAGTCAGGCTTCGAATCAGTCGGCTTGTTTCTCCAATAAGGTGCAAACGACCCTTATTTAAAATACCAACACGGTCACATAACTCTTCCGCCTCTTCCAAGTAGTGAGTGGTCAGTAAAATAGAAAGTCCCTCTTCTTTCAACTCCTTGGCAAATTTCCACAAAACCTCTCTCAACTCAATATCTACACCTGCTGTGGGCTCGTCCAACAAAAGAAGCTTCGGTTTGTGAAGGAGGGATTTGGCAATAAGAAGGCGGCGCTTCATTCCCCCGCTCAACTGCTTCACCCTCTTGTGACGATGCTGTTGCAATTGAAGGCGGTCCAGTAAGAAATGAATCTGCTCTTTGTTCCTAAGAATCCCATAATAGCCTGAGTAGAAGTGAAGAATTTCCTCCACATTAAAGTAACCATGGTTAATAAGCTCCTGGGGAACCACCCCCACCAAATCCTTACCTTTTTTGGAGTTTTGGTGCATCTCATGACCAAATATTTTTACCGACCCTGAACTGGGCTGAGAGACAGTCACGATACAGGAAATAATAGAAGTCTTTCCCGCTCCATTGGGTCCAAGTAAGCCAAATATTTCTCCCGTATCAATATGAAAACTCACGTTATCCACAGCTCGAATCGGGCCATAGTTCTTCTCTAAATTTTCAATCACCAAAGCTTTCATGACTCTTGTTTTGCCACACAACAGACAGCAAGGCCAGTCCTTAGTCCCCTTTCTTACAAAGTTGCGTAACAAGTAGGCATAAGCATACAATACAGCACACAGAAGCCACAGAAAGTCGAGGTCACTTCGTGTCTCAATGTTTTAACCCATCAAACCGATAAAAACCCATCAAACCGATAAATAGAAACCGTGTCACTAGGCTCTCGCTCCCTTAGAGCAAAAAAACAGTGCCTCAAAGAATCCCAAGGATCTTGAAGAACAAGGATCTTAAAAAAGATGATACATATAAACCGCTTGCAATATTGGCAAAACAAACTGACAAAACAAAAAGCAAAGTACCAACAATTGCTTCAGAAAAATATGACGCTACGCTTAATTAGTGGCCTCCTCGGACTCGGTCTCTTGATTGTCATTCCCCTTGTTAGTTCCCCCTTCCCCTTTATTTTCCTTTGGTTTATAGATTTGATCTATTTTTTCTACTTGATATTGGCCCACAGAAATCTAAAGAAATTTATTCAACACCTTCACTTCCTCTATGACTTCTTTAAAAGGCAGGAAGCCAAAGCCATGGGGCTTTTTGTCAATGAAAACCCTGCAAAACCTTTCCTAAAAGGAGAGCTAGAAATATTATCCCAAGATTTTCATCTCTTTGGAAAAAAATCCCTCTTTGAGTTCGTCAATGAAAGCTTTACGCCCTATGGAGAGTCTACCCTTTTGCGGTGGTTTGAAAGCCTCCATGATCCCCAACTCGAAGCTATTCATCTTCGTCAAGATAAATGGACTCAGTGGCGCCCCTTTCTTTGGCGATTTCTCTACCTCAAAATCCTCGGAGAGGAAAAGCGTAGCCAACTTTCCATCACAAAACTTGACCTTGACCGCTCCCTTGTAAGCCCTGAATTTTTCAAACACTTCAAAGTTCAGTCATTTCTTCTTATCACTATGTGGGTAAGTGTTGCCCTCGGACTTGCTGGAACTTTACCACTCCCTCCAGCGCTCCCCATAGTACTTTATTTATTCTTCATCGTAGGCTTTCGTCCAAAAGCCCACGAAGGATTTACCCATGCACAAGATTTAGCGCAAAAAACTCAAGCCCTCAAACCTCTGCTTCAGCATATTGAAATCAAATTCAAAGATAAGAAAACATTTTTAAGCCATTTTAAAAATCTACACCAATGCCAGTTCTCAAAGAAGTATAAGAAGTTGCAATTTTTCATCTCTTTGCTCAGTGTTCAAGCCCATCCCATTGCACATATCGCCGTCAACCTCTTTTTACCATGGGAATACCTTATCACCTTCTTTGTAGAAAGATGGAGAGTCTCTGCGTCTAAAGAGCTTCCATTTATCCTAGAAGAGCTAGGAGAGTTCGAAGCCCTCATGAGTCTTAGCTTTATGTCTCACTTTCAAACCTCTTGCCTTCCCGATGTTTCGGGTGCTTCCGGTGCCTCTCGTGTATTCAACACCTCTGACACCTTGAACACCTCTGATACCTTGAACACCTTCGCTCCCTCTAATGAACTCGATAGCTCTAAAAATCATGCCCCCGATAAAATCGAACTTACCTTTAAAGGCATTTACCACCCCTTGATCCCAAAAAATCAAGTGGTCAGAAATAATTTTTCTCTCACCGCTCAACTCGTTCTTCTCACAGGCTCAAATATGGCAGGCAAATCGACCTTCTTGCGTACCATTGGCATCAACCATACTCTCGCAATGATAGGAGCACCTGTTTACGCCAAGAGTTTTAAGAGCTTTTGCTGTCCTATGTTTTCATGCCTCAAAGTCAGTGATTCTCTACAAGATGGGTATTCAAAATTTTATTATGAAGTGAAGCGTATTTCACATATACTCAAAGTCGCCCAAGCTCAGAAGCCCTTTCTATATTTTATTGATGAGATTTTCAATGGAACAAATAATCAAGAAAGACTTATGGGAAGTCAAACAGTCATTCAGGAAATTGTTCGTTTTCCAAAAGCCCTAGGGTTTATTAGTAGCCATGATCTTGAGTTGTCAAAAATGGAAAAAAATATACCTAGAATGGAAAACTGGCATTTTCGCGACGAAGCTGAAAAGGACCAATTGATATTTAACTATAAGATACATCCAGGCCCCTGCCCCACAACCAATGCTATAAAAATTATGGCACAAGCAGGGATTCCCGTTCTCAAGTCATTCATTGCTGGCCTCATTATGATGGTCCCCGCCCTCAAGTCATTTGTTGCGGGCCTTACGGGTCTCATTATGATAATTCTCATATCAATCACCATGTCCACCACGACATCGGCCTCCTCCCCACTAAAACCTGTGCGCCTGGATCACCCACGAGATACCATGAAGTCCTATATGGAGGCCATGAATGATTATAAGAATGGTATTGAAACAAATAACGATCAACTCATACAGCGAATCAACGATGCCACTCGCTGCTTTGATCTCTCTTCTCTACCCACCTTGGCGCGAACCCAAGAGGGAAAGCAAGCTGCTATTTTACTCAAAGAAGTTCTCGACCGTGTTATCATCATCAATTTGAGCCTTATTCCCGACAACACCGAGTTACCCAAGTGGCGACTCAAAGACACTGAAATCACCATTGCAAAAATCGAAAAAGGTCCCCATGCCCACCAATATCTCTTTACGACGGACACCACCCTACGAGCCAAAGAGTTTTATAATAAGATCAAACATCTACCCTACCTTAAAGGAACCACTCAAGGGGCACTCTTCACCCAAGGTTGGAAAGACAAACTCCCCTCTTGGTCCACCCAAAAAAGCCTTGGACTTGAAAACTGGAAGTGGTTGGGTCTTTTTGTCTCCCTTCTTCTTGGCTTTATTGTAAAGTCTTTCGCTGAGTTTCTTTTTCTTATCTTTAAAAAGTGGATTCTTCGTCGTGAAGACTCTATTCGTTACAAACTCATCCTCTCCTTAGAAAAACCCCTAGGACTTTTAGGGGCCACAGCTGTATGGTTTCTTTGCATTTATCATCTTAACCTGGACGGACTTCTTCGCTCATTTCTACTTATAATGATTCAATTCACATTTAGTATCAGTTTGGTTTGGGCGGCCTATCGTCTCACAGATATTTTTACTGAACTTTTTAAACGCTTTGCTAAAAAAACAGAGTCGGAGCTAGACGACCACTTAGTACCTCTCATTGCTAAATCCATGCGATTTTTTGTCGCCCTCATCGGTGGCCTTATGGCCATACAAAACCTAGGCTTCAATGTGATGTCTATCTTAGCGGGACTTGGCATTGGGGGTCTTGCCTTTGCCCTCGCCGCCAAGGATACTGCAGCCAACCTCTTTGGTTCCATCATGATTTTTATGGATCAACCCTTCAAAATTGGGGATTGGGTTGTGACCAGTGATGCTGAGGGAACGGTGGAAGAGATTGGTTTTCGCTCGACAAGAATACGAACCTTTTATAACTCCATCATCAGCATCCCCAACTCTCTACTTGCCAATAAAAATATTGATAATATGGGGCAACGACGCTATCGACGTATCAGAACACACATAGGTCTCACCTACGATACCACTCCGGAGCAAATGCAAACCTTTATTCAAGGTATTAAGGATATCATCCAAGAGCATCCTCATACAAGAAAGGACATCTACCATGTTGTCTTTAATGAATACGGAGACTCCAGCCTCAATATTCTTCTCTACGCTTTTTTAGAAGTTCCCAATTGGGGCATGGAGCTTACAGAAAGACAGAGTATCTTTTTAGAAATCATGAAGCTTGCCAAGAGGGTAGATGTTGAATTCGCCTTTCCCACCCAAACACTGCATGTGGCAAGCCTCCCCCTGTACGACAAGGACCCCTCCAGCAAGCCCACTCAACAAGCCCAATAGAAGTATTGGGATGACAATAACTCATCGCAAAATATGCTTCTGAACACGCTTAGTTTAAGGAAACGGAATGGATTCAGGTCAATATCGTAGGGCTTCTGTGGTTCTTTGAAGGGAAGAGTGTTGGATGGCCGTTGAATTCTGCTGGCAAAGATCGAGAGCCAGTTCTAAAGAAAGAGGTTTGGAATAAAAATAGCCCTGACCATAAGAACAACCCATCTCGCTGAGCCCTTGTTCCTGCTTTCTAGTTTCAACCCCTTCAGCCACCACGGGAATATTTAATCCCCTTGCAATACTTATGAGCCCCTGAACAACCACTGTGCTTGCCCTGTCCATAAGAAGACGACTCACAAAGAATCTATCAATTTTAAGATTATCCACTCTCAATTGTGTCAGTGCTCCTAGGCTCGAATACTCTGTACCAAAGTCATCAAGAGCCACTGTCACACCCATTTGCTGGCAGCGTCGAATCCATCTCATTGCAGCCCTTTTTTCAACAAAAACTTTTTCTGTAATTTCGAGTTTGACTTGGCTGGGGTCACAGCCCGCCTTATCAATTCCACCTTCAAGAGTTTTAAAGAACTGGGAGTCATTGATTTGCCCACCTGAAATATTGATAGCCATAAAGGGTTTAAAGTGCACAGTCCTGTTGATTTCTTCTAAGTCTTTGATGGCTTTTTGCAACACCCATCTGCCAATGGGTCTCATAAGATCTCTATCTTCGGCCACCGCTAGAAATATATCGTTACAAGGCAAACCTTTTGTGGGACTTTTCCAGCGCACAAGAGCCTCAAATCCAGCCAGTTGATGTGATGCCATATTCACAATGGGTTGATAGCAAACAAAAAGCTCTTTTTTTTCAAAGGCTTCTTGAATATCTTGTTCAAAACGAATTTTATTAATGATCTCTTGAACCTGGTAACTTTCATGCCCGTGAGTTTCACAACTCCCTTGATCCTCGTCGTAGTTGCCATGAGTTTCATGGCTCTTACCGTTCCCATGATGGGGCTTTATTGAGAGACTTGCCTCAGTGTTCGATTGTCGAAAGGGTTTTCTTTCCCTGGCTTTTTCTTCCAGCCCTGCACGAAGTCTTCTGAGAAAGACTTTCATCAAAAGTTGGATGGTAGAATCAGCTTTTTCAAAATGAGAGTATAAGTGACATCGAGAAACAGCGAATAAATCACAATCTTCAAGGGCTCGGGCCGAAGCTGACCGCTCACAGGAATCAAGAATTGCCATCTCTCCAAAGATCTCACCCACACCCAACATCGAGATAGATATTTCAACTCCACTCTCTTCAAGGAAAATTTCCACAGACCCTTTTTCAATAATATAGGCACAGTCCCCTTCGTCGCCTTGATGAAATATGAATTTGTCCTTAGAAAACAATCGATTCATGCCAGTCATCTTATACATAAATCCAAGGTCTGGGTATAAATTTCTCAAATAATTTGTATTATTTTATATTGCTATAAGTCTATAATGTAACATAGTGGTTCCTTTAATTGATGCTGGGAGAATAACAATTTGCGTTATTGAACTGACCAGATGGCATACTTAGCATCAAATTTACTTTTAGACTTTCAATTTTGATTTCGAGTATAATTATAATATATATGTATAACTTCTCATGGGGGCACCCTCCACAATGAAGCCATTGGGTGATGCTACACAAAGCTTGGGGAAAGAGGACCAAACTCTATGATTCTTTGAGGGGAAGGGCTTTTCGTGTCAATTTGTTTTTGTTGACAAAGCTCTATGACTTGATCCAGTGAAAGAGATTTCGAGTAAATATAGCCCTGGCCATAGGAACAACCCATCTCATTGAGCCCTTGTTCCTGCTTTCTGGTTTCGATACCTTCAGCCACCACGGCAATGCCCAAACCTTGGGCAATACTCATAAGACCCTGAACAATCACCGTGCTTACCTTGTCTGTCATAAGATGGCTCACAAAGGAGCGGTCAATTTTAAAATTGTCCACTTTTAATTCTCTCAATGATCCTAAACTTGAGTATCCTGTTCCAAAATCGTCAAGGGCCACCGTCACACCCATTTCTTGGCAATGGTGAATCCAATTCTTCGCCACCCTTCCTTCCACAAAAACTCTCTCGGTGAGTTCGAGCTTGATTTGGGCGGGGTCACAACCCGTTTTATCAAGTTCATTTTCAAGAGTTTTAAAAAAGCTGGAATCCGCAATCTGCCGACCTGAAACATTGATGGCCATAAAGGGCTTGCACTCCAAGGTCCTCGTGATTTCTTTCAAATCTTTAATAGCTTGCTGCAACACCCACCGACCTATGGGCGCCATAAGACTTCCTTCTTCAGCCACAGCCATAAATAAATCGGGGCGAACCAAACCCTTTGTGGGACTTTTCCAACGAATGAGAGCCTCAAATCCCGCCAACTGGCGTGATGCCATATGCACAATGGGTTGATATTGAATAAAAAACTCTTTGTTCTCAAAAGCTTCTTTAATATCTTGCTCAAAATTCATTTTTGCCATAATCCCTTTGTTACTAAAGCCATACTCATAGCCTAAAGCTTCATGGTGTAAGGTTTCATGATTTTGCCCTTGCCAACTGGAGGGAGGGGTGGAGAGATTAGTTTCGAGGCTAGCCATTTTTAGCTTCTCGTGAGGATTTTCCTCAATGGATTTTTTCTGTAATCCCGCACCCATTCTCTGAAGAAAAGTATTTACCAAAAGCTTTAAAATAGGACCGGCTTTTTCAAAAGAAGAATGCAGTTGGCTTCGAGAAACAATAGATAAACAACAATCTTTCATGACACGAGCTGAGGCCGAACGGAGTGATCCTCCATCGGAGTTGGAACCATGGGCATGAAGAGTCACCATTTCTCCAAAAATTTCACCCACTCCCAACCTCGCCACGGGAATTTCATCTCCCCCTTCTTCGAGGAAAATTTCAATGCTCCCCTCTTCAATAATATAGGCATAGTCCCCTTCATCACCTTGATGAAATATAAACTCTCCCTTGGAAAATAACTGATTCATGTGATCCATGAAAATTATGCTAGCATAAAGTTCAGGTCTTGGTATAACTTTTTTATATAATTACCATTATATTATTACATGTCTAGTCATTTGAAATAACTCAAGGACAAATTCAAAGCTCTTTGCGCGTAAAACTCACCACCATTATTGGTAATATTGGTAACTTAAAAAAGATTGCTACTTAGGGAAAACATTATTATAAGAAGCTTAGGAGAGGTGGCCGAGTGGTCTAAGGCGCACGCCTGGAACGCGTGTGTACGGCAACGTACCGTGAGTTCGAATCTCACTCTCTCCGCCATTTACTTTGAACTTATTTCAGTTAAATTAAGAAGAATTGCAACTGCGGTTATTTACTTACACCTCCTATGTATCCAAAGAAGGCGAGTTTAAGTCCTGTAAGGGCTTAAAGCACTTTTTAAAGAAGGCACTTACTTTGAAATTATAGTGATGCATTCCCTCTTCCATGGGGTCGACTTTCACCCACCCCAAAGGATAAGAAACGATTTCCAAGAAGCGAAAAGAAAAGCTATTGATGACATCATCCTCAGGAGTTAAGTATGAATAAGGAGCTTCTTCAATCAATTTAGGAAAAGCTCGCAAGTAGATTTCGCCGAGTTCTGATTTTGAAATCCAGTTATTAGCATGCTTATGTAATAAGTATACATTAAAAACAGCACTGGATTGAATCAGTGAGAAGCTTGGGTAAAGATCTTGAAATCCCCAATTAAATTTATTAAAAAGAGCCTCAACGAGGTTCTCAAAAAGTTTCAGGGTATTGTTAGTTTCAATAATTTTTTCTCCCTTTTTAGTGAGAGAAAATTTACCAGCTCTTTTTTTTATGATTCCTTGCATAAGTAGTAAGTGTTTAAGGCACTTTAATTGATAAAGATCTCCTTCTTTGCGGCAAGGAAAACGTCTTTGGAAAGATTTAGAGTAAATAAGACTAAGTTCAGGGTCCTTAGAAATAAGATCTTGGTAAAAGCTCTTGACAAAAACCATAGGCAAGTTTCCCTTTGCTGTGGCTCGCAAGTACTTAGCTTCTTTTAAATAATTCAAGAAATAAATAGCACTGTTGATGAGAGGAGTATTGATAATCTCTGCCTGGTGGTTTACATAATCAAAGTGAAATATCTCATTGCTTAAATCAAAGGGAGTGTAGAGAATCCGATGCATTTGTGCGGGTGTGAGCCCTAAGAAAGGTGCTTTAGGCAAATTATTTTGATTATTGTAAAAGCGAGCAAGCTCGGTATTGATTTCCTCAAGTGAATGAAATTCTTGCTCCTTTAAAGCTTCTGTGGCCATTGCAAGAAGTTCCTGGACTGTATGGAAGCTATTTCCTTCAAATTGACTCTTTCTTGGAAACTTAATCACCTTATTAAAGCAACAATACCGATGAAGTTTTCCCGATCCACAGCGGCACATCGCGTCAATCTGTGTGTTGTTGACTTCTTGCACTTGGTTCCTTTGTCCTCTTTACCGCTTTTCCTTTATCAAATAACACTTATCAAAAAGCTTCATTCACCAGGACCTTATGTGTCAGCTAGGAGCCTATAGGGCATATTGTCTTGTGTCAAGAACCGACCCCGATGGGCGGAGGATTAGAGTGTTTAAAAGTAAACACTGTTTAAGAATATAACGCTTCGTGCCTCTAAATGTCTCTGGGTTTCTTCAAATTCCATTATGACTCTATGAGACTCTATATATGACTCATAGCTTGGTCGCTAAATAGGTGCTGAAGTGAGATAAATAGATTTTTAGGTGATAAATGGCCACCATCACTTTGGCATGGCATTTGCTTCATAATGAAAGAAAACGATCTTGTGTCGTAGTGTCACTCAAATAAAGGAGGTTTGTAATGTTTAAAACTATACCTACAATAATAGCGACAGTCATGTTTACTACAATTATACCCATAATCACTGTATCAACTTTGATTTTGACTCCCATTTATGGGTATTCAGCCATCTCTGAGAACTCTGATTGGGAACTATCAAGTGGCCATGAAAAAGAAGTCCTTTCCTCGGACCAAATTCATCAGGCCCTGCTCCATGATGTTCAAAGTGTTAAAGACATGCTTCAAAGTTCTAGCCATGATGACCCTGCTTTGGAAGACCCCATACACCTTGCCGTTCTTCCTGCATTGGGAGTGGTGCCGCCTGCGATTCAATGGATCGCTGTTTCCATAGGGGCTGGATGCGCCGCAGGTGTTGGAGGGGCTGTAGTATTGGAAGGATTCAAAGAAGAAAAAGAAGCACTGGCAGCACAGAGAGAAATGGGCCTGCCCGTAAAAGGAACAGAGGGGGCTGCAAAAGCATTCGTGGGAGCAGCTATGGCCTTAGGAGGAACAGGAGAAGTGTTGGTGGGAACAGTCACTAGTGCAAAAGCAATGGCTGAAGCAACAGCAATAAGAGGAGCTGCACTGGGAGGAGCTGTTTTATCTGCGGTGGCTTGTGCTAAAGGAACTTATTATTTATTATTTGAGTGATTTTATGGAAAGTGAGTGAAAACTTCGAGTGACAGGGTAGAGTTTCTTACTTTTACGGGGTGGCTGTGATTGTTCTTACAAGGTATTTTTGCCATGGACCCAGTTGGGTTTTCGAGAGGAAGACATGACAGATGGTTCCCGTGCTTCCCTTTTCTACTTTGTGAAGTTTGGCTTGGTGTCCAAGTTCATAGATTTTATGCTCTTCAAGTTGGGGAAAGAACAGTTCCAAGAGTGGCTGTTGTTTTTGTAGGGATTGGCACATCCATTGTTTGAGCTTTTCTATTCCCTCCCCCCTTTGGGCACTGATAAAAACTCGGGGAGTTTCCTTGATTTGAAAAAACTTGGAGGCAGAAGCAAGGTCCACTTTGTTAAAAACATGGAGGATGGGTTTTTCTCTCCAACCGAGTTCATCAATGAGTTCGTTGACCACTTGGATATGCTTTTCCATGTGTGGGCTGGAGAGGTCAATGACATGAAGAAGAACATCGGCCTCTGTCGATTCTTCAAGGGTGGCTTTGAAAGCTTCAATGAGGTGAGTGGGAAGCTTTCTGATAAATCCCACGGTATCTGTGATGACAGCTTCCCCGATCTGGGGGAGATACACCTTTCTCGTCGTGGGATCCAGTGTGGCAAAGAGCTGGTTTTTGACAAAGACATTGGATCGAGTCAGGTGGTTGAGAAGGGTGCTTTTTCCCGAGTTTGTATAGCCAATCAATGAAAAACTGGGGACTTGCCGGCGCCTTCTTTGGGAGCGGTGTTGGGATCGCTGGGAGCGCACCAATTCCAGCTTTTGCCGAATTTGCTTGACCCGTTCTTGAATACTGCGACGATCAATTTCAAGGGCTTTTTCTCCGGGACCACGGGTGCCAATGCCTCCCCCTTGACGAGAGAGAGAGCCATGCCACGCACCCACCATGCGGGGCATTTGGTCCAGCCTTTGGGCGAGTTCCACTTGAAGCTTGCCCTCGTAGGTTCGAGCTCTTTGAGCGAAGATATCCAAAATGAGCTGGCTTCGATCAAGAACCCGAGCCTCCATTTTTTTTTCTAAATTTCGACTTTGAACTCCTGAAAGGGGGTGATCCACAATCACCAAAGAGGCTTTGCAGCCTTTAACGAGTTCGGCAATTTCTTCGGCTTTACCTCTTCCAATCAAAGTGGCGGGATGAATCTTGGGGAGTCTTTGAAGGGTCACAGCCAATACTTTGGCTCCCGCAGCATGGGCAAGCTCTTGTAGCTCAGACAGGTTTTCTTTGATTTCGTCCATGGAGGTCCCTTTGAGTCCGACACCCACGACAATGGCAATTTCATAGGATTTCATTTCATACGACGGTGGAAATTTCATACAACATGGCTGAGGACAGCGGGAGTGCTTAAGGTCTTTTTCTTTGCCCTATGGTTCTTCTTATATTCTTGGGTCGCCAAAGCTGTGAGAACAATGGTGTTGATGATATCATCAACACTACAGGTTCTTTGTAGCACGTTGGCAGGCTTTTGAATGCCCATGAGAAAGGGGCCAAGAACCTCCCCCTCACTTAATTGCTGTATGAGTTTGTAGGCGATGTTGCCAGCATCAAGGTTGGGGAAAATAAGGATATTGGCTCCGTCTTTGAGATGGCAAAATGGAAAAATTCGACGGGTGATCTCTCCATTAACAGCCGTGTCGGCTTGCATTTCTCCATCCACACTCAATTCGGGGTGAAACTTTTTGACCAGTCGAGCGGCTTCTTTCATTTTTTTGGGGTTTTCAAGCTTACCAACAAAGTTGGAATAACTAAGCATAGCAATATGCGGTTCAATGCCAAAAAATTCGGCAGCTTTGGAGGCATAAATAGCGGTGGTGGCAATTTGTTGAGCCGTGGGGTCAATATTAACGGTGGTGTCCGCCAAAAAATACATTTTATCTTTAAAGAGCATCATGATGAGACCTGAGGCCACACGATTTTTTGTGGTTCCAATGATTTCAAGAATGGGTCTCACACAGTCGGCATAGTTTTGTATAGCTCCCGAAATCATGCCGTCGGCATCTCCTAGGTGAACGGCCATGGAGGCAAAATAGTAGGGGTCGCTCATGAGTCTCTCAGACTCTGACAACATAACTCCCTTGCGTTGGCGCATTTGGTAGAAAGATTCCACGTAGTTTTTGTAATGGGAGTGGTTCGGTGGACGGTAAATGGGAATATCTATAAGGTTGTCCAAGCCTAGATCCTCCATTTTTTGTCGCACTTCTATTTCGTCACCAAGGAGAATAGGATGAATGATCTTTTCTCTCTCAATAGCATTTAAGGCTTTTAAGACTTTCTCACTCTTGCCTTCGGGGAAGATCAAGGTGGGAAGTTCTTGGTGCTGGTTATAGGATGTATGTTTCACTCGATTGATATTGGTTCGGATAAAACCTTGCTTCACGCTTTGTTGAGCTTCGAGGTGTTCTTTATAGGCATTTAAATCTTTGATGGGTTTTTGGGCCACTCCCGAATTCATGGCTGCTTGGGCCACCGCAGGTGCGACATGGATGAGAACCCGAGGGTCAAAGGGCTTGGGGATAATATAATCGGGGCCGTAGTGAAAGGCCTGATCGTCGTAGGCGGCAGAGACACTGTCAGGGACATCCTGCCTGGCGAGGGCGGCGAGGGCGTGGACCGCTGCAAGTTTCATTTCTTCGTTGATTCCCGTGGCCTGAACATCGAGAGCCCCACGAAAAATGCTTGGAAAACCCAGCACATTGTTGACTTGGTTGGGGTAATCAGATCTCCCCGTGGCCACGATAATATCTTTGCGAATGGCCTTGGCCTCTGTGGGAATAATTTCGGGGTCGGGGTTGGCCATGGCAAAGACAATGGGGTTGGCTCCCATAGATTCAATCATGGGGCGAGTGAGAACTCCCGCCACACTCAAGCCACAAAAGATATCGGCTCCTTTTATGGCATCTTCAAGGGTTCTGTGGGGAGTGTCGATGGCAAATTCCTGCTTGTAGGGATTTATTCCCTCTTGTCGCTCCGAATGAATCACTCCCTTGGAGTCACACATGATGAGGTGTTCTCGTTGCACGCCGAGCTTTTTAAAAAGCTTGGCACAGGCGATGGAAGCAGCTCCAGCCCCATTGAAGACAACTTTGATTTCATCAATTTTTTTATGGGTAATATCACAGGCGTTGAGAAAAGCTGCCGCTGATATAATGGCAGTGCCGTGTTGGTCGTCGTGAAAGACAGGAATATTCATTTGTTTTTTGAGAGCCTCCTCCACAATAAAGCACTCGGGGGCTTTGATGTCTTCGAGGTTAATGCCACCAAAAGTGGGTTCAAGGGCTTTGACAACGGCGATGATTTCATCCGCACTCTTGGCATCAATTTCCAGGTCAAAAACGTCAATATTGGCAAACTGCTTAAAGAGAACTCCCTTTCCCTCCATGACGGGCTTGCCTGCAAGGGCTCCTATATTTCCCAGACCGAGCACGGCACTTCCGTTGCTTACAACAGCGACGAGATTTCCCTTGGTCGTGTATTCATAGGCTTTTTGAGGTGATTGAAAGATTTCTTTGCAGGGGGCAGCTACACCTGGAGAGTAGGCCAGGGAAAGGTCGTATTCTGTTTTACAGGCTTTGCTCGATTGCACATCGACTTTTCCTGGTTTCCCCTGACGATGATATTCAAGGGCTGCCTGATGAAAGTTGTGTCCTTTTTCATGGCCTGACATGTTTGTGTCTCCTCAAGGTGAAAATTAGGTGGGCTTACTTTAGTTTGGGTGCGTTTTGTTCCATTTGACTCTTTGTTATTTGAACTCCATTCCATCATTGTATAACGATTTGTTGTGGGACTTGAAGTCGTAATATGACATAGTGATTCAAAATCAAAATTTGTTTTGCGACGCATTATTTCGCTCTTCTGATCCTCCCATGACGAATGGCATTGTGTCTTTACTAGTCATGGGGCTGAGTTAACGACAGTCAAATATTTGACAGGTGGGAATCGAAAAACTCCCCATTTGTCCACAGGCTCCTTTGCCATCACACCCATAACCACCATCATTGTATTTGGAGTCGCTGAAGAATTCGTTGTCAAAGTGAAAAGTGCCTGAAAATATCTCAGTATTGTAAGAACCCATCAATATAAGGTAGCCTAAAAGATACCCATTTTTATCTCGATATGAAAATTCAACTTCCACATTGTGGCCTTGAATCTTCCCACTGACCAAGCGAGCAGGACCTATTTTAATGCCTGGAATCAGTCCCCCCTCTTTGGCCTCTAGCCCCGCATGCTCATCCCAAATAAGAACATTGATAAAAGAGGCTCCTTGAACAAAACTCTTTTGACCGCCAGTGTTTTCATTAAAACCTCCATTCACCTTGAGGTATCCATTGAGCCATACACCCGTGTCATCTCCCTGAACTCCACTCACATATCCCAACCCAGCTTCTTCACTCACGGGGTCCATAAAGGAAGACACCAGATTATCCACGCCATACTGAAACTCCTCTTGAGGAGAGCCTAAAATGCGCCCAGAATAATACTCATCATCAAAGGATTCAGGAGGCTCCACAGTGCCATTGACATCACCGTCAGTATTTCCATCTGTTCGATGCTCATGGGCTTGAGACACTGGCTTCCTTTGGACTCTGTCGTCTCCTCCACTACAAGCCATCAACCCTAAAAGAGCCAAGCCAAAAAAGAACATTGTTATTGTATTGCTAATATTGCGACCATTTTTCAATTTTTTTCTTAAAGATTCCATACTTGATTACATAAGCAAAGATCGTGCCACTTAAGGAACTCATAATATCATGAGAGGAGGGGTGACCTGTGAATAGGATTTAAACATATCTACACAATCTACACATATCTACTCCTTGGCTCTTCCATGGGTCCTAGGCTTTTGGTGAAAATGCTCCAAACAATTTTGCAACAGCGATGAATTAACATGCTGCATATTTAATCAGTTACTGAATCCACAAAAACACAAGGCTGTGATAGTTTACAGCCCATGATAAAACTCAGTACAAATATCAATAAACTTGCAACTTTACGCAATGCACGAGGAAAGAATAACCCCCATATCCTTAAGATGACAGAGGATATCCTCACATGGGGGGCCCATGGGATTACGATTCACCCTCGCCCCGACGAAAGGCATATACGCCGTTTGGATGTTTTTGAAATTTCCTCTCTCCTCGAACAAATCAATGACCAACGCGCAAGGCAAACCCATAATCAAAGCAAGAGTCAGTCCACAGACCGTAGCAACGACCAAAGAAAAAACCACCACAAAAGCTGCAATAAAGGCCACCAACTCGTTGAATTCAATATCGAGGGCTACCCCAGTCCAGAATTTTTAAGCCTGGTCATGGAGATTGAACCCACACAGTGCACCCTCGTTCCCGATCCCCCCCATGTTCTCACCTCCAATGCTGGGTGGGAGCTTGACAAAAGTAAACACCTCCTCAAAGGTGTCATCTCTAAGTTAAAAACAAAGAGTATTCGAAGCTCCCTCTTTATAAACCCCATGAATTGGAATCCTAGGGAAACCAAGGCTCTCCAAGAACTCGCTCCCTCACGGGTGGAACTTTACACAGAACACTTTGCAGAAGGCTTTGAAGAAGGCTGGAAGAAAAACCTTACAGAAAATTTTGACAACCATCTATGTGGCTCCATCCTAGAAGATGATACCAACCTAAAAAGTCATGCCACCTTAGAAGCCTATAAAAACCTAGCTCACTTGGCCAAAGATCTCAACATAGGTGTCAATGCCGGCCATGATCTCAACCAGAAAAACCTAGGCTTCCTCATCGAAGCCATTCCTTGGATAGAGGAAGTTTCCATTGGACACGCCCTAGTTTGCGAAGCCCTCTACGACGGAATGGAGACGACCATTAAGAACTATCTAAAAATTCTCCATAAAAATAGAAAAACTTCCCAATGCATCGCATCCTCTGCTCCGAGGAGCAAAAGCTCCCATGGGGGATTGAACAGAAAAAATTCCAATGGGAATTCGAAAAACAAAAGCTTGCATGGGAGGTTGTTTTGAGAATTTTTACTCTTCCTGCCCTCTACGACAATTACAACTTTGTCATCTACGACGAGGACACCAAAACTGTTGCCGCCGTGGATCCCTCAGGCTTCAACCCCATAGATAGCTTTTTACAAGAACGCCAATGGCGTCTTCACTGGATTCTCAACACTCATCAACACCCCGACCATGTCGGGGGCAACCTCGAACTCAAACAAAAATACTCCTGCCAAATTGTCGCCTCTGAATACGACAAACACCGTATACCTGGATGGGATCGTGGCCTCAAAGAGGGCGATCACCTCCTTGTGGGACGCTTAGAGGCACAAATTCTCTTTGTGCCTGGGCACACCAAGGGACATATTGCCTACCACTTCCCCCAACACAAAGCCCTCTTTTGTGGAGACACCCTTTTTTCTCTTGGCTGTGGCCGCCTCTTTGAAGGAACACCTCAAGAGCTTCTTCAAAGCCTCAAAAAACTTAAAAGTCTTCCCTCTGGCACAGTTGTCCACTGTGCCCATGAGTACACCTTAAAAAATGGTGAATTTGCCCTTCAGTGGGATCCCCACAATAGGGCTCTCCAAAATTACTATGACAAAACTATTGAACAAAGAAAAAACAACTTATTTACAGTTCCCTTTAAGCTAAAAGACCAAATCCAATGCAATCCCTTTCTTCGCACACACACCAAAGAAATTGCATATGCGCTGGGCCTCAAGCACTCATCAACCAATGAACTCAATGAGTTCAACGAACTCGAAGTCTTCACCTTATTAAGAGAAAAAAAGGACAATTTCTAATGTATAGTCACCCAAGCAACCCCTGCACCGAAAAGCAAAACCTCACAAAGAAAACGACCAAACGCACATGGTCTAAAAGCTTTGACATTCACTTTGATGAAACCGATATGGGGGGGGTCGTTTATTTTGCCAACACTTTTAAGTTAGCCCATCGACTGCTTGAAGGTTTTTTGACGGATCAAGGAGTTGAGTGGAGTATGTGGTTTGAATCTCCCCACTGGGCGGTGCCCATTAAAGAGGCTCGTTGCCAATATGCGTCCCCCCTCCTCGCAGGCAAAAAGTGTGTCGGAGAAGTGGACATTACAAAACTCAGTTCATCTTCAGTGACTTTCAAAATACAACTCTTTCAGAGTGAAAAATTGTGTGCTGTTGTCAAAACCCTTCATGTTTTTGTAGATTCCAAAGAGTGGAAAAAAGTAGATGTTCCCAAGGAAGTGAAAAGCAAACTTGCCACTAACCTAGATGGATGAATGGGTGGATGTGAGATGATGTCAGATTTTTATTTTGTAGGTCAGGTTCCCTCTTCCAAATCTTTATTGAACCGCGCCCTCCTTTTGCAAGATCACTTTAAAGACCTAGAAATCAATGGAGACTCCACATGCAATGATGTGAGCCTTATGAAGAAAGGTCTTAAAGCCCTGTCAGAAAATCCTTTGGGCCACCACCAAAAACCTACCACCCCCCACCAAAGCACGACTCACCAACATAAAAGTGCTTCTCACCATCATCATCAAACTCCTTATCAAACACCTTCTATGATCTCAGTGGATTGTGGAGATGCAGGCACTGTGCTTAGATTCTTAGCTCTAAGGGCTTCACGGGTCCCCGGTGAGTACCTCTTCCATGGAAGCAAAAGGCTTTTTTCTCGCCCTCAAACAGAGTTGGTGGCTATCCTACGACAGCTTGGCATGGAGGTCCAACTGGGAAAAGACTCCATGAAGATTAAAAGCTGGGGTTGGAAAATCATGGGAGATGCCATCCATATTAACAGTTCAAGATCGAGCCAGTTCGCCTCAGCCGTATTGCTCAATGCTTGGGGACTGAACCGATCTCTTCACTTTTCCCTCAGCCATCAAATGGTATCATCATCCTACTGGAATATGACACTCAAATTCATCCATAAACTGGGCCTCCATGTGGAGTCATGGGAAAATGAGTACACAGTTCCCCCAAGGCAAACACTCTACACACAAGAGTACCTCATAGAACCAGATATGGATTGTATGTTTGCCTTAGCTGCTCTTGCTGCTGTCTCAGGAACAGCTATCATGAGCCCTCACCTACAAATTGATACCCCAGAAGATCCTGGAAATGATCCTTCCACAGAAATTCATAGCCACACGGACCCCTTTTCCCAATTTTCTGAAATTAAGGCTCACCCCTCACTTACTGAAGATACACTGGACATCAAGGTTTTGAGTTCCAACAAGCCAAGCGCAAAAACATTTCAAACAAGCCTCCAACCTGATCGCCTTTTTATCCATGTGCTGAAACAAATGAACGTACCCGTGGGCTGTGATTCCCAAGGAAACCTAAGGGTCCAAAAGGCTTCTCAATTAAAAGCCATCGAATTAAATATGAAAGAATGTCCGGATATGTTTCCTGTTCTCGCCGCCCTTTGTGGAAGAGCCCAAGGCGTAAGCTTCCTCCACGGCGCTCAACATTTAAGATACAAAGAATCCCATCGCATCTTAAAAATGGCTGAACTTCTGCAAAAAATTGGCTGTGATATAAAGCTTATGGATGATGGACTTACCATCACAGGAGTCTCCCCCAACTCTTTGCCTACCCAAGAGTTTTCATTTAACACAGACTGTGATCACAGACTGGCCATGGCAGCAGGAGTCTTAAAAAAGTCAGGTATCCCTATTCACATTCTCCATCCTGAGGTCGTAGACAAAAGCTTTCCCGGCTTTTGGAGTTTGTCAGGGCTATGATTTACTTACTTGTCGGACACCGAGGAGTGGGTAAGTCTTCTCTTCTAAAAAGAATGAAAGCCTACGATCCATCAGCCCATTGTTGGGACTTGGATGAAGAAATTGAAAAACTCTGCGGAAAAAATCTCTCCCATATTTTTGAATCTGAAGGGGAGGCCGCCTTTCGTAAAATAGAAAGGAAAGTCTTGAACCAATGGCTTCAAAGTCACCAACACAAAGCCACAAGGAACCATTACATGGCCCTAGGTGCTGGGTTTGAAGGAGATGGATTCCAAAAAGATGGATCCCAAAGTGCCATCCTCTCCGACTTTGAAAAGGCCATCCCCCCCGAACTTGTTGTCATTTGGGTACGAAGAACAACAGATTCCCTCGGGCGCACTTTAATGAACCGTCCTCCATTGCCCCCAAAGGGGGAGAAAACGTCAGAGTACAAAGAATTTTTAAAGCGTTTTAAAAAGCGAGAACAAAGGTATGCCCAATGGGCCCACGACGAAATCACCCTCATCGAGGGCCTCGATTTTCCCAATCCCTGGGAATCCATGATTTTTAATCCATCACCATCTAGCCAAACTCCACAGACACCTCCATCACTATCCAGCAAGCCTTCACCTCACAAGGTGACACCTCATGGACAAATCACTCTCTTCCCCCAACACATGGCCTCTTACCATTTTCTGCATTTATTTGTGAAAAAGTATGAAGCTTTTTTTAGCCACTTTGAACTACGAAATGACTTGCTCTGCCCCCAGCAAATTCAATGGGCAAGAGAACTAATTCCTGCCGAAAAACTCATCCTCTCCCACAGAACCACTCACAATACCAATCAGAACGACAATCAAAATACCATGGAAATGAAAATCGACTGGGCTCTGGAACTGGGAGAACCCAAAGTCCCTTGCCATGTCATTTCCCTTCATAAAAGAGAGAAATATGGAGGGGGGAGTGTTAAGGACTGCTGCCAACAGTTAGAAAAATATTTTAAATTCAATGGCTCTTCCAAACATTTAAAACTTGCAATTTCCATTGAGAATTTCGAAGAATTGTGGGAAGCCCATCAATGGTGGAAAAAACATCCAGAAAATCGCAGTTTCCTTCCTCGCTCTCAATCAGGCCGCTGGAGCTGGTACCGCATGAGGCAAAAGCCATATATGAAATTCAACTTTGTGAGACTTGGTGACAGTAGCTCCTGCAAAGACCAGCCCCTCTTATTGGACTGGCTGCGAGGGCTAGACAATTTTAAAAATTTTGCCGCTGTTCTTGGTCAACCTGTGGAGTCTAGCCACACACCCATTGAACACGATGAATACTTTAGGAAAGAAAATATACCTGTATTGAGAATTTCCATGGAGGAAAAAGAACTCGATCCTGGTCTTTCCATTCTCAAAGACTTAGGTTTAATATGTGCGGCTGTGACATCTCCATTGAAAAAATCCGCTCTGCACTTCTGCGATCAGCTGTCTTCCGTGGCTCAAGAATCTCAATCGGTCAATACTCTTTTCTTCGATGAAAAAGATAAAAAAATTGTGGGACATAACACAGATATCGATGGCTTAAAGTGTTTGTTCACACATGTAAAATCCTTCGCCATAGTATGGGGAGGTGGAGGAACAAGAAGGAGTATGGCTCTCGCTCTCAAAGCTCTGGGAAAGAAAGCTTCCTTTTATTCAGCAAGAACGGGAAAGCCGCTTTCATCTGAGCAAACCGCCTCAAAAATGCCTTTTGAACCAATCTCCTCTCTTATTTGGGCTGTGGGCCGAAATCGCCATAAAAAGTGGCCTTCCCATAGCCCCCACAAAGTCATTGATCTCAATTACACCCAAGATTCTCCCGGCTTGGAGTTTGCTCACAGTCACAAGATTCCATATATTTCAGGACAGTCCATGTTTAAAGCCCAAGCCAAAGAGCAAAGAGCATTTTGGAGTCAGTGGTACTTAAAAAGAAGCTGAATTGTTTATGTGACTTTTCCGTTTGCAATATGTTTAATACGCCGTTCATTGCGGCGCATAAGAAGAGGTATACCTTTTTTCAAGATGAACATGTTGGAGCCACTGCTCAGCCGCTTGGGATGTTTTCTCTATACCTTGGGCCTTTTCAAAATTCGCAATGGCCTCCTCGTATTTCTTTAGATTTAGTTGAGCAATTCCACGGGCAAGATAAATACGACCTGGACTCTTAAGCCCTCCCTTTTTTAAACTCATGGAGTAAGCCTTGACCGCATGAGAAAATCTGCCTAGCTCTAGTAAGAGATGCCCCTGCTTGGCCGCCACTTTGCCATCCTTAGAGAGTTCTGCGGCCTTTTGAAGTGGGTCTATGGCTCGCTCTAACTCTTCTGACTGTATCCAGGCTTGGGCCAAAATTTCAAAATGTTTTTTGTTTTTAGGCACTTGCTCGTTATTCATAAAGCTTTCCAAGGCTTTTGCAGCTTTATAGGGAATTTCTTCAGTCAGTTGAAGGCTTATCATATTGAGAAGCTCTTTGTCTTCCGTCATATGTTTGATTTTATAGGCCATTTGAATGGTGGCTAGAGCGGAAGAAATATCATCCAGATTGAGGTAAACACCCACCAATTGCTTCCAATATTTCTTTTTTTGGGGATACCTCTCTACCAGAAGCCTAAGAGCAGAGGCCGCCTCCTTGTATTTTTTGTTTTCATAATTGAGAGCCACTGCAAACTGCAACCAATTCTCGGCAGGAACTTGAGACAACTCCAAAGCTTTATTTATAAAAACGAGAGCGGGACCTTTTTTCTTGAGCTCAAAAAGAGCTGTGGCCAACAAAACATAGGCTTGCGCCCGTGGCTTTTTCACATGGTGAAACCATTCCAAAAGGGTTGTCAGGCCACTTTGGTACATTTCCTGGCCAATTTGAAGTTGGGCCAAAGTGTAAAGAGAGGAAAGGGTGGGGGAGGTTGGAAGAGACTTGAGGTCAATGGATTTTTTGAAATAAACAACGGCATTTTTCAAATCATCTTTATTGGCGTAGGCAAAGCCTAGAGTTTGATAAACTTGAGCGAGTTCAAAGGGACGTGATTTCGTTTGAGCCTCTAGCTTTTTAAGCATTTCGATAGCTTGGTCATACTTCTCTGCGATCAGTGCTGTATGGGATCGAGAGAGTCTTTTGTGGGTGAACTTACTTGTGAGAGCTGCCGGCCGATCATTCAGTGCCTTCGCTTTTATGGGCTTAAATTCAACATCCTCGAGAGTGAGAGCATGGGCAGTGAGAGCATGGGTGCTAGAGGCAAGAACTATAAATAAAAAGAATGTAAAGCGTGCAAGCTGTGCCAAAGTACGGGTCACTATAACTCCCCCTCAAGTTTAAAGTCCAATTGGACTTTCAGCCCTTTGCGAGCGATAGGCTTCCCATCCACAGTTTTGGGTTTATACTTCCACTTTAAAAGAGCCCTCCGGGCATTGCTATCAAACATGCGGGGAGGAGAGGACTTAATAATTTGCACATTGTTCACAGTGCCAGCTTCGGTCACATCAAATTGCAGTTGAACCCAGCCCTCAATACCTCTCATGGCAGCCTTTCTTGGAAACTGAGGTTCAATGCGTACAAGAGGCATGACCTCAGAGTCTTGGCTTCCACCACCTCCAACCCCAAGAAAGGGCCCATCCCCCTTAGACATAGGGAGGTCCATATCTGGCATATCCATTTGCATTTTGGGCTTGGTGGGGGAGTCGGCCTTGGCCACCTTAAGTTTTTGAATTTCAGGAGGTTTTTTAATCTCAGGCGGCTTTTTGGGGAGCTTCCTCTTGCGAGTTTCCAGGCGATCATCGGGCTTCATGCGCACAAACTCAATGGCCTGCCCCGCCTCTTTCTCCACGAAAGTCCCTCCCCCAGAGATGAGAACAGACATAAAATAAAAAAGCCCCATGGTGACAGCTATGGCCGCAATGGCGGCCTGTAACAAACGCAAGCTCTACTCCCTTGTCGCTTTGGCTGCGAGTGAAATACTTTGAATTCCCGCAAGGCGAACCTGGTCCATGACTTGCACGAGAAGCCCATTCTTAGAGCCCTTGTCAGCCTGAATCACCACTGTGCCCTCGGGGCTTTCTGCGTGAAGCCTTTCCACATTAGCTCGAACAGATCGAATATCCACTCGCCTTTTTTGAATCCAAACCTCTCCGGCCTCCGAAATGGCAATCAAAATATTGGCTCGCTCTTTTTTTTCCGCAGTGGCTGCATTGGGACGGCTAACCTGAATTCCCGATTCTTTGACAAAGGAGGTTGTTACAATAAAAAAGATCAACATGATAAAAACCACATCAAGCATGGGAGTTAAGTCAATTCCTGTATCTTCAGTGGCTGAGTTTTTTCTGCGTCTCATAGATTTACCTCCTACACCAGTTGTCCATTAAATCATCGCATTAAGAACATTCAGAATTTCATATTCAAGGCACTCAATCTCTATTCAGGGCACTCACAATCTCATATTCAATGACACTCTAAAAGTTTGGCCACATTTTCGACCTCTCTTTTAGCTTTTTTCTCCAGCCGAGCTCCCAAGTAAAGGCCCGAAAGTGAAGCCACCATTCCTGCCATAGTGGGTATAGTCGCCATAGAAATACCCGAAGCCATCATGCGAGCATTGCCTGTTCCAGTTATGGCCATCACATCAAAAACAGCGATCATTCCCGTGACTGTTCCCAGAAGACCCAACAAAGGGCAGAGGGCGACAAGGACCTTAATAAAGGGAATAAATTGGTTGAGTTCCATTTTAGCTTCAGAAATCATTTTATCTCGAATTTTATGGGACCACCAAGAAACTTTTTCAGGGCGCTTCGCCCACTGCTCCCGGAGACGCTTCACCCGACTGGGAAAGACTGTTCCCATGAAGAGAAAACGCTCAATGATAAATGTCCAAAGTAGAAAAGTTGTGATGAGGATCAACCAGAGAACCTCCCCACCCTTATCTAAAAATTCACGAATGACATCTATTAAACTTAACATCTTTGATCCTCTTTGATCTTTCTCTACTTAACTCCCTCTTCTACTCCCCGCTCTCTTCCCTTCCTACTCTACTCTACTTTACTCTTTTCTTTTACTTTATTGGGGAGTTCTAGGGATTCTAGGGGCTCGTGGCTGCTGGCTCTGCAACGCCCCCTTCCTCTTGAGCTTGGGTTTGGACTTGGTTTTTTTGGTTTTTGGCTTTACAAGCTTCTTGATCAGCAAGAAGACCCACACACTGCTCTTCAAGGATTTGCACAATCCTCCGGCTCTTTGAAGCTACTAGGTTGTGAAGGAGCAAAAGGGGGATGGCACAAACAAGACCCAACACTGTTGTAATGAGAGCTTGGGAAATTCCTCCAGCCATAAGCTTGGGGTCCCCTGTTCCAAACAGTGTGATGGACTGAAAAGTCGCAATCATACCTGTCACTGTGCCAAGAAGACCCAAAAGGGGAGCCACTGTGGCAAGAATCTTAATGGTCCCCACCCCACGCTCAATGGGAGATGTATTCCTTATAATAGCCTCGTCCATTTTAAGTTCCAAGGCATCTAAGTTCATGTTTTTATGTTCGTAAAAAACATTCATAACACGTCCCAAAGCATTGTTCTTATTAGGTGTGGAGTTTTTAAATTGCTGTTTTATATTATCATCCTCCCTTTTAAGGTAGGCAATTCTCTCCCATGTAAGAATAATCCCAATGGCCAGGAGAAAGAGAATCACATAGCCCACAATACCTCCTTGCTGGATTCGTTCCAAGAAGTTGGGGGCTTGCACCAACATAGAGAGAATAGCCCCACGGGAGGGATCAATAGCAAAGGCTGCATAATAATTTCGAGGACTTGAAGCACCTTCAAGAAGAGATGTAAAGCGACTGGAGGGCTGACGAGAAAGTTCTGTGATTTGACCTGTTTCATGTTGATGAACCAAGTAAGAGCTCTCTGAAATAAGATTAAAGCTGCCTACCCGAGTGACAGTCCTATTTTGTTTTTCACCGTTGGGTAGGATCACATCTCTTTGAAACTGGGAAACCTCCCCCGCCTTTGTCATCTCTCGCTGCATTTCAAACCAAAGCTGCTCCAGGTCTTTAATTTCAGGAAGAACCTTTGTTTCAGCCAAGCGTCCCACAAAAGCTTCACGGCCAGGAAGCTCGGCAGAGACCACAGAGGTTTGAAAAATACCTTTGAGATCGCCCGAGACCTGTCTTACCACACCAAAAAGCTCCCCCATTGTGCCAAGCGTAAGATTAAGTTCATGTTCAAGCTTGGTAAGATCCTTTTCATTTTTCTGAAACTCTTGGGTTAAAAGCTCAGTTATAGACTCCTGCCTTTTCAACTCAGCACGGGCTTGGGTTAAAAGGCTCTGTTGTTGAGACTTTTTCTTAAGAAATTCCTTCTCACGCTTTTGGTTCTCAGCAGACTGTGTGCGCTGCTCACTTTTAATTTCCTTAAGAAGATCATCGAGAGACAAAGATTTCGAAATACCTGTACCCTTTGCATTCCTAGGGCTCTTTGCATTCGATACATCTGAAAGGGAGAGTAAAAGCGAAAAAATAAAGGCCAAGAACATAAAAGTCATGACTCCCATACTTCTGACTCCAATGATCCGGCCCTCTCCTCTGGAAGGGAGCATGAACTTGGCTATCCTTCTTTGCGTTGTATTTTCTTTCACCCTACTTTTTACATTACTTTTTTGCATTCTTTTACGTCCTTGTTTCATTGAGTCACCTTAGAAGAACCTATGGGAATCTTTATAAGATCGGGCGCCAATTGCTTGCGCGCCATGCGAATGCCCCTGCGAACAGTTTTTTTGTACTCACTGGGGAGGTTCGCCCAGCGACGGTTTTCCTTATCCCAATAACCACCCTTGTCTCCATTCACAGATTGATAAATCAAGCTCAGTCGACCTATGCGTAGGAAATCCACAGTAAGCTCTTGGCCATCGTGTTTTTGAAGTCCCTTATAGGCTTCAATCGTACGACCATACTCATTTTCTATTTGATAGGCTTCAAGAATACGACGGTATTTTTCAGAAGTTGATACATCCGCTCGCTTTATCATCACTTTGAGAGTCTCTAGGCGATGGCGTCTTTCATCTGGGAGAAAGGGACTATCCAAAGAAATAAATTTTTCTAAATGATCAATCATTCTCGACATCAAGGGTAGGATTTCCTTGTTTGTCTTAGCAAGACCTTGTATTTGTTGACCAATGGACTTCATTTCTTTTTTTTGAGAACCAATGAGATCACGAAGTTGTTGATTGTAAACCTTTGTATTTTCAACTTGGCGATTTACCACCCGGTAATCGTCCAACAAAGACCTTGTGGCATTGGCTATTTGAGTGATTTTCTTTTGGGAAGCCGTGGCGTCCCTGTCGTTTTGCTTTTGAGTCCTTGTGAGCTGATTCAGTGAGGCTGTGGGAGCTTTCTTTTTATCTTTCTTTTGAGCTTCGGCAAAGTGAAGAGACCACAAAGAAAACACGACCAACAATGGAAGCAGCAAAATCAGCCTGGACATAAACATAGAAAAGAAACTCCATGAACTCCATGAAAAAGGTAAAAAAACCAAAGGCGGGAAAATGCAATAAATCAACTTTCTTTTTTCCATGGGCCTCCTTCACTAGGCTCTCAGATTCTTTGTTAAAGTGCTCAAGGTTTTAGGGCTGCAAAAAGATGAAGCGCACCATAAAACACACGTGAATTACCAAATTTTCTCCTCGTCGCCAAGCCATATTATGGCCAAAGGACAAGAGAAATAAGTCACAAAAAGGTGGAAATAGCTAGAATTTATGATTATAGCCCATTGAGACATAGCGCCCCAAGTTATTATAGAGGGAGGTATTCAATTGGTTTTCTGGAAGGGTTTCATCAAGGGGTGGGGTGCTACCAAGGAGGTTGCGAACCCCTAGTCTCCACTGACCACCCCACGAAGCCAGATACTTATATTGAGCATCGTATTCACCATAGGTTTTATGGGTCCCACCAAGAAATTTGTCATTGGGTCCCACGATGCGCACACCGAAATAAACTTGGTGCTTGTCATGGGGAGAGTAGGTCATTGAGATTTGCTCCCTCCACGCAGGCTTTCCCCGTTTTCCCAATTGATTTATAAAACCCAGACCTGGAAAAAGCTCCTCTTTGTAGTAAAATATCTGGGAGTGGGCCAACTTGAGGTCCAAGCGCCCCCCACCTAGCCTCTCTAGCTTTCCTAGCAACCAGCCGACATTCCCTAGCTTCCAAGATGGAACGGCAAGGTTCCAGCGAGCTGTGAGATCAATCCCTGTTAGCTCTTTGGAAGCCAAATTCAGCCAAGGGGTCACAACACGAGTGATTTCTTGAGTGCTAGGGTCTCTTTGAATGTCAATTCCATAGTCACGAACGTAATCGGATCCAAATTCAGCTTCTGCCAGTGTCATAGCTGAAAAGTCTGAACCAATTTCATCCTTAATGCGCATGTACCAAGAATCGAAGGCCAAATGAAGCTGAGAAGTGATTTGGTAGGAAGTTCCTAAGCCTCCATAGATAGACTTTTCCTCTGTGAGATTTTTATTCCCACGACGCAAAATAGGAGTTCCCACAGGTGTGCACTGTTTGCCCTGATTGCGACAGAGAACATGATCGATAAAAGAGGGGTACCCACTTGTTTCACTGGAGTAAACGTCTTGAATCCGGGGAGCCATAAATCCCGTCCCCACAGATCCTCGAAGCATCCAAGAGCTTGAAGGAGACCAACGAAGAGCCACCTGGGGGTTGAAAGCAGATCCAAAATCATTATAATTGTCATATCGCATGGCCAGTTGCCACTCCAGGGACTGGAGCAAAGGGAGGCTTAACTCCAAGTAAGAAGAGAGGGTTTTGCGGGATCCCTCTCCATCAAGCCCACCTTTATTGAGAACAAAACCGTCTTTTGTAGCCTGATCCGTTCGTGTTTCAAAGTTCTCATGACCGGCGACGAAGCCAACACTCATGCCGAGGGGGCCATGGGAGAGCTCCATAAGTTCTCCCGTAAGATTAAGCTCTGCTTGAGCTACCGCAGAGGTATCCTTTTGATAGGGCTTATACTCGTATTGAGAAAGGCTCCCCCTTTGTCCCTCTGCCGCTTGTGGGTTAAACTCACTTGAGAGGATGGCCTTCTTTAAGTCATCTTTGAGAATAAAACCTCGCCTCCCATCCAAGCGATGCACATAGTGGTAGCCCAAAGACAAATCCCACTCCCAAGATTCTGTTGCAAACAACATTCCCTTGATCCCTGCTAAAGCACTGTAGGCATTTGTCTGGATGTCGATACGGCGAGGCCCAAGTTCCACAAATCGTTGGCGAAAAATAATATCACCTGAAGCATCTATGAAGGATCTAAGGGGCTCCCCACGAGAATTGGTGATATGACTGAGTTGACCACCTGGAAGTACGATATCACCATGGCTTGCAGGATACTGAAGTCTTGTCATTTTTCGAGTTCCAAGAACCCTCAGATAAGCCTCCATCTCAGGAGCCAGGTTATAGGTCGCATCCACAAGGCCCCCAAGCTGCTCAATCTGAGGGCGAGTGGTGAGGTGAGGGCTATAATTATAGGTGCAATTGCCACTGTCATCCACTCTTTCCACAGGGCAGTCCACGGAGGGTTGAAAACTTTTTACATTATTCACCAAACTTCCAATGGTACCAGGGTCCCCCCTTGTGGAAATTTTTGTGTCCGTCCACTCCCTTTCACTGCCTATAATGTCACGGTTGTTTCTGTATGAGAAAACACCCGTGGCACTCCAACTTGAAGAAGCATACCCATAGGTGACTGACCCATGAGTTTTTTCACCACCTTCTAACTGGGTAAGGGTTTGTTGCAGGGAGGCTTCGAGGCCAGTGTAGCCCTTTTTCGTTATCATGTTGATGACTCCTCCCAAAGCATCCGAACCGTAGAGGGCCGATCCTCCATTGGCGAGAATTTCGACCCTTTCAATGGCGGCCAGTGGAATCAAGTTGAGGTCCACGGCGCGGTTTATGGCATCTGCGGCTAATCTTTTGCCATTGAGGAGCACAAGGGTGCGCTCCGCCCCAAGCCCCCTAAGGTTGGCATGAGCCAGACCGCTAATGCTTCCAAGCCACTGTTCTCTCATGGCTCCAAAGGAGCTTAGAGTCATTTCCCTGATAAGGTCGGAAATCGAATTATAACCTGAGTTTTCAATGGCCTCTCGATCAACAGCAACCAAGGGAAGGGGGCCTTCTGTGTTAATGCGCCGAATACGAGAGCCTGTGACTTGAATTTTTTCCACAGCAGAACCAGAGGAAGCCCCCACCTCATGAAGTTCCGCATGAGATTCCGGAGGCTCCGCCTTCTCGAAGAGGGAATCATCCATCTCACGGGAACTTCCCATATCACTTTTCTGACTTTGGGCATAGGTCGAATTGGAAAGAAAAAGACTTGAATTTAAGCTTAAAAATAAACTTAAGCTTAGAAATAATTTTAGAAATAATGTATTCCAAATCCAAGATGGTTTCAAAACCCAACTCATGACTCCACGTCTGGCCCTACTCATGGTTCCACATCTGGCTCCATTGATAAAAGCTAGCAACAAACAAACCATTGAATCCATTACACTCATTGAATGCTCTCCTCATCATATTTCACTGTGATATCATAGCTATGTCATGTCTTTAGACCACTGGGAGAGCACAGCCAAGAACGGGGGCGTCAATGCCCTCTCTAATGACCTGCGATGAAGGGGCAGAATTGTCACTCAGATTAAAATTTTTTCCAATTTTGGATGGACATACAGAAAAATATTGATCCATTGAAAAAAATCGACTACACGTGTCGGAAACGCCTGAATGCTTCTCTATCACTCTCATAAACCTCCTCAAAGAGCAAAATTATGAAGCATAAGGCAATAAGTTCTGAAGTATAAAATCGTGAAGAACAAAGTTGTAAAGGGCAAGATTACATAAAGGGAGTAAGGTCGTGGAAAACAAAATTGTATGGAAATTTAAATGGATGGGACTCACCCTTGAGTTCTTGCTCATAGGCTTTCTAGGAATATCCCTTGGGTGCTCTGCTTTGAAAGAGAAAAAGAAAACCAAAGAGGCTGTGACCAAAGAAGTTTTTGAAGCCATTCAAACAGAAGATATTCAATCCATAAATCGCCTGGTTCAACAAAAAGCTGACTTTAATGTCTACGATCCCGAAGGTTACACACCTTTAATGCGTGCTGTACAATCTCGCAATTCCAACTTTGCAGAAAAGCTTATTAAAGCTGGGGCTAAAATATACCAACCCCATGGGAACAAAAAAGGTTTCCATGCCCTAGAGATGATTAACACCACCGAAAGGGACATGATAAGAATATTTAAGGAAGCATCTCAAAAATACGAAAATCTTCTAGAAACCCATCTCCTTCAAGGCGACTACAAAGCAGCCTTTACTCTCACCAAGAAGCACTATTTGCCCATTGACTTGAAGGTGGGGGACAGCCACATGACTCCCTTGCAGTTTATGGCCCATAGACACTCCAAGGAGAACAAGGGCCGTGAGGAGGGCGAACTCACTCAGAGTGATATTGGTAGTGATATGGACACTCAAAGCAATATAAACAATATGCATACTCAAAGTCATCTGTATGCTCAAAGTGAAGCTCTCAATCAGTATGTTGAGTTGATATTCCTTGGCATTGCCCCCTACACTCAATCCTATGCCAATGTCAGCACCAATGCCTATGCCTCCTATACCAGGGATTCAACCTCAGAGGGACAGGTCAACAACCCTAATATTCGCCATGCCCTTGCCCGTGAAGATTATTTGAAAAACCATGTGAAGAGCTTCCAAGTGCTCTCCACTATGGTCAACAATCCCACCCTATTTTATAAACTAGTCCCCCTTTACATTGATTATGGAAAAGCCATTCCATCCATGATGAATATTTCAAACAAAGATAAAGATTCCATCACTTGGATGAATGTCAAACTTCAGATCATCAACGGTTTGGACCAAGTGATTCCCTTGGATCACAGTCATATGGAAATATATATGGACACTATCAGGTCCCAAGACTTTTTCCAGCGCCGCCAGTGGGAAACCCTGGCCCGCGAGGTTTTAAAAAGTAAAAGCAATCCCCAGAAAAAAAAGCAGTTTGGACAAAGACTTTTTCATCTTTTCTTCTCCAAAGTCAAACAAGGCATTGACAACCTTGACCTGATATCCCGTGTATTTGACCTTTGGCAGACTCCCGTGACCGTTGTTCCAAAATTAAATGCCAATGCCCCCAATCTGAATGCCAATATTCCAAAATTGAATTTGGATGAAAGTCTTTTGCAACTCTTAAAAGCCATTGAGGGCAAAAACTATGACATAAAAAAGATTAAAAATGTGATGGGACATCTTTATCACTTTTGTGCAAAAAGTGAAGATAGATCCGAAGAAAGCATCAAGTTTATTTTAAGAAGTTCCTTCAGACAGGCTCAAAAGAAAAAGCTCATGGAAGCCATAGTCAGAGTCTCTTCTCAAATTTTGCCCAAAGATATCTTTGCCTATGCCATCGAAGTCGGAGGAGCCCCTCTACTAAGTTTAATGGTGGCAACCAAAACCAAAGCCAAATATGACCCTGGGGAACAGACTTCCGCCGTTTTGGCCGCCGTGGTCCACTCCCCCTCCGAAGAAGAAGCTTGGGCTCTACTGACCTTTCTCCGGGAGAAGCAAGTGCCCTTCAACACCCCCTTTGGAGTTCAAGCCTTCAAAAACACTCTGGAGCGACTGTGGCGTGGAGAGTGGAAACAGGCCGGCCCGGCTCCTCTCTTTTTATCCTCTCACCCCTCTCCCTTGGAGTCCATGGAGACCATTGAGATTTTAAGCCTCCTCTCCCATCACTTTCACTTTGTGAGATCCAAAAAAATAGACCTGGATGTGGTCCATGATATTGTGGAGTATATGGAGTGGACCGGCAGAAAACTCCCCACCCACCGGTACACCCTTCCCATGGCGAATCCCAGTGAAGCTTCCCAAGCTGCCCACGGGAGCTTCAGTGAGTTTTCAGCCTTTGGACTCAAAGCAATAGAGGTGAGCTTTGTTTGGGACTACATAACAGCAGTTTACAGCCTGCATGAAGCATCTTCGAACCCGCCCTCATCTTCTTCATCCCACCCTCCCCCATCGCCTTCGATCCAATCCAAGCCCAACAAGTCCCAGCCCCTAAGTGAGAGCGTTGAAAAAACAGACTGGGGTTCTCTCCTCAGTGGCCTTTCCAAAATCATGAACTTGTTTCCAGGAGAGCACACCTCCATGGCCTTTGCGGGCCGTGGGGCCCGCCTAAAACCCAAGCAATTTGTATTGCACAACATGCTTCCCTTGAGCTTGATTCTCTCCATTGGGGATAAAAGAAAAATCCAAGAGATTCTCTCCCTAAAAAATGTTGAACCCTATCGAATCAGCATAGACCATAAAGTGGCCCCATTTTCTTGGGCCCACTTCCTCGGTGGAACTGTGTACAACCACTACTCTTCAAAACCTAAGTTTTGGGAAGAAGTTTCCAAGGTTCTTTTAAGTGAAAGGCTCAAAATGGAGAAAGCCTCCTACAGAGAAAAAAATATGACCCTTCAACTTCCCCAAGGACGAGATGCCGTGGATTTTATCAAGGTGATGACCCACAGTGGAGCTTTTCAAAAATATGGTGGGCTCTCCGAGATATTGGGTCGGCAAAAGATCTCTTTGAAAAAAGAAGACAGGCTATGCCTTCTGAAAAAAAGGGACGTGGATCAGGCCCAAGATTACCTCGTTAGGAAAAAGATTGAGACCTTTTATACCCGTAGAGTGGTGGGCGACGAATTGCAAAAGGTCCCCCCAAGAACAAATCTAGAAGATATAAAAGGTGGATTTTCTAAAGAAAAAGATTTGCGCCATGATTTACCAATCTATGACAAAATGGACACCACCCTCACCTACGACCCCGTTTGGGCAAGTCTTGGAAACCTGGAGGCTCTAAGGCCCTTAAAGAATAAAACCTGCGACTCTCAAAAACTTTCTGCGGGAGAGTTGGCCTTTGTAAGGCTGTTTATCAAAAATAATGTCAGTCTTTCTTCAGACCAGGGTCACAGGGTGGACCATCGCCTCTTCCCCCGGCCCCTAGAGCGATGTTCAGCACCGCCCCAAGATGGTGCCTTTTACTACTCTCAACTGGGGGTTCCCTCGCTCAAAAAGAACTCCAGTCGCTCACATACATATGGCCAAGACTATGAATCTGATGATGGACATGGTGGGGAAGCCATCCCCTGGGCTCCCACCCTAGGGGAATGCTACAGGGTGGGCCCCGTGGATTGGGCCGAACACTCTGTGCGTAGATTTTTTCTTGAATCCTGGTACCATTGCAGCCTCAGTGCGGAAGATGGAGCCCTGCAAAGTTATTTTGAGTCTAAGAATCAAATCGATCACGCCGATCAAGCTCAAAGACAGGAGCAGGGCCTGGTGGATCATCAGCAAACCCAAGACGGGGCGCCAAGATTCATGGGGCTGGTGGCTCGAGACAGACCTTTAAACCAAGATGTTCGTATTTGTCGCTGGAAAAGCCTATGAAAAAGCACGGAAGCAATCTAGGATATACCCTATGAGCGAGCTTATCAAATCACCAAGTTAAGAATAAAAAGCTATAGCGAGATATCCAATGTCCACAAATTCATCTTCATCGAAAGAAAGCCCCTTGGCCAGTATTCTTAGTATTCTCTTTAATATTCTCTTACCTGTTATTATCTTGAATAAACTCACAGATAAATGGGGGGGAGATCATGGTCCTTTGTATACCCTCTTGCTCGCCCTCTCTCTCCCCATAGTCTACGGACTGTTTGATTACTATAAAAATCAACAAAAAAACCTACTTTCTTTATTCGGGTGTATAAATATTGTGGCCACAGGAGGCCTCGCCTTGCTACAACTTGAAGGCATCTGGTTTGCCGTTAAGGAGGCTCTCTTTCCCCTTCTCATCGGAATTGCTGTTTTGATCTCTGCCTACACCAAAAAACCACTGATCGATCTCATCGCCAGCAATATACTCAACATTCACTTAATTCACCAGTCCATTGAGGAAAATGGAAAAACACGTCAATTGAAAACATTGTTTAAAAATTCCACACTGATTTTTGCACTTTCCTTTTTTCTAAGTAGCTTTTTAAATTTTATTTTAGCAATGTGGATTTTCCAAGATATTGATCCCGCAATTTCAAGCACTGAGAAAGCGGCTATCCTCAACGCACAAGTTTCAAAGATGACATGGATGGGCTATGTCGTCATTGCCCTTCCACTTACTTTTATTATGATTTTCAACCTTTGGTACCTTATTCGAGGCATTAAAAAACTCACACAACTCTCTCTCAACGAGATCTTACAAGAAAAACATAAATTTTAGGTAATTATTCAGTAGGTTGAAACATATTATTTTTGTTTTTTATTTGGACAGCTAAGAACGCTTGTTAAAAAGATAAAGGGAGGTCGTTAAAAACAATACATTGGGGGCCCAGGCACTGATCATCGGAGGGACCGTACCACTTTGTCCAAGAGCCAGTGAAAATTTAAACACAATCCAGTAGACTAGGGCCAAGGCAATGCAAAGTGCGACACTGGCAAAGGTCCCCCCAGATCTTTTCTGACTCATACTTAGAGGGATACTTAGCAAGACAAAAATAAGGGCGATAAACGCAAATGCAAATCTTTGGTGATAATTGACTTCGTAACTTAAGGTATCAAGTCCTGCCTCTTTGTGACGCTTAATAAATTGATCCAACTGCTTTAAAGTCATGATCTCAAAGGCATTGGTGGAAGATTGAATATTGTGAAGTTCTTCTCCCATGGTGATTTCTTTTTTTTCAAAGGGTTTGATCTCAGGAAAGCTTGCCCCTTCTTTAAAGTGGGTGATGAATCCATTGTGGAGTTCCCAAAGGCCATTGCGAATCTTAACGAAGCGAGCTTGAATTTGTTGGATCAATTTCCAGTCATCTTTATCCATATAATACATGGTGAGACCTTGAGCCGTAGAATCACTTGGATTGAGAGTTTTTATGTTGAATAAGATCGATCCTGATTTATACCAAATCTTATTGGTTTTCACGGTGACATATAGTCCTGGACGCTTTTTGATTTCTACATATTTGACATAATTTTTTTTCTTTGACGACATGGGGACAATGCGATCACTCATCCAAAAAGAGAAAGTGGAGAGGAGGGAGACGATCATAAGGGCTGGAGCAGCCACTCTTGTGAGGCGATGACCCATTCCTAAAAGAGCCACCAGTTCATTGGACCGGTGGAGTGTAGAAAATGTAAAAATGGCTCCCACGAGGCAAGCGAGGGGAATCATTTGAACCAGGATTTCAGGCAGCCAGTAGATGTAAAAGCGCAGGAAGACCTCTTCCTCCACATCACTGTAGCGGATGAAGCGGTGGATAAAGTCAGCGGCAAGTACAATGGTCACAAAGGTGGTGAGCCCGGCAAGAAAGAACCCAAGGAAAAGTTTGACTATGTGACGATCTATGATTGATAACATTATATGTCAAGATAAAGGTCTTAGGTGATATCGTCAATCCGACTTGACTGAATGTTACTAAAGGCGTTTACTAAGGCATGGCTTTGTGCGTCTTGCTCGCTGATGAGAGCCCCACCATTAAGAAGGTTTTTCAACTTGCCCTTAAGGACTATGCTGCCGAGGTGCATTCAGTAAATACAGGTTTGGACGTTGAGCCCGTGACCAAGAAGTTGGCCCCAGATATTGTTTTTGCCGATATACTTTTGCAAAAAAAAAATGGCTATGACGTGAGTTCAAGTCTTAAGTCCTCTCAGGCACTGAAAGCCATACCCGTGGTTTTGATGTGCAGTGAGTTCATGGATATTGATGAGGATAAGTTTCAAGGCTGCTTGGCCAACGCCAAGCTGGAAAAGCCCTTTGAAGTGGATACCCTCCGTCGAATGGTAAAGAGTTTGGTGCCAAAAACCAGGTCTCAAGCCCTGTCGTCTTATTTGACTTTTCCTACTTTACCAGAGACTATGGACTACGAAGCCTCAACTCCTCCACCTCTCAATTCGAGGACTCATTTATCCCAGAAAGGTCCTAGAAAACGACATAAGAAGGAGCTTGTAAGGTCTATGGAATCTGAGGTGTCAGCACAATCTTTTTCTCACCAGTTGACTTTTAAATCTAAATCTAACGAATTTGAATTTAATGAGCCTCAATCTAACGAGCCTCAATCTAATAAGTTTGAATTTAACGAGTCTGAGTTTAATGAGTTTGATCCTAAGAGTTTTGAAGGCGATATACCCGACTTTGAAGAACTGCGCCTAGAGGGTGGCCGCCATGGTTTAGATCATGTTGAGATTGCCCATAGCGAGGGCACCCATGAAGAGGAGGACATCTCTGATTTTATCGAACTGCCCTTGGATGCTGGATCTCCTGGTATGGGCACAGCGGTGGCAAGTATTCATGGTTTAGATCATGTTGAGATTGCCCATAGCGAGGGCACCCATGAAGAGGAGGACAGCTCTGATTTTATCGAACTGCCCTTGGATGCTGGATCTCCTGGTCCTGGTATGGGCACAGCGGTGGCAAGTATTTATGGTTTAGATCATGTTGAGATTGCCCCTAACGAGGGCACCCATGAAGAGGAGGACAGCTCTGATTTTATCGAACTGTCCTTGGATGCTGGATCTCCTGGTCCTGGTCCTGGTCCTGGTATGGGGGGCACAGCGGTGGCAAGTATTTATGGAGAGGTTGGTCATGGAGAGGCCGAGAGGTCTAATTTTGGTGAGAGTCGAGAAGGTGAAGAAGACTCTTCAGGATTTAGAGAAATGTCCTTGGGTCAAGCTTCTAGGGCTACCGGGAGTATGTCGAATCACACTTCCAGGGAAGCAAGTTCCATAGAAAATCCATCTTTAGATCAAGGCAAAGACTTAAGTAGATTCAAAGTGGATTTTGATATGGATCCTGACTCTCAGAGTGAAGAGGACTCCTATGAAAGTCTACCTTTGAACTACATTATTCCGTCTTCTAAGGGGCCCCAGTTGGGAAAGATTCAGCAAGAGCAAGAATCCCCATATCCGCAGCCTCACCGTCAACAAGGCGATCATGTGGCAAAGGTATCTTCTCTAGCTCCTACTCAGGTATCTCAGGTATCTTCTCTAGCTCCCACTCAGGTGTCTCCCCTAGCTCCTACTCAGGTATCTTCCCTAGAAAGCGAAGCGACGATTGGGGGGGCAGAGGTTCAGGTTATGGGCAGGCGTGCGGCTGTGGACCACCATCAGCAGAAATCCAAACAAAAGGAATCCAAAGTCGAACAACTTAGTGAAGACAAGCTCGAAGAAATTATTCGAGCTCAATCTCAAGAAATGCTTGAGGCTGTGGTTCGGAGGGTTGTCCCCGACCTTGCCACTCAAATGATTGAAAAAGAACTTCAACGTCTCCTTGAAGCGCATAAAGGGTCTTAGGTGATCCTTAAAGAATTTATTAATTCCGCTCTTCGAGAAGACTGCCCCCATGTCGATGTAACCACTCAGGCTCTAGATATTTTTCAAAAAATGGGCTCGGCTCGCCTGTTGGCTAAGGAGGATATTATCCTGTCGGGCAGGGAGTTATTTACACAAACAGTCCTTCACCTCGACCCCAAAGCCCAAGTTCAATGGAGTTTTGAAGATGGTCAAATGGCTTATAGAGATCAAGTGGTGGCGATTATTTATGGAAACCTTGTCTCCCTTCTCCAAACCGAAAGGGTGGCTCTTAATTTTCTAGGCCATCTCTCAGGTATTGCGAGTCTCACCTACTGCTTCGTGAAGGAAGTGGATGGAACCCAGTGTCAAATTTTGGACACTCGCAAGACCACTCCTGGGTATAGGTCTCTAGAAAAACGAGCTGTTCGTCATGGCGGAGGATGCAATCACCGACTTCACCTTAGTGAGACTGTCCTTATTAAAGAAAACCATATTGATTTGGCTGGAGGTATTTACAAGGCCGTTCAAAAGGTCAAAGAAAAAAAAATTCACCCCATTGAAGTGGAGGTAACAAGCCTTTTCGATGCTCAAGAGGCCGTGGAAGCTGGGGCCACAAGGCTTCTTTTGGACAACATGTCCAATGGGGAAATGTTGGAATGTGTTAGAAAGATTCCCGCCGAAATCACTTTGGAGGCCAGCGGTAATATGACCATTGAGCGAGTTCGCAGTGTCGCCGATTTAGGTATTCACTATATCAGTGTGGGAGCCCTCACACATTCGGCACCCTGTGCCGATTTTAGTTTGCAATTTGATAATTATGGCGGCTTTGATAGCTATCATAATTCCCATGGCTCCAATAATCTTAGCAATCACCTTTATAATGGAGAAAATTCCTCTCTATGAAATACACTTCTAAAGTCACCATGGCTTGGGCTCGAAGCAAAGGTTGGAGCCTGTGGTTTCGAGAAACGACAACAAGTACCAATGACATTGCTCGAAGAGAAGCCTTTCAGACCAAATCCGACTTTAAGCTTTATTTGGCCAACCAACAAAGTCATGGGCGTGGACGTTGTATAAATTCTTGGGAAGATACAGAGGGAAATTTTCTAAGTTCATGGTCTTACAAAATGTCCTCTCCCCCTCAGCATATTATGGCCCCTTTGGTTGGCTTGGCTCTTTTTAAGAGTTGCCAAGAGGTGTGGCCCAACCTCAAGTGGAGTCTCAAAGCTCCCAATGATTTATTTTTGGTGGACAAAAAAGTGGCAGGGCTTTTGGTGGAAACTATTCAACAGGGCCCTGAACACCGCCTTATTATTGGCTTGGGTATGAATATTGACAGCCATCCCCAGCATATTGAGATGGCCACTCATATAACGAGTCACTTGGGTACGGGAGCTTCCATCGAGGAGCCTCACTGGTGTCAATTTCTTGCTGAACTGTATATTCAATTTGAAGAGGCTTTGGGTAAGGGGGCTGCCAGTTATGTGGCACGAGAGGACCGAGAAGCCTTATTGGTAGCTCTCAACGCTTGGCCTCTCAATCACAACCCCTTTATTGAAATCGATGACCAGGGTAGTCTGATCACCGATACAGGGGTGATTCCGTGGTCTTCGTTGTAGCTCTTCATTTGCTCATTGGTGGTTTGCAAAATGTGGAGGTTCTTAAACCTAACCTGACGGAGCCAGAACCAAAAGTTCAGAATAAACTAAAATTATATTTGCATGTTGAAGATATAATGACCCGCTCATCGGGGATAATAACAAGTAAAGGATGAAACCCTCACCTAAACAAAGGCTCAGTCCTAGGAGAAATGATGGCGCTGACATACACACCTGAAACTGAAATAGATCAACCTTGCCCTGATTTTAAACTCATGGGTATGGACAAAAAAACTTACCAACAAGAGGATTTTTCCCATCAAAGTGTTCTTGTCTTTTTGTTTATATGCAACCACTGCCCCTATGTGCAGGCCATTGAGGACCGTATCATTGCCTTAGCTAAGAAATACCAGGGAGATGATCGTGTTGAGTTCATTGGAATTTGTTCCAATGATTCACTTCATGCTCCTGAGGATTCCTTTGAAGAGTTGAAAAAAAGGTGGTTAGAAAAAAACTACGCATTTCCCTACCTCCACGACCCAACTCAGGTGACCGCCCGGGCCTTTGGAGCGGTTTGTACCCCTGATATTTTTTTATACCACCATGGGAAGCTCGCCTATCGTGGACGCTTTGACGATTCTTGGAAAGACCCGAATCAAGTGGAAAGGCAGGAGCTTGACCTCGCTATTCAGTCTTGTTTGCACTCAACAACCTTGGGTTTTGAACCCATCCCTTCCATGGGTTGTTCTATTAAATGGACCAGCTTGAATTAAAGGATCAACTTTCGTAAATGACTGAACTGACATAATGACCTTCGCTTAATTAATATTTTCCACTTTGGCAATATAGGGAAGATTTCGGTAGTATTCATTGTAATCTAAACCATAACCAACTACAAAATTGTTGGAAATATCAAAACCCGTGTAATCCAATGAGTAATCCACCTTCATGGCATTGGGTTTTCGTAAAAAAACCACAGTGGTAAGGCTTTTAGGGTTACGGTTTTTTAAAGCCCTTTGGAGGTAGTTAAGAGATAGTCCTGTATCGGCAAGGTCCTCCACCAAGCAAACATGCTTGTTCTCAATGGGAGTGGCTAAGTCAAGAGTAAGCTTGACTTCGCCTGAGGACTTAAAAGATTGGTAGCTGGAAACCCCTAAGAACTCACAGGTCATATCCAGTCGAATTTCGCGAATAAGGTCCGCAAAGAAAATTAAGGATCCTTTAAGAACACAGATGAATACCACATGTTCACCATGAAATTTATCGGTGAGTTGATTCCCCATTTCTCGGATTCGCTCTTGAATCTTTTGCTCAGAAATAAATTCTTTAATGTTGAGAGGCTCCATAATACATACTCCTTTCCGTTTACATCTTATGGCCTTGCTTCTTTGGTCCAAGGGTGATACTCACCACACCCCTCTGCTACTTGCCTCCCCTTCTCTCTCTTTTTCTGTGGTGAGAGGGAATAGAGTTGGCAGCGGGCCATAGATTTTTCTATGAAATCAAAAGGATGCAAGTAAGTCAGGGGTAATTCTAGCGTGCTTGAACAAGAATAGCAAGGCTTGTGACTCCCTCCAGAAAATCCGTACGATTCATAATGGACAAAGGAGTTTCGGCAAAAGTACTTCTGTAGGTCTCGCTCATGGGTTGTATAGGCATAGAAAGTTCAATTACAAGAATCTCGTTATACTGAATATTATAAGAACCTTGAAAGGAGTAACTCATCATATTACTGTCAGAGATTGCTTTCATATTGAATTCGCCTTCAAGACCAAGCACCACTTGATTTGGATTCACTTGAGCAAACACAACAAGTTGAAGTCCATGGGGTTCTCCATCCACCATATGGACAAATTGAAAGGTTAGAGGCTTTTCACTAGACATAGGAAGTTTCTTGGAGCGTGTGCCTGGCAGAAAGGAGAGTCCTGGTATTTTCTGAACGATTTTACTTAATTGTGATTTAAATTTGTATTTCCCAACTCTTAAATAGGATTCTTCGGTAAGGAGACCATCTTTCTGACTAAAGACAACATCATTGAGAACCATTTGGGGAACTTCCACAAAACTGACATGAAGAGCATTTATAGTTTTTTTGGATGAAGACTTGTTAAAGTTTGAGAAGGTTTTTGCTCCTCCATCTTTCGAGTTTTTACTTAGAGTTTTGGAAGAAGATGATGTTTCTACGCTTCTTGTAACAGGGAGAGTCTCTGTTTTTGAGGCAGGATTTGTTTCTTTATCCGTGAGTGATTCTACATTCGTTGCCGTTGCCGTTGCCGTCTGAGGGGAAGGGGGATAGGGGGAGTTTGTAGTGGCTCTTGACTCTGACTTTAAATTTTCTTGGACTTTGAGAGAGGATTGAGATTTTTGAGATATATTTACAAATGCATCTTGAGGGAGAGGCACATTGTCTCTATTTTGAGGGAAGTATGTTGTTGCCATGACAATAACAATGCCAAGAAGAACAAGGAGTTGAGCAACGCTGCTTTTAAGCAGCTTTTTGTACAATTGAGATTTTTGTGGTTCAAAGACATCGATGTCAATTCCACATTTGGCACAAAATTTGTCTTTAGGTTGGGTAAATCCACATTTTGGGCACTCAATCATCATGATTGCAAGACCTTGTTAGATTTTACATTAATTTAAGGAAATTCTACCAATATAATAGGAGATTGACCAAAGCAATCAGGGATTGACGCGAAGCACCAGATGGGGTGTACGACACTAAAGAGATGTATGTGGTCTTTCCTTACTAAACTGATGCGACAAATCAACATCTCAAAAGATTGCCAACATGAGGTGGCCCCCCCATGAGAGGTTACTCAGAAGTTAAGTTAAAGATCATTAGAAGGCTGATTCATCGCATTGCCCCGATGGGCATTGAAATTGGAGAAAGGGAAGTCACGATTTAAGGTTAGTGAAAGCAATCTTTCTTTTGCGGGGACTCATACCTTAAGTTAATGATGAAAAATAGCACTTGCTTGATAAAATAGAAAGTCATATAAGTAGCCTTTAGTAACGCCATGGGGGTGGTAGTTAAGTTGGTTATAACGCCGGCCTGTCACGCCGGAGGCCGCGGGTTCGAGTCCCGTCCACCCCGCCAGTTTACTCTAACGCTAGAAGAGCGCTCATACCGAGTCCAGGTAAGTTATTGAAATTAAAAACGAATGGTTTCAATAGGTTAACACAAAGTTTAATATCTTTTCTGTTTTAAATTTCCCGAAATTTCCCAGGTTTCCTTTTTTTCCCTGTTTCTTTTCCTGTCCGAGTAGCAGAGTCATTTTTTCAAGGTATCGTAGCAGCATTTTCTTTCTAACCAACTGAATTTTCTAACAAAAATTCGCAGCACTTCGCTAGCAGAAATTGCTACTTCGGAGCTAGTGAAGTGTTAGCACAGCCGAGGCTAGAAATAATAGCCTCAAGGAGGAAAGATGGGAAACGAAGGAAAAGTTGATGCGATCACTTTAAGGAAATTGCGTGAAATTCGAGGGCTAAGTCGCAAAGAAGCAGGTGTATTGCTATGCGTTAGTCACAAGAGTGTGGAGAAATTTGAAAATGGGAGGACAGTCATAACCAACCCCCGGATTAAACAAACAGCCAGAGCCTATGGGCTCACCTATGAGGACTTTTTGCTATGTCGTGAAGGCAAAAGTGAACAAATTAAAAAGAGGTTTGGTCACAAAAAAGAAAAGGTGAGTTACAGCAAAAAGAACCGCCGGTTTGACAAAAAGATTATTACAAAAGAGGTCCAGGTCTTGCAGGTTTTGCGAAGACTCAAAAATCTGACTCAATACAAAGCCAGTCTTATTTGTAACTACCATAAGAACACCATTGGCCAGATTGAGAATGGCCGAATTGAGCTTTATAGAGCCAAAATAATACATATTGTAAAATCCTATGGGTTCACAACAGAGGACTTTGAATACCACATGAAATCCGACGTTTTGGTCACAGATATTCAAGACGAATGCATATCCATTATAAAAAAATTAAACGAGAAGAAGCTCAGAGCTGTTCATCCCCTATTGCTCAACTTTAAATCGTAATTTTAAGGATGAATCTATTTCTCAGAGAGAAATGCCCACTTTTCATTGGCGACGGTGGAGCATTTTAATTGTGCAAAATTTCAGCTAACAGCTGGGGATTTGGATATTGTTGGAAGTTTCCCCAAGCGTTTTTATACACTATAATTTTTATTGTCGATCAACATTCCTTTTTCCAATTCACCTCCCATACTAACATCGCCATGGATGAGTCAGTTATCCACAGACTCATCCATGGCGACGCTGCGGCTATGGCCCTCGGGAGCCACAATAAAGCAGCGCTGCTGTGGGTGAGTCTTGTGGATAACGGCGGGCTCTCCACACAAGTGGTTTGGTAGCCCTGTCCTCCGTATTTTTATGTACAAATCTTAGAAATAACCTGTACATCCAGTTTTTCGTTACTTCCCTAGGAAATTTGGACCTAGGCTCCGAGAAAGTAGGATATAGCCTCTTATTCGGAGAACCTTGAGGTACATAATTTATCTTTCAGTATATCTTTATTCTCAAGTATGATTGTACAGTAAGATATGCTCTGGTCTCCATCAATAAATTTTCTAGCAATGCAATAAATATCACATTCTTCTACTATATTTTTTCTTGTTTCTGATATTTTTTTTGCTTCTGAGAAAATAAATTTAATTTTATTTTTCTTGAATAATGCATAAACTCGTTCTTTGAGAATTGGGTCTGAATATAAGATCAACATTTTAATCTTTTTTGTATTCATACATTCTCCTTAATAATCATTAAAAATAATTGTTGAATAATCTCTCCTCTAACAGTATTTAATAAGTTTAAATCCAAAAAAATAACTAGATTGGAAGAAAATCAGAGGTTGACGAATTCAAAGTTACATCTTGTTTCTCTCTAAAAATGAAAGTTTCTGACATGATCCACTCTGCTCTTGTATTCAAATCTCTGAGATTAAATGGTTTGATCATATATTCTAGATAGGGATCTTGTGATAGCCAAGTATATTTTGAAAACAGCGATTTCACTTCATGATCTTTCGAGAACAGTAGTATGTATGGGGATCGCCTATACAGTTTTCTATAAATTTTATAACAATCAATAGCACTCAAATTGTTTGTAAATAGACTACTATCTGAGATAACAATATTAAAATTTTTATCCATGAAAAGCTTGATGGCATCTGTGATCTGATGAACATTTACGATATTTTCATGGTTTTTCCACATTAATTTCATAGTATTTATTGATTGCATATCATTATCAATAAGTAAGATTTCTACATTCTTGATTTTAATAAGTATCTTCATCTTCTATCTCTTATTTGATTTTCCTTATCTTATAAATTTTTATGAATTCATCCATTAGCTATTCCCACCTGCTTTGCAAATGTAAGCTCTACCTAACTTCTCTCCCACCTTTGAGCTAGAAAGAAAATTTGCCCCCAAGATGTAATCAGCTACTCTGCTTCTTTATTTTCATCTTTCTTCTGCATTCATGTTTAGTTTGATTTTCATTGCGAATACCTATCTCATTATCATTTGTTAAAAGATAGTTCTACATAACTACAGAAATATAACTAGTTACTAGTCTTGTCAAATCAGATATTTTAATAAGATGGGAAGAAGTAGATGCGGCGAGTTGCAAATCAGTGATCCATTACTTCGAGAAATGATTGAACATTTTTGCAAGAATGTGAGAAGAAAACGAAATCATCTAGGTATCACCCAAGCAGAGTTATCTATCCGCTCAAAACTGGCTCAAAACACAATAGCAGAAATTGAGCAACGCCGTATTGAAAATGTAAGGCTCAGCACAGTTGCTGCCATTGCTAGGGGACTTAAAATAAAGCCAATTCAGCTATTAGATAAAATAATGTAAATGGACTATAGTACTCTCCGTGAAATTGGCAGTTTTTAGTCCCTTACCTGTTATTATCTTTGCAAAATGCAACCGTAATCTTTTTTCAGTCATCCGGGCTTAAACGCTAGAGCCGCTAGTAAGTACAAACTTACTGCTTAAAACGATTGTCCCCTTGATTCTAGCTGCGCCAGGTTAGAAAGTTCCTATCCGAGAATGACCTTTTGGTGCCGACTTTATCCCCCTCCTCAACTTTCGGAGCTTTTCCATCGCTTAAGGCGGCTTTTATCCTCCCATCGGGGTTCTTCCTCAAACCTTATACCTCATAGAGCTTGCTAAATTCAATTTTCATCGCAAATACCTGATTCTATTGTCACTTGTTGAGAAAACAGTTCTATATAACTACAGAAATATAACTAATTACTGATCCTGTCAAACTAGATACTTTAATAAGGTGGGAAGAACTAGACGCGACGAGTTACATATTAATGATCCGTTACTTCGAGAAATGATTAAACATTTCTGTGAGAATGTGAGAAAAAAGAGGAACTATTTAGGTATAACTCAAGCTGAGTTATCTATCCGTTCAAAACTAGCTCAAAACACAATAGCAGAAATTGAGCAATGCCGTATTGAAAATGTAAGGCTCAGCACAGTTGCTGCCATCGCTAAGGGACTTAAAGTAAAGCCAATTCAGTTATTAGATAAAATGCAATAATGGGTTAAAAATCTCTTTCCCCAGCCATTCAGACTCAACAATGATCCCTCTGTCATAATCTTTAGCTCTTTGGGAAAGGGTGGAACTTGAGCCACAAAGGTGTATCCTCTCGGCAACATATGTTAGATGACAATCAAATTTGGCCATTTTTAGAAGCCGTCGCCAATGAAAAACGGCCACTTTTCATTGGCGACGATGGGTCAAACTTCGTGAAATTCAGTGGGTCAAACTCGTGAAATTCAGCATCACGAGGGAGCCATTTATTGTGCCCTCCATAACCCCTTCCTTAATCCACCCATTGAACATTGAGAGCAACTTCTGTGGATCGACCATGGTCATCTATAACTCGCACAGTGTGTTGCCCAGAAGCTGCCATCCATAAGAGGGGATGATTCATTTGAGATTGTCCTACAAACTGATTGTTGACGTACCAAGAAAAATTTTTGACACTTCCATCGCCAATAGCCAGAAAGGGAATCTTCTTAGAATCAGACCCAGATGTTCTCAAATTATAGACAATTCTTTCTTTTGGAGAAAGAATCTTTGGGTCCATGTCTCCAAAGATATCTTGACGACATTTCGGATGCCGTGGGGGTGGGGTTTTTCTGCCCAATCCAGCTTGTTGAAATAGTTTGAGAATATCAGTGGGCCAGTTTTCAAAAACTTTGGTTTGAGTGGGACCTTTGAATCCTGAGCAAACCTGGTACCCAGAAACCAAGTCTATTTCGATTCTTCTATGCACCTTGCAGCGATGTATGGGGCTTACTCCTGGTATGAACCATCCCTTCTTCCTATGTGGGCAATCTTTGTGGGGAAGGCGGCCAGATAGGGGGCAAAAATCAACACTTGTGAGATTTAAATCTGAAGTGGGGGAGGGCTTAGAAAAGTTCACCTCCCTCACCTTTGCCAGAGCCTCAATCAATGAAAACAGCAAGGGGCCAGCCACCTTTCTCCCAACAAATGCTTGGTTTCCATGACCTGAAAAATGACCCACCCATGTTGCAAGAACATAATGATCAAAGACACCAACAGCCCAAGCATCACGAAAACCCATGGATGTGCCTGTTTTCCAAGCCACACTTTGAGGATGTAATTTCCAGGTACTTCCTCCTGGTTTACCTTGAGGGTGAGGGTTTTGTGTCAACATATCTAAAACTAAAAAAGCCACCTCTTTGGAAAAAATCTGTTTTTCTTGCTCTTTTGATTTTCTTCGTTTCATTTGTTTCATTTCCCCGGTAAATCGAAAAAGATGGTCACCTATGGGCACCCCGACCCCGATGGGCATGGGCACTGGGTCCATTTGCTTCTTTATGGGCCGATACCTCCCCTTGTTATTCAATAGGGCATAGCTTTTCACAAGCTCTTCCATCGTCACACCCGTGGTGCCCAAAATAATGGAGAGTCCGTAGTGCTGTGGGTTTGGATGGAGCGGTATATTTAATGAGTGAAAAAGCTTATGCACTTTCGGCACAGATAATTGCCGAGTTAAGCGGATGGCTGGAATATTTCTTGAAAGCACAAGAGCTTGTGTTGCTGAAAGTGGACCAGAAAATCGGCTGTCAAAATTGTCGGGAGTATAGAGACCAAACGACGTTCGTGCATCCTTCAAAGTGCTGAGAGGGTGAATAATACCCTGCTCCATAGCCAACCCGTACACAAAGGGCTTGAGAGCAGAGCCAGGTGATCTTCTGGCTCGCACTCCATTGACCTGCCCATGGATACCCTCATTAAAAAAATCCACAGAGCCAATGTAAGAGAGAACTTCCATGGACTGCGTGTCCACCAGGAGAGCCGACATATTCTTCACTCCATGCCTTTTTCTTTCATGGATATAAGACTTGGCAACCTTTTCAAACATCAATTGCAAGGGCAAATCCAAACTCAGAACTATGGACCGCTTCTCTGTGATTAAATCTTCTGCCCTTTTTCCCATCACTTCTGTGACCAGATGAGGAGCGTAGAATGGAAGCCTTCTTGGGTGTCTCATATCCAGGTTCAAGTTGGAATCTATTTTCTTTATAAAGTGATTGGGATGCCTTAGCACCCATTGACTGAATAATCTATGGAGAGCTTTTTTCAGTGGCTTGTTATAAGCCTCCTTAGATACACTGAGTGGAGGCATCTGAATATGTCGGGTTCTCTTCGTGGGATTTTGAGGAATCACAGACAAGGTAAGAGACTCTAAGAGAGAAAGTCGTCGGGGGTGTTTATCAAAATATATTCTGCTTGCAGCCCCGACACCTTCAATATTGAACCCATAGGGTGCTATATTCAAATAAGCCTCTAGAATATCATCCTTACTATACAAGAACTCAATCTGTAAAGCCCTCATCATCTGATGGACTTTACCAATAAGTCCTCGAGAATCCATCTTAAAAAGCAAACGACTTAATTGCATTGTAATCGTTGAGGCTCCCATCATCCTATTCTTTGATACGAATGTGCTCCATGCAGCCCTCACCATAGAAAATGGATTGACTCCCATATGCCAATAAAAATAGCGATCTTCATAAAGAAGTGTTGTTTCACGAAGCAGAGGGGATATCTCTGTCAGATCTGTTTTCAAACGATAGATTTGGTCTTCAGACAAAGAAAGGCGCAAAAGGTTCCCGTTTCTGTCCACCACTTCCTGTGAGAATGGGATTTTTGATAAAAGGGAGCCAAAAGGTTGGATCCATAAAACAATCTTGTGAACAATGAAAATGGATACTAAAATGAAAATTCCCTTCTTTATCATTATCTCTTATCTCTATAAAATCACTCAACAACAATTTCTTTGGCAATCCCTTTTGATTGCAGTTGGCGATCATACATGGATTCAGCAAATACGGGGGGCACTTGATAGCGCCCCTTATTGATGGCCTTTATTTTGTATGTGTAACTTTTTATTTCTTTTGTAAAGTGAGTGAATATCAAAACACGATCCTCTCTTGCATCCACATATTCTACTTTTCCACTATCTCTATCAATAGAATCCAACACCACCTCGAATCCTCCCGGAAGAAGGTCTACAATAGCGATATTAGACACCCAAAAGGAGTCAATGGATCGAGTTCGTAGTCTCACGGTCAATTCATCCCCAAGTTTTACCTTATCCTCTTTATCCTTGGCGATATCCTTTATATTTCCCTCTTTATCTATAAACTCCTTAAACACTTCAATCCCACTGACAAGTGGGACTTGGCTAGATTTTCGATCAAACCCCTCTTGAATCACAGAGAAATAAGCCACATGTTGGCTGTCGTTGGAAATACTGATTTCATTGGCGTGGGAAGAAAAATCAGACTTAGGAAACAAAGAGCCTTCTAATTTCAATGCATTTTTTGCTTTCTCCACCCACTCCACCACTGAAATACCTGAGGTGTCTGGTAAGCCCTCCGATGATCCCTTCTTTTTTATTTGAGTAAGCCCCTGGGCATAGGACTCAAATGCCAAAATAGATAAACTCGATGAGTTTGTATTGTAGGCCCTAGAAAGCTGCTTTACTAAGATATTGATCTTCTCACCATCAAACGCACTCAACATATGTGGAAAGTGCTTAGAAACCAAATAGAGATGCATGGCTCGCTTGATCGTATCATCATAGACACCATACTTATATTCAGAAGGTGTCTTGTGGGTATCATCAAATTGCATAAGTAACTTTTGTGCTCTTATAGAGGCTTTCATGATCTTATAAGCACTGGCCATATATAAAGTCACAATATCCTTGAACCAATATTCAGCATAGTGTTTCTCAAGCCACTGCTCCAACGAGGTCAGTGATTGGGTGACAACAAACTCATTTCTAGCCAGAAGGTAAGCTCCATAAGACTGAATCCTCGCCATGGATAAGTCTTTTGTCTCCTGTTTAGAAAAATCTTCAAGGTAAGACAAAGCATGTTTCATAAGAGGCTTTGGAATTTCATAGCCCCTGTCCCTTGCTTCAGTTAAATAGTGAACCGCATAAGCTGTATGAAAAGCATCTTCCTCATAGGGACCTGGCCATTTAGTAAAACTCCCATCAGGTCGTTGACGATTTGAGAGTATTTCAGTGATATCTTGCACCTGTGTGGCAATTTCGCTCTTTGTTTTTCCCCACTCCTCATAGTTGCCAAAGACAAGAGAGGGAAACCCCTGACTGATGATTTGCTCTGTGCAATCATATGGATATTTCTGAAGATAATTTACAAATGATTTTGTAAGTCCCAATGGTACTTTAGAAACGGAGACTTCATTGGATTGAAACTCTTTATAGGCTCTTCTTGGAGTTGCCACCTTGATGCTTTTATTGGCATCTAAATAACCTGAATGGACGGATATAATAAGGGGAGTGGCTGGTCGCACACTTAAGGTTGATCTTCGCTGGCTGGATTGATCTTTATAACGAGCTGTAAATACAAGTTCCCCATGGCCTAAAGGTTCTTGGGCGACAATATCAAAAGTTGCTGAGGCTTCGTCTCCCTCATTGATTTTTAGTGACACAGAAGGCGATCCCTTGATTTTAATATTCTCTGAAGTCTTTAAATGAACTTCCACCTCAGCATTTTCACCCGAACCTTGCACGTTGTTGGAAATACCAACAGAAACGGTCAAATCATCTTTTGGTGCCACAAAAGTGGGTGTGTTTGGAGAGATCACAAAAGGCCCTTTGACCAAGGTCTTTTCTACAGAAACACCCATCGTGTCTGGAGATACAGCCACAGCAATCACCCTCAGTTGTCCTGAAAAATAGTCAGGGACAGAATATGTTAATTTTTGCGACTTTGGTCCAATGTCCATGAGTCCCGACCAGTAGGCCACGGACTTGTCTCGTTGACGTTTAAAGGGGTTGAGGTTTTTGCCCAAAAGACTCCCTGAAGCCCCTCCCGATTCTGAAGAGCGTCTCAAGGCAACCTTTGAGAATTCAGGTAAAATGAGATGAAGAATTTGCCTGGTTTCAACTTCCAATGCCTGCTTTTCATAAAAGTGACTGAGGGGGTCTGGGTTTTTGTACTCAGCAAATTGAAGAATTCCCTCATCAACAGCAAAAACAATGGCCTTACCTTTGCGAGTGGATGCAATATCTATCTCCAAGTCATCTCCAGGGCGCACAAGGGAGGGTACATGAAGGGAGATTTTGTTGATACGACTTGATTTATGGATGGAAAAGGGAGCCACCCCCACACTTAGAGGGCTCATAAAGATTTCGTTAGAAGATAGAGACCTCACAAACATCACATTGACATAACCATTGCCTTCAAAGTCCATGGGGATGCGAATCCTTTGAACAGTATTTTTTGTACTTGCATGAAACCATTTATAGGCAAAAATACGCTCTCTTTCTATAGCGATTAATCCAGAGCCAACATAGGGTGATCTTATATTGATTTCAATTTCGTCCCCAGGAGCAAAGTCATTTTTATTGAGTTGGACCTTGAGTTCGGCATTTCTTTCCAAACGAGAGGCCAAATTGGATTTTCCAGCCACACTGTAGGGAACACGGCTTAGCTCTAAATGATCGCCATTTAAGACAACGAGAGCAAAGTCACCTGCTTGGGAAGTGTCTAGTGGCACTGAAGTCCCAGAAGCACTGATATGAAAGGGTAAGCTTTTCACTTCACGTTCTTTTTTAATGGACTCATATTTATAGGTGCCATTGAGTTTTTTTACCAATGTGGACACATACTGGAAATGAACAATCTTGAGTGTCAATTCCTGGACAGGCACCTTTTCCAAATGAGCATCAACGGCTATAAAATCAACTCCCAGTTGGGCTCCTCGGTGGATATATTTGAGAGCCCCCTGTGCCTTGTGACCCACCAAATACTCTAGGGGAGAAACAAGGGTGGTATGAAAAGCCTGAACAGATCGCCCTCCCTCCGCTTCAAAGCCTTCGACCATAAAATTTAATAAATAGGAAGAGGAGTCAAACTTATCCAAACCAAGGTTAAACACAGCACTGCCTTCTTTGTTTGTTGTTTGCTCTCCCAACTCCTCATTGAAACTCTCTTGAGACCGCACGGAGCTATAAAACTTCCAATCTTTATAAGCATTAAAGGAGGGATAACGGGGTATCAAAGAAATTTTACCGACAATGCGGCGATTTTGCGCAGGTGTGCCAAAGAGATTTTTTAAGTGGACATGGGCTTTTAAATCCTTTGGATGAAGCCAGCCTTTATTAAGGGGCTTTGAGAAATTTGCAGATATCTTTAAGCGATCGGGTACAAATTCCTCCACTTTGACGTTGATGGAGTCCATTTGAATGCGGTCTTGTTCCTTCATTTTTGCAAACAAGGAAACTGTGTAATCTCCTGTGATCCAGTTATCATTTGTTTCAAACTCATAGGTTTGAAGACCTTCTTGATTGAGTCCAATGTCTTCCTCATTTTTAATGGATTGACCCTTGGGGTTTTCCACACTCAATGAGAGACGTACACCTGAAAGGCTCTCTGACCAATTGTCAGAGTTTTTAATCACATAACCAATACGTACCCTCTCACCTGGTCTATAAATACCACGGTCTGAAAACATATAGCTTTTTAGACTATGACTTTGATTCCCAACATGAACACCTCCCACATCAAATCTAGAATAGTTCAAAGCCTTAGTATGTGTGCGAATCGGTAAAAAAGAAAGATCGACCCCTTTTGTGACAACAAAAGCCACAGGCTCCTTTTCTTGCTTAAAGTTTTTGAGGCTTGAAAACCAAACATGCCCCCTATGATTGCTTCTTTTCGTGAGGGCAGGAAGACCGTTTTTCCCCATCACTTGAACCTTGACCCCTGCCATGGGCCGTCCACTTGAAATGGATTGAATAAATAGGTCATACCCTCCACTTACAGATTTTTTAGATATAATTCCTATATCTGTGACAAGGATAAACCGCTGATCCGTTGGTCCTTTCAACGTTGGATAAGAACGCTTTTTCAATTTCTCCTCAATTGTCAATTGAAAAAGTCCTCGGGGTCTTCCCTTCACATTATTTAGAAATTTTTCAAAATCAAAATGAGAGTACTGTGTTTTTCCATCCGCAACGAGGGGAAGGGCTCTCGATCCGCTAAATGTCTCAGATATATTTTCTATCCCAAACTGATTTTCCATCCCCAAGTGATAATTAAATTCTGAACGAAATTTTGGGTGACTTAAATCACCCCAGCTTTGTGTGATAAAGTTAGATATTTGACCTGGCAATATCCTTTGAATTCGATACCCTATATTCTTTATATTCCGAGACAAAATCGAAAGCTTTCTTTCACCATTCAGACTCAACAATGATCCCTCTGCCATAATCTTTAGCTCTTTTGGAAAGGGTGGAACTTGAGCCACAAAGGAGTATCCTCTCGGCAACATATATCCCCCGAAAGACTTGATACCTTTTTTGATATGAATATAAAGAAACATTCCCGGATTTTCTTTATATTTATAGCTAAGGGTTTGAGAAAAATCTTTTTTTGTGGGAATGGGGACAACCTCAACCTTTTTATATACAGCGAGGACTTTGTTGGACACAGAATCCACATCCCAACGGCATCCTTTGATTTTCTTTCTATTGAGACTCGCAGGACAATCCTTGGGAAGTGAGTACACCTCTAGGTGTTTTGTCAATTCTTTTGAAGAGACCCTTGTTGTGCTATTGAGTATAAGAACTTGCTCAAGCTCATAATCACTGTTCCTCACAAATTCTAAATCAAAGCTTTGAAATTTAAAAAATGTTAAAATTCCTGGCACTTTGACACTTTTCTTAATATCTGCCAGAACTCCACGCCCTTGTAACTTGGAATAAATCTTTCCCTTCACCTCGACTTTCACTCGACTCTCATAATTTTTGATCGTTAGATTCTTTGAATGTAAAAAAGCTTTTCCGAAAAAATCATCATAGGTCACTGTAAAATCCATTTTTTCTTTATGTCCTCGGGCGACAAGTCCCTTTCCCACTCCAGAAAGATGGATGAGTTGCACATTTTTTTCAAAGGATTCTGTATCAATAGGATGGGTAAAGTGAAACTCAACCACCACCCTTTTATCTCTTATTTTCTTGGGGTTCTGATAAAAAGAAGCCTCTTTAATATCAATCTTAAGTTTTGGAGTGGACAGTTCCAGCTCATAGGTTTCTAAGTGAATATGCTTGGGAAAAAGCGTTTTTTTAAGATGAACACGGTGGGTGGCCCCCGTGTGCCAATCCTTTGTTACTTTAAAAACAAGCTCACTATCCGAAGCCCATTTCCATACACCTTGAATCTCAGGCACAATGGAAATACCACTTGTCACCACTTTTCCCACATCAGAGAGCTTAGCCACAGACCCCCCAAAAGTAATGCTATATTCTACAGGCTTTGCTCTCTCTTTAAGAGGAGTGGGTTCAATCGTGGACCCCTGAACACTGACTCGCATCAACTGAGGCTGATGGATATACCCGAAATAAGCACTCGCACCCACAGCGGCAAAAAGAAATAGACAAGACAGAATACAATAAAATCTTTTTTTATGGCTTGAATGTTCTCTTTTGATTCCAGCAATCAAACGACACACACACCCTATCAACCCACCTAACCACTTGGGAAGAGTCCAGTTCAAAGAGCCAAACAAGGCGACAAATATATTTTTTAGAATCGTTTTCGACATGGTTTTCAATGAAAATATCTCCTTGTTTGCCATCCTCACTCAGTGGTGATTTGAGAATTGTGCAGCATGTGCAATGGTACAACTTCATGGGGCATAGAAACTTGAACAGTTAAACAATCATTGTAGTAACAGTAGCAAAAGTTATGTCGTCTTTGCTTCCATCGCCATAGCAGCCCCCTCGCAGCAGAAGTTTTGAACATAACAAAGTGACATTTTGGCTATTGATTCGAAGCAGGCATACGATGTCTAAGTTTTTTAAGCGAAGAACAGCCCAGTTGAACTCCTCCTTGGCAGGCTTTTTGATACAATTCAGCAGCCTTGGACACATTTCCTTTTTTATATTCAAGAACCCCAAGGTTATGACAGCCTTTCATATTTCCCCCTAGGCAGGCTTTTTGATACCATTCAGCAGCCTTGGACATATTTCCTTTTTTCTCTTCAAGAACCCCAAGGTTATTACAGCCTCTCATTTCTCCCCCTAGGCAGGCTTTTTGATACAATTCAGCAGCCTTGGACATATTTCCTTTTTTACCTTCAAGAACCCCAAGGTTAAAACAGCCCATCATTTCTCCCCCCTGGCAGGCTTTTTGATACAATTCAGCAGCATTTGCCATATTTCCTTTTTCATATTCAAGACCCCCAAGGTTAACACAGCCTATCATGTCTCCCCCTAGGCAGGCTTTTTGATACAATTCAGCAGCCTTGGACATATTTCCTTTTTTATATTCAAGAAGTCCAAGGTTAGAGCAACCCCCCATGTATCCCCCTAGGCAGGCTTTTTGATACAATTCAGCAGCCTTGGACATATTTCTTTTTTTCTCTTCAAAAAGCCCAAGGTTAACACAGCCTTTCATATTTCCCCCTAGGCAGGCTTTTTGATACAATTCAGCAGCCTTGGACATATTTCCTTTTTTCTTTTCAAGAAGCCCAAGGTTAGAACAGCCTCTCATTTCTCCCCCTAGGCAGGCTTTTTGATACAATTCAGCAGCATTTGCCATATTCCCTTTTTTCTCTTCAAGAAATCCAAGGTTATTACAGCCCATCATCTCTCCTCCTAGGCAGGCTTTTTGATACAATTCAGCAGCCTTGGGCATATTTCCTTTTTTCTTTTCAAGAAACCCAAGGTTAGAACAGCCCCCCATGTATCCCCCCTTGCAGGCTTTTTGATACCATTCAGCAGCCTTGAACATATTTCCTCTGTCCTCTTCAAGAACCCCAAGGCTATGACAGCTTCCCATGTATCCTCCCTGGCAGGCTTTTTGATACCATTCAGCAGCCTTGGACATATTTCCTTTTTTATATTCAAGAAGCCCAAGGTTAGAACAGCCTATCATATCTCCCCCCTTGCAGGCTTTTTGATACCATTCAGCAGCCTTGGGCATATTTCCTTTTTTCTTTTCAAGAATCCCAAGGTTAAAACAGCCTATCATGTTTCCCCCTAGGCAGGCTTTTTGAAACCATTCAGCAGCATTTGCCATATTTCCTTTTTTATCTTCAAGAAGCCCAAGGTTAGAACAGCCTCTCATTTGTCCCCCTAGGCAGGCTTTTTGATACAATTCAGCAGCCTTGGACACATTTCCTTTTTTATATTCAAGACCCCCAAGGTTATTACAGCCACTCATATTTCCCCCCAGGCAGGCTTTTTGATACAATTCAGCAGCCTTGGACATATTTCCTTTTTTCTCTTCAAGAGCTCCAAGGTTAGAACAGCCTATCATCTCTCCCCCTAGGCAGGCTTTTTGATACAATTCAGCAGCATTTGCCATATTTCCTTTTTTTTCTTCAAGAGCTCCAAGGTTAGAACAGCCTCCCATATCTCCCCCCTTGCAATCTTTTTCATAAAGCTTCATCATCTTTACTTCATCTATAGAGGTATCTTGGGATATCAATCTCTGTGGTTTATCAGTCGTCTCAATAGGATTCTTTCCTTTAATCAGTAAATTTATTCTTCTTCTTAAAGATGACATTTGATTGGAACTTAGTTTCATCATGGATTTTTCAAGATGATTTTTTATTTTGTCATCGTTTGGGTCTCTTAGAGAAGATATTAGTAACCAAAAAGATGCTTCTATGAAATTCTTTTGATTATAGCATATATAGCCTGCAATCTTTTGAGATATCAAATGACCTTTTCTTGAAGATTTTAGGAAGTATTCTAATGCTTTTGATTGATTTGACAAGAATCCCTTGCCTTCAAGATGCATCATGCCTAGTATACTCAAAGAGTCTGGATTTTCAGTGCTATTCAATAGATATTTCTTTGCTTTATCATAATTGATTTTAGTTCTGTGTCCCCTCTGATAATATATTGCGCCTAAATATGGGTAAGAAGACTTAAAGCCACTTTTTAAGAACCAGTATTTACTTTTCCTATAATTTTTGTCAAAATGTATTCCATAAAAATACATAGTTCCTAGCAAGAATTGATCTGACTTAGATCCATTTTTTGAATTCTTAAATAGTTTGCTAATAATGCTTTTTTTCATCTTATTTATTTTATTTATGTTTTTCTTGATGAGTATTTTTAATTTAGTTATAGGCAAAAAGAAATTTAAATTCTGACCTTCTTTGTGAATTATTGTTGCAATCCCTATAACTTTCTTTGTTCTTTTTGATATAACAGGGGATCCACTGCTTCCCAAAGATATGGGAGCTGATGTTTGAATAAGCTCATCAAATCCGAGAATTTTTTTTCTTTTTGCAGAGATGATTCCTGTAGACACAGTTCCTTGAAGTCCTTGTGGGGAACCAATGATTAAAACTTCATCTGTTAATTTTATTGTTGATGAGTTTCCTAGTTTGAGAGGAACACCATCGTTAGACCAAGATTTAAGTATAGCTAAATCATTTTTCTCATCAAAGAAAACAATGTGGGCAATCCCCTTCTTTCCATCTTGTTTTTCAAACATAATTATATTTTTTTCTGAACCCTTAACAACATGGTAATTTGTAGCTATGAGGCTTTTAGATATAAAAAATCCACTGCCCGTATTTTCTTTGTTCCTAATGAGAATATTAGATTTTAAGTAATTTTCTATATAATCTTGCTCAGGAGTAATTTTATAAATATTTTTATATCTTGGTTCTTGGTTCTTGGCTACAGATACTTCTATTTCTATGAAAAAAAGAAAGATATAAATTGGAAACGTAAATATGAATAGAAGTCTCACTAAAGACCCTCCAAGAATTTATCAGCTTACAAAGTAAATCAACTGCGAGCCTCTTAACTTTAAGGTTATCAAAAAGACTGAATGATATTTTTAAGAAAGCACCTTATATATTCTTCTACTCTTCGTCCTACTGGACTAAAATCTTGAGTGTTTCAGTGATAAAATTTTTTATAATGATACATAGAGGTCTCTTTAACTTACATTGATGTTCCAATCATGACTCATTTTGAAAATATTCTTTCTTTGCAAGGAATTTATGGTATCTAACCTGGCGAAGCTAGAACCAAGAATTAAGTCTTGGAATCCAGCTTTGATTCCTAAGTCTATGTCTGCTGGCCCTATCTCACAGTACTTAAGGTGGGGGGTGGATAAAGTTACGATCGAATTTTGCAAACATAATGACAAGTAAGAAATTATTATATTTTGTTAAAACCCAATGGTTCATCTTTTTTGAAAAATACATTTTTATTAAGCTATTTTAATGAATTGATACTTCTTAGCAAAGATTGACCCATTTATTTAAAAGGACGATTATGCAATATTTTAGTATTTAGAATATGAATTCAATTGCCGACAAATACACATTAAACTAACATTGGAGAGAAAATGATTCGTATTTTTGAGTATAATTCTTATAACTTTTTTAAAGTTTTCTTTTTTATCCTTCTTTTGACCCTCACAACCACTGCTTTATCTAAAGACAATAATTGGCGTGGCCTTAAAATATCAGAGGAGAGGCGGTGCTCTCCTTATAATCGCTCAAAGGACTACAACTATTCACCTTCTTTAGAAAATAAAATTGTTGAATCCTTGGGCGATAAAATTTACTCCCCCTATTTAGGCAAATATTTTAAATCAATAAAAGAGACAGATATAGAGCATATCGTTTCATTATCCGAAGCTCATGATAGTGGTCTTTGTGCTGCTAATAAAAAAACAAAAATACGATTTGCTTCGGATATTAAAAACCTTACATTAGCTTCACCAGGCATTAATCAGAGAGAGAAATCAGGCCATGATGCTTCTGGTTGGATACCTGAAAAAAATAAATGTTGGTTTGCGAATAAAATTGTTGAGGTTAAAAAAGACTACAACTTGACAGTTGATTCAGAAGAATTGGTGGCTTTAGAAAAAATTATTTCCAAGTGTCCATCCTTTCAAATGGTCTTTTTCAACACTCAAGATAGTTCACAAGATGTATCACAAAAAATTGCTGCGTCAGTAGACGCTATAAATGAGAGTCCTGTGGTTAAAAAGAGCAGGTCAAATATCTGCCACATGAGGAAATCCAGTCCTTACTACTCCAAGACCAAGAATTACCAACCTTTCCCGAACATTCAATCCTGTTTGAGTGCAGGTGGACGATGCCCAAAAAGAGATTCCAAGTGCAAACAGGCTTCTTCGGAAAAAAAGAAAGTTTCTTCTCAAAGAACCCCAGCAAACCGACCAACTGTCAATCCAACAGATGAACCAAATGTTAAAAAAAGCAGATCAGGGATATGTCATTCAAAAGATTCAAGCTCTAGCTATCATAGAACAAAGAACTTTACGGCCTATCAAAGTGTGAAGTCTTGTTTACATTCAGGAGGTCGCTGCCCTAAAAGGGACTCTAAATGTCAAAGTGTTGTTAATCAAGAATAAATTGGCTATTATAATGATAGATGTTAGGCGTCAATGAAAAGTGGCCACTTTTCATTGGCGACGGTGGGCATTTTAATTGTCAGCTAAAAGGTGGAAAGAAAAACATAAATTTCACAACATTCTTCAAAATCTGTCGAGCTTTGGAGGCACCCAATTGTCATTTAGGCCCCCTCTCCTTCTTTTCACCCTTTGCCTTCCTACTCCCATGGCTCCACTTCCAATCAGTTATTACAAGTCCTAGTTGCTTTTCTACATTTTTCTCAAAGCGATCACTGGCTGTGGGCTTCTTTCTCTTTCTTGCTTTTACTATGCCGTCTGAGAGTGAAAGAGACTGATAAACAGTCAATAGATTCTTGTTATGCATGAGGTTGAGTTTAAAGGCCCTCTTTTTACATTTGACTTCAAAATGAGTGCGACCGACCTCAGCCATAACATCACTATTTTCTGAATAGAATTTGATATGTCGTAAATCTGAACTTAATTGTATATCTATGCCATCACCTACAGGTATGGAGGACACATTTTTTGTAACATGAGAGGAGGCTGAAGAAGAGGGAGCCCCCTGTGAAGAAGTCGAAGAACTAGAGTCCTGTGAAGAGCTAGAGGGTGATGCAGGTGATGACGAAACCTTCGAGGGACTAGGCAGGGAGGGGCGAAACATCGCCTTGACAGGACATGGAAGCCTGACCTGAGAAGTGGTTTTGGGGTGGAGATAAACCTCTTTATTTGATAGCTCAGTGGGAGGTATATCCAATATGACCTCATCAAAGTGCATAATCTGAGTATTCTGTAAGAAATGGCTAGAGTCTTTATTGAGGACATTCACTTTACGAAGAGAGTGTACCTTTAAATCTACCTTGACAAGATATTGTTTCTTGTTCTGAAAGCTCTGATACACAGATAAATAGGCTCTATACATACCTTTTTCCTGATCTCTCACAATCTTTTGAATTGAGAATTTTTGGGCTCCTTTCTGAGAGAAGAAATAATCAAGAGTTCTCCTATATTTCTTTATAATCCGCTCCTGCTTGCCCTTTGAAACCATTTTTTTGACAGACTCCATCTTTTGCTCCTTATTTCTAGGAGAGCCCATTGTATTTATGGTATAGTACTCATTAAGAAATTTTGTGATGAATAAGTAGTCACGTTCAATATTTATGGGCTGATTCTTTCTAGGAGAGAGGGTGAGGTGGCTTCTGATGTCAGAAATACTGATGCCACCCAACCAAAAGTAGGTGGTGAGAGAAGACCATAACAATAAGATCATAAGGGCTGATTTAGAGAGAATATTTTTAATCACCTGGGCCTCTCCTTTGCTCTCTGGGAGCCTTTGTTATCTTGCAGTTTTTCCTGCTCTTCCCCCCTCTTCTCCTCTTGCTCCTTGAGATTTTCTTTACTCTTATCCTGATTCTTCCCCTTGCCTTTGGCCATTGGTTCCAACTTGAGCATTAAGTCTTGATGATATTTTGTGGCTTCATTTTCCTGCACCCACTTGTCGATCTTATACACTTTCCATTTCACAGGTTTTGTTTTGTCTAGAGAAGGATGCTTGAGATAGCCAGAGCCCTCATTGAGGAGGTGGGGGCGCAAACTATTCTCATAATCTTTGACTTGCTTTCTGAGCTTTTCTATTTCCTTATCATCGCTGTAGTGGTAGTTTCCAAAGATAGCTGATGCGGCGACAAAGGCACTGGCCCACGCCAAGGCATGATATGCCTTTTTTTCTCTGTCAGGTGCAGATAAAGCTCCAACGCCAGCACCGATAGGGGCTGCGATACCCATTGTCGCCCAACGATACTGTGAATTTGTCATCTGCTGATACTTTAAGTTTGTCGCACAACCCATGGTCATGAAAGATAAAAAAACCATGACACCTTTTGCCACCATAACAATGAACCTTTTGTTCACAAAGAGGCTGGGCCTTTTACATACCCCTACCCCCATCTTACTCAAAAGGGTTTTAGGGGGACATACCTTGAGCCTTTCATTCAGTCTTACATTCAATTTTATAGACACTTTGGCCTCCAACATGGTAAACATGGCAATCATTGAGCGTAGTGATTATTTACACCCCTTATACCCCATTGGCTCCTAGCAACTTGAGGGTGGTTGCTTTCTTGGGGACTCGTAAGACCATTTCAACCGTGGTTCCTCGCACCACACTGGAGTGAATCTCAATGGCTCCACTCCAATCTTGAACCTTTTTTCTGACATAGTACAACCCAAGACCATTGCCAGACCTCTTGCCGCTGGTAAAATGCTCATCAAAAACCTTTTCTAAATTTTCAAAAGGAATACCTTTCCCATTGTCCGATATAGCCACCTTGCAAGTGTTCTCCTCCAAATCCATGGAGAGACGGCAAGAGATTTTCCCTAAAACACCTTTTGGGATAGACTCAATACTATTGCTTACAAGATTTGAAATCACTCTTTTAAATTCAACGGGAGAACAAAGAGCGTGGAGTTCGTCATTTCCGTATGTGTGTAAACGAAACTTCACATTTGTATATAAAATCTTCTTATCTCTAAAAATACTCTCAATGGTCTGAGATACATTGACGGGGCTTATCATTTCTAATCTGTATTCGTTTCGGTATTTATTCTCTATACTAGATCCCACTAAAGATTCACTAATTTCACAAATTCTCTCAATGGATGACATTATGATCTTGTCTCTTTTATCTTGGGGAAAGTCACCCGACATGAGTGTCTTCAGATCCAAAACAGGGCTTCTAATATCATGTGCTACTTGACGAATAATCCGACCTATTTCTTTTTCCACATTGAGTGCAGATTGAGTCTCTTTTAAGTTATTCTTAATATCTAAGCCCTTTTTGATGAGAGAGATGACCTTATGGGTGGCCTTGTCGCTGGTTTTTGGGATCAATGAGTCGTCGGACTCTCTACTCCATTGTTCCAACGTATCAATGGTTGAATTAAGAGACCTTTTGTAGCCTAGCAAGGGAATGAATGAAACCACAAACAACAAGGTCATAGCCACTAACATGGCAGCAGCAAGTGTGGGTGAAAGAAGGGTCATCTTTGTGATTAATTGATCCGATATGCAAGCATGAACCCTCCCTATTCTCAAGCCATCAATGGTTATATTATGCTCAATAGGGTTAGGGCATGTGATTGAAAATCCTTTGCCCTTCTTATTGCCTTTTTCAGACCATTGGTGGAGCACTCTTCCCTGAGCCCTCAACTCATACTGGGAAAGCGGAAACACCTTCAAGCCACTAAAAATCTTTCTTATCAATTCTGGGTTTGTTTTTTCCGAAATGTTTTGAGAGAGGTCCATTTCCCATTGACTCACATATTTGTTGACATCTCCCCTTGCTTTTTCATAATTGGATGATAAAAGAGAGTTGTATAGAAAGAACACAAAACAAGCAATAGATGGTAACACAATCACAATAGGCTTTCCAGCAATACGACTTATCAAATGATTTATAAACTTACTACGATGATTCATAAGCTCTTCCATCGGCAGGTGTAGACTCCTGCGTCCATAGGCTCTTTTTGAGGTGCAATATTTATTTCTTCTTGTATCTCCTTAAAAACTGAGACCAAAGACCCATTTTTGGCATCTTCAGCACATTTATACCAATAGCTCAGAAACGAACGCATCACAGATGATCGCATCCATTTTGACGGCAGATATTTATAACATTTTCCATAGGGAGGTATGAAACTTTGCACCCTTTCTTCTGTAGCCCCCATCATTTCCAAATGGGAAAGCCTCTTTCCTATTTGTGAATAATATGCCACTTGACTCCCTTCGACCATGGAAGAAGAGTCGCAATCCACAGCATGTTGTCCGCTTATATCTGCCAAGCGAGGGTCTTTTCCATATTTTCTCGTATGAGGAATATCTGGTCTCTGATAAAGTAGAGTTTCTTTTTCTAGAAGAACAAAGTTTCTTATAAAATGAGTTTCTTCTTGTGATAACTTTTCCCCTAGGCAACTTCTTTCTTTAAGGGGCCTTAAGGCTTCCATGGTTCCTAAATTCGCCCAACGAGGTGAGAAGCCTTCCACTGTAGCCAAAGAATAACCCACACTTGGATTGGGGTGAGGGCCGCTGTGCTTGATATCTGGAAGATTCACTTCATCTACTTTGCTCTTATCAAGAGCACAGCTTTCTTGATCCACAGGCAAGATGATCTTTTGATTCTTTATGATATGAGACAATTGAGGGTATTGGATCAGTTGGTTGTCTGAGATAAGTATCTTTATAAATTCCACCGAACTTCTATCATGCTTTAAAGCAAAGTGTCTCCCAGAATCAAGAAGAGACTTAGAGACAGAGCCCCAAAATTTCTTATTGTCAGCATAACTTCTATAAAAATCACCTGAAACAAAAGCCTTCCATGAGAGTTTTAAAGGAGACCCCTCTATATGAATTTCATAATCTCTAGCATCTTCAGAAGACAGTGCACTATAAAGAGAGTCTTTATTGGCCGACAAGATGAGGCTTAATGCAAGCATATTGTCCAATAAACCACGATTCTGACTTTTGAATGTAAATGGTGGATGTTCTTCAAAAAACACCATAGAAAACTCTTCTTGGGGAAATTTTGAGATCAATAAACCGATGGTGTCATGGATGAGATTAAGGTCATGCAACCACTCAATGGAGTCACCGAGATGTGTTGATGCTCTCGTTATCTCCTTGTATATATCATGCATTGTTAATATATAGTCCCATACAAAACTGATTCTCATGGACTTTAGTCCTGACTGAATTGGAGACGGGATATTATTGTGATATATAGGTAAATCCCTTTGTAGCTTTTTTAGTGTATGTTCCATGATGCTTAAACCCCGGTGGGTCTTCTTAATAAATGCTAAATGTCCACTGAGAATCTCAAGGACCTCAATTTCAGACATTGAATTTATGGGAGAAGGGTTTGATAACAATAAAGATAAAAGAGGCTCTTGAAACTCCTCATTCTCCCAAACCTTCTTGAAAGCTATTTTTAAGGCTTTCACTCCATATGGAGTATCTGTTCTTATTCCTTGATTATTTAGAGAAGCAATCAATTTATGAGCTGCAAGAGCTGATGTTGAAGCAGAAATTGCCGTTAAAATAGACTCTTGCTGCTCTTCAGGGCTAAATGAAATATTAGAATCAATAATCAAATCAAGAGAGCTTTGGCCTCCTTTTCTAATGGCATAGGAAAAAATATGAGGAGGAAGCATCTCTTTTGTTTTTAAGGCTAGCAGATTAAGAAGCCTTGCCTTTTGTTCTTGGATGAAATTACTGTCAATAATATACTCTATGCTTTTTTTAGACCTGTTTGAGTTATCTGGGTAAAAAGATACCAATAGGTCCACAAGGCTTCCAACAATGTTTGTCCTATAATCCACTTTTTCATTTATTTTAAGAGATTGAAGGACTTGAAGCATTGCGAGGTCAAACGGTCCTTTGGATGGAGGCAATTGATAAGCCTTCCAAGTTTTTAGTAAAACTTGAGCTTCTTGAAGGTATTTATAATCACCTTTTTCGAGGGAGAAAAATAAGGAAAAAAGTTTATCTAGAAACTTGACCTTGTCCTCATCATCACCCTTACTTTTCAGTATTTCTTTTATCAGTATTCTAGATTTTTTGGATTTAACTCCTTGCCATTTGATTGCAAATTTTATGGCATCCACATAAAGATGAATATGGGAATGATCGAGCTTCAATGTTCCATATTTCTTGGTGACTTTTACCTTCAACAGGAGCCAGTTCATATCTGATATATCTTTTTCCAAAATAGAAATTTGTTTTAATGCCACTCCTCCATTGAGATAGACTTCCTCCATGTCTTGGAGTAAGGGAGTATGATCTATGGCTTTTGATAGCTTTTGAAAGTGTCTTTCGCTTTCAAGTAAATACTGTGGATTTTGAGAGGCCCCTTCCAAGAGATATCTCACGTACTCTATAGAGTCTTCATCCTCTTTGGCCATACCTTGATGGCTGTATACATGGGACATCCATTCGAGGGCTGTTTTTTGGCTTCTAGGGAGAGTTAGGATTGTGGGAAAGTGGTTGTCCCTACTCACGTTCAATGCTTTCCCATAGGAACCATTTTCCACAAGGTCTTCAACCACCTTTGCATATCGTAAAGATTCTGATTCAAAAAGGCGAATCATGTCTTCATTGCTTCTGTCCACCATAGAAAAAGCTGTTTGATGCTTATTGATTTTATGTGGTTGATAAATTTGTGCCCCATGATGAATAAATTTTTCCGCCATGACGGCATTATTGAGTCTTACAAGATACATCAAAGGCGTATATCCTTGAGAGTCATAAGAATTGATATCCTTGTTTTCTGACTCTAAGAATTTCGTCATAATATAATTATTCCCCTTCATCACCGCATCAAAAATATCTATTTCTTCAATGGCCTTTTCCACTTCTCCCACTTCATGGATTCTATGGGTGTTTTCTTTATGAGTCTCTCCCTTATCAGTTTCTTCTTTCACAAAAGAACATGATGACACCAAAGCCGTGAAGATCATTAATATTATCATCTTTATATAAACCATTTGATTTATCTTCATGATATCAATATTCATACCTCTTTCTCCCGTAAAGGCGTTGCAGATCCTTGTTCTTTGGGCCTATTTAAATACTTGTTTATCTTAATAGATACGGCTGATTTATGTATGCCAATGGCCTCTGCAATGTCCATCTTCTTTTTGTATTTGTCATTAGCGGCCATGAATATTCTTTTTTCCAGCATCTCTTTAAGGGAGTAAAGGCTTGCATTCTCTTCTTTTCCAGACAACAAACGAGAGGCTATTCTATCCATAAGATAGACAATATTATCAACTTTTTCTAAATCAATGTCGTCTTCTATAGGTTTTATATCTTTTGATGAGTATCCTAAAATATGCTTCCATTTCGTATAGTCAATTTTTCCTCTACTATTTTTTGGACAATATATTATAAGACGCTCAATATCACTCCTCATGCCACGGATATTGAAGGGAATATTTCCTCTGTAGAAATATTGTTTGAGCGATGGTGGAAAATCACTGTATGAAATCATTTTTTTGTGCATATCTCCTAATTCTTGAGCCAGTCTTTCGCATATATAGGGTATATCCTCCTTGCGCTCTTTAAGATCTGGCATACTGATCTTAATTGTGCATATGCGAGCGTAAAGGTCACTTCTAAATTTCTTCTCAGCGACCATGTTTTTGAGATCTTTATTTGTTGCACATATGATCCTAGCATTTGTTTTAATATCTTTCTCTCCCCCCACTCGCCTAAAGGTTTTTTCCTCAATAACTTTTAGAAGTTTGGATTGCATTTTAGGTGAAGCATCGCCAATTTCATCAAGAAGAATGTCTCCAACAGAGGCCAAGTCAAATAGCCCCAGTTTTCTTTGAGTGGATCCTGTAAAGGCCCCCTTTTCATGCCCAAACAATTCAGATTCGACCAGATTTTCGTTGATAGTATTGATATCTACATGCAAAAAGGGTCTTTGACTTTGCCCATGAAAATTCTTGGAAAGTTCGTTCAACCGTTTGGCGGCGTGAGTTTTTCCTAACCCAGACTCGCCTAGAATAAGAACGGGAGTATGCACTTCAGATAAAGTCCTAAGTTGAAGGTCCACTAACTTCATAGCCTCTGATTGGCAAATATAACCCTCTGTCGTGGTGGAGGTGAGACCTGCGTGCAAAGACTCAATTTCAAGTACGGATTCAAGAGCCTTGAGAATCTTTTCTTTCTTATACTGACCATCACCTTTGGTTATAAAATCCAAAGCTCCATTCCTCATAGCTCGAACTGCAAGTCGAGTATCATTGGAGGAGGTGACAACAAAGATTTTGGCATTGGGTCTCATCCCAATGATATCGGGGATCAAATCAATGCCATCCACCTTTTTGCCATTTTCATCTTTTCCCAAATCCCAATCTAAGAGAATCAAGTGAAATTTCTCATCCTTTAGAAAATGAAACATCTCTGTGGCCGTGGCGGCGAGACGCACTATGGGTTTTGAGGCAAAAGAATCCTCAAAGAGCTTTTCAATAAAGAGCTGATGAATTTGTCGAGTGGGTTCACTATCATCCACGATGAGTATGGATACTTCCTTCAATTCTCTCCTCCAATCAAGACAAGTTCTTACTTTATATGTTTTGGATTCACATTATTCATTCTGGTATTTATATCATACAACAAACATTTTTTAAAAGATTTTTTATTTAATTTTAATTTTTAATAATTTTTTTGTTCTAAATTATTAATTCATAATTAATTTGAAGGATGTAATAAATTCATGGCCACCTCATTTATCTAATAAAAACGGTTATTTATCGTTTTTTCATTTATGGCACAGATTTAGCAATACTCAAAATCCAAGTAAACACTTTCTTGCTTTTAGTTTTTATCAAAGGGTGTGAAAGAATAGGAACTTAAATAAAACATAATCCAGTTGATTCATATTTGTAGATATTACATGAAGGGATCTAGAGCGTGAAAAATCACAAAAACACATTTGTGTTTGGTATACAAAAAAATAATCTTGAGAGGAATGAAAACCTCCTAGAGGTCATTCAGCCTCACTCATACAACATACATACAAATCTGAAAAATCATCTCAAAAATCATTTATTTTTCCGAAAAAATAAAAATTTATTTTTTTTAGAAAAATCCAATGAAAAATTATTTTCCATAAATTCCAGTAACTTAGAAAAAAACTTGAATTATTTTTGTCAAAAAATAGGCGTTTTCAACCGGTTGAAACGGTTGAAAAAAACACTATTAGTAGGGAGGTAAGCAAAATGAAGAACAAAAAACCTTGCTTGAAGTCCGGTAGGATACTGAAGTCAGAAGAAGAAATTAAGATATCTTGTAAGCAATGGGATTCCTCAGACTGGGAGGACTATCTAAAAACCCTTGAGATCAATCAGGAGGAAATTCTCTTGGAGAACCCAGTTCTTATTGAGGAATATTCTCAGGAGGCAGATGATGCTTACTATGATTCTGTTTTTACCATCTCATCAGGAATAAAGAAGGAGTCCATCAAATGAATTTAGAAAATGTGAAAGACGAAATAATCATCAAAGAAGCCGTTGAGAGGCTCATTGCATATGTGTCCAAGAAAACATACCTCCCTATGAAGTACGGGAGCTTTGTGATTCAGGTCCATGATGGGAGCTGTGCCAATATTGAGTTCAACCTGAAAGAGCGATGCTTTACAAAGAACATGCAATCTCACAAGTCTCACACAAGAGGTCACAAATGAAAAAAGATGACATTTCTCCCCTAGCAGCCATTGGCCTTCTCGCCCTTGTTCTCCTAACACTTTTTGGCTTGAGTCACTATGAGTCCATTGTGTTGCACTGGATTCACCTTGAAAAGGCTTTTGGTGAGACACAAGACTTTCTCCTCATAGGCTTGGCTTCTGTCTCAGCCAATGCCCTGATGATGACACTCATCCTTGAAAGAGTCTTGGGCTATAAGAAGCAAGGGAGTCGTTTGCGAAGCATCAAAAAGGAAAAAATGAATGGAAAAGAAGTTTTTTCAAAGACTCTGCTTTGCCTACTGTTGGCCGGCCTATTTTGGGTGCCATTTGAGCTATATACAACACATAGCCTCTCATCCTATGGGGATATTTTTTCTCAGAGAATGCTTCAATATCTTAGCATATTTCTTAATGGCTCATTCTTACTATCCTTAAGCATTGTCTTGTATGGATCAATTTCTATTTTATTAATAACCCAAAGGTTCCTTAAGCTCGATAAAACACTGCCCAGAAAATCACGCTTTAGGGATGGCCTCACTTTAGGCTCTATTGGAGAGGAGACAGACGCATTTGACAAAACGGAGCGTCCGAAGTGGCTCACTATTCCCCAAAAAGCATTGAATGGAAATATTTTAGTCACAGGTTCCATAGGGACTGGAAAAACACAAGGAACCATCTTGAACTATGTCGACCAACTCTTTACCCAATTTTCACACAAACCAGCCGCCTTGATACTCGACCCCAAGGGCAGTTTTATTGAAAAGGCTTCCAAAATACTTCAAAAACATGACCTGGAAGATCAGTGCGTTTACCTTGGAGATATCAAAGCCCCCCATGGTTCCGTAGTAGGGGAGTCTATGCAAACATTAGTACCCATACCTGTGAACCCCGTACAAACATTAAATTCTGTGCCCAAGAATCCACACCCCACATCCACACAAGCCATGGACACCATACCACCCACACACATCATGCAAACATTTAACCCCGTCTATATTGACAACACCTTGAAAAATTCAAACTATCTGGAAGTTGCCAATATGATACGGGCTGCGGCAAAGAACTTTTCAGGAAAATCCAATGAGTCACCCATTTGGGAGGACTCCGCTTTCAACCTTACAAAAAATGTCATTGTCTACTGTACCGCCGTATTTGATTATTTCACCTTGCTTGATTGCTACAAAACTATGCTCATCGCAGACTCAAAAGAAATCAGGGAAAATCTAAAAGCATCTTTGGACAAGAACCGCTTTGATGAGGAGGAAAGATACAACATCCAGTGCGCCCTCCAATATTTCAAGGAATACTCACTCTTTGAAGACAAGTTCAGGTCTGGCGTTTTGGTGAGTTCCACCACATTTCTCAATCAATTCCAGAACTACAAGGCGGCTCAAATCTTCTGTCCCAAAAAAGAAGACCTCACGATCCCATCCATGGATGAGATTGTTGATAATGGAAAAGTTCTTCTTTTCAATGTAAACCATGAGGCCCTTTGCCGCTCCATGGGCACTTTTATTAAGCTCCACTATGAGAGGTCTGTATTAAACCGCCTAAAAGACACCAGCCGCCCCAGAAATATTCTGGCAGCCCTGATCGCTGATGAGTACCAAGATATCGTCTCCGTGGGTTATGGAGGCTCCATGGGTGATGATAAAATATGTGCCAAGGGTCGTGAAGCCAATTTCTTCTTTCTCGCAGCCTCCCAGAGCCTAAGCTCCATTTACAATGCCATTGGCAGTGAGACAGCAGCCAAGGAACTGATCCAAAACTTTCGTACAAGGATTGCCTGTCATTCTTCCGACATTGACACCATTCGTAACTTTAAAGAATTGATGGGCCAAGAGGATCAGGAGAAAACCAGTCGCAGCCTTTCTGAGCAATCTCAAAGGACCACTCGGAACTTCATTCTCGGTGGCTTTGACTCAAAGGATGCCAATATTAACGAATCCATCAGTACCAGCCAACAAAAGGAATTCCTCATCACAGGAAAGGACTTTTCAAGGCTCAAGTCCTTTGAAGCCTTTGTGCAAGTGTATGATGGCATAGAAACCAACTTCTATAAACTTTTCTTAAAACCCTATTTTCTCAAAAAGAAAAACACCAAGCACACAAAAGTCCTTAAGTGGCTTCAAAAAAAGCCTCTCCGGCCTTCTTTCAAAAAGTTCTTTGAGGGCTTTAAAAAGTCCAATGCCAACACCAAGCTGAACGGGCGGGCCAACGCTACCACATGGTTGGCTTTGGCCACATATTTGGCCCCACCAGCCCTACATACCATGCATCTTTTCACCATATGCCTGACTCTTGTGACTCTCATAACTCCTCTGGCATTGACTCACAAGGCCCAAGCTTTCCCCAATATCTGCTCGATCGTCAATACTGTGGAATTTAACTCTTGCCTAAACTTCAGATACTCAATGACAATGTGTGGTTTTCCACCACGCCCCTGTGTTCGCTTCAGCTACAATGTCCCTCAAACTTTTATTGAAGTCTCACCCCGTGCAGGTCACTCACATTTCCACAAGCTCCCAGGCGCAGCCCTCCAGTTGTCCACTGTGAAAACTCTTGCTCCCTTTGGAGTGGCCAACGATGAAGACACCCAATCCTATCATGCCAGAACTCTCTCCGTGCCCCTCGCTCAGATTCCATTTGGCATACTTCCCTGTGGTGGAATTCGGATTCCCAAGCTGTGCTTTTGATGGAATGAGCGAGCATATTCATAAGCACTGGTCCACTGGGATCAGCGACAGCTTCCAACCAAATTTTCTTGCTTGGTCGCTCTCTCCCAAAGCTTGCCTTATCAAAGGGGCCATGACTTCGGCAACAGGAGGGACGGATGCTTCTTATGCCCCCGATTCTCCCATGTGCAGTGTGAAGCTTCCCCAGCTTCCCATCTTTCCGCCCTCCAGCCATTCTGCCTGCAATGGTTGGGGAATTTTTTACCCAAGAATGGGCAGCTACAACGGGCCTGCCACTCTCACCGGGGCCTTGATGATCGCTTCACGGATGAAGTCGATTTCATCAGAAGTCTTTATGGCCACACCCTCAAGCTTTGGGGAAACCTGGCAGATGGTGAGTCCGGGGTCAAGTTCTTGCTTTCGTGAGGGACAAAACATTGCCCTCCTCGACACCATTAAAAATGTGAGAGAAATAGGACGTCTTATGGGAGGCCGTTTAACAGGATATTTATTTGTCATTTACAAGCCTGTCAGTTGCGTTCGTGATATCGCCCATATTGCAATTTCAAAAGCAGTTATTGCCGCCATGAAACCCACCTGCCAAGGACTAGGAAAATAAGATGAGTCAAATCACAATAGAACACAAACAAACCAGTGAAGAAAAAATGGCCAACTGTGGGCCTTACACTTCATTTTTCCGAGAGACCTTGCAATATGCCCAAAAGCAATCTGCAAGTGATATTCATATTGAGCCCCATGCCAATGGGCTTGCCATAAGAATAAGAGTCAATGGTGACCTCTTTACTCACAAGACCCTCACCAGAGATTATCGGCAAAGCTTCATTCAGGAGACCAAAAGGCTTTGTAACCTGTCTATTGCTATTAGCAATAGACCACAAGACAGCCGTTTGTCACTTCCTTCATGGAAATTAGCCTTGAGAGTCAACTCCACCCCCACACTGTATGGGGAGAAGATTGTTCTTCGCCTTCTTGATATGACAACGGATTTTAATCTGGAGTCATCCAACCTCAGTGATGATGCTGTCTTTGACCTTAGAAACTCAGCCAATGAGCCCAATGGAGTGATTCTTGTTTCTGGACCCACAGGAAGCGGAAAAACAAGAACACTTTTCAGCCTCCTCAACTCCCTTGACAAAGAACGAAAGAACATCGTCTCACTGGAAGACCCTGTGGAATATAGCTTTCAAGGAATCAATCAGATTGAAATTAAAGACTCCCTGTCTTTTGCCGATGGATTGAGAGCCGTGCTCCGTCAAGACCCTGATATTATTTTTGTTGGCGAAATACGAGATTGGGAAACCGCAGACCTTTGCTTTAAAGCTTCAGCCACCGGGCACCTGGTGATTTCCACCCTTCATGCCAACAGTGCGGTGAAAGTCATTGAACGCCTACGAAATATGGGAGTGGAACCCTACATGATTGAATCCAACTTGAGGTTCTGTGCGGTTCAACGACTTGTGAAAAAAATCTGTCCCTTTTGTTCAAATAAGGTGACCTCCCAAGATATGAGAAAAATCCATGCCCTTGCTCACCTCAACTTACAAGGAGACTTCCGACAAATAAACTCCAAGGGATGCCAAAGGTGCAAAAAGGGAGTTGTGGGGAGAATCCCCATTATGGAATATCTTACAAAATTTGAATTGGCCAAATCATTGAAACCCAAAAAGAGCCTTCTTGACGAGTACGTCTCAAAGGCCCAAAACAGTCTTATTGATTATCAGGAGGTATTAAACTGTGAATAACCCTATCAAACGATTGCTTATTTTCAATCTATTGTTTCTTTCTTGCCTTACCTCAATCCAGGCAAGTCGCAATATTTCACCTCAAACCAATAACCAAGAAATAAAATATTTCCCTGATGGTATTGATTACTGGGGTAAAACGAGAAAAAAGAACTAGGAACTACGACCACCAACGAGTTCCAAAATAAAAAAGACAAAGAAGAGACAGAAGTCAAAGAATACAAAGAGACTCAGAAAAACAAAGAAACGAAGAAAACATCAAAGCCATTTGACTGGGAAAAGTACCTCAACCCTCAAAATGATGAGTTCTTCAAAGAGGGTAGCTACAAACCTCCAGAGCCTTTTATAGAGCTTGCCCGCAACCCAACGGATGAGAATATCAGAAATTGGATGGCCTACAACAAGGTGAAAAGCTCCCTCAATAAGCGACTTCAACAGAGGATCAAAGAGTATTTGAGTAAAAACTCAAAATACACCCCTGAAGCTCGCCAAGTTCTTCAGAAAAAAATCCAAAGTCCAAAAATATCATTTGATCCCTCAAGATACAGGGTCAGAATGTATTTTGATTCTAAATGTCCCTCATGCAAACGAATGTTTAAGACTCTCCTAAAATTACAAAATCGTGGAATCTATGTTGAGGCTCGACAGGTGGATGACAGAGATTTTAAGAAAAACTCTTTTCCACTTCCCATACAAAAAGCCACAAGAGATGAGATAAAAAAGCACAAGATTGAATCTGTACCCTTTACACTTGTTGCGGATTTAAAAAAGAAAGTCCTTTACCCAGCCATTATTGGTTTCCAAGGTGTCCATTCAATGATTGCCCTACTAGAAAAAGGAGAAAAACTATGATTTATCCTGTTTGCCAGACAATGTTTAAAACAAAACACAAGGGTCATAACTCAAAAGGCTTTAAAAATTCCTATAATATGAGTTCTCCTTATAATTCCAATTCTACTCATAATTTGGAACTCATTTCTAATTTCACCCCTAACCCCACCCCTCATCTCATTCATAATAATGATGGTGAGAAATCCAACCAAGAACAAGGAGAAAAAACTATGGATGTCATGTTTGCAAAATATATGTGTCAAACAACTCCAGCCAATTTCTTTGGCAAAGACCCAACACATCGAAATCTTTTACTACTACTACTACTGCTTTTATTGACAATGGTTTCTATGGCCTATGCAGGCCCTCGGATTCCGGGAACAGACGCCTCGGACCAACTGGAAGCCGCTGGCACAGTCCTAAGAATTGTCGATACAGCCCTTTTTAAGTGGGGGGCAAGGCTGTTTTCAGGAATTAGTATCCTATCAGCAGGGTATAACCTCAAGGAGCAAAGGTTTGGAGTTGCCATTGTTTGCATCATTGCTGCCATTATTCTCGGAACTGCCCCCGTTTGGGTAGAAAATATTTTCTCCATTGGTGGAGGAAATGGGATTTTTAACTAAACCAGAAAGGAGGTTTCATTATGTACGATTATGCATTGATTAAAGCAAGACATGGGAGAAAGGTGGCTCAATCCATCGACTCACCCATCACTGTGTTCGACTTTTGGGAGTTAAGTGATGTCTTTATAGCCCTCTTTATCATCTTGATATTTGGGGTCATCTTTTATTCATGGTGGACTATGTTCATCCTATTATTACTGTTTTTGGGAATAGGACCGGTAATAAAACGAAGGAATCACAAAGGCATCTTCCTTCATTGGCCTTACAGTCGATGGAACATGAGCCTACCAGCTCTTATGAACCCGAAAGGAAAGAAAAAATACTCTGATTAAGCATTTAATATAAACATCTAACCATAACCGTAACCGTAACCGTAACCGTAACCGTAACCGTAACCAGGAGATCACAATGACTCATAAAAATAAAGAAAATAAGAATAAAATGATTACCAATAACCAGACAACTGCCAGCAAGCAAGCCAATACCAACAAACAAATAATTTCCAAAAAGAAAGATGGAGGATTTTATGCAAGAAGACCCATTGAAGAAGTCAAGGCTTTTAAGTCTAAGGATGGAAAATCATTTGTTGTTCAAGTCATTAAGACATGCATTTTCCCGACCAATTACATTCGTACCATCATTGAAAACGAAAGTCCTTACAAAGCTCAAGGCAGCAAAAAAGAAGTGTCAGGAAGTGGTAAGTAGTATGGTAGGAGCTATGGAAAAAGGCATCCAAGCCTCTCAAGTGAGTTCGCCACCTGCGGGCTCCTATGATGGGGTGAACCTTAAGGTCTTGCCCAAGTATTTATGCTTTAAGGCCGCTTTATTAAAGGAGAAGATTTTATTGCAAAATATCATTCTTCTGCTCATTGGGGTCTTGGGTGTTTACTTTGTTGTGACCAGATATGAAATCGGAAACCTTCATTCAAAGCTTAGAGAAAAGGAGTATATCTTGGCCCCAGGAGTTGTGGACTTCACACCAGCCTCTCCTCAAACTGTCACCGATGGTTATGTGGAAAACGCTGTCATGTCCTTTTTAAGAATCCTTGGGAATATCAACCCCGTCAACATTGATGGGCAATACACGGAACTCTCCGGTTATATGTCCCACGACCTTAAGGTTCGCTTTGATATGGAAATATCAGAGTGGGCTGAGATGGTGAAAATGGAGAATATTTCTGAAGTCTTAAAGGTGACAGACAAGGAGATAGTATCCAATGAGCGAGGTCATTACAAGGTGGTTGCCATCACGACAAGGGAGCGTTACGCCAACAATGAGTACATGGGAAGAACTGATGAGGTTATTGAAATGGTCTTAAAGCTGATTCCCCCCAAGCAGGGTAAAAAGTGGTTCTTGCAAATCACCTCCCTCACTCGTACAGAAGCCAACTCCTTTAGAGGAAAAGAAATCACCAATAACCCCCAAGGAAAGAGGTAACCATGAATAAATATTTATGCAATGTCTTATTTATCACCTTATATATTTTATTGGTCGTATTTGTTTTTCTTGCCTTGCTTCTCTTTTCCCTCACATCTCAGGCGAGAGAAATTTACTATGGCTCAAGACCAGAGCTTGTCCGTATCTCCAAAGAGACCATTTTCAGGTTTCATAAACAGGTACGAACTATTTCTCAAGCCCAAAGATTTGAGATTAAGCCTGCCGATTCCAATGACCCCGACTACTCCATGCTTTCCATTCGTCCCCGTTTTACGAAGGGCACCTCAAAGGTGGCCTTTGTTCTCAGTGATGGGAGCGTGGTGACTCTAAAAATCAAAATTGTGAAAAGCACAAACAACTCTAGCGATTCCAAACACTCTTCGGAACCTTTTTATGATTTGCGCCCGAAGAGCATGTTACTTAAGAAGTCAGAGAAAAACCTACCAGCGATCACTGTCATGGACTTTATGAGGTCCATGGATAGGGATGACAATATTGTGGGATACAAGCGCAGGGTAGAAAACAGACTCTTGTTCACCACGCCCCTCCGGGTCATGGGACCTCGATGCATCAAAACAAGACTCACCCGCACTTATACAGGGAAGGAATACAAGGGCTTTGTTGTTAGGCTCAGCAATGTTTGTAAGACAGCGAAGTTTAAAGTGGAGGTAGATCAACTGAAGTTCAAAGGATCGTCTTTGGCCATTATGTCACTTGTTGACCATGAGGTGTTATGTCCAACAAAAAGGAGTACTTGTAGCACTTTTTTAAAGATTGTTGCCAAACCAACGGCTTCAGTGAATGACCTCATGATCCCAACTTTTGTTAAGCATGAAAAAAATCAATATGAAGAAAATAAACATGCAAAGAAAGGAAGGCAAATATGAATCTACTAGTGAAGAATTTCTTTAAACACTCCTTAAGGCAATACAGTTCGGCAAAGAAGTCTTTGTTGGCTTATCCAAAGACAAAAGTGGGATTATTTCTTTTTCTTGGCCTGAGCCTTATCTATATCACAAGCAAAATGTCAGAGACAAAGAAAGTGATTTACCGAGATCACCAGAGACCAGTTTTTAAAGAGGGTCGAATTTTCGGTTCCCAAACCTCATCTTACCTCAAGAACAAGGAGGTGCAATTGAGTAAAACCGCCAAGAAGATCATGGCTGAAAGTCAGGCTCTTGAAGCGAGGATCCGGGAACTTGAAAAACAGATGGAAGCAAAGTTATAGCACCACGACCACAAACGAGTGCTACAAACGAAGACCCAAAGCTTCTACTTGAAAAGAAAAAAATTGATGCCCAGGCTTCAAATGCCCAAGCTTCAGAAAAAATGACAGAGCCAGAAAAAACAAGAGTTCTGAAAATGGGGCCACACAAAGACGAGCCTGTGAGGATTCATGTTGGAAGTGGAAGTGGCTTGCTAGGAAGCCATCAGTTGCCCCTTGGGAACAATCGACTCTCCCTTGGCGGTCCTCCCACACCCAGGAGTCATATATTCCAAACAAGAGGAAAGCCTCGTCGCCACCATGGAAACTTCAAAAGCTCTAAAGGCCCCAGAGTTATCTCCTTTCCTGTAAAATATCAGCGAGTGGAAGAAGGAGTCACTTTGCCCACAGGAAGCTATGTCAAAGCCAAGCTGATGACCGGTGTCGATGCCCCAGAGGGGAAAACCTACCCTGTGCTTCTGGCTCTCGATTATTCCTATATTGGACCCAACAAGCACAAAGTGGACCTATCTGGCTGCTTCATGATTGCCAAGAGTTCCCCATCCATGGCCACCGAACGAATTAACTTTCAGGCCACTCGCCTTTCATGTGTTTCCAAAAAAGGAAAATTCTTTGAAAGAAAGGTGAATGGCTTTATTGCGGATGATTCAGACAATACCTTTGCCGTTAAAGCCAAACTGAACTCCAAACAAAGTCGTGTGGCCCAAATGGCCTTCCTCAAATCTGTAGTGGATGGAGTTGGGGACATTATCAGTCGCAGATCTCAAAACATCGGGGGTTCAAATCCAGACTCCGCCAATACCATTGTGCAAAATGGTGCCCAAGGAGCCGCCGCCAAGGTGAGTGATTGGTACTTGAAACAAGCCACCTCTCTTATCCCCACCTTAGCTGTGCATTCAGGCCAGGATGTGTGGATCGTTATGCAGGAAAAAGTCTTATTGCCCAACAATTTCTTTATGAAAAATGAAAGGAGAAATCGCCATGAAAAAGTATTTTCATATCTTACTCGCATTATTGATTAGCCTTGGAGGCTGTGCCCACACAAAAACTTCTGGGATTCTTGAAAAAAGGGCTGGTTATTCCCTTAATGCCCAGCCCAAAAGGGAAAAAAGGGTCTCAAGAACCAGGGGAAAGATCAAAAAGGCTTGGCTTCACGCCCATGAGATGCCCACGGGTGATTATTTTGGTGGAGCATGGATTTACCTTTTAATTGAAGAGACCAAATGGTCTTTGCCTGAACATCACTTTAATTGAGAAGACCAAACTGAGAAGGCCAAATGGCCTTGCAGAAAATCATTGAGGAAGCCAAGAAAAAGCCAAATGGCCTTTACCAGAAAATCATTGAGAAGATCGAGGAGGTCTGTATTGAAATTAAATGATACTTTAAAACCCATTCATCAAACATTGAGTGCACCATTGAGCAACCGCTTCCAGTTGACAGAAGCCCTGTTCAAACGCTCGGATTCTCTCAGTCAATGGCTTCCATATAGCGAGTACATTGATGAGTTTAGAACCTTCGTCAATAAGGATGGAAGCCTTGGCGCCATCCTCGAAGCCGAGCTTTTAGAACATGAGCCCATGACCATCAAAAATATCATTTCATCTGTTGAGTCCTTCAAATCACTATTTGCTTTGCCTGAAAACTGTGTCCTCCAAGTTCTCTTTGACCAGTCTTATATTTCTCAAAAGGACAAGGTTTGGAAGACGCTTCTCAGTGAGTACAAGTACCCACACCCTGTCTCAAAAATCCTTTACAAAGAAAAGGTCAAGATGATTCAAAACCAATGCAATTCAACCAATGAGCTGGCTCCTTTGAAGAGAAAAGTCCTCTTGTCCATTCGGTTTTTCCCTCCAAAATCAGCCACAGCAGAATGGAAAAGATCACTGGACCGAGGGGAGAGAATACTTTTCGATGAAATGAGTGAATTTGTTAAACAGATCAAACTGTTTTCCCAAATGATGAAGCAATATATTGAAAACTCAAAAATAAAACTCAAAACCCTTGATGCTCAAGAGTTCTTAACCCATGCTCGCCAATTCTTTAATCCCAAGGAGTTTTACAAAAGAGAGTTTGCAAGATTCAATAAACACCTTTCCCTTTCTGACCAGTTGATTTACAACAGTCCCACTCTTGACTATAGAGGAATCGAAAGAGAGGGAGTCAAAACAAGAACCATAACACTAAAAACAAGTCCACAGTTTGCCTACGCTGGAGGCATGGCCTATTTCACCAAGTTGGACTTTCCTTTTAAAATGTCCCTAAATTTTAGCTTTCCATCCAAGGGAAAAGTCAAAAAATTCTTTGATATTAAAGAATTTTTTCTTGAAAACAATGTTTCACGAAGTGCCAAGGTTCAAAGAGCAGAAATTAAAGAAGCCCAAGACCGCTTGGCTGTGGGTGAAAAATGCCTTTATCTCACTTTTTGCATCATTCTTGAGGGAGAAACGGAAGAAATTCTAGACCAACGCACACGAGAACTCATCAACATCTTTCACAATGACCTTGAGTGCGAGGTGATTGTGGAGGAAGAAATTGGCTTGGGCCTAGCCCTGAACTCCCTTCCCTTAAACTACTCTCCAGAAGCGGATTACTCAACTCAGAGATACATTCGCATTTTGCAAAATGATGCGGTCATGTTTTTGCCACTTTTTGATTCTTTCAAGGGCTTATCCCACTCACTGCAAACCTATCTTTCAAGAGAGAAGAACCTTATAAACTTCAATCTCCTTGAAAATGAAACTTCAAACCATACCGTGGTTTTAGCTGATAGTGGGAGCGGAAAGTCAGCCTTTGTCATTGATTGCATCCAGTCTGCAAAGCGACTTGACCCAGAACCTCTTGTTTTCGTCATTGATAAGAAATCCAGTTACAAGGGAGTCATAGGCCCCTTTCATGGGGAACTGACAGTCTTTGACCCCCAGGAAGAAATGCCCTTCTCCCCCTTTCGTGGAGCTTTTGATGATGCCAAAGTGAATTTCCTCACTCATCTCCTCACCACAGCCATTAAGCTGACCTCCCCGAAGTTTGAGATTGAAAGTGAGCATATTACCAGCATCTCTAGGGCATTGAAGCTGGCTTATCTTAAAAAATCCAAGGAGTCTGGCCTTTCTTATATGGATGGAAAACTTGTTAGCGAAGAAAGCCAAGAAGAAGTGGAAGTCACAATGGATGACTTTGTAACAGCCATGGCAAGCCTCACATCTGAACTAGAGTTTGAAAAGATGAAAGAGGAGATTGAAAGAGTTCTTGTCAAACTCAACCCTTTTTATGGAGATGGGACTTATTCCAAGTATTTCCAGGGGGTGGCTCAAAAAGACAAGTCTTCAGAACTTCTTTTTGTCTATGACTTGGATGCCCTTAAGGACGAAACTCTTCAAACTCTGATGACAATGAGTGTGATTGAAGAAATACGTCAAACGATACAAAGGCCAGAGCATCGAGAGCGTGGTGGCTTTATTGTTATCGAAGAATTGGGGATGCTCGGTCGCAACAATCCCGTGGCCAAAAACTTTATTATTGATGCGGCTGAAACCTTCAGAAAGCTTGGATTCTGGCTTATTGGACTGACACCTAGACCCCAAAACTATTTCGAGCTTGAAGCTGGTCAAGCTATGTGGTCGGTGGCTGATAATTTTATTATGCTCAAAATGAGTCCCGACAACGTGGACTACCTGCTTCAAAAGTCAAATCTCTTTGATGAAGCCAATTCTGAAATTGTCAAATCTCTCAAGGTCAAAAAAGGGCAGTTTACCGAAATCTTCTACATGAACAAGGACAAGTCCAAACAAGGGGTCTTTCGATATTACCAAACCCCCTACGACCGGTGGCTTGCCCCCACCAATCGAGCCGATTTGAAAACCTTTGAGGATGCCATCAAAAAATTTGACGGCAAGCCTTGGGAAGCCCTTTTGTACTTAACCACTCATCATTCCAAGAAAAACAATAAAACCCAAGAGAAATAGGAAAACCAACAAACGATAACACAACCTAAATAGATAGGAGGTCAATATGACTCAAGAGTACAGAAATTTTATAAAATCAATCCATCATTCCATGGGAGAAAATGCGGAAAGGTATATCTTACTCATTGGGTATTTGCTCATTGGTTCTCCCATTTACTGCGTCTTGCTTCTTTTTCATATCCACTTTGCAGGTCTCAAGAAGAGTGATTATGACATTGCCACCACATTTCTTCCTCTGTTTTCTTTAAGAGAAATGTTGACATATATGAGCATCTTCTTGGTTCCCTTGGCTCCCATAGAATTCTTAGATTTTATCCTGCTCCTAGGGCAAATGGTCTCCATTTATGTCTTACTTGTTTTAGTTCTGGAGATTGCCGGAAAGAAGGAATGGAGTCAGAAAATACGGCTTCCATTGGTGCCTATACCGATTCCCATAAAGGAAAGTTTTTATTCTAGGGAGTTCATAAATCATAAAGGAAAACAATCATAAAAGGAGAGAAAATTGAGAACAATAAAGTTAAAAGCAATGAAGTTGAGAACAATGAGAATATGGAAAACAATGAGATCTATCCTCTTGGTGTTTTTATCCCCACCCACCCTATCAGTCTCATTATTCTTATTTTCATCAGTCCTACCAGCCTTATTATTTTTATCAGCTTTGTCTGCAATGGCTGTCGCGGCTCAAAGGGCTAAGAACTTTAACTACAGGCATAACTCTGAAATGTCCTCAACGGACTACCTGTTTAAAGAACGCAGCCCAGAAAGTGATTATATCTTTGATAATTACCAAACGGTGGACCTTGGATTTAAGCTCGGTATAGACGCCGACTGTGGGAGAATTGACTTTAAAAACACTCTCCAGGGAGCTTTAAAAAACTTTTTGGACTCCAAATACTTTGAGTCTCTGGGAAACAACATCATGGCAGCAAGCCCCATGTTACTTACTTGCTACTTCAGCCCCACATGGTGTTCCATCCTCAAGCACACAAGAGTCAACGCCAACTTTCTTTCACAAATGAGGCTCGATCAATGTGCCTTGATTGACAAATATGTCGATCAACGAACCGAAGATTTTAAGCAAGAGCGGCAAGGATGTGTCCACAGGGCCATTCAAAAAAATGGAGGAAATATGGAACAGGCCATGAAGGAGTGCCGTTCAGGTTCAGACTACTCTGTGGACTTAGCGAACTGGGCTGGAAGCCGCTTTGGACTCAAAGCCAACGAGAACAAACTCATTGAGTCTTCAGCCAAGTGGGCTGGTTTCAATTCAAAAGAAGCAAGACGCACTGTCGAGCTTATCAAAGCCCTTGTGGGGGACACTGTTGTCGGTCAAGGTCGCATTTCCGTGGAATATGGGCCAAGGCGTAGGGCTATCACTCCTAGGACAAGGCTTTATGAACTTGAAAAGGATACCTATGAGAAACTGTGCCGTGGACTTTTGAAAAAGATTGATAAGAATAACCATAGCTCACGGCGCCACCGCATAAGCCTTGACCGCCTGATTGATACAAAAGCCCTTAAAGACATCGGTGGCCACAAGGGCGAAACCTACATTGATAAGCAAACACTCAGGTACCTGTCCTACCTCCCATTTATCAAAAGAGGTTCCTATTGTCGCAAACTTGCCTCCTCCATTGCTTTGACCAAGTTCTCCCATGAAATGAACCGTTCACTGGATATGCTCAATATTTTGGAGCAAAACCCCAATCTTCCCGCCCCAAGAAAAAAGGAAATCAACGAGAAGAGAAAAAAACTCAAAGACTCCGTGGATGCCACCTTGCAACTTCAAGAGGTCCAAAACACCCCACTCAACGCTGTCATCTCTCAGATCACCAAGGAGGGGCGTCTTTATCAAGGCCAGAGCACAGAGAGGACTTTGGGCAATGAAGCCAATAGGATCAATTCTAAGCGTTCTCAGAGGCAGCTATTTGACTGCTCTGACGGCATTCTCTGTTCTTCTGATCCGAACTCTGACCAGGGAGGATTCTAATATGTTCAGCAACACAGCCTACGAAGCCTTATACCAATATCTTGGCCTGGAACTCCACTCACAGTTTATTGCGGCTATCACATCAGAAGTCTTTTTCAAAGCCATGGTTCTTGTTATTTTCGGCACAGCCTTCTTTATCACCACGATCAGATTCTTCTCACGCTATATGCCAGGAACCATTGTCACACGAAAGCAAATTCCCTTAGCAGCCTTTGTCAAAGTCATTTTTTGTCTATTTCTGGGCCTTTCCCTACTTCGAGTGGGTTCGACCACGGGGGTGAAGAATTATTACGGAGAGTCTTGGAAAGACAACCCCTACATCAAAACCCGCTATGGCGATGTGAAAGATCAAGCAAAGGTGAGCTTTATCTTTGACCTTCTGAGCCGGACGGCTGAGGAGTCCAGTGCCTTTCTTGGTCGAATCATTGACCATGTGATGGCAAGAACCCACTCCCAGCTTGGTGCCCCCAACTTCTTTTACAAAGCCATTATGTATTCGGGAACGGCCACCATTCAGGATCAAGACCTCAAAGAGCTTGTCCACTTCTACACAGAAAATTGCTTTGAAAAGACCTTGCCTCTTATTGGAGAAGCCCGTGCCCAAGATAAGCTCAACGCCTTCTTTAACCAAGATAATGGCATAGACCAGAAGCTCTCTGAAATTGAAATCAAAACAGAAGATAGCCTTTATTCTTGCCTTGATGTGAAAAAAGAAGTCCGAAACGGTTTAAAGCAGTACGCCATAGATCACCACATCACTTTTATCCGCAACAGTGGAAAACATGTCTACCCCATCAGGGATGAGGCCGCCCAAAATATGCACATGGCCAATATGCTCGTAAACCACTATTTGGAAGATAAAGAATCCGTGATGGGCATTATGAAAGGTTCCCAACTTCCAGGCACAACGGCACGGGTTTTTCAGTATCTCAACCGCCTGTTTTCCTTCGATGCCGTCATGTCTTTTCTTGGATTTTCGGACACCCATGGAGCTTCTGAGGCTGCAACAAGAAGCCAGAAATTCAGTGAACACCTAGCCCGTGCCCCCCATGTTGCAGGGCTGATAAAGCTGGCCCTGGTGGCAATCTTCCCCTTCCTGATTTTCTTTGTTGTGGCTGGAAAGTGGAAGGTTCTTGTTTATTGGTTTGTCCTTTACTTTTCCGTTCTGCTTTGGACTCCTCTGTGGGTTTTGTTCTACCACATCATGACCAGCATGGCCCAGTCCGTGGAAGTAATGGAGGAATTGGGCCGTTTTTCTGATGGAATCTCACTCTATGGAGCCAAGCTTGTGAGTTCAAGGATGTACTATTTTTACTCCATCTATTCTTGGATTCAATTATTAGTGGCCAGTCTCACAACGGGAAGTGTCTTCTTCTTTTTAAGGCCGATGCTGATGGAAAACAAACAAGAATCCGCTCCAGAATTTATTGGCGGAGCTAGCAATACTGCGAACAAAACAAGCCTTGCTGTGAAGGCTGCGGGAGCTGTGTTATGAGCCAGAGAGGGACGAAAATACATCGGGAAAAGGCGAGCGAAGCGAGCACCTTGGGACTGCGAAGCAGTCATCAAGGGGGTTTGGGGGCTTGCCCTCAACAAGCAAAAAAGGGGCGCAGTCCCCCTGCTCCGCAGGAGCTTTTTTGGGGTTCAGATATCTGAAACCATACTTGCATGTAAAAAAACGACCCTAAATGACTAAAAAATACAACTAACTCAAACAGAAAAAAATAAGTAACAAACAAAGAAAATAAAAGTAACAAAACCAAAAAAAAAGATGTGACAAAAAAATATGAAAAAAAGCGAAAACACAATTCTCAAACTAACAAACAAAGGAGATCAAATGAGTCAAAATAACATAACAAAAGTAATCAAAGGTGGTGCCAGCTGTGTGCGACTGTCTCCCTCTGAATATAGTCGGATTCAAAAAGACAGCAAGACATCTGGCAAGTCTATCCCTGAGCTTTTACGGGAATCTTACTTCGACAAACCTTCAACGAAGGTGCTGATGAACAAAGATGATTTAGCTGTTTTGAGAAAAGATTTGAATAGAATTGGAAATAATCTTAATCAAGTCGCCAGACGACTAAATTCCGGTCTCATGCATGGATGGAGTGACACTTTGGATTTAGCTTTGGAACAATTCAAAACTTTAACGAATCAAATTCACTATGGTTATGGCTATGGCATACATAAAAATTAAATGGAGAAAAGACATTTCTAAAAATAGGGAAATGTCTGCAAAAGACTATGAGAAGTATTTGCTCAAAAAAAGAGAAACTGAAATTGTGGTAGATTGCCACAATTGCGTTGGAGGTGCAATTAAACAATTTGAACGTACTCAATCATTTTTTGGAAAAGATAAGTCTTATCGCAGTGAGGGCCTTAATGTGGCCTTTGAGGTGATTCACAGTTTCAGTCCTGAAGAAAGCAAACATCTGTCAGCAGAAAAGATCAATGTGATGGGAACAGAACTGGCCAAACGCTATTTCCCAGACCATGAATTTATGGTGGTCACACATACGGATACAGATAAGACTCATAATCACATTTTAGTCAATCCAGTGAACGAAAAAACAGGAAAAAGAGATGTCGCAAACAAAAAGAAACATCTCTACAATCTCAGAGCTATCTCTAACGATATTTCAAAAGAAAACGGACTTTCCACGATCAGAAGTACTGCAAAAGAGAAGAACAGAGATATGCCCCAGGAAGTTAAAGAGATTCAACGTCGAGGTGGCAACTCTTACCGACTTGATCTTTTCCAAAAAGCTGATTTTGCGAGGAGTTATGCAACAAGTTTTGATGAGTACGTGAGTCTATTGAATGAGTTATCTATCCAAGTAGCAATTACCGAAAAGACGATCACTTACTACTATACGGGACATGAAAAGGGAATCAGAGGTAAGAAGTTGGGTGCTTATTATGATAAACCAGGTCTCATTAAAAAGTTCAAATCCAATGATGAGTTGTTTCTAAAACAACCTCAAGTAAGGAGGAAAATAAGAGATGGAATCAGTGATTTTAAAGATGGAAGAAGAGATTCTTTGGGAACTTCAAGCCCATTATCAATGTTTGGAGGAAATGCACAAAAAATCAGCGAAAAAGATTACAATTCTTATACAAAAAGTGACCGCCGTGCTGATAGGACTCCTCTTCCTTCAAATGATGCTCTTGGGAACTCTATTGTACCTATTGGTGAAATAAGAAGAGCCTCAAACAGTGACATTCTAGATTATTGCAAGAAGCACGACATACCATATCTTGAGAACAAAAAGGGTGAAACTGTTTTAAAGAAACGAGAATACGTTGTCATCAATGGCAATAGATGGGTGAACACACAAAACAAAACCACGGGTTCGCTTATTGAGCTTGTCAGTCTTCACAGCGATGTTAGTTTTTTAAGTGCCATTTCAAAGATCACAGGTAATAAAAATCTTTTGCTTTTGGAGAAACATTTTGGGGAAGTAAAAAGACCTTATAAATCTTTCTACGCCCCCACTATACAAAAGGAAAATATAGGAGTTGCTCAAGCAAAGATTCAAAAATTTTTCAAGCATCATAAGATCAATGAAAGATTCGCTGACGATCTTTTTCAACAAAAAAGAGTCCAAGTTGATAAGAAGGGTGCCATTTGGTTCTATTTAGATGAAGAGCAAAAAGAAGCTATCCAGTACACACTGGATCCAGATAAAGGTTACAAAGCTCAACACTATGGAAGCAAAGAAACTCCATCTATTCACTCTTATATGAATGAGAAGCGTATCACTGTTTACACTGATTTTATCAGTTTTTTTGAAGGTCAATGGTAAAAAAATAATTAATGGCAACTTCAAGTCCTCTCTTGTATTGAAAGGGTTGAATGAGAAGTCTTTACACATTTTTCTAGCAACAAGACCGAATATCAAGAGCATTGAGTTTGTTGAGCCTGAAAATAAGGAGCAACAAGCTCATCAAAATGGTTTTATTGAACAGCAAAGAAACAAACTCAAAAACTTTTACATCTCTGTTTCATCTTTTTCATTAGAAAAGGTCATAAAAAGAGAGCGTGGTTTAAGTTTAGGATTTTAAACAACGAACAGGAGGTATCTATATGGAACAAAACAATATACAAGAGCCCGTAAAAAAGGTCGCCAAAAAAAAGAACTATTCTTTAGCTCGATTTAACAAGGACTTTATGAGGCAAGTCTCAAGACTTGTTGAGAAAGCCAACAAAAAGAGTTTTGGAAGGAAAGTAAGGTCTGCAGACATTCTGGAAGCTCTTTTTCACCTTGCTGATGAGAGGCTATTGGAAAAGGTTATCAAAAAGTCCCAAGAGAACTCTCTATCATTAAATGATAAGAAAGAAGCCTTTTTGAAAGAAAAACTTACCAAATTCAATGGCTCCAAAGAACAACTGGAACTTAAAATGATGGAAGTTTTCGATCAGTATTTGTCACAAAATCAAACATAGTTTTAGATAAGTATGCTGTGTTATGGAGATTTTAAAGGATTTTATGATTGTTCAACTAAGGAGGTTTTGATATGATTTTAGATAACTGTCAAACAAAAGGTGACAGAGGTCAGGGTGCCAGTCACGAAACGCACGACCCTGATTTGCTCTTTGACAATTTAGTTTGGTTAACAACAGAAGAAGCGGCTCAATATCTTCGGAAAAGTGCCAATGCGGTTAGGATTCTCGTTCATAGAGGGCTTCTAAGAGCAAGGAAGTTTCGGAGAAGACTTTACTTCAGAAAAGATGAGCTTTGTGTCCTTATTGAAACCTCAGCATTTAAGGAGGGCTTATAATGGCAATTAATATCTATAATAAGAACGAAGTGGAGTTTTTTAGGGTTTCTGTTGAAGCACGAGGGAAGGCCAGCCCAACTCTAAGGTTACAGAGAAGTAGGAAAAACATCCCCACTTTGAAGGAGGCCTTAAGAGTTGAAAAAAAGCTCTTACAGAGCGTCACTCAGGAGGTTGCAAAACTTGAAGGTCGTGGTCTCACTTGGGGTGAGATTGTAGACCGATGGGAAATTAAAGCTCGTTTTGGGCATCTTGGGGATAGGTACTCAGATCGCTCCATCGTACAGGCCCATGTCAACAGATTAAGAAACTACACACAAATTTGGTGGAGTTGTAGGGTCTCTGATTTAACCAAGGGTGATGGAAGACAGGTTCTAGATTCAGCAAAAGCCAAGGGTGCTGGCACTGGTCTTTTAAGGAGTATCAAATCTTCCGTCAATGTTGTGTTTAGGTGGGCAGTTGAAGAGAAATACGCTTTAGGTGTTCACTCAAGTCCCACTGAAGGCTTGACGGTGGGAACTAAGGAAGAAAGGGTCCCTAAGATTCTCACAAAAGATGAGCTGAGGGTGCTTCTTAAGCAGGCCAAGACAAGCAACAACCCTTGGTATCCCACATGGGCTTTTGCTATTTGCACGGGCATGAGAAGCGGAGAATTAATGGCCCTTCAGTGGAAGGACATTGACCTCGAAAAAGGGATCATAACCGTATCGAAGTCCTACAATAACGCTCGCCGCACGATCAAAAGCACCAAGACTGGGTACTGGAGAACTGTTCCTATTTCAAATGATCTAAAAGCAGTTATTCTGAAGTTGAGAAAAGACGACCTAAGCCCAGAAGATTTTGTTCTTGAAAGGCATTATGCTTGGAAGAATGGTCAGGCTGGTGAGATACTGCGGCAGTATTTGAAAGGCTTGGGCATTGAAAGCAATGTCGTCTTTCACTCACTAAGAGCTTGTTTTGCCACTCACATGCTGGCCTCTGGAGTCAATCAGGCCACCGTTATGAAAATCGGTGGCTGGAGAGACATCAAGACCTTTCAGATTTATGTCAGGCTTGCAGGGGTTGAAGTCAAAGGTGCAACAGATATTCTTGACGTGATGCCCCAAATGGATAGCATTGCAAGTGGAAGAGTTTTGATTATAAACTAAGGTTTATGAAGAGTTTTTGAATCTTTTTTAGTAATACAAATTTAAGGACCCTTTGTAAGCCTATAATTTAAAGAATGCATGACGACGCACGTCATACCAATGGGGCCGTAGTTCGCATTTCTTACAAATAATAGGAAAAGGAAGTGACTTTCCCATTTCTCATTAAAAAAGAAGGTAACCTTCTGGGTGGAGAAGCAAGATGCCCCCATGAAGGTTACAAAAGAAGAACATTTTTTAATTTGTGAGAAATGCGGGATAGAGGGGTTGTAAAAATTCAATTTAGTATAAAAGGTAATGATAAGGGATTGGGGAATCAGCATGAATGACTCTCGTCGGGTTAATATACGACCAGGGGTAAATATTCTTTCGGTATTACGTCATATAAATTATAAGCCTTGGTTTGCATTGGCAGAATTTATTGATAATGCCATAGAAAGCTATAAGAAATATAAAAGCGAATTAGCATCTGAAAACAAAAAATACAAATTGAGAGTTCAAATTGAAATCGACCCTAACGACGAAGGAATTATTCTTATAAGAGATAATGCAGCAGGAATCCATGAAGAAGATTACCACAGAGCCTTCCGAGCGGCTGAAGTTCCACCAGATAGGACTGGGCTTTCTGAATTTGGCATGGGAATGAAAAGTGCTGCTTGTTGGTTTTCCCCTAACTGGAAAGTAAGGACAACTGCATTGGGGGAGGAATTAGAAAGGGAAGTATTTTTTGATATTGATAGAATTGTTCAGGATCGTCAGGAAGAGTTGGAAATAAAATCAAACCAAACAGAAAAGAAATATCACTTTACTGAAGTTACACTATCCAATTTATACAAAACTCCGAAAGGACGAACCTTAGGAAAAATCAAGGAGCATCTTTCTGATATTTATCGCTTCTTTATACGCGAAGGCGAACTTGATTTAATTTTCAATAATGAATTCATAGATTATACTGAACCAAATATTTTGTTTGCTCCATACTATAAAGATACTAGTGGTGAAGACAAATTATGGAAAAAAAATATTGACTTTGACTTCGGAGAAAACTTAAGAGCATCTGGATTCATCGCAATAAGAGAAAGAGCGAATACTTCAAAATCTGGTCTGGCATTATTCAGAAGAAATAGACTTATTCAGGGAAGTGGAGACGAGGGATTTCGCCCAGAAAAACTATTTGGAAAACCAAATAGTTTTGAGTATCAGAGAATTTTTGGTGAAATTTTTTTGGATGGCTTTAATGTTAGCCATACAAAAGATGGATTTGAGTGGGATGAAAATAGCGAGATATTTTTAGACTTACTAAAAGAAGAGTTAATGGAAGAGACTCTACCTTTAATACAACAAGCAAAAGGCTATAGATCGAAACTTAATCCAGAAAAAATAAAAAAAGAAATAGAAAAAGCTACTGAGAATACTGCTAAATCTATAGAAGAGGGGGTCCCTCCGGTTCTGTTGCGAATTGATAAAAAGACGGATGCTCGCCCCTTGCCAGAAAACCTCTCTAAAAAGAGTCTTGTTTCATATAAATCAATAGAACTAGAATATAGGGAGCAACAGTGGCAAATTTTAATTCAGTTATCTACAGATCCATCAGTAGGTAACTGGGTGGAGGTCAGTGATATTCCTTTTCCTATAAATATTGAAAAAAAGAAGGATGCCAAAAAAACAAGCTTACGCTTATCGTTGATTCACCCATTTACTGAAAGATTTTCTGGGACTGACGGCACAGGAATTGAGTCTCTATTAAGAGTAGCAGCAGCCCTTGGTTTGGCTGAAGTTATAGCTCGTAGTAGTGGTGTAAAGTACGCCGGAACGATTAGAAAGAACTTTAATGAAATCATAAAAGCAATATCCAATTAAGTAAGAGGTATATAATATGATTGAAAAAGTTACGGTTGGAACTGAATTTAAAAAATTACTTAGTTCATTAAATTTGGATGAGAGTTCTTCAAAAAAAATTACTCAAGAGTCTAAATCTATTATATCTCAATCCCTCTTAGATATAAAAAAACGAAAAGATAAAAAGACAGGGCTAGTAATTGGCTATATACAAAGTGGAAAAACCCTCTCATTTACTTCTGTTTCTTGCCTGGCTAGAGATAATAATTTCCCACTGATTATTATAATAGCAGGTACATCAACAAGCCTTTTCGAGCAAACAGTAAGCCGCTTGAAGAGGGATTTGATAATTGATACTAGAAAAGACAGAAAGTGGTCTATATTTGAGAACCCAAAATCAATAACAGAGGAGGAGTCCATTGAAATTTCCTTACAGACATGGGCAGATGAATCTATTCCAGATGATGAAAAGCAATCGACTTTAATTGTTATAATGAAACATTATAGTCACATACAAAATCTTTCTTCCATTTTAAACAGAATAAATTCTGATTTAAAAAAAAAACCGACTTTAATCATTGATGATGAGGCAGATCAAGCAGGGCTTAATACAAATGCTAGTCAAGACACAAAAGAGTTAAGTACAACTCATAGCAAGCTATTAGAGTTGCGGGATGCTCTCCCATATCACACATATTTACAATATACAGCAACTCCTCAGGCCCCATTGCTTATTGAATTTATTGATGTTTTGTCTCCTGAATTTGCTCAACTTTTAACTCCTGGAGAGGAGTATATAGGGGGGACAGATCTTTTTTCTGTTCCGAGGATAATAAATGTTATTCCTGATAACGAAATACCAGGAAGAGATAATCCTATTTCATCTCCTCCATCATCCTTATTAAGGGCTTTAAAAATTTTTTATACTTCCGTTGCAGCAAATTATTGCAACGGAGATACACAAGGAAACCGTTCAATGATGGTTCATCCGTCTAGACTCATTATGGATCATGCTCAGTATTCAGAATGGATAAATTCTATTAAACACCAATGGCTAAACTTACTCGATCAAACGCCTGGTGATTCAGATCAGTATGATCTTATAAATAGCTTTGAGGATGAAGGATATAAGGATTTAAAAGAGACAGTTAATAATTTCCCGCAGTTTGATGCAATTAGAAAAAATTTAAAAAGAAGTATCCGACAAACTAGTATTACTGAATTGAATACTTCAAGAGGCTCTACGCCAACAGTACTTTGGTGCTCTAATTACTCTCATATTTTAATTGGTGGCCAATCAATGGATCGAGGCTACACTGTAGAAGGCTTAACAGTGACTTATATGCCTCGAGGACCTGGAGTTGGAAATGCAGATACTATTCAGCAAAGAGCTAGGTTCTATGGGTATAAGAAAGACTACTTAGGGCATTGTAGAATTTTTCTAGAAAATAATTCATTGAGTGCATTTCAAAGTTATGTTGATCATGAATCTGATCTTAGAAACTCTTTATCTGAACATATAAGTGCAAACAAACCCTTGAAAGATTGGAAGAGAGTTTTTTTTCTTGATTCAAATTTAAGACCTACTCGTAGAAATATATTAAAAATGGACTGTCGGAGAGGATTGTATAGTGATAGCTGGTTTGAACAAAAAGCACCTCATTTATCAGCAAATATTGAGAATAATAAAAAAATAGTAAACAATTTATCTGAGACCTTTCGTTTTGTAGAAGATGTTGGACATGAAAATCGCACAGACGCACAAAGACACTGTGTTTCAAAAAAAATCCCCTTAATACAACTATATAAAGATTACTTGACAGAATACATAATGTCCAAAAATGATTCTGATCGCTATACTAGAGTTCTGCTGCAAATTGCATCTTTTCTTCAGGACCACGATAGTGAAGAATGTGAAATTTATTTAATTAACTCTAGAAAGCCTAGGCTCAGAAGTGTAAGTGAAAGCGGTGAAATAAGTCAATTATTTCAAGGTGAAGCACCAGTTGCACCGAAGCGTTTGAGAGGAGCTACATACCCCGGTGATAGAGATATAAAAAATAATGAACAGCTAACAATACAAGTTCATACATTAGATATTAGATTTGAAGGAGAATTGATTCATAAAGAAGTTCCTACTTTAGCTATTTGGGTCCCAAGTCAGTATGATGAAAAACCTTGGATGTACCAACCAGACAAGGAGAACATTAAATGTCAAAATCTTTGAGATTTATTGATTTATTTTCTGGTTTAGGGGGGTTCCACTTAGCCTTAAAAAAGTTAGGCCATAAATGTGTTTTTTCAAGCGAAGTAAATGAGGAGCTTGTCGAAATTTATGAGAGGAATTTTGGTTTAAGACCAGGTGGAGATATTCGTTCGATTCATGCTAACAATATTCCACCTCATGATATTTTGTGTGCGGGATTTCCGTGTCAGCCCTTTTCAAAGGCAGGAGAACAGCTTGGAACTAAATGCAGGTTATGGGGGGACCTATTCTCAAAACATGTTTTACGCATAATTAAGTATCATAGACCAAATTTTTTTATTATGGAAAATGTTGCAAATCTAGAAAAGCATAACGGCGGAAAAACATGGTTACTCATGAAAAAACAACTTGAGAAGGAGGGGTATAGTGTTGATACCAAAATTTTGTCTCCCCATAAATTTAATATACCACAAATAAGAGAAAGGCTTTTTATTGTGGGAAGTCAATATGGTTTAAAGCATTTTTTCTGGCCAAATGAATCTAAAATCCAGAAGCCGAATATTATTTCAATTTTAGATAAGAACCCTCCAAATGCCCAACCATTAAATCACCAAACCAAAGAGTGCTTAAGTGTCTGGCAGGAATTTCTAAGCTTATCTCCAAAAGATGAGGAACTCCCCTCATTTCCGATATGGACAATGGAGTTTGGTGCTACTTATCCATATGAAGGGTATGATTCCCTCTATGAAGCTCCTTTGAAGGAACTCAAGAGTTGTAAAGGAGCCTTTGGACATAAGCTCAATAGCTATTACTACCGTCATGACATACTAAAACATATACCATCTTATGCTCGAGGAGTGAACAACATATTTCCACCATGGAAGCAGAAATTTATTTATAAGAACAGAGAATATTATTCAAGAAATAAGAAGTGGATTCATCCATGGATCTCAAAAATAAAAAAATATCCCCAAAGCCTTCAAAAGTTTGAATGGAACTGCAAAGGCGAAGAAAGAGATGTCAAAAATTATATTATTCAATTTCGAGCGTCTGGGGTTCGTATAAAAAGGCCTATTACAGCCCCTTCTTTAGTTGCCATGACAACTACTCAGGTTCCTATTATTTCTTGGGAAGAAAGATATATGACACCACGTGAATGCAGTCGCTTACAAAGTATGGAGAATTTAAAATATCTACCTGGAACACCAACCGCATCTTATAAAGCACTTGGTAATGCTGTTAATGCTGAACTTGTTTTTAAAATTTCTAAAGAATTATTAAAATAATCCCTCTTTTGTCCGAGATATAGTCGAGTAGGGAAGGAGGTTTCCCCCCTTCTCCCTCCCAGAAACCAACGCGCGCAAATCACGCATTAGGCTCCTCTGATTATAGGTTCACTGCTTGAGATAGGCACACCACTGTGGGAGTCTTCTAGCATTCCTCCTTTGATGACCCGGTAGAACCGCTGTGAGTTCTGACTGGATGTAAAAAGGTTTGTAATCCGCTATGGGAGGTTTTTCCAGGGAGCACTATTAATGCTATGCATTATTTTCTTGGAAACATCTCTTGTGGCAAGTTTATAGCCAATTTACAGATATTTTGAAAAAGTATCTCTTTATATCGGTTTAGAGCTCACATTTTTTTATCTGGTTTGAAATTTCATTAGCAATCTCTTTAATATTCATTTTTGATGAATCAATAGCATATTTGTCGGCTAGGAAAGGGCTGTATTCATAAACCTCATTAGCATTAACCCCATGCCATATTGGAAGAATAACCTCTTCTTTTTTCTTTGTTTCACGAGTCGATATAGCAGTGAACTCTTTTTTTACCCACCCGTTATTATTAAGAAAATTTTGAGAAATTATTAAGATACATTTTTTTGAGTCGCTTAAAGCTTTTTGAATAGACTCTATGAGGCCATCACCGATTTCTAAAGAAAAATCATCATACCATACTTTAAGATCTACTTTTTGTAATTCCTTTGCTAAATTTTTAGCAAATGGAGGCTTATCCCGACTATCATGACAAATAAATACATCTATTTTAAGATTATCAAAATATTTCTTGTCTCTCACTTGTAAAGTTAATTTTTTTTCTTCTCCTATAACTTTAAGAGCATTTTTTGTATTTGTATTCAATATTAAATCAACATAAAGATAAACCTTATTCGTAAAAACTAATTTAGACGTATCTGTAGTATCATTAGAATTCATATCTTTAAAAACCATAGACATTTCAGGGCCCCATGGCCGACCTTTTAAGAAGTTTTTTTCTTTAAAAAGCTCAGTCAAATATTTTATATGATCCAAACTTTTTGGCATAAATATATTCCAGTGCTTTGAATTTGTTTGAAAGTTCTGTATAAGATTGGCCTTAATTATATCAATTTTCTCAAGTTTATCATTTTGTCGATAAGGAAAAGAATTTAATTTATTTTTTAGATCATATGCATCCATTTTCGCCTGTATTTGTTTTGATTTAACGTCCATATTAGTATTAGTATTTACTAAGAATACTTCCTTGCCTTTTCTCATGCATTCAAATTGACAAAGGTTAGCAATATTTCCTTTATAATTTAAAAAAGAATCATAGACATTTACCATATAAGCCTCCATTAGTGAATGCCCCTCCAGCAAAGCTGGAGGTTTCAAAAGGTGAACCACTCAAAGCGAATCGAGTTCAATCTATCCCTGATGGGCGGGTTAAACCAGGCCATTTAGGGTAATCTGACAAGATGGGCTCACCCTACCTTTAATTTTTTATCTTGACAAGTCGGTTTGAAGCTTCCTTCAATCGGTAGCTTTTTCCCTCAAATTTTAATAGTTGGCTGCAGTGGAGAAGGCGATCCAGGATGGCAGAGGCCACGGTATTATCGCCCAAACACTTTCCCCAGTCCTCAATAATGCGATTGGAGGTATAAGAGTGCTTTTTCTCGCTGAGTATCGATCTAGAATGATTTCCTGGAAGTCATCGCAAGCCTCTGGCGGAATGCGCTTTCTAAGAAAAAGATCATCAATGATCAACAGGTCCACATGGATGAGTTGGGTGTAGAACCTCTTTCTGCGCCCCAGCTGCCTGGCCTCAAAGAGATTTTCAAAGAGCTTGTGAGCTTCTTGATACAAAACCTTGTAATTTGATATGGAACAGACCTTGGTGGCTATAGCTTTTGCAATGTGGCTTTTTCCAGTTCCAGGGGAGCCAATAAGCAAGGCTCCCTCCCCCTGCTTGATGAACTTCAAGTTCATTAATTCCAAGATCATTGGCTTGGGTATTTTTGGGTTAAAATTCCAATCAAAACCGGTGAGGGTGGACTCTTCCGTGAGCTTGGATGCTTTGAGGAGTCTCTCACATTTTTTGCTTTTCTTGAAATCCTTTTCATCCTGTAAGAGCAATGAGAAGGTCTCTTGGAAGTTTTGTTGGTTCTGTGTGTGTTGGTAACTTCGAGCCTCAAATGTTTCAAACATGCCTATAAGCTTAAGGCTTTTGAGAGTCTCTTGTATTTCTGTAGGTGACATTGGCATTGTGATTGCTCCTTTCCTCTAGAAGAGGGGTTGGGGGGTGGATTAAGTAAGGTTGGTGCTAGGCTGAGGGTGTAAGGGTGAGTGGTGGATTTCGTTGTTGGCATGTAAATTCCAGTAGATGGCATACTCTGATGGTGCTCGAATAATGTCGTGGTCTTGGGTGAGGTGGGATTCGATTTTTTTCTCATCCACAGGGGGTTGTAGTTCCTCAACAAGCCTTTTAAAGACCCTAAGAGATAAGATCCCTCTGCTCACAGCCTGAATGGCTGCTTTTTCAATAAGATCAGAGTGATACTTTTTAGCCAAGGACACCACCCCACGCATCTGCCTGTTTTCAACTCTCTCATCCACCCTGAGTAATGACTGACAAAAAGCTTTTGTTTGAGGGCCAATCTGACCCGCATCAGCTAAAATATTTTCTACATGGCGAGATGGATTATAACCTGAAATCCCCTTCAGTTATCGCTAGGTTTCGGGCCTAAAGTCTTGGGCAAAGTGTAAAACACCTAGATATAGGTCTGTGTATGCTATTAAAAGGCAAGTGGATAAATTCACACTTGGCTTAAAATTTGGTAACTGCTCGCACCTTACATAGGAATTTCTCCCTTGAGAGCCATATTGATGGCCTCTAAGGAAGAGAACCCCTTGTTTCTCATAGTCTTGACATAACTGGTAATCCGACAAAAGTGCTTTGCCATTTTTGCTGTCCTGAAGCAACCTGATACTTTCTTTTTCACCTTATTCATTCTCAAGTCTCGCTCGGCTCTGTTGTTGGTTGGGTCCACCTCTTTCACTTTGGCAAAGAGAAGGATTTCTGCTTCATATTTTTTAAAGCGGAGCCAAAGATTTTGAGCATCTGTATGTTTCACTCGTCCTTTTTTACCATTCTTCTCTGGAAAGGGAGGAAGCTCCTTTAAAGCCCTTGTGAGAATATTCCTATACCTCCTCTGAAGAGTTTGATACTCCTTTCGAGTCAATATCTTAGATTTTCTTTTTTGGACCAATTCAACAGCTTCCTGAAGAAGTTTTTTCAGATTGGTGGCCCATTTCGAACCAGAGCTATCCTCCACAAATTTCAATTCCCTAAGAAGATGGGCAACGCACAGAGCATGAATCATATCTGTATAAGAAAAATAGGGACTCCAACAGTCATGTACCAAGATACCTCCATACCTGTCCAATATGCCAATATCTTTGATGGCATCTTTTCCACGGGAAGGATGGATGAACTGCAATGTAAGATCACCACAGCTATAAGTATGAATCCAGTAGTTCTTCTTATTGACTCTCATGGAGGTTTCGTCAACATGAATGACCACAGACTCAAGGATTTGTTGTTTTGCCCATTGTTCCCACTCTTGAAGAGATTCGCTCAGTTGAGAAATATACTTCACATGGTTGAGGGTGAGATAAAGCGGCCAACGAGACCCTTGTAGTGTTCACCAACACGCTGGAGAGACATCATTTGAATGACAATAAAATTAATAATTGAGGCCCTAATTCCAATACCATATTGGATCGGTCCATCTATGCCCTCTGGGAATGGGCCTTTGTTTTCTGTACCACATTCATGGCACTCTTTGATTTCAGAGGTGACAGTGTGGGTGTTTATCTCATAGAGAATATCAATTTTTTTACGCTCTTCGGAGCCTTTCATCTCAGTTTCCTTCAAATCGGCCCCACATTTAGAGCAATTTGATGGAGACACTGTTTCCTTGCTCTCTGTGTCCTTACTGTTATCGAGCCTTGATCCTTTCTTGCTGTCTTCCTCAGCCCCTTCCTTATTACGGTTCCCATTGCTACCAGAGTTCTGAGAAGGGGGCAGCCCACTATTGCTGGAGTTTTTACGAGTCTTTTTTTCCAAAAATAAAGTCACTACAACTGTGAGAATGGTCAGCATGGACTGAATAAATAGTTTAGTCTCTCGTGGGATACTCTTGTCAGAAAGAATCTTCTTAGATTCCTTCTGGAGGTTTTCAATTTCGCTTCGTAAGGATTGTTTTCTTGTATTCACGAAAGAATTATTAAATGGGGAGGCTTGAGAATCAATACTTTAGTATAAAAATGGTCTTTAGGCTAAAAGTCTGGTGTAGAAGGGGTGCGAGCAGTTACCAAAAAAGAATTGTCACGATTTATAGATCTGATATTTGGACACCCTTACCACACACCTAGTAGAGATGAATATGCTATGTTTCAAGCTTATGCAGCGTCTTTAAGATCTGCAGATTTATCTCGTCAAGTAGGCTCTGTTATTACGACATCAGAAGGTGATATTATTAGCCAGGGGGCAAACGATGTGCCCAAATTTGGGGGAGGACAATATTGGTCCGATGACTCAGGTCAGAATGGAGACCAAAGAGATTACATTATAAATGTATGAATCAAACAAGCATCAAATGGAAAAAATCTTGAATAATATTTCTAAAAAGATTACCTCTAACGATACGTTTCAAACCTTTTCAGATAAATATGAGAAATCCGAAAGTACAGAGAATAATTTAATAGATATTATAATGAATGAGATTAAAAATAGCGAACTTAAAGATATAACAGAATATGGAAGAGCTGTTCATGCTGAAATGGCAGCCCTCTTGTCAGCCAGTCGCTTAGGAATTAGATTAAGAGGTGCTTCATTATTTAGTACAACCTATCCTTGTCACAATTGTGCTAAACACATAGTTGCAGCAGGTATCTCAAGAGTTGTCTATATTGAGCCTTACCCTAAGAGCCTAGCAGATGAGTTACATGATGATTCCATCACAAAAAATAAAAATGAAAAAAATAGATTATTTTTTGAGCCATTTATTGGTGTTGGTCCTAGGAGGTTCTTTGATTTATTCTCATTGACATTGAGTTCCGGGCGCGAGATAACGAGGCACCACAAAGGTTTTAAGATCGACTTTGAAGCCAAGAAGGCACAGGCTGAACCAAGGGAAAAACTCAGAATAAAGTCGATTAAATTTGTTGAATCTCGGCAGGAAATTTTTGAGAATACTAAATGATCGTAAAGGCTTACTGGGAGGTGTAATGTGAGTCTAAGTGTAAATGAAATAAAAGAAAAAGAAGAAAAGAGCTTTAAATTGTTCAAAGAAATGTGTAGAAAAATTCAAAAAAACAAAGCAAGAAAAGGTGAGAGCCAGGCAGAGGCAAACTTCTTTACAGTTATGGAAAATCAAGATCGACATTTTGACTCTATCAAATTAGATCTTCCAGATTGGGCCAAGTCCTCTTTCAGTAATAAACTTTTAGAAAAATAGCTTAAGAACTACTTTGCTTGTGTCATATATTAGAGTTGAGATAGTCGTTGAGTTATTTTGGAAATCTGCGTCATGCAAGGGAATCAAACCACTTTTACACCTGCGGTAATTTAGAATTGTATTGATATGACACTCCTTACCACGCCCTTTCCTACAGATTTTATGTGCCATAGTCATCCCTCATTTTTTGCCTTTTGGGTGAACAGTGCACATCCGGCTCCCTAGTAATTGGATACTATCTGAAATCTTCTGTCCCGGGCTCTCTAGCCATGAACAAAATAAGACATTTTCATTGACTTTTGTCTTTCTTTATCCAAAGATGACAGTGTGAAGAAGGTCGATTCTCAACGATATAACAAACTAAAACCACTGGGAATCTTCTGCTCAAAAGAAGCTCAGAAGGTGGCTAATATTTCATGGGCTACCTTGTCCCGTTGGGTCTCCAATGGCTCTATCAAGCGAGTATCCAGGGGACTTTATATGCACCCAAAATCTTCCATAAAACCGGAAGAATTGGACTTTGCCATAACTTGTACACACTTTGGAGCTCAAGCAGTTATCGGAGGTCTTTCCGCTCTGTTTTACTATGGGCTCATCGACCAAGCTCCCCAACAGATATGGGTTATTATCCCACCGTCCAGGAAAGATCAAACTTCTATGGGACAGTTCAAATGTCTGAGGACAACCACAACACTTAGTTATGGCATTCATGAAAAGAAATATTTTAGAATCACAAATATTGAACGCACATTGATTGAATCTTTAAAATTTTCTTCTAAAATTGGGCCAAGAATAGCTATCCAAGCAACAAGGTTGGCTCTGGAAGAAAACTTAACGACGCTAGCTCAACTAGGTCGGATGGCTGACAATCTCAAGATGAGCAAAATTCTCGAAAAATATTGGGAGTCTATCGTTGTATGAATCGACTCCTAGCAATAAAACAGAGAAGTGCCCCCTCAGAGACCCTTAAAAAAGAATAGCAAATTGCTGCTATATTGAAGTAAAATTGTAACATTCATGGGGGCGCCTTGCTTCCCCACCCACGCCCATGAATCTTATCTAGGCCCCCACTTCTTTGCACGAAGCAACTCGGTGGACAGCTTCGCTGGTCTATATAATTGGCCTCTTTTAGTTACTCTGGACTTTTGATGGTATTTTTGTCATGTATGATTCCGATACAATAAAGGATAAAGCAATAACATTATTGGAAGGTGATAAGATGAGTGGCCGTTGAATAGATTGGTAATTTTAATTCCGTGAAGTAACATGGTCTTGAGCTTTGGATCGAACCCACGCATGTACCTGCACTCTGAGTGTATGGACGTATAGTAAGTTGACCTATTTTCGCTTTAGAATTTATGGCAAAATCCCAAGGCTCTAGTTTTATCACCTTCTTTTTTTCTAACAGAAAGGAGGAGTCATGTGGATATTATTTATAGTTCTGTTTGTGGAATAGATGTTCATCAACATATGTTGATGTGTACGATTGTCAAAGTGGAAGACGGTAAGAAGAAGTTTTTCACAAAAGAGTTCAAGAATTTTCCAAAAAATTTTCCTAGAATGCGCTCTTGGATGAAGCCACATAAGGTTGAGAGAGTTCTTTTTGAGAGCACAGGGATTTATTGGAATTCTTTATACGATGATTTGACAGAAAAAGGTTATGAAGTAGATGTTATCAATGCCTTTCATGTCAAAAATATTACTGGTAAAAAAACTGACGTGTTGGATAGCCAGTGGATTGCAGAGCTTGGTGCTTGTGGTCTTCTAAGAGCTAGCTTCATTCCTCCACGTGAGATTCGTTCTATTAGACTTTTGGCTCGTTATCGTACAAAAACGATCCGCCAAATATCTTCGGAACAAAATCGTATGTATAAGGTTCTTGAATATTCAGGCATTCGTTTAACCTATGCAATGTCTAAAGCTGACTGCGTATCTGGTATGGCCATGATTCGTGCCATAGCTAATGGAGAGAGATCAGTTTCTAAATTGATGTCTCTTGCCAGAGGGTCTTTACGTCAAAAGACCGAAGAATTTTCTTACGCCCTGTCGGGAAAGATGACGGAAGAAAATCGTTTTGTTCTTCAACGCATTCTTGATCGAATAGATTTTTTGAAAAAAGAATGCTCTCAAATTGAAGAAGAACTTTTCATTCGTATGAAACCCTATGAAAGGCAGTGGCATCTACTCCAGACTATACCTGGAATTGACGAATTAAGTGCAGCGCTTTTGATTGCAGAAATAGGAGGCAATGTGAAGTCTTTTAAAAATAAAGGAAATTTTTGCTCCTGGATGGGGATTTGCCCATCCAATAATGAGAGCGCAGGAAAAAAAGTCTTCACGAACGAGGAAAGCGAACACATATGTGAAATCGTTGGTATGTGAGATGGCCAATAGTGCTATTAAGACGAATTCACAATTCAAAGGCAAATACCAATCACTTGTTATAAGGCGTGGGCACAAGAGATCAGTGATTGCCGTTGGTCACAAAATGATGGGAGTTGTTTATTCAGTCATAAGTAATGACACCCCCTACAAAGACCCTGGAATTGACTATGAAAAGCTCATGGTGAAAAAAAATGCACCAAGGTGGATTAGAGCGTTAAAAAAGTATGATTTCATGTAATGTAGGATGATTTAAAAACTCGGACATTTGAAAAAATTCGAAGAACGGATAGTGGATTCGTGCGTCCAAACTACCCCGGAGATTCATAGTAACTATTCAGGGGGTGGGCGAATTCGAGTCATAAATGAGGGAAGTTTTCCTTGAAATAGCATATTTAGAGCATCTTTAGGTTCTATGCCATTTTTCTGGCAAGTCAGGAGAAAGCTTCGGTTTCTACAAAATGTCTTGGCTCCCATCAACGAACGAAAGCACCCAGATATTTTCTGCTGAACTTTGGTCATTCTCAGATCATTTTCTGCTATATTATTCGTAAATGGAACTATGGGGTCCTTCATAAAGAGCAAGGTATCATCTTCAAAGTTTCTCAGTCGATCTAGTAAATTTCTAGATTTGGATTGTTTAACCTTTCCCTTCTTTTTTTTCTCTGTCCTCTCCATTAATGGAGATTCCTTTTCCCCTTCGAAGAGAATATTTCGATATTTCTCTTTGTAATATTCAATTCGGTCTTGTGAAAGGCATTGGTTCTGCGTATCGTGCACCTCTTTGTTTATTGTCTCTAAAAGAGACTTCATTTCTTTTGCCCATTTTTGATCATCTTGCTCCCAAGCTCTTTGAAGCTCCCTTAAATGGTGCGCATTGCAAAGGGCATGAATGCAGGAAGTATATGTATAATAAGGTTTCCAATGGTCATGACAAACAATCCCTGTGTATTTTGGAAGAATTCCCATGCGATCCATAGCCTCTGCGCCTCTTTTTTCGTCCACCTGATAGAGAACCACAGTATCATTGGACAAGAGGTGAAACCACAGCCTCTTCCCATTAACATTCACTCCAGTTTCGTCAGCATGAATCAAAGGTGAGTTCAGAAGAGTTTCCTTTGCCCACTCCTCAAAAGCTTCCAGAGCCTCAAAGGCAGATTTGTTAAAATTGTGTACCGTAGATCCAGCAAGCGATAGACCCCATTGATTAAAGTAACTTGCGACTCGAAGATGAGGGATTAACTGAAACTGGGACATATAAACTGAGTGAGCTTTCACAGAAGGGCCATATTGAGTTGGGTTATTGATTCCTTCTGGAAAACCTGCAACCCACTGATTCCCATCTTGGTCTTCGAGGATTTCTCCTTGATACTCCGTGACATGCACAGAAAGGTCTACCTCAAATACTTGACGCTTTTCAACTCCAGAAGAAATGTAATCACCTGGAGGAAGTTCCTCTTTATTAATAGAAATGAACTCCACCTTGTCTGGAGTATCCACGGGTTTTAAAGTAGCTCCTTCGTGTCCGGGTTGTCCTCCTGGCTTCTTACCAGTTTCTTCCTTAGGTTTCTTTTTAGGGCCATTCGGATCTTGAGAAGGGGCAATACTACTGTTTTGACTATTTAATTTTTTTTGATTTACTAGAATAGTGATGATTTTGATCAACAACTCAATGGCCACAATAAAAGCGGGAGAAAGGGACTTCTCTTTCTTAAGAAGCTTCCTGATTTTATTTATGGCTGAAGACACGTCAATATTTTCTATTTTCATACTTACCTTATGAAAATATTAACATGCCTTTTTTTCATTAAAAAAAATGCACTAGGATTCGTTCTAAGAAGCAAAAGGAATGAGAAGTGCCCCCTGCGACCTATGTTTCACAATCTTTCAATACTATGGCTCTCAGAGAGTTTAAGGCATATGCAGGAACATATTCGATAAAGAACAAATGAAAGAGGTCGTTTGCTTCAAAAACTTGTCAAGAATTTTTATACTTTTTTTAAAAAAATTGTTCGAATTAATGCAGCACCCCCTGAATAGTTACGTAAAATTTAGATAACTAAGGGCCTGCAAAGGTCACAAATTGGTGCCCTCTGATGATAAAATAGAGCTTGCATCTCAAGAATCTCTCTATATTATCTTTTTACGACTACAAGTCATTGAGAGGAAGAATGAGTACTAAGTGGGAACAGTCTAGAGACGGAGAAAGAACAGAGCTATTTATTGGCTTGATAGGGGCTACTGGCTTAAATTTAAAATCTGTTCAAGGCCAGATTAAAAATATATTGTCCCAGTTTAACTATAAAGTTGAAACTCTTAAGTTTAGTGACTTCTTAGAGGATGAGAATTTTATACAGATCCTCAATCTTAGCCCTGAAGAATCTAATAAATTTAAGGTCGATAAGTCGTCGAATCGATTCGATGAAATTAGCAGTCAGATGACATTAGGAACACAAGCTAGGAGGAAACGAGGCTCCCTTCTGTCTGAATATGCAGTGATTCAGATTCAGGAAAAAAGAGAAGAGATAAAAGAACATCTAGGTGATAGAAATAAAGGTGAAAGCAAAGAGCATCTATCCACCGGTGTGGCTTATATATTTAATTCCATAAAACACCCAGATGAATCTAAGTTATTGAGTAGAACATATGGAGATGCCTACTATCAAATAGGCGTATTTTCCTCTGAAAATCAGAGAATTTCTTTTTTAATCAATAAAGAAGGAATAAAAAAGGCGGAAGAATCAAGAAGTGAGGGTCAAGGTGGAGGCTCAACAATATCTTGGTAAAGAAATATTTATAAATGCAGAAATTAAGAAAGGCTTCGATGCTTAGGTGTTTTTTATGACTGAAGTAGAAAAAGAAAGATTTTATAACGATAAAAATTTATCAAATCCAAAGAGCAAAGAGAAAGAAAATGATGTTTCGTTCTCATCAGAAGAGAGAAGAAAATCGGATTTAAAGCGCACTTTTGAGGAACGCTATCAAGAGGCTGTCCTTGAAGTCTCTAGCTGGCCTGATTGGCAAGTAAAAAGTATGCAAATGATTTTTCCAGAAAGAAAAGACTGGAAGATTAAGGGGCAACCTAGTCCTCAGGTAGAGAACAGTTGCTCCAATCGCACTTTTGAGGAGAGTCATCAAGAGGCTGTCTTTGAAGTTTCTAGTTGGCCTGATTGGCAAGTGAAAAGTATGCAAATGATTTTTCCAGAAAGAAAAGACTGGAAGATTAAAGTGTGATACTCTTCTAAATTTTCTTAGAATCAATTTCTTTAAATTTTACTTGTCTAACCACAGAAATTTTTGATATGGTTACAGACAACTGTCAGCAGAAAGACGGCAGGGGTCAGGGTGTAGTCATGAAATATTGCAACTCTGATATGCTCTTTGACAATTTAGTTTGGTTAACAACAGAAGAAGCTGCTTAATACCTTCGGAAAAGTGCCAATGCGATTAGGATTCTCGCTCATAGAGAACTTCTAAGAGCAAGGCAGTTTCGAGGGAAATTTTACTTCAGAAAAGATAAGCTTTGCGTCCTTATTGAAACCTCAGCATTTAAGGAGGTTTATAATGGCCATAAGTAGTTATAAGAAAAATGAAGTAAAGTTCTTTCGTGTTCATGTTGAAGCACGAGGGAAGGCAAGTCCAACTTTAAGGCTACAGAGAAGTAGGAAAAACATTCCAACTTTGAAAGAAGCCTTAAAGCTTGAAAAAAAGCTCTTTAAGAGCGTTGTTGAGGAAGTGGCAAAACTTGAAGGCCGTGGTCTCACTTGGGGTGAGATTGTGGACCGATGGGAAATTAAAACCCGGACGGGACACCTTGGGGATAAATACTTAGATCGCTCCATCGTGCAAGCCCATGTCAACAGATTAAGAAATTACACACAAATCTGGTGGAAATGTAGGGTTTCTGATTTAACCAAGGGTGATGGAAGGCAGGTTTTAGACTCAGCTAAGGCTCAGGGAGCTGGAACTGGTCTTTTAAGGAGTATCAAATCTTCCGTCAATGTTGTGTTTAGATGGGCGATTGAGGAGAAATACGCTTTAGGTGTTCACTCAAGCCCCACTGAAGGTTTGACTGTAGGAACTAAGGAAGAAAGGGTCCCTAAGATTCTCACAAAAGATGAGCTTAGGGTGCTTCTTAAGCAGGCTAAAACAAGCAACAACCCTTGGTATCCCACATGGGCTTTTGCTATTTGTACGGGTATGAGAAGCGGAGAATTAATGGCCCTTCAGTGGAAGGACATTGACCTCGAAAAAGGAATCATAACCGTATCAAAATCCTATAATGATGCTCGCCGCACGATCAAAAGCACTAAGGCTGGGTACTGGCGATCTGTTCCTATTTCAAATGACCTAAAAGCGGTCATCTTGGAACTTAGGAAGGACAACGCCACTCCAGAAGACCTTGTTCTTGAAAGGCATTATGCTTGGAGGAATGGTCAAGCTGGTAAGATACTGCGGCAGTATTTGAAAGACTTGGGCATTGAAAGCAATGTCGTCTTTCATTCACTAAGAGCTTGCTTTGCCACTCACATGCTGGCCTCTGGAGTCAATCAGGCCACCGTTATGAAAATCGGTGGCTGGAGAGATATCAAGACCTTTCAGATTTATGTCAGGCTTGCAGGGGTTGAAGTCAAAGGTGCAACAGATGTTCTTGATGTCATGCCCCAGATGGATAGCATTACAAGTGGCAGAGTTTTGAGTATGAGTAACTTTAAGGAAAAGCCCTAAGCCTTTTTCCCATAAGCAATTAATATTTCTCGGTATTTCGTGAGAATCCCTCTTCTTCCTGTTTAAGTAAACTAAATTATGGGAATTCCTCATTTCTGAAAACCCCACCCCGTTTTCTACTCAAATGTAACGGGGTTTGAGAAGCCATGAATAAGTAAAAAGGGTCATTCATGGACAGAAACTACCTAAAATCCAGGAGACATTGGGAGGTTGCTCAAAAGTTACTGCTTATATGCACACCTTTCCACTGTACCTCTACTAATCTAACTACAAGTCTTAAGGGAACATTCTGTTGACCGCACCATGTCTTATTGTATCATATAAATATTATGTCAATATTAATATAATATTGACATACTCATAGTTATGTCAGTTATAGTAGTTGGGATAAGATTTTCAGGCAAGCTAATTCGGTTATAGCGTGTTCATTTTCTCGCTCCATATGTGCTAAATCCTTGTTTTTGCTAGGAAGATTGTTGTCCAACCAAGAGAACTAGGACCCTAAGAAAATTACTTTGAAGAGCTGACAGGGACAAGTAAGGTAAAAGTTACCATTCATTAATTGTATTAGTAGAGCAGCTTAAAGGGGGCAATTTGAGGAGTTCTGACTTTAGTTTGGGCGCTAAAAAGCCGAAAAGCTTATAAGGGAGAATTATGAAAAAAAAGACGGACACAAAAAAGACAGATGCAGAGCATACAATTACAAGTAATGATGGAAAGTCTAAAGACCTCTCACCTCAAAGTCACTGTAAATCTTTAGGCCAAGCTTGGAAGAACTACAAGCCTGTGGTTCCATATTCATTTGTTGTGGCATCTACAGAAGCTATTAGGCAAAAAAATTCATAATTTTCTATTTTTCTTCAATTTTTTATCATGGCTAATAGTAGCAGTACTATGTCACATTTAAAGAATTACCCCTCGGTCATGTATCCAGAAAAAAGTTTTAGTTTAAAGACTGGAGATGTTGTTTTACTCAAAATTGATGATTTTAAGAATATTGTAAAGCATGATTCAATATTAGACCTCTTTAAACAGTACAATAATGACCTAAAATATAAACACTGTCTTTGGGCTATCCTCAATAAGGCGTGTGATATGGTTCAAGATAAGGAGAAAAATCGACACTTCAAAAACAATTTATTCCTCGCACCTCTTCAGGGATTAATGGATGTTTTAAAAGAGGGAGTTTTAGGGAATAGTCCTTTCGTTCAAGGAAATGTTCCTTCTCTTGAACAGTCTTTTATAGAGTCATACAAAATATTTCTTAAGAAAAATAAAGAGCCCGAAAAATCTATAAAAAGTATTCTTAAAAAAATTGAGGGAATTCTTAAAGAAGGAGCGGAACAGACCCAATCATTAGATAGTCTTTTAGACAGCCTCAGAGAGTATTCCAAAGATAGTCAAATATTGACAGAAAACTTGATTCGCTTTCGTAAATCAGAAATTTGGTTAAAAACAGTTAAATCATTTAATCAAGAGGTTAAGAAAAAGAAGAAAGAGAGTAAAATTAATTTAAACTCTAGTGCGATAAAGAATAAGTTGCCCAAGTTATTTCTCAATCAAATGGATTCATCAGGAATCTTTTACTACGAACCCAGCACTCCTCTTTCGAGTCAAGGTCATGATTTATCTTATATTATTCAGTTAGATGATATGATTACTTTAAAAATTAAGGAAGAAGTTCAAAAAGATGGAACATTAAGCAATCTTTTGAAAGAAAAAAGAGTTATATCGTTAACTGAGAATTTTTCTGATAGGCTTTTGAATATCATGGGAATTTTTTTTTCTAAAATTGGAACCCCTGATGTCAACCCAAGTTCTGTTATAGACCTTTATATCAAATCCTTTCCTAATTCTTTTGTTACTCCTTCCAAATGATGAAAATCTTTGGTCAATACCTGTCATAAAACCAGAGCTGATTTTGTGATAAATTTCAAGTTAGGGATCATGTCCCAAGCACCAAAAAAATTTAAAAAATTCTAGTTGATTCTTAGGAGGGACTGTAAAAATAATTGTGTAACTGCAATTTTTTTCTTAAATCTTAAAGCCACTTATGTGGCTCCACTCCTGGTAAAAAGCACAGTCCCATATTATTCGTCAATGTATAATTGACATTTTTTCCTTCAAGCGATTTTGTCAGTCACAATGCATTATAAGTTAATGGGGAGGTGGACATCTTCGCTGGTCTATATAATTGGCCTCTTTAGTTACTCTGGACTTTTGATTGTATTATGGAGCCGTAATGGGATCATATCAGAACTGGAAAGAACTCAAATAAATAATTATCATCTTGGTTGAAAAAAAATCAGCAATGGCTCTCTCAAAAAAATGGAAATTCCAATCTCATCAAAGGGTTCATGTGTTTAGGTTCCCATACTATATTACCCCCTTTTTTTTATTTTTTTTAACTTAGGATATTCGAGAAATACCAGAATTGGGATGAAATATGAAAAAAAATGGGAACCCAAATCTGCACCAAGAGGGCATGTATTTAGGTTCCCATACTATATTACCCTAACCATAGTCTCGGTATTCCAGTACTTCTGTCAACGCCTTAGAGGGGCTTTTAAGCCCCCTTATAAGGCAGGTGGTGGACCTTATTAAAAAACTTAGTTGTCAAAACGGTCACCGTATTCAATGGCAAACCTGTTCATGGCTGGCTTCCAGTTGTGTAATGGTCGTGTCCATCGCTTAGAGGCCATTTTTATCGCTAAATATACAACTTTTAAAGCCGACCGATCACTGGGAAATATCTTACGATTTCTGATCGCCTTGCGGATCACGCTATTTAACGACTCTATGGCGTTTGTGGTATAAAAAATCTTTCTGATTTCATCCGGATAATCGAAAATAGTGATGAGATTGTCCCAATTCCTACGCCAAGACTTTTCAATATTAGGATACTTTGAAGACCACTTGGTACAAAATTCCTCAAGGGCCTTTTCAGCTTCTGTCAGAGTCGTAGAGCCATAAATGGACTTGAGGTCTTGGGCGACAGCTTTCATATCCTTGGAAGGAACATAGCGAAGGGAATTGCGGACCATATGGACAATGCACAGTTGCACTTTAGACTTGGGAAAAGCCGCTGAAATGGCTTGAGGAAAACCTGTAAGACCATCTACAGAAAATATAAATACATCTTTCAACCCTCGATTTTGCAGCTCAGTCAAAACACTCAACCAAAACTTTGAACCCTCATTTTCAGAAATCCATAGGCCCAACAAGTCTTTCTGACCCTCCTCTGTAATACCAAGAGCTAGGTAAATCGCCTTATTAATAACTCTCTTGTCTTGATGGACCTTCACCACGATACAGTCCAAAAATACGATAGGGTAAGTGCTATCCAAGGGGCGGTTCTGCCAAGCCGTAACTTCATCAATAACAGCATCCGTCACGTTGGCTATCACTGAGTGGGATATCTCTGCACCATGGTAGAGGTCTTTGATAGCTCCTTGAATATCCCTGGTCGTCATTCCCCTCGCATAGAGGGTCAGGATACTGTCTTCAAAGCCCTCAAGACGAGTCTTACCCTTGGGAATGACTTGAGGTTCAAAGGAGGCACTTCGGTCACGGGGGACCTGAAGCTCCACCTCGCCTTTCTCTCCCTTTATGGTCTTTCTACTGTAACCATTGCGAGTGTTGGATTTGCGGGTCTCAGACTTCTCATGCCTCTCATAACCTAGGTGATCGTCCATTTCCGCATTAAGGGCCGTCTCTAAAACAACCTTCATCAGTTGACCCGTTATGTCGGATAAATCCTTTTGGGTCTTGACGTTCTTCGCTAGTTCCTTGCCTATTGTCTTGATATCCATTCTGCCTTCTCCTTTCAGGATGATAGTTCATCCTAATATGATTCGGCAGTTACACAAAATAGTTTACAGGCTCTCTTAGGAATCAAACTTGTCTTAGATAGAAGTATTTGCTATGACTATAGATAGCTGTCAGGACGAAAGGTGTGGCAGTGGTCAGAGTGTTCATCACAAAATGTGCGACTCTGATATGCTCTTTGACAATTTAGTTTGGTTAACAACAGAAGAAGCTGCTTAATACCTTCGGAAAAGTGCCAATGCGATTAGGATTCTCGCTCATAGAGGACTTCTAAGAGCAAGGCAGTTTCGAGGGAAATTTTACTTCAGAAAAGATAAGCTTTGCGTCCTTATTGAAACCTCAGCATTTAAGGAGGTTTATAATGGCCATAAGTAGTTATAAGAAAAATGAAGTAAAGTTCTTTCGTGTTCATGTTGAAGCACGAGGGAAGGCAAGTCCAACTTTAAGGCTACAGAGAAGTAGGAAAAACATTCCAACTTTGAAAGAAGCCTTAAAGCTTGAAAAAAAGCTCTTTAAGAGCGTTGTTGAGGAAGTGGCAAAACTTGAAGGCCGTGGTCTCACTTGGGGTGAGATTGTGGACCGATGGGAAATTAAAACCCGGACGGGACACCTTGGGGATAAATACTTAGATCGCTCCATCGTGCAAGCCCATGTCAACAGATTAAGAAATTACACACAAATCTGGTGGAAATGTAGGGTTTCTGATTTAACCAAGGGTGATGGAAGGCAGGCTTTAGACTCAGCTAAGGCTCAGGGAGCTGGAACTGGTCTTTTAAGGAGTATCAAATCTTCCGTCAATGTTGTGTTTAGATGGGCGATTGAGGAGAAATACGCTTTAGGTGTTCACTCAAGCCCCACTGAAGGTTTGACTGTAGGAACTAAGGAAGAAAGGGTCCCTAAGATTCTCACAAAAGATGAGCTTAGGGTGCTTCTTAAGCAGGCTAAAACAAGCAACAACCCTTGGTATCCCACATGGGCTTTTGCTATTTGTACGGGTATGAGAAGCGGAGAATTAATGGCCCTTCAGTGGAAGGACATTGACCTCGAAAAAGGAATCATAACCGTATCAAAATCCTATAATGATGCTCGCCGCACGATCAAAAGCACGAAGGCTGGGTACTGGCGATCTGTTCCTATTTCAAATGACCTAAAAGCGGTCATCTTGGAACTTAGGAAGGACAACGCCACTCCAGAAGACCTTGTTCTTGAAAGGCATTATGCTTGGAGGAATGGTCAAGCTGGTAAGATACTGCGGCAGTATTTGAAAGACTTGGGCATTGAAAGCAATGTCGTCTTTCATTCACTAAGAGCTTGCTTTGCCACTCACATGCTGGCCTCTGGAGTCAATCAGGCCACCGTTATGAAAATCGGTGGCTGGAGAGATATCAAGACCTTTCAGATTTATGTCAGGCTTGCAGGGGTTGAAGTCAAAGGTGCAACAGATGTTCTTGATGTCATGCCCCAGATGGATAGCATTACAAGTGGCAGAGTTTTGAGTATGAGTAACTTTAAGGGAAAGCCCTAAGCCTTTTTCCCCATAAGCAATTAATATTTCTCGGTATTTCATGAAAATTCTCTTTCTTCCTGTTTAAGTAAACTAAATTATGGGAATTCCTCATTTCTGAGAACCCCCGCCAATGACTCATTGCAATATCTCTCCGAACTTCTTCGAAGAGCAAAAGCTCATTCATTCTAAGTAGTTGAAAACACACAACTTGAGACTATGATTTTAAGTCTATATTTCTGAATCTTTCGGGTTATTTCAAAGTCAGTTGACTTTTTGTTGACCTGTTGTTGACCTAAATTTTTGGAATTTTCCATGAACTGGCCCCCCGGGGCTGGGGCAACGGAAGAAGTTGGACTTGTCAGGCAAGATAAGTTTTTGCGCTTTGCGTTGTTCCTTTTCTTACTCCACTTTTATGGCCCTTCTGCCCATCGGGGTCTGCGCCGGGCCATAATTGAGGAGCTTCAAAAGAAGGTTTGGTCCATGTCTAGGTCATTTGTTAGACGATGTGAGGCGACAATCAAATTTGGTGATTGCCTGCCCTGTGGGCTTGCTGAGCATCTAGGATTGGGACCTGAGAAAATAAAATGAACACCCTTACCAGAGAGTGAGGATTCAACTTAAACCATAAATGGAGGTATTATCATGAAAGCATTAACTGATTTAATTGTAGGCACTTTATTTTGGGTCTTTATGTATTTTTCTGCTGTGGAGGTTTTTCAATTCTTCCAAGAGGCAGCCACAAAGCAAATCCTTCGTGGCTTAACTCCAACCACCAAGTTTACAGATGCCTTGCTTAGTGACTCGGAAGGGCCAAGAAGGAGTCAGGGTAGAAAATCCCAGTAAAGTCCAGAATGATTAGGTGGCTCCATTGTCATAGTTCGTACAGTGTGTTGCCACTCAGATATACATGAAGGACACCACTGATACTACCCTAAGAATTTTTGAAAAGGAGGTGGTGTCTATAACCCGAGATATTGGACATATGCTGATTCACTTCAATCAAGGGTGTGCTAACGATATACTGTAGATTATATACCCACAGCGTCAATTTGTGCCCTCTTCAATCAGCATTTAGTCATAGGTTGAGCTCGACACTGTCGGTTTAAGGCCTTAAAATTTTCATCAATCCCTTAAAAGTTCAATACAAAGCACTTGCAGAGTCAATCTTGTGGGTAGATTCTTCTTAAACTGATAGTATTGTAAAATTGCATGGCATTGCCCTCACCAGTTGCATGGTATTACCCGCACCGATTGCATGGCATTACCCGCACCAGTTGCATGGCATTACCCTCACCAGTTGCATGGCATTGCCCGCACCAGTTGCATGGCATTACCCTCACCAGTTGCATGGCATTGCCCGCACCAGTTGGTTACGGTAGGAATGCGTGTTGCCACGCACCCCCCGCACAGATCCGGACGTGCTCGTTAAAGCATCCGGCTCCTACTTCAGGTGGTACCGCATAGCGAACCTATCTGTTGGCCACGGGTGGCGTATGGATATACGAGGCCAGAATAGACGAATCATTCTATCCAACCTCTTCCACGAGAATCTCCGTCCACGCTGTGAGCGTCGTCGGATGGCTTTCATCCAAGCACTCCTGATTGCGCAAATAAATTTTCGTAGGTACACCGTACTTCCTGGAACCGCAAAATAATTGAGCCAGCCTTTGATGACCAAACCCAACCACTTTGCACATTCCGCTAGGTCCCTCGTGTAGACTCGTTTTCTCAGACTCAGCTTCAGGTGCTGTAAGGTCCGGCAGACTCTCTTGGATATGGGTTTACGCCCTATCCTAAAGCCTCCTTTCCTCGTGCGCACACAAAAGTGAGTGAATCCTAAGAAATCAAAAGTCTCGGAGTGACCAAGACCTCGTCGGCGGCAATTTGCATTTGCAAATCGACCGAACTCTATGAGGCGAGTTTTCCCCGGATGTATTTCTAGAGAAAACTCCTTAAGCCTGCGCTTCAGATCATTGAGGAAGCGTTCAGCTTCCCCCTTGTATTGAAAGCCTACGACAAAGTCATCGGCGTAGCGAACAAATATCATGTCCCCTGTGGCATGGTCCTTGCGCCATTTCTGCATCCATAAATCCAACACATAATGTAAATATATGTTGGCGAAGATAGGGGAAATATTTGAACCTTGAACGGTCCCTCTCCCTGTGTCTTCTAAGACGCCTTGAGATAGCACTCCGCACTTGAGCCACTTTTCAAAGAGACGAATGAGTCTCTCATCTCCGATGAGGTGTTTTAGAAAGCGAATTAGAGTCTTTCTATCCACGCTATCGAAGTAGGATTTTATATCCGCATCCAATATGTAGCTGATCTTTCTACGCTCTATTCCGTAAGCCAGAGCATCCAACGCATTATGCGCTCCACGCCCTGGACGGAATCCGTAGCTATAACCGAGGAAATGTTCCTCGTAGATGGGAGAGAGGATGCTGTCTACAACGGCCTTCTGGACAATCTTGTCCTCCAAGGCCAGGACACCCAAGGGTCTTGTGCCCCCGTCTGACTTGGGTATTTCTACCCGCAAGACAGGTTGCCCTTTGTAAGCACCCGTTACTCCTCGGACACAATAGACAACTTTTCCATTGAAATTTCCATAAATATATATAATCATTCACTTTATGCAAGTGGTCGTAAATATGCTCACTATCGTTGGCATCCACCTGAGGATTCTTCCCATTTAGCTTCGAACCATAGTCAAAGGAATGATAATGGCCCACCAAACAAAACATCAAAATCCATGGACAGCTCAGCTAAAAAGTGTCTATCAAAGCGACCAAACCACACGGATTCAACAGACATACGAAGTTGTTGTTCCAAAAATAAAGAAACAATTAAAGCAGAAAGTAAAACAACAGAAAATAATGGAGGTTAAAAATGGAAACATCAGTAGCTCTTTATTGTCGAGTGTCCTCAGATAAACAAGCTCAAGAGGGAACCATTGATTCACAGATTTCTAGTCTTCACGATTTCGCTAAGGAACACAATTTTTGTGTAGAGGAGGATCTTATATTTATGGATAATGGTGTGAGTGGCGCCACCCTTGTTCGTCCTGCTTTAGACTCTCTTCGCGACAAAGCTTTTTCTGGGGAGGTTACAAAGGTACTTGTGTTATGTCCAGACAGATTAGCTCGTAAATATGCCCATCAATTGATTCTAATTGAAGAATTTCAGAGGCTAGGTGTTGAAATTATTTTTTCTAATAGAGATATTACAAATTCACCCGAAGATCAGCTTTTGCTACAAATACAAGGAGTCATTTCAGAATATGAAAGAGAAAAAATTATGGAAAGAAGTCGAAGGGGTAAACTTCAAAAGGCTTCTAAGGGCTTTGTTAGCGTTTTATGTGGAGCCCCCTATGGTTATATATATATTCTGAAAACAGACTCCGCTGACGCACGATATGAAATCCATCCAGAAGAGTCTAAAGTTGTTAAAAATATTTTTCAAATGTATTGCCGAAACAAACTAAGTATTAGAGCAATTGCAAAGGAATTAAATATAAGGGGGGTGCCTACTAGAAGACAACAAGGTATTTGGGGGCGTTCAACTATCTTGTGTATGCTTAAAAATCCCGCTTATTATGGACAAGCTGCTTTTAGAAAGACTATCAAGGTAGAAAGGTTGCGTCCAACCAAGTTCGCAAGAGACAATAATTTTTATCCAAAAAAACATAAATCAAGTTCTTCCAATCGAAATAAAAAGGATTGGATATATATTCCCGTTCCATCTATAATTTCTTCAAAAACTTTTCAAGATGCGTCCAGCCAATTGGAAGCTAACAAAAAACTTTCCTCTCGGAATAATAAAAAATATGAGTATTTGTTAAGTGGTCTTTTACGATGCAAAGAGTGTGGTTATTCGATCTATGGCAAACCTGCTTCTCACTCAAGGTATAAGCTTTGTTATTATCGCTGCATGGGACAAGATGGTTATAGGTGGCCAGCTAAAGGTAGAGTTTGCTCATCTCATCCCGTAAGAGTTGAAGTTTTAGATGACTTAGTTTGGGAACAAACAGTTAAATTACTTGAAAATCCTCAGACAGTTATAGATGAGTATACAAGTAGAATTCATGAGCAAAAAGGTGAACAACAATCATTGGAAAAATTAATTGTAAAAAAGGCTCAGGAGATTCGTCAAATAACACATGAAAAGGAACGTCTCTTGGATCTTTATCAAAATGGAACTCTAAATCTATCAGAAATAGAGTCACGATTAAAAAAAATAAGAGGAAAAATAAAGCAACTTGAAAATGAAAAGCAATCTTTAGAGTATGAGCAAAGGCAAGAAGGACAACAACTACAGCTTGTAGATCAACTCCAAGAATTCCAAAAAAAAGTGAGTGCCAATTTAAAGGTATTGAGTTTTGAGCAAAAAAAGGAGATTGTAAGGCTACTGGTGAAGGAGGTTGAGGTGAACATTAAGGCAAGTGAAATTGTAGTTCGACACGTTGTGCCAACCTCCAAAAGTTTGCCATTGTGTCCGGGGAGTAGTGTGGACCCGACGATGTAAATCGAACAGGTTTTGCACGAGGTTCTCGCCATACTCCTTCCATGTTAAATGGTCCACTCCCGCACTGGCTCCCCTATTCAAATAGAGGTAAGCCAAGTGGAGGGCTTCCACAGATACATGGTGAAGCAAGCAAGTGAGCTTACCATCCTTTCTCTTTGCTGCTATACGGACTCGCTCCGTCGCCTGTGACACCTTTTCCCAACTCTGTGTTCGGCAGATGCTTTGACGGATTGAGTTCCCTTCAGTTCCACCCCTTCGCTCCAAGGACTCCGCTGGGCTTGTAGGCCCTTTGTTCGTCCTCTTCATCGCTACTATGAGTGGATCCGATTTCTTTATTTCGTTCATGGGTTACGGTTACCTCCTTTCCCATGTCGCCCGTCGCACATGACGGGGTTAAATAAAGACCTCCCGAGGTCCCGAGATAAGATTCATGTATGTGCCAGTTTCTACGACGCCGTGGAGTTACCCACCAACTCACCATAGCGCTGGTGGGTATGTTGCGTTCGGCTACCATGACAGCCTCCGCACTCCAGAGTTCGGCATTTTCGACGCTCAATTATTTGGCCCACACACACCCCTACCGATACATCGCTTCGGCCTCACGGCCGACCGCGCACGGCTTGGGGAGAGAAGTGGTCGGTTGACCTTCCTCTCGGGGGACTCTAACCCCCTATCTTATCTCAGTTCGCCCGGCGAACCATGGCATTGCCCGCACTGATTGGCATGACTGATTCCCCTTAGCATAGCGTCATTGATGTTCTATAAAGACCTCCAATCTTTAACCAAGGAGGTCGAAATGAGAACAAAGATGGATCATGAGCGTTACACAAAAATAAAATCATTAATAAAGGCAAATATTCCCGACCGAGAAATCAGTCGCCGCATGAAATGCTGCACCAAGACTCTTAGAAAGATAAGACGTGGTCTTTTAACAGACCCCAAGGATTGGAAGACCCAAAGAGAAATTCCCCCTTGGTCTTACGGTATAGATTGGAAGATTATTGAGAAGGAGATTGAGGATAGGCATTGTTTAAGTGACGTTTGGGAGGAAAAATTTCTGAAGGTCATTAGCTACCCCCAGTTTACGAGGGAGTTTCATAAGCAATTTCCAAAAGCTGGCAAAAGGATTATTACCTTGCGTGATTTTCAGCCAGGCCACCAAGTTGAGGTTGATTACGCAGGGTTTCAGCCAGAGTGGATCGATGAAGACCTTAATATTCATAAGGCCCATATATTTTGCTCAAATCTATGTTTCTCTCAGCGTATTTTTGCTTATGGCTCTTTGAGCGAATCTAGTGAAGATTTTCTTCACGCTCACGTTCTGATGTTTGAATATTACGGTGGGGTTCCGAGAGTGGTTGTTCCTGATAATTTAAAGACTGGAGTGAACACACCCCATTTGTATGATCCAGAGTTGAATAAATCCTACCAAGAGCTTTTGGAACACTATGACACGGTGGCTGTTCCCGCTCGAGTTCGTCGTCCCCAGGATAAAAGCCTTACTGAGAATGCCGTGAAGCTCGTTACAAGGGCCCTCAGGTTCATGTACAGACGAGAGACCTTCACCAGTCTGGATCAAATTAATAAGGCTTTAAGGGAGGTGTGCGAGAAGATAAATGCTCGCCCTCACACAAGATTTAAGGTCTCTCGCAATGAAAAATTTCAACGAGAGGTAAAAACTTTAAAACCCTTGCCTTCTTTTCCCTACCGGTGGGGACGTTGGGAGAAGAAAAAACTCCACCAAGACTGTCATGTGAGCGTTGAATCCAACTTCTACTCGGCTCCGTTTCAGCACCGAGGGGAGTATGTAGATGTAAAAATTGGAGTGGAGAGTGTGGAGATTTACTTTCAAAAACAGCTCCTCGCTCGCCACAAGAGGACCAAAGGTAAACTCGGAGAGTACATCACCAAAAACGAACACCTCCCGGAGCCCAGTCGCGCCTACAAGGAGGCCACTCCCCAGAACATTCTCATTCAAGCAAGTATGATTTGTAAAGAGCTTGAAAACTTCATTGAGGAGCTTTTTCAGGGTGGGACCATTGAAAATCTCAGAAGAGCTATGGGCTTTGTAAGCTCCTGTCACAAAGAAATCCAGAAAGAGGGCAAGGAGTGAATAGGAAGGATAAAAGGTCTTTTTTAGAAATCCGCAAGGCATATCAGTAAAAACTGCAGAGGCCAGCGAAAGCTCCAATAGGATTTTTGGGCTTAACTGGTGGTTTAGGATGGTGTTGGGCAAAGTTTGAGGAAAATAAGGCCAGAAAAATATGTTGTTTTATGGTGTTGAGACGTACCTCTCCATGAACATAGAGGGAGCAGATGATACAGCCCTATGCGTCATTCAGGACAGTCAGAAGTTAAGAAAATGAATCGAAGCTCTCACTTTGTGGTGGGCCTCTAGGAGGCCATAGGCTTGGAGGTTGTGAGGTGATGCCGAGATGAGTAAGAATTTTTTCAATGACCTGAGGGTCTTCAATGGAAGAAATGACTTTTACTTTTCCACCACACTCATGGCAAGTTTCAATGTCTATGTCAAAAACCCTCCTGAGCCTTTGAGCCCAGGTCATTCCTGAAGATTTTTTCTTGTTTGGCCTTGGCTCTGAATCTTCCAAATCTAAGGCATCTTCCCTTGAGTCTTCATCGATGGAGGCTTCGATTTGGAATTGAGGGACGATTGAGGATCGATATTTGAAATTGGGCGCGAAAACTCCGTGGAATCTTGTGAGATTCACTCGTGGTCGAGGGATGAGGGAGGTAAGACGGCTAAGGAAATCAAGGGGGTCCAGAACGATATGAGTGGTTCCATTGTCATAGGCAGTTTTGAGTTTATAGACAACTTGGCCCCTGGTATTTAATGAGAGCCTTTCTTCACTGAGGCTGGGTCTTGAAATATACCGGCATACCCTCTCTCGCTTTTTTTTCTCATGGGCTCTACATGCGACTCCTCCATGGAGGCTAAAGCCAGAATATTTGGCGAGAAATTCACTGTTAAAATCTTTACCTCTTGCTGATACAGTGTGAAGAGTCAGTGCTTTTTTCCCTTTGTGAGGACCGAGAGCTATTCTATAGGTGACTGATGATCCGTGGACTTGGTCCATACTGTCAGAGGCTTCCATAGCCAGATACTCTTGCCCTGTTTCATCCCTTAGGATGAGTCCCTTTTTTTCTAGGTGCTTGACCACTCTATGAGCTATGCTCACCAAGATGTGATCCATTTCACTTTGGGTGGGTGGAGTTATGGGGTGAAAATGAGGTTTACCTTCGGGGAATGTGTACACTCCATCCAAATACATCATATGGAAATGAATATTGAGATTGATGCTTCCGCCAAAGCGTTGAATGAAGGTAACAGAACCCGCCTTGGCTCCTGATTTTTTGGTGAGACCAGCTTTTTTGATCAGGTAGGTGGAAATGGCTCGATGAACGATGGCTAAGACCTCTCCCATGACCTTTGGATTTTTGGCAAAGAGGAATCTTATTTGAAAAGGAAAGCTAAGGACCCATTGTCGTAGGGGTTTTTGGGGAAAAACTTCATCAACTAAGTGGGCTGCACTTTCAGCCATTCTTCTTGCGCCGCAGCTTGGACAGAAGCCTCGACGCTTGCAGCTAAAGGCCACAAGCCTTTCATGGTGGCAAGATTCACACTGGGTTCTCAAGAAACCATGGGCAAGAATTCCACACTTGAGAAACTCATCGAATTCTTTTTTAACGAACTGGGGAAGGCCATTTTCATGCTCATTTTCTATGTGCCGGTAGAAAGTGAGTAGATTTTCTTGCACCAATTTGTAAAGGAGAGTCTTTTCAGGGCGGTGTCGTTGGTATTTGGGAGCGTTGTTAAAGATAGCCTCCAATGAGTTGCAAGCCACTATGGGCTACTTAGTTTCTGTCCAGAAAGGCCCATTTTTTGTTCTCTGACACTCCCCATTGAGCCTCCCAATGCCTCAATGGGGGAGTGAGAGTTGGAGATTTGCCACACAAACTCTACAGATTAAGGGGAAAAAGGTCTTTAAGCGACTTGCGCCCTAGTTTTTTCGATTTGAAGACGCACCCCTACCTTTGGAAGATTTTAGCACCTTCGACCTGGTCCATTGCTGTTATTCCTAATGGATAAATTTAGGTGACAGTTGATAATTCATGTCTTGCCAAGACAACAAAATTATAGGCACAAACGGCATTCTTTACATACCTCTTAAAACCATCATGCCCTTTCCAGTAAGCAACTCTCATACCAAAACATCTCTTAAGGAATGAAATAACAGCCTCTATTCCGGCTCTCCAATTGAGAAGATTTTTAAAGACCCAAGCACTTTTAACCATCTTTAATATTTTCATTCCTTTTTTTTCTGGGAAGCAAACATCTTTAGCCCCCATCTCTTTGGCCTCTTCAAGATTTTCTTTTGAAGCAAACCCACCATCTGCACTTACTTTTACAGGGCAAGCCCCATAGGTTTGTGTCACTGAATTCATAACTTTTAAAAACATATCAGAGTCTGCGGGGTTGCCATCAGGGATCTGACAATCTAAAATCATGTTGCTTTGCCCTGAGGTCAGAAAGATTTTATGCCCAAACTCGACTTCTCTTTGCCCCTTTACAATAATGTCTGTATGCGGTTCAAAGATGGATAGGACCTTTTTTTCAGAAGATACTTTTTTCCCCTCAATAACTCTTTTTTGAGTTTGAAAGATGATTTTTTCCAGGTAGAAGGCAACATTTTCTAACTGTTTTAGACTCTTTTTCAAAGCATTCATCTTCACACATTTTTGTTCTTTTTTTATCTTTCTGATGGTATCAGGTAATCCTTTGTTCAATTTGGTAGCGATTTTTAAAAGCTCCTTATAGCAAGGTAGTCTTTCCGCATCATTTTTGGAATTATTAATTTTGTAAAGCAAGGTTTTTGCTCTCTTAAGATCTTCTCTTGAAATAAGTCGCCAAAAATCTTTCATGACATTTTTACGAACTTTTTTAAATTCTCTTTCTGTAACTCTTATGCAGTCATATAAAAGCGATGCATCCGTTGGATGATGAATATTTGATTTCGTCACTGTACTGTCCAATCTCATTTTCTTACACGGCTCAATCTTTTGATCTCTTGCATCTGAAACTAAAGAGGCGCTAATAATTCCCCAAGTTTCTTCACTTATTTGAACAATCAAGTCCTGTAAGGTGGAGTGAGCGTAATTTTCTTCCAATTCAAGGCCCAGAAAAGCTCTGGTGGATACTGAATCGACAAGATTAAAGGCTAACGCACGATAGGAAAGACCTCTTATGGATTTAAGAATAGCCACCTTGAGAACTTGCTCCGATGTCATACCAATATCACCAGAATCTTTCTTTTCTTTAACAAGGTCTTCATGAACCATATGGGCAAACTCTGGATGGCGATCAATGATGTTATTAATTTGCTGCAATTCTGTACTGAGTTGGTGGTTAGGATATTGGGAAAAGAGTCCCAACTGTGTCTTCTTCAAATGGCGCATAGTCCCCCCTTTGGTGAAAGTTTCTCTTTAATTTTTATATTAACATACGTTTTTTTGAGGGAAAAAAGTGAGCAAGGATGTCTTTTAAGAAGAAAAAAATCAGAGAGGTTCTCGGAGAACATGGATAAGAATTCTACCTCATAGAGAGGTTCCCACGCCTCCTAAAACCTACATAAAAAATAAATGAAGAATAAAATATCAAAAATTATTTCTCTGAAAAAACACGTCAAGTATTTTTTGAAGTTGATGCGCAACGTAATGTTATTTCCCTGAAGGAGGTTTGAAATCACCACGGTGGAAACACAGGTTGATCCAACTCTTCCTCTCATATCAAGTAACCAGTTGATAGCCACATAAGTCACTGAAAGGGAGGGGCTGTGAAAGGTTCGTCAAGAGAGGGGGGGGGGGAACTTATTTTATTTTTCCGTTTTATGTAAGTAACTGAATTTACACGGATTATGTTTGATGGACTCCATTTTAAAGCATAAAATCTAAAGGGAAGGCATGTAAATACTTAAAACTACTTAACTTTCTTCCCTGGACAGGAACTACTTAGTTTCTGTCCAGAAAGGCCCATTTTTTGTTCTCTGACACTCCCCATTGAGCCTCCCAATGCCTCAATGGGGGAGTGAGAGTTGGAGATTTGCCACACAAACTCTACAGATTAAGGGGAAAAAGGTCTTTAAGCGACTTGCGCCCTAGTTTTTTCGATTTGAAGACGCACCCCTACCTTTGGAAGATTTTAGCACCTTCGACCTGGTCCATTGCTGTTATTCCTAATGGATAAATTTAGGTGACAGTTGATAATTCATGTCTTGCCAAGACAACAAAATTATAGGCACAAACGGCATTCTTTACATACCTCTTAAAACCATCATGCCCTTTCCAGTAAGCAACTCTCATACCAAAACATCTCTTAAGGAATGAAATAACAGCCTCTATTCCGGCTCTCCAATTGAGAAGATTTTTAAAGACCCAAGCACTTTTAACCATCTTTAATATTTTCATTCCTTTTTTTTCTGGGAAGCAAACATCTTTAGCCCCCATCTCTTTGGCCTCTTCAAGATTTTCTTTTGAAGCAAACCCACCATCTGCACTTACTTTTACAGGGCAAGCCCCATAGGTTTGTGTCACTGAATTCATAACTTTTAAAAACATATCAGAGTCTGCGGGGTTGCCATCAGGGATCTGACAATCTAAAATCATGTTGCTTTGCCCTGAGGTCAGAAAGATTTTATGCCCAAACTCGACTTCTCTTTGCCCCTTTACAATAATGTCTGTATGCGGTTCAAAGATGGATAGGACCTTTTTTTCAGAAGATACTTTTTTCCCCTCAATAACTCTTTTTTGAGTTTGAAAGATGATTTTTTCCAGGTAGAAGGCAACATTTTCTAACTGTTTTAGACTCTTTTTCAAAGCATTCATCTTCACACATTTTTGTTCTTTTTTTATCTTTCTGATGGTATCAGGTAATCCTTTGTTCAATTTGGTAGCGATTTTTAAAAGCTCCTTATAGCAAGGTAGTCTTTCCGCATCATTTTTGGAATTATTAATTTTGTAAAGAAAGGTTTTTGCTCTCTTAAGATCTTCTCTTGAAATAAGTCGCCAAAAATCTTTCATGACATTTTTACGAACTTTTTTAAATTCTCTTTCTGTAACTCTTATGCAGTCATATAAAAGCGATGCATCCGTTGGATGATGAATATTTGATTTCGTCACTGTACTGTCCAATCTCATTTTCTTACACGGCTCAATCTTTTGATCTCTTGCATCTGAAACTAAAGAGGCGCTAATAATTCCCCAAGTTTCTTCACTTATTTGAACAATCAAGTCCTGTAAGGTGGAGTGAGCGTAATTTTCTTCCAATTCAAGGCCCAGAAAAGCTCTGGTGGATACTGAATCGACAAGATTAAAGGCTAACGCACGATAGGAAAGACCTCTTATGGATTTAAGAATAGCCACCTTGAGAACTTGCTCCGATGTCATACCAATATCACCAGAATCTTTCTTTTCTTTAACAAGGTCTTCATGAACCATATGGGCAAACTCTGGATGGCGATCAATGATGTTATTAATTTGCTGCAATTCTGTACTGAGTTGGTGGTTAGGATATTGGGAAAAGAGTCCCAACTGTGTCTTCTTCAAATGGCGCATAGTCCCCCCTTTGGTGAAAGTTTCTCTTTAATTTTTATATTAACATACGTTTTTTTGAGGGAAAAAAGTGAGCAAGGATGTCTTTTAAGAAGAAAAAAATCAGAGAGGTTCTCGGAGAACATGGATAAGAATTCTACCTCATAGAGAGGTTCCCACGCCTCCTAAAACCTACATAAAAAATAAATGAAGAATAAAATATCAAAAATTATTTCTCTGAAAAAACACGTCAAGTATTTTTTGAAGTTGATGCGCAACGTAATGTTATTTCCCTGAAGGAGGTTTGAAATCACCACGGTGGAAACACAGGTTGATCCAACTCTTCCTCTCATATCAAGTAACCAGTTGATAGCCACATAAGTCACTGAAAGGGAGGGGCTGTGAAAGGTTCGTCAAGAGAGGGGGGGGGGAACTTATTTTATTTTTCCGTTTTATGTAAGTAACTGAATTTACACGGATTATGTTTGATGGACTCCATTTTAAAGCATAAAATCTAAAGGGAAGGCATGTAAATACTTAAAACTACTTAACTTTCTTCCCTGGACAGGAACTACTTAGAACCTTATCTTTTCGATTCCATGTGGCGTGGGCGTATCAACTCCATTGCCGCCAAAGAACTACGGGATCAAGATGAACAGGTAGAGAGGTATGCAATAAGCCAAACACTCGACCTCATCCTTGGCTATCCAGCGCCAACCTTCACGATGACACAAAGGCAACACCAGTTCCCATCCAAGATCAAGATGAGCAAACGACCACTCCCACAAGGTCCACGGGGTCCCAGGGCGTCAATTAAACCCTTGGGAGGTCAACTGCAAAACTGGCTTTCCTTGGTCTTCAAGGTCGGCTTGTGTGATGGAACAAACCGCTGTTTGTAAGAGCTATGAAAAATATTTGGAAGGGAAGTTCTCAGCGGTCTCAATTTCTCCATTCGCCGTGGGGAAATGTTGGCCATTATTGGATCCAGCGGCAGTGGCAAATCCACTTATAAGGACGCTCCTATTCTTGTTCTCAAAGATGTGCGCCATCTTTGAGAACACAAGGGCAACACGAAGAGCTTATGGCCCTAGTGGAGAGTACGCTGCTCGTTTTTACCAAATGCAATCACGAGGCAATCATAAATCAACTCATAAATCATAGATTCATAAAAAAATTGTGTATCAATCAGAAACACCTATGGATTTTTTTTTGTAAATCTTGTTCTTTCAATGACGATAGTGTTATTCTATTAGTATGGATGAGAGGTGTTAGTCCATTGCAAGCAATGACCAATGCAATTAAACTTCCTAAGGTTGATAATGCTATAATTCCCTTCACTCTATTCATTTTCTTCTCCTTTGTGGATGGAGCTTTGTTTTGAAAACGACAGAAGCCTCGACGCTTGCAGCTAAAGGCCACAAGCCTTTCATGGTGGCAAGATTCACACTGGGTTCTCAAGAAACCATGGGCAAGAATTCCACACTTGAGAAACTCATCGAATTCTTTTTTAACGAACTGGGGAAGGCCATTTTCATGCTCATTTTCTATGTGCCGGTAGAAAGTGAGTAGATTTTCTTGCACCAATTTGTAAAGGAGAGTCTTTTCAGGGCGGTGTCGTTGGTATTTGGGAGCGTTGTTAAAGATAGCCTCCAATGAGTTGCAAGCCACTATGGGCTACTTAGAACCTTATCTTTTCGATTCCATGTGGCGTGGGCGTATCAACTCCATTGCCGCCAAAGAACTACGGGATCAAGATGAACAGGTAGAGAGGTATGCAATAAGCCAAACACTCGACCTCATCCTTGGCTATCCAGCGCCAACCTTCACGATGACACAAAGGCAACACCAGTTCCCATCCAAGATCAAGATGAGCAAACGACCACTCCCACAAGGTCCACGGGGTCCCAGGGCGTCAATTAAACCCTTGGGAGGTCAACTGCAAAACTGGCTTTCCTTGGTCTTCAAGGTCGGCTTGTGTGATGGAACAAACCGCTGTTTGTAAGAGCTATGAAAAATATTTGGAAGGGAAGTTCTCAGCGGTCTCAATTTCTCCATTCGCCGTGGGGAAATGTTGGCCATTATTGGATCCAGCGGCAGTGGCAAATCCACTTATAAGGACGCTCCTATTCTTGTTCTCAAAGATGTGCGCCATCTTTGAGAACACAAGGGCAACACGAAGAGCTTATGGCCCTTAGTGGAGAGTACGCTGCTCGTTTTTACCAAATGCAATCACGAGGCAATCATAAATCAACTCATAAATCATAGATTCATAAAAAAATTGTGTATCAATCAGAAACACCTATGGATTTTTTTTTGTAAATCTTGTTCTTTCAATGACGATAGTGTTATTCTATTAGTATGGATGAGAGGTGTTAGTGTTATTCTATTAGTATGGATGAGAGGTGTTAGTCCATTGCAAGCAATGACCAATGCAATTAAACTTCCTAAGGTTGATAATGCTATAATTCCCTTCACTCTATTCATTTTCTTCTCCTTTGTGGATGGAGCTTTGTTTTGAAAACCCCATGGCTTCAATGGTTCAATGGTTTCAATAAATACTTCTCCCGCTCTCTATCCAACACTCTTCTAAACATAGGCTGAATATGCTGACATATTTATAGGAATAATAAGAAGCAAAAGAGATACCACCTTCACTGTATTCGCTCTATTGAAATCATTCAGTAATTTAGGATAAGAAACTTCGCACAGATTCTCGGCTGTCTACTTTTTGACAAAACAACACGAAATTAAACAAAAAGACACTGTGGATAACCAGATCCAGTGATATCATCCCCAGCAGTATTAAACCCAGCGATACAGAGCGACTGTCGCAATGCCTAGAAAAGAAAGATAACTACAGATATCTGTCACCATAGTGATAAGAACTCCACTTCCCAGAGCGGGATCCTTTCCCATTTTTCTCAGAAAAAGAGGGGTGAGTGCGCCCGCCGCCGAAGCAATGACAGAACTTAGCACCATGGAGATACAAAGAATAATAGACACCTTCAATTGCCCCTTCCAAAAGTATGTCAATAGACCGCCGGTGAGCCCCATAATAAAGCCAATGGAGAGCCCCACAGCCACTTCTCTTAGAATGGCCTTTGAATAGGAAGTAAAGCCAAAGTCACCCAAAGCCATCCCCCGAGTCATCACTGTCAATGTTTGAATAGCTGTATTTCCGCTCATTCCCGCCACAATATTCTTAAGTGTGGCTAAAATAATCACCTCATTCATAGTCCTCTCAAAGACACTGACCACAAGACTCGCCATCACAGCAAGAAAAAGATTGAGTAACATCCATGGCAGTCGATTTTTAAGCTTTTTAGTATATGTTGAAAAAACCCTATCATCCTCTTGAAGACCCACTTGAGCATAGATGTTGGCTGTGGCCTGATCCTGTATAACCTGAATTCTACAAAAATGGTAACAAGGTTTAGGTCTAAAGTCTAGAATCTGACTTCAGAACAAATATAACGCGGTTTCAGACCTCTTTTGAATTGAAAGAATTCAAAATCCTTGTTACCATTGGTAACAATGTCTTATTTACATGAGCAAAAGAGAAACGGTAAAATTTACGTTTATGAGATACACGGCTATTGGGACTCAAAGAAAAAACAATCTCGCCAAAAAAGAACCTATTTAGGGCGTAAAGATGAGGTCAGCGGTGAGATTAAAACTAAAAAGAAAAAAGTCCCTATAGGCTCCTATACTGTTGGATCTTTATATTTTCTGAAAGAAATTTGTAAACAATCCAAACTACTTAAAGTTGTCAAACAAGTTTTTCCTGAGGAATATGAAAAGATTCTTCATTTGTCATGTTTTAAGATTATAAAGAAAGAGCCTTATTATTTTTATAAGTCTTGGTGTGAAGAGTCTTACGTTTCCAAAGAAATTTCTATGGGATCGACCAAAACTAGTAGACTTTTACACTCTATTGGTCAAGACGAGAAAAAAATAGATATTTTTTTTACAAATTGGATAAAAGAGCTTAAATCTACTGGCTCTATCCTATTTGATATTACATCTATTTCTTCTTATGGGTCCAAAAATGAATTTTTGGAACGAGGTTACAATAGAGATGGCGAAAATTTAGAACAAGTAAATTTGGGTTTGATTGCACGAGCTTCCAGCACTAATTCAATAGGCTTACCTTTAGCTTACAGGGTATACCCTGGCAGTATTACGGATGTAACGACACTGAGGAATGTAACAGATCTTGTGGGTAGATATAAGTTAAATCTTGATATTTTAGTGATGGACAAAGGGTTTTATAGTCAAGAAAACATAAAGAATATGAACAAACAAGGCTTGAGCTATATAGTTCCTATGAGCTTCAGCACTCAGAAATCTAAAGAAATTTTATTTGACTTGCATGACAAGTTATTATCTCCTGGATCATTATTTGCTTTCTATGAGCAAGTATACTCCTACTCTAAGAAAGAAATAGAAATTGGAAGTGAAAGTTGTATGGCTCATGTTTTTTTAGAAGGTAAGAGGCGGTCTGATCAGGAGTCTATTTTTATAAGAAAGATATCAGATTTAGAAAATCTTTTTTTAGAAAAAAATTTTTCAAGTAAGGATGATGCATCTCTTTATTTGAAAGAGACATTAAAAACTAAGAAAAATTTTTTTTTCATTGAAGAATCCGAGAATAAATTTGTAATTGAGAGAAACCTCAATGTTTTTCGAGATGAGATGATAAAGATGGGCTGCTTGATTCTCATCACTAATAACATTCAAATGGATCGGGATGAAATTTTAAGATTATATAGAAGAAAAGATTGTGTAGAAAAGGTTTTTCGTGCTTTTAAGCATGACATAGATGAGAAAAGAAATAGGACACATTCGTTGATCGCAATGAGAGGAAGTATTTTCATTAATTTTATCTCTTTAATTTTGATTACATGGGTTGATCATGTGATGAAGAAAAATGAGCTATACAAAAAAATGACAAAAGCCGAACTTTATAAGATATTAGACCGTCTCAAGTTGTATGAGCTAGCCACAGGCACTCCCATACTTGGTGAAGTGTCAAAAAAGCAAAAAGATATTTTGAAGGCGTTCAATGTAAGTACAAATATTAATCCCAGCCGTCGCTTCACAATGTCAGGACCTTAGGCCAGAATCCTTGTTACCATTTTTGTAGAATTCAGGTTATATGCACCCAAAATCTTCCATAAAACCGGAAGAATTGGACTTTGCCATAACTTGTACACACTTTGGAGCCCAAGCAGTTATCGGAGGTCTTTCCGCTCTGTTTTACTATGGACTCATCGGCCAAACTCCCCAACAGATATGGGTTATTATCCCACCGTCCAGGAAAGATCAAACTTCTATGGGACAGTTCAAATGTCTGAGGACAACCACAACACTTAGTTATGGTACTCATGAAAAGAAATATTTTAGAATCACAAATATTGAACGCACATTGATTGAATCTTTAAAATTTTCTTCTAAAATTGGGCCAAGAATAGCTATCCAAGCAACAAGGTTGGCTCTGGAAGAAAACTTAACGACGCTAGCTCAACTAGGTCGGATGGCTGACAATCTCAAGATGAGCAAAATTCTCGAAAAACATTGGGAGTCTATCGTTGTATGAATCGACTCCTAGCGATAAAACAGAGAAGTGCCCCCTCAGAGACCCTTAAAAAAGAATAGCAAATTGCTGCTATATTGAAGTAAAATTTAGCTTATAACTAACTGGGGCCTGCAAAGGTCACAAATTGGTGCCCCTCTGATGATAAAATAGAGCTTGCATCTCAAGAATCTCTCTATATTATCTTTTTACGACTACAAGTCATTGAGAGGAAGAATGAGTACTAAGTGGGAACAGTCTGGAGACGGAAAAAGAACAGAGCTATTTATTGGCTTGGTAGGGGCTACTGGCTCAAATTTAAAATCTGTTCAAGGCCAGATTAAAAATATATTGTCCCAGTTTAACTATAAAGTTGAAACTCTTAAGTTTAGTGACTTCTTAGAGGATGAGAATTTTATACAGATCCTCAATCTTAGCCCTGAAGAATCTAATAAATTAAAGGTTGATAAATCGTCGAATCGATTCGATGAAATTAGCAGTCAGATGACATTAGGAACACAAGCTAGGAGGAAACGAGGCTCCCTTTTGTCTGAATATGCAGTGATTCAGATTCAGGAAAAAAGAGAAGAGATAAAAGAACATCTAGGTGATAGAAATAAAAGCGAAAGCAAAGAGCATCTATCCACCGGTGTGGCTTATATATTTGATTCCATAAAACACCCAGATGAATCTAAGTTATTGAGTAGAACATATGGAGATGCCTACTATCAAATAGGCGTATTTTCCTCTAAAAGTCAGAGAATTTCTTTTTTAATCAATAAAGAAGGAATAAAAAAGGAGGACGCATATATATTGACTGAAAGAGATATTTCTGAAGAAGACCCTAAAGGTCAGCAAACGAGAGGTGCGTTTGAGCTGTCAGATATATTTGTTTCTCATAGCTATGAAGATGAATTTTCCACAAAAATACAACTTGAGAGAATATTTGATTTAATGTTTGGTCATCCATATATTACCCCTACAATTGATGAGCATATGATGTATATTGCCTACGCCTATTCGACAAGAACAGCAGATTTGTCTCGACAAGTAGGGGCTGTTGTTGCAAGTGAAAGGGGAAACATCTTGGGTCTTGGATCCAATGATGTTCCAAGGTTTGGTGGTGGCCCCTATTGGCCTTCTGTAATAAAGAAAGGGGGTGTTCATGACTGGAGGGATTATAGACGTGAAAAAGACCCTAATCAGGAAAAGCGTGAGAAGATAGGTCAAATTATCGAGAAAGCAATAAAAGATGAGGTGAAAGAAATATCAAGTGAAAAAATGAAAGATATTTTCCGTAAAAGTGGCTTGTTCGACATCACTGAGTTTGCGAGAGCTACACATGCAGAGATGGCAGCTATCTTAAGTTGTGCGAGAAATGGTGTGAGTCCTGTGGGAAAAACTTTATATTGCACAACCTTTCCTTGTCATAATTGTGCAAAACATATTGTAGAGTCTGGAATCAAAGAAGTTTTATTTGTTGAACCATATCCGAAAAGTTTTTCTGAAGAATTACATGGGGATGCTATATTTGTTTCTGGTGGTTCTACTGAGGGTAATGAAGGCAAGGTGGCTTTTAAACATTTTATTGGTGTTGCTGCAAAAAGGTATCTTGATTTATTCTCGATGAAGCTGGGTAGGGGGGAGGACATCAAAAGAAAGGGTGCAGATGGGAAAGTTGTTTCTTTTATGCGGAAGAATCAAGAAGTGAGGGTCAGGGTGAATACTCAACAATATTTTGAGAAAGAAATATTTATAAATGCAGAAATTAAGAAAGGCTTCGATGCTTAGGTGTTTTTTATGACTGAAGTAGAAAAAGAAAGATTTTATAACGATAAAAATTTATCAAATCCAAAGAGCAAAGAGAAAGAAAATGATATTTCGTTCTCATCAGAAGAAAGGAGAAAATCGGATTTAAAGCGTACTTTTGAGGAGCGTCATCAAGAGGCTGTCCTTGAAGTCTCTAGCTGGCCTGATTGGCAAGTAAAAAGTATGCAAATGATTTTTCCAGAAAGAATAGACTGGAAGATTAAGGGGCAGCCTAGTCCTCAGGTAGAGAACAGTTGCTCCAATCGCACTTTTGAGGAGCGTCATCAAGAGGCTGTCTCTGAAGTCTCTAGCTGGCCTGATTGGCAAGTGAAAAGTATGCAAATGATTTTTCCAGAAAGAAAAGACTGGAAGATTAAAGTGTGATACTCTTCTAAATTTTCTTAGAATCAATTTCTTTAAATTTTACTTGTCTAACCACAGAAGGTTTTGATATGTTTACATACAACTGTCAGATAGAAGATGGCAGTGGTCAGAGTGTTCATCACAAAATGTGCGACTCTGATATGCTCTTTGACAATTTAGTTTGGTTAACAACAGAAGAAGCTGCTTAATACCTTCGGAAAAGTGCCAATGCGATTAGGATTCTCGCTCATAGAGGACTTCTAAGAGCAAGGCAGTTTCGAGGGAAATTTTACTTCAGAAAAGATAAGCTTTGCGTCCTTATTGAAACCTCAGCATTTAAGGAGGTTTATAATGGCCATAAGTAGTTATAAGAAAAATGAAGTAAAGTTCTTTCGTGTTCATGTTGAAGCACGAGGGAAGGCAAGTCCAACTTTAAGGCTACAGAGAAGTAGGAAAAACATTCCAACTTTGAAAGAAGCCTTAAAGCTTGAAAAAAAGCTCTTTAAGAGCGTTGTTGAGGAAGTGGCAAAACTTGAAGGCCGTGGTCTCACTTGGGGTGAGATTGTGGACCGATGGGAAATTAAAACCCGGACGGGACACCTTGGGGATAAATACTTAGATCGCTCCATCGTGCAAGCCCATGTCAACAGATTAAGAAATTACACACAAATCTGGTGGAAATGTAGGGTTTCTGATTTAACCAAGGGTGATGGAAGGCAGGCTTTAGACTCAGCTAAGGCTCAGGGAGCTGGAACTGGTCTTTTAAGGAGTATCAAATCTTCCGTCAATGTTGTGTTTAGATGGGCGATTGAGGAGAAATACGCTTTAGGTGTTCACTCAAGCCCCACTGAAGGTTTGACTGTAGGAACTAAGGAAGAAAGGGTCCCTAAGATTCTCACAAAAGATGAGCTTAGGGTGCTTCTTAAGCAGGCTAAAACAAGCAACAACCCTTGGTATCCCACATGGGCTTTTGCTATTTGTACGGGTATGAGAAGCGGAGAATTAATGGCCCTTCAGTGGAAGGACATTGACCTCGAAAAAGGAATCATAACCGTATCAAAATCCTATAATGATGCTCGCCGCACGATCAAAAGCACGAAGGCTGGGTACTGGCGATCTGTTCCTATTTCAAATGACCTAAAAGCGGTCATCTTGGAACTTAGGAAGGACAACGCCACTCCAGAAGACCTTGTTCTTGAAAGGCATTATGCTTGGAGGAATGGTCAAGCTGGTAAGATACTGCGGCAGTATTTGAAAGACTTGGGCATTGAAAGCAATGTCGTCTTTCATTCACTAAGAGCTTGCTTTGCCACTCACATGCTGGCCTCTGGAGTCAATCAGGCCACCGTTATGAAAATCGGTGGCTGGAGAGATATCAAGACCTTTCAGATTTATGTCAGGCTTGCAGGGGTTGAAGTCAAAGGTGCAACAGATGTTCTTGATGTCATGCCCCAGATGGATAGCATTACAAGTGGCAGAGTTTTGAGTATGAGTAACTTTAAGGGAAAGCCCTAAGCCTTTTTCCCCATAAGCAATTAATATTTCTCGGTATTTCATGAAAATTCTCTTTCTTCCTGTTTAAGTAAACTAAATTATGGGAATTCCTCATTTCTGAGAACCCCCGCCAAATGACTCATTGCAATATCTCTCCGAACTTCTTCGGAGAGCAAAAGCTCATTCATTCTAAGTAGTTGAAAACACACAACTTGAGACTATGATTTTAAGTCTATATTTCTGAATCTTTCGGGTTATTTCAAAGTCAGTTGACTTTTTGTTGACCTGTTGTTGACCTAAATTTTTGGAATTTTCCATGAACTGGCCCCCCGGGGCTGGGGCAACGGAAGAAGTTGGACTTGTCAGGCAAGATAAGTTTTTGCGCTTTGCGTTGTTTCTTTTCTTACTCCACTTTTATGGCCCTTCTGCCCATCGGGGTCTGCGCCGGGCCATAATTGAGGAGCTTCAAAAGAAGGTTTGGTCCATGTCTAGGTCATTTGTTAGAGATGTTAGGTGCTGTGCTGTTAGCTGACAATAATCAAATTTGGTGATTGCCTGCCCTGCGGGCTTACTGAGCATCTAGGATTGGGACTTGAGAAAATAAAATGAACACCCTTACCAGCCCCGATGGGCCAGACCCGGAGGGGCGGACAAAACCATCCATTTGTGGGCTAACAAAACCATCCATTTAGGGTGATCTGACAAGATGGGCTCACCCTACATTTAATTTTTTATCTTGACAAGTCGGTTTGAAGCTTCCTTCAATCGGTAGCTTTTTCCCTCAAATTTTAATAGTTGGCTACAGTGGAGAAGGCGATCCAGGATGGCAGAGGCCACGGTATTATCGCCCAAACACTTTCCCCAATCTTCAATAATACGATTGGAGGTAATAAGAGTGCTTTTTCTCGCTGAGTATCGATCCAGAATGATTTCCTGGAAGTCATCACAAGCCTCTGGTGGGATGCGCTTTCTAAGAAAAAGATCATCAATGATCAATAGGTCCACATGGATGAGTTGGGTGTAGAACCTCTTTCTGCGCCCCAGCTGCCTGGCCTCAAAGAGATTTTCAAAGAGCTTGTGAGCTTCTTGATACAAAACCTTGTAATTTGATATGGAACAGACCTTGGTGGCTATAGCTTTTGCAATGTGGCTTTTTCCAGTTCCAGGGGAGCCAATAAGCAAGGCTCCCTCCCCCTGCTTGATGAACTTCAAGTTCATTAATTCCAAGATCATTGGTTTCGGTATTTTTGGGTTAAAATTCCAGTCAAAGCCAGTGAGGGTGGACTCTTCCGTGAGTTTGGATGCTTTGAGGAGTCTCTCACATTTTTTGCTTTTCTTGAAATCCTTTTCATCCTGTAAGAGCAATGAGAAGGTCTCTTGGAAGTTTTGTTGGTTCTGTGTGTGTTGGTAACTTCGAGCCTCAAATGTTTCAAACATGCCTATAAGCTTAAGGCTTTTGAGAGTCTCTTGTATTTCTGTAGGTGACATTGGCATTGTGATTGCTCCTTTCCTCTAGAAGAGGGGTTGGGGGGGTGGATTAAGTAAGGTTGGTGCTAGGCTGAGGGTGTAAGGGTGAGTGGTGGATTTCGTTGTTGGCATGTAAATCCCAGTAGATGGCATACTCGGATGGTGGTCGAATGATGTCGTGGTCTTGGGTGAGGTGGGATTCCATCTTTTTCTCATCCACAGGGGGCTGTAGTTCCTCAACAAGCCTTTTAAAGACCCTAAGAGATAAGACCCCTCTGCTCACAGCCTGAATGGCTGCTTTTTCAATAAGATCAGAGTGATATTTTTTAGCCAAGGACACCACCCCACGCATCTGCCTGTTTCCAACTCTCTCATCCACCCTGAGTAATGACTGACAAAAAGCTTTTGTTTGAGGGCCAATCTGACCCGCATCAGCTAAAATATTTTCTACATGGCGAGATGGATTATAAACACGATCTTTGTCTAGCAAAGAGAGACTCCCCGGGAGAGTGGCTTTTTGGTGGCGGCGGATCACACTCATCGTGGCAGGGTCCATAATCTCTATGTCTTTATCATAAATACGCACAATGACTTGGCTCTTTAGATCAGAAGGGTAGGCGCAATAGTAACTGTTTCCCACTTGAATGAGCCCATCGTCTGCAACTGTTCGTATCTCTTGTTTAAAAAAATCAAATTTCTTTTGGGGGAGCTTTTTGAGAAAGGGGCTCTCTTCTTCAAACATCTCAGAAACGACCCGCTTGGTGCGACCATGGACTCGAGGGCGAGCCCAAGTGTGCTCCCAGTGCATGAGCCACTCATTTTGCTCCTCAATGGTTTTAAATGAACGACCCTTCAGTGCTGTGTCTTGGGTGTGGTGAATGGCGTGCTCAACGGTTCCTTTCCTATCAGGATCACGAACTCTTGCCGGGTCAGCAACGACCCCGTAGTGAGTCAGTACAGCGCTATAAACGGCGTTCAGCGTTGGCTCATAGATATCTGGCTTAATAACACCTTCCTTGAGATTGTCTAAGACGACATATTGAGGGCAGCCCAAAAAATAATGAAAAGCCTCCTCATGGAGTCTGCTCCACGTCTCTTGGCTGGACTTCCAAACAACCTTGCGAAAAGAGGCACGAGAGTACTTGAGGGTCATCACAAAAAGGCGAGGCCGCCTATATTTGCCTGTCCGGGGGTGAATAGTCAGAGCCCCTTGGCCATAATCCACTTGGGCTTCCTCTCCGGGGGGAAAATCCAAGCGATCATAGCGTTTGGGGGTACTCTTCTTCAGCTTCCTTACAAATTTTTTCACGCTGTCGTAGGAGTGAGAAAAACCAAATTTCTCCACCAAATCTTGGTAGATGGCCATTCGATTGCGCTCTAAGTTCAAAGCCTGATTTTCAATCCAAACCCTGTGGGGCTCACAAGCCGACTGATGGTAGGAAGATTGTTGAGGGTGCTTTGGGGAAGCCTGGTCAGTAAGAGACTTTTTCAATTCAGGTGGTGCTGTCTCAAAGGGTTTTGTTACTTCCATGGGGACAACAAAACCTAATTCCGAAGAAGAAAGAGTAGGTGGCTTTTCATTGGCAAAAGCCTGCTTTGTATCCATAGGTGAGGGTGGAACTGGCTTGTCTCGTTCGATTAAATGAGCTACACAGTCGGTGGATCCAGTTTCTGTAGGAGCAGCTAAATTCGTTTCCACCATGGTGGTGGTTGGAGATGGGGGCTTTTGGCAAACACTGGGGCCCATGCTAACCAAATCAGACACGGCCAAAGAAGTTGAGCATGGCTCCACAGGGGGTGCTGAATGAGATTCTACTGGTGTTAGGCCTGATTCCCCAAGGAGTGTCCGCTGATTGGCCTCTGTAGAGGAAACCGAAACTTCATCGGGCTCTTGGATCTGGATTACAGAAGCACTTGAAGACTCTACAGAGCAAACCTCAAGGGACCCTGAAGATGATGGTTCTGCTTCAGGGGGACCTGAAAAAGGTAGAGACTTTGGCTCCACACCTCCTGTGCGCCCTTTTTTCGCAATGACACTATGGGCTTTAGCATATTCTGAAACTGTAAATCGACTGACATGTAGCCTTTTCGCTATTTCACGAAAGGAGCGACCTGCTATAATTAATGTTAATATCTCTTCTTGTTTTTGTTTATTCAAGACGTTCATCCTTCCCTCCCAGGTTGTTTTCTAGGAAGTATTCTATAATACGCCTTGTCAGATATTAAGTTTTTAAATGGATGGTTTTGTTAGCCCACAAATGGATGGTTTTGATCCGCCCATCGGGGGCCAGAGAGTGAGGATTCAACTTAAGCCATAAATGGAGGTATTATTATGAAAGCATTAACTGATTTAATTGTAGGCACTTTATTTTGGGTTTTTATGTGCTTTTCTGCTATAGAAGTTTTTCAATTCTTCCAAGAGGCAGCCACAAAGCAAATCCTTCGTGGCTTAACTCCAACCACTAAGTTCACAGATGCTTTGCTTAGTGACTCGGAAGAGAAGAATGGGAGCAGAACAGAGTCTTTTTAGTTGGTGTAAGTCCGAGCCAGTTACGGAGGGGGTAACCCCAACTTCAACTTTTGTGAATGTTTACCCCTTCAGGTTTTTTAAAGACTCTAAGGTGTGCCAACCCATCCGGGCTTGGTTGGAAAAAAGTGTAGAAGATATTTCTTCACAGTATTGCGATGAACCCTCAAGACCCGAATAATCCTCGATGGGCGGGTTAAACCAGGCCATTTGTGGGAATTCGGTGGTGCTGTGATTTCTAAGCTGCGTCTGTGCGGCAGTGAACCTAAATTTACTCCGTGAGGCTGACCATTGTTGTAGCACCTGTGATCCAATCCCCCTCGGTGTTTACGACTAGCCTGATGGGAGCAGCCTTTTCCGCTTCACAGCCTAGCTGACAATAGTTCTCCCTTCACCTCGACTAACGACACTCCCTAACCTTTTCTTCAATTTGATGGAGGGCCCTTTGGGTATACTTGATATTCAGTAAAGAACAAACTCCTTGTTGTATAGGCTCTTTGGTTCTATGTGTATTCATATAGTGTTGTGTTCTTAGAGAAATTACTTTTTTAATAAAATTATTATTATCATGTTTTTTGAGTAAACTACTTAAAGCCTTCTTTTCTCTCTCCCCAAATGACTCTGACCTATCTAGTTGGTTGAAGTATCCAATAAGATCATATGCTGAAGTTGATTTTTTGGATACAACATGATCTATAGCCTCTTTAATCTCAGGAATATTTATAGATCTAACAATTTTTTCAATATTTAACATTGCCCATATGAAAGAAAAAAATTGGAGTTCTTTCTTTATCTTGTTAACACTAATATCAGTCCCCCTCTTTTTAATGCATAATGCAACTTCGTCTATCTCTTCTTTATCTTTGAGAATTATATTAATGAGACGCAAACCACTATCTCCAATTATCTCAATTATATCTTCAATTTGCTTTCTTTTCATACTCCCATATTTGTTTCTTAAAACTTGCCCTATAATTTCATTGTTTTTAAAAATCCTATAAATATAATTACAAGGATCGTCATCTTCTATTTTTTCGTTCTTAATTTCTGATCGGTCACTTATGTCTCGATTCTCTCTCTCTCTTCTTCTTTCACTTGAAACACTACCTTTGGAAAGTATGTTTTTTTGACATGTTTTAAGAATTTTGTCAAATCTCTTTGTTTCTTTGCAATCCAGAGTTGCTGGCTCGACAGAATCTATTGTACACATAGTTCTAAGAAGAATATCATCTATTATTTTATCATCATCTGTATGATGAATAATAAAAAGAAGAGTCAAATAGTTTGATGTTAAATAACTTTTTTCGCACATATTTTCAATTATTTTTTCGTATTCTTTATTTTTAGAAAGAAATCTTCCAAGAAAAAAATAATAAATATATTTTTTCTTGAAAGAACCTTCTTCATTAAGAACTCCATATTCATTGCTTTTTAACCTATTAATTATTGAATCTGCAATAATAAATTGGTTATCATATTCACGAATAAAATTATCAAAATGTATTTTGTTATTATTTTTGTATGTTTTAAATGCTAAGTTTTCAAGAAAATTAAAACACGTATTAATATCCTTATCGCTTTCTTGGACCCCAGACTTAATAAGGAACGAAATAATTAAAGCGTTATAGCAATGTCCATAAGAAGTTATAGACATGTTATTAGGCATAAACGCTTCATAGGTTTGGAGGATAGATAATACAAAGAATGGATATCTTGGAACAAATTTATTAAATATAATTATGGAATTTACACGTTCTTCTATTTGATCTATAAGTCCATCTTCTGCTTTCATATCGGATAACTTTAATCTTTTTTTAATTAAATTTTCTTGTTGTTGATGTCCCATTGGTTGGATTTCTAATTGATGGAAATCAGCCAGTCGAGATTCATCTTTAAAAAACGAATTAAAAATATCTGATGATACCATTATAATTATTTTATCAAAAATATCTTTTGATTGAATAACGAAATCAATCATATTTGATTTGCAATGTAAATCATCTAATATGAGAACTTTCTTATCTTTTTTCACCCATAGGTCATAGTCTCCATTAAATTGATCTTGATATACTTTTTTTAGAAAATCCACTTGCAAAACTTGCTTGGGTATATCATCCATATTTATATGCAGAACAGGAACTAACTGTTCAACTAAACAGAGAAATAAATACCTACTAAGAGCAGTTTTCCCACTCATCTCTTCGCCATGGATGATGGTATACTTTTTATTAAACAGCTGGTCTTGGCTTGTAATTCTTTCTTCTCTTAAACGGCCTTGGCTTGTAGTTCTTTCTTCTCTTAATTGACTATATTCTTGATCTTGTCTATAATTCAACAATGGCAAGAATATAAAAATATTTTTTAATTTAATTTGACTCTCAGATAAAAAATCAGTTTTCTCTATTTCTTTTAAAAAATTTTCATTAGGAGTAAAATCACTTCTTAGTTCGTTAATGATATTCTTGATGCCTTCATAAATCTGATTCCATGCAGTTTCTTTGTTGGAAAAATTGGCAACTGGATTCCCATCATTCGGTAATGATTTGATGTTATCATCTTTTAATATATCTTTCCATGGACAATCACATAGAATAACTGGAACTCGGAAAAATTTTTTTTTATCTAGAGAAATTTTTTTTGCCTCTTCCCACTCGTTCATACATTCTTGAGAAGCGATAAAATTTTGACTAAAGAGAAATACAATAATATCTGCTTCTCTCATATTCTTTTTTATTTCCTTAGAAATTAATTGACCCGGTAAAATTTCTTTGTCAGACCACTCATTGAGTAGCTTATCTCTTTTAAGAATAGCAAGTGCTTTCTCCATATCATTTTTATGCTGTTTATCTTCATGAGAATAGCTGTAAAATAATTTTAATTGAAAATTAAGTATTCTTTTTTTGGCCATAATTTTCCTTAATACGTGTTATTTTGAAAAGTTGTGGCTGATCTATATAGCTACGAACCTCTTATCCTTGATTTTCATTGGTTACCATGACTCCATCTTTATATTCAACCCCTAAAAGTAGCCTTGAAATTTCTCTCCACCTACGAGTCCAATGGGCTGTTGGGAAGTCAAAAAATTTGTAAGCTAGGCCCAATCCTTATGAGGATGTCCTCTCCAGACAAATCGCAAAACTAAAACAAATACTTATATTGCAGCCATCCCATGCGGCCATTTCCGTCGTACAAAGACGAGTGCATTTGGGGGAGGCTTGGGTTGCTGTCATCCACGGGGGGCGTGGTTGCCAATATGTTGCGAATTCCCATGGAGATGCTGCCAGAGCCTCCCCATAAGCCGTTATATGTGTATTGAAGGTCTAGCTCTGTATATTGCTTGTGATTGCCAGCCTTGGAGCTACGCTTTTGATGAGGGGCCACGGTTCTTGCTACCAATGTTCCCGTTTGATGGTCGCTTGACCCTCTCATACGAATTCCCGTTGAGTGGCTTGGAGAATATGTCAGGGAAACAACATTTCTCCATGGAGGCAAGCCATAGTGACCCAATGTATCTTGTTTCTCTAAGCCAGAAAAGCCAACAGTTTTGTTGTAAAGCAAATGGGAGTGTTGGACTGCAAGAGCAATATCACCCCACTTCGTGCTTTTAAAAACTTCTGTAACAAGATCGACCCCACTCAACTCTCTTTTTGAAAGATTTTGGTGGGGAGCTATGACTTTTTTGATTTGGCCTGTGGATGGGTCACGCTCCACATGAATGCCAAAACCTTGAAGATATTGGGACCCAAAACGATGTTCAGCCATTGTCATATCGTCAAACTGAAGCCCCACCTCGTTTTCTAACTTCAAGTACCAACCATCAATGCCAAACTCGATGCCATGGGTAAGCTCCACAAAGGCCCCAAGGCTTGCAGATAAAGACCTTTCCTCCTTAAGGTTGGTATTGCCATGGCTTATGACCTTCCACTGGTGAGGGCGGCAAGCACTTCCGCTACTGCTGCCACCTCCCCCACTTCTATTGCTTCCACCACCTCCACTACTGCCACCACTTTTTTGGCAAAGCACATGATCTATAAAAGTTTGAAAGCCATGGGAACCTTCTTTATAGAGATCATCCATGTTGGGTGCTTTAAAACCTCTTCCTATGGATGAGCGAACCATGACTTTGGGAGATACCTGCCAACGAATATTTGTCTTAGGACTAAAGGCTTGACCAAAATCAGAATAAGCATCATAGCGGCTTGAGAGGCTCCACTCCACACTTGGCAGCAAGGGAAGTGATAGCTCCATATAGCCAGACACAACATTACGAGACCCGTCAAGTTTTCCTCCAGCAGCTCCTATGATTTCATCATTTTTAGTGGCTTCATCGGAGTCTATACGAAAAGCTTCCCTGTGGGCTTGAGTTCCAATGGCCAACCCCACGGGACCCGATGGCATTTGAAAAATATCTCCCGTGGCCGAAACTTCAGCCAAAATCAAGCTTGTCATGGACGTGGTCCAAGTCTGATAATTTAACTCTGAAAGGTCTCCCCTTGTTCCTGGAGAGGCAAATGGATTGAAGCCTGTTGTATCAAGTCGTTGTTGAACTTCATGAGAGCGAGCATATCCATTGGCTCCCACATTCTTGGTAAAACTCTGGTTGTAGCCAGCAGAAATTTCGATCTCCCAAGTATCTCCCTTTTCCAATGTCACCCCTGCCAATGTACCATATTGGTGGGTGGTAATATCCGATTGACGGTCTCCTAGCTCCATGAGGCGGCTGTTCACCTCTACAAAATCATCATCTCTCAAACCTTCAAAAATTTTCTTTAGCTGGGGGTCTTCCATGGCGTATATTTTGGCTTGTCTCCCCGAAATGCCATGTCCTGAAAAAGAACCAATGGGAGTGGGGGAATAGGCCCATTGAACATTTCGGAAGGCACCATGGAGGCGAAAGAAGGTGTTCACGTCATCTCTAACTTGAAAGTTTGTGTTGAGCATAGCACTGGTTTGCTCCAAGCTAGGGCGGTTTGTGAGATGGCTTGCATAATTGGCTTGGCAAACAGTTCCCCCATATCCTCTGGCAACTCTATCCGTGGGGCAACTTGGGGACGCCTGTGGGCGAGAGCGAAACGCAAGTGTTTTTCCGTCCGCTTCTGTGTAGGAGGTTTTTTTGTCTGATTTTAAAACTCGAAATGTTGCAGGAGAGCTTAAGGGACTCAATCTTAACCGAGAGTACTTGCGGTCAATATCATAAATGGCTTCATTGCTTCTATGGTGCAAGATTCCCGTGGCACTCCATCGCCCAGAAGAAGCTCCAGAGGTTAGGCCCACCTCGGTCTGATTTCCGCCAGAGCCTTCACTGATAAGTTGTTTCACTGAGGCTTCATGGCCACTAAAGTTTTTCCGGGTGATAATATTAACAACACCTCCAAGGGCTTCAGACCCATAAATGGCTGAGGCACTGTCTTTTAAAATTTCGATTCTCTCCACCGCAGCCAAAGAAATGAGGTTTAGGTCCACGGCATTTTTAAGAGGGTCTCTTTGCACCCTCTTCCCATCCATCAAAACAAGAGTTCTATCAGCCCCAAGACCTCTTAGATTGATGAGAGCTACACCCGATGAAGTGCTGCCAGGAGACTCACGTAGCGACCCAAAGGAACTCACCGTCATATCACGCAGAATATCAGCAATGGAATTATAGCCTGTTTTCTCCATATCCTCTCGACTTAAAACAATGGTGGGTGAAGAACCCTCCATGTTTATGCGCTGAATGCGTGAGCCAGTGATTTTAATCTTCTCCATATCTTTATTTTTTTTATTTTGAAGAACCTTGTTGGGGGGAAGGGAAGGCTTAGGTAAAACCACGGACTTTTTTGCAGTGTCTAAGGGCGACTTGTTGTCTGAAGGTGGCTTGCTTTGTCGCTCTAATGCTTCGGCTTTCAAAGCCAGAGAATTCTTGTTGCCACCCTTGCCAATTCCCCTGTTCGCTCCCATGTCCACGTCTTTATTCATGCCCTTGTCACTGGCCACTCTACCTTGTGCCTGTACAACCAATGCCGTAGAAAACAAAAGAAATAACAAGCAGGAAAATACAGTCCATGGGGACATGATCTGGCATACTGCAAAATATCCCTTGTTTCTCGGATTTAGGTTCTTTATTTTCATCACTATTTTACCACCTTGCTGACCACACCACTATCACTCTTGCCACCCTTGTCACTTGCCATCCTTGCCGCCCTTACTATTGGCCCCACGAAGTGCTTTTGTTGACTCACTATATTCTGATTCCTTCTGTTTGACTCATTGTGGTTATTCGCTCTCACTCTCACTCACCACTCTCCACTCATACCCACAACTCACGATAAGGCCATTAACCCAGCAAGTAGCCCTTGGGAATGACTTGAATGGCCCTTTCATCACACCATTTTGTCAGATTTGGATTATTATAGTTGTTGGTGACAAGGTAGGAGATGTGGTTAAGACCCATTTCATTTATTAAATGCTCTCCATTTTCTTCATGCTCCCCCAGGTCACTGTCAAAAAAGAAGATATAATGGGAGAAGATTTCATTTTCGTTAAACCAATCTTGAAACTCATGGGGCTTTTTAAAAGAAAGAACCTTGGCTTCTGGATTGATCGAGTTCATCTTTTCCAACCATTGGTCATGAACGGAATCTTCGTCATCTAAAATCACGATATGGCCTGCTGAATCAATATCCATGGAGGAGGGGCTCCATATGGGAAGTTTGATTTCAAACTCTGTTCGTCCCTTCTTGCTCTCTAGAAGATGAAACTCTCCATGCCATGACCTTATAAATCTTTGAGCGTGGTAGAGTCCATAGCCTGTTCCACCTTCTTTTTCCCAACTAAAACCTCGCTGAAATATATTTTCCTTGATGTCTTGAGGGATTCCTTTCCCGTTATCAAAAATTGTTGCTACAAGGTCGGTCTCTTCTTTTCGTAGATTGATCTCAATATGAGTGGCTCCAGATTCAATAGAGTTGTTCATCAAGTTTGAAAAAATACCCCTCAACTCAGGATCGACGGCTTCAATATACAGTTTTTTTACCTCATCATCGTAAGATATTTCAATACGAAGATCATTTTTAGAAGATTTCTTTTCGATTTTTTTATGTTCGCAAGCAATTTCAAAGGCATCAACGGCACATACCTTTGTTGTCTTCTCATTCTCCTTTTCAAGGTACTCAAAGAATGTTTTGTCTGAGGTGATAAGGCTTACTTTATTTCTATCTGGTATCTGGTCGGCAATTTTGGCCATAAGCCTCTTAAAATCATTGGAAACTTGGTTAAATCTCTGCTTTTGCCTTTCCGAAGAAAACTCACCTGACATAATCACATCAAGAGTCTGTTTCATTGACTTGATGTTGTGATTAATGCTCATATTGTACTCAATAATGGCCCCCGCCACAGCTTGCTTCTCTTTGGATTTTCGATATTCTTCAAATTTATTTCTAATGGCATCAAGCTCTTCAATATAAATCTCATCTCCTCCAGACAAGTGACTTTCTAGAGGCAAAAATATATCTTTTGAAAGATGTTTTTGTATCCTATAGATGATAATAAAAACAATAGACAAAAATACTAAGATAATGACATTCAGTGCGATGAGAGAGGGGCCAATGTGAAAACGATCCACATAAAAATAGAAATGATGATCTTTAAATCCAGAGGGATTGACTTCAATCACAGATTCAAAAAATCCTTCCTTGAGATTATGGGGGCAATTTCCAAACCCAAAGGGTTGGTGGAATATTTTTCTTGTGCCCTCGCAAAAAATCATGGACCTTACGCCAAGTTCTTCCATGGCCAGTTGAAAGGATGATTCTAAGAGAGGGCGGTTTTTTTGATGTATTCCAATTTGGATGACCGTGGCGACAAGCTTTTTGATGGATTTTGTTTGTGTTTCTTTTGATCTATTGTGGGTATAAGCCACAAAACATACTTGAGCAAGGGCGACCATCACCCCTAGGATGAGCAATGGCATTTTTGTGTTTCTAAGAAGCCACTTGTTCAAGGTTATTTTCTTTAAGATCATTTTCTTCATGATTATTCCACTGGCTGGTAGTTTGTAAAGCGTCCATCTTCACGATTGACGTATTTTCCATTAAGCTTCACTCGGTCTTTTTTTAAAATCATAATGTCGTGCAAGAATCCTATATGGATAAAAGGAACTTCTTGCAAGGCTGCTTCAGCCACCTTTTCGTAGTGTGGAGCCAATTTATCAAAATCAAGTATTTTGCGGCCCTCTTCAAGGAGTGATGAAATAGTTTTACGATGAATCATGGGAGAACTGATAGCCCCTTTTTCACCAAGAGCATGATATATTCCATCGGGGTCACCATTAAAAACGCTTAAGGCCCTAGGGATGATATCTGGTTCGTAGGTTTTATGGTACATTTTTCTAAATTGTTCCTCATGGTCACTTTCTGATTTCTTAGAAAATTGAACTCCCTTCTTTCCGAGGTATTCTTGGAGCCATCTCCCTCTCTTATGGAGGGCAAAATAAAGTGGTTGTTCTTGGGTGGCCTTGATAAAGTTCTCAACATATGTTTGGCCTTGCTGAATAATCTCCTTGGCTTTTGACTCTGTTATGCGCCCCGATTGGAATGGTAAGAATATTTGAGGGTCTAACTGGATTCCAGAACGACTTTCCTTGGGCATATCTTCCAATGTAAAGCCATCTAAGAAAAGGTATTGAAGGGCTTTCCGATGCTGTGGATTGCTAAAAATACGTCCCTCTTGACCATTGACGATAATCACAGCATGGCGATTTTCAGATCCCGCACTGCACTCTAAAAACTCCTCACGGCAAAGATCAAGAGAGCCCTTGGCGAAGGCATAAAAATCAATATCGCCACGATCTAGAGATTCTTGAGCCACATCAGGAGGGACAATCTTAATGCTTACTTTGTCAAAAGGAACAGAGTCCAAAAAGTATTCATTTTTTATCAACATGATTTCCTTCTCACTTATTTCATTGATAACATAAGGACCGGTTCCTAGAAAATTTTCGCCCTCTCGGAGGAAAGAAGACATTCTTGATCCAGACAAATGACTAAGGGCCATACGAAAAGATTTCTTAAAAGTAACTCTTAAAGTACTCTCGTTAAGAACCTCAATTCCAGAGATATTTCCTGTTTTCTCATGATTTTCAAAACCATCCATCTTGTAAAGGACATCAAGCAAGCTGTTATTAGAAGACTTAGGTGTCACTTTGAGGCTATACTCCCATGAATCTTTGAAATGTTGTGCAGAAAGTGGAGTTCCATTAGAAAACTTTCTTTTGGTATCAATTTCAAATGTAAATACTCTTTTTTGAGGATCGATAGACCATGATTTTGCGGCCATAGGTTGAATAATTTCATTTTTCCCGAGGATGACCAATGGCTCAAAAGCGTTATGCAAAATAGAGTCCGCATGTCCTGTATGTTGAAGTGTGGGCGTGAGATCATTCCACCCATCTGGATATCCTACTTTTAAGATCATCTCGTTACCCTCTCCTTTCCATATCCAATGGTAGCTGAAGATACTCATTGATATAATAAAAAAAATTATAAATTTATTCATTTTACAAGACTCTCAAACTGTTTCGTCCATGAATTATGGCCACAGAAAGTCACTCATAGCTCCACTTGTTTCTTTATCAATTCCATCTTCTGTTTCATTGGAAGCATAGAGATCATTGATAAATTCTCTTTTTAAGAGGATTCTCTGTGACTGAAATTCATTAAGATATAAATCTTCGGGATGCTTCACATGATGCTTATCCATAAGATCATAATATTTTTCAGGCATACTTCCTTCCAACAAACGATTTACCATCTCTTCTTCATAATTATGATTGCCTAGAGATTCTCTGTTCTTTCCTAATTTTGAAGAAAAATCCACAGCAAAAGCAAGAGACTGTATGGGCACTAAAGACAGAAGAAATAATAAGCTTCTTCTTTTTATTTTCCTTGTTATTTTTTTCATGCGACAACTCCTTTCTTGATAGTTCTTGGATGAATCCAACATCCTTTGTCTTTTTCTAAAAAACTTCCCGTTGTGGCATAGCTTATATTTCTATCTCCACCACATCGTGCATAATACATACAATCACCACATCCATTGATCTTTTGGGAGTTTCTCAAATCCTTCATTAAAGGATGGTGTAAGAACAAATTTTGCAGACCTTCGCCGAGTACATTTCCAAGTATGTAATTGGCTCTGCTAGAAACCTTCAAGTTACCTTTGTAGTCCACTACAAGTCCTTGGAATCCAAAGCGGCCATTATGACCAAGCTTGGGGTCAATAAGGTGATATAAGGGGTGGTCTGTTGAAGTTCGCACCCCAGATTTCTTTGAAAAATAAATGATGGACTTCATGGCATCCCTGAGTTCAAAACCATACAAGGAATCATCTCCCCCAGTTTCGACAAGCTCTGCGCCAAAACCCTGTGGAATAAATCGTGTAAAGCCCATAGAGTTAAGGTCGTTTTCTTTGACCATTTGAAAGAACTCTGGAATCCAATGGGAGGTCTTCTTTGATAAAATACTTAGAATATTTGTCTCAATGCCGTACTGCTTGGCCCGTTTGGCTCCCTCCAGTGCCTTTTGGAAATTCCCTTTACCACGAAGAGCATCATGCCTCTTAGCATCAGGACCGTCTAGAGAGACCTGAAACCGCATATTGTACTCACTGAGGGAAGACAGTAGTTTGTCTGTAAGCTTTGTACCATTGGTAAGAATTGTAATGGTGGGACTTTCCCAAAGCTCATTGGCTCTTTTTAGAATAGAAAAAAGATAGGGACTTAATGTGGGCTCCCCGCCGCAAATCACAATATAGGGCTGTAGCTTGAGAGTTTGAAGCATCTTGTCGTACTGGTCAAGAATCTCAAGCCAGCCTTCAAGGTTTAAAGCTCCCGTATTTTTATGATGGGAATGGTAACAGTGGGAACATTTAAGGTTGCAAGCATTTGTAATATCCAGTTGAATGGCCATGCTTTTTTGGCCTCCAATATGCTTTATAACCTTTTTGAGTAGATAGTCTTCCATTGTTTTTAAGAAACTCATACCAACACCCCCTCGCCCTTTGAAGAATATCCCCATTCAGAGAGTTTTCTCTGGAGTGAGGTTTTTGGTATAGACAGAGCCTTTGCCGCAGCTCTTAAGGAGGGATAAGCTCTTATTCTTGAGACAAGAAATTCTTTTTCTTCCTCTTCGACTTTTTTATTCACAATATTTTTAAACTCTGGATACGACATTGTGGCCGCCCTGCTGTTGGCTTCAAATATCTTAGCATCAAGATGCTCTGGACGAATCTCATCACTGGGGGTTAAAACAACCAATTGCTTGATGGTGTTTTCGAGTTCACGAATATTGCCATTCCACTGGTAAGATTTTAAGTATTGCAAGGTCTTATACATGAGTTTTTTCTTTTCTCTCCCAGAGTGCTTGTCCATAAAGTGGGTGACCAAGGGGGCAACGTCTTCGGGACGCTCTCTTAGGGAGGGAATAAAGAGGGGTATTTGGTTCAGTCGATAAAAGAGGTCTTCCCTAAATTCCCCAGATTCAACCTTTTCCTCAAGGTTCACATGTGTTGCGGCAATCACTCGAACGTCCACAGGTATGGGAGAGTTGGAGCCAATGGGTTCAATGGTTTTTTCTTGTAAGACTCGAAGAAGTTTAGCCTGAAGTTCTTTGGGCATTTCACCAATTTCATCAAGAAAAATTGTACCACCTGTGGCCACCTGAAACTTACCAAGTCGCTTTTTATCCGCTCCCGTAAAGGCTCCCTTTTCATGGCCAAAAAACTCTGATTCTAAAAGACCCTCTGGAATAGAAGCACAATTGATATCAATGCGAAGCTTTGCCTTTCGAGATGAGTTTTCATGAATGGCTCTTGCAACAAGCTCTTTTCCTGTTCCCGACTCACCACGAATGTTAGCTGACAATTAAAATGCCCCACCGTCGCCAATGAAAAGTGGCCACTTTTCAGAGGAGGACCTATGGTGATTTTTGGCATTGTCAACCGAGACGCATATAATCAATTGATATTACTCATAAAAAGGCTCCGAGCTGATAAGAACTCCTTTTGGGTTCTTGTCGACCTGGAAAGGGGCTCCGTGTTGGAGAGTCCTTCCATGACAGCCTATTCAGGTTCCATATTTCTCATTTGTAGACTGTTTCTGGATTTCAATGAGGTTAAATATATAGTCAAGAAAAGCCTGTTTAGGCTGTGCCCATTTTCTAAAGTATTTAAATTCCACAAGATTCCAACATTTGCCTCAATTTTCATGGAATTTCTTTTTGAAGACAGGCTTCCCTTAAAGCCGTCGCCAATTAAAATGTCCCACTTTCAATATGGAGGTTGTCGCCAATGAAAAGTGACCAATCTTCAGGGAGTGTTCAAATACTAGACAATGAAGTCTCTTCTTCTGATATAGATACTAAGCTCACAGAGTCCCTCCCTTTTGCAACTCAAAAGGTTAGCAATGAGGAGGATCTTATGATTAGTCAATACACTTTCGGCCGCATTCGTGACCTGAGTCACAGTGGTAAAAATAAGACAGAAATATCTCGTGAATTAGGGATCAATCGTAAGACGGTGCGCAAGTACTGTGAGTCCAACACCCCACCGAAGTACAAGGCGAGGTCCAAAAGAACTCGCCCAGATCCCCTTAATGGATATATGGATCGGGTGAAGTACTTTTTGAAGTTGAACCCAAGTAACACCGCCCGTGAAATATATGAGCTATTAGTTGAGGAGGGTTATCGTGGGAGTGAGAGAACGGTTCAGAGAAGAGTTTGTGAGATTCTTGGTTCTCGCCCCAAGGAGCGTTTTTTCAGCCAAAGATATGATCCTGGAGAACAGGCTCAGTTTGATTTTAAGGAGAAGGTTGCTTTACCATTTGCCGATGGTGTTCAGATCGTTCATCTCCATTTTGGAACATTGCCTTGTAGTGGCACCTGTTGGGTTCGTGCCTACCCCTTTCTTGTCTATGAGTGTTTCATCGATGGGGTGCATGCTTTTTTTGAAAAGATAGGTGGGATGAGTGCGAACATCCGTATTGATAATTTATCTCCCTGTGTGAAGAAAGTTCTTAAAGGAAATCAGCGAATTTACACCCAATCTTTTGATCGAGCCATCCAATACTATGGATTTAAGGTTCTTCCCTGCCGCGCAGGGAAGGGCTCTGACAAGGGAGATGTGGAGCGTGATATTCGAACCTTCAGTTCTCGGATAAAAAATATTGTTAGAAACAAAGGAATTGTTTTTAAAGACTGGGATCATTTGAATCAGTTTTTAGAGTCTTATATGGATCAGCATCAGAGTGACTCCACCAAATCTCGCTTTGAGGAGGAGGCCAAAGTTCTTAAGCCTTTGCCTCCACGAGATGAAGATATTCTCTGTAAGGTGAATATTTGTCAAAGTAATGGTTATGGGACTTTGAGAATAGGTAAAACCACATATTCCATACCTGATGAGGTGATCCAATCTCCCTGTAAAACCGTACAGGGTCCCTATCATGTCACGATCTATCGTGCAGGAGGGAAGCAAGAAATTGTCGCTCGCCATCAAAGAAAACCTGATGGGGAGCATAGTCTTCTTCTTGAACATATCCTTCCCTCTTTAGTTCGTAAGCCGCAAGCCATGGTAAGATGGGCTCACCGATCCATTCTTTTTCCAACAAATGTGTTTGAAAATTTTTATCAATACCTCAAGCAACAAGATTCAAGCCGTGCCGAGCATGAATATTTAAGAGTTATCAACTTGATTCAGCATGTGAGTTGGCAGGACTTATCTACAGCCATGGAGCTTCAATTAGAAAGTCGTGAGATTTTCGACTTTAAATCCATAAAAGATTTGCTCTTAGGCAATCCCACCAAAATTAATTTGAATGACCAACAAAAACCACTTCAACCTAGATTGTCTCAATATGACAGTCTTGTTCCAAACATAGGAGGTTCTTAATGAATCACGAAGAACTTATAGGTTCTCTTAAAAAACTCCGACTTCCAGCGATGGCGGATGAATATGTTGCAACGGCTAGAGTTGCCGAAAAAACAAAAAAGACGTATGAACAGTATTTAGGTATACTCGTTCAAAATGAGCTTGCTGACAAGCATTCCCAGAGAGTGAAAAGATTGCTTAAGGGGGCCAAGCTTCCTCAACTTAAATCACTCCAAACTTATAACTTCCAGAAAAGAACGGGAGTGACAGCTCAGCAAATTAATTGGATGGCAGAGGGAGAGTGGGTCAGAAAAGCCTGTAATGTTGTGTTTTACGGAAGCTTTGGAATGGGGAAAAGTCATTTGGCCATGTCCCTAGTTCGTTCACTCTGTGAACAAGGCTATCGATGTTTATGGGTCACCACTCATGAACTTATTGAAACAATGCGTGAAAGCAAGAAAGAACTCTCATTGAATGCTCTTTTTAAGAAATTAGACCGTTTTGATCTTATTGCTTGTGATGAACTTGGCTATACAGCTTCCTGCACAGAGGGTGCTGATCTTTTCTTTCAATTCATATCTCAGCGATATGAAAGGAAAAGTCTCATGATCACTACAAACTTAACTTACTCTGAATGGGATAAGGTGTTTCTTAACCCTATTACCACCGCTGCTGCTGTTGATCGAATTATTCACAACTGTGAAACCCTCAACATTGAAGGAAAAGAAAGTTGGAGAACCGAATCGGCAAAAGCCAAGTCTAAACAGAGCAAAGAGGAAAGTTCAACCAAAGAAGTTCATTAGAGATCCCCACTTTTGGGGAAGGAACTCGCCAGTTATCCACAAAATTTATCCACAGCAGCACTGCGTTGCTAGACATCGGGGTCACAGCCGCAGTGTCGCCATGGATAAATTTATGGATAACTGGCTTTTACCGTACTATTTGCTCGTCACTCTCGCGGAGCTTTAGACATTAGCTGCGCCAAGGAATCCTGAAAAATACTCCATTTACCTCTGCCATAGGGCTGAAGGATGCATTTGGGGTCATGCCAAAAGTGGTGGGCAGAAAATCATTCCTCAGAATCTTGTGGCATAGTCCGAGTTAAATGATGAGCAAAATAAAGACACTTGACTAAACTCTGAACGAAGAATAACTAAATCAGTACATCATCAACTGGCCGTTTTTCATTGGCGACGGCTTCTAAAAATGGCCAATTTTAATTGGCGCCTAACAACGAATAAGTATTGTCGATTTATCCCCTCCATTTTTACTCAAGGTCAAGACCTTTTGTGCCACTGAAGCCATAGATGCAGAGCAACCGACCATACCCAATTTTGAAATCAGAGATGCCTCTTCAAATTCTTTTTGGTGGGACTGATATTGGGTGGATTTGCTTGTCACCACTCGTGAGAGTTCATCAAACTTCCTAAAATTGGATCTAATTCTAGCAATAATCTTATCAAGGGGTTCGTCTTTTTGAATGAAGTCACTCACTCCGGCCTTGAGACAAGAAATAGGAGCTTCTCGACCCATGTCCCCTGTGCAAATAAGAACAATCAGCTTGGGGTTGATCTTAAGAATCTCTTGAGCCACCTGCGCTCCATTGAGTTTTTGACCTTCAAAATGATAGTCCAGAACAACAACGGCATAATCATAGGGGTTTTCTTGGATAAGCTTTAAGGCATCCAAGGATTGTTGGGTCAGGGTGGGCTCAATGTCCAAATGGTTCTTGAACATTTCTCGAAAATTATCAAGAACAGATTCTTGGTCATCGGCGATAAGAATTTTATAGTTCATTGATTGATACCTCCCACTATTGTAGAATCGAATCTATTGCCTACAGCCCTTTATACGACCTATATATCTATATGAACTATATGAGCATGTCTTTCATGTTATGAACATGTCTTTTATAGACTTTCATATATAGGTGGGCGTGACACCTTATTCTTAATTCTTCTTAATTCTTCTTAATTCTTCTTAGTTCTTTTCTTTCCTGTAATATTTAGAGGCTATGATGGGGAGTAAATCAAAAGATGTGGTTTCTAATATAGACCTAAAAATATATGAGCCTTTATGATGTAAGTTCAAATGATGTAAATTAAAAAATGCTTTCATAGATTTTTATAAGCATAAATCATGCCAAATCTGTATTCAAACCTAAGTGGGTTTCAAGGCACTCACACCATCTCACTGTCATTCCATTGACCAAAATTTGGGTCAAAATATGAAGTATGTGCAAAGGAAAAGTATTTATCATTATGGAATGACACACTTTTTTTCTGAAATATTTAAATATCTTCAATGGACCACCCATGGTCCATTTAAGGCGACCTCCTATTTAAACAAGGCCATTTTTGGGACAACGCTATTTATGCTATTTGATTGCTTGAGATTCGACCTGAGAGGCTCTAAAGTGAATGAGGTTGCATGAAAGGGGGTGGGGGCAAAAACTATCAATTTTTTCAACACAAGTGACGTAAAAGGGCGCACCATGAAGGTGCTTTTCCACAATCTCATTTGGCCCGGAGAGGCAGCCACAACAATGCCTCAATTCAATTAGCTTGCCATTCCTAGATGCTGAGGAAAAGAACTTTGTGCCGCCACAGTTTCAGGTGGATGATTGGGTTTAGTAAGGGCTTGGGAAACACCATGGAAGGGAGGCCGTGTTGTGAGATGGGTCAGTGGGTTCAATAAAAATTTGGGTTGAGAAGCCGAGGGCAGACGCTCTTACTCACCTTGGTTGGTATTCTCTATAATACCACGAGAATAACGTAACGCATCACAGATCTGCGATATGCGTCATTGATTAAATGGAAGCTATTTTTCATCGAGGGAATCTCTGGGCTTGCTTGTGTTCTTACTCAGCCCCAAACTGCTTTCCACCTTCTCCTTGGCCAGCATCAATTCAAGAATCACAATCACCTGATCCACAGAATACTTTGTAAGGACAGCCTCAAGCTTTTCTTCTAAAAGAGAATAATGCCCAGCATACTTTGAGATATTCCGAATCTCTGGGAGCATTTTTCTAAGGTTAGAGGTGGTCAGCCCCGTTTGATTTAAAAAAATACTCAAATGGGTTTCAATGCTTCCTTTTCCATCCGTTTTGGCTTGCTGAATAGTGGACAGTGATATTCCAGCTTCCTTGGAACACTGCTTCATAGCTTCGTTATTAGGCAAATACGAGTGATGAAGGTCTTTCACAAAACAACGAATTTCTTCATCTCTTGTGCTTGGACGCCCCGCAACTTTTTTCTTCGTCACTTTGAAGTGACTCGTTCCTTCCGCTGTCTTTTCTTCCTTCACCACCACTTAGAAAAATTACCATAAAAAGGTGAGTGAGTCTAAGTAATTGAGTATTGGGATTTTTTCTCTCCATACAACTTGACTTACTATAAGTAAGTTAACATACTTTAAATATGTAAGGAGGTCTTATGGATGATCCTGTTATGTCCAATTTGGGTGAAATTCCTAACCCATTCACAGTTCATAAAGAGTGCTTTCATGATTTAGATTTGGCAACCCTTGCCATTCGAGGAACACTGAGAAGAATTTTTGGAGATCATTTAAATGATGATGACCCCCTTGCTCTGCGTGGCGTGAAGACAATGTTTAAAGATAACCCCGAACTGGACCTTGAATTTGATTACAAGAAAAGAATCGTCATTTTTTGGTTTCAAACACCATCAGGGAATAATAGTCATGAGCAGATGTTAGAGATAAGAAATCAGATAAGAATGGAGTACGGAAAAAGCTTTAGTGATTTTAATGCTCGTCTAGGTATGACTGTGTTTCACTCCCTTAAGAAAGAAGCAAAGAAAGAAGTCATTAAACAAGAAAAAGAAAGAGAAGACAAAGAAAAGAAAGAGAGAAAGAAAGAAAAATAAATAATTTTTAATCAACCAAGAAGCACATAGGTGTTCGTGGTTTTTTATTCTTTCATAGCAAGACCTTTTTAGCCATATTCATTGATGTTTTTCGCCGTCGGTAGTTTGTGTCATAAATTTCATGGGAGAATATCTTGATCTTCTCTATCAAAATATTTAAATACTTTTGAGATGAGCTTAGGAGATATTTGATAAAATCAGAGGCTAATAAGACGGTAACCTTAGCAACTCTTTGAAACGATGTGGAGTCATTTTGTTCCTTATTGAGTTTAGTTCTTCCTATCCTCAAAACAACACTTGATGTGAGGTGAGCCGCTAATGAAGCAAGAAGAAGACTCTCTATGATATTTTGATCGTTTGAGGTGATCTGATTTGCATTCAAAGAATTCTTACAAGATTTGAAAATAAGTTCACATTGCCAACGTAAACGATAAATTGGATATATGGACTCCGCTGCCACATCTAAATTCGTGCAATACCAATGATAGCGTTTTTCGGAGGAATTCCAGAAGCCTACAATTCTCAAACTTACCCATTTACCATTGGACAAGACACTGCCTATAAATTCAACAACATCGTTTTTTTTCTTGAGTTTAATATCAGAGAACTCTTTTCCAACATAGTAATCTGGCAAACCTTCAACAACAGCATCAATAAGAATAGAGGCATTTGACTTTACTCTAGACAAGAAAAATCCTTTAGCTTCATGAATAGATGACAATAAGCCATAGTCCCAATATCCCAAATCAAAGATGACTAATTTTCCAACGAGTTCCTTTATATCAGGAAAGCACTTCCTATCGTTAGTGGAAGACGGAGTTAATTCGAACCAAGTCATTATACCACTGAATAAACTGAAACAAGCGTGCCATTTAATTCCTGCGTTTGTTCTTGTCCCTGGAAAATTCTCAGATGCTCCATCCCAAAGGCTTATTGTGCTTGAGTCAACAAGAAGAACGTCTGAGACTCCCAGTTGTAATAATATGGCTTTGCTCCCATGAAAAGCTCCATGAGATAGCTTTATCATGAGCATTTCAACCAGTTTACTCAGAAGCTCTTTTAATCTTTTTCTAGAGAGTCTTTCCCAGAAGCTGTGTCTTTCAATTCTTAATCCTAAATGACTTATCATAAACCTCCTAATTCCCTCTATTGAATATGTCTTAGAGTCTCCCTGGAATGACAAGACAAGAGCCACAATAAACTCAAGAGGTGGAATGGTTGCCCGAGAGTCCTTTTCAGGAATAACTTTCTTGAAACATTTTTTGATCGTTTTAAGTGTTTGAGCTTCCGTGCTCATATTTGCCCCCTGCGTTTAAAAAATAAAAATTTCCTCCAATTAATCTTGACCTATTAAGATACTAACGCGAGAATCATTAAGTCTGTAGATAACTCACTTGTATCTATGCGGATTCATTGTATTCGACAGGAGCAAAAAATAGCAATGATTTTTGGACTTTTAATATTACTTTCTTTGGGATCCTTTATATCTCTTCTTATTTCCTTATTGGTATTTGGATTTGGTTATTTACTGGCACTCATCCTCCCATTAACTCAGATGCAAGCATCTTCTTTGTTTTTTGCTTCACTCACACTTTTGGTTCTTACATGTATTTTTATGATGCTCATATCTCAATTTAAAAATCGTTACTTTCACCAGAATCTAGGAGATATTCTTTTTGATAATTTGGATGAGGATTTGGAAGATGAAAAGCAAAAAAAAATTGTAACTGAAGATATGTCTGCATCACAGCAGAAAAATGACCAAAGCGAAAAAATTGGAAGAAATCAATCCTGTCCATGCGGAAGTGGAAAGAAATTTAAATTCTGTTGTTCCCAAAAGTCCACAGTTCTTTCGTTACACAATTAAGTCTCTTAAAACACATGGCTTGTCGTGGATATCAAATGTCAATCTGCGTCCATTTCTCAAAATACCATCTATAAATATTTATAAATCGCCCACTTCCCTCTATGTAAAAAAGGAGGCTTGAAAAGTATTTCCATTAATTCGGAATTAAAATTAGAAAAAAACCACGAACACCTATGCCAAGAAGCATTTCATTAAAAAAAATGAAAAGTCTAGATTTCATAGGAAATTTATGGAAAATAAAAAAGAAGAAATAGAAATGTTAGTTTTATGCATGGACCTAGATTTAAAAGAAAAAATCCATGACCTTTTTGAAAAAAATAAGATTAAGATTGTCTTTTCAGAGAGTCGTACAATATCAGGAGTGGAAAAAGATTTATTGAGGAAATACGATGCCTATTGTATTGCTCGGAATTTTGAAGAAGACAATTTTAAAACCAGTTATTGCACCATTGCTATGCCAAGAGGTCTTCGTTGAGGTCACACGAAGGGGAGGATAAAATGAGTACTTATCAAAAGGTCTTAGTTGTTGATGATGATCCAGAGATGATTATCATGCTTTTGGAAATATTGAATCTTATGAATATCCAAGCTATATCTTTCGAGAAACCTCTGTGGGCTATCAAGTTTTTTCAGATGAGATCGGAGAAAATTGACCTCCTCATAACGGATTATTCCATGCCAAAAATCAATGGCCTAGAAATGATGCGAAAGATTCATCAATTTGAAGACACGCCCTTTCTTTTACTATCAGGACAACTTTCTACTATAAAAGACTCATACGCAAAACATCAGATCCGGCGAATCAGCAAGCCATTTCATCCAAAAGAAATATTTGATCTTCTCAGTGGGCACACCCCATTGAAGGGGTATCACTCCACAGAGACAGCTCATCAACTCCAATGATTTTCGTACTGTTCTGTCTGACTCCCAGATGGTGGGTTGAGAGTCACGGCAAGTTATACTTATGGCTCCAAATGTCCTCCATTTTTGACTAGCTTGAGGGATTCTTTTAATGATTTATCGAAGTAAAGATCATGCCATTCTTCGTTGTGTCTCATGTATGATATTTTAAATTTATTGTTTACCTGATAGCCAAGCCGAGCAAAGTGCCAAGTAAAAAATGGCTCTATGGCTCGTTTAGACCGGCAGTGGTACTTCGATGTGAAATAAAAGAAGTTCCGAATCCACTTGCAACTCAAATCAGCAAATAATTTTCTTCTCGATTTTTTGGTGGTTCTTGTATATATTGAGGTTTCAAATATAACTCAACGAGTTTCTCCCCATTCTTCATTACTTCATCTTTTAATGCTTTTGGAATCTTCTTTGATACCTTGTGGGGATCACGTACCCATGTTCTTTGCTGTGCTGCCATATACAATTTCTTATTTTTATTCCTTTTCGGAAAAAATCTATGATAGTTTTGTTAGATTATTTTCTTGTCAAAGATGGATGGTAACAATCAATTTATGATTCTCAACAACATATGTAATAACCGCATTCAATTCATTTTTTTAATTTTGTCTCAGACGATGTAATAACCTTATCAAGGTGATTTAAAGTCGATTTGGTCGCTATGCTACCAGCTTCATTTAAGGCATCTCTTATGCTTTCTTCCATTCCTAACATTGATTTTGATAAGGAAGTTGTGACTTCAGTGGTAATTGAATTGGAACGATTTGATTTTAACTTTACCTTAGATTTTGACATGAGGTCCCCACTTTTTGGTTGATAATTTCGTTGCAAAAATAAAGTATTACAGGAAACAAGCTGTTTGTCTACATCATTTCACTGGTACACCCTCATTCCATCAATTTTTGTACGATCATAAAAATTAAAGTTGATACGGGGAAGTAAAGGAAGTAAAAGCAGAAAGAACTCTTATCTCACCAGAGGGTGCAATTTACTCCAACAGTTTGGCCTTCTTGCTCCACATTGTGCCACATAGCTTTACAAAATCTAATAATCAAGGTTGGGTTTCAACCATTCCTCTATCTATAGGGTTCCAAAATCATCTGGAAAATGAGTCTTTTACTGCACCATCACTATGTAAAAGATTTTCACTGAGGCACACAATGAAGGGGAGGATAAAATGAGTGGTGAGTTCTGACTGGATATAAAAATAATAGGCAAAGGGCATGAGCCTCGGCAGTATCTTTCCAGTAAATTTTATGGCTATACCCAATAGAACTCCAGTATATCTTTGTGAGAAATGTGGGTTAGAGACCACGACCTTGAGCAGGATTTCCTTCGATCTTCTTATTTATAAAGTCCATAAATCCAAGTCAGCGTTTTCACCTTAACCAGAGTGCGCATATAATATATATTACATCTTTTTATATCAAGTTGAGAAGAAAAAAGGTGAAAAGAAGAAAATATGAGCGAAGGAGGTAAGCTTTGACTCCATTACAAACTTTTACAAGATGCACCCTACCTTTACTCACCATGGGTCTCTCTGTTGGCCTGACCATGGCGAGTCTTTTAGGCTGTGGTGATACAAAGCAAGCTCCTTCTGTGACAGCTTCTTCCTTTATCTCTGTGTGGCGTTTGTCCAGTGAAAATGAGTCCATCACTCTTCCGTTGCGATCAGGGTATAATTATAATTTCACTGTGGACTGGGGTGATGGTGCCTCTAGTGAAATCACATCCCATGATGACAGCGATATCACTCATACCTATGCCGAGTCTGGAGACTACACCGTCACTATTTCGGGGGAGCTTGAGGCTTGGTATTTCAACAACAGTGGGAGCAAAGACAAACTCATTTCTGTGACCGACTTAGGGAATATGGGGTGGATCAACTTAGAGGGAGCCTTTGAGGGTTGCAGCAACCTTCGCCAAGTAGGAGGAGGAGACATCTCCAATGTCACAAACATGGATCGCATGTTTAAAGGAGTGACTTCTATAAAGAAAATAGACTTCAGTGGATGGAATTTTGCTCTTTTGGCAAAGATGGATGAGACTTTCAGTGAAGTCACCCTTCCCACAGGGGTCTATAACACACTCCTTCAGCGACTTTATGAAACCTCCAGCCAGGAAAATTTCACATTGGATATGGGGAGCTCTAAGTACGACAGCCGTTCCGAAAATATCCGACAACTCTTAAAAGAACGAGGGTGGAGTATCAGTGATGGAGGGTTCTCTTTCTTTGTCTCTGTTTGGAGAACTTCTCAAACAAGTGAAGCCATCGCTCTCCCCTTGCCCTCAGGATACAAGTCTAATTTTACTGTGGATTGGGGGGATGATTCCTCCAGTGAGATCACGTCCCATGATGACAGCGATATCACTCATATTTACGCCGAAGCTGGAGATTACACTGTCACCATTTCGGGGACCCTTGAGGCTTGGAATTTCGATAGCGAGGCTACAGCACATAGATTAAAACTCATCTTTGTGAAAGATCTTGGTGATGTGGGGTGGCGGAGTTTAAAAGGAGCCTTTAGGCAATGCGAAGCCCTTGAGTATCTAAGTGGAGGAAATGTTTCTGGGGTTACAGATATGAGTAGCATGTTTTATGATGCAGAAGCTGCCAATCCCGATGTCAGCGATTGGGATGTCTCCAATGTCACAAACATGAACTCTATGTTTTCTGAGGCATCTGTTGCCAATCCCGACGTAAGCGGTTGGGATACATCCAAGGTCACAAATATGAGTTATATGTTTTATGAGGCAGATGTTGCCAATCCCGACGTCAGCGGTTGGGATACATCCAAGGTCACAAATATGAGTTATATGTTTGGTGGGGCAGATGTTGCTAGTCCCGACGTCAGCGGTTGGGATACATCCAAGGTCACAAATATGAGTTATATGTTTTACGATGCAAATATGGCCGATCTCGATGTGAGTCGCTGGGATACATCCAAGGTCACAAATATGAACTTTATGTTTTCCGATGCAAATATGGCCGATCTCGATGTGAGTCGCTGGGATACATCCAAGGTCACAAATATGAGTTATATGTTTTATTTGGCAGATGTTGCCAATCCCGATGTCAGCGATTGGGATGTCTCCAATGTCACAAACATGGGTCATATGTTTGATGAGGCAGATGTTGTCAATCCCGATGTCAGCGGTTGGGATGTCTCCAATGTCACAAACATGAGTTATATGTTTGATGGGGCAGATGTTGCCAATCCCGACGTCAGCGGTTGGGATGTCTCCAATGTCACAAACATGAGTTCTATGTTTAGGCAAGCCCCAATGGCTCAACCCGATATGACTCAATGGAATTTCCTTAGTGTCACAGACATGAGTAGCATGCTTGAAGGACTCACCCTTCCCACGGGAATATACAGCAGCCTGCTCAACCAAATCCACACCACCTCACAACAGAATAATATCTCATTCCATGGTGGAAATTCAAAATACAATAATAGTGCTATTGATGCACGGAGCGCCCTCATAGATCGTAGTTGGAGTATTAGTGACGATGGACTCGATGATGGTGGTTAAAGTATTTTCCGATGATAGCTTAAACCCAGTTTTGTTTTTTTTAGAAAGCCTTTAGAAGGCTTCCTCATGCTCACTAGCTTGGATGCTAGGCTTCCTATTTCTTAAACAGTAGGCAATGAGGGCTCCAATCTCTATGTCGACTGAATAGATCACCCCTTGAAACAGGAATCCAGAGAGCTATGATTACCAATGAAAGCCAAACTCAAGGTGCTATTGCAATTATGATTGTGAGATACAAGAGAGGATTTTTCTAAACTTTTAATATAACTCATTTTGAATTTCCGACTCTCATGGTTTTCCGTCGAGTTCATTAATAAAAAATCATAAAAAAATAAGAAAAATTTCTAGATTTTGGGTTATCGTTTAATATTTTATTGTAATAAATGACAAAATAATCGAGCCTGTAAACTATTTTGTGTAACTGCCGAATCATATTAGGATGAACTATCATCTTGAAAGGAGAAGGCAGAATGGATATCAAGACAATGTGTGCCACGAAGTCACGGAGGTGACATGCTGATGTGAAGATGGAGGTAGGTCCTCCGCACTCGGATTTCAGGATTTGAGTGCAAACAACCTTGCTGCTGCATGGGAGGCAAGGCCCTTGTAGTGAGCGAGCAAGGAAAAGGCCGTAGTAAACGGTCATGTAAGTACTAGGGAGATGAGCGAAAGCAAACCCACCGACGACGCATCGAAAGATTAACAGTCGCGTCAAAACCGAAGGAAGGTTGTCTCCGTCGGGATAAGTCTAGAGGAAGCCTGATGACCGATCTAGACGGCGTGCGGTGTATAGGGGGCATGAACCTAGTACAGGCTTCGTATCGGAACGTGGGAACCTGCTGGTGGATGATAAGGGAAACGCTATAAGGGAGACCCCCGAAGTGCTAAATACCGATGCCACCAACCAGGGGCAGAGTGATTCGTAGTAGTGATGAAGTTCTTGTAATGAGAATGGAGCGAAGGGGTCACATGATTTATGGAAGTAGTCAGGCCAACTTGGTTATGCTGAGGAGGAGCCTAATGAAACGGAAAATCATAGGAGCCGTGTGAGGGGAGACTTTCAAGCACGGTTCTGTGAGGGGCAGTGGGGGAAGTTCCCACTGCCTACTCGATAGGCAAGGAACTAGCGAAGAACGTCAAGACCCAAAAGGATTTATCCGACATAACGGGTCAACTGATGAAGGTTGTTTTAGAGACGGCCCTTAATGCGGAAATGGACGATCACCTAGGTTATGAGAGGCATGAGAAGTCTGAGACCCGCAAATCCAACACTCGCAATGGTTACAGTAGAAAGACCATAAAGGGAGAGAAAGGCGAGGTGGAGCTTCAGGTCCCCCGTGACCGAAGTGCCTCCTTTGAACCTCAAGTCATTCCCAAGGGTAAGACTCGTCTTGAGGGCTTTGAAGACAGTATCCTGACCCTCTATGCGAGGGGAATGACGACCAGGGATATTCAAGGAGCTATCAAAGACCTCTACCATGGTGCAGAGATATCCCACTCAGTGATAGCCAACGTGACGGATGCTGTTATTGATGAAGTTACGGCTTGGCAGAACCGCCCCTTGGATAGCACTTACCCTATCGTATTTTTGGACTGTATCGTGGTGAAGGTCCATCAAGACAAGAGAGTTATTAATAAGGCGATTTACCTAGCTCTTGGTATTACAGAGGAGGGTCAGAAAGACTTGTTGGGCCTATGGATTTCTGAAAATGAGGGTTCAAAGTTTTGGTTGAGTGTTTTGACTGAGCTGCAAAATCGAGGGTTGAAAGATGTATTTATATTTTCTGTAGATGGTCTTACAGGTTTTCCTCAAGCCATTTCAGCGGCTTTTCCCAAGTCTAAAGTGCAACTGTGCATTGTCCATATGGTCCGCAATTCCCTTCGCTATGTTCCTTCCAAGGATATGAAAGCTGTCGCCCAAGACCTCAAGTCCATTTATGGCTCTACGACTCTGACAGAAGCTGAAAAGGCCCTTGAGGAATTTTGTACCAAGTGGTCTTCAAAGTATCCGAATATTGAAAAGTCTTGGCGTAGGAATTGGGACAATCTCATCACTATTTTCGATTATCCGGATGAAATCAGAAAGATTTTTTATACCACAAACGCCATAGAGTCGTTAAATAGCGTGATCCGCAAGGCGATCAGAAATCGTAAGATATTTCCCAGTGATCGGTCGGCTTTAAAAGTTGTATATTTAGCGATAAAAATGGCCTCTAAGCGATGGACACGACCATTACACAACTGGAAGCCAGCCATGAACAGGTTTGCCATTGAATACGGTGACCGTTTTGACAACTAAGTTTTTTAATAAGGTCCACCACCTGCCTTATAAGGGGGCTTAAAAGCCCCTCTAAGGCGTTGACAGAAGTACTGGAATACCGAGACTATGGTTAGGGTAATATAGTATGGGAACCTAAATACATGCCCTCTTGGTGCAGATTTGGGTTTCCATTTTTTTTCATATTTCATCCCAATTCTGGTATTTCTCGAATATCCTAAGTTAAAAAAAATAAAAAAAAGGGGGTAATATAGTATGGGAACCTAAACACATGAACCCTTTGATGAGATTGGAATTTCCATTTTTTTGAGAGAGCCATTGCTGATTTTTTTTCAACCAAGATGATAATTATTTATTTGAGTTCTTTCCAGTTCTGATATGATCCCATTACGGCTCCATAATACAATCAAAAGTCCAGAGTAACTAAAGAGGCCAATTATATAGACCAGCGAAGATGTCCACCTCCCCATTAACTTATAATGCATTGTGACTGACAAAATCGCTTGAAGGAAAAAATGTCAATTATACATTGACGAATAATATGGGACTGTGCTTTTTACCAGGAGTGGAGCCACATAAGTGGCTTTAAGATTTAAGAAAAAAATTGCAGTTACACAATTATTTTTACAGTCCCAAATAATCCATCACTTTATTATTCTGTCCCACTTGTGGGTTTGTCTAAATCCCTTAAATCATTCATCACATATTTTAAATAGACCGAAAGTGGTCCACTGTTCTTTACTTTTACTTCGCTTCGATGAAATTAACTCAATATTTTGGGCCATGACCTATTTATGGTCCATATCTCAAAATTAAATATCCAATAAAATCAGTCATTTATGTCTTTGGAACATTTGGTCCGTCTTGTGCATTGAATAAATTGAAAGGCAATGATGGAAGGGTCGTGATGAGTTCAGGTGCTTCTTTCAATAAATAAGGAGTTGTTAACCCCCTACATTAACATTTTCACATAGGTAGGGGGAATGGCTTTTTTGGGAGAGACCTTGGGCAAGTATTTGAAAGGATCTCAAAAATAGGAGGAAATAGATTTTTTAATGAATTCCATTTTCTTCAATAAATACGGGACTGTTAACCCCCCACATTAACGTTTTCACATAGGTAGGGGGGAAAGGCTTTTTTTGAAGCATTTGAAAGAGACTCAGAATAGCAAGGAATGGGTTTTGATGGTTTCTGATTGAGTGAGATGTTCTCGCCATAAAAGAAGGAGCTGTTAATCCTCTACATTAACATTTTCACATATATGAGAGGAGGTGAATAGAAAGAAGAGTAAATTATTAAATAATTAAAGAAGTGAGAAAATGAGTTTAATTCTTAGCTTCCTTGAAAACAAGAGAACATTGCAGGGAGCATTACAAGGAGTTGATATGAAAAAAAAGAGTACAAGTAAAATTTGGACCCAAAAAGACGGCTTACCAATGTCTGATGAAGAGATCAAAAAGGTCTGTCATAGTTGGTCAGCGAGTGATTGGGAGACCTATCTTGATTCCACTGTAGACGTTAAACAAAAAGAGCTTCTCATGGAGAACTCAAGCCTGATGGGGCGTCTTTCTGAGAATCTTTCTCAAGAAGATCATGAAAAAGTCTTCTCTCCGGCCACCGATCCAAAGAATTTCCTTCATCTGGAAGAAATTCTGGGAGAGATCATCAATCATCTTTCAGAGAATCAAAGACAGGTTTTACATCACATTTTCTGGGAAAACCTTAGCTTGGGCGGAGCTTCAAAAAAGCTTGGTGTCAGTCGTGTGGCTGTTAAATACACAAAAGATCGTGCCCTTAAGAGAATTTCTGATCTTTTGTTGAAAGAAGTCATAAGAAGAAATCGATGTCATGGGAAAAAGAAAATGAATAAAAAAGTGATAAAAAAAAGAATTTAATAAAAAAGAATTTATTTGAAATGGAGGTGATAAATTTTTGAGATATAGAATGAAAAGTTGTTTGCGTTGTGATGAGGCTTTTTATGTTGAATTTAACTTTCCGTACAAGTGCCCATCATGTGGTCTTTATAGTTTGGAAACAATGGAGATTTTTGATGCGATTGATGAAATACAAGAGAGAAACGAAAAAACACTTGATCTTGTAGATACCTTCAATCTGATCAAATCAATCATAGTGGTGGAGAGTTAATGTAATGTCGAAACTACGAAATTTAGGTGCGTTTAAGAAAGGTAAAGAAATAAATGATTTGGAAGTCATTAGTAGAAGATGTGATATGCAGAAGAATAATAAATTCTACGATAAGAAATATCGCAAACAAGTTAAAGAAAAATTAAGAAGATTAATAAAATTAAAAAAACTAAAAAAAATAAAAATCCAACCTTTAGGAGAATTACAGTCATGAATAAAAGAAAAAATAATATCTGCCAATTTTTTTGTAAGAAGAATGAAGTAAGAATTTTTAAAAGAATAGCTTTTTTAGGTCTTATTACCTTGCCAATGGTTTTGTCTGCGTGTGGTGGTTTGGATGAAGAGTCAGAAGGCACTCCTTGCATCATTTTCAGAGGACTAGAAGACGAGAAGATGAAATATTTTAGGAACGATCTTTTAATGGAGTCCATAGAGATTACAGAAGGCAAAAAAGGACGTCATGGGTGTCGATATGCCATAGATGCCATAAAAGACATCAACAACCTGCATGACACCAAAAATAAAGAGGAAGGACCTACTCAGGAATCCGACAATGTTAAAGAGCCAGTACCTGAAAATAAGAAAAAGATATCTCCTCCTCGCTTTAGACGAACGATTGATGTGATCCTTAGAGACCAAAGAGTTGATAAGGAGCTTTGGATCAGCCGTGTGAAAGCTGGTGATATGGTCGAAGTCAAAGTGAGAAGTGGTGTGCGAAAAGAGAGTCGGTTCTCAAGCATCTATGATGTCTCTGTTGAAGCATCTTGGAAGAATCATTTTTGTGAAGACCCTTCAAAGTCTAACATCTCAAAAAGGTGTGGATACATAGAGGAAAAGGGAAAGTGTGTGGTTTCTCACCGAGACTATCTTGGAAAGAATGAATCACCCATTCCTTTTGATAAGGATTCAAAATCCATCGACTTGGTTCTAAGAATTGGAGATAAGGAGTATAACTTTGAGGAAATAAAATACTTCAAAGGTTTCAATGACCCATACCTCTATGCCTCCCTTCAAATCAATGAAGATATGCTCTCTGATGGAATCAATGAACTTTACATCAAGCCCATAGTTGAATCCAAGGGTGAGGTGAAGGTGGGTTTTCAGGATTATAGCTATTGCCCTAGAAAGGCAGAAAAAGATTTTAGCATTGGAAAATCCGATTCATCAACGACCATGCTCCATGAAGTCACAAGAGAATTTAATGTAAGCCTAGAGATTCTTAATTGGCAACTCATCGAGGAGAAGGAGGAAGATCAGAATAAGAAGGGTGCAGGCCATAGGGAGGAGGCGGCAGACCATAGTGAGAAGATGGAAAGCGGTAAGAAAAAGGCCACAGACCCTAAGGGTAAAGTGGCAAATCAGAATGAAAAGGCGGTTCACCATGAATAGACTTCCTAAGAACGATGCCAACGACTCCAATGATAAGAACAAGGCCAATGAAAGGTTTTATGTGTGGTGGCATTGCCCCCACACAAATTCCAGAGAAATGGCAGGTGTTGCCTACTACAATGAGAAAAATGGTGACTACCGCCTCATTCTCAATTTCTTTCCAGACAACCATTACTTTGTAAAACCCATGGGAGGTGAGGCTGGCAGGCCATGTCGCTACCGACTCATCTCCATGAAACCCATGAAAGAAAGAGGAGGAAGAACAAAAATTTTTACTCAAGGGGAGGGGTTTTTAGACCCCTCCACCCATGAGATTATCATGCAACCCGCCCCATTCTTCAAACAGCTTGTGGTGAGCTTAAGGGACGAATCCAAAAACTCTTTAAATCATTCAAATCAATTTAATCAACCTATGAAGGAGGCCAACTAAAATGAAGAAAACAACTGAGATGAAGCAAATAACCGTCATTATATTTCTTTTAAGCCTTTTGGTGCTTTTTTCTTTCTTCTATCAAAGTGAAGCCCTTGCTGTGGTCTTGAAGTCAGGTTTTGAAAATAAAATGACTCATCTACAACACAAATTGTCATCCTTCATTCTCCCCGTGATGAGTGTTCTGGGTTTAGTCATGGCTGGGATTCTTGCCGCCATTGGCAATGAAGGAGCCAAGTCAAAGATTTGGTTTTGTCTGATCGGCAGTGGGGTGGGTTTTTTAGCTCCCTACATTATTGGGTGGCTCCAAGGGGTCCTCAATTGATAGATCGGTCTGTTGTTCATAGAAACCTTGACTCAAAGATCAAGATTTTGGGCATGGAGCTTTTTGATGTGATTGCTGTGGGAGCTTTTGCATCTGTGATGAATCTTATTTTTGGCCAGATTTATGGTCAGGTTCATGGTCAAACTTATGGTCAGGCATATAGCCATGTTTACGACCAAGCTTATAGTCAAAGCCTTTATAGCCAAAACTTAAACCTGTTTACGGGAGCCCTTGTTTTTGGGCTCCCGGCCCTTTTAGCACTTGGAATTTATTTTGGCAAGAGGGGAAAGCCTGAGCGTTATATTCAAGACTTTATCAAATTCTCCGTACTCCCAGGCATTTTTTGTGTGGGAGATGAGCTTAGCTTTGAAGAAGAAAGGAGGCATGAAATTGTTAGTTCCTCAGAACATCGGTGATTTTTTAAATCTATGGCATTTCTTTGGAAATTATATGGTTTTTGGAGATGGTTCCTTGGGTTGCGGCTTTAAGATTAAGGGAAAAGATGTTTCCTGTGCCACCGCAGATGAGATCAACCAGTTTACAAGAAAACTTGAAAACCTTATCACAGGTCTTGGAACGGGAACCTCTTTGCAGATTCTTTATAAGCTCACCCCCAAGGTGGACTCCCTTGTTGAGGAGCATCTTTCTTTATCAAGAAATTGTCCTCTTGAGGGCTATCGCAAGATCATGGAGGGGCGAACTTCTCATCTTAAGAGTCATCGTGAAATGGGTTATTTCTTTGAACCTGAAATCTATTGCTTTCTCAAGGGTCTTCCCTTTGCCTTTAGGAAGCAGGGGATTTTTCAAAAAACAAAACCCTTCACAAAGGCTCAAGCCAAGGACTTTGAAACCCATGTGGAACGATTTGAAAGAACGGTGAGCCACTTGGAATCTTCTCTTAAGGATGGGCAACTCTTCAAGAGTCGTTTGTCATCTAAGGAATGGTTTGAGCTTCTGTATGAACATTTCAACCTATCAAGGTCCGAAGTCCATAGGGTTCCAGAACTCAAAGGTCCTAGGGCTTTTTCACCAAGCTCCCTGCTCTCACAGTTTTTGCTTAGTGATATCCACCTAAGCTCTCATGACGTGATGGTGGGAAGCTACAAGTTTAGAGCCGTGAGTTTAAGAACTCTTCCCGATGAAACCTATTCGGGTCTCATTCGTGAACTCTTGGCCTTACCCTTTCATTGCTGGATCAGCCAGGTGGTCAAAGTTTGTGACCAGACGAGGGAGTACAACGTCCTTCAACTTAAAAGGAGAATTGCCCACTCCATGGCAAGCAGTGAGCGCAATCACGTTCAAGACCTTGAGAGCGAATCAAAGCTTGGCCAAATTGAGGGTCTTTTGTCTGATATTATTGATAGCTCTGAAAAAGTGGTTGAGGCTGACCTGAATGTCATTATTTGGGGAAAAACCACAAGAGAACTTGATGAGAAATGCGATGAAGTCTTAAGAACCTTTAAAAGCCTTAATCACTCCGAGGGTTTGGTGGAAACCTTCGCAACACTGGATACTTTCTTAAAGACGACTCCGGGCCTTTGCCAAACCAACCGTCCTAAGAAAATGAAATCTTCCAACCTCTCTCACTTGCTGCCTGTTTTTTCATTCTGGAGGGGAAACAACAAGCCCACATGCCTTGTCACTAACCGGGATCATGTTTTGGTGTCCATCGACCCTTTTGCGCCAGAACTGCCCAACTGGAATGGGTTTGTCATTGGTTCCAGTGGAAGTGGGAAATCCTTCACCATAAGCCAACTTATTTTAATGTTTATAGGAGATCAAACATGAATAGGGAATCAAACATAAGCAGGAAACCAGACATGAATAGGAAATCAAATATGAAGAATATGAAGAATATGAAGAAGGCGAAGACAAAAAACCACCTTGGACTTTCCAAGGTGGTTTGGATAGACAATGGGGCTTCTTCCCGTGGACTTGTGGACTCACTGGGGGGGCAATTCATTGACTTGAATCTTGAAAGTGGCATTGTCCTGAACGCCTTTCAATTGGGCCGGGGAGAGATGGAAGCTTCCCCCACTAAGAAAAAACTCCTTTTAGGAGTTATTGAATCCATCTGCAAAGAAGATGATTCAAAGGGGTTACCCAAAAGAGAAAAAGCTCTTTTGGAACAAGCCATTTCTGAAACCTACACTCAATTTTTCAACATTCCCTTTTTCAGTACTTCCTCCTGCGTTCCCTCCCGTGGATCTTCTTGTGCGTCACCTTGTGGGTCTCCCACAATGACCGATCTTCTCAAGATATTGAAGAACCACCCCCTTGTTGAAATGAGAAGGTACGCTGATATTTTGTATTCTTGGACAGGGGCCAGTGCCTACGGAAAGCTTCTTGATGGTCCCACCAATATTGAACTCACAAAACCCCTTGTGGCCATTGAAGTGAAGGGGCTTGATGTTTACCCCGATCTTCAGCGAGTCCTTTTACTCATTTTAACTGAGTATATTATGAATGAGGCGTCTAAAAATCCCTCCCAGAGATACCTTCTCATTGTGGATGAGATTTGGAAGCTCTTACAAAACGAGAGTGCCGCCCAGTTTGTCATTGAGTGCTATCGCACCATGAGGAAATTCTATGGTGGAATTTGGGGAATCACTCAATCCATTAAAGATTTTATGTTCGACCCAGAGGTGGCCGCCGCCATTATGCAAAACACACCCAGTCGAATCATTTTAAAGCAGCGTGGAGTGGACTGGAAGGAATTTCAAGAAATTCTCTCACTCAATGAAACAGAGATTGAGGTTGTCAAATCTCTGCGTTCACAGAAGGGAGGCTTTTCAGAATGCCTTTATATTCAAGATGACAAAGAGTCCATCCTCAAGATTGAACCTGATCCCTTGTCCTATTGGATTTGCACCACGGACCCCAAGGACAAGGCCATCATTCATCAATTTAAAGAGAAATTCCCAGACCACAGTTATTTGGAGATCTTGGAAGAAATTGTAAACCATAAGATAACCCAAGGAGGGCAAAGTTGAAAAAAATTAAAATTCCTTTCTATGCGTTTCTATGTGAATTTATATGTAAGTCTGTCATCCCAAACTTGTTGCTCGCTCTAAGGCTGTTATTTCATCGCCTATTGTTCCCCCTAAGCCTGCTATTCCCTCGCCTGTTGTTCACCTTGAACCCATTATTTTCTCGCCTGTTGTTCGCCCTAGGATTCTTACTGTTTGTAGGGACTGTTGTCACTTTCACTCCCCACAAAAGCCATGCGCTTTTAGGTATTGATGGAGCCATGACAACCCCTTACCTCATTAAGATTCTTTCTCAATCCGTCAAACAATACGAACAAATGAAAGTGATTTATGAAAATGCCAAGGAACATAAGGATATGATCGAGTCTATCAATATGGGTCTTAATGAGGCCATGGGCCTTTTAGAAAGCTTTCCCATTGAAGGTGGGAAAATCCTTGGAGACTTGAAATCATTTAAAGGGGCCATGGATGAGGTTGAACGCCTTTATGGTCAAATCCCCCGTGGGAAAGAAGAACTATTGTTAAGGCTTCACGATGAGACAGTGGCAGAGAGTATTAAAATGGTAAGCTCCATAAATTCATACGCCCATTCGCAGGAGCAGAACTCAAGGCGTATGGCAGCAAGTGCCCCTCATGTGGGCCTTAAAGGTGCGGCTCGCACAAACCTTGAGGGGCAGGCAGCCATTCTTCATATTCTCAGTCAGATTTTAAAGATCAATGGTCAAATGCTAAAGCTTCAAAGTGAATCCTTGGCATTGTCCAACAAGGCGGCCAAGGAGTCTAACCATCATTTTAAGAAAGTGACCCGTGACTTGGGCCATAGTTTGAACACCTTTGAAGCAACTTTTGCAACTCCTCCGGTGTTTTAATGTACGAATGGCTACCAGAGGTTTGCAAAGAGATCCGGTCTAACATGATAGAAATCTATTGGATATCTATTGTGCCCCTCACTCTCTTACTGATTATTTTAGAATTTTTTAAGTTGCCAGAGCGTGAACCCAATGCCCTTGGCATTATCAAAAGAGCGGCTTTGTCCATCATATTGCTTATGAGTTTTGATGAGGTCTTTCGCATGATATCGCTGATCGGTGACGGCATTGTCACTCATATCAGCCCCACGCCTCATATCAATGAGGTGCTTAGCGAGATGTGGAAGTTTGTCAAAGATATGGAGCTTAGTTGGCATCAATTTAAAGAAACCCTTATTTGGATTTTAAGCCTCCTTTCTTTTATTTTTGCCTACTTGGGGGCTTTTATTGCCGATGCCTTGGTGCATTTTTGTTGGGGAATTTTATTTGTCATGTCCCCTTTGATGATACTTGCCTATATCTCCGAGGCCACCTCGCAGATCACAAAGGGACTTTATCGGAGTCTATGCATTGTTATGGTCTGGAAAATCACTTGGACGGCTCTTGGAGTCATTCTTTTAAAGCTTACAGCCCATGCTCCCATTGCCCAAGGAGATGACTACAATGCCATACTCCTCATTGTCATTAATCTTTTCATTGGTACAAGTATGCTTGTCGTTCCGATCACAACCAAGGCTTTTTTATCCTCTGATTTTGCAACTTTTGCTGGAGGTTTGGCGGCTATTCCAGCCATTGCTTCTCAAAAAATCATTACAGGGCATATAAAAAAGGCTGCGACCCTCTCATCCCAAAAAGGGAAACAAGTGGCAAGTCATGGAGTCAAGATCACAGCAAGAAACCTCAAAAATTTTGGGAATTTTGCTCAATCAAGAGGTTTTAAGAAGCTCAGTGAATGGACTCAATCTCAACCCAAAAACTATCCTCGGAGTCGTTCTCAGAGTCATTTCCAGAGTCATTCCCAGAGTCATTCTCAAGGCCACTTCCGAGACCACTCCGAGGGCCATTCCAAAAGTTATTTTCAGAGTCGCTATGGGAGCCAAAGCATGAAGAGACAAAAAGAAGATTTTAACAAACCAGGGGGAGAAAGCCCTCAAGGAGGTGATAAAAAATGATGAACATGAAATCAAAGCGTTTAGGCCCTTGCAATCATTGGATCAAGGCCAGTCTTATTATTAGGAATTTAAGAACAATATCTCTTGGGCTCATTCTGTCCAATGTGCTTCTTGTGGGAACTATGATTTATTTAATGAATCAGAAAAATCTAGTGATTGCTCTCACAGAGTCAGAAAGCCTTTATTTTATCGGCGAGAGAAAGGAGGTGGAACTTCAAGAATCCGACCTTAAAAAGGCAGCCAAGAGATTTGTTTTAGAGCGTTATCAATGGAAGTCCTACAATATGGAAAACATCATGCGAAACATAAGCCCCTATGCGTCTTATAGTTTACTAAAAAAGGTGCTTCAACAAATAAAGGATTCCAAAGAATTTATAAAGAAAAACTCTATTTCTCAAGATGTAGTGATTCAAAACATAGAAGCCAAGGACGGATATGTTCATGTGGAAATAGACCGTGTTATTTCATTGGGCAAGAGGGTCAAATCGGTTCAGCCTTTAAAAATCCATCTTGAATTAATGAGAGATAAACCCAACAAGTGGAACCCAAAAGGCATTTATATCAGTGCCATTAAGGAGTTTAATAAATAATGAATATTCAAAGGAGCATTTATTGGTTAGTTTTTATTTTTTTGAGTGTTTTTCTTACCACAACTTTATCCTACTCTAGGGTGCGTGTTGTTGAAATGAATGACAATAAGATGGAAACAATCACCCTTTCCATGGGGCATTCCACCATTCTTCATTTCATTGATAGGCCCAAGAAGGCTGTGAACGGGAACAGCAATTATTTTAGCATCAAATTTACAGGTAATGACGTGACCATTCAGCCTTTGTCTCAACTTTCGAGCAATTTATTCATCTACAGTGGCCAGCATCGCTTTGGTTTTATTTTAAGAGTTTGCAGGTGCCAAGTCTATGATGACTTAGTGAAAGTTTATTGGAAACGTCCCACAAGATTTTCTAAGAAGCTCTCTTTGAGATCAATGAAGACCCATGGAGATCAATCAGGGCAGATCACAACATCAAGTCAAATCAAAATTATTGCACCAGGGCAGATTACAACATCAAGTCAAATCATAGCATTAGATCCAATCACAACCTTTAGGAGGTGGTACAAATGAAGTATCAAATATTTAGTTTTAGATTCTTTCTTTCTATTTTTAGATTCCTTTTTTCAGGCAAGAAGAAGTCATTTCAGAGATTAGACTCTAAGAAAACTAAGCAGGACAAGAAATCTTTGAAGTCTTTAAAATCTTTGAAATTCAAGAAAATTTTGTTTCTTAAAAGCAAAAGGTGGATTCAAAGGAGTATCTCAAATAGTCTTTCAAAGAGTATCTCAAATGGTACCTCTTTTGTTCTAGGCTATTTGTTCACTCAATATCCAAAGAAAGTGACCATAAATCTGGCAAGAGCTTTTCTTTCGGTGATGTGGCTCTCTGTTTTTGTTTCACTCACTATGAGTTGGCTATCTTCGTCAAGAGAGGATCGTAGTCTTTATGAAGCGGTTTCTCTGGAAGAGATCATAGGTGAGAGCAACCTCAATGGAAACCCTCAGCCCCTTGGCTCAAGCCAAGAAGGGGAAGGCTCCGCTATAGCTAAACTCAATGAATTTAATGAGCTTCAGAGAAAAAATCTTGCTAGCGATGGCCCTTCTCCCTTTCCCCAAAAGGCTGTCTTGAGAAGACAGAGAAAAAAAGTTCCTATTAAGTATAAGGCCCAGCAAGTCTTTGTGCGCCCAGATATCAATGGCAGCAAAACCTTGCCTTCAAGAACTCTTTTCATCGGAAAGCTTCTTTCCCATGTGGACACCCGTCAATCCGACATCTTGGTTCGTGTGGTGCTTCCCTTGGAGGGCAGACTTCAAGGGCATATGAGCCTCCCCCAGGGGAGTGTTCTTTGGGGCGCTCCCTCATATCCAGGACACGGGCCAAGGGTCTTTATTCAGTTCCACAAGGGAGTTCTTCCAAATGGACGGGAGATAAAAATCTCAGCCATGGCCTTGGATGCCAAGGATTTTGCTTCAGGACTTATGGGCCATTACCACAGTGGGCTGGTCAGGCGAATGGGGTCCACTCTAGGTTTGGGTTTTGTTTCTGGAGCCAGTGAGGTTCTCCAAGAAAAAGAAGCCCTCGGTGAAGGAAAAACCATTACGACAAAGCCCACCCTAAGAAATGCCTTTTTAGGAGGAGTTTCAGGGTTCGTCAAAAAGGAAGGTAACTTGCAGCTAAAGACTTCTAGTGGTCAAGGGCCTTACATCACCCTGAAGCCCGGAAAAGAGCTTGTTGTGAGTCTTACAGAGACTCTTAAAATGCAAAAAACAAACCATCATCATTATAAAAACCATCAAAATGAAAGGAACAATTATGAGTAAATCAAAAGGGGGCATAAGCCCTATGGACGTTTTTAATGCTCTTAGAAAAATCATTATTATCATTTATGTGCGTTGTTACCATGCTGTGAAGAGGTCGAAAACTCTCACAGGAAATGGTATAATGAACATTATAAGCCTTTTTTTGTTGATGTTTGTTTGGGCCTATAAGAACACTTATCTTATATGGCTCAACAAATGGTATCCCGAAACTGTTCCATTGTCTTTTGTAAGAACCATGGGAAGTCTATCATGGGAAGTTCACTTCCTCATTTTGAGTACCCCCTTGCTTGCAATTATCATCTATATTTTATCCTATGGAAGCATAAAAAAGATGAAGAGGGTCACAAAGGCTTTAAGAAAAGCGGGGTTAAAAAATGCCTTGGGAACTCAACCCATTGCTGTGGATGTGGTGAACTTAACCTCTTTTCGCCATAAAGTGATTGTGGACACCCACGGGGTTCCTATAGAGGATTTTCAAAAAAAGAAAAATGCCATTAGAGCGTCTTTAAACTCCCAAGTGGAATCCATTGTTGAGCAGTCTCAGCCCAAGTTTGTGGAGCTTTTTCTTACAAATCAGCTACTACCTCAAAAGGTAGCCTATGCCAGTGTTTGCGCAAAAGCCTCCAAATCCGGAGAGTTTGTTGTAGGTCAGAGTCATGGGGAGACAATCACCCAAAATCTTTTTGATCTGCCTCATATGCTGGTGGCTGGAAGCACAGGCATGGGGAAGTCATGCTTTCTTAGGCAAATGCTTCTTAATCTCTTGGAAAACACTCCGAATCTTCAGGTTTATGCCCTTGATTTTAAACAGGGTATTTCTATGAAGCCCTTTCGGGAACATCCAAGGGTGACGGTGATAAAAGATATTTTTGAGGCTGTTGAGATTTTAGAAAAGATTCAATGCGAAATGCAAGAACGCTTTAAGATATTAGAAAAAGGAGATGATGACGTCATTGACCCCCAGAAGCACAAAAAAGACCCCATCTTGATTCTCATAGATGAGTGTTCGATGTTGTATGACTTTTCTCGGAAAACCGATCTTCAAAGGAAAAGTTCACTGAAGGCCACTCAAATCACAGATGAGATTGCCAAGCTATCACGGGCGGCTCGGATTCATTTGGTGCTAGGGACTCAGAAAATTAGCAAGCACACGGTGAGCACCCACATTCAGGAAAACATTGAGGGGAGGCTTTGTTTCAAAGTTATATCTGTTCAAGGTTCAGCTCTTGTTATTGGCACGAAGGCCGCTCGCGATCTTCCAAAGGTTGCAGGCCGTGCCATCAGCAAGGTGGGTGTTGATATGGATGAGGTTCAAACACCTTTTATTTCCACAGAGGAGATTAAAGAAAGGATGAGAAAGTTCATTTCTTCTTCCTCAAAACCATTAGAAAAGCCACCTGAAAAACTCACTTCGGAAGGTAAGCACAATGATAGTGTTGGATCTTTTTCGGCACCTATAGATACCTCTCAAGGTCAGAAGGTTGAGATTCATGGGGAATAGTCGTCATTATAAGATGCGTTTAACGAATAGAGATAGGGAATTGTTAAAATATCTTTTTATCACCAAGGGGGCCACTCGTTGGCAAATCCACCGGGATGTATTTGCAGGACTTTCTAGGCAAGTGGTTCATGAGAGATTAAGGAAGTTATCTAAGTATGGTTTTATAAAAGGTATTCCCTCTTGGTTTGAAGGAGCTAGAACAGCTTACCAACTGACACATAAGATTCTTGGAAAGTGTGATCTTTTTGGAGTGGAACCGAAGAGATTGGAGCTTAGGTCTGCAAATTCAGATCATGAATTTTCATTGGTTGAAGTCCGAAAGCAGTTCTTAAGAGCTAAGGGCCTTGTCCATTATTTGACAGAAAATGAACTCCAATCAGGGCTTTTTGGGAGTAAGGTATTTAATTATGATGCATTTATTGAGTGTCACAGTGATGCTTTTTTGAGAATAAATCTAACTGGAGGTGAGTTTTCAGGAGCCATTGAGTTTGAACAGTCTGCAAAAAGTAGGTCAAGATATAACGATTTATTCTTGAAATACTACTGTTCTTCAAATGTCGTTTTTGTCTTTTATATTACGTCTTCTGAATCTTTGCGTTCATCTATCTTTAAGGTTGATAAGGAGGTTCGTAGTGATCGAAGTTCAAAGATTTTCGCTGTCACTTACCAAGAGATGAAGCAGGCGAAAGATTTTTTTGTTCTTAAGGATGCAGATCATCACATTTTGAAGATCCATTTACAGCAGGAAAAATTTCCTTGAGGAACAAATAAAATTTCTATGAATAACAATGAATATTTTTTTTGGAGCGTGACTGTGATCCTGATTATATCTTGATTATATCTTGATTATATCTTGATTACATCCTGATTTGCATCCTGATTGTCTACTTACATTATCAGGATCAATTTTTTGGGGTTTTTGGCCCTAAGTATATGAAATAACTCATCTCTAATTTTGTCAGGATTAAAATTGGGGCCGGGGTAGTCTGGAGTAGTTTGATAAATTTGGAGGTGTGAAGTCAGGATGTACTAAGAATTATAATGTATGCGTTTATATTTAGGAGCCTTAAGACCTCCAAGGTGAGGAAGAAGGCTGCACAAAGAGTGGTTATTGTTATGTAGTTAGAGAGTCATAAGATTCAGAGTCAATGCAATCAGTGCATAAGAAAAGAAATAGAAATAGGCATGTAAGAAGATATTTATGGAATATAAATCACAAATAAACCATGGAGGTGTCACATTCAAAGTGTCATAAAAATCATGTTGTGTGCGTTTTTAATAGGAGCTTTAGGTTGTTCAAGTATGAAAAAGTCAATTCTTGCAGGAAGTGGTATGGGTGTCGGTCTGGGGGTTGTGTCAGCGGCTCCCATATCCAAAGGACCCCATGATCCAAGACTTGTAAGGGGAGCTATGGCAGGGGCTTTGTTAGGTGGAGTTGCAGGCTATGCTCTCCACCAGTTCATAGACCAACGAGAAAGCCGTGCTCGTCGAGAAACTCTTTTTAACCTTGAGTCCTACGGGCTTTCTCCAAGTTCTTCCAGTGTAGACGTCAATAAATGGAGTGGGGCCAATGGTATTGATGGAATCTCTTCATCTGATTTGGAAAAGATGAGGGCCTTCATTAATAGTCCCAAGGTGCGTGAAGATTATGTGGAAACTCACACCACTGAGGATGGAAAGAAACTTATTGAAGGCCACAAGGTTTGGACTCTGATTGGATATCCACAGTTTAACTTGGCTCCGCCGAAGAGTTTTCCTAAGAACTCTTCTAAGAGTTCTTCCAAAAAATTTCCTACAGGCTTTTCCAAGAGACAACCTCGGAGGTCTCACAAAATGAGAACAGGTTCAAGGGGCTCTGGTCATGGCATGGGCCTCAAGAATTTACGATCCATCAACCCGCCTGCAATGAAACCAAAGGAGGTGCAATAATGGCCAATGCAACAAAGACAGGGCGTTTATATATAGATGAGCAAGCCGTGGAGTATTTAAATGAGATGATAAGGGTTCTTGTGGAAGAGAACCCTTACTTGAGGGGCTCACCGTCCCGAGTGGCAAGTCTGATTTTGATAGGATACGCTCAAAAATATTTTTCCAAAGAAAAAAAAGGATTAAGTGAAAAACTTTTTGATAAGAAGCGTTACATTAAGCACTTGCTATCCACCACGAACTCTCCAGAGGACTTTATAAAACAAGTGAATGAATTAAATAAGGGGCGATCTTATAGAGCAAAAAAGAAGCCTTCTGTAGCTCTCCAAGGGCCTGTGAAAGCCCCTTCTGAGGAGGTGAATTATGAAGAATGAAATCATAAAGAATTGCATTTTTTTGAGTATTTATTTGAACTATAGATATCAAAAAATGTTGCCTTTCATTGGTATTCAACCTATAACTATAGGTGAGCTTATCAATGAGTAAGCTGATCCCAAAAAGGGATGCGTTCTTTGACAATTTAGTAGGACAACAAAAGTGGCTATCAACAAAAGAAGCTGCTGAGTACCTTCGCATAACTCCCAATGCTCTTCGCATTTGGGTGTGTCGTGGAAAACTCAGGGCTTATAAGCTTGGAAGTCACTTGAGATTTAGGCTTACAGATTTAAATCATATTCTCCAACAAAAAGGAGTTTTATATGATTAAATCTTATTGTAAAAATGGCAAAAAACTTTATGAAGTGGTTGTTCATCTAAGGGATTGTCGGAAAAAGCAACATTTCCGAAAAAAGCGTGGTGTCACTTCAGAAAGAAAAGCTAAAGAGCTTGAGTTTCAATTAAGAAATGAACTTTATCAACGCTTTGGTGGTGGTCGTATCTACTGGACATGGGGCGATTGGCATGAGGAATGCCTTCAGCGCATGAAGCTTTCCTTCAAGATATCGACTATAAAGAGTTACGATGGAGGATTGAGAAAGTGGCTCCCCAGAGAGTTTGTGGAGCTACCTCTTGAAAAAGTGAAACCTCAAAACATCCATAATCTTATATTTAATCACATTGGTGATAGAGTTTCGCCTTATTCTCAAAAGCATATTTTAAAGATGATAAATCGAATCTTGCAGATGGCTTTAGAGGATGGAATCATTGTTAGAAATCCAGCCCTAGGCATTCGAATTAGAGCCCCTCAGACTCAGCAAGAAGTGCTGAATTCTAAAGAAGCTCATTTTCTTTTGGAAGAGGCTTTTAAGTGCAATCACCGCTTTTATAAGGTGTGGGTTTTTGCTCTCATGACGGGTATGAGGTCTGGCGAAATGTTTGCCCTTCGTTGGCAAGATGTGGACCTTGAATCTGGCTTTATTTCAGTCAACAAGCAGTGGACAAATAAAGACGGAATTGCTCCACCTAAGAATCGTGAGAATCGAACCATTCCCATCAATGGTGACTTAAGAGGGTTTCTTCAGGAGTGCAAGGCAAGGAAGGAGAGCTATTCTCAAGAGCTATGGGACAGCCGCTTAAAGAAGCAAGTGATGATTAAGGATTTTCTGCTTCCTAGGATGAAGGAATGGGAGCATGGTGAGCAGGCTCAAGTTCTCAGGGAGTTTTGCCGGGCCATTGATATCACTTCCATTCGTTTTCATGACTTGAGGGCAACCTTTATCACTAACATGTTGAGTCAGGGCGCTCCTTTGGTGCAAGTGATGGCTGTTGTTGGTCATCGCAGGATGTCTACAACGGATGAGTATTTGAGGTTGGCTGGCATCAATGTGCAAGGGGTTACGGAAAGGATCAGTTACGGCTTACCTCAACAAGATGTAGGTGAAAATGTGGTCTCTCTTGCTTCGAGACACACCCAAAAGCCGTCTTGAAAACTGTTGACCAAAGTTTACTTTTAATGAGGTAAACTTAGTGATTACAGTGGTTTGCGTGGAAAACAGTCCACCCCGCCATATTTCGGCAATGGTTTTTTGCAGATTTTTGAAATCAAACTTAACTATTTGAAATAACTATCAAATGGTTTCAATGGGTTAGCTCTCACTCACTCTCTATGACATTTCTCAGCATTTCCCAAAAATTCCTACGTTTGCTAATTTTGGCTAAGTGTTTGGCTAAGCCCGTAGCAAGAAGATTTTTTCGGGAGATCGTAGCAGCAGTTTCTGCCTAACCAACTGAATTTTCTAACAAAAATTCGCAGTACTTCGCTAGCAGAAATTGCTATTTCGGAGCTAGTGAAGTGCTAGCACAGTCGAGGCTAGAAATAACAGCCTTAAGGAGGAAAGATGGGAAACGAAGGAAAAGTTGATGCAATCACTTTAAGGAAATTGCGTGAAATTCGAGGGCTAAGTCGCAAAGAAGCAGGAATATTGCTATGCGTCAGTCACAAGAGTGTGGAAAAATTTGAGAATGGGAGGACAGTCATAACCAACCCCCGGATTAAAGAAACAGCCAAAGCCTATGGGCTCACCTATGAGGACTTTTTGCTATGTCGTGAAGGCAAAAGTGAACAAATTAAAAAGAGGTTTGGTCACAAAAAAGAAAAGGTGAGTTACAGCAAAAAGAACCGCCGGTTTGACAAAAAGATTATTACAAAAGAGGTCCAGGTCTTGCAGGTTTTGCGAAGACTCAAAAATCTGACTCAATACAAAGCCAGTCTTATTTGTAACTACCATAAGAACACCATTGGCCAGATTGAGAATGGCCGAATTGAGCTTTATAGAGCCAAAATAATACATATTGTAAAATCCTATGGGTTCACAACAGAGGACTTTGAATACCACATGAAATCCGACGTTTTGGTCACAGACATTCAAGACGAATGCATATCCATTATAAAAAAATTAAACGAGAAGAAGCTCAGAGCTGTTCATCCCCTATTGCTCAACTTTAAATCGTAATTTTAAGGATGAATCTATTTCTCAGAGAGAAATGCCCACTTTTCATTGGCGACGGTGGAGCATTTTAATTATGCAAAATTTCAGCTAACAGCTGGGGATTTGGATATTGTTGGAAGTTTCCCCAAGCGTTTTTATACACTATAATTTTTATTGTCGATCAACATTCCTTTTTCCAATTCACCTCCCATACTAACATCGCCATGGATGAGTCAGTTATCCACAGACTCATCCATGGCGACGCTGCGGCTATGGCCCTCGGGAGCCACAATAAAGCAGTGTGCCCGGCATGGGCAGGAACTAGTCAATGAAAGATTGATCACGCCCCTGGAGGAGCAATGGCATTCGTTTTTGCAGAAGATTTTTCCACATTTTTCTGACTCCCTCTAACCTTGACTTCGTGGTCGTTTTTATACACAACACTCCTTAATTAAATTCTTATCTACAGATTTTAAAATTAGTTTTTGGCGTTTACTAAGAATGACTGTTCTAATAAATTGATGTTTTTTCCTTTTATCATATAAATAAACCCTATACATACTTTCTAAATCTTTAAGAGCCTTTAAAGGAGAAATATCCATATCTTTCAAGTGCATCCTCAGGATAGAAAGTATTAAATAAGATAAATAACAGATAAAAACATGTGCAACAACTCTATTTGAAAGCCAATGACGTACTGGACGCAAATTAGATACTCCCTTCAAAGTACGAAAAGATTTTTCTACTATATCTTTATCAAAGTATAGTTTTATCATTTCTTTGTTTTGAATATTTTTTGTGCAGAAAAGGCAAAAATACCCATCAATCTCTTCGTCACTCTCAGACGGCATAGTAAAAGCAAGAAAGAAAAAGGTGAGTTCTGACTGGATAGAAAGAGGTATGTAACCCCGGAGGGGCGGACAAAACCATCCATTTGTGGGCGGGCAAACCAGGCCATTTAGGGTGATCTGACAAGATGGGCTCACCCTACCTTTAATTTTTTATCTTGACAAGTCGGTTTGAAGCTTCCTTCAATCGGTAGCTTTTTCCCTCAAATTTTAATAGTTGGCTGCAGTGGAGAAGGCGATCCAGGATGGCAGAGGCCACGGTATTATCGCCCAAACACTTTCCCCAGTCCTCAATAATGCGATTGGAGGTAATAAGAGTGCTTTTTCTCGCTGAGTATCGATCCAGAATGATTTCCTGGAAGTCATCACAAGCCTCTGGTGGGATGCGCTTTCTAAGAAAAAGATCATCAATGATCAATAGGTCCACATGGATGAGTTGGGTGTAGAACCTCTTTCTGCGCCCCAGCTGCCTGGCTTCAAAGAGATTTTCAAAGAGCTTCCTGAAATCCCTAAAAGTTGTAACTAGTTCCTGTCCAGGGAAGAAAGTTAAGTAGTTTTAAGTATTTACATGCCTTCCCTTTAGATTTTATGCTTTAAAATGGAGTCCATCAAACATAATCCGTGTAAATTCAGTTACTTACATAAAACGGAAAAATAAAATAAGTTCCCCCCCCCCCTCTCTTGACGAACCTTTCACAGCCCCTCCCTTTCAGTGACTTATGTGGCTATCAACTGGTTACTTGATATGAGAGGAAGAGTTGGATCAACCTGTGTTTCCACCGTGGTGATTTCAAACCTCCTTCAGGGAAATAACATTACGTTGCGCATCAACTTCAAAAAATACTTGACGTGTTTTTTCAGAGAAATAATTTTTGATATTTTATTCTTCATTTATTTTTTATGTAGGTTTTAGGAGGCGTGGGAACCTCTCTATGAGGTAGAATTCTTATCCATGTTCTCCGAGAACCTCTCTGATTTTTTTCTTCTTAAAAGACATCCTTGCTCACTTTTTTCCCTCAAAAAAACGTATGTTAATATAAAAATTAAAGAGAAACTTTCACCAAAGGGGGGACTATGCGCCATTTGAAGAAGACACAGTTGGGACTCTTTTCCCAATATCCTAACCACCAACTCAGTACAGAATTGCAGCAAATTAATAACATCATTGATCGCCATCCAGAGTTTGCCCATATGGTTCATGAAGACCTTGTTAAAGAAAAGAAAGATTCTGGTGATATTGGTATGACATCGGAGCAAGTTCTCAAGGTGGCTATTCTTAAATCCATAAGAGGTCTTTCCTATCGTGCGTTAGCCTTTAATCTTGTCGATTCAGTATCCACCAGAGCTTTTCTGGGCCTTGAATTGGAAGAAAATTACGCTCACTCCACCTTACAGGACTTGATTGTTCAAATAAGTGAAGAAACTTGGGGAATTATTAGCGCCTCTTTAGTTTCAGATGCAAGAGATCAAAAGATTGAGCCGTGTAAGAAAATGAGATTGGACAGTACAGTGACGAAATCAAATATTCATCATCCAACGGATGCATCGCTTTTATATGACTGCATAAGAGTTACAGAAAGAGAATTTAAAAAAGTTCGTAAAAATGTCATGAAAGATTTTTGGCGACTTATTTCAAGAGAAGATCTTAAGAGAGCAAAAACCTTTCTTTACAAAATTAATAATTCCAAAAATGATGCGGAAAGACTACCTTGCTATAAGGAGCTTTTAAAAATCGCTACCAAATTGAACAAAGGATTACCTGATACCATCAGAAAGATAAAAAAAGAACAAAAATGTGTGAAGATGAATGCTTTGAAAAAGAGTCTAAAACAGTTAGAAAATGTTGCCTTCTACCTGGAAAAAATCATCTTTCAAACTCAAAAAAGAGTTATTGAGGGGAAAAAAGTATCTTCTGAAAAAAAGGTCCTATCCATCTTTGAACCGCATACAGACATTATTGTAAAGGGGCAAAGAGAAGTCGAGTTTGGGCATAAAATCTTTTTGACCTCAGGGCAAAGCAACATGATTTTAGATTGTCAGATCCCTGATGGCAACCCCGCAGACTCTGATATGTTTTTAAAAGTTATGAATTCAGTGACACAAACCTATGGGGCTTGCCCTGTAAAAGTAAGTGCAGATGGTGGGTTTGCTTCAAAAGAAAATCTTGAAGAGGCCAAAGAGATGGGGGCTAAAGATGTTTGCTTCCCAGAAAAAAAAGGAATGAAAATATTAAAGATGGTTAAAAGTGCTTGGGTCTTTAAAAATCTTCTCAATTGGAGAGCCGGAATAGAGGCTGTTATTTCATTCCTTAAGAGATGTTTTGGTATGAGAGTTGCTTACTGGAAAGGGCATGATGGTTTTAAGAGGTATGTAAAGAATGCCGTTTGTGCCTATAATTTTGTTGTCTTGGCAAGACATGAATTATCAACTGTCACCTAAATTTATCCATTAGGAATAACAGCAATGGACCAGGTCGAAGGTGCTAAAATCTTCCAAAGGTAGGGGTGCGTCTTCAAATCGAAAAAACTAGGGCGCAAGTCGCTTAAAGACCTTTTTCCCCTTAATCTGTAGAGTTTGTGTGGCAAATCTCCAACTCTCACTCCCCCATTGAGGCATTGGGAGGCTCAATGGGGAGTGTCAGAGAACAAAAAATGGGCCTTTCTGGACAGAAACTAACTACATGTAAGGAGCAGGCTATGATTAAGGCTATTTCAGTGACTCTCAACGATAATTTTTGGAGAGGTTTACTTAAACTATTTGTAAAAACTTTGTCGAAAATAAAGAATCAATGGAGTTATCCATATTATAAAGATTTTAGGAACTAATAAGAAATCTGAATGTTTTGCGAAAATCTCAAAAATATATGAAAATGTTAAAGCTAAGCTCAATACTGAAGAATGAAAAAATAAAATGTATTTTTTTTTTATCTTATGATGGATATTCTTATGAATATATGGAACAATACTGAGCAAGAAACATAAATAGAATACAGATAAGGCCCAAGGTTCCCAATTTTTACTCCAGTCCCAACCTCTATTGTTCAATAAATCTCTTCTATCGTTTGTTAAATAAATGGGCAGCAACATCCATGAAATAAAAAATTCAGACTTGATTCTTTCTTTTATCATAACATCTCCATTTCAAACGAGAAGGATCGTAATTACTCATCCCTCTATCTTTGGAGAGAGGAAATAGAGGTAACTGTTTTCCCCCCCCCATTCGGGACTTGGCTTCAAAGGTGTTAGGCGCCAATTAAAATTGGCCATTTTTAGAAGCCGTCGCCAATGAAAAACGGCCAGTTGATGATGTACTGATTTAGTTATTCTTCGTTCAGAGTTTAGTCAAGTGTCTTTATTTTGCTCATCATTTAACTCGGACTATGCCACAAGATTCTGAGGAATGATTTTCTGCCCACCACTTTTGGCATGACCCCAAATGCATCCTTCAGCCCTATGGCAGAGGTAAATCCCGAGTTTGACAGCAGCATCTGCGTCAAACGAATGATATTAAAGGATTAACGCATATAGTTGTATTTTGTTTATCCACACTTGTGGGCATTAAGGATTCTGGGAGGGATGGGGACGCCTGCGGCTTTAAATAAGGAGTTGGCATTGCCAGTGATATTTGTGCGGGTCCAAATGACTTGATCACGAATTTTAACAGGGATAGCCCTAACTTCCTTGAGTTCCCTCATGGCCTCTACAACAGTTAAAGGTCGCTCTTTAACATGACCAATGCCTATGGCTGGGCTTTTTAGGTTCATCTTCTTATCTCTTAAACATTTTGTAAGGTGGGCCTCACAAAGATAAGTTAAAAAGCATAGAGTTAAATGTCCAATAATCCTCTGGTCTGTCCAATGGAAAACAGGACGTGTTTTCAAAGTCCCTTTTAACTCACCAAAAGCATCTTCAATTTTCCACAATTCTTTGTAGTTGATAATAATCTCATCTGCCGTCAAGTCTTTGACATTTGTAAGGACGGCAAAAAAACCATCAATTTTTTCATCTAATTCTATTTGTTCTGCATTTAATTCAGGTTTTTTATTTTTGTCGTCAGCCATCTTTACATATTTCTTATAACCTTTATTGGAAACAAAAGTACTAGACTGAACACCTTTAGAAGATAGTTTTCCTTCGATCTTTTCAAGAAGGGATTCTCTAGATTTTTTATCTCTCTCTGCTCTTTTCCTAGACCAAGTCACAATACATCTATGCCCCCCATGGTCTGTTTCGTAAACAGCAAGCTCATTCTCATATACCCAGCTAAAACGATTTAAATCATAGACCTCTTGTTTCTTTTCTTTTTTTAAAGATCCAAGCTTCATACCAACAATAAACTCGCTTTGATCCTCACTGAGTTTGTCAGTATTAGCCTTTGATAAAAGCCCCCTATCAGGCACAAAAATGAAACGGCGTACATTAAACTTTTTTCTCATTTTATCAACAATATCTGAAAGCGTCTTGCCTTCAAAAGTATTACCAGGGAAAACCTCAAAACCTAAAGGGATGCCATCCCGATTCACCAACAAACCAAAGACAACTTGGGTGCAGTCTGATCGTCTCTCTTTACTATAGCCAAATTGACGAAGTTTCCCTAAGTCTGTTCTTGTACTCTCGAAGCGTAAGGTTGTTAAATCATACAACACAATGTCTACTTGGAAATTAAATAAATCTCGCCCCACCCAATAAAGCGAGTTCTCTATTTCATCCTTATGGGAGGCAAGTAAGTCCATAGACCGATAAATATGCTGGAGACTCAAATCACCCTTAATCATGTCTGGGTAAAAAGATTTTTGCCAATACTCAAAAACCTTTAACTTGGAACTAGGAGCAATAAATCGGGTGGCAACTAAGGTAAAAATCACCTTACATAAATCAAATTGAACTTTCTCATGAGAATCTTTTATGTCTTTGAGGGTCTTATTGATACCCAGTTGATCAAACAACTTTTGTAAAATCAGCAAGGGACCCAAAATGAAAGTCTCTTCGATGTAAAGCTCCTTAGCCAATTGACTCACAGTGAGAAGCTCTCGGTGGCGGGATACGGCCTGCGCCAAACTATTAATCTTATCCTCTCCTCCTTCTCCAGCCTTACCTAAGGACATGAGCATGCGTTTTTTGGATTTGCCTTTTTCTCTGTAGGACTCCACAAGGTGGTAGTAGCACTGACCTTTTGAGTTTTTAGTCGTTTGGATGTACATGAGGATATTTTCTACATATTTCTATGATATATCAATATTTAAAACGATAAAATCCTATTTTGTTTTCTACACTTTTTTTACGTCAATTTTAATTTTTCCAGCAGCTACCATTATATTTCAGTACAACCCCAATTTCTGGAAATTTCGCATTTTAACGCAGATGCCGAATTGGGTCAAAAATAACGACACCAAGACGCATCACATTAAAACACCTTCGTGGTGCCCGGGTTATGGTCCTCCACCTGGCTGGCTCATTATTCCGACACCGAGTTCCCACTTTTCTCTTTTTGAGTCAAAAATGTGCGTTGAGGAGACTCCCTCACTCAATAAGACACCGGTTGTTACGCCTTCTAAAACAGATCAGCCGAGCTACCCCTCTGTTGATCCTCTCAGTAAGATTGATCTTTGGAAACAAACAATCAACGAGGGGGTCTTCAGTGAGGGAGTCGGCTGTTAATGCTTACTTAACTGCAATTTCAGGCTTATATCAACAAAGTTCTAAGGCTAAAAAAGGGGAGTTGCTAGATCATGCGGAACTGGTCACAAACCTCTCTAGGAAGCGACTCATAAGGAGATTAAACGAGATTCAACAAAATAATGGCTCTGTGCCACTCAAGCGGTCAGGGAGGCCTCTGGCTTATTCTCAAGAGGAGTTACGACCCCACATCAAATATTTGTGGGAACAAATGGAAAAAATCTCGGCTGTACGAATAAAAGCCGCTCTACCGGATTGGCTCCCCAATTATGAGTCGTGTCCTCCCCACTTAAAGCTTCAGTTAGAAAAAATGAGTGCCAGCACCTTGAAGCGTTATCTGAAGGAAATTCGCTTGGCTTCAGTGGTCTCTAAGGGATTGTCCACAACCTGTCCTGCCCAATATATGAAAAATAAGGTTCCCATCAATACACTGGACTCCAAGGTCACAAGGCCTGGTTATATACAAACAGATACGGTTGCTCACTGTGGAACGAGTGCCCAAGGCCCTTTTATCAGCTCTCTTACAGTGACCGACATTAACACCACATGGACAGAGTGTCGGGCTATGTTTACCAAGAAAGGGACGGAGGTGAGAAGGCAAATCAACAACATTAACCAAGCTATACCTTTTAAACTACTGGCCATGAACTCAGACTCAGGAAGTGAGTTCTTAAACAAGCCTGTCCTTCAATTCACCCAATTATCTAACATCAAGTTCACTCGTTCTCGCCCCTACAAAAAGAATGACAACTGCTACATTGAGCAAAAAAACTTCACCCACGTCAGAGAATTGTTTGGCTATGAGAGGTTTGAAGATCCAAGGCTAGTTCCTTTAATGAATGACATTTATAAAAACCACTGGAGTCCCCTCCAGAACTTCTTTCTCCCCACATTTAAACTTCAGGAAAAGGTACGAGTGGGAGCCAGAATCAAGAAAAAGTATGGCACCCCTAAGACTCCCTATCAGAGAGTTATTGAAAGTGGGGTATTAAACCATGAGGAGGATGAAGCACTGAGGAGGCGTAAAGCTGAACTCAACCCCTTTGAGCTAAAGAGGGGACTTGAACTAAAACTTAAAGAGTTTTTCAAATTAGTACGACAGGAAAATATCAAGGAGGTGGCATAAGATGAGCAAAATGACAAACCGCTCCTTGGTGTCGTTTACTTATGACCCAATACGATGCTGCTGTCAAACTCGGGATTTGCCAAGAATACTCTTTTCTATTATAAGAGGTTTAAAGGAGAAGTAAGACGATGATCGAAGAAAGTATGAAAGTGACCAAACAAGAAGCTGCGACACAGCAGTTGGAGACAGCGATCAAGCTATTTTTTGAGAATCAAAGTTTGATTTCTGCACACACACTGTCCGGTGCCGCTTATGGTATTCTTGAAGGGATATACAAGAATAATCGCACAGAAATTTTAAATCGGCAACTTGAGCGATCGAAAGCTCCGAGCAATGTTCACTCCTCATGGAATGAGGAGTTGAGTATGCGTTTCAAAAAAGAAGACCAAAAAGAAGTTTTTAAATATCTAAATAAAACACAAAATTTTTTCAAACATGCTGATAAGGACCATAATGACACTTGTGAATTTAGTAGGGAAGAGTGTGCAAACCGTATCATAACTACAATCAGGAACTACACATTAGTGTTTGAAAAAACCACTAAGGCAATGAACATATGTTATTATTGGTTTATATTCCTCAATCCAACTATGTCCAAAGAAGGGTCTTCAGACTTGGAAATAATTGCTACAAATCCTTGCTGCCAAAACTTGGCGGAGGATTCTGCAACCAACCAAATAGTAGCAGGTTACGAATCACTTAAATCTCAATGCCCTCATTTATTTGCTCAACCCTAATGCTAAGGGGCTTTGGCAGCATGCTGCCGCCTGTGACCAACCTCATCCAAACCCCTGACTGGATTTCACGAATCTAGGAAATGTAACTTACAGGAAGCTGGAACATAGCGAGTAAATCTTGTTGCGTTCTCGGTCGCGACAAGACTTTTGCCCTTGATTCCGCAACACATATGCAACAAACGCCTAGGTCAGTTGGATGTATCTTCAAGGCTTTCTTGAGTTGGTTTGAAGTAAGAAAGGACTGTTCCCCCCGCCATTATTACCAAGATACTGGTTTTCTAATCTTATTAACAACTGCAGAAAATTGACATTGTTTTAACAATTCATCTGTAATATTGACGGAGAAATGTGATACTTTTTTTAGGTCCTGATGTATTTCATTTTTTTCTTTTGTCGGAGAGATAATACCTACCTTCTTTTTAAAATTCTTCCGCGCAAAATGCAAAGGAGTTTTTAGATCTGTGTCATTTGACAAAAGAATGATGGAATCTAAATCTGCTTTACAACAATCAAAAAGAATATGAGAAGCTATATTAACATCGGATTCTTTTTCCTCATATTTCTCAACACTTACAATACTTCCTTTTTGAAGCTCTTTTACTGTTGATTGAAGAAGACGTCCCTTAACCTGTCTTTTTTTAAATTTACCTTTTACAATTTCTAAATTTGGAATAGAATCAAGGGCTCGCCAGTATGTCGCTTGCCTCTCTGGCTTGGATTTATCATTGGAAGAAGACTTTACAGGAGCTGTAAAGTATTTTATTTTAATAATATTATGGGACTTTGTAAGCACTATATCTAGTAGTTCTTTTATATTAAGCCATTTATAAGGTGTCCACCTTAAACAACGGTAGTAGAGGTTAAATCCGTCTATGTAAACATTTGTTTTCAATTTTTTGAGCCTTAAAAAGAAACGAAAGCGGCCCTTCAGCCGCCTCGCACCTACCCAGCGAACCAAGTAGGGATGTTACTTAATATATATCGGCTACTTGTTGGAAAAAGTCAATCCTTAAAACTCTATTATAAGTTCATAGGCTAAATATTCAATAATTTCAAACACTTAAATGACGCGTGCGGTTAATTAAAAGCCTGCCGCGATGGAATTCATTATTGATATAAATCTTGTTGCGTTCTCGACCGCAACAAGATTTTTGCCCTTATTCCGCAACACATACGCAACAAACGCCTAGGTCAGTTGGACGTATCTTCAAGGTTTTCTTGACGTTGGCTTGAAGTAAGAAAGGGCCGTATTTGCTGAATTTTCATGGACTTAGTGGAGAGCTTCGTCTTTCAAAGGTTAATGATTACAAAATGTTATCAAAATTAACCTTTCATCTGTTGGAGAAATTTGTCTTTAGACACGCAGGACTTAAAATCCTGAGTACCTAGTGCGCCGAGATGCCTCCAACAAGGCAAGTTAAGAGAATCAAGGCCCTATAATCACTTAACTTTGAAGGGCCACCCTCCCGTAAAATGGCAGAATTTCTTCCTCCCCTCAACTCAAACCTACGCAGAGATGACGTGCAACCAACCTCAAAATAACCAAGGTTTTGTTACCATTTTGCTGTTTGGGGGAGTGACGGCCCCTTGTTACAGTAGAAATTTTGTAACAAGATTTGCCGGAGGGGTGGGCAAAATTTGGATTATCTGTCTCGACTCAACCCCGGTGGTGGGGCTCATTGAAGTGAAATGGATGGGCCTCTCGGGCCGTATGAATCGAGGCCGGCAACTCATCCTGTGCTCATGACTCACGGAGTGGAGGCCCCTTGTTACAGCGGGATTTTGTAACAAGATGGATGGAGTTTATAACAAGATCTGGGTTGCCTGCTTTGCTTTGTATGAGCCTCATTAAAATGAAATCGGTGACTCAAGGCTTACAGAGTAGAGGCCCTCCGGACTTTGCAGTGAGATTTTGTAATACTCCCATTGGGGGTTATGGAATCAAACAAATCAGTCAGCGTGCTTCTTGTTGTCATCATTACCACAGACTTCTTTCTTGTCGGCTCGCAAAACCAAATCAAGCTAAGGGCGAAGATAAGAAAGGTGAGGTAGGTGCGACTTACATCCGGTTTCGGCTCCAGAAATGGAAATGCCTGTTTTAGGAAGCCGCCTCTCAGCTTTCTCATCGATGGTTTCGATAGCGTGCGGGTTTTGATCCATCCATTTGTTGGGTAGCGAGTACTCTTCGTATCCAAGATTTACTTTCATAGGTCCATTATATTTGCGTTTCCTGATCTCTGCCCATTGGTCTAGTTTTCTTTGTGACAAAAACTTAAACTACTGTTTATTTTTATAAACGTCGATAGAAACTAGGTAATTCCTATCTAAGATTTCAGATTTACCTATTATGTTTAGATATCTTATCTAAGTGTATAAAAATGAGTAAGAAATATTATGAAAGATAATAAACTACCATTATTCAGTGAATTAGAATATATCTTTCAAGATTGTAACATCAATTTTCTAGTTGGTTCCGGCTTATCTACTCCTTTTCTTCAATTACTTGGGAACACAGAGAATGAATTAAAAGAACTTTCAAAAGAAAAAAATCCAGATCGCCATAAAAAATATGAAATTTACAAAGATTTTTTTGATAAAGTAATAAGTAAGAATATTGAGATCTTACGATTCGGTCAAAAAGAGAATACATCTCCTTCTCAGGGAATGACTTCTGGAGAATTCACTGCAATGAACGATGGTAGCGAGAGATCAGATCCATCAGAAATATTAGATAATTACAAGACGTTTCTAAAAAAAATAAATACTATTATTTTAAACAGAAAAAATTCTATTTTAAGTAAACAAATAAATATATTTACAACAAATTTTGATATCTTTTTGAAAAATCATTGGAAGATATAAATTTGGAGTACAACGATGGATTTAGTGGAAGTTTTGAGCGTTTATTTAAATTGAGTAATTTCAATAGATCTTTTTTTAGAAAAAGTTTACATTATGATAATACTTACGAGCTTCCGGTTTTTAATCTAATAAAACTTCATGGATCATTAACGTGGACGAAAGGATCGAATGAAGAAAATATTTTATTCGATCGAAATCTCGAATCGATAAATAATCTTAAAGATTATGGAAATAAACACAAGATATGCGACAAATTTATTAACAAATATGAGGAAAACCTTTTAATTATAAATCCTACGGAAGAAAAATTTAAGACAGCAGTTTTGAATAAAAATTATTACGAGCTTTTAAGAATTTATTCAAGTGAATTAGAGAAAGAGAATACAGCACTATTTGTAATGGGATTTTCATTTTCTGATGAACATATTAGGGAAGTAACTGTAAGAGCTGCCAACTCAAATCCAACCCTTGGAATTTATATTCTTCCGTATAATCAAGAATCTGAAAAAAGTATACGTAAAGAATTAGAAAAATCTCACCCGAACAATGAAAATATTCGATACATTTCTAATGAAATAGATAACTCAAAAGAAGAATCTTGTAAAGAATATAATTTTAAAAATATAAATAAACTATTTGGAAAATTATTGGATGAAATAAATAAAAAAAATGGAAAATAAAATTAATAATAATTTTATCCTAAAGGATTCTATTTTTAAAATAGGAGAAGTAATTTCTGTCAAAGGAAGATTTATAGATATTAAGGTCGATAAGAGTAAGAATACATCTCATATTATTTACAAGAATAGTTTATTAAAAAATATCTCTGTTGGTGGTTATGTAAAAATTCTAAAGGGTTTTACAAAGATTATAGGAAAAATTGAGGGTGAGTATATCGACGAAGACAAATTTTCAAAAAAAGAATATAGAAATGAAAAAGAAAAGATAAATCGTATTTTGAATGTTAGTCTCTTAGGATTCTTTGGTTCAAGAGGTTTTGAGAGAGGCATCAAAGAACTGCCATTAATCGGAAATGAATGTTTTCTCTTAGAAAAAGATGAATTCAGTAATATACATAAGTTTATAAAAGATGGGGATGAGCCAATAACTATTGGATCCTTGTCTTTTGAAGAAGGTCAATCAATAAGTGTTGGTATAAATAGTTTATTTGCTAGTCATATTGGAGTATTTGGAAATACTGGTAGTGGAAAATCTTATACTCTTGCAAAAATCTATAGAGAATTATTTGAAAGGTATAAAAATAACGAAAAATTTAGAGATAACTCTCAATTCATTCTTATTGATTTTAATGGAGAATACATTAATGATAATGCAGTCATTTCTAATAAAAGCATGGATAATAATGAGATTATATATGCAGAACGATTTAATTTATCTACAAAAAATAAACCAGTAGAATATCGCAAATTTCCTCTTAAGATAGGCGTCATAAGGGATTCCGTGTTCTGGTCTGTTTTTTTAACAGCAACAGAAAAAACTCAAGCACCATTTTTAAAGAGAACTCTAGAAAAGAAAGATGTTGATGATTCAGATATTGAAGATATAATAAGAGAAATCACGACAAATGAAGACAAAAATATTGACAAAGGAATTATTTTTAATTTTTTAAAAGAAATGGAGTATTTTTTACATAAAAATATTCATCTTAATAAATTAAGAGAACATTTAAAACTTAACAAAAAACATAATTCCTACTATATAGAGATAGATAAATATAAAACATATGCAGATTCATTGGAGGTGTTCTTAAATAAAATCAAATGCATACTTGGAATTAAAGAAGAAGGCTACAAACTTAAGAACTTAGATGAATTTGATAAGATACATATTAAAATAATTTATTATTATTATAGTGATATTGTAAAAGGCTACAGCAATCAAGAACACCTTTCACCTTTAATTAAGAGGCTTGAAAAAAGAATTAATGATCTTAAAAAGGTAATTACAATTGACCATGATAATAATGGGCTAAAATCATTTTTTACAGTTATTTCTATGAAGAATACTAATATTGATATGAAGAAAATTCTTCCTCTTTTGATATGCAAGCAATTATATGATGATCAAAAGAAAGAAAATAAAAAAGAAAAGTTATTAAATTTTATTATTGATGAAGCTCATAATATTCTTTCTGATTCATCTGACAGGGAGAGTGAAGTATGGAAAGATTATAGATTAGAAACTTTCGAGGAAATTATCAAGGAAGGAAGAAAATTTGGAGTCTTCTTAACAATTTCAAGTCAGCGCCCTGCGGATATTTCAGCAACTATAATATCTCAACTCCACAATTATTTTTTGCATAGATTGATTAATGATAAAGATATTGAAGCAGTAAGAAAGACAATTTCATATCTTGATAGGGTTTCCTTTGATTACTTACCAATATTGCCAACTGGGACTTGTATTTTAGCTGGCCTATTAGCACAGGTGCCAGTTGTTGTTGATATTGCAAAGATGGAGCCAGAGAAACATGCACCTGATAACAAAACAATAGATCTAATCATAAATTGGAAGGGCAATTTAGAAGAAGATAAATAGAAGGGAGTATCAAAGAAATGAAGTCTATCATACTTTATGAAGGAAAAATTGTATTCAGTACTATATTTTTCTTATCTAGTGTGTTTTTTACTATATTTGTGGTATCTCTATTTATAACTCAAACTCCAACAACATCTGGCGATTTGATGATTGCAGTTTGGATATTCTTACATGGTATTTTAAGTTGTTTCTATTCTTTACATTATTTTTTTAACCGTAAGAATTCCTGGACATATTTTTTTCTTAAAAGAAAGTCACTAGAAGAAAAAGAAAAGATTGAGGATTTAGAAAGGCGACTTAATAAATGAGGGTTTCATGTGACTTTATTACTTTCTCTTGACCAAGCCTTATCATTGTCACGATAATTTGATCAACTACCTAAAAATCAACACTTAGGAGGTGTAGGAAAATAACTTGAAATACTTTTTGGTTTTTGAGTAAAGGGACTGGCCCTTAATTATTTCAAGTTATTTTCCTACAGCTCCTTAACGCACTCTTAAATTTGAACATGGTTAACAGAAAGTAAGAAAAGTTGATCTAAATAAAGTAACGTATCACAACTTCATATTTATGGAAAGAGCGTGATCTCTACCCTCTTCGATGAAGAGGCCAACAACTATGTAGTGCCTCTCGTTATGAGAGAAGCGAGAGGCACCATGGATAACGTCCAAACTTATCACCTCATTCTCTGGTAACCTTCAAGTCCACTTGAAGCTCTCTTTTGACATCATTGGTGACCATAACTGAGGTTGTGGGGCCTCCAGGGTTGAACTGCCTTCGACCTTTTCTCGGACAATCCACATAGTCTAGGAACCTGAAATCCCCCGAAGTTATAACTAGGTCCTAGTCTAAAGGCTAGATTTCTTCTTCAGATCGAATGTATCGTGTTTTTATATTCTTTAAATATTGTTAATGCGGCGCAAACATAGTTATAATTATAACTATGTCTTTCATATATGAGCAAAAAATCAAGGGCCAGACTTACCTTTATAGGACCACCAGCTATTGGGATAAAGAGAAAAAGCAGCCTCGTCAGAAAAGGGTTTACCTTGGTAAGAAGGATCAGGCTACGGGTGAACTTATTCCTGCCGTTCGATCCTCCACCCCCACAAGTTCTCAGGATGTTGGTTCTCTTCACTTGTTAAAAAAGATTAGCAAAAGATTAAATTTAGTACAAGTACTTAAAGAAGCCTTTCCAGAAGATTATGAAAAGATCCTTTATTTGTCTTTCTTCAAAGTCATTAAAAAAGAGCCTTATTATTTGTATCCATTATGGTGTGAAGGGTCCTATGTTTCCGAGAAGAATAGCTTAGATTCACGATCAATAAGTAAATTTTTATCTATAATTGGTAGAGATGAAGAGGCAATTGAGGATTTTTTTGTTGAATGGATCAAAAGAAACAAGTCTTCCTCTCAGGCCGTAATGTTTGACATCACGTCTATTTCTTCTTATGGTTCTGGAAATGATTTCTTGGAGAGAGGTTATAATAGAGATGGCGATAATCTAGATCAGATTAATTTGGGAATTCTCAGTCAAGACATGAGAACAGATCCGAAATCTAAGAGTGTAAGCCTTCCCATTAGTTATAGAATATATCCGGGGAGTATTAACGACGTGACCACTTTGAATAATATTATTACTTTAACTGAAGAATACAAAATAAGTTTAAAATGTCTGGTTTTAGACAAAGGATTTTATAGCCAGGAGAATATTAAAAATTTGGATGAGAAGAGTTTATCTTATATTATTCCCATGAGTTTTACTCCAAGTATTTCCAAAGAAATTGTAGATTCATTATCTTATGATCTTCTGTCTCCAGCTTCAGCCTTTCTTTTCCATGGAGATTCTTTTTGGTATGCTCAAAAGAAGATAAAAATAGGGAAGGTAGATTGTGTAGCCCACCTATATTTGGACAAGAAAAAAAGAACTCAACAAGAGTCTAAATTTCTTGCAAAGATATATGAATTTGAAAATATTTTCTATCAGAAGACGTTTCAAGATGAATCTTCTTGTCGCACCTATATAAATGATACTTTCGGAGTTCAAAAGAAATTTTTTAAGATTAAAAAGGAGAATGAATATTTTGTTTTAGAAAGAAATGTGGATGATCTTGAGGTAGAAATCAATCGCATGGGGTGCGTCATCCTTCTAACAGATTCTAAGATAAATATCTCTAGGGATGAGGTACTATCTTTGTATAGAAACAAAGATAGTATAGAAAAAATATTCTTCTCTTTAAAGCATAATCTTAATGAAAAAAGAAATAGAATGCATTCTCTTCAAAATATGAAAGGAAGTCTTTTTATTAACTTTATAGCCTTGATTCTAATTTCATGGATCGATCATGTAATGAAAGAAAAGGAACTTTATAAAGATTTTTCAAAAGATGAAGTCTATAAAATATTAGATCGCTTGAAATTTTATAAGTTAGCAACAGGTAAGGTCGTTTTGGGAGAAATATCAGGGAAGCAGAAGACTATTTACTCAACCTTTAACATAGGAACTCATGTGGATCACAGGTTTAAAATATAGTGTATTCGTTGCTTTAGAGCCTGTCCTCATAATGAAATTGTACTTCAGTTTCCATACCTTAATCCAGTCGAAAAGAAACAAAGGAGGCAAAGATTTATTTATTTTGAGTATACAAAAAAAATAATGGCCACTATTCTTCTCATTGAAGGCAGGTCTTAGGTCTTGGTTTATGCAAGCCTTTGGTCCTGAAACCTAGTCATAACTGAAGGGGATTTCAGGAAGGTATAGAAGAACAAAGAAAAGTATCACAAAAAAGGTGATTTTAAAATAAGTGAGTACTGACTAAGGCGTTTACGCCTAAAATTTTCTTTGCAAGCGTGTTCCCAAACTATCGGCTTTAGCCAATAGTGGTTGATTGAGACGAAACCTTTTCGGCGAACAGAACCCTGTAACACTCATATTCACTCATTCGGTAGAAAATATAATAAAATTTCCTTCAAACCGCTCACTTTCGTTGAGAATAGCCTGGGCTGGGTCCCTTTCATCACTAAAAAAACCCAAGAGCTCCAACTTGACGTGATAAACAAAACTATTATCATTTTCGGGAAGACTCTGGACATAGAACACAATGGGAAGAGTATGCACATCACTTCCTGGTGCCAAAACAGCATAGGTGTTGGGATCCACAAGATCGCAGGGGTTTTTATTCTCCTCATAAACACAATCCGAAGGAAGATATTCTTGGGTGGCCGTAGGAGCCTCACCTTTCCGGCTATTATTTTTAGATATCTCTAAAACAAAGCCCGTCACAACCAGTGTTTGACTGGCTTTATTTTCAATACTGAGAACAAAACTAAAGTGGGGAGGAGTTACCTCTTCGTACTCAATGGGGTTTGTTCCAGGAAGAGGCATCCTCTTCTTATTTGTCGACACTCGCGGCTTCCCATTGATACTTACTTTCACCTGAGACGAAAGTGTAGGAGGAGGATTATGGCTAGAGTTTGAATCTGTAGAGTCCTTTGCACAAGCGCATAGCCAAACAAACAAATATATTAATACAGCTTTTTTTATAATAAACATACATTCCCCTTTTACAGAAATGGCCAAATTTGATTGTCGCCTAACAATTACAAATCTTCTGGCAAGGGCACATTTCTACGGTCTTTAGTAAACAGTTCATACAAGAAATAGATCGGAGTTTTATCCATTTACTAAAGGGAATAGGAAGAATAAAAGGTCTTTTTTAGAAATCCACCAGTCATGCTAGAAGATCCTAAAATGCAGAAATAGATTTTTTTCAAGCTCAGTTAGTGGTTTGCTGCTTCCTCCAAAGCGTTGAATGAAGGTGACAGAGCCTATCTTGGCTCCTGATTTTTTGGTAAGACCAGCCTTTCTGATAAGGTAGGTGGAAATGGCTCGGTGAACGATGGCCAAGACCTCTCCCCATAACCTTTGGATTTTTGGCAAAGGGGAATCTTATTTGAAAAGGAAAGCTAAGGATCCATTGCCGTAGGTTTTTTGGGGGAAAACTTCATCGACTAAGCGGGCTCACTTTCAGCCATTCTTCTTGCGCCGCAGTTTGGGCAGAAGCCTCGACGCTTGCAGCTAAAGGCCACAAGCTTTTCATGGTGGCCAGATTCACGCTGGGTTCTCAAGAAACCATCGGATTAAGTTTCTTTATTTTCTCAAGCTCTTCTTTAAGTGCAGTCTTCAGTTTTGAAAAATCTGATCTAGCATAATGTTTACACTGGAGTATTATTGTTTCACCTCCTTCTGAATAGCGACCATCGATACCACCATCAGGGCCTGATCCAAATGCAGAGAATCGGTAATCAGTTTCTTTTTCAGCAAGATCACGGCAAAGTTCTTCAAAATCAATATATGACAAATTTTCTAGTCTGGACATATGTATGAGAAGAATCATTGAGGACGCCAAAAGTCAAGTACATCGCCAATCCCCGGCTCCCCGGCGAACGGGGTAAAGCATTTCAATTCGTAGGCTTGATTAAACACTGGATTATAACGGCGACTCATTTATAGTCACCACTGATTTTAAGATGGGAATAGAAAGGATAAATAGCTCGGCCCTTCTCTTTTCTCCCACCCCTTTGGTCAGGAGAGCGTCTGGCGGACGTGAGAGGTGATATTCTGGAACTTATGAGCATCGTCCATAGCCCAGATTCAGATGGCTTGGAGTTCCTTGAGAAGTTGTGGCGAAATCAGTGGTGGCTGAGAAGCAACTTTCCTTGAAGCCTGTGAGTTAAAAAGTAAGACCTCTCTTGGAGTTAAGGGCAAAGCCCAGACTATACAGTCCGAGCCAAGCTTTGTTTGTTCTTTTCAATGGCCACCATATATTTGCGATGATTCTTAGCCTTCATCTTCTTAATTTGATCTATGGATGTTAGGCGCCAATTAAAATTGGCCATTTTTAGAAGCCGTCGCCAATGAAAAACGGCCAGTTGATGATGTACTGATTTAGTTATTCTTCGTTCAGAGTTTAGTCAAGTGTCTTTATTTTGCTCATCATTTAACTCGGACTATGCCACAAGATTCTGAGGAATGATTTTCTGCCCACCACTTTTGGCATGACCCCAAATGCATCCTTCAGCCCTATGGCAGAGGTAAATGGAGTATTTTTCAGGATTCCTTTGGCGCAGCTAATGTCTAAAGCTCCGCGAGAGTGACGAGCAAATAGTACGGTAAAAGCCAGTTATCCATAAATTTATCCATGGCGACACTGCGGCTGTGACCCCGATGTCTAGCAACGCAGTGCTGCTGTGGATAAATTTTGTGGATAACTGGCGAGTTCCTTCCCCAAAAGTGGGGATCTCTAATGAACTTCTTTGGTTGAACTTTCCTCTTTGCTCTGTTTAGACTTGGCTTTTGCCGATTCGGTTCTCCAACTTTCTTTTCCTTCAATGTTGAGGGTTTCACAGTTGTGAATAATTCGATCAACAGCAGCAGCGGTGGTAATAGGGTTAAGAAACACCTTATCCCATTCAGAGTAAGTTAAGTTTGTAGTGATCATGAGACTTTTCCTTTCATATCGCTGAGATATGAATTGAAAGAAAAGATCAGCACCCTCTGTGCAGGAAGCTGTATAGCCAAGTTCATCACAAGCAATAAGATCAAAACGGTCTAATTTCTTAAAAAGAGCATTCAATGAGAGTTCTTTCTTGCTTTCACGCATTGTTTCAATAAGTTCATGAGTGGTGACCCATAAACATCGATAGCCTTGTTCACAGAGTGAACGAACTAGGGACATGGCCAAATGACTTTTCCCCATTCCAAAGCTTCCGTAAAACACAACATTACAGGCTTTTCTGACCCACTCTCCCTCTGCCATCCGATTAATTTGCTGAGCTGTCACTCCCGTTCTTTTCTGGAAGTTATAAGTTTGGAGTGATTTAAGTTGAGGAAGCTTGGCCCCCTTAAGCAATCTTTTCACTCTCTGGGAATGCTTGTCAGCAAGCTCATTTTGAACGAGTATACCTAAATACTGTTCATACGTCTTTTTTGTTTTTTCGGCAACTCTAGCCGTTGCAACATATTCATCCGCCATCGCTGGAAGTCGGAGTTTTTTAAGAGAACCTATAAGTTCTTCGTGATTCATTAAGAACCTCCTATGTTTGGAACAAGACTGTCATATTGAGACAATCTAGGTTGAAGTGGTTTTTGTTGGTCATTCAAATTAATTTTGGTGGGATTGCCTAAGAGCAAATCTTTTATGGATTTAAAGTCGAAAATCTCACGACTTTCTAATTGAAGCTCCATGGCTGTAGATAAGTCCTGCCAACTCACATGCTGAATCAAGTTGATAACTCTTAAATATTCATGCTCGGCACGGCTTGAATCTTGTTGCTTGAGGTATTGATAAAAATTTTCAAACACATTTGTTGGAAAAAGAATGGATCGGTGAGCCCATCTTACCATGGCTTGCGGCTTACGAACTAAAGAGGGAAGGATATGTTCAAGAAGAAGACTATGCTCCCCATCAGGTTTTCTTTGATGGCGAGCGACAATTTCTTGCTTCCCTCCTGCACGATAGATCGTGACATGATAGGGACCCTGTACGGTTTTACAGGGAGCTTGGATCACCTCATCAGGTATGGAATATGTGGTTTTACCTATTCTCAAAGTCCCATAACCATTACTTTGACAAATATTCACCTTACAGAGAATATCTTCATCTCGTGGAGGCAAAGGCTTAAGAACTTTGGCCTCCTCCTCAAAGCGAGATTTGGTGGAGTCACTCTGATGCTGATCCATATAAGACTCTAAAAACTGATTCAAATGATCCCAGTCTTTAAAAACAATTCCTTTGTTTCTAACAATATTTTTTATCCGAGAACTGAAGGTTCGAATATCACGCTCCACATCTCCCTTGTCAGAGCCCTTCCCTGCGCGGCAGGGAAGAACCTTAAATCCATAGTATTGGATGGCTCGATCAAAAGATTGGGTGTAAATTCGCTGATTTCCTTTAAGAACTTTCTTCACACAGGGAGATAAATTATCAATACGGATGTTCGCACTCATCCCACCTATCTTTTCAAAAAAAGCATGCACCCCATCGATGAAACACTCATAGACAAGAAAGGGGTAGGCACGAACCCAACAGGTGCCACTACAAGGCAATGTTCCAAAATGGAGATGAACGATCTGAACACCATCGGCAAATGGTAAAGCAACCTTCTCCTTAAAATCAAACTGAGCCTGTTCTCCAGGATCATATCTTTGGCTGAAAAAACGCTCCTTGGGGCGAGAACCAAGAATCTCACAAACTCTTCTCTGAACCGTTCTCTCACTCCCACGATAACCCTCCTCAACTAATAGCTCATATATTTCACGGGCGGTGTTACTTGGGTTCAACTTCAAAAAGTACTTCACCCGATCCATATATCCATTAAGGGGATCTGGGCGAGTTCTTTTGGACCTCGCCTTGTACTTCGGTGGGGTGTTGGACTCACAGTACTTGCGCACCGTCTTACGATTGATCCCTAATTCACGAGATATTTCTGTCTTATTTTTACCACTGTGACTCAGGTCACGAATGCGGCCGAAAGTGTATTGACTAATCATAAGATCCTCCTCATTGCTAACCTTTTGAGTTGCAAGAGGGAGGGACTCTGTGAGCTTAGTATCTATATCAGAAGAAGAGACTTCATTGTCTAGTATTTGAACACTCCCTGAAGATTGGTCACTTTTCATTGGCGACAACCTCCATATTGAAAGTGGGACATTTTAATTGGCGACGGCTTTAAGGGAAGCCTGTCTTCAGAAAGAAATTCCATGAAAATTGAGGCAAATGTTGGAATCTTGTGGAATTTAAATACTTTAGAAAATGGGCACAGCCTAAACAGGCTTTTCTTGACTATATATTTAACCTCATTGAAATCCAGAAACAGTCTACAAAGGGAGAAATATGGAACCTGAATAGGCTGTCATGGAAGGACTCTCCAACACGGAGCCCCTTTCCAGGTCGACAAGAACCCAAAAGGAGTTCTTATCAGCTCGGAGCCTTTTTATGAGTAATATCAATTGATTATATGCGTCTCGGTTGACAATGCCAAAAATCACCATAGGTCCTCCTCTGAAAAGTGGCCACTTTTCATTGGCGACGGTGGGGCATTTTAATTGTCAGCTAACAGGCACGAACAATTGAGGGGCGGAAACAGAGAGAGGTGCGGATTGAGCGACCCCAAACAACGAAAGGAAAATTATGACAAACAAAGGCTATCGCTATATCAAGGTTGATTTCTGAAGTCAGCCAAAGCTTTTCTCAGATTGAAAACTGATGAGCAATGCTTTCCTCTCCAACCTTTTCCTTTAAACAGAGTTATCCCTATGAAAAATGGAAAGGTCCTCAAGATCAAGAAGATAAAGAAGGCTAAAAATTAGAGCGAAAGGGCTGGAGGGAGTTCAAAGAAGATAATGATTAATCTGGGTCTTTTTTATATCGGTCCTTCATAATTCTTTTGACATGTTGAAGAAGCTCAATGAACTCTGCCCTCTCCTTCTCACTAAGAGTTCTTCCATATTGGATCCATTCTTTTTCTTTTGGCAAAAGACTCAGCTTTGGATTTATTGGTAAATTGAGCAATGACTTCAGGTCTATTCCGGAGGCCAATAAAGCCCTAACAATGGTATCTGCCTTATAAGACTTTCTTTTTCTAACATTTCTCAGTGTTTCCCAGTTTAACTTTGATTTTTGTGCAAGTTTCTTGATTTCAGGAATAGGCATATTCTCTGGAACGACTTTATCAGCCCATTCATGCAAAACCTTCTCAACGCTCTGATTCAATTTGTCCATGTTGGTGATTCCTTAAAACAGGAAAGAAAGGATGCTTTGTGTCAAAGAAATGCAACTGGTGTTCCTCATCCCAAAATATATATCTTCAGTCAGATTATCCGTTGCTTTTGCTAATTGACATAGTATATTATCGGACCTTATATTATATGAGGTTCGTAGATATGAAGCTGAAAAAGCAGCCCCTCCGGGGTAAGGTAAGGAATAGTTTTTTAATTGAAGAAAAATTAAATCATCTCACACAATTCTTTCTACGGTTGAAAGAAGAGGAGTCGTTATACTTAAAAAAGGAAATTAATCTAGGTCTTTTTTATATCGGTCCTTCATAATCTTTTTAACGTGCTTAAGAAGTTCAATGAACTCTACCCTCTCCTTCTCACTAAGAGTCCTTCCATACTGAATCCATTCTTTTTCTTTTGGCAAAAGACTCAGCTTTGGATTTATTGGCAAATTAAGCAATGGTTTTAATTCCACACCTGAGGCTAATAGAGCTCTAACAATGGTGTCTGCCTGATAAGACTTTCTTTTTCTAACATTTTTCAGTGTTTCCAAATTTAGCTTTGCATTCTGTGCAAAGCTTCTGATTTCAGGAATAGGCATATCCTTTGGAACAACTCTATCAGCCCATTCATGTAAAACCTTTTCAACATTCTGATCCAATGTACTCATACTGACAATTCCTTAAAATAGGCAGAAAATCACACGTCGTGTCAAAACGCATAGAAGTACTTCCAGCACCAAAAAGATGACCTTAGAAAAGATTATCCGTTGCTTTTTCCAATTGAGGTAATATATTATCGAACATTATATAATATAAGGTTCAATAATATTGGAGCAGGCATGGGAATTGAAGAAGAAAAGGTAGGGGTACCTCTAGGTGTGGAAAACATTTTCAAGGATCAAGAAGAATACCTCGTATGGTTTACTCAAGCCCTGAGCGTTATACGGGGAAAGTCTAAGAAAAATAACACCATTGGAAGCCTCATACCTGAATACATAGAGATTGAATTTAATAAGCTTATAAAAGCCCCAAGATTATATTTCCCCAAGCATCGCTTCAATACCGTTGTTGTTCAGTTACCCACTTCAGAAAATGCTCTTCGAGCTAAAGGATCAATCAAGGAACACAAATTACCTCTTTACTCTTCTATTAAAGGGAGAATAGAGGTTGCTATAGCAGATGAATTTGCCATTAAGTTTAAACTCCTAAGCAAAAAAACAAAAAGCAAAATGAAATCAGAAAATGTCAGAAAAGAAAATTAAGGATTTACGATTTAAATTTTTGACTCACATAGGGGCTAAATAACTTGAATCCCCCAAAAATACAAGGTGAATGTTACCCTATGATAGGCTTAGACCTGAAGATTAATTCAGATTTCAAACCATTTTCCCAGTTATTTTCTTGTTCACTAACCATTGGAATTTCATCATGACACAAAATGAAGACCTAAAAATTAATTTTATAGACCTTATGACCCACGATTTAAAATCATCTATTGTGAAAATTCAGTCTATCTGTAGCCGCTTAGAATTAGAAAATATCTCAAGTCATCACATTCAAGACATAAGAAATATACATGTAACAAGCTGTGATCTCAGTCGTTTCATCAACAACATTCTAAAAGCTATTCAAGTTGATTCAGGAACTTTTCATATAAACAAAGAACCTACAGATATAAATGAAACCATTGAGGATGTTATTCAAAAATTCGATATCCTTGTTAAAAAGAAAAGCATTACTATTGAAAAAACATTGGAACCTCTCTTCTTGGTTGAGCTAGATACGGCCATTATACAAGAAAATTTTTTTCAATGTTATTGAAAATGCCATCAAATACTCCAATATAGGGGGGTGTATCTTTATCAGAACTTACGAAGAAGACAATCAAATTTTAGTCGATATCATTGATGAAGGTTCTGGTATCAATGAAGCTGATTGCAAAAAGGTCTTTCAAAAATACTATAGGTCCCCCCAACACATCAACTCAACCAAAGGCACTGGACTCGGACTCTATTTTGTCAAATATTTTATTGAACTACATGGAGGGCAGGTATCTTTGGAAAGTTATGAGAATTACGGGACCAAGGTCCAAATGTTTTTCCCTATTGAATTTAGCCCAAAAAATGAATGAAGGAAAATTGTGAGTTCTGACTGGATGGAAAGAGATTGCACTAAAATCAGTAAATATTTTTAGGTTTGTAGTAAAATCTGACCAATCTGAAAGAAAAATCAGATTTCCTTTTGAAAAAGTGATTCTTCAAACTTCTTCCTTTTTTACAGACTCTTTATATGTCAATCCATTTACTAGGTCATGAACCAAGAACCTAACTCCTTGATTATCTCCGGGGTTCATCCAGATCATTTTTGAGAAAATAGTGAAGGCTTCTATTGGCTTTTCTTGTCTGTAGAAACAAAGTCCTAAACCGTGAAGACAGCGAAAAAACGGACGATTATCTATCAAGCCCCATGGAAAAACATCGTTTGCTCTTTTTTTACCAATAGACTTCAAGCCAATGGCACTTCCAGTTTTATAATAATTTTTTGCCGTATTTAGATCCGTCAACTCTTTAGATTTCAAATACCAATTTCCAAGGTGGGCATAGGCATCTAAACACCGATTATCTTGCTTTAAGAGTTTTTTCATGTGCCTTATAGCTCCATGCCAATCACCGGAATCTAGAATGTCAATTCCAATACTTATTGGACAATCAAAGTCCTCTGGGTCGTAGCCTGGTAGAATATTTTGCATTTCCCATGAAGGTCTTGGTCCCGTTTTAAAAATACTATCGTAGGGTGGGGAAAGGGTGACATCTGTATCAGGGAAAGTCTCTTTAAAGTCCCACTCATCAGATGATTTTATTCTTAGACTCTTTACACTTTCAACCATCATTGCTGCTTTGGTTCCAGAACGAAATTGAACCAATTTTGAAATATCTGGATTGACATTTTTAGTTTTGTTAGTGGATTGACTTGTCCTTTTTGAAGTAGAGTTTGCATTTGCCCCGACTTCTTCCACAAGCCTAGCTACATGATTTCCACACAGTGTGCAGTGACCACGAATGATGAGATGGCTACTGGCAATATGCATTGTAGTGTTTCCCACACTAATTACTTTAGAGCAGTGAGTACACCAAACGTTGTTTAAAATTTTTAATCTCATATCGTTAGGAATATCTTTCCAAACTTTTTTAGCTTGTTGGGTTTGATTCATGGTAGCTCCTATTAAGTTGCACAATTTATCTCACGGCGTCAAAACAGCTTGATTAGGTGAAAATATGATTGCGGTAAAAGTAGATTTTTCAAAAGTGCCTCTCATTGAATTTCTTTTCACTCAGTTAGAACTCACCAATTTTTAACACACTCAATCTAATATGTTACGTTATAAATAATATATATATATGATTCTTGGCCCCGATGGAAGGGCGAAAACCAGTCATTTATGAGAGGGCAAAGCCTTACCTTCCAAAAGTACCCACCAAATTGGGGCAATCCCATGACTGCCCCTACATTTATCACTTCATTTTGGTGACCTCAATCCCAAATAGATTTTCAATATCTTTTTTGATTTTTGCTCTTGCACTCAACCTTTTCTTTTTCTTTCTTCTCTTCTTTTTGATTCCACTGGAGGGGTCGATAGACTGATAGACGGTCAACCACTCCTCACTATGAATCAAACTGACCTGAAAAGACCGGCCTTGGCAATTCACGTTAAATTGAGAGGGCTTGGGGACCTTACCTTTGGAGTGAAATTTAACAATCCGGGAAGATGCATTACGAGTCATTTCTATATTTCCACCATCCATATTGCCATCCTCCACGGAATGGTTCTTCTTCTTTTTAGAGTGTTTTGTAGGCCCCTCCGGGGTAGGCGAAGAAGGTGGTGGTGGTGAAGATGAAGGAGAAGATATGAACTTAACAGTACAAGGCATTTGAAGGCGAGAGAGGGTATCTGCCCCGACGTAGACCTCATTTTTCAACAGTCCGCTAGGAGGCGTGCTTAATAACACCTCATCCCAATGTAAAATTCGACGATTTTTCAGATGACTGTCTCCTGGCATACGATCTCCTAGCATAGAACTCTTCGTGTTTCTAGAAACCTTCAAGTTGACTTGAACAAGAAACTTTCGCTTAGATTGGCTCTGATTTATAGATAAAAAAGAGGTATATACACCCGTTTGTTTATCTCGAAGCACCTTATGGAGAACGAAATCTTGAGTTTCGTTATTTGTCGAAAAATATTCCAAGTTCTTTTTATATTTATTTAGAACCTTGTTTCCAGACACCTCCAGTAGTTCTTTCATGAGAAAATATTTACTTTCTAGATGGTCCGTTGACTCTTTTCCATTTATCTTGTAGTATTTTCTCAGAAAATACCTGATAAATACATAATCTTCTTCTATATCAGAAGGGGTTATCTTGTGAGAGCTTAACTTTCCCTTTACCAATTCAATAATATTAACTTCCTCTGATAAAAAATAAGTTGCTATGGAGGCCCATAGAAGTAAGATCAACAAAACGGTGCCATATAATATGCGCTTAGTCATTTTCCCCACCCTTTTCATTTTTATTATTTTTTATGGGAGGATTTTTTAAAGGTATTTTATACCCCTCCTTTTTTGCCTCTACTTTCTCTGTTGTAGCCATTAAATCTTGGTGATATTTGGTATTTTTACCATCAGACACCCATTTGTCGATTTTATAAATCTTCCATTTTACAAGGTTTTCTGATTTATTTCCCGTGATTGGGTCTTTGAAATATCCTTCTCCCTGAGTAAGGATTTCCAGTTGGGGGTTCTTAAGAAGGTCCAGTTCCGATCTCAAGCGTTCAATTTCCTTATCATCATTATAATAATAGTTTCCAAAAATAGCAGCTCCCGCTGCAAAGAGAGCACCCCAGGTTAAGGCATGAAACTCTGGTTTTTCTTTACGGGGGGCCGATAAGGCTCCAACTCCGGCCCCAATGGGGGCCGCAATCCCTATTGTCACCCACCTTGACTGCGAGTTTGTGGCACAAGAGGCTAAAGTCATCGACAATATGACCACTAATAATTGATTTCTTAATGAAATGTAGCTCACAATGCCCTCCTTGTCCTTGCTTGATTTTCTGGAATCATTTTGCTTAGATTCTTATTCTTAAGAAAACGAGATTGAAGAGTTATCGTCATTGTCGTGCCTTCTCCAACCCGTGAGTGCAGCTTTATATCTCCACCCCATTCTTTCACCTTCTTATTTGTATAATAAAGACCCAAGCCATTGCCAGACTTTTTCCCACTGGTAAAATATTCGTCAAACACCTTATCCATATTCTCTGTAGGAATGCCTCGACCTTTGTCAGAGATAATGATCTTACAAGAGTGACTTTCCTCCTCTTGAAATAAGGAACACTCAATGGACCCTATTTGGCGTTCTGGGGTGGCTTCTATGCTATTATTAATTAGATTTGATAAGATTCTTTTAAAAACAGCAGGGGAGCAAAGAGCCCTCACATCATTTTTAATATTTAATTTAAACTGAATATCTTTATAACAAACCCTCTTATCACGCAGGATTTCTTTTGTAATACATGATATATCAGTGGACCTTACTTGATCCAATCTATAACTATTTTTACTACTGGGATTCAATAAATCTTGGCTGACTTCACAGATCCTCTGAATAGACGAGTGAATGACCTCATTCACCTCTCTTCGTGTCAAGTCTCCCTTCATAGCTTCTTTGAGTTCTGACGAAGGACTCACAATATCATGGGCGACTTGATAAATAATGCGATTCACTTCTTTTTCAGTCTTTAACGCTGACTGTACGTCTTCTAGATTCAGTCTTGTGGATATAGCTTTACGAGCTAACCCAACAACTTCCTGAGTGATTTTATCCTTATTTTCTGGGAAGTCTGAATAGTCCTCATGGGGTGGCCAATTTTTTAATATACCAATAATGGCATTAAGAGACTTCTTATATCTGTAAAGAGGTATAAAGGCTGAAATAAACAATAAAAATATCGTGATTAATATGATGAAAAGAAATGATGGAGAAAAGAAAGTCGATTTTGCAACCTTCGCCTTTGAAATACAAGACTTTATCTTACCTAAATGTAGCCCATTGAAGGTCAAAAGGCTCTCAATCTTTTGATCTGGGTCACAATCACCACCAGGCAACTTGTCTTCACTCCAAGAAAGCACTCGTCTCTTCTCAGCGATAAGCTCAAATTTAGATAATGGATAAGCCTTCAAGCCCTCAAATATCTTTTTTAAAAGAACTGGATTCTCTTTAGAAAAAATATTATGAGCGATGTCCTGCTCCCATTGAACGACATAATTATCAACATCCTCCTTTACTTTGTCGTAGCCTAAGGATAAAAAGAACATGTAAGATAGGCCCATGAAACAAACAATAATAGGCAGTACGATAAAAATGGGTCTTTCCGTCTTCTTCACAGGCTTTTTCATAAACTCTTCCACTGGCAAGTATAAACTTCTTTAATGGAAGACTCGTTCATAGGTTGGATTTGAAGCTGCTCTTCAAGTTCTTTGAAAACTTTGATGAGATTTTCGTCATGTCTTTGTACAGAACAGCTATACCAAGAACTCAAAAACTGCCTTATGGCTGTTGACTTAACCTGTTCATTTGGAAAGTAGACATAACATTGTCTGTCTTGAGAATTAAGCTCATATAACAAAGCCCCTTCTCCTACTTTATATTCCCTGGGAGAAACTAAATCTCCTATTGAAGAATAATAAGTACTTAAATTAACTAAACTCCTATTGTAGGTGAAACCTGGGTCAGTGCAATGACTTTCTTTGGGTGTGTAATATTTGGTTTTTCTATCAAAATCTTTCCATACGATGGGTTTATTTTCAAGCATATGGGTTGATGCATTGGCTTTAATAAACTGTTTAAGAAAATAGATTTCTTCTTCTGAAATCTTACGCATTTGGCAAGTTTTTTTCTTAAGAGGTCTTAGGGCTTCAAAAACACCTAAATGAGACCAATAAGGGGCTATAGTAAGAGGGTCATTGGAGGAGGCGTTCTCATATTTTACTTTTGGAATACTTGAAGAATCTATTTTCTCTTTATCTATGGAACACAGGTTTTGATTGTCGGGAATGGAGATGTTTTCTTTAATAAGTCTATTAGATAAATCAGGGTATATCGACATTTTACCTGATTGCAACACTACTTTTATGAGGTCTATAGAAGAACGATCATCTGGAAGATCAAAGCTATGCCCCGAATTGAGAATGATTTCAGTGATAATCTCCCAAAATTTATTTTCAACTGAGTAATATTTGTAAAATCCTCCTGATAAAAAGGCGTTCCAGGAGAAATTTGGAAAATTTCGATCAATATGGATGCCATCAGTCTTATTTTCTTTAGAATGTTCTACAGAAAGAGCTGATTCTATTATTTCTGAGTCAATAGATAAAATAAATGATAGAGGAAGTATGCGGCTAAATACAGAATTAGATTCTCTTTTTTCTATTGTTTCATATATATTTTTTCTATTAAAAGATAAAGAAATAGAGAAATTTTCATCTGGAAATTTAGAAAGTAAAAGTGAGAGAATATTTTTTATTTTTAATATATTTTGAGTAGAATCCTTATACAAACTATGGGCAACGAGAATATAATCCCAAAGCAGACTCACTCTCGCTGAAGCACCTTCCTCGACAGTAAAATCAAGGTTAGCGATATTATAGTGCACCGTATTATTGTAATTATATGATTTTGAGTCAAACTTCCTATCAATAGAGGTTAGCAATTTTTCTATTATATCAAATTTTCCTTTTTCTTTTTTGATAAATTGAATCTGACCTTTTAGAAGATAAATGATTTCCTCATCACTCATTATTGGAAAAATAGATGATTTATCTGATAAAAAGAAATTTATTGGTTCCCTATAGCTTTCATCTCCACTCCATAGCTTTTCAAAGGCTATTCTTAAAGCCTTTTTTCCATGATCGTTCAAGAAACCAACTTCCATTTTATCCAGAAGTGTAAGCATGGATTTCGCTTCCTGTCCTGAACGGCTATGAGAGAGTGCCTTCTCTAAGGAATCCTCTTGTCTTTCTGGTGCATAATTAATATTGGAAGATGCCACCATTTCAATAGCACTCATCCCACCTTCTTTTATCGCATAACTAAAAAAATTCCAAGGCAGCCCGTCATCATCTAATAGAACTATTGCTTCTAAAATACCAATTTTTTGATCTCTTTTTAAATCACTTGAAACAAGAAATTGAAGATGCTCTTTATTCCCTCTGCGTCGATCATAAGATGTAAAGTCAAAAATATGACTTATTAGATGAGTAACATCCTTAAGTTTATAATTATTTACACTGGATTCCACAGCTTGTAAGAGAGCTAATATTTTTTTACTAAAAATATCTTTTGACTTAGGCAAATCATCAGATTTCCATGCTTCCAATACATTTTGCGCTAAATAAAAAGAAGCCTTGCTTTCTTTTGCATTGGAAAGAAGCATATCGAGAGTTTTTCCAATAAATTTTACTTTATTCTCATTTACCTTGGAATTTGCCAAGATAGCATGGACTAAGGTCTTGCACTGGTCAGAATATTTTGAGACATGGGACTCTATGACACTCGTATATATATTTATATGTGAATCGTCCAAAGGAATAGATTGCCCTTGATGCCCCATAAACCTAAGTTTGAGGGTGAGCCAATGAATATCTGTTTGATCGACCTCAGCAATCTGCATCTTTACAGACCCCTTGGTATTCATATAAGTATCTTTAATTTCTAACATCAAAGGATCGTAACCGATGGCTCGTCTTATAATTCTGAAACTATTTTCATTCTCAACAAGGTAATTTGGTTTAAATCTTACATTCTTCAAAATATATCTCACATATTCAATAGCCCCAACATCCTCCTTGCCTTTTCCTTGGGTCGTATAGACTTTGGACATAAGTTGAATTGATGTACCTTGATGGTCAGGCATCATAAGATCTACAGGAAGGTGGTGAGATTCACTTAACTTTACCGCTTTATCATATTTAGCAGCCACGATAAGCTCTTCGACAAGCGTACCATATCGCTTTATTTCATTAGTAAAAATTCTTTTCATTTCTCTTTCACCATCACTAATCATAGAAAGAGCTGTTAGATGCTCATATTTTTTATGAGGCTGGTATATCTTAGCCCCAGAATGAATGAGTTTTTCAGCTAAATTTGAATCGTAAGATTTAACAACTCTCATCAAAGGAGTGTATCCTTCAGAATCATAAGCATTAATATCGACCTTATTTTCTATAAGAGAATGAGTCGCCTTTGTATCCTTGGTGGCAATAGATTCAAAAAGATTATTTATCATCTCTTCTTTGCTGATTTTGTCATCTTTGATGGCTGAACATCCAAAAAGCAATGTCATAAGTGCAAAGAGAATGACGTCCTTTACTTTATGATTTATCTTATGGTTTATTTTGTAATTTATATTCTTCTCTTTCATCATGACTCATTTCTCCATTAATTTTATATATAATCTTAAAAATCAGTAACTATTCGACTCTACCCCTCTGTAAAAATAGAAAGACAAGGAGCAAACCCAAAGGCTTCTTTTTGAAGCCAAGGGGATAGTTACAAAAATCACTACAAAGAGAATCGACGAATAATAGCTAAGCGAATCATTCCTACTTCGTTTTTAATACTGTAAGAACAAGGTCTGCGAGGCCCACCTGCTCCACAACTATTATTTCCTGAATGATTGACGCTATAATCTTGCTCTCCTAAATTGATATAAGAGCCTTCCATCCGTAAAAGCCAGGCTCCATCTTTGTGGGAAGATCCTTTAGCTTCTTGATTTAAAGGCACTTCTCCTCCGACTCCCACAACCCAACCTAGTTGAGTGGAGCTGTCAGTGAAAGAATCATCAAGATCCCTGTGTGCAGGTGTATTTGGACCAAAATCAATATCAATCACAGAATTGTTAATTCGAGCCACCGCTAAGCCTCCGTTGGCAAACAAAGTGGCAGGCCCCAGTTGATGCTCAATACCGGCCTTTAAGGTGACCAGCCACGGAATCTCTGAAGTGGCTGTTTCGTCTAAGCCCTTTGGATCGAGCTTGTTTGTGCTTGCCGAGATGTCACCAAGGGTACCATCCAGTTCAATCCGAACAGGGACACCGTTAATTCTCAACTGCTTTCCAATGAGTAAACCACCAACAGACCCTGTGTCGGAATAGTCGGTAGAAGCTCCTGGATTTCCCCAATTGGCAAATCCTTCTGTATCAACGTGTGTATTCTGCCCTTTGGCTTGGCCCACAAAAACACCAATGTAGTAATCATCTGGTGAATAGGTACTTCCATCCTCTCCTTTTATTTGCAGAGTGTCTTGTGACCCACTTTTTGTAGTATCTTCTGTGGTATTGGCGTTAATAGCCCATGCATGGATGATAAGAACGCTCAATGAAACGATAAAATTTCTTTTAGAATTACCATTTTGGATAAGAGTTCTTGTGAATAAATTCTTTAATATTTTAAATAATAACAATTCTTTTTTCATAACATGTTTCTCCTTTGAGTTTATACACTCATTTTTTGTTTTTCTTCTTTTCTATTTTCTTCCTTTAAATAATTATCTTTCTTTAAATATCTTTTGATCTTTGTTGAAGCTACAGATGCTGACAAACCAAGTGCCTTAGCTCGTTGTGTATTCTTCGGATACTTCTTGTAGGCCGCAATGAAGGCTTTTTGCTCTAACCTGTCCTTCAAAGCAGAAATACCAGGCCATCCAATTTCACCAATTTGAGAAATTATAATATCCATTAATTTATGAATATCATTGGAATTTCTACTTTCAATCTCCATAGTCGTTTCATAGCCTAAAACACTGCCCCACTTAGTATAGTCAATGGACCCATTTTTTTTCTTCGGGCAAAGGAACATCAGTCTTTCGAGGTCATTTCTGATCCCTCTGATATTGAATGGAATGTCATCCCTCTGAAAATATTCTTTTAATAAAGAAGGAAAGTCGTTGTATGAGATAGATAAATGATGTTCTTTCTTTAATTTTTGAGCAATATTTTCACAAATATATGGTATATCCTGTTTCCTATTCTTAAGTTCTGGCATTTGAATTTTAAATGCACAAATACGCCCGTACAGATCATACTTAAACTTACATTTTTCAACCATTTCTTCTAAATTCTTGTTGGTTGCAAATATAATCCTTGCACTGCTTTTTATATCTTGTTCCCCACCAACTCGACGAAAAGTCTTTTCTTCAACAACCTTTAAGAGTTTCGCCTGTAGATCTAAAGAGGCATCACCAATTTCATCCAAAAGAATATCTCCACCTGACGCCAATTCAAATAAGCCCTGTTTTTGTTTGATAGCCCCTGTGAAGGCTCCCTTTTCGTGACCAAAAAGCTCAGACTCAATCAGTTTTTCTGACAAAGCATTGACGTTGATATTAGCAAATGGCCTTTTTGTCTGGTTATAAAAAATACGAGATAGTTCATTGAGCCTTTTTGCGGCATGAGTCTTACCTAGACCAGAGGATCCTAAAAATAAAACAGGGGCATTAACCTCTGATAAGGATCTAATCTGTGTGTCAATTCGTCTCATAGCCTTTGACTTACATATATAGTCATCACCCATCTCTGAAGGAATAAATTGACTTTGTAAAGATTCAATTTCAAATTGAGCTTCTTGAAGAGCGTTTAGAATCTGTTGATTCTTATACTTGATCTCTTCATCACTGGTTCCCTTGGTGATAAATCCTCTCGCTCCATTTTCCATGGCTTGCACTGCAAGCTGGGTCATTTGACTCTGCTTTTGGAACGATGTAATGACAAGAATTCTTGTGTTGGGCTGTATTTTAAGGATTGAGGGTATGAGGCTGACTCCATCTACCATTTCGCCATCATTATCTTCACCAAGATTATGATCGAGAAGAACAACATGAAATTTTTCAGACTTTAGATAAAGGAGCATTTCTTCAGCATCGGAAGCCAAGTATACTTTTAACTTTGAAGATTCATAGCTTTTAAATAGAGTATTCACGGAGAGTTGATGGCTCAATCGGGCGGATTCATTATCATCAACTATTAAAATACTAATATTTTCCATTTTTCAATCTACCTTCTTGCCTATCGTTTCTTACTATTTTTATTTACCTATTCTTTGAACAATCAAATTTTCTTTTTCAATAACAATTCATTTTTTTCCATCTTTACGATGAAAAATAAGTTACCAATCCAATAACTTCCATTTTCTTCTTACAGAGAGGCAGTATGCAACTAGGAAGTTTCAAACATTTATTTTTTTTGTAGCTGCTCGCCTCCCCTTGGATTCAGAAGTCAAATATGTGAGTTTGTAGCTCTACATCTTTCTTCTTACAGAGAGGCAGTGGTGAGTGGTTAAAATAAATATATCTTATTTTAAAGTATAATTCAAATATTTATTTCTCATTTCTAAGAAAAAACATAAATAAATTTATAAAAATACAAAAATTGTTTTTATAAAATTCTGTTTTGAAATTTATTTACGTTTAAAATTCAGAATATAGAATGTTTTTTGAAGTGATAATAATTTTATAAATCCCAATTTCATTTGTAATAACAGATGTTTAAAGAATTTAACCTATTGGCATGTTTTTAGCAATAGTCATAGAGAGAAGAAAGATTAATGAGTTCTGACTTCTTAGATTTAAAGGTAAATAGGATGGACAAAATTTGTCACTTCTTGAAAGAAGAAAGATCAATGAGTTCTGACTTCTTAGATTTAAAGATAAACAGGATGGACAAAATTTGTCACTCCTTCAAAAGGAAGTTTGGAACATACAGAAAGGAGGTGCTTTTAATCATAGAAATATCCCTTGTTTCAAGGAATTTAAAATTTAAATACGCATAGGAGAAAATTATAAATATTAGAGAAATAATCTCATAAAAAAAATATAAAAATATTTTTTTAATAAAAAGAAGAAATAAAACCTGAGAATTTTTTAAGATTTTTTTGGAAGAAATATTTAGTAAAAACAGGACGTTAATAACATTTATCCAAAAATATGAATAAAAATCTTCAGAAATTTTGATGAAAATTTGGCCCAATTCACCCGGTTGAAACGGTTGAAAAAAACACTATTAGTAAGGAGGTAAGAAAAATGAGAAGAAAAATGCAAAATAAAACGCCATGGTTGAACCCAGACGGGACACCGAAATCAGAAGAGGAAATCACAAGGTCCTGTAAAAGTTGGAGTCCCTCAGATTGGGAAGACTATCTAAAATCCACTGAAATTAATCAAGAGGAAGTTCTCTTAGATGACCCAGTTCTTATTGAGGAATACTCCCAAGAGGCAAGTGATGCCTTCCATAAATCCATACTGGATGCCAGGGAGTTGCCCGATCAGAGATATTTCTCGATGCCATCAAAGAAATCACTGTTAAACAAAAAATGGACAAAATTTGTCACTCCTTCAAAAGGAAGTTTGGAACTACAGAAAGGAGGTGCTCTTAGCCATGGAAAAATTCTTTGTTTCAAGGAATTTAAAATTAAATACTCATAGAAGAAAATTATAAATATTAGAGAAATAATCTCATAAAAAAAATATAAAAATATTTTTTTAATAAAAAGAAGAAATAAAACCTGAGAATTTTTTAAGATTTTTTTGGAAGAAATATTTAGTAAAAACAGGACGTTAAGAGAATTTATCCAAAAATATGAATAAAAATCTTCAGAAATTTTGATGAAAATTTGGCCCAATTCACCCGGTTGAAACGGTTGAAAAAAACACTATTAGTAAGGAGGCAAGAAAAATGAGAAGAAAAATGCAAAATAAAACGCCATGGTTGAGCCCCGACAGAACACCGAAATCAGAAAAGGAAATCAAAAGATCCTGTGAGAGTTGGAGCCTCTCAACTTGGGAGGATTACCTAAAAACCATTGAGGTCAACCAGGAGGAAGTTCTCTTAGATGATCCAGTTCTTATTGAGGAATACCCCCAAGAGGCAGGTGATACCTGCTTTATACTTGATGGAAAGGAGTCACTCGTTCTCCAGAGATATTTGCTCGATGCCACCAAAGAACTCACTTTTAAACAAAGAGCGGTTTTAAATTTTCTCTTCTTGGGTGGTCTGAATCTACGAGAAACAGGTGAGAGACTGGAAATTTCAGCCTACGCTGTGTCTCGCATAAGGGACCGAGCCCTAAAAAGTTTAGGGATGATACTGATAAAGCGCATGACCTCCACAAAGCCAAGGAAAGATAGGCCAAGGAGGGAAAGAGAGAAACATGCAGTTTGTTTCTAGGAATTATAAGAATTTCTTGGGATTCATAGAAGCCTAAGGACTCAAAAAATTTGAAATTTTAAGGATTTCTAAGAAGCCTCTAAAAGGCTCAGAAATACTAAGAAGTTCGAGTGAACTGAAGCGATTAAAAAAACGAATACCATTTTTAATCATTCCACAAGGAATAAAGAAGGAATCAGTCAAATGAATTTAGAAAATGTGAAAGACGAAATAATCATCAAAGAAGCCGTTGAGAGGCTCATTGCACATGTGTCCAAGAAAGCACACTTCCCTATGAAGTACGGGAGCTTTGTGATTCAGGTCCATGATGGGAACTGTGCCAATATTGAGTTCAACCTGAAAGAACGATGCTTTACAAAGAACATGCAATCTCACAAGTCTCACACAAGAGGTCACAAATGAAAAAAGATGATATTTCTCCCCTGGCAGCCATTGGTCTTCTCGCCCTTGTTCTCCTAACACTTTTTGGCCTGAGTCACTATGAGTCCATTGTGTTGCACTGGATTCACCTTGAAAAGGCTTTTGGTGAGACACAAGACTTTCTCCTCATAGGCTTGGCTTCTGTCTCAGCCAATGCCCTGATGATGACACTCATCCTTGAAAGAGTCTTGGGCTATAAGAAGCAAGGGAGTCGTTTGCGAAGCATCAAAAAGGAAAAAATGAATGGAAAAGAAGTTTTTTCAAAGACTCTGCTTTGCCTACTGTTGGCCGGCCTATTTTGGGTGCCATTTGAGCTATATACAACACATAGCCTCTCATCCTATGGGGATATTTTTTCTCAGAGAATGCTTCAATATCTTAGCATATTTCTTAATGGCTCATTCTTACTATCCTTAAGCATTGTCTTGTATGGATCAATTTCTATTTTATTAATAACCCAAAGGTTCCTTAAGCTCGATAAAACACTGCCCAGAAAATCACGCTTTAGGGATGGCCTCACTTTAGGCTCTATTGGAGAGGAGACAGACGCATTTGACAAAACGGAGCGTCCGAAGTGGCTCACTATTCCCCAAAAAGCATTGAATGGAAATATTTTAGTCACAGGTTCCATAGGGACTGGAAAAACACAAGGAACCATCTTGAACTATGTCGACCAACTCTTTACCCAATTTTCACACAAACCAGCCGCCTTGATACTCGACCCCAAGGGCAGTTTTATTGAAAAGGCTTCCAAAATACTTCAAAAACATGACCTGGTAGATCAGTGCGTTTACCTTGGAGATATCAAAGACCCCCATGGTTCCGTAGGGGAGTCTATGCAAACATTTAACCCTGTCTATATTGACAACACCTTGAAAAATTCAAACTATCTGGAAGTTGCCAATATGATACGGGCTGCGGCAAAGAACTTTTCAGGCAAATCCAATGAGTCACCCATTTGGGAGGACTCCGCTTTCAACCTTACAAAAAATGTCATCGTCTACTGTGCCGCCGTATTTGATTACTTCACCTTGCTTGATTGCTACAAAACCATGCTCATCGCAGACTCAACAGAAGTCACGCAAAACCTAAAAGCATCTTTGGAAAAGAGCCGCTTTGATGAGGAGGAAAGGTACAACATCCAGTGCGCCCTCCAATATTTCAAGGAATACTCACTCTTTGAAGACAAGTTCAGGTCTGGCGTTTTGGTGAGTTCCACCACATTTCTCAATCAATTCCAAAACTACAAGGCGGCTCAAATCTTCTGTCCCAAAAAAGAAGACCTCACGATCCCATCCATGGATGAGATTGTTGATAATGGAAAAGTTCTTCTTTTCAATGTAAACCATGAGGCCCTTTGCCGCTCCATGGGTACTTTTATTAAGCTCCACTATGAGAGGTCTGTATTAAACCGCCTAAAAGACACCAGCCGCCCCAGAAACATTCTGACAGCCCTGATCGCTGATGAGTACCAAGATATCGTCTCCGTTGGCCATGGAGGCTCCATGGGTGATGATAAAATATGTGCCAAGGGTCGTGAGGCCAATTTCTTCTTTCTCGCAGCCTCCCAGAGCCTAAGTTCCATTTACAATGCCATTGGCAGTGAGACAGCAGCCAAGGAACTGATCCAAAACTTTCGTACAAGGATTGCTTGCCATTCTTCCGACATTGACACCATTCGTAACTTTAAAGAGTTGATGGGACAAGAGGATCAGGAAAAAACCAGTCGGAGCCTTTCTGAGCAATCTCAAAGGACCACTCGAAACTTCATTCTCGGTGGCTTTGACTCAAAGGATGCCAATATTAACGAATCCATCAGTACCAGCCAACAAAAGGAATTCCTCATCACAGGAAAGGACTTTTCAAGGCTCAAGTCCTTTGAAGCCTTTGTACAAGTGTATGATGGCATAGAAACTAACTTCTATAAGCTTTTCTTAAAACCCTATTTTCTCAAAAAGCAAAACACCAAGCACACAAAAGTCCTTAAGTGGCTTCAAAAAAAGCCTCTCCTGCCTTCTTTCAAAAAGTTCGTTGAGGGCTTTAAAAAGTCCAATGCCAAGCTGGGCGGGCGGGCCAACGCCACCACATGGTTGACTTTGGCCACATATTTGGCCCCAGCCACACCAGCCCTACATACCATGCATCTTTTCACCATATGCCTGACCCTTGTGACTCTCATAACTCCTCTGGCATTGACTCACAAGGCCCAAGCTTTCCCCAATATCTGCTCGATCGTCAATACTGTGGAATTTAACTCTTGCCTAAACTTCAAATACTCAATGACAATGTGTGGTTTCCCACCACGCCCTTGTGCTCGCTTCAGCTACAATGTCCCTCAAACTTTTATTGAAGTCTCACCCCGTGCAGGTCACTCACATTTCCACAAGCTCCCAGGCGCAGCCCTCCAGTTGTCCACTGTGAAAACTCTTGCTCCCTTTGGAGTGGCCAACGATGAAGACACCCAATCCTATCATGCCAGAACTCTCTCCGTGCCCCTCGCTCAGATTCCATTTGGCATACTTCCCTGTGGTGGAATTCGGATTCCCAAGCTGTGCTTTGATGGAATGAGCGAGCATATTCATAAGCACTGGTCCACTGGGATCAGCGACAGCTTCCAACCGAATTTTCTTGCTTGGTCGCTCTCTCCCAAAGCTTGCCTTATCAAAGGGGCCATGACTTCGGCAACAGGAGGGACGGATGCTTCTTATGCCCCCGATTCTCCCATGTGCAGCGTGAAGCTTCCCCAGCTTCCCATCTTTCCGCCCTCCAGCCATTCTGCCTGCAATGGTTGGGGAATTTTTTACCCAAGAATGGGCAGCTACAACGGGCCTGCCACTCTCACCGGGGCCTTGATGATCGCTTCACGGATGAAGTCGATTTCATCAGAAGTCTTTATGGCCACACCCTCAAGCTTTGGGGAAACCTGGCAAATGATAAGTCCAGGGTCCAGTTCTTGCTTTCGTGAGGGACAAAATATTGCCCTCCTCGACACCATTAAAAATGTGAGAGAAATAGGACGTCTTATGGGAGGTCGCTTAACAGGATATTTATTTGTGATCTACAAACCTGTCAGTTGCGTTCGTGACATCGCCCATATTGCAATTTCAAAAGCAGTTATTGCCGCCATGAAACCCACCTGCCAAGAACTAGAAAAAGGACTGAAAAAGTAAGATGAATCAAAAGAATGAAAAGAATGAAAAAAACAGGGAAGATAAGATGAGTCAAATTACAATGGAACACAAACAAACCAGTGAAGAAAAAATGGCCAACTGTGGTCCTTACACCTCACTTTTCCGAGAGACCTTGCAACATGCCCAAAAGCAATCTGCAAGCGATATTCATATTGAACCCCATGCCAATGGGCTTGCCATAAGAATAAGAGTCAATGGTGACCTCTTTACTCACAAGACCCTCAGCAGAGATTATCGGCAAAGCTTCATTCAGGAGACCAAAAGGCTTTGCAACCTGTCTATTGCTATCAGCAATAGACCACAAGACAGCCGTTTGTCACTTCCTTCATGGAAATTAGCCTTGAGAGTCAACTCCACCCCCACACTGTATGGGGAAAAGATTGTTCTCCGCCTTCTTGATATGACAACAGATTTTAACCTGGAGTCATCCAACCTCAGTGATGATGCGGTTTTTGACCTTAGCAACTCAGCCAATGAGCCCAATGGAGTGATTCTTGTTTCTGGACCCACAGGAAGCGGAAAAACAAGAACACTTTTCAGCCTCCTCAACTCCCTTGACAAAGAACGAAAGAACATCGTCTCACTGGAAGACCCTGTGGAATATAGCTTTCAAGGAATCAACCAGATTGAAATTAAAGACTCCCTGTCTTTTGCCGATGGATTGAGAGCCGTGCTCCGTCAAGACCCTGATATTATTTTTGTTGGTGAAATACGAGATTGGGAAACCGCAGACCTTTGCTTTAAAGCCTCAGCCACGGGGCACCTTGTGATTTCCACCCTTCATGCCAACAGTGCGGTGAAAGTCATTGAACGCCTACGAAATATGGGAGTTGAATCCTACATGCTTGAATCCAACTTGAGGTTCTGTGCGGCTCAACGACTTGTGAAAAAAATTTGTCCCTTTTGTTCAAATAGAGTGACCTCCCAAGATGTGAGAAAAATCCATGCCCTTGCTCACCTCAACTTACAAGGAGACTTCCGACAAATAAACTCCAAGGGATGCCAAAGGTGCAAAAAGGGAGTTGTGGGGAGAATCCCCGTTATGGAATATCTTACAAAATTTGAATTGGCCAAATCATTGAAACCCAAAAAGAGCCTTCTTGACGAGTACGTCTCAAAGGCTCAAAACAGTCTTATTGATTATCAGGAGGTATTAAACTGTGAATAACCCTATCAAACGATTGCTTCTTTTCAATCTATTGTTTCTTTCTTGCCTCACCTCAATCCAGGCAAGTCGCAATATTTCACCTCAAACCAATAACCAAGAAATAAAATATTTCCCTGATGGTATTGATTATTGGAAGGAGAACGGAAAAAAGAACTAGGAACTACGACCACCAACGAGTTCCAAATTAAAAAAGACAAAAAAGAGACAGAAGTCAAAGAATACAAAAAAACTCAGAAAGACAAAGAAACGAAGAAAACATCAAAGCCATTTGACTGGGAAAAGTACCTCAACCCTCAAAATGATGAGTTCTTCAAGGAAGGAAGCTACAAACCTCCAGAGCCTTTTATAGAACTTGCCCGCAACCCAACGGATGAGAATATCAGAAATTGGATGGCCTACAACAAGGTGAAAAGCTCCCTCAATAAGCGACTTCAACAGAGGATCAAAGAGTATTTGAGTAAAAACTCAAAATACACCCCTGAAGTTCGCCAAGTTCTTCAGAAAAAAATCCAAAGTCCAAAAATCTCATTTGATCCCTCAAGATACAGGGTCAGAATGTATTTTGATTCTAAATGTCCCTCATGCAAACGAATGTTTAAGACTCTCCTAAAATTACAAAATCGTGGAATCTATGTTGAGGCTCGACAGGTGGATGACAGAGATTTTAAGAAAAACTCTTTTCCACTTCCCATACAGAAAGCCACAAGAGATGAGATAAAAAAGCACAAGATTGAATCTGTACCATTCACACTTGTTGCGGATTTAAAAAAGAAAGTCCTTCACCCAGCCATTATTGGTTTCCAAGGTGTAAATTCAATGATTGCCCTACTAGAAAAAGGAGAAAAACTATGATTTATCCTGTTTGCCAGACAATGTGTAAAACAAAACACAAGGGTTATAACTCAAAATGCTTTAAAAATTCCTATAATGTGGGTTCTCCTTATAATTCCAATTCTACTCATAATTTGGAACTCATTTCTAATTTCACCCCTAACCCCATCCCTCATCCCATTCATAATAATGATGGTGAGAAATCCAACCAAGAACAAGGAGAAAAAACTATGGATGTCATGTTTGCAAAATATATGTGTCAAACAACTCCAGCCAATTTCTTTGGCAAAGACCCAACACATCGAAATCTTTTACTACTACTACTACTACTACTTCTACTTTTATTGACAATGGTTTCTATGGCCTATGCAGGCCCTCGAATTCCGGGAACAGACGCCTCAGACCAACTGGAAGCCGCTGGCACAGTCCTAAGAATTGTCGATACAGCCCTTTTTAAGTGGGGGGCAAGGCTGTTTTCAGGAATTAGTATCCTATCAGCAGGGTATAACCTCAAGGAGCAAAGGTTTGGAGTTGCCATTGTTTGCATCATTGCTGCCATTATTCTCGGAACTGCCCCCGTTTGGGTAGAAAATATTTTCTCCATTGGTGGAGGAAATGGGATTTTTAACTAAACTAGAAAGGAGGTTTCATTATGTACGATTATGCATTGATTAAAGCAAGACATGGGAGAAAGGTGGCTCAATCCATCGACTCACCCATCACTGTGTTCGACTTTTGGGAGTTAAGTGATGTCTTTATAGCCCTCTTTATCATCTTGATATTTGGGGTCATCTTTTATTCATGGTGGACTATGTTCATCCTATTATTACTGTTTTTGGGAATAGGACCGGTAATAAAGAGAAGGAATCACAAAGGCATTTTCCTTCATTGGCCTTACAGTCGATGGAACATGAGCCTACCAGCTCTTATGAACCCGAAAGGAAAGAAAAAATACTCTGATTAAGCATTTAATATAAACATCTAACCATAACCATAACCATAACCATAACCATAACCAGGAGGTCACAATGACTCACAAAAATAAAGAAAATAAGAATCAAGTGATGGCTACCAAACAGGCAATTGCCAGTAAAGAAGCGGATACCAACAAACACACAACTGCCAGCAAGCAAGCCAATACCAACAAACAAATAATTTCCAAAAAGAAAGATGGAGGATTTTATGCAAGAAGACCCATTGAAGAAGTCAAGGCTTTTAAATCTAAGGATGGAAAATCATTTGTTGTTCAAGTCATTAAGACATGCATTTTCCCGACCAATTACATTCGTACCATCATTGAGAACGAAAGTCCTTACAAAGCTCAAGGCAGCAAAAAAGAAGTGTCAGGAAGTGGTAAGTAGTATGGTGGGAGCTATGGAAAAAGGCATCCAATCCTCTCAAGTGAGTTCACCACCTGCGGGCTCCTATGATGGGGTGAACCTTAAGGTCTTGCCCAAGTATTTATGCTTTAAGGCCGCTTTATTGAAGGAGAAGATTTTATTGCAAAATATCATTCTTCTGCTCATTGGGGTCTTGGGTGTTTACTTTGTTGTGACCAGATATGAAATCGGAAACCTTCATTCAAAGCTTAGAGAAAAGGAGTATATCTTGGCCCCAGGAGTTGTGGACTTCACACCAGCCTCTCCTCAAACTGTCACCGATGGTTATGTGGAAAACGCTGTCATGTCCTTTTTAAGAATCCTTGGGAATATCAACCCAGTCAACATTGATGGGCAATACACGGAACTCTCCAGTTATATGTCCCACGACCTTAAGGTTCGCTTTGATATGGAAATATCAGAGTGGGCTGAGATGGTGAAAATGGAGAATATTTCTGAAGTCTTAAAGGTGACAGACAAAGAGATAGTATCCAATGAGCGAGGTCATTACAAGGTGGTTGCCATCACGACAAGGGAGCGTTACGCCAACAATGAGTACATGGGAAGAACTGATGAGGTTATTGAAATGGTCTTAAAGCTGATTCCCCCCAAGCAGGGTAAAAAGTGGTTCTTGCAAATCACCTCCCTCACTCGTACAGAAGCCAACTCCTTTAGAGGAAAAGAAATCACCAATAACCCCCAAGGAAAGAGGTAACCATGAATAAATATTTATGCAATGTCTTATTTATCACCTTATATATTTTATTGGTCGTATTTGTTTTTCTTGCCTTGCTTCTCTTTTCCCTCACATCTCAGGCGAGAGAAATTTACTATGGCTCAAGACCAGAGCTTGTCCGTATCTCCAAAGAGACCATTTTCAGGTTTCATAAACAGGTACGAACTATTTCTCAAGCCCAAAGATTTGAGATTAAGCCTGCCGATTCCAATGACCCCGACTACTCCATGCTTTCCATTCGTCCCCGTTTTACGAAGGGCACCTCAAAGGTGGCCTTTGTTCTCAGTGATGGGAGCGTGGTGACTCTAAAAATCAAAATTGTGAAAAGCACAAACAACTCTAGCGATTCCAAACACTCTTCGGAACCTTTTTATGATTTGCGCCCGAAGAGCATGTTACTTAAGAAGTCAGAGAAAAACCTACCAGCGATCACTGTCATGGACTTTATGAGGTCCATGGATAGGGATGACAATATTGTGGGATACAAGCGCAGGGTAGAAAACAGACTCTTGTTCACCACGCCCCTCCGGGTCATGGGACCTCGATGCATCAAAACAAGACTCACCCGCACTTATACAGGGAAGGAATACAAGGGCTTTGTTGTTAGGCTCAGCAATGTTTGTAAGACAGCGAAGTTTAAAGTGGAGGTAGATCAACTGAAGTTCAAAGGATCGTCTTTGGCCATTATGTCACTTGTTGACCATGAGGTGTTATGTCCAACAAAAAGGAGTACTTGTAGCACTTTTTTAAAGATTGTTGCCAAACCAACGGCTTCAGTGAATGACCTCATGATCCCAACTTTTGTTAAGCATGAAAAAAATCAATATGAAGAAAATAAACATGCAAAGAAAGGAAGGCAAATATGAATCTACTAGTGAAGAATTTCTTTAAACACTCCTTAAGGCAATACAGTTCGGCAAAGAAGTCTTTGTTGGCTTATCCAAAGACAAAAATGGGATTATTTCTTTTTCTTGGCCTGAGCCTTATCTATATCACGAGTAAAATGTCAGAGACAAAGAAAGTGATTTACCGAGATCACCAGAGACCAGTTTTTAAAGAGGGTCGGATTTTCGGTTCCCAAACCTCATCTTACCTCAAGAACAAGGAGGTGCAATTGAGTAAAACCGCCAAGAAGATCATGGCTGAAAATCAGGCTCTTGAAGCGAGGATCCGGGAACTTGAAAAACAGATGGAAGCAAAGTTATAGCACCACGACCACAAACGAGTGCTACAAACGAAGACCCAAAGCTTCTATCTGAAAAGAAAAAAATTGATGCCCAGGCTTCAAATGCCCAAGCTTCAGAAAAAATGACAGAGCCAGAAAAAACAAGAGTTCTGAAAATGGGGCCACACAAAGACGAGCCTGTGAGGATTCATGTTGGAAGTGGCTTGTTAGAAAGCCATCAGTTGCCCCTTGGCAACAACCAATTCTCCCTTGGCGGCCCTCCCACACCCAGGAGTCATATATTCCAAACAAGACCAAAGCCTCGTCGCCACCATGGAAACTTCAAAAGCTCTAAAGGCCCTAGAGTTATCTCCTTTCCTGTAAAACATCAGCGAGTGGAAGAAGGAGTCACTTTGCCCACAGGAAGCTATGTCAAAGCCAAGCTGATGACAGGTGTCGATGCCCCAGAGGGGAAAACTTACCCTGTGCTTCTGGCTCTCGATTATTCCTATATTGGACCCAACAAGCACAAAGTGGATCTATCTGGCTGCTTTATGATTGCCAAGAGTTCCCCATCCATGGCCACCGAACGAATTAACTTTCAGGCCACTCGCCTTTCATGTGTTTCCAAAAAAGGAAAATTCTTTGAAAGAAAGGTGAATGGCTTTATTGCGGATGATTCAGACAATACCTTTGCCGTTAAAGCCAAACTGAACTCCAAACAAAGTCGTGTGGCCCAAATGGCCTTCCTCAAATCTGTAGTGGATGGAGTTGGGGACATTATCAGTCGCAGATCTCAAAACATCGGGGGTTCAAATCCAGACTCCGCCAATACCATTGTGCAAAATGGTGCCCAAGGAGCCGCCGCCAAGGTGAGTGACTGGTACTTGAAACAAGCCACCTCTCTCATCCCCACCTTAGCTGTCCATTCAGGCCAGGATGTGTGGATTGTTATGCAGGAAAAAGTCTTATTGCCCAACAATTTCTTTATGAAAAATGAAAGGAGAAATCGCCATGAAAAAGTATTTTCATATCTTACTCGCATTATTGATTAGCCTTGGAGGCTGTGCCCACACAAAAACTTCTGGGATTCTTGAAAAAAGGGCTGGTTATTCCCTTAATGCCCAGCCCAACAGGGAAAAAAGGGTCTCAAGAACCAGGGGAAAGATCAAAAAGGCTTGGCTTCACGCCCATGAGATGCCCACGGGTGATTATTTTGGTGGAGCATGGATTTACCTTTTAATTGAGGAGACCAAATGGTCTTTACCTGAACATCATTGAAAATGACTGAGGAGGTCTTCATGAAATTACATGATACTTTAAACCCCATCCATCAAGTATTGAGCAACCGTTTCCAATTGTCTGAAGCCCTATTCAAACGTTCGGATTCCCTAAGCCAATGGCTTCCATATAGCGAGTACATTGATGAGTTTAGAACCTTCGTCAATAAGGATGGAAGCCTTGGCGCCATCCTCGAAGCCGAGCTTTTAGAACATGAGCCCATGACCATCAAAAATATCATTTCATCTGTTGAGTCCTTCAAATCACTATTTGCTTTGCCTGAAAACTGTGTCCTCCAAGTTCTCTTTGACCAGTCTTATATTTCTCAAAAGGACAAGGTTTGGAAGACGCTTCTCAGTGAGTACAAGTACCCACACCCTGTCTCAAAAATCCTTTACAAAGAAAAGGTCAAGATGATTCAAAACCAATGCAATTCAACCAATGAGCTGGCTCCTTTGAAGAGAAAAGTCCTCTTGTCCATTCGGTTTTTCCCTCCAAAATCAGCCACAGCAGAATGGAAAAGATCACTGGACCGAGGGGAGAGAATACTTTTCGATGAAATGAGTGAATTTGTTAAACAGATCAAACTGTTTTCCCAAATGATGAAGCAATATATTGAAAACTCAAAAATAAAACTCAAAACCCTTGATGCTCAAGAGTTCTTAACCCATGCTCGCCAATTCTTTAATCCCAAAGAGTTTTATAAGAGAGGATTTGCAAAGTTCAACAAGCATCTCTCCATTTCTGACCAGTTGATTTACAACAGTCCCACTCTTGACTATAGAGGAATCGAAAGAGAGGGAGTCAAAACAAGAACCATAACATTAAAAACAAGTCCACAGTTTGCCTACGCTGGAGGCATGGCTTATTTTACCAAGTTGGATTTTCCTTTTAAAATGTCCCTAAATTTTAGCTTCCCCTCCAAGGGAAAAGTCAAAAAATTCTTTGATATTAAAGAATTTTTTCTTGAAAACAATGTTTCACGAAGTGCCAAGGTTCAAAGAGCAGAAATTAAAGAAGCCCAAGACCGCTTGGCTGTGGGTGAAAAATGCCTTTATCTCACTTTTTGCATCATTCTTGAGGGAGAAACGGAAGAAATTCTAGACCAACGCACACGAGAACTCATCAACATCTTTCACAATGACCTTGAGTGCGAGGTGATTGTGGAGGAAGAAATTGGCTTGGGCCTAGCCCTGAACTCCCTTCCCTTAAACTACTCCCCTGAAGCGGATTACTCAACTCAGAGATACATTCGCATTTTGCAAAATGATGCGGTCATGTTTTTGCCACTTTTTGATTCTTTCAAGGGCTTATCCCACTCACTGCAAACCTATCTTTCAAGAGAGAAGAACCTTATAAACTTCAATCTCCTTGAAAATGAAACTTCAAACCATACCGTGGTTTTAGCTGATAGTGGGAGCGGAAAGTCAGCCTTTGTCATTGATTGCATCCAGTCTGCAAAGCGACTTGACCCAGAACCCCTTGTTTTCGTCATTGATAAGAAATCCAGTTACAAGGGAGTCATAGGCCCCTTTCATGGGGAACTGACAGTCTTTGACCCCCAGGAAGAAATGCCCTTCTCCCCCTTTCGTGGAGCTTTTGATGATGCCAAAGTGAATTTCCTCACTCATCTCCTCACCACAGCCATTAAGCTGACCTCCCCGAAGTTTGAGATTGAAAGTGAGCATATTACCAGCATCTCTAGGGCATTGAAGCTGGCTTATCTTAAAAAATCCAAGGAGTCTGGCCTTTCTTATATGGATGGAAAACTTGTTAGCGAAGAAAGCCAAGAAGAAGTGGAAGTCACAATGGATGACTTTGTAACAGCCATGGCAAGCCTCACATCTGAACTAGAGTTTGAAAAGATGAAAGAGGAGATTGAAAGAGTTCTTGTCAAACTCAACCCTTTTTATGGAGATGGGACTTATTCCAAGTATTTCCAGGGGGTGGCTCAAAAAGACAAGTCTTCAGAACTTCTTTTTGTCTATGACTTGGATGCCCTTAAGGACGAAACTCTTCAAACTCTGATGACAATGAGTGTGATTGAAGAAATACGTCAAACGATACAAAGGCCAGAGCATCGAGAGCGTGGTGGCTTTATTGTTATCGAAGAATTGGGGATGCTCGGTCGCAACAATCCCGTGGCCAAAAACTTTATTATTGATGCGGCTGAAACCTTCAGAAAGCTTGGATTCTGGCTTATTGGACTGACACCTAGACCCCAAAACTATTTCGAGCTTGAAGCTGGTCAAGCTATGTGGTCGGTGGCTGATAATTTTATTATGCTCAAAATGAGTCCCGACAACGTGGACTACCTGCTTCAAAAGTCAAATCTTTTTGATGAAGCCAATTCTGAAATTGTCAAATCTCTCAAGGTCAAAAAAGGGCAGTTTACCGAAATCTTCTACATGAACAAGGACAAGTCCAAACAAGGGGCCTTTCGATATTACCAAACCCCCTACGACCGGTGGCTTGCCCCCACCAATCGAGCCGATTTGAAAACCTTTGAGGATGCCATCAAAAAATTTGACGGCAAGCCTTGGGAAGCCCTTTTGTACTTAACCACTCATCATTCCCCAAAAAACAATAAAACCCAAGAGAAATAGGAAAACCAACAAACGATAACACAACCTAAATAGATAGGAGATCAATATGACTCAAGAGTACAGAAATTTTATAAAATCCATCCATCATTCCATGGGAGAAAATGCGGAAAGGTATATCTTACTCATTGGGTATTTGCTCATTGGCTCTCCCGTTTATTGCATCTTGCTTCTTTTTCATATCCACTTTGCAGGTCTTAAGAAGAGTGATTATGACATTGCCACCACATTTCTTCCTCTGTTTTCTTTAAGCGAGGTTTTGACATATATGAGCATCTTCTTGGTTCCCTTGGCTCCCATAGAATTCTTAGATTTTATCCTGCTCCTAGGGCAAATGGTCTCCATTTATGTCTTACTTGTTTTAGTTCTGGAGATTGCCGGAAAGAAGGAATGGAGTCAGAAAATACGGCTTCCATTGGTGCCTATACCGATTCCCATAAAGGAAAGTTTTTATTCTAGGGAGTTCATAAATCATAAAGGAAAACAATCATAAAAGGAGAGAAAATTGAGAACAATAAAGTTAAAAGCAATGAAATTGAGAACAATGAGAATATGGAAAACAATGAGGCTCATCCTATTGGTGTTTTTATCTCCACCCACCCTATCAGTCTCATTATTCTTATTCTCATCAACCCTAGCCTTATTGTCCTTATCAGCTTTACCAGCAATGGCTGTCGCGGCTCAAAGGGCTAAGAACTTTAACTACAGGCATAACTCTGAAATGTCCTCAACGGACTACCTGTTTAAAGAACGCAGCCCAGAAAGTGATTATATCTTTGATAATTACCAAACGGTGGACCTTGGATTTAAGCTCGGTATAGACGCCGACTGTGGGAGAATTGATTTTAAAAACACTCTCCAGGGAGCCTTAAAAAACCTTTTGGACTCCAAATACTTTGAGTCTCTGGGAAACAACATCATGGCAGCAAGCCCCATGTTACTTACTTGCTATTTCAGCCCCACATGGTGTTCCATCCTCAAGCACACAAGAGTCAACGCCAACTTTCTTTCGCAAATGAGGCTCGATCAATGTGCCTTGATTGACAAATATGTCGATCAACGAACCGAAGATTTTAAGCAGGAGCGGCAAGGATGTGTCCACAGGGCCATTCAAAAAAATGGAGGAAATATGGAACAGGCCATGAAGGAGTGCCGTTCAGGTTCAGACTACTCTGTGGACTTAGCGAACTGGGCTGGAAGCCGCTTTGGACTCAAAGCCAACGAGAACAAACTCATTGAGTCTTCAGCCAAGTGGGCTGGTTTCAATTCAAAAGAAGCAAGACGCACTGTCGAGCTTATCAAAGCCCTTGTGGGGGACACTGTTGTCGGTCAAGGCCGTATTTCTGTGGAATATGGGCCAAGGCGTAGAGCCATCACTCCCAGAACAAGGCTTTATGAACTTGAAAAGGATACCTATGAGAAACTGTGCCGTGGACTTTTGAAAAAGATTGATAAAAATGCCCACCGCATAAGCCTTGATCGCCTGATTGATATAAAAGCCCTTAAAGACATCGGTGGCCACAAAGGCCAAACCTACATTGATAAGCAAACAATCAGGTACCTGTCCTACCTCCCATTTATCAAAAGAGGTTCTTATTGTCGCAAACTTGCCTCCTCCATTGCCTTGACCAAGTTCTCCCATGAAATGAACCGCTCACTGGATATGCTCAATATTTTGGAGCAAAACCCCAACCTTCCCGCTCCAAGAAAAAAGGAGATTGGAGAGAAGAGGCTGAAGCTCAAAGACTCCATTGAGGCCACCTTGCAACTTCAAGAGGTCCAAAACACCCCACTCAACGCTGTCATCTCTCAGATCACCAAGGAGGGGCGTCTTTATCAAGGCCAGAGCACAGAGAGGACTTTGGGCAATGAAGCCAATAGGATCAATTCTAAGCGTTCTCAGAGGCAGCTATTTGACTGCTCTGACGGCATTCTTTGTTCTTCTGATCCGAACTCTGACCAGGGAGGATTCTAATATGTTCAGCAACACAGCCTACGAAGCCTTATACCAATATCTTGGCCTGGAACTCCACTCACAGTTTATTGCGGCTATCACATCAGAAATCTTTTTCAAGGCTATGGTTCTTGTTATTTTCGGCACAGCCTTCTTTATCACCACGATCAGATTCTTCTCACGCTATATGCCAGGAACCAATGCCGTTTCCTTAAGAAAAATCTCTTGAAATCATTAGATAAATCGACAAGAATAAGACTTGTTTTATTTTACACCCAACCCTCAACCAAGGAGTAAGTCACATGCAATCCAATATTGATCTCGAAAGCCCCCAAATGACGAGTTCGCGTCACAGATGACCATTTTATTCTACCAAAACTTGATTCTTCCTTCAAGCCAGAGCACCTTGTCGATCCAGAAAAACAAAAAAGGAATCGAAAATTTAATCCTCAAATTTTCTTTTTTACCATTATCTATCTTATTTCCGGAACAAATTACGAAGGCTACCAAATCGCTCTTAAGACGGTATGGACTCATTTTGGTGACCTGCTTCTCATGCCAGTCAAAAGCAGTCTCAGCAAGATACGTCAAAGTATTTCTTACCTATTTTTCAAAGATATCTTTGAATCTCTGATTACAGACTACGAACCATTGAGAAAAACGTTTCATGGTTTTTATATCTATGCCATAGATGGCGACCAATTAGCACTTCCTCGCTCTAAAGATCTTTTAAAGGAGGGTTATTGTGGGTACCCTTGCCCAAATGAGATGGAAACTCATTTCTTACGTATGTATCTATCTCATGCTTATGACGTTTTATCGGGTGTGACAAAGAATCTTTGCTTTTCTCCCGCTCTCAACGAAATCGCCAATGCTATTCAAATGATAGGTAGTTTTGAGAGTAATAGCATAACTCTCTACGATAGGCTTTATTTATCTACAGAGATTATTAAGGCCCATGCTCAAGCCAGTAACTTCTTTATTGCGCGTTGTAAGCGAGGCTCTACTTTTATCCCCATCGTAAATTTATTTAATGGCCCAGGTTGGTATTCACAAATGGTTATTGAGGGGGTGGTCATTCATCTCTATAAGTATAAAAACCCAAAGACTGGGGAGTTCTCTGTTTTGGCCACTAATCTTCCGCATGGCTCCTTGGACAAGAAGGATATGGTTGCTCTTTACTCTCGTCGTTGGGAAATAGAAACGACATTTCGTGATTTTACATCGACAATGAAAATGGAGCAGTGGCACTCAACAAGCCTTAATGGAATATTGCAAGAGCTGTATTCTTATTTTTGGCTCTTCAATTATACAAAGATTCAAATGAGCATAAATGAGGATGAAGACAGTGTGAATCAGTTGGTGAAAAATGACTACAAAAAACCTAACTTTAAACTGATTCTTGATTTCATAATGGATAGCATCCCTCTTTTTGTTGCGGGGCTCTATCAGAAATTTAGGAAGCAGATAAAGTTGCTGATGAAGATTTCAATGGAGAAGAGGAGGCACTTCAAAAGAAGCTATGAAAGGTCTATCAAAAGGGCTGGGAGTTCTTTTAAAAGAAATAGCTTAACGCAGAGGGGTGTGGTGGCTTAAGGAAACGGCATTGATGCCAGGAACCATTGTCACACGAAAGCAAATTCCCTTAGCAGCCTTTGTCAAAGTCATTTTTTGTCTATTTCTGGGCCTTTCCCTACTTCGAGTGGGTTCCACCACGGGGGTGAAGAATTATTACGGAGAGTCTTGGAAAGATAACCCCTACATCAAAACCCGCTATGGCGATGTGAAAGACCAAGCCAAGGTGAGCTTTATCTTTGACCTTCTGAGCCGGACGGCAGAGGAATCCAGTGCCTTTCTTGGTCGGATCATTGACCATGTGATGGCAAGAACCCACTCTCAGCTTGGTGCCCCCAACTTCTTTTACAAAGCCATTATGTATTCGGGAACGGCCACCATTCAGAACCAAGACCTCAAAGAGCTTGTCCACTTCTACACAGAAAATTGCTTTGAAAAGACCTTGCCTCTTATTGGAAAAGCCCGTGCCCAAGATAAGCTCAACGCCTTCTTTAACCAAGATAATGGCATAGACCAGAAGCTCTCTGAAATTGAAATCAAAACAGAAGATAGCCTTTATTCTTGCCTTGATGTGAAAAAAGAAGTCCGAAACGGTTTAAAGCAGTATGCCATAGCCCACCACATCACTTTTATCCGCAACAGTGGGAAACATGTCTACCCCATCAGGGATGAGGCCGCCCAAAATATGCACATGGCCAACATGCTCGTAAACCACTATTTGGAAGATAAAGAATCCGTGATGGGCATTATGAAAGGCTCCCAACTTCCAGGCACAACGGCACGGGTTTTTCAGTACCTCAACCGCCTGTTTTCCTTCGATGCCGTGATGTCTTTTCTTGGATTTTCTGACACCCATGGAGCTTCTGAGGCCGCAACAAGAAGCCAAAGATTCAGTGAACACTTAGCCCGTGCCCCCCATGTTGCAGGGCTGATAAAGCTGGCCCTGGTGGCAATCTTCCCCTTCCTGATTTTCTTTGTTGTGGCTGGAAAGTGGAAGGTTCTTGTTTATTGGTTTGTCCTTTATTTTTCCGTTCTGCTTTGGACTCCCCTGTGGGTTTTGTTCTACCACATCATGACCAGCATGGCCCAGTCCGTGGAAGTAATGGAGGAATTAGGCCGCTTTTCTGATGGAATCTCACTCTATGGAGCCAAGCTTGTGAGTTCAAGGATGTACTATTTTTACTCCATCTATTCCTGGATTCAACTATTGGTGGCCAGTCTCACAACGGGAAGTGTCTTCTTCTTTTTAAGGCCGATGCTGATGGAAAACAAACAAGAATCTGCTCCAGAATTTATTGGCGGAGCTAGTAATACTGCGAACAAAACGAGCCTTGCTGTGAAGGCTGCGGGAGCTGCGTTATGAACCAAAGATGGACGAAAATACATCGAGAAAAGGCGAGCGAAGCGAGCACCTTGGGACTGCGAAGCAGTCATCAAGGGGGTTTGGGGGCTTGCCCTCAACAAGCAAAAAAGGGGCGCAGTCCCCCTGCTCCGCAGGAGCTTTTTTGGGAGAGGGGTACCCATCTCCATACTTGCATCACGAAACTGACCCCAAATAACCCCAAAATACACCAAACTAAAATAGGAAAAAATATATAACAAAACTGTAACAAAACCAAAAAAAAAGATGTGACAAAAAAATATGAAAAAAAGCGAAGATACAATTCTCAAACTAACAAACAAAGGAGACCAAATGAGTCAAAACAACATAACAAAATCAACCAAAGGTGGTTCAAGCCATGTGCGAATGTCTCTCTCTGAGTATAACAAAATCAAAAAAGATAGTGAAACATTAGGAAAATCCATCCCTGAACTCTTAAGGAAGTCTTACTTCGACAAACCTTCAACGAAAGTGCTGGTGAACAAGGATGATCTATCTATTTTGAGAAAAGACTTAAGTAAAATCGGAAATAATCTTAATCAAATAGCGAAACGGATAAATTCCGGTTTAACGTATGGATGGAGTGACACTTTGGATTTAATTTTGGAACAATTTAAAACTTTAACCCTTCAAATTCATTATGACTATGGCATACCTAAAAATTAAGTGGCGAAAAGATATCCCTAAGAATAAGGGATTATCGGCCAAAAATTATGAGACATATTTACTTAAAGAAAGAGGAACTGAACTCGTGGTAAATTGCTACAATTGCAATGAAGGATATGCAGTGACACAGTTTCAATATACTCAATCATTTTTTGGGAAAGATAAGGCCCGTCGAGGTCAAATCCTTAACGTAGCCTTTGAAGTTATTCACAGTTTTGGTCCTGAAGAGAGTAAATATTTGTCAGCAGAAAAGATCAATGTGATGGGAACAGAGTTAGCCAAACGCTATTTCCCAGACCATGAATTTATGGTGGTCACGCATACAGATACAGACAAGACTCATAATCACATTTTAGTCAATCCAGTGAACGAAAAAACAGGTAAAAGAGATATAATAAACAAAAAGAAACACCTCTACAATCTCAGGGCTATTTCTAACGATATTTCAAGGGAAAATGGACTTTCCATTATCAGAAATACTGAAAAAGAGAGGAAGAGAAATATTCCTCAAGAAGTTAAAGAGATTCAACGTCGAGGTGGCAGTTCTTACCGCCTAGACCTTTTCCAAAAAGCTGACTTTGCCAGGAGCTATGCGACAAGCTTTGATGAGTACGTCAGCATTTTAAACGAACTGTCTGTCAAAGTGGCTATCACTGAAAAGATCATCACCTATCATTATGAAGGACATGAAAAGGGGATCAGAGGTAAGAAACTAGGTGCCAACTATGATAAACCGGGCTTGATGGAGAAGTTCAAGACCAATGATGAACTGTTTCTACGTCAACCCCAGGTAAGAAACAAAATTAGAGATGGGATCAACAACTTCAAAGATGAAAATCGTAATTTCAAAGAAGGTGAAACTAGTAATTTCAAAGATGGAAAAAGAGATTCTCAAATTTATTCAGATTCTCCGGAGACTTCAAATTCACTATCAATGTTTGGAGGAAATGCACAAAAGCTTGGAAACAAAAATTATGGAGCTTATACGAAAAGTGATCGCCGTGGCCATAGGACTCCTCTTCCTTCAGAGGATGCTCTCAGGGACACTATTATACCTATAAGCGAGATAAAAAGGGCTTCAAACAGTGACATTCTCGATTATTGCAAAAGGCATAATATAACTTGCATAGAAGACAAAGCAGGACAAACGATTTTAAAGGGACGAGAACACGTTATCATCCATGGGAATAGATGGACGAACACAAAGAACAAAACCACGGGCTCACTGATTGAGCTTGTAAGCCTCCATGAAAGCACAAGTTTTTTGGGAGCTATTGCGAAAATTACAGGCAACAAAAACCTTTTCCTCCTTGAGCAGCACTTTGGGGAGGTCCAAAAGACCTACAAGCCCTTTTATATCCCAAAAATAAAAGCAGAGTCGCCACACATTGCAGAAACCAAGATTAAGAAATTCTTTAGACATCATAAGATCAACGAGAATCTGGCCGATGATCTTTTTAAGCAAAAAAGAGTGCAAGTCGATCAAAAAGGTGCCATTTGGTTTTACTCTGACGAAGACCAAAAAGAGGCCATTCAGTACACACAGACCTCGGATAACAGCTACAAAGCTCAATACCACGGACGACAAAAGACTCCATTTATGGAGCCTTCCTCTCATGGAAGACGTGTCACTGTTTACATGGATTTTCTTCACTTTCTTAGGGCTCATGGAAGAAAAGTATCGAGCGGAATGTCAAAGTCCTCCCTTGTCTTGAAGGGCTTGGATGAGCAAGCCTTTCACATTTTTCTAGCGACAAGTCCACACATCAAAAACCTTGATTTTGTTAATTCTGAAGACCAAGAGCAACAAACCAGCAAGAAAGATAGAGGATTTTTTGACAAGAAAAGTTTTATAGACCGACAGAAAAATCAACTTGAAACCTTTGATATCTCTGTCTCAACTATTTCCATAGAAAAGGCTATGACAAGGGATCGTGGTTTAAGCATATAGGTTTAGATACAGACGGATAGATACAAGACTAAATACATAGGATAGGTACAGGTGGAAGCATACAAATTCAAGAATACAAATTTAAGTACACAAGTTTAAACATAATAGAACCCTACGCTCGGGAGATCGTATGAAAGGAGGTAGAACAGGAGGAAGTCTCACGAAAGAAAAATATATAAAAAGAAGTCACATGGAAGAAAGTAACATTAAATGAAATAATATGACGGAGGTAGCATGGAGCAAGATAATATCGAGCAAGACAATATTTTAAATCCAGTTAGAAAGGTTACCAAAAAGAGTGAATCCTCTATGATTCGCTTTCACAGGAGCTTTATGAGAAAAATCTCAAAACTTGTGGATAGAGCTAATAAGAAACCCTTTGGAAGAAAGGTGAAGCCCGGAGACATTCTTGAGAACCTTTTCCATCTCGCTGACGACAGTCTCTTAGCAAAGACTGTCAAGAAGACCCAAGAAGATTCACTCTCACACAGTGACAAAAGAGAGGTTTTTCTAATGGAAAAGCTCTCCAAGTTCAATGGCTCCAAGGAGCAACTAGAACTTAAAATGATGGAGGTTTTCGATCAGTATTTGTCACAAAATCAATCTTAATTTTGTGGCAAAGCGGCTCCCCCATGTACTTCTCATGGAGTCAATTTTTTTCGATTTTTCTTAGCTTATAACTTGTCTAACAAAGGAGTGATTGATATGGCTACAAATAACTGTTCAAAAGAAAATGACAGGGATCAAAGTGTAAATCAAAAAATAAGTCATGAAACAAGTGACGGAACATGCAGTTCTGGTGCGTTCTTTGACAATTTAGCTTGGTTAACAACTGAAGAAACTGCACGCTATCTTCGCAAAAGCGTCAATGCCATCAGAATTTTGGTATATCGCAGAATTTTGAGAGCAAGAAAGTTTAGGCGAAGGCTGTATTTTAAAAGAGAAGAGTTGGAGATGCTCATTGAAACCTCACAACATATGGGAGGTTGAAAATGGCAATTTTAACTTATGAAAAAAATGGAAATCAGCTTTTCCGAGTCTATGTTCAGGGGCGAGGAAAGGTAGACACTTCTATAAGGGTCCAAAAGAATAAATTTAATATAGAGACCCTTAAGGATGCGTGCAAAGAAGAGAAAAGGCTTATTAAAGCTGTTTCAGATGAGATCAATAAGATCGAAGGACGAGGGTTGAAATGGAGGGATATCATTTATCGCTGGGAAATCTATGCTTTGCAAGGGCTTCTCGGAGATAAACAAAAAGACCCCCATTACATCAAGGACCATGTAAGCCGACTGCTCCATTATACAAAGCTTTGGCTTGACTGCGTGGCTTCTGAACTCACTAAGGGGGATGGAAGACTTGTCTTGAGTCAGGCGAAAGAAAGTGGAGGCAAGGAAGGTTCACTAAAAAAAATCAAATCCTCTGTAAACGTAGTCTTCAAGTGGGCGATTGAGGAAAAGCTGGTTATTGGTGTTCACTCAAGCCCTACTGAGGGGGTCAATGTTTCAGACAAGGGGGAGAAGGTTCCTAAAATTCTCACCTTAGAAGAAATTAAAACCCTTCTCAAAGGAGCTAAAGAAGAGCAGCATCCTTGGTATCACATTTGGTCTTTTGCATTTCTGACTGGGATGAGAAGTGGCGAATTGAAGGCATTGCAGTGGAAGGATATTGATTTTGACCGACAAACAATATTGGTCTCCAAGTCCTACAGCCATCGCAAGCGAGTGATAAAGTGCACCAAAGCTGGTCACTGGCGAAATGTACCCATTTCCAATGACCTTCTGAAGATCATCACTGAACTTCAGAGAGATAGTCATTGTGACCCTGAAGGCTTTGTCCTTCCAAGACATGGGACATGGACCAATGGTGAAGCCGGAAAGGTTTTGAGGACATTCCTAAAGAAATATAACATAAATCAGCATGTTGTATTTCATACACTCAGAGCCTGTTTTGCGACCCATATGTTGGCTCAAGGGGTCAATCAGGCCACCGTTATGAAAATTGGTGGATGGAGAGATATTAAGACTTTCCAAATCTACGTTCGGCTCGGTGGGATTGAGGTCAAAGGTGCAACAGAGGTTTTGCAAGTGATTCCTGCTATTGATTCTTTCGCTCCTAAAGACAATGTGATCGGCTTTCCTTGGCACAAAGCTAAGGGCTTGCATATGAAGCAGTAAAATAATTATAAAAGATAACCCTCCAGCTCTGCTGGAGGACCCCATGGCCTGATGTTAGGTGCCAATTAGAATTGGCCACTTTTAGGAGTCATCACCACTATAAAAGCCATGAAAAGGTGAAGGATAATGGAGAAGAAAGTGCACCAAAGGGTGTATAAATTACTGGCATCTGGCCCTTGATAAAATAGAGGGGAGGGGCTATAAACTTAAAAAACACTCCACTTGAGGAACTCCACTCTCATGGCCTTTTTTTGAATATTTTATCTCTCAAATCCCTTGAGGCTTGAGTAGAAGAAGCAAATTGGCGAAAAAGAGCCATTCCTGGACAGGAACTATTTATGCATTGGCGAGTGGCTCCTCCGTAGGTTTAGATAGGAGCCCCATGATGCGAGAGTATCTTGTGGGGATCTGAGGGCTCAGGGGTGAAATTCCCCTGTTCCACTCTATTGAGATCTATGATCACCAAGCGATTTTGTTGATGGTTAAGTACAAGGGGAAATGACGGTCATGCCGCGTCAATGATGTTTGTGCCCTCACCTACAACTAAACCCCCAAGAGCTTCTGGACATTCTAGGGACTGGCGATTAGCTCATTGCGCAAGGGGGTTGACAAAACTCCGATAGACTTAAATTATGACCCATTTTGAAACATTTTACTTGAAATATGCTTAAAATAGGCTAAAGTATGTCCTCAAAATGTCCGAAATATGGTTTATAATAGGTTATGGAGGATAGAGGATATTCATGGTTAATCCACAAACTATTTTTAGCAACCTGCCCCCAGAGTCTTCTCCCTTTTGGAATGAGCAATACCGGAGTCTGGACTACCAACGAATTGCTAAAAGCTTTTTTGATGTGGCAGATAGGAAAGAGAAGATAAGCCAAATCATTGGTATAAGTAAAAACTCTGTACGGTATGACCGTAAGATGCCAAGGGAGGTAAAGGAGTTTTTGCACGATACTGTAACCATTTTTCACTTGGTCTATATTCATTTTGACTATAATTTTGAGAAAACAAAACTTTGGTTTGAACTACCTAACCCTATGATCGGAGAAAATATCACCCCACAACAAATGATTTATATTGGGCGACAGCAAAAGCTCCTTCAGATTGTTTTTGCAGCGACTCAAGGTGACCGACCCTAGTGAAAAGAAAAACGCTACCAATAAGTAGTTTCGATCTAGAAGTTATGAACCTAATTCAATCTTCCGAGTCAACAAAACAGATTCAAGAGAAGATTGCATTTAAGTATAAGTTTTGTTCCGAACTTATTCAAAAGAGGTCTGTACTTCAGAAAGAAATCAAAGCATCTCTTGTGCCAAAGATACAAGTATTTTCTTTTAATAACTGGTGGAGGTTAACTACAGCGAAGTACTCCATGGACCCTATAAATGCTAGTGGGAGTTACAAAAATCCAATTGGAGGACGCTTCAATGTTGGGCAGATTGATACGACAAATACTGGTAAATTCGCTACATTTCCAGCCCTTTACTTGGCAGAAACAAAGCCAACAGCTATGAAGGAAGTATATCCTCCAATAAAAAATAAATGCTCTCTTTCATCAATAGAGTTGATGTTATCTAGTAATAAGGCAGATACTTTCTTTAAGGTGAGAGGAAAGGTCCATATCTTGGATATTGATGGACCCAACAATCTAACTTCTTTTGTAAAGGTCATTAAAAAAATAACGATTGACGCTGACACTACAAAGGAGGCTCGTAGGCTATCAGAACCTAACCCTCAGACAATACAAGCAGTGAAGGAGCTTAAAGGGGCTCTGTATTCTACTAATTGGAAAAACTCCATAAGTATTTATGATGACCCTTCTCCTTCGCAAATTTTTGGACAAATTGTAAAGTCTTGTGGAATTGAGGGGCTATTATATTCATCAATTCATTCTCAAAATAAGCATGATTGTAAGTGCTTAGCTTTATTCTTAGAAAACTTTGAAGACTCGGCTTCTTTTGTAGAAGTGATTGATTCTGACATTAGCAAAAAAAGAATAGATCAGAACACGTTTAAAGAGTTTTTCTAAAAAAATAGAATGGCATTGACTCTGGGTATCTCCGAGTCTCTAGATGAGTTACTGGAAATTCTGCATATGCATATGTAGACTAGAACTGACTAAATCATCGAACCACTATGGAAAAAAGAAAATAGACACGCGTCCGGAGGATTCCTTAGCAGTAGTTTAGAATTGTGTTGCCTTCCCCCCACTTAAAGTTTCAACTAGAGCAAATAAGTACCCAACACTTTAGAGCGATATTTAAGAGAAGTCCACTTATCAGCAACACCTTGTCCCGGAGGGCAGTCCACAACCTGTCCAATTCAATATATGAAAAAAAGGGTTCTTAACGTTGGATTCCAAAATCACAAAGCCCAGTTATGTGCAAGCAGGTTTTGGATTTAGAACGTAATCGAATGGCCATCTACCAAGTTTGGGTATAATTGGCTCCATGGAGTCAATTACTTCGATCTTTCTTAACTTATAACTTGTCTAACAAAGGAGTGATTGATATGGTTATACGCAACTGCCAGAAAGAAGATGGCAGGGATCAGAGTGTAAGTTAAAAAATAAGTCACGAGATAAGTAACGAACTTGCGACTCTGATATGCTCTTTGACAATTTAGCTTGGTTAACAACTGAAGAAACTGCACGCTATCTTCGCAAAAATGTCAATGCCATCAGGATTTTGGTATATCGCAGAATTCTGAGAGCAAGAAAGTTTAGGCGAAGGCTGTATTTCAAAAGAGAAGAGTTAGAGATGCTCATTGAAACCTCACAACTTATGGGAGGTTGAAAATGGCAATTTTAACTTATGAAAAAAATGGAAAACAGCTTTTCCGAGTCTATGTTCAAGGGCGAGGAAAGGTAGATACTTCTATAAGGGTCCAAAAGAATAAATTTAATATAGAGACTCTTAAGGATGCGTGCAAAGAAGAGAAAAGGCTTATTAGAGCTGTTTCAGATGAGATCAATAAGATCGAAGGACGAGGGCTGAAATGGAGGGATGTCATTTATCGCTGGGAAACCTATGCTTTGCAAGGACTTCTCGGAGATAAACAAAGAGACCCCCATTACATCAAGGACCATGTAAACCGACTGCTCCATTATACAAAGCTTTGGCTTGACTGCGTGGCTTCCGAACTCACTAAGGGGGATGGAAGACTTGTCTTGAGTCAGGCGAAAGAAAGTGGAGGCAAGGAAGGTTCACTAAAAAAAATCAAATCCTCTGTAAATGTAGTCTTCAAGTGGGCTATTGAGGAAAAGCTGGTCGTTGGTGTTCACTCAAGCCCTACTGAGGCAATGGCATTCGTTTTTGCAGAAGGTTTTTCCACATTTTTCTGACTCCCTCTAACATACTGAGTTAAGGGGGCTTTTATCTTTTTTCTTTTTCCGAAAAAAAATACTTGAGTCCACCCCATCGTTGTGTCACATTATATTTGAACCATTCCCAAAGGGGAGAGACTCAAATGGACCCACGCATAGAGACATTGCCTTCAACAACTTTTTTTGGAAGACGCTTGACGCGCAAGCAAATTGCCGACATTCAAAAGACGGTGGCGCTATTTCCTTCTTTAAGTCGCCGTGAACTGGGTTATACAGTTTGTGAGCATCTTGGTTGGCTAACTCCCAAAGGTGATCATCGCATCCAATCGTGCCTTCGTATGCTTGAGACGCTAGAGGAACTTGACATTCTATCCCTGCCAGAAAAAGACATGTCAAAGCGGAGTGTCCCCTCCAAAAAAATCACTTGGACACACCGAACAGATGAAAAGCCTCTCATCAACGATAAACTAGACTCATTGACCCCACTTTCTTTGCAAATCGTAACTGATCAAGAGGCCATTAAGGAATGGAATGAAGTTGTCGATCGGCATCATTATCTCAATTACAGACGTCCCTTTGGTCCCCATTTGCGCTATTTCATCCTAGATAATTGTGGGCGACGATTGGGTTGTCTTTTATTTGAAGCTGGCACATCCACTTTGCCTTGCCGTGATGAATGGATCGGTTGGCAAAATCGAGCTTACAAAAAGCACTTGAATTTAGTGGTGAACAATAGTCGATTTTTGATCTTTCCCTGGGTAAAGGTTCGCCATCTTGCTTCGATGGCTTTATCTATGGCAACTCGCCAACTTCCCACAGACTGGGAGTTAAAACATGCTTTCAAACCTGTACTCATGGAGACTTTTGTCGACCTTACCAAATTTAATGCCACGAGCTATCGTGCTGCCAACTGGCTTTATTTGGGCAAAACAAATGGGAGTCGTGCCTACAAAAATGTAAAGGGAAAAACTCAAAAAGGTGTTTATGTTCAACCTCTGACAAAGAATTATCAGTCTATCTTATTGAATGGCCCCCAATGCGCTATCAAGAAACCCGTCGGGAAACCCACCATCAAGCCACATAAGAACTTGGCTGAGCCTATGCTAGAGGACTCTTTTGTGCATCTTTGGCAAAACATCATCAAGACAGTGGTTATCATTGCAGATGAGTACGACCGAACCTGGCAAAAGCGTCAACGTGTCTTGAATACATTGTTGATTATACTTTTCATCTTCCGACTTGTTTTCTCTAAAGGAAAACAAGGTTATGATACAACTTTGATTGAACTTTGGGAGCAGTGTCGCATATTAGACATTGAACTCCCTCAACCTAAACCAGTTCGGGCATCCACTATGTGTAGTGCACGGGCTAAAGTAGATGAAAATATATTTAAAGTTTTGCATGATGAAATTCTTAAACAAGACGGTATATCCAATTCTAGTACCTTATGGAAGGGCCATAAGGTTTTCGCAGTGGATGGATCGAAAATAAATTTACCACGTCAACTCGTAGATAATGGGTATCAGCAACCATGGGAAAAAGCATGGTACCCTCAAGGTCTTGTCAGTTGCCTGTACCAACTACAGTCGAAGATTCCTGTGGATTTTGATCTCTTTGCCCATAACAATGAGAGAAAGGCTGCACAAACTCATTTCAAAAAATTGTTTGAAAACGATGTTGTGGTTTATGATCGTGGCTATTATTCCTACGAAATGCTTCATGAGCATAAGGTGCGAAGTCTGCATGCGGTGTTTAGGATAAGGAGAAATGCCAACACTGTTTTTGATGAATTTATTAATAATGATCAAAAAGACTCAGTGATCCAAGTCATTCCTAGCAAGCAAATTCTGAAAGAACTACATAAAAAAAAGCCACAAGACGACTTCAAAGCCTACGCTTTGCGTTTGGTCAAATATAAAATTGGACAAACTACTTTTGTTCTAGGAACAACCTTAATGGATCAAAAAAAATATTCCATTGATGATCTGGCCAATCTCTATCATGGACGCTGGAGTATAGAGGAACTGTACAAAATATCCAAAGAACTGATGACCATTGAAGAGTTTCATTCTCAAAGTGAAAGGGGAGTCAAACAAGAATTGTTTGCACACTTCACACTTATCACTCTGACAAGATTATTTTCCAACTACACGGAAGACCGTCTTAATACATCTCAATCCCATAGTAAAAAATAAACCATGCAGACAAACTTTAAAAACAATTTACTGACAATTGCAAGAAATATTGAAGGTCTTTTTCTTCAACAAAAGGTAGTGCTTAGTAAAACCCTCAATTGCATCATTACAAATATGAAGACCTGCCGACAAAGGCTACGTCCGAATAGGCATTACGACCGAGTTTCTAGAAAACCCATCGGAGTATGGAGACCCAGTAAAGAGGTTAGGGGGGCTATGGCCAACGGATAATCACATGGATCAAAAAAAAACTTGGGGTTAGCCCACCCCCGAGGAGTTAGAGGTTCAAATCCTTAACCGAATGGGATCTCTCACTAAACGAATGCCATTGCCCCTCCGGGAGCCCCTGTGGGCTATCGGAATGTTCGCCCTGAGTTTCCCAAATTATAAGAACTGTGGAGGCTCTAGGTTTTACGGGGTCTAAGAAGGGGCTTACAGGCTCTCAGGGCTCCACGTGGTCAAGAGGTAGTGGCTCCAAGAGGAGTTGGAAAAGTTCTGGTTGTTAGGCGCCAATTGCTGAATTTCACGAGTTTGACCCACTGAATTTCACGAAGTTTGACCCACCCCTCAGTCAGTCAATTTGAGGTCCAATTTTGAATTTCACGGTGGCTCAAACTTTGTCAATTTAAACCTTCTTTTTTCTGCTGACTCAGTAACTTTTACACCCTCAATGTCACGATGTCCCAACGGTGGGTTAAGGCTTATTTGCCAGAATGTTAGATGCCAACTAAAATTGGCCACTTTGTCATTGAGAATCTCGACCCTCCCCATTTCTGAGGTTTCAATGGAGGGTTTTTCAATGGGGATGTTGAATCCATTGCTCAAAATGGCAGAGAATAGCGAGCCAGTTATCCACAAATTTATCCATGGTGACGCTGCGTCTGTGACCCCGATGTCTATCAACGCAGCGCTGCCGTGGGTAAATTTTGTGGATAACTGGCGGGTACATGATTCAATAGTTCCGATGGAGTGTCTCCCGATGGTGTCTTCCAAGGTCTGCCTTTGCATGGATTCTCCTTAAATCGTCTTTTTCTGCCTAAATGAGCTTCCAGACATGGCTATTTTGATAGCTTGAGAGGTTATGCGATCCATAATAGCTTCACAAACGATGGGATCCTCAATGACTTCACTCCAATTTTTTATTGGAAGTTGGGTTGTAAGAATGAGGCTCAGGTCAGGGCCTCGTTCATCAATCACATCGTAAAGGTCTTGATATTGGTTAGAGGTAAGGGGCTTGATACCAAAATCATCCAACACAAGTATCGAGACTGATTTTAGCCTTTTAAGGAAGTTTAGATATGTCCCCTGGGCTCTTTCTAAGTTGAATTTTTCAACAAGAGTATTCATTCTGAAGAACTGAGTGGAAAAACCTTGGCGACAGGCGTGATTACCTATGGCACAAGCCAAATATGACTTTCCAACACCCGTTGGGCCAGAGATAATTATATTTTGACCTCTTTGAGCAAATCTCATAAGGGCTAGATCACTCAAAACTCTTCGATCGACTCCTCGGTTGGATTTGGTTTCAAAGGCCTCAAGGCTTGCTTTTTGCTGCAAAGCTGCTCTTTTGATAAGTCTTGAGACCTTCTGATTTTCACGATGGATTTTTTCGTCCTCAAAGATGACATTTAGAAAGTCCTCGTAACCAAGATCCTGCTCCTCAGCTTCTTTGAGCCTCTGGCTCAAGGTTGCTAAAACTCCCCTCATTTTTAATATCTCTAATAAATTTTCTGTTTGTTTAATCATTTTCTTCTCCTATACGACCTCTCTTATGGAGGTCAAAATGACCCGTTAGGTGGTTGAGAACCACCCACCGGGGCTATGGATCAGTGCCAAGTATTCTCCCAGTGCTCTGAACCTCTTAAATTTTCATTAGGTTGACGGCAGACTCTTGGCTCCTCTTTTCGATGACTTTTTGCTGAAATGACTTTCTCAACTCCACGAACCCTAATGTCACTTAAAGCTGCATCTACAAAAAATGAGCAAGCCTGTGTAAAATTGCATGGCATTGCCCTCACCGATTGCATGACATTACCCTCACCAGTTGCATGGCATTACCCTCACCAGTTGCATGGCATTACCCTCACCAGTTGCATGGCATTGCCCGCACCAGTTGCATGGCATTGCCCGCACCAGTTGCATGGCATTGCCCGCACCAGTTGCATGGCATTGCCCGCACCAGTTGCATGGCATTGCCCGCACCAGTTGCATGGCATTGCCCGCACTGATTGGCATGACTGATTCCCCTTAGCATAGCGTCATTGATGTTCTATAAAGACCTCCAATCTTTAACCAAGGAGGTCGAAATGAGAACAAAGATGGATCATGAGCGTTACACAAAAATAAAATCATTAATAAAGGCAAATATTCCCGACCGAGAAATCAGTCGCCGCATGAAATGCTGCACCAAGACTCTTAGAAAGATAAGACGTGGTCTTTTAACAGACCCCAAGGATTGGAAGACCCAAAGAGAAATTCCCCCTTGGTCTTACGGTATAGATTGGAAGATTATTGAGAAGGAGATTGAGGATAGGCATTGTTTAAGTGACGTTTGGGAGGAAAAATTTCTGAAGGTCATTAGCTACCCCCAGTTTACGAGGGAGTTTCATAAGCAATTTCCAAAAGCTGGCAAAAGGATTATTACCTTGCGTGATTTTCAGCCAGGCCACCAAGTTGAGGTTGATTACGCAGGATTTCAGCCAGAGTGGATCGATGAAGACCTTAATATTCATAAGGCCCATATATTTTGCTCAAATCTATGTTTCTCTCAGCGTATTTTTGCTTATGGCTCTTTGAGCGAATCTAGTGAAGATTTTCTTCACGCTCACGTTCTGATGTTTGAATATTACGGTGGGGTTCCGAGAGTGGTTGTTCCTGATAATTTAAAGACTGGAGTGAACACACCCCATTTGTATGATCCAGAGTTGAATAAATCCTACCAAGAGCTTTTGGAACACTATGACACGGTGGCTGTTCCCGCTCGAGTTCGTCGTCCCCAGGATAAAAGCCTTACTGAGAATGCCGTGAAGCTCGTTACAAGGGCCCTCAGGTTTATGTACAGACGAGAGACCTTCACCAGTCTGGATCAAATTAATAAGGCTTTAAGGGAGGTGTGCGAGAAGATAAATGCTCGCCCTCACACAAGATTTAAGGTCTCTCGCAATGAAAAATTTCAACGAGAGGTAAAAACTTTAAAACCCTTGCCTTCTTTTCCCTACCGGTGGGGACGTTGGGAGAAGAAAAAACTCCACCAAGACTGTCATGTGAGCGTTGAATCCAACTTCTACTCGGCTCCGTTTCAGCACCGAGGGGAGTATGTAGATGTAAAAATTGGAGTGGAGAGTGTGGAGATTTACTTTCAAAAACAGCTCCTCGCTCGCCACAAGAGGACCAAAGGTAAACTCGGAGAGTACATCACCAAAAACGAACACCTCCCGGAGCCCAGTCGCGCCTACAAGGAGGCCACTCCCCAGAACATTCTTATTCAAGCAAGTATGATTTGTAAAGAGCTTGAAAACTTCATTGAGGAGCTTTTTCAGGGTGGGACCATTGAAAATCTCAGAAGAGCTATGGGCTTTGTAAGCTCCTGTCACAAAGAAATCCAGAAAGAGGGCAAGGAAAAGTCCCTTCCTCTCATTATCAAAGCCCTTGAGGACTGCAAGCAGTGGGAGAAAAGGAGGGTTAGATATTTTCAGCAACAACTCCATTTCTATAAAGGGCAAAAAATAAAAAAGGTGAACGAGAAAATAGATCGTAAACAAGGCAACCCTTATTTGCGACATAACGAAAATCCAAATAACCAAAGCCCCAAGGAGGTGCCAGATGGATGAAGTACAAATCAAAAACCACATGCATGAGTTGAAGCTCTATGGAATGTTAGACAGCCTTGAAGTGGCGCTGGATAACACAAGCCACAAGACTCAAGCATTGGATCTATTGAACGAGCTGTTATTTGCAGAAGTGGAGGCTCGGAAAATCCAATTCAGCCAAAGACTTCTCAAGACCTCAAAGCTGCCTCACAAGGTCAGAGGTGAGGCATTTGACCACCATGCCAAAAGGTCTATTAGTAAAAGAGAGGTGGATAGGCTTCAAACTTTATCATGGGTTAAGGAGCAAAGGTCTATCATTGTCGAAGGGCCAACGGGGGTGGGTAAAACCTTCTTGGCCCAGAGCCTGGGACACCAGTGTTGTCAATCCAGAATCTCCACACTGTTTATAGACATCAACATATTTCTAGAAACCTTGGCCCTGGAAAGGCACTCAGGAAGGTATTTGAACTACTTGCGTCGTCTGGGCCGCCCCCAAGTGTTAATTTTTGATGACTTTGGATTAAGGAAGTTCTCCCAAAGTGAATCCACAGACTTCTGCGATATTTTAAAGTTTCGTTCCGATAGGTCCACCGTTATTACCACTCAACTGCCAATAACGCATTGGTCAGAAATTATTGATGATGAGGTGCTGGCAGATACTATCATCGACCGTTTGAAGCATACCGCCATAAAAATTTTACTTAAAGGAGAGAGTTATCGAAAAATCCAGGGAACAAAACTTGACCAGGACTTTTCCCTAAAATAGGAAGAAATAGGATTACAAATTAACTAAAATTTTCCCCAGAAATGGGAAGGAAAATCATCAATGACGCATTGAAATAGGGAAAGTGAGGGTAATGGGTGCAACCAGTGCGGGCAATACGCGCAATTGTACAAGCCTGCTCCAAAGAAGCTGTTGAATACCGTTTTCTTAGATTGAGTATCCCCTGAACACGACGAAGATACATAAGCGGATGGCGAGGCTCTTTGATAAGCCGCTCGGCAACTTTGTGAATGCTTTCTCCAAGGCTTGATGCCTCTTTAAGTACATTTTGTGGCGTTTGCTCTAAAATGGCCCGGTGGGACTCAGGGAGATGAGATTTTGTCGTAAAGTAGCGCCCTCGACTGCCCTGGGGGATGTGATGTATCGCCACCCGCTCTAATTCTGAATAAACCTCCAAGCATCAATGCCGTTTCCTTAAGCCACCACACCCCTCTGCCTCTGCGTTAAGCTATTTCTTTTAAAAGAACTCCCAGCCCTTTTGATAGACCTTTCATAGCTTCTTTTGAAGTGCCTCCTCTTCTCCATTGAAATCTTCATCAGCAACTTTATCTGCTTCCTAAATTTCTGATAGAGCCCCGCAACAAAAAGAGGGATGCTATCCATTATGAAATCAAGAATCAGTTTAAAGTTAGGTTTTTTGTAGTCATTTTTTACCAACTGATTCACACTGTCTTCATCCTCATTTATGCTCATTTGAATCTTTGTATAATTGAAGAGCCAAAAATAAGAATACAGCTCTTGCAATATTCCATTAAGGCTTGTTGAGTGCCACTGCTCCATTTTCATTGTCGATGTAAAATCACGAAATGTCGTTTCTATTTCCCAACGACGAGAGTAAAGAGCAACCATATCCTTCTTGTCCAAGGAGCCATGCGGAAGATTAGTGGCCAAAACAGAGAACTCCCCAGTCTTTGGGTTTTTATACTTATAGAGATGAATGACCACCCCCTCAATAACCATTCGTGAATACCAACCTGGGCCATTAAATAAATTTACAATGGGGATAAAAGTAGAGCCTCGCTTACAACGCGCAATAAAGAAGTTACTGGCTTGAGCATGGGCCTTAATAATCTCTGTAGATAAATAAAGCCTATCGTAGAGAGTTATGCTATTACTCTCAAAACTACCTATCATTTGAATAGCATTGGCGATTTCGTTGAGAGCGGGAGAAAAGCAAAGATTCTTTGTCACACCCGATAAAACGTCATAAGCATGAGATAGATACATACGTAAGAAATGAGTTTCCATCTCATTTGGGCAAGGGTACCCACAATAACCCTCCTTTAAAAGATCTTTAGAGCGAGGAAGTGCTAATTGGTCGCCATCTATGGCATAGATATAAAAACCATGAAACGTTTTTCTCAATGGTTCGTAGTCTGTAATCAGAGATTCAAAGATATCTTTGAAAAATAGGTAAGAAATACTTTGACGTATCTTGCTGAGACTGCTTTTGACTGGCATGAGAAGCAGGTCACCAAAATGAGTCCATACCGTCTTAAGAGCGATTTGGTAGCCTTCGTAATTTGTTCCGGAAATAAGATAGATAATGGTAAAAAAGAAAATTTGAGGATTAAATTTTCGATTCCTTTTTTGTTTTTCTGGATCGACAAGGTGCTCTGGCTTGAAGGAAGAATCAAGTTTTGGTAGAATAAAATGGTCATCTGTGACGCGAACTCGTCATTTGGGGGCTTTCGAGATCAATATTGGATTGCATGTGACTTACTCCTTGGTTGAGGGTTGGGTGTAAAATAAAACAAGTCTTATTCTTGTCGATTTATCTAATAATTTCAAGAGATTTTTCTTAAGGAAACGGCATTGCTCCAAGCATTGTTGGCTAATACGAATATCTAACTTCTTGCCGCGATGCTTATAAGGAACAGAGTAAAAATTGTAGTTATATTGAATGTGACAATCCGGATGAACCTTGGAATGCTTCCAGAATCCACTCTCATAGCGTCTTTCAGGAAGAGGATTCAATTTTGACTTCTCAAAAGATTCAAACTTCTGTCGACGACTCAACCCATACTTTTTTTGAATACGATCATTGAAAATAGCTGCCAAATGCTTCAACTCAGCGTTGATGTCTGCTAGAGAATACATTTGCCGCTCTCTTATCTGGGGCCAAGACCAGCGCCAAAAGACTCCAAGGGTATTTTCGATAAGACTCTTGTCTTTGGGGCGAGATGGCCTCATCGCCAAAGGAGCCACATTGTAGTGATCACACAAGAGGTGAAACTCAGAGTTAATATCGGGGTCATAAGTATCAGCTCTTGTCACTTGAACCTTTGCGTTATCAAAAGCAATGGTTCCGGTCACACCACCAAAAAACTCAAAACCAGAAGCTATGGAGGAAAAAACATCTTCCCGCTGCTCTGTTAATGTGGCGCATGGAAAGAAAAACTGACTCGATGGAAGTATCATTCCAAATAATCGACATGGGATGAACTCCCCAGTCTTGGCATCTGTATAGCCAAAACAAGAGTCTTTTCCCTTATAGTCAAACTCACTCCGTTCACCAGGGGTGAATGTCTGGTGCATATCAAGCTTTATACTTGGGTGCCTCCGACGAAACTCTCTCCAAAAAGAAAGATAACTCACACCGTCAATCTCGGACTGAATATGTCGCTCCCAGTAATGAGCCAATTGAGTCCCTAGGCTTTGCTTGAGGCGAACATCTGTCCAATTCACCTTGGATGACCATGGGGCTTGGTAGGGCCCATGCGACCCCTTTGAGCGGCTGTTAGGGCCTCCGGGACTATCCTTCACATACTTCTTCACAGTGTTCCGACTAACACCCATAGCTCGAGCTATTTGTCTCGAACTGAGTCCAAGCTCTATGTATTTCTTAATATTGTTGATCATTCTTGCTCCTTTTTTCTTACCTTGTTTGCCCATAGACACCTCCTCGTTAATGCGTAGCGCAGAAAGAATATCTATGAAGATCTAAGTGGGTCAATGTTTGGTGAAATTCAGTGGGTCAAACTTCGTGAAATTGGGTGGGTCAAACCAGGTGAAATTGGGTGGGTCAAACTAGGTGAAATTTTGCACCAATTAAAATTGGCCATTTTTAGAAGCCGTCGCCAATGAAAAACGGCCAGTTGATGATGTACTGATTTAGTTATTCTTCGTTCAGAGTTTAGTCAAGTGTCTTTATTTTGCTCATCATTTAACTCGGACTATGCCACAAGATTCTGAGGAATGATTTTCTGCCCACCACTTTTGGCATGACCCCAAATGCATCCTTCAGCCCTATGGCAGAGGTAAATGGAGTATTTTTCAGGATTCCTTGGCGCAGCTAATGTCTAAAGCTCCGCGAGAGTGACGAGCAAATAGTACGGTAAAAGCCAGTTATCCATAAATTTATCCATGGCGACACTGCGGCTGTGACCCCGATGTCTAGCAACGCAGTGCTGCTGTGGATAAATTTTGTGGATAACTGGCGAGTTCCTTCCCCAAAAGTGGGGATCTCTAATGAACTTCTTTGGTTGAACTTTCCTCTTTGCTCTGTTTAGACTTGGCTTTTGCCGATTCGGTTCTCCAACTTTCTTTTCCTTCAATGTTGAGGGTTTCACAGTTGTGAATGATTCGATCAACAGCAGCAGCGGTGGTAATAGGGTTAAGAAACACCTTATCCCATTCAGAGTATGTTAAGTTTGTAGTGATCATGAGACTTTTCCTTTCATATCGCTGAGATATGAATTGAAAGAAAAGATCTGCCCCCTCTGTGCAGGAAGCTGTATAGCCAAGTTCATCACAAGCAATAAGATCAAAACGGTCTAATTTCTTAAAAAGAGCATTCAATGAGAGTTCTTTCTTGCTTTCACGCATTGTTTCAATAAGTTCATGAGTGGTGACCCATAAACATCGATAGCCTTGTTCACAGAGTGAACGAACTAGGGACATGGCCAAATGACTTTTCCCCATTCCAAAGCTTCCGTAAAACACAACATTACAGGCTTTTCTGACCCACTCTCCCTCTGCCATCCAATTAATTTTCTGAGCTGTCACTCCCGTTCTTTTCTGGAAGTTATAAGTTTGGAGTGATTTAAGTTGAGGAAGCTTGGCCCCCTTAAGCAATCTTTTCACTCTCTGGGAATGCTTGTCAGCAAGCTCATTTTGAACGAGTATACCTAAATACTGTTCATACGTCTTTTTTGTTTTTTCGGCAACTCTAGCCGTTGCAACATATTCATCCGCCATCGCTGGAAGTCGGAGTTTTTTAAGAGAACCTATAAGTTCTTCGTGATTCATTAAGAACCTCCTATGTTTGGAACAAGACTGTCATATTGAGACAATCTAGGTTGAAGTGGTTTTTGTTGGTCATTCAAATTAATTTTGGTGGGATTGCCTAAGAGCAAATCTTTTATGGATTTAAAGTCGAAAATCTCACGACTTTCTAATTGAAGCTCCATGGCTGTAGATAAGTCCTGCCAACTCACATGCTGAATCAAGTTGATAACTCTTAAATATTCATGCTCGGCACGGCTTGAATCTTGTTGCTTGAGGTATTGATAAAAATTTTCAAACACATTTGTTGGAAAAAGAATGGATCGGTGAGCCCATCTTACCATGGCTTGCGGCTTACGAACTAAAGAGGGAAGGATATGTTCAAGAAGAAGACTATGCTCCCCATCAGGTTTTCTTTGATGGCGAGCGACAATTTCTTGTTTCCCTCCTTCGTCACGATAGATCGTGACATGATAGGGACCCTGTACGGTTTTACAGGGAGCTTGGATCACCTCATCAGGTATGGAATATGTGGTTTTACCTATTCTCAAAGTCCCATAACCATTACTTTGACAAATATTCACCTTACAGAGAATATCTTCATCTCGTGGAGGCAAAGGCTTAAGAACTTTGGCCTCCTCCTCAAAGCGAGATTTGGTGGAGTCACTCTGATGCTGATCCATATAAGACTCTAAAAACTGATTCAAATGATCCCAGTCTTTAAAAACAATTCCTTTGTTTCTAACAATATTTTTTATCCGAGAACTGAAGGTTCGAATATCACGCTCCACATCTCCCTTGTCAGAGCCCTTCCCTGCGCGGCAGGGAAGAACCTTAAATCCATAGTATTGGATGGCTCGATCAAAAGATTGGGTGTAAATTCGCTGATTTCCTTTAAGAACTTTCTTCACACAGGGAGATAAATTATCAATACGGATGTTCGCACTCATCCCACCTATCTTTTCAAAAAAAGCATGCACCCCATCGATGAAACACTCATAGACAAGAAAGGGGTAGGCACGAACCCAACAGGTGCCACTACAAGGCAATGTTCCAAAATGGAGATGAACGATCTGAACACCATCGGCAAATGGTAAAGCAACCTTCTCCTTAAAATCAAACTGAGCCTGTTCTCCAGGATCATATCTTTGGCTGAAAAAACGCTCCTTGGGGCGAGAACCAAGAATCTCACAAACTCTTCTCTGAACCGTTCTCTCACTCCCACGATAACCCTCCTCAACTAATAGCTCATATATTTCACGGGCGGTGTTACTTGGGTTCAACTTCAAAAAGTACTTCACCCGATCCATATATCCATTAAGGCAATGCCGTTTCCTTAAGCCACCACACCCCTCTGCCTCTGCGTTAAGCTATTTCTTTTAAAAGAACTCCCAGCCCTTTTGATAGACCTTTCATAGCTTCTTTTGAAGTGCCTCCTCTTCTCCATTGAAATCTTCATCAGCAACTTTATCTGCTTCCTAAATTTCTGATAGAGCCCCGCAACAAAAAGAGGGATGCTATCCATTATGAAATCAAGAATCAGTTTAAAGTTAGGTTTTTTGTAGTCATTTTTCACCAACTGATTCACACTGTCTTCATCCTCATTTATGCTCATTTGAATCTTTGTATAATTGAAGAGCCAAAAATAAGAATACAGCTCTTGCAATATTCCATTAAGGCTTGTTGAGTGCCACTGCTCCATTTTCATTGTCGATGTAAAATCACGAAATGTCGTTTCTATTTCCCAACGACGAGAGTAAAGAGCAACCATATCCTTCTTGTCCAAGGAGCCATGCGGAAGATTAGTGGCCAAAACAGAGAACTCCCCAGTCTTTGGGTTTTTATACTTATAGAGATGAATGACCACCCCCTCAATAACCATTTGTGAATACCAACCTGGGCCATTAAATAAATTTACGATGGGGATAAAAGTAGAGCCTCGCTTACAACGCGCAATAAAGAAGTTACTGGCTTGAGCATGGGCCTTAATAATCTCTGTAGATAAATAAAGCCTATCGTAGAGAGTTATGCTATTACTCTCAAAACTACCTAGTTTCTGTCCAGAAAGGCCCATTTTTTGTTCTCTGACACTCCCCATTGAGCCTCCCAATGCCTCAATGGGGGAGTGAGAGTTGGAGATTTGCCACACAAACTCTACAGATTAAGGGGAAAAAGGTCTTTAAGCGACTTGCGCCCTAGTTTTTTCGATTTGAAGACGCACCCCTACCTTTGGAAGATTTTAGCACCTTCGACCTGGTCCATTGCTGTTATTCCTAATGGATAAATTTAGGTGACAGTTGATAATTCATGTCTTGCCAAGACAACAAAATTATAGGCACAAACGGCATTCTTTACATACCTCTTAAAACCATCATGCCCTTTCCAGTAAGCAACTCTCATACCAAAACATCTCTTAAGGAATGAAATAACAGCCTCTATTCCGGCTCTCCAATTGAGAAGATTTTTAAAGACCCAAGCACTTTTAACCATCTTTAATATTTTCATTCCTTTTTTTTCTGGGAAGCAAACATCTTTAGCCCCCATCTCTTTGGCCTCTTCAAGATTTTCTTTTGAAGCAAACCCACCATCTGCACTTACTTTTACAGGGCAAGCCCCATAGGTTTGTGTCACTGAATTCATAACTTTTAAAAACATATCAGAGTCTGCGGGGTTGCCATCAGGGATCTGACAATCTAAAATCATGTTGCTTTGCCCTGAGGTCAGAAAGATTTTATGCCCAAACTCGACTTCTCTTTGCCCCTTTACAATAATGTCTGTATGCGGTTCAAAGATGGATAGGACCTTTTTTTCAGAGGATACTTTTTTCCCCTCAATAACTCTTTTTTGAGTTTGAAAGATGATTTTTTCCAGGTAGAAGGCAACATTTTCTAACTGTTTTAGACTCTTTTTCAAAGCATTCATCTTCACACATTTTTGTTCTTTTTTTATCTTTCTGATGGTATCAGGTAATCCTTTGTTCAATTTGGTAGCGATTTTTAAAAGCTCCTTATAGCAAGGTAGTCTTTCCGCATCATTTTTGGAATTATTAATTTTGTAAAGCAAGGTTTTTGCTCTCTTAAGATCTTCTCTTGAAATAAGTCGCCAAAAATCTTTCATGACATTTTTACGAACTTTTTTAAATTCTCTTTCTGTAACTCTTATGCAGTCATATAAAAGCGATGCATCCGTTGGATGATGAATATTTGATTTCGTCACTGTACTGTCCAATCTCATAGGTGTTCGTGGTTTTTTATTCTTTCATAGCAAGACCTTTTTAGCCATATTCATTGATGTTTTTCGCCGTCGGTAGTTTGTGTCATAAATTTCATGGGAGAATATCTTGATCTTCTCTATCAAAATATTTAAATACTTTTGAGATGAGCTTAGGAGATATTTGATAAAATCAGAGGCTAATAAGACGGTAACCTTAGCAACTCTTTGAAACGATGTGGAGTTATTTTGTTCCTTATTGAGTTTAGTTCTTCCTATCCTCAAAACAACACTTGATGTGAGGTGAGCCGCTAATGAAGCAAGAAGAAGACTCTCTATGATATTTTGATCGTTTGAGGTGATCTGATTTGCATTCAAAGAATTCTTACAAGATTTGAAAATAAGTTCACATTGCCAACGTAAACGATAAATTGGATATATGGACTCCGCTGCCACATCTAAATTCGTGCAATACCAATGATAGCGTTTTTCGGAGGAATTCCAGAAGCCTACAATTCTCAAACTTACCCATTTACCATTGGACAAGACACTGCCTATAAATTCAACAACATCGTTTTTTTTCTTGAGTTTAATATCAGAGAACTCTTTTCCAACATAGTAATCTGGCAAACCTTCAACAACAGCATCAATAAGAATAGAGGCATTTGACTTCACTCTAGACAAGAAAAATCCTTTAGCTTCATGAATAGATGACAATAAGCCATAGTCCCAATATCCCAAATCAAAGATGACTAATTTTCCAACGAGTTCCTTTATATCAGGAAAGCACTTCCTATCGTTAGTGGAAGACGGAGTTAATTCGAACCAAGTCATTATACCACTGAATAAACTGAAACAAGCGTGCCATTTAATTCCTGCGTTTGTTCTTGTCCCTGGAAAATTCTCAGATGCTCCATCCCAAAGGCTTATTGTGCTTGAGTCAACAAGAAGAACGTCTGAGACTCCCAGTTGTAATAATATGGCTTTGCTCCCATGAAAAGCTCCATGAGATAGCTTTATCATGAGCATTTCAACCAGTTTACTCAGAAGCTCTTTTAATCTTTTTCTAGAGAGTCTTTCCCAGAAGCTGTGTCTTTCAATTCTTAATCCTAAATGACTTATCATAAACCTCCTAATTCCCTCTATTGAATATGTCTTAGAGTCTCCCTGGAATGACAAGACAAGAGCCACAATAAACTCAAGAGGTGGAATGGTTGCCCGAGAGTCCTTTTCAGGAATAACTTTCTTGAAACATTTTTTGATCGTTTTAAGTGTTTGAGCTTCCGTGCTCATATTTGCCCCCTGCGTTTAAAAAATAAAAATTTCCTCCAATTAATCTTGACCTATTAAGATACTAACGCGAGAATCATTAAGTCTGTAGATAACTCACTTGTATCTATGCGGATTCATTGTATTCGACAGGAGCAAAAAATAGCAATGATTTTTGGACTTTTAATATTACTTTCTTTGGGATCCTTTATATCTCTTCTTATTTCCTTATTGGTATTTGGATTTGGTTATTTACTGGCACTCATCCTCCCATTAACTCAGATGCAAGCATCTTCTTTGTTTTTTGCTTCACTCACACTTTTGGTTCTTACATGTATTTTTATGATGCTCATATCTCAATTTAAAAATCGTTACTTTCACAAGAATCTAGGAGATATTCTTTTTGATAATTTGGATGAGGATTTGGAAGATGAAAAGCAAAAAAAAATTGTAACTGAAGATATGTCTGCATCACAGCAGAAAAATGACCAAAGCGAAAAAATTGGAAGAAATCAATCCTGTCCATGCGGAAGTGGAAAGAAATTTAAATTCTGTTGTTCCCAAAAGTCCACAGTTCTTTCGTTACACAATTAAGTCTCTTAAAACACATGGCTTGTCGTGGATATCAAATGTCAATCTGCGTCCATTTCTCAAAATACCATCTATAAATATTTATAAATCGCCCACTTCCCTCTATGTAAAAAAGGAGGCTTGAAAAGTATTTCCATTAATTTGGAATTAAAATTAGAAAAAAACCACGAACACCTATGTGTCCAATCTCATTTTCTTACACGGCTCAATCTTTTGATCTCTTGCATCTGAAACTAAAGAGGCGCTAATAATTCCCCAAGTTTCTTCACTTATTTGAACAATCAAGTCCTGTAAGGTGGAGTGAGCGTAATTTTCTTCCAATTCAAGGCCCAGAAAAGCTCTGGTGGATACTGAATCGACAAGATTAAAGGCTAACGCACGATAGGAAAGACCTCTTATGGATTTAAGAATAGCCACCTTGAGAACTTGCTCCGATGTCATACCAATATCACCAGAATCTTTCTTTTCTTTAACAAGGTCTTCATGAACCATATGGGCAAACTCTGGATGGCGATCAATGATGTTATTAATTTGCTGCAATTCTGTACTGAGTTGGTGGTTAGGATATTGGGAAAAGAGTCCCAACTGTGTCTTCTTCAAATGGCGCATAGTCCCCCCTTTGGTGAAAGTTTCTCTTTAATTTTTATATTAACATACGTTTTTTTGAGGGAAAAAAGTGAGCAAGGATGTCTTTTAAGAAGAAAAAAATCAGAGAGGTTCTCGGAGAACATGGATAAGAATTCTACCTCATAGAGAGGTTCCCACGCCTCCTAAAACCTACATAAAAAATAAATGAAGAATAAAATATCAAAAATTATTTCTCTGAAAAAACACGTCAAGTATTTTTTGAAGTTGATGCGCAACGTAATGTTATTTCCCTGAAGGAGGTTTGAAATCACCACGGTGGAAACACAGGTTGATCCAACTCTTCCTCTCATATCAAGTAACCAGTTGATAGCCACATAAGTCACTGAAAGGGAGGGGCTGTGAAAGGTTCGTCAAGAGAGGGGGGGGAACTTATTTTATTTTTCCGTTTTATGTAAGTAACTGAATTTACACGGATTATGTTTGATGGACTCCATTTTAAAGCATAAAATCTAAAGGGAAGGCATGTAAATACTTAAAACTACTTAACTTTCTTCCCTGGACAGGAACTACCTATCATTTGAATAGCATTGGCGATTTCGTTGAGAGCGGGAGAAAAGCAAAGATTCTTTGTCACACCCGATAAAACGTCATAAGCATGAGATAGATACATACGTAAGAAATGAGTTTCCATCTCATTTGGGCAAGGGTACCCACAATAACCCTCCTTTAAAAGATCTTTAGAGCGAGGAAGTGCTAATTGGTCGCCATCTATGGCATAGATATAAAAACCATGAAACGTTTTTCTCAATGGTTCGTAGTCTGTAATCAGAGATTCAAAGATATCTTTGAAAAATAGGTAAGAAATACTTTGACGTATCTTGCTGAGACTGCTTTTGACTGGCATGAGAAGCAGGTCACCAAAATGAGTCCATACCGTCTTAAGAGCGATTTGGTAGCCTTCGTAATTTGTTCCGGAAATAAGATAGATAATGGTAAAAAAGAAAATTTGAGGATTAAATTTTCGATTCCTTTTTTGTTTTTCTGGATCGACAAGGTGCTCTGGCTTGAAGGAAGAATCAAGTTTTGGTAGAATAAAATGGTCATCTGTGACGCGAACTCGTCATTTGGGGGCTTTCGAGATCAATATTGGATTGCATGTAACTTACTCCTTGGTTGAGGGTTGGGTGTAAAATAAAACAAGTCTTATTCTTGTCGATTTATCTAATGATTTCAAGAGATTTTTCTTAAGGAAACGGCATTGATCCATTAAGGGGATCTGGGCGAGTTCTTTTGGACCTCGCCTTGTACTTCGGTGGGGTGTTGGACTCACAGTACTTGCGCACCGTCTTACGATTGATCCCTAATTCACGAGATATTTCTGTCTTATTTTTACCACTGTGACTCAGGTCACGAATGCGGCCGAAAGTGTATTGACTAATCATAAGATCCTCCTCATTGCTAACCTTTTGAGTTGCAAAAGGGAGGGACTCTGTGAGCTTAGTATCTATATCAGAAGAAGAGACTTCATTGTCTAGTATTTGAACACTCCCTGAAGATTGATCACTTTTCATTGGCGACAACCTCCATATTGAAAGTGGGACATTTTAATTGGCGACGGCTTTAAGGGAAGCCTGTCTTCAGAAAGAAATTCCATGAAAATTGAGGCAAATGTTGGAATCTTGTGGAATTTAAATACTTTAGAAAATGGGCACAGCCTAAACAGGCTTTTCTTGACTATATATTTAACCTCATTGAAATCCAGAAACAGTCTACAAATGACAAATATGGAACCTGAATAGGCTGTCATGGAAGGACTCTCCAACACGGAGCCCCTTTCCAGGTCGACAAGAACCCAAAAGGAGTTCTTATCAGCTCGGAGCCTTTTTATGAGTAATATCAATTGATTATATGCGTCTCGGTTGACAATGCCAAAAATCACCATAGGTCCTCCTCTGAAAAGTGGCCACTTTTCATTGGCGACGGTGGGGCATTTTAATTGTCAGCTAACACCCCATTATCGATATAAAGCTTTTGAGGAAGCCCCCTCTTCTCAACAGCTTTCTTAAGACAATCCTTCATATTCTCAAGCCTTTCGGACTCATAAAACTCCCCGTGGGGAATGATGCGAGAATTGTCATCCAATATGGCAATGAGGTAGGATTTTACTTTCTTTCTCTTTTTTCCAACCACAATGGGGCCATGAAGAACATCTGACTGCCACATTTCATTGGGAGACGAAGCTTCAAAGGACCTACGATCTGTGGACTCTTTTTGTTGCAACTTGTGATGCTTTAAAAATCTATAAAGCACACTCATATTGATCTCTTCATTGGTACCAATAGAGCCGCGCTGACGTAGAGCATTGACAAGGGCTATGCCTGTAAAATGTCCCTTTGCCTTCATGATCTCTTTAATGACCACTTGGAGAGATTCATCAAGACTTCTAAATTGACCTTGATCCTTGCGATCCGATGGCATAAGCCCCTCTAATCTATTGCCCGATCCCTTTAGTCTGCAATCCATTTTTTTATGGTGGAACGACTCACACGAGTCGATGATGAGTAGGGAACACGATAGCTCTTGGAAGATTTTTCCGTAAGCAATCTCTCTTTTTCTCCATATTCAAGGCGCACCCCTGTAACAAATTCAGAAATCACTCCGAATCTAAAGGTGGCAACCTCCATTTTCTTGTCCTTATCAGCCATTTTGACCTCTCTTTCTTTGATTTAATTTCCGTTATTGGAAATCTTTCTTGAAATAAGAGGTACACAACTTCCTGACTCTTTGTTAATGACAAGAAACGGTAGGTTGAAAATAAATGGGAGCACTGGCAAACTTCGTTAACCAAAAATGTCCAGGTTTTTCTCTTGATAAAAGGCCACTGTGCTAAGTGGATCTTTTTCTTTCATCAGATTATAAGCCTTAGCGTGATTAAGAAGTTTTTTCAGCCAGTGCCCCGCTCTTTGCCTCGTTGTCCAAAGGGGCCATGCCTTGGGAATCTTGGGGTTCAGACGATGTCGTAATGCTTCGAAAATACGAGACTTGGTCTCTTGAAAACGACGCCAGAACGACTTGGGTCTTGTCGTTATAACACGTGGCAGTGAGGACACCGCCAGCGCTTGAGGTAGACCGCTTCAGAGCATGCAAAAAAGTATCTCTTCACATAGCCATGGCCCCAGAGCTTCTCACTTTTACAGCCGGGATTTTGGCACTTACATGGCCTCTTCCAATTGTAATTCTTACCTTCTTTTACAAGGTCATCCGTTGATACAAAAGTAGCTAAAATCATAACACCTCCTGATGCAGAGTATTAAACTCATGGGGAGGTTATGACAAGACTTAGTCAAGGGAATGTAATAATTCTTTAGGGATGGTCAAAGAAAAATAAAGGCGAATTCTAGTCAGAATAAAGTATCGTATGGGACTGTAAAAATAATTGTGTAACTGCAATTTTTTTCTTAAATCTTAAAGCCACTTATGTGGCTCCACTCCTGGTAAAAAGCACAGCCCCATATTATTCGTCAATGTATAATTGACATTTTTTCCTTCAAGCGATTTTGTCAGTCACAATGCATTATAATTTAATGGGGAGATGGAGCCGTAATGGGATCATATCAGAACTGGAAAGAACTCAAATAAATAATTATCATCTTGGTTGGAAAAAAATCAGCAATGGTTCTCTCAAAAAAATGGAAATTCCAATCTCATCAAAGGGTTCATGTGTTTAGGTTCCCATACTATATTACCCCCTTTTTTTATTTTTTTTAACTTGGGATATTCGAGAAATACCAGCATTGGGATGAAATATGAAAAAAAATGGAAACCCAAGTCTGCACCAAGAGGGCATGTATTTAGGTTCCCATACTATATTACCCTAACCATAGTCTCGTATTCCAGCATTTCTCAACGCCTTAGAGCCCTCTTATAAGGGGACCTTATTTATTAAAAAACTTAGTTGTCAAAACGGTCACCGTATTCAATGGCAAACCTGTTCATGGCTGGCTTCCAGTTGTGTAATGGTCGTGTCCATCGCTTAGAGGCCATTTTTATCGCTAAATATACAACTTTTAAAGCCGACCGATCACTGGGAAATATCTTACGATTTCTGATCGCCTTGCGGATCACGCTATTTAGTTCCTGTCCAGGGAAGAAAGTTAAGTAGTTTTAAGTATTTACATGCCTTCCCTTTAGATTTTATGCTTTAAAATGGAGTCCATCAAACATAATCCGTGTAAATTCAGTTACTTACATAAAACGGAAAAATAAAATAAGTTCCCCCCCCCCCTCTCTCTTGACGAACCTTTCACAGCCCCTCCCTTTCAGTGACTTATGTGGCTATCAACTGGTTACTTGATATGAGAGGAAGAGTTGGATCAACCTGTGTTTCCACCGTGGTGATTTCAAACCTCCTTCAGGGAAATAACATTACGTTGCGCATCAACTTCAAAAAATACTTGACGTGTTTTTTCAGAGAAATAATTTTTGATATTTTATTCTTCATTTATTTTTTATGTAGGTTTTAGGAGGCGTGGGAACCTCTCTATGAGGTAGAATTCTTATCCATGTTCTCCGAGAACCTCTCTGATTTTTTTCTTCTTAAAAGACATCCTTGCTCACTTTTTTCCCTCAAAAAAACGTATGTTAATATAAAAATTAAAGAGAAACTTTCACCAAAGGGGGGACTATGCGCCATTTGAAGAAGACACAGTTGGGACTCTTTTCCCAATATCCTAACCACCAACTCAGTACAGAATTGCAGCAAATTAATAACATCATTGATCGCCATCCAGAGTTTGCCCATATGGTTCATGAAGACCTTGTTAAAGAAAAGAAAGATTCTGGTGATTCTGGTGATATTGGTATGACATCGGAGCAAGTTCTCAAGGTGGCTATTCTTAAATCCATAAGAGGTCTTTCCTATCGTGCGTTAGCCTTTAATCTTGTCGATTCAGTATCCACCAGAGCTTTTCTGGGCCTTGAATTGGAAGAAAATTACGCTCACTCCACCTTACAGGACTTGATTGTTCAAATAAGTGAAGAAACTTGGGGAATTATTAGCGCCTCTTTAGTTTCAGATGCAAGAGATCAAAAGATTGAGCCGTGTAAGAAAATGAGATTGGACAGTACAGTGACGAAATCAAATATTCATCATCCAACGGATGCATCGCTTTTATATGACTGCATAAGAGTTACAGAAAGAGAATTTAAAAAAGTTCGTAAAAATGTCATGAAAGATTTTTGGCGACTTATTTCAAGAGAAGATCTTAAGAGAGCAAAAACCTTTCTTTACAAAATTAATAATTCCAAAAATGATGCGGAAAGACTACCTTGCTATAAGGAGCTTTTAAAAATCGCTACCAAATTGAACAAAGGATTACCTGATACCATCAGAAAGATAAAAAAAGAACAAAAATGTGTGAAGATGAATGCTTTGAAAAAGAGTCTAAAACAGTTAGAAAATGTTGCCTTCTACCTGGAAAAAATCATCTTTCAAACTCAAAAAAGAGTTATTGAGGGGAAAAAAGTATCCTCTGAAAAAAAGGTCCTATCCATCTTTGAACCGCATACAGACATTATTGTAAAGGGGCAAAGAGAAGTCGAGTTTGGGCATAAAATCTTTCTGACCTCAGGGCAAAGCAACATGATTTTAGATTGTCAGATCCCTGATGGCAACCCCGCAGACTCTGATATGTTTTTAAAAGTTATGAATTCAGTGACACAAACCTATGGGGCTTGCCCTGTAAAAGTAAGTGCAGATGGTGGGTTTGCTTCAAAAGAAAATCTTGAAGAGGCCAAAGAGATGGGGGCTAAAGATGTTTGCTTCCCAGAAAAAAAAGGAATGAAAATATTAAAGATGGTTAAAAGTGCTTGGGTCTTTAAAAATCTTCTCAATTGGAGAGCCGGAATAGAGGCTGTTATTTCATTCCTTAAGAGATGTTTTGGTATGAGAGTTGCTTACTGGAAAGGGCATGATGGTTTTAAGAGGTATGTAAAGAATGCCGTTTGTGCCTATAATTTTGTTGTCTTGGCAAGACATGAATTATCAACTGTCACCTAAATTTATCCATTAGGAATAACAGCAATGGACCAGGTCGAAGGTGCTAAAATCTTCCAAAGGTAGGGGTGCGTCTTCAAATCGAAAAAACTAGGGCGCAAGTCGCTTAAAGACCTTTTTCCCCTTAATCTGTAGAGTTTGTGTGGCAAATCTCCAACTCTCACTCCCCCATTGAGGCATTGGGAGGCTCAATGGGGAGTGTCAGAGAACAAAAAATGGGCCTTTCTGGACAGAAACTATTTAGTTCCTGTCCAGGGAAGAAAGTTAAGTAGTTTTAAGTATTTACATGCCTTCCCTTTAGATTTTATGCTTTAAAATGGAGTCCATCAAACATAATCCGTGTAAATTCAGTTACTTACATAAAACGGAAAAATAAAATAAGTTCCCCCCCCCTCTCTTGACGAACCTTTCACAGCCCCTCCCTTTCAGTGACTTATGTGGCTATCAACTGGTTACTTGATATGAGAGGAAGAGTTGGATCAACCTGTGTTTCCACCGTGGTGATTTCAAACCTCCTTCAGGGAAATAACATTACGTTGCGCATCAACTTCAAAAAATACTTGACGTGTTTTTTCAGAGAAATAATTTTTGATATTTTATTCTTCATTTATTTTTTATGTAGGTTTTAGGAGGCGTGGGAACCTCTCTATGAGGTAGAATTCTTATCCATGTTCTCCGAGAACCTCTCTGATTTTTTTCTTCTTAAAAGACATCCTTGCTCACTTTTTTCCCTCAAAAAAACGTATGTTAATATAAAAATTAAAGAGAAACTTTCACCAAAGGGGGGACTATGCGCCATTTGAAGAAGACACAGTTGGGACTCTTTTCCCAATATCCTAACCACCAACTCAGTACAGAATTGCAGCAAATTAATAACATCATTGATCGCCATCCAGAGTTTGCCCATATGGTTCATGAAGACCTTGTTAAAGAAAAGAAAGATTCTGGTGATATTGGTATGACATCGGAGCAAGTTCTCAAGGTGGCTATTCTTAAATCCATAAGAGGTCTTTCCTATCGTGCGTTAGCCTTTAATCTTGTCGATTCAGTATCCACCAGAGCTTTTCTGGGCCTTGAATTGGAAGAAAATTACGCTCACTCCACCTTACAGGACTTGATTGTTCAAATAAGTGAAGAAACTTGGGGAATTATTAGCGCCTCTTTAGTTTCAGATGCAAGAGATCAAAAGATTGAGCCGTGTAAGAAAATGAGATTGGACAGTACAGTGACGAAATCAAATATTCATCATCCAACGGATGCATCGCTTTTATATGACTGCATAAGAGTTACAGAAAGAGAATTTAAAAAAGTTCGTAAAAATGTCATGAAAGATTTTTGGCGACTTATTTCAAGAGAAGATCTTAAGAGAGCAAAAACCTTGCTTTACAAAATTAATAATTCCAAAAATGATGCGGAAAGACTACCTTGCTATAAGGAGCTTTTAAAAATCGCTACCAAATTGAACAAAGGATTACCTGATACCATCAGAAAGATAAAAAAAGAACAAAAATGTGTGAAGATGAATGCTTTGAAAAAGAGTCTAAAACAGTTAGAAAATGTTGCCTTCTACCTGGAAAAAATCATCTTTCAAACTCAAAAAAGAGTTATTGAGGGGAAAAAAGTATCTTCTGAAAAAAAGGTCCTATCCATCTTTGAACCGCATACAGACATTATTGTAAAGGGGCAAAGAGAAGTCGAGTTTGGGCATAAAATCTTTCTGACCTCAGGGCAAAGCAACATGATTTTAGATTGTCAGATCCCTGATGGCAACCCCGCAGACTCTGATATGTTTTTAAAAGTTATGAATTCAGTGACACAAACCTATGGGGCTTGCCCTGTAAAAGTAAGTGCAGATGGTGGGTTTGCTTCAAAAGAAAATCTTGAAGAGGCCAAAGAGATGGGGGCTAAAGATGTTTGCTTCCCAGAAAAAAAAGGAATGAAAATATTAAAGATGGTTAAAAGTGCTTGGGTCTTTAAAAATCTTCTCAATTGGAGAGCCGGAATAGAGGCTGTTATTTCATTCCTTAAGAGATGTTTTGGTATGAGAGTTGCTTACTGGAAAGGGCATGATGGTTTTAAGAGGTATGTAAAGAATGCCGTTTGTGCCTATAATTTTGTTGTCTTGGCAAGACATGAATTATCAACTGTCACCTAAATTTATCCATTAGGAATAACAGCAATGGACCAGGTCGAAGGTGCTAAAATCTTCCAAAGGTAGGGGTGCGTCTTCAAATCGAAAAAACTAGGGCGCAAGTCGCTTAAAGACCTTTTTCCCCTTAATCTGTAGAGTTTGTGTGGCAAATCTCCAACTCTCACTCCCCCATTGAGGCATTGGGAGGCTCAATGGGGAGTGTCAGAGAACAAAAAATGGGCCTTTCTGGACAGAAACTATTTAACGACTCTATGGCGTTTGTGGTATAAAAAATCTTTCTGATTTCATCCGGATAATCGAAAATAGTGATGAGATTGTCCCAATTCCTACGCCAAGACTTTTCAATATTCGGATACTTTGAAGACCACTTGGTACAAAATTCCTCAAGGGCCTTTTCAGCTTCTGTCAGAGTCGTAGAGCCATAAATGGACTTGAGGTCTTGGGCGACAGCTTTCATATTCTTGGAAGGAACATAGCGAAGGGAATTGCGGACCATATGGACAATGCACAGTTGCACTTTAGACTTGGGAAAAGCCGCTGAAATGGCTTGAGGAAAACCTGTAAGACCATCTACAGAAAATATAAATACGTCTTTCAACCCTCGATTTTGCAGCTCAGTCAAAACACTCAACCAAAACTTTGAACCCTCATTTTCAGAAATCCATAGGCCCAACAAGTCTTTCTGACCCTCCTCTGTAATACCAAGAGCTAGGTAAATCGCCTTATTAATAACTCTCTTGTCTTGATGGACCTTCACCACGATACAGTCCAAAAATACGATAGGGTAAGTGCTATCCAAGGGGCGGTTCTGCCAAGCCGTAACTTCATCAATAACAGCATCCGTCACGTTGGCTATCACTGAGTGGGATATCTCTGCACCATGGTAGAGGTCTTTGATAGCTCCTTGAATATCCCTGGTCGTCATTCCCCTCGCATAGAGGGTCAGAATACTGTCTTCAAAGCCCTCAAGACGAGTCTTGCCTTTGGGAATGACTTGGGGCTCAAAGGAGGCACTTCGGTCACGGGGGACCTGAAGCTCCACCTCGCCTTTCTCTCCCTTTATGGTCTTTCTACTGTAACCATTGCGAGTGTTGGATTTGCGGGTCTCAGACTTCTCATGCCTCTCATAACCTAGGTGATCGTCCATTTCCGCATTAAGAGCTGTCTCTAAAACAACCTTCATCAGTTGATCCGTTATGTCGGATAAATCCTTTTGGGTCTTGACCTTCTTCGCTAGTTCCTTGCCTATTGTCTTGATATCCATTCTGCCTTCTCCTTTCAGGATGATAGTTCATCCTAATATGATTCGGCAGTTACACAAAATAGTTTACAGGCTCTATCGTATAACACCGCGCGTCTAAAGACAAATTTCTCCAACAGGTGAAAGGTTAATCTTGATAACATTTTGTAATCATTAACCTTTGAAAGACGAAACCCTCCCCTAAGTTCATGAAAATTCAGCAAATACGGCCCTTTCCCACTTCAAACCAACGTCAAGAAAACCTTGAAGATACGTCCAACTGACCTAGGTGTTTGTTGCGTATGTGTTGCGGAATCAAGGGCAAAAATCTTGTTGCGGCCGAGAACGCAACAAGATTTACTCGCTTTGCTTTGTCAGTATTGATTGGGCTCGTGTTTGATCTCCAAGCCTTAGTGATTTGTTAAGATGACCTCTCTCGTATTTTGTAATATAGTTTTTCAGTCTGACATTGGGGTCCATCTCAGTCTTATTGTGCGGAGCATAAGTTTGGTTGAGTTATATAAGTATTTGTAAATAATGAGTTATTTTTATTTGTCGTCGCTATGTCATTGAGAAATCACAACATGAGCTTTGTGGGGTTCCCCTAAGTGGGCCAGATTATAAATCTTCACATTTAACACATAAATTGTGATAATTATGATGACAGGTGACCATTTAGATACGTATAATTAACACATAAATTGTGGTAATTATGAAATCTAAAGTAATCAGTCCAGATCAGGCTCTCTATGAAGTTGCCTCACAGCAACAAGGGTATTTTACAACCAAGCAAGCTGAGTCTGCGGGTTACATCAGAGCCCATCACTCCTACCATGTCAAAGCAGGCCATTGGATTCGTGAAATGCGAGGGATTTATCATCTTGTAAAGTTTCCCCAAGATGGTGGAGATGCTCAACTTATTCTTTGGTACCTTTGGTCCAGAAGCCGGAACGAAACTCCCCAAGGAGTTTATTCTCACGATACAGCACTCAGGGTCTATGATTTAAGTGATCTCATGCCATCGAAACTACACATGACAGTTCCATCCCACTTTAGAAAGTTTAATGAAATTCCAAAAATTTTAGTTCTCCACAAGGCTTCACTTCTAAAATCGGATATCAGGCTTATAAGAGGGTTTGCAGTGACAACCCCTGTGCGGACAATTCTTGATCTTTTTGAATCAAACCACCTGGGAAAGGATATTCTTGTTCAAGCCGCCACCGAAGCCATTAAAAAAGGACTTATTCACCCAAAATATGAAGATAAAATAAAGAGAGTGATTGAAAATGAATAAGTACAGAACTGCGACAGCTTTCTTCCTGAATTCTACAAAAATGGTAACAAGGTTCAGGTCTAAAGTCTAGAAGCTGACTTCAGAACAAATATAACGTGGTTTCAGACCTCTTTTGAATTGAAAGAATTCAAAATCATTGTTACCATTGGTAACAATGTCTTATTTACATGAGCAAAAGAGAAACGGTAAAATTGTAACTGCTCACGGCTTGGCGATCTACTGCTGAATTTCACGAAATAGTCCCTATGGAGTGTCTCCCGATGGCGTCTTCAAATATCTGCTTTTGCATGGATTCTCCTTAAGTCGTCTTTCTTTGCCTAAATGAACTTCCAGATATGGCTACTTTGATGGATTGAGAGGTTATGCGATCCATAATAGCTTCACAGATGACTTCCAGGAAATCATTCTGGACCGATACTCAGCGAGAAAAAGCACTCTTATTACCTCCAATCGTATCATTGAAGATTGGGGAAAGTGTTTGGGCGATAATACCGTGGCCTCTGCCATCCTGGATCGCCTTCTCCACTGCAGCCAACTATTAAAATTTGAGGGAAAAAGCTACCGATTGAAGGAAGCTTCAAACCGACTTGTTAAGATAAAAAATTAAAGGTAGGGTGAGCCCATCTTGTCAGATCGCCCTAAATGGATGGTTTTGATCCGCCCCTCGGGATCTATGGAAAGAAAATTTTTTACTTTTTTGGGAGAGCCTTGATTTCGTCTTCAGAAAGCCCTGTTGCTTCGGCTATCTCCAAAGCTTCCTGTCCTTTTAAAATCATCTTTAAAGCAATGGCCTCTCTCTCTTTCCTTCGCCCTTTTTCAAGCCCTTCTTCACGCCCTCTTTCAAGCCCTTTTTCAAGCCCTTCTTCACGCCCTTTTTCACGCCCTCTTTCAAGCCCTTTTTCAAGCCCCTCTTCATGGGCTGTGTCGATCTGTGACAAACGATCTCGACGCTGCTTATCTTCAGCTTCAAGTCGCTCTCGCATAAGTTCGTCTTGAGACAAGTTCCACAAATTTTTGACGGCTCTTCCCATGTCCCTTCCTTTTTTGGCTAGCTCTTGGCTGGTTTGTTGATTCAGCTCATCCGATCTCTTTAAGAAATAGCACCACGCTTCACGCTGGTCAACAAGGCTGTCTAATCTGCCAATGAACTTGTTCAATTCTACAATGACAAATTGCATACCATCGGTGAGTCTCAAATGAGGGTGTCTATCCTGCCTCATGCTGCATGTGTGGTAATAATCGTTGTCCTTGCGTAGCTCAGGAAGGTCCACAGTACTGAAAACAAGGGAGTAAACAGTTCTTAATTTCTCGTATTTTTCTCCTTCTTTCACTTGATTGGAGTAGACCCGTCCCGCATAGGCAAGAAGGCGATTTGTAAGGTCTCTTTGGGAGACGGTTTGCATTTCCACGTTCACAGTTTCATCTTCGACCCATTCCCCACTGGATAATTGTCGAGAGATACGAAGCTTCATATCCAAAATGAAGGTTTTTCCCGAAGGCTTGCTCGCCTCTGAAGAGTTTTCTTCGGCATCTAACAACTGAACATGTTCCACCCGACAACCGGGTGGCAAAGGAAGAAAATCTTGCAACAAAGGCTTGAGCAAGTCCTGGTCGTGCTTAAAAAATGCTTTAAAAGTGTTATCAAGGGTTAAGCAAAGGGGAGGGAGGAATTTTTTCATAAGTAAAAATTATGCATCTTGCTTTGGAGTAAAGTCAATGGCTGTTTTCATTTACAGTTGTAGCCTACAACTCTCTCCCCGTACTTTTTAAACGACTTTTCTGATCTCCGGGCATACGATATAGGCCATATGATTTCATTGGTTTTGTCTTTGGCATCTCATTTTCTCTACGAAGATGAACCGCAGCCCGAGGGGCAGACCCGGAGGGCCGCAGAGAGAACTCTCCTCGGTATATCTCGTGGAGCATCTTGCATACTTTGTTGATTTTTTTGAAAAAACGTAACTGCTCGCACCCCTTCTACACCAGACTTTTAGCCTAAAGACCATTTTTATACTAAAGTATTGATTCTCAAGCCTCCCCATTTAATAATTCTTTCGTGAATACAAGAAAACAATCCTTACGAAGCGAAATTGAAAACCTCCAGAAGGAATCTAAGAAGATTCTTTCTGACAAGAGTATCCCACGAGAGACTAAACTATTTATTCAGTCCATGCTGACCATTCTCACAGTTGTAGTGACTTTATTTTTGGAAAAAAAAGACTCGTAAAAACTCCAGCAATAGTGGGCTGCCCCCTTCTCAGAACTCTGGTAGCAATGGGAACCGTAATAAGGAAGGGGCTGAGGAAGACAGCAAGAAAGGATCAAGGCTCGATAACAGTAAGGACACAGAGAGCAAGGAAACAGTGTCTCCATCAAATTGCTCTAAATGTGGGGCCGATTTGAAGGAAACTGAGATGAAAGGCTCCGAAGAGCGTAAAAAAATTGATATTCTCTATGAGATAAACACCCACACTGTCACCTCTGAAATCAAAGAGTGCCATGAATGTGGTACAGAAAACAAAGGCCCATTCCCAGAGGGCATAGATCAATGCCGTTTCCTTAAGAAAAATCTCTTGAAATCATTAGATAAATCGACAAGAATAAGACTTGTTTTATTTTACACCCAACCCTCAACCAAGGAGTAAGTCACATGCAATCCAATATTGATCTCGAAAGCCCCCAAATGACGAGTTCGCGTCACAGATGACCATTTTATTCTACCAAAACTTGATTCTTCCTTCAAGCCAGAGCACCTTGTCGATCCAGAAAAACAAAAAAGGAATCGAAAATTTAATCCTCAAATTTTCTTTTTTACCATTATCTATCTTATTTCCGGAACAAATTACGAAGGCTACCAAATCGCTCTTAAGACGGTATGGACTCATTTTGGTGACCTGCTTCTCATGCCAGTCAAAAGCAGTCTCAGCAAGATACGTCAAAGTATTTCTTACCTATTTTTCAAAGATATCTTTGAATCTCTGATTACAGACTACGAACCATTGAGAAAAACGTTTCATGGTTTTTATATCTATGCCATAGATGGCGACCAATTAGCACTTCCTCGCTCTAAAGATCTTTTAAAGGAGGGTTATTGTGGGTACCCTTGCCCAAATGAGATGGAAACTCATTTCTTACGTATGTATCTATCTCATGCTTATGACGTTTTATCGGGTGTGACAAAGAATCTTTGCTATTCTCCCGCTCTCAACGAAATCGCCAATGCTATTCAAATGATAGGTAGTTTTGAGAGTAATAGCATAACTCTCTACGATAGGCTTTATTTATCTACAGAGATTATTAAGGCCCATGCTCAAGCCAGTAACTTCTTTATTGCGCGTTGTAAGCGAGGCTCTACTTTTATCCCCATCGTAAATTTATTTAATGGCCCAGGTTGGTATTCACAAATGGTTATTGAGGGGGTGGTCATTCATCTCTATAAGTATAAAAACCCAAAGACTGGGGAGTTCTCTGTTTTGGCCACTAATCTTCCGCATGGCTCCTTGGACAAGAAGGATATGGTTGCTCTTTACTCTCGTCGTTGGGAAATAGAAACGACATTTCGTGATTTTACATCGACAATGAAAATGGAGCAGTGGCACTCAACAAGCCTTAATGGAATATTGCAAGAGCTGTATTCTTATTTTTGGCTCTTCAATTATACAAAGATTCAAATGAGCATAAATGAGGATGAAGACAGTGTGAATCAGTTGGTAAAAAATGACTACAAAAAACCTAACTTTAAACTGATTCTTGATTTCATAATGGATAGCATCCCCCTTTTTGTTGCGGGGCTCTATCAGAAATTTAGGAAGCAGATAAAGTTGCTGATGAAGATTTCAATGGAGAAGAGGAGGCACTTCAAAAGAAGCTATGAAAGGTCTATCAAAAGGGCTGGGAGTTCTTTTAAAAGAAATAGCTTAACGCAGAGGCAGAGGCAGAGGGGTGTGGTGGCTTAAGGAAACGGCATTGGGGCATAGATGGACCGATCCAATATGGTATTGGCATTAGGGCCTCAATTATTAATTTTATTGTCATTCAAATGATGTCTCTCCAGCGTGTTGGTGAACACTACAAGGGTCTCGTTGGCCGCTTTATCTCACCCTCAACCATGTTGAAGTATATTTCTCAACTGAGCGAATCTCTTCAAGAGTGGGAACAATGGGCAAAACAACAAATCCTTGAGTCTGTGGTCATTCATGTTGACGAAACCTCCATGAGAGTCAATAAGAAGAACTACTGGATTCATACTTATAGCTGTGGTGATCTTACATTGCAGTTCATCCATCCTTCCCGTGGAAAAGATGCCATCAAAGATATTGGCATATTGGACAGGTATGGAGGTATCTTGGTACATGACTGTTGGAGTCCCTATTTTTCTTATACAGATATGCTTCATGCTCTGTGTGTTGCCCATCTTCTTAGGGAATTGAAATTTGTGGAGGATAGCTCTGGTTCGAAATGGGCCACCAATCTGAAAAAACTTCTTCAGGAAGCTGTTGAATTGGTCCAAAAAAGAAAATCTAAGATATTGACTCGAAAGGAGTATCAAACTCTTCAGAGGAGGTATAGGAATATTCTCACAAGGGCTTTAAAGGAGCTTCCTTCCTTTCCAGAGAAGAATGGTAAAAAAGGACGAGTGAAACATACAGATGCTCAAAATCTTTGGCTCCGCTTTAAAAAATATGAAGCAGAAATCCTTCTCTTTGCCAAAGTGAAAGAGGTGGACCCAACCAACAACAGAGCCGAGCGAGACTTGAGAATGAATAAGGTGAAAAAGAAAGTATCAGGTTGCTTCAGGACAGCAAAAATGGCAAAGCACTTTTGTCGGATTACCAGTTATGTCAAGACTATGAGAAACAAGGGGCTCTCTTCCTTAGAGGCCATCAATATGGCTCTCAAGGGAGAAATTCCTATGTAAGGTGCGAGCAGTTACGTAAAATTTATGTTTATGAGATACACGGCTATTGGGACCCAAAGAAAAAACAAGCCCGCCAAAAAAGAACCTATTTAGTTTCTGTCCAGAAAGGCCCATTTTTTGTTCTCTGACACTCCCCATTGAGCCTCCCAATGCCTCAATGGGGGAGTGAGAGTTGGAGATTTGCCACACAAACTCTACAGATTAAGGGGAAAAAGGTCTTTAAGCGACTTGCGCCCTAGTTTTTTCGATTTGAAGACGCACCCCTACCTTTGGAAGATTTTAGCACCTTCGACCTGGTCCATTGCTGTTATTCCTAATGGATAAATTTAGGTGACAGTTGATAATTCATGTCTTGCCAAGACAACAAAATTATAGGCACAAACGGCATTCTTTACATACCTCTTAAAACCATCATGCCCTTTCCAGTAAGCAACTCTCATACCAAAACATCTCTTAAGGAATGAAATAACAGCCTCTATTCCGGCTCTCCAATTGAGAAGATTTTTAAAGACCCAAGCACTTTTAACCATCTTTAATATTTTCATTCCTTTTTTTTCTGGGAAGCAAACATCTTTAGCCCCCATCTCTTTGGCCTCTTCAAGATTTTCTTTTGAAGCAAACCCACCATCTGCACTTACTTTTACAGGGCAAGCCCCATAGGTTTGTGTCACTGAATTCATAACTTTTAAAAACATATCAGAGTCTGCGGGGTTGCCATCAGGGATCTGACAATCTAAAATCATGTTGCTTTGCCCTGAGGTCAGAAAGATTTTATGCCCAAACTCGACTTCTCTTTGCCCCTTTACAATAATGTCTGTATGCGGTTCAAAGATGGATAGGACCTTTTTTTCAGAAGATACTTTTTTCCCCTCAATAACTCTTTTTTGAGTTTGAAAGATGATTTTTTCCAGGTAGAAGGCAACATTTTCTAACTGTTTTAGACTCTTTTTCAAAGCATTCATCTTCACACATTTTTGTTCTTTTTTTATCTTTCTGATGGTATCAGGTAATCCTTTGTTCAATTTGGTAGCGATTTTTAAAAGCTCCTTATAGCAAGGTAGTCTTTCCGCATCATTTTTGGAATTATTAATTTTGTAAAGAAAGGTTTTTGCTCTCTTAAGATCTTCTCTTGAAATAAGTCGCCAAAAATCTTTCATGACATTTTTACGAACTTTTTTAAATTCTCTTTCTGTAACTCTTATGCAGTCATATAAAAGCGATGCATCCGTTGGATGATGAATATTTGATCACTCATGTTGATACCCCCTTAGTAACGTAGCTTTTTAATTGATCCGGACTTAAGTTTTTTAAAGTCAGATATGGTTTTTTTCTTATCTGGAAAGAGATAAGCCTTTGTTTTCTCGTGTTTTTTGACAATGATCCTCCCTTGTTTAATATGGTGATAAATCCAATGAACTTTAACATCAATAAGTGCTGCAATTTGAGATGTTGTGAGGCTTCCCTCGACTTTGGTCGGAAAAGAGTGCTTTCGATTCCGATAGATTTTATTGTTTAGTCTATAGGACTTCACAGTATTTCTGAGAAAAGTGGTATCCATTGGTGATCTGAATCCTTTTTGGGTCAATAGTTTGGCAATATCTTCATCAGACACCCCAAGCTTGACCTGCTGCGCAATTATTTTCTTTATCGTTTCAGAAGATGACAGTTCATCAAAAGATCCAACTTTGATTGGAATGCTAGCTTCTGTTGTATCTCCTCCAATCCAAACAATTCTCAGTGCAACCATATCTCTTTTCTTTCTGTGAATGACAACCTTTTCAACCAATGTTCTAAGAATTTTCTTTTTCATGTCTTTGGTCAATATCTTATCCTCCCATAGCGAAGGTAGTTTTTGATTCAAATCTGAAAATTCTCTTTTCATTTTTTGAGAGATCACAGTTGGAATACGCTGTTCATTCTTAACCCTCTCTAGGTGATCTTCGGCTTTTTTAAGTATTACTAAAGCCTCTTCCCATTGTGTTTCTAATTCATCTGCAACAAGTCTATTCTCAGGGTCTACTTTGCGATACCTCTTTTCTACCAGTTGAGCTTCATACCTTAAACGCTGAATTTGCTGAATGTGTGATTTGTAAACCTCTTGGTCAATTTTTGACTTATTTTCTAAAGCCTTGGCATACAAGTCTAGCTCGACAGGGGAAAGAACCTTAAAAAAAGCGTTTACTACATAATCATCGATTGGATCTGTAGGAATGAATTGGCAAGTAGGTTCCCGATGTTGTTGGCGTAGATAGTTGCATAAGTATCGAGTTGCTGTTTTATACTGCACTGACATTTTGTGGCCACATTCTCCACAATAGACTATCCCATGTAAGAGGGCCTTACCAGGGCGAGGTATGCCTCTTGTTTTATTACGAGTATATTCAGTGTAGTTGTCTTTTAGAATTTCTTGTATTTTTAAGAATGTATTCCAATCGATATATTTAGGATATTTATCTTTCACAACAATTTTCCATTCATTAAGTGGAAGCTTTGTACGCTTAAGTTTTCCAGCTAAGTCTTTTCTACGGTATTCAGCTTTGCCATATACAAAAGTTCCGCTATAAGCTGGATTCTTCAAAATAGAAAGTATGGCTGCCTTGGATGTTTTTTTCCAATGAATACTTTTTACAAAATCAACTCTTGGAAGTAAGAGGTTGTTATCGTTAAAAAATCGCGACACCTTACCGGCTGATTTCAGTTTTAAGAATATAGTAAATACTAAATTTATGCGATCTTGTAAATCTTTATTTGGATCTTTTAGCACTTTACCTTGTTCTGTTCGAATAAAACCAACTGGTAATTTAAGAGCTAAATCTCCTCGCTTGGCTTTGTTGAGAAGACCTGCTGTTAATCTATTGCGTATCGTAAATAATTCCATTTCTGAGAGTTGACCTTTAAACCCGAGTAACATTCTTCCATTAACATTAGAAGGGTTATAAATAGACTCTCTATCAGCAATGAGGCAATTCTTAAAAGCACACAGATCAAGTAATTGGTACCAGTCCGTACAGTTTCTAGATAGACGAGTGACATCGTACGATAGAATAATACCAATTTTTTCCAAGGTCACTTCTGCAAGGATATTCTTGAAGCCTTCTCTAAACTGTATACTACTTCCTGTGATCCCCAAATCATCATCGACAATTTCAATACTATCTTCTTGCCAACCTAATTCAGTAGCTCTTTGCCTGAGTGAGTATTGAAGGTCGAGACTTTCTTTGTTTTTGATGGCTTGCTGAGGGGTCGACTGTCTGATGTATATTATGGCTTTTCTCTTTAAGTGAATAGGTGTAATCAATTCCGATGTTTTCATATATAATCTCCTCAATGGCTAAAGTTAAGTCTTTGATGACTTGCTTTTGAATTTCTTTTGGCAGTCTTGGCCAGACATCTTTTGGTGTAATTGACATAGTTGCTCTTCCAGTTGTTGAGTCAGTGAAATTAGCTCCTGAATTGCAACTATACCAAGTTTGCTTGGGGCCTGCCTATCGTAGAGATTGGGGTTCAGATTGGTAGAAGCCAATGGTATGCGTAGCGTCATGTGGTTCTTGTATTGAACAAAAGCAAAAGTAGATTTTTTCTGATTTTTAGGTATGGAAATCACCTTGAATGACTTCCTATAAAGGGGATGGGAGGGGTCCGTGACCCTTAGCTCTCTAAAACCTCTGTCGTTGACGGGGGTATTAAGTAATGGACTCGTTTGATTTCGTCACTGTACTGTCCACTCTCATTTTCTTACACGGCTCAATCTTTTGATCTCTTGCATCTGAAACTAAAGAGGCGCTAATAATTCCCCAAGTTTCTTCACTTATTTGAACAATCAAGTCCTGTAAGGTGGAGTGAGCGTAATTTTCTTCCAATTCAAGGCCCAGAAAAGCTCTGGTGGATACTGAATCGACAAGATTAAAGGCTAACGCACGATAGGAAAGACCTCTTATGGATTTAAGAATAGCCACCTTGAGAACTTGCTCCGATGTCATACCAATATCACCAGAATCTTTCTTTTCTTTAACAAGGTCTTCATGAACCATATGGGCAAACTCTGGATGGCGATCAATGATGTTATTAATTTGCTGCAATTCTGTACTGAGTTGGTGGTTAGGATATTGGGAAAAGAGTCCCAACTGTGTCTTCTTCAAATGGCGCATAGTCCCCCCTTTGGTGAAAGTTTCTCTTTAATTTTTATATTAACATACGTTTTTTTGAGGGAAAAAAGTGAGCAAGGATGTCTTTTAAGAAGAAAAAAATCAGAGAGGTTCTCGGAGAACATGGATAAGAATTCTACCTCATAGAGAGGTTCCCACGCCTCCTAAAACCTACATAAAAAATAAATGAAGAATAAAATATCAAAAATTATTTCTCTGAAAAAACACGTCAAGTATTTTTTGAAGTTGATGCGCAACGTAATGTTATTTCCCTGAAGGAGGTTTGAAATCACCACGGTGGAAACACAGGTTGATCCAACTCTTCCTCTCATATCAAGTAACCAGTTGATAGCCACATAAGTCACTGAAAGGGAGGGGCTGTGAAAGGTTCGTCAAGAGAGGGGGGGGGGAACTTATTTTATTTTTCCGTTTTATGTAAGTAACTGAATTTACACGGATTATGTTTGATGGACTCCATTTTAAAGCATAAAATCTAAAGGGAAGGCATGTAAATACTTAAAACTACTTAACTTTCTTCCCTGGACAGGAACTAGCTACCAAGATTGTTGTCGCAACGATAAGAGTCATGCTCCAACCTTTTAGTATAAAGGAATTGCCTCCCAAGCGGTTAATAATAACCTGAATCATCTCTAAGTGCTTTACGACTTTTTCTATACCATCCATTTTACTTGCTTTCGTGATTTAATTTCTGATTCTTAAAGCCCTTAATAAACGAATTTCAGCAGCTTTTGGAGAAACATTAAATTGACGAGAAATCTCATTGGCTATGAATGAAACCAGAGTTCTTTCATCAGGTTTGTCCATACCAAGATTTTTAAACTTTTCAATTGCTTTAGTTTTATGAACATCAAATTCTTCAACAATTTTTGGTGCAGGCATTAACAAACACCCCGCAAAATCATTAGCTTGAATCTCATAAATTGCTCTTCCTGTTCCCTGACCTAATAAATAATCTTTCCACTGACCTAATGTGGTGATTGATCTGATAATATCTTTATGAAGAACATAGTGACCAATTTCATGAGCCAATGTAAATCGCGACCGGTTGGTTTGTGACATATAGTGATTGTAGTCAATAGATAACTCTTTAAAATCAGAAGATAAAAAAGCATCAATCCCATGATGTAAAAGCATACCCATTCTTGGAACAATTGATATTTCTAATTTTATTTCAACAATTTCTTCAATAGGAACTGGAATTTCTCTTTTTGGATTATATTCGTTTAGAAATTCATTTGCTGCTTCTTCTATTTCTTCATAGCTGATATAATTACTCACTCGCTTCATCCCTAACAATTTCGATGATTTTTTCAAGTTTTTCTTCTGTAAGACCTTTTTTATCCAATGTGCGAAACAAAACTGGGAGTTTATTTAATAACTTCTGATCCTCAATGTTCTTGATTATAAAATTCTTATTAGATACTGCCGCTAGATCAAAGAAATCAATATATTCATCATCTCCAGGACGAATACTTAAAGCTTTAGTATAAGACTTGAGCTTTTTCTCCGATTGTGGGGCTGGCAAAAGACCTCTTTCCAACTTAGAGATATTTCCTGGATCAAATCCATTTTCCTCACAAAACTGACGTAGGGTCTGGCCCAATCGAAGTCTTAGTTTTTTGAATAATTCTCCAAAAGTCATATTTCCTCCTCTTTGTTGTAATACTATTACAATACTTATCGGATCGCAAGGAAAAAATTGTAATCTAAAAACAACTGTACTGGGGAGAAATTGTAAACCCTTGATTTTTGGGGTCGAGTAGGGAAGGAGGTTTCCCCCCTTCCCCCTCCCAGAGCCGAACGTGCGCAACTAACGCATTCGGCTCCTCTGATTATAGGTTCACTGCTTGGTTGGGATAGGCGCACCGACTCTCACTAGTGTGAAAGTTTTCCAGCTTTCCTTACTAGACATTCCATTGGAATTGCTGGAAGGGGCGCCTAATCCTTGGTATGGGTAACGGGAAGCGCTTCAACAATCGGTTGTACGCCTCCCAGTTGATCTGGCGTCTTTGCGTCCTCCTCATGAGCCACTTTTTCCAAATTCTGATGACCACCCGGTAGAACCGCTTTATGTTGCGGTAGTTCCCGGGTATACCATAATAGGCATAGTGACCGTAGAGAAACTGCTGCAAACGGTTGGCTTGATGCGAGGGGAGCATGACGATGCCGTTTACACCAGAGGCTTACGGATGCAAGCCCCCGATCCAGACGACTTTTCATCGTGCCTCGAAAGACAACCCAGTTTCCCTTCAGAGATTTCCTCCATGTGTGGCTGAAACCTAAGAAGTCGAACGACTGGATTTTTCTCACGTCCCTCTCGTATCCCTTGAGGTTCGTGCGGGAAATACGGTAGGGAGGAGGGCGGAAATCTACGATCCGAGACTTCTCGGGGTGCATTGTTAGCCCAAATCGAGCAAGTCTTTTTGGCAACACCTCGTAGATTCGCCGTGCGTCCTCTTCCCTCTGGAATCCCATCACGAAGTCGTCGCAGTATCGAGCCATAAACCCGTATCCTTTGAGTCGTGGTTTGACATCCTTCTCAAACCATTCATCTAAGACATAATGGAGAAATACGTTAGCCATGAGCGGGGAAGCAAACTCCCCGGACACAATAGACAACTTTTCCATTGAAATTTCCATAAATATATATAATCATTCACTTTATGCAATTGGTCGTAAATATGCTCGCTATCGTTGGCATCCACCTGAGGATTCTTCCCATTTAGCTTCGAACCATCAATGCCGTTTCCTTAAGAAAAATCTCTTGAAATCATTAGATAAATCGACAAGAATAAGACTTGTTTTATTTTACACCCAACCCTCAACCAAGGAGTAAGTCACATGCAATCCAATATTGATCTCGAAAGCCCCCAAATGACGAGTTCGCGTCACAGATGACCATTTTATTCTACCAAAACTTGATTCTTCCTTCAAGCCAGAGCACCTTGTCGATCCAGAAAAACAAAAAAGGAATCGAAAATTTAATCCTCAAATTTTCTTTTTTACCATTATCTATCTTATTTCCGGAACAAATTACGAAGGCTACCAAATCGCTCTTAAGACGGTATGGACTCATTTTGGTGACCTGCTTCTCATGCCAGTCAAAAGCAGTCTCAGCAAGATACGTCAAAGTATTTCTTACCTATTTTTCAAAGATATCTTTGAATCTCTGATTACAGACTACGAACCATTGAGAAAAACGTTTCATGGTTTTTATATCTATGCCATAGATGGCGACCAATTAGCACTTCCTCGCTCTAAAGATCTTTTAAAGGAGGGTTATTGTGGGTACCCTTGCCCAAATGAGATGGAAACTCATTTCTTACGTATGTATCTATCTCATGCTTATGACGTTTTATCGGGTGTGACAAAGAATCTTTGCTTTTCTCCCGCTCTCAACGAAATCGCCAATGCTATTCAAATGATAGGTAGTTTTGAGAGTAATAGCATAACTCTCTACGATAGGCTTTATTTATCTACAGAGATTATTAAGGCCCATGCTCAAGCCAGTAACTTCTTTATTGCGCGTTGTAAGCGAGGCTCTACTTTTATCCCCATCGTAAATTTATTTAATGGCCCAGGTTGGTATTCACAAATGGTTATTGAGGGGGTGGTCATTCATCTCTATAAGTATAAAAACCCAAAGACTGGGGAGTTCTCTGTTTTGGCCACTAATCTTCCGCATGGCTCCTTGGACAAGAAGGATATGGTTGCTCTTTACTCTCGTCGTTGGGAAATAGAAACGACATTTCGTGATTTTACATCGACAATGAAAATGGAGCAGTGGCACTCAACAAGCCTTAATGGAATATTGCAAGAGCTGTATTCTTATTTTTGGCTCTTCAATTATACAAAGATTCAAATGAGCATAAATGAGGATGAAGACAGTGTGAATCAGTTGGTAAAAAATGACTACAAAAAACCTAACTTTAAACTGATTCTTGATTTCATAATGGATAGCATCCCCCTTTTTGTTGCGGGGCTCTATCAGAAATTTAGGAAGCAGATAAAGTTGCTGATGAAGATTTCAATGGAGAAGAGGAGGCACTTCAAAAGAAGCTATGAAAGGTCTATCAAAAGGGCTGGGAGTTCTTTTAAAAGAAATAGCTTAACGCAGAGGCAGAGGGGTGTGGTGGCTTAAGGAAACGGCATTGTCCTATAAAGGGGATGGGAGGGGTCCGTGACCCTTAGCTCTCTAAAACCTCTGTCGTTGACGGGGGTATTAAGTAATGGACTCGTTTGATTTCGTCACTGTACTGTCCAATCTCATTTTCTTACACGGCTCAATCTTTTGATCTCTTGCATCTGAAACTAAAGAGGCGCTAATAATTCCCCAAGTTTCTTCACTTATTTGAACAATCAAGTCCTGTAAGGTGGAGTGAGCGTAATTTTCTTCCAATTCAAGGCCCAGAAAAGCTCTGGTGGATACTGAATCGACAAGATTAAAGGCTAACGCACGATAGGAAAGACCTCTTATGGATTTAAGAATAGCCACCTTGAGAACTTGCTCCGATGTCATACCAATATCACCAGAATCTTTCTTTTCTTTAACAAGGTCTTCATGAACCATATGGGCAAACTCTGGATGGCGATCAATGATGTTATTAATTTGCTGCAATTCTGTACTGAGTTGGTGGTTAGGATATTGGGAAAAGAGTCCCAACTGTGTCTTCTTCAAATGGCGCATAGTCCCCCCTTTGGTGAAAGTTTCTCTTTAATTTTTATATTAACATACGTTTTTTTGAGGGAAAAAAGTGAGCAAGGATGTCTTTTAAGAAGAAAAAAATCAGAGAGGTTCTCGGAGAACATGGATAAGAATTCTACCTCATAGAGAGGTTCCCACGCCTCCTAAAACCTACATAAAAAATAAATGAAGAATAAAATATCAAAAATTATTTCTCTGAAAAAACACGTCAAGTATTTTTTGAAGTTGATGCGCAACGTAATGTTATTTCCCTGAAGGAGGTTTGAAATCACCACGGTGGAAACACAGGTTGATCCAACTCTTCCTCTCATATCAAGTAACCAGTTGATAGCCACATAAGTCACTGAAAGGGAGGGGCTGTGAAAGGTTCGTCAAGAGAGGGGGGGAACTTATTTTATTTTTCCGTTTTATGTAAGTAACTGAATTTACACGGATTATGTTTGATGGACTCCATTTTAAAGCATAAAATCTAAAGGGAAGGCATGTAAATACTTAAAACTACTTAACTTTCTTCCCTGGACAGGAACTAGATATAAAAACCATGAAACGTTTTTCTCAATGGTTCGTAGTCTGTAATCAGAGATTCAAAGATATCTTTGAAAAATAGGTAAGAAATACTTTGACGTATCTTGCTGAGACTGCTTTTGACTGGCATGAGAAGCAGGTCACCAAAATGAGTCCATACCGTCTTAAGAGCGATTTGGTAGCCTTCGTAATTTGTTCCGGAAATAAGATAGATAATGGTAAAAAAGAAAATTTGAGGATTAAATTTTCGATTCCTTTTTTGTTTTTCTGGATCGACAAGGTGCTCTGGCTTGAAGGAAGAATCAAGTTTTGGTAGAATAAAATGGTCATCTGTGACGCGAACTCGTCATTTGGGGCAATGCCGTTTCCTTAAGAAAAATCTCTTGAAATCATTAGATAAATCGACAAGAATAAGACTTGTTTTATTTTACACCCAACCCTCAACCAAGGAGTAAGTCACATGCAATCCAATATTGATCTCGAAAGCCCCCAAATGACAATGCCGTTTCCTTAAGAAAAATCTCTTGAAATCATTAGATAAATCGACAAGAATAAGACTTGTTTTATTTTACACCCAACCCTCAACCAAGGAGTAAGTCACATGCAATCCAATATTGATCTCGAAAGCCCCCAAATGACGAGTTCGCGTCACAGATGACCATTTTATTCTACCAAAACTTGATTCTTCCTTCAAGCCAGAGCACCTTGTCGATCCAGAAAAACAAAAAAGGAATCGAAAATTTAATCCTCAAATTTTCTTTTTTACCATTATCTATCTTATTTCCGGAACAAATTACGAAGGCTACCAAATCGCTCTTAAGACGGTATGGACTCATTTTGGTGACCTGCTTCTCATGCCAGTCAAAAGCAGTCTCAGCAAGATACGTCAAAGTATTTCTTACCTATTTTTCAAAGATATCTTTGAATCTCTGATTACAGACTACGAACCATTGAGAAAAACGTTTCATGGTTTTTATATCTATGCCATAGATGGCGACCAATTAGCACTTCCTCGCTCTAAAGATCTTTTAAAGGAGGGTTATTGTGGGTACCCTTGCCCAAATGAGATGGAAACTCATTTCTTACGTATGTATCTATCTCATGCTTATGACGTTTTATCGGGTGTGACAAAGAATCTTTGCTTTTCTCCCGCTCTCAACGAAATCGCCAATGCTATTCAAATGATAGGTAGTTTTGAGAGTAATAGCATAACTCTCTACGATAGGCTTTATTTATCTACAGAGATTATTAAGGCCCATGCTCAAGCCAGTAACTTCTTTATTGCGCGTTGTAAGCGAGGCTCTACTTTTATCCCCATCGTAAATTTATTTAATGGCCCAGGTTGGTATTCACAAATGGTTATTGAGGGGGTGGTCATTCATCTCTATAAGTATAAAAACCCAAAGACTGGGGAGTTCTCTGTTTTGGCCACTAATCTTCCGCATGGCTCCTTGGACAAGAAGGATATGGTTGCTCTTTACTCTCGTCGTTGGGAAATAGAAACGACATTTCGTGATTTTACATCGACAATGAAAATGGAGCAGTGGCACTCAACAAGCCTTAATGGAATATTGCAAGAGCTGTATTCTTATTTTTGGCTCTTCAATTATACAAAGATTCAAATGAGCATAAATGAGGATGAAGACAGTGTGAATCAGTTGGTAAAAAATGACTACAAAAAACCTAACTTTAAACTGATTCTTGATTTCATAATGGATAGCATCCCTCTTTTTGTTGCGGGGCTCTATCAGAAATTTAGGAAGCAGATAAAGTTGCTGATGAAGATTTCAATGGAGAAGAGGAGGCACTTCAAAAGAAGCTATGAAAGGTCTATCAAAAGCGCTGGGAGTTCTTTTAAAAGAAATAGCTTAACGCAGAGGCAGAGGGGTGTGGTGGCTTAAGGAAACGGCATTGACCCCAAGGATTGGAAGACCCAAAGAGAAATTCCCCCTTGGTCTTACGGTATAGATTGGAAGATTATTGAGAAGGAGATTGAGGATAGGCATTGTTTAAGTGACGTTTGGGAGGAAAAATTTCTGAAGGTCATTAGCTACCTGAAATCCCTAAAAGTTGTAACTAGGTTTAATGTATTGCGTTAACTTTCCTCTCTTCCTATGGAATTGGCTGCTGTCAACGGTTTGAGAGGTTTAATAGTATTAATATATTTAATATGATTCATAAGAATTTGCTGCGAAAGGTCCTCTTCGTCCCCATTGGATAGATGAGGCATAGTGGTAGCCACAGCCACCGTCACATTTGAAACAGATAAAAAACATCATTTTGTCTTGGGAAGCCCATCTATTTGGAAGGCTGAAAAAATATCCTTTTGTTTTTTAGACAGCTCTCCAAGCATCAGATCACCTGTAGCTAATTCATAAAATTTTAATCGGTCCATCATTTTGTAAATTTCTATTTTAGACATTTTTTTATATAACTTCTTATCTTTCATAACAGTATCAATATGTGAAATTAAAATTAAAGAGAGAAAATTAATAAAGATGCTTCCCCTCATATTCATGAGAGAATGAACTCGACTTCTCCTTCCATTAATATCATGCTTGAATGAGAAAAATACTTTCTCAATGATATCTTTGTTTCGATATAAACTCAATATATTTGTTTTCTTTAAATCATGACTATTTGTAATTAATATCATAATACCCAGCGTAGAAGATTCTTCATTAATATTTTCTTCATTTAAAGAAATCTTAAATGGAGTGCAATCAGAGATATTGAGAAACCTTTTTTTATTTCCTAAAGTTTCTTTCATATAGGAACTAGCTTGTTCTTCTGATTTCAAATCTTTCTCAAGAAAGAGTTTCATAAAATCAAGCAACTCTTTCATTAACACAGATTCCTCATAAACCCTTCTTTCTTTGTCTAAGAAAATATGAGCCGTACAATCAAATCCTCCGATTTTTATTGATTCTTTGCAATGCGAATAAATTTCCTCATTAAAAGTAAAAGAGCATGATGGAGATTTTATTTTCTCATTTAAAGCCACAGCAAGCTCTCTTGAGAGTTTTGTTCTAAAACTCATGGGTATCAAATACTTCAATTCCTTACGATGCAGTCCCTTAATATTTTCTACACTAGAAAAACCCTTATCCATAACTAAACAATCTAAATCTAATTTATAACTTGTTATGATCTCAATAATATTCGATAAAGTTTTGACATCCGGTATACTTCCAGGATAGATTCTGTACGCTATAGGCGTATGAGTTTTATTGTCTTCAGATTTCCTACTTATCAGACCTAAGTTTATTTGTTCGAGATTCTCTCCATCTCTGTTGTAACCTTTCTCTAAAAATTCATTATTCATAGAGTAGGAAGAAAAGGATGTGATGTCAAACATTACCGTACCAGAACCCTTCACTTGATTTATCCATTCGCTAAAGAAAGATTCTATCTTTTTTTGATCTCTCCCAAGATCACATAAGAGATTGCTTATTTTTTGTGACGACATAAAATTTTTCTTTGAAACATAAGCTTCTTGACACCACATATCGTAAAGATAAAAGGGCTCTCTTTTGATTATTTTAAAAAAAGCTAAATGCAAATAATGTTCGTAATTATCTGGATAAATTTTAGACAATGTTTTTAGAAGATTTAGTTGTTCGCATATTTTCTCTAAGAAAAATAAGGCTCCCACATTATAGGAGCCTATGGGAATCTTTTTTCTTTTGGTCTTAATTTGACCTGTAAACTCATCCTTTCTTCCAAGGTAGATGCGTTTTTGCCTGGCCTGCTTTTTTTCCTTGTCCCAAAAGCTTTCAACTTTATAGACATAGGTTTTTCCCTTATTTTTTTGCTCAAAAGTGTATGACATCGTTAATATTGTAACTATGCTTTTGAAGAGATGACAATCTCTTAATCAAAGTGAAGGCCTTCTCAGACAATAATCAGGACTTAAGTCCTACACCTAGTTACAACTTTTAGGGATTTCAGGTAGCTACCCCCAGTTTACGAGGGAGTTTCATAAGCAATTTCCAAAAGCTGGCAAAAGGATTATTACCTTGCGTGATTTTCAGCCAGGCCACCAAGTTGAGGTTGATTACGCAGGATTTCAGCCAGAGTGGATCGATGAAGACCTTAATATTCATAAGGCCCATATATTTTGCTCAAATCTATGTTTCTCTCAGCGTATTTTTGCTTATGGCTCTTTGAGCGAATCTAGTGAAGATTTTCTTCACGCTCACGTTCTGATGTTTGAATATTACGGTGGGGTTCCGAGAGTGGTTGTTCCTGATAATTTAAAGACTGGAGTGAACACACCCCATTTGTATGATCCAGAGTTGAATAAATCCTACCAAGAGCTTTTGGAACACTATGACACGGTGGCTGTTCCCGCTCGAGTTCGTCGTCCCCAGGATAAAAGCCTTACTGAGAATGCCGTGAAGCTCGTTACAAGGGCCCTCAGGTTTATGTACAGACGAGAGACCTTCACCAGTCTGGATCAAATTAATAAGGCTTTAAGGGAGGTGTGCGAGAAGATAAATGCTCGCCCTCACACAAGATTTAAGGTCTCTCGCAATGAAAAATTTCAACGAGAGGTAAAAACTTTAAAACCCTTGCCTTCTTTTCCCTACCGGTGGGGACGTTGGGAGAAGAAAAAACTCCACCAAGACTGTCATGTGAGCGTTGAATCCAACTTCTACTCGGCTCCGTTTCAGCACCGAGGGGAGTATGTAGATGTAAAAATTGGAGTGGAGAGTGTGGAGATTTACTTTCAAAAACAGCTCCTCGCTCGCCACAAGAGGACCAAAGGTAAACTCGGAGAGTACATCACCAAAAACGAACACCTCCCGGAGCCCAGTCGCGCCTACAAGGAGGCCACTCCCCAGAACATTCTTATTCAAGCAAGTATGATTTGTAAAGAGCTTGAAAACTTCATTGAGGAGCTTTTTCAGGGTGGGACCATTGAAAATCTCAGAAGAGCTATGGGCTTTGTAAGCTCCTGTCACAAAGAAATCCAGAAAGAGGGCAAGGAAAAGTCCCTTCCTCTCATTATCAAAGCCCTTGAGGACTGCAAGCAGTGGGAGAAAAGGAGGGTTAGATATTTTCAGCAACAACTCCATTTCTATAAAGGGCAAAAAATAAAAAAGGTGAACGAGAAAATAGATCGTAAACAAGGCAACCCTTATTTGCGACATAACGAAAATCCAAATAACCAAAGCCCCAAGGAGGTGCCAGATGGATGAAGTACAAATCAAAAACCACATGCATGAGTTGAAGCTCTATGGAATGTTAGACAGCCTTGAAGTGGCGCTGGATAACACAAGCCACAAGACTCAAGCATTGGATCTATTGAACGAGCTGTTATTTGCAGAAGTGGAGGCTCGGAAAATCCAATTCAGCCAAAGACTTCTCAAGACCTCAAAGCTGCCTCACAAGGTCAGAGGTGAGGCATTTGACCACCATGCCAAAAGGTCTATTAGTAAAAGAGAGGTGGATAGGCTTCAAACTTTATCATGGGTTAAGGAGCAAAGGTCTATCATTGTCGAAGGGCCAACGGGGGTGGGTAAAACCTTCTTGGCCCAGAGCCTGGGACACCAGTGTTGTCAATCCAGAATCTCCACACTGTTTATAGACATCAACATATTTCTAGAAACCTTGGCCCTGGAAAGGCACTCAGGAAGGTATTTGAACTACTTGCGTCGTCTGGGCCGCCCCCAAGTGTTAATTTTTGATGACTTTGGATTAAGGAAGTTCTCCCAAAGTGAATCCACAGACTTCTGCGATATTTTAAAGTTTCGTTCCGATAGGTCCACCGTTATTACCACTCAACTGCCAATAACGCATTGGTCAGAAATTATTGATGATGAGGTGCTGGCAGATACTATCATCGACCGTTTGAAGCATACCGCCATAAAAATTTTACTTAAAGGAGAGAGTTATCGAAAAATCCAGGGAACAAAACTTGACCAGGACTTTTCCCTAAAATAGGAAGAAATAGGATTACAAATTAACTAAAATTTTCCCCAGAAATGGGAAGGAAAATCATCAATGACGCATTGAAATAGGGAAAGTGAGGGTAATGGGTGCAACCAGTGCGGGCAATACGCGCAATTGTACACAGGGGCTCTAGTATCTGCCATAGCTTGTGCGAAGGGAACTTATTATTTATTAACAAACTAAGCTCGCATTTCTCAAAAACTAAGAAATACTCTTCCATTTTCCAGAAAGCCCCCGGTGACACGCCATGTTTGAGTCAGGGGCTGGAAGTTCTTTTAAAAGCAATAGCTTAACGCAGAAGGGACTTATCTCAGTCTTGGTACAGGGAAAAAGACTTTTTTGACGGAGCACTAGCACCTAATACACACTCCACCTAGGTATTAATACATTCAATGTATCCTATTAAAATTTAAAGGGTACGCATAAAAACTTTTGCTGTGATTTTAGAAATATTAATATTAAAGTGTGATTGCTAGCGTGTTTGGTTTAAATAAAGAAAATAAAAATGGGGGAAATATCATGAAATCATTTGCAAAGCTATTCTTATGGACCTATTCACTAACTTTTGCTTTAAATATGAACGTTTTGGCTCAAGAAAATCCCACGGAAGATAAAATCTCCAACACGTCAAAATCAGAAACGACTTCCCAACCTCCAGTATCTCCTAAGTCTCCAGTCATTCCTCAGTCTCAAGCAGCAACTTCTGAGACTCAAAACAAGCAACAAGAACAACAGGATCCTCAAGAAAAAGAAACGGCAAAACCACTTGCCAAAAAGCCCATAGCACAACCTGCGGCTGAGCCCATGGATCCAAAACCCACAGCACAACCTGCGGCTGAACCCATGGATCCAAAGCCCACAGCACAACCTGCGGCTGAGTCCATGGATCCAAAGCCCACAGCACAACCTGCGGCTGAGTCCATGGATCCAAAGCCCACAGCACAACCTGCGGCTGAGTCCATGGATCCAAAGCCCACAGCACAACCTGCGGCTGAGTCCATGGATCCAAAGCCCACAGCACAACCTGCGGCTGAGCCCATGGATCCAAAGCCCACAGGCAAGCTAAAAAAGAAGCAAGCCCAAGAGAAAGAGAAGGTCCCACAGGAGACGCCCGTCACCCCGCCCATGGAATCCATAGAAAAGGTCTCTGTGCTGGGATCTCGCATTCGTCGCCTCGATCTTGAGGGACCAGCCCCTGTTCATGTGATTGACCGAGAGGAGATTGAGAAAACAGGGCACAATTCTATAGGAGCTGTTCTTCGTGACTCTACGGTATCTCCTTTTGGAGGGAGTTCATCCACTATCAACGTTCGCGGGCTGGGGGCTGAAAACACCCTTGTGCTAGTAAACGGACGTCGCCTTCCCCGGCAGGGAAGTGCCTACGGTAATCGAGCTTCCAATGTGAATGCCGTTCCCACATCGGCGGTGGAACGTATTGAGGTTCTGACCGATGGGGCCTCGGCGGTTTACGGGTCTGAAGCCCTGGCTTCAGTGATTAACATCGTCACCCGCAAGGACTTCACTGGAGTCGTCGCCAGTGCCAAGGTGGATGTG